>NZ_FBYA01000009.1 GCF_001517545.1 Limnohabitans sp. Rim47 | reverse complement strand
CTTGGGCAGCGCGGCAGGGGGCACGACTTTGGCCAGCGGAGCAACGCTGGACTTGGCGGGGGTGACGGTAGCAGCAGAGGGCTTGGTGTTGCAGGGCGGCACTTTGAAGGACGCCAGCAGCCAGTGGGGCGGCACCATCTCGATGACGGCGGACAGCACGTTTGACATTGCCCAAGGCGACACGCTGACAGTCACAGGTGCCATTTCAGGCACAGGCCGTTTGACCAAAACAAGTGGTGGCATTTTGGTGTTGAGCCATGCCGCCAACGCCTACGAGGGCGGCACCACCCTCAGTGGTGGTGTGTTGCAGGTGTCTGCTGATCGCAATTTGGGTGCTGTGCCCGGAGCAGTCATCGCCAACAACATCACGCTGAATGGGGGCACCTTGCAGGCCACTGCCGACATGACCCTGTCGGCCCTGCGTGGCATCACAGTGACTGCCAACAGCAAGTTCAGCACCGACGCCAGTGTCAGCGTGAACTATGCCGGCGTGATCGCAGGCTCTGCCGGCTTGACCAAGTCGGGCTCTGGCTCGTTGGTGCTGACTGGCACAAACACCCACACCGGGAGTTTGACTGTGGCTGGCGGCACACTCCAATTGGGCAACGGCACAACCGGTGCTTTGGCGGAGGCCAGCAACATCGTGATCGATAGCGGGGGCAAACTGACCCTGAATCGCAGCAACGATTTCACTGTGGCCAACGTCATCTCTGGCGCAGGTGCCTTGCAACAAAGTGGTTCGGCCACTGCCACGTTGACGGGCAATAACAGCAACTTCATGGGCAGCACCTCGCTGGCAGCAGGCTTGTTGAATGTGGGGAATGCCAACGCTTTGGGCAGTAACAGCACAGGCTCAATTCAATTTGACGGCGGCGCACTGCAATACAGCACCGATAACCAGGTGGACTATTCGGCGCGTATTTCTAACGCGGTCAGCCAAACGATCAAGATCGACACCAACGGTCAAGCCGTGACTTTTGCCGCCGGCCTTTCAGGCTCGGGCGTGACGATGACAAAACTTGGTTCCGGCACATTGACGCTGTCGGGTGCCAACACTTACTCGGGTGACACCAACGTCAATGCAGGCACCTTGAAGGTCACGGGCACATTGGCTGATAGCACCGATGTGGTGGTGGCTTCGGCTGCCAGTTATAGGGTGCAAGCCAGTGACACCATTCAGTCTTTGAGCGGTGCTGGCGCGGTGGCGCTTGCCACTGGGGTGACGCTGATCACAGGCGATGTCAATAACCAAACCATCTCAGGCGTGATCAGTGGAACGGGCACGTTGAGCAAGGTGGGAAGTGGCACGCTGACCCTGAGCGCCGCTAATACCTACGCGGGTGATACCCAAGTCAATGCCGGCATCTTGAAGGTCACGGGTACCTTGGCCGATATCACAGATGTCGTGGTGGCTTCTGGTGCAACGTACCACGCAGAAGCAACGGACACCATTGCGTCGCTTAGCGGGGCAGGTGGCATTGTGTTGGGCAGTGGGGTGACGCTGACTACAGGCGACACCAACAACCAAACCATCTCAGGCGTGATCAGTGGTGCGGGCGCATTGCGCAAAGTGGGTAGCGGTGCATTGACCTTAACAGGCGGTAACACTTTGACGGGCTTGGTGAGCATCGAAGCGGGCACCTTGGTGGCCAACCACAGCGCGGGACAAGCGCTGGAGACCGCTGCCAAAGTGCATGTGAGTGCTGGCGCGGTGTTGAACGCCGGCACACCTTCGGCTGGCACCACCACCCTCCAGTCGTTGGCGGGTGCGGGTGATGTGGTGGTCGGGGCGGACCAGCGATTGAAGGTCACTGCGGGCCTGGCGGGCGACGAGTTTTCGGGCGTGATCAGCGGCGGTTCTGGCAGTGGTGGTCTGGAAGTTTCAGGCGGTACGCTGACCCTGAGTGGCGTTAACACTTACACCGGCAACACCGACATCACCGGGGGTGCGACCTTGAAAATAAAGGGTGCAGGCAGCATCGTCGCGTCAGGCGCAGTGCACGTTTCGGGCAGCAACGGCGCTGTGCTGGATATTTCTGGCGCGTCTGCAGGGGTCGCCCTCAACAACCTGTCGTCGGCAAGCAACCTTACTGGTTCTGTGCTGTTGGGCAGCAACACGCTCACACTGAACACCGCCGGCTCCCGCGAGGTAGGCATGGTGGTCAGTGGCACCGGTGGCTTGAGCAAAACCGGGGCCGGCACCCTGACCCTGAGCGCGACCAACACCTACACAGGTGGCACAGCGATTGAAGCGGGAACCTTGGTGTTGACGGGTGCGCTGAACAGTGCGACCGATGTCAGCCTGACTGGCACCTCGGTGTGGGACCTGCGCGCCACACAGACGGTGGCCAGCTTGAGCATGGCCAGTGGCAGCAGCATCACACGCGGGGCCGGTACATCGGCCTTGACGGTGACAGGCTTGTCCACCTTGGCCCGCAGCATCTGGGACCTGCGCGCCACACAGACGGTGGCCAGCTTGAGCATGGCCAGTGGCAGCAGCATCACACGCGGGGCCGGTACATCGGCCTTGACGGTGACAGGCTTGTCCACCTTGGCCCGCAGCATCACGACGAGTGGCACGCAAACCTACCATGGTGCGGTCACTTTGGCGGCAGAAACGTCGTTGACCGGTTCCACCATCAACACGCAAAGCACGCTGGCCGGTGGCGGCAACGCCTTAACGATCACGGGTGCAGCCGATATCGACGGCGCATTCACAGGCATCACCAACCTGAGTGTGTCGGGCACTGCCAACATCGGTGCGAACGTCACGACCACGGGCATGCAGACTTACGCAGGTGCCGTGACTCTAAGCGGTGGCGACCGTACCTTGACCGCCTCGACAGTGAACACGCAAAGCACGTTGGCCGGTGGCGGTAATGCGTTGACCATCACCGGTGCGGCCGACATCGATGGCGCCTTGAGCGGTATTACGAACTTGAGCGTGTCGGGCACTGCCAACATTGGCGCGAACGTCACGACCACGGGAACGCAGACCTATGGTGACGCTGTGACCTTGAGCGGTGGCGACCGCACATTGAGCGGATCCATCATCAACACGCAAAGCATGCTGGCCGGTGGCGGCAATGCGTTGACCATCACCGGTGCGGCCGACATTGACGGTGCTTTCACAGGCATCACCAACCTGAGCGTGTCGGGAACTGCGAACATTGGCGCGAATGTCACGACCACGGGCATGCAGACTTATGGCAGCGCTGTGACTTTGAGCGGCGGCGACCGGACTTTGATTGGCTCTACCATCAATACGCAAAGCACGCTGGATGGTGGCGGCAATGCGTTGACCATCACTGGTGCAGTGGATGTTGATGGTGCGTTCACCGGCCTTACCGCTTTGAGCATCAGCGGGGATTCGAACCTTGGTGCCAACGTCACTACCACAGGCACGCAGACCTATGGTGGCGCTGTGACTTTGAGCGGCGGCGACCGTACCTTGACCGCCTCGACAGTGAACACGCAAAGCACGTTGGCCGGTGGCGGCAACGCGCTGAGCATCACTGGTGCAGCGGATGTTAATGGTGCGTTCACCGGCCTCACCGCTTTGAGCATCAGCGGGGATTCGAACCTTGGTGCCAACGTCACCACCACAGGCGCGCAGACTTACGCTGGTGCCGTGACATTGAGCGGTGGCGACCGCACCTTGACAGGCACCAGCATCAATACCCAAAGCACTTTGGCGGGTGGTGGCAACGCCTTAACGATCACGGGTGCAGCCGATATCGACGGCGCATTCACTGGCCTCACCAACCTGAGCGTGTCGGGCACTTCGAACATTGTCGCGAACATAACGACCATTGGCACGCAAACCTACACCGGTGTCGTGACGCTGAGCGGTGGTGACCGTACTTTGACAGGCACCAGCATCAATACCCAAAGTACTTTGGCGGGTGGTGGCAACGCCTTAACGATCACGGGTGCGGTCGATATCGACGGCGCATTCACTGGCCTCACCAACCTGAGCGTGTCAGGCACTTCGAACATTGGCGCGAACGTCACGACCAGTGGCTCGCAAACCTACACCGGTGCCGTGACGCTGAGCGGTGGCGACCGCACCTTGACAGGCACCAGCATCAATACCCAAAGCACTTTGGCGGGTGGTGGCAACGCACTGACGATCACGGGTGCGACCAACATTGACGGTGCTTTCACTGGCCTCACCAACCTGAGCGTGTCAGGCACTTCGAACATTGGCGCGAACGTCACGACCAGTGGCTCGCAAACCTACACCGGTGCCGTGACGCTGAGCGGTGGCGACCGCACTTTGACAGGGATCAGCATCAATACCCAAAGCACTTTGGCGGGTGGTGGCAACGCCTTAACGATCACGGGTGCAGCCGATATCGACGGCGCATTCACTGGCCTCACCAACCTGAGCGTGTCGGGCACTTCGAACATTGGCGCGAACATCACGACCAGCGGTACGCAAACCTACACCGGTGCCGTGACGCTGAGCGGTGGCGACCGCACCTTGACAGGCACCAGCATCAATACCCAAAGCACTTTGGCGGGTGGTGGCAACGCACTGACGATCACGGGTGCGGCCAACATTGACGGTGCTTTCACTGGCCTCACCAACCTGAGTGTGTCGGGAACTGCGAACATTGGCGCGAATGTCACGACCACGGGCATGCAGACTTACGCTGATGCGGTGACTTTGAGCGGCGGCGATCACACCTTGACCGCCGCGACAGTGAACACGCAAAGCACGCTGGCCGGTGGCGGCAATGCGCTGACCATCGCCGGTGGCGCTGATATCGATGGTGAATTCAGTGGCATTACGAATTTGAGCATCAGCGGCGTTTCGAACATTGGCGCAAATGTAACTACCAGCGGAACGCAAACCTACGGCGGTGCCGTCACGGTGTCTGCCGCAACCACCTTGATCACCAGTAACAGCGCAGTCAGTTTCAATGATGCCTTGGTGTTGAACCAAGCCTTGAACGTGGGTACCGGCTCGGGTGCAGGCAACATTTTGATCGCGGGTACCGTGAATGGCGCCCATGCACTGACTCTGAATGCGGGCATGGGCAATGTGGTCTTGAGCGATGCCGCGGGTGCAGGCACTGCATTGACTTCACTCACGGTCAATGCTGCAAACATCGCCTTGCACGATGTTCGTACGGGCGCATCAGGCACGCAGACTTACACCGCGACCAGCGGCATTGAAACCAACAGCACTTACCAATCTGCGGGGGGGGCCATCACATTCAATGGCAACCTCGCCTTGAAAGACAATTTGGTGATCGACACCACCGGCAGCGGTCAATCTGTTTCGGGTGCGAATGTGGTCCTGAGTGGTACAGTCAATTCGCAATCGGGTGAGTACAACACCATGGCCTTGACAGCGGGCAGCGGGAACATCACTTTGGGTGGTTCGGTGGGTGCTGCAGTTGGTGGCGCTTTGGGCTCGGTCACAGTGCATTCCGGCGCGACCCGATTGGGTGGAAATGTCACCACCAATGGTATGCAAAGCTATGCAGATGCCGTTACGCTCATGGCCAATGCCGAGCTGAAAGCCAGTGAAGTATCCCTGCCATCTGTGGCACTGGCGTTCAATGCCTCGACTTACGAGCTCGCTGTGAACTCGACAAGTAATGACTCAAGGATTTCGGGCGAGATCAGTGGCGCCGGGTCGTTGGTGAAGAAAGGCAACGGCACCCTGACCTTGAGCGCGACCAACACCTACACAGGTGGCACAGCGATTGAAGCGGGCACCTTGGTGTTGACGGGTGCGCTGAACAGTGCGACTGATGTCAGCCTGACTGGCACCTCGGTGTGGGACCTGCGCGCCACACAGACGGTGGCCAGCTTGAGCATGGCCAGTGGCAGCAGCATCACACGCGGGGCCGGTACATCGGCCTTGACGGTGACAGGCTTGTCCACCTTGGCCCGCAGCATCTGGGACCTGCGCGCCACACAGACGGTGGCCAGCTTGAGCATGGCCAGTGGCAGCAGCATCACACGCGGGGCCGGTACATCGGCCTTGACGGTGACAGGCTTGTCCACCTTGGCCCGCAGCATCACGACGAGTGGCACGCAAACCTACCAGGGTGCGGTCACTTTGGCGGCAGAAACGTCGTTGACCGGTTCCACCATCAACACGCAAAGCACGCTGGCCGGTGGCGGTAATGCGTTGATGATCACGGGTGCAGCCGATATCGACGGCGCATTCAGCGGTATTACAAACTTGAGCGTGTCGGGCACTGCCAACATCGGTGCGAACGTCACGACCACGGGCACGCAGACTTACGCAGGTGCCGTGACTCTAAGCGGTGGCGACCGTACCTTGACCGCCTCGAAAGTGAACACGCAAAGCACGTTGGCCGGTGGCGGCAATGCTTTGACCATCGCCGGTGCCGTTGACATTGAAGGCGCCTTGAGCGGTATTACGAACTTGAGCGTGTCGGGCACTGCCAACATTGGCGCGAACGTCACGACCAGTGGCTCGCAAACCTACACCGGTGCCGTGACGCTGAGCGGTGGCGACCGAACCTTGACCGCCTCGACAGTGAACACGCAAAGCATGCTGGCCGGTGGCGGCAATGCGTTGACCATCACGGGTGCGGCCGACATTGACGGTGCTTTCACAGGCATCACCAACCTGAGCGTGTCGGGAACTGCGAACATTGGCGCGAATGTCACGACCACGGGCATGCAGACTTACGCTGGTGCGGTGACTTTGAGCGGCGGCGACCGTACCTTGACCGCCTCAACAGTGAACACGCAAAGCACGCTGGCCGGTGGCGGCAATGCGTTGACCATCACTGGTGCAGCGGATGTTGATGGTGCGTTCACCGGCCTCACCGCTTTGAGCATCAGCGGGGATTCGAACCT
>NZ_FBYA01000008.1 GCF_001517545.1 Limnohabitans sp. Rim47 | reverse complement strand
AAGGCAAAGAGATGGTGATGCCTGGTGACAACGTGTCGATCACTGTGAAGTTGATCAACCCCATTGCGATGGAAGAAGGCTTGCGCTTCGCCATCCGCGAAGGTGGCCGCACCGTTGGCGCCGGCGTTGTTGCCAAGATCATCGCTTAAAGGTTTCATGTAGGGGTATAGCTCAATTGGCAGAGCGTCGGTCTCCAAAACCGAAGGTTGTAGGTTCGATTCCTACTGCCCCTGCCACCTGAAAAGGTGGATTTTCAAGCCCGCTAGACTCTAGCGGGCTTCCTTGTCTGATAAGAGTCCTCTTGAAAGAGGGCTCAACAAAGGTTTCAAGCCGTATGGCAACGTCCGAAGTTCAAACCGTGAATGCTACTGCTGACAAGATGCGTCTGGCATTGGCTGGTGCACTGGTCATTGCTGCATTGGTGGCGTATTACATGTTGGCCGGCAAAGGCAGTTTGGCCCAATGGGGTGGCCTGCTGGTGGGTTTGGTGGCCGCGATTGTGATTTTCTTCACGTCTGAATTGGGCCGTCAACTGATCGCTTTTGGCCGTGAAGCCGTGCGTGAAGTCAAGAAAGTGGTCTGGCCTGAGCGCAAAGAAGCCATGCAGATCACCGCTTATGTCTTTGCCTTTGTGGTGGTGATGGCCCTGTTTTTGTGGCTCACCGACAAAACTCTGGAATGGGTTTTTTACGATCTGATTCTCGGGTGGAAAAAATAATGAACGATGCAGTAGTCAACGCGCCGATGGCGGGCTCTTCTACCAACCCAGACCTGAAGTGGTATGTGGTTCATGCCTACTCGGGCATGGAAAAAGCGGTTGAGCGCAACATCATTGAGCGGATCGCACGCTCGGGCATGGAGACCAAGTTTGGTCGCATTTTGGTTCCAACCGAAGAGGTTGTGGAAGTCAAAAATGGCCAAAAGCGGACGACCGAACGCAAATTTTTCCCTGGTTACGTGCTGGTTGAAATGGTGATGGACGACGAAACTTGGCACTTGGTCAAGCACACCAACAAGGTCACAGGATTTGTGGGCGGCGCCAAGAACCGTCCAGCGCCCATTTCTGAAGCAGATGTTCAGAAAATTGTGAGTCAGATGCAAGAGGGCACTGACAAGCCACGCCACAAAGTCGAATTTGAGGTGGGTGAGTACATCCGCGTCAAAGAAGGCCCATTCACGGATTTCAACGGAACGGTTGAAGAAGTCAATTACGAGCGCAACAAGATGCGTGTTTCTGTCACCATTTTTGGTCGCGCTACACCGGTTGAGCTGGAGTTCGGTCAAGTCGAAAAGACATAAGTTTTTTGCTTATAACCCGACTGGTTTATTTGTTTTCTGTTTGGTGCTTACCGACTCGGCGCCCGACAATATTTCAGAGTCGTTAACCCCGGGGAGCTCTAGACCCAAAGGTCTTGGGCGTTAAAACCCGCAAGGAGAAAAGCATGGCGAAAAAAATCGTCGGCTTCATCAAGCTGCAAGTGCCAGCTGGTAAAGCCAATCCATCGCCACCAATTGGCCCAGCATTGGGTCAACGTGGTTTGAACATCATGGAATTCTGCAAGGCGTTCAACGCCCAGACCCAAGGCGTTGAGCCGGGCCTGCCATTGCCAGTGGTCATCACTGCGTTTGCAGACAAGTCCTTCACCTTCATCATCAAGACGCCGCCTGCTGCGACCTTGATCAAGAAGTCCATCAAGATCGACAAGGCTTCGACCAAGCCAGGTCTGGAAAAGGTTGGCAAGATCACCCGCGCTCAGCTGGAAGAAATCGCCAAAACCAAGATGAAAGATCTGACTGCCGCCGACATGGACGCAGCCGTTCGCACCATCGCTGGTACTGCCCGCTCCATGGGCGTGAATGTGGAGGGCGTGTAAATGTCCAAACTCACTAAAAAGCAAAAAGCCTTTGTTGGCAAAGTGGACAGCAACAAGCTGTACCCATTGGCCGACGCTTTGGTCATCGTCAAAGAGTGCGCCAATGCCAAGTTCGATGAGTCCATCGACGTGGCTGTGCAACTCGGTATCGATGCCAAGAAGTCTGACCAAGTGGTTCGGGGCGCTGTTGTGTTGCCCAATGGCACTGGTAAAACCGCTCGCGTGGCTGTGTTCGCACAAGGTGCAAAGGCTGACGAAGCCCGCGCCGCTGGTGCTGACATCGTCGGCATGGACGATTTGGCCGCGATGGTCAAAGCGGGTGACATGCCATTCGACGTGGTAATTGCAGCTCCTGACGCGATGCGCGTTGTGGGTACTTTGGGTCAGATTTTGGGTCCACGTGGCTTGATGCCAAACCCCAAAGTCGGCACTGTTACTCCTGATGTCGCTACTGCTGTGCGCAATGCCAAAGCGGGTCAAGTCCAGTTCCGCGTTGACAAAGCCGGTATCGTGCACGGCACCATTGGCCGTCGTTCATTCGACTCCGACAAGTTGCAAGGCAACTTGGCTGCATTGATCGAAGCCTTGGTGAAAGCCAAGCCTGCGACCAGCAAAGGTGTTTACCTGCGCAAAGTGGCCGTGTCTTCGACCATGGGTGTGGGCGTTCGCGTCGACACACAATCCATCGCAGCTTGATTGCGTGAAATTTGAGTCAACCGTCAGGTTGACTCAATGTGGTGGGCTGCAGTCTTTGTCAAAAAAGGCGGCAGGCCATCCAAGACCGTTGGTGCACAGATCGCTGTGCTTAATCAACAAACTTTCGGCTTATGTTGAGGGTTTGGGCCAACGCAGATGGCGATCCCGCTGCAGATGGATGAACATCCAAAACAGTTGGTCGCTGCAAATAGGCGTGTTTCAGGGGTGACCCGAAAAACACATATAAAGGAGTAGACCTTGAGTCTGAATCGCAGTGAGAAAGAAGCGGTCATTTCAGAAGTGACCGACCTCGCCGCTAAAGCTCAAACGCTGGTGATGGCGGAATACCGTGGTATCACGGTCGCTGACATGACAAACTTGCGCGTCAAAGCTCGCAGCCTCGGCGTTTCGCTGACGGTGTTGAAAAACACTTTGGCTCGCCGTGCTGTGACAGGTACGCAGTTTGAAATTGTTGCCGATCAGATGACCGGCCCGCTGATCTATGGCTTCTCTGAAGATGCAGTAGCTGCCGCTAAAGTGGTGGCTGACTTCGCGAAAACCAACGACAAGTTGGTGATTCGTGCAGGTGCATTTGCAGGTAAAGCTCTGGACGTCAATGGCGTTAAGCAATTGGCAAGCATCCCTTCGAAAGAAGTGTTGTTGGCTCAGTTGTGTGGCTTGCTGATGTCGCCAATGTCCCGCACTGCAGTGGTGTTGGGTGCTCTGGCGGCCAAAAAAGGCGAAGGCGAAGCTGTTGCCGCTTAAGGCCAGCGTTCGTGTTTTAACCAATTGTTAGGAAATAAAAATGGCATTCGATAAAGACGCATTTTTGACCGCGCTGGACAGCATGACGGTCATGGAACTCAACGACCTGGTGAAAGCCATCGAAGAGAAGTTTGGCGTGAGCGCTGCCGCTATGGCCGCTCCTGCTGCTGGTGGTGGCGGTGCCGCTGCTGCTGCAGAAGAGAAGACAGAATTCAACGTGGTGTTGTTGGAAGCTGGCGCAAACAAAGTGTCCGTGATTAAAGCTGTGCGCGAAATCACAGGCTTGGGCTTGAAAGAAGCCAAAGACCTGGTGGACGGCGCTCCTAAAGCAGTCAAAGAAGCCCTGCCAAAAGCTGACGCTGAAGCCGCTAAGAAAAAGCTGGAAGAAGCTGGCGCCAAGGCCGAACTGAAGTAATTCAGTCTTGTTCCAAGGCTGGAGTGTCCGCAAGGGCCTCCAGCCTTTGGTGCTTGAAGAGCACACCGAAAAACAGCGCAAAAAGAGCTGTTTTTCAGTGTTTTCTGACCCGACTGCAGAAAACCCTTGGTTCGGGTTGCGTGCAATGCGCAATCGTCCGCCAACGCTGGTAGAGGCCAGCCGCCAAGCCCGTTGAATGAGCTTAAAACTCGTTCAACACACAGTTCTGAAAGATCAAGCCCGGAGATCTCATGGCCTATTCATACACCGAACGCAAGCGAATTCGCAAAAGTTTCGGCAGCCGCGAAAGCGTGCTCGAAGTTCCTTACCTGCTGCAAATGCAAAAAGACGCTTACACGTCCTTCTTGCAAGCGGGTGTTGTTTCATCCAAACGCACACACGAAGGCCTGCAAGCCGCATTTGAGTCGGCCTTCCCGATCGTGTCCCACAATGGTTTTGTGGAGATGAAGTTTGTCGAATACAACCTGGCCAAGCCAGCGTTTGACGTTCGTGAATGCCAGACCCGTGGCTTGACTTTCTCTTCAGCTGTGCGCGCACGTGTTCAGCTGATCATTTATGACCGCGATTCTTCGACATCGCAGTCCAAAGTGGTCAAGGAAGTCAAAGAGCAAGAGGTCTACATGGGCGAAGTGCCTTTGATGACCGACAAAGGCTCTTTCATCATCAACGGTACAGAGCGCGTGATCGTGTCTCAGTTACACCGCTCGCCAGGCGTGTTCTTTGAACACGACAAGGGCAAAACACACAGCTCGGGCAAGTTGCTGTTCTCGGCACGCATCATCCCTTACCGTGGTTCGTGGCTCGACTTTGAATTCGACCCGAAAGACATCCTGTATTTCCGTGTTGACCGTCGCCGTAAGATGCCTGTGTCGATTTTGTTGAAGGCCATTGGCCTGAACCAAGAGTCGATCTTGGCCAACTTCTTCGTCAACGATAACTTCCGTCTGATGGACAGTGGCGCACAAATGGAATTTGTCGCAGAACGTCTGCGCGGCGAAGTGGCCCGCTTTGACATCACCGACAAGTCCGGCAAGGTGGTGGTGGCCAAAGACAAGCGGATCACCGTGCGTCACACCCGTGAACTCGAGCAATCGGGCACCACACACATCAGCGTGCCAGAAGACTATTTGCTCGGCCGCGTTGTGGCTCGCAGCATTGTCGAAGCGGACACGGGCGAAATCATTGCCAAGGCCAACGAAGAGTTGACTGAAGCACTGCTGAAAAAGCTGCGCACCTCCGGCATTCAAGACCTGCCCTGCATTTACACGAACGAACTCGATCAGGGCGCGTACATCTCGCAAACCCTGCGCATTGACGAAACCGTTGATGAGTTCGCTGCACGCGTGGCCATCTACCGCATGATGCGTCCTGGCGAGCCGCCAACGGAAGACGCTGTGCAAGCCTTGTTCCAGCGCTTGTTCTACAACCCCGACACTTACGACTTGTCGCGTGTCGGCCGCATGAAGTTCAACGCCCGTGTGGGTCGTCCAGACTCCACTGGTCCGATGGTGCTGACCAACGAAGACATCCTGGCTGTGGTCAAGATCTTGGTGGACTTGCGCAACGGCAATGGCGAAGTCGATGACATCGACCACTTGGGTAACCGCCGCGTGCGTTGCGTGGGTGAATTGGCTGAAAACCAATACCGCACAGGTTTGGCGCGTATCGAAAAAGCCGTGAAAGAGCGTTTGGGCCAAGCTGAGCAAGAGCCATTGATGCCCCATGATTTGATCAACTCCAAGCCGATCTCGGCGGCGTTGAAAGAGTTCTTTGGCGCATCACAGTTGTCGCAGTTCATGGACCAGACCAACCCGCTGGCCGAGATCACCCACAAGCGCCGTGTTTCGGCACTTGGCCCAGGTGGTTTGACCCGCGAACGTGCAGGCTTTGAAGTGCGTGACGTGCACGTGACCCACTACGGTCGCGTATGCCCTATTGAAACGCCTGAAGGTCCAAACATTGGTTTGATCAACTCGCTGGCTTTGTACGCCCGCTTGAACGAGTACGGTTTCATCGAGACGCCGTACCGCCAAGTGATCGACGGCAAAGTCACGATGAACATCGACTACCTGTCCGCCATCGAAGAAGGCAAGTACGTCATCGCCCAGGCCAACGCGGCTTTGGACAAAGACGGCAAGCTGACCGGTGACTTGGTTTCTGCCCGTGAAAAAGGCGAATCTATCCTGTGTGGTGCCGAGCGCATTCAGTACATGGACGTGTCGCCTGCCCAGATCGTGTCGGTCGCCGCATCGCTGGTTCCATTCCTGGAGCACGATGACGCCAACCGCGCTTTGATGGGTGCCAACATGTCGCGTCAGGCTGTGCCTGTGCTGCGCCCTGAAAAGCCCATGGTCGGCACCGGTATCGAGCGCGTTGCAGCGGTCGACTCCGGCACCGTTGTGACGGCTACACGTGGCGGTATCGTGGACTATGTTGACGCCACCCGCATCGTGATTCGGGTGAACGACGCTGAAGCATTGGCCGGTGAAGTGGGTGTGGACATCTACAACCTGATCAAGTACCAGCGTTCCAACCAGAACACCAACATCCACCAGCGTCCCATCGTCAAACGTGGCGACAAACTGGCCAAGGGTGATGTGATTGCCGACGGTGCATCGACCGACCTGGGCGAAATCGCCATTGGTCAGAACATGCTGATCGCTTTCATGCCTTGGAACGGCTACAACTTCGAAGATTCGATCCTGATCTCGGAACGTGTCGTGTCGGAAGACCGCTACACCTCGATCCACATCGAAGAACTCGTGGTCATGGCCCGTGACACCAAGTTGGGTGCCGAAGAGATTTCGCGCGACATTCCCAACCTGTCCGAACAGCAACTGGGACGTCTGGACGACTCCGGCATCATCTATGTGGGTGCAGAAGTGCAACCCGGCGATGTGCTGGTCGGCAAGGTCACGCCAAAAGGCGAGACCACACTCACGCCAGAAGAGAAACTGTTGCGCGCCATCTTCGGCGAAAAAGCCAGTGACGTGAAAGACACATCACTGCGCGTGGATCAAGGCTCGCAAGGCACTGTGATTGACGTGCAGGTCTTCACCCGCGAAGGCATTGTGCGTGACAAGCGCGCACAGCAGATCATCGACGACGAACTCAAGCGTTTCCGTCTGGACCTGAACGACCAGTTGCGCATTGTGGAAGCCGATGCATTTGACCGTATCGAGAAATTGCTGGTGGGCCGAGTGGCCAACGGTGGTCCTCAGAAACTGGCCAAAGGCACGAAGCTCGACAAGGCCTACATGGAGTCGGTCGAGAAGTTCCACTGGTTCGACATCCGTCCAGCAGAAGACGACGTGGCGATGCAACTCGAGTCCATCAAGAACTCGTTGGAGCAAACCCGTCACAGCTTTGACTTGTCTTTTGAAGAAAAGCGCAAGAAGCTCACCCAAGGCGACGAGTTGCCAGCAGGCGTGCTGAAAATGGTCAAGGTCTATTTGGCCGTCAAGCGCCGCTTGCAGCCGGGTGACAAGATGGCCGGTCGTCACGGTAACAAAGGTGTGGTCTCCAAGATCGTTCCGGTCGAAGACATGCCTTACATGGCCGACGGCACACCGGCCGACATCGTGTTGAACCCATTGGGCGTTCCTTCGCGTATGAACGTCGGACAGGTGCTGGAAGTCCACTTGGGTTGGGCCGGTAAAGGTATTGGCCAGCGCATTGGCAACATGCTGCAAGCTGAAACCCAACGTTTGGAAAAAATTGCTGAATTGCGCAAGCTGTTCGAGCAGTTGTACAACAGCATGGGCCGCAAGGAAGATTTGTCGCAATTGACCGATGACGAAGTCCTGGCAATGGCCGACAACCTCAAAGAAGGTTTCCCATTCGCAACGCCCGTTTTCGACGGCGCTGCAGAAGAAGAAATCCGTGCGATGTTGCATCTGGCGTATCCAGAAGAACTGGCAAAGGCCAAAGGTCTCACCGCTACACGCACACAAGCCAACTTGTTTGACGGTCGCACAGGCGATGCCTTTGACCGTCCAACCACCATTGGCTACATGCACTTCTTGAAACTGCACCACTTGGTGGACGACAAGATGCACGCGCGTTCAACCGGTCCTTACAGCTTGGTCACACAGCAGCCGCTGGGTGGTAAAGCGCAGTTCGGTGGTCAGCGTTTCGGTGAGATGGAAGTGTGGGCTTTGGAAGCCTATGGCGCCTCTTACGTTCTGCAAGAGATGCTCACCGTGAAGTCGGATGACGTGCAAGGCCGTACCAAGGTGTACGAAAGCATCGTCAAAGGCGAACACTCCATCGAGGCGGGCATGCCCGAATCGTTCAACGTGCTGGTCAAGGAAATCCGTTCGCTGGGCCTTGACATCGAGCTCGAGCGTTCTTAATTCACAGGCAAAGGATTTAAACCATGAAATCACTACTCGACCTGTTCAAGCAGTTCACGCCCGATGACCACTTCGATGCGATCCGCATCGGCCTGGCATCGCCCGAGAAGATCCGTTCGTGGTCTTTCGGCGAAGTGAAAAAGCCGGAAACCATCAACTACCGCACCTTCAAGCCCGAGCGCGATGGTCTGTTTTGTGCCAAGATTTTTGGCCCCATCAAAGACTACGAATGCTTGTGCGGCAAGTACAAGCGCCTCAAGCACCGCGGCGTGATCTGCGAGAAGTGCGGCGTTGAAGTCACACAAACCAAAGTGCGTCGCGAGCGCATGGGCCATATCGATCTGGCCGCGCCTTGCGCCCACATCTGGTTCCTGAAATCGCTGCCATCGCGTTTGGGTCTGGTGCTTGATATGACCTTGCGCGACATCGAACGCGTGTTGTACTTTGAAGCGTATGTCGTGACCGATCCTGGCATGACTCCGCTGAAGAAGTTCGGCATCATGTCCGAAGATGACTACGACGCCAAGGTCAAGGAATACGGCGACGAATTCACGGCCAAGATGGGCGCTGAAGGCATTCGCGAATTGCTCGAAGGCATCGATATCGAAAGCGAAATCGAGCGCCTGCGTGGCGACTTGACCGGCTCCGAGCTCAAGGTCAAGAAAAACTCCAAGCGCCTGAAAGTGCTGGAAGCATTTAAGAAGTCAGGCATCAAGCCCGGCTGGATGGTGCTCGAAGTTCTGCCCGTGTTGCCACCGGACTTGCGTCCGTTGGTGCCGCTGGACGGCGGTCGCTTTGCGACTTCCGACCTGAACGATTTGTATCGCCGCGTCATCAACCGCAACAGCCGTCTGCGCCGTTTGCTGGAACTGAAGGCCCCCGAGATCATCGCGCGCAACGAAAAGCGCATGTTGCAAGAAGCCGTGGACAGCTTGCTGGACAACGGTCGTCGCGGCAAGGCCATGACCGGCGCCAACAAGCGCGCCTTGAAGTCGTTGGCCGACATGATCAAAGGCAAGAGCGGTCGTTTCCGTCAGAACTTGCTGGGCAAGCGTGTCGACTATTCCGGTCGTTCCGTTATCACCGTGGGCCCAACCCTCAAGCTGCACCAGTGCGGTTTGCCCAAGTTGATGGCCATCGAGCTGTTCAAGCCTTTCATCTTTGCCCGCCTCGAAGCCATGGGCATCGCCACCACCATCAAGGCGGCCAAGAAAGAAGTTGAAGCCGGCACCCCCGTGGTCTGGGACATTCTGGAAGAGGTCATCAAAGAGCACCCCGTGATGCTCAACCGTGCGCCAACCCTGCACCGTTTGGGCATTCAGGCCTTTGAGCCCCTGCTGATCGAAGGCAAAGCCATTCAGTTGCATCCTCTCGTTTGCGCGGCCTTCAACGCCGACTTCGACGGTGACCAGATGGCTGTTCACGTGCCTTTGTCGGTCGAAGCCCAGATGGAAGCCCGCACTTTGATGCTGGCCTCGAACAACATCTTGTTCCCAGCTTCTGGCGAGCCCTCCATCGTGCCGTCGCAAGACGTGGTGCTGGGTCTTTACTACGCCACGCGTGACCGAATCAACGCCAAGGGCGAAGGCCTGATCTTTGCCGACATCGGTGAAGTGCAGCGCGCATTGGATGCGAACGCTGTCGAGTTGAGTGCCAAGATCAACGTGCGCATGACCGAGTGGACCAAAGACAAAGCGACGGGTGAATTCACCTCGTCCGTGTCCATGGTGGAAACCACTGTGGGCCGTGCCTTGCTGTCGGAAATTTTGCCTAAGGGCTTGCCCTTCTCGAACCTGAACAAGGCGCTGAAGAAGAAAGAAATTTCCAAGCTGATCAACACGTCATTCCGCAAGTGCGGTTTGAAAGAGACCGTGGTGTTCGCCGACAAGCTGTTGCAAAACGGTTTCCGCTTGGCCACACGCGCTGGTATCTCGATTGGTATCGACGACATGTTGGTGCCGCCAGAGAAACCAGCCATCATTGAGGCTGCCGAGAAAGAAGTCAAAGACATCGAGCAGCAATACGTCTCCGGTCTGGTGACCGCTGGCGAGCGCTACAACAAAGTGGTCGACATTTGGGGCAAAGCCGGTGACGTCGTGTCCAAGGTGATGATGGACCAGCTGCGCAAAGAGCGGACCATTGACCGCCATGGCAACGAAGTCGATCAGGAATCGTTCAACTCGATTTACATGATGGCCGACTCCGGTGCTCGCGGTTCTGCAGCGCAGATTCGTCAGCTGGCTGGCATGCGTGGTCTGATGGCCAAGCCTGACGGCTCGATCATTGAGACCCCCATCACGGCGAACTTCCGTGAAGGTCTGAACGTGTTGCAGTACTTCATCTCGACACACGGTGCGCGTAAAGGTCTGGCCGACACAGCTTTGAAGACCGCCAACTCGGGTTACCTGACCCGTCGTCTGGTTGACGTCACACAAGATCTGGTCGTTACCGAGCTGGATTGCGGCACCTCTGACGGCTCGTTGATGCGCGCCATCGTCGAAGGTGGTGAAGTCATTGAGTCGCTGCGTGACCGTATCTTGGGTCGCACCGTGGCCGATGATGTCTTGCACCCTGAAAACCGTTCTGTTCTGGCCGCGGCGGGCGTGATGCTCGATGAAGACCTGATCGACGAACTGGAAGCCGTTGGTGTTGACGAAGTCAAGGTGCGTACAGCGCTGACTTGTGCCACACGTTTTGGCTTGTGCGCCAAGTGCTATGGCCGTGATTTGGGCCGTGGTGGCTTGGTCAACAACGGTGAAGCTGTGGGTGTGATCGCTGCTCAGTCCATCGGTGAACCCGGTACCCAGTTGACCATGCGTACTTTCCACATCGGTGGTGCAGCTTCGCGTGCCGCAGTGGCCTCCAGTGTGGAAGCCAAGTCCAACGGCATCATCGGCTTCAATGCCACGATGCGTTATGTGACCAACACCAAAGGTGAGCTGGTGGTGATTTCCCGTTCTGGTGAAATCGTGATCAGCGAGCACGGCCGTGAGCGCGAGCGTCACAAAGTGCCTTACGGTGCGATTCTGGCCATCAAGGCAGACCAGACCATCAAGGCTGGCACCATCTTGGCCAACTGGGATCCATTGACCCGCCCGATCATCACCGAATTCGCCGGTCAGGTGAAGTTCGAGAACGTCGAAGAGGGCATGACCGTTGCCAAGCAGCTCGACGAAGTGACCGGCCTGTCCACTTTGGTGGTCATCGACCCCAAGCGCCGTGGTGCAGCCAAGGTCATCCGTCCTCAGGTCAAACTGATCGATGCGCAAGGCAAAGAGGTCAAGATTCCCGGCACCGATCACTCGGTGACGATTGGCTTCCAGATCGGCTCCTTGATTCAGGTGCGCGACGGCATGGATGTAGGCCCCGGCGAGGTGCTGGCCCGTATTCCGGTCGAAGGTCAGAAGACCCGAGACATTACCGGCGGTTTGCCCCGTGTGGCCGAACTGTTCGAAGCCCGTACGCCCAAAGACAAAGGCATGTTGGCCGAGATCACTGGTACCGTGTCCTTCGGTAAAGAAACCAAAGGCAAGGTCCGCTTGCAGATCACCGATCCAGAAGGCAAGGTCTGGGATGAACTGATCCCGAAAGAGAAGAACATCCTGGTGCACGAAGGCCAAGTGGTCAACAAAGGCGAGAGCATTGTGGACGGCCCCGCCGACCCACAAGACATCTTGCGCCTGTTGGGCATCGAAGAGCTGGCACGCTACATCGTCGACGAAGTGCAGGACGTTTACCGCTTGCAAGGTGTGAAGATCAACGACAAGCACATCGAAGTGATTGTTCGTCAGATGTTGCGTCGCGTGGTGGTTGAGAACATCGGTGATTCGACCTACATTTCTGGTGAGCAGGTCGAGCGTTCTGAGATGCTCAACACCAATGATGCGCTGCAAAGCGAAGGCAAAATCCCGGCGACATTCAGCAACTTGTTGCTGGGTATCACCAAGGCATCTTTGTCGACCGACTCGTTCATCTCGGCCGCTTCCTTCCAGGAAACGACCCGTGTGTTGACCGAAGCGGCCATCATGGGCAAGCGTGACGAGTTGCGTGGTCTGAAGGAAAACGTGATCGTGGGTCGCTTGATTCCTGCCGGTACCGGCTTGGCTTATCACAAGGCCCGCGCGGTCAAGGACGCGATGGACGACGCAGAGCGCCGTGCCATTGCCGACGCCGAGGCTGCGGACTTGGCGGGCCAGTCGACCGAAGACGCCGTCACAGACGCAGGCGAAGCTGCCTGAGTAACGCGTTCACCTTTCACAAGGTGAGCAACGTGAACAGCCCCTGCACCGTTTGGCGGTCAGGGGCTGTTTTTATGGTGACGGTTCAACGGAGATGAAACCATGGGTGCATTGATCTTTGGCTTGTTGCTCGCAATCGCCTTGTTTTGGGCGGTGGGTGCGCACAACCGCCTGGTTCGGCTGCGGGCTGAGGTTGTTCGGCAATGGAGCAGTGTCGATGCGGTTTGGTTGCGTTTGCTGGTTCGCATGCAAGGCGGTATTGCAGCGCGGCAGTCGCTTGCCATTGGCGCGGGGGCAGACGATCTGCAAGCGCTGCAATTGGCGTGTGATGAATTGTTGGAGGCGCTGTCGCTAGCCCGCTTGCAGCCGTTGGACAATGAAAGCCAGAAGCAAGTGGCGACACAGCATCAAAAAGTGCTGACCGAGATCCGTCTGATTCTGCAAACCGCGAACGAGGCAGTCAAGCCTGATTTGGACATTGCCTTGAACCGGATGCGACAAACGCTGCCTGCTGCGCTCATCCCTTACCATGTGGCGGTGGCGGCATACAACGATGCGCTGGCCATGCGACCTGCGTCGTGGCTGGCCAGGCGTTTGAACCTCAAGCCGGCCACGCGAATGGATTTGTCCATGGGCGCAGCCTGAGTGCCGTTAGAAACCAACCATGACACAAGCGCCATCTCACGTTCAGACCTTATCGGGACAGTCCCCCCCTTTGTGGCGTTTGTTGCAAGCCACCGCGTCCGCAGTTCAGGCGACACGTCAGGGCCGATCTCTGACCGCGCAGCTCGAAAGTGTTCCGCACGAGTTGCGGCCAGGGGTTCAGGCTTTGAGTTTTCAGGCGTTGAGGCAACTTGGCCGCGCGACCGCCTTGCGTGAACTGCTGGCAGCCAAAACACCTCCGCCTGCGGTAGACGCCTTGTTGTGCACAGCATTGGCCTTGTGCTGGAACGATGCGGATGCGCCGTACCCAATTCACACCTTGGTCAATCAGGCCGTAGAGGCCGCACGCAAACAGAGGCAAACCCAAGCCCAGAGTGGTTTCATCAATGCCTGTCTTCGCCGCTTTATGCGTGAGCACGACACCTTGGTGCGCCAGACCGACACCGATCCACAGTCGCAATGGAATCACCCGCGCTGGTGGGTTGAGCGCCTGCAGACCGATCATCCGCAGCATTGGCAGCAACTGTTGACGCTTGCACAAAAGCCCGCGCCCATGACGCTGAGGGTCAACACCCGGTTTCATGCCGTTGCCGCGTACCAACAGCAATTGGTCGCCATGGGCGTGAGCGCCCAAGCCGTTGGGCAGCAGGGCTTGCAATTGACCAAGGCATTGCCGGTGCACCTTTTGCCTGGATTTTCAGATGGGCATGTTTCTGTGCAAGATGCAGCGGCCCAAGTGGCAGCCCCCTTGCTCATGCAGGACATGGACGCCACGAAATCTTGGAGAATTCTGGATGCCTGTGCCGCCCCCGGGGGGAAAACTGGACATTTGTTGGAGTTGTACCCCCAAGCCCATGTGCTGGCGCTGGATGTGGATGAGTCTCGCTGCGAACGGATTCACCAGAATTTACAGCGTTTGGCCCTTTCCGCCGAGGTTCGTGCGGCCGATGCGGGGCAACCTGCGCAATGGTGGGACGGCAATCCGTTTGACGCGATTTTGCTCGATGCACCTTGCACGGCATCAGGCATCGTGCGCCGGCATCCCGATGTGCGTTGGCTGCGCCGCCCCACAGACAGTGGGCAATTGGCTAAAACGCAAGCAGCACTGCTCAAGGCCCTTTGGCCTTTGCTGGTGCCTGGTGGTCGGCTTCTTTACTGCACCTGCTCGGTCTTCAAGGCCGAGGGGGATGAAACCGTGCAAGCGTTTCTTCAGCGCAACACTGATGCGCTGTTGCACCTCTCGCCGGGGCATTTGATACCGGGGCAGGCGCCAATTGGCCTGCCAGTCGAGCACAATCCATTGGGTGAACATGATGGGTTTTATTACGCACTGCTGGAAAAGCGTCAGGGCTGAGCTCTGGCGCATGGCTTGCTGGGTCCTGGGGGCCTGGCTGCTTGTCGCGTCATCCGCTTGGGCGCAAAACTCGGTGGCAGAGTTGACGGAGCTGCGTGCGGAACGGCGCGATGCGGCACTGTATTTAACAGCCCAGCTCAAGCTGGAATTGGCGGCGGCCGTCGAAGACGCCCTCATGAAAGGGTTTGCAGTGCATTTTGTGGCCGAAGCCGAGGTCATGCGTGACCGCTGGTATTGGTACGACCGCAAAATTAACACCGCAACGCGTTATTACAGACTGGCTTTTCAGCCACTGACCCGTCGGTGGCGTTTGAATGTCTCAAGCGAGCCAATTTCAGGTGCCGGCTTGGCGGGCAGCATTTCCCAAAACTTTGAAACTTTGCCAGAAGCCCTGAATGTGATTCGTCGTCAATCCGGATGGAAAGTGGCCGACATGGCAGAACTGGACCTGGAAGCTCGGCAATACATTTTGTACCGCTTCAGACTGGACATCTCTCAGCTGCCCCGTCCTTTTCAAATCGCCGCAGGCAGCCAAGCCGAGTGGACCTTGGCGGTAGCCAAGCAAATGCGCCTGACAACAGACATGGTGCGCTGAGATGGGGATCTCTTTCGGTCGATTACAAAAGCAATCGCAACAAGCATCGCGAATCAGCCGATGGTTGTTGGGCTTGGGTGCTTTGTCCATGGTCGTGATAGGTTTGGGCTTACTCGTGTTGATGACCCAGGCCACAGGCAACCGTGAAAGGTACAACCAAAATTACGAATGGCTGGCGCTGATCAACGTCGTTGTGGCCAGTGGGTTGTTGATCACTATTTTGTGGGGGTCTGTTCGGCTGTTGCTGCGCCTAAAGCGTGGTCAATTTGGCTCACGTTTGTTGGTCAAGTTGGCGGGCATATTTGCGTTGGTCGGCGTGATTCCCGGGGTGCTGATTTATGTGGTGTCCTATCAGTTCGTCTCGCGCTCGATTGAAAGCTGGTTCGATGTCAAAGTGGAAGCTGCGCTGGTTGCGGGCCTGAATCTGGGGCGCGCCACCCTGGACACCTTAAGCAATGACCTGACCAAACAAGCGCGTGTTGCCGCCACCCAATTGAGTGATGTCGCCGACGTGAGCGCGGGCATCGCGTTGGAAAAAATGCGCGAACAACTGGGTGTCAGTGATGCCGTGTTGTGGACCGCCACAGGGCGCATGGTCGCGAGTGCGGGGCAATCGAGATTCCAAATTCGACCCGAACGTCCCCCAGCCCAGCAGATCAGGGATGCCCGCCAAAAAGGCAGCGTTGAGTGGGTAGAGGGGTTTGACGAAGCCATTCCTGGCAGCGACAAAGGGCGCATCAAGGTATTGGTCTTGTTGCCCCAATCCGGCCTCGCCTTTGATGCTGAGCGGCGCTTGTTGCAAGTGACCCAAGAATTGCCCCCGACCTTGGTCAACAACGCACTGGAAGTCCAGTCGGCCTATCGTGAATACCAAGAGCGTGCTTTGGCTCGTGAAGGCTTGCGACGCATGTACATCGGCACGCTGACCCTCAGTTTGTTTTTGGCCGTTCTGGGTGCCATCTTGTTGGCGGTGGTGTTGGGCAATCAATTGGCTCGCCCTTTGTTGTTGTTGGCTCATGGCATGCGCCAAGTGGCGGCGGGCGATTTGACGCCCAAACTCGCGTTACAAGGCAAAGATGAACTCGGAGGGTTGACCCGTTCATTCGCTGACATGACGCAACAGCTTTCAGATGCCCGAACCAACGTGCAGCGCAGTCTGTTTCAGCTGGATACGGCGCGCGGCAATTTGCAAACCATTTTGGATAACTTGACCGCAGGCGTCATGGTGATTGATGCCCAAGGAGTGATCCAGTCTGCCAATCCTGGGGCCACTCGAATCTTGCGTGTGCCGGTGGCCACTCATCAAGGCCTGCCGCTCGTCAGCCTGCCTGCCTTACAAGGGTTTGCGCAAGGGGTGTCAGAGCAGTTCGCCATGCTCCGATTAGAAAAAGATGCCCATGAGTTGGACCATTGGCAAAAATCGTTCGAAATTCATGCCACTGGACAAGGGTTAACGGAGTCTGCTGTGACCTTGTTGGCGCGTGGTGCGGTGCTGCCAGACGGCATGCGTCTGTTGGTGTTTGATGATATTTCTGAAATCGTTTCGGCTGAACGTGCACAAGCCTGGGGCGAAGTAGCCAGGCGCTTGGCGCATGAAATCAAAAATCCCTTGACGCCCATACAGTTATCGGCCGAACGGCTTCAGCGAAAGCTGATGGGCAAGCTCGATGCGCAAGACGATGCCGTGCTCACCAAGTCGGTCAAGACCATCGTCGACCAAGTCGATGCCATGAAAAGACTGGTCAATGAGTTCCGTGACTACGCCCGCTTGCCATCGGCTGATCTGAAACCCGTGCAGATGAATGACTTGATCGCTGACTTGATGGTGCTGTACGCCAATGAGCCATCTGACCAAATCCACCGGGCGCCAGTCATCACTGAGCTGGACCCCGCTTGCCCATTCATTTTGGGCGACGAACAGCAGTTGCGTCAGGTGATTCATAACCTGCTTCAAAACGCACAGGACGCTTGTGAGTTAAAGGGCGAAGTACTGAAAGATGCTCGCGTTGGCCTGCGCACAGAGTGGAACGCGCTGCGCAGTCGGGTTCGTTTGATCGTGACCGACACAGGGCCAGGTTTTGAGCAGAATATTCTCAAGCGCGCCTTTGAACCTTATGTCACGACCAAAGCCAAGGGCACAGGTTTGGGCTTGGCCGTGGTGAAGAAAATCGCAGATGAGCATGGCGCCAAAATTGAGCTGAGTAACGTGTTGCAAGACGGCGAAATCAAAGGGGCGCAAGTCTCGCTATCATTCGCACTTGCGACAACAATGGGTGGATTGAATCCGCCCGCTTATTGAACAGAGACACGCAGACAATATGGCAAATATTTTGGTGGTTGACGACGAGCTGGGCATACGTGACCTGCTCTCAGAAATTCTGTTTGATGAAGGCCATCAAGTTGAACTTGCCGAAAATGCAGCTAAGGCCCGTGAGGCACGCTTGCGCATGCGCCCTGATCTCGTGTTGCTTGATATCTGGATGCCTGATACCGATGGCGTGAGCCTCTTGAAAGAGTGGGCTGCTGCGGGGCTGCTCAATATGCCTGTGATCATGATGAGCGGGCACGCCACCATCGATACGGCCGTGGATGCCGTCAAAATTGGTGCGCAAGCGTTTCTCGAAAAGCCCATCACCTTGCAAAAACTGCTCAACGCCGTGGAGCAGGGTTTGGCCAGAGACCAAGTCAAACAAGCGGTGAGTTCGGCCGCGGCCGCACAGGCAAGCACAGTCTTGGCGATGGGCTTGGCCAGCGACGCTGTTGTCAGCGCTGTGCTGCAAGTTCAACAAAGCTTTGATCTTGACCGGCCTTTGCGCGAGGTGCGCGATGCTTTTGAAAAAGCTTATTTCGAATTCCACTTGGCACATGAAGCCGGCTCGATGACGAAGGTGGCGGAGAAAACCGGTCTGGAGCGAACGCATCTGTACCGCAAGCTCAAGCAGTTGGGCGTAGATTTGTCGCGAAGCAAACGCAACAGCTGATTTGTCTTCGCTCCATCGGGATCGGGCTGATTCCTCTGCTATAATTTTTGTTTCCGGCCCGGTAGCTCAGTTGGTAGAGCAGCGGATTGAAAATCCGCGTGTCACTGGTTCGATTCCAGTCCAGGCCACCAGATTCACCCCACAGTTTCGCAAGAGGCTGTGGGGTTTTTCTTTGGGGTTTCAGCGTAAGACACACGCTGCCAACGCTGCCTCTACTTGATACACGCTGTGGGGCTTGCTGAATGCAGCAGCCACCGCACTCCACCTTGTATTTAGAGGCAGAGCGACACGCGGATGGAAAAAAGTCTGCGTTTCAAAAAACCACCCTCCGCAGCAGCCTCACAGCCCTCCACGCTGCTCAACCGCAGTCCATTTACTTGCGAGACGGCGAACTTGTTCTGTATCGCCGCAGCCGCAGTCTGCTGTATCAATGTCGCTACCGTTTGGCTGACGGTAGTTGGGTGAGACAGACAACGGGTAAAGCAGCGTTAGAACACGCCATTGTCCGTGCTTGCGACATCTACGACGAAGCCAGATACAGACAAAGGTTGGGATTAGCACACCGCACACACTCTGTTGCACAAATTGCTGCCGTTTGCTGTGCTGGGTTGCGGCAGCAGATTGACGGCAAAGGCAAGAAGACGGCGTTGAATGACTACCTCAGCATAATTGAACGCTACTTCGTGCCTTACTTTGGTGAGCGGCAGTTGGAGACATTGACGCACACGGATGTGCGTGAGTTTGAGTTGTGGCGGGACAGGCAAATGACACGCAAGCCTAAAACCAGCACCCTCAACAACTTCACCAGTGCTTGGAGCAGACTGGTTGCCACAGCCGTAGAACAAGGCTACATCTCAGAGCGTGTGCCAGTGCCCAAACTCACCAGCAAGGGCGAGAAGGGTAAAACACGCCCAGCGTTTAGCAAGGAAGAGATAGAGCAGTTGTTGGCGTTTGTGGAAACTTGGCAGCACAAGGGCAAGTTTGCTGTGGAGCACGAAATCCGTCCCTTGCTGCGTGACTACATTGAGATGTTGCTCTACACGGGTATGCGGCACGGCACAGAGGCAATGGGCATTAGGTGGCGGGACTTGGAGTGGCACACAAAGGATGGTGTGCGGTATCTGCGTGTGTGGGTGGATGGCAAAACGGGTGGACGCTGGCTCATTGCCAAGCACAAGGCAGTGGATGTGCTGAAGCGGCTTCACGCACGGCAACGAGACATTGCTGATGTGCCGTTTGAAGATGTGCTAACCACACGAGTGCCGCACTTGCTGTTTCGCTTTAGTGATGGACACCAGCCGCATAGTTTGGTGGGAACTTTTCGCAAGTTGATGCGGGACAGCGGCTTGCTGCTGGATAGTGCAGGGCAAACACGCACCTTGTATTCGCTGCGACACACCTACGCCACGCTGGCGTTGCTGGAGGGTGGTGCTGACATACATACCCTTTCAAAACAAATGGGGAATAGTGCAGCAATGATTGAGCGTCATTACAGCAAACTCACTGCAACGATGGCGGCGGATAGGTTGGCTTGATTCTTTTTATGAGATGTGTAAGATAGCGAACAATGAAAAACATACTCAAACGAGCACTGAATATTTTGCCGATATGGGCTGGTGTTGTTTGGATTGATTGGGTGTTCTCGTTAATTAATGAGGGGACATCAAGTGATGGACTTTTGTATGGTGTTGGAATTGTCGTAATCACACTCGTCATCAACTATGTAATTTTTGGTGCAATTACCTTGTGGCACAAATTCGAAAAAGAGACATGAAATGAAAAAAATGAATCTATTGAAAATATTAGGAGTCATGCTCTTAGTTGCAGCATCAAGTGGATGCGTGACGATGAGAACAAATCTCACAACTTTCCATGGAACAAATCACAATGAACGAGGTTCAATAGTTGTGATGCCAATAAATGAGTCAGAAAAAAATTCTCTTGCGTTTAAAAGCCACAGTGAAAGTCTGATGAGAAAATTGATTGGTGCCGGATATACCGCAGCAGATGGTTCAAGTGGGTCACAGTATGTTGCATTTATGACATACGGCATAGATACTGGTAAAACTACATCAAGTGTAGTTCCAATATACGGACAGACGGGTGGTGGAACAAGTATGACCACTGGAAATATCTCAAATAATTTTGGAAGAACATACAACTTCAACTCTACAACTACACAAATGCCAACATATGGCATGGTTGGTGCGGTGCCAGTGAAAAGAACTGAATACTTGCGAGAATTAAACATCGACATATACAAGATGGCTGAGAAGCCAACCAAAACATATGAAATCAGAGCAAAGAGCATCGGATCATGTGGAAATATAAATGCTGTTGTTCCCGCGATGATTGAAAGTGTGTTTAAAAATTTCCCGGGTGTAAGTGGCAAGCCGATCGCTGTAGAAGTAGAGGCTAAAGGAATTGATTGTTAAAAGGAGCAACTGAAATGAGTGATGCACAGAAAAGACTAAATGAGATTGAAGCACAAGAAAAGCAACTTGCTGAAGAGAAGAAAAAACTGCTGGAAGCAAGTAAAGATGCTGACTTGGAAATGGTGAAGAAGTTGTGCAAGCAACACGGCTTCACAGCAACTCAACTGCGTGGAAGTTTGAAAGCCAAGGGCAGCAAGAAGCCTGCTGTTGAAGGTGCTGTGAAAAAGCCAGCAGCAAAGAAGCCTGCTGCGAAGAAAACTACCAAAGCCAAGTAAAAATAACTTGATGTAGCAAGAACAGCGTGGGCTAAAAACTCACGCTGTTTTTTTATGCCTAAACTTGACGGAACACACATACTTGAGCGTTTGACGAAACGCATTGAGCAACTGGAAGCGGGTGATGAAATTGCTGACAAAGAAATCCGCAGTCTGCTCAACGATGCACAACGAGCAGAGTTGGATAGTGCTTGGGAACAGCAGCAGCAACTGCGAGCGAACAAAAGAGCAAGAACAGAACAAGAACAGCAAGCACTGGGATGGAAGAACAAACGACAGGTTCGGATTGAAGTGTTGAAGGCAGCACTGGCGAGTGCTTGGGATGGAATTGAAGCAGAGTTTGAGCGGTTAAAAGAACAAGCGGAAATACGCGGTGCCAAAATTTACTTTGATACGCTGAACCAAGCATTGAAAGATGGCAAAGATAAGAGTGTTGCTGCGAACTTGGCAAACAACGCAATGACACGAGCAGGGTTGCGGCGGATGGATGGACAACCGATTGGAATGCAAGGGCTGACGAAGCGAGACAGAGAACTAAGAGCGATGGAAGATGCGATACAGCAAAAGGCAGAGAGCGAAATGGATGACTATGAGCGTGAGCAACTTGAGTTGCTGCAAGAGTATGAAAAGGCTGTGCTTGCGAACAGTAAGAAACGAGGCGGATAGGCTGGAGGGCAGATGAATAGGGGCTTTGCAGGCTTTGGGCAGGGTAAAAGGGTATGGTTTTTTGAAAAGCAGGTTTTTTGCCAGTGCAGGTTTGTTGCTGTGAAAAACCGTGCGTTTTGTTAAACAGAGGATATAAAAATGCTTTGGAACATTGTTGGAATACTGGTAGCAATAGTGTGTATTCTCTTTATCGCAAGGCGTTGGAGAGAAGCGAAGGAAAAAAGATTTGTTGATGAGTCGCTTGAACTTGGTGCAGGAAGTTTTAAAGATAAAAAACGCAAATCAACAATCTGGTATCTTTTCAAGTAAGTCTCAAACCAACTCAACAGCACGCCGCTTCACATCATCATTGACTGTGATGTAGCGTTGTGTAGTTGAGATGCTCTTGTGTCCAGCAAGTGATGCAAGAACGAACACTGAAACGCCTTGACTGGCAAGTGAAGTGAGAAATGTCTTGCGACCTGAATGCGAACTGGCACCACTAACACCAGCGTTCCGATAAACCCAATAAAAGTGTTGTGCCAATGTGTTGGGTGAGAAACTGCAGCGTGGTCCGCGATGTGTTGGAAACAATGGCAACGCTGGGTCTTTGTTGATGCGTGTGGCGATGTAGTCTGCCAGTTCTTGTTGCAAACGGCTGTTGATGTAAATGGTGCGAGCGTGTTGGTGTTTGACACGATGAGCAGCAAGAAAAACCTCACCACGCACACAGCCTGTGCTGTCCAACACATCACCAAGTGTCAGCCCAGCAACTTCGGAAACGCGGAGTCCGGCTGCAACCGTCATCATCAGCATTGCCCTGTTTCGTTGTGCGTAGGGTTGAGTTGCTGTGTAAGTGAGCACTCGATCAAGTTCTGCGGGTGTAAGTGTGTTGACGCCGATCCAATATTGACCACCTGTGCCGATTGAATTTTGACCAGGGGCTTGAGCCAGCTTTTATGTCTGCTGGCTGTGGATAACTATAAGTTCAATTGTCGTCCTGCAGCTCCTTTCTCTCCGTTTTTCTTGCCTGCTC
>NZ_FBYA01000007.1 GCF_001517545.1 Limnohabitans sp. Rim47 | reverse complement strand
CCCCACCCGAGCAAATCGCCACCGAGGTGCGCCGTGTGCTGGACAGCTTTGGCGCACCGCACACCGACCCGACCACCACCGGGCCAACGCACATCTTCAATCTGGGCCACGGTATCAGCCAATTCACACCGCCAGAGCATGTGTCGGCCTTGGTCGAAACGGTGCACAGCCACTCACGGGCTTTGCGCCAGGCTTGAATCACGGCATCCGCAGGTCGGTGGCGTCGGATCTGACCTACGGGCTGCGGCCGGTGATGTCGAGCACTACACCTTGCACGCCGGTTTTAACGCCAGGCAGTTCAACCTGAACATCATCGGCCTGCCTTTGGGCCGAGCCAGTTTTAGAAATGCGGGCCACCAGACGCACCTGCGCCAGCGAAGACAAGACCGGGGGGGCACCCATGCCCATGCTGTCGCTCAGGGCAAAACTCACCGGCCAAGCGCTGGGAGTGCCGCGCCAGATGGCTACCGGACGGCGCGAACCGTCTTCGGCCAAGGCGTAAACGAACAGGCTCGAACCTGCTGCAATCTGCTTTTGAAATACGGGCGAGAGCCGGACCTCGCCTTGAATGACGGGACGGGTGTCTGCCGTTAAAGCGATGCCCGGTGCCGATGCTGCCCCCTGCGACAGCAAAGCCTCTGGCGAGACCTGCGACAGCGCTTGCTGAAGTCCCTGGGCGGCTTCACTGCTGGCGGGCACCAAGCTCAGGGCGCGCTGCCAATAAGTTTGGGCGGCTGCGTGGCGTTTTTCCGACCAGGCCGCGCTGCCCGCCAGCACCAGTGCGTTCAGATGCCGGGGCTCCTCGCGTAACACGTTATGAATCCACTGCCAAGGCTCGCCGGTGTAAACCCCGCCCGAGCTGAGCGCTTTCATCTGCGCCCGTTCGATCCACAGATCAGGCTCGGGCGAAAGGGCAAGCACACGTGCCAAGGATTGTTCGGCCTGGTCGTGCGCGTTTTGGGCGGCCTGCAAACGCGCCAGCGTCAACCAAGCCTCGGCATTGTCGGGGCGTTTTTGCGTCGCCTGTTGCCACAACCGGGTTTGCTCAGCCAGTTGCTCGGGGGTGGCGGCGCTGATCTGAACTAGCTGGCTCAGTGGCACGGGCCACCAGGTCTGCGGAGAGCCCAATTGCCCATAAGTCAAGCCGCTGAGCGCGCCGAGCAAGAGCAAGATCCAGCCCCAGCGCAGCTGTACTGTTGCACCCTGGTCGCCAAGCTGCACGGCCGTCCCCACTGGGACCTGATCCACCAGCACTTGGCGCATCAGGTCGTCGCGGGCCGCTGCGTGTTGGCTGGCGTTCAGACGGCCTTCTGCCAAGGCTGCGTCCAGATCGATCATGTGCTGTTGCTGGATCCGCCGACGGGCCTGGGACTGCACATCCTCGCCCGCATCGGTCTGCGCCAGGCCCCTCGCCTGCCGAGCGAGGCCCCAGCGCAGCACCCCGGATGCGAGCGCCAACAAAAGCAGCAAGGCCAACAGCAAACCGACCCAGGGCGGCAAAAATGACATCAGGACTCCAGCAGTTGGCGAACGCGTTCTCGCTCGCGCTCGGTCAAGGGAGTGGTCGCAGTGGGTGTGCGGCGCACCAGGCGCAGCGCCACCGCCAGCGCCAGCAAAAGCAAGGCAAAGGGGCTGAACCACAGCAACCAGGTCATGGGCTTGAGCACGGGCTTATAGAGCACAAAGTCACCGTAACGGCTGACCAAAAAAGTCCGGATATCAGCGTCGCTTTGGCCCTGCTCGATCAAGTGGCGCAGCTCGCGGCGCAGGTCCACCGCCAGCTCGGCGTTCGAGGAGGCCAGTGACTCGTTCTGGCAGACCATACAACGCAACTCGGTTGCGATGTGGTCCCAGCGGGCCTGGGCCTGGGGCGACATGGGGGCTTCGGCCCGTGCCGACTCGCCCACCAACACAGCAGGCAAGACACTGGGCCGCACAGGCAGTGCAGGGCTGCGCACCTCGCTGGCGGCTGGCAGGCCGGGCTGAACCCCTGACGCACAGAAGGCCTGGGTCTGAAACCAGGCCAAGACCACCCCAAGACAGATCATGCGTGCGGACTTCATGGCTGCAAACGCCGCATCAGTGGCAGCAAAGTGTGCTGCACCACCTCGGGCGTCAAGGCACCGGCATGCTTGAAACGGACCACGCCCTCGCGATCCACCAGATAGGTCTCGGGCAAGCCGTACACGCCAAAATCCATGCCTACACGGCCATCCATGTCGAGCAGGTTCACGCCAAAAGCCTGGCCGTTTTTTTGCAGCCAAGCCTGGTGGCGGTCCGTGGCTTTTTGCCGTGCATCGGCGCTTTGCGGGTCCTGACCCGACAGCTCCGAGGCCTGCAGTTCTTTGTAGTTGAAACCCACCATTTGCAAACCCGGTTGGCGCGACAGCGCCATGAGGATCGGGTGCTCTTCTTTGCAGCCCGCACACCAGGTGGCCCAAAAATTCACCAACGTGAGCTGCCCCTTGAATTGCCCCGCTTCGAAAACATCCTGACCGCCCACCACCGGCAATTGGAAAGTTGGCGCTGATCGACCGATGAGCGGCGAAGGGATTTCCTGCGGATTGCGGTTCAGGCCCAGCGCCAGAAACACCACCATGCCCAAAAACAGGGCCAGCGGCACGAACACCCAGGGCGGCATGCGTCGGCTTGGGGCGCTGGCAGAAGGCGCGCTCATGACAAGGCTCCTGTGGTCACAGCGGCTGGCGACACACCTTGTTTGCCCGAATCACCCAACGCACCCCCGCCTCTGTCAGCCTGTGCGCTGAGCGAACGGACAGATGATGCAGCTTGGCGGTACCGCTTGTCCCAAGCCGCCAAAGCGCCGCCCAAAACCATGCACAAGGCCCCCAGCCAGATCCACGACACGAAGGGCTTGTGATAGACCCGAAAACTCCACTGCGGCGGCTCGCCCGCCAGTGGCTCGCCCAAAGACACATAGCGGTCGCGCCACAGGGTACGGTCAATCGCCGCCTCGGTCATGGGCATGGCGCTCGATACATAGCGGCGCTTTTCAGGTTGCAGGATACCCATCAGCCGTTCGCTGCCCGGCTCGCCCTTTAGCATCTTGAGTTGCGCACGCAAGGCCAAGTAATTTGGCCCCAAATGGTTGTCCACGCTGATGAGTTGGTAGCGCACCCCGGCCACCACGGCCACATCGCCCAGGCCCAAGCGCACATCGCGCTCGACCTGAAAGGACTTGACCCCTGTGATGCCCAGCACCAGCACCGCCACGCCCAGGTGCGCCGCGTGCATGCCCCACCAAGCCAAGCCCGGTGCGCCCGGCAAACGCAAGCGCTGCGCGACTTGCCAAGCGCCCGACAGCGCGATCCAGCCGCCCAGCGTGCCGCCCATCACCGTGAGCCAACCGCCCATCGTGGTGCTACCGTCCGCCATCGGCGTGCCCCCCCAGCTGGCCCAAGCGCTGGCCGCCAGCAGCGCCAAGGCCCCAGGCACCCCCAAAGAACGTACCGCGGCCCAACGCGCCACATGCCAAGGCACCACCGTGCCTGGCACCATGGCCAGCAAGAGCGGCACCATTAAAGGCACAAACACCCGGTCAAAATACGGCGCCCCCACCGACAACTTGCCCAGGTTCAGCGCGTCGATGATCAACGGATACAAGGTGCCCAGCAGCACCGCTGCCATGGCCACCACCAGCAGCACACTATTGAGCAGTAAAAACGATTCGCGCGAACCGGCCACCGGCTGCGAAGCGTTGGCCCATTGCGGCGCACGCCAGGCAAACAAGGCCAGTGACACGCCCACCACTACGGCCAGAAACAGCAAGATAAAGATGCCCCGGCCCGGGTCAGTGGTGAAGGCGTGCACAGAGGTCAGCACGCCCGAGCGTACGAGGAAGGTGCCCAACAGGCTGAGCGAAAACGCGCTAATGGCCAAGAGCACCGTCCAGGCCTTGAACTGCCCGTGCTTGTCGGTGACCATGAGCGAGTGGATCAGCGCCGTGGCCACCAGCCAAGGCATGAGCGAGGCGTTTTCCACCGGGTCCCAAAACCACCAGCCGCCCCAGCCCAATTCGTAATAGGCCCACCACGAACCTAAAGCGATGCCCAGTGTCAAAAAGCCCCAGGCCGCGAGCGTCCAGGGCCGGGCCCAGCGTGCCCAAGCGACATCGAGGCGCCCCGACAGCAGCGCTGCCATGGCAAAGGCAAAAGCCACCGACATGCCCACATAGCCCATGTAGAGCATGGGCGGGTGAATCACCAGACCCGGGTCCTGCAGCAAAGGCGTCAAATCGCGCCCCTCGGCTGGGGCCGGGAACTGCCTGGCAAACGGGTTGGACAGGGTGAGGATGAAGGCCAGAAAACCCACTGAAACCACGCCCATCACGCCCAGCACCTGCGCCACCAGGGCCTGCGGCAATCGCTTGGAAAACAAGGCCACCGCCACCGACCAAACCGCCAACATGAAGACCCACAACAGCAGCGAGCCTTCGTGCCCGGCCCAAATGGCTGAAAGGCGGTAGGTCGCTGGCAACAAGGTGTTGGAGTGTTGAGCAACATAGCGCACGCTGAAGTCGTGTACGTGAAAGGCGTGCCACAAAGCCCCAAAAGCCAGCACGATCAGGGCCAGCTGTAACACGGCCAAAGGCCGGGCCAGCACCTGCCAAGCCCAACGCCGCGCCGACAAGCTGCCCCACAGTGGCAGCACCGCTTGAGCCATGGCCACCCAGGCCGCCACGATCAAGGCCAGATGACCCACTTCAGGCCACATGCTTGGCTCCTGTGCTGGCGGCGGCGGTCATTGCTGCACCGCCGCGCCCGTGCGGGCTCGTGTCGCCTCGTCCAGCGCGTGCTGGGCTTCGGGTGGCATGTAGTTTTCGTCGTGCTTGGCCAGCACTTCGCTGGCCACAAACAGACGGCCCTCATCCAGTCGGCCTTGGGCCACCACGCCTTTGCCCTCTTTGAACAAATCGGGCAGCAGGCCCACATAGCGCACTGGCACCTCGTGGTGGGTATCGGTCACGACAAACTCAACTGCCATGTCCTGGCGCTTGACACTGCCCGCCTTGACCAGACCGCCGACCCTAAAGTGCCCGTCTTGGGGCGCTGCACCGGCGGCCACTTGGGTAGGCGTGAAGAAAAACACCAGGTTGCTCTGAAAAGCGTTGAGCACAAAATAGGCCGCGCCGCACAGCAGCAACAAGCTCAAGCCGATGCCCCACAAGCGTTGGTGGCGACTTTTCACGAAGGGGCTCCTGCCTTGAAAAGACTTGAATGGGTGGCCCCAGGCAAAGCGCGTTCCCGCCCGTCCGCAGCGTCTGCGTCCATAGCCTCGCACACCGCCTCCAGCGCATGCTGACGCCCCCTGTGCGCCAGAACCACCTCGAGCGACAGCAGTGCAGCACTCACGCCCACACTGCCCCACACATACGCGCCATAGCCGCCCATGAACCAGAACTCAGAAGCGTTTTGCCACATCATGCGAGGCCCCTGCAAGCCCGGTGTGCTTGCACTTCGGGCAGTTGCTGAACCCAGGCCGCATGGCTGTCACGCACCAACATCAAACTGCGCACACGCCACAGGGCCACGGCCGCTGCGTACAACCAAATCGCCAACGTCATCAGCAGCATGCCGCTGAGCATCACGCTGGCCATGCGCGGCGATTGCGTGAGCGAGACCGATGCGCCCTGGTGCAAGGTGTTCCACCACTTGACCGAAAAGTAAATGATGGGCACGTTGACTGCACCGACCAGGGCCACCAGCGCCCCGGCGCGGTCCGAGCGGCGCGGGTCTTCAATGGCCGAGGTCAGCGCGATGTAGCCTAAATACAAAAACAGCAAGATCAACATCGAAGTCAGCCGAGCGTCCCACACCCAATAAGTACCCCACATCGGCTTGCCCCACAAGGCCCCGGTCCACAGCGATAAAAACGCCAGCAAGGCCCCGGTGGGCGCGAGCGCACGCGTCATCAGCCCCGACAAGCGCGTGTTGAACGCCAGGCCCAACACGCTCCAAAAAGCCATGGCCAGGTAGATCACCATGGCCATCCAAGACACCGGCACATGGATGTAAATGATGCGGTAGGCCTGACCCTGCTGCGCATCGGACGGCGCAACCATAAAGCCCAGCCACATACCCGCCAGCGCCAGCGCTGTGGCCATCAGCGCCAGCCATGGCCCTATCCTCCCAGCAAGTGGGTAGAAGTTTTGCGGCGCTGCGTAATGAAAGAGCTTCATGGGGCGGTCCCTCATTCCAATGCCAGGCGCAAAGCCACCGCACAGACCCAGGGGCTGAATGCGGCCGCGCCCAGCAAGAGCGCCAGCAAGACCGAAATATGCGCACCCCCGCCCAGGCCGCGCATCTGCGCATCCACCGCGCCCGTGCCAAACACCAACACCGGCACATACAAAGGCAAAAGCAAAAGCGACTGCAGCACCCCGCCACCGCGCAGCCCCAAAGTCAGGGCTGCACCGATCGCGCCCAGCAAGGACAGCACGGGCGTGCCGATCAAAAGCGTCAAAGCCAACATGGCCAGGGCCTCGGACGACAACGCAAACTGCAAGCCCAACAGCGGCGACAAGAGCACCAAGGGCAGGCCCGCGATCAACCAATGCGCCAGCAGTTTGGCGGCAACCAACCAGGACAGGGGCGCGGCCGACAGCGCCATTTGCTCTAGGCTACCGTCCAGGTGATCAGCCTCGAACAGGCGACCCAAGCTCAGCATGCTGGCCAGCAAGGCCGCGACCCACAGCACGCCCGGCCCAATCAGGCGCAGCGAGGCGGGCCCGGGGCCAATGGCCAGCGGGAACAAGGCGGCCACCAGCACAAAGAAAGTCACCGCGCCCAGCCATTCGGACTTGCGCCGAAACGCCAAACGCAAGTCGCGCTTGAGCAAACCGGACATGGCTTGCCAGGGGCTGGGCATGCGCTGAGCCAAAGCGGGGAGTTGGATGGTCTGGATGTTCATGTGGCAAGCGCCCGGTTGCCCAAATCAAAACGTGCGCCGGGGCCTTGCAGCCGCACATCATGGTGGCTGGTCATGACCAACGCGCCGCCCGCGTCCACATGGGACTGCAGCAAGGCACGGGCTGTCGCTGTGGCCTGTGCATCTAGCCCGACCAAGGGTTCGTCCAACACCCACAGCCGAGCCGGGCTAGTGCGCAAACGCGCCAGCGCCACGCCCTGGCGCTGACCTTGCGACAAGACCCGTACCGGCAAATGCGCCCGGCTTTGTAGGCCCTGTGCAGCCAACACCTGCAGGGCCTGTTCGCGGCTGAGCGGCAAGCCGCTTACCTGCGCATCGAGGCACAGATTTTCGCAAGCGTTCAAATCGGGTTTGAGGCCCAGCGCGTGGCCAATGTAGTGCAGCACTGAACGGTCAGGGCTTGCGGCGCGCGATCTGGGGAATTCGAAAGGGGATGCAGACCAAACCACTTGCCCGCGGGCCGCCGGGGACAGGCCACATAAGATGCGCAGCAAACTGGTCTTGCCACAGCCATTAGCGCCTTCGATGTGCAACCAGCTGCCTGCGGGCACCTTAAAGCTGACGCCTTCGAACAGTGTCCGCTGGGCCTTTTGGCAGGCCAGGTCCATCGCTGCGAGCACCCAAGACGCCATTGAAGGGCTTTCCGGTCAGTTGAAGACAGGTCAAAGTGTAATGTCAGATTGACACTTTGTGCATTCAAGGATCCGGAAATCACCCAAAAACAAGGGTAAGCACCAACGTCATCACTTGTAAAGATCGGTAGTCCAACCCAATATCCAAAAAAAACCGCCCGAGGGCGGCTTTCGTACCCAACCAGCAGGCAGCTCGGGAGGCTGCGCGCCTCAGGCCTTTTTGGCGTAAGCCGAGCACCAGCCTTTGGCCGAGACTTGCTTGCCTGCAAACAAGGGGCACCCACCGGAAGCAGCGCCGGCCTTACCCTGGTACAAGGCGCAGTTGCCGCAATTGGAACCCGCAGCGAACTTGGGGTTCTTCGTCTTGTCAACTTTGGTCGCATCGGCTTTGTAGGCCAATCCGGCCGCCTGAGGGTCTTTTTCATCGACCATGGCTTGGGCAGAGGCTTCGCTCACAGCCATCACGGCCGTGGCCACAGTGGCAGCCTGCATCATGAACACGCGGCGATTCGAAGGAAGGGGCGAAAAAATCGACATGAATTTCTCCTGAAAAGGAAGGTTAAAAAATACTGTCCAGTTCATTGTGCGCCAGATCAGTCACTTTGTCCTTAAGCGCTGATACCCGAGCAAATCACACAGGAACTTCCGAAACTTCAAATGTCAACCTCAATAGACACACCCGTGTCAGAATGCCACTTGAGTCTGAATTCGACGCCCCTCTACCCTGCACACAAAGGTTTTGACATGCTGCAACTGCTCATCGGTCTGGCCCTCTTTTTGGGCATCCACTCCGTGCAAAGCCTAGCCCCGCAACTGCGCAGAAACGCCATTGCCCGCTGGGGTGCGCTGGGTTTCAAAGGCGTTTACACAGCCATCTCGCTGCTGGGTTTGATCCTGCTGGTGCAAGGTTACGGCCAGGCACGGCTGAACCCTCTGATTTTGTGGACGCCGCCGCGTGGCATGCAGCACGCCACCATTTTGCTGATGTGGCTGGCCATGGTGCTGCTGGTGGCCAGCTATGTGCCGCGCAACCAGATCAAGGCCAAACTGCGCCACCCCATGACCCTATCGGTCAAGGTATGGGCGCTGGCCCATTTGCTGTCCAACGGCAACCTGGCTGATCTATTGTTGTTCGGCGGCTTTCTGATCTGGTCGGTGCTGGTGTTTCGCGCGGCGCGCCAACGCGACCGCCTGAGCCTGCACACCGCCCCCGAAGGCACACTGATCGGCAGCGTGTTGGCGGTGACGATGGGCACGGGCATCTGGGCCGCCTTCCTCATGGGTGGCCTGCACCTGTGGCTGATTGGTGTGATGCCATTCACCCGCGCGAGCTGATCGGGTTCGGACCCCAAACGCCGTCATGAGCATCTCGGCCAACATCTCAGCTCAAGGTACGCCTTTGGCCAGCCCCATCACCGCCCCAAGCCGCAAGCTGTGCACCGATTGCGGCCTGTCTCGCACCGACGACCCCAAACGCTGCGGTCAGGCCTGCCAGTTCATCCAGCCCGACTACCCGGGGCTGGAGCAGCGTGTGCACGGCCGCCAACGCCAGCATGACCGCCCAGGTCACAACGCCCAGCCCGACGAGCTGTTTTTCGGGCCTTACCAACAGATCCTGAGCGCCCGCCTCGACCCACCCACACCCGGCGCGCAATGGACCGGCATCACCACCCGACTGGCCGAAGTTCTGCTCGAAAAAGACCTGGTTGACGCAGTAATCGCCATGGCCGCCGACCCGCATGACCGCTGGCGCCCGCGCCCGGTACTGGTCACCCGCGCCGAGGACATGGCGCAGTGCCGTGGCATGCGCATGGGCTACGCCCCCCTGCTGAGTCTGGTGGAGCCAGCGCTGGCGCAAGGCCACAAACGCCTGGCCGTGATCGGCATTCCGTGTCAGATTTATGCCCTTCGCGCCATTCAGCCGCAGCTCGAACGCGAACAAGGCCTCGAGCAGCTCTATGTGATCGGCACGCCCTGCTCGGACAACACAAGCACCGAAAACTTCCACCAGTTTCTGGGGCTGATCTCGGACCGCCCGCAGGACATCAGCTACGTCGAATTCCGCGCCGATTACAGGGTCGAAGTGCGCACCGACCAGGGCGACCAACAGCTGATTCCGTTTTTGAACTTACCGCTGTCGACCTTACCGCCCGACTTTTTCCCGCTGACCTGCCGCACCTGTGTGGACTACACCAATGTGCTGGCCGACATCACCGTGGGTTACATGGGCGGGCACGGCCAGCAGTGGCTGCTGGTGCGCAACGCACGCGGGCAATCGGTGCTCGATGGCCTACAAGGACAACTGGTCACCAGCGCCCCGATCAGCAAGGGCCAAAGAGGAGGCCCGGTTCGCGGCTTCATGGCCAACACCGAGCGGGCCGCTGGCGGCCTGCCGCTGCGGCGCATGCCCGCCTGGATCAAGCCCCTGGTCAACTGGCTCATGCCCCGAGTGGGTCCACGCGGCCTGGAGTTTGCACGCGCCCGGGTCGAGATGAAGGCCATCGAGGCCATCTTGCACCTGCGTCGCGAAGCCCCAGCGCGCATCAAGAACATGCTGCCGCAGCACGTTTGGGATTTAGCTGCCCGCTACGGCTTGAAGCCCGAGCCCTCACGCGAATCCGACCCAGTGGTCACGTCAAAACACAAACTGTAAATTTAACTTGACACTTTGCCATGTCTTTTGGATGATGGCCCAAGAACAGTTTTGCGGGACGCCCCATGGCATTGACCTTCCCTTTCGCGGCCATCGTTGGTCAAGATGAAATGACCCTTGCCATCCAGGTGGTGGCGGTCGACCCGTCAATCGGTGGCGTGCTGGTACTGGGCGACCGGGGCACGGGCAAATCAACCGCCGTGCGGGCGCTTGCCGACTTGCTGCCTCCAATCCAGGTGGTCAAGGGTTGCCCTTACCGCTGCGACCCGACCCAACCCGCAGGAGCTTGCCCTCTTTGCCAGGCCCGCGACCCGAAAAGCAAAGTCGCGACCGAACGCCAGAATGTGGCCGTGGTTGACCTGCCTTTGGGCGCGACCGAAGACCGTGTGGTCGGCGCACTCGACCTGGAAAAAGCTCTTTCGCACGGCGTCAAGGAATTCGCCCCCGGTTTGCTAGCCCAAGCGCATCGGGGCTTTTTGTACATCGACGAGGTCAACCTGCTGGACGACCACCTGGTGGACCTCTTGATCGACGTGGCCGCCTCGGGCGAAAACCTGGTCGAGCGCGAAGGCCTGAGCGTGCGCCACCCCGCCCGTTTTGTACTGGTGGGCAGCGGCAACCCCGAAGAAGGCGAACTGCGCCCGCAACTGCTGGACCGCTTTGGCCTGTCGGTGCAGGTGCGCACACCGCAAGACCTGGCACTGCGGGTGACCATCATCAAACGACGCGACGCCTTCGACAAAGACCCCGCCGCCTTCAAAGCGCTGTGGCACAAGGACAACCAGAAACTACAAAAACGCATCCTCAAGGCACGTGACTTGCTCGAAGAGGTGCAAGTCAGCGACGACATGCTGATGCTCTGCGCCCGCCTGTGCCAACAGCTTGGCACCGACGGCCTGCGTGCCGAACTCACGCTGCTGCGCGCCACGCGGGCCTATGCCGCGCTGCAAGGCCACAAGGCAGTCCAACCCGAACACCTGCAAAACATGGCACCGCTCGCCCTGCGCCACCGCCTGCGCCGCAACCCGTTGGACGACACCGACTCGGGCGCGCGCGTGCAGCGCAGCTTGCAAGAAGTGCTGGCCGCCTGAGCGGTTGACCAGATCCCCATGTTTGCACTGCCCCTTCCCTTTAGGGACTGCGTCCTCGCAGCGATGGGTTCTCGTAGACCCCGCCCCGTTGCACCCCAGGCAACGCGCCTGCACAACCGCTGTTCAGCCGCCGCATGAGTCGCGAAACCTCTTCCTCAGACCCGCTGACGCGCTGGAACGACGCGCTCACCGCGCTGCAGCTGCTGCAAATCGACCCCCACGGTTTTGGTGGTGTGTGCCTGAGCGCACCGCACGGCCCGGTGCGCGAGCGCTGGCTGCGAGCACTGGCAGGGCTGGGCCTGGGCCTCATCAAAGTGCCTGGCTCGGTGGACAGCGAGCGGCTGCTGGGTGGCATCGACTTGGCCCACACCCTGCAAACCGGCCAACTGCTCACCCAAGCGGGTTTGCTGCAGCAAGCTGACCAAGGCTTGGTGTGTCTGCCCATGGCCGAGCGCTTGTCGCCCGCCCTGCTCGCGCCGTTGGTTCAGGTCCTGGAGCAAGGACAAGTGCCGCCCACCCGCCACAGCAGCGCCCCGACACCCACCCGCTTTGGGGTGGTCGCGCTTGACGAATCCTTGCCCGACGAGCCTGGCGTGGGCACTGCCCTGGCCGAGCGCCTGGGCCTGTGGCTGGACCTGAATGAACTCTCGCCCAGCGACATTCATGCGAGTTGGGCCGATGCCGATACCGATACCGATGCACACGCGGACAGCGATGGCCTGCACATCCGCCTGAGCCCCGGCGCTTTGGTCCGTGCCCGCGAGCACCTGCCGCAAGTGCAAGCCACCGACGAACAGGTGCAAGCGTTGTGCGCCGCCGCCTGGAGCTTGGGCATTGGCTCCTTGCGCGTGCCCAGCCTGGCGCTGCGCGTGGCCTGCGGCCATGCGGCGCTGAACGGGTGCAGTACGCTGGACGCCGAAGACCTGGGTTTTGCAGCGCGCTGCGTGCTTGCGCCGCGCGCCACACAGTGGCCGACCGAGCCGTCTGCCGAAGCAGCGCCCGCTGAAACCGAGCAGGCCGATGGCAACACACCACCAAAGCCCCAAGAATCGGCTGAAACGCCTGAGCAAAACGCCGAACAAAGCACCGAAAAAAACGCCGAACAAAGCGCCGAACCCAGTGCAGAAGACCTGCAAGAGAGGGTGGTCGCCGCCGCGCTGGCCAGCTTGCCGCCGCACATGCTTGACGCGCTGATGACCCGCCAAGGCGAGGTCAGCCAACACACCTCCGGGCGCAGCGGCCAAACCCGTGCAGGCTCGCAACGCGGCAGACCCCTGCCCCCTCGTCCGGGCCGCCCCGGTGGTCAGGCGCGCCTGCATGTGCTGGCCACCTTGCGCGCCGCCGCGCCCAAGCAGCGCTTGCGGCAGACGCAGAGCACCGGCCGCGTCGCGATCCGCGCCGAAGATTTCCACATCCAGCGCTACCAGCAGCGCGCCTCCAGCTGCCTGATTCTGGCGCTCGACGCTTCGGGCTCGGCCGCGCTGCAGCGCCTGGCCGAGGCCAAAGGTGCGGTTGAGTTGCTGTTGCAACAGTCTTATGCCAGACGAGACAGCGTGTGCATCGTGGCCTTTCGGGGTGCGCAGGCGCAGCTGCTGCTGCCCATGACGCGCTCGCTGGTGCGTGCCAAACGCGCCATGACCGGCTTGCCCGGCGGCGGCGGCACCCCTTTGGCACTGGCCCTCAAAATGGCGCACGAGCAAGCGGCGCAGCTGCACCGCCAAGGCGTCACGCCTATCCTGGTCGTGCTGAGCGACGGCCGCGCCAATGTGACGCTGCAAGGCCTAGGCGGCCGTTCCCAGGCTCAATCCGATGCGCAAAGCTGGGGCCAGCAGTGGCGCGCCAGCGGTCACCGCGCCTTATGGATCGACACCTCAATGCACCCCGATGCGCAAGCCCAGCAACTGGCCGCCACCATGGGCGCGAGCTACCTGGCCATGCCGCAGGTGCAGTCGCAGCGCATGGCAAGCGCCATGGAGCGCGTGCGCAACCCCGGCACATGAACCGTTTCAAAAACCCGATACGCCGCAGCACCTGCTATGTTTGAAAGCTTTTACCCCGGCATGGTCTGGGCAGAACACCGGACCTACTGGCCACATGCGCAGCACAGCCGCTTCATTAAGGCAGGCGGCATCCAGTGGCACGTTCAGCAAATGGGTCAAGGCCCCTGCATGTTGCTGCTGCACGGTACGGGCTCGGGTAATTTCAGCTGGCGCGGCTTGCTGCCGACCTTGGCGCAGCACTTCACCGTAGTCGCACCCGACCTGCCCGGCCACGCCTTCACCAGCCGGGGGCCAGAAGGCGCACTGTCGCTGCCCGGCATGGCCGAAGGCCTGCGCGCGCTGATGCGGCAACTGAACCTCTCGCCCCAGGTCATCGTGGGCCACTCTGCGGGTGCTGCCATTGCCGCGCACATGGCGCTTCACTTTGACAGCGCGTCGCGCAGCACCTTGATCGGCTTGAACCCGGCCTGGCTCCCACTGCCGGGCATGGCCTCGTGGTTGTTCGGCCCGGCGGCCAAGCTGGCCGCGCTCAACCCACTGTCGGCCTGGGCCACCGCCAAAATGGCTGCCAAACCCGGAGCCGTGGCCGAATGGCTGACGCGCACCGGCTCGACACTCGACGCGCAAGGGCTAGAACTGTACCACCGCGTGCTCAGCAACTCGGGCCATGTGCACGGCGTGCTGTCTATGATGGCCGCCTGGCGTCTCAAGCCGCTGGCCGCACGTCTGCATGAAATACGCAACCCGGTGTTCATGCACATCGGTGCGCAAGACCGGACCGTGCCGCCCGCCCTGGCCGTTGAGGCTTGCCGGCGTTTGCCGCAAGCCGTGCAGCAGGTTCAGGCTAACTTGGGGCATCTGGCACACGAGCAGGACCCAGCGGGCACGGCACAACAAATTCTGAAATGGAGCGCTGCCCGCTGATGACCGCATCAGGTGCTGCATATCGCAGCAAATGGAACGCTGCGTTCCTGACCCTATAGGGCATCACACGAAGCCCCGCGTTCAACTCGCCCGCACCAAATGCTTGACCGCGCCGACGGCCTCACGTGCATCGGTGAAGATGGCATCCGCCCCCAACTCGACTGGGTTGAAATCTCGGATCATGAAAATCGGGCCGCCCAAGACCACCCGCACCTTGGGGTTTCCCGAGCTGGCCCGCATATGGGCAATCAAGGCGGGCAGTGTGCTCAATTGCGCCTCGATGGCCACCGAAATCCCCACTACATCAAACCATTCGTTGGCCACGGCCCGCAGCAACTCGGATTCGGAGGAGGAGATTTCCAGCACCACCTCGGAGCCCGCTTGGCGAAAAAAATCGGCCACGATCGTGAGGCCGAGGAAATGCTGAGACCCTGGCGCGCAGGCCAGCATGACCCGCTCGCGAGCGCCCTCTTCGCATTGCCCAGCTGGTGACTCGTAACCCAGGCGGTAAATCATCTGGTGCATCAGGGCCAAGCCACAGGTGACTTGGGTGAAATCACACAAATCCTGCTCCCACAAGACCCCCAGATGGCGGGCGGCCGGAGTGATGAGCTCCAAAAAAATGCGGTCGTTCGCCAAACCCCGGGCGCTCAAGGCGTCAACGATCTGGTTGGCCTGCATGGCGTCGCCGCTCAGGCAGTGTTGGGTGAAGGCCTGGAATTCAGGCTGGGCGTCCAGGCCGCTGTTCTCCAGCGCCTGAACGGCCTGCTGGACGTTGCCGGGAAAGAACTGCTGGACGTTGAGCAATCGGGGAATGATTTGTTGCTCGATCACCACATGCAGGGATTCTTTGCAATCGTCCAGCGTGTTGTTTTGGGGTTTTAAAGCATTCGATGGACTACCCAAGCCGTTGAACTCAGACATGCACGTTCCTTGCAGCACAAGCGTGTCACCTTGGGCGAAGGTAAAAACCGGGGCGTCAATTCGCCAGCGAGATAGCTTGCCGGTCCGCCGCTGCAAGTGTGTTTATAAAATTTTCAACCTCGCTCAACAAGCATGAGAAACCCTAGGGTGGACGGGTTTCCACCCCAAGCCCAGCGTCAGAAAATGCCCGGAAACGGCCCATTCAACTCAACGGTTTGCCAGTTGAGGACCGCCGCGATGCTGACCCAAACCCCGTAACTGAGCAGCAGCAGGCTGGCCCAGCGAGAAAGGCGCCAAAGGCCCACGATCAGGGCCAGGATGGACAGCCACAAAAAAACCACCTCGACCAAGGCCCAATCGGGGCGCTGCAGCTTGAAGTAGAGCGCGCTCCAGATGATGTTGAGCACCGCATTGAGCCCAAACAGGCCCGCCACACGGCGGCGCAGCGCGGGCGTGCTCGCCGCCTGCCAGGCCAGCCAACCGCTGATGGCGCACAAGGTGAAAATGGTGGTCCAGATCACGCCAAAGGCGGCGTCGGGCGGCTTCCAGGCCGGGTGTCTCAGGGCGAAGTACCAAGGCCCCAGATCGGTCAAGGCACCGCCAATGCCGGCTGTGACATAGCTCAGGGCAAAAGCCCAGCCCAGTCGGATGACCGCTTGTTTGTTCATTTCGCGCATTGTGCACTTCTGGGCCGCCTTGGCTGTGCGCACAAACACGGTCCTCCACACGTGCGCCAGGCGTTACTGAGGCACTTCACGTTCGCGCCAAACCCAGCAGGTGCGCCATGTCTTTGATGAAGATGCGAACATGGGCCATCGGGTCCTTGCGCGCCAACTCCTTGTTCATGTAGGACTCGAAGGTCAGGCGCTGCACGTCGCGGTCTTCGCAGATCTTGACGAACTTTTCCCGGCGACGGTCGCTTTGGTACCAGAAATACTGCATCACGCCCAAAATCCAGAAGACGCGGCCATGCTGCTTCATGAAGCTCTTGCGGCCTTGTTTCAAGCAGGCGCTGTTGCCGGTTTTCAGGGCTTGGTGCGCCGCTAGCGCCACGCGGCGGGCGCAATCCATGGCGTAGTAAATACCCTCGCCCGACGACGGCGCCACCACGCCGGCAGCATCACCGACCACGACCACATCGCGGCCGTTGTCCCACTGGGGCAAAGGCTTGAGCGGGATGGGCGCGCCCTCGCGTCGCAGGGTGGGCGCCTTCGTCAAGCCCGCAATGGCTCGCAAACGCGCCGTGGCGCTGCGCAGTGAATAGCCTTTGTCGGCACTGCCCATGCCCACGCTCATGGTCTTGCCGTGCGGGAAGACCCAGCCGTAAAAGTCTGGCGACACCTCGCCCTGGTAATACACATCGCAGCGCGCCGCGTCATAGCCCGCCTGGCCCACAGGCGCTTCGATGATCTCGTGGTACGCGAACACATATTTGGTCTTGTGCGCATTCGGAATGGCTTGGCGTGCAACCTCCGAGCGGGCGCCGTCGGCCCCCACCACCATGCGGGTGGACACCTTGACCGAGCGGGCATGCTCAGGTGCAGCATGCTCTTTGGGCGTCACCGGGGTGTAGTGCACCCAGAGCTGGCCACCCGCGTCGTGCTCAAGCTTGTCAAAAATCGCCTGACAGCGCACCGCCCCCGACTGCGCTGCGCGTTCGCGCAAATACTCATCAAACTCGTCTCTGTCCACCATGCCAACAAAGCCGTTGTCGATCGGAATGTCCACTTTGTTGTCAGCAGGCGAAATCATGCGGGCGCAGCGCACCTTGGCTACAAGCAAGTGGTCGGGGATGTTGAAGTCCTGGATCAGGCGCGGGGGGATCGCGCCGCCGCAGGGTTTGGTGCGGCCTTGGCGGTCGAGCAGTAAAACGCGCCAGCCTTGTCGCACCAGGTCGTGTGCAGCGGTCGCCCCGGAAGGCCCGCCTCCCACCACGATGAAGTCGTAATCGGTCTGGTTCATGAGCTTGACCCGCCTTTCAGCCATTCTTGGCCTTGGAAATGCACGGCCTGCTCCGCAGGCGCTGGTTGTGAATGTGTGGACTTGGCGCGCAGCCGCAGTGCGACCGCCGCAGCGACTGCAAACATCAGTGCTTGAAGACCGAATACCGCTGCATAGGCCGTGCTTTGTTCACCAAGCAGGGCATGGGCCAAGTCACTGGCGGCCGTGCCCAGCAAACCCCCTAGTCCAAAAGCGGCGGCTTGCGCCGCGCCCCACAAACCCATGCGCGTGCCTTCGCGGCCCGGGCCGCCCTCACCGGCCAGGCGCATCATGGTGGCAATCGCTGCGATCGAAAACGCGCCATTGGCCACACCCAAAAACACCACATTGGCTTGCAGGGGCCAAAGGGCCGTCATCGCAGATTGGACCAAACCCACCGAAGCCAGGGCCGAAAACAGGCAACCGCCCACCATCCAGGCCTGCACCGAGCCCAGGCGCCCGGCCACCCAGCGCGAGCCCGCAGCGGCGACCGCCAGCATGCCGATCAGCACGCCCATGTGGTGCCAGCCAGACAGCTGCGTGGTCTGCCCCGGTGTAAAGCCGTGCACCGCGCCCGCAAAGGGCTCCAGAATCAAATCCTGCGCGCTGTAAGCCAGCATGGACATGAAGACAAACACGGTGAACGTGCGAGCCGCAGGATCGGACCAGACTTCCTGAAATGCTTCTTTGAAGCTCTGCTTTTGCAGGCGCTCGGTGCCCACAGTCTCGGTGGGGTTCAGGGGCGTGCCGCCGTCTTTTTCAAGGCCCCACAAACACAGCGCCGTGGTGCACGCAGTCAGCAGGCTCAAACCGGCCGATACCTGGAGCAGCACCTGCGGGCTGTAAGGGTCGATCAGTTTGCCCACCACGCCAGCGGTCACCGCGAATCCGACAATCATCATCAGCCACACCGTTGTGGCCGCCGGGGCCCGGCGCGCCTCGGGCACGCGTTTGGCCATCAAGGCTAAGAGCGAGGTGCCGCAAGCGCTCACCCCCAGGCCGATCAAGCTGAAGGCGAGCACGGCCAATAAAGCGCCATACAAGGGCTGCGTGGCCATCCACACCGTGGCCCAAGCGGCCATCACACCGCCCACGCCCAATATTCCCATTCCGCCCATCATCCAGGGTGTGCTGCGCTGGCCCTTGTCAGCACCGAAACCCATGCGCGGCCGCACCATCTGCACTGCGTAATGCCAGGCCACCAAAAAGCCAGGCAGCAAAGCGGGCAGCGCCAACTCGACCACCATGATGCGGTTGAGCGTAGACGTGGTCACCACCACCACCGCGCCCAGGCAGGCCTGGATCAGGCCCAAGCGGATGATCTGAAACCAACCAAACATTGGCCTCTGCAAGGAATTGCTCATAGGGTCCCCAAGGTGTTTTGCAGCAAATTCAAGTGGCGCAGGCCCCAGGCGCTGACCATCATGCCGCTGACAAACAGCGGCACGCCAAAGGCCGACACGTGCAAGGCACGTTCAACCGGTTGGCGCAGAAATTTCGCCATCAAGGGGCATTGCAAAACGGCCAAGACCAAGACGGCTGCCGCATGCCAAGGCAGCTGCCAATGGGCCAGCAGCAGCGTCACCGCCACTTGCGGCAGCAGCATGAACACGCAGGCTACGCGCGCTGCGCCGTGCTCGCCCAGTTGAACCGGCAAAGATGCCACACCCATGCGGCGGTCGCCTTCGATGGCCTTGAAATCGTTGAGCGTCATGATGCCGTGCGCACCCGCGCTATAGAGCAGCGCCAGCGCGATGGAATGCGGGCCGGGCCAAGCCCCCCCGAGCATCACAGCAGTGCCGGTGAGCCAGGCCAGACCTTCGTAACTCAGAGCGCAGGCGGTGTTGCCCCACCAGCCGTTGTTTTTGAGGCGCACCGGCGGTGCGCTGTAGGCCCAGGACAAGGCAATCGCCAAGCCGCAAGCCACAAAACCCCAAGAACCCATGAGGGTGGCCCACAGCAGCGACAGCCCTGTCCAGGCGATGGCGATGCCCAAACCCCAGCGGCCGGGCATGCGTCCTGAAGGGATGGGACGGTTCGGTTCGTTGATGGCGTCTACATGCCGGTCAAACCAGTCGTTGACGGCCTGGCTGCTGGCGCAGACCAGCGGTCCGGTGAGCATCAGGCCCAAAAATAGCAAATCCCAGCGGGTTCTCAGGTCCTGGCCAGCGGCCACCGCACCGCAGGCAAAGGCCCACATGGGTGGGAACCAGGTGATGGGTTTGAGCAATTCGGCCACCGTGCCCAGCGCAGGGCGTGTGCGTGGGGACGTGAGAGCGAGGGGCGGTGTGTCCATGCCCCCATTGTGGAGAGCGATTTGAAAATGTCAATCGGGATTGACACTTTGTGTCAATCAATAGGTACAAACTTCAAGAAGCGTCGGCTTCGGCCTCGGCCACCATGCCAAAGCGGCGCAGCTTGACGTAGAGACTTTGGCGCGACAGCCCCAGCATTTCCGCCGCCGAAGCGCGGTTGTTGTGGGTCAGCTCCAGGGCCGCCTCGATGCACATGCGCTCGATGGTGTCCACCGTCTCGCCCACGATGTCCTTGATCGGACGGCGTCCGACGAGTTGCGACAAGTCGGCGAAAGGGTTGGCCTGGCTTTGCGTCACCGACGCACCGCCTTGCAGACGGCGGTCCATGTCGCGCACGAAAAAGGCATACATCGGCTCTGGCCGTGCCAGCCATACCGCCGAGACCTCGACCGGCAACGTCATGCCCGACAGGGTGCGAACTTCGGTCGCAAAATTGCGCACCGGCAACTGCTGGCGCAAGCTGGTATTGAGCACACCCCAATCGACCGCGCCACGCAAGAGCCAGCGCTCCATGTTCTGACCCAACACCTGCGAAGAGGCCGTCAAACCGAGCAAGGCCATGCCCTCTTCGTTGACGCTTTTGATCACACCCGAGGTGTCTGTCAGCAGCCATCCGTCCGGGAACCGCTCCATGGCTTCGCTCAGCGCAGCCGCAGAGCCTACATCATGACGCGGTGCCACGGTGGATTCACGGGTCACCAGACGCACCAGAAATTGAGCCCCGCCCTCCTGGCGAAACACCGTGGCCGAGACGGTCCAGGCCGAGGGCAAACCCGCCACGCGGGCCGAACACATTTCGATGCGACCCGTGGCCAAGGCAATGCGCAGCAAGGACTGCACTTCGCCCTGGCTGTCAGCTTCAAAACATTCGCGCACATCGCGGCCCACCAGGCGTTTGCCTGCGTCTTTCAACAGCGACTGGGCGCCCACATTGGCCTCCAGCACACGCTGGGTGCTGGCGTCGACCATCAGTACGGCCTCGGACGAGGTGTCAAACAGCACGCGGTATCGCGCCTCTATGTGGCGCAGGCGCAAATAGTCGCGCTCCATGGATTGCTGGGTTTCGACCAGGCGGCGTTGCAACTCGGCCAGGCTCTCCAGGTCACGCCCCATGGCCAGCAGGCGACCAGCGCCCAAGGGCAAAAGCACATACTGCAAGGCCACCTCGTTGCCCGCGGGGGCCGTGTGGTTGACATGGCGCCAACGCATCTGCTCGGGAACCCCTTGCGACTGCAGCATTTCCAGGATTTTGGTCCGGCTTTCGGTGGTGACGGTGTCAACCCAGCGGCGCCCGATCCAGCTCTGGCAGCCCAAAGCGGCCAGGGTGTCTCGCCCGATCGAAACGTCCTCGATCACCCCTTGAACGTCCATGACGAGGGTGATGTCAGACACCACCCCCAGCAACTGGGAGAAGGTGGACGGGTCCAAAGAGGGAAGCTTCATGTTGTAAACCAAACGGGTTTGAGCATCAGGAAGTTGACACTTTAATTGATCATATAAGTATAGGCCAATTGACAGTATTCAAGCCCATGAATGTGCGTTTTGAAAGTAACAAAACGCACATTGATGCATTTCAGGAGGTGCTTGGGACACTCAAGGGCATGCGCTGTGTGATCCGCTTCACCGTGGCCGGCGCATCTTCTGCCACCAATTCTGCGGCAATGCCATTCAGGCATTCGGGCTCGAGCAGGGCCATCGGACCCCCCACAAAAATGCGCAAACCCAAGTTGTCTGCACCGGCCTTGAGCTGGGGCAACAGGTTGGCCAAAGCGTCCAGATACCGGTCGGTGCTCACCGAGATGCCCACGGCATCAAACCAGTCCGACTGGAAAAGACGCTTGAACTCGGCAACGTCTTGCGGCACGCCCACGGTCACGGTCCAGCCAGCGCGTTTGAAAAATTCGCTGAGCATAAACAAGCCCATGCTGTGCTGTGCCCCGGGCTCGGTCATCAAGAGCAGGCTCCAGCCGTTGCGCTTTTGTGGGCCCTCTTGCAAAAATTCCGCACTGAAGTCATATAAAAGCTGCTGAAGGTGCGTGGACGCGATGGTGGTCATGGCGAAGTCCAGCCGGTCGGCGCACCACCAGTCACCCAGCAGACGGGCGCAAGGCGTGATGCCTTGCAGATAAATGTCTTCCAACGACTGGCCTTGACGCTGCCAGCCAAACACCACTTGGCGCGCAGCGTCTAAGCCCTGTAGGCAGGCTTGCGCCAGGATCTGGATTTGCGCCAGGTCGATGGCCGACTTGCCAGCAAAAGTGGTCCCCCCAACCAACCGAGGACCAACAGGGCCACCTTGGCGCAGGGCCTCCGGCAAAAGCGGGCTCACCCCCGCTGTCTGGGGCGGGGACTGAGAGTTTTCAAGACTGAATTGCGCCATGACAAGCACCGATCATCAGAGGGATACACCAGCGGCAGACTCCGGGGCGTCGGAGTGCTCGTCGCAAGAGATGCATCGAGCGGGGCATGCGAAGCCCCGAAGAACACAGGCTTGAGTGTGAGCGGCTTACACCTATTTGCATTTAGTGTAAACCCTATAAATCAAAATTACTGTCAATTTTTGTTGACACACTGTAATAGCAGACTTACATTCATTCCAAGTCCCCTCACAAGCAGCTCCACCATGCCCACTTCGCCCGCCCAGGTTTTGTACACGCCAGCGCAACGCGCTCGGCGCAATGCAACGGCCTGGACGCTGGTGCAAGGGGTGTTGGCCCCGGTGCAGTTTTTGATTTTCGGCATCAGCCTGTACCTGGTCGTGCGCAGCCTGCAGACCGGCGAACACACCGACTGGGCCTTGGCCTCGGTGGTACTCAAAACCGGAGTGCTATACGCCATCATGGTCACTGGAGCCATCTGGGAAAAAGTCGTCTTCGGCCGCTATTTGTTTGCCCCCGCCTTCTTTTGGGAGGACTTAGTCAGCATGGGCGTGATGGGCCTGCACACCGCCTATGTCTGGGTCTGGTGGCTAGGGACTTGGAGCGCCACAGACCAGTTGCTACTGGCCCTGGCCGCCTACGGCAGCTACGCCATCAACGCCTTTCAATACATCCGCAAGCTGCGCATGGCGCGGATGCAAAAACACACCGACTCTGAAACCCCTTCTTTGCCCGCATCGGGTGCACAGGCCAGCACATGAGCACCATCATCCCGATCCGCGCCGAAACATCGGCTCAAACCGCAGGTTGCACCGACGTCGTGCCCTTAGTCGAACGCGGCCAACGCGAGGTTTTTTGCGGCCTGACCGGCATCATTTGGCTGCACCGCAAAATCCAGGACGCTTTCTTTTTGGTGGTGGGCTCACGCACCTGCGCCCACCTGATCCAGTCGGCGGCGGGCGTGATGATCTTTGCCGAACCCCGCTTTGGCACTGCCATCATCGACGAGCGCGACCTAGCGGGTCTGGCCGATGTGCACGAAGAACTCGACCGCGTGGTCGGACAGTTGCTGGCGCGCCGTCCCGATATCCGCTTGTTGTTTTTAGTGGGCTCATGCCCGTCCGAGGTCATCAAGCTCGATTTGTCCCGTGCCGCCGAGCGCCAAAACCAGATCCACCACCCTGCGGTGCGCGTACTGAACTACTCGGGCAGCGGCATCGAAACCACTTTCACCCAAGGCGAAGACGCCTGCCTGGCTGCGATGGTTCCTGGTTTGCCGACCAGCACTGACATGGCCCCCGCCCTGATGGTGGTCGGCACCCTGGCCGATGTGGTCGAAGACCAGATGCGCAGCCTGTTTGATCGCATGGGTTTGCAGGTCAGCTTCTTCCCACCGCGCAACAGCCAGGCCATGCCCGTGGTCGGCCAGAACACCCGCTACCTTTTAGCCCAGCCCTTCTTGGCCGACACCGCCCGCGCCCTGCAGTCGCGCGGCGCGCAGCATCTGCCAGCCCCCTTTCCTCTGGGTGTGGAAGGCACCACCGCCTGGCTGCAAGCGGCCGCCAACGAATTTGGCGTGGCCCCTGAGGTGTTTGAACAGGCCACCGTCGCCCCGCGCCAACGCGCCAACAAAGCCCTGGCCGTACAACGCCAAATGTTGCAGGGCCAGCGCATCTTTTTCTTCCCCGACTCACAGCTCGAAATCCCGCTGGCGCGCTTTGTGCATCGCGAACTGGGCATGGATTTGGTGGAAGTGGGCACGCCTTATTTGCACCGCCAGCACATGGCTGCCGAACTCGCCTTGCTGCCCGAGGGCACGCGCATCAGTGAAGGACAGGACGTGGACCTGCAGCTCGACCGCTGCATGGTCGATGCGCCTGATCTGGTCGTTTGTGGTCTCGGTTTGGCAAACCCCTTGGAGGCGCAAGGTATCACCACCAAATGGGCCATCGAATTGGTCTTCACACCCATCCAGGGCTACGAACAAGCGGCCGATTTGGCCGGACTGTTCAGTCGCCCGCTCAAGCGCCGTCTGAAACTGGCCGCTTGATCTGCGCAGGAACACCCCATGCAACTGACGCTCTGGACTTACGAAGGACCGCCTCATGTGGGCGCGATGCGCGTGGCCACCGCCATGACGGACGTGCACTACGTGCTGCACGCCCCACAAGGCGACACCTACGCCGACCTGCTGTTCACCATGATCGAGCGCTTGCCACGCCGCCCGCCCGTCACCTACACCACCTTCCAGGCGCGTGATCTGGGCGGCGACACGGCCGAGCTGTTCAAGGATGCTGCCCGCCAAGCCATGGCCCGTTTCAATCCTGCCGCCATGCTGGTGGGCTCGTCTTGCACTGCCGAGCTGATCCAAGACGACCCGGGCGGTTTGGCCCAAGCTCTGCAGCTGCCGATTCCAGTGGTGGCGCTGGAGTTGCCGTCCTACCAGCGCAAGGAAAACTGGGGCGCGAGCGAAACCTTTTACCAACTGTGCCGCCACTTGGTGCACAAGCCTGCCGTCCCATCCGAAACAGCCGAGAAGCCCGCCAAAAGCCGCCCCACCTGCAACCTGCTTGGCCCCAGCGCCCTGGGCTTTCGCCACCGCGACGATGTCAAGGAAATCACGCAGCTCTTGAACCAACTCGGTGTGGATGTGGCAGTTGTCGCGCCTTTGAACGCGAGCGTCGCCGACTTGCACCGGCTGGCCGAAGCCGACTTCAACGTGGTGCTCTACCCCGAGATCGGCTTGGCCTCCGCCCAGTGGCTGCAGCGCCAGTTTGACCAGCCCTACACCAAGACCGTGCCCTTGGGCAGCCACGCCACGCGCGACTTCATTGCCGAAGTCTGCTCCCTGACCGGTCTGCCCCTGCCAGCACAAGACCCCGCCAACGCAAACGCCCATTGGTATGCCAAGTCGGTCGACTCGACCTACCTGACCGGCAAGCGCGTTTACATCTTTGGCGACGCCACGCACGTCGTGGCCGCTGCCCGCATCGCCAGCCAAGAGATGGGTTTTGAGGTGGTGGGCCTGGGCACTTACAGCCGCGAGTTTGCCCGCGAAGTGCGTGAAGCTGCCAAGCGCTACGGCGTCGAAGCCCTGATCACCGACGACTACCTGGAAGTCGAAACCGAGATTAACGCCCTGCAGCCCGAGCTGATTTTGGGCACGCAAATGGAACGCCACATCGCCAAGCGCCATGGCATTCCCTGCGCGGTGATTTCGGCCCCAGTGCATGTGCAAGACTTCCCCGCCCGCTACGCCCCGCAAATGGGTTTTGAAGGTGCGAATGTGCTGTTTGACACCTGGGTCCACCCGCTGATGATGGGGCTCGAAGAACACCTGATCGGCATGTTCCGCGAAGACTTCGAGTTCCACGCCGGGGCTGCGCCATCGCATTTGGGCAGCACCCGGCCTGCGGCTGAAAACCTAGCCCCGACCACTGCCGCAGCGGCGGCACCGACCGCAACCCCTGCGCCCACGACCGTTGCGCCTGCAGCATCACGCGTTACCGATAGCCTTCAAGCCAAAGGCTTGACAAGCGATGGCCTCCAAGTCGTCGCGCAGCCTGCCCAAGCCGCTTCGAACCAGGCCACCTGGAGTCCCGAAGCCGAAAAGGAGCTGGGCAAGATCCCGTTCTTTGTGCGCGGCAAAGCGCGCCGCAACACCGAGCGATTTGCCCAAGACCTGGGCGTGGCGACCATCACCGTGGAGACGCTCTACGATGCCAAAGCCCACTTCAGCCGGTAAACAGGCCTCATCCAACACACCACGCATGAGCGTGGTGCTGTTGACCATGGACAGCCACCTGGCCAGCGCAGCAGACAGCGCCGCCGAACGCCTGGCGCGCGACCTGCCTGGCCTGCACCTGCAAACCCACAGCGCCTCGGCTTGGCGTGACAGCGACAAAGCCCTGGCCACGGTGCTCGCCGCTGTGGCGCAGGCCGATCTGGTCATCGTCACCATGCTCTTCATGGAAGACCATTTCCTGCCGGTGCTCGATGCGCTGCAGGCTCGGCGCGAACACTGCGACGCCATGGTCTGCATCATGTCAGCCCCGCAAGTCACGCAACTCACCCGCATGGGCAAGCTGGTCATGGGCCGAGAATCAGGCGGGTTGATGGCCTTACTCAAAAAGCTGCGCCCCAGCGCCAAAAACAAAGACACGGGTTCAGAGACCGGCGCACCTTCGAGTGCGGGAGCCAAGCAAATGGCCATGCTGCGCCGGCTGCCCAAGCTGCTGCGCTTCATCCCCGGCACCGCGCAAGACCTGCGCCTGTTTTTCTTGACCATGCGCTACTGGCTGGCCGGTTCCGAGCACAACATTGAGCACCTGGTCAAAACCCTGGTGCACCGCTACGCCCAAGGCCCGCGCGAGCCCCTGCGCGCCCTGGCCCAGCCCGAAGACCCGATCGAATACCCCGAAGTGGGCCTGTACCACCCGCAGATGAAAAACCGCATCAGCGAACAGTTGAGCGACCTGCCCGGCCACGGCCGCAAAGACCAGCCTGCTGTGGGCCTGCTGCTGCTGCGCTCGTATTTGCTGGCGGGCAACACTGCGCATTACGACGCCGTTATCGCTTCGCTGCAAGCGCGTGGCCTGCGCGTCATCCCCGCCTTTGCCAGCGGCCTAGATGCCCGCCCGGCCATGGACCGTTTTTTCAAGCCCGGCGTGGGCACGAAGATCCAGTCACTGGTATCGCTCACCGGTTTTTCGCTGGTCGGCGGCCCTGCCTACAACGACGCCAGCGCCGCCGAAGTGGCCCTGAGCGAACTTGATGTGCCCTACATCGCTGCGCACCCGCTGGAGTTCCAGTCGATTGAGCAATGGGGCGACTCCACACGCGGCCTGTTGCCGGTAGAAAACACCATCATGGTGGCCATCCCCGAGCTCGACGGCTCGATCTTGCCCATGGTTTATGGCGGCCGCCCTGGCCCCGCCGGTCAAACCTGCCACGGCTGCGACAAACGCTGCACTTTTCCCAGCGGCCCGCGCAGCCAAGACATGTTCACCTGCAGCGAGCGCACCGAGATGCTCACCGCCCGTGTCGAGCGCCTGGTGCGCTTGCGCGACAAACCACGCACCGAGCGCAAGCTAGCTATCGTTCTGTTCAACTTTCCGCCCAATGCAGGCAGCGTGGGCACCGCCGCTTACCTGTCTGTCTTCCAGTCGCTGTTCAACACCTTGCAACGCTTGTCGCTTGAAGGCTACCAAGTCACCTTGCCAGACAGCGTGGACGACCTGCGCACCCGCCTCTTGCAAGGCAACGCCAGCCAGTACGGCACGCAGGCCAATGTGCTGCACGCCATCGACACCGGCCACCATGTGCAACACGAGCGTTGGTTGAATGAAATCGAAGCGCAGTGGGGCCCAGCCCCTGGCAAGCACCTGACCAACGGCCAATCGATCTTTGTGCTGGGTGCAGACTTTGGCCAGGTGGTGGTCACGGTGCAACCTGGCTTTGGCTACGAGGGCGACCCGATGCGACTGCTGTTTGAAACCGGCTGCGCCCCCACCCACGCCTTCAGCGCCTTTTACCGCTACCTGCGCGATGACTACGCGGCCGATGCGGTGTTGCACTTTGGCACGCATGGCGCGCTCGAATTCATGCCTGGCAAACAAACCGGACTATCAGCCCAGTGCTGGCCCGACCGACTGATCGGTGCGCTGCCCAATGTCTACCTCTACGCGGCCAATAACCCATCAGAAGGCGCATTGGCCAAACGCCGGGGCGCAGCCACGCTGGTCAGCTACCTCACACCCTCACTCACGCACTCGGGTCTTTACAAGGAACTGGTGAGCCTGCAGCAATCGATTGAGCGTTGGCAGCAAATGGGCCCCGACCAAGCCCAGGATCGTGAATGCCTGACGGCGTTGATTCACGAGCAAGCGAAAAGCATCGACTTGACCGTGCCCACCCCCTCGGACACAGCAGCAACAGATGACGCTACTGCCTGGATCGAACAACTGCAAAACCAGTTGCTCGAGCTTGAATACGCGCTGATTCCAGAAGGCCTGCACGTTATGGGCCAAGCCCCCACCCGCGAGCAACGGCTGGGCACACTCCAAGTGATGGCCGACGCCATGGGCTTGAGTGCAGCACGAAACCCCGCACTCATGGATGCCCTGGTCGACGGTGCCAGCGAAGCGCAACTGAACGCGCAATTCAGCACCGACCTGATCGCAAACGACAAATCGCAAGCACAAGCACAGACTGAAAGCCTGCGCCAGCTGGTGCGCAGCAACCGTCTGCTGGGCGAAGACCACGAAATGCAAGGCCTGATGCGAGCGCTTGACGGCCGCTACCTGCCACCCGCCCCCGGCGGTGACCTGATCCGCAACCCTAACGTGCTGCCCACCGGTCGCAACCTGCACGGCCTAGACCCCTTCAGAATGCCCTCGGCCTTTGCGGTGCGCGACGGCATGCGCCAAGCCGACAAACTCTTGGCGCGCTACCAACAAGACCACCAGACCCTGCCCGAGACCGTGGCCATGGTGCTGTGGGGCACCGATAACCTCAAGACCGAAGGCAGCCCCATGGCGCAAGCCCTGGCCTTGATGGGCGCAGCGCCGCGCTTTGACAGCTATGGCCGCCTGGCTGGCGCGCAGCTGATTCCTTTGGCCGAGTTGGGACGCCCGCGCATCGACGTGGTGATCACCTTGTCGGGCATCTTCCGCGATCTGCTGCCGATGCAAATTCGCCTGCTGGCCGAAGCCGCGTTTTTGGCAGCCAGCGCCGACGAACCGGCTGCGCAAAACTTTGTTCGTCAACATGCCCTGGCCTATTTGGCCGAGCACGAAGGCAGCAACATGGAATGCGCCGCGCTGCGCGTATTCGGCAACACGGAAGGGGCTTACGGCGCCAACGTGAACCATCTGGTCGACAGCAGCTGCTGGGAAAACGAGAACGAACTCGGCGAAGCCTTCACGCAACGCAAAGGTTTTGCCTACGGCCGAGAAGGCCGCCCGGTGCGCAACACTGCCGTGCTGCAAAGCGCGCTGGCCAGTGTCTCGCTGACCTACCAGAACCTCGACTCGGTCGAGCTGGGCGTGACCAGCATCGACACCTACTTCGACACCCTGGGCGGCATCAGCCGCGCCGTACTGCAGGCCAAGCACCAACGCGACGGCAATGCCGCCGAAGCGCCACCTGTGTTCATTGGCGACCAGACCCAAGGCGACGGCGTGGTGCGCAGTCTGACCGAACAAGTGGCACTCGAAACTCGCACCCGCATGCTGAACCCCAAGTGGCACGAAAGCATGCTGCAGCATGGCTATGAGGGCGTGCGCCAAATCGAAGCGCACCTGACCAACACCATGGGCTGGTCGGCCACCACAGGGCAAGTGCAACCCTGGGTCTACCAACAGCTGGCCCAGACCTTTGTACTGGACCCTGCCATGCGCGAGCGTATGGCCCAACTCAACCCCACCGCATCGGCCAAAGTGGCCAACCGCCTGCTGGAGGCCACGCGCCGCCAGTACTGGCAACCCGACGCCGAGACCATGTCAGCCCTGCTGCGTGCCGGCGAAGAACTTGAAGACCGCCTCGAAGGCATACAAGAAGGACTCCCAGCATGATCGAAACCACCAGCATTCCGGTGAACAGCATCCAGAGGGTCCGCGGGGCCGATGGCGAGGGCAGCGTGCAGTTCCAGATGGACCCCACCGTCAAGATCGGCACCGCCAAGGTGTTTGCGGTCTACGGCAAGGGCGGCATCGGCAAAAGCACCACGTCTTCCAACCTGTCCGTGGCTTTCAGCAAGCTGGGCAAGCGCGTGCTGCAAATCGGCTGCGACCCCAAGCACGACTCCACCTTCACCCTGACCAAAAAGCTCATGCCCACCGTGATCGACGCGCTCGAAACGGTGGACTTTCATGCCGAGGAACTGCGCCTCGATGACTTTGTGTTCAAAGGCTACAACGGCGTGATGTGCGTGGAAGCCGGTGGCCCGCCCGCAGGCACAGGCTGCGGTGGTTATGTGGTCGGACAGACCGTAAAACTGCTCAAAGAACATCACCTGCTCGAAGACACCGATGTGGTGATTTTTGACGTGCTGGGCGACGTGGTGTGCGGCGGTTTTGCCGCCCCGCTACAACACGCCGACCGGGCGCTGATCGTGACCGCCAATGACTTCGACTCTATCTTTGCGATGAACCGCATCGTGCAAGCCATCGGTGCCAAGGCCAAGAACTACAACGTGCGTCTGGGCGGCGTGATCGCCAATCGCAGCGACGCGACCGACCAGATCGACAAATACAACGCGGTCACCGGCCTCAAGACCATGGCGCACTTCCCCATGCTTGACGAGATCCGCAAGAGCCGCTTGCAAAAGTGCACCCTGTTCGAGCTGGAGCCCACACCGGCTGTGAAAGCCGTGCAAGACGAGTACATGCGCCTGGCTGCAGCCCTGTGGCTGGGGGCCGACCCGCTGCCATCCATTCCCATGAAAGACCGCGACATTTTTGACCTGCTGGGTTTCGACTAAAGCCCGCTCAAAAACAAGCCAAGAAAGTCACCCGATGAACACCACCGCCTACGAACAACGCCGCAGCCAGATCGAGCACTACTTTGACCGCACCGCGGCAGATGCCTGGGCGCGCCTGACCTCGAACGAGCCGGTGGGCCGCATCCGCGCCACCGTGCGCGCCGGGCGCGACGCCATGCGCGAGACCCTGCTGTCGTGGTTGCCACAAGACCTGCGCGGCCTGCGCGTGCTCGATGCCGGTTGTGGCACGGGTGCGCTGGCTATGCAAGCGGCCCTGCGTGGGGCCGAGGTGGTGGCCATCGACCTCTCGCCCGCCCTGGTCAAGCTCGCTGGCGAACGCATGGCGGCAGAGCACCCCAGCCTGCCCGGCTCGGTACAGTTTTTGTCGGGCGACATGCTCAGCCAGGATCTCGGTCACTTCGACCATGTGGTCTGCATGGACTCGCTCATTCACTACGACAGCGACCAGATTGCGCACGCGCTGGCCGGACTGGCGCAGCGCACCCGTGGCTCCATGGCCTTCACCTTTGCGCCACGCACACCACTGCTGGCCTTGATGCACAGCGTGGGACGTTTGTTTCCGCGCAGCGACCGCTCGCCGTCGTTGTCGCCTGTCGCGCACGCCGATTTGCTGCACCGTATGCAAACCCAGCCCGATTTGCAAGGCTGGCAAGGCGCTCGCATGCAACGCGTGGCCAGCGGCTTTTACACCTCACAAGCCTGGGAGTGGACCCGCTCATGAAACTGCGTATCCCGGTCCCCCGCTGGCTCACCGCTTACGGCACACGCTTCATGCCGTTTGCCGACGCGGCCTCGCCCGAGCTGCCGATGGGGCGCCTGCTGCGCCTGTCGCTGTTCCAGGTGGTGATCGGCATGGTCACAGCGCTGTTGGTAGGCACGCTCAACCGGGTCATGATCGTGGAGTTGCAGATGCCCACTTGGTGGGTCGCTTTGGCCGTCGCCATTCCCATGGTGTTTGCCCCCTTGCGCACGCTGATCGGCTACCGCAGCGACACCCACCCCTCGGCGCTGGGTCTGCGCCGCATTCCTTACCTTTGGACCGGCACCTTGCTGCTGTTTGGCGGCCTGTCCATCATGCCCTTTGCCGTGCTCCTCTTGTCAGAGGCGGGTCATGCCAACGCCTGGATCGGCCAGATCGGTGCCTGCCTGGCCTTTGTGCTGGTGGGTGCGGGCATCCAGGTCACGCAAACCGCTGGTATGGCGCTGGCCCACGATCTGGCCAGCGACGACAAACGTCCCCGCGTGGTGGCCTTGCTTTACAGCATGCTGTTGGTGGGCATGATCGCCAGCAGCACGGTGTTCGGCTGGGTGTTGAATGATTTCAGCCCGCAAAAACTCGTCCAGCTGGTGCAAGGCTGCGCGGTAATGGTGGCGCTGATGAACCTGGCCTCGCTGTGGAAACAAGAGGCCCGAAGTGCCAAGCGCGGCCAGCGCGAAACCGGTGGCTTTGCCAGCAGCTGGCGTGACCTGATGGCCCAGCCCCAGATGCGTCGCTTCCTGTGGACCCTGGCCTTGGGCACCTTTGCCTTCAACATGCAAGACATCGTTCTCGAGCCCTATGCGGCCGAGATTTTGAAGCTCGATGTGGGCAAGACCAGCGCCTTGACGGCGCTCAGCGCAGGCGGGTCCTTGTTGGCTTTTCTCTTGTCGGCGCGCTGGCTTGTCGGTGGTTTGCATGCCTGCCGCCTGGCCAGCCTGGGCATTGTGCTGGGTTTGCCCGCATTTGCCATGGTGATTTTCTCGGGTCCGCTGGAGGCGGCTTGGATGTTCCGCATCGGAGTTGCCCTGATCGGCTTCAGTGCCGGTCTGTTTTCAGTGGGCATGCTGGTCACCGCGATGGGCATGGCGCAAGACGGCAGCCCGCTCGGTCACTTGGCCGGCTTGGTGATGGGCACCTGGGGCGCAGTGCAAGCCACCAGTGCAGGTGCGGCGATGGCGTTGGGTGGCGCGCTGCGTGACGGCGTGTCGGTGCTGGCCATGTCGGGCGCGTTGGGAGAGGTGCTGGTCACCCCCATCACCGCCTACAGCTTCGTCTACCACCTTGAAATGTATTTGTTGTTTGTCGTGCTGGTGGCACTGGGCCCCATGTTGCGCGCCAGCCGTTTAGCTGCCCGCGCTCAAGCCCAAAACCCCGGTCAACCCGTCCCCCCTTTTGGCCTCGCACAACTGCCGGGCTGATGCACCGATTTTTTGAAGGAGACAGCCATGGAAACAGGCGCAATCACACAGTACGTCGATGTGGCCCAAATTGTTTTGTACATGTTTTGGGCATTCTTTGCGGGGCTGATTTATTACCTCTTGCGTGAGAATCACCGTGAGGGCTACCCCATGGATTCGGGCCGCGACAACGGCCCCAAAATCGAAGGCTGGCCACCTGTGCCCGCGCCCAAGGCCTTCAAAACGCAAGACGGTCATACCTACCTGTCGCCCGATTTGGCCCGCCCCGACGGCGAATACAACGCACAGCCCATGCACGGCTGGAACGGCGCACCGCTGGAGCCGCTGGGTGACCCCCTGCTGGCGGGAGTAGGCCCGGGCGCGTGGGCCATGCGCGCCGATGTCCCCGACATGGACCCGCATGGTCAGCCCAAAATTGTGCCTCTGCGTGTGGCGACTGATCATTCGGTCGCCAAACAAGATGTGGATCCCCGTGGCTTGCCGGTTTGGGGCGCGGACAAGGTCGTCGCAGGGACTGTGGTGGAGCTCTGGGTGGACCGCATGGAAATGCTTTTCCGCTACGCCGAAGTGCAGCTGGCAGGCTCAGACAAACGTGTCTTGTTGCCCATGACCTTTGCACGCATCAAAAAAGACGGCACGCATGTGCAGGCAATTCTTGGCCACCAGTTTGTGAACGTGCCGCAGACGAAATCACGCGAGAAAATCACCTTGCTCGAAGAAGAAAAAATCACCGCCTACTACGGCGCGGGCACCTTGTACGCCACCCCCGAGCGTCAGGAGCCCATCCTGTGAAAGCCACCCACGAACACGAATGGGAAGCCGCCCCCGGCTTGCCCAGTGCCTTGCCCCCGGGCGAGCGCGTGGTCTGGCAGGGCGCGCCCGATTGGCGCAGCCTGGCGGTGCACGCCTTTCATGTGCGCAAGGTCGCGCTGTACTTTGCGCTGATGCTGGCAGTGCAGGCCATCAACCTGACGGCTCCCGAAGGGCAAGTCGACTGGAAACCCTGGGTGGTCGCAGGCAGCCTCTACACCCTGGCCCTGGCCCTGCTCTTGGGCACCGCCTGGATGTCGGCGCGCAGCACGCTTTACACGCTCACCAACAAGCGCGTGGTCATGCGCATCGGCATTGTGCTGACGCTGACCTTCAACCTGCCCTTCAAACGCATCGCGGGTGCATCTCTGAAGCCCCAGGCCAAAGGCATGGGCGACATCGCGCTAGCCCTGAACCCTGAAGACCGCATCGGCTGGGCTCACCTGTGGCCACACCAGCGCGCCTGGTACATCACCCAGCCGCAACCCACCATGCGCTGCGTGCACGACAGCCAGCAAGTGGGCGAGCAATTGCTGGCCCTGTGGCGCGCAGAACGTGCGAAACAAAGCCTGCAACTGGGCGATGCTCCTGTGAAAAGCCAAGCCGCGCCACCCAACGGGATGCTGGCATGAGCACCCTGCCCCAACACCAGTGGCAGCAAAACCGCCCAACCCCTCAGACCTCAGGGCTCAACCGGCCCATGGCCTGGATTGGCGTCATGCTGCTGGCCATGCTGGTGGCCGTGAGTCTGGCCCGTTGGTCGGGGCTGGACACGCGCACGCCCGACGCCGCTGTGCAGTGGCAGCGCGATCTGCAGTTTCGCGATCTGCCCGGCGGCGACATCGCTGTGCTGGACAGCGCAAGTGGTCAACCCGTGGCCCGTTTCACGGGAGAGCAGGGCTTTTTGCGCAGCACCTTGCGGGCGCTTGCTCGCGAACGCCACCGCGAAAAAATCGGCAGCGATGCCCCCTTTGTGCTGATCGGCCGCACCGACGGCCGCCTGACTTTGCAGGACCCGAGCACCGGACAGCGCATTGACCTGGAGTCGTTTGGCCCCAGCAACGCGGCTGTGTTTGCAGGCCTCAGGCTGGCGGGCACCGACAAAGCCCCATGGACATCCACCCCTTGACATTGATTGAACCCGCACCGGAGAACCACCATGAACGCCACCGCTGTCCACACCATCGAAACCGCTGATGACGCCAACAAAAAAGCGGTGCACAGCGACATGATCAGCCCGCGTTTTTACACCACCGACTTCGCCGCCATGGACCGCATCAACATCGAGCCGGTGCGCGCCGAGTGGGACAAGATGATGGCCGAGTACGAGGGCGACAACAATCACGACCATTTCCAACGGGACGAAGCCTTTGCGGGTGAAGTGGCTGCAGGCATGGCCAGCCTCTCGCCCGAGATGCGCCAGGAATTCATGGACTTTCTGGTCAGCTCGCTCACCTCCGAGTTTTCTGGCTGCGTACTCTACAACGAGATCCGCAAGAACGTCAGCAACCCCGACATCAAGCAGCTGATGACCTATCTGGCACGGGACGAATCACGCCACGCGGGCTTCATCAACCTCTCGCTGCGCGACTTCAATCTGGGCATCGACCTGGGTAACCTCAAGCGCACCAAAAAATACACGTTCTTCAAGCCAAAATACATTTACTACGCGACCTACCTGTCCGAAAAAATCGGCTACGCCCGCTACATCACCATATTTCGCCAGCTCGAAAAGCACCCTGAAAAACGCTTTCACCCCATCTTTCGCTGGTTCGAGCTGTGGTGCAACGACGAGTTCCGCCACGGTGAATCGTTTGCCCTGATCATGCGCGCCAACCCCAAGCTGCTCAGTGGCGGCAACAAGTTGTGGATCCGGTTTTTCCTGCTGGCCGTGTACGCCACCATGTTCGTGCGTGACCACACTCGCCCCATGTTGCACGAAGCCATGGGCCTCGATTCGAGCGAGTACGACTACCAGGTGTTTCGCATCACCACCGCCATCACGCAGCAGGTCTTCCCGGTGGCGCTCGACACCGACCACCCCGACTTTCGTCGGGGCCTGGAGCGGCTGTTTGCCTTGTCGAAATCCATGGAAAAAGCCAAGGCCCGAGGCGGCCTGGTGGGGAAGCTACAGCAAGGCGTGTGCGCCGTCAAAGCCGCGGCCACTTTTGCCCGCCTGTACTTCATGCCCGTCATTCAACAAGACCTGTCGCCCCAAGTGCGCATGGAACCGGCATGGTGAATGAAGTCGTCTGGGCCTGCGTTTTCACGGCCCTGTGCTGGTGGCTCGGCACGGGGGTGATCCTGTGGCTCGACCGGCTGCCCGCGCACAGCTTCCGTTTCAGCCTGGCCGGCTGGACGGTGCTCTTGGCTTTGAGTTTTGGCGGCGTCGCCCACAGCATGCAAGAGGTCAGCGTGTTCAACGCCTACCTCGCTTTTGGCAGCGTGATCGTGATGTGGGGTTGGCACGAGTTGGCCTTTTTGACTGGTTGGATCACCGGACCGCGCAAAACACCTCTGGATGCAGGGGCCACCGGTTGGTCGCGTTTTGTGCAGTCGGTACAGGTCATGCTGTACCACGAGCTGGCCTTGCTGGCCAACTTTGCCGCGCTCTGGTGGATGCAAGAAGGACAGCCCAGCCATGTGGCCATTTGCACCTTTGCGCTGCTGTGGTGCATGCGCCTTTCAGCGAAACTCAATTTGTTTTTTGGCGTGCCACAAAACGGTGCGCAATATTTGCCCACCCACCTGAAATACCTCGCCAGTTATTTCCGCACCCGCGACATGACGCTGTGGTTCGTGCTCTCAATGGGCATCGCCATGGGCACCTGGTTCTGGCTTGTGTGGCTGGCCCAGAAAGGGGCGGTGGCCATCACCACGGGCTGGGTCATGCTGGCCACGCTGCTGGGGCTGGCCATTGTTGAACACATCATCATGATTTTTCCTTGGCCACTGGAGCGGCTGTGGGGTTGGGCCATGGGCCAGACCACCAAACCGGCTTTGACCACACCCCCCTGAAGGCCCCCATGAACACCCTGACCCAATCGCTCAGCCCTCAGCTCACCCCAGCTTTGCGCGCCGATGGCTTTGACACCCCAGCCGCGCCCCAGCGCCCCGTGACCGAAGCCATCAGCCGCACCCGCCAACGCCCCGTGGCCGTGGTGATCGGTAGCGGCTTTGGTGGGCTGGCTGCAGCGATTCGGCTGAGCGTCAAGGGCTACGACGTCAAGGTTTTTGAAAAACTCGATGCCCCCGGTGGCCGCGCTTATGTGCACCACCAGGACGGTTTCACTTTCGATGCCGGGCCCACCATCATCACCGCCCCTTTTTTGCTCGAAGAGCTGTGGGCACTGTGCGGCAAAAGCTTTGCGGGCGACGTGCGGTTGGTGGCCATGGACCCGTTTTACCGCGTTCGGTTTTCAGACGGTACTTGGTTCGACTACAACGGGGACGCCGAGCACATGCGTGCCGAAGTGGCCCGCTTTGAACCGGCTGACCTGCCCGGCTACGAACGCTTTTTGCAAGAAGCCGAACGCTGCAAGACATTGGGCTTTGAAGGCATGGGCGACATGGCTTTTGACAAGGTGAGCGACCTGGCGGCCGCCATCCCCGACTTTTTGCGCATGGGCGCTTGGCGCAGCCTTTACAGCCTGGTGGCTAAACACATCCGCAACGACAAGCTGCGCACCGTGATGAGCTTTCACCCGCTGCTGATCGGCGGCAATCCGTTTGCCGTGACCTGCGCCTACGCCCTCATTAATTCGCTGGAACGAACCTGGGGTGTGCACTCTGCCATGGGCGGCACAGGAGCCATTGTGAAAGGCTTGGTCGGCTTGTTGGAAGAGCGCGGTGTCCCCTTGCGCTACAACGCACCCGTGACGCAAATTCGCATCGAAAACGGCCATGCCTGTGGTGTCGAATTGCAAAGCGGTGAGTTCGTGCCCGCCGACATCGTGGTGAGCAACGGCGATACCGCCTGGACTTACAAAAATCTGGTGGCCACCGAGCACCGCCGTGTCTGGACCGACCGCAAGATTGCGCGAGGGAAATACTCGATGGGCTTGTTTGTCTGGTACTTCGGCACCTCGCGTCAGTACCAAGACATACCGCACCACATGATGGTGCTGGGCCCGCGCTACCAAGGCCTGCTGCATGACATTTTCAAAAAACACAAACTGGCTGATGACTTCAGCCTGTATCTGCACCGCCCCACCGCAACCGACCCCTCGCTGGCGCCAGAGGGCTGCGACACCTTTTATGTGCTCTCGCCCGTCCCGCACCTGGACAGCGGCACCGACTGGCCCGCCTTTGCCGAGAGTTACCGCGCGGCCATTGCCGAGAGCCTCGAAGCCAGCGTGCTGCCCGGCTTGCGCGCATGTGTCGTGACCAGCAAGGTCAGCACGCCGCAGGACTTTCAAGACAACTTGTGGTCCTACAAAGGCGCAGGCTTTGGCCTTGAGCCGCTGCTGCTGCAAAGCGCGTGGTTTCGCCCGCACAACCGCAGCGAAGATGTGCCGGGTTTGTATGTGGTGGGCGCCAGCACGCACCCGGGCGCGGGTGTGCCCGGTGTACTGATGTCGGCCAAGGCTTTGGAATCGGTGGTGCCCCATGTCCCAGCCTGAACGTATGCCCAGCGCGGCAGACACGCATCACCTGCGCGCAGTGACCACGCCCACAGCCTTTGCGAACCAAGACACAGAACCCACAGTGCCTGTGGCCTTGAAAGAACTCGACTTCGACTCGCTCGACTTACAGGCTTGTGTAGCCATGATGCAAGGGGGCTCCAAAACCTTTTTTGCGGCCAGCCGCTTACTGCCACCGCGTGTGCGCACCGCCGCCATTGCGTTGTATGCATTTTGCCGCGTGGCCGATGACCTGGTGGATGAAGCTTCACCCAGCGACACACCTTTGCAGGTGTTGCAATCGCGCCTGGACGCCATCTACGCAGGCACCCCACACGACCACGTCGAAGACCACGCCCTGAGCCTCTTGGTGCAGCAATATAAGTTGCCCCGCCATTTGCTGGACGCGCTGATTGAAGGCTTTGCCTGGGACGCGGCCGGGCGGACATACAACAGCATCGAAGACCTGCATGCCTATGGCGCCCGAGTGGCGGGCAGTGTGGGTGCAATGATGAGCTGGATCATGGGGCCGCAAAGCATGGACACCCTGGCGCGCGCCTGCGAACTGGGCGTGGCCATGCAGCTGACCAACATCGCTCGCGATGTAGGGCATGACGCCCGGATTGGCCGTTTGTACCTGCCGCGTCGCTGGTTGATCGAGGCTGGTGTCCAGCCCGATGCTTGGCTGGCCCAGCCCACCTTCTCGCCCGCCATCGCCCAAGTGGTGACGCGCTTGCTCGACGAAGCCGACCGCCTCTACAAGCAAGCGCATTCGGGCATCGCTGCGCTGCCGCCCGACTGCCGCGCTGCCATTTGTGCGGCCAGCGTGATCTACGCCGAGATCGGCCACCAGCTGCGCCGTGAAGGCCTGGACTCGGTCAACAAGCGCACAGTGGTCAGCACCACGCGCAAGCTCATGCTGCTGGCCAGCGCCTGGACCCAGGTGCACTGGATCAGGGTAAGTGAGCACACCCCTGAGCCGCTGGCCGCCATCGTCGGTATGGTGCAAAGCTGCCGAGATGCCACACCGGTAAGTGGTCACAAAGCCTATTTCCCCAACCGCGCCATGCCCCAACGCGTGGCCTGGATGTTCGATCTGCTTGAGCGCCGTGAAGCCGCTCGCCTGGGTCTAAACCCTCCACAACAAACGCCTTGAGTGCCAGACCTGCGCTCAAAGCCAAGGCCATCAACCGCCACCGAAACGGGACCACCTCATGAGACAGCCCCCCCACAGCATCCAGGTGCGTTTGCTGTACGTCAGCCATGCGGTCGGTCCGCAAACCACCACCATGACCAGCAGCATCTTGCTGCAGGCGCACCAACACAACCCGACCCAAGGCATCTCGGGCGTGCTGTGCCAAGGCCAGGGTTTATTTTTTCAGGTTCTAGAGGGCGAACGCAGCCGCGTGAACGCCTTGTACCGGCGCATTTGCGCAGACAAGCGGCACCGGGACGTGGAGGTGCTGCATTACGAAGAAATCACAGAGCGCCGATTTGGACAATGGTCCATGGCGCTGGTCCGTCTGTCGGTGGACGATCCTAAGGTCCAAATGCAGGACCCGGACTTTGACCCCTACTCGGCATCCGGTGGGCAAGTGATGCAACAAGTAATGAACTTGCTGGAGACGGGACAGCCGATTCAGATGACAGTCCCCTGAGCTGTCTTGGCGTTTTCGCCGCAGGGCCAAGCGCAACCGCGCTGTGGCCGCAGATGGCGTTTCAGCTGTTGCTGGCGATCAACTGGGCGATCACGGCAACCACCACAAAAAACGCCGAAAACACCGCGATGCCCACGGCGTAATAACGTCCCGATTTTTGACGAATTTGAGACATGGATAATTTGTTCATGATGGCAAAACTGTTTGAAAAAAATGGCCTGCATGGCCGCTGAAAACAGCAGCGTGCGCAGGAGTGTTCAAGCCCCAATGACCCCGACCTTTAGTCTGCAGGCTTCTGCGTGGGTTTGTCCGACGATTTGCGAAATGTGGGTTTGGGTCGGTTGAACCAGTTGGCCAGCATGAACAGGCAGAAAACCACGAACATGATGATGAGGATGTGTTTGATTTCCATGGCTTTTCCTTGGGTTGATGAAAGATGAAAGGCATCACAAAAATGGCAAGCGGGTGGCTGTGCATTATGGTTAAGAGACGGGTGCCGAGGCAAGCGAACGCCAAGGCTTCATCATCGGCGCGAGGGCCCACAGAGTGAGCACCAACAACACGATTTCGAAGCCGTAAACCGCTGAGTAACCCATGACGGAACTGCCCAGGAGCGCCACGCCGTCGCGCAGCAGGCCGCCTGCGGCCATGCCCACACCGGCGGCAGTGGCCTGCACCGCGCCCCATGCCCCCATGGCAAGGCCAATGTATTCAGGCGGGGCCAATTGCATGGCGGCCGTGAGCGTGCCGTGAGCAAACAAGCCGCCACCCAAGCCGATCAGGAAAATCCCCAGGCCAAACAGCAAGGGTGAATCCAGGGGGGCCGAGGCGATCACCGCCACAAACGCAGGCACACCCACCCAGGCACCCCAACTGGCCATGCGGTAAGCGTCTGCCCCCCGACTGAGCACGCGTGAGGCCCAGGCAAAACCAATCAGGCCACCGAAAGCCAACGTGGCCGTGAGCAAGGTGGTGGTGGAGACGCTCAGCCCCAAAATCTCGCCCCCATAAGGCTCCAGCAACACATCTTCCATGGTGAAGGCCATGGTGCCCAACCCCACCGCCAGCAAACGGCGCACGCTGTTGGGGCCTTCGCAAAACAACTGCCAGGCCTCGCCAAAGGTGTGGTCCGGGGGCGTGCCGGGTTTGCGAAGTCGACTGCGGGGCTCTTGCTTCCACAGGGCGATCACATTGAGTACCAGCGTCATCACCGCCACCGCTTGCACCACGCGGATCAGCTGACCGGGACTGTAGTCGCGCAGTAAATGGCCCAGCATCAAGGCGCTACCGATCATGCCCACCAGTTGCATCACATACATGAGACCCACCACCTGAGGCTGGCGCTCGGGCGGGGCCAGGTCGGTGGCCAGCGCCAAACCTGCGGTTTGCACCGTGTGCATGCCCAGGCCCACCAGCACAAAAGCACCCGCCGCGCCAAGCAAGCCCACCCAGGCTGGGGCCTGGCTGGCCTGTCCGGCACCACTGAGCACCAGCAAAGCAAAGGGCATGATGGAAAAACCACCGAACTGAAGCAAGCTGCCCATCCAGATGTAGGGAACGCGCCGCCAGCCCAGTTGCGAGCGGTGGTTGTCCGAGCGGAACCCAATCAGCGCCCGCAGCGGTGCAACGAGCAAAGGCAAGGCCACCATGAGCGACACCAGCGTGACGGGCACTTGCAGCTCCACAATCATCACGCGGTTGAGGGTGCCCACAAGCATGACCATGGCCATGCCGACAGAAATTTGAAACAGCGACAAGCGCAGCAGACGGGACAGCGGCAAATCATCGCTGGCGGCGTCGGCAAAAGGCAAAAAGCGTGGACCCAGGCTGGCCAGCACATGGGCAAGGGCTGATGATGATTTTGTTTTGGTCATAAGGGAAAGGCCAGACGCTTGCGCGTCTGGCCGTTCGGGCTTGCACCCCTTACTTCTTCACCGTGGCATCCACCGCAGCAGGCGCTACCGCCACCACTTTGGCGCCGCCGTTGAGGAAGCTTTTCACCCAGGTCGTGTTCATGGTCAAAGCCAGGTGCACGCTGAAGGACGAAATCGCCACAGCCGCTATGAACACCGGAATGCCCACCGAAGGTTTGACCACACACCACATTTTCGAGTAGATCATGTTGTGTCTCCTTTACTTGAGCCAGGGTGAATAGATGTAGGCCAGCAGATGGGCAAATGCGGCAATCATGCCGAAAATCTGCGTGCCCTGGATGAGATTGCGGTGAATCTCTTCCGATTCGGCCTCGGTCAGTCCCGTTGGCCAGACTTTGTCTGAGTTAGACATAGTTTTCTCCTTGCAGAAGACGTGCACGGCCCGCACGAGGGCTATTCATGGCCACCATGGCCAAGAATGGGGTTGCCTTGAAAGCCGCTTCAAGGGTGTTCATCTCAAGCCCGCCTTGGCATGCGCCAGGGCAGCATGGCTTGAACCACCGGTGACACCAAACGCGGCACCGACAGGGTTTCGTGGAAGGCGAGCAAGGACTCACCGGCGTAGTCAAATTGCAGCAAGGCACGCTGGTAAAAAGGCGTGTCTTCGAGTTGTTCGTGCACCCGCACAGCTTGCGTGCTGCGCATGCGGCGATCGATGCGCCAAGCCGTCTTGGGCAGGCGCTGCACCGGGGGTGTGGCGATGGGCTCCACCGTGCCTCTGGGTGTGAAGCGCAGCGACAGCACACGGTCTTCGGTAGCGGGTGCCTGCATGTCATAAAACACCACGGTGCTGCCGTCTCGCGTGCGGGCACGCGACCAATCCCAGTTATGAAAGCCGCGATCCACCGGCTCGTCGCCTTCGTTGGAGTCGAGGTAGGCATGGCCTTGCCATTTCAAATCGGGGGCGTTCAGGTCGACCTCGATGCGCGAGGCTGGAGCCAATGGCCCCCAACGATGGCGGCCTGCGGCGTCCAAGGGCGTGGAATAGCCAAAAAGCTGCTGCGGCCAGAGTTTGATGCGGCCGCGCACACGGCGTGGCAACGGCACGCACACTTCGTCGATGTCAATGCTCAGGCAGTCACCGTCCCAGCTCAGCTGGCTCGGACCAATCGTGAACTGGCTTTCGCTGCGCTGGCAGTGGCGCTGGCCGCGCTCCGTCATGGCCCAACGGCCCTGGCCTTTGCTGTAAATAGCCACGTTCAGAGCGCAATAGTTGTCTGGGTCGGCGCTGCCGCTGCGCTGCGCCCAAGCGTAGTAAGGCGAAAACACACTGCCCACAAAAGCAATGAGTGTGATGCCGTGTTGGCAGTCGTCACTCATGGCGTCGACATACCACCAAAGGTAGCCCCCGTTTGGAACCCACTGGTCGAAGCGAGGCCCGCCATCAGCGCCTCGGCCGCCCGCTGCCCGGACAGCGCCGCCATCGGCACGCCCGGCCCCGGGTGCACGCTCCCTCCCGCCAGATACAGGCCCTGCAGGGGTGTGGTGGAGCCAGGTCTTTTGAAGATGCTCGTCCAGCCGTGCGTCGCCATCCCGTAGAGCGCTCCGCCGCTGGCCGGAAAGCGCCGATGGAAATCCTGTGGCGTCGTGCGCAAGCTGTTGGCCGTTGTGGGTTGCAGGTGCAGACCCAGTTGGCGCAGGTGCTGAAAGGTGTGCGTTTGGCATTGTTCTAAAGCCTCCTTGGTGAGTGCGTTGCCATCACCGCAGGCGGGTGCGTTGACCAAACAAAAAAGGCGCTCGGCCTGGCCTGACGCAAGCGGTGCAGGCCGGTCTTGCGCGCAGACATACACCGTCGGTTGCTGTGGCAGCCGCTGGTGCTCGAAGATGTCTTCGAACTCGCTGGCGTAGGTGCTTTGAAAAAACACGTTGTGCCGGTCCAGCGCCACACCCTCGGTGGGGGTGTGCATGGACCAAGTCAGCGCCGACAGCGAGCGCGGCGGCGCGGCCTGCGGCACAGCGCGACGCACATCCTTGCCCAGCAAACCAGCTCGCAAAGCAGCGGCATCGCCATTGAAAATGATGCGGTCAGCGGGCAAGAACTCGCCCGACTCTAGGTGCACACCGCACACCCGCCCCTGGCGCTGCTCGATGCGCTGACAAGTGCTTTGGAAACGGAACACGGCCCCACGGCGACGGGCCACACGGGCCAGCGCCTGGGCCATGCCGACCATGCCGCCTTCGACCGACCAGACCCCGTCCATCTCGACCTGAGCGATCAACATGAGCGTGGCGGGCGACTGCCACGGCGATGAGCCGCAGTAGGTGGCATAGCGGGCAAAGAGCTGGCGCAAACGCAGGTCGGTGAATTGGTGGCCCAGCTGCTGCCACAGGCTGCGCATGGGGCCGAGTTGGGCCAACACACCCAAACCTTTCAGCCCCAAGTCGCCCATGAAGCGGCCCATGCTGGGGCGCTGAGCGCGGATCATCGGGCCTTCGAGCGTGGCATACAGCTGGCGCGTGGTTTGACAAAAATCCCGAAAGCGCCGGGCTTCGTCACCCCCCGACCAAGCGGCAATGGCCGCTTCGCTTTCGCGCGCATCGGCCGACAAATCGAGTTGGCTGCCATCGGGCCAGAAGTGGCGTGCCAACACCTGCAGCGGCGCGATGCGCATCTCGGCGTCAACGCTGGTGCCCACGCTGCGCAGCAAGGCGTCGAACACCCAGCGCATGGTGAACACAGTCGGACCGCTGTCGATGTGAGCGCCATTCACCTCGCGGCTGTGCACCTTGCCGCCGGGTGCCTCCGAGGCCTCGACCACAGTGACATCCAGCCCCTGGTGGGCCAGCAAGATGGCGCTGCACAAGCCGCCCATGCCTGCCCCCACGATGACAACCCGGTGCTCAGACATGGCTGTGCTCCAGCGTGGGCACATCCCGTGCGAACTCGTCTTGCAAGACAGGCTGTGCCGTCGGCGCTTGGCCCGGCCTTGGAACCACGGGCAGCTGGAAGGTCCGGCCTTGCCAGACGCCAGTCATCTGCAACACCTGCATGCGCACAAAGAGCGACTCAGAAAAAAACTGGTGCTTGTAGGCCGCAGCGCTGGCCGCTTGGTGTGGTCCCTGGTGAGCGTACTGCAGCATCGCGGCGGTGTCCTCCCACAGGCTAAACGTGCATTGCCGAACCAAAGGCACCTCACCCAGACCCATGGCCAGCAGGCAGCCGGGGGCTTGGCCCAAATCGGCTTGTGCGGCCGGGGCGTATCGCCAAAATGCCATGGCCTTGGTGGGCACGATGGAGGCGCGGGTCAGCACGGCAAAGGGTGCAGGGTCGTTCAAGCGGGTCTGCTCGCCCAGTGCCTGCGCGCTGCTGGCTTGCCAGGCTTGTTTGTCCCAATGGCCTCTGGCCGATTGCACGGCCAGCACACCGGTCCAGCACTCGCGGGCACGGCTGCGGTAGGCCTGCACGGCCGGGCTGTCGAGGAATTGGAGCGCCAGATCGACGTGACTGAAGGTGCAAATCAAGCCTTGGTGAGTGGCACTGGGCCGGAGGCTAAAGCCCCCGCCATGGCCACTGCCCATGACCTTGACCATGGTCAAGCCAGGTACATCTTTGTAGTGCGTGGCACCCGCCACCAGCCGCAACCAGCCCCAACCCTGATGCTGACGCAAAAAGTCAGTCAACAAGACCACCACCACGCCAGACAGCGGGTCATGAAGAGTGGTGTTGGCTTCCATGACAGGCTGTGCGGCAAAGTGGCTGCGAGCAAGCCGAGCGGTTATTTGGCTGCGACTTTGGCAGCAGCCAAAGCGGGCTTCAACAACTCGGGAAAGTCTTTGGCCATGGGTGCACCATTGAGTGGCTTGTAGGCGCCTTGGTGACAGGTCGCGCAGTTGAGCTTGGCCACATCGCCCGTGGGCCCCTTACGGTGCGAGGGGAAGATTTCGGTCAAAGACTCCATGTAGGTCAGGTTCAGGTCACGCGCCATGCGGATGCCGTGCCAGGCGGTCGTGCGCTGTGGCGGGCTGTTTTCCCAGTTTTGGAAGGACTGCGTGTTGTGGCAATAGGTGCAGTTGACGCCCAGCGAATTGGACATGTGCGTCATCAGCCCGTAGGTCCACTCGGCCTGCTTGATCGACTGCTTGTTGCCGGAAGGCAGCGCCGTGGGGCCGTTCACACGGATCTTCTGGTCGCCCAGCAAGAAAGGGGTGAACGGGTCATTGGGCAGCGAGGACAGGTTGACCACGGGCGAAGGTTCGTTTTGTCCGGCCTTGTCACCCATGAAATTAGCGCCATAGGGCTGCGGGTCAGACTTGAACCAGATCGCATTGGGCACAGGCTCGCCGCGGTGGCAGGTGTAGCAGGTCACCCCGGTCTGAGCCACATGAGGTTGCCAGTCCGAGTTGATGTGCTGCGTCATCTCGATCATGCGCCGGGCTACCACCTTGGTGTACTTGCTGTCGTCTTCAAAGTTGGGCAAGGCGTGGCAATAGGCGCAGCCTTCTTGAGGCGCCACCCAACTGGTCATCGAGACCATCAGGCGGTTGAACTCGCCAACGCTCAGGTTGCCTAAAACTTTCACGTTTTTGTAGGCCTGCGCGGCCTTGGGGCCGTCTGAGCCCGGTGAAGGAATAGCCACCGGCGGTTGGTTCTTCTCGGTTTTGACTTCGAGCAAACGGGCGTTGTAGACCTGCACCATGCCCGTACCCCGGTAGCCACTTTGCACGGTCTCGGGACTGGGGCGCTCGCAACCGGCCAGCACCAGGCCCAGCAGCGCGAAGCCCAAGGCTCTGAGCAAGCGACCTGCCCGGGGGGATGTTGTCAATGTCTGCGTGTGCATGTTCATGCGCATGAGCATGTGGGTTTTCATGGCTTGCCTCCAATGCTCAGCGCGGGGTCCACCATCGCCGGGAAGATTTCAGGGTAAGGCGGTGCCACACCATGCTTGATGGCCCACAGATACCAGTTGTCCACCACAGTGCCAGTTAGCAAGATGCCGATGCCTCCCGTGATGGGGCACAGGACAGCAAACCACCAAGCCCAGCGGTGAATCGATTCCATGGTGGCGTTAAAACCCATGGTCCAGCGCCAAAACAAGGCCGCGCGTTCCGAGGCCGTGCCCCGGTCGGTGATCTGCTCGATCTCGCGCTCACCACCGAAGCGGGTCACCGCCAAAATGGTCGCACCGTGCATGGCAAACAACAGGGCCGAGCCATACAGGAACACGATCGACAGCGCGTGGAAAGGGTTGTAGAACAAGTTGCCATAACGCAGCGAAAAGGCCGCAGTCCAGTCCAGGTGCGGGAAGATGCCGTAGGGCACCGCCTCACCCCAAGAGCCCATCAGGATGGGGCGGAACAAGCCCAGCACCAGGAACAGCCAGATGGCCGCAGCGAATGCCCAAGCAATGTGCGTACCCATGCCCAGCGCCACAGCACGGCGGTAGGTGCGTGCCCACCACAGCATCACCGAAGCGGTGAAGAACAAGCCCACGATGAGAAACCACCCTCCCTGGTTGAGCGGCGGGATGCTCAGGCCGTAGCTCGGCGGTGGCGGCTCCAGCGAGAGCCAGAACAGCTGGCGCACAAACTGGATCGGGTCGTAGTTGACCGAGGCCAGCATGTTCATGCCGATCAGGGTGAAGGCAATCAAACCGCAAATGAGCGACGCCAGACCGAGTCCACCCAGGTAGATGGGGCCAAGCTGCGCATTGCCCAGCTTGCCCACCCAGTAGTTGATCAGGGGTTGCCCGGTGCGCGGGCTGTTGCCGTGTCCCAGGGGGACACCGTGGTGCACCGGACCCACGGCTTGAACCGTGGTGAACAGGTTTTGATAGTCGGCCATGGTGGTACTCCTCAATTCTTCAGATTCGGACAGTGCGGGCAGTCCGACTCAAACGGGCCACTGGGACCAGATCGGCATGTTCAGCCACCAGCTCCACCACTCGGGCCAGCCACGGCTCCAGAAGGGGCCACTGAGCACGATGCACAGTGCACTGAAAAGCACCGCCGCCAAGGCCAAGAACAACCCCATGCGATGGATGCCTAGGGTGCCGATGGAGTAGCCGATGATGTCGCGGAAGAACGTGTCTTCGTGTTCAGGGGTCTTGACTACCGTGCCCGGTGCGGGGTTGGTGGACGAGAGGATCAGGCCACCGTGCAGCGACAAGGCGAACACGCTGGCGAAAAAGAAACTCACGGCGATCATGTGCGCCGGGTTGTAGTGAAAGTGCAGATACTGATAGCCCACGTTGGACACCCAGTCCAGGTGACTGTAGATGCCGTAGGGGAAGCCGTGGCCCCAAGCGCCCATGAGCACCGGTCGAATCACCACCAAGGTGACGTAAGCCGAGATGGCCACGCCGAAAGCCACGGGCACGTGGTAGCCCATGCCCAGCTTGCGGCAGATTTCGACCTCGCGCATCATCCAGGAGCCAAAGGCGCCGATGGCGCACACCGTGATGAGCTGCCACAGACCGCCTTCCATCAGGGGCGCAAAGCGCAAGCCGTAAGACAAATCAGGCGGTGCGATGCTGATTTGCCAGAGGTTCCAGGTCGGGCCTTGTGAGGCCCCCCAAAGGATCATGGCCGTGCCCAGGAACGCAAAAAACAAGGTGGTGACGCCAAAAAACCCGACATAAAAGGGACCCACCCAAAAATCGAACAAGTCGCCACCCAGCAGGGTGCCACCGCGGACACGGTACTTTTTTTCAAAACTCAGCATGGCCATGATGGGGTCCTCCTGCCTCAAAGGGTGAACAGACGCCGCATTGAAATGGGGTTCAATGGCGGCATCTGAGTAACAAGTCCTGAATCAGGACTTGGCTGCGGGCAGCGATGCCACCGCTGTAGGCAAAGGCGCGTTTTGCGCCGATGCTGCCACGGGTTTTTTCGCCCCGTCGAGCCAGTTGAATTTGTTGGTGCTGAGCAAGATGAGGTGAATCATCGCGGCCAGACCAAACAAGAAAATACCCTGCAGCACCATGGCACGCAGCGGATCGAACAGACGCCAAATTCTCCACATGGTGAATCTCCTAAATGATGTGGGACATGAAGGTGTACACAGCAGCTTCCACGCCCCGACTCATGCTCTTGGCGTCTTCTGCACCTGGCAACAGATCACGCCAGTGAACGCCCACCAGCTTGGCCAGCAAGACGAGCACGAACAGACATCCGAAACCGATGAGGAAGATGGACCAGTAAGCAGGAGATTCATCCGCACGCGAATGCTCTCCGTTGAGGTGGCTTGTGTTGGGCATGACAATGACTCCGTCAATCTATGGTTGAAAAAAAGGCTCTAAATCAGAACCAGGGACGCCACGCCCAGACCAAGATGTGGGCCAATACAGCAACTGCTGTAAAACCCACGGCGCCTTGCATCCAGTAGTGGTGAAATTCCTGGGCTTCCTCATCGGTGAGTCCGGAAATGGATGTCTTTGTGGACATTTTTTTCTCCTGTTAACGAGGCCTTGCGACCCGGGGTGCGCACAGCCCGCGCAGATGGGCATCCGCAGCCAAAGGCCACGACATCGGGTGCAAGGCATCGACCACAACGTTGCCTGTGCGTGTTTGAAAAACGGTGTGTGCGTTCATGCCGCCACCCCCAAGCCCAGTTCGCGGCTGGCCACATTCACATGGGCTACGGTCACCTCACTGTGGCCTTGGGCCTGCGAGAGTTGTTCGGCCTGGTCGCGCAAGCGCTTTGCCGCTGAAATCTGCACCAGCACCGGCTGGCTTTGCACCACATCTCGCAGGCGCTGCTGGGCTTGGTCTTGCCAGCTGGCATTGGGGGAGACCACCCCACGCGCCTGCGTGGCTTCCACCTTGTCCATCTCGGTACCCAGTGGCAGGATGTGGAACAGCGCATCGAACAGCGCGTTGCACACCTCCTGGATCACATAGCTCGCACCGCTGTAGCCCATGAAAGGTGTGCCGGTGTGGCGGCGGATGATGGCACCCGGAAAAGACGCGGGAATGAATGCAGCTCGCATCGCGCTGCCGCCCGAGATCTCGCTCAGATACATGCGCTCGTTGTAGCTGCCGAACATGATCAGGGGCGTTTGCGTTTTCACCAGTTCACGCACCGTGGCGTTGTCCGTCTTGGTGCCTGCCGTGCGCGACACACTGAACCGGCAAGGCAAGCCCATTTCGTTTTCTAGGAAGTTTTTCAGGCCGCGTGAATAAGTCTCGCCCGCCACCACGGCAAAGCTGGCGGTGGCAAAAAAGTCTTGCGTAACCGAACGCCACAGGTCCCACATGGGCTTCAAGGTGGTGTGCTTTTCGCGCTCAATGAAAGGCTCGGGGTCTAAATGCAGCAGCTGACCCAGCTTGCGCAAAAAGGAGGTGGTACTGTGCAGCCCGATGGGCGCTTGCAAATAGGGGCGCTCCAGCGCCTCGCACAACATGCGGCCGAACTCGCGGTACATGCAAATATTCACATCGGCTTCGACCAGGCGCGAGACATCGGCCAAGTGGCTGCCCAAAGGGAAGACCATGTTGACCTCGGCACCAATGCCCTGCACCAGACGGCGGATTTCGGCCAGGTCGCTGGCACTGTTGAAGGTGCCGTAACAAGGGCCAATGATGTTGACGCGGGGCTTTTCCCCTTCAGGGCGTTCTTCAAAAGGCTTGCGAGCAGGCACTTTGCGCAGGCCGTATTCGCTCCATAGCCAATACATGGCGCGGTTGGCGCACTGCCACTGGTCTTCGTCGATGGTGCGCGGCAAAAAACGAGCGATGTTGGTGCCTTCGGGCGTGACGCCGCCACCGATCATCTCGGCGATCGAGCCGGTCACCACCACGGCAGGCAGTTCGGGATCGAGCGTGGCGTGGGCGCGCTTCATGGCGCCTTCGGTGCCTTCACGGCCGAGTTGCTCTTCGGCCAAGCCCGTCACCACAATTGGCAACTCGTGCGGGGGTAATGCGTCGGTGTAGTGCAGCACCGAGGTCACAGGCAGGTTTTCGCATCCGACCGGGCCGTCAATCACCACCTGCAAACCCTTGATGGCGGTGAACACATACACCGCGCCCCAGTAACCGCCTGCGCGATCGTGGTCGAGGATAAGTGGCGACTTGGGTTTGGCCACGGTGCTGGGAGGGTGCGCGACCTGGTTCATGAACCCATCTCCTCGGCTTTGCGCTTCTTCAAGAGCTTTTCAATCTGACGACGGGTTTCAGCCTTGAACTCGGGCCGATCTTTGGGCACCGACTCCCACACACCGGCAGCATGGCCCGCGCCCACATCGCCAAAAAAGGATTTCATGGCGTCAAAGCGCGCCTGGTTGCCCATGGCCGCTTGCACCACTTGCACCAAGGACCCGGCACCGGCCACACCCATCAGAGGTCGGGCAGAGATCAGGTTGGTGAAATAGAGCGAGGGCACGCTGTTTTGCTTGGCGATCTGCACCACCGGGGTCGTGCCAATGGCCAGCTGTGGCCGATATTCGTACATGGCGTGAAGGTCTTGCTCCAGCGAGGCGCGCATTTGCACCTGCACACCCTTGGCCTGCAACCAAGCAATGTCATGGGCGTTCCATTCGGTGACCGGGCAAGCAGAGCCCACGTATCGCAAATCGGCGCCACATTCGATGAGCAAACGGCCCACCAGTAATTCGGAGCCTTCGTAGCCACTCAAAGTGATGCGGCCAGAGATCGGCTTTTGCATCAGCAGGCCGCGCATTTGCGTGAGAGCCTGGTTGCGCGCCACATCAATCTGCACTTGCGCAATGCCAGCGGCCTGGCCAATGTGTTGCAACCAGTCTTGGGTGCCTTCCAGACCCACCGGGGCGGAGCCCACCACGGGACGGCCGGCAGCTTTGAATTCGCGTACGCTGGCGGTGTAAAACGGGTGGATGGCGGCGGCCACCGAGCAGTCGAGCGCAGCATACAACTCGCGCCATTCACGGGTGGGCACCACCGGGCCTGCGGCCAGGCCCATGGGCGCGAGCATCTGACCAATGATGACCGGGTCAGCCGGAAACATCTCGCCCAGCAAGGCCACCGAGGGCTTGTCACCACGACCGGCGCGGGGCGCGGCCACGGGGCCACTCATGACTTCTTCGCGGGCGTACTTCAACATCGCACCGGCTAGCACGTCTTTGGCCTCGGCATGCGTGGGTACGCCAAAACCGGGCACGTCGATGCCGATGATGCGGACGCCGTTGATCTCTTTGGGCAGCAGCTGCAGCGGCACGCCGCTGGCGGTGGGCACGCACAGGTTGATGATGACAACGGTATCCACTTTGTCGGGATCGGCCTCGGCATGCACCGCTTCGCGGATGTCTTCAAAGAGCTTGCCCGTGACCAGCGACTCGGAGTTGAAGGGCACATAGCCCACACTGCGGCGAGCGCCGTAAAAATGCGAGGTGAAAGTCAGGCCATAGACGCAGCAGGCCGAGCCCGAGAGGATGGTGGCGGTGCGCTTCATGCGCAGGCCCACACGCAGCGAGCCAAAGGCTGGGCACATGCTTTGCGGTTGATCGTGCGGACCGGCATCCGGCTGGCGCGGGTAGTCGCGGGCGTATTGGTCGAGCACCTCGGACTTGCCCGCCACTTTGGCGGCGGCCACCATGGCCTCAGTCCCAGCGTGGCAGCCCATGCCGTCGACTTGCAAACCCGCAGGGTTGGACGCTTCAGTGCTGGGGTGAATCGGGATGGTGCGTGTCATGGCCTGTTCCTGTGGGTGTTGTCTTCAGCTCTTCAAGCTGCGTCGTAGACGACTTCCAGTGAGGGCTTGATGTCTTCGTGCTTGCCCACCATGTCAAACACGGTAGCGGGCTCCAGCACCACGTTGCGGCCGACCACGTCGGCGCTGAACAGGCCCAGCAACTGGTCCTGGGTCTGGGGCTTAGGACGCATGGGTGGGGCCTCGGCCACGTTCTTGGCCAGATCGGCAAACAACGGGCCCCACTCACCATCGGGACGGCCGATGATTTCGTAGCTGGCGCTCTTGCGACGGATGTCTTCGTTGGCGGGGATGGCGGCCAGCACCGGGATACCCGCGTTGTCGGCAAAGGCTTGGGCCTCGCCCGTGCCGTCGTCCTTGTTGATGACCATGCCGGCTACGCCCACGTTGCCGCCGAGCTTGCGGAAATACTCCACCGCCGAGCACACATTGTTGGCCACGTAAAGCGACTGCAAGTCGTTGCTGGCCACCACGATGACTTTTTGGCACATGTCGCGGGCAATCGGCAGCCCAAAGCCGCCGCAAACCACGTCACCCAAAAAGTCGAGCAACACGTAGTCAAAGCCCCAATCGTGAAAGCCCAGTTTTTCGAGCGTTTCAAAGCCGTGGATGATGCCGCGTCCGCCGCAACCGCGACCCACTTCGGGCCCACCCAATTCCATGGCAAAAACGCCATCGCGCTTGAAGCACACGTCACCAATGCTCACCGCCTGACCTGAAAGTTTAAGGCGCGACGAGGTCTCGATGATGGTGGGACAAGCCTTACCACCAAACAGCAAGCTGGTGGTATCGCTCTTAGGATCGCAGCCGATCAGCAGCACTTTTTTGCCCTGCTGCGCCATCATGTAAGACAGGTTGGCCAGCGTGAAGCTTTTGCCAATGCCGCCTTTGCCGTAGATAGCAATGATTTGCGTCTCTTTGGTCACCTCGGAGGTGCTCACGGCGTCGGGTTCGACGTCGGCTTCGCGGCGCAGCACCTCAACGAATTTGATGGGCTGGGTGGTGATGGCGGTGTCAGTTGAGGTATTCATGCGGAAGCACTCCAATCAAGAATCATCTTGAGACAGCTCGCATCTCCGAAGGCGGTCTCGTAAGCAGAACCAGCATGCGTCGATGGCTGGGTGTGGGTGATCAAACCGTCGAGCGACAAGCGGCCGGTGTTTACCAGCTCGTTAACAGCCAACAGGTCGGGGCGCTTCCACTCGGCGGCGATGCGGATGCGCGCTTCGCGCATGAAGGCCGGGGCGTAGGTAAATGAGAGGTCTTGTTTGTAAAAACCCGCCAGCACCAACTCGCCACCGGGGCACAGTCGCTGGATCAGGCTGTTGAGCAGGCTGCCGTCGCCGCTCACGTCGTAAATGGTGTTGTAGTCGCGACGGGAGTCGTCTTGCGGTTGCATGACGGTATAACCCTCGGCCCCTGCAAAACGCTCGGTCCGGGTTTCCCACACCGTGGGGGCTGGCAGACCCGCAGCCACCGTGAGACGGGCCAACAGGCGGCCCATGACACCGTGACCGATGATGAGCTCGGGTGCGGCAAACGGCGCTTGCTGGCCACCGCCCGACACCGCGTGGTAGGCCGTGGCCGCCAACGCCAACAGCACCGATTGCGCACCCAGGTGTTCGGCCACAGGCACCACTTTTTGTGAGGTCACCACCAAGCGCGAAGCGGCACCGCCAAACAGGCTTTTGACGCCGGTGAAGCAATTGGCGCCAGGCACAAACACGCGCTGACCGGCTTGCACACCAGCGTCCGAGGCGGCGCGGACCACACGGCCCACGGTCTCGTAACCGGGCACCAAGGGGTACCCCATGCCCGGAAACGGCGGCATGCTGCCGTCCCAAAGCATGCGCTCGGTGCCCGTGCTGATGCCGCTGTATTCGACCGCCACGTCCAGCTGACCGGCCTGGAGTTCAGGCAACTCCAGCCCCTGCAATGTCAGGTGCCTGGGGCTGTTGAAAACGACGGCTTGGGATTTCATGCTTGTATTCTTTGCTTTACATCACAACATGTCAAAATTAATTGACACCTTTCTGCAAAACAGAGGGTAAACACTGAGATTTACGACCCAAAAGGATGCGCGCATGGATGGGCATGGCGTTGGGCACCTGCTCTACATGGGAGAAACCGGCCTCTTGCATCATGGTTTGCAGCTCTTGCGGGGTGCGCAGCCGCCCTGCCCCCATGGCCAGCAGGTAGAAGTGGAAATAGGCATCAACCGAGGCCTCTGGCTGGCCAGCCTCTTCATGAGGCTGGGCCATGGGTTCGGCCAGCAGCAAGATGCCGCCCACCGGCAAGGCGGCATGGGCTTTTTGCAGAATCTGTCGCACCACAGCATCGGGGTGGTCGTGCGCCACGCGCACTAGGGTGATCAGGTCGGCACCTTCGGGCAACGGGTCATCCAGAAAGCTGCCAGGATGCAAACTCACTCGCTCGCTCAAACCCTTGGCCTGCAGGCCTTCGCGGGCCAGCGCCAGCACAGGGGGCAAGTCGAACATCTTGAAGTGCAGGTGTGGCGCGTGTGCGGCCAACTCACTAACAAAGCGGCCCTTGCCCGCGCCCACATCGAGCACGCAGCGGTGTTCATCAAAAAAGTAGGACGACAGGATCTCTTGCACCACAAAACCTTGCGAAGCGGCCATGAGTTGCGAGTAACGGGTGAACTTGTCCACGTCAACCTTGACCATTGGGTCGGGCATGGTCACAGGGGGTTTCTCATGCGCATAGGGCCAGTACTCGGCCATGCTGCCGCTCCAGGCATTGTTCAAAAACTGCACCGGATCCTGCATGTCCTGGTAGAGCAGATGGTTGTGCTCGATCATCTGAGCAATGCCCTCGTGCTGCGCCAGTGGCACACCCAGCGGACCCAGGCCAAAACGGCCTTGGCTGCGGTGCTCCAGCAAGCCCAGCGCCACCGCCGACAGCAGCAAACGTTGCAGCACCGCCGGGGCTAGCCCCGTACGACGCGACAGATCGGTCAGGTTGCAGGGTGCCTGGTACAGGGCCCGAAACAGGTCCAGCCGCACGCAAGCGAGCAGGACCTGGCTGTGCACGAAACCGGCCATCAAATCGAACAACTTGCGGGTGCGGCGACGTGTGAGCCAGCGTGTGAGCGGGTTGCCGAGCGACCATCGGTACAGGCCAGGGTGTGCGTACCAGCGCTCCAAACGGCCTTGCCAGGCGTCCTTGAATGACGTGGATGCGGTCTGGGCCTGAATGACGGACAAATCCAGAGGTTGGGACATGGTGTTTCCTTCGCTTGAGTCGGTCTGGGCGCTCAATATGGGGCGCTGACACGAGCGGGAGCCACTTCGGGGTGGATCCTGAAATAGCCTTCGCACAGGGCTTTGGGCACCAGGCGCTCGGCCTCGACCTGGACCAACTGGCACAACATGTCGCGGCACGAGCAAGCCGGAATCGACGAAGCGGCTTGATCAATCAAATGGTCAAAGTGGGCAATGGCGCCGTCCAGCCCCAGTGCCTGGGCCGAACTGGGGCGTGCATGCAGTGCATCCTGGCCTGCAGGTTTACCCAAGGTGACTGCGTCGGCGATCACGTCACGGATGTCATCAGCCACCTGGTAAGCCTCACCCAGATAAGCGCCCAAAGGCCCCCACGGCTCGGGCTCGTGACCACAGCTGAGCGCGCCCGCGCAAGTGGCCGAAACGAACAAGGCCCCGGTTTTGGCGCGCTGGTATTGACCCAGGTCGGCACTGGTCTCGCACTCCCATGCCTGCCCAGCAACGATGCCGTTTGGCAAGCCCACACCGGTGGTCATGTTGTCCATGAGACGAATCAATCGGTCTGGCCGCTTCACCCCGGCTTGCAGCAAAACACGGTAAGCCATGACGATCAGCCCATCACCGGCCAGCAGCGCCAGCGGCTCACTAAAAGCCTTGTGCACCGTGGGTAAGCCGCGCCGAGTGTCGGCGTTGTCAAACGCAGGCATGTCGTCGTGAACCAGTGAGGCGCAGTGCATCAGTTCGAGCGCCACGGCGGCGGCATTGGTCAGATGCGGGACATCGTCGCCACAGGCGGTGGCCACCGCCATGCACAGCTGCGGACGGATGCGGGCGCCGCCCGAAAAGACAGCATGCCGCATGGCGGCCACCAGCCGAGACGGCGAACCCACCCCTGCCGCTTGGTCAAAATGGGAACTCAGAGCTTGCTCAGCGCGTGTCAACAGACTCATGGGACCTCCAAAAGGGAAGGCCCGTCAAACCAAGTTGACAGGCATGAGTGTCAATATAACCCGATAATTAAAGGTGTCAATCTTTACTGACACATGAAAGCCACGTCATGGGAATCTGGTTAGAGCTGGGCATTTTCGGTCTGGTGTTCGTGTTTGCCTTTTGGCAAATGCACGACGTGCGCAAGGCGCAAGAACACACACGCCAACAGCGGGCGCGCGAGAAAGCAGCACAAGAAGTCACTGATAACGCGACTGAAAAAGCCAGCGACAAGTCGACTTGAGCCATAAAGAAAACGCAAACGGAGAGTAAAACCTGCCGGTTGCTGCCAAACAGGGCTCTCTCCGCAGTCCGCAAGAACCCGCAGGAACCCGCGCAAACACGCGGTACTAGGCAAAAAAAGCCAACCGGTTAGGGTTGGCTTTTAAGGTATTGGTGGTGGATGGTACCAGAGGGCAAACGAACTGGGAATAGCGATCCCCGGTCCTGACTAGGCAAAGCTAGCTAGTGCGAAATCGCTTTTCGTTCCCCAGTGAAAATCAGCAAATTCAAGCCCCAATTCTATCGATTTGCGGACGGGGGTTCAATTCCGTGAATCGCCATTGAATCCGCGTCCGCAGCCCAAGAATGCACTCAAATCAAGGGGATGACACGTCGGGCAAGAAGCGCTAAAATGCATGAAATTTCAATGAAAAAGCCTCCATGTCAGCCGCTGCCACACTATTTACGCCGCCCCTAAGGGGTGCCACTGCGCACCTTGCGGACGAGCTGCAAGCTGGCCGTGTCTATCGGCGTGAAGATCTTGCTCGCCTGAGTAATGCAGTTGATCGACATCTGAATGAACTGGTGTCCACTGGGTTGCTCAAAAAATTGGCTCAGGGGCTTTACTACGCACCCAAGCAATCGAACTTTGGTCCCTTGCCACCCGCTGACGAACAGGTGGTGAGAGGATTTCTGCGTGACAAGGATTTTTTGGTGTTTTCTCCGTCGTCATACAACACGGTGGGCCTGGGCACCACCCAGCTCTACAACAGCACACTGGTCTACAACCACAAACGTCATGGCGTTTTCAAACTGGGCAATCGACAGTTTGATTTCCGAGTAAAGCCTCGCTTCCCTAAAAAACTAACTTCCGAATTTTTGTATGTGGACCTGCTGAACAACTTGGAGGAATTGGCCGAAGACCGTGACGCGGTGCTCAGCCAGGCCCGCACCAAGCTGATGTCTTTTAATCAACCCCGACTTCAACAAGCATTGGACAGCTACGGCAACATGGCCACTCGCAAACGCGTTCGGGAGTGGGTCGGTGGCTGACTTTCTTCACGAACGACGTGACTTCGATCAATTGCTTGCGGTTGTCGCTAACGAGCGCGCGCTCGACCCCATGTTGGTCGAAAAAGACTACTGGATCATGCACAGCCTCTGGGGACTCCAGGCTCAAGGCTTTGTGTTCGAATTAAAGGGTGGCACTTCACTGTCCAAAGGCTTCGGGGTCATCCATCGTTTCTCAGAAGACATTGACATCCGCATCGAGCCACCTGCTGACATGGATGTCAAAACAGGGCGCAACCAAGACAAGCCTGCGCACATCGATTCGCGGCGTGCTTATTACGACGCGTTGTCAAAACGCATCCGCATCCCGGGTATCGACAGTGTTGAGCGGGACACCTTCTTTGACGATGAAAAAATGCGCAGCGCAGGCATTCGGCTCGTCTACTCACCCAGCGCGGCCACCGTAGCCGGTTTGAAAGATGGCATTCTGTTAGAACTGGGGTTCGACGATACCGCACCCAACCGACCCGTCACCATCTCCTCTTGGGCTTTAGATTTCGCGATGAGCCGGGGCGTTGAAGTTGTCGACAACCGTGCCGCCGACGTGCCCTGCTACGCGCCGACACACACGTTCGTCGAGAAGCTCCAAACCATCTCGACCAAGTACCGCCGTTTAGCTGAGGCTCAAAAATTTCCCGGCAACTTTCTGCGCCACTACTACGACGTGTATTGCTTGCTCGATCTACCCGAAGTTCAGGTTTTCATGCAGGAGCAGGCATATCAGGACCGAAAAGTGCAACGCTTTCGGTCTGCTGATGAATTGGTGATCGCCAAGAATCCGGCCTTCACCCTGAACGACTCTGAGCAGCGAGATCTTTTTGCTCGGGAATACAAAAAATCCTCTGCGCTCTACTACCAAGGACAGCCGGATTTCGATCAGCTACTTGACCGAATCGGTAAGCATCTGAATTCAATGTGACGCCTGTTGATTGGCTTTAAAAACTGAGCGCAAAGTTTTACTTGGCTTCTCTGGTGACCAGAGCGTTCATACAGACCTCATCAACAAATGAACGAGGTTCACATGAAAACAAGCAAAACGCCCGCAGCCGCACCCCGGACTGCGGTGGCCCAGGTGCATGAACTGCCCAACCTGCCATTCCCCGAGATCAAGGCCCTTTGGAGAAAACTTTTCGGCGGTGAAACACCCACCCACAACCGGCAGTTTCTGGAGCGCCAGCTTGCCTACAAACTTCAGGAGGTCGAATTCCGCAAGGTCGACCCGGGGCTGCTGGAGCGCAACAACAAGAAAATCGCCTCGCTGATTGCCACCGGCAAGCTCAGAAAGCGCGACCGGGATTTCCACCCAACGCCCGGCACACTGTTTACCCGCGAGTACCACGGCAAGGTGCACCAGGTGATCGCCACGGCCGACGGCCAGTACGAATTTGAAGGTCGCCCTTACCGAAGCCTCTCGATGATTGCGCGAGAGATCACCAGCAGCCGCTGGTCCGGGCCGGTCTTTTTTGGACTCAAGGACTACGCCGTCAAATCCTCCGCCAAGAAAGGCGGCTCCAAATGAGCGAAGTATTGAAACGCCGCATGCGCTGCGCGGTCTACACGCGCAAGTCCAGCGAAGAAGGACTGGACCAGGAATACAACTCGATTGATGCCCAGCGCGACGCCGGGCATGCCTACATCGCCAGCCAGCGCGCCGAGGGCTGGATCGCTGTGGCCGACGACTACGACGACCCAGCATTCTCCGGCGGCAACATGGAGCGGCCCGCACTCAAGCGACTGATGGCCGACATTGAGGCCGGGAAAATTGATGTGATCGTGATTTACAAGATCGACCGGCTGACCCGCAGCTTGCCCGACTTCTCCAAGATGGTCGAAGTCTTTGAGCGGCAAGGCGTGTCCTTTGTGTCGGTCACCCAGCAATTCAACACGACCACGTCCATGGGCCGACTGATGCTCAACGTGCTGCTGTCCTTTGCCCAGTTCGAGCGCGAGGTGACTGGAGAGCGCATCAGGGACAAGATTGCTGCCAGCAAACGCAAGGGGATGTGGATGGGCGGCATTCCCCCGATTGGCTATGACGTTGCCGACCGGCGTCTGATTCCCAATGAGGCCGAAGCCAAGACGATCGCGCACATCTTCCAGCGATTTGTGGAATTGGGCTCGACCACCAAGTTGGTGAAGGAATTACGGCTGGACGGTGTGACCTCCAAAGCCTGGACGACTCAGGACGGTCGAGTCCGGGAGGGCAAGCCGATCGACAAGGGGCTGATTTACAAGGTACTGAACAACCGCACCTACCTGGGCGAGTTGCGTCACAAGGAGCTTTGGTATCAGGCGGAACACCCGCCGATCATCACGAAGTCCTGTTGGGATGATGCCCATGCCATTCTTAGCACCAATGGCCGGGTGCGGGCCACCACGACCAGAGCCAAGACTCAGTACCTGCTCAAAGGCATCGTCTTTGGCAGCGACGGCCGCGCGATGTCGCCATTTCAAACAGCCAAACAAAACGGTCGCCGCTACCGGTACTACGTGCCCCAGCGCGATATCAAGGAGCACGCCGGTGCATCGGGCCTCCCCCGCATGCCAGCGGCGGAGTTGGAGTCAGCGGTACTGGAGCAACTGCGCGGCCATTTGCGCTCGCCGGATGTGGTCAGAGATGTTTTGCCGCAGGCCCAGAAATACGACCCAACCCTGGACGAGGCCATTGTCACGGTGGCCATGAAGCGACTCGACGATGTCTGGGACCAACTATTTCCTGCCGAGCAGATGCGGATTGTGCGGTTGCTGGTTCGCCAGGTGAATGTCTCGCCCAACAACATGTCGATGGATTTGCATCCCACGGGTATCCAGCGACTGGTGCTTGAGTTGCATCACAAGAAACTGCAACCTGAGCCAGCCACGGAAATGGAATCGGAGGCCATGGCATGAGCGAGATTCAAATCAGATCCACTGGCACCACGGAAGTGATTCAATCCAGCGACGGCCGGATCACGCTGTCGGTACCGATTCAGATCAAACGGCGCAGCGGGAGAAAACAAATGACGCTGCCTAACGGGCAATCAGGTCAGCCGGGAAAACTGCTGCGGCCTTGGGACGTGGCGGCCACACCGCTGCAACTGGCGCTGGCCAGGGGCCACCGGTGGTTGGCAATGCTGGAGTCTGGCAAGGTAAAGAACCTGACTGAAATTGCAGCGCTTGAGGGTGTCGACAACAGCTATGTCAGCCGGATGGTGAACTTAACCACGCTGGCACCTGACATCGTCGAGGCGATTTTGGAGGACGCGCTGCCGGACCACCTGACGTTGTTTGATCTTGCTGTGGATCCGCCTGCGCTTTGGGAGGAGCAGCGGGGGCGGATCACTGCTTATTTTGAAGATACTGACTCCAAGTGATACTTGGAGAATTTTCGTCTAATTCCGACTGCCTTTTAACTATATCAACATAATCACGGACATCCTTAACACCCAACATAATAATATTGTGAGCACCATCAGAATCCGCTTGAAAGTATTTCACCAAAATTTTTTCATAATCAGAAAATGAAGTTTTCGCTTGATCACCCAAACCCATAATTTCCGCATACTCATAAACCAAATAAAACCACGATGCTATTGCGGCCTTATCTGCAAAATCGTCATTTATCTTTTTTTCGGAAAATAATTTCCCAAGAAATTGATTATTAAATGAATTAAACACGCGAACTGCATCGCACATATTTTCATTCCACCAAAACTCTTCTTCATCACTCAAAAAGTCATGAATAAAGCCTTTAAAAAATTTAACTTGATTCCAGAAAATTGAGTCTGAATTATCCTTGTTTGTATTTTGCATCTTTTGATTTCCAAAATGCCAAACAAGAAGCTCAATTTCGTCATTAGTAAAATTTATTTTTTCAAAATAATGCGGTGGCATCCTCTTGCGCTCATCAGCCAAGTACTCTAAAGATATATTTTTTGATTTTGGTTGCATGGAATTTCCTAAAAAATTAACAGTGGAATTTGGAGACCTGCCAATTGGGTCCTGATGGAATATCAACCACATTCGAATCTCCATCAAAGGCCGATTCGATCGAAGAAATATATCTCTTAATCGAATCCACGTCCGGCTTTCTACCGCCCTGATAAATATCTGGCATAGGTGGAAAGCTCCGGTCAACACCTTGCGCCTGTTTTCTTTTGAAGTTAAACATCTCAAAAAACTTATGCATCTTGTCCTGCTCACGCTCATTGGGAAAAATTATTTTTACATGGGTGGAACTCTCGTGGACAAACTTAACGCCCTCGAATTCAGAGACGCCGACTTGCGTACCGTTGTTAAGAATCCACTCAATAATTTGCCTGTAGCAACTCCATGGAAACAAATATTCAAGTTGCCAGTCATTGGACTTTCCGTCTTCTGACTTAAGAATAGCTTGGAGCATAAACAAGTCTGCAGCAAAGCTGAATTGCGCTGGCTTGCTCATTGAGTTTGGCGGTGGACGTCGGTTAAACATGGGTTTCCCTTTCACTCTGCTGCGTAGATGTTACGGAAATAGCCTTGGCTAGACCATCGACCAGGACTGTCTTTGGGGTCCCAGCATGTTGTTCTGATTCTTGACCCCACGAGCGACTTTGCCTTCGTGGTGATTGACCCGTCAGGATCAAATGTCGAAGTTTTCATGTGGCGCTGGCTTCCGTCACCCATCACCAGAACCGTACAAGACGAGCCGCGCACCATTTCATTTTCTTTGATGGTCACAAGCGCATCTGGTGCGGATAACGTTGCAACGCTTCTTTCGATCTCTGCGATTTCAGTCTCAGCTTTGAAAGCTGCATGATCTTTGGTGGCTAACTTTTCCAATAAGATGAGTTGCGATTCAAGTTCTTTGTTTCTCGCCTCGAGTTCTTCAGCTGGAGGCTGAGATTCCGTTTTGGCTCCGCTGTTATCTTTGGCCTCTGTTGAATAGCGCCAAGCGACCCCTCGCCACGACTTTGTTCGCCAAGAAGCAGGGTGCATCCGACGAATGGTTTGAATTTCGGGGAAGTGATGACGCATGGATGCCTCGACCAAGGACCGAAGCGGTGTGTTCAGTTCAAAGTCATTGCCTTTGGTACAGCAGTTCATGACAACATCACCCGGTCTAAGCACCGATCGAAGTCTCGATACAAAATTTTCCTGCCCACCTTGCGCCCACACCGCCCTGAAGATTTTGTCCCGGTGTTCAGAAGTACTCATGCCCAAGGAGCATTGATGTTGAATCGCATTGACAAGCACCAATCCGAAACCATCGACATCTTGAAGATTTATGGCTTCCTGTAGGAAATTGCGGATCATGTCTCCGGTAAACCCCTTGGCCGGACCTGGGTCGCCAATGAATTCATCAACGTGTGGCGACTCCAGAATCATGACCAAAAACGGTTGCCTCGTTCGCTGTTCTGCGGTTACCCGCAACGGGAATTGTGGCTTGCCAATAATTTCTGAAAGCGCGCCAAGGTACTGGTCTGGACAGGCTCGCACATCAAACCTATGCCCAGCCAGCGACACTGTGTTGCCGACAATTTGCTCAAAATTCAATTCTTCCATTTGGATCTCCTAAGGATTGTTTCCTTAACATTTGCGAGATCCATGCCAACTACTCTGGATTTAAGACACTCATATAAATCAACTACTTAGATGACTTGAACATTACGGGCTTGTAAATTAATTTACTTTTAAATAAATTAATTTACATTACAGAACTCAACTGAGCGTGAGATCAGAGTTCATGCCCAATCGTTTCATCCAATTGGCAAGGGTCTGATGATTGGCAAAGCCAAGCAGTTTTGCGGCGGCGGATTTACGTTGTCCCGACTGCTGCAGAGCCTGGTTGATGAGACTGCGCGCCACTTCATTCAGCCGCTCTTGCAACTCAAAGCCGTCACACAATATCTGGAAATGATTCGGCACTGAAGTACGCGCCACAGGAAGCATCGCCGCTTGAATGTCCTGCTCAGTGACGTCTGGACCTACAGACCAAATGACAGCGCGCAAAAGCGTGTGATAGAGCTCGCGGACGTTGCCGGGCCACGCGTGGGATTGCAAAAGCTTAAGTGCGGCCGGTGTAATGGTCTTATTCTGTGCTTCGGGCCTGCCTGCTGAATCTGCGTTGATGCTTGCCAAAAAATGGTGCGTCAGTAATTCCACATCACCCATACGTTCCCGTAGCGGCGGCAGCTGAAGAATGCCTACATGTTGACGCCGATCCAATATTGACCACCTGTGCCGATTGAATTTTGACCAGGGGCTTGAGCCAGCTTTTATGTCTGCTGGCTGTGGATAACTATAAGTTCAATTGTCGTCCTGCAGCTCCTTTCTCTCCGTTTTTCTTGCCTGCTCCCG
>NZ_FBYA01000006.1 GCF_001517545.1 Limnohabitans sp. Rim47 | reverse complement strand
AAGGCAAAGAGATGGTGATGCCTGGTGACAACGTGTCGATCACTGTGAAGTTGATCAACCCCATTGCGATGGAAGAAGGCTTGCGCTTCGCCATCCGCGAAGGTGGCCGCACCGTTGGCGCCGGCGTTGTTGCCAAGATCATCGCTTAATTCATTTGTGGCGCAGCAGTGCAAAGGTTTGGCCTTTGCACTGTAGCAAGCAGAAAACTCACCACAAGGAATTGACATGTCATCCAAGCAAAAAATCCGCATTCGCCTGAAGGCTTTTGACTACAAACTGATCGACCAGTCCGCTGCCGAGATCGTTGACACTGCCAAGCGCACTGGCGCGATTGTCAAGGGCCCAGTGCCTTTGCCAACACGCATGAAGCGTTTTGACATCCTGCGTTCACCGCACGTCAACAAGACCAGCCGTGACCAGTTGGAAATCCGTACACACCAGCGTTTGATGGACATCGTGGACCCTACTGATAAAACAGTCGACGCCCTGATGAAACTCGATCTGCCTGCTGGCGTGGACGTCGAAATCAAGCTGCAGTAATGCGGTTTGGGTTGGCTGAAAGGCCAGCCAAAAACTTGAAATAGTGCCCGATTTGCCAGCTATGGCAAGTCGGGCTATAATTTCAGGCTCACCTCTTTTAGGGGTGAGATTTATTAACAGTCTTTCACATACCAAACGTGGCTGCCAATTGAAGTGGCTGCGGTGGAAGTTTTGGAGAAAACAATGAGTCTGAGCAACTCCCTCGGGTTGCTGGGTCGCAAGGTGGGCATGATGCGTCTGTTCACTGATGATGGGGATTCAGTTCCTGTCACAGTGTTGGATGTGTCTAACAACCGTGTATCCCAGGTCAAAACCCAAGAGAACGATGGCTATGTCGCTTTGCAAGTGACATTTGGTGCCCGCAAGGCATCGCGCGTGACCAAGCCAATCGCTGGTCACTTGGCCAAAGCCGGTGTTGAAGCCGGTGAAATCATTCAAGAATTCCGCGTGACCTCTGACGCAGCCGCCCAGTACGCCCCAGGCGCCACTGTGCCTGTGGCAGCCGTGTTTGCTGTGGGCCAGAAAGTGGACGTGCAAGGCACTTCCATCGGTAAGGGCTTCACCGGCACGATCAAGCGTCACAACTTCAAATCGCAGCGCGCTTCGCACGGTAACAGCCGTTCGCACAACGTGCCCGGTTCGATCTCCATGGCCCAAGATCCAGGCCGCGTGTTTCCAGGCAAGAAAATGTCGGGTCACCGTGGTGATGTGACTTGCACCACGCAGAACCTGGCCGTCATTCGCGTTGACGAAGCCCGTGGCCTGTTGATGGTCAAGGGTGCCATTCCTGGTTCCAAGGGTGGTTTTGTGACTGTGCGTCACGCCATCAAAGCTAAAGGAGCGATCTGATGCAGCTCGAACTCCTGAACGACCAAGGTCAAGCCGCTTCCAAAGTGGATGCGCCAGAAACCGTGTTCGGTCGTGAATACAACGAAGCCCTGATCCACCAAATTGTGGTGGCTTATCAGGCAAACGCCCGTCAAGGTACTCGCGCCCAAAAGGACCGTGAACAAGTTCACCACTCCACCAAGAAGCCTTTTAAACAAAAAGGCACTGGTCGCGCTCGTGCTGGTATGACTTCCTCGCCTTTGTGGCGTGGCGGTGGTCGGATTTTCCCGAACATGCCCGACGAAAACTTCACACAGAAGATCAACAAGAAGATGTACCGTGCTGGTATGGCTTCGATCTTCTCGCAGTTGGCCCGCGAAGGCCGTCTGGCTGTGGTGGATTCCTTCAAGGTCGAAACGCCAAAAACAAAGCAGCTCGCTGCCAAGTTCAAGGCCATGAGTCTCGACAACGTGCTGGTGATCGCTGACGAAGTCGACGAAAACCTGTACCTGGCATCGCGCAACCTAATCAACATCCTGATTGTTGAGCCCCGTTACGCTGATCCCGTGTCTTTGGTGAACTTCAAGAAAGTCCTCGTGACCAAAGGCGCCATGGACAAACTCAAGGAGATGTTTGCATGAGCGCCGTGAAGTTTGACGAAGGTCGTCTGATGTCGGTGTTGGTTGCGCCCATCGTGTCCGAAAAGGCCACCATGGTTGCAGAAAAATCCAACGCTGTGACATTCAAAGTGCTGCAGGACGCTACCAAGCCTGAAATCAAAGCCGCTGTGGAATTGATGTTCAAGGTCGAGGTCAAAGGCGTGTCTGTGGTGAATACCAAGGGCAAGACCAAGCGTTTTGGCAAGACCATTGGCCGTCGCGACAACATTCGCAAGGCTTATGTCACGCTGCAACCAGGTCAAGAGCTGAACCTGTCCGGGGAGGCTGCGTAATCATGGCTGTCATCAAGATCAAACCGACATCCCCAGGCCGTCGTGGCGTGGTGAAGGTCACCCGTGACCACCTGCACAAAGGTGAAGGCTACGCTCCGTTGCTGGAACCCCAGCACCAGAAGTCGGGCCGCAACAACAACGGTCACATCACAACTCGCCACAAAGGCGGTGGTCATAAGCACCACTACCGCGTGGTCGATTTCAAGCGCAACAAAGATGCAATCCCGGCGAAAGTCGAGCGCATTGAGTACGACCCAAACCGTACTGCGCACATTGCTTTGCTGTGCTACGCCGATGGCGAGCGCCGTTACATCATTGCCCCACGTGGCATTGAAGCCGGTGCAACCTTGTTGTCGGGCCCAGAGGCGCCTATCCGCGCTGGCAACACTTTGCCTATCCGTAACATCCCAGTGGGTTCGACCATCCATTGCATCGAGCTCAAGCCCGGTGCTGGTGCTCAGATCGCCCGCTCGGCTGGTGCCTCGGCAACCTTGCTCGCTCGTGAAGGCATCTACGCTCAAGTGCGTATGCGCTCCGGTGAGGTTCGCAAGATCCACATCGAGTGCCGCGCAACGATTGGTGAAGTCGCCAACGAAGAACACAGCCTGCGCCAATTGGGCAAGGCCGGTGTCAAGCGCTGGATGGGTATCCGCCCAACAGTTCGTGGCGTTGCCATGAACCCTGTGGATCACCCGCACGGTGGTGGCGAAGGCCGTACCGGCGAAGGCCGTCATGCAGTAGACCCGTGGGGCAACCTCACTAAGGGCTACCGTACCCGTAACAACAAGCGCACACAGGTCATGATCGTGTCGCGTCGCAAGAAGTAAGGGTTAGACAATGACACGCTCTCTCAAAAAGGGTCCATTCGTTGACCACCATTTGTTGGCCAAGGTCGAAAAAGCCGTTGCCACCAAAGATAAAAAGCCCGTCAAGACATGGTCGCGTCGCTCCATGGTTTTGCCCGATTTCATCGGTCTGACCATCGCCGTTCACAACGGCAAGCAACACGTTCCTGTTTATGTGACCGATCAAATGGTTGGCCACAAATTGGGCGAATTCGCACTGACCCGGACATTCAAGGGTCACCCTGCGGACAAAAAAGTCCAGAAGAAATAAGGAAAGACCATGGAAACACGTGCAGTCCTCCGGGGCGTCCGTTTGTCGGTCGATAAAGGCCGCTTGGTCGCCGATTTGATTCGCGGTAAAAAAGTGGATCAAGCTCTGAACATTTTGACTTTCACGCAGAAAAAAGCTGCTGGCATCGTCAAAAAGGTTTTGGAGTCCGCCATCGCCAACGCTGAGCACAATGACGGTGCTGACATCGACGAGTTGAAGGTGAAAACCATCTACGTCGAACAAGGCACTACGCTCAAGCGTTTTACCGCCCGCGCCAAAGGCCGTGGCAACCGCATCAGCAAGCCCACATGCCATGTGTATGTGACGGTTGGCAACTAAGCAGGAAGAAACATGGGACAAAAAATCCATCCTACCGGCTTCCGTTTGGCCATCAGCCGTAACTGGGCAAGCCGCTGGTACGCAAGCAACAAAGACTTCGCTGGCATGCTGGCTGAAGACATCAAGGTGCGTGAGTACCTCAAGGCCAAGCTCAAGAACGCCGCGGTTTCCCGCGTGCTGATCGAGCGTCCAGCCAAGAGCGCCCGCATCACCATCTTCTCGGCTCGTCCAGGCGTGGTGATCGGCAAAAAAGGCGAAGACATCGAGTTGCTCAAGAAAGAACTCGCTGCTCGTTTGGGTGTGCCAGTGGCAGTGAACATCGAAGAAGTGCGCAAGCCCGAAATCGATGCGCAATTGATCGCTGACAGCATCACGCAACAGCTCGAAAAGCGGATCATGTTCCGCCGCGCCATGAAGCGCGCCATGCAAAACGCCATGCGTCTGGGTGCTCAAGGCATCAAGATCATGTCGGCTGGCCGTTTGAACGGTATCGAAATTGCGCGTACCGAGTGGTATCGCGAAGGTCGTGTGCCATTGCACACCCTGCGCGCTGACATCGACTACGCCACTTCCGAAGCCAAGACCACCTACGGCATCATTGGTGTCAAGGTCTGGGTCTACAAAGGTGACACTTTGGGTCGCAACGATGCTCCAGCACTGGCTGAGCCACGTGCCGAAGAAGAGCGCCGCCCACGTGGTCCACGTCGTGACGCCCGTCCTGGTGATCGCCCAACAGGTGATCGTCGTGGTGGCCCACGTCGCCCCGCTGGCACCAACACAGCCCCCACTGACGGTAGCGACAAGCCCGCCGGTGCAGGTGGTGATGCCAAACCCGCCGTTAAGCGCGTACGCACAGTCGCCGCGCCAGCTGCAGCAGCTGACGGTCAATAAGGAGTAACAACATGCTGCAACCTGCTCGCAGAAAGTTCCGCAAGGAACAGAAAGGCCGCAACACCGGCGTCGCTACCCGTGGCAACACGGTGGCGTTTGGTGACTTCGGCCTGAAGTCCACAGACCGTGGCCGTTTGACGGCCCGTCAGATCGAAGCCGCACGTCGTGCGATTTCCCGTCACGTCAAACGTGGTGGTCGTATCTGGATTCGTGTGTTCCCTGACAAGCCGATTTCCACTAAGCCTGCTGAAGTGCGTATGGGTAACGGTAAAGGTAACCCCGAATACTATGTGGCTGAGATCCAACCCGGAAAGGTGCTCTACGAAATCGTAGGCGTGCCAGAAGAGTTGGCCCGCGAAGCCTTCAAATTGGCCGCTGCCAAGTTGCCTCTGCGTACCACTTTTGTGGCACGCATGATCGGCCAGTAATTCAGGAGAAACAAGAAATGAAAGCTGCTGAACTGCGCCAAAAAGACGTTGCTGGTGTGAAAGACGAAATCAAAGCGCTGCAAAAAGCCCACTTTGGTCTGCGTATGCAAAAAGCCACGCAACAACTCGGCAATACCGGAACGTTGAGCGAAACCCGTCGTTCCATCGCTCGTGCCAAAACCATCCTTGCCCAAAAGCAAGCCGCCAAGTAAGGAGTGACCATGACGGAAGCTAAAACATCCCTCAAGCGCACCTTGATTGGCAAGGTGGTCAGCGACAAGCGCGCCAAGACCGTGACCGTGCTGGTTGAGCGTCGCGTTAAACACGCGCTCTACGGCAAGATCGTGGCCAAGTCGAGCAAATACCATGCGCACGACGAAACAGGTGAATTTCACCTGGGCGACACTATCGAAATCACTGAAAGCCGTCCGATTTCGAAGACCAAAAACTGGGTGGCGACTCGCCTGGTTCAGAAAGCTGCAGCCGTCTAAGCCCAAAAGCCTGACTTCTGCAAATTTTCAGAAAACGACCCACAATAGTGGGTCGTTTTTTTTTACCCTGGCACTTTCGCCAATCAAACAGATGGAGCACAACATGATCAAAGTCGGCGACGCACTGCCCGCAGCCACCCTGATGGAATATGTCGAGGTGGAGGGCAATGGCTGCAGCATTGGCCCCAACCCTGTGGACGTGGCCAAAGCCTGCGCAGGCAAAACCATTGCGCTGTTTGCACTGCCCGGCGCCTTCACGCCCACTTGCTCGGCCAAGCATGTGCCTGGTTATGTTGAAAACCACGATGCCTTGAAGGCCGCTGGTGTCGATGAAATCTGGTGCGTGAGCGTGAACGACGCATTTGTGATGGGCGCTTGGGCACGTGACCAGCAAACCGGTACCAAAGTGCGCATGCTGGGCGATGGTGATGCGGCTTTCACCAAAGCCACGGGCCTGACACTTGATTTGACCGGCAAAGGTCTGGGCTTGCGCAGCAACCGTTACTCGATGTTGGTCAAAGATGGCAAAGTTGCCAGCTTGAACGTAGAGGGTCCAGGAAAATTCGAAGTCAGTGATGCCGCCACTTTGCTGGCGCAATCAAAAAGCTGATCTAGGATCATCAAAATGAAAAAAGGGACCTTGAGTCCCTTTTTTATTGCGTCAGTGACAACATCAATCGATGTCGACTTTGAGGTAATGCGCTCCGGCATGGGGGTTGTGATAGTAAGGTGGAATCTCTTCAAACCCGAGGTCTTCATACAGAGCTCTGGCCGACTCCATTTCGTCGAGTGTGTCGAGCAACACGCAGCTGTAGCCAGCTTTGCGCGCAGCATCGAGAATGGCTTCTGTTAAATGCCGACCTAAGCCCAAACCTCTAAATGCTGGGCGAACATACAAGCGCTTCATTTCGCTGGCATTGGTGTAATCCGATGCATCAAGCGGCCTTAATGCGCAGCAACCCGCAACAGCGCCATCCACCCAAGCCAGCAAGACGGTTCCTCGTGGCTCGGCGTAATCGCCCGGCAATCCCGCCAGTTCTTCCTGAAAGCCCTGAAAGCACAGATCTACATCCAGGCTGGCCGCATATTCCTGAAAGACAGCGCGTGTTTCTATCCAGTCGTTGACACTGGATGGCGGCAGGAGTTGTGCGGTGAGCTTGTGCAATGTAGACATCAAATAAAAGAGCAAGAGTGTAGCTTGGACAAAAGCGCATCATCTGTGGTTGTGTCACCCACCTAACGACACGAGTGCTGCGACGGTCAGTGCCGCCGAGAACAAAATCATCAGTGCCAGCACGCGGCTCTTCCCGTTATCAGCAGACTCAGGGACAGGTTCGGGCAGTGTTTTATTGCCGTGCAACATGGCCGGAACGAGTGGGGGATGTTTGCGAAAACGGTACCAAGCCAGCGCCAGCAAATGCATCGCAATCAATGCGATCAAAATGAATTTGCCAACATTTTTATGCCAACTGCTAGCCCAAGTCACCACCGTGCCAGAAACCAAAGTGGACAGTGGACCCATGTTGGAGATTTCATCGTCACTGACCAAGCCGGTCCCGACTTGGAGGAGCAAAACACAAAGGAGTGCAATGACCGACAAAGACCCCAAGGGGTTATGGCCAGCACGATGGCGGATGTCAGAGTGCCCATTCAGGTAGGCCCGTACATGCCGTAGGCTAATGGGCATTTGTGCCCAGCGTGACCAAAAGCCACCACAAAGGCCCCAAGCCAAACGAAACAACACAAGCGTCAAAACGGCATAACCAAAGCGGAAATGCCAAGCCATGGCGGCCCCCCCTAGATTGCCGGTGATGAGCAGAGCGACGATGCAGGTCACCAAAGCCCAGTGAAAAAGGCGCGTGGGTAAATCCCATATGCGGACAGTAAACATCATCAATGACACCTGTGCGAATAAGCAAAATTATGCGAGACTAAAACAGTTTAAAAGCATAAGGCTTTAGGCGCCGTTTAAATTGATTGGAGTCACGCATGAAAACGATATTGAACCTATTGGCCGCCGCAATGGCATTGACCTTGGCTGTACCCGCGCAAGCCCAATTTGCCAAACCCGACGATGCCATCAAATACCGAAAAGCCAGCTTTAACGTCATGGCGACGCATTTTGGTCGACTGGGTGCCATGGCCAATGGGCGCTTGCCCTACGATGCAAAAGCCGCAGCGGACAATGCCGAGCTGGTCACCACAATGTCCAAATTGCCGTGGGCCGCATTCGGTGAAGGCACGGACAAAGGAGAAACACGCGCCAAGCCTGAAATCTGGAAAGAGTCAGCCAAATACAAAGAGGCGGCTGACAAGATGCAAGCCGAAATGGCGAAACTGAATGTGGCTGCCAAGGTCGGTAATGTCGAGGCATTGAAGGCGGCTTTTGGCCCGGCAGCGGCGTCATGCAAAACTTGTCACGACAACTTCCGAAAAGATTGAACGTGTTTTGAGCCTGAGCCGCAAGCCGCTGTGGAGCAGCCGGCTCAGGATTGTGTCAGCAACTTTTCGATCAGTTGGTGCAGCTCAACAAAGTTGGGTGTACCTACATAGCGCTTAACGATCTCGCCGCGCTTGTTCACCAAGAAGGTGGTGGGGGTGAGTTGAATATCACCCCATTCGCGCGCAACGGCGCCTGTGTTGTCAATTGCAACCTTGAACGGCAATTGGCGCGTTTGCGCGAAATTTACAACATAACTGGGCGGGTCGTAGCGCATGGCCACGGCCACTGTTTCATAGCCCTTGTCTTTGAATTTGTTGTATGTGGTCACAAGTTCGGGCATTTCGGCCACACATGTGGTGCAGCTGGTCGCCCAAAAATTCACCAAAGATACTTTTCCTTGCAATTGCTGTGACGTGACGGTGGAGCCGTCGAGCAAAACGAAGGAAGATTCGGGCGCACGTTCAGAAGAGCAGCCCCCAAGGGCAAACAAGAAACCGAGGGCGCAGGCCCAATTCAACACAGACCGTCTAATCGGCTGGCGCTTCCAAGGAGTTTTCAAATGCATCTTCATCGCCGAAAGTTTAATACGTTCGTGATGTCCGCGGGTTATTTTGTGATTGCGCCAGCGTACGCCACCGTATTGGCTGACTTGACTTCGGGCGATGCGTCTAAGGGGCTCAAGCTGGCGCTCGAGAAAGGCAGTGAGATGGCTGTGCAGTTGTTGGGCGTGCAAGATGGCTTCTGGGGCAATGACAAGGTGCGCATTGGTCTGCCAGACGCAGTGCGCAAAGGTGCCAAGTTGCTGAAAAATTTGGGGATGGGTAAACAACTGGATGAACTGAGCTTGCAGATGAACCGTGCGGCCGAAGCTGCGGTGCCGCTGTCTAAAAAGCTGCTGACCCAGGCCATTCAGAAAATGTCGGTCCAGGATGCCAAGGGCATTTTGCAAGGAGGCGAAAATGCAGTGACGCAATTTTTTGCCGTCAAGACGCGAACACCCTTGGCTGTGGAATTCATGCCAACAGTCAGGCAATCGCTTGAAAAACTCGGCGTGGTGGATCAGTTCAACGCTGTCGCGGTCAAACTGTCGGGCATCGGCTTGTTGGACAAAGACAAAGCCAAACTGGCGTCGTATGTCACTGACAAAACACTCGATGGTTTGTATTTCATGATCGGCGAAGAGGAAAAGAAAATTCGACAAAACCCAGCCCAAGCAGGCAGCGCCTTGCTGAGCAAAGTGTTTGGTGCTTTGCGCTAAACGCCAGTTGGACAGGGGTTGGGTCGGCGTGCCGTGCGACGCGGTAAATGTCGCGCTGTCAAATCACCCCTTTGCCGCGCAATAGGTCTTGTTGTTCTGCGGTCCAGCCCAACACCTCGGTCATAACTTCGGCCGTGTGCTGACCCAGCATGGGCGGTGGAAGGTCTTGGCGAACGGGGGTGAGGCTCATCTTGATGGGACTGGACACCAGTTTTAAGGCCGGTTGGATCGGGTGTGACCAAGTGCTGACCATGCCGCGGTCTTGTACTTGCGGGTCGGCAAAGACTTCCCCTAATGTGTTAATGGCACCACAGGGCACTTTTGCGGCCTCCAGTGCGCCCAGCCAAGTGGCCTTGGTCCGGGATTTCATGATCGCCTCGAGCTGAGGCACCAACTCTGCGCGGTGGCGTACGCGGTCGGCGTTCAATGCATAGCGCGGGTCCTTTGCCAATTCGGGATGGCCTGCAACGGCACAAAATTTGGCAAATTGCCCGTCGTTGCCTACGGCCAAAATCAGGTGGTCGCGCGTGCCTGGTGCTGTGTCGTCGGGTGCCATGACCTCAAACACTTGGTAGGGCACGATGTTCTGGTGCGCATTGCCCGCTCTGCCCGGTACTTTGCCGCTGACGAGGTAGTTGGAGCCCAAATTAGCCAGCATGGCAACCTGGGTGTCCAGCAAGGCCATGTCGACTTGCTGGCCTTCTCCGGTGCGTTCGGCGTGGCGCAGTGCCGCCAAAATGGCGACGGTGGCGTACATGCCAGTGAACAAATCGGCCACGGCCACCCCCACTTTTTGGGGGCCGCCACCCAGATCATCGCGTTCTCCGGTGACGCTCATCAGGCCACCAATGCCTTGCACGGCGTAATCGTAGCCTGCGCGTTCGCGGTAAGGGCCGGTCTGGCCAAAGCCCGTCACGCTGCAATAAACCAGCTTGGGGTTGAGGGCGCTCAGGCTAGGGTAGTCAAGCCCGTAACGGGCCATGTCGCCCACCTTGAAGTTTTCAACGAACACGTGGCAGTGCTTGACCAACTCGCGAATCAGCGCCTGACCTTCAGGCTGGGCGATGTCGCAGGTCACAGACCGTTTGTTGCGGTTGGCACCCAAGTAATACGCCGCCTCGGCGGTGTCCCGACCTTCGGCGTCTTTCAGAAAAGGCGGCCCCCAGGTCCGGGTGTCGTCGCCGCTGCCGGGACGTTCGATTTTGATGACGTCGGCCCCCAGGTCGGCCAATGTCTGGGTACACCATGGGCCCGCTAATACGCGGGAGAGGTCAAGTACGCGGATGCCGTCAAGTGAATTCATGCATTCATTGTCGCGAAAAATCCAGCTCGTCGCTGATCAGGATAATCACCCCATGCAAAACCATTTCATGGCCGTCACGGCCAGCCTGATATTTAGCGTTGCTTTGAGCGCCTGCAGCCCCGCCCAGAACTGGCGTGAGGTCACCTTGGAAGGCAGCACGCTCAAAGCCCAGTTGCCTTGTAAACCCGACCGCACCACGCGCTCTGTGCCATTGGGGGGCGTGGCTGTGGACTTGCAAGTCGTCGGTTGCGACAGTGGCACGGCCATCGTGGCGGTCATGACCGCACCTTTGCAGGCGGGTGCCGATGTCAATGCGGTGATGTCCGGGTGGCAAAAAGCCACGCTGGACAACGCCCGGATCAAGCAGCCTTTGGCGCTTGAGCAGCGGCAGAACTGGCACCGTCCGGGGCAATTGCCACTGGCGTCGTCCGTTCGAATTCAGGCCCAAGGCCTGCGGGCCAATGGGGATGCGGTGACCATGGCCGCCGTCTGGGGGGCTGTGGCCGATGGCGACCATGTGCGGCTGATTCATGCGGTGGTGTATGACCGGCAAATTTCGCCTGAAATGCCCAATACCTTGTTTGACGGGCTGAAACCATGACCGCTGCGACTTTGGCTCAGCCCGCTCATTTGCCCCGCCGGATGGCCGTAGTGGTCTTTTTGGCGTTTGCGCTGGCGTATTTTTTCTCGGCTTTGGTGCGTGCCATTACCGCCACTTTGTCGCCCACGCTTCTCACGGAGTTCAGCCTGAATGCACAAGACCTGGGCCTGTTGGCGGGCGGGTACTTTTTGGGCTTTTCGCTGACCCAGTTGCCTTTGGGGCGCTTGCTGGACAGGCATGGGCCCAAAAAAGTGGTGTTGGCTTTTTTGTCATTTGCCGTGTTGGGGTGCCTGGCGTTTTCGTGGGCTGACAGTTTTCATGGCCTTCTGGCCGCTCGTGTGCTGTGCGGCATGGGCGTGAGCGCCTGTCTGATGGCGCCTTTGACCGGGTATCGGCGCTGGTTTGACGCCAGTACCCAATTGCGCACCAATTCGTGGATGCTGATGACCGGTTCGCTGGGCATGTTAGCGGCCACCTTGCCGGTGCAATGGCTTATGCCCATTTGGGGTTGGCGCGCCCTGTTTGTCATGCTGGGGGTGATGATTGCTCTGGCCATGGTGCTGATCGCGTTGGTGGTGCCACAGTGGCAAAAAGCCACGCCCATGGGTGTAGCACATGCAGTGCCCGTTTTGGACGACGACGGCAGTTACCGTCAAATTTGGCGCAGCCCTTATTTTTGGCGCATGATGCCCATCGGCTTTTTCAGTTACGGGGGCATGGTCGCCATTCAAACCCTGTGGGCGGGCCCATGGATGACACAAGTGGCCGGGTGGACGGCCAATGAAGCGGCAACAGGTTTGTTCTTCATCAACCTCAGCATGCTGGTGGCATTTTGGCTTTGGGGGATGGTCACTCCGCGTTTGGCACGACGGGGCATTCCTGTTGAGCGCTTGATCGCCTGGGGTTTGCCCCTGACTTTCGTGGTGCTCGCTGCGCTGGTGGGCTTGGGTGCTGCCATCGGCGACTTAGCGGCGGCAGCCCTGGCGTTGTATTGCGTGTGCAGCACTTTTGTGGCCTTGGCCCAGCCTGCCGTAGGCATGGCTTTTCCGGCGCATTTGGCTGGGCGTGCCTTATCGGCTTACAACCTGGTGATCTTCGCGGGCATCTTTGTGGTGCAGTGGGGCATTGGCTTGGCGGTGGATGCTGGGCGCAGCCTGGGCTTGCCTTCGGTCATGGCCTATCAGGTGGCTTTGGCCGGTTTTGCGGTGTGTTCATGTCTGTCGTGGGTGTATTTCCTTCTGAGCAAGCCGGATCAGACCTGATAATGAAGTCCTCATGATCGGTATCCTTATCATCGCCCACGCCCCGCTGGCCCATGCCTTGCGTGAATGTGCATTGCACGTGTTCCCCGATTGCGCTTCGGGTGTCTTGTCTGTCGATGTGCGGCCGAACGACGCGCCTGAAGTCACGCTGGCTGAAGCACGTCGCGCCATGACGGCGCTGGGCACAGACCAAGTTTTGTTGCTCAGCGATGTGTTCGGCGCCACACCGTGCAACGTGGCTCAGCAGCTCAATGATGGGCAGCACACACGACTGGTGGCAGGGGCCAACTTGCCCATGCTGCTGCGCAGCGTGTGTTACCGCCATGAAAGTCTGGAGGCGCTGGCCGCCCGTGCCCACGCTGGCGGCACCCAAGGCGTCATGCCCGTGGGCAGCACTGCGCCCCAAAATCAAACAGGAAAGAGACATGCCCCAAGCCACAACGACCATCAGCAATAAACTGGGTTTGCACGCCCGCGCATCGGCCAAGCTGACCAAGCTGGCTGGTAGTTTTCCGTGCGAAGTCTGGCTCAGCAAGGGTGAGCGCCGCATCAATGCCAAAAGCATCATGGGCGTGATGATGTTGGCGGCAGGCTTGGGCAGCGAAGTGCTGGTGGAGACCCAGGGGGAGCGCGATCAGGAGGCGTTGGATGCATTGCTCGCGTTGATGGCCGACAAGTTTGGTGAGGGCGAGTGAGCATGTCGCGCCGTAAATTCTGGACGGGTGCTGGGGGGATGTCATGACTTTCAGCATCCACGGTTTGGCGGTCGCCCGGGGCATTGCGATTGGGCGCGCTGTGCTGGTTGCTTCCAGCCGGGTCGATGTGGCGCACTATTTCATCCAGCCTGATCAGGTGACGCTGGAAATCAAACGCCTGCGCAAGGCCCGTGATGACGTGGTGGACGAGTTGCAGCGGCTGCAAAAAGACATGCCCAAAGACGCGCCGCATGAACTCACGGCCCTGCTCGATGTGCACCTGATGCTTTTGCAAGATGAAGAACTGACGGCGGGTGTGCGTCAGTGGATTGAAGAGCGTCTGTACAACGCCGAGTGGGCGCTGACCAGTCAGCTCGAGATCATTGCCCGCCAGTTCGACGAGATGGAAGACCCCTATTTGCGGGAACGCAAAGCCGATATGGAGCAGGTGGCCGAGCGGGTGTTGCATTGCCTCAAAGGCACCGGCTCGCTGGTCACGCAAGCGCGCAGGCCCGCACGGCCCCAACAAGAGCTGCAGTTGGGCGACACCATGGATGTGCCTCTGGTGTTAGTGGCGCACGATTTATCGCCAGCCGACATGCTGCAATTCAAGCAAAGCGTTTTTACAGGCTTTGTGACGGATGTAGGTGGCAAAACGTCTCATACCGCCATCGTGGCGCGCAGCCTGGACATTCCGGCGGTGGTGGGCGCACGCAGTGCCAGCCAGTTGGTCAAGCAAGACGATTGGGTCATCATCGATGGCGATGCCGGTGTGGTCATCGTGGACCCTTCGCCCATCATCCTGGCCGATTACGGCTTCAAGCAGCGCCAGGGCGATCTGGAGCGCCAGCGTCTGGCACGCTTGCGGCATACCCCGGCGGTCACGCTGGATGGCCAAAGAATCGAATTGCTGGCCAACATCGAGATGCCTGAAGACACCCAAGCCGCCATCACCGCAGGTGCGGTTGGCGTTGGTCTGTTTCGCAGCGAATTTTTGTTCATGGGCCGCCAAGGCAACTTGCCCGGTGAGGAGGAGCAGTACGAGGCCTACCGCCGTGCTGTGGATGGCATGAACGGATTGCCCGTCACGGTGCGCACAGTGGATGTGGGCGCAGACAAACCGCTCGATGAAGCACGGCACGATGCCGCGCATTTGAACCCGGCTTTGGGCCTGCGAGCCATCCGCTGGAGCCTCGCCGATCCTTCCATGTTTTTGACCCAGCTGCGCGCCATCTTGCGTGCTGCAGCCCACGGCAAAGTCAACTTGTTGATTCCCATGCTGGCGCATGGCAGCGAGATTCGCCAGACCTTGGCCTTGATCGAGCAAGCACGGCACGAGTTGGACCGCCGAGGTGCCGCCTATGGCCCGGTGCGCCTGGGTGCGATGATCGAGATTCCTGCGGCCGCTTTGTCGTTGCGCTTGTTTCTCAAGTACTTTGACTTTTTGTCCATTGGCACCAACGACCTGATTCAGTACACGCTGGCCATTGACCGGGCTGATGAATCGGTGGCGCACTTGTACGACCCCTTACATCCGGCCGTCCTGCGTCTGGTAGCCGACACCATTGCCGAATGCCATGTCCAAGGCAAAGGCGTTTCGGTGTGTGGCGAGATGGCGGGCGACGTGGCCATGACCCGGCTGCTGCTGGGTCTGGGTTTGCGCAGTTTTTCCATGCACCCGTCGCAGATCCTGTCCGTCAAGCAACAGGTCTTGCGATCGGACACGACCAAGTTGGCGTTGTGGGCCAGCCAAGTGCTGGATTCAGACGAGCCATCGGGTTTGATGGCGAACTGAGTCAGGATTTTTCGAGTTTGTCCTGCGTGCGGGTGTCGAAATCACCTGCGTCGTGGCGCTCATGCAGTTGCATTTCGGGCGGCCCGATGACCCGGTTGACCATGCGCCCGCGTTGCACGGCAGGGCGCTTGGCCAGCTCGTCGGCCCAGCGGTTGACGTGTTCGTATTCGTGCACTTGCAAAAACTCGCCTGCCTCGTACATCGTGCCCTTGGCCATGCCGCCATACCAAGGCCAGATGGCCATGTCGGCGATGGTGTAGTCATCGCCCGCAATGAAGCGGCTTTCTGCCAATCGCCGGTTCAACACATCCATCTCGCGCTTGACTTCCATGGCAAAGCGGTCAATGGCGTACTCGATCTTGATGGGGGCGTAGGCATAAAAATGACCGAAACCACCGCCCAAGTAAGGCGCGCTGCCCATTTGCCAGAACAACCAAGACAGGCACTCGGCCCGCCGCACCGGGTCGGTGGGCACAAAGGCACCAAACTTCTCAGCCAGGTACAACAAGATGGCACCCGATTCAAACACCCGTACAGGCTCAGTGCTACTGCAGTCCAGCAAGGCAGGGATCTTGGAGTTTGGGTTAACGCCTACAAACCCGCTGCTGAACTGTTGCCCCTCCTGGATACGGATCAGCCAGGCGTCGTATTCAGCGCCCACATGGCCCAAGGCCAGCAGCTCTTCGAGCATCACCGTGACTTTGACGCCATTGGGCGTGGCCAGCGAATACAGCTGCAGCGGGTGCTTGCCGCGGGGCAGTTCTTGCTCGTGTGTTGGTCCTGCAATGGGGCGATTGATGTTGGCAAAGCGTCCGCCATTGGCCTTGTTCCAAGTCCAGATGGAGGGTGGTGTGTAAGGGCTGGAATCGGTCATGACGGCCTTGAGGTGGATAGGTTGAGCGGGTCAGGGTTTGTCGGCCAGATTCAGCTGCGCCGAATGCGCCTGCTGGTCTGCGTGGTAGCTGCTGCGCACCATCGCGCCCACTGCCGCATGCGAAAAGCCCATTTCGTAGGCTTTGGCCTCGAACATCTTGAAGGTGTCGGGGTGAACATAACGGCGCACGGGCAGGTGGCTGTTGCTGGGTGCCAAGTACTGGCCAATGGTCAGCATCTCGATGTTGTGCGCGCGCATGTCGCGCATGACGTCCAAAATTTCTTCGTCTGTTTCGCCCAAGCCGACCATCAAGCCACTCTTGGTGGGCACGTTCGGAAACAGCGCTTTGAATTTCTTCAACAAGCTCAACGAAAACTGGTAATCCGAGCCGGGGCGCGCTTCTTTGTAAAGGCGCGGCACGGTTTCCATGTTGTGGTTCATCACATCGGGTGGTGCGGCTTTGAGGATTTCCAATGCGCGGTCATCGCGTCCCCGGAAGTCGGGCACCAGCACTTCGATCTGGGTGGTGGGTGACAGCTCACGTGTTTTGCGGATGCACTCCACAAAATGCCCCGCACCGCCGTCGCGCAGGTCGTCGCGGTCCACGCTGGTGATCACCACGTATTTCAGCTTGAGTTGCGCAATGGTCTTGGCCAGGTTGTCGGGCTCGTTTACATCCAGCGGGTCGGGGCGGCCATGGCCCACATCGCAAAACGGGCAGCGGCGGGTGCACTTGTCGCCCATGATCATGAAGGTGGCGGTGCCTTTGCCAAAGCATTCACCAATATTGGGGCAGCTGGCTTCCTCGCACACAGTCACCAGTTTGTTGGCGCGCAGCACGTCTTTGATTTCGTAAAAGCGGGTGGTGGGGGAGCCCGCTTTGACGCGGATCCACTCGGGTTTTTTGAGCACTTCACCGGCTTCGACTTTGACCGGAATGCGAGACAGCTTGGCCGCTGCTTTTTGCTTGGCCATGGGGTCGTAGTTTTCAACGCTTTGGGCTTCGCGAACCACGTTGCGTTCGGTGGGGGTGTTGCTCATCTTGTTCTTTCAGTCACTGCAGCCACATCGCGTGCGCAGGCAGGGGTTCATAAACGGGCCGCCAATTGTTGGGCCAGCACATGGGCGGTTTCGTCCCAAGTGGTTTCTACGCCGATTGTAGAAAGGTCCACGGTTTTCAGGCCGGCATAGCCACAGGGGTTGATGCGGTTAAAGGGCTCGAGGTCCATCGCCACGTTGAGTGCGGCACCGTGGTAGGTGCAATGTCGGCTGACTTTGATGCCCAGCGCACTGATTTTGCCCAGGCCTTTGAATGGGTCACTGGCTGGCGCAGGCCCCACCAGCGCAGCATGCGAGTAGGGGTCGTCTAGGCGCACATAAATGCCTGGCGCACCGGTCACACGGTGGCCCGTGACACCAAAATGCGCCAGCGTGCGGATGACCGATTCTTCGAGCTTGTAAACGTATTCTTTGACGAAATAACCAGCACGTTGCAAGTTGACCAGTGGGTATGCCATCACTTGGCCCGGTCCATGAAAGGTGACTTGCCCGCCCCGGTTGGTCTGCAGCACCGGAATGTCGCCAGGCATCAACACATGACCCGCTTGTCCAGCCAGGCCTTGTGTAAACACAGGAGGGTGTTCGCAAATCCAGAGTTCGTTGGGCGTCTCAGGCGTGCGTTCGTGGGTGAAGACCTGCATGGCCTCGTAAGTTGGCAGGTACTCGACCCGCCCCAGAAGCCGGATGTCCATGTTCAGAGGACGATTTTGACCATCGGGTGCGAGGTCAGCGCACGGTACAAATCGTCAAGTTGTTCACGGCTTGTGGCGGTGATGTTGAGCGTTACGCCAAGGTAGTTGCCGCCCTTGCTGGGGCGCAGTTCGATGGTGGCTGCATCAAAACCGGGGTCAAATTGCAAGGCTACCTGGCATAAAGCTTCAGCAAAACCATCGACCATGGCCCCCATGACTTTGATGGGGAAGATCGAGGGGTATTCGATCAGGGTTTCTTTGCGCGGATCAATGCCGGCAGGAGGAGTAATGGACGCACTCATGAAAAAATTCCGTTGGGGTTGCAAGCTTAACGCCAGACCACGACGGCCAAAACCGCCAGCCAGCCCAGCACGAAATTGGTCACCACCAAGGGGTGAATTTGCCCAAGAGCTTTGCCTGCAGCGGGCCAGTCAGCGGCCAGCACGGCGGCCTTCAGCTTGCGAAATGGCGCGAACCAGATGTGCGCAAAAATCAGACACATCAACAGGCCAAGTCCGGACATGGCATGCCAACCTTTGGGGGCCAGTTTCATATCGGTCATGGACAGCATCCAGAAGCCCGAAGCCAGGAGCAGGGCGATCGAAATCCACACCATCACAAAAAAGCGGGACAACACACCAGACATCAGGGTCAAGCGCTCGGGTGGCGCCATCTGAGCCATGACCATCGGGCGCAAAGCCAAAATGACCGAGGCCATGCCGCCGAGCCACACGATGCCAGCGCCAAGGTGAAAAAATTTAAACCATTCGTACATATAAAGAGCCAATCATCATGCTTTGAAACGAGTCCTCAAATGAGGATGAACGAGACAATTGTCGCTGTTGGGGGCAGGCCACATACAGCATGAGGGAATTGTTGTGAATCAAAAGCTGAAGACGCACGGGTTTCTACGTATAATCAAAGGCTTTGCTGGATTTGACGTGTTGTACGTAACTTCGGTGTAATTTGAGATGGTCAAAATCGCCTCATACCCAGAAACGGGTATCCCGGTCAGTGCGTCAGATGGTGCAGATGAAGGTCTTGAGCCCGAATTCAAGCCCTTGACGGCTGAACAGGCCCAAGCTTGGCGTCAACAAAACCCGGTGGTTTCACCTTGGCGCGTGTTGGCTTTGCAGGTGGTCGTGGGTGCGTTGATGGCTGTGTTGACTGGTTTGGTCAGCGGGCAGTTTCGATTGGCGGCATCGGCGGCATGGGGTTCTGTGGCGGTGGTGATTCCGGCTGTTGTATTTGTCAGGGCTTTGAGTCGACAAATGCGACGAACCCAATCAGGCTCTGCCTTGGCGGGTCTGTTTGTTTGGGAGTTGGTCAAGATCATCTTGACCGTGGCGTTGCTTCTGGTGGCGCCAAAAGTGATTTCAGATCTGAGCTGGCTCGCCTTGGTGGCCAGTTTTGTGGTGACGATGAAGGTGTATTGGCTGGCCATGGCGCTGGGCTGGATGCAAACCAAGTCGAAGCCGAAACTTTTATGAACTGATTGGTGATTTATGTCTGCTGAAAACGCTGGCGCGCATGCCCCAACGGCTGGAGAGTACATCCAGCACCACCTGCAACACCTGCAAATGAACTTCTCATTTGAGGGCGTCAAGCAAACGAGCATCGTTGACTTCAGTCTGTTTAACTTGGACTCGGTCGTTTTCTCACTCGTTTTGGGTGTGATCGGTTGTTTTGTCATGTGGGCGGCTGCCCGCAAAGCCACTTCGGGCGTTCCCGGTCGTTTTCAGGCCGGTTTCGAGCTGCTGGCTGAAATGGTTGAAAACCAAGCCAAAGGCGTCATTCACAACGCCAAGAGCCGTAAACTCATTTCTCCTTTGGCGCTGACCGTGTTTGTCTGGATTTTCCTGATGAACGCCATGGACATGCTGCCTGTTGACTTGATCCCGGGCGTTTGGCATGCTGCCGGCCCTACTTTGGGTTTTAAAGACTATTTGCGCGTCGTGCCAACAGCCGACTTGTCCTCCACGCTGGGCCTTTCTTGCTCGGTGCTGTTCATTTGCCTGGTTTACAACATCAAGATCAAAGGCTTGGGCGGCTGGGCGCACGAGCTGATTGCTGCGCCCTTTGGTGACCATTGGGCTCTGTATCCGATTAACTTCTTGATGCAGATGATTGAATATTTGGCCAAGACGGTTTCGCATGGCATGCGACTGTTTGGCAACATGTTTGCGGGTGAGTTGGTGTTCATGTTGATTGCCCTCATGGGTGGCGGCTGGGCATTGTCGGCAACTGGCGTGGGTCTGGCTATTGGCCATATTCTTGCCGGTACCGTGTGGACTTTGTTCCACATCCTGGTCATCACCTTGCAAGCCTTCATCTTTATGATGTTGACGCTGATCTACACAGGTCAAGCGCACGACGCACATTGATGACACTTTTTCTCTCGTTTCCTGTTTCTTTTTTCCACTAACTTTTAGGAGCTTCTCATGGAAAACATTCTCGGCCTGGTGGCATTGGCATGTGGTTTGATCGTTGGTCTGGGTGCTATCGGCGCTTCTATCGGTATCGCTTTGATGGGCGGCAAATTCCTCGAGTCTTCGGCTCGTCAACCTGAGTTGATGAACGAACTCCAAACCAAGATGTTCATCTTGGCTGGTCTGATCGACGCTGCGTTCCTGATTGGTGTGGCCATCGCTTTGCTGTTTGCCTTCGCCAACCCCTTCGTTCTGAAGTAATCCACGTACCTCTTCCAACAGAAGAAGGACTGAACCGTGAACATTAACGCTACTCTGTTCATTCAGATGATCGTTTTTGCGATTCTGGTGTGGTTCACGATGAAATTCGTGTGGCCCCCGATCACAAAAGCGCTCGACGAACGGGCACAGAAAATCGCTGACGGCCTCGCTGCCGCAGACAAAGCCAAAGCCGAACTCTCCAGCGCCAACGCGCGTGTCGAGTCCGAGTTGGCCCAGTCGCGCAACGAGACGGCTTCGCGCTTGGCTGATGCCGAGCGCCGTGCAAATGGCATCGTTGACGAAGCCAAAGCACGCGCCACCGAAGAAGGCAACAAGATCATCGCTGCTGCAAAAGCTGAAGCTGAGCAGCAGGCTGTCAAAGTCCGCGAAACCTTGCGTGAGCAGGTTGCGGCTTTGGCCGTCAAAGGCGCCGAGCAGATTCTCCGCAAGGAAGTCAACGCTGGCGTCCACGCTGATCTGCTGAGCCGCCTCAAGACCGAGCTGTAAGAAGCTCCAGCCAGAGAAGACCATGGCAGAACTTGCTACCATCGCCCGCCCTTATGCCGATGCGCTTTTCAAGGCGCAGGCATCCGACCTCGCTGGCACGGCCGCTTGGCTGGACGAACTGGCTGTGATTGCCGACAACGCGCAATTGCAACAGTTCGCCGACAGCCCCAAAGTGTCCGACGAGCAGGCATTCGAGCTGATCTCTGGCGTGGTGCGCACAGCACTGCCCGAGGCTGGCAAGAATTTCCTGCGCCTGGTGATCGAAAACCGCCGTCTCAGTGCGCTGCCTGTCGTTGCACAGCAGTACCGGGCCCTCATGAATGCGCAAGCTGGCACCGCTGACGCGGTCGTGTACAGCGCATTTCCCATCGACGCTTCGGCCTTGGCCGATCTGTCGTCCACGCTCGAAAAACGCTTTGCGCGCAAGCTCAATGTGAGCGTCGAGCAAGATGCTGCCTTGATCGGTGGCATTCGTGTGGTGGTGGGCGACGAGGTGCTCGATACCTCTGTCAAGGCCCGACTGGAACAAATGAAATCGGCCCTCACCGCTTGATGCGGATTGAGACCGGACATATTTAAAGAAAGAAGGAAAGAGTCATGCAACTCAATCCCGCAGAAATTTCTGAACTGATCAAGAGCCGCATCGAAGGGCTGTCCGCCAGCGCCGATATCCGCAACCAAGGCACTGTGGTGTCTGTGACCGACGGTATCGTTCGCGTCCATGGCTTGTCGGATGTGATGCAGGGCGAAATGCTCGAATTCCCATCCACAGCCGATGGCACTGCCACTTTTGGTCTGGCCCTGAACCTCGAGCGTGACTCGGTTGGCGCAGTGATCTTGGGCGAGTACGAGCACATCTCCGAAGGCGACACTGTCAAATGCACAGGCCGCATTCTGGAAGTGCCCGTGGGCCCCGAACTGATTGGCCGTGTGGTGAACGCTTTGGGTCAGCCGATTGACGGCAAAGGCCCCATCAACGCCAAGATGACCGACGTGATCGAAAAAGTCGCCCCTGGCGTGATCGCACGTAAATCGGTTGACCAGCCTATGCAAACCGGCCTGAAGTCGATCGACTCCATGGTGCCCGTGGGCCGTGGTCAGCGCGAGCTGATCATTGGTGACCGTCAGACTGGCAAGACCGCTGTCGCCATCGACGCCATCATCAACCAAAAGGGTCAGAACATGACCTGCGTTTACGTCGCGATTGGCCAAAAAGCCTCGTCGATCAAAAACGTGGTGCGCGCTCTGGAACAAGCTGGCGCGATGGAATACACCATCGTCGTGGCCGCTTCTGCCTCTGAATCTGCTGCCATGCAGTACGTGTCGGCCTACTCCGGTTGCACGATGGGCGAATATTTCCGTGACCGTGGCGAAGACGCACTGATCGTTTATGACGATCTGTCCAAGCAAGCCGTGGCTTACCGTCAAGTGTCGCTGTTGCTGCGCCGCCCACCAGGCCGCGAAGCCTACCCTGGCGACGTGTTCTATCTCCACAGCCGTTTGCTCGAACGTGCAGCCCGCGTGAATGCCGATTACGTCGAAGCCTTCACCAAAGGCGCGGTCAAAGGCAAAACAGGTTCCTTGACGGCTTTGCCCATCATCGAAACCCAAGCCGGTGACGTGTCCGCATTCGTGCCCACCAACGTGATTTCGATCACCGACGGTCAGATCTTCTTGGAAACCAGCCTGTTCAACGCCGGCATTCGTCCTGCGATCAACGCCGGTATCTCGGTGTCGCGCGTCGGTAGCTCAGCTCAAACCAAGATCATCAAAGGCCAATCCGGCGGTATCCGTACCGACTTGGCCCAGTACCGTGAATTGGCGGCTTTCGCCCAGTTCGCATCTGATCTGGACGAGTCCACACGCAAGCAGTTGGACCGTGGTGCCCGCGTGACTGAATTGCTCAAGCAAGCCCAATACAGCCCTCTGTCGATCAGCTTGATGGGCGCCAGCCTGTTTGCGGTGAACAAAGGCTTCATGGACGACATCGACGTCAAGAAAGTCCTGGCTTTCGAACACGGTTTGCACGCTTACCTCAAAGACAAGAGCGCAGCCCTGTTGGCCAAGATGGAAAGCACGCAAGCACTGGACAAAGAAGCTGAGGCTGAATTGACCACTGCTGTCGCCGCTTTCAAGAAAAGCTTTGCTTAATTTCTACCTGATCAAAAGGAGCCGCTGATGGCATCGGGCAAGGAACTACGCACCAAGATCAAATCGGTGGAAAACACCAAGAAGATCACCAAGGCCATGGAGATGATTTCCGTCTCCAAAATGCGCAAAGCGCAGGAGCGTATGCGCACGGCCCGGCCTTACAGCGAGAAGATTCGCACCATTGCGACTCATCTCGGGCAGGCCAACCCTGAGTACGTACACGCCTTCATGAAGCAAAACGACGGCAAGTCCGTCGGCTTCATTGTGGTGACCACGGACAAAGGTTTGTGCGGTGGCTTGAACACCAACCTGCTGCGTGCCGTGACTGGTAAATTGCGTGAAACGCAGGCCGCAGGCAACACGCCTCTGGCCGTGGCCATTGGCGGCAAAGGTTTGGGTTTCCTGAACCGCGTCAATGCCAAAGTGGTGGCGCATGTGACGCATCTGGGCGACAAGCCTCATCTGGACAAGCTGATTGGCCCCGTCAAGGTGCTGCTCGACGCTTATGCCGCTGGTGAGGTGAGCGCTGTGTACCTGTGCTACAACAAGTTTGTCAGCACCATGGCACAAGTGCCCACCATCGACCAGCTGCTGCCACTGTCTTCTTCCAAGATGGAAGCAGACACCAAGGCAGCAGGTGCCGTGGCCCATGGATGGGATTACATCTATGAGCCCGATGCCCAGTCGGTCATTGACGATTTGTTGATCCGCTATGCAGAAGCCCTGGCTTATCAAGCCGTGGCCGAAAACATGGCTTCTGAGCATGCTGCGCGCATGGTGGCCATGAAGGCTGCTACAGACAACGCAGGCAATGTGATTGGCGAGCTCAAGCTCGTCTACAACAAGACCCGTCAAGCAGCCATCACCAAAGAACTGTCGGAAATCGTCTCTGGCGCAGCCGCGATCAGCGGCTGATCCCCAGTTCAGCAAATTCAAATTATTTGGAGCGAAAAATGCAAGCCCAAGGAAAAATTGTTCAGTGTATTGGCGCTGTGGTCGACGTGGAGTTTCCACGCAACCAGATGCCCAAGGTTTATGACGCACTCAAAATGGAAGGCTCCGCGCTGACCCTGGAAGTGCAGCAGCAACTCGGCGATGGCATCGTGCGCACCATTGCGCTCGGTTCTTCTGACGGTTTGCGTCGTGGTCTGATCGTGTACAACACCGGTAAGGCGATCACCGTGCCTGTGGGCAAAGCCACACTGGGCCGCATCATGGACGTGTTGGGTGCGCCCATCGACGAACGTGGTCCTGTCAGCCAGGAACTCACTGCTTCCATTCACCGTAAAGCCCCTGCGTACGACGAACTGAGCCCTTCGCAAGAACTGCTGGAAACCGGCATCAAGGTGATTGACTTGGTTTGCCCGTTCGCCAAAGGCGGCAAGGTCGGCTTGTTCGGTGGTGCCGGTGTGGGCAAGACCGTGAACATGATGGAACTCATCAACAACATCGCCAAGGCGCACAGCGGTTTGTCCGTGTTCGCCGGTGTGGGTGAGCGTACCCGTGAAGGCAATGACTTCTACCACGAGATGGCCGACTCCGGCGTCGTGAACCTCGAGAACCTGCCTGAGTCCAAAGTGGCCATGGTGTACGGCCAAATGAACGAGCCACCAGGCAACCGTTTGCGCGTCGCCTTGACCGGTCTGACCATCGCCGAATCCTTCCGTGACGAAGGCAAAGACGTGTTGTTCTTCGTGGACAACATCTACCGCTACACCTTGGCCGGTACCGAAGTGTCCGCCCTGTTGGGCCGTATGCCTTCTGCTGTGGGTTACCAGCCTACGCTGGCCGAAGAAATGGGCCGTTTGCAAGAACGTATCACGTCGACCAAAGTCGGCTCGATCACCTCCATTCAGGCCGTTTACGTGCCAGCCGATGACTTGACCGATCCATCGCCAGCGACCACCTTTGCGCACTTGGACTCGACTGTTGTGTTGTCCCGTGACATCGCTTCGCTGGGTATCTACCCCGCTGTGGATCCTCTGGATTCCACAAGCCGTCAGCTCGATCCTTTGGTGGTGGGCCAAGACCACTACGAAACCGCTCGCGCTGTGCAAGGTACTTTGCAGCGTTACCGCGAACTGCGCGACATCATCGCCATCATGGGCATGGACGACTTGGCTCCTGAAGACAAGTTGGCCGTGGCCCGTGCCCGCAAGATCCAGCGTTTTCTGTCGCAGCCTTTCCACGTGGCTGAAGTGTTTACCGGTTCCCCCGGCAAGTACGTCACATTGGCTGAAACCATCCGTGGCTTCAAGATGATTGTGGCCGGCGAGTGCGATCACCTGCCAGAGCAAGCTTTCTACATGGTCGGTACCATCGACGAAGCTTTCGAAAAGGCCAAAAAGGCCGCGTAAAGCAGAACCCCGGGGCGGCTATCCAGCCTCCCCGTAGTCCGCTTTAACGCACCTTTTTTAAGGAGTAAACATGAACACCATCCACGTTGATGTGGTCAGTGCAGAAGAGTCCATCTATTCGGGCGAAGCCCGATTCGTGGCCTTGCCTGGCGAGTCTGGCGAACTGGGCATTTACCCACGTCACACCCCGCTGATCACCCGCATCAAAGCCGGTTCGGTTCGCATCGAGACGGCTGACGGCGGCGAGGAATTTGTTTTCGTGGCCGGTGGCATTCTGGAAGTGCAGCCTGACTGCGTGACCGTGCTGTCTGACACCGCGATCCGCGGCAAAGACCTCGACGAAGAGAAAGCCAATGCGGCCAAAGCAGCAGCAGAAGAAGCTTTGAAAAACGCCAAAAGCGAAATCGACTTGGCCCGTGCCCAGTCCGAGTTGGCTGTCTTGGCGGCTCAGTTGTCGGCCTTGCGGAAATACCGCAAAAAATAAGACGCTGAACAAGAGCAACACCTGCAGATAAGCAGGCCCATTCAAAAACCCGACGCAGCAATGTGGTCGGGTTTTTTGTTGCCCGACGTACCAAAGGCGCGTGTAGACTTGGTCGGATCATGAAACGAGCCAAATTGCAAGCAGCCATCGTGGGTGGAACACCCGACGACATCGAACAAAGCTTTTATGAGGCGCTGCACAACGCTGACATCGAGCAGCTCATGGCGTGTTGGGCAGAAGAAGATGACATCGTCTGTGTGCACCCTGGTGGGCCGCGCATGATCGGGCCGGGCGCCATCCGTGCCACATTTGAGGGCATGTTTGCCAACGGCAGTGTGCAAGCGCACCCAGAAAGAATCCACAAAATCGTTTCCCTCGCGTGCGCGGTTCATCACCTTGTGGAGCGTGTGGAGGTGATCACACCGCAGGGCGCCAAACAGGCATTTGTGATTGCCACCAATGTGTACCAAAAAATGCCACAGGGTTGGCGCATGGTGGCCCACCATGCAAGCCCTGGCACCCCGAATGACTCGGCCGATGTGGGGGTCAAGCCCACAGTGTTGCACTGATGCTGATGCACTATCGAGCACCTGTATGGCTGCCCGGTGGCCATGCCCAGACCATTTGGCCAGCGCTGTATGCACGCAGACGGTGGGGCCCGGCATTGCCTAAACAACGTGAGCGCTGGCTAACTCCGGACGATGACTTCATCGATGTCGATCGACAAAACGCCAGTCGACATGACAGGCCGATGTTGGTGTTGTTTCACGGCCTCGAGGGTTCATCGGACAGCCATTACGCGCAGTCATTCGCTGATTGGGCGGCAGCGCACGACCTCAACTTTGCTTTGCCCCACTTTCGCGGCTGCGGCGGCGAACTCAATCGTGCACCGCGTGCGTACCATTCAGGTGATCACCAGGAAATAGACTGGGTATTGAGCCGTCTGCGCAAGCAGCATCAATCTCAGGGGGGGCAAACACTGATCGCAGCAGGCGTGTCCTTGGGCGGCAATGCCTTGATGCGTTGGGCCGCCGAACACGGCACCGCAGCCTTGCAAAGTGCAGATGCCATCGCTTCAATTTGTTCGCCGCTTGATTTGATGCAAAGCGGGCATGCCATAGGCCGTGGTTTGAACCGACAAATATATACGCGCATGTTTTTGCACAGCATGAAGCCAAAGGCGTTGGCCAAGTTGGCGCAGCACCCAGGCCTGTTTGATCGGCAGCAGCTCATGGCTGCGCGAGATCTGTATGAGTTTGACAATGTGTTCACAGCGCCTTTGCATGGCTTCAAAAACACAGACGATTACTGGTCCAAAGCATCGGCCAAACCGTTGATGCAGAACATCTGTCTGCCTGCCTTGGCATTGAATGCCCGGAACGACCCCTTCGTGCCAGCGAGCAGTTTGCCGCAAAAGAACGATGTATCGAGGTCGGTCACGCTTTGGCAGCCCGAGCACGGAGGGCATGTTGGATTCGCCCAAGGCAGTTGGCCCAGCCATGTGCGTGGCTTGCCCGATGCCGTGGGAAGCTGGCTTTTGGGTGCTTCAGGCCGGCCGTTTCATGAAGGGACTTCAGCCCATGGATGACATCGTTCGCCAAGCCATGACCAAGTGGCCGAATGTGCCCGACTGCTTTGGCTGGCTGGGTTTGGACAGTCGCGGGCAGTGGCACATGCGAGATGACCGGGTGCAGCACTTGGGTGCGTTTCAAAGTGGTCAACCAGGAGCAAAAGGCTCTGTGCTGAGGCATGAAAAGTTGATTGACTTCATTCATCGCAACTACGATGCCGATGTGCATGGGCGTTGGTTTTTTCAGAACGGACCCCAGCGGGTCTACATCGAGCTGGAAGTTGCGCCCTACATTTGGCGGCTGAACGAAAGCTTCGAGCCGACTGCGCACACAGGTCAACAAGCCATGCAGGTGCGCGCTTGCTTGGTTGACGAAACCGGGCGTGTTTATCTGGAAACCACATCGGGGTTTGGCCTGGTTCACACCCTGGATGTGGGGCTGGTTGCCGAAGCCATAGAAAGTGGTCTTTGGACGCCTGAGGATTGTTTGTCTCAGGCATTGCCAGAGCGCTTTGGATTTGTCATCAGCCCACAGCAAGGCTAAGTTTGTTCATCAGAGCGCGGACATAAAAAAACCGACCACAAGGGTCGGTTCATTCAAAAGGCCGCAGCTGCTTTACTTCGTTTCGCCTTCGGCAGCAGGGGCCTTGGGTTCATCGAATTTGCCACCGGCATTGTTGGCCATGTAGACCACAGCGCGGGCAATTTCGGTGTCGTTGAAATCACCGCCACCTTGCGCACCCATGGCGCCTTTGCCTTTGAGGGCCGAAGTCACCAAAGTTTCCAGACCTTGCTTGATGCGTGCACCCCAAGCGCCAGCGTCGGCAAACTTGGGCGAACCGGCAGCGCCAACAGCGTGGCAAGCAGAGCACTGCGCTTTGTAAACGTCTTCACCGGTCTTCAAAGGACGATTGGCATCGCGAATTTCAATAGTGCCGATTTTTTGAATGCGCTGGGCAACCGATCTTTCGGAGTCACTTGCACCCGGAGCCGTCTTGTTGGCAGAAGTCACGTAAAAGACCAGGCCGATGATGATGAACACCGGGATGATGAAAGAAGCAAGGCTTAGCAAAAGCATTTGCTTGGGCGTTTTCACCGGGCCGGTGTGTGCTTCGTGTTGATCGTGGCTGTTGTCGCTCATGAGGTCCTCTTGTTGGGCTTGGCCTTTGGGCCTGGGTGTTGACCGTAATCAACCCAAGATTATAGCGGCCCACCCTTCACCGGACTTGCAACCATCGGCCAGAAAGACAAGCCGTGACATAATCCGTGCAGCATCAAGTGCGGCTGTAGCTCAGTGGATAGAGTATTGGCCTCCGAAGCCAAGGGTCGTGGGTTCGATCCCCGCCAGCCGCACCAAACTCAACTTCGCCACCCTTCGCGGTGGCGTTTTTGTTTCTGAAAGACGGATTCAGCGGCTGGGACTGTCGGTTGCAGGTGTTTCTTTGACTCGGCGGGCGCCGGTAAAACGTTTGGTCCAGTAAGCCGCGCGCAAATCATCCACGCGCACCGTTTTGCCGGCGCTGGGTGCATGGATGAATTTGCCATCGCCAAGGTAAATGCCTACATGGCTGAACGTGCGACGCATGGTGTTGAAGAAAACCAGATCGCCCGGGTTGAGTTCATTGCGATCGATTTTGTCTGTCGCCGCTGCTTGCTCATCTGCACGCCGTGGCAACAAGCGCCCAACGGATGTTTCATACATGTAGCGCACGAATCCGCTGCAGTCAAAGCCAGTTTCGGTAGAACTGCCGCCGCGTTTGTAAGGCACGCCCAGCAAGCCCATGGCTTTACCAAGCATTTGGTCGGTTTTTTCGCCGACGCTGTTTTTCATTTGGTCGCCCAGTTGCATCAAGCTGGCCAGTTCTGACATCCGCTTGACTTCTGCCGCCTGCTCGTCTGCAGGCGCGGCAAAAACCATGGTGAACGCCAGCAGCAAACTGACAGCGGTGGCAAGGGGCTTAAATTTCACGATATAAGATTTTGTGGAATAACCGCCCATAATAACCGCTCCAACCGTGCGCGGGCAATGGCTTTATTGAGTATCTTTGTTTAATCAAACGCCGTAACGGTCACGATAAGCTTGAACTTTGGGCAGATGTTCGGCCAGCGCGTTGCCGCCCTGGTTCGACAGATAAGCCAACAAATCAGACAGTTGAGCAATCGTGCAGACCTGCATGCCCAGTGTGCCGCGCACGTACTGCACGGCGCTGTGGGGCACGTCTTGCACCGAGCCGTCGGCCTGCTTTTCGGTGGCCATTTCTTGACGGTCTAGGGCAATGGCAATCGCGTGGGGCGTGGCACCAGCGGCCTGAATCAGCGCAATCGACTCGCGTGCGGCGGTGCCCGCGCTCATCACATCGTCCACGATCAGCACGCGGCCCTTGAGTGGCGCACCCACCAAACTGCCGCCTTCGCCGTGGTCTTTGGCTTCTTTGCGGTTGTAGGCGAAAGGCACGTTCTTGCCCAAGCGGGCCAGTTCTACCGAGACCGCCGCGCCCAGCGGAATGCCTTTGTAGGCAGGACCAAAGATCATGTCGAATTCGATGCCGCTGGCCAACAGGGCTTTTGCATAGAATTGCGCGAGTCGACTCAGCTTGGCGCCGTCGTCAAACAGCCCGGCGTTGAAAAAATAGGGGCTCATGCGCCCGGCTTTGGTCTTGAATTCGCCAAAGCGCAGCACGCCCGAGTCGACCGCAAATTGCACAAATTCTTGAGCGAGCGCCTGCATCTCGGCGCTGCTTGCCTGTCCTGTCACCATGGGGAAATCCTTGTTCAAACTCACCAGCCTCAACCTCAACGGCATCCGTTCAGCCACGACCAAAGGGGTCGAAGCTTGGTTGGCGCAAGAAAAGCCAGATTGTATTTGCGTGCAAGAAGTCAAAGCCCAAGCGGCCGATGTCGCAGGGAAATTTGAAGACATTGCAGGCCTGAAAGGCCACTTTCAGTTTGCCCAGAAAAAAGGCTATTCCGGCGTGGGCGTGTACACCCGGCATGAGCCCAGCGATGTGGTCGTGGGTTTTGACGGTGGCGAGTTCGACGCCGAAGGCCGCTATGTCGAGCTGCGTTTTGACACGCCCAGCCGCAAGCTGTCCATCATCAGCAGTTACTTTCCCAGTGGTTCATCGGGGCCTGAGCGGCAAGAGGCCAAGTTCCGATTTTTGGACAAGATGTACCCGCACCTCATGGCTCTCAAAGCCGAGCGCGACTTTGTGGTGTGCAGTGATGTGAACATCGCGCACCAAGAGGCCGACCTCAAGAACTGGAAGGGCAACCTCAAAAACAGCGGGTTTTTGCCCGAAGAGCGTGCCTGGATGACGCAGCTCACCACCACCGGGGGCATCGCGGATGTGTACCGCCGCCTCCAGCCCGACACCACCGACGCTTGCTACACCTGGTGGAGCAACCGGGGCCAGGCCTATGCCAAGAACGTGGGCTGGCGGCTGGACTACCACCTCGCCACCCCGGCCTTGGCTGAAAAAGCCCGAACCGAATCGATTTACAAAGACCAAAAGTTTTCGGACCACGCGCCGATCACGATCGAATACGACTTAGACCTTTGAGCGCAAGGCCACGGCCATGCGCCGCCCTTCGGTGGCGCTGCGCTGACCCAGCTCGATCAGTTCCATCACCCGCAGCGCTTCTTCGGCGGGCACTGGGTTGACCGCGCCGCATTGCACTGCATCGCGAATGCCCGCGTAATAGCGCGTGTAATCGCCGGGCATGCCCATTTGCGTGCTTTCGCTCAGTTGTTGCTGCGCGTCTGACAGCGTCAAGCGCAGGGGCTCAGGGTCAACGCCCCAATGGGCTTGGGGTGGGCGCTGGCCCGCCTTCAATGCGGCCTCTTGGGTGTCCAGCCCCCACTTGAGCATCGACCCCTCGGTGCCATGCACGGTGAAGCGGGGGGCCACATGGGCGGTCAAGGCACTGGCGTGCAGCACCACCTTCAAATCGCCGTAATGCAAAAGCGCATGAAACCAATCGTCGGCGCGGCTGTTCTCACGCTGGCGTGCCCAGTCCAGTGAAAGCGCTTGGGGTGGGCCAAACAACTGCAATGCCTGGTCCAGCAAATGCGGCCCCAAGTCGTACCACAGGCCGCTGCCGGGCTCTCCAGAGTCGCGCCAGCGCTGCGGCACCAGTGGGCGATAGCGGTCAAAGTGAGATTCAAAATGCACGATGCGACCCAGCGTGCCGCTGCGCAGCAAAGCTTGCAGCGACAAGAAATCCCCATCCCAGCGTCGGTTGTGAAAGACCGACAACAAACGCGCTTGCTGCTTGGCCAACAAGATCAGGTCGCGGGCCTCTGGCACATTCAGGGTAAAGGGCTTATCGACCACTACATGCTTGCCCGCTTGCAGCGCTAAAGCAGCCAGTGGGGCATGGGTGTTGTTGGGCGTGGCCACTACCACCAAGTCAATGTCGGGTCGCGCGATCAATTGCTCGGGGCTGTCGCATACCGCCACGCCGGGCCAAGCGGCGTGCACGTCTTGCGCACGGCTGCTGGCGATGGCCGTCAACTGCAAACCCGGCACAGCGGCAATCAGTGGTGCATGAAAAGTGGCGCTGGCATAGCCAAAGCCCAAAAGGCCCACTTTCAGGGGAGAGGTCATCGTTGTGCTTTCGGTTTGGCCATGAAACTTGGCCATTTAACAGGGTCGTCAGCTTAAACCAAGCCGCTTGCCTACGCCGATACATCCAGATCGTGACACTCAAGCCCTTGCCAGCATTTGGTGCACATTTGCCTTGCACACAAGTCAGGCCCGTGTTCAGCTCAACCCCGTGTATAGGTCAGCATGCGCCCCTTGTAGGCCAGGGCATCTGAATGGGCGGACTGGTCCAGCACCTGCTCGTGCATGGCAAAGCCCACACGCGCCATGTGCTTGTGAAACGCTGACCTGTTGCCCCGATTCGGGTCCACCACCCAAATTTCCGAAACCCGTGCGGCATGGGTATTGATGAAGCTTGCCAGCGTGCCCTCGTCGTCGCGCTCGTACAAAATGTCGCTGCCCACAATCAGGTCAAAAAGGCCGTTCACTCCGGCATCTTTTGCCGACGTCAGCACTGGCAAGCCGTCTTCACGCAGCGCAGCGGTGCCCCATAAACCATGGCGGTAAGTCATCGGTGGCAGGCCATTCAATAGGGTGTTTTCATCGAGAAAGGCGTGGGTCAACGGGTGGCAGTCACTGGCCGTGACATTGGCCCCGCGCCGATGCGCCACCAGGCTGGACAAACCCAGGCCGCAGCCAATCTCCAGAATGCGCTCGCCCGTCACGGGCCGCTTGGCCATGCGCTCAGCCATGCGCTGACCCGATGGCCACAGCAGGCCAAACAAAGGCCAAGTGGCCGAAGAAATGCCCAAATTCAGGGCCTCGTCCAAGGGGTCGTGGAATTGGTTTTTGTCGAGCAGGGAGCGGATGAGCAAGTCATCCACGCCCAAAACCGCGATGCTTTCCTGTTTGGTCAGGTAGCCGGGAAAAGAGGTGTGCAAAAGGGCAATCGGTGCAGCGCAAAGGCCGAAGTTCAAAGGCGCTGGCTGGGCGCACTGTACACCCCGACCTCGAGAGACGGGCGCAATCGCATCCCTGATAATTCTCACATGCTGCAATACCAAACCATCCCCGTTACCCCTTTCCAGCAAAATTGCTCCCTGATTTGGGACGACCAAACCCGCCAAGCGGCGGTGGTGGACCCGGGGGGCAATCTCGATTTGATTTTGGCCGCGGTCAAAACGCGAGGCCTTCAGCTGGAGCAGATCTGGATCACCCACGGCCACGTGGACCACGCATCGGGCACGGCCGACTTGGCTGAGCAATTGGGCGGCTTGCCGATCATTGGGCCGCACCCGGCGGACCAGTTCTGGATCGATGGCTTGCCTGCAGCGGCTGCGGCCTATGGCTTTCCACCTGCGCGGGTCTTCAAACCCACGCGCTGGCTGGCCGATGGCGACACCGTCACCTTGGGTGCGCACACCTTGCAGGTGCGCCACTGCCCAGGACACACACCGGGCCATGTGGTGTTTTATTCGCCAGAGATCCAGCGTGCTTTTGTGGGCGATGTGCTGTTTGCCGGCAGCATCGGGCGCACCGATTTTCCGCAAGGCAATCACGATGATTTGATCGCCAGCATCACCGAGCGGCTGTGGCCCATGGGCAATGACACTGTGTTCATTCCCGGGCATGGCCCTGAAAGCACCTTCGGGCGTGAACGCCAGTCGAACCCTTATGTGCGGGATGTCTGAAGGCATGGATTCCCGATCCAGTCGGGAATGACAGCCACTGGTGCTTATGCGCTTGTCAAACTCAGCCTTTGAGCGCCTGCTCGTACAGGTGTTGCACCTTGGGCAAGTTGGCTTGGAGTTCTTGAATGCGGTTGGCCCCGCTGGGGTGTGTCGACAGGAATGAAGGGCTGCCATTGCCACTGGTTGCTTGCATTTTTTGCCACAGACTGACACTGGCCTCGGGCTTGTAGCCGCCGCGTGCGGCGATCTCCAGCCCCACCAAGTCTGATTCGGTTTCGTCGTCCCGGCTGTACTTCAGGGTGAGCAATTGAGTGCCCAGGCTGGCCGCGGCATCGCCCAAAGAGCCCAAGCCCAAGAGCTGAGACGCAATCGACAGGCCGATGCTGGTGGCTTGGCTTTTGGCCAGCCGTTCGCGGGCGTGTTCACGCAGGGCGTGCGCCATCTCGTGTCCCATGATCATGGCCGCTTCGTCATCGCTGAGTCTGAGCTGCTCCAAGATGCCGGTGTAAAAGGCGATCTTGCCGCCGGGCATGCACCAGGCGTTGATTTGTTTGCTGCCAATCAGGTTGACTTGCCACTTCCAGTCACGCGATCGTGTGTTCCATTGCGAGGTGTGGGGAATGAGCTTTTGGGCAATGGCTTGCAGGCGTTGCAGTTGCGGGTGGCCGTCGGGGGCCAGAGCACCTTTGGCCCGGGCCTCGGCCAGCACCTGCGTGTATTGCTGCCGGGCTGAAGATTCCAGTGTTTCAGCCGGAACCAGTTTGCGCAGGCCAGAGGCCGCGCCCACGTCGACTTGGGCCAGGGCCGAGCCGGCGGCCGTGGCGCCCGCTGCCAGCATGAATGCCCGGCGGGCTTGCCAGCGCGGCGCGGTGGGCAGGGGCGTGCGGGCTTCGGGTGTGGCAGCGCTGGGCAGGGCCGAGGGGGTTTTGAGGTCGCAAATCAAGCACATGGTTTGCAAATGATAGCGACTGGCCAGATGCGCCGTGAACAAGGCCGGACTGGTGCATCCGATAATCGGCGCATGTCTGAAATCACCCCCCCTCTTGAGACCTCCGCGCCAAGCACCCTGCGCACCTGGCGCGAAGCTTTGCGTTTGTATCTGCAGCCCGCCAGCTTGCGCATGTTGGCCCTGGGCTTTGCGGCGGGCTTGCCGCTGTTGCTGGTGTTGGGCACCTTGAGCTTTCGGTTGCGCGAGGCGGGCATTGACCGCAGCACCATCGGTTATTTGAGCTGGGTGGGTTTGGCGTATGGCGTCAAGTGGATGTGGGCACCTTTGGTGGACCGCATGCCCATTCCGTGGCTCACGCGCCAGTTAGGGCGTCGCCGCAGTTGGTTGCTGTTGTCGCAAACCGTCATTGTGGGTGGTTTGGTGGGCATGGCGCTCAATGACCCGTCGCAGCTGTTGGGGCCTTTGGTGGCCTGTGCGGTGGCGGTGGCGGTGGCCTCGGCCACGCAAGACATTGCGCTCGATGCCTACCGCATCGAGTCAGCCCCGGTCCATGAACAGGCGGCCTTGGCGGCCAGTTACCAAACCGGGTATCGCCTGGCCATGATCTGGGCCGGTGCGGGTGTGTTGTGGATTGCGGCATGGGCGCAAGGCGAGCAAACCACGGGCTATGCCCAAGCGGCCTGGCAAGTGGCGTATTTGGTGATGGCGGCCAGCATGTTGCCCGGCATGTGGATGGTGCTGGCCTCGCCCGAGCCAGTGCCTGCACCGATGCCGCCCGCCCGCAATGTGGCCGAGTGGGTGAAGGGCGCATTGATCGAACCCTTTGCCGACTTTTGGCGACGTTACCGCTGGCAGGCACTGCTGGTGCTGGGCTTGATCGCGGTGTACCGCATCAGCGATGTGGTGATGGGCATCATGGCCAACCCGTTTTATGTGGACATGGGTTTCACCAAAGCCGAGGTGGCCAGCGTGACCAAGGTGTATGGTGTGGTCATGACGCTGGTGGGCGCGTTTGTGGGCGGGGTCTTGTCGGCGCGTTGGGGGGTCATGCGCATCCTCATGCTGGGCGCGGTGCTCAGCGCCGCCAGCAATTTGCTGTTTGTCTGGCTCAGCGGCGTGGGGCACGATGTGAGCGCCTTGGTCTGGGTGATCTCGGCCGACAACTTGGCCAGTGGCATCGCTTCGGCGGCCTTCATTGCCTACTTGTCTTCGCTGACCAACATCCAATATTCGGCCACGCAATACGCGCTGCTCAGCTCGATGATGCTGCTGCTGCCCAAGTTTTTGGCGGGTTTTTCGGGGGACTTTGTCGATGCCTATGGCTACGCCAGTTTCTTCACCGCCACCGCTTGGCTGGGGGTGCCGGTGCTGCTGCTGGTGGCCTTGGCGTCGCGGGTGCATGCCAGCGCCAAGGCATGAATTTACCCATCTTTACCCAAGCGACACGACAAACCCCACAGCCCGGACGATGATCAGGCCATGCAAGAACTTTTGATGATCGAAGACGATGTCCGCTTGGCGGGCATGGTGTCTGACTATCTGGGGCAAAACGGTTTTGGTGTGGGCCACGCGCCCGATGCCCAAAGCGGTTTGGCCCGTTTGCAAACGGCGGGCGTCGATTTGGTCATTTTGGATTTAATGCTGCCCGACATGGACGGCCTTCAAGTGTGCCAACGCATCCGCGCTTTGCCAGGGGCCTTGGGCCAAGTGCCGGTGCTCATGCTCACCGCCAAAGGCGACCCGATGGACCGCATCATTGGGCTTGAAATGGGGGCCGACGATTACCTGCCCAAGCCCTTTGAGCCGCGTGAGTTGCTGGCCCGCATCAAGGCCATCTTGCGGCGCAAAAGTGCCCCCCCCCGAAGTCAGCAGCCAGGTCATGCAGTTTGGCTCGCTCGAAATCGACCGCGATGCGCGGCGGGTGTCGGTGGCCGGGCAGGCCTGCGACCTGACGTCTTACCAATACGATGTGTTGGTGGCTTTGGCCGAACGCGCGGGCCGCGTGCTCACGCGCGACCAGATCATGGAAGCCGTGCGCGGGCGTGAGCTGGAGGCGTTTGACCGCTCGATCGACGTGCACATGGGCCGCATCCGTGCGGCCATCGAGGCCGACCCCAAAGCGCCGCAGCGCATCTTGACGGTGCGCGGCGTGGGCTATGTCTTTGCCCGGCAGCAGGACTGACGCATGGCCTTGCGCACTTGGTTACGGCAATGGTCGCGTCATTTGTATTTGCGCATTTGGCTGGCTGTGGTCGTGGGCGTGGCCTTGCTCATGCTGGTGGTGGGCTGGGCCTGGCGTGCCAGTGTCGAGCACAACAACCCGCCGCCCGTGCCGCGTGAATGGGTGGTGCTTGATGCCCAAGGCGAAGTGCTGTCCACCTCGACCCGGCCGCCTGGCCCCGGCGCGCCGCTTGAATTTGACGTGACCTTGCCCGATGGGCAACAACTCCAGTTGCGTGTTCAGCGCAACGGGGAGCGTGCAGACCCGTTCGACATGGGCCATCCGCGTGGTGGGCGCATGGCGTCGCCACACATGTCGCAGCAAGACTCACCGCACAGTTCGGCACGCATGCCACCCCATGTGCGCAACGAGCCGCCTTGGTGGGCCAAGCCGCCCTATGGTTTTTTTTGGATGCTGGGGCTGATCGGGTTGGCGGTGGCGCTGGGTTTGTACCCGGTGGTGCGGCGACTGACTCAAAGGCTTGAAGGCTTGCAGCGTGGGGTACAGCGCTGGGGCGATGGCGATTTGTCGGTGCGTGTGCCGGTGCAAGGCGATGACGAAGTGGCCGATTTGTCGGAGCGCTTCAACGCGGCGGCCGAACGCATCGAAGGGCTGATGGCCTCGCAAAAATCATTGCTGGCCAATGCCTCACATGAGCTGCGCTCGCCTTTGGCCCGCATCCGCATGGGGCTGGAGCTGATGGACACGGCGGTTGCCGACAGCGTCACGCGCCAAGCCACGCGCACCGAAATTTTGCGCAACATGAGCGAACTCGATCAGCTGATTGATGAGATCTTGTTGGCCAGCCGTTTGGATGCCAAAGAAGCGGACATTGGCACGGTCGAGGCAGTGGACTTGGTGGGCCTGTGTGCCGAAGAATGCGCCCGCGTGGGGGCCTTGCTGGAGGTGCCGCCCGGCCTGTCGGTGCTGGAGGTGCAGGGCGTGGCCAAGTTGCTGCGGCGCATGGTTCGCAATTTGTTAGAGAACGCGCGGCGCTATGGTGCCACCGGCATCGATGGTCACGTCAACCGCGGCGATGACGTGGCCTTGTCTTTGGCGCAGCAAGGCCGGCAGGTTCATCTCCGTGTGTGCGACCACGGGCCGGGGGTGCCACAGGCTTGGCGTGAGCGGATTTTTGAGCCGTTTTTTCGGCTGCCGGGTGCCAGTGAGCGCGTGGGCGGTGTGGGTTTGGGTCTGTCGCTCGTTAAATCGATTGCCGAGCGGCACGGCGGGCGGGTACGGTGTGCAGATCGCCCTGGCGGTGGTGCGTGTTTTGAGGTGAGTTTCGACCAAAGGCCCCAAAGCAAAACGGCGAACACCTGAGGGTTCGCCGTTGCAGCGCGCTTGAGGAGCGCCGTGGGGTTAGCTGGCCATCGCCTTGATGGCCGCGCAGGCCTGTCAGTGGTGGTGACCCACCACTTCACCGGCTTTCAATTTGTAAGCGGTGCCGCAATACGGGCATTTGGCTTCGCCGGTTTTGGCCACGTCCAGATAGACCTTGGGGTGGCTGTTCCAGAGTTTCATGTCGGCTTTGGGGCTGGGGCAAAAAACACCGCCCTGGGGGTTCAGGTCGGCGGCCAGCAGTTCAACGGGATTGCTCATTTTTTCTTTCCTTAAACCAGCGTCAGCCAGTGGGCGTATTTCGGGTTGCGGCCGTTGACGATGTCAAAGAACGCGGATTGGATTTTTTCGGTGATCGGGCCACGGCTGCCTGCGCCCAGCTCAATTCGGTCCAGTTCGCGGATCGGGGTCACTTCAGCGGCGGTGCCGGTGAAGAAGGCTTCGTCGGCAATGTAAATTTCGTCGCGTGTGATGCGCTTTTGCACGATCTCCAGGCCCAGATCTTTGGCGATGTGGAACACCGTGTTGCGGGTGATGCCGTTCAGGGCACCAGCCGACAAATCGGGGGTGTAGATCACGCCGTCCTTGACCACGAAGATGTTTTCGCCAGCGCCTTCCGACACAAAGCCCGAGGTGTCGAGCAACAAGGCTTCGTCGTAACCTTCGTCGGTCACTTCCATATTGGCCAAGATCGAGTTGGTGTAGTTGCTCACCGCTTTGGCCTGCGTCATGGTGATGTTGACGTGGTGGCGTGTGTAGCTGCTGGTCTTCACGCGGATGCCGCGCTTCATGCCTTCTTCGCCCAGGTAGGCGCCCCAGGTCCAGGCAGCGACCATCAGGTGGATGGTGTTGCCCTTGGGGCTCACGCCCAGCTTTTTGTCGCCAATCCAAGTGAGCGGGCGGATGTAACCGCTTTCCAAGTTGTTCTCGCGCACCACATCGCGTTGGGCTTGGTTGACCTGATCTTTGGTGAAGGGGATGGCCATGCGCAAAATTTTGGCGCTGTTGAACAGTCGGTCGGTGTGTTCTTGCAAACGAAAGATGGCCGTGCCTTGCTCGGTTTTGTAGGCGCGCACGCCTTCAAAAGCGCCACAGCCGTAGTGCAGGGTGTGGCTCAACACATGGATCTTGGCATCGCGCCAATCGACCATCTGGCCGTCCATCCAGATTTTGCCGTCGCGGTCGGACATGGAGGGAATGACAACGCTCATGAAAGTGTCCTTTGAAGAAGGGGCAGTAAACAGTGCAAAAAAATGATTTTAAGGTCCGCCGCCACCGTCAGATGACGCGGATGTGGACGGCACTCAGGTGGACAGCGGCGGGGCTGATGCTTCAACTGGGGTGTCGGTGGTGGGACGCTCCAGCGTCCACTCGGTCAGTTTGCCCCCCACGAAAGTGCCGGTCACCTGCGATTGGCCGGCGTCTGTCCAGCGAAAGATTTCTGGCTGGGCGTCTTTTTCGGTCAAGAGTTGGCCCAAAGACCGTGTCATGGCGATCACATGCATCAAGCTCGCTCCTTTTTGGAGCTTGGCGTTGAGCATCACGGCGCTGGCGACATGCCCGATGGGGCGGTTGGACGCTTTTTTAAGGATGGTGACCATGCGCGTGAAGTGCAGCAAGATCCACATGACCACACCCCCTGCAGCCAGGGCAATGCCGGCCCACTGAAAGGCGTGCCAAGCACCGATGGTGAAAACGAGGATGGCCGCAGGAGCCAATATTTTGTTGAAATTCATGGGGGCAGATTGTGCCTTGTGTGGCGTGGGCTTGCTCTTGGAGTCCTCGCTCAAGCCGGGCTTCATGAGGTCGTTTCAAACCTTCTTTTAACGGCAGCCATATCGAAGTCAAAGGTTGTGTGGAGGTCAACAACGGCTTCTGGGTGATCCAGTTCAAAGTCAAAAATGGCGACAGCGACCGTGAGGACTGAGCCTTAATCCAGCTCACGCACCACGCTCATCGCTTCTTCAATCCTTTCAACGGCATGCACCTGCATGCCCGGGATGGCGGTCTTGGGCGCATTGGCTTTGGGAATGATGGCGGTGGTGTAGCCCAGTTTGGCCGCTTCTTTCAGGCGGTCTTGGCCACGCGGCGCAGGGCGCACCTCACCGGCCAAGCCCACCTCGCCAAAGGCGATGAAGCCTTTGGGCAGGGCTTTTCCGCGCAAGCTGCTGGTGATGGCCAGCATCACCGCCAAGTCGGCGGCGGGTTCGCTGATGCGCACGCCGCCCACGGCGTTGACAAACACGTCTTGGTCCATGCAGGCCACACCTGCGTGCCGGTGCAGCACCGCCAGCAACATGGCCAAGCGGTCGCGGTCCAGGCCCACGCTCAGGCGGCGTGGCGAAGGGCCACCGCTGTCCACCAGCGCCTGAATCTCGACCAGCAGAGGGCGTGTGCCTTCCAAGGTGACCATCACGCAGCTGCCGGGTACAGGCTCGCTGTGCTGGCTCAAAAAGATGGCGCTCGGGTTGCTCACGCCTTTGAGCCCTTTTTCGGTCATGGCAAAAACGCCAATTTCGTTGACGGCCCCAAAGCGGTTTTTGATGGCACGGATCAGCCGGAAGTTGGAGTGGGTGTCGCCCTCAAAGTACAGCACGGTGTCCACCATGTGCTCCAGCACACGCGGGCCAGCCAGGGCGCCTTCTTTGGTGACGTGGCCAACCAGCACGATGCTGGTGCCGGTGGCTTTGGCCGTGCGCGTCAGGTGTGCCGCGCACTCGCGCACTTGGGCCACAGAGCCAGGCGCACTGGTCAATTGATCCGAGTAAACCGTCTGGATTGAGTCGATGATGGCGATGTTCGGCTGGCGTGCTTGCAGGGTGTGCAAAATCTTTTCGAGCTGGATTTCGGGCAACACCGGCACTTGCGAGTCGGGCAAACCCAAGCGGCGTGAACGCATGGCCACTTGCGCACCGCTTTCTTCGCCCGTCACATACAGGGTGTTCATGCCGCTGCGCTGCAAGGCGTCCACCGCTTGCAACAGCAAGGTCGATTTGCCGATGCCCGGGTCGCCACCAATCAACACCACGCCGCCTTCGACCATGCCGCCGCCGAGCACGCGGTCTAACTCGTCGATGCCGGTAGGGTGGCGCTCAAAGTCGGCGGCTTCGATTTGTGACAAGGGCAGCACTTCGGAGGTGGGGGCCAATGAGGCGTGCACCGAACCAAAGCGATTTTTGCCTGTGGCCGCCGGCTCGCTTGCGCTCTCGATCAGCGAGTTCCAAGCGTTGCAGCTGGGGCATTTGCCCATCCAGCGGGCGCTGGTGCCGCCGCATTCGTTGCAGGTGAAAATTGTTTTGTCTTTGGCCATGGGAGGATTGTGCCTTTGACCGTGTCTTTGCCGACAGTCGACCGCAGTGGCACTGCTGGCCCCAAGTTTTTAGGCCACTTTCAGCCAGGCCTTGACAAAGTCTTGTGTGATCTCTGCTGCGCTCAGGCTGCGCGCACCTGTCGCGTTTTGCCCAGACCACAAGGGGGTGAAATCACTCGAACCCCTGGCCTCGGCCGCCGCACGCAGGGGGGCAATGCCTGCTGTAGCCAGTGGAAATACCGGGGCCTGTTCGCCCAAAGGCCCCAGCTCGCGCATGAGGCGGTTGACGATGCCGCGTGCCGGACGGCCGCTGAACAGCCGGGTCAGAGCCGTGTGTTGCGCCGCAGGCGATTGAAGGGCGGCGCGGTGCAAGGCGCTGGTGGTGGCCTCGTGGCTGCACAAATAGGCGGTGCCGATCTGCACACCTGCGGCACCCAGCGCCCTGGCTGCTGCCACGCCCCCTGCGGTGGCGATGCCACCCGCTGCGATCACCGGCACATTCACGGCTTGCACAATTTGTGGCAGCAGCGCGAAGGTGCCCAGTTGCGTGCTCAGGTCGTCGGTCAGGAACATGCCCCGATGCCCGCCGGCTTCCAGCCCTTGCGCGATCACCGCATCTGCACCCTGTGCTTCGAGCCACAGCGCTTCTTGCACCGTGGTGGCGGACGACAGCACCTGGCTGCCCCAGCTTTTCACCCGGGCCAGCAAGTCAGGCGCAGGCAAACCGAAATGGAAGCTGACCACCGCCGGGCGAAACACTTCCAACACATCGGCGCTGTCGTGGTTGAAGGGCAGACGCCCTGGGTCGGAGGGGATGTTGTCGCTATCCAAGCCGGCTTCGCGGTAATACGGAGCCAGCGCTTGGTGCCACCGCGCTTGGCGCTCCGTGTCGGGCGTGGGGCTGACGTGGCAAAAGAAATTGATGTTGAAAGGGGCGCTGGTGGCTGCCTGCAGTGCTTGCAGTTCGGCGTGCAGTGCCGGGGGGCTGAGCATGGCGGCCGGCAGTGAGCCCAGGCCGCCTGAATGGCAGACGGCGGCAGCCAGGCGGTGATCTTGCGCGCCGGCCATGGGGGCCTGGATGAGGGGGGCGGCAAGGCCCAAGCGGTGAAAGAAGTGAGACATGCCCAAAATGTAACGCGAGTGGACGCCCTTGAGTGCGTTGGCCGTCACCGCGATGATGGGCGTGCGGGGCTTGAAGCTGGCTTGCTCCATGGCGCGGATGATCTCGGTCGCCTCGATCCCGCTGATTGCAGGCTGAAAACTCAGTGAGACTTGACAGTGGTGCCATTCGCCGGGTTGATTAAGGGTAATCCCGGGGTCTTTTCTTCATCAAATCATTTAACATGTTAAATAAATGACAAGCACTCCATTCGTTCACCGCAATTTGCCGCGTTTGTTGCTGCAGGCGCGAGAGGCCGTCATGGCACATACCCGCCCGAGTCTGCGCGCGCATGGCTTGTCGGATCAGCAGTGGCGTGTTTTGCGGGTTTTGGGCGAACACGCGCAAGAGTTGGCTGGGGTGGAAACGGGGCGCGTGGCGAAAGAAGCGTATTTGTTGGGCCCCAGCCTGACGGGCGTACTGACCCGCATGGAGCGTGACGGCCTGATCGAGCGCAGCCGTTGCCCGCAGGATGCGCGGCGCACGGTGGTGCGGGCCACCCCGGCGGGTTTGGCCAAAGTCGGGGCCTTGTCGCAAACCATTGAAGCCCACTACGCCTGGATGGAAATGCAACTGGGCAAAGCGGCCTTGCAAACCCTGTACGGCCTGCTGGACCAAGTCATTGAACTGGAAGGTGACGTGCTGTCGGCCAGTGAACTGCCGCAAGGCACAGAGGAATGAAAACATGAGCCACATGAGCCATTGGCAACCCCGAGGCACGGTGTATGGCACCCTGCTCAATTTTCGCCGCGAGTGGGACCTGTGGTCACCGCGCATGACACAAGAGCCGCACAAGGCCGCGCCCCAAGCGCCCGTGCTGTACGTCAAAACGGCCAACACCTTCAGCCCCGCTGGACAAAACTTGTTGCTGCAAGACGGTGTGAGCGAAGTCGACATTGGCGCAACGCTGGGCTTGGTGATCGGTGAGGCGGGGCAAGTGGCTGGGGCGGTGTTGCTCAATGACTGGTCTGTGCCGCACACCAGCTATTACCGCCCGCCGGTCAAGTTTCGCTGCCGCGATGGTTTTTTGGCCCTGCCCGAGCAGATCACGCCAGGCCGTGTGCAAGACTGGGCCGCGCTGCAGCTCACAGTGCACTGCAACGGCGAACCGGTGCAGACCGTGGACTTGCGCGAGCTGGTGCGCGACATGCCCACTTTGTTGGCCGATGTGGGCGAATTCATGACGCTGCAAGCGGGCGATGTGCTGATGGTGGGCACCGATAGCCTGGCCGATGGCGCGCGCCCGCGTGCCCGGGCCGGTGATCGGGTTGATATTTCTGCGCCCGGCTTCGCGCCTGTGTCGGTGCAAGTGGGAGGTGCCGCATGAAACGCGCTCGCATCGCATGGGCAGGTGCTGTGCAGCAAGCGCTTGAATCTGAGGGTCAGCTGCTCATCACCCAAGGCCCGCACAAAGGCCATCGCGTGGGTTTTGACGAAGTGGTCTGGCTGCCGCCACTTGCACCCGTGCCGCAAGCCCGCACCGTGATTGCGCTGGGCCTGAACTATGCCGACCATGCCAAAGAATTGGCCTTCAAGGCCCCAGAAGAACCCTTGGCATTTATGAAGGGCGAGGCTTCATTGATCGGCCACAAGGCGCTGACCGTGCGCCCCAAAGGGGTCAAATACATGCACTACGAGTGCGAACTGGCCGTGGTGATGGGACGCACCGCGCGGCGCGTGAAAAAAGCCGATGCCTACGACTTTGTGGCCGGCTACACCGTGGCCAACGACTACGCGATCCGCGATTACCTGGAAAACTGGTACCGCCCCAACCTGCGCGTGAAAAACCGTGACACCTGCACCCCCATTGGCCCCTGGCTGGTGGACGCGGCAGACGTCATCAACCCCATGGCCTTGACATTGCAGACCACCGTCAACGGCCAAATCACACAAAGCGGCAGCACGGCCGACATGATTTTTGATGTGCCTACCCTGATCGAATACTTCAGCAGCTTCATGACGCTCCAGCCCGGCGACCTGATCTTGACCGGCACGCCCGATGGCATCGTGGATTGCCAGCCCGGTGACGTGATCGTCACCGAGATCGAAGGCATCGGGGCGCTGAGCAACACCATCGTGGCCCAGACATGAATATGCACATGCTGCAAATGGCAACCGCAACCGCAACCGCAGCAACAGCAACAGCAACAGCAACAGCAACAGCAACAGCAACAGCAACAGCAACAGCAACCGCAGCAACAGCAAGCCCCCGATTTGTCATCCCTGCGAACGCGGGGATCCATGGCTTTGGTGCCGTGCACGCGTGACCATTCGCATGCTCGGCTGTGGCATGAATTTAAGAAATTGACGGAGACACCCCATGCAAATCGACCACCTCATCAACGGCCAACGTGTCGCGGGCAGCGACTACTTTGAAACCACCAACCCGGCCACTCAAGAGGTGTTGGCCGAAGTCGCCTCGGGCGGCGAGGCGGAGGTCAACGCTGCCGTGGCCGCCGCCAAAGCGGCCTTCCCTAAATGGGCCGCTACGCCCGCCACCGAACGCGCAAAAATCATGCGCAAGTTGGGTGACTTGATCACGCAACATGTGCCCGAGATTGCAGACACCGAAACTCGCGACTGTGGCCAGACCATCAGCCAGACCGGCAAACAACTGGTGCCGCGTGCCGCCGACAACTTCCATTACTTTGCCGAAATGTGCACCCGTGTGGACGGCCACACCTACCCCACGCCCACTCACCTGAACTACACGCTGTACCACCCAGTGGGCGTGTGCGCGCTCATCAGCCCCTGGAACGTGCCTTTCATGACCGCCACCTGGAAAGTCGCGCCGTGCTTGGCCTTTGGCAATACTGCCGTGCTCAAGATGAGCGAGCTGTCACCCCTGACCGCCGCGAGATTGGGCGAGCTGGCGCTGGAGGCGGGCGTGCCTGCAGGCGTGCTCAATGTGGTGCACGGCTTTGGCAAAGAGGCGGGCGAACCGCTGGTGTCGCACCGCGATGTGCGGGCGATCAGTTTCACCGGCTCGACGGTCACGGGCAACCGCATTGTCCAAAGCGCGGGTCTCAAAAAGTTCAGCATGGAGTTGGGCGGCAAAAGTCCGTTTGTGATTTTTGAGGATGCCGACCTGGAGCGCGCCCTTGACGCGGCCATCTTCATGATCTTTTCCAACAACGGCGAGCGCTGCACCGCAGGCAGCCGCATCTTGGTGCAGCAAAGCATCTATGCCGACTTTGCGGCCCAGTTTGCCGAACGCGCCAAACGCATCTCCGTGGGCGACCCGCTGGATGAAAAAACCACCGTCGGCCCCATGATCTCTAAGGCCCACTTGGCCAAGGTGCGCAGCTACATCGAACTGGGTCCGAAAGAGGGCGCAACCCTGCTGTGCGGTGGCTTGGGGCAACCCGCTTATGCCGCCGATTTGCCCGCCCATGTGCAAAACGGCAACTTCGTTTGGCCCACCGTGTTTGCCGATGTCGACAACCGCATGCGCATCGCACAGGAAGAAATTTTTGGCCCCGTGGCTTGTTTGATTTCTTTCAAGGACGAGGCCGATGCCATCGCCAAAGCCAACGACATTGAATACGGCTTGAGCAGTTACGTCTGGACCGAAAACCTGGGCCGCGCCCACCGCGTGGCCGCTGCCGTGGAGGCGGGCATGTGCTTTGTCAACAGCCAGAACGTGCGCGACCTGCGTCAGCCCTTCGGCGGCACCAAGGCCAGTGGCACGGGTCGCGAGGGCGGCACCTGGAGCTACGAGGTGTTTTGCGAGCCCAAAAACGTGGCCGTGTCGATGGGCAGCCACCACATTCCACATTGGGGCATCTGATCATGGGACCACTCGATCACTTCAGGAGACTTCGCCATGGGTAAGCTCGCACTCGCCGCCAAAATCACCCACGTGCCCAGCATGTACCTGAGTGAGATCCCCGGGCCACGCTTTGGCACGCGGCAAAGCGCCATTGATGGCCACCACGAAATCAGCCGCCGCTGCCGCGCGATGGGCGTGGACACGCTGGTGGTGTTTGACACGCACTGGCTGGTCAACGCCGGTTATCACATCAACTGTGCGCCGCATTACAAGGGCGTGTACACCAGCAACGAGTTGCCGCACTTCATCAGCAACATGGCGTTTGAGTCGCCGGGCAACCCGGTGTTGGGCCAGTTGTTGGCCAAGGTCGCCAACGCACACGGCGTGGAAACCTTGGCGCACGAAGCCACCACCTTGCAGCCCGAATACGGCACGCTGGTGCCGCTGCGCTACATGAACGCCGACCAGCATTTCAAGGTGGTTTCGGTCTCGGCCCTGTGCACCTCGCACTACCTCAATGACAGTGCCCGTCTGGGCTGGGCCATGCGCGAGGCGGTGGAGCAGCATTACGATGGCACGGTGGCGTTTTTGGCCAGCGGCAGCTTGAGCCACCGCTTTGCACAAAACGGCTTGGCGCCTGAGTTCGCGCACAAAATCTGGAGCCCTTTTCTGGAAAAACTCGACGAGCAGGTGCTGCGCATGTGGGACCAGCGCGAGTGGAAAGCCTTTTGCGAGATGCTGCCCGAGTACGCCAGCAAAGGCCACGGTGAGGGCTTCATGCACGACACGGCCATGCTCTTGGGTGCTTTGGGCTGGACGGGCTACGACGGGGCGGTGGACATCCTTACCCCTTACTTTGGTGCATCGGGCACCGGCCAGCTCAATGCCGTGTTTGAAATTACGCCCCAAACCGGCCAGCACATCCCGGCGGCGCAGGCCAGCAGTGCCCAGGGCTACACCGCAGTGAGCACCCGATTGTGAGCACGGTGCTATGACCATGAAAAAACAGCATGGCTCCTCGGGTCAAGCCCAAGGATGACAACGTTTCAAGCTTCAACGACAAAGTCAGAAGGCACACCATGCCCCACCTTGTGATTCTCTACACCGGCCAGCTCGACGCCGAAGTCAACATGACCACGCTGTGCCGGCAAATGGCCGACGCCATGCTCACCGTTCAAGACGAAAACGGCCAAGCGGTTTTTCCGACAGGCGGCACGCGTGTGCTGGCTTACCCCGCGCCACATTACGCAGTGGCCGATGGCGGCGCGGCAGGCTTGGCGGCGGGTGTGTATGCGCACAACCCGCATGGCGGTGCGGGCGATTACGCGTTTGTGTACCTGAACCTGCGCATGGGCAAGGGCCGCAGTGAGGCGGTGCAACACAGCGCCGGACAAAGCTTGATCGAAGTGGCCAAAGCCTTTTTTGCACCCACCATGGCGCAACGCCACATCGGCATCACGCTGCAAATCGATGTGGGTCCTGAGGTGTTTGATGCCAAGCACAGCAACCTCCATCCTTTGTTCATCAAGAAGGCCTGAGCCATGTTTGTTTTCACCGAAGAGCAAATCCAGCAGCTTGCGCAAGCGCTGAACGAGTCTGAAAAATCGCGCGTGCAGATCGAGCACTTTTCCAAGCGCTTCCCAGGCATGACGATCGAAGACGGCTACCGCATTAACCGCGCTTGGATGCAGATCAAGTTCGCCGAAGGGCGAAAGATGATTGGCCACAAGATCGGGCTGACCAGCCGCGCCATGCAGGTCTCTAGCCAGATCGACGAGCCCGACTACGGCACGCTGCTTGACGACATGCGCTACGACTGCACGCCGGGCCAGGTGCTGGACATTCCGTTCAGCCGTTTCATGGCCCCGCGTGTGGAGGTGGAGTTGGCCTTCATCCTTAAGAAAGCGCTGCGCGGCCCCGATGTGACGGTGCAAGAGGTGCTCGATGCGACTGAGTATGTGACCCCGGCCATCGAGATCATCGATTCGCGCATCGAGCAATTCGACCGCCACACCCAGGTGATGCGCAAGGTGTTTGACACCATCAGCGACAACGCCGCCAATGCGGGCATCGTGCTGGGAGCCAAACGGGTCGATCCCTTGACGACCGACTTGCCTTGGTGCGGTGCCATCTTGCGCCAAAACGGCGTGGTCGAAGAAACCGGCCTGGCCGCGGGCGTGCAGGGCCACCCGGCGGTGGGCATTGCCTGGTTGGCCAACAAGTTGGCACCTTGGGGCGAGCATCTGCAAGCCGGTGAGATCGTGTTGGCCGGCTCGTTCACCAAACCGGCGCTGGCCAAAGTGGGCGATGTGTTTGAGGCGGACTACGGGCCATTGGGCAAGCTGGCGTTTCGTTTTGTTTGAGCGTTTTGAAGAGTCTGCAGTGGCTTCGTCTGGCGATAGCGGGAGGCTGCTGGGGCCAGGGTGGCGGCCCGGGCTCAGAGGCGCTTCGCTTTGCCACATCGCCCGAGCCGCCACCCCGACCCCAACATCCTGTGAGCCGTTTGGCCTTTAAAGAGAGGAACTGATTGATGAGCACCCCCGTGAATACATTCAAGCAAGCCCTGCAAAACAAGCAGCCTCAGATTGGCCTGTGGATGGGCTTGGCCAGCGCTTACACCGCCGAAATCTGTGCCTTGGCGGGCTTCGACTGGCTGGTCATCGACGGCGAACACGCGCCCAACGACCTGCGCAGCATCCAGGCGCAACTGCAAACCTTGGCCGCCTACCCCACCAGTCACCCCGTCTGCCGCGTGCCCGTGGGCGAGACGGCGCTCATCAAGCAATACCTCGACTTGGGGGCGCAAAACATCTTGGTGCCCATGGTCGATACCGCCGAGCAGGCCGCGCAACTGGTGCAAGCCATGCGCTACCCGCAAGACGATGGCCGTGGCGGCATGCGCGGCATGGCGGGTGCACGGGCTTCGCGCTGGGGCCATTACCCTGACTATTTCAAGCGTGCCAATGAAGAGGTCTGCCTGTTGGTGCAGGTGGAGTCACGCGAGGCCCTGAAAAACCTGGACGCGATTGCCGCCACGCCCGGTGTGGACGGTGTGTTCATTGGCCCAGCAGATTTGTCGGCCTCGATGGGCCATGTGGGCAATGCCGCTCACCCCGAGGTGCAGGCTGCGATTGCCGATGCGGTGGCCCGCATCCTGCAAGCGGGCAAGGCCCCCGGAATCCTCACGCCCGACCGCGCATGGGCGGCCCAGTACCTGAAACTGGGGGTCTTGTTTGTGGCGGTGGGCCTGGACACGCAAATCCTGATGCGCCAAACCACCGACTTGGCCGCGCACTTCAAATCAGAAGTGCGCGCCATCGCATCCACCCCAGGCGCGACTTATTGATGCGCACCTTTAAAACAATGGGGATCTGACCCCAATTGATCCCAATTGACCAAATTCACTGACCCCAAACCAGGAGATCACGATGTTTCCCACCCCTCAAGCTGTGGTGCCGTCTTTGCAAGCGCGTGTCCACCCAGACGAATGGCAGACCCGCTTGCAGCTGGCGGCCTGCTACCGCGTGTTTGCCATGCTCGGCTGGACCGAGATGATCTACAACCACATCACCGTGCGTCTGCCCGACAGCGTCACGGGCGGTGATAAGCAGTTCTTGATCAACCCTTTTGGCCTGCATTACAGCGAGGTCACGGCCAGCAACCTGGTCAAGATCAACTTGCAGGGCGAGGTGTTGGACGGCTCACCCTATAAGGTCAATCCGGCTGGCTTTGTGGTGCATGCCACGCTGCACGGCGGCATAGACGGAGCGCACTGCGTGATGCACACCCACACCACGGCAGGTGTGGCGGTGGCTTGCCTGCAAGATGGCTTGTCCCAAAGCAACTTTTACTCAGCTCAGCTGCACGGCATGGTGGCCTACCACGACTTCGAGGGCATCACCATCCATGCTGACGAAGCGCCGCGTGTGCTCAAAAGCATTGGCAACAAGCCCGCCGTGATCCTGCGAAACCATGGCCTGTTGGCTTGGGGCGCGAGTTTGCCGCAGACCTTTGCCATTCTTTGGACGCTGCAACGTGCCTGCGAAATCCAGCTCGCTACGCAAAGTATGGGCGCACCGATTGCCGTGCCTGAGACGATTGCTGCCAAGTGCACGCGGGACGCGCTGCAGTTCAACCCGAACCACGGGGCCGGTCAGGACGTGTTCGAGGCGCTGGTGCGTCAGATGGACAAACAAGACACAGGGTGGCGCGCATGAGCGAAACAATCAACGGCGTGTCATTCAACAAAGTCGCCATCGTCGGCGCAGGGGCCATTGGTGGCTGGCTGGGCGTGCACTTGGCGCGTGCAGGAGTGCAGGTCAGCGTGCTGGCGCGTGGCGACACACTGGGCGCCTTGCAGCAGCAGGGCCTGCAATTGCATCAAGGGAGCAATTTGCACACCGTGCCGGTTCACGCCTCGAACGATGCTGCCGCATTGGGCGTGCAAGACCTGGTGGTGATTTCGGTCAAAGCTCCCGCGCTGGCCTCTGTCGCACAGCAGCTTGGACCCCTGATCGGGCCCAATACCGTGGTGCTGACCGCCATGAACGGCGTGCCTTGGTGGTTTTTGCAGGGGCTCGGTGGCACAGTAGCGGACCGCTCTCTGGACGCCGTGGACCCGCAGGGGGCGATTGCACGCGCCTTGCCTGCCGCGCACATCATCGGCTGCGTGGTGCATGCCAGTTGCTCGGTGGATGCGCCGGGTGTGGTCCGTCACCACTTTGGTGATGGCCTGATCGTGGGCGAGCTTTCGGGCGAGGTGTCGCCCCGCGTGCAGGCCTTGCATGCACTGCTGCAAAAGGCCGGCTTCAACGCCAGTGTGTCGCCGCAAATCCAAAAAGACATTTGGTACAAACTTTGGGGCAACATGACGATCAACCCCATCAGTGCCATCACCGGGGCCACGACCGACCGAATTCTGGACGACCCCTTGGTGCGTCAATTCATTTCGGGGGTCATGCTCGAAGCCAAAGCCATTGGGGAAAAAATCGGCATCCCCATCGACCAGCAACCCGAAGACCGCCACGCTGTCACTCGCAAATTGGGCGCATTTCGCACTTCAATGCTGCAAGACGTGGAGGCAGGCAAGCCGGTTGAACTGGATGCCTTGGTCTCGGCCGTGCGTGAGTTGGGTCAGTTGACCCATGTGCAGACGCCATTGACCGATGTTTTGCTGGGGCTCAGCCGCTTGCATGCACAAGGTAGGGGGCTTTACGGCTGCTGATTCAAGTCTTCAGTGTGCCAGTCGCGTTCTTGTCATCCCTGAGCCGAAGAGGGCGGTAAATTGGCCCCATGTCATCTCGCCCCACCTCAGCTACTTCCTCCGCTGCCCCCGCGTCCTTTTCCCGGTTGACCCTGACCGGTTTCCTCACGCTCTTGTTGATCGCCCTGATGATGGGTGCCAACCATGTCGCGGCCCGCACCGCTTTCAACCATGGTGTGGATGTGGTGACCGCCGTCACCTTTCGCAGCAGTGTCACGGCCGTTGTGGTGGCCTTGATCCTTTGGCAGCAAAAGGTTTCGCTCCAGCTGACGGGGCGGCACAAAAAGAACCTTCTGCTGATTGGCGCATTGATCGCCGTGCAAAGTGTTTGCCTCTATTCGTCGGTTGCCCGTCTGCCTGTGGCCTTGGCTTTGTTGGCGTTTAACACCTACCCTTTGCTGACGGCTTTTTGGGCGCGGGTGCTGTACCGCCACCGCCCGGAGCGTGCCGTGTTGTTGGCCATGCCCGTGATGCTGTTGGGGCTGGCTTTGGCCCTCGACGTGATGGGTGCTGCATCGGGGCTGGGTGCCGCCCAGCAATGGGGGCAAATCGGTGTGGGCGTGGGCTTTGCCATGGCGGCATCGGCCACGTTTGGCTTGGCCTTGGTCATCACCCAGCACGAGGCTGCCGATGTGGATGGCCGTTTGCGCACCTTCACCACCATGGCCACGGTGGCAGTGTTGGCGGCGGCGGTGGCCGCCAGCCAGAGCGGCTTGCATTTGCCCACGGCCACGGCCGGTTGGTGGGGTTTGGGGGCGTTGACGTTCTTGTATGGCACGGCCTTCACCATCATGTTCACGGTGTTGCCCAAGTTGGGCGTGGTGGGCAACTCGGCCATCATGAACGTGGAGCCGGTGTTTGCCTTGGTGTTGGCTTGGGGCGTGTTGGGGCAGTCGATTGCACTGATGCAGTTGGTCGGTGCTTTGGTGGTGGTGGCCACCGTCATGTGGCTGGGTTTGCGCAAGCGTTGAGGCGCTAAGGCGCTAAGGCGCTTTGTCGGGTCAGCGGTGTCAGCCGTTTTTCAGCGCCAAGGCTTTGTCGTACAGCTCGTTTTTTGATTCGCCCGTGATCTCGGCCGCCAGTTTGACCGCGGTTTTCAGGGGCAGTTCGGGCAACAGCACTTGCAGCACACGCAGGCCTTCGCCCGCTGAGGCTTCAACAGGCGCATCGTGCAGCACCAGCACAAACTCACCACGCTGGCGGTCTGGCTTTTCGGCCAGCCAGCCTGGCAAGGCCTGTGCCGTGACGGTTTCGATTTGTTCAAATTGCTTGGTCAGCTCGCGCCCCACGGTGATGCGGCGCTCACCGAGCACCGACAGCGCTTGCGCCAAGGCTTCGATGCGGTGTGGCGCTTCCAGCAGCACCACGGCACGACTTTCTTGTGCGAGGGCCTGCACGGCGCGTTCGCGTTCGCCGGATTTGCTGGGCAAAAAGCCCGCAAACACAAAGCCGTCTTCGCCCGTCATGCCCGAGGCGCTGAGCGCGGTGGTCACGCTGCTGGCGCCTGGCAAGGGCAGCACCCGGTAACCGGCTTGCCGCACCGCCGCCACCAGCCGGGCGCCCGGATCGCTGATGGCCGGGGTGCCTGCATCGCTCACATACGCCACGCGCTCACCTTGTGCCAGACGGGCGATCACGGTTTGTGACGCTTCTGCTTCGTTGTGCTGGTGCACCGCCAGAAGCTGCGCGCCGGGGCGGTCCATGCCATAGGCCCGCAGCAGTTGCTGGGTGTGGCGGGTGTCTTCGCAAGCCACGGCGTCGACCTTGGCCAGCACATGCAGCGCACGCAGGCTGATGTCGGCGAGGTTGCCAATGGGGGTGGCCACGACATACAGTGTGCTGGCCGGGTTGTTTTGCGATCCGGCAGCGTCGTGCGCGGCCTCCAGGGCTTTGGCAAACGAGGCAGACAAGGGAGACGGAGTCAATGCAATTCCTCAAAAAAGACATGGTGGGCCAGACCACCAAAGCCCGTGGTGATGCGGGCGAAGACGAGGCGCTGGCCTATTTGCAAGAGCGGGGTTTGCGCCTGCTGAAGCGCAATTATCGGACGCCTGGCCGAGGGGGTGGCGAAATCGACCTGATCATGCAATCGGCGGATGGCACGGTGGTGTTTGTCGAGGTTCGTCAACGCAGCCGAAGTGACCATGGCGGGGCTGCTGCCAGCATCGGGTATCCAAAGCAAAGGCGCATTATTTTTGCGGCGCAGCACTACCTGTTGCGCTGGCGCAGCTTGCCCCCGGCACGCTTTGATGTGGTGACCATCGAGGCCACTGGACCCGAATGGTTGCAAGCCGCTTTTGATGTGAGCTGATGCACACAACTGAAGCCTGACGAAGGCTCGAATAACCGTGTAAATAACTGTTTTTCCGGGTGGCCGCCGTGTTGCGGGGGGTATCATTCGCACCGCATGCTAGACCTACGAATCCAACAACACTTTATCGACAGTGCCGATTTGCACTACCAAGTGGCCGAGACTTTGGCCAAACCTGTGGACGCCGCTGTTCAGGCCGTTCTGGCTTGTGTGACCGGGGGCGGCAAGGTGCTTGCTGGTGGCTTGGGCCCTTCGGCCGCATTGGCCCAATATTTGGCGAATTTGCTGGTGGGTGGTTTTGAACGTGAGCGTCCGGGTTTGGCCGCCATGGCCTTGTCATCGGACGCCTTGACGGCCAGTCGCTGGCCCGATGGCCAGGCCTTGGCCCGGCAGGTGCTGGCGCTGGGCCAAACCGGCGACGTACTGGTGCTGATCAGTGTGGATGGTGCAGAGCCTGCATTGGTCGAAGCGGTGCAAGCGGCCCACGACCGGGAAATGAGCGTATTGGCCCTGACTGGCCATCACGGGGGCGGTTTGGCCCGCCAGTTGCGCGAGACCGATGTGCATGTGTGTGTGCCGCATGAGCGAGCCGCCCGAATTCGTGAAGTTCAGCACTTGGTGCTGCACTGTCTGTGTGATGGCATTGACACCCAACTTTTGGGTGAACAGGAGACTCTTTAAATGAAACGCAATCTGCAATCTTTGGTTTTTTCGGGTGCTGTTTTGGCCGTTGCGCTGTCCAGCTTGTCCGCCTGCGCCCCCTTGATCGTGGGCAGTGCTGTCATGACCGGCATCGTGGCCACCGATCGCCGCACCACGGGCGCACAGGTCGAAGACGAGGGCATCGAGCTCAAGGTCGCCAGCGCTGTGCGTCAGGATTTGGGTGAACGTGTGCACTTGAACGTGACCAGTTTCAACCGCAAAGTGTTGCTCAGCGGTGAGGCCCGGACCCAGGCCGACAAAGACCGTGCAGAGAAGCTGGCTCAGAGCCAAGAAAATGTCCAGTCGGTCGTGAACGATTTGGCGGTGACCATGCCCAGCAGCCTGACCCAGCGCTCCAAAGACACGGTGACCACCAGCCAGGTCAAGGCCGCATTCATCGATGCAAAAGACCTGCAGGTCAATTCAATCAAGGTGGTGACCGAGCGCGGCATTGTGTACCTGATGGGCCGTGTGACGGCTCGTGAAGCAAAACGTGCCAGTGACATCGTGCGCAGCATCAGCGGCGTGACCAAAGTGGTCCGCGTGTTTGATGAAATCTCTGAAGAAGAGCTCAAGCGCTTGAGCCAGCCGCCTCTGTCCAAGTAAAGCCTTGCTGCTTCATGAAAAAGAGCGACCTTTGTGTCGCTCTTTTTTTTCAAATCTTGGGTCAAGCCCGTGCAGGCGTGTCGTCAAGGCCTTCTGCTGTGCGCGTTCAGCGCAGTCGGCGGATCAGGCTGGAGGTGTCCCAGCGGCCACCGCCCATTTTTTGCACATCGGCGTAAAACTGGTCGACCAGTGCCGTCACGGGCAGGCGAGCGCCGTTGCGCTTGGCTTCGTCCAGCACCAGGCCGAGGTCTTTGCGCATCCAGTCCACCGCAAAGCCAAATTCGAACTTGTCGTCGGCCATGGTTTTGCCCCGGTTGTCCAGCTGCCAGCTTTGCGCAGCGCCCTTGCCGATCACGTCCAGCACTTGGTGCATGTTGAGGCCCGCCTGCTGGCCAAAGGCTACGGCTTCGGACAAGCCCTGCACCAGCCCGGCGATGCAGATCTGGTTAACCATCTTGGCCAGCTGGCCCGCGCCCGATTCGCCCAGCAGGGTGAAAGCACGTGAAAACGCCATGGCGGCGGGTTTGACGTTGTCAAAAGCCACTGCATCGCCACCGCACATCACGGTGAGCATGCCGTTTTGCGCGCCCGCCTGGCCACCCGAGACGGGGGCGTCGATGAATTGCAGGCCGAGCTTTTGCGCTTCGGCAGACAACTCCCGTGCGATGGAGGCCGAGGCTGTGGTGTGGTCCACAAAAATGGCACCGGGCTTCATGCCGGCAAACGCGCCATCGGCACCGAGCACCACACTGCGCAGGTCATCGTCGTTGCCCACACAGGCGAACACAATGTCGGCACCCGAAGCCGCTTCACGCGGGGTGGGGGCGCTGGCGTTGCCGGGGCATTCGGCCACCCAAGCGGCGGCTTTGGCCGCGCTGCGGTTGTAAACGGTGACATGGTGACCCGCGCGGGCCAAGTGCCCGGCCATGGGGTAGCCCATGACGCCCAAGCCCAAAAAGGCGACTTTGCGGCTGGGTGCAGGTTCGTAGGTTTTGGCAGCGATTTGGCTCATGGAGGTCTCGATTCAGGATAAACAAGCGGCTAATTTAGCAGTCTGGCCAAGAGTCGGTGCACCTTGGGTGCATTGGGCTGACCGCTGGGCGACAGCTGGGTGTCATCTGAGGGTGCGCAAGAAAGGTTCACCCGTAAGGCTCGCACTCGGGTTTGGTACGCTCGGTCCATGAACACTACCATCGCCGAGAACCTGGCGCAGGTCCACGCGCACATTCAGGCCGCCTGCCAAGCGGCAGGCCGCGCGCCGGGCAGCGTGCAATTGCTGGCCGTCTCCAAGACCTGGGGGCCCGATGCCGTGCGGGCCGCCCATGCCGCGGGGCAAACCGCTTTTGGCGAAAACTACATCCAAGAAGCGGTGGACAAGATCACGGCCTTGCACGACCTGCCCTTGCAATGGCACTGCATCGGCCCGATCCAGAGCAACAAAACCCGCTTGGTGGCCGAGCACTTTGACTGGGTGCACAGTATTGATCGCCTGAAAATCGCACAGCGCTTGAGTGAGCAGCGCCCAGACCACAGGCCGCCCTTGCAGGTGTGCATTCAGGTCAATGTGGATGGGGGCGAGACCAAATCGGGTGTGGCCCCGCAGGACCTGCCTGCGCTGGCCCAGGCGGTGGCCGCTTTGCCACGCTTGCAGTTGCGCGGTTTGATGACCATCCCCGAGCCCGCCGAAACCGATGCCCAGATGCGGGCGGTGCACCGTCAGGCCAAAGACTTGCTGGACCGTTTGCGCGCACAAGGCTTGGCGCTGGACACGCTGTCGATGGGCATGAGCGCCGATCTGGCCGCCGCGATTGCCGAAGGCAGCACGATGGTGCGGGTGGGCACAGCCATTTTTGGCAAGCGCTGAAAGCCGCTGCCGCGATGGCTGCGGCTGCGGATGCGGCGGGTGTTTTTAGCGCCCAGCGCTCGCTTGCAGTTGGAACACACTGCGCCGCTCGCCCACGGGCAAGCCCGCCACATTCAAGAGCTGCTGAGCACGCCAAGGGGCCAGTTGCTGGCGCTGGGCGTCGTCCAGCCAGCCCAGTTGGCCCAGGGCCTCGACCGTGGCGGCAAACAGGGCGGCCTTGTTGCCGTCCATGATCTTGATCGCCAGAGCCTGCCCCCGCGCACGACTGGCCACGACCTGCACGCCGTCCGCCCCCACTTTGCTGACCCAATCGCCTCGGCCTGCACGCATGAAGTCGGCGTCGTTGCGCCCGGTGCCCGAGACCAGTTCGGGGTGTGCGCTCATGGCTTGGCCCAGCTGCTGCAAGCTCTGGCCGTAAAGTCCATCGGCTTCGGGGCAGGCCAAACGGGCATAGCTGCGGGCCAAGCGCGACAAGGGCATGGCGTAGTTGGGGGCCGAGCAACCGTCGATGCCCAGCGGCAGCTCTTCTTCGCGCAATCCGGCCAGGTGCGCCACGGCTTGGCGCACCTGTTGTTGCAAAGGATGGTCCACCTCGGTGTAGTCATCGGTGGACAAACCGTGTTGCACGCAATAGGCCAAAAAGCCACTGTGCTTGCCGCTGCAGTTGTGGTGCCGCTCATCGTAGGCAAAGCCCTCGGGCATGGGGCGGTCGAAAAACGTGAAGCGGTAGGGCACATGGCAGCCGCAGCGCATCTGCTGGGTGCCAGTGCCGCTTTTGCGCAAGATGGAAGCCACCTGCTCGACGTGCATCGCCTCGCCGTTGTGGCTGGCACACATCATGGCCAACTCGGGTGGCGTGAAGCCGAAATGGGCCACGCCGCCCGACTGGATCAACGGCAGCGCCTGCATGGCCTTGAGGGTTGATCGGGTGAAGCACAGCCAGTGCGGGTTGCCCACTTGGGCCAGCACACGGCCTTCGGTGTCGGTCACGGCCAGTGCGCCCATGTGCAGGCACTCTGGCACGCCGTTGCGGGTCAACTCGATCAGGGGTTCAAAGTTCATGGCTTCGCCTTGGTGTGTGGACAAACCAGTGTAAGTTCTCGCCTGTCCGGTGAGGGCTGGCCGCTTGGGCCGCGCAGCGCCGTTGACTCAGCCTTGGGGCAGCCGCGCCGGCAGCACCGTGCCCACGCATTCGCCAAAGCCAATGCGTGCCGCGCCTTCGCGCTCGCACCAGCCGCGCAGCACCACGCTGTCGCCGTCTTCGAGCCAGGTGCGCTGTTCGCCGTTGGGCAAGGCGATGGGGTTCTTGCCGCCCGTGGTCAGCTCGATCAGGGCGCCTGCTTGGTCCAAAGTGGGGCCTGACAGGGTGCCGCTGCCCAGCAAGTCGCCCGCTTGCAGGTTGCAGCCATTGACGGTGTGGTGGGTGAGCATCTGCGCCACGGTCCAATAGGCGTGGCGGTAGCTGGTGCGGCAGATGCTGGCGTCGCTGAGGCCTGCGGCGCGCATCTGCGGTGTTTGCAAACCCACTTGCAGTTGGATGTCAAAAGCGCCGCCGCTGCGGTTGGCTGGTGAGTCCAAATAAGCCATGGGCTGCGGGTCTTCGGCAGGCCGGGTGAAGGCCACGCGGTAAGGGGCCAAGGCTTCGAGCGTGACGACCCAGGGCGAGATCGTGGTGGCGAAGTTCTTGGACAAGAAGGGGCCGAGCGGTTGGTATTCCCAGCCCTGGATGTCGCGGGCCGACCAGTCGTTGAGCAGGCAGATGCCGAACACATGGTCTTCGGCTTTGGCGATGTCCACGGCTTCGCCCAGTGCATTGCTGCGGCCCACAAAAATGCCCAGCTCCAGCTCGATGTCCAGTCGCTTGCAGGGGCCGAACGTGGGCGCGGCTGCGCCCGGCGGCATGGTTTGGCCGACTGGGCGGCGAAATGTTTGGCCCGACACGCCAATGCTGGAGGCTCGGCCGTGGTAACCGATGGGCACCCATTTGTAGTTGGGCAGCAGCGGGTTGTCGGGGCGGAACTGTTTGCCGATGTTGGTGGCGTGGTGCACCGAGGTGTAGAAGTCGGTGTAGTCGCCAATGCGGGCAGGCACGTCGTATTCGGCCTGGGCTTGCGGCACGAGGCCGTCTTGCAAGGCGGCTTGCGCTGCCGATCCTTCGCGCAGAGCGCGTGACAGGGCCAGGCGCAAGGCGCTCCAAGCCGGGGTGCCCAGCGCCATCAAGGCGTTGAGCTTGTCTTGCGCGCCCGCTTGGGCGGCTGCAGCGGCCTCGCCGGTCAGTACGCCTGACTTGGCCAATGCGGCCAAGTCCACGATTTGGTCGCCAATGGCCACGCCGCCGCGAAAAGCCTCGGTTGAGCCCTTGCGGCGAAACACCGCGAACGGCAGGTTTTGGATGGGGAAGTCGCAGCCTGCGCTGTTGGCCGAGGCGAGCCAGCTTTTGAGCGCCGGGTTGTGGGTGTCGTTCAGCAGAGTCATCGAGGCCCTTTCAAGCGGCCATGCTGCCATCGTGCATCCACGCGGCGTGCTTGGGGGCGCGTTTGGTTTGGCTCCATTCTTCGAGCATGTCCCACTTCACTTCGTCGAGCTTTTGCATCATCTCGGGCGTGCCGCAGTCGGCGGCCAGCTCCAGGCGGTGGCCGCTGGGGTCAAAGAAATAAATGCTTTTGAAAATGGTGTGATCGACCGGTCCGAGCACCTCGATGCCACCTGCGACCAATTTGTCTTTGGCGGCGATCAGCGCGTCCATCGACTCGACCTTCAAAGCCAAGTGCTGCACCCAAGCCGGGGTGTTGGTGTCGCGGCCCATTTCGGGCTGGCTGGGCAGCTCAAAAAAGGCCAGGATGTTGCCGTGGCCCGCGTCCAAAAAGATGTGCATATAGGGGTCGGGTGCTTTGGTCGAAGGCACTTCGTTTTCGGCAATGGCCAGCACAAATTTCATGTCGAGGTGTTTTTGGTACCACTCAACGGTTTCTTTGGCGTCTTTGCAGCGGTAAGCGACGTGGTGAACGGATTGAACGAGCATCGTGGTCTCCTTTGAAGTGAGGGGGTCAGAGGTCTTGCAATGCAGCGGTGATGTGCTGCTGAAACAGGGTTTCGTCGGCCAGCGCGTTGGCGTTGAGCAAAGCCAGCTTGACGAGGAACAGCGGGGCCTTGTCGGCCCCGGCTTGGTCGATGGCCGTGGCCAGCGCGTCGTAGACGGTTTCGAGGCCGCCGATGGAAAGTGTGGGTGAATGTGACAGGGGGGTCATGGTGTTGTTCCTTATCGGGGCAAGGCCTGGTTCAGGGCCGCTTGCAGCCGCGTGGCGTCCAGCGTGAGCCAGCGGGCGCAGATGTGCTGGTCGGGGCGCAGCAAATACGCGCCGCCATGGGCTGGCACACCGTAGCGTTGGCGCAGGTGGCCATCGGCATCGGGCAGGTGTTGGTCGGCCCCGGCCACGGGCTGCGCCGCGCCCACGGCGGTGACGTTTAAAGGCATGCCTTTTTGCCGTGCGGCGTTGATCACTTGTTGCAGTGCATCGGGCAAGGCGGTGTCGGTGAAATACAGCAGCTCAAAGCCGCCGCCCAGGTGGTCGAGCAAAAAGTCGTTGGCCCCCAAGCGCACGTTTTGCGGTGGCGCACCGTGGGCCGGGCCACTCTTGAACAAGCCATTGTCGTCCCCCGTGCTGTTGAGCATCGAGTGCGTGTACGCGTGCGGCCTTGAGGTTCGCCAGTGGTACAGGGGCCGCACAAATTCTTGTGTGAGCGAGAGCGACAGCACCGCGTCGCGCAGCAGCCGAAAGCCCGGACTGGGCGGGGCCATGAAGCGGGTGCTTTTGCCCGCTTCGGTGATGATCTCGCGGGCTGCGCCCACGCGCTCGGCGCTGTGGTTGGCCAGCAGCCGTGGGCCGGCAAGCCCTTTGACCACCAAGCCCAAGTGCCAGCCCAGCGACTGCGCATCCTGAAAGGCGGTGTTGGCCCCGCGCACGCCAAAAATCGGCAACAGGTGCGCGGCGTCGCCCGTGAAGATGACGCTGCCGTGCACAAAGTCGGGCAAGGTGAGCGTGCGGGCCGAGTAGACCGAAGACCAGTCCATCTGCCACGGCACACCGGCGTGGCCGATCATGGCCAGCTGGGCGTCGATGCGGGCTTTGAGCGACTCGGGGCGCAGCGCTTCTTCGGGCGTTTCGCCCGGCGGCAGTTGGTAGTCCACGCGCCAGATGCCGTGGGGCTCACGGTGCATCAAGATGGTGTTGCCGGGGTTCCAGTCGGGGTCAAAGTAAGCCAGGCGCTCGGTGGGCAAAGGCAGGTCGACTTGGATATCGGCGATCACGAAAAAGCCTTCGTAAGACGCGCCTTCCATTTGCAGGTTCATGGCTGTTCGGATGCCCGAGCGCCCGCCGTCAGCGGCCACCACCCAGTCGCTCTCCAGCGTGTAAGGGCCTTCGGGCGTGTCGACTTCCAATTGCGCATGACCGTCTTTTTGCACCACCGCCGTGACCTTGTTGCCCCAGCGGAAATCGATCAGCGGGTTGGCTTGGCAGGCCTCGTGCAGGTACTCCTCCAAGAACTGCTGCTGCACATTGATGATCGGGAAAAACCGGTCATCGGCATCGTGCGGCGCTTCCATTCGAAACACGCGCTGGCCCCGGTAAAACGAGTTGCCAAAGCGCCAAGGCAGACCGCCTGCGGTCATGCGGTCGGCCACCTCCACTTGCTGCAAGATTTCCATCGAACGGCGGGTGAAGCAGATGGCGCGGCTGCCTTGAGACAACTGCAATTCGGCGCTGAGCACCACGCTGGGCACGCCGTGGCGGGCCAACTCCAGCGCCGTCACCATGCCGGCTGGGCCAGCGCCAACGATCACCACCTTTTGACGCGTCTGTGGAGGGTGCGCCGAGGCCAGCCAAGGTTTGAACACCTGGTACTGGTAATAAATGGAAGGGCGGGCTTCGGTGCTGGGGGTGTGCATGTTGTCTTCCGGATGTTGGGGCTCAGCGCGGGCGAGAGTTCGAAGCAAGGACTGGCCGGGAGTCCGTCGTAACCCCCGGACGGGCGTGGGCAATCAGGCGGTCGAACATGGCGCTCAAGGTGCTTTGTTCTTTTTCTGTCAGGCAGCCGAAGATGTCTTGGTTGCGTTGGGCGACCATGGCCATGGCGCGGTCGAACACCCCGCGCCCTTTGGCCGTCAGGGTCAGCACCACACCCCGGCCATCGCCCGGATGATCGGCTTTGAGCACTAAACCCTGATCGACCAGCGCCTGCGCGCCCCGGCTGGCCTGGCCTTTGTTCAGGTTGGCTTTTTCGGCCAGTTCTTTGACCGACAAGGGCTCAAAGGTGCCAATCGTCGTCAAGCAGCGCCCGTCGCTCATCGACAAACCCGTGTGTTCAGGGTAGGCCGATTGGCTGTCCGAGTCGGTCAGCTTGTGCAGTTGGTGCAGGCGGTAGGTCAGCGTGCGGTCAAGAGGCGTGGGCATGGCGGGCGTTGCCGTGGTTTGGGAATTGGCCCGCATCTTAGGTGAATATGGTTGCGTGCGCAACCATATTCGTCGGCATGGCCTTGTGCGTTGAGCCATGCCCCCGAAAAAAAGGCCTGAGGATCGCTCAGGCCTGTGGGGTGTTGGCGAAGCTCAGAACCGCTCCAACTCCGGGTGCTTGATTGCCCCCGCACGCACCAGCATGCGGCCATATTCAGCGCACCGGTTCAGCGTCGGAATCACTTTGCCGGGGTTGAGCAGGCCCTGCGGGTCGAAGGCGCGTTTGATGGCGAACATCTGCTCGTTTTCTTCGGCGCTGAACTGCACGCACATGCTGTTGACCTTTTCGATGCCCACGCCGTGCTCACCTGTGACGGTGCCGCCCATGGCCACGCTGGTCTCCAAAATCTCGGCACCAAACAGCTCGCAGCGGCGCAATTGGTCGGCGTCGTTGGCATCGAACAGGATCAAGGGATGCAGGTTGCCGTCGCCTGCGTGGAACACGTTCAGGCATTTCAGGCCGTACTTGATTTCCATTTCGGAAATGGCTTGCAGGATGTCGGCCAGGCGCTTGCGCGGAATGGTCGAGTCCATGCACATGTAATCGGGGCTGATGCGGCCCGATGCGGGGAAGGCGTTTTTGCGCCCGCTCCAGAACTTCATGCGCTGGGCTTCGTCACGGCTGACGGTGATGGCGGTCGCACCGCAGCCGCGCAGCACCTCGCTCATGCGGCCGATTTCCTCTTCGACTTCTTCGGGCGTGCCGTCGCTCTCGCACAAAAGAATAGCGGCGGCGCTCAGGTCGTAGCCCGCGTGCACAAAGTCTTCGACGGCCACGGTCATGGGGCCGTCCATCATCTCTAGCCCTGCGGGGATGATGCCCGCTGCGATCACGGCGGCCACGGCATCGCCCGCTTTGCGCACGTCGTCAAAGCTGGCCATGATGCAGCGTGCCAGCATCGGTTTGGGCACCAACTTAACGGTGACTTCGGTGGTCACGGCCAGCATGCCTTCGCTGCCCACCAGCACGGCCAACAGATCGTAGCCAGCCGTGTCGAGCGCGTCGCTGCCAAATTCAATCGGGTCGCCTTCGATCGTGAAGCCTTTGACTTTGAGCACGTTGTGCACCGTGAGGCCGTATTTGAGGCAGTGCACCCCGCCCGAGTTTTCGGCCACGTTGCCGCCAATCGTGCAGGCGATCTGGCTCGACGGGTCAGGTGCGTAATACAGGCCATAGGGCGCAGCCGCTTCGCTGATGGCCAGGTTGCGCACGCCGCACTGAACCACCGCCGTGCGGCTGACCGGGTCCACGGTTTTGATCTGGTTGAAGCGGGCCATCGACAAGGTCACACCCATGCGGTGCGGCATGGCCCCGCCCGACAGGCCGGTGCCGGCACCGCGTGCCACCACGGGCACTTGCAGAGCGTGGCAGACCTTGAGCACGGCCTGCACTTGGCCCTCGGTCTCGGGCAATGCCACCACCAAGGGCCGCTCGCGGTAGGCGGTCAGGCCGTCGCATTCATAGGGCGTGGTGTCTTCGGGGGTGTAAAGGATGGCATCTTGGGTCAGCACGCGGCCCAAGGCCTGCACCACGGCGCGCTGGCGCTCGGCCCGTTCGGTGGCGGTCAATTGCTGGGTTTCGATGGGGGTGTTGGCACTCATGACAGTCAAAACCTGGAGTTAAGCCCATCACTGTAAGCCCAAGGCCGGTCGCCGGGGCTGAAGAATCTTTGATGGGTTTGTGAATTTGGCCGCTCAGGCCAGCGCTTTTTTCAGCCAGTCGGCAAAGGCGGCGCATTCCCAGCGCTCCATGGTGCCGGTGCGCCAGCACAGGTAGTGCGCATGGGGGCTGGGCACGCTGCGCTCAAACAGCCGAACCAGTTGGCCGCTTTCGAGCCAAGGAGCGCCCAGCTTGGTGCGGATCAGGCCGATGCCCAGGCCTTGGGCTGCGGCATCGCACATGAGGCCGATGTCGTTGAACGATGACCCGTCGATGGGTTCTGGCCAATCGAGGTCGTGTGCGGCAAACCAGGTACGCCAGGGCTCCAGCGGGCTGCGCAGCAGAGGCTGGCCTTGCAGGTCTTCGGCGTTGGCAAACGGACCGTTTTCACGCAACCAAGCGGGCGATGCCAAGGGCGTGACTTCGTCTTTGGCCAGGCAGACGTGTTCTACGTCCGAGTAGCGGCCTGTGCCAAAGCGCACGGTCAGGTCGGCGTCTTCGGCCACCACGTCCAAAAGCGGAATGCTGACCTGCAAAGTGATGTCGATCTCGGGGTAAGCGTCTAAAAAGTGTTTCAGGCGCGGCATGAGCACCGAGCGGGCAAAAGTGGGCGTGACCGCCAGGCGCAGCTTGCGCCGCCCCGGGGTGTTGCTGGCGCTGGGAAAGCGCTGCAGCGACACCAGCCCTTCGCGCACATGCGCCAGGTATTCGATGCCTTCGGTCGTGAGCGAGAAATCGGCCCGACCAAACAGCTTGGTTCCGATGATTTGCTCCAGCTGCTTGACGCGGTGACTGACGGCGCTGGGCGTCACGCACAGTTCTTCGGCCGCTTGGGTCACGCTGCGCAGGCGCGCCAAGGCCTCAAAGGTCAAGAGGCACTGGATCGGCGGGATGCGCGAGTTGGCGGACATAGTTAATCAGTTGGGGACAGAGCTAAAGATCTGTCCCGCAAGTTTATTTATTTGAAAATCACCGTCTTGTGGCCGTTGATGAGCACGCGGTGTTCGCTGTGCCATTTGACAGCGCGGGCCAGCACTTGGCTTTCGGTGTCGCGGCCAATGGTGGTCAGGTCTTCCACGGTTTTGCTGTGGTCCACACGGGCCACGTCTTGCTCAATGATTGGGCCTTCGTCCAGGTCGGCCGTCACATAGTGGGCGGTGGCACCAATCAGTTTCACACCCCGGTCGTGCGCCTGGTAGTAAGGCTTGGCGCCCTTGAAGCTGGGCAAGAACGAGTGGTGGATGTTGATGGCACGGCCGGCCAGTTTGCGGCACAGGTCGTCGCTCAGAATTTGCATGTAGCGGGCCAGCACCACCAGCTCGGCACCTTCGGCTTCGATGATTTCGTACTGCTTGGCTTCGGCCTGTTCTTTGGTGGCGGCGGTCACCGGAATGTGGTGAAACGGCACGTTGTAGCTGGCCGCCAGCTGGTAGAACTCGCGGTGATTGCTCACGATGGCGCGGATGTCCAAAGGCAGCAGGCCGCTCTTCCAGCGGAACAGCAGGTCATTCAGGCAATGGCCTTCCTTGCTGACCATGAGCACGGTGCGCATGGGCTGGGTGGTGGCATGCAAGTCCCACTTCATCTGAAAGGTCTGTGCAAACTCGCCCCACTGCGCGTTGAGTGCTGCGCCGTCGGCTTGGCCGCACGCAAACTGCACGCGCATGAAAAACAGGCCGGTGTCGTGGTCGTTGTATTGCGCCGCTTCTTCGATGTTGCCGCCTCGCTCCAACAAAAAACCCGAAACGGCATGCACGATGCCGGTGCGGTCAGGGCAAGAAAGCGTCAGGATGTAAGTCGTGGTCATGGGGCAAAGCGGTTGGGTGGACGCGCCCTTTAAAAGGTGGGGCGCTTCAGTTCAGGACGGCTTATTGTAGAGACACCCTCCGGGGTCCTCGGGCACAGGCGCGGCATGTCGCCCCGGTGGCGGGGCCAGGCCCTTGCGGGCTTTAAACTGGCTAGCTGAATGGATTTCAAGGAGTTTTTGCCGTGACCCTCACCGATCTGAACATGGACAACCAGTGGTTGCCCTTCACGCCCAACCGCACTTTCCGCCAAGACCCCCGTGTGTTCGTGGGTGCCGAGGGCATGCACTTCACCACCCACGATGGCAAAAAAGTCATCGACGGCATCTCTAGCCTGTGGTGTGTGGGCGCGGGCCACAACCGCATGCCGATCAACGAGGCCATCAAAAAGCAGCTGGACACGTTGGACTACGCCACGGCGTTCCAGGCCAGCAACGACAAGGCCTTCAAGGCGGCGCAGATGATTGCCGCCATGGCCCCGGGCGACCTGAATAAAGTGCTGTTTTGCAATTCGGGCTCTGAGGCGGCTGACACCGCCCTGAAAGTGGCGCTGGCTTACCACCGCGCTCGGGGCGAAGGCCACCGCACGGTGTTCATTGGCCGCGAAAAGGGTTACCACGGCGTGAACTTCGGCGGCATGAGCGTGGGCGGACTGCCAGCCAACCGCAAGGCGTTTGGGGCGCAGTTGTTGCCGCGTGTCGACCACATGCGTTTCATCCACGATCCTGTGAAGCACCCCTACATCCACCACGAAGAACCAGTGTGGGCCGAAGACCCGCTGCTGGAGCTGGAAAACCGGATCTTGGTGCTGCACGACCCGAGCAATGTGGCGGCGGTCATCGTCGAGCCGATCGCGGGCAGCGCGGGCTGGTACATCCCGCCCCAAGGCTATGTGAAGCGCCTGCGCGAGATTTGCGACAAGCACGGCATCTTGCTGATTTTTGACGAGGTCATCACCGGCTTTGGCCGTTTGGGTGTGAACTTTGGCGCGGACTATTACGGCGTGGTGCCCGACATGCTGAACTTTGCCAAGGCGGTGACCAACGGCGTGATCCCGCTGGGCGGCGTGATCTGCCGTGACTTCATCTACGACGCCATGATGAATGCCAACTCGCCCCAGCATGCCATCGAGTTTTTCCATGGCTATACCTATTCTGGCCACCCTGTGGCTTGCGCTGCGGCCATTGCCACGCTTGACTTGATGGCAGAAGAAAACCTCTTTGCCCGTGCGGGCCAGCAAGGCCGCGTGTTGGGCGACGCGATGCACAGTGCCCTTAAAGGCTTGCCCAACGTGATCGGCATCCGCACCTTGGGCCTGGCTGGGGCGGTGGAGCTGGCCAGCATCGCGGGCTCGCCAGGCAAGCGGGCCTATGACATTTTTATGGATTGCTTTCACAAAGGCGTGTGGGTGCGCCCCGCGGGTGAAAACATCGTCATTTGCCCGCCTTACATCGTGGAAGACGCGCACATCGACCAGATCGTGCAGACGGTGGCCGACAGCATCCGCCGGCATGCCTGAGCGGGTTCCCGTCGGGCGGATGGGTGTCAGTCAGGGCTTCAGCTCCGACATGAGCTGTATAGGGTGCTGGCGACACAAGGTCGTGACTGAAGCCGCCAACCGATGGGGCCGAGCATGATGTTTTGGGGACGAACGGCGTTGACCTTGCTGGTGGCGCTGGTTGCTGCCCAGGTGTGTGTCTGGCTGCACACACCGATTCCATGGATGCTGGGGCCGTTGCTGGCGACGGCGGTGGCCTCGGTGCTGGGCGCGCCCACGCGCAGTGCGGCCTTGTTGCGCAATGCTGGGCAGTGGGTGATCGGTGCCGCTTTGGGCCTGTATTTCACACCGCAGGTGAGTGAACTGGTGGTCAGTCTGTGGTGGGCGATTGGGCTGGCGGTGCTTTGGGCGCTGGGCTTGGGGGCTTTGTTTGGTGCGTGGCTGCAACGCCAGCATGCGGCCGATTTTGCACACCTGCCGCCGGGGGCTTGGCGGGCCACCAGTTACTTTGCCAGCGCGATTGGTGGCGCTTCAGAGATGACCTTGTTGGCCGAACGCCATGGTGCCCGCACCGACTTGGTGGCGGCAGCGCACAGCGTGCGGCTGGTGATCGTGGTGGTGTCGGTGCCCTTTGCCATGCAATGGGCGCAAAACCATTGGGGCTTGCAGGTCGATGCCCGTCTGCTGCCGGGGCCGCGTGTGGCGCAATGGCCGGGCTTGCTGTGGTTGGCGCTGGCCACGGCGGGCGGGGCGTTCTTCATGACTTGGCTCAAACGCACCAACCCATGGTTCATGGGCGCTTTGCTGGTGTCGATGGGGTTGACGCTTTCTGGGGTTTATTGGTCGGCGGTGCCCACGGCTTTGTCGAACGCGGCGCAGCTGGTCATTGGCGTGAGTCTGGGGGTGCGCTTTCAGCGTGAATTTGTGCACACCGCGCCGGGCTGGCTCGCCTCGGCCGCCACGGGCACGGTGGTCATGATGGTGCTGTCTGTGGGTTTTGGCTTGGCGCTGGCGTGGGCCACGGGGCTGCACCCTGCGACTTTGATTTTGGGCACCTCACCGGGCGGCATTGCCGAGATGGCGATTACCGCCAAAGTCCTGCAGTTGGGCGTGCCGGTGGTCACGGCGTTTCAGGTTTGCCGTTTGGTGGCCGTGCTGATTTTGGTGGGGCCGATTTTCCAGTGGCTCGGTGGGCACAAAAAAGCGTCTGACAAGTAGTCGGTGTGTGGCGTGTGGTGAGTGGTGAGTGGTGAGTGGTGAGTGGTGAGTGGTCACCCATATGTCATGCCCGCGAATGCGGGTATCTATGACTCGAACCACATGGATACCCGATCAAGTCGGGTATGACAAAAACCAAGTTGTTTATGACGACAAGCCACAAAGTCACCTCCAACCTCAACCTCAACCTCAACCTCAACCTCAACCTCAACCTCAACCTCAACCTCAACCTCAACCTCAACCTCAACCTCAACCTCAACCCCTCAACCTCAACCTCAACCTCAACCTCAACCTCAACCTCAACCTCAACCTCAACCTCAACCTCAACCTCAACCTCAACCTGTTTTAGTGCACCACCACCGGTTGTTGGGCCAGGCCGGTGTAGCCCTCGAGCGTGTCTTCGACTTCTTCTTGGGTGGGGGTGTGTTGCTGCCACGCCTGGATTTGCTGCTGGAACATTTCGGCCCACGAGCCGTCCAGATAGACCTCTTTGCCAGAGCGTTTGTCCACGATTTCGAAACCATGACGCTCCAGCATGGGCTTGCTGGTCACGGGGGCCGGCTCGGCAGGCGCGTTGGCCAGCACATGCATCACGGCAAAGGTTTCAGATTCGTACAACAGATTCATGCGTTCATTCTCTCTCAACTTGTGCTGACCACTTGGGGCTTTTGGGATGAACTTCAAGATGGTGTGGTTTTCCTGGCAGGCAGCTCAGCAACAGGCAAAGGCGGCAAGGGCTCTTGGCCACTCAGCGTCAGGTCGATGAAGTCACCGCTGATCTGGGTGATGCGGATGCGCACGGGCATCCAGGCGTATTTTTCGGCCATCCAGAACTCTACTTTGGCGTCAAAACGGTTGCGTGGCTGGCACACCCACTTGGCGGTGGGCAAGGTTTGTGCGTCCAATTTCAGGGTTTCGCCAGGCTCCATGGTCAGCAACCATGGCAAGGCGTCGCGCGTGGTGGCCGTTTGAATTTGCAGACGCGTTCCGGGCTGAAAGCGCTGCGGCTCGCCCGCCATGGCGGCGGCCAGTTGCACATACAGGCTGATCTGGTCTTGCGCGCCCGGCTCCAGCGTGGCCACGGGCGCGTTGCTGCTGAAGACCACCCGGTTGTTTTCGCGGTCAAAGTGCGCTGCGCGTTCACTGCGCCAGCTGTCTGAAAAACGGGTGGGGGCCAGGCCGGAGGCATTGACGGCGCCCACGCTGCGCCAGTGCCGCGAGCCGAGCAAAAAGGCCTTCACCGACAGGCTCATGGCGTAGGCGCTCTCGTTGGATTGCCAGCGAAGCTCGCCGGTGGCGTGGTAGGTGAGGCCCTTGGCCAAGCCCGTCAGGCGGTAGCTCAGCAAGCTCGAAGGCGGCAAGGCCCCCAGTGGAATAAGGGGCATGGCCGAGGTGGCGGTTTGTGCTGCGGCATTGCTGGCGGCCGTTGCGGCAGGCAACGCCTGAGTTGGGGCGCTTTCGGCAGGTGTTGCCAATGGGGCCGCAGGAGGCGGTTCGACCGCCGTGGACGGTGGCAACTCTGCCGGTTCCGGCATGGCGACCGGCTCGGGCGCGGGTGAGGATACAGGTGCAGGCACGGGTGCAGCCGGTTCGGTGGCGATGCGTTGGCGCGGCGTGACCGCTTTCGGGGCAGCTTGAGTAGGCTTAGCAGCAGGCGGAGGGACCCAGCGCGTTTGCAGCGGGCCGGTTCGCACGGCGTCGTCTGAAGGCAAGCTCAGATCCAGTGAACCCGACACACTCAACAGCGCCACAGCGTGCGCCATCAGCACGACCAGCACCAAGGCCAGCAAAGTCCGGCGTGAGGGTGGCCCCGATAAAGCGGGTTTGTCGCCGGTGTGTGGGTGGTCCAGCTTGGCAGGCATCAAGCACGCCAGCCCAAGTCAGCCGACAGTTGCCCGGCAAACTGGCGCAAGCTTTGGGCAATCGGCCCGTCCCATGCGGTGTCGAGCGTGGCGGACGAACCCAGCGCCACCACGCCCAGAACCAAGTGCCCGTCAGCATCAAAAACCGGGGCGCAAAAGCCTGAAATGCCAGGCAACAAGACATTGACCACGCGGCCCAGACCCTGTTGCCGCGTTTCTTTCACCATGGCTTGCAGTTGGGCGGGCGTGCTGGGCAAGTCGCTGCGGCCCACTTTGCGGGCCAAGGCCAATTCTTCTTCGATCATGGGGCGGGCTTTTTCGGCAGCACCGCCATGGCTGTTGAAGGCGGCAAAGCACCGACCCGTGGCCGAAGACAAAAGCGGCATCACATCACCCAAGCGCAAGCTGACCGGCATGGCGAGTGGGGTTTCTTGCCAATGCACCAAGGTCGGCCCCCGGTTGCCCCAAACGGCAAGCGCCATGGTGTGGCCCGTGGCCTCGATCAAGGCGGGCAAGCGTTCACGGGCCATCTTGACGGCGTCCAGCCGCGACAAGGTGGCCAAGCCCAGCCGCAAGGTGGCGGGCCCCAGCTCGTAGCGCGTGCTGGTGCTGTCTTGCACCACCAAGCCCAGGCGCTGGAAGCTGACCAAATATCGGTGGGCTTTGGCCGCGCTCATGTGGGCGGCGGCGGCCAGGTCGCGCAGCATCAAGGGGGCGGGGGCTTGGGCCAAGACATCCAGCAAGGCAAACCCCACCTCGACCGATTGAATCCCTGCGCGTTCCTTGTCACCGTCTTGCGGGCTGGAAGCGGTGCTGTCTGTGTCCATATCGCCTAGAATCTGGTTTCGTTTAGTTAAATGAGTTTAACAATGCGTAATTTCTCGCTGGTGCACACTGTAGCGCATCGAGACCAGAACGGACACATTCAACATGAAATTGGCGACCTACAAAGACGGCTCACGCGACGGACAACTGGTGGTGGTTTCGCGCGACCTGAGCACCGCACATTATGCGACCGGCATCGCCAGCCAGCTGCAACGGGTGCTCGACGACTGGAACTTCTTGGCCCCCCAATTGGAGGACCTGTACACCACGCTCAACCAAGGCAAGTCACGACATGCCTTCCCGTTCAACCCCGCGCAATGCATGGCCCCGCTGCCCCGCGCCTACCAATGGGCCGACGGCTCGGCCTACCTCAACCATGTGGAGCTGGTCCGCGCGGCCCGCAACTCCGAAGTGCCCAGCAGCTTTTACACCGACCCGCTGATGTACCAAGGCGGCAGCGATGACTTCATTGGCCCGTGCGACTCGGTGGTGTGCGCCAGTGAAGCCTTTGGCATCGACTTTGAAGCCGAAATCGCGGTCATCACCGGCGACGTGCCCATGCAAGCCAGCGCGGACGACGCCATCGAAGGCGTGCGCTTGATCATGCTGGCCAACGACGTGAGCCTGCGCAACCTGATCCCGAACGAGCTGGCCAAAGGCTTTGGCTTTTTCCAGAGCAAACCCGCCACCGCCTTCAGCCCCGTGGCCGTGACCCCCGACGAGTTGGGCGAAGCCTGGCAAGGCGGGCGCGTGCACCTGACGCTGCAGTCCACCTGGAACGGCCGCAAAGTCGGCATGTGCGAGGCCGGGCCTGAAATGACCTTCCACTTCGGCCAGCTGATCGCCCACATTTGCAAAACCCGCAACGTGCGGGCCGGCTCCATCGTGGGCAGCGGCACGGTGAGCAACAAGAGCGTGGAAGTGAAGGGCAAACCCGAGTGGCCCAAAGGCTACAGCTGCATCGCCGAAAAACGCGCCATCGAAACCATCCTGGACGGCAAGCCCAGCACCGAGTTCATGAAATACGGCGACACCATCCGCATCGAGATGAAGGGCTTGAACGGCGAGAGTTTGTTTGGGGCGATCGAGCAGGAAGTGGTGCCGCTGGAGCGTTGAAGTCGACACACCCTTGCCCCTGTGGGAGGCCGCCCCTGCGGCCGAAGGGCGTGCCACAGGCCCTGAAAACCCGACGAGCCAATGGGCCTGATCAATAACCTTGGAACAAAAAATCCATAGCAGCGGTGATCTGGTCTTGGGATGGGTCTGTCAAATTTGGCTGTAATGGATGGGCTGGCTATACTTGTATAGCAATCATTGAAAGGGAAGAAGCCATGCTTGCCATCCGCCTGCCCGAAAACATTGAAACCCGCTTGGCTCAACTGGCCCAAGAGACCGGGCTGACCAAGACCGCGCTGGTGCGCGAAGCCATCCTCGAACACATCGACGACCTCGAAGACTATTTCCTGGCCGAGGCCCGCGCCCGCAAGAACCGCAACACCATTTCGTTGGAAGACGTGGAGCGCGAGCTTGGCCTGGCAAATTGAGTTTGACCCGGACGCCCTCAAAGACCTGCGCAAACTCGACAAGCCGATCCAGATCCGGCTGGTGGGTTTTTTGCGCACACGCGTCAGCAGCTTGACCAACCCACGCGACATCGGCGAGGCCCTCTCGGGTCAGCGCCTGGGCAGCTATTGGAAGTACCGAGTCGGTGACTGGCGCATCATCTGTGACCTTCAGGATCAGAAAATTCTGGTGCGCGTGTTGCGGATCGGCAATCGGCGAGAGGTCTACCGATAGTGCTGAAGCGTAAAAAAACCATTTACGCTTCACATTTGAAGCGTAAATCCCTAAAATACGCTTCATGTATCTTTGGCAATCTCCCCAATGGCCTGAATTTCAGGTCGATCTGGCCGTGCTGCAACCGGCGCTGGCTGCCGCACGCTATGCGCAGGGGCGTGCCATGGGGCTGGCCAGTCATCTGCAACGGATGGACCTGGGTGACTTGCAATTGCAAGGCTGGGCCGACGAAGCCGTGGCCACGGCGCAGATCGAGGGCGAAACGCTGCAGGTCAACTCGGTGCGGGCCTCTGCCGCCCGGCGTTTGGGCTTGGCTGACGCCAAAGCGCTGGAGCGCGACGCACGCACCGAAGCCACTCTCGACGTACTGCAAGCGGCCATCGAACAAAGCCAGCAGCCTTTGAGCCACGACACCCTGTACGGCTGGCAAGCGGCCTTGTTCCCGACTGGGCGCAGCGGCATCCAGAAAATCCGCACAGGCGCTTACCGCGACCATGCCGAACCCATGCAGATCGTCACGCTCCGCATGGGCAAGCCCGACATCGTGCATTACCAAGCCCCCGATTCGGCCGACGTGCCTGCGCAGATGACACATCTGATCGATTGGTTCAACAGCAGCCTGGGAAAGGCCGACGGCCTGGTGCGTGCAGCGCTGGCGCACTTGTGGCTTGAAGCCATTCACCCCTTTGAAGACGGCAACGGCCGCGTGGGCCGGGCGCTGGTTGAAATGGCTCTGGCGCAAGACCTGAAAACCGACAAACGCCTGTGGAGTCTGTCGCAGCAAATGTGGCTGGACCGGGCAGGTTACTACGCCCAACTGCAAGCGGCCACCGGGCAGGCCAATATGGACGTGACGCCCTGGGTGCAATGGTTTGTGGGCTGCGTGCACAAAGCCGCTGATGCCACCTGGGAACACATGCAAGCGGCCATGCGCAAAACCCGTTTTTGGGCCGAACTGCGCGAGCAACATCCGCAGCTCACGCCCACGGAAACCAAGGCGATCAACAAGCTGTATGACGTGGGGCCGGAAGGTTTCGCCCACGGCATCAGCACCGAGAAATACGTGAACCTGTGCCGCGTGTCACGCGCCACGGCCTACCGGGAGCTGACGGCGCTGTGCGAGATGGGGGTGTTGGTGCAGACGGGGACGGGGCGGGGAACCAGGTATCAGTTGATTCCCCTGTGCGAGGCTGCCCCTCCGACGATGGTGTTGAGTGAACAGACATTCGCGAGCAAGGACTCGCTTCCACACCCAAAAGCGTGAGCGTTAACCGCCCAGCTTCTTCATCAACAAAGCATTCACCTGCCCCGGATTCGCCTTGCCCTTGCTGGCTTTCATGATCGGGCCGACCAGGCCGTTCAGGGCCTTGGCATTGCCCGCCTTGAACTCTTCCACGTTCTTGGGGTTGGCGGCCAGCACTTCGTCGATGATTTTTTCCAGCTCGCCGGTGTCGTTCATCTGCTTGAGGCCTTTGGCTTCGATGATGGCGTCGACATCGCCTTCGCTACCGGAGGGGCCTTCTTTATTCCACAGACCTTCAAACACCTGACGAGCCGCGTTGTTGCTGATGGTGTTGTCGCTGATTCGACCAATCAAAGCGGCCAGCTGTGCCGCGCTCACTGGCGCTTGCTCGATGCCCATCTCACTCACATTCAAGCGCCGCGACACTTCACCCATGATCCAGTTGCTGGCCAGTTTGGCTTGGCCGCAGGCCTTGGCGGTGGCTTCAAAGTAAGCGGCGACCGCCTTGCTTTGGGTCAGCTGGGTGGCGTCGTATTCGGGCAGGGCGTAGTCTTTGACGAAGCGCTCGGCCATCACGCGGGGCAGCTCGGCCATCTCGCCTTTGACGCGCTCGACCCAGTCGCGGCCGATCACCAGCGGCGGCAGGTCAGGGTCGGGGAAGTAGCGGTAGTCGGCGGCGTCTTCCTTGGTGCGCATGGCGCGGGTTTCGCCCGTGTCGGGGTCGAACAGCACCGTGGCTTGCTGGATGGCGTGGCCGTCTTCGATCTGGTCAATCTGCCAGCGCACTTCGTAGTCGATGGCTTGCTGCATGAACTTGAAGCTGTTCAGGTTCTTGATCTCGCGGCGCGTGCCCAGAGGTTGGCCGGGCTTGCGCACCGACACGTTGGCGTCGCAGCGGAAGCTGCCTTCTTGCATGTTGCCATCGCAGATGCCGACCCAGGTCACGATTTTGTGCAACTCTTTGGCATAGGCCACGGCCTCGTCACTGCTGCGCATGTCGGGCTGGGTCACGATCTCCAGCAGCGGGGTGCCCGCGCGGTTCAGGTCGATGCCGCTTTGACCAATGAAATCCTCGTGCAGCGATTTGCCCGCGTCTTCTTCGAGGTGGGCACGCTCTAGGCGCACGGTTTTGCGCACCGTTTCTTTGCCTTCTTCGAGGAAAAACGACACCTCGCCACCTTGCACCACCGGGATTTCGAACTGGCTGATCTGGTAGCCCTTGGGCAGGTCGGGGTAAAAGTAGTTTTTGCGCGCAAAGATGCTGCGCTCGGCGATGTGCGCGTTGACGGCCAGACCGAATTCGATGGCGCGCTCGACCGCGCCCATGTTCATCACGGGCAGTGTGCCAGGCAGGGCCATGTCCACCGCGCAGGCTTGCGTGTTGGGCTCGGCACCAAACGCCACCGAGGCGCGGCTGAAAATCTTGCTCCGGGTGGAGAGTTGGGTGTGCGTTTCAAAGCCGATGACGACTTCGTAGCCTTGAACTAATTTAGCGGTCATATCAAATGCCCTCCGGCTTGCGAAGGTGGAAATCGGTGGCTTGTTGCAGGCGGTGCGCAGCGTTCAACAAGCGAGCTTCTTGAAAATAGTTGCCAATCAATTGCAGGCCCACGGGAAGCGGCTTGCCGATTCCCGTTCCTAAGTTCTGCATGTCGCCGGTGCCAAATCCAGCGGGCACACTCATCGCGGGCAGGCCGGCCAGCGAGGCGGGCAGGGTGAAGATGTCGGCCAGGTAGTCGGCCACCGGGTCATTGGCGTTGTCGCCAAACTTCCAGGCCACAGACGGGGCCACGGGGCCAGCGATCACGTCACACTGCTGGAACGCGTTCTGGAAGTCGTCTGCGATCATGCGGCGGATTTTTTGCGCTTGCAGGTAGTAGGCGTCGTAATAACCGTGACTCAGCACATAAGCGCCCGTCATGATGCGGCGTTTGACCTCGTTGCCAAAGCCTTCGGCGCGGGTTTTTTTGTACATGTCCACCAGGTCGGTGTAGTCCTTGGCGCGGTGGCCAAACTTCACGCCGTCAAAGCGGCTGAGGTTGGAGCTGGCTTCGGCCGGGGCAATGATGTAGTAGACGGGAATCGACAACTCGGTGCGCGGCAGGCTGATGGGCACCAGCTTGGCGCCGAGCTTTTCATACTCGCGCAAAGCACCGTCTACGGCGGCGCGCACATCGGCAGCCAGGCCATCGCCAAAGAACTCTTTGGGCACGCCAATGCGCAGGCCTTCGAGCGAGTTGTTCAGCGAAGCGGTGAAGTCTTCGGCGGGCACGTCGAGCGAGGTCGAGTCGCGGTCGATGTCGGGGCCGCACATGGCGCTGAGCAGCAAAGCGCAGTCTTGGGCGGTGCGGGCCATGGGGCCGCCTTGGTCGAGGCTGGAGGCGTAGGCGATCATGCCGTAACGGCTGGCGCGGCCATAGGTGGGCTTGATGCCGGTGATGCCGCAAAAGCTGGCGGGCTGGCGGATGGAGCCGCCGGTGTCGGTGCCCGTTGCTGCGGGGGTCAGGCGTGCCGCCACGGCGGCGGCGCTGCCACCCGACGAGCCGCCGGGCACGCGGGCGATGTCCCAAGGGTTGGTGACTTTGCCAAAGGCCGAATTTTCGTTGGCCGAGCCCATGGCGAATTCGTCGCAGTTGAGCTTGCCCAATGTGACCATGCCCGCGCCGCCCTGTGCGGAGGCACCGAGTTTTTGCACCAGTGTGGCGTCAAAAGGCGAGCGGTAGCCGGTGAGTATTTTGGAGCCTGCGGTGGTGACAAAGTCGCGCGTCACAAACACGTCTTTGTGCGCCACGGGCACGCCTTCGAGCAGGCCGCCTGTGCCCGCAGCGAGGCGGGCGTCGCTGGCTTGGGCTTGCGCCAAGGTCACTTCGCTGTCGATGTCCAGAAAGGCGTTGTGCGGGTTGCCACCGGTTTGGGCCAAAAAACGGGTCGCGACTTCGACGGCGCTGACTTGTTTGGATTTCAGGGCGTGGGCCAGTTCGGCCACGGTCATGTCTTGCAGGTTGGATGTCGTCATGGTGCGGCTCACTCGATCACCTTGGGCACCAGAAACAGGCCGCGCTCGACGGCGGGGGCACTGCGCTGGTTCAGGTCGCGTTGGTTGGGTTCACTGACCACGTCGGGTCGCAGGCGCAATGTGATGTCCTGAATGGCAGCCACGGGGTGGGCCATGGGCTCGATTCCGGTCGTGTCCACCGCCTGCATGGCCTCGACGATGCCAAAAAAGCCGTTGATCTGAGTCAGCATGCGTTCACTTTCGTCGGGCTGCAATTCCAGGCGGGCGAGGTTGGCGATGCGGGCAATATCCTGCGGGGTCAGGGACATGGTTTGAAACGAGTTGTAAATGACGGGTTTTCCGGCTGGAACGGCACATGAATGCGTCTGTTTTACCGGGGGATCGGGTATTATCCTGTGTTTGGCGCTGTTCAAAGCAAAGCCTCTGAGCCAGCCCTAAAGACACACCAAATTTGACCGCCGCGCTACCCCAAGCAGTCCCCTCTGCGGGTCTTGGGGCTGAGCGTCAAAGGACTCCCCCATGTTTTCCTCTTTCCGCCGTTATTTTTCCAGCGACCTGGCCATTGACCTGGGCACCGCCAATACCCTGATTTTTGTGCGCGACAAGGGCATCGTGCTCGACGAGCCCTCGGTTGTGGCCATCCGCCACGAAGGCGGCCCTCAGGGCAAGAAAACCCTGCAAGCCGTTGGCCACGAAGCCAAGGCCATGCTGGGCAAAGTGCCTGGCAACATCGAAGCCATTCGCCCCATGAAGGATGGCGTGATCGCCGACTTCACCGTGACCGAGCAGATGCTCAAGCAGTTCATTCGCATGGTGCACCCCCGCAGCACCTTCCGCCCCAGCCCCCGCATCATCATTTGTGTGCCTTGCGGCTCTACCCAGGTCGAGCGCCGGGCGATTCGCGAATCGGCTTTGGGCGCAGGTGCATCCGAGGTGTATTTGATCGAAGAACCCATGGCCGCAGCCATCGGCGCAGGTTTGCCGGTGTCGGCAGCTTCGGGCTCCATGGTGGTCGACATCGGTGGTGGCACCACCGAAGTGGGCGTGATCTCGCTGGGCGGCATGGTCTACAAAGGCAGCGTGCGCGTGGGTGGCGACAAGTTTGACGAAGCCATCATCAGCTACATCCGCCGCAACTACGGCATGTTGATCGGCGAGCCCACTGCCGAGGCGATCAAGAAAAACATTGGCTCGGCCTTTCCCGGCAGCGAAGTCAAGGAGATGGAAGTCAAGGGCCGCAACCTGTCCGAAGGCGTGCCGCGCAGCTTCACCATCAGCTCCAACGAAATCCTGGAAGCCCTGACCGACCCGCTCAACCAGATCGTGTCCGCTGTCAAAACCGCGCTGGAACACACGCCGCCAGAATTGGGTGCCGACATTGCCGAGCGCGGCATGATGCTGACCGGCGGCGGCGCATTGCTGCGCGACCTGGACCGTTTGCTGGCCGAAGAAACCGGCTTGCCCGTGCTGGTGGCCGAAGACCCACTGACCTGTGTGGCACGGGGTTGCGGCATGGCGCTGGACCGCATGGACCAGTTGGGCAGCATTTTCACCAGCGAATAAGGCACGCTCGTTGGCTGTTTTCCGGCAGTCACAGATCAAGCCTTTTCAAACCTGAATCCGGCGCAACACCTTCATGGCTCTGGATACCCTTGAACGCAGTTCCCCGCCGATTTTTCGGCAGGGCCTGTCTGCGACCACCAAACTGGTGCTCTTGGCGCTGCTGTCGATTTTGTTGATGGCATCAGACCACCGTTTCCAGATCTCCCAGCCGCTGCGTGCGGGCATTGCCATGGTGCTGTCCCCCTTGCAATGGTTGTCGCTACAGCCTGCGCGCGCGGTCAGGGGCATGGGTCAATACTTTCACAACCTGGAAGAGGCGCAAGATGCCGCACAAAACTTCCAGACGCGCACCATCGCGCAGGCCCAGCGTTTGCAGCAAGTTGAACAATTGAGACTGGAAAACACCCAATTGCGGGAGTTGCTTGATTTGCGAGCACAAATTGCAGGGCCTGCCAAGGCGGTTGAAGTGCTTTACGAAACGGCCGACCCTTATACCGATCGCATCGTGGTGGACCGAGGACAAATCGGGGGCATCGTGCCAGGTTCTGCGGTCATTGATGCGGGCGGCGTGGTGGGGCAAGTCACACGCGTTTATGCCTTGGTCAGCGAAGTGACACTGCTGACAGACCGGGCCCAAAGCATTCCTGTGGTGAATGCCCGAACGGGCAGCCGCCATGTCGTTGTTGGCGATCCGACCATGTCCTCTGGTGCACTCGAGTTGAAATTTGTGCCGGCCAGCACGGATGTCAAACAAGGTGACTTGCTCACCACCAGTGGCATCGATGGTGTTTACCCGCCGGGTTTGCATGTGGGCACGGTCAGCCAGATTGACCGCCGCGTTGATTCGTCGTTTGCGCGGGTTCACGCGATTCCTGCGGCCAAGCCAAGGGGGCGGCATTTGCTGGTGCTGACGCCGACGAAAGACTGGCCCACTGCTCCCACGCACCCAATTGAGCCTAAGCGCTTGGGCAAAGGCCGGACAGCTGCGGCTTCTTCAGCAGGAGTTAAACCATGATCATGCCCGCAGGGCGCCCTTTGCTGTTGCCCGCCAACCCCCGCTTCATTGCCATGACCGTGGTTGTGGGCCTGTTGCTGAACATGCTGCTCGGCTTGGTGGGGTGGCATTGGTTACCCGATGTGCTGGCCATCGTGGTGGTGTTCTGGAATGTTTATCAACCCAGGCGTGTGGGTGTGGTGTTGGCTTTTGTGCTGGGCTTGGCGTTGGACGTGCACGAGTCGGCTTTGCTGGGGCAAAACGCGTTGTCTTATGTGGTGCTGAGCGGCATGGCGCTGGCTGTGCAACGGCGACTGTTGTGGTTTCCGTTGCGTGAGCAAGCCCTGCAGATCGTTCCGCTGTTTGTGATTGCGGCATTGCTGGAGTGGCTCACGCGCCTGATCGTGCACGATGCCTGGCCTCACTGGAGTCAACTCTTTGCGCCGTTGCTGCAGGCAGCCCTGTGGCCACTGATCGGGGCCTTGTTGCTGGCACCGCAGCGGCGTGCTTTTGACCCCGACAACATCCGGCCCCTTTGACCATGTCATTCTGGCTGCCTTCACTTGCCGAGTTGCGCGATAGCCAAGCCGAACTTCAGCGGTTTCGCGCTCGGGTGGCCGTGGTGCAGGGGGTGGTGCTGGTTTGCTTTCTTTTGTTGGGCGTCCGCTTGTCCTATTTGCAAATCGTGCGACACGAGGACTTGCTGGAACAGGCTGAAAACAACCGCACGGCGGTGATCCCGACCGTGCCCCCACGCGGCACCATTTTGGACCGCAATGGGGTTGTGCTGGCCAGCAATTACTCGGCCTACACCCTGGAAATCACGCCCTCTCAAGTGGCCGACCTCGAGGCCACGATCGACGCATTGGCCGAGGTGGTGGAAATCCAAGGCAAAGACCGCCGCAGGTTCAAGCGTTTGCGGGAAGATTCGCGCAGCTTCGACTCCCTGCCAATTCGCACCCGACTGAATGACGAAGAGGTGGCGCGTTTCAGTGCACAGAGTTACCGGTTCCCGGGTGTTGAAATCAAGGCTCGTCTGTTCAGACAATACCCTTACGGTGAACTGGCCAGCCATGTGGTGGGCTACATCGGGCGCATCAATGCCAAGGAAAAAGAACGCATCGAAGACGACGACGATGTTGGCAATTACCGGGGCACCGAATACATCGGCAAATTGGGTGTGGAGCAACGCTACGAGCGCGAACTGCACGGCATCACAGGGGTGAACCGGGTTGAAACCTCGGCGGGCGGTCGAGCCACTCGAAGCCTGTCCAGTCACCTGGCCACGCCGGGGCAAAACGTGGTTTTGTCGATCGACATCCAGTTGCAAAAAATGGTGGAGGACCTTTTTGGTACCCGCCGCGGTGCCTTGGTGGCGCTGGACCCCAACACGGGCGAGGTGCTGGCCTTTGTCAGCAAGCCCACGTTTGACCCCAATTTGTTTGTCGATGGCATTGATGTCGAGAACTGGAAAATCCTCAACGAGTCGATCGACAAGCCCTTGCTCAACCGGGCTTTGCGGGGCACCTACCCGCCGGGCTCGACCTACAAGCCCTTCATGGCCATGGCCGCGTTGACCACCGGCAAACGCAGTTCCAGCACCATCATCAACGATGCCGGTTCTTGGAGCTATGGTGGCCATACCTTTCGCAGCCACGGCGACACGGGGCTGGGGCCCGTTGACATGGTCCGCTCCATTGTGCTGTCGAGCAACGTTTATTACTACTCGCTGGCCAACGAGATGGGGGTGGACGCCATTCACGACTTCATGAAGCCGCTGGGCTTTGGCCAGATCACGGGCATTGACTTGCCTGGTGAGGTGCGCGGCATTTTGCCCAGCACCGAGTGGAAGCGCAATTACTACAAGAAGCCCGAACAAAAGAAGTGGTATGGCGGCGAGACCATTTCTCTGGGTATTGGGCAGGGTTACAACAGCTTCACCATGCTGCAACTGGCTTCGGCCACGGCCACACTGGCCAGTGGAGGTATGCAGTTCAAGCCCCATGTTGTCACGGCCACACAAGACGCGCTGACCCACGTGCCCACCCAAGTCAACTCACCTGAGCCGCTCAGCCTGGGCTTCAAACCTGAGCACATGAGCGTGGTGCGCAACGGCTTGGTGGGCGTGGTGACTTCAGGTACTTCTGCGCGCGTGTTTGCGGGGGCCGGGTATGCCAGTGCGGGTAAAACAGGGACAGCCCAAGCGGTAACCATTGGCCAAAAGGACAAGTACAACGCCGCTAATTTGTCCGAATACCAACGCGACCACGCCTTGTACATGGCGTATGCACCTGCAGAGGCCCCCAAGATCGCGGTGGCCGTGGTGGTCGAAAATGCCGGTTTTGGTGCGGCCTCTGCCGCCCCGATTGCCCGGCGTGTTTTTGACTATTGGTTGTTGGGGCAATACCCCAGCGAAGAAGACATGGCTGCGACCCAAAAAGGCCAGACGGCCAACCCGATCGGCAAACCACGCACCAAGCAGGAAGTGCCACTGGAAGCCCGCCGACTCAACTGAGCAGATGCCTCAGTGTGGCCAGTTTTGCGCCAGAGACTTCAGGCCTCGGATCAGCATCTCCACCGAGATGGACACCAAAATCAGGCCCATCAAGCGCTCAAAGGCCGAGACTACGCGCAAACCGACCACCCGCTGCAAGCGCTCGGCCAGCAACAAAACCACCGCACAAACCAGCATGGTCACCGTGAGGGCGGCGACCCACTCAAGCCGACGCTCGGGCGCCTGGCTGACCAGCAGCAGCACAGTGGCCATGGCCGAGGGGCCCGCCAAGGCCGGAATGGCCAAGGGCACGATCAATGGTTCGGCGGCAGGCACGGGCGAATCTTGCGGCGGGGGTGGAAAAATCATGCGCAACGCGATCAAAAACAGCACCACCGCACCGCCAATTTGCAAAGACACATCCGACAGGCTCATCGCCTTCAGGAACGATTGCCCGACAAACATGAAGGCCAGCAGCAGGCCAAAAGCGATCAGCACTTCGCGCACGATGACGCGGGCACGTCGTTCGGGTGGCACGGCCCGCAAGGTGTTCACAAAAATCGGGATATTGCCTAGCGGGTCGGTGATCAGCAGCAGCAAGATGGTGGCCGAAGCAAATGTGTGTTCCATGCCTATCAGCCTGCGTAAACCGTGTTCAGACTGGCAAAGCCTTTCACTTCAATCGGGTTGCCGAAGGGGTCCATGAAGAACATGGTCCATTGCTCGCCCGGCTGACCTGCAAAACGCAGGTGCGGCGCGACCACAAAGGCCATGCCAGCGGCCTGCAGGCGGTCTGCCAGACGTTGCCAATCGTCCTTTTGCAAGACCAAGCCAAAGTGCGGCATGGGCACCAGGTGATCGCCCACATGACCTGTCAAGCTGGTCTTGAACGGCTCACCCAGGTGCAGCGAAATTTGGTGCGAGAAAAAATCAAAGTCCACCCAAGTGTCGGTGGAGCGACCTTCCTGGCAACCGAGTGTGCCGCCATAAAAGCGGCGGGCCTCGTCGAGGTCGGTGACGTGAAAAGCGAAGTGAAACAGGCTGTGCATGCCCGAAAGCATAGCAGCCAGTCACCACAGGGTCAGCAGGAAGAGCCCGCAGCGGTGGCTTTTTGGTGGGCCATCCAGACAACGGCGTGAAAAGTGCTCATGGTGCTCTTTGTGTAAAAAAATCAACGGTATTGTTCGGCCAACGACTGGCAATTGATGCAGCGCTTGGCGGTGGGGTAGGCCTTGAGCCGGGCGGGCGGGATGTCGACGCCGCAGTCTGTGCACTGGCCGTAGGTGCCTGTTTGGATGCGTTTCAGGGCGGCTTCGATGTCGCCTAACTCGGCCGTTTCGTGTTCGTTCATGGCGAACTCGGTTTGCCGTTCAGTCTGGATCTGGGCGCGCGACTGGAAGCTGTTGTCAAAGTGGTCGGCGGCCATGTCGGCGCGCGACACAAGGCCGCCGCGCTCGTACGCCATGCGTTCCAGCAGCTGCGTGCGGGCCTGGATCAGCAGGGCCTGAAAGACATCTGGAGAGGAGGGTGGTGTGGTGCTCATGTGTTCATCATGAAACAGCCACATCGCGTTGACATTGATGCAGGTCAACCAACAGGGTGCAGCCGTGCGCTGCCTCCCGTAGGGCTCAAACTTTGGCTTTGGCTCGGGAAAGCATCAACTCGGTGTTGGTTTTGCGATCGGCGTTGACCTGTTGCAGGCTGGGGCGTTCGCCCATGCGTTTGAGGTAGTCGCGCACTGGCAGGTCGGCCAGAAAGTCGCGCCCATAAACGAGCTTGGTCGCAGCCGACACCAAGGGCAAATGCACCACCGCCGCGCAGTCGGCCAAGCTCAGTTTGTCGCCCAGCATGAAGGGGCTGAACTGGGCCAGTTGGGCCAATGCCGCCACGTTTTTCTCAAGTTGGGCACCGGTCTTTTCCTTGGCGCTGTCGCTGATCTGACCGCCAAAGAATGCCTGTGGGTACAAGTTGCGGGCCACCAGCTCGAGGTGCAGCTCCAGAAAAGTCACCAGCTCGCGGACCTTTGCTGCGGCAAAAGGGTCTGCGGGCAGCAAGGGGTTTTGGGGGTATTCGTGCTCGATGTACTCCATGATCACGCCCGACTCGCACAGCGAACCTTGGGGGGTCTTGATGTAAGGCACTTTGCCCAAAGGGCTGCACGCCGAATCGGTCTGGCCTACCCAGGCCAGCTCTTCGGTGAAGGGCACACCTTTTTCGAGCAGGGCGAATTTGACTTTGTTGTAGTAGTTGCTGGCTGCAAAGCCGCAGAGTGTGAGCATGGATGAATCTCCGTGAATGGATTTACTAGCGTAGTGCGAGCGCAAGCAGACTTCGGTCGCGCAGATGACCTTGCTTATTGAAGTTTGCGGTAAAGCGTCTGACGGCTGATGCCCAACTGGCGTGCTGCTGCTGAAACATTGCCTCGGGCATTTTCAAGTGCCTGCTGGATGGCCTTGATCGACAGTTCGTGCAGGTTTTGTGCTGGCCCATCGGGGGGCTGTTGCTGGGCCTGATTTTGAATGTCTCGAATTAAATCGTCCGGCAAGTGAGTCCAGTTGATCTGTGATTCATGAGGGTCCATTAAGGCGACGGCAGTGCGCAAGATATGGCTGAGTTGGCGCAGGTTGCCAGGCCAGTTGAACGTCGCCATGGCTGTCATCACGTCGGGCGTGATGCTCAATCCTGCATCGGGTGCCAAATCTTGCAGCATGCGTTGCGCCAATTTTGCAAAGTCATTTCGTTCACGCAGGGCCGGCAGTTGCACCTGCAGTCCGTTGATGCGGTAGTACAGGTCGCTGCGGAACTGGCCCTTTTCAACAGCCGCACGCAAATTTTGATGCGTAGCGCAAATCAGATTGAAATCGACTGCAACGGGTGTGCCACAACCGAGTGGTGTGACCATCCGCTCTTGCAGCACCCGCAGCAAGCGCGTTTGCAGCGCGATGGGCATGTCCCCAATCTCATCCAGAAACAAGGTGCCGCCATGGGCCTCGCGCAGACGACCTGGAGCACCCTGTCGAGAGGCTCCGGTGAACGCGCCACCCACATAACCAAACAACTCTGACTCGATCAGGTGTTCAGGCAGGGCCGCGCAATTCACGGCGACGAATGCTTTGTCCTTGCGGGCAGAACATTGGTGCACCGCTTGCGCAAACAATTCTTTGCCGACCCCCGACTCGCCAAAGACCAGCAATGGAATGTCTTTGTCGATGACCCGGCGGGCCTTGTCTGCGGACTGACGCCACAAGGGGTCTCCGCTGTCCATGCGGTTCAGTGCGTCGCGTGCGGGCGCTGCACTGATGGTGATTTTTTGTTGCACCTGACTCTGGCTGTGCAGTTGTGCATGGATTGCGATGCCATGTCGTGTGTGCAACAGACTTGGGCGGCCACCGCTGCGGTGCTGCAAACCGAGCAGTCGCTCGAAGTCTTCGTCGAACAAGTGAGGCCAGCTGGTAGCACCCATGTCGGTGTGCTGAATTCCCAGCAAGTCCAGTGCTTTGCGGTTGGCCCCGACCAGCCAGCCATCCTCCGAAAAAGCCAGCATGCCTTGTGCCACAGTGCCTATGCCTTCTGCCCGCGTGTGCAGTTGAACCATGATTTGCTGGCGACAGGCAGACAGGACCAAGCTGTTTTCGATCATGCGTGCAGCGGTTGACACGAGACTCAAGGTGTGGGGGTGGCGGCTGCGGTGGTCGCCAGAAATGTCGAGGATGCCCATGAGCTTGCCTTGTGCCGACAAAATGGGCGCAGCCGCGCAGGTCAGAAAGCCATTTCGGTCTAGATAGTGTTCTGCACCATTGATTTCCACTTCGTGTGTTTCGGCCAAAGCCGTGCCGATGGCGTTGGTGCCACGTTGGTTTTCGGCCCAAGAGGCACCGCATCGCAGGGCCACCCGATCGGCCTTGTTCAAAAAATCCAGATCGCCCAGTGTGTGCATCAAGACGCCTTGTGCGTCGGCCAGAACCACCATGCTGTGGCTTTGCCGCACTTGCTCGAACAGGTACTCCATCACCGGTTCTGAATGGCTGATCAGGTCATGGTTGAGCGTGCGGGCGCGTTGCAGGCTGCTGCCCGCCAAGTTGTCGTGACAGTCCAAACGGCCGATGGGCGAGAGCCCTGCCGTCAGACTGCGGTTCCAAGACCTGGCCACCAGTGCGCCAATCGCCGATGTGGGCGCTATGCCTTGCTCGACCAGTTGAAGTCGGGCTTGCCTGAGCTGCGGGGTGGGCAAGATCGCGTGAGGGCGCATGGTTTGTCTCCGGTGGCGAGTGATCTCGCTTGTATTTAATCAGTCTAGGGTCTGGAACATGTGCTGCAAGCTTTGTCCCCAACAGATGGCTTCAAGTGTCTCAATTTGTGACATGTGTTGCTGACGGCGGGCGTACGGCGGACAGTTGTTGGCGCCATTTCCTGTCGGGATAACCCTTGAGTTGCTTCGGCCATTGGCCTGAGCAGGCCAAGAGACTGGTGGATACCCTCGGTTTATGCGTTCTGGCATTCGTCTTGCAAAGATGTGCAGCGTGTGCCGGGTGCTTGCCCTGCACCGATGGTTCCCCATAAATCCCCAACTGGAGACACACATGATTTACGCAGCCCCCGGCGCCGCAGGCGCCAAAGTCCAATACAAAGCCCGCTATGACAACTTCATCGGTGGCAAATTTGTGGCCCCCGTCAAAGGCCAGTACTTTGACGTGATCACCCCCATCAGCGGCAAGGTCTATACCCAAGCCGCCCGTTCAGATGCCGCCGACATCGAGCTGGCGCTGGACGCCGCCCACGCTGCCGCAGACGCCTGGGGCAAGACCGACGCGGCCACCCGCGCCAACTTGCTGTTGAAAATTGCGGACCGCATTGAAGCCAATCTGGAAATGTTGGCGTACGCCGAAACCGTGGACAACGGCAAAGCGATTCGCGAAACGCTCAACGCCGACATTCCGCTGACCGTCGACCACTTCCGCTACTTCGCTGGCTGCCTGCGTGCGCAAGAAGGTGCGTTGTCCAACATTGACGAAAACACCGTGGCCTACCACTTTCAGGAACCACTGGGCGTGGTGGGTCAGATCATTCCTTGGAACTTCCCGATCCTGATGGCCGCCTGGAAACTGGCCCCCGCCATTGGTGCTGGCAACTGCGTGGTTTTGAAGCCCGCTGAATCCACCCCTATCAGCATCTTGATTCTTGCTGAGCTGATCGCCGACATCTTGCCCCCAGGCGTGCTCAACATCGTCAACGGCTATGGCCGCGAAGCCGGCATGCCCTTGGCCACCAGCAAGCGCATCGCCAAGATCGCCTTCACGGGCTCGACCTCGACAGGCCGCGTGATCGCCCAAGCCGCTGCCAACAACCTGATCCCCGCCACACTGGAGTTGGGTGGCAAGTCGCCCAACATCTTCTTTGCCGACATCATGGACAAGGACGATGGCTTCTTGGACAAAGCGATCGAAGGCTTGGTGTTGTTTGCCTTCAACCAAGGCGAGGTGTGCACCTGCCCATCGCGTGCGCTGATCCAAGAAAGCATCTATGACAAGTTCATGGAACGTGTCTTGAAGCGTGTGGCCGCCATCAAGCACCAAAACCCACTCGACACCGACAGCATGATGGGTGCGCAAGCGTCCAAAGAGCAGTTGACCAAAATCTTGTCTTACCTGGATTTGGGCAAGCAAGAAGGCGCTGAAGTGTTGGCTGGTGGCAACCAAGCCCATCTGGGTGGCGACCTCGAAGGTGGCTACTACGTGCAGCCCACCTTGTTCAAGGGCCACAACAAAATGCGCATCTTCCAAGAAGAAATCTTCGGCCCCGTGTTGGCCGTGACCACCTTCAAAGACGAAGCCGAAGCCTTGGCCATCGCCAACGACACGCTGTACGGTCTGGGCGCTGGCGTCTGGAGCCGCAATGGCAACGTCGCCTACCGCATGGGCCGCGCCATCAAGGCCGGTCGTGTGTGGACCAACTGCTACCACGCCTACCCCGCACACGCGGCATTCGGCGGCTACAAAGAGTCCGGCATTGGCCGCGAAACCCACAAAGTCATGCTCGACCACTACCAGCAGACCAAGAACCTCTTGGTCAGCTACAGCGAGAGCAAGCTGGGCTTTTTCTGATCGATTGAATCGGTCATCCTCACAGGGGCGGCGCAATCCGCCCCTTTTTGTCTTTGCTTGTCAGGAGATGAACATGGTTGAACGTGTGGTGGCCACGCCCGAAGCGCTGGCCCTGATCGCCGAACTCCAAGCCCAATATGGCGAGTTGATGTTTCACCAGTCGGGGGGCTGCTGTGACAACAGCGCCGCCAACTGTTATCTGCCCACCGACCTGACGATTGGCCCTTATGACGTGCAACTGGGCCATGTGGGCGGCGTGCCGTTTTACATCAGCAAATCCCAGTACGAGTACTGGAAACACACCCAGCTCATCCTGGATGTGATCGAAGGCTCGGGCGGCACCTTTTCACTCGAAGGCAACACCGGCAAGGCGTTTCACAGCCGATCACGCCTGTTCACCGACGAAGAGTGGGCCGAAATCGAGCCTCAGGTCTTGCGCGATCTGGCCTGAGTTTGCCGTTAAGTCCACGCCCGCTGCTTTACAAAAGCCCGATGCCATAATCGCGCCTATGTCACTTTTGCAGTCCCTGCGCAATGCCCATCGCCTCACCCGCTTCATGCTGGTGTGGTTTTCATTGTTCATTGGGGTGGCCGTGGCATCGCCGCTGGTCAAGCCCCAAGCCACGCAGATGGTCTGCTCTGCAATGGGGGGCATGAAAATGGTGATGGCTGACGATGCGGGGCACGGCGAAACGTCTTCGGGCGGCATGGACTGCCCCTTGTGCACGCAGGTCAGCGCACCGCCAGCGCCTGTGTTCTCGGGCTTTGCGGCTCCGAGCGCTTTAGCCCATGCTTTGCGTCCCCTCGCGCTGGCCCACATCGCCTGGTTGACCGGTTCTCCTTTGCCGCCACGCGGCCCGCCTTCATTTTCCTGAACTGCCCCGTTGATGCCGCTGTGGTGAATGGTCACCAACGGACATCTTTCGTGTTTCTTTTTTCAGGATATTGCAATGAATTTTTACGTCAAATTTCTGGCCGCTTTGGCCTTCGCATTGTGCGGCGTGGCTTCTGCTCACACCGTGCTCGAATACCCAGTGGCTACGGCAGCACAAAGCTATAAGGCCACGTTCAAGGTTGGTCATGGTTGCGGCACATCGCCTACGCGCCAGATCGCGATCGACATTCCCATGGGGGTGAAGGGCGCCAAGCCCATGCCCAAGCCCGGGTGGCGTCTGGAGGTGACTCGCGAGAAGCTCATGCAGCCTTACATCAGCCATGGTCGAAGCATCACCGAAGATGTGACTCGCATCACTTGGACAGCCAAATCGACAGACGACATGTTGCCCAGCGGGTACTACGACGAGTTTGTGTTGGTGGGCACATTGCCCTCCAAGGCAGGCATGATGTACTGGCCCGTTCAGCAAGTTTGTGAGCAAGGGCGCAATGACTGGACGGAAGTTCCTCAACCAGGACAAAAGCTTTCCGATCTGCAGTCACCTGCTGCGGCGCTCGAGATCATGCCCAGCGCAGGCGTTGCTGCACACGTTCATTGATCGAAGTCAATCACTCCAATAGAGGACCTAATATGAAAAACACATTCAATCAAATCGCTGGCTTGGTGGCCGGCCTGTGCTTTGCGGGCGTTGCCATGGCGCAAGTCAAGGTAGAAAGCGGGTGGGCTCGCGCCACTGTGCAGGGCCAAAAAGCCACAGGCGCCTTCATGAAGCTCACGGCTGCGCAGGCCACTCGTTTGGTGGCCGTGTCTACCCCGGTGGCGGGCTTGGCCGAGATTCACGAGATGAAGATGGAGGGCTCGGTCATGCAAATGCGAGCTGTGCCGGCATTGGACCTGCCTGCCAACCGGGCGGTGGAGCTCAAGCCCGGCAGTTACCACCTGATGCTGATGGACCTCAAGTCGCCCCTGATGAAGGACAGCAGCGTCCCCCTGACCTTGACCTTCAAGGACGCCAAAGGCGTTGAAACCCAACAACAGGTGAGCGTGCCTGTGACCACAGCCATGCCCAACGGGCATGCAGATGGCGCGCACAAGCATTGAAGTGCTGGCAAGGCTGCGGCTTGAATAAATGACTGCTGAGCCCAGCTGAGCCCAGCTGAGCCCAGCTGAGCCCAGCCAAGCCGCCCGTGCCTGCTGTTCGCTTGAAAAGTTGCTCTGGCCTGGGCTTTGCCTCAAGCCAAGAGCAAGATGGGGCTTGCCTTGTCAAAATTGAAAGCATCATCGTTTAAGCTTCGCTCACCACCCTGAGGAGACCCCCATGAGCGACCCTTCTGCCTTCGGCTTTGGCCAATTTGTGCCCGGCTTTGATTTTTTGCAAAACCTCTCCAAAACCGCATCTCAAGCCCAGCCTGCTGCTGCGGGCGGCATACCGGGCATGGCCAGTTGGGCGGCGCCTACACTGAGCATCGAAGAAATCGACAAGCGAATTCAAGAGCTCAAGTCGGTGCTGTTTTGGTTGGAGCAAAACACCACGGCGCTCAAAGCCACCATCCAGGCCATGGAGGTGCAAAAGATGACCTTGACCACCTTGCAAAGCATGAATGTGAACATGGCTGACTTGGCCAAGGCGTTCACGGCCAAGCCTCCGGCAGCCGAGCCTGCACAGCCTTCATCCTCTGGTGCGACTGCCAACAATGCAGCGGCTGTCAAATCTTCGCTGTTCACACCCAAAACAAGCCCAGATGCGGTGGTCGAACCTGCGGCCGAAACACAGGCCGAACCGCAAGCGCCAGCAGATGCTTCGGCTGCCGAGCCGGTCAGCGATGCGGCCAAACCCGCTGTAGATCCGATGCAGTGGTGGGGTGCTTTGACACAGCAGTTTCAGGGCATTGCCGCTGCCGCCTTGAAAGACGTGGCGGGTGAGGCCATGAAAGCCGGAATGGCTGCCAAGGCCGCTAAACCAGCCCAACCTGAGAAAGCCCCGGCTGGCCGCAAAGCAGCGGTAAAAACCGCCAAGGCCTCGGTGTCATCGTCGCGGGCCAAGCCGCAAAGCAAAGCTGTTGCTGGCGCAGCCCAGCCCGCTGCCGCACGCAAGAGCGCCAGCGCAGCACCGGCCAAAACCGTGCGCCAAAAGGCCAAGCCTACGCCGCGCCAATCCGCTGCGAAGTAAGGCGGCCATGAAGCTGTTTCCTTACGGCCACGCCACCCATCCGCAGTGGCGGATGGCCGCCGGCTTGGTGTTGGCCCAATTGCATACCCAAATGGGTTTGCCTGATTACGCGAGCGCACCCCGCCTGGCTTTGCTGTACATCACCGACCACTATGCCGCTCAGGCGCAGGCCATTCTTGACCATTTGCGCCAAGAGTTACCCGCCGTGACCGATTGGGTTGGCACCGTTGGCGTGGGGCTGGCGGTCAACAACGCCGAGTATTTTGATGAGCCGGCCCTCGCGGTCATGCTGTGTGATGTGCCGCCTGAGCACTACCGCGTGTTCTCGGGCCTGTCGCCGCTGCCTGACAGTAGGTTTGCCGATGTGGCCTTGGTGCATGCCGATCCCGCTACCCCCGAACTGTCTGAGCTGATTCAGGAGATGTCGGGGCGCACCCTGCAGGGTTATTTGTTTGGCGGCTTGACCTCCAGCCGCACCCGCAGCGTGCAGTTTGCCGTCAATGCCGGGCAGAGCCTGGCCGATGGCGGCGTTCTGGAAGGCGGCCTGAGCGGTGTGGCTTTTTCGCCTGCGGTGGGTTTGCTGTCCCGTGTGACACAGGGTTGCCAGCCTGTTTCGCTTGAGCGTGAGATCACCGAGTCCGATCGGCATTTGGTGCTCAAGCTCGATGGCGAACCGGCGCTGGATGTGATGTTGGCCGATCTGGGCATTTCCATGGGCGATCCGCAAAAGGCCATTCCGGTGGTGCGGGCCACCTTGGTGGGTTTGAGCCCCAGTGGTCAAAGTGGCGTGGGCCGCACAGGCCATCTCGGCAGCGATGTTCGGGTGCGTCACATTGTGGGCCTTGACCCGTCGCGACAGGGTGTGGCGGTGGCTGAAAACCTGGAGCCAGGCATGCGCTTGGCCTTTTGCCGTCGCGATGTGCAGGCCGCTCGGGCAGATCTGGTGCGCGTGTGCGCCGAAATTCGTGAAGCGCTGGAGCCCGACATGCTGTCCATCGAAGCCATCAACGCTTTGAGCGATGACCCTGTGGCAAGCTTGCCTCAAAAGGGACGTCGCATGGCGGGCGCGGTGTACGTCAGCTGCACCGGCCGTGGTGGCCCCCACTTTGGCGGCCCCAGCGCCGAGATGCAAATCATTCGTCATGCATTGGGCGATGTGCCCTTGGTGGGGTTTTTTGCCGCTGGCGAGATCGCCCGCAACCAGTTGTACGGCTACACCGGCGTGTTGACGGTGTTCACCACCGATTGATCAAACGCCCCGCGCACGATCCGTTTTGAACTGCGCCCTGAATTCAGAGAACTTGCCCGCGTCCAGCGACTCGCGCACTTCGCGCATCAGGTTCAGGTAGTAGTGCAGGTTGTGGATGGTGGTCAGCATGGGGCCGAGCATTTCGCCGCAGCGGTCCAGATGATGCAGATACGCGCGGCTGAAACCATCGCGGCCGCCCTGGTCCCACGACACGCCACCACTGCCGGAGGGCGATCCTGTAGGGCTACCCGCGCAGGCATAGCAGGTGCAAGTCGTGTCCAACGGTTGCGGGTCTGTTTTGTGGCGGGCGTTGCGCAGTTTCAGATCACCAAAGCGGGTGAACACCGTGCCGTTGCGCGCGTTGCGGGTGGGCATCACACAGTCGAACATGTCCACGCCATCGGCCACGCCCTGCACCAAATCCTCGGGCGTGCCCACGCCCATCAGGTAGCGCGGTTTGTTGGCGGGCAGGCGGTGTGGCGTGTGCGCCATGATTTGCAGCATCAGGTCTTTGGGTTCGCCCACGCTCACGCCGCCCACGGCATAACCGGGGAAGTCCATCTCGACCAGCGCGTCCAGTGATTCTTGGCGCAGGTTTTCAAACATGCCGCCTTGCACGATGCCAAACAACGCGTTGGGGTTTTCCAGTCGCGCAAATTCGTCTTGGCTGCGCACAGCCCATCGGCGGCTCATCTCCATCGACTTGCGGGCTTCGGCTTCGGTGGTCAGGTGCCCCTTGGTCTCGTAAGGCGTGCACTCATCGAGTTGCATCACGATGTCTGAATTCAAGGTGGTCTGAATCTGCATGCTGACCTCGGGCGACATGAACAGCTTGTCGCCGTTCACGGGCGATGCAAAGGTCACGCCTTCTTCGGTGATCTTGCGCATGTCGCCCAGCGACCACACCTGAAAACCACCCGAGTCGGTCAGGATGGGTTTGTTCCATTTTTCAAATTTGTGCAGTCCGCCAAAGCTTTCCATGATGTCCCGTCCGGGGCGCATCCACAGGTGAAAGGTGTTGCCCAGAATGATCTGTGCGCCCATTTCTTCCAGGCTGCGCGGCATCACGCCTTTGACCGTTCCGTAGGTTCCCACTGGCATGAAGATGGGCGTTTGCACCACGCCATGGTTCAGGGTCAGCGTGCCGCGGCGGGCGTGGCTGGAAGGGTCGGTTTTGAGCAGGTCGAATTTGAGCATGGCAGGCATTGTAGGAGGGCAGCTTGGACTTCAGCGCGGTGGCGTGCGCGTCAGCAGCATCGCATCGCCATAGCTGAAGAAGCGGTATTGGTGCGCGATCGCGTGTCGGTACAAGCCCATGATGTGTTCGTACCCCGCAAAGGCGCTGACCAGCATCATCAGCGTGCTTTTGGGCAGGTGGAAGTTGGTGATCAGTCGGTCCACCACTTTGAATTCAAAGCCCGGCGTGATGAAGATTTGCGTGTCACCGCTGGCCTGACCAAACAGCGCCCATGATTCGAGGGTGCGCACAGTGGTCGTGCCTACCGCCACCACTTGGCCGCCCCGTGCTTTGCAAGCGGCAATGGCTTGTTGCGTCGCTTCGGGCACCTCGTACCACTCGCGGTGCATGGTGTGGTCGGCGATGTTCTCGGTTTTGACGGGTTGGAACGTGCCCGCACCCACATGCAAGGTCACGCTAGCGCGTTGCACGCCGCGTGCCTCCAACTGGGCCAACAGGGCCTCGTCAAAATGCAAGGCGGCCGTAGGCGCGGCCACCGCACCGGGTGTTCGCGCAAATACGGTTTGGTAACGCTGGGCGTCTTCTTCTGAATCGGTGTGGGTGATCGCGCCCGAAGGTCGCTCAATATAGGGCGGCAGTGGCACCACGCCGTGCTTTTCCATCAGGGCATGTGGTTCGTCGCTCAGTTGCAGGTGAAACAGCTGACCGTTTTCATCAGGCCAGCGGCCCAGCAGCACGGCATCAAAACCGCCGTTGCGGGCACCGCCCATCATGAACATCTTGCCGCCCGGCAGCGGCTTTTTGCTGACCTTCATGTGCGCCACCACCTTGTGGCCGGGCAGCACACGCTCGATCAGCAGCTCCAGTTTGCCGCCCGAGGCCTTCTCGCCAAAGATGCGCGCCTTGATCACCTTGGTGTCGTTGAAGACCAGCAGGTCGCCCGCGTTCAGCAGGCTGGGGAGTTCATGAAAGATGCGGTCCACCACCGTGGGCAAAGAACCATCGAGCAAACGCGAACCGCTGCGCTCGGCGGCGGGGTGTTGGGCAATCAGTTCGGGGGGCAGCTCAAAGTCGAAATCGCTGAGCGTGAAGGGGAGGGGGGCCGGGGTGACTGAGGAAGAAGACATGGCGCAGGGCTTGACAGGCCCTTATGAATTGAAAACGGCGTGATTATCGAATATTTTCTAAATGACAAAGCCACTCAACGTGGCTTTGTCTGACATGTTCAAGTGGCCTTGACTTAGAACTTGAAGCCTACGCCAAATGTGAAGCCGTTAGCTTTGAAGCCATCTTTGTTCAGGTAAGACATGTAATCGGCGTTCAGCGAAGTGGTGGGGTCGATGGCATAGCTAAGCCCAGCCCCGTAGGAGAAGCTGTTCGCGCTAGAAGATTCGGAGCCAACGCCGATGGCTGAAAAAGTGCCTTTCCCGCGAGCAAAACCGACGCGGCCAAACATTTCCATGTTGTCGTTCAGTTTGGTTTTGGGTTTTAGGTAAACACCGACGACATTGTCGATTTCCATTTTGAGGCCGGGAATGCCGGCGCCGTTAACTTTGACTGTGGCATCGCTCAGGCCAAAGGCGGCCAATGCTTCGATGGCCAGATGCTGGTTCAACTCGTAACCAAAGATGCCACGCAGGGCAGTAGGAGATGCTTTGACGTCGTAAGAGCTGCCATTCAAAGCAATGGTTTCTTTGGCCGTTACGCTGGTGTAGCCAATTTCGCCATAAGTTTGTGCGGTAGCTGCAGTTGTGATCGCGATAGCGGCCAATGCCAAGAGGTTCGAGCTTAATTTCATGGTTTCTTTCTAGTTGGTGTGAAAAAAATGCGTCACAGCCATCGCATATCTGACAGGGGTATGGGCGTTGCGCAATTGGCATTTAATGCGTTGCTGAAACCTCAATCGGCCACCCCACTCGAAGAGGTTGTCCATGGCTTCTCAAATTCAAAATTTAATCAACTATAACAATAATTGTTATAAAAATTTAAATTTCAAATGAGTGCTGCATTTAACTTAGTGGCATGGGCACATCCACTGAAACAGAAGCTTTTGCACAGCGGTTGCGTCGTGCATTGGAGTCGAATGGTGTCCGTGTCTCTCCGACTGTTGTGTCAAATGATTTCAATCTGCGGTATTGGGGACGCAGCATCACATCGCATACAGCACGTAATTGGTTGCTGGGGAAAGCCATTCCGACTCAGGACAAATTGCGCGTTTTGGCGGATTGGCTTCAGGTCAGTCCAGATGAATTGCGATTTGGACGTGTCACATCCCCTCAGAGTTCGCCAGATCCAGACCAGAGTCTGAGCGCGCTTGGCATGGCCGACCGGGAAATGTTGACCCGTTACTTGGCGCTTGGTTTAAGTGAGCGGAAAACGGTGCGCGACGTGGTCATGGCCTTGTCTTTGGCTGCATCCGTTAAAAAGAGCGGTTGACTTGCTTGGCTGACGGCACAATCAGCGCATGCCTGTTCCGTCGTCAGCTTCCACGCTCAAATCAACGCCCGCCAAAACGCTCAGCGCCCCCCAAAAGGCGCTGATCAAGCTTGGGCTCAAGCGCGACATCGATTTGGCGTTGCATTTGCCGCTGCGCTACGAGGACGAGACGCGCATCGTCCGGCTGCGCGATGTGCGCGAGGGCGATACCGCGCAGATCGAGGCCACGGTGACCGCCTGCGAGATCACGATGCGCCCGCGCCGCCAGCTTTTGGTGACGGTGGATGACGGCTCGGACACCTGTGTGATGCGGTTTTTCAGTTTTTACCCATCGCACCAAAAGGCGCTGGCGGTGGGCAACCGCATCCGGGCGCGGGGCGAGGTCAAGGGCGGTTTCATGGGCTTGACCATGATGCACCCCACGTTCAAGGCTGCGGGTGGCAACTTGGCCGAAGCGCTGACGCCGGTGTATTCCACCGTCGCCGGGCTGGCCCAGGCCTATTTGCGCCGGGCGGTCATCACGGGCCTGAACCATGCCGACTTGAGCGAGACATTGCCCCTAGGCATTGCATGGCCAGACCCGCGAGGGGCCTGGTCGCTGCGCGATGCGCTGCGGTTTTTGCACCACCCTACGCCCGATGTGTCGCTGGCCGCGCTGGAAGACCGCAGCCACCCGGCCTGGATTCGCCTCAAATGCGAGGAGTTGCTGGCGCAGCAGCTGTCGCAACTCACGGCCAAGCGCGAGCGCGATTTGTTGCGGGCCCCGGCATTGAGGCTAAAACCCGATGGCTTGTACGGCCAGTTGCTGGCCGCCTTGCCGTTTGGCCTGACGAATGCCCAGCAGCGTGTGGGCCATGAGATTGCGCAAAATTTGGCCCGCCATGTGCCGATGCACCGCTTGTTGCAAGGCGATGTGGGCGCGGGCAAAACCGTGGTGGCGGCCTTGGCGGCCATGGTGGCGGTGGATGCGGGCTGGCAATGCGCCCTGATGGCACCCACCGAAATTCTGGCGACCCAGCACTTCGCCAAGCTGGTCGGCTGGTTGGAGCCATTGGGCGTGAAAGTGGCTTGGTTGATTGGCAGCCAAAAAAAGAAAGAACGTGCCGCCATGCTGGCGCTGATCGAGTCGGGCGAGGCCGCACTGGTGGTGGGCACGCACGCGGTGATTCAGGACCACGTCAAGTTCAAAAATCTGGCACTGGCCGTGATCGACGAGCAGCACCGCTTTGGCGTGGCGCAGCGACTGGCCCTGCGCGGCAAGATGCAGGCCGACGGCATGGAGCCGCACATGCTGATGATGACGGCCACGCCGATCCCGCGCACGCTGGCCATGAGCTATTACGCCGACCTGGATGTGTCGGTCATCGACGAGCTGCCGCCGGGGCGCACGCCCATCGTGACCCGCGTGGTGTCGGACCACCGCCGCCACGAGGTGGTTGAGCGCATTGGTGCGCAGTTACACGAAGGGCGGCAGGTGTATTGGGTCTGCCCCTTGATCGAAGAAAGCGAAGCGCTGGACTTGACCAATGCCACACAAACCCACGCCGATTTGAGTGAGGCTTTGCCGGGCGTGATGGTGGGTTTGCTGCATTCGCGCATGCCCGTGGCCGAAAAGAAGGCGGTCATGGATTTGTTTACCGCAGGCCAGATGGGTGTGTTGGTCAGCACCACGGTGATCGAGGTCGGGGTGGACGTGCCCAATGCCTCGCTGATGGTGATCGAGCACGCTGAGCGCTTTGGCCTGTCTCAGTTGCACCAGCTGCGTGGCCGGGTGGGGCGCGGCGCGGCGGCCTCGGCCTGCGTGTTGCTCTATGGCACGCCCGAAGGCGGCCGCTTGAGCGAGACCGCCCGCGAACGCCTGCGTGCCATGGTCGAGACGAACGACGGTTTTGAAATTGCGCGGCGCGATCTGGAAATTCGCGGGCCGGGCGAGTTCTTGGGGGCACGCCAGTCGGGTGCGCCCTTGTTGCGTTTTGCCGATCTTGAGACCGACGGACATTTGCTGGACTGGGCGCGTGCGCTGGCCCCTCAGATGCTGGACCAGCACGCTGGCCTGGCCGAGAGGCACATTGGCCGTTGGTTGGGCGGCAAATCCGAGTATTTGAAAGCTTGATGTTTAATTAGTGCCCATGACCCTGACCGAACTCAAATACATCGTGGCTGTGGCCCGCGAAAAACATTTCGGCAAGGCCGCCGAGGCCTGCTTTGTGTCGCAGCCCACCTTGTCACTGGCCATCAAAAAGTTGGAAGAAGAGCTCGAGGTCAAGTTGTTCGAACGCAGCGCCAGCGAGGTGTCCGTGACCCCGCTGGGCGAAGAAATCGTCCGCCAGGCCCAAAGCGTGTTGGAGCAAGCCGCTGAAATCAAGGAAATCGCCAAGCGCGGCAAAGACCCTTTGGCCGGCACCATGCGCTTGGGGGTGATTTACACCATCGGGCCTTATTTGCTGCCCGATCTGGTGCGCCAGATCATCACCGACATGCCGCAAATGCCCTTGATGCTGCAAGAAAACTTCACGGTGCGTTTGCTGGAAATGCTGCGCACCGGCGAGCTCGATTGCGCCATTTTGGCCGAGCCGTTTCCCGAGTCGGGTCTGGCGGTCGCCCCCTTGTACGACGAGACCTTCATGGCGGCTTTGCCGCTCAACCATCCCTTGGCCTCAGAAGCCTTTATCACGCCCGAGCAGCTGAAAAACGAGACCATGCTGTTGCTGGGTGCTGGGCATTGCTTTCGCGACCATGTGCTGGAGGTGTGCCCCGAATTCGCGCGTTATGCGAGCCAGACCGACGGCATCCGCAAGACCTTTGAGGGCTCGTCGCTGGAAACCATCAAGCACATGGTGGCTGCCGGCATGGGCGTGACTTTGGTGCCGCGCCTGTCGGTGCCTGAGCTCAAGCCGGTGCACAAGCGTTCGGGCGGATGGCACGATTCGCCTGTGCGCTACCTGCCCATCGTGGACCCTGCGGGCGGCAAGCCGCCCACGCGCCGCGTGGTGTTGGCATGGCGTCGCAGCTACACCCGCTACGAGGCGATAGCTGCCATGCGCAACGCCATTTACGCTTGCCCATTGCCGGGTGTGACGCGCTTGTCTTGAGGCCTTGCATGACCGACAAACTCAAGCTTTATCTGGACTTGATCCGCTGGAGCCGTCCTGCGGGTTGGCTGCTGTTGCTGTGGCCTTCCTTGGCCGCGTTGTGGGTGGCCGCAGGCGGCTTTCCGGGCTGGCATCTGATCTCGGTGTTCACTTTGGGCACGATCCTCATGCGCAGCGCGGGCTGCTGTCTGAACGACGTGGCCGACCGCGACTTTGACAAACACGTCAAACGCACCGCCAACCGCCCGGTGACGAGCGGGCGCATCAGCACCCGAGAGGCTTTGTGGGTGGGGGCCGTGCTGGCGTTGTGTGCGTTTGGTTTGGTACTGACGACGAACACGGCTGCCATCCAGTGGTCGTTTGCCGCTTTGGCGGTGACACTGATTTACCCCTACGCCAAGCGTTATGTGTCCATGCCGCAAGCGGTGTTGGGCGTGGCGTTCAGCTTCGGCATTCCGATGGCGTTTGCCGCAGTGCAAAGCGATGTGCCTTTGCTGGCTTGGGGTTTGTTGCTGGGGAACTTGTTTTGGGTGCTGGCCTATGACACGGAATACGCCATGGTCGATCGTGATGACGATCTCAAAATTGGCATGAAAACCTCAGCCATCACCCTGGGTGACCGCGATGTGCCCGCCATCATGGGCTTTTATGGGGCGTATTTGTTGATCTGGGCGTGGCTGCTGAACGCCCCGCAGCAAGGCGCGTGGTTCTGGCTGGCTTGGGTTGCTTCTGCCGCCCAGGTGGTCTGGCACTATTTTTTGATACGCCACCGGGAACGCGAGGGCTGTTTCAAGGCCTTCCGCCTGAACCATTGGCTCGGGTTCAGCGTGTTTGTGGGCGTGGTGCTTTCTTATGGCGTGGCCTGACGGCCCTTGCTGGCCATCAGGCGCTAGGCCAAGTTCAGACTGAAGGCTTGCCGCTTCAGGCTTTGCCGAATTCGTCGCCCAGCTCGCGTGCGCGTTGCTCGGCGGCCTGCATGGCATTCACAAAAGAGGCCTTGATGCCGGCGGCCTCCATAGCAGTGATGGCCGCGTAGGTCGTACCGCCTTTGGATGTGACGCGCTGGCGCAGCACTTCGGGTGATTCTGTCGATGCCGCAGCCAAAGAGGCGGCACCCGAGAAAGTGGCCACGGCCAGTTGATAAGCCTGCTCGGGGCTCAACCCCATGCCCACGCCTGCTTCGGTCATGGCTTCGAGGAAATAAAACACATAGGCCGGTCCGGAGCCGGACAGGGCGGTCACCGCATCCAGATGCGATTCTTGTTGTACCCAGAGATATTGGCCGGTGGTGCCAATGACCTGCTCTACCAGCGCTTTGTCGGCGGGCGTGACGGATGGGCAAGGGAAAAGGCCCGTGATGCCTTGGCCCACCAAGGCAGGTGTGTTGGGCATGCAGCGCACCACCCGATCGGTGCCCACCCAGCGGCAGATGCTGTCGGTTCGGATGCCTGCGGCCACTGAAAGGTGCAAGGCACCGCGGGTGTGCGGCATGACGGGCGCGGCGGCTTCGTTGAATATTTGAGGTTTGACCGCCCAGACCACCAGTTGCGCTTGTGCCAGTTCCGGGCCCGCCGCGGGCAGGGCGGTGATGCCGAAGTTCTGCTGTAGTTTTGCGGCGGTATCTGCAAAGGGCTCGACCACGGTGATCTGCTCAGGCTTTATGCCTTGACGGATCAGCCCGCCGATGATGGCGCTGGCCATGTTGCCGCCGCCGATGAATGCGATGTGCTGTGAGCTTGAGGTCATTGGGGTGCGTGCCTTGTGTGTCTGATGCCGATGGTGTGTCCGAGAATTGTCGCTTTTTGCAGTCGTGACTTTGTTTGGGCCCTGCAAAAAACGGGCTTGTTGGTAGATATCTCATTCATCACTGGCAAATTAAAGACACTCCTACACTGTGTGCCACGTCGTCTGTGTCCGCGTCGAGGGTGGCACAGGGCATTTGGCACAGGCGACAGCCAGTCGCTGTGGAAGCTATGGAAGCTATGGAAGCTATGGAAGCACACCGGGGGCAGTTTGCACGCCATCGACTCCAGTAAGGCGACGCACAACTGGCGGTTCCATTTAAAACAGGGGCTTCAAACCCTTTGGCTGGGCTAAATAGGTGACTCACGGGTCCATGATCGCTTGTTAATTTCAAATAATTTGGACATCTTGTTGCGCAGACCTGTTTTTTCAGACATAATAGAGGGCTTCGCTTTGCAAAAAGCGCAGGTATCTGCCCAAACTGAAGTGTTGCGAGTGGTTCGCGGCATGAATGACGGGTCCAAGACTGATTTCTGTTTGTTGGCTGTAAGGCTGGCGGGCAAGAAATACAAGTTGGGAATAAAGAAATGATCCAGACAGAATCTCGGTTGGATGTGGCCGACAACACCGGCGCAAAGTCCGTGCTGTGCATTAAGGTGCTCGGCGGATCCAAGCGTCGCTATGCAAGTGTTGGCGACATCATCAAAGTGAGCATCAAAGAAGCCGCCCCGCGTGGTCGCGTCAAAAAAGGCGAGATCTACAGTGCTGTGGTGGTTCGTACTGCCAAGGGCATCCGCCGTGGCGATGGCTCCCTCATCAAATTCGATGGCAACGCAGCTGTGTTGCTGAATGCCAAGTTGGAGCCTATTGGCACCCGCATCTTCGGCCCGGTCACGCGTGAATTGCGTACCGAGAAGTTCATGAAGATCGTGTCCCTGGCTCCTGAAGTACTGTAAGGACGCGCCATGAACAAGATTCGCAAGGGCGACGAAATCATCGTCATCACAGGTCGTGACAAAGGCAAGCGCGGCACAGTGTCGCTGCGCGCCAGTGACTCGCATCTGTTGATCGAAGGTGTCAACCTCGTCAAAAAGCATGCCAAGCCAAACCCAATGAAGGGCACAACTGGCGGCATTATCGAAAAGGCCATGCCGATTCACCAATCCAATGTGGCGATTTTCAACGCTGCAACTGGTAAGGCTGATCGTGTGGGCGTCAAGCTGCAGGCTGATGGAAAACGCGTCCGCGTTTACAAGTCGAGCGGCGAAGAAATCAAGGTGGCATGAGCATGGCACGTTTGCAACAACTCTTCCGCGAGAAAATCTCTGCTGACTTGATTGCCAAATTTGGCTACAAGTCAACAATGCAGGTTCCTCGCATCACCAAGATCACCTTGAACATGGGTGTGTCTGAGGCGGTGGCTGATAAAAAAGTCATGGACCACGCTGTGAGCGACTTGACCAAAATCGCAGGCCAAAAGCCTGTGGTGACCAAGGCCAAGAAAGCGATTGCTGGCTTCAAGATCCGTGAGCAACAGCCTATTGGCTGCATGGTGACACTGCGTGGCGTTCAGATGTATGAATTCCTGGACCGTTTCGTGACCGTGGCTTTGCCTCGCGTTCGTGACTTCCGTGGTATTTCTGGTCGTGCGTTCGATGGTCGTGGTAACTACAACATCGGCGTCAAAGAGCAGATCATTTTCCCTGAGATTGAGTACGACAAGGTTGATGCCTTGCGTGGTCTCAATATCAGCATCACCACAACGGCTAAGTCTGACGAAGAGTGCAAAGCTCTTCTGGCAGCTTTCCGCTTCCCCTTCAAGAACTGAGGTGTCACGTGGCTAAAGTAGCTTTGATCGAGCGCGAGCTCAAGCGTGAAAAACTGGCAGCTAAATTCGCGAAAAAATACGCTGAATTTAAGGCCATCGCCAACGATGCCAAGCGCAGCGATGAAGAGCGTGCAGCAGCCCGTCTGGGTCTGCAAAAGCTTCCGCGCAACGCCAACCCGACCCGTCAACGCAACCGCTGTGCAATCACCGGTCGCCCACGCGGTACGTTCCGTCAATTTGGTCTGGGCCGCGCCAAGATCCGTGAATTAGCCTTCGCAGGCAACATTCCGGGCGTGACCAAGGCCAGCTGGTAATCGGCAGGAGATAACAACATGAGCATGAGTGATCCTATTGCCGATCTGTTGACCCGCATCCGTAACGCACAAATGGTGTCAAAAGCCATCGTGTTGGTTCCATCTTCTAAAGTGAAGGTGGCCATCGCCCAAGTGCTGAAAGATGAAGGCTACATTGACGGCTTCCAAGTCAAAACCGAAGACGGCAAGTCCGTTCTCGAAATTGCCCTGAAGTACTACGCTGGCCGTCCGGTCATCGAGCGTATTGAGCGTGTGAGCCGTCCAGGCCTGCGTGTGTACAAAGGCCGTGATGCTATTCCTCAAGTCCAAAACGGCTTGGGCGTGGCCATCGTCACCACACCCCAAGGCGTGATGACTGATCGCAAAGCGCGTGCAGCCGGTGTCGGCGGCGAAGTGCTGTGCTACGTCGCTTAAAGGGAGAAAAAGAATGTCCCGCGTAGGAAAAATGCCTGTGACCATCCCCGCTGGTGTGGATGTGTCGATCAAACAAGATCAAATCAGTGTGAAGGGCGCTGGTGGTCAATTGGCCATCGCCTCCAACATGCTGGTGACCGTGAGCAACGAAGGAGGCAAGCTGAGCTTTGCCCCCGCCAATGATTCACGTGAAGCCAATGCCATGAGCGGCACCTTGCGTCAGCTGGTGAACAACATGGTGACTGGCGTGACCAAAGGCTTCGAAAAGAAGCTGAACCTGGTCGGCGTGGGTTACAAGGCGGCTGCCTCTGGCGCCAAATTGAACCTGGCTGTTGGTTATTCACATCCTGTCAACATCGATATGCCTGCTGGCATTACGGTGGCCACTCCGACTGCGACCGAAATCGTGATCAAGGGTGCCGACCGTCAACGTGTTGGCCAAATTGCTGCTGAGATCCGTGCTGTTCGTCCTCCTGAGCCTTACAAAGGCAAGGGCATCCGTTATTCGGATGAGAAGATCACGATCAAAGAGACTAAGAAGAAATAAGGAGCTGCATCATGTTGACCAAGAAAGAGCAGCGTCTCCGTCGTGCACGTCAAACACGCATCCGCATTGCACAGCAAGGCGTGGCCCGTTTGACCGTGAACCGCACCAACCTGCACATCTACGCCAGCGTTATCTCTGGTTGCGGTACAAAAGTGTTGGCCAGTGCCTCTACAGCCGAAGCCGAAGTGCGCACGGCTCTGGGCGCTACAGGCAAAGGTGGCAATGCCGCTGCTGCCGCAGTCATTGGCAAGCGAATTGCTGAAAAAGCAAAAGCTGCTGGCGTTGAGAAGGTCGCCTTCGACCGCGCAGGTTTCGCTTACCACGGTCGTGTCAAGGCTTTGGCCGAAGCAGCCCGTGAAGCAGGTCTGCAGTTCTAAACGGATCGGAGTTACAAATGGCTAAATTTACAGCAAAACCGCAAAGCGACGGTCCTGAAGACGGTCTTCGCGAAAAGATGATCGCGGTCAACCGCGTGACCAAGGTGGTCAAGGGTGGCCGTATCTTGGGTTTCGCAGCGTTGACCGTGGTCGGTGACGGCGATGGCAAAGTGGGCATGGGCAAGGGCAAATCGAAAGAAGTGCCAGCAGCCGTGCAAAAAGCGATGGAAGAAGCCCGTCGCAACCTGGCCAAAGTCCACCTCAAAAATGGCACGATTCACCATGCAGTACACGGTCACCACGGCGCAGCCCGCGTCATGATGGCTCCAGCTCCCAAGGGTACCGGCATCATTGCTGGTGGACCCATGCGCGCAGTGTTCGAAGTGGTCGGTATCACCGACATCGTGGCCAAGAGCCATGGTTCGTCCAACCCTTACAACATGGTTCGTGCCACTCTGGACGCATTGTCCAATTGCACAACAGCTTCCAACGTGGCTGCCAAGCGTGGCAAGTCCGTTGAAGAGTTGTTCGGCTGAACCGGAGATCGAACATGACGACACAATCAACCGTGAAAGTCCAATTGGTTCGCAGCCCGATTGGCACCAAAGTTTCGCACCGCGCCACAGTCCGTGGTTTGGGTCTGCGCAAGCTCAACTCCGTGAGTGAGCTGCAGGACACCCCCGCAGTGCGCGGCATGATCAACAAGATCAGCTATCTGGTCAAAGTTCTCTGAGAGGCCGATGATGGAACTCAATAGCATCAAGCCCGCAGAAGGCTCCAAGCACGCAGCGCGTCGCGTTGGCCGTGGTATCGGTTCGGGTCTGGGTAAAACCGCCGGCCGTGGTCACAAAGGTCAAAAATCCCGTTCGGGTGGCTACCACAAAGTGGGCTTCGAAGGCGGTCAAATGCCTTTGCAGCGCCGTCTGCCCAAGCGCGGCTTTAAGTCACACTTGCTGAAGTACAACGCAGAAATCACATTGACAACCTTGTCCCGTTTGGACTTGGCAGAAGTGGATGTGTTGACACTCAAGCAAGCTGGCTTGGTTTCGCAGATGGCCAAAGTGGTCAAGGTGATCAATACTGGTGAACTCGCTAAAGCCGTCAAATTGACAGGCATTGGTGCGACAGCTGGTGCCAAAGCAGCGATCGAAGCCGTTGGTGGCTCCGTAGCCTGAATGTTGATAGGCGAGACACATCGTGGCAACCAGCGCTAATCAGACAGTCAAGGGGGACAAGTTCGGCGACCTGCGTCGTCGGCTTATCTTCTTGCTGCTCGCGCTGGTGGTTTACCGTGCGGGCGCACACATTCCAGTACCTGGCATTGATCCTGAGCAGCTCAAGCAGCTGTTCAATGGTCAGCAAGGTGGCATCCTGAGCTTGTTCAACATGTTTTCGGGTGGCGCTTTATCGCGGTTTACCGTGTTCGCGCTGGGCATCATGCCGTACATTTCTGCATCCATTGTGATGCAGTTGTTGACTTACGTTCTTCCTGCTTTCGAGCAAATGAAGAAAGAAGGCGAAGCAGGACGGCGCAAAATCACACAGTACACGCGTTTTGGCGCACTGGGCCTGGCTGTATTTCAGTCTTTGGGCATTGCTGTCGCTCTGGAAGCATCGGCGGGTTTGGTCATCAATCCAGGTATGGGTTTCCGCATGACTGCGGTGGTCAGCCTGACGGCAGGCACGATGTTCTTGATGTGGCTGGGTGAACAAATCACTGAGCGTGGTCTGGGCAACGGTATTTCGATCCTGATTTTTGCGGGTATTGCGGCTGGTTTACCAAATGCCATGGGTGGTTTGTTTGAGCTTGTTCGCACAGGCGCCATGAATCCTCTGGTATCCATGTTGATCATTGCGGTTGTGGTTCTGGTGACTTACTTCGTGGTGTTTGTGGAGCGCGGTCAACGCAAGATTCTGGTCAATTACGCTCGACGTCAGGTCGGCAATAAGGTGTACGGTGGTCAATCGTCGCACCTGCCGCTTAAGCTGAACATGGCGGGTGTGATTCCTCCGATTTTTGCCTCATCGATCATCTTGTTGCCTGCAACAGTCATCAACTGGTTCAGTTCCGGTGAAACCGACAGTGTTGTGGTTCGCTTCTTCAAGGATGTTTCGAGCAGCTTGACGCCAGGTCAACCGATCTATGTCATGTTGTACGCTGCTGCCATTGTGTTTTTCTGTTTTTTCTACACGGCCTTGGTTTTCAACAGCCGCGAAACAGCGGACAACCTCAAAAAGAGCGGTGCTTTCATCCCTGGGATTCGCCCAGGTGACCAAACAGCACGTTACATCGACAAGATTTTGTTGCGTTTGACAATGGCCGGTGCTGCATACATCACATTTGTGTGTCTGTTGCCCGAGTTCCTGATTCTGAAATATAATGTTCCGTTTTACTTTGGTGGCACATCGTTGCTGATCATCGTGGTCGTGACCATGGATTTCATGGCTCAGGTGCAAAATTATTTGATGTCTCAACAATACGATTCGCTTTTAAAGAAAGCCAGTTTCAAATCCTGATCGGTGAACAAGATGTGCGCATCTTGTGACTGCGAAGATTCGAATGATCATTTGTTGAGATGGAGCACCGAACAGGATTTTTAAATCCTGGAGCCGGTGGATAGGTTTCGGTAAAAACCCCTGCACTTTTGTGCAGGGCCACAAAAATTTCACCTGGTCTGAGAAGGTCTGGGTAACGATGAGTTTTAGGAGAAAACCATGAGAGTTTCGGCTTCGGTGAAAAAAATTTGCCGCAACTGCAAAATCATTCGCCGTAAAGGCGTTGTTCGTGTGATCTGTACAGATCCGCGTCACAAGCAGCGTCAAGGCTGATTGAATTAGTTTTAGAGGACGAAAATGGCACGTATCGCTGGCATCAACATTCCGCCGCACAAACATGCTGAAATTGGCTTGACCGCCATTTTCGGTATTGGTCGCACCCGCGCTCGACAAATTTGCGAAGCCTCTGGCATCGCTTATTCCAAAAAGATCAAAGATCTGACGGACGCTGATCTCGAAAAAATTCGCGATCAAATCGCAGTTTTCACCATCGAAGGTGATCTGCGTCGCGAAACCACCATGAACATCAAGCGTTTGATGGACATTGGTTGCTATCGTGGTTTCCGCCATCGCCGCGGCTTGCCTATGCGCGGTCAGCGTACACGCACCAATGCACGTACTCGCAAGGGTCCGCGCAAAGGCGCAGCGGCTCTGAAGAAATAAGCAGGATTGAGAGACCACTATGGCTAAAGCACAATCAAACAGCGCATCACAACGTGTTCGCAAAAAAGTCCGCAAGAACATTGCTGACGGCATTGCACACGTTCACGCGTCGTTCAACAACACCATCATCACGATCACCGATCGCCAAGGCAATGCCTTGTCATGGGCTTCTTCAGGTGGCCAAGGCTTCAAGGGTTCGCGCAAGTCGACACCTTTCGCTGCTCAGGTCGCTTCTGAAGTCGCAGGTCGTGCAGCACAAGAACAAGGCATCAAAAACTTGGACGTCGAAATCAAGGGCCCAGGCCCAGGTCGCGAGTCTTCTGTTCGTGCCTTGGGTGCATTGGGTATCCGCATCACGTCAATTGCTGACGTGACACCGGTCCCGCACAACGGCTGCCGCCCTCAAAAGCGTCGTCGTATCTAATTTCAAACCAAGCCCACCGCCAGGCCATGCTTGCATCGCCTGGCTCCCGCATTTTTGATGCGGCAGATGCATAAAAGGATTTCAAGTGGCACGTTACCTCGGCCCCAAGGCCAAACTCTCACGCCGTGAAGGCACCGACCTGTTCCTGAAGAGCGCACGTCGCTCGATCGCTGACAAGTCTAAATTTGATACCAAGCCCGGCCAGCACGGTCGCACTTCGGGTCAGCGCACTTCGGACTACGGTCTCCAATTGCGTGAAAAGCAAAAAGTCAAGCGCATGTATGGCGTGCTCGAAAAGCAGTTCCGCCGCTACTTCGCTGAAGCTGATCGCCGCAAAGGCAACACAGGTTCCAACTTGTTGGGTCTGTTGGAGTGCCGCTTGGATAACGTGGTGTACCGTATGGGCTTTGGCTCTACACGTGCTGAAGCACGTCAGATGGTTTCTCACAAAGCCATCACGGTGAACGGTCAATCTGTGAACATCCCATCCTACTTGGTCAAGGCCGGCGACGTGATCGCTGTTCGTGAGAAATCCAAAAAGCAAAACCGCGTGGTTGAAGCTTTGCAGTTGGCCTTGCAAGTGGGCATGCCAGCTTGGGTTGAAGTCAATGCCGACAAGGCTGAAGGCACCTTCAAGAAGGTTCCTGATCGCGATGAATTCGCAGCTGACATCAACGAATCGTTGATCGTCGAACTGTATTCACGTTAATTCGTTGTTTCAATCGTTCCCGGCGCACAAGGCATTGTGAGCCGGGTGCTTCATCAGCCTTACCGGTGTAACGAACCGGGGGTATTGAGAGGAAGTCTGAATGCAAACCAATCTGTTGAAACCCAAAGCCATCCAAGTCGAACAATTGGCCACGAACCGTGCCAAAGTCACGTTGGAACCATTCGAGCGTGGTTACGGTCACACCCTCGGCAACGCTTTGCGTCGTGTTTTGTTGTCTTCCATGGTCGGTTACTCCGCCACAGAAGTCACCATCGCTGGTGTTGTGCATGAATACTCTTCTATTGATGGTGTTCAAGAAGATGTCGTAAATATCTTGTTGAACCTCAAAGGTGTAGTGTTCAAACTGCATAACCGTGACGAAGTGACTCTGAGTCTGCGCAAAGACGGCGAAGGCGCTGTCACAGCGGCTGACATCCAGACACCACACGATGTTGAGATTATCAATCCTGAGCACGTTATTGCCAACTTGTCGCATGGCGGCAAGCTGGACATGCAGATCAAGGTTGAAAAAGGTCGTGGCTATGTGCCCGGCAGCATGCGCCGTTTTGCTGACGAGCCTACCAAAGCTTTGGGTCGCATTGTTCTTGATGCATCGTTCTCTCCGGTCAAGCGCGTGAGCTACACCGTTGAAAGCGCTCGCGTTGAACAGCGCACTGATTTGGACAAGTTGGTCATCGAGATCGAAACCAATGGCGCCATCACCGCTGAAGACGCTGTGCGTTCTTCTGCCAAGATCCTCGTCGAGCAATTGGCTGTTTTTGCACAACTTGAAGGCAGCGAATTGTCTGCATTCAATGAGCCCGCTCAACGCGGTGGTGCAGGCAGCTTCGATCCGATTTTGTTGCGCCCTGTGGACGAACTCGAACTCACTGTTCGTTCGGCCAACTGCCTGAAAGCAGAAAACATTTACTACATCGGCGACCTCATCCAGCGCACTGAGAATGAATTGCTCAAGACCCCTAATCTGGGTCGCAAATCGCTCAATGAAATCAAGGAAGTCTTGGCTTCCCGCGGTCTGACTTTGGGCATGAAGCTCGAAGCCTGGCCACCAGCTGGTTTGGAAAAGCGATAATACGAAGTTCTCGGAAAAATTTCCGGGGTGTGCACGGGCAGTACCTGATACGGCTGCCTGTTTAATAAAGAAAGGAAAGCACCATGCGTCACGGACACGGCCTCCGTAAATTGAACCGCACCAGCGAGCACCGCCTCGCCATGCTGCGTAACATGATGAACTCGCTCATCGAGCACGAAGTCATCAAGACCACACTTCCCAAAGCCAAAGAACTGCGTCGCGTCATTGAGCCCATGATCACCTTGGCCAAAGAAGACAGTTTGTCCAACAAGCGCTTGGCATTTAACCGCCTGCGCGACCGTGACAGCGTTGTCAAATTGTTTGCCGATCTGGGCCCTCGTTTTGCCAAGCGTCCTGGTGGTTACACACGCATCCTGAAAATGGGTTACCGCGTGGGTGACAATGCACCAATGGCTTTGGTTGAATTGGTTGATCGTGCGGATTCTTCTGCTGAAACAGCAGCAGAGTAAGGTATAATTTAAAGATACCGCGGGGTGGAGCAGTCTGGTAGCTCGTTGGGCTCATAACCCAAAGGTCGTTGGTTCAAATCCGGCCCCCGCAACCAAATTTCAATTTCGGTTGAATTTCAATAAACCCTCCTCGGAGGGTTTTTTCGTTGGTGCTGTCTTTTCCCCGATTACTCAGGCAGTCGCAGGATCAAACCCAGAAGCGCATGCTTCACCGTAGCTTGCCTGACCTGATTGCGGTTGCCGTCAAAGTGCTTGATTTCAGCTGAAACAATACCGTTGATGCACCATGCCAGCCAGACTGTTCCGACTGGTTTTTCAGGACTGCCGCCGCTGGGGCCTGCCACGCCAGTGACGGCAATAGAGGCCTGTGCTCCAGACCGATAAACGGCACCCAACGCCATCGTGAGTGCAACGGACTCGCTAACCGCTCCATGAACCGCAATGAGTTCGTTCGGAACACCTAGCATTTGTGCCTTGGCTTCGTTGGAGTAAGTGATAAATCCTCGGTCAAACCAAGCGCTGGACCCTGCCAAGTCGGTGCAATGGGCTGCAATCATGCCGCCAGTGCAGCTTTCTGCTGTTGACAGCATCCATTTCAAATGCATCAAGCGCTCAGCCACTCGCAGGGCGATGTCAGGCATGAAACCACCTCCACAACGCGATGGTCAGCAAAGTGCAAAATGCCGCCACGATGTCGTCCCACATAATCCCAAACCCGCCGCGCCAGCCAAATCCTTTGAAGAGTTGATCCGCCCATGTGACAGGACCGGGTTTTGCCGCATCAAAAAACCGGAACAAGACGAATGCCGCGAGCTGCGCGCCAAAGTTGGATGGCATGACCAGATAAAAAATCAGCCATATGGCGATGATCTCGTCCCACACGATGGATCCTGGATCACCGATGCCCATATTGCGCGCAGTGACGGTGCATGCCCACCAGCCTAAAAGGAGTCCAAAGAGAATCAATGTCATTTGTGCGGACAGGGACAGGTAGTTTTGGAGCACCAGCCAAGATAACCAACCCCAAAGACTCCCGACCGTGCCCGGCGCTTTAGGGGCCAAACCAGAGCCAAAACCCAACGCAATGACATGTGCCGGATGTGAAAGCATGAACGCTGCATTGGGCTTATGTTGCCGAATGGCGGCTTCAGAGGTTTTGGCTTGAGTCATGTTCATGCGAAATGATCGAACGATCGAAATGGGTTGCGTACGCTTTGGCCCAATTCATTCAGTAAAACAAGGCTTTGAGATTCGGTGATTCGTCCAATGCGGGTGACATGCGTTCCAGAGGCTTGAGCAGCTGCGATGACTTGATCCGATGCAGAGGGTGGTGCGCAGAACACCAGTTCGTAATCATCGCCACCTGACAAAATGCAAGTCATGGACAGATCGGCGGGGCAGCCCCAAATGTCGGTGGTGTGCATCAGTGTTTGCGTCGAAGGCAATTCAATTTCAGCGCCCACACGGCTGGCTTTGAGGATATGTCCTAAGTCACCAAGCAGGCCATCACTGATGTCGGCCATGGCGTGGGCGATGCCGCGAAGGGCCTGCCCGAGTGCAACGCGGGGAGTGGGCAATTCCATCCGCAACCTGGCGGCATCAAATACAGCTTGCGGCAAGCTGATGGCTCCGCGAAAGGCTTCAAGTGCCAAGCGAGCATCTCCCAAGTGACCACTGACATACAAATCATCGCCAATTTGAGCCCCGCTGCGCAAGATAGATTGCCCTTGAGGCACATCGCCCATCACGGTGATCGCAATGTTCAAAGGCCCTTGCGTGGTGTCGCCGCCAATCAGTTCGCAGCCATGTGCGTCGGCCAATTGATACAGACCTTGGCAAAAACCAGCTAGCCAGTTTTCATCTGCGCGTGGCAAAGACAATGACAGGAGAAAGGCGCGCGGGCTTGCGCCGCAAGCCGCCAGATCACTCAGATTGACAGCCAGTGCTTTGTGACCAAGACGTGAGGGGTCAACGGTCGACAAAAAATGACGCCCCTCGACCAACATGTCGGCTGAAAAAGCCAGTTGATGTCCTGGACGTGGTGTCCATATGGCGCAGTCATCGCCAATGCCGATATCCGCCTGTCGTGGCGGACGTTTAAAAAAGCGTTCAATCAGGTCAAATTCACCCATGACCATGAGCTTAACCGCAAGTCACTCAACAGGGTTCAGTGAAGCGTGCGCCCTGAGAGTGCAGAATCGGAGGATTCGAGCACAAATGTGGCAATGGTCGCATCAAAGCGATGTCCATCCTCAGCCACAAAAAAGAAACTGCCGTGCATCGTTCCGCTGGGGGCACGCAGGCGGCAACCGCTGCTGTATTGAAAAGATTCGCCGGGACGCAGCAAGGGCTGCTGACCCACGACACCCAAGCCTTTGACTTCTTCTGTGTGCCCATGTTCATCCTGAATAATCCAGTGGCGTGAGATCAACTGGACAGGCACCGTGCCCGTGTTGGTCACTGTGATGGTGTAGGCAAAAGCGAAAATATCTTGTAGGGGGTTGCTTTGGTCTGCCACGTATTGGGGCAGCGCATCAATTTGAACGGTGTGAGCAGACATTGGTACATGTTAACTGCGACAATTCAGGGATGACGACGACCTACCGAATTGCCCCTTCCATCCTCTCGGCCGATTTCGCACGCTTGGGCGAAGAAGTCAAAAGCGTCATCGACGCAGGTGCTGACTGGATTCACTTTGACGTGATGGATAACCATTACGTGCCCAACCTCACATTTGGCCCGATGATTTGTCAGGCTTTGAAGCCACATGCCAAAACGGCAGCGGGTGTGGCTGTGCCGATTGATGTGCACTTGATGATTTCACCTGTGGATGCCTTGGCTGCATCGTTTGCGGAAGCCGGTGCCGACCTCATCAGCTTTCATCCAGATGCCAGTGGGCATGTGCACCGCAGTGTCCAGGCGATCAAAAGCAAGGGCGTCAAAGCGGGCTTGGTGTTTAACCCGGCAGAGCCGTTGGACGTGCTGGAATGGACCATTGACGAGATTGATTTGATCCTCATCATGAGTGTCAACCCCGGTTTTGGGGGGCAGAGTTTCATTGATTCCGCCCTGCGCAAAATTGAACAAGCACGCAAACTCATTGACGTCAGCGGCCGCGACATTCGCCTTGAAGTCGATGGCGGCATCAAGGTTGACAACATTCGCCGTGTAGCCGATGCGGGTGCAGACACTTTTGTGGCGGGCAGTGCCATTTTTGGCAAGTCAGATTACAAAGCCGTAATCGACCAAATGCGCGCGGCCCTGGGTTGATCCGATGGTCAGCCCTTTGCAGGATCTGACGCAGATCGAAGCGGTCATTTTTGACCTGGACGGCACCATGGTTCACACCTTGGGTGATTTTCAGGTGGCCCTGCACCGCACAATGGCTGATCTGGACTTACCCCCGGTTTCCAACGCCTTGATCGAGCAGACCATTGGCAAAGGCTCGGAGCACTTGATCCGAACGCTGCTGGCTCACCAGATCACACGATCCGAGGTCAAGGGGGTCGGTCAGGCCTGTCCGGCCCTGTCGGTGGATGCCTTGTTTGATCGGGCTTGGCAGCGTTACCAGCACCATTACCTTCAGATCAATGGCCAGTTCGCTGATGTATATCCTGGCGTGCTGGAGGCTTTGCAGGTGTTCGCCGAGCAAGGCTTGCCAATGGCTTGCCTGACGAACAAGCCGCTGTCGTTTGCCATCACGCTTTTGAAAGAGAAATCGCTGGACCATTTCTTTGGCCATGTGTTTGGCGGTGACAGTTTTGAACGCAAAAAACCGGACCCGTTGCCCATCCTCAAAACATGTGAGGCCTTGGGCACACCCATGGCCAAAACCTTGATGGTGGGTGACTCCAGTAACGATGCCCAAGCTGCCCATGCTGCTGGGTGCCCCGTGGTGTTGGTGACGTATGGCTACAACCATGGCCAACGGGTACAAGACACCCCTGCCGCCGCATGGCTGGACTCATTGGCTGACTTGCCGTCTCACTTGCGTGCCGTCTAGTTGGTGGGTACTTTGCGAGGTCGAAAGTTGGCCTCGCGGCTTTGCTACACTAAGGCCATCATGTTCATCATCTTTAGCCACTCCTGCGCAGCCAGCCTGCAGAGCCATTCCCATGTGGAAGGCCAAGGAGCCTGGCCCTGGCGTCAGCCAGCCTGACCCCATTGACTGTGCGGCCTTGCCCGCCACCCGCGCCCGGCATTGGCTGGGCACCTGGATGAATGAAAAGCACCTCGACTGAGGTCGCTGAGCGCTTTGGAGGCTCTTGCCGTGATCACCGAACTTGAATTCAAAAGCCTGGCCAGTCAAGGCTACAACCGCATTCCTCTTATGTTGGAAGCCTTTGCGGACCTGGAAACCCCACTGTCGCTTTACCTGAAGCTGGCACACACCAAAGACAACGGCAAGTACAGTTTCTTGCTCGAATCGGTGGTGGGCGGCGAGCGCTTCGGACGCTACAGCTTCATTGGCCTGCCTGCACGCAGCTTGTTGCGCGCCAGTGGTTTTGGTGCCGAGGCCAAGACCGATGTGGTGCGTGATGGCGTAGTGATCGAGACCGCAGCGGGAAACCCGTTGGACTTTATTGAGCAGTACCAAAAACGGTTCAAGGTCGCCTTGCGTCCGGGCTTGCCGCGTTTTTGTGGCGGTCTGGCGGGCTACTTTGGCTACGATGCGGTGCGCTACATTGAGAAAAAACTCGAGAGATCTTGTCCGCCCGACACCTTGGGCACGCCCGATATTTTGCTTTTGCAATGCGAAGAGCTGGCAGTCATCGACAACCTGTCGGGCAAGCTTTACCTGATCGTCTATGCCGACCCGGCCATGCCCGAGGCCTATGTGGGTGCCAAAAAACGCTTACGCGACCTGAAAGAACAACTCAAATACTCAGTCAGCGCGCCGGTGGTCAAAGCCAGTCAGTCTTATCCGGCCGAGCGTGACTTTGCCAAGGCCGACTACATCGCCGCCGTGGAAAAAGCCAAGGAGCTCATTGCCGGGGGTGACTTCATGCAGGTGCAAGTGGGCCAGCGCATCAAAAAGCGCTACACCGAAAGCCCGCTGTCCTTGTACCGGGCGCTGCGGTCGCTCAACCCTAGCCCGTACATGTACTTCTACAACTTCGGCGATTTTCATGTGGTCGGGGCCAGTCCTGAGATCTTGGTGCGACAAGAGCAAACCGAAGAGGGCGCCAAAGTCATCATTCGCCCGTTGGCTGGCACGCGCCCCCGTGGTACAACACCCGAAAAAGACAAGGCCGCCGAGCATGAGCTGATCAACGATCCCAAAGAGCGGGCAGAGCATGTGATGCTGATCGATTTGGCCCGCAACGACATTGGACGCATTGCCCAGATCGGTTCCGTCAAGGTGACTGAGGCTTTTGTCGTGGAGCGCTACAGCCATGTGATGCACATTGTGAGCAACGTCGAGGGGACGCTCAATGAGGGCATGAGCAACATGGATGTGCTCAAAGCCACTTTCCCTGCAGGCACTTTGACCGGCGCGCCCAAAGTCCATGCGATGGAGTTGATCGACCAGTTCGAGCCCGTCAAGCGCGGCATTTACGGCGGCGCTTGTGGCTACATCAGCTATGCGGGCGACATGGATGTGGCCATCGCCATCCGCACCGCCGTCATCAAGGACCAAACTTTGTATGTGCAGGCAGCAGCGGGCGTGGTGGCCGATTCGGTGCCCGAGATGGAATGGCGCGAAACCGAACACAAGGCGCGCGCCTTGTTGCGGGCGAGTGAGTTGGTAGAAGAAGGGTTGGAGTGATCATGGCGAAAAAAATCAAACTCCTGATCGTCGACAACTACGACTCTTTTACCTTCAACATCGTGCAGTATTTTGGTGAGTTGGGCGCTGAGGTGGAGGTGTTTCGCAACGACGAAATTACCCTGGAGGGCATTGCCGCGCGGCAACCGGATCGCTTGGTGATTTCACCTGGCCCTTGTTCGCCTGCCGAGGCGGGTATTTCGGTGGCGGCGATTCAACATTTCGCGGGCAAGTTGCCCATTTTGGGCGTGTGCCTGGGGCACCAGAGCATTGGCGCCGCGTTTGGCGGCAAGATTGTTCGGGCGCAAGAGCTGATGCACGGCAAAACCAGTGTCATCACGACCACCCAAGAAGGTGTTTTTGCAGGCTTGCCGCAGCAATTCACCGTCAACCGATACCACTCGCTGGCGATTGAGCGGGCCACTTGTCCTGCATGCCTGAAGGTGACGGCCTGGACCGAAGATGGCGAAATCATGGGCGTGCGTCACACCGAACTCGACATTGAGGGGGTGCAATTCCATCCCGAATCCATCTTGACCGAACACGGTCACGCGATGCTCAAGAACTTTCTGGAACGGCCATGATCGATTTGCGCAGCGACACCGTCACCCAGCCCACAGCGGCGATGCGGGAGGCCATGCTGGCAGCGCCTTTGGGTGACGATGTGTTTGGCGACGACCCCACGGTCAATGCCTTGCAAGAACGCATCGCGCAGATCACGGGCAAAGAAGCGGCCCTGTTCATGCCCTCTGGGACACAAAGCAATCTGTGCGCGCTGATGGCGCATTGCGAGCGAGGCGACGAGTACATCGTGGGCCAAAACGCCCACACCTACCGCTATGAAGGCGGGGGAGCGGCTGTTTTGGGCAGCATCCAGCCGCAGCCGCTGATGCAAAACGCGCAAGGCGAAATGGCGTTGGCCGACATCGCGTCAGCCATCAAGCCGATCGACTGTCACTTTGCGCGCACCCGCTTGTTGGCACTGGAGAACACTTGGAACGGGCACGCCATGTCGCAAGACTACCTGGTGCAAGCCACAGCGCTGGCCAGGCAGCATGGTTTGGCCACACATCTGGATGGCGCCCGATTGTTCAATGCGGCGGTTGCCGATGCCCAAGGCGGTGCGGTGATGGAACGCGTTCGCCGCATCGTGGACCATTTCGACAGCGTGTCGGTGTGCTTCAGCAAAGGCTTGGGTGCGCCGGTGGGCTCGGCCCTGTGTGGCTCGCGTGAACTGATCGCCAAAGCGCTTCGTTGGCGCAAGGTGCTGGGCGGTGGTTTGCGGCAGTCGGGTGTACTGGCGGCTGCGGCTTTGCACGCGCTGGATCACCATGTCGATCGATTGGCTGACGACCATGCTTTGGCACAGCGTCTGGCGCAAGGCTTGCAGGGCATAGAGGGTTTGCATGTGCGTTCGGCCAAGACCAACATTGTGTTTGTAGAGGTGGCAGATGGCCGGGGCCCGGCGCTGCTGGAAGCCTTGAAAGTCCAGGGCGTTTTGGCCACAGGGCTGATCGGTTTGCGCTTTGTCACGCATCTGAATGTGGATGCAGCAGGCATTGACCATGCGTTGGACTGTATTGGCCAATTCATGCGCGAACAGACCCGCGAAGCGGCGCAAGGTCTTGTGCGCTCGGGCGTTTACTGAGTCCATACACCATGCCGGACGCACAGCAACTCTGGATGTTCATGGTGGCGGGCGTGCTGCTCAATCTCACGCCAGGACCTGATGTGCTTTTCATCGTCAGCCAGTCTTTGCGTGGCGGTGTGCGTTCAGGCTTGGTGGCCGCATGGGGCATCACGGCGGGGTGTTTTGTGCATGTGGCGGCAGCGGCTTTGGGTGTGGGGGTCTTGCTGGCCAACTCTGCTGCCGCTTTCAACGCGGTCAAATGGTTGGGCGCGGCGTACTTGATGTGGATTGGTGTGCGTTTGCTGTGGTCCACGACCAAGTCGGGCGTTGGGGCGGGGGATGCCCGCAGTGCCTTGCCTGCTCAAATTGATCGCGAAAACGGGCCTGAAGCACCCGGCTTGCCTTCGGTTTTCTTCAAGGCGTTTGCCACCAATGCCTTTAACCCCAAAGTGGCTTTGTTTTTTCTGGCCTTCGTGCCGCAGTTCGTTCCGGTCAACTCACCCGATCCCGCCTGGACCTTTGTGTTGCTCGGGTGTTTGTTCAATTTCAACGGCCTGCTGATTGGCATGGCCTGGGCGCTGGCAGCTTCTTGGTTGTCTCTGCGTGCTCGTTTGTTGCAGAGTGGATTGCAACACCTTGACCGCTTGGCGGGCTTCATGTTTGTGGGCTTCGGCCTCAAGCTGGCTTTGACGCAAGCGCCCACGCATTGACGCATTCAACAACATCGAAACATTGCAAGGAAATCGTATGCCCATCACCCCCCAAGAAGCGCTGCAGCGCACCATCGAGCACCGCGAGATTTTTCATGACGAGATGCTCAAAATCATGCGCATGATCATGAATGGCGAGTTGTCACCTGTGATGACGGCTGCGCTGATCACCGGTCTGCGTGTGAAGAAGGAAACCATCGGCGAGATCACTGCAGCAGCCCAGGTCATGCGTGAGTTCTCGACCAAAGTGCATGTGGCCGATGCCACGCACTTGGTCGACATCGTTGGAACGGGAGGTGACGGCGCTCACACTTTCAACATCTCGACCTGCGCCATGTTTGTGGCTGCTGCTGCTGGGGCTAAAACCGCCAAACACGGTGGGCGCAGCGTCAGCAGCAAATCGGGTAGCGCCGATGTGGTCGAGGCGCTGGGTGGCAACATCAATCTGTCGCCTGAGCAGATTGCGCGCTCCATCGAAAAGGTCGGCATTGGCTTCATGTTTGCGCCCAACCACCATCCGGCTATGAAAAACGTGGCTCCGGTGCGCAAAGAGCTGGGTGTGCGCACCATTTTTAACATCCTCGGGCCGCTGACCAATCCGGCCAGTGCTCCCAACATTCTGATGGGCGTGTTCCATTCAGATTTGGTGGGTATCCAGGTGCGTGCCTTGCAACGTCTGGGTGCCCAGCATGCGGTGGTGGTTTATGGCCGTGATGGCATGGATGAAATCAGCTTGGGTGCCGCCACTTTGGTGGGCGAGCTCAAAAATGGCCAGATCACCGAGTATGAAATTCATCCCGAAGATTTTGGTTTGACCATGGCCAGCAACCGGGCCTTGAAAGTGGATACGCCTGAGCAGTCGATGGCGATGTTGCGAGGCGTGCTGGACAATCAACCCGGTGCAGCAAGGGACATCGTCATGATCAATGCTGGTGCGGCTTTGTATGCGGCCAATGTGGCCGACAGCATTGCCGATGGTCTGGCGCGCGCCCGCGTGGCCATTGAGTCCGGGGCAGCCAAAGCCAAGCTGGCGCAATTTGTGGCCTTTGGCCAATCGGCGGTTTGACCCATGTGGCACGGTGAGGGTGCGTGGATCGCCTTGGGCGTCTCTGCTTTGTTTGTGGTGGTCGGGTTGGTGATGCACCGCATTTTTGTTCGAATTTTGAAAAACGGTGCCACCGAGCCCGTACAGGAAAAAAACCATGACTGACATCCTTGACCAAATCATCAAAGTCAAGCGTGAGGAAGTTGCCGCGGCACAAACGCAGAAACCCATGGCCGTCGTGCGGACTGATGCTGAGAGCCGTGTTCTGACCCGGGACTTTGAGGGGGCCATGCGCGCCAAGATTGCCGCAGGACAAGCTGCTGTGATCGCCGAAATCAAAAAAGCCAGTCCATCCAAGGGCGTGCTGCGCGCTGAGTTCATTCCTGCTGACATTGCGCAAAGCTATGCCGAGCACGGAGCGGCTTGTTTGTCAGTTTTGACAGACAAACAGTTCTTTCAGGGCAGTGTGGATTTTCTGAAACAAGCCCGAGCCAGTTGCGACTTGCCCGTGTTGCGCAAGGATTTCATGATCGATGCCTACCAGGTGTATGAAGCCCGGGCGATGGGTGCTGACGCTGTTTTGCTGATCGCTGCCTGTTTGGACGATGCGCAAATGGCTGACATGGAGGCCGTGGCCCGCAGCTTGGACATGGCTGTGCTGGTGGAGGTGCACGACCGTGCCGAGCTTGACCGAGCGCTGAAGCTGAAAACCCGCTTGGTCGGGATCAACAACCGCAACCTGAAAACATTTGAGGTGTCGTTGCAGACCACCTTGGACATGTTGCCGGCTGTCCCGGCAGACCGCTTGTTGATCACCGAAAGCGGTATTTTGTCGGCTGACGATGTCAAACGCATGCGTGAAGCCCGAGTCAATGGGTTTCTGGTGGGCGAAGCGTTCATGCGTGCGGCAGAGCCCGGTGAGGCCTTGGCCCAACTTTTTGCTTAATGCTCGTGTCGCCTGCCCAGCAAACCCTGGGTTTTGAAGAGCCGCCCATGGCGACAGCGCGCTTGTCGCAGTGGCCACCTGATTTGCAGGCACTCAGTGCCGATTGGCTGGTGCTGGTTCAAGACTTTTTGGCGTCTTCTTTTGGCCACGCCTTGTCAGCGCATTTGAGGACTGCGCTTGACGCCGGTCAAACGGTTTATCCGGCGGAGCCATTCAAGGCCTTGGCGTTGACGCCTCTGGATCAAGTCCGCGTGGTGATTTTGGGCCAAGACCCCTACCACGGCCCAGGTCAGGCGGAGGGTTTGGCGTTTTCGGTGGCCCCCGGAATCCGCTTGCCGCCAAGCTTGCGAAATGTGTTCAAAGAGTTGCAGCAAAGTTTGGGTAGGCCAATTCCTGCTCATGGCTCTTTGGTGAATTGGGCCCAGCAAGGGGTGTTGTTGCTCAATACCAGTCTGACGGTTGAGGCGGGGATCCCTGCCAGTCATGCTCGCTGGGGTTGGGAGGTCCTGACCGACGCGTTGGTCATCGCTGCGGCCAAAAACCCTCATTCTGTGGTGTTCATGCTGTGGGGCGCCCACGCGCAGACTAAAAAAAGACTGATTGAAGCCGTTGAGGGCGCCTCTCGGCACTTAATTCTGGAGGCGAATCACCCCTCGCCTTTATCGGCCATGCGCCCGCCTCAGCCATTTATGGGATGCGGCCATTTTGTGAGGGCAGCTGAGTTTTGGGGCCGCAACGGCGAAAAACCCATCAATTGGTGAAAAAGTTATGCCCAAACTTGCGAGGGCTCGCAAAAGGATGGCATAATCTGAGACTCGCTTCTGGAGGGGTGCCCGAGTGGCTAAAGGGGGCAGACTGTAAATCTGTTGGCTTACGCCTACACTGGTTCGAATCCAGTCTCCTCCACCAGCAAACTGGCTTAAGCCGGTTGATTTGAGTAATTGGAAATGGTTCCAAGCATTGGCGTTGCATCCACTCGTGCGGCGCAATCAGTGCGGGAGTAGTTTAATGGTAGAACCTTAGCCTTCCAAGCTAATGACACGGGTTCGATTCCCGTTTCCCGCTCCAGTCATTCGGTTGAGTTTGTAAGAAGATTTTGCCCTTGTGGCTCAGTGGTAGAGCACTCCCTTGGTAAGGGAGAGGTCGCGGGTCCGATTCCCGCCAAGGGCACCAGTTTTGGGGCGCGCAATGCAAGTTGTGCGCCCTCTGTCTTGGTTGTTGACCACTACTTTTCGGAGTCGAAGATATGGCAAAAGAGAAATTCGAACGGACCAAACCCCACGTCAACGTGGGCACCATCGGTCACGTTGACCACGGCAAAACCACACTGACAGCGGCCATTACGACCGTGTTGGCAGTTAAATTCGGTGGTTCGGCCAAGGCGTACGACCAGATCGACGCAGCACC
>NZ_FBYA01000005.1 GCF_001517545.1 Limnohabitans sp. Rim47 | reverse complement strand
ACTTCATGCGCCTGACCTTGCCTATCATTTCCATGGTGATCACCTTCTTGCTCTCCTGCTGAATATTTCAGCAGGCCAGTTGAACACCCTGGTCAATTTTGAGTCGGCACTCCTAGGTTTAGATGGTCAGTTTTCGGTCGGCGGCAACATAAGTGATTTTGCTGTTGCCATATGTTGCTCCAAATAATGTGCGTGAAATAAGTGTGCGTTCTTATCGGTGTTGAGAACAAGAGAAACCCGATGCTTTGGCGGGTTGATAGTGATCTGTTCTAAAACAAGAGGTTGCGTTGCCGTCCAAGTAGTTTGTGTATTCTGTTATGTCTCAAGTATTTACATCTGTGCGTGGGGTGCGGACTACAAAACGCACAGAACGCATAAAAAGCCCTACAACGGCGTTTTGAATGCCGCCAGCATCGCAGCGAGCAAGGACGAAAAGATCACCGCGTGTAGGGCTGATTTGAGGTGTTGCTGCGTGTCTGTGCCCGAAATCCCATTGCTGCAACAAAAATCTGTGCTGCAGTTTTCTGCGTGGTGCTGAAAATCATTCGCCTGGTGATTTGCTCTAACACCACCAATGAACAAGCAAGTGGTCATACGAAAGTATTGCCAGATGTTGTGCGTCTATGTGTGTGAGATGTAATGAGCGAACTGGCGTTCGCTGTGCAGTCGTAATGCTCAAGTCGCTTCGCTCCATCGCATTACTCGGCACCACTTGCTTCGCTTTAGATGTTTGGTATTGACTGGTTTGGGAAAGTTTTGAGCAAACGACGGCTATGTCATCGCGTAGATGAACAGAAGCCGCCGTGTCGTTCTGGTCAGTGCAAAGCCCATCGCAGGACGAGATTGGAAGAGTTTGACGCAAGACGAATGTATTGGAACTTGCAAACTGCTTCTGCATTGATTTGCATCGCAGCAACTCTGCGGCTCACTCAGTGCAACAAGCCTTCAATCCAACCTGTTGCGAGTGCGGGGTCATTAGCCGTCATATTACAACCCGCGTTTGTTCCCTTTGTTTGAGCAGTGGAGTATCTGCTGTAGAAGTGCCTAAATGTTTAGTGTTGTGCCTGTGTCAGATGTCTGTGCTGTTTGAATAGTTGCCTGTTGATCTTGCTGCTGATGTTGAGAATGGGATTGGCAGATGCAGGCTTGAGACGGCAGCGTGTTCGCTTGTTGCTCATTGCTTGCTGAAACTGTTCCAGTGTCGTTCGTTGTGATTGAGTCAGTAGGTTGCTGTGATGTGTGAGTAGAGCGTATGCCTGTTGTTGTGCCTGTAGTAATCGGATGTGCGTAGTGCCAAATGTTTGAGCGTTGAAACCAGCGTCTGCCAGCCACTCGTTGGCTTTGATGGTGTCTGCTGTTTCGTATTTGCGGATTTGGTGTTGTAGTTCGTGTTTCTGCATACATCTATTTAGCAGCGACCAAACAATGCCAACTAAAAAGTGAATGATTGTTTGGTGCGTGTGGCACTTTGACACTGGACGGCAGAAAGAGGTTGTCCAGATGTTGGTGATGAAAATAAAGTTAGTTCAGTGCAACAAAGAAAGGAAATGAAATGACTGCATTGAACGGACTGAAACTGACAGCAGCACAGAAGCCCACGCAAATGTCGCCAATCCAGCAACGCCGAAACAAGTTGGCGAAACGCTTGTGGGAACAGATGGAGTTGGCAAAGGCACAGCAAACGGGTGGAACATTCGCACCCAAAAAGTTCCGCTCGATTACAGATGCGAACACTGGCGAACGCAAGCAAGTGGAAACGAGCAAACGGGTCAAGGCTTGGTGGTTTGTTGCTGACAACGGTAAGTTGGTTTTGAGCGTGAGATACGGCACCAAAGTGCTTGAGTTGGCAAAGGGCAAGTGGGCAGTTGAGGTAGGTAGCGACAAGGATTTGGTGCCCACGCTTGAACTGCTGAAGGGTGCGGTATTGGGTGGTGAGTTGGATGCACAGATTGAGGCAGCGTCCAACAAATTGCGTGAGGGCTTTGGAGGGTAAGGATTGGGGGTAGAGGGTATGGTTTATTGAAAAGCACGGTTTTTGCCACGCTGCTTGGGTAGGGTGAAAAACCGTGCTTATGGATAAACAGGGGCTGTTGATGCAGCAATATGTGGGCACTAAATACTTGATGAACAAATATTTGGTGACCGTGCGTGTAGGTGGGAAGTTGGTGAAAACAGTAGTCTTTGCTGACAGCACTATCCACGCAAGACTGCTGTGTCAATACAAGTATGGGATGAACAGCATTGCTGTCAGTCCTGTGCGTGTGGATGAAGCAGAAGATGACAGCACATTGCTTGACAGCACCATCAAGCCCAAGCCTCCAATGACGCCAGCCCAAGCCCGCATCAACTCGCTCAAGCAAGGCGTTGAGCGTAGTAGAGAGCAACTACACGCAGAACGCGAGCGACAACGACAACAGCGTGAAGCAGAACGCAAACGCAAGCAACAACAGCAACGCTTCTAACGCTGCGTAGTGCTGTGCTTGACAGCGTAGTGCAACGCTGAAATGTTGCAAAACGGCGTGAAAACGCTGGTTATGACGGCGAAATGTAGTGATTAAAAAATCTCGGCAACACGGATGAGAGGTATAGTAAAAATGGTGCGAGATACATTGACAGCAGCGTTTTACGAAACGCAGCAAAAACACGCACACCCCACTTTTAGAACGCTGCAGATGCTTGGGCTAAAACATCTCTTATGGTTCATTAGCGTTTTGAAAATCCGCGTGTCGTTGGTTCGATTCCGACCCAGGCCACCAAAATTGAAACCCTCATCAGTGCAAGCTGGTGGGGGTTTTCTGCTTTCTGGGTGGCTGAATAACGCATGCCACAATTCTTCTCAGCCCTTTAGGCAGGACAGGAGAGCTAATGACCCGTGACCCCTCGATACCCCAGCAGCCCAGCCTATGGCGCCGATTCGTGGCCTTCAAGACGTTGTTGGTGTCCTTCTCCCTGGTGGGCTTGCTGGCAAGTAATGTGGCCAGTCTGGTGAGTGCCGGTGCCCATGACTGGATGCACAACGCTTTGTGGCGTGTTCTCTCCATCGGCGGTCAGGCTGTTGCAGACCGGGCTTTGGCGAACAGTCCAAAGGCAAAACTGGATGAGACGGTTAAGGTAAAAACGGCTGATCTGGATTCGAAAAACAGGCTCCAGGCCAAGGAACTGGAAGACGTCCATGTCAAGAATCGGAAACTGGCTCAGCAGTTGGATACGAACGGCAAACAAGCCAAGGCCACCGTGGCGGCAGTCCATCAAAGGTTGGTCAAAGGTGTTTCCAGGAATGTGGCGGCCTTGCCAAGCGAGTCCATTCCATACCTTGGGCTGGGCGTGACATTGGCGGTGACGTCTTTGGACATCTACGATGCTTGCCAGACCATGAAGGATTTCAATGACCTTCTTCGGATGATGGGCCAGGGCGAAGAAAAGCCAGATCTGTGTGGGCAAAAGGTGCCAACGGTGGATCAGGTGCTGGCTTCGACCAAGGCGGAGTGGCGGAGTAGTGTTCAGCGTGTCACGGATGACGCGAAGGCTTTTAAAGTGGCCGTGCCCGATGTTCGCTTGCCAACCCGCGAAGAAATGACCAAGGCGTCATGTGCTGCAGTTGCGGTGCCTTACCTTTGCCCGGAGAAGTGACACATGAAGACCGGATTGCCCAGTAAATGGGCCATGGTGATGCTGAGCATGGCTTTGGTGGCATGCGGCGAAGCCACTCCAGCGAACACGCCTACCGAACCTGCCCAGGCTGTCCAAGCGTGGAAAGACACGCCCGTGATGTCCATTGCCTTGCAAGAGGTGGTGGACACCTATGTGCTCGGCGGAACCAGAACAGACCTGCAACGTGAGGCCATGACCGCCAAGCTGGTCGGTGCCACGGTGGTGTGGCGCTTCAAGGTGTACGACATTGCGAAAGAAGATGGACGCTATCGCGTCACGTCCGAGTTGATGGACGGAACAGAGCCTGGAGCCTTTGGCAAATTCACTGTGGTGGCCTTTGTGACCCCAAGGGATGAGCAGGATGTCCAGGCCTTGCTGAAACTGCAAACCGGCAGCGAGATCGAGATTCGTGGCCGGGTGGATGGCGTGACCGTCAGGACCGCCTTGGTGCTCAGTCCGGCAGAACTGGTCCGCTGACCGGATTCAGGCTTCTGCCATGTGGGCCATCAGCACGCCCACTTTTTGTTTCCGTACCTTGCTGGGGATCTTGTGCAGAGCCAGCAATAGGTCGGCAATGTCCTGTTCCTCGCAGTACATGTAGGGCGGAGGTACGTCCAAAACATTGGACAGCAGCTTCACCGTGGCAAACGGTGGCTCATGGACACCAAGCTCGTACCGGCTGATCCGAGCTCTGGCACTGGATTCATCTAGGCCGATGGCCACCCCCACCTTTTCCTGAGCAAGACCCAAAGCTTCACGGCGTTCGCGCATGCGGCGACCGACGATGGAGGTAGGTAGATTTTTTTCATCTTGCACGTCACGAGTTTCGTGACAGCAGTCATAATTGTCGTCACGAAAGTCGTTACAAACGCTGGCACTTGATCCGGAAGAGGGAATATGTCCATATCACTTACGTTGGCATCCATATTCGGAAAGCCTGCCGCTTCGATGTATTTGTCTCGGGTGGGGTGGCGTAAATGAGATTTGTAGTTCCTATCCCGTTGTGGATTTATCTCACCTATGCACTAGTTGCAATTTCTGTAGGTGCAACTGCGCTGTACATTGCTTTGGTCATATTTCTAATTTATATGCTGATTACTCAGCCTCGGCAAATAGTTGGATTTTTCTTGGGGATTGCTGTCTTGTCTGCAATGTTTCAGCATTGGAAGGTGACATTGTTGGTATTGCTCTTTGCGCTGATTGCTAAATATCTCTTCCGAAATAGGGTGGATACTCCTGTGCAGAAATTACAGGAGTCAGGCGGGGCGAATCCAAATCAAAATGGGAGTTGATGCTCAACTTCTATCTCAAGGCCACTGGCCAGACTTGACGGCGTTCAGGATGGTGCTGCTGGCATCAGGATGATCCGGTGAGCGGTGGGGAGTCGGCGGCTTTCGTTTTTTGCCCCCTAACCTCGCCCACGTCCTGGTCGTTCAAGAGCTATGCGATCAGGTTGCCGATGGCATGCATCAGAGTCTTTCTGTTTTCGATCGGGTCTGAGGTATCCTGGACACCGAACCCACTCATTTCGGCGTGGGTGCGCTTGGCCCACGCCATGACCTCGTCGAGTTTGAAGCGCACGAGCTTGCCGACGCGAATGCAAGGGATCTCCAAAGTCCTGCGCATATTCGGGTGCGTAAACAAATACAGGGGAAGACTGGTGGCGGCGGCCATCTCCCGGGCGGAGTAAAGCCTCACATTCGACGTAACGGCGACATCGCTCCCACGCTCCCACGTTGCTTCGTGTAGTGCCTGTTCTTCAAAAAGGAAGATCTCGTCCAGCGGGTACGTCACGCGCTTTGAAAGCTTGAGGTAACGCGGACCTCGGCCTTCTGATCGCCAACGCTGCAATGTCTTGGGGCTGACGCCCCAGCGTGTGGCAAGTTCGTTCTCATTGATGGCAATTTGCTGCATGTCAGTGCTCCTGGTGGTTGACGGGAGCATGTATTCAGGTCGAGTTTTCGCGAAAAGCCAAGCCCGAGGGCGATGTCGGAAAAGTGCTGTGGCTGTGATGCGCAGCGGAGCCCTTTTGAGCAGCAAGGCGATGGTCACAGGCGGGTTTGACGGTAATTAACATATTTGTTACTATGCGGGCGATGGAATACGAGATCCGCTACTACAGCGAAGCCTTACAAGATGAGATCTTGGACTTGCCTGACACGCTGGCTGCGCGCTATGTGGTGCTGACTCGGCGCATGGTGGCGCTGGGACCCAATCTGGGCGAGCCTCACACCAAGGCCATGAAGAGCGGCTTGTTCGAACTTCGGCTCAAAGGTGCTGAAGGCATTGCTCGGGTGTTTTATTGCACGCAGGTGGGCCGACGGATCGTGATGTTGCACAGTTTCGTGAAGAAGACCAATCGCACGCCCCCGCGCGAGTTGGATACGGCGATGAGTCGCTTGAAAGAGGTGAAGCATGAAAACGCATGACGAAGTGGTCAAGGCACTGATGAGCCGCTCTGGCGTGAAAGCCGAGGTTGAACGCATCGAACGAGAAGAAGGTGAGCTGCTCGACGCCTTGCTCAAGGCCAGGCAGGAAGCCGGCTTGACGCAGGCGGAGCTCGCTGCACGGATGGGCACGCAAGCGCCATCGGTGGCGCGGCTGGAGAAATCTCTGGCAACGGGGAAACATTCACCATCGGTCGCCACGCTGCGCCGCTACGTACAAGCGTGTGGCAAGAATCTGCGGTTGCAGGTCTGCTGATTTACATTCAGGCGAGGGTATAAGCGATTCAGACTTGGGTTGTGAGTAGGTGACGCAAATTTCAAGAAAAGTGGCCAACCTCTGGCAGAAGGGGTCAAAGTACCCAAAAAAAAGCCGCTGTGAAGCGGCTTTTTTTGGAACAACTGAAATGATCAGTTGCGGTTGTCGCGGTAACCGCTGCCGTAGCCGGTGCTTGGCTCTTTGGGCTTGGAGATGTTCACAACGATCGAACGACCACTGACGGACATGCCATTCAAGCCAGTGATGGCCGCTTGTGCTTCTTCGGCGCTGGACATTTCAACAAAGGCAAAACCTTTGGAGCGACCTGTATCGCGGTCCATCATGACTTTGGCTGACAGAACGCCGCCAAATTCAGAGAAATTTTGACGCAAGCTGGCGTCGTCGATGGTGTAAGGCAAATTGCCCACGTAAATTTTGCTGCTCATGGTTGAGCCTTTCAGAGAGGTGGCGTGCAGGTTTTGAGGTAAAGCCTGCATGCAGAAAATGGCGGTTTCTTGAAGGATTCCGCCGGGAAAAGTGCGCCGCCTGATGGCGTCAGCACATTTGTTGGGGTGTGACAGGGCTTTGCAGCCAGTCGCGAGTGGTTATGTCAATCACGCGATCAGCTTCTTGTCGGGTGAAGGGATGCTCGAGCCAAAAGGGCGCTTGTTTCAAAACCCAGCTTTCAGACGCAGAGCGTTTCGGGATGTAAGCGCCAATGCCTGAATTGAAAGCGCTTGTCTCGGGCAAAGCGACGGATAGACCCGAGTGCATCGGTATTATATTTCCGAAAAATATATCGGTCAATTTTTTTACTTCTAATGGTTTTATGTAGGCAAAGCAGCCCGAATAACCGTGTGCTGTGGTTGGGGCGCGCTAAGGTCCTGTTGCAGACAAGGAGTTCTTCATAGGAGACAATCTGGCTGCCAGTATGTTCTGGCCCATTTTGCTCAGGAGTCTCCGATGCTTTCACCTTGCATGTCTTTCAATTCCAGCCGCCGTGTCTTCATGATGCAAGTGGCTACTGCTGCCAGCGCTGTGATGGTGATGGGTGAGGCCTCGGCCCAGGCCATGGTCGACGAAAAGGATCCTCAAGCCGCCGGCTTGTCCTACAAAGCCGATGCCACCAAGGTGGACAAGGCCAAAAATCCGAAATTCGCCGCTGGATCCAACTGCGCCAATTGTGCGTTGTTCCAAGGCAAGGCAGGCGCTGCAGCAGGTGCTTGCCCCTTGTTTGCAGGCAAGCAAGTGAGTGCCAAAGCATGGTGCTCTGCTTGGGCCAAAAAGGCCTGATCAGTCACGGTGCCTTTCGGGGTGTCTACCTGATTCAAACCGCCCTCGGGCGGTTTTTTTTTCACCCTTCGCACTCGACTCAAGCATCGTGCAAGATGCCATCTCGCACTTCGAGCGCCCCGCTGCGTTCCAGTTCGGCCAGCATCATGTCAATCCAGGTGCTTAAGGTGTGGCTTTGGCCAAAACGTTTGTGCAGGTCATTTACGTAGGGCACTTGCAAGGCCCAGGCGCTGAACTCGACTTTGGAAATACGACCCCATTCCAGCAATTTGAACTTGAGCAGCACTTTTGCGCCATAACGCGCATGGCGCTCTGGGTTTTTGGCAAAACCTTCGAGCTTGCTACGGGCCAGCGCCAAGGCCTGGGCGACTTCGGTGAACACAGCCCCATGCCCAGGAATGATGGTGACCGGGTTCAGTTGCTCGATCAAATCGAGTGTTTGTCCCACTTCATCAAATGCATCAATCCCCACCAGTTCGGGGAACACCACGCCAAAACCGTTTTGCCAAAGCGCATCGGCCGACATCAGCAAGCGGTGTTCAGGTGCGAACAAAATGACCGAGTGTGGATCGTGCCCCGGTGCTGCATGGACTTCCCACGTTGTGTTGGCCCAGTGGTGGCTGCTGCCGGGCTGGAGCAAGCCTGTGAATTGAAATGGGGGGCAGTTTTGCCCTGTCGGTTTGTAGCTCAGTGCGTCTTCACACCAGGTTCTGACATCAGGTGCAGAGCCGGGCGGTATCCAGGTTTGCAGCGCTGGGTAGCGTGTTTGCAGGGCCTGGTTGCCGCCGCAGTGGTCACTGTGCAGGTGGGTGTTGGCCAGTTGGTCCAGTGCTCTGCCCTGCAGAGCATGCTCGACCAGTGCCAGCGTTTGGGCTTGGTGCGTGACGTAGCCGCTGTCCACCAGCGTGGCACTGTTCGCGTCGCACAGCAGCACGTTGTTGGCCGATAGCCAGCCGCGTTCCAACACGGTCACGCCTGCAGGCAAAGAAACAAAGGCGGTCATGCGCGTGTTGGCACTTTATTTGTTGCTGCGCAATTCCCGGCGCAGGATTTTTCCGACGTTGGATTTGGGCAATTCATCGCGGAATTCGATGTATTTCGGGCGTTTGTAGCCGGTCAGGTTTTCTTGGCAGAAGCGTGACACGGCTTCTTCGGTGAGCAAGGGGTCATTGCGCACCACAAACACCTTGATGGTTTCGCCTTGCATGGTGTCGGCAATGCCCACCACAGCACACTCCACGACGCCTGGGCAAGTCGAGATGACGTTCTCCAGCTCGCTCGGGAAGACATTGAAGCCGCTCACGATGATCATGTCCTTCTTGCGGTCGACGATGCGTGTGAAGCCCTCTTGGTCCATGATGCCGACGTCGCCCGTGCGCATGAAACCATCGGCCGTGAAGGTTTTGACATTTTCTTCGGGCTGGTTGTAGTAGCCCGTCATCACGTTCGGACCGCGAATGCAAATCTCCCCCGAGCTGCCAACGGGCAGGCTTTGTCCGGCATCGTCTTTGATGGCGATGTCGATGCTGGGCAGCGGCAAACCGATGTTGCCGCTGAAGTGAGTTTGCGTGACGGGGTTGTTGGTGCCGATGGCGCAGGTTTCGCTCATGCCCCAGCCTTCGATCATGGCGCTGCCTGTGGCGGCTTGCCAATGGCGTGCAGTGCCTTCAGAGGCGGCCATGCCGCCTGCCTGTGTCAATCGCAGCGAAGAAAAATCGATCGTCTTGAACATCGGGTGTTGCATCAAGGCGTTGAACAAGGTGTTCACGCCAGGCAGCATGTGAAACGGCCGCTGCTTGAGCACGTCAATGAACTTGCCAAAGTCCCGTGGATTGGGCACCAAGGTCAGGTGAGAGCCTTGGCGGATGGCCAGCAAGCACAGTGTCAAAGCGAAGATGTGGTACAGCGGCAAGGCGGCGATGCTGTTGACTTTGCGCAGATCACCAAGGCTGGCCAGCGCCGGGGTGAACCAGCCTTCGGCTTGCAAAATGGCCGCCACAATGTTGCGGTGGGTCAGCACAGCCCCCTTGGACAAACCCGTGGTTCCCCCGGTGTATTGCAAGAACGCAATGTCATCCAGCGTTTGCGGCGTGGCTTTCAGGTTCAGGTGACGGCCCTTTGCAATCGCTTTTTTGAAGGTTGTGACCGTGCGGCCGCCGTCGAGTGGCAACTCGAACTCGGGCACCATTTTGGCCAAATGGCGCACGGCAAACGTCATCCAGCGGCCATACCAAGCCCCGAGCAAATCGCCAATCGAGGCGACCACCACATGTTGAATATCGGAGTGCTCAATCACTTCCTGCAAGGTCGCAGCAAAGTTTTCCAGAATGACAATGGTCGTGGCACCCGAGTCTTTCAGTTGGTGTTGCAGCTCTCTGGCTGTGTAAAGCGGGTTGACGTTCACGCAGGTATAGCCGGCGCGCAGGATCGCTGCCATGGTCACGGCAAACTGAGGCAAATTGGGCAGCATGATGGCCACCCGGCTGCCTGGAGCCAAGCCTTTGTCTTGCAACCAAGCGCCCAGGGCTTTTGAGAGTTCGTCCAGCTCTTTGAAGCTCATCCAGCGGTCCATGCAGACCGAAAAAGGGCTGTTGCTGTGCTCACGGAAAGCCGTCTCCAGCAAGTCCGTCAAGCTGCTGTATTGGTTGGGGTCGATGTCGTGTGGGACACCGGGTGGGTAATTCTTTAACCAGATACGTTCCATCGCTTGATCTCCTAGATCGCCCCATTGTGGCCATCTCAGAGTCAATGTGTGATCGGGCAATTCCTGAGTGAGGCCCTTCAACGTCTCAAAGGCGACAAACATGGGGCGCAGACAAATCCGAGTGATTGGGCAGGGATTAAGGGAAAACCCGTATAGTTGCGCCATGTCACCTTCAAACCCCCGTCCAGGACTTTGGCGCCGACTTTGGCGACGTTGGGTGGCGTGTGTCGATACCGGTACACATGTTGGACGCGGTTCTGCGCGATCTTTTGGGGGCTGGATTCCCATCCGGTCCTTGTCGCCACGCCACAAGCCGCGCATCCTCAAGCATTTGTTGTCATTGGCACCCGAAGACCGTTATTTGCGTTTTGGTTACCCCGCGACCGATGAGCAAATAGAGCGCTATGTGTTGGGTTTGAACTTTGACCGTGATGAGATTTTTGGGGTGTTCAACCGCCGATTGGACTTGGTAGCGATGGCTCATTTGGCCTTTTCGGTCGATCCTCAGTGGGCCACTTGTGCCGAGTTTGGTGTGTCTGTGGCCTCGCATCAGCGCGGCAAAGGGCTGGGTGTGCGTCTTTTTAACCATGCCGTGATGCAAGCCCGCAACCAGGGCGTGAGCATGATCTTTATCCACGCCTTGAGTGAAAACGTGGCCATGCTCAAAATCGCACGCCACGCCGGCGCCAGGGTGCAGCGCGATGGCAGCGAGAGCGAGGCTTACCTGAGCTTGCCCGAGGCCACGCTCGACAGTCAGTTGAGCGGCCTGATGCAAGAACAGATGGCTGAGCTGGACTACCAATTGAAAAACCAGGCCCATCAATTTCGCGAGTGGTTGGCCACCGTGCAAGAGATTCGCCAGGGGGTGCGTCAAGCACGGCACAGTCCAAACAAGCCATAGTTTGGTGGTTTGTCATTTGAATCCGCTATCCTAGAGACTTCGTCATAACCGCATGTCCTGCACTCCCTGACTGTGTCCGACCCCCATCCTGCGCGCCACCCCGAGCGCGAAGACAAGCGCAGTTTTCTGCAAAAGCTGGCCGAATTCATCCATCCCGGCCCTGACTCTACCGACGAGTTGATCGAAACCTTGGCCGAGGCCGAGGTCAACCACATCATCAATGCCGAGAGCCGTTTGATGCTCGAAGGCGTGATTCGCATGGCCGACATGACGGCGGGCGATGTGATGGTGGCCGCCCCCCGGATGGATTTGCTGGACATTGAAGACCCGTTTGACCAGTTGCTGCACCAGGTGATTGAGACCGCGCACTCGCGTTTTCCGGTTTTTGAGGGCGAAAAAGAAAACATCATCGGCATCTTGCTGGCCAAAGACCTGCTCAAACTGCAGCGGGCCCCGGAGTTGAACATCCGTGCCTTGCTGCGCCCAGCGGTTTTTGTGCCCGAGAGCAAAGGCCTGAACGATTTGTTGCGCCAGTTCCGCGACAACCGCAACCATTTGGCGATCGTCATTGACGAGTTTGGCCGCACTGCGGGGCTCATCACCATCGAGGATGTGCTGGAGCAAATTGTGGGCGAAATCGAGGACGAGTTCGACATCGCCGATGACGAGGGTGATATTTTTGGCTTGCCTGACCGCAGTTTCCGCGTGAGTGGTGACACCTCGCTTGACCGGGTCAGCGAGGCCTTTGGCGTGAACTTGCAAGAGGCCCGCGAAGATGCCGAAGGTCCGGATTTCGACACCATCGGGGGGCTGATCGCCCACGAAATGGGCCATGTGCCGCGCCGGGGTGAAAAATACATTTTGGCGGGCCTGCAGTTTGTGGTCTTGCACACCCGGGCTGGCGCTGTGCGCTGGTTCAAGGTGTCGCCTGTTTCCGCGTTATCCACCGCCGAGCCCAAGGCATGAATTTCGGCCCTGAGCGAGCGCGCGGCCTGCAGACCGTGTGGCCCGCTTTGGCCGGTGCCGCACAGGCTGCGTCCATCGCCATGCCCGGCAGTGGCCAGGCGCAGGGTTGGCTACAGGTGCTGAGCCTCGCGGTCCTGGCCGCGGGTTTGTCTCGCACCGCACGGTCCCATGACGACCCCGCTAAATCCATCACCCTCAAGCGCGCCGCCTGGCAAGGCAGCGTGTTTGCTACCGTTTGGTTGGCGGGCTGCTTTTGGTGGTTGTATGTGTCCATGCACGACGTGGGCGGTTTGCCTGCGCCTTTGGCGGTGCTGGCGGTTGTGGCTCTGGCGGCGGCGATGTCGCTGTTTTATGCCCTGGCCTGTGCGGTTTGGGTGGGGCTGGCGCGTCATCGTGTGTGGTTCGATCGGCCTTGGGGGCTCAGTGTGTTGTTCGCGGCCGCTTGGACGCTGGCCGAACTCATGCGCGGCCAGTGGTTCACCGGCTTTCCTTGGGGGGCGGGCGGTTATGCCCATGTGGATGGCGTGTTGGCCGTCTGGGCCCCGTGGGTGGGCGTGTATGGCATGGGGGCCATCGCTGCTGCGCTGGCCATGCGGCTGGCACTGGCTGGCGTGGGCTGGCGCGCTGCCAAAACCCTGATGGGCGTGGGTGCCTTGTCTTGGGCCTTGCAAGCCTGGGTGCCTGCTTTCACGACCTCGGCGGGGGTGGGGCAGGTGGAGCTGCTGCAAGCCAATATTTCGCAAAACACCAAGTTTGATGCAGGCAGTGGCATCCGCGATGCCTTGCATTGGTACGACGCGCGGCTGCGAGAAAGCCAGCAGCCTTTGGTGGTGACACCAGAAACCGCCATCCCCTTGCTGCCCCGGCATTTGCCCGAAGGGTATTGGGCGGGTTTGCAGCAGCATTTCGCGCAAGCCGGTCGACCGCTGGCGCTGGTGGGCTTGCCTTTGGGCTCTTTGTCCGAGGGTTACACCAACTCGGTGCTGGCGCTGGGGCCGCAGGCGCTGCAAGGGCCGGGCGCTTACCGTTACGACAAATCCCATCTGGTGCCTTTTGGCGAATTCATTCCGCCCGGCTTTGTCTGGTTTGTGCGTCAAATGCAGATTCCGTTGGGTGACTTCCGCTCTGCGGGCCCCGAGCAGCCCGCCATCGAATGGCAAGGCCAGCGCTTGGCGCCCAACATTTGTTACGAAGACCTGTTTGGCGAAGAGTTGGCCATCCGCTTCAAAGACCCGGCCACGGCACCTACCGCCTTGGTGAACGTGAGCAACATCGCCTGGTTTGGCGACACCTTGGCGGTTGACCAGCACCTGAACATTTCGCGCCTGCGTGCCATGGAGTTGGGCAGACCCATGCTGCGCGCCACCAACACGGGGGCCACGGCCATCATTGACCATCAGGGCCGTGTGACGGACCAATTGCCACGTTTTACCCGGGGGAGCCTGGTGGGCCATTACGAGGGGCGTCATGGCCTCACACCCTTTGCCCGCTGGGCTTCGGCTTGGGGTTTGTGGCCGCTTTGGGGCTTGTGTTGTGCCGTCCTGGGGTGGGCGTTTTTGAGGCGACAAAGACCGTAAAATCAAGGGTTCGCGCAAAGTTTGCGCCCATCCAACCTCCGCCAGCTCGCTGCTGGCCTGCTCAGGCCATGTTGACCTTCCAGCAAATCATTCTCAAATTGCAGCAATACTGGGATGCCCAGGGCTGCGCCTTGCTCCAGCCCTACGACATGGAAGTCGGCGCGGGCACCAGCCACACCGCTACGTTTTTGCGCGCCATCGGCCCTGAGCCTTGGAAAGCCGCTTACGTGCAGCCCAGCCGCCGCCCCAAAGATGGCCGCTATGGTGAAAMCCCCAACCGCCTGCAGCACTACTACCAGTTTCAGGTTGTGCTCAAGCCAGCGCCCAGCAACATCTTGGAGCTTTACCTGGGTTCGCTCGAAGCGCTGGGCTTTGATCTGAAGAAAAATGACATCCGTTTTGTCGAAGACGACTGGGAAAACCCCACTTTGGGTGCCTGGGGTTTGGGCTGGGAGGTCTGGCTCAACGGCATGGAAGTGACGCAGTTCACCTACTTCCAGCAAGTCGGCGGCATCGACTGCAAGCCGATCACCGGCGAGATCACCTACGGGCTGGAGCGACTGGCCATGTATTTGCAGGGCGTGGACAACGTTTACAACCTGAAGTGGACCGACACCATGAGTTATGGCGACGTGTACCTGCAAAACGAGCAGGAACAATCCGCCTACAACTTCGAGCATTCGGACGCCGACTTCTTGTTTGTGGCTTTCAGCGCTCACGAAAAGCAGGCACAAAACCTGATCGTCAAGCAGCTGGCACTGCCCGCCTACGAGCAGGTGCTCAAGGCCGCACACACCTTCAACCTGCTGGACGCGCGCGGCGCGATCAGCGTAACTGAGCGCGCCGCCTACATTGGCCGCATCCGCAACCTGGCCCGCAGTGTGGCGCAGAGTTATTACGAAAGCCGCGAACGTCTGGACTTCCCGATGGCCCCGCGTGAATGGGTTGCCCAAATGCCCAAGAAAGCCGCGTGAGGGAGAACGACATGACGATACAAAACTTGCTGGTTGAACTGTTTGTCGAAGAGCTGCCGCCCAAGGTGCTCAATAAGTTGGGCTTGGCCTTTTCGGGTGTGCTGGCCGAGCAACTCAAGGCCCAGGGCCTGGCGGGTGCTGATGCCGTGGTGACCGCGTTTGCATCGCCCCGCCGCTTGGCCGCGCATGTGACGGCTGTGGCCGCGCAAGCTGCCGACAAGGCCGTGCAGCAAAAGCTGATGCCTGTGGCCGTGGGTCTGGATGCTGCTGGAAACGCCACACCCGCCTTGCTCAAAAAGCTGCAAGCCCTGGGCGCTGACCTGAGCGATCCGGCTGCCGCTGTGGCCGCGCTCAAGCGCGCCCCCGACGCGTCTGGCAAAGCGGGTGCCGAAGCCCTTTTTTACGACAGCGTGGTCAAAGGCGCTTCGCTGCAAGTGGGCTTGCAAAAGGCGCTGGAAGAAGCGCTGGCCAAACTGCCTATTCCCAAAGTCATGCAGTACCAGCTGGAAACCGATTGCGGCATCGAGAACTTTTTGCCCGGCTGGACCAGCGTCAACTTTGTGCGTCCGGCGCACAGTTTGATCGCCATGCACGGTGCCGCCGTGGTGCCGGTCAAGGCCTTGGGCTTGAGCGCAGGCAACAGCACACAAGGTCATCGCTTTGAAGCCAAGGTCTCGCCCGTGGTCTTACCGCACGCCGACCAGTACGACGAAGTGCTCAAGCGCGATGGCGCGGTCATTGCCAGCTTTGCCGAACGCCGTGCCGAGATCGTGCGCCAGCTGAACGCGGCGGCTGCCCAGGTGGGTGGGGGTGCGAAGCCCATCGAAGACGACGCCTTGCTGGACGAAGTGACCGCCTTGGTTGAGCGTCCGAACGTGCTGACTTGCCAGTTTGAGACCGAGTTTTTGGGCGTCCCGCAAGAGTGCCTGATCCTCACGATGAAGGCCAATCAAAAATACTTCCCGCTGCTCGACGCCGCTGGCAAGTTGACGCACCAGTTTTTGGTGGTGAGCAACATCAGCCCCTCGGATGCCTCGGCGGTGATCGGTGGTAATGAGCGCGTGGTGCGCCCGCGCTTGGCCGACGCCAAATTCTTCTTTGACCAAGACCGCAAGAAAACACTGGAGTCGCGCGTCGAAGGCCTGTCCAAGGTGGTTTATCACAACAAGCTGGGCACGCAGGGCGAGCGCATGGCTCGGGTTTGCGCCATTGCCAAGGCCATTGGCCTGCAAGTGGGCGGTGATGCCTTGGCGCAGCAAGCCGAGCAGGCAGCCCGCCTGGCCAAGACCGATTTGCTGACCGATATGGTCGGCGAGTTCCCTGAGTTGCAAGGCATCATGGGCGGTTACTACGCCCGCCACGATGGTCTGAGCACCGAGGTGGCCGAGGCGATCGAAGACCACTACAAACCCCGTTTTGCGGGCGACGAGTTGCCACGCAACAGCGTGGGCTTGGTGGTGGCGCTGGCCGACAAGCTCGAAACCTTGGTGGGCATGTTCGGCATCGGCAATGTGCCCACGGGCGACAAAGACCCGTTCGCGCTGCGCCGTCATGCACTGGGCGTGATCCGTATGCTGATCGAAAAAGATGTGGCTTTGGGCTTGCCCGAGTTGCTGTCGCTGGCCATCCCCGTGTTTGGCGACAAGATCACCAATGCTTCGGGCGCGCTGATTGACTTCATCTATGACCGCTTGGCCGGCAGCTTGCGCGAGCAGGGCTTTAGTGCCCAAGAGGTGGATGCGGTGATGGCGCTGCGTCCCGCTCGTCTGGGTCAGATTGGCCAGTTTTTGTCCGCGGTGCGGGCCTTTGCCGCCTTGCCTGAGAGCCCAGCCTTGGCCGCAGCCAACAAACGGATTGGCAATATCCTGAAAAAAGCCGGTGAGGTGGACGCCCATGTGAACACCGCATTGCTGCAAGAAGACGCCGAGAAAAACCTCTACGCCGTCATGCAAAAGTTGCTGCCTGAATCCGAGGCGCAATTCAAGGCGGGCGACTACACCGCCAGCCTGCAGACCTTGGCTGCGCTGCGCGCCCCGGTCGATGCCTTCTTTGACGATGTGATGGTCAATGCGGAAGAAATGGACCTGCGCCTGAACCGCCAGGGCCTGCTCAAGTCGCTGCATGTGGCGATGAATCGCGTCGCCGATTTGTCGCGCTTGGCTGCCTGATCAAACCACGGCCATGCAAATCAAACTCGTCATTCTGGACCGCGATGGCACCATCAACCGGGCCAGTGACGAGTTCGTCAAATCACCCGAAGAGTGGCATCCTTTGCACGGCTCCTTGGACGCGATCAGTCGTCTAAACCACGCGGGCTTTCATGTGGTGCTGGCCACGAACCAGTCGGGCTTGGGCCGTGGCTTGTTTGACATGGCCGCACTCAACGCGGTGCACAGCCACATGCTCAAGACCTTGGCCGCAGCGGGCGGCCGCATTGATGCCATTTTTTACTGTCCTCATGCCCCAGACGAGGCTTGCGCCTGTCGCAAACCCGCTCCTGGTTTGTTGCAGCAGATCTCAGAGCGTTACGGCATCGATCTGGCGGGGGTGCCTTATGTCGGCGACAGCCTGCGCGACATGCAAGCGGCGCAGATTGCCGGATGCGTGCCGCATCTGGTGCTGACCGGGCGATCTTCTGATGTTCAAGGCCAGACATTGCCGCCCAGTTTCCCGGCTCATACCCGGGTGCACGCCGATCTGGCTGCCTTTGTCGATCACCTCTTGGGTGACGCTTCTTCCACGACGCCGACTTGAATCGCCCCTGTCCATGAAACTAATTCGCTCCATCGCTCACCTTGTGTGGATGGCCATCACGGTCATCCCTTGGGCGCTGTTCGTGGTCGTGGTCTCTTACTTTGTCAGCAGCACCCGCCTGTATTGGATTTGTGCTGGCTGGCTGCGTCTGGCGGTGAACAGCGGCACCTGGATTCTGGGCATTGAAAACCGCATTCAGGGCATGGAAAACTTGCCCCAAGGCAGCAAAGATCCGGCGGTGTTGTTGGTCAAGCACCAGTCCACCTGGGAGACCTTTGTGATGCCCGCGATCATGCCGCACCCGCTGGCCTATGTGTTCAAAAAAGAGCTGCTCAGTGTGCCGTTTTTCGGCTGGGCTATGGGCCGTTTGGACATGATTCACATTGACCGCAAGCAGCGATCGCGCGCTTTTGCCAAGGTGGTGCAGCAAGGCCGTCGCCTGATGGAAGAGGGGGTGTGGGTGATCATGTTCCCGGAAGGCACGCGCATTCCACGTGGCCAAAAGGGCGAATACAAAAGCGGCGGTGCCCGCTTGGCCATTGCAGCGGGCGTGCCGATCATTCCGATTGCGGTCACGTCGGCGCGTTGCTGGCCGACCCGCGCGTTCGTCAAGACCCCGGGCGTGGTGGACATCTCGATCGGCAAAGCGATCGCCAGCGAAGGCCGCAGTGCCGAAGAGCTGATGCTCGAAGTCGAGACCTGGATCGAGTCTGAAATGCACCGCCTCGATCCCGAGGCTTATCCCGTCGCCACAGGCCTCTGAGCCGGCACGGGGCGAACCATGCGAGCGCCTTTGCAGTTTGTGCTGGATTTTTTCACGGGTGGCGATCCCGTGCAGGCCAAGCCCGTCACGCCTACCGCACAGCCCAGCGGGCTGAGTGCTTCGCCAACTGACCGTTCAACTGACCGTTCTTCGCCAGCTGTCGATCAGTGCTTGCCCGGTGATGCGCAGGTGCCCGCCCCCATCGGGTTCACCCACCCCGCAGCCAACCGTCATGCGCAGTTGCAAGATGTCGTGGTGTCTTACCGTTTTGAGCGCTCGCGTCGCAAGAGCATTGGCTTCATGGTGGGGGCCGATGGTTTGGTGGTGCGCGCGCCCAACTGGGTGACGTTGCGCGAGGTGGACGCCGCTGTGCAGGAAAAAGGCCCCTGGATCGTGGCCAAGTTGCAGCAGTTCAAAGAGCGGCAAACCGAACAATTTCAAAAAGCCATCGAGTGGCGTCATGGTGCTGAAGTGCCATTTTTGGGGCGCACCGTGCAGTTGTGTGTGCTCGAGCGCGGCGTGGGCCGCGTGCACGGGCAAGACATCGCGCCCGATCAAATTTTGCCGGTCACGGTGCCGCCAGGTGCATCGGTCACGCAAGTGCGCGATGCCGCGCAGGTCTGGCTCAAGAGGCAGGCCAAGGCCTTGTTTGAGCAGCGCTTGCAGCACTTTGCGCCGCTGTTGGGGGTGCGCTGGCTCAAGCTCAGTTTGTCGAGTGCCAGCACCCGGTGGGGCAGTGCGCGCAACGATGGCCACATTCGCTTGAACTGGCGGCTCATCCACTTGCCCATCAGCCAGATCGACTATGTGGTGGTGCACGAGTTGGCGCATTTGCGCGAGATGAACCACAGCCCCCGCTTTTGGGAAACCGTGGGTGAGGTCATGCCCGACTATGCCCAGCGGCGCAAAGCCCTGCGGCAAGCACCCGTGGACCTGTCTCAGGATTGAGCGGTGCTGAAACGGTAAATGCCGTCCGTGCCGCGCTGGCGCAGCAGCCTGCCTGCCAGGCACAGCAAGTTCAGGTGGGCCACGGCCTCACCCATGGCAAAAGTGGTTTGGTGCACATCCAGCGCTCGTTTGAAAATCAAGGGCAGCACATCGTGGGCACTGAGCGCTTGTGGGCTGCAGGCTGCCAGCAATTCGTCCAGCCGTTCTTGGTGGTGGGTATGCAACTGCGCCATGCGTGCAGCCGCGCCCTTGAAGGGGCGGCCATGCGAGGGCAGCACCAAGGTGTCGTCCGGCAGATGCGCCATCTTGTCGAGCGAGTCCAGAAACAGCTGCAGCGGATTGCTGTCGGGCTCCATGGCGTACACGCTGACGTTGGTGGAAATCGAGGGCAGCAACATGTCGCCGCTGATCAGCACCCCATGCTGCGCATCGTGCAAAGCCATGTGCTCGGGCGAATGGCCAAAGCCGCTGATGCATTCAAACGCATGCTCGCCAATCTGGACTGAAGCACCGGCCATCAAGCGGACATAGCTGCGTGGTACCTGCGGCACCATGCTGGTGTAGTAGCCCACCCGTGACTTGACCACGGCCAACTCTTCGGCCTTGTTCCAGCCGTGAGCGGCAAAAAACTGCACCGTGGCATCACCCCCGAAATTGGACACCCCCGTGCAGGCCAGCAAAGCCGATTGGTATTCGCTGGTGCTCATCCACAACGGGGCTTGCCAACGATCACACAGCCAGTGCGCCAGGCCCATGTGGTCTGGGTGCATGTGGGTTACCAGCACGCGCAGGATCGGCAAGCCTTGCAGCACCGATGCTTCTATTTGCAGCCAAGCCGTGCGGGTGGCGGGGTTGTCGATGCCGCAGTCCACCGCAGTCCAGCCCTCTTGCACCACGCCCGCTTGCGTGGGGTGCGGCATGCGGTCACGCAAAAGCCACAAGTTGATGTGGTTCAGCGCAAAAGGCAAGCCCATGCGCAACCAGAAAATGCCCGGCGCTACCTCGATGGCCGCGCCCAATGCGGGCAACTGTTCATCGAGTGGGTATTTCAAGGGGGCAGCCATGGAGACGGGCTCGGCGCGTGTCGCAGGAATTTGCATCACGGGCGCTGTGGGCAAGGTGGACATGCGTCAGGTAGTTTGGGTTAGCATTCGAATCATTGACGTTAACGTAACGTCAAACATGAATTTGCATTCTAGGGGGCGGGTTTTGACCCTGCTGTCTCTCTTGTGCAATCCAGCGAAGGACCCTGTACGCCATGGCGAATATTTACACGATCAGCGATTTGGCCCAGGAATTTGACCTGACCACCCGCGCCATCCGTTTTTACGAAGACATGGGCTTGTTGGAGCCCGAGCGTTCTGGGCCGGGCGGGCGCAACCGGGTGTATTCGGCCCGCGACCGCACCCGCCTAAAACTGACCTTGCGGGCCAAGCGCCTGGGCCTGTCGCTCACCGAGGCCAAGGACCTGATCGACATGTACGACAGCCCACGTGACACCGGCCCCCAGTTGAAAAAGTTTTTGGTCGTGCTGGCCGAACACCGTCGCCAATTGGAATCGCAACTGGCGGACCTGGAGGCGACGCTGGACGAAGTCAAAACCCACGAAAAAGAAACCCGCAGTTTGCTGAACAAGACAAGCAAAGCTTCAGGCCAGGTTTGAGTCAGGGGCATTTTCTGGGCAGTGATCCGCCCATTTTTTCAATTGACGTTGACGTAAACGTCAATTAAAGTCCCGGCTTGACTTGACCACAGGATTCATGTGACCACAGCCTCTTTTCCTCACGAGCGTGTTGCCCTCAGTCTGGCCCGTCAGGGCTTGATGACCCATTTGGGGGTGCGCTTGCTGTCGGCCACGCCCGGCCAGGTGGAGCTGGCCTTGCCCTACAGCGACAAGCTCACCCAACAGCAAGGCGGCTTTCATGGCGGTGCCATTGGCGCACTGGCCGACATTGCCGGAGGCTACGCGGCCCTCACCGTGGCCCCAGAGGGCATGGAAGTGGTCACCGTCGAATACAAAATCAATTTTTTAAACAGTTTCCAAGGCGGTGAAATCCGCGCCATTGGCAAAGTGCTCAAAGCCGGACGCCGTGTCATCGTCACATCGGCCGAGGTGGTGCACATCGATGCCGATGGCAAAACATCGCCCTGCGCGGTGATGCAGCAGACCGTGGCACCCGTTGCCCAAACGTACTGACCTCTATTTTTTTGAATCACAGCGCATCGCGCTCAAGCCCCACAGCCCCTAGGAGCCCTCCCATGAACAACCTGCCCGGCCTGAATTTCCAACTCGGTGAAGACATCGATGCTCTGCGCGACGCGGTGCGTGATTTTGCGCAAGCCGAAATTGCCCCGCGTGCGGCGCAGATCGACCGTGACGATCAATTCCCCATGGACCTGTGGCGCAAGATGGGCGACTTGGGCGTGTTGGGCATCACCGTGGGTGAGGAGTACGGCGGCGCGAACATGGGGTATTTGGCGCACATGATCGCCATGGAAGAAATCTCGCGAGCCAGCGCCTCTGTGGGCCTGAGCTACGGCGCGCACTCCAACCTGTGCGTGAACCAAATCAAGCGCAACGGCACGCCCGAGCAACGCGCCAAATACCTGCCCAAGCTGATCAGTGGCGAGCACGTGGGCGCATTGGCCATGTCCGAACCCGGCGCGGGCTCGGATGTGCTGAGCATGAAACTCAAGGCCGAAGACAAAGGCGGTTATTACCTGCTCAACGGTTCCAAGATGTGGATCACCAACGGGCCCGATGCCGACACCTTGGTGGTCTACGCCAAGAGCGAGCCCGAGCTGGGCGCACGCGGCGTGACCGCCTTTTTGATCGAGAAGGGCATGAAGGGTTTTTCGATCGCGCAAAAGCTGGACAAACTCGGCATGCGCGGCAGCCACACGGGCGAGCTGGTTTTCAACAATGTGGAAGTGCCTGAGGCGAATATTTTGGGTGGCCTGAACAATGGTGCCAAAGTGCTGATGAGCGGCCTGGACTACGAACGCGCGGTGCTGACAGGTGGCCCGCTGGGCATCATGCAAGCCGTCATGGACAACGTGATCCCCTACATCCACGACCGCAAGCAGTTTGGCCAAAGCATTGGTGAATTTCAGCTCATTCAGGGCAAGGTGGCCGACATGTACACCGTGCTGCAAGCGGGCCGCTCGTTTGCCTACACCGTGGCCAAAAACCTCGACTTGCTGGGCGTTGAGCATGTGCGTCAAGTGCGCAAGGATTGCGCCAGCGTCATTTTGTGGACCGCCGAAAAAGCCACCTGGATGGCGGGAGAGGGCGTGCAAATTTTTGGTGGCAACGGCTACATCAACGAATACCCGTTGGGCCGTCTGTGGCGCGATGCCAAGCTGTATGAAATCGGCGCGGGCACCAGTGAGATTCGCCGCATGTTGATCGGCCGCGAATTGTTTGCCGAAACCTGCTGAAACCGCCTGTCACGAAACGGTCTGGCGGCACTGCGACAATCCCAGCATGAGTACATCACTGCAACACCTTTTTGACAACAACCGTGCCTGGGCCGAACGCATGGTCACGGAGAACCCAGCCTACTTCTCGCGTCTGGCCAACCAGCAAAACCCCAAATATTTGTGGATCGGCTGCTCCGACAGCCGAGTGCCTGCCAACCAGATCACCGGGCTGGACCCGGGCGAAGTGTTTGTGCACCGCAACGTGGCCAACGTGGTGGTGCATTCCGACCTCAATGCCCTGTCGGTCATCCAGTACGCGGTCGATGCCCTCAAGGTGGAGCACATCATGGTGGTCGGTCACTACGGCTGCGGCGGCGTCTTGGCCGCCACGCGCGGCACCCGCGTGGGCTTGGCCGACAACTGGCTGCGCCATGTGCAAGACGTTCGCCTGCGCCACCGTCAGCGCCTGAACCATTTGCCCCAAGAACAGCTCGAATCGGTCATGTGCGAGATGAACGTGATCGAGCAAGTGGGCAACGTCGCCTTGTCCAACGTCATGCAAGACGCCTGGAGCCGGGGCCAAAAAGTCACCGTGCACGGCTGGATTTATGGCCTGGACAACGGCTTGGTCAAAGACCTGGGCGTCACCATGAGCAACGCCAGCGAGGTGGTCAATGTGTTCCGCAGCGCATTCAAGCGCTATCCGCGCGGCGGCATGTGAGGCCCATGACCGGCGTGTGTGGCGTACACCTTCAGGCCTCTTTCCTCGGTGGCTTCAGCCGGCGAAAGTTGACTTCTTTATGAATTTTTTGGAGAAACCCCATGTCCGATCCCATCGTCATCGTCAGCGCTGCCCGCACCCCCATGGGCAGTTTTCAAAGCGACTTCGCCAGCTTGGCCGCCCATGATCTGGGTGGCGCCGCCATCAAAGCCGCGGTCGAGCGTGCGGGCCTGAACTCGCAATTCAGCCCGGAACTCGTCACCGAAGTGTTGTTTGGCAATTGCCTGATGGCCGGGCAAGGTCAAGCGCCCGCCCGCCAAGCCGCGTTCAAAGGCGGCTTGCCCAAGAGCGCGGGTGCGGTGACGCTCTCCAAAATGTGCGGCTCGGGCATGCGTGCGGCCATGTTTGCGCACGACATGCTGGTGGCCGGCACGCACGACGTGCTGGTGGCCGGGGGCATGGAAAGCATGACCAATGCGCCTTATTTGATGCTCAAGGGCCGCAGCGGCTACCGCATGGGCCACGACCGCATCTTTGACCACATGATGCTCGATGGCTTGGAAGACGCTTACGAGCCCGGCCGCAGCATGGGCACATTTGGCGAAGACTGCGCGGCCAAATACAGCTTCACCCGCGCCGAGCAAGACCACTTTGCCACCACCAGTGTGCAGCGCGCCAAGGCCGCGACCGAGTCGGGTGCCTTTGCGGCAGAGATCACCCCTGTGACGGTGAAAGACCGCAGCGGCGAGCGCGTGGTGTCCATCGACGAAGGCCCCGGCAAAGTCAAGCTTGACAAGATCACCAGCCTCAAACCCGCCTTCAAAAAAGACGGCACCATCACTGCCGCCAGCAGCTCGTCGATCAACGACGGTGCCGCCGCCATGGTCTTGATGCGCGCCAGCACCGCCGCCCAACTCGGCTGCAAGCCCTTGGCCCGCATCGTCAGCCATGCCACCCAAGCGCAAGAGCCTGAATGGTTTGCCACCGCGCCCGTGGGTGCCACCCAAAAGGCCTTGGCCAAAGCCGGCTGGAAGGTCGAAGACGTGGACCTGTGGGAAGTCAATGAAGCCTTTGCCGTGGTGCCCATGGCGCTGATGAAAGAGCTGAACGTGCCGCACGACAAAGTCAACGTGAACGGTGGAGCCTGTGCATTGGGCCACCCCATCGGCGCATCGGGTGCCCGCATCATGGTCACGCTGATCCACGCGTTGAAAGCGCGTGGCTTGAAACGCGGCCTGGCCACTCTGTGCATCGGCGGTGGCGAGGGCACGGCGGTGGCCTTGGAACTGATCTGAACGAAAGAGCCCCATGCTGCTGACCCCCGACCAAGAAATGATCCGCGATGCGGTGCGCGACTTTGCCCAGCGTGAGCTGTGGCCCCACGCCGCCGAATGGGACAAAAAGCACCATTTCCCCAAAGAGGTGCACAAGGGCCTGGCCGAGCTGGGCGCTTACGGCATCTGTGTGCCCGAAGAGCTGGGCGGTGCGGGCCTTGACTATGTGACGCTGGCACTGGTGCTCGAAGAAATCGCGGCCGGAGATGGCGGTGTGAGCACCACCATCAGCGTGACCAACTGTCCGGTGAATGCCATCCTGATGATGTACGGCAATGCCGCTCAAAAAACGCAGTGGCTCACGCCCTTGGCGCAAGGCCAGATGCTGGGCGCGTTCTGCCTGACCGAGCCGCATGTGGGGTCCGATGCATCAGCCCTGCGCACCACCGCCGTCAAGGAGGGCAACGACTACGTCATCAACGGTGTCAAGCAGTTCATCACCAGCGGTAAGCATGGCGATGTGGCTGTTGTGATTGCCGTCACGGATAAGGGCGCGGGCAAAAAAGGTCTGAGCGCCTTCTTGGTCCCTACTAGCGCCGCGGGTTATGTGGTGGCCCGTCTGGAAGACAAGTTGGGCCAACACAGCAGCGACACCGCGCAGATCAACTTCGACAGTTGCCGCATCCCGGCTGAAAATCTGATCGGTCAAGAGGGCGAGGGCTACAAGATCGCCCTGTCGGCACTCGAAGGCGGACGCATTGGCATTGCTGCCCAAAGTCTGGGTATGGCTCGCAGCGCATTGGATGTGGCGATCGATTACGCCAAGCAGCGCGAAAGCTTTGGCACCGCCATCTTCAACCACCAAGCGGTGGGTTTTCGTTTGGCCGAATGCGCCACACAGCTCGAAGCGGCGCGTCAACTCATTTGGCACGCGGCCAGCCTGCGCGATGCCGGTCGCCCTTGCCTGAAAGAAGCCGCCATGGCCAAGTTGTTCGCCAGCGAAGCGGCCGAAAAAGTCTGCTCGGCCGCCATCCAGACGCTGGGCGGCTATGGGTATGTGAGCGACTTCCCGGTCGAGCGCATCTACCGCGATGTGCGCGTGTGCCAGATCTATGAAGGCACCAGCGACGTGCAAAAAATCATCATCCAGCGCGCGCTTTGATGCTTGCAAAAGCCTGCAAAGAAGCCAATCGATAACGGGAGAAAATATGCCGATCACCAAAGGATTCCAGGCGCTCGTTGATGAGGCCATGACCCAAGTCACGACGTACAACGTGGACGAAGTTCGGGCCCGCCTGAACGACCCGAACGTGCAGATCGTTGACATTCGCGATGTGCGTGAACTTGAGCGAGAGGGCACGGTGCCCGGCGCATTGCTCGCGCCACGCGGCATGTTGGAATTTTGGGTTGACCCGGCGTCGCCGTACTTCAAGCCGGTGTTTGCCGACGAAAGCAAGCACTTCATTTTGTTTTGTGGGGCTGGCTGGCGCAGCGCCTTGGCCACCAAAACCCTGCAAGACATGGGCATGACCAATGTGGCCCACATCGACGGCGGTTATGCCGCCTGGAAAAAGGCCTGCGCGCCCATGGTCACGCTGGCGCAGCACAAGGCCGAAAGCGCTTCTCGAAAAGGCGCTTGATGCCCGATTCTCGTAGGTTGGCGGCTTCAGCCCTGACCTGCAAAACAAGCCTATGAATTTGACACACTGTCCTTGCTGCCGCACCAACGCCAAAGGTCAAGCACTGCGTTTTGATGCTTGCTGCGGCCTTTACCACGCCCAGCCAAACGCCCCCGATGCCGAAAGCCTGATGCGTTCGCGTTACAGCGCTTTTGTGCGCGGGAATGTGGACTACCTGTTGGCCACCTGGCACCGCAGCCAGCGGCCCGCCGAATTGGCGCTTGAAGCGGGGGCGCAATGGCTGGGTCTGGAGATCAAGCAGCATCGCCAGACCGGACATGACACCGCTGAAGTCGAATTCGTCGCCCGCTTCCGTGTGGGCGGCAAGGCCGTGCGCCAGCACGAACGCAGTCGCTTCTTGCGCGAAGACGGGCGTTGGTACTACGTCGATGGCGATGTGCTCTGAGCCTTTATGATTCGCCGCATGAACTTTGAAGCCATCTTGTTTGACTGCGACGGCGTGCTGGTGGACAGCGAAGCCATCACCTGCGGTGTGCTGCGTGATATGTTTGAAGAACAAGGCTGGCGCATGACCCTGGCCGAGTGCATGCAGCGCTTTGTCGGCCACACCGTCAAAAGCCAGCGCGACACCATCGAGGCCCACACCGGTCAGCCTTTGACCGATGTCTGGCTGGAGCAGTTCTTTGCCCGGCGCAACGAGCGGTTGACGCAAAACATCACGGCCATCGAAGGCGTGCACGAAGCGGTGGCGCATTTGCACGATCACTGCCAAGGGCGCATTGCGGTGGCCTCGGGCGCAGACCGCTTCAAGGTCGAGATGATGCTCAAACAAGTGGGCTTGATGGACTTCTTTGAAGGCCGCATATTCAGTGGGCACGAAATGCCCCGCAGCAAACCGCACCCCGATGTGTACTTGGCCGCGGCCGCACATTTGCAGATCGACCCTGCGCGCTGCTTGGTGATCGAAGACAGCACCGTGGGCATCACGGCGGGGGTGGCCGCTGGCGCGACGGTGTGGGCGTATGCCCAGCCGCCCGCTGAGCATGCACCGCTGCTGCAGGCGGGTGCACAGCGGGTGTTCGCCGGCATGCACGAGTTGCGCTTGGTCTGAAGCTTTGACACAGCAGCCCTCTACTGCTTTGCGCAAAATTCCAGCAGGTGTTTGGGCCTTGGGTTTTGTCAGTCTGTTGATGGACATTTCCTCGGAAATGATTCACAGTCTTTTGCCACTTTTTATGGTGGGCGTGCTGGGGGCCAGTGCCTTGACGGTGGGTTTGGTCGAGGGCATCGCCGAAGCCACGGCCCTGATTGTCAAGGTCTTCTCCGGGGTGATCAGTGACTACCTAGGCAAGCGCAAAGCCTTGGCGGTCATAGGCTACACGATGGGCGCTTTGAGTAAACCCTTATTCGCCCTGGCGCCGACCATGGGCTGGGTATTGACGGCGCGGTTTGTCGACCGCATCGGCAAAGGCATTCGTGGCGCACCACGAGATGCCTTGGTTGCTGACATCGCCCCACCCGAAGTGCGCGGTGCAGCATTTGGCTTGAGGCAATCGCTGGACACTGTGGGGGCTTTCCTTGGGCCGTTGTTGGGTGTGGGCTTGATGCTGCTTTGGGCCAACGATTTCCGAGCCGTATTCTGGGTGTCCGTGGTTCCTGCTGCATTGGCGGTGGCCCTGCTGGTGTGGGGTGTGCAAGAACCTGTCCGGCATGAAAGTAAAGCCAAACGCAATCCGATCCAGCGTGACAGTTTGAAGTGTTTGAGTCGGACTTATTGGGGGGTCGTCGTCGTGGGCGCGCTGTTCACCCTGGCCCGGTTCAGTGAGGCTTTCTTGGTGATGCGTGCGGAGCAAAGCGGCATGGCGCTGGCCTGGGTCCCTTTGGTCATGGTGGCCATGAACTTGGTGTACGCGACCACGGCCTATCCCTTCGGCTGGCTGTCTGACCGCATGAGCCATCGGGCATTGTTGGGCTGGGGCTTGCTTGTGTTGGTGGCTGCCGATCTGGTGTTAGCCAGTGGCCACCATGGGATTCGTGTGCTGTTGGGGGTGATGCTGTGGGGCGTGCACATGGGGATAACCCAAGGCTTGTTGGCCGCCATGGTGGCAGACACTGCGCCCGTTGATTTGCGCGGGACTGCGTTTGGTTTTTTCAATCTGGTCAGCGGCATGGCCATGCTGGTGGCCAGCGTCTTGGCTGGGTTTCTGTGGGACCGCTGTGGTGCCTCATTCACCTTCTATGCGGGGGCGGCGTTTTGCGTGACCACTTTACTTGGCCTGATCCTCATACCGGACGACAAATCGCCTGCATCCCCGGCCGGCTGATCGCGCAGAGCGGGTCACTGCCCCGATCTAAACTCGTCGGGCGTTTGCCCCGTCCAAGTCTTGAACGCCCGCATGAAGCTTTTTTCGTTTTGAAAACCCACTTCTGAAGCAATCTGTTTGATGGCACGCGGCGTGCGCAGCAGCAGGTCCTTGGCCAGGTCGCGCCGCACTGCGTCTTTCAGTTGTTGCAAGCTGGCCCCTTCTTCTTTCAGTTGCCGGTGCAGGGTGCGGGCCGACACGTTGAGCCAAGCGGCCAGGTCATCGGCATTGCGAGTGCTTTGAGGGTGTTCGGCCAGGGCCTGGCGCACCTTTTCTACCAGCAGGCGGTCACGCCGATAAGGCCGCACCGTGAGCAACAGCGCGCGTTGCAGCATGCGTTGCAATGCGGCCTCGTTGCGCCGCACGGGCAAGCTCAGGTAACCCGCATCGAACTGCAGGCTGTGCTCTGCCGTGCTGAATTGGGTGGGTCCGTCAAACAGCACGCGGTAACTGTCTGCGTGTTGCGGTGCGGCAAATCGCAAGTTGGTTTGCCGCAGCGAAATGCGCGAGTCGGTCAGCCAGCAGGCCACGCCAAGCACGTTGCGCAGTACCGACACCACGCAAAATTCCTGTAGCGCCCCCAAGTCTCTGTTTTCTTGCAATTGAAGACTGACCACGCCCTGTTCTTGTTTGATCTGCAAATGGATGTCGTCTGTCAGCAGGCCGTGGTGGCGGCACCAGCGGTTCAGTGCCACGCCCAAGGTGGGCGCGGTCAACGAGGCCCGCACCAGCATGCCGTAGCTGCCCCAAGGCAGTCGGCGGCTGAACCAGCCCAGCGCCTCGTCGTCCAGTTCGCGCATGGCGGTGGCGGACAGCCACTCCATTTGTGTGGCGGTGATGCGTGCCTCGGTTTGCTTGAGTGAGCTTGGCGCAATTTGTGCTGTCGACAAGGCTGTGCTGGGGTCCAGGCCACGTTGTGTGTAAGCCATCACGATGGCTTGTACAAATGCCATCGGCGTCTCGGCACGGCCAATGGCATTTGGGCTGGGAAGGGCGCTGATCGAGGTACTCATCGTGGCGATGATTGTGGCACGATTTGCAACCCAATTGACGCCATGCCAGACGCCTGCAGGCGCTAAGCTGGCGGGCATTGCACGATCGATGCGACGCTGGCTGGTGCCGAGCGTCGCGCAGCCAAGGAAGCACCATGACCGTTTTGCACTCCCAATTGAACCCGCGTTCGGCTGACTTTCAGGCCAATGCCGCTGCCATGCGTGGCTTGGTCGACGAGCTGCGCGCCCACCTGGAACGCGTGGCCCAAGGCGGTGGCGAGGCCCCGCGTGCCAAGCACACCGCTCGCGGCAAGTTGCTGCCGCGTGACCGGGTGCAGATGCTGCTCGACCCCGGCACGCCCTTCCTCGAAGTTGCGCCACTGGCCGCCCTCAATATGTACAACAACGATGCGCCCAGCGCGGGCGTGATCGTGGGCATTGGCCGCGTGAGCGGGGTGGACTGCATGATCGTGTGCAACGACGCCACGGTGAAAGGCGGCACCTATTACCCGATGACGGTGAAAAAGCACCTGCGGGCGCAAGAAATCGCCCAGCAAAACCGCTTGCCTTGCATCTATCTGGTGGACTCGGGCGGGGCCAATTTGCCCAACCAAGACGATGTCTTTCCTGACCGCGACCACTTTGGCCGCATCTTCTTCAACCAGGCCAACATGAGCGCACTGGGCATCGCGCAGATCGCGGTGGTCATGGGCAGCTGCACGGCGGGCGGCGCTTATGTGCCTGCCATGAGCGACGAAACCATCATCGTCAAAAACCAGGGCACCATCTTTTTGGGTGGCCCACCGCTGGTCAAGGCGGCCACGGGCGAGGTGGTCACAGCCGAAGATTTGGGCGGTGGCGATGTGCACACCCGCCTGTCGGGTGTGGCCGATCACTTGGCGCAAAACGATGTGCACGCACTGGCGCTGGCCCGTCAGGCCGTGAAAAACCTCAATGCCCAAAAGGCCCCGAACATTGCCACGCACACCCCCGTGCCGCCCCAATTCGATGCGCAAGAGCTGTATGGCGTGATCCCGACCGACACGCGCAAGCCGTTTGACGTGCGCGAAATCATCGCCCGCATCGTGGATGGCTCTGACTTCGATGAATTCAAGTCGCGCTTTGGCACGACGTTGATTTGTGGTTTTGCCCGCATCGAAGGCATGCCGGTGGGCATCATCGCCAACAACGGCATCTTGTTCAGCGAGTCGGCCCTTAAGGGTGCGCACTTCATCGAGCTGTGCTGCCAGCGCAAGACGCCGCTGGTGTTTTTGCAAAACATCACCGGCTTCATGGTTGGGCGCAAATACGAAAACGAAGGCATCGCCCGCAACGGCGCCAAGATGGTCACCGCCGTGGCCACAGCGGCGGTGCCCAAGTTCACCATCATCATTGGTGGCAGCTTTGGTGCAGGCAATTACGGCATGTGTGGTCGCGCTTTCGGGCCGCGATTTTTGTGGATGTGGCCCAACGCCCGCATCAGCGTCATGGGCGGCGAGCAAGCGGCCAGCGTGTTGGCCACCGTCAAGCGCGACGGCATCGAGGGCAAGGGCGGCTGCTGGAGCATGGAGGAAGAAGAGGCCTTCAAAGCCCCGATCAAGCAACAGTACGAAGACCAAGGCCACCCGTATTACGCCACCGCCCGCATTTGGGACGACGGCGTGATCGACCCCGCCGACACGCGCCGCGTGCTGGCGTTGGGCCTGAGCGCCTCGCTGAATGCGCCGATTCCTGAAACCAAGTTCGGCCTGTTCCGGATGTGATGGGGTTGCCATGACGACAGCCCTGACCCTTTCCACCCAAAACAGCGTGCACACCATCACGCTGTCGCGCCCCGATGTGCGCAATGCCTTCAATGACGAAGTCATTGCCGAGCTGAAAAACGCTTTTCTGGCGGTGGCCCAAGACAGCGCCGTGCGCTGTGTGGTGCTGGCCGCCGAAGGCCCCGCTTTTTGCGCAGGCGCAGACCTGAACTGGATGCGCCGCATGGCCGATTACAGCCGCGAAGAAAACCTGGCCGATGCGGGCGAGCTGGCGGCCATGCTGCGCGCCATCTACGAATGCCCCCAGCCCACCATCGCCCGCGTGCAGGGCGATGTGTATGCGGGCGGTATGGGCTTGGTGGCCGCGTGTGACATGGCCGTGAGTGTGGACACGGCGAACTATTGTCTCAGCGAGGTCAAGCTGGGCTTGATACCGGCCACCATCAGCCCCTATGTGATCCGTGCCATGGGCACGCGTGCGGCGCACCGCTACTTTTTGACCGCTGAGCGCTTTGGTGCCGCCGAGGCGCACCGCATCGGCTTGGTGAATGCGGTGGTGACCGCCGATGCATTGGACGCCCAAGTGGCTGAGCTGACGCAAGCGCTGGTGAACGCCAGCCCCCATGCCGTGCGGGCGTGCAAAAAGCTGGTGCAAAACGTGGCCGAGCGCGAGATCAACGACGCTCTGGTGGCGCAGACGGTGGCGGGCATCGCCGACATCCGTTCAAGCGCTGAAGGCAAAGAGGGCGTGCAGTCCTTCTTGCAAAAACGCAAACCCCAATGGCTGGCTTGAGGAAGCAAACATGTTCAAAAAAATCCTGATCGCCAACCGTGGCGAAATCGCTTGCCGTGTGGCCGCTACGGCGCGCCGCATGGGCATCCAGACCGTGGCCGTTTATTCGGATGCCGATGCCGGCGCCAAGCATGTGCTGGCCTGCGACGAAGCGGTGCATGTGGGCGGCAGCGCCCCCAAAGACAGCTACCTGCGCTGGGAGCGGATTTTGCAAGCCGCCAAGGCCACCGGGGCCGAGGCGGTGCACCCCGGTTATGGATTCTTGAGCGAGAACGAAGACTTCGCCAAGGCCTGCGCCGCAGCGGGCTTGGTGTTCATTGGCCCACCGGCCTCGGCCATTTTGGCCATGGGCTTGAAGGCCGAATCCAAGCGCTTGATGGAAGCCGCAGGTGTGCCTTTGGTGCCCGGCTACCACGGCGCAAACCAAGACCCGGCCTTGCTGCAACGCGAAGCGGATCGCATCGGTTACCCGGCACTGATCAAGGCCAGCGCGGGGGGCGGTGGCAAAGGCATGCGGGTGGTGGAAAAGTCCGAAGACTTTGCGGCGGCCTTGGCCAGTTGCCAGCGCGAAGCCATCAACAGCTTTGGCAGCGATGCGGTGCTGATCGAAAAATACGTGCAGCGCCCCCGCCACATTGAGATCCAGGTGTTTGGCGACACGCACGGCCAATGCGTGTATTTGTTCGAGCGCGATTGCTCGGTGCAGCGCCGCCACCAAAAAGTGCTCGAAGAAGCCCCGGCCCCCGGCATGACCGACGCCCTGCGTGCGCAAATGGGCGCTGCGGCGGTGGCCGCTGCCAAGGCTGTGAACTATGTGGGCGCGGGCACGGTGGAGTTCATCGTCGAGCAAGCGGCCTATGACCAACCAGAGTCGATGAAGTTCTTTTTCATGGAGATGAACACCCGCTTGCAGGTCGAACACCCGGTCACCGAGGCCATCACCGGGCTGGACTTGGTGGAGTGGCAGTTGCGCGTGGCCAATGGCGAGCCCTTGCCTTTGCGGCAAGACCAGCTGCGCATTCAGGGCCATGCCATCGAAGCGCGCATCTGCGCTGAAAACCCCGACAACAACTTCCTGCCCGCCACCGGCACGCTGCAGGTTTACCGCAAGCCCCAAGCGAGCAGCTTTCAGCTCGCCAACATGAGCGGCACAAGCGTCGCGGTCCGCATCGACGATGGCGTGCGCCAGGGCGACACCATCAGCCCTTTTTACGACTCGATGGTGGCCAAGCTGATCGTGCACGGCGACACCCGCGAGCAAGCGCTTGCCCGGCTCGACACCGCATTGGCACAAACCCACATCGTGGGTTTGAACACCAATGTGCAGTTCTTGCGTCATGTGGTGCGCTCGTCGGCCTTTGCCAACGCACAACTCGACACCGCGCTCATCCAGCGTGAAGCGGCCACCCTGTTCAAACAGGAAACCGTGGGCTTGCCTGCGGCCGTGGCCGCCGTGGTGGCCCACACCCTGCATGCCGAAAAATCCTTGCAAGGCACAGACCCTTTCAGCCGCCGCGATGGCTGGCAGTCGCACGGTCTGGCGCAACGGCGCTTTGAATTCCTGTGGCAAGACCAGCCCCTCTCGGCTCGGCTGAATTACTTGCACGATGGTGCTGTGAGCTTATCGCTGGAGGGCGAGGACGCTGCATCAGGCGTGTTGGGCTTTACCGCCGATGGCGCAGGCCTGTGGGTGCAGTGGGGCAGCACGCCCCGCCTCTTCAGTCAGCTGGACTGGCAAGGCGAGACTGCGCACCTGTTCACTCCGCAAGGTGCGACCCGCATCACCGTGCTCGACCCGCTGGCCCACGCTGGTGAGGCCGCACAAGAAGGCGGCCGGCTGACGGCGCCGATGCCGGGCAAGGTGGTGTCGTTTGCCGTCAAGGTGGGTGACCGGGTTCTGGCCGGTCAGCCGCTGGCCGTGATGGAAGCCATGAAGATGGAGCACACCATCAGTGCGCCCAAGGACGGTGTGGTGGCTGAGCTTCTGTACGCACCCGGCGACCAAGTGGCCGATGGGGCCGAGCTGCTCAAGCTGGCGGTGTGAGGTGCGGGTCTGAAGACCACAAGGGCCTCAATTGCCAGCAGGGCTGGCTCCTACGGGATCCAAGGTGTTGGCAGGAGCTTGCCCTGCCAGCGATGCGCTAACCCATGCGACATAGCGGGGTTGGCCTTGCTGACAAAATCCACCCATGAACATCACCATCTGCTTTGACAAGCTCGACCCCACGCCTTGGGTGCAGGGCCTGCAACAAGCCTTTCCGCAAGCTGTCGTATCCGCCTGGACCCCTGGCGCAGCGCAGGTCGACCACGCCATCGTCTGGGCGCCGCCACAGCAGTTCATCGACGAACAAGCGGGCCTGAAAACCTTGTTCAACATCGGTGCGGGCGTGGACGCCTTGCTTCAGCTGCGTTTGCCTGCCCACCTGAAGGTGGTGCGTCTGGACGACGCGGGGATGTCGGTGCAGATGGCCGAATACGTGTGCCATGCGGTGATCCGGCATTTTCGCGAGTTCGACGGCTACGACGCTGACACCCAAGCAGGCAAATGGTCTTACCGCAAGCCGCGCAACCGTGCCGATTTTGCAGTTGGTGTAATGGGTCTTGGCGTGCTCGGCGAGCGTGTGGCCAAAGCCTTGCAGGTGTTTGACTTTTCGGTCAATGGTTACAGCCGCAGCGCCAAAAACCTGCCCGGCATCCGCTGTTTCAATGGGCCCCAGGGCTTGCCCGAATTTTTGGCGGCCACGCGGGTTTTGGTCAATCTGATGCCGCTCACGCCGGAGACCGAAAACATGCTGAACCAAGCCACGCTGTCGACATTGCAGCCCGGTGGCTACGTCATCAACGTGGCCCGAGGCCGGCACTTGGTCGATGCCGATCTGATCGCCCTGATCGACAGCGGCCATCTGGCCGGGGCCACGCTCGACGTGTTTCGCACTGAGCCACTGCCTGCCGACCACGCTTTTTGGCAACACCCGAAAATCAACGTCACGCCCCACACCTCAGCGCGCACCCTGCGTGAAGAAAGCATTGCGCAAATCGTAGGCAAAATCCAGGCTTTGCAGCGCGGGGATTCGATCAACGGTGTGGTCGATCCCCAGCGCGGTTATTGAAAGTTTTCCACATGTCATTGCCTTCACGCGTTCAACTCATCGATGTCGGCCCCCGAGACGGTCTGCAAAACGAAAAGCAGCCGGTGCCAGCTGCCGTCAAGATTGAGCTGGTGCACCGCCTGCAGGCCGCAGGCCTGAAAGAGATCGAAGTCACCAGTTTTGTCAGCCCCAAGTGGGTGCCGCAAATGGCCGATAACGCCGAAGTGATGGCGGGCATCCAGCGCCAGAGCGGTGTGCGTTATTCGGTGCTCACGCCCAACCTGCAGGGTTTTGAAGCGGCCCTCAAAACACAGCCTGACGAGATCGTGGTGTTTGGTGCGGCCAGCGAGGCCTTCAGCCTCAAAAACATCAATTGCTCAATCGCCGAAAGCATCGAGCGGTTTGCGCCCGTGGTGCAGGCGGCGTTGGCCGCTGGCATCGCGGTGCGCGGCGCCATGAGCTGCACCGTGGGCTGCCCCTACGAGGGCGATGTGGCCCCTGAGCGTGTGGCGTATCTGGCTGGATTGATGAAGCAAATTGGCGTGCAGCGCGTGGATGTGGCTGACACGATTGGGGCGGGGACGCCACTCAAAGTGCAAAAGGCCATCGAAGCCACGCTGCAGCATTACGACGTGGACCAAGTCTGCGGCCACTTTCACGACACCTACGGCCAGGCGCTGTCCAACACGCTGGCGGCGCTGCAAATGGGCGTCTGGAATTTCCAATCGTCTGTGGCCGGTTTGGGCGGTTGCCCCTATGCCAAAGGGGCCACGGGCAACGTGGCCACTGAAGAGGTGATTTACATGTTGCACGGCATGGGCATTGAAACGGGGATCGATCTTGACAAGCTGATCGACGCGGGTGCGTTCATCAGCGACTTTCTGGGCCGCAAAACCCAGTCGCGGGTGGCCACGGCCATCCTCAACAAGCGGGCGGGTTAAAGCATGTGCGGATCTGAACTTCATGCGCTGCCCGAAGGCGTGCAGCGCGTTGCGCAGGCCTTGCAAGACGCTTCGCACCCTCATGTCCCGGTCATGCTCGATGGTGCGGCGCGCACCGCACAAGAGGCCGCCGATGGCCTGGGTGTGCAATTGGGCCAGATCGCCAAGAGCGTGATCTTCAAGCGCAAGGAAGATGGTGTGGCCGTGCTGGTGGTCACTTCCGGCGACCGCCGGGTGGACGAAAAGAAAGTGTCGGCCTTGGTGGGCAAGATCGGCCGGGCCGATGCCGACTTCGTGAAAGCGCAAACGGGTTTCACCATCGGCGGTGTTTCGCCCGTTGCGCACCTGAACCCGCCCGTGACATTGCTCGACCAAGACCTGTGGCGCTTTGCTGAAGTCTGGGCCGCAGCCGGGCACCCGCACGGTGTGTTCCGCTTGCGACCCGAAGACCTGAAGCGCCTGACGGGAGCCCCACTGGCCGATGTGGCGCAAGTCGCATCTGAGGCCGCTGATGCACCTGATTTAACGAAGGTACGGGCATGAGCCAGCACTATTGGAAAAAACTCAGTGAACGCGCCGAGCAAGTACTGGCTGAGGCGACACCGCCTGCACCGAATTCGGTGCCATCGCCGTGTGTCTCGCTGTGCTTGATGCACCCCAGCGCGGGCTGGTGCGATGGGTGTTTGCGAACGCTGCCCGAAATCGGTGGCTGGAGCCGGGCCACCGACGAAGAAAAGCGCCAGGTCTGGGCGCAAATTCCCGAGCGTTTGCGCCAGCGCCAAGCGATGGACCGCTGACGCGTTTGATTTTTGGGGCACTTGGCACCACACCATGAAAACCATTCACTTCTACCTCGACTTTATTTCTCCTTATGCGTGGCTGGCCTTCGATGCTTTGCCCCAAGCCTTGCAGGGCATCAGTCATCGGGTGGTGCACAAGCCTGTGGTCTTTGGTGCCATGCTGCACCACCATGGCCAGTTGGGCCCGGCAGAGATTCCCGCCAAGCGCGACTGGACTTACCGGCAGGTGCAGTGGCAAGCGCGCGCGCAAGGCACGCCTTTGCAGCTGCCCGCCAGCCATCCTTTCAATTCTTTGGGTTTGTTGCGCTTGGCCACGGCGTGCGATCCGGCAGGCGAGCCCAACCGCTTCGTTTGCGAGAAGATTTTTCGGCATGTGTGGTGCACCGGCCAAGAGGCCGCCGATGCAGTTCGTCTGGCTGCGCTCAATGCCGATCTGGCTCCTGTGGCCGATGTGGGCAGCGCCGAAGTCAAGCAGCGCCTGAAAGCCAATACCGACGAAGCGATCGCGCTGAACTTGTTTGGGGTGCCCAGTTTTGTGGTCGATGGGCAGGTGTTTTGGGGCAACGATGCCTTGCCTATGTTGCGGGCCTACCTGCAAGAGGACCCTTGGTTCCAGTCTCCGGAGTGGACCGGGGTGGGCCGATTGCCCGTGGGCATTCAGCGCAAAGTCTGAGTTTTGGCGTCTGGGCGTGCTCGGTTGGATACAGTCGGGTATGTGCCTCAAACTTGATCTGAGGCAAGCTCCGCACACCAATGGACTGTCATCATGGCAGCGAAGATCCCCATGAAACTGGCCCTGATTTCTGACATCCATGCCAACCGTCAAGCCTTGCAGGCTTGCCTGGCGCATGCGCGCCAGCAGGGCGTGGATCAATTTGCCTTTTTGGGTGATCTGGTGGGATATGGCGCAGACCCTGTGGCGGTTCTCGACGAAGTGATGAACTTGGCCTTGCAAGGGGCTCTGGTGCTGCTCGGCAACCACGATGAAATGGCTTTGAATCCCCCTTCGGCGCAAGGCGCAGAGGCCACCCTGGGCTCACAGAGTGCGCAGTGGACATCCGCGCAGTTGAGCGAGGCACATCGGGAATTTTTGTCGCATTTGCCGCTCACCGTAGCGCAGGATGGTTTGTTGCTGGTTCATGCCAGCGCCGACCATCCGGCTTCGTGGCGCTATGTCGATGGCGAGGCTGCTGCAGGGCGATGCCTGGATCAGGCCTTGGCTAAACAACAAGGGCCGCACGTTTTGGTGGGGCATGTGCACCATCAGACGCTGTATTACCGAGGGGCTGGTCGCAACTTGATGCGATTTGACCCGACACCTGGCACGCCTGTGCCCACGCCTTTGCACCGGCCCATGGTGGGCTGTGTTGGCTCATGCGGTCAGCCGCGTGATGGCGATGCCCGCGCCATGTACGCGGTTTACGATCGCACGCTTCAAAAAATGACGTTTCACCGGGTGCCTTACAACCATGCCGAAGCCGCGGCTGCGATTCGACGGGCCGGATTGCCGGCATATTTTTCACAACGATTGGAGCGTGGACGTTGAAACTTTTGAATCCCGGACACCAGATCGATGGCTTTGAGGTCGAGGCCTGTTTGCATGCCGGTGGCATGGCCCACATTTACAAAGTGGTTTACGCCCTTTCGGATGCCGGGACGCACCGAGCAGCCGAGTTTCCAATGGCCATGAAGATTCCACGCATGACAGCGGGCGATGGCGCGGAAAACATTGTGAGCTTCGAGATTGAGTTGCAAATTTTGTCCGAGCTCAAGGGGCCGCATGTGCCGCGTTTTGTGGCCGCCGGAGATTTGTCCCGAGTGCCTTATCTGGTGATGGAATATGTCGACGGCCATACCCTGCAGCATTGGCTCGACCATCGCGAGACTTTGACGGTGCCCGAGATGGCGAGCCTGGGGGCTGCCACGGCGCGTGCGGCCCACAGTCTGCACCAGCAAAACGTGTGTCATCTCGACTTGAAGCCAGCCAATGTGCTGATTCGCCCCGATGGTTCTGCGGTCATGTTGGACTTTGGTTTGTCTTGCCACGCGCACTACCCGGATTTGCTGGCCGAGGAGTTGCGCAAAGCCGTGGGCTCGCCTGTCTGGATCTCGCCCGAACAAGTGGTTGGGGTGCGCGGGGATCCACGCAGCGACATTTTTGCCATTGGGGTCATGCTGTATGAATTGGCCACGGGCGAGCTGCCTTTTGGTGAACCAGCAACCGCAGCAGGCATGCGCCAGCGTTTGTGGATGGACCCGCCCCCGCCACGAAAACACCGCCCGGATTTACCAGAATGGCTGCAGGAAGTGATCTTGCGTTGTTTGGAGCCCGTGGCGGCCGACCGTTACCCGTCGGCATCTCATCTGGCGTTTGATCTGACCCATCCAGACCAAGTTACCGTGACCGAACGGGGTCGAAAAATAGAGGGCACTGGCTTTTGGACGCATTTCAAGCGCTGGGTTCGTGCCAGTGGCATGGCGTACCGTCCAAGCCCTGTGCCTGCGCAGCAAATTGAGCAAGTGCCGATCATCATGGTGGCGGTGCCGCACCACGATGTGAGCGATGCCACGCTGTATTCTTTGCGCGAAGCTGTGGCCCGTTCCATGGGTATTCGTCCCGGCGCTCGGTTGGCTTGCGTGACGGTGATTTCGCCGGGTTTGACCAGCAGCACCGATGCCGAAAAGGGCGAGACTCAAGTGCACCGCTGGCATTTGAGCCGCTTGCAGCAATGGGCCCAAGCGCTTGACCTGGGCGGGCACCAAACCTCTTTTCACGTGCTCGAGTCGGGTGATGTGGCGGACGCCTTGCTGCGCTATGCGGAAGGCAATCAGGTCAACATGGTCATCATGGGGGCCGCAACGCATGGTTTGCAGATGCAAAGGGTTTTGGCCACGGTTCCGATCAAGGTGGCCATGCAGGCACCCTGCACGGTGATTCTGGTCAAGCAAAGTCTGCCCTTTGAGCGCTTGGCCGAAGTCGCCGTCTGAATGGGTTCAATGCGATGAAGGCGGCGCTTGTGCCTCTTCATCTTCAATCACTTTTTCCCAGCGGTTAACCAACCATGCGTTCACCACAGTGATCAGCAAAAAAAACAGAATGCTGCCTTGGGCGGCCACCCAGAAGTTGAGGGTCCAGTCACCGATGGTGAAGTCCAATGCCCTTGCAAACCAAACCCAAGCAAAGCCCACCAACGCCCACACCAGATACAAAACGCCTGTCAAAAAGCGAATTTTCAGGCGTGCAGACTGGGATTTTGGGGTGGCCACGGGTAATGAGCGGTGGAATCAAGAAATGGAGTGGCCATTATCGGCGGGTGAAGCGCTAGGGATTACCCGTGAAAAACAGCCTGTTTTCACACTGCGGGAAAAATACCAAGGGTTTCTACTTGTGCTGTAAGTATGTGTTGGTTCGCTGTCAGATGCGGGCAAGTGCTGCACCCAAGAATCGCCACCAAGTCTCCGTGTCGGGGACTCTTTTTTGGAGACAGCTTCATGGCTACAACTGAACCCCGTCCGATGTCGGCGGAAGAGAAGAAGGTAATTTTTGCCTCTTCTCTGGGTACCGTTTTTGAGTGGTACGACTTTTACCTGTACGGCTCGTTGGCCGCGATCATTGCCAAGCAGTTCTTCAGCGGCTTGGATGAAGGTTCTGCCTTCATCTTCGCGTTGTTGGCGTTTGCTGCCGGCTTCATCGTGCGTCCTTTCGGCGCGATCTTCTTCGGCCGTCTGGGCGACATGATCGGCCGCAAGTACACCTTCCTGGTCACGATCCTGATCATGGGTGCCTCTACCTTCATCGTGGGCATCTTGCCCAACTACGCCAGCATTGGCGTTGCCGCTCCCGTCATCCTGATCTGCCTGCGCTTGCTGCAAGGCCTGGCTTTGGGTGGTGAGTACGGTGGTGCTGCCACTTACGTGGCCGAGCATGCCCCTCACGGCAAACGCGGCGCCTACACGGCCTGGATCCAGACCACAGCGACTTTGGGCTTGTTCCTGTCCTTGATGGTGATTCTGGGCACACGGACCATCATCGGTGAAGACGCCTTCGCAGAATGGGGCTGGCGCGTTCCATTCATCGTCTCGATCATCATGTTGATCATTTCGGTCTTCATTCGCTTGAGCATGAACGAATCGCCTGCTTTCGTGAAAATGAAAGCCGAAGGCAAGACCTCCAAAGCCCCTCTGTCCGAGTCTTTCGGTCAGTGGAAAAACCTGAAGATCGTGATCTTGGCCCTGGTCGGTTTGACTGCGGGTCAAGCTGTGGTCTGGTACTCGGGTCAGTTCTACGCTTTGTTCTTCTTGACACAAGCGTTGAAAGTGGACGGCGCAACCGCCAACATCATGGTGGCGATCTCTTTGATCATCGGCACACCGTTTTTCGTCATCTTTGGCGCCCTGTCTGACAAGATTGGCCGCAAGCCGATCATCTTGGCCGGTTGCTTGTTGGCTGCTTTGACCTACTTCCCTGTGTTCAAGGCATTGACCAAGGCTGCTAACCCAGACCTGTATGCTGCTCAAGCCGCATCGCAAGTGGTGGTGATTGCTGATCCAGCCGAGTGCTCGTTCCAGTTCAACCCCACAGGCACCAAGAAGTTCACATCGTCTTGCGACATCGCCAAGCAACGTTTGGCTGGCGCTTCGGTGAGCTACTCCAACGAAGTGGCACCTGCCGGTACACCCGCCATCATCAAGGTCGGCGAGACCGTGGTGAACGTCAAGTACACAGCTGAAGATGTTGCTGCTGCCAAGGCCAAGGCTGAGGAAAAGCTGGCTGCTTTGAATGCTGCTGAACCCAAAGATGCCAAGGCCATCGCCGCTGCTGACAAGTCTGTCAAAGACCTGAGCAACGAGAAGACCGCTGGTGCGACTTTGCTGGCTTCGAACCTGGGTGCCGCACTGAAAGGCGCGAACTACCCCGTCAAAGCCGATATGGCCAAGTTCGACAAGGTCACCGTCATCATCATCCTCACTTACTTGGTGTTGTTGGTGACCATGGTCTACGGTCCTATCGCCGCCATGCTGGTCGAGATGTTCCCAACCCGCATCCGTTACACCTCCATGTCCTTGCCTTACCACATTGGTAACGGCTGGTTTGGTGGCCTGTTGCCTACGACTGCTTTCGCGATCGTGGCCCAGACCGGTAACATGTACAACGGCTTGTGGTACCCCATCATCATCGCCGGTGCAACCGTCGTGATTGGTGGCTTGTTCATCAAGGAAACCAAAGACGTCGACATCTACGCCGACGACTGATCGATCTTGTAAGCATCCCGGGGTGACTCGGGTGCTACATTCTGGGCCTTCCCTCTGTGGAGGGCCTTTTTCATTATTGGAGTTGAACTATGTGGAAAATTGCTGTTGGATTCGTGATCTTTGCTGCCTTGGGCATTTACGTGATCAGCAAGGGCGGTGACAAGTTGGACATGAGTGGCGAAAAGCACGGCGCTGACGCAGTGCACTCAGAGCCAGCCAAAGCCGATGCACCTGCTGCCGCGCCCGCACCCGCTGCAGCCCCTGCTGCTGAAGCCAGCGCTGCCAAGTAAGCACTGCTGACTGCAGGCACTTGACTTCGGTTGGGTGCCAAGACCCAAAGCCACGCAGTCGCGTGGCTTTTCTTTTGGGCATCAGACATGTCACGGTCCGCGACCTAGAATGTTTGGCCTTCACCGAATAAAGCCAAGCATGCCCCAAGGTCTCATCCGCATCCGTGGTGCCCGTCAGCACAACCTCAAAAACATCGATCTTGACATCCGCACGGGTGAATTGACCGTGGTCACCGGACCCAGCGGTTCGGGCAAGTCGAGTCTGGTTTTTGACACCTTGTATGCCGAAGGCCAGCGACGTTATGTAGAGACCTTCAGCGCCTATGCGCGGCAGTTTTTGGATCGGATGGACAAACCCGCGGTGGACAAGGTCGAAGGCGTGCCGCCCGCCATTGCGATTGACCAGACCAACCCGGTGCGCAGCTCGCGCTCGACCGTGGGCACCATGACCGAGCTGAACGACCACCTCAAGTTGTTGTTTGCACGTCTTGGCCAGTTGTTTGACAAGGACACTGCACAAGCCGTTCGGCATGACACGCCTGAAACCATTTATGCCGAGCTGGCAGCGCGTGCCGCGCAGGCCCAAGACCCGCGCCTTTACCTGACCTTTCCGGTCGAGTTGCCCGCCAACACCAGTGCCGAGCAGGTCGAACAGTGGTTGTCGGCCAGCGGTTTTACCAAGGTGCAGGCCGAGCGCGAGGTGGCCACACCCAACGGCCCGCGCAAAGTGCTGGACGTGATCGCTGACCGTTTTCGTTTGGGCAAGGCCGAAAAAGCCCGTGTGGTGGAAGCCATTGAGGTGGCCCTCAAACGGGGTGGCCGCCTCAACGTTTACGTCGAAAAAAAATCGGGGTCAGACCCCAGCTTGTCTTCGGCGACTTCTGAAGCGACGTTCGACCTGTGGCGTTTTTCTACAGGCTTGCATTGCCCCGAAAGCGATCAGCGTTACACCGACCCGATCCCGTCGATGTTCTCTTTCAACTCTGCGGTGGGGGCCTGCGAGACTTGCCGGGGTTTTGGCCGCGTGATCGGTGTCGACTACGGTTTGGTCATTCCCAACGAAAAACTCACGCTGCGGGCCGGTGCGATCAAGACCATCCAGACCCCGGCTTGGAAAGAATGCCAAGACGACCTGATGCGCCACGCCGAAACGGCAGGCATCCCGCGTGACACAGCCTGGGACAAGTTGACCGCCAGTCAGAAAGACTGGGTCATCAAGGGCTCGCCCGAATACAAAGGCAAATGGAACCAGCAGTGGTATGGCATCAAGCGGTTTTTTGAGTACCTGGAAAGCAAGGCCTACAAGATGCACATCCGTGTGCTGTTGTCGAAATACCGCAGCTACACCGAATGCCCCAGTTGCCAAGGCGCACGGCTGAAGACCGAGAGCTTGCTGTGGCGCATTGGCAACCACTCTGACGCCGACGGGGTGCTGCCTGTTGAAAAGCGCTTCATGCCCACCGGGGTGAAGTGGACGCGTGCGCAACTCGAAGCCCTGCCGGGCCTGAGCTTGCACGACATGATGATCATGCCGCTCGATCGGCTGCGTTTGTTTTTTGACCGGCTGTCGGCGTCTGGGCATGCGTCATCGGCGGCTGATGAGGCTTCGGCCGGGGATGGGCTGGGCTCCTCATACGTCGGGGGTACGCCAAAATCGTCACCCAGCCCATCCCCGGCCGAAGCCGTGGGGGGCGCACAAGCACAGGCAGCAACAGCAACGGCGACAGAGAGGGCACTGAGCGCCCGATCCACGACAAGGTCTGCGTCAGAGCGGGGGGCGGGCGACGATTTTGGCGTACCCCCGCCTCATGAGGAGCCCGCCCCCCGCTCTGACACAGAACGCAACGCCGAAGTGGCCACCGAAGCCGGCCAGGCCAAAACCCAAGGCAAAAGCGCAGAACAAAAAGCCCTGCAACTCTTGCTTGAAGAAATCACCACCCGCCTGAAATACCTGTGCGACGTGGGCATCGGCTACCTCACACTCGACCGCCAAAGCCGCACGCTCAGTGGCGGCGAGGTGCAACGCATCAACCTGACCACGGCCTTGGGCACCTCGCTGGTCAACACCTTGTTTGTGCTCGATGAGCCCAGCATCGGCCTGCACCCGCGTGACATGAACCGTATCACCCAAGCCATGCACCGCCTGCGCGATGCGGGCAACACCTTGGTGGTGGTCGAGCACGACCCGGCGGTGATGATGGCTGCCGACCGCATGATCGACATGGGGCCTGGCCCCGGCGAGCGCGGTGGCCAGATCGTGTTCGACGGCACCACCGCCGACCTGCGCCACGCCGACACACTCACGGGCGCCTATTTGGGCGGGCGCAAACAAGTGGGCCTGGGCTTCAAGCGCATGGTGACTGACAGCACACCGCGTTTGATTTTGGAAGGCGCACGCGAGCACAACCTGCAAAACATCAGCGTTGACTTTCCGCTGCAACGCTTGGTCACCATCACGGGCGTCAGCGGTTCGGGCAAGTCGAGTTTGATCCAGGATGTGCTGGCTCCGGCGCTGATGCGCCACTTTGGCAAAGCCACCGAAACCCCCGGCGCACACGAGCGCCTGTTGGGTGCTGACCACCTGAGCGATGTGGTGTTTGTGGACCAGTCGCCCATTGGCAAAACAGCTCGCTCCAACCCGGTGAGCTATGTGGGCGCGTGGGACGCGATTCGTGAAATTTTTGCCACCGCACCGCTGTCGCGCCAACGTGGCTACACCGCCAGCAAGTTCAGCTTCAACGGCGGCGATGGCCGCTGCCCCACTTGCGGCGGCTCGGGTTTTGAGCACGTCGAGATGCAGTTCTTGAGCGATGTGTATTTGCGCTGCCCCGATTGCGATGGCCAACGCTACCGACCTGAGATTTTGGAGATCACCGTGGAGCGCCAGGCTTTGGGCCAGGCGCAAGCGCGCCACCTGAACGTGGCCGATGTGCTCGACCTCACGGTGAGTGAAGCTGCCGCCTTGTTCGCGCAAGACCGCGACGTGATCCGTGCCCTGCAACCCATCGTGGATGTGGGTTTGGAATATGTGAAATTGGGCCAGCCCGTGCCCACCTTGTCGGGCGGCGAGGCGCAGCGCCTCAAGCTCGCTGGTTTCTTGGCCGAAGCGGCCAAGAGTGCTTCCAAAAGCCGCCAAAGTCTGGCACGCAAGGGCACGCTGTTTTTGTTCGACGAGCCGACCACGGGGCTGCACTTTGACGACATCGCCAAGCTCATGCGGGCTTTGCGCAAACTGCTCGAAGCGGGGCATTCGCTCATCGTCATCGAGCACAACCTGGATGTGATTCGTGCCAGTGATTGGCTGATCGATTTGGGGCCAGAGGGCGGTGATGCCGGGGGCCTTGTCGTGGCCGAAGGCACGCCAGAAGAGGTGCGCCAACACGCCACATCGCACACCGGGCTGGCGCTGCGCGAGTACGCCGAGTCGATGGGGGAGGTGTTGGGGGTGGCTGAGCGTTTGGGTTCTGATGGGGGCGAGTTCGATGTTCTGGCTGGGCGGTCGGGTGTTCGTGGGGGCGAGGCTGCGGTGTCAGCGATTTCCTCATACGGCGGGGGTACGCCAAAATCGTCACCCTCTGACACCCCAACTTCGCTGGCGAGTGTTCGGGGTCGCGATGGCACAGGGTCTACCGCAATGCCTGCCAAACGCGCACCGGTGTTGAACAACAACATCCAGATCGTCAACGCGAAAGAACACAACCTCAAAAACCTCAGCGTGAACATTCCGCGCGGCAAGTTCAACGTGGTCACCGGTGTGAGCGGTTCGGGCAAATCCACCTTGGCGTTTGACATCTTGTTCAACGAAGGCCAGCGCCGCTATCTGGAAAGCCTGAATGCCTATGCGCGCAGCATCGTGCAGCCCGCAGGCCGCCCCGAGGTGGACGCGGTTTATGGCATCCCGCCCACCGTGGCGATCGAGCAGCGGCTGTCGCGCGGTGGGCGAAAATCCACCGTCGGCACCACCACCGAGGTCTGGCATTTCTTGCGCTTGTTGTATGTGAAGCTGGGCATCCAGCATTGCGTGCACGACAACACCCCGGTGCAGCCGCAAACGCCCGACAGCATCATTGCGCAGCTGATGACACGGTTCCGTGGTCAGCACATTGGCCTGCTGGCGCCGCTGGTCAACAACCGCAAAGGTGTTTACACCGAGCTGGCCGACTGGGCGCGTCCGCGTGGCTACACGCATTTGCGCGTCGATGGCGACTTTTTGCCCACACAGGGTTTTCCGCGCATTGACCGTTTCAAAGAGCACAACATCGAGCTGCCCGTGGCCAGCCTGGATGTGCTGCCGGCGAACGAGACGACGCTGCGCCAGGCCTTGAGCAAAGCGCTGGAGCATGGCAAAGGCGTGGTGCACGTACTGAGCGATCTGGACGGCTTGCGTGAAGCCATGTTTGAGGGCCATTCCACCGCCCGCATCGGCCAGCACCGCGTGTTCTCGACCTTGCGCGCCTGCCCGGCGTGCGCCACCTCGTATACCGAACTCGACCCGCGCCTGTTTTCGTACAACAGCAAGCACGGCTGGTGCCCTGACTGTGTGGGCACGGGCGTCAAGCTGAGCAAAGACGAGCGCAAGGTGTTTGACGACTCGGTGCGTGACGACAAAGACAAAGGCCGAGAGCAAACCTTTGCAGAGCCGGAAATCGAGGATTTGGCCGATGTGGCTTGTCCCAGCTGCGAAGGTACTCGCTTGAATGCCACCGCGCGTGCCGTGCGCCTGGGCGTTGCACCTGGTCAGGGCTGGCGCATCACCGACATCGCCAGCTTGTCGGTCAGTGATGTGCGGATTTGGGTGGGGCAATTGCAGCTTGTCGGACGCGATGCCGACATCGCTCGCGATCTGGTGCCCGAGATCAAGAGTCGACTCGAATTTTTGGAAGAAGTGGGCTTGGGTTACCTCACGCTGGACCGGGGTGCGCCCACCTTGTCGGGTGGCGAGGCGCAGCGCATCCGTCTGGCCGCGCAGTTGGGCAGCAATTTGCAAGGCGTTTGCTACGTTCTGGACGAGCCGACCATCGGCCTGCACGCTCGCGATAACCAGATTTTGCTCAACGCCTTGCACAAGCTGGGCGACAAGGGCAACACCTTGGTGGTGGTGGAGCATGACGAAGACACCATCCGCCGGGCTGACCACATCATTGACATCGGCCCTAGCGCGGGCAAGCGCGGAGGCCGATTGGTGGCCGAAGGCTCGGTGGCCGACATCACCGCCGCCGCCGATTCGCAAACCGGCCGTTATTTGTTGCATGCGATGAAGCATCCTATGCAGTTGCGACGTGTGGTGGATGCTTCTTTGTGGGGCGATGGCGCGGGCTCCTCATACGTCGGGGGTACGCCAAAATCGTCGCCCACGCCACCACCCCACAAAGAAGCTGTGGGGGGTGTGGATTTGCAATGGCTCACCTTGACGGGCGCCAATCTGCACAACTTGCGCCAAGTCGATGTGCAAGTGCCGCTCAAGCGTTTGGTGGCCGTGACGGGGGTGAGTGGCTCTGGCAAGTCCACACTGGCGCGAGACGTGTTGCTGGCCAATGTGCAAGCGCTGGTCAGCCAGCGTTCGACCTTTGCGGGCCGCACCGCGCAAGACGCTGGCCATCGTGTGGCGTTGACCGCGTGCAGCGATGTGCAAGGCTTTGAGACGATTGACCGCGTGCTCGAAGTGGACCAGACGCCGATTGGCAAAACGCCGCGCTCTTGCCTGGCCACCTACATTGGTTTTTGGGACACCATTCGCAAACTGTTTGCCGAAACCCTGGAGGCCAAAGCGCGGGGCTATGCTGCCGGGCGTTTCAGCTTCAACACCGGCGAAGGCCGCTGCCCGAGCTGTGAGGGGCAGGGCCTGCGCACGATTGAGATGAGCTTTTTGCCCGATGTGAAAGTGCCTTGCGAAACCTGCCGTGGCGCACGTTTCAACCCCGAGACGCTGGCCGTGACTTGGCGTGGCAAAAGCATTGGCGATGTGCTGCAAATGGAGGTCGATGAAGCGGTAGACTTTTTTGCCTCCATGCCCAGCATCGCGCACCCTTTGCAGTTGCTCAAAGACGTGGGCTTGGGCTACCTCACCTTGGGCCAGCCATCACCCACTTTGAGTGGGGGCGAGGCCCAGCGCATCAAGCTGGTGACCGAGCTGACCAAGGTGCGCGACGAAGTGGGCAAGCGCGGCAACAAAGCGCCGCACACCCTGTATGTGCTGGACGAACCCACCGTGGGTCTGCACATGGCCGATGTGGACAAGCTCATCAGCGTGCTGCACCGTTTGGTCAATGCCGGGCACAGCGTGATCGTGATCGAGCACGATCTGGATGTGATCGCCGAGGCCGACTGGGTGATTGACCTGGGGCCTGAAGGCGGTAACGCCGGAGGCCGCATTGTGGCCGCCATGACGCCAGAGGCCTTGGTGCATTTGGGCACCCACACCGGGGTGGCCTTGCGGCCTGTGTTGGCGCGGGTGTGATCAGCCCGCCACGCCCAGTCGCCACAGCGAAGTCACTTCGGCTGAGCGGGCGGCGTGCAGCGGGTCGCTGGCGTCTTGGGCTTTGGCATGTACAGGCTTCACGTCCATGCGGCCCAATACCTCCAGGCCCGCGTCTGCGATCCAGCCCAACAGGGCTTCGCGGGTGCGCAGGCCCAGGTGTTCGGCCAGATCCGACAAGATCAACCAGCCTTCGCCGCCCGTGCACAGTTGCGCGGGCAGGCCGCTTAAAAAACCTTTAAGCATCTGGCTGCCTTCGTCGTACACCGCTTGCTCCAGCAGCGTGGTGGGGCGGGCAGGCAGCCAGGGCGGGTTGCAAACCACCACGGAGGCTTGACCGTCCGGGAACAAATGGGTTTGCTGCAAGACCACTTGATTTTGCAGACCCAGGCGCTGCAAGTTGTCTAGGGCGCAAGCCAAGGCGCGCTCTGACATGTCGGTGCCCACCACGTGGGTGGCACCGCGCCGTGCCAACACAGCGGTCAAGACGCCTGTGCCCACGCCAATGTCAAAGGCCACCGGGTGGGCTTGAAAGGCTTCGGGCATGGGTGCGTTGGCCACCAATTCGACGTATTCGCCACGCACCGGCGAGAACACGCCGTAATGTGGGTAGATGCGCAAGGCCTCGCCCATGGCGGGCACTTCGACACCGTTTTTGCGCCACTCAAACGCACCGATGACGCCTTGCAAGCTGCGCAGTGAAACCACCGAGGCTTGTCCATCGGCTGGGCCAAATGCCTGCACACAGGCGGCTTTGGCATCGGGTGCACGGCGCAGGTCAATGCCATAGTCGCCATTCAGCTCTATCAGGACCTGGCTCAGGATGCGGGTGCGCTGGGCTTGTGCCTGGCGGTGGGTGTGGAACACCGCACCCGGGATCACGGGTGCATTCGGGTCTTGCTTTTTGGCGCGAACCTTTTTGGGCTTGTCGATGCGCCGTGTCAGCGCCTGCAGCATTTGCCGTGCATTTTGAAAGTCACTGCGCCAGAGCAAACCGGTGCCGGCACAGGCCAGGCGATAGGCCGTGTCGGCGGTCATGGTGTCGTCGGCCAGCACCACGGTTTTGGGCAGCACCTGGTCGGAGCGCCACAGGGCTGAGCGTGGGGTGTCTTTTTCAGACCAAGTCAAAAGGGTGGGGGCGTTCATGCGCAGGTCCAGTCGGTGTTTGTTTTTAGGTTTCGCGCAAATGGCCACGAAGGTGCGGTTGTTCAGGTCAGACCCGTCAGCAGGTGGCGGGCCAGTTCGGCAAAGCCTGCACCGCGTTCGCTGGGGGTGATGAAGCGCGGCGGGTGCGTGAGTTGCGCTTCAAAGCGTCGGATGTTGGCCACGCCCACAGTGTGTGGAAAGTGTTCAAACATCACTTGGTCATTGGTCGAGTCTCCCACATAAACCCAGCGGTCGATTTCGGCATCCAGATCACGGCCCCAGAGTTCACGCACGATCCAGCGTGCCCCGGTGAGTTTGCTGTGTGTGCCAAACCAGCCATTGATGTGGATGCTGCTCACCGTGGCGGTCATGCCTGCGGCTTGCATCAGGCGCACCACTTCGTCGATGGCGTGTTGTGGCAGGTGCGTGAACTCGCTGTGGTCGATGGCGATGTCGGTTTCTCGGCCTGCGCTGTCTTGTGAGCGGCAAGCCCCGCTCACCGTGCGCTCAATGTGCGCCAGCACAGCCTGCATGCGGTCGAAGTTGGCGCTGCGTGTGGCCGCATCCTGTTGGTAAATCTTGTGCAAACCCTGTTCGGCTGAATGGCGCAGCCCGACCGCGCCATTCTCGGCCACGATGGCATCCACTGGCCAGCTTTTTGCAAACGGTTCGCTCCAGCCCACAGGCCGCCCGGTGATCGGTACCACCTGCAGGCCAGTCGCTTTCAGATCAGCCAGCGCTTGCAGTGCGTCAGAAGTGATCGCCCCGTCTGTGGTCAACGTGTCGTCGATATCGGTGAAAACACCGACGATGTGGCCGGGTGACCAGTGGCGCAGCAGCTGCATGTCCGTGGTCAGCCCGCGCTGCCCAAGGCCAGCCCCGCGTGCTCGCGCAGCGGATGGAAATGGATTTTGGGGAAGCGCTCTTGCGCCAGGCGCACGTCGTAGGGGCTGGTGCACAAGTAGGCCAGCGTGCCCGCGGCGTCGAGTGACATACGTTGGGGGTAGGCGTTGGTGAACTCGCGCAGCTCGGCTGGGGTGTCGGCGGTGATCCAGCGTGCGCCGGTGTACTGGCAGCCTTCCAGGCGCACGTCGCAGTCGTATTCGGCTTTCAGGCGGTGTTGCACCACCTCAAATTGCAGCTGTCCGACCGCGCCCAGCAGCATGGGGCCGCCGATCTCTGGCTTGAAGACCTGGATCGCGCCTTCTTCGCCCAATTGGTCGAGGCCGGTTTGCAGTTGTTTGGTGCGCAGCGGATTCTTCAAAATCACGGTCATGAAGAGCTCAGGCGCAAAAAACGGCAGGCCGGTGAATTGCAAATTCGCGCCATCGGTGATGGTGTCACCCAGCTGCACGCCGCCATGGGTGGTGAATCCGATGATGTCACCCGCATAGGCTTCGTCCACCGCCTCGCGCCGTTGCGAGAGGAAGGTAACCACGCTGGTGGGGCGCAGCTCTTTGCCTGTGCGTTGCACTTTGAGTTTCATGCCGGGGGTGTATTTGCCAGACGCCATGCGCACAAAGGCGATGCGATCGCGGTGGTTGGCGTCCATATTGGCTTGCACCTTGAACACCACGCCGGAAAACGCGCTGTCTTCGGGTTGGATTTCTTTGACGACGGGCTGCTTGTTGACCAACAGGTTGCTGGTGCGGGGGCGCGGTGGTGGTGCCAGATCGACCAGGGCGTCGAGCACTTCCATCACGCCGAAGTTGTTCACACCGGAGCCAAAGAACACGGGCGTTTGCTTGCCCGCCAAAAAGGCCGCTTCGTCAAACGCGGGCGATGCGCCGGTGGCCAGCTCCATGCTGTCCATGGCGGTTTGCCACTCCAGGCCAAAGCGCTCGGCCAGTTGGGCTTGTTCGGTCAGCGGGATGGTTTCGAAGTCTTGCGGCAGGCGTTCAGAGCCAGAGTCGAACACCGTCATGGCTTGCGTGCGCAGGTTGATGATGCCGCCAAACGATTTGCCTTGGCCCACAGGCCAGGTCATGGGCACGCAGGGCATGCCCAGCTCGCGCTCGACTTCGTCCAGGATGTCGAGCGGGTCGCGCACTTCGCGGTCCATCTTGTTCACAAAGGTGATGATGGGCGTGTCGCGTTGACGGCAGACTTCGATCAGGCGGCGGGTTTGGGCTTCCACACCATTGGCCGCGTCGATCACCATCAGAGCCGAGTCCACGGCGGTCAGCACGCGGTAGGTGTCTTCCGAGAAGTCTTTGTGGCCGGGCGTGTCGAGCAGGTTGATCACGTGGTCGCGGTACAGCATTTGCATGACCGACGAGGCCACCGAGATGCCACGCTGCTTTTCGATTTCCATCCAGTCGCTGGTGGCATGGCGCGAGGCCTTGCGGGCCTTGACCGAGCCGGCGATCTGGATCGCACCCGAGAACAACAGCAGTTTTTCGGTCAGCGTGGTTTTACCCGCATCGGGGTGGGAAATGATGGCAAAAGTCCGGCGGCGCCGGGTCTCGTTGGCGTAAGTCACAAGGGGTCCTGATGTCGTGCGGGTGGCAAAGCTGCCCCCGTGGTGGCCAAGCCTTGGCGGGCTGGCGGAGGGGTGATTTTACCGGCTGACTTCGTGCGGATGAGCTTTCTTCGTATAATCGTCTCTTCCGAGGAGCGTTGCAGCGCCCCCTGGCTTTGAACAAAGCCGGCAGCGGGGCGTGAGGCTCGGAACACTTCAACAGCAACGACGCTCATCCACTCGACGTGCGGTGAGCCTGTTTTTTCCCATTCAGTGCCTTCATCCACGCGTGTGGCTCATTCACATTGCTTTGGAGCTTTTCACATGAATGCACGTTTGAACACCACCATCAACGCCGATTGCGTGATTGCCGACATCGGTTTGGCCGATTGGGGTCGCAAAGAAATCAAGATCGCTGAAACTGAAATGCCCGGTCTGATGGCCATCCGCCAAGAGTTCAATAAGGCCCAGCCCTTGAAAGGCGCCCGCATCACCGGTTCCTTGCACATGACCATTCAGACGGCTGTGCTGATTGAAACCCTGCAAGCGCTGGGTGCGAATGTGCGCTGGGCTTCTTGCAACATCTTTTCGACCCAGGACCACGCCGCCGCCGCCATCGCCGCTGCCGGCACGCCGGTGTTCGCCATCAAAGGCGAAACCTTGGCCGACTACTGGGACTACACCCACCGTATTTTCGACTTCGGTGCCGCCAATACCGAAGGCGAAGGTCCCAACATGATTTTGGACGACGGCGGCGATGCCACTTTGTTGATGCACTTGGGCAAGCGCGCTGAAACCGACGCTTCTTTGATCGCCAACCCCACGAGCGAAGAAGAAACCTGTCTGTTCAACGCCATCAAGGCCAAGCTGGCGGTGGACCCGACCTGGTACAGCCGCAAGGGCGCTCAGATCATTGGCGTGACCGAAGAGACCACCACCGGCGTGCTGCGCCTGAACGAAATGGCCGCCAAAGGCAGCCTGATGTTCCGTGCCATCAACGTGAACGATTCGGTGACCAAGAGCAAGTTCGACAACCTGTACGGCTGCCGCGAATCCTTGGTGGACTCCATCAAACGCGCCACCGACGTGATGATCGCCGGCAAAGTGGCGTGCGTGGCCGGTTACGGCGACGTGGGCAAGGGTTCTGCCCAAGCCCTGCGCGCTTTGAGCGCCCAAGTCTGGGTGACCGAGATCGACCCGATCAACGCGCTGCAAGCCGCGATGGAAGGCTACAAAGTCGTGACCATGGAATACGCCGCTGACAAGTGCGACATTTTTGTGTCGGCCACCGGCAACAAAAACGTGATCCGCTACGAGCACATGGCCGCCATGAAGGACGAAGCCATCGTTTGCAACATCGGTCACTTTGACAACGAGATCGACGTCGCGTCCTTGGAGAAGTGCCAGTGGGACGAAATCAAGCCCCAAGTTGACCACGTCATTTTCCCTGATGGCAAAAAGATCACCTTGTTGGCCAAAGGCCGCTTGGTGAACCTGGGTTGCGCTACCGGCCACCCCAGCTTCGTGATGTCGTCGTCGTTTGCCAACCAAACGATCGCCCAGATCGAACTGTTCACCAAGCAAGACCAGTACGAAGCCGGCAAGGTCTATGTGCTGCCCAAGCACTTGGACGAAAAAGTGGCCCGTTTGCACCTCACCAAAGTCGGCGCGATGCTGACCGAGTTGAGTGACGAACAAGCCGCCTACATTGGCGTGTCCAAAAACGGCCCTTACAAAGCAGACACTTACCGCTATTGATGGGTGTGATGCCATTGCGAGCAATGGCCGTGTTTCCTGTGGGAACGAGCCCCCGCTCGCGAATGCCAGCTGTAGCCCGGCCAGCATTCGCCTGCAGGGGCGGCCTCCCACATGCGCAATGAACTGCTTCCTCCAATCACTTCTCTTGTTCACTTGAACCTCATCGTCAGAACCACACTTCATGCGCATTGATCAACTTCTCGTCGAGCGCGGCCTGGCCGCTTCTCGTTCTCAGGCACAGCGACTGATCGCCGGGGGCGTCCAGTGGCAGCAGCCCGACGGGACGTGGCGCGCCATTGTGAAAAACCGCGACGAGGTGCCCGAAAGTGCTGCTCTGGAGTTGCTTGATGACGCCGAATCGCGCTACGTCTCTCGCGGTGGTCTCAAGCTGGAAGGGGCTTTGAAGGTCACGGGCGCTCAGGTGGAAGGCTTGCGGTGTCTGGATGTGGGGCAAAGTACAGGCGGTTTCACCGATTGCTTGCTGCAGCAAGGCGCTGCGCAGGTGGTCGGCATTGATGTCGGCCATGCCCAGGTGCATCCGCGCATTCGCGAAGACGAACGTGTGGTGTGCATTGAGGGTGTGAACGCCCGCGAGCTGGAGCCCGGAGACGAGCGCGTACCCGACGCACTGGAAGGTTTTGACCTGATGGTGGGCGACGTCTCGTTCATCTCGCTCACCTTGGTATTGCCTGGCGTCGTGCATTTGCTCAAACCCACAGGACAGTTGCTCATGCTGGTGAAACCCCAGTTTGAATTGCAGCCCGGTCAGGTGGGCAAGGGCGGCATTGTGAAAGACGAGAGCTTGTATGGCTTCATCGAAAACCGTGTGCGCACTGCCTTGACCGATCTGGGCATGCAAGTGACGGCTTGGTTGAACAGCCCGATTGAGGGCGGTGACGGCAACCGTGAATTTTTTGTACAGGCCTGCTGGCCTGATCCGGCTGCGGTGCTGCCCGCACGCGAAGACGCCCGCCTGGCGCACGAGGCCGATCTGGCCGCCAAGGCCTATGCCAAGGCCAACGACTATTGAATTTTGGAAGGTGTTGTGATGTCTGGTTTGAAGTTGCCCATCAGCTTGGAGTTTTTTCCGCCCAAAACGCCTGAGGGCGCAGAAAAGTTAAAAGGCGTGCGCGAGAAGCTGTACGCATTGAAGCCTGAATTTTGTTCAGTGACTTACGGTGCGGGCGGCTCTACGCAAGAAGGTACTTTTGCCACCGTGGGCGCGATCCTGGCTGAAGGCGTGGCAGCGGCTTCGCACTTCTCGTGCATTGGTGCCACCAAGGCTTCGGTGCGTGCCGAATTGGCCACGCTCAAGGCCATGGGTGTCAAGCGCTTGGTGGCTTTGCGCGGCGATTTGCCAAGCGGCTATGGCGCAGGTGGCGAGTTCCATTACGCCAGCGATCTGGTGGCGTTCATCCGCGCGGAGACCGGCGATGACTTCCACATCGAAGTGGCGGCCTATCCTGAAATTCACCCGCAAGCCAAGTCACCTGAGTCCGATTTGCAGGCCTTTGCCACCAAGGTCAAAGCCGGCGCTAATTCGGCCATCACGCAATATTTTTACAACAGCGATGCGTATTTCCGCTTTGTGGACGATGCGTACAAACTGGGTGTGGATGTGCCTGTCGTGCCCGGCATCATGCCGATCACCAGTTCGTCGCAGTTGCTGCGCTTTTCAGACGCTTGTGGTGCTGAGATTCCCCGTTGGATCCGTTTGCGTTTGCAAGGTTATGGCGACGACATTGACTCTATCAAGGCGTTTGGTCTCGATGTGGTGGCCGACTTGTGCGAGCAACTCATCAATGGCGGTGTACCTGCTTTGCACTTTTACACAATGAACCAGAGTGCAGCCACGACGGATATTTTGCGTCGGTTGTGAAGCGCACACAGCGTGCTTTTTGACGGACTTGGTTGACATGAACCAAGCCCAGAGAAGATGGCGCTGCTTCGCGCCGAGAGGTTTGATCAACCTCAAATGAGCGGTGGTGGTTTGGACATCCAATGAACTTGAGCACAAAGCTCTTCTCTTCGTTCATAAGGAAAGTCAACATGAAAAAACTCACCATCGTTGCAGCCGTGCTGGCTGCTTGTTCTGCGACTGCCGCCATGGCTCAAGCTTCGGGTGAAGGCCCTTGGTTGGTGCGTGCCCGCGCTGTGCACTTGGACATGGCCAACAGAGACGGTACGGGGCTGGGCTTGTCGGTCAATAACAAGACCATCCCGGAAGTGGATGTCAGCTATTTCCTCACACCGAACATCGCGGCCGAGCTGGTCTTGACGGTGCCCCAAAAACAGACCGTGTCCTTGGGCGGTGCACCAATTGGCACGTTCAAGCATTTGCCTCCGAGCTTGCTCTTGCAATACCATTTCACAGGCCTGGATGGCTACAAGCCCTACGTCGGCGCGGGCGTGAATTACACCAAGATCACAAGCGTCAATCTGCTGGATGGCGGCGCGACATTGGACGACCACAGCTGGGGCGGTGCTTTGCAAGTGGGCATGGACATTCCATTGGACAAAAATTGGTCCCTGAACTTTGACATCAAGAAGGTGTACATCCGTTCTGATGTTTTTATCGGCGCGGCCAATCAGGGCACCTTGAAGCTCGACCCTGTTTTGGTGGGAGTGGGCCTCGGTTATCGTTTTTGATGCCCTTTTAAAACAGACCGTGCATTAACGTTCGTCGAAGCTCACCACCACCCGCTTGCTGGTGGGGCGAGCTTGGCACGACAGGATGAAGCCTTGCTCGACCTCGGGCTTTTCGAGTGTGAAGTTTTTCTCCATCTCGGTCGTGCCTTCGACTACTTTGCAGCGGCAGGTGCAACACACACCGGCTTTGCATGAGTAGGGCAGGTCGAGGCCCAGTGACAAGGCGATGTCGAGGATTTTTTCGTTCCGGTTCATCGGCATGTCGTAGGGCTTGCCGTCCAGCACCACCGTGAGTTGCACTTCGCCTGTATCGCGTGTGGCCTGGTGACCCAGCACGGCTTGGCTGCGTTGCTCCGGGCTGAGCGCATCGAGTGTGGGCGAGCTGAACCGTTCGGTGCGGATGCGTTCGGCCTTGACGCCTGCGGTCAGCAGCGCTCGCTCGGTGGCCTCGATCATGGCTTCCGGGCCACAGACAAAGACTTCGTCCATGCTGCCCACGGGCAAAAATGCGTCGATGATGGCGCGCACTTTGCCGCCATCGATGCGGCCTTCTAGCAAGGGCACCTCTTGGGCTTGGCGCGACAAGATGTGAATCAGTGTCAGGCGGTCGGGGTAGCGATCTTTCAGGTCTTGCAGCGCTTCGTTGAACATCACGCTGTCCATGCGGCGGTTGCCGTAGACCAGGGTGAACTTTGATTCGGGAAGGTCTTCGAGCGTGCTCGACAAGATCGACAAGATGGGCGTGATGCCTGAACCTGCAGCAAAGCCCACGCGGTGAATGGCGCGCGGCCGTTGCACCACAAACCGGCCATCGGGCGGCATCACGCGCAAAGTGTCACCGGCTTTGAGTTGGGTCGCAGCCCAGTTGGAGAACACACCACCTTCGACTGGACGGATGCCCACTTCGAGCAAGCCTTGTTTTTGCAGTTGGCTGTGGGCCGAACTGATGGAGTAGCTGCGGCGCACATCCTCACCGCCGATGCTGGCACGCAGGGTCAGGAACTGACCGGGTTGAAAGTCAAAGCGGCTGCGCAGGTCTTGTGGCACGACCAGTGAAATGGCGACAGCGCCTGCAGCTTCGGGCGCGACGCGTGCAACTTGGAGGTCATGAAAGCGGGTTGCGGACATGGTGCTTCACTGCGGCAAGGCAGCTCAGTAAGGTTTGAAGTAATCGAAGGGCTCCATGCAAGCCAAGCACCGGTAAAGGGCTTTGCATGCGGTGGAGCCGAAGTGGGAGGTTTCGGTGGTGTTGGCCGAGCCGCATTGCGGGCAGTGCACCACCTCGGGTTTGGCGCTGCGCGCCGCAAACTGCACCACGTTGGCACTGCCTGATGCTTGGCTGGCGCAGGCGTGTGGTGGGGCGATGCCATAAGCGCGCAGTTTGTCCTTGGCGACCTCGGTCATCCAGTCGGTGGTCCAGGCCGGGGCCAGTTGCGTGACCACACGGCCTTGCAGCCCGTTGGCTTGCAGCAGGGCTTTCACATCGTCTTCGATCTGGCCCATGGCCGGGCAACCGCTGTAGGTCGGCGTGATGACCACTTCCAAACCTGCGGCGCCTTCGCGCACATCGCGCAAAATGCCCAGCTCGCGCAGCGTGACGACCGGGATTTCGGGGTCGGTCAGCGATTCGAGCAAGCCCCAAGCATGGGCCACAGTGGCTGTGCGCGGGGGCGAAATGTGGGGGGTCATTGGCGTGGGTTACCAGGTCGCGTGCGGGTGCGCGCGGGCCAAGCTTTGCATTTCGGCGAGCACAAAGCCCAGATGTTCCGAATGGATGCCTTGCTTGCCCGTGGGCACAAAACTGCCTGCGGCGGGGCGTTGCAGCGTGGCTTCTTGCAGGGCTTCGTCCACGATCTGGTTCCAGTCGTTTTGCAGTGCCGCCATGTCAATGCCGGTGCCGTTGGCCAGCGCCGCAGCTTCTGAGGGGCTGGCGCTCCAGAATTCTTGTGTGTAAGGCATGAATTGGTCGAGCGCAGTCTGTGCTTTGGCGTGCGATTCGTCGGTGCCATCGCCCATGCGCACCAGCCAGTCACGCGAGTGGCGCAGGTGGTAGCGCACTTCTTTGAGCGACTTGGCCGCGATGGCCGCCAGTTGGGCGTCTTTCGAGCTTTGCAACTGGTCCCACACCAACACCATCAGACTGCTGTACAAAAAGTTGCGCACGATGGTGCTGGCAAAGTCGCGATCGCCCGCCGAGGTCGGGGCTGTCAATGGCATATGGGGCAATTCACACAGCGTGTAGTTGCGAAAATCCGGCACATCACGGAAATAAGCCAGCCTGTCTTCGGTGGCGCCGCCGCCTTGCAGTTCGGCAGCGTGTTGGTACAGCATTCGGGCCTGACCGATCAGGTCCAGGCTGTTGTTGGACAGCGCGATGTCTTCTTCAAGAATGGGGCCGTGGCCACACCATTCGGCGTTGCGTTGTCCGAGGATCAGCGCGTTGTCGGCCAAGTGCAGCAAGTATTCAGCGGGTGCGTTCATGGTCGTGCTCACATGTGGCCGACTTCGTCGGGGATCACGTAGAAAGTGGGGTGGCGGTAGACCTTGTCGCTGGCTGGATCGAAAAATTCAGGCTTGTCATTGGGCTCACTGGCCGAGATGCTGGCCGAGGGCACCACCCAGATGCTCACGCCTTCTTGGCGACGCGTGTACACATCGCGTGCCATTTGCAGCGCGTGCTCAGAATCGGATGCGTGCAGGCTGCCGCAATGCTTGTGCTCGAGGCCTTGCTTGCTGCGGACAAAAACTTCCCACAGGGGCCATTCTTTCAATGCGGAGGTGCTGGTCGTCGTGCTCATGCTGCTTCTTTCTGTTGGCGCGCTTGTTGTTTTTGGGCGTGGGCCAAGGCGGCTTCGCGGACCCAAGCGCCATCGTTCCAGGCCTTGACGCGAGCACCCAAGCGCTCCTTGTTGCAAGGGCCGTTGCCGTTCACCGTGGCCCAGAACTCATCCCAGTCGATTTGGCCGTAGTCGTGGGCTTGACGCGCTTCGTTCCACTTCAAATCAGGGTCGGGCAAGGTCACACCCAGCACTTTGGCCTGTGGCACGGTGGCGTCCACAAACTTTTGGCGCAGGTCGTCGTTGCTGATGCGCTTGATGCCCCAGCGCATGCCTTGCGCGCTGTTGGGGCTGTCGGCGTCGGGTGGCCCAAACATGGCCAGGCATTTCCACCACCAGCGGTTGACGGCGTCCTGCACCATGGCTTTTTGCTCGGCTGTGCCTTGCATCATCACCAAGAGGGCTTCGTAGCCTTGGCGCTGGTGGAAAGATTCTTCCTTGCACACGCGCACCATGGCGCGGGCATAGGGGCCATAAGAGCAGCGGCACAGCGGCACCTGGTTCATGATGGCCGCACCGTCGACCAACCAGCCGACCACGCCCACATCGGCCCAGTTGAGTGTGGGGTAGTTGAAGATGGAGCTGTATTTGGCTTTGCCGGTGTGCAGGGCGTCCAGCATCTGGTCGCGGCTGGTGCCCAAGGTTTCGGCGGCGCTGTAGAGGTAAAGACCGTGACCGCCTTCGTCTTGCACTTTGGCGATCAGGATGGCTTTGCGCTTCAAGCTGGGTGCACGGCTGATCCAGTTGCCTTCGGGCAGCATGCCAACGATTTCGCTGTGCGCGTGCTGGCTGATCTGGCGCACCAGGGTTTTTCGGTAGGCCTCAGGCATCCATTCACGGGGTTCGATGCGGCCGTCGGCGTCGATGCGGGCGTCGAACTGGGCCTGCAAAGCGGCATCGTGCGCATTCAGGGCTTTGGGAACGGCCTTCAGGCCGACCGACTTGGCGTCGTCGGAACCGTCCGGGACGCTGAAAGATTGCGTGTACATGGGCTACTCCTGCGCCAAACAGGATGGAATGATCGCGGCGCGGATGCCAGTATATCAATTAACCGACCGTTCGGTCGGTTAATTTGGAGGTTCTGGGATCAGGTATTTCCCTGATGCTGTTTTTGGCCTGAAACGTCAGGTGCCCAAGGCGAGTGCCTCGCGCATCCAGCGTCGTTCAGGACGATTCAACGGCCCAGTTTTTGCCAGACCCCCGCGCCAAGGCGGGGCCCACCATATCCAGCGCTTTGCGGATCTGGTCTTTCAGGGTGAAGGGCGGGTTGATGACAAACATGCCACTGGCCACCAAGCCGCCCACATCGTCGGGGCCACGGCCAATCGACAAGGTCGCGTTGAGCCAGGGTTTTTGGGACTGATTTGCCAATGTGCGCAAACGTTTTGGCAAGTCGTGTGCTTCGGGGCGTGGAATGATGGGGTACCAGACCAGATACGTGCCAGTTGAAAAACGCTTCAGGTATTCCTGGATGACGTTGGCGACTTTGGCGTAATCCGATTTGATTTCGTAGCTGGGGTCGATCAACACCATCGCCCGTTTGGATCCCGTGGCCGATGCCGGGGGCGGCAACAGCTTTTTAAGGGCTTCGAAACCATCTTCCCGGCTGACGGTGATGGTGCGCCCGGCATCAAGCTGTGCAATGTTGGAGGTCAGCGATTTGCTGTCTGTTGGGTGCAGCTCAAACAGGCGCAAGCGGTCTCGGGACTCGTGGCGCATCAGTTTGTGCATCAAAAAAGGCGAGCCGGGGTAAATTTTGGCTTGCCCGTTGGGGTTGAAGCTGGCAATTTGTTCCAGGTAGTCCTGCACCGGTTCTGGCAGTGCATCGAGCTTTTCTGCGGCCCCCAAGAGCTTGAACAGACCGTCCTCGGCCTCGGCCCCTTTTTGCGAATAATCGCCGTCCAGTCGGTACAAGCCGGCCCCGGCGTGGGTGTCAATCAGGGTGATGCCGGCCTCTTTTTGCATGAGGTGGCGCATGGTGGCCAGCAAGGTGATGTGTTTGAGCACATCCGCATGGTTGCCGGCGTGGAAAGCGTGTCGATAACTGAACATGCTCCGATGGTAACCAATAAGCTTCCCAAGAACTGGCCCGCAAGTCCTTGATTTTTCGTATAATGATGGGCTTCGCAGCGATTTAGTGGCCCCGCGGCGAAGACGCCAAGACCCTCAAGGTCGAAGCAATCTCCCACCTAAGAGGTTCCCAACAGAGGAACACCGACCGTGGAAAAGGGCCCGACAAACCTTTCTTTAAAGAGAAAACTCATGACAACAACTTTCAGCGCCAAACCCGCTGAGGTCGTGCACGAGTGGTTTGTGATTGACGCGACCGACAAGGTCCTCGGACGAGTAGCCAGCGAAGTTGCTCTCCGTTTGCGCGGCAAACACAAGGCCATTTACACGCCTCACGTCGACACCGGTGACTTCATCGTCATCATCAATGCTGCCCAGCTCAAAGTAACTGGCACCAAGACGATCGACAAAATTTATTACCGCCATTCCGGCTATCCTGGTGGCATCACTGCCACCAACTTCCGCGACATGCAAGCCAAGCACCCTGGCCGCGCACTCGAGAAGGCTGTCAAGGGCATGTTGCCCAAGGGCCCACTCGGTTACGCCATGATCAAGAAACTCAAGGTGTATGGTGGCGCTGAGCACCCACACACCGCCCAACAGCCTAAAGTGCTGGACATCTAAGGAGCCTTGAGATGATTGGTGAATGGAACAATGGCACAGGCCGTCGCAAATCCAGCGTCGCCCGCGTGTTTCTGAAAAAAGGCACTGGCAAGATCACGGTCAACGGCAAGGACATCCAAGCCTACTTCGGCCGCGAAACTTCGATCATGATCGCCAAGCAACCCCTCATGTTGACCAACCATGCCGAAACTTTCGACATCATGATCAACGTGCACGGTGGCGGTGAATCCGGTCAAGCCGGTGCATCGCGCCACGGCATCACCCGCGCTCTGATTGACTACGATGCAACGCTCAAGCCTATGCTGAGCCAAGCTGGTTTTGTCACTCGTGACGCTCGTGAAGTCGAACGTAAAAAGGTCGGCTTCCACTCAGCCCGCCGCCGCAAGCAGTTCTCGAAGCGTTAATCCGCTTTTCCTGTTTCGCCAAAAAGCCGCACCGGTTCTGCCGTGGCGGCTTTTTGCTTTTGGGGCACCTCAAAATGCCCACAAGCCCAGTAGCGTTACTGGCTGCTTTAGGCGGTAATTCCCGACCAACGCGCTATACTATTTGGCATTGAACCCGGAGAAACACCATGAGCGCTCTTGCTGAAAATATCCAGACCGAAATGCCTACCCCGATTGTCTTTACCGACAGCGCGGCAGCCAAAGTGGCTGACCTGATTGCTGAGGAAGGCAACCCGGACCTGAAACTGCGCGTGTTTGTGCAAGGTGGCGGTTGCTCAGGTTTCCAGTACGGCTTTACCTTTGACGAAATCACCAACGAAGACGACACCACCATGAGCAAAAATGGCGTGTCATTGTTGATCGATGCCATGAGCTATCAATACCTGATTGGGGCTGAGATTGATTACAAAGAAGACCTGCAAGGGGCTCAGTTCGTGATCAAGAACCCAAACGCCACATCCACTTGCGGTTGCGGTTCTTCTTTTTCGACTTGATCGGATGAGGCAGCGGGCAGGGCTCGCAAAACATCAGCGGGGGTAAATTGCCCCCAACACACGGGCGCCTCTGGCGCCCGTGACGCTTGGAAGGCTTGCTGTCTCTCGTCGCATGGCCTTGCAAGCCAGCCAAGCAAAGGCCGCAGCCTCAACTTGCAAGGGTGGCAAGCCCCGCGCTTCGCTGCTGATGACCTGCAGCGTGGGCAAATGGTGGGCCAGACGTCGCATCAAGTGCCCGTTCAAGGCGCCACCACCACAAACGACCAAAGAAGCCGCTTCGTTGGCGTGCCTTTTCACGTCATTGGCGCAGGCCAAGGCGGTGTATTCGGTCAATGTGGCCTGAACGTCGATGGCTGTTATGTTTGCGTGGTTTTGCAAATGCTGGGCCAACCAGGCCGGGTTGAACAAGTCTCGCCCGGTGCTTTTGGGGGGCGTGCGCTGAAGGAAAGGGTCGGCCAGCAACGCCGTCAGCAAGGGGGCATTGACGTGGCCTGCTGCGGCCCATTTCCCGTCTTGATCAAAGGGCTGTCCTGTGTGGGTGGCGCACCAGTGATCCATCAGTGCATTACCGGGCCCACAGTCCCAGCCGGTGACCAACCTGCCGGGTTTGAGCACACTGAGGTTGGATATGCCCCCGATGTTGAGCACCGCTACACAAGCATCAGCCTGCGCAAAAACGCCGTGGTGAAAAGCCGGCACCAGTGGTGCACCTTGACCACCAGCAGCCAGGTCGCGGCTGCGGAAATCCGCCACCACATCGATGCCAGTAAGTTCGGAGAGCAAAGACGGATTGATCAGTTGTATGGTGTAGCCGACGGCGGGCTGTTGACGGGTGGCGTCTCCATCAAATTCAAGCGGGCGGTGACGCACGGTTTGGCCGTGTGCGCCAATGGCTGTGATGCTGGGGGATCTCAAGCCAGCTTGCTGCAACAAAGTGTGCACCACCGTTGCATAGTGGCGTGCGATCTGGTTGCCCACCAGTGCGCTGCGGTGCAATTCATCGGGGCCGCTTTGGTTCAGAGCCATGAGTTCGGCTTTGAAAGGTGCATCAAAAGCCAGAAAGGCATGGGCCAGAACTTGCAATTGTCCGCGTGCGTCCATTCGTGCCAGCACACCATCGGCACCATCCAGCGAAGTGCCTGACATCAGGCCTATGAAGTGTTCAGTCATTTGGATGGTTAAAGCGGGCGGTACTGGCTCGGGGTAGCATTCCGCTAAAAGATGAGGGCATGTCGCAGGGTGCGGTCATGGCATCAAAAAAGGGCCTTTCGGCCCTCGATGGTCACTGTGAGGTGACTTCTCTCATTTGAGCAGCCGCCAGCAGTTGCGCCTTGGCCTGCGCTGCAGCGGACTTGAACCGCGCCATGCCAGCCGGGCTGAGCGGTGTGCTTTGGGCTTGCTGAATGACTTTTTGTGGGTCAACGTGTGTGCCGTTGACTCGGAATTCGAAGTGCAGGTGAGGGCCGGTAGACCAGCCCGTCGTGCCAACGGCACCAATGGCTTGTCCTTTTTGAACAGTTTGTCCCTTGCGTACCTGAATGCGACTGAGGTGGGCATAGACGGTGGAGTGGTTGTTGCCATGGCGAATAATCACCATGTTGCCAAAGCCACCTTGAACGCCCGCGAATTCGACCACGCCGTCACCCACTGTTTGCGCGGGTGTGCCGGTCGGGGCTGCATAGTCGACCCCCAAGTGGGCTTTCATGGTCTGGAATATGGGGTGCAGACGCATGCTGAAGCCACTGGTCTTGCGGGAGAAGGCTACGGGTGATGCCAGGTAGGTGCGGCTGAGGCTTTTGCCGTCGATGCTGTAGTAGTTGCCTTTTTGGCCAGGCTCCTGGTGCCACACGGCTTCGAAGGTCTTGTTGTCGTTGTTGAACTCGGCGGCCAGCACGCGACCCGTGCGCACGGGCTCGCCGTCAGCCTCCAGCACCTCGTAAACCACTGAAAAACGGGCACCTTTGCGCAAGTTGCGGTGAAAGTCGATTTGGTTGGAAAAAATCTGCGTCAGCTGGCCAATCACCGCATCAGGCAAGCGAGCTTCATCCGCCGCATCGTAAAGAGAGCTCGCCACCGTGCCACCCGTCATGCGGACACTGGTGTTCATTGGCGAGGTTTCCAGGGCCGCTTCCAGGCCTTGGTTTGTGCGCTTGATGGCCAAGCGCTGGAAGAATGTGTCAGTTTCGTTGTTCAGCCAACGCACGTTGAGATTGAGCAAGCGCTGTTGTCCATCGGCTTCAGCTACGACGGAACGACCAGCCTGTTTAAGGGCCTGTTTGGCCAAAGGATTTTTGCGCAGGAAATTAGCGGCATCAGGGTCCACCAGACCGAGGCGGCGCAGCAAGCTTTCGGGCGTGTCCGATGAGCGCGTGCTGTCGGTGCGCGACAGGCGCATTTGGGTCAGATCCAGAGACTGGGCTTGCTCTTGCAGTCGGGCAATCTCGACGGGCACGGTGAGTGTGACAACAGGCTGATCGGCAATATCGGGTCCCAAGTTGGCGATGGCGAATGCGCCACCACCGCCGGCCAGCAAAACCGAAGCCAGTGTCGCGCTGATGGCTTTGGGGTGGCGGCTTAACCAACGGGTGAAAGCATGCAGCGTGTGTACGAGTTGAGGGTGCTGTCCGTCCAGCCAAGTCAGTGCGCGCTGGACGGCCATCAGCACTGCGCCGAGCACCGTGGTGCAAAGGAACAAGAAGCCAATCAACAAGGAGGCCAGTCGGGACTGGATGGAAACGAGAAAATGCATCAATTCGGAGGTGTTTCGTGCCGGCCAAAGTTTTGGCGATGTGGCAACACGACAGGTAGAGTCAGCGCGCCCTTTAAAATGGGCGATCTGGAGATAGCGAATCATTGTACTGTTCTATATCCATTTGACTTTAGAAAAAACCCTTATGAATCAAGCGCTCGTTACAAAATTTCCGGTCACGGACAAGACACGGAATGCTTTGGAAGTCACTTTGCGGGGCTGCGAGGAGCTGATTCCCAAGGAGGATTGGTTGCAAAAACTGGCCAAATCCGAAGCCACGGGCGTGCCTTTGCGCATCAAATTGGGCTTGGACCCCACGGCCCCCGACATCCACATTGGCCACACCGTGGTGCTCAACAAGATGCGCCAGTTGCAGGATTTGGGGCACCAAGTGATCTTTTTGATCGGCGACTTCACCAGCCTGATCGGGGACCCGTCGGGACGCAACAGCACCCGACCGCCGCTCACACCTGAGCAGATCAAGGCCAATGCCGAAACCTATTACAAGCAGGCCAGCCTCGTGCTGGACCCCACCAAAACAGAAATTCGCTACAACAGTGAGTGGTCGCTACCGCTGGGCTCCATGGGCATGATTCAGTTGGCTGCCAAGTACACGGTGGCCCGCATGATGGAGCGCAATGATTTTCATGACCGCTTCAAGGCCGGCACGCCGATTTCGGTGCACGAGTTTCTCTACCCCTTGATGCAGGGCTACGACTCGGTGGCGCTCAAAAGCGATCTGGAGTTGGGCGGCACCGACCAGAAATTCAACCTGCTCATGGGCCGCCACTTGCAGGCCGAGTACGGCCAGGAGCAGCAATGCATCTTGACCATGCCGCTGTTGGAAGGTCTCGATGGCGTGGACAAGATGTCCAAGTCGAAAAACAACTACATCGGCATCGCCGAAGAGCCCAACAGCATGTTCGCCAAGGTGCTCAGCATTTCTGATGTGTTGATGTGGCGCTGGTTCACCTTGTTGTCATTCAAGTCCATGGCCGAGATCGATGCCTTGAAGCAAGAGGTGGCAGGCGGGCGCAACCCCAAGGACGCCAAAGTCATGCTGGCCAAAGAGATCACAGCGCGCTTTCACAGTTCCGCAGCAGCCGATGCAGCCGAACAGGATTTCATCAACCGCAGCAAAGGCGGCGTGCCGGACGACATCCCAGAAGTGTCTTTGTCGGGCGCGCCCATGGGCATCGGGGCTTTGCTCAAGTCGGCGGGGTTGGCGCCCTCGACCACCGAAGCTGGGCGCTTGATCGAGGGCGGTGGTGTGCGTGTGGATTCGAGCGTGGTCAGCGACAAAGGCTTGAAGCTCGACGCGGGCACCTACGTGGTGCAAGTGGGCAAGCGCAAGTTTGCCAAGGTGACGCTGTCTTGATCGGCCGTCAGAACCCGCAGGTCTTCATCGTCGGTTCATTTCTCAACGCTATCCTGACCGCATGAAAAGCCTTGATTCTTGGATGACGCCCAAACGCATGCTGTGGGCTTCCGTGCTGGTCGCGTTGATCACGATTGGCCTCAAAACATTGGCTTGGTGGCTGACCGACTCGGTCGGTTTGTTGTCGGACGCGATGGAATCACTGGTCAACCTGGCCAGTGCCATTTTTGGTTTGATGATGGTCACCGTGGCGGCCATGCCTGCCGACGAAGAACACCCCTATGGGCACCACAAAGCCGAGTATTTTTCCTCGGGCTTCGAGGGCATTCTGATCGTGGTGGCGGCACTGGGCATCATCTGGGCAGCCGGGCATCGCGTGTTTGACCCGCAACCCATCGAGCAAGTGGGGCTGGGCTTGGCTTTGTCGGTGGGCAGTTCGGCCTTGAACGGTCTGCTGGCCTGGTTGATGTTTCGCGCTGCCAAACAGCACCGCTCGCTGGCGCTGGAGGCCGATGCGCGGCATTTAGTGACCGATGTCTGGACCTCTGCCGGGGTGGTGATTGGCATTGCGTTGGTCAGCGTGACGGGCTGGCTGTGGCTGGACGCGGTGGTGGCCATTGGCGTGGCCCTGAACATCTTGAAAGAAGGCTGGCACCTGATTTGGCTGTCTTCGCAAGGCCTGATGGACGAAGCCCTGGAGCCTGAAGTTTTGGCCGAAGTACAGAAGGTATTGGACGGTTTTGCCCATCAGCGCGGCGATACCGAAATCATCCGCTTTGACCACTTGCACACCCGCAAAGCAGGGCAGCGTCGCTTTGTGGATGTGCACATGCACATGCCCGCCAGCTGGACCTTGGGGCGAGCGGCTGCCTTGCGGGGCAGTGTGGAGCAAGCATTGATGAGCGAAGTGCCCGGCTTGCGCGCGACCATCCAGCTCTTGCCCAGCGATGTGGAAGCGCATTTTCACGACACACGGGATTTGAAATGATCGCGGTGCTGCAACGGGTGAGTGAAGCCAGTGTGCGGGTCGAGGGGGCCGTGATCGGCCAAATCGGCGCGGGCTTGCTGGTGCTGCTGTGCGCCGAAAAAGGCGACACCGAAGCCGTGGCCGATCGGATGCTGGCCAAAATGCTCAAGCTGCGCATCTTCAGTGACGACGCGGGAAAGATGAACCTGAGCGTACAGGATGTGGGTGGCGGCTTGCTGGTGGTCAGCCAGTTCACGCTGGCCGCCGATGTGGCGGGTGGCAACCGACCCAGCTTCACACAGGCAGCAGCGCCCGAAGACGGGCGGCGCCTGTACGAGCACTTTGTGGCCCAAGCCCAGCAAGCGCACCCCGGGGTGCAGACCGGACGCTTTGCGGCGGACATGAAGGTGTCCTTGGTCAATGACGGGCCCATCACGATCCCGATGCGCATGAGCGCTTGAACGCGGCCACGCGTGTCGATCTGCACCCACCATCCCCGCCCCCGATAATCGGGGCATGACTGCAAAAACTCCAGACGCGAACGCCGTTCGCTTTGCCCAGCTCCAGCTGGCGCCCGCCACACTCCAAAACCTCGAACAACTGGGCTACACCCAGATGACGCCCATCCAAGCGGCCAGCTTGCCGCTGACCTTGGCCGGGCAAGACCTGATTGCACAAGCCAGCACCGGCAGCGGCAAAACCGCTGCCTTTGGCCTGCCCCTGATCGAACGCTTGCAAAGCGCGGGCTCCCCCAGTGCGGCGATTCAGGCGGTGATCCTGTGCCCCACACGCGAGTTGGCCGACCAAGTCACGCAAGAAATTCGCCGCCTGGCCCGCGCCCGCCAGAACGTGAAAGTCGTCACCTTGTGTGGCGGTGTGGCCTTGCGTGGCCAGACGCTGAGTCTGGAACACGGCGCGGATGTGGTGGTGGGCACGCCCGGGCGCATCTTGGACCATCTGGAGCGCGGCTCACTCAGCTTGGCAGGCGTGAACACACTGGTCTTAGACGAGGCCGACCGCATGCTGGACATGGGGTTTTTCGACGACATCGCCAAGGTGGTACGCCAGTGCGCCAAAGACCGCCAGACCCTGTTGTTTTCGGCTACCTACCCCGAAGGCATTGCCAAACTGGCCGCGCAGTTCATGCGCGCGCCCCAAACCGTCAAGGTCGATGCGCAACACAGCGCGCACAAGATTCGACAGATTTATTACGAAGTCAGCGAGAGTCAGCGTTTGGATGCGGTGTCGAAATTGCTGGCGCATTTTCGCCCCGAGCGCACGCTGGCGTTTTGCAACACCAAACAACAGTGCCGCGACTTGGTGGCCGTGTTGCAGGCGCAGGGTTACAGCGCTCTGGCGCTGTTTGGCGAATTGGAGCAACGCGAACGCGACCAGGTGCTGGTGCAGTTTTCGAACCGCAGCTGTTCGGTGTTGGTGGCCACCGATGTGGCCTCACGCGGGCTGGACGTGGAGGGCTTGGAGGCCGTCATCAACGTGGACGTGACGCCCGACCCCGAAATCCACATCCACCGCATTGGTCGGACAGGGCGAGGCGATGCCGAAGGCTTGGCCCTGACTTTGACCAGCATGGATGAGATGGGCGCGGTCGGCAAGATCGAGGTGATGCAGGGCCGCGAGTCCAAATGGGAGCCGCTGTCTGGCTTGACGCCTGCTGCGGGTGGGCCCTTGCAGCCCCCCATGCGCACTTTGCAAATTGTTGGAGGCCGTAAAGAAAAGATTCGCGCAGGCGATGTGATGGGGGCTTTGGCGGGTGAGTGCGGCCTGACCCGTGAACAGGTCGGCAAGATCAACGTCAACGAGTTTTCCACCTATGTGGCGGTGCAGGCTGCACTGGCCAAAAAGGTGGAGGCGCAGCTGTCGCACGGCAAGATCAAGGGCAAGAGCGTGAAGGTGCGGTTGCTCTGACATCCTTGCCTTTTGTCGGGGCAAAGTGTGCCTTTCGCTTGGGCGGTGTGTGCCTTTCGCTTAGGCGGTGAGTGAGGGGATGCGGCGGGTTCCTCATGACGGGGTACCRAAAATCGTCACCCGCCGCATCCCCTCACTCACCTGAGTGGTCATTCGAGCAAGAGATCGGCTGTTGCTGACGGACTTTTGCTCAGAGGTCTGCAGGTTCGACGTGATTTTGATGCTCGCTAGGTTTTAAAAATGCACAACGACCTTGTATGGGGTGGGGCCGGGTGACGATTTTCGGTACCCCGTCATGAGGAGCCCGGCCCCACCCCATACAAGGCCTCACCGCACAAGCCAGAGCAAAAGAACTTAGAGGTAAGGGTTCTTCAATCCCAATCCCTCCAAAATGGCCACCTCATAGGCCTCCATTTCCTCAGCATCGGCCTTGCTGGTTTCATGGTCCCAGCCCTGCGCGTGCAAAGTGCCATGCACCAGCAAATGCGCGTAGTGCGCCGCCAGCGTTTTGCCTTGCTCTTTGGCCTCGCGCGCGACCACTGGAGCGCACAGCACCAAGTCGGCCATCACCACCGGTTCTTGCGCATAGTCGAAGGTCAGCACATTGGTGGCGTAGTCTTTTTTGCGGTAACTCAGGTTCAGTTGGCGGCCCTCTTCTTCGCCCACGATGCGCACCGTGATTTCAGCGTCATCGGCCAGCGCATGGCGAATGGCGCGGGCGACCGCGTGGCGGGGCAGCGCGGCGCGGTGGCGGGCTGCATAAGGGATGTCACCGAATTGCAGAGACAGTTGGAGTTTTTGAAGGGCCATTGTTTTGTGGGTGTCGTTCAAAGGGGGCGCAGCCTGCATGGAAAAAATCGCGATGTCGCAGCTGCGTCAATCGTCGGTGGGCAAAGATTTGCGGCGGGTGTTCACACCCGCGCGCATGGCGGCACTGCCTTGTGCCTCGTAAGCGTCCACGATGCGGGCCACCAGCGGATGGCGCACCACGTCGGCACTCGAAAAGCGCGTGAAAGCAATGCCTTTGACGCGCTTCAAGACCCGCTCGGCGTCGATCAGGCCGCTCAGTTGGCCCTTGGGCAAATCAATCTGGCTCACATCGCCGGTGACCACCGCCTTGGCCCCAAAGCCGATGCGGGTCAGGAACATCTTCATTTGCTCGGTGCTGGTGTTTTGGGCTTCGTCCAAAATCACAAAAGCATTGTTCAGCGTTCGCCCGCGCATGAAGGCCAGTGGTGCGATCTCGATCGCGTTGCGCTCAAACGCTTTTTGCACCTTGTCGTAGCCCATCAGGTCGTACAGCGCGTCATACAGCGGGCGCAGATACGGATCGACCTTTTGCGACAAGTCGCCGGGCAAAAAGCCCAACCGCTCACCGGCTTCCACCGCCGGGCGCGTCAGCACGATGCGCTGCACGCTGGCGCGCTCCAGTGCATCCACCGCGCAGGCCACGGCCAGATACGTCTTGCCGGTGCCCGCCGGGCCAATGCCGAAGGTGATGTCGTGGCTGGCCATGCTTTCCAGATAGGCCGCCTGCACCGGGGTGCGGGCCTTCAGGTCGGTGCGGCGGGTTTGCAAGGCGGGCAGGTCGGCTTCTTCGCCGCCACTGTCGCCCACCAGCATGAGCTGCACCATGTCGGGTGAAATCGGGCGGTCGGCGCGTTCGTAAATGGCCTGCAAAATCTCCATGGCCTTCAGGGCTACCGCTTTGGGGCCATCCACCTTGAACTGCTCATGGCGGTGCGCAATGCTCACTTGCAAGCCCGCCTCGATGGTGCGCAGATGGGCATCCATCGGGCCGCACAGGTGCGACAAGCGGGTGTTATTGTGCGGCGTGAATGTGTGTCTGACGATCAAGGGGATAATCCTGTCCGAGGGTGGTTTCGCTGGTGATTTGCAGGCCAATGAGCCCCGATTCTCCTCCATATCCATGCAACCCAAAGGCCCCCCATGATTGGCAAACTCACCGGCATCCTGAGCGACAAAAACCCACCCGAGGTGATCGTGGACTGCCATGGGGTGGGCTACGAAGTCAATGTGCCCATGAGCACTTTTTACAACCTGCCTGCCACGGGTGAAAAAGTCAGCTTGGTCACGCATTTTGTGGTGCGCGAAGACGCGCAAATCCTTTATGGCTTTGCCACCTTGAGTGAGCGCGAGGCCTTTCGCCAGCTCATCAAAATCTCGGGCGTCGGCCCTCGCACCGCCTTGAGCGTGCTGTCGGGCATGAGCGTGACCGATTTGGCCCAAGCCATCACCACGCAAGAGGTCGGGCGACTGGTCAAAGTGCCCGGCATCGGCAAGAAAACCGCCGAGCGCTTGTTGCTGGAGCTCAAAGGCAAGCTGGGCGGTGACCTGGGTGGTTTGTTCGCCGTGAACACCAGCGATGCGCAAAACGACATCCAACAAGCTTTGCTGGCGTTGGGCTACAGCGACAAAGAGGCGGCCGCCGCCCTCAAGAGCCTGCCCGTGGATGTGGGTGTGAGCGAGGGCATCAAGCTCGCGCTCAAAGCCTTGAACAAATGAAGACGAACTGAGCCATGAGCATCCGCACCGACGATTTCGCCCCCCAACCCGAAGCTCGGGTCATTTCGGCGGCCCCCGTTTCCCACCAAGAAGAGGCCATTGAACGCGCTCTGCGTCCCAAGCTGCTCGATGAATACGTCGGGCAGGTCAAGGTGCGTGAGCAGCTAGAGATTTTCATCAGCGCCGCCAAGATGCGCGAAGAGCCGCTGGACCATGTCTTGCTGTTTGGCCCGCCGGGTTTGGGCAAGACCACGCTGAGCCACATCATCGCGGCCGAGCTGGGGGTGAACCTGCGCCAGACCAGCGGCCCGGTGCTTGAAAAACCCAAAGATTTGGCGGCGCTGCTCACCAATCTGGAGCGCAACGATGTGCTGTTCATTGACGAGATTCACCGCCTGTCACCGGTGGTCGAAGAGATTTTGTACCCCGCGCTGGAGGACTACCAGATCGACATCATGATCGGTGAAGGCCCGGCGGCCCGAAGCATCAAGCTCGATCTGCAACCCTTCACGCTGGTGGGCGCGACCACCCGGGCCGGCATGTTGACCAACCCGTTGCGCGACCGCTTTGGCATTGTCTCGCGACTGGAGTTCTACACGCCTGAAGAGCTGACCCGCATCGTGACCCGTAGCGCCGGCTTGCTCAAAGCACCGATTGACCCGGAAGGCTCGTTTGAGATCGCGCGCCGTTCACGCGGTACGCCCCGCATCGCCAACCGCCTATTGCGGCGGGTGCGCGACTATGCCGATGTCAAAGGCGACGGCACCATTCACAAGGGGATTGCCCAAAAAGCCCTGGTCATGCTCGATGTGGACCCCGAAGGTTTTGACCTGATGGACCGCAAGCTGCTCGAAGCGGTCATCCACCGCTTTGACGGCGGCCCGGTGGGGCTGGACAACATCGCTGCCAGCATCGGCGAAGAGCGTGACACGATCGAAGATGTGATCGAGCCGTATTTGATTCAGCAAGGTTATTTGCAGCGCACCCCGCGTGGGCGCATGGCCACGCTGGCGGCTTTCAAGCATCTGGGCGTGACACCGCCCAAGTCGTTTGGGCAGTGATGAGGGATGGGTAGATCGGTGGCTTCAGCGCCGGTCATCTTCCCCCGATCGTCAACGCATGTTCGGGCAGAAGCCGCCGCTTGCACGTCTTTATCTTGCCGCTTAGACGGTTGTTTCGTCCTTGCCCAGCGCCTCCAGGTGCGAGGTGTCGCCCCAGCCGACCAGTGACAGGCCTTGCGGCGTCCACAGCAGGCGGTTCACGGCGGTGTTGGTCAGTTGCCAGCTGCGCGGTGCTTGCAGCGCCAATTGGGTAGCGGCGCGGTACAGGATGTCGAGCACGCCGCCGTGCGCCACCAGCACGATTTGCTGACCTGGGTGCTTGGCAGCCAGTTCGTCCACCGTGTTGACGATGCGTTCGCGCAGCACCATCAGCGATTCGCCACCTTCAGGCGGCGTCCAGTCGGGGGTGCGCTTGCGCCAGTGCCAAGCGTGCTCGGGAAGTTCAGTTTCGATCTCTGCAAAGGTGCGCCCTTGGAAGGCGCCAAAGTGCCGTTCGCGCAGGCCTGTGTGTGTGGTCACGCTTTGGCCGAGAAGCTGTGCAATCGCTTGGGCGGTGGTATGGGCGCGAGAAAGGTCGCTGGCATAAATGGCATCGATGGCATCGCGCTGCACCAGCGCCCTGGCCAAATGCTGCGCTTGGCGCAGGCCCACGTCATTGAGCGGGATGTCAAGGTGACCTTGCAACCGTGTGTCCACGTTCCAGTCGGTCTCTCCGTGGCGAATTGCCAAAATGCGGGTCGGTTCCATGAATTTGATGTGGGTTGAGCGGTTCAGCGCGGCAGTTCGATGTTCACCCGGCGCAAGCCTGTGGGCGGGTTGGGGAAGTTGGCCAGTGCGGCCTGGAACAGTGTGGCAAAAATCGGCACGCTGTCGCTCCATGGGCCCGCATGGCTGGCGCGGGTTTCGTAGACCACTTGGCCTGATTTCAAGTCGCGCATGATCACGCTGACCTCGCGGCGGAACTGAGTGGGCGGCGGAAAGCGCATGCCCGTGCCCAGTCCGATGTGCGAGCCAGCACCAATGCCAATGCCAATGCCCACGCCGACATTGCCGTAAGGTGTCCAGCCCGGCCCGATCGGGCGACCCCAAGGATCAGCTTGGTATTGGGTGCCACTGAAGCCCACCATCACGCTCAGGCTGGCGCTTGCGTCGTCGCGCACCAAGCCCACGGCCGTCATGGCCGCCTGGGCTTGTTGTTCGGCCAGTCCGGCTTCAGGGTTGTTGATCTGTGAAGGCAGGCGCTCAAAACGGTACTTGGCGCCCTGCAGGCTCATGCCCGACGGCACTGCCGCCACGGAAACCACATCGCTGTCGATCAGGCGCATCGAGGCGCAGCCCGTCAAAAGGGTCAAGGTCAGTGCAGCCAAGGCCACTGAAAAACGCCGCGAGAGCTCTTGTGTTGCCTTGTGCATGGCGCACCTCCTGGATTTACATCGAGACCACTTGAATGCCAGGCAAGCCGGGTTCGGAGAATGCCTCTTCGTCAAAAGCCTTGTCGCCGTCATCCGATTCGATGCCAGTGATCTTCAGGTCCTTGAAGCCGTGCAGCTTGGCGTCCATCAAGTGCGAGGGCACCACATTTTGCAAAGCGGCAAACATGTTTTCAATGCGGCCAGGGTGTTTCTTTTGCCACTCACGCAGCATGTTGCCCACCTGCAGGCGTTGCAGGTTTTCTTGGCTGCCGCACAGTGTGCACGGGATGATGGGGAACTGTCGGTGCGCTGCCCAACGGATCAGGTCGGTCTCAGCCACATAGGCCAGTGGCCGGATGACCATGAACTCGCCGTTGTCGCTGACCAACTTCGGGGGCATCCCCTTGAGCTTGCCGCCAAAGAACATGTTCAAAAAGAAGGTTTGCAGCATGTCGTCGCGGTGGTGGCCCAGAGCCAGCTTGTTGCACTTCAGCTGACGCGCCACGCGGTACAAAATACCTCGCCGCAGACGCGAGCACAGGCTGCACATGGTTTTGCCTTCGGGGATTTTGTCCTTCACGATCGAATACGTGTCCTGCGTTTCGATGTGGTATTCAACGCCCAGCTCTTTCAGGTAAGCGGGCAGGATGTGGTCGGGAAAACCGGGTTGCTTTTGGTCGAGGTTGACCGCCACCAGCTCAAAGTCCACCGGGGCGCGGGCCTTCATCTTGAGCAGGATATCCAGCATGCCGTAGCTGTCTTTGCCGCCCGACATGCAGACCATGATGCGGTCGCCCGCTTCAATCAGGTTGAAGTCGCTGATGGCTTGGCCCATCTGGCGGCACAGGCGCTTTTCGAGCTTGTGGGTTTCGCGCTCGATCTTGACGGCCTTGGCCGCCGCATCGGCTTGGCTTTCAGCGTCCACCCAGGTGTTTTCAGTTGTTGTGTTCATGTTCACCACTGTCCGGTTTCCATGCGAATGGCCACTTCGCAGTCTTCAAAAATTTCAAGTTTGGCAATCTTGACGCGCACACCCAGCACGCCAGGCAGTTGCATCAAGCGGTTGGAGAGTTTGCCGATCAGCGTTTCGAGCAGGTTGATGTGCTCGGCCGTGCATTCGTCGATGATGATCTTGCGCACCTTGCGGTAATCCAGCACATGGTGGATGTCGTCGTCGCTGGGCAGCAGAGGCTGTGTGCCCAAGTTCAGCTCGGCATCGACCTGAATCGGCTGAGGGTCGATTTTTTCGTGTTCGAGGATGCCCAGGTTGGCGTCAAAGCGCAAACCAGTCAGCTCCAGTGTTTGGTGTCCGGCAGGGGTTTTCATGAGGCTGGTTTGATCTGGAAAATTTCGACCCCGACGGCTTCACAGTCCGGGTACACATCGGGTTTGCAGGTGGACAGGCGCACCGCCTGCACCTGCGGGTGCGCGATCAATTCGCGCATCAGGTCGTCGCACAAAGTTTCTTGCAACACGATGTGGCCCTGGGCCACACGGCGCGCAATCACCTCGCGGATGAAGTCGTAGTCCAGCACCTCGGTCAGGTCGTCCTGTGTGGGGGTGGAGGCGCTGTAGGGCACAAACAGTTCCACATTGAAAACGATGCGCTGGGGGCCGAGCTTTTCAAAGTCGTGTGCGCCAATGCGCACGTCCACCGTGTGGTTGCGCAAAAAAAGGCGGCGGCAGTTGAGCGCCAATTCGGTCATGGCCGTGTTCAGTTTGTCGCTCATGACGCGTCTTTCGGGTGGGGCGTGTCGGCCAAGAACATCACATCGCGGTCCAGGGGCACCAGATGCTGGCCGTTGTCCACGCACACCGTGGTGCCGGTGATGCAGGGGTTTTGTGCCAGAAACAGGCAGGTGGCGGCCACCTGCGCCGGGTCGATCGGCTGGCGCATCAGGTTCACGCGGCTGGCGCGGTCAAAGTTGTCCTGCGTTTGCGGGCCGCTCAAAAACATCAGGCCAGGTGCCACACCGCACACACGCAAAGGGGCCAAGGCCTGCGCCTGCAAGGCCACCGAGCGCTCCAGCGCCAGTTTGGAGACGGTGTATGAAAAATAGTCTGGGTTCAGGTTGAACACCTTCTGGTCCAAGATGTGGATCACGCTGCGCTGGCCGGGCGTGGACTCGGGGGCGTTTTGCCTTGCCATCAAAGACGCCAAAGCCAGTGGCGCGATCAGGTTCACCTCCAGCTGCTGGCGGGTGCCGGTCAGGTCCATTGCAGCCCCGGTGTCGGGCTCGAACAGCGAAGCGTTGTTGACCAAGCAATCCAGTGGGCCGTGGCTTTGCGTGATGTGGGCCACCATGCGTTCGACTTCGGCGTGTTGTGCCAGATCGGCCTGTACCAATTCGACGCACGCCCCTTGGGCGCCCTGTTCGGCCTGAAGCGCTTGCGCTGCCATGGCCGAGCTTTGGTAATGGCACCACACGCGCCAGCCCGCCGCCGCAAATTGGCGAACGATCTCTGCGCCCAGGCGGTGAGCGCCTCCGGTGACCAGAACTTGTTTCATAAATGGTGGCTTGTTGCTAACTTGTGCTGTGTGCTTGAGGTGTCACCCTGAAAAAGATCGGGGATCGATGCCTGTTTGTCACCCCGGACTTGACCCGGGGGCATGCTTGTCGATGTTTGGATGTCGGATTGCGTCCGGCATGACAAGGCATGAAACAAAACTCCAATTATCGGGCAAGCGGCCTATGCTGGCGTTCATTCGGCGCAAAACCCTGAACGCCTTCGGCGACAATCCCTGGGTGTCCACGCCCAAGCCCACTCCCTCTTGTGAATTGACCCAGCGCATCCACCAGGCCATTGACCAGGCGGGTGGTTGGCTGGCTTTTGACCGCTTCATGGCCATGGCGCTGTATGAGCCGGGGCTGGGGTACTACACCAATGCGCTGCAAAAGTTCGGCACCATGCCCTCTTCGGGCAGTGATTTTGTGACCGCGCCCGGCCTATCGCCGCTGTTTGGCCAAACACTGGCCGTGCAGGTGCGCCAGGCTTTGCAGGCCACGGGCACCGACGAGGTTTGGGAGTTTGGCGCAGGCACGGGTGCATTGGCGTTGCAGTTGCTGGACAGCCTGGGCGACGATCTTGCCCGCTACACCATCATCGATTTGTCGGGCACTTTGCAGGCCCGCCAGGCCGATACCTTGTTGAAATATGCCGACAAAGTGCGCTGGCTCGACAGCTGGCCTAACGCCATCGAGGGCGTGGTGGTCGGCAACGAGGTGCTCGATGCTATGCCGGTGCAACTCTTGCAGCGCACAGACGGCGTCTGGCACGAGCGCGGGGTGGTCAGCACAGGCCAGGGTTTTGCTTGGCAAGACCGCCCGACTGACTTGCGCCCGCCCATCGACATCGAAGGCGAACACGACTACCTGACCGAAATCCATCCGCAGGCCGAGGCCTTCGTCACCAGCCTTGCCGAGCGGCTCTTGGCGGGCAAGGGCGGTGCGGCATTTTTTCTTGATTACGGTTTTCCTGAGGCCGAATACTTTCATCCTCAGCGCCACATGGGCACCGTCATGTGTCACCAGTTGCACCAAGCCGACGACAACCCTTTGCTGGCCGTGGGCCAAAAAGACATTACCGCCCATGTCAATTTCACGGGCGTGGCGCTGGCTGCGCAAAATGCCGGCCTGTCCGTGGCGGGCTATGCCAGTCAGGCGTGGTTTTTGTTGAACTTGGGCCTTGCCGAACGCATGGCGCAAGCCTCTTTGGCCGAACGCAGCCAAGCCCAACGCCTGGTGAATGAGCATGAAATGGGCGAGTTGTTCAAAGTGATCGGTTTGACCACCTCGGCCGATGGTGTGGCCCAGGGCTTTGCCCGGGGCGACCGGTCTCATCGCCTGTAAACGACTGCAAGGCACAGCATGTTGCGTTGGCTCATCGTGGTTTTGCTGGCGCTGGTCATTTTCAGTGGCCTGCAGCCGTGGCTTCAAAAACTGGGTTTTGGCCGTTTGCCCGGCGACTTCCGCTTCAGGCTGTTTGGGCGGGAATGGTTCATCCCCATCACCAGCACCTTGTTGTTGAGCATGATGGCCGCGGCGGTGGCCCGCTGGTTGTGAGTCGTAAAGAGTGCAAAAGCACTAAAACCGTGAACGTGGTACAGTGCGGCACGCCATTGGCGACTTATGCCCATCTCGCTCTTTCTGAGCCGATAGCGCATCCCGGCAGAGGGATGCCAGTCTTGTCCTCCACTGCGCACATCGCCCGCCATGCTCATTGAGAGCTGGGCCCAGACGATTTTTTGCTTCCTTTTGACGCACCTCTGCACGGTGATGTTCTGTGGCAGACCCTAGGGTTTGCACATCGGGGGCGTTTTTGGCACCAGGACATGCCAATACCCTAGCCGCTGCAAAGCCCCAAGAGGCATTCAAAGCGGCAAGACCCCGTTAGTTAAAATACATGACCATTCATTACTGTTCACACCAACCCATCTCCATGGGAAAATTCCGAATTCAACCTTGCTCTAGGGCTTTGCCCAATGGCGCATTTGGCGCGCAAGTGTCCGTGGCCAGTGGCCATGGTAGCGCCAGCACCGACCGCGTGATGCGTTTTGTGCCCGAATTTGCAACACCTGCCGCCGCCAGCCAATACGCCCTCGATGAAGGCATGTTGTGGGTGGAGCGCCAGACCTCCAAACCGATCCTGCTTTGAGAAAGACGTTTTAAATGGCTAAAGAAGAACTGATTGAACTGATGGGCGTGGTGAACGAAGTTTTGCCCGATACGCGTTTTCGTGTGACGCTGGACAACGGCCACCAATTGATCGCCTATTCTGCTGGCAAGATGCGCAAAAACCACATCCGCATTCTGGCGGGTGACCGTGTGACGCTCGAGCTCTCGCCTTATGACCTGAGCAAAGGCCGCATCAGCTTCCGTCATTTGGCTGGCCGTGCCCCGATGGCACCACGCCGCCCACCTGCACGCTAAATAAGCAAAGGACTCTGAGTCCTCATTGGGCGTGCTTTCACCGGCACGCCCTTTTTGCGTTCAAGCGCTTATTTCTCGCCCATGCTCATGCTCATGGTCTTGCTCAAAGGCTTGATCAGGTAGCTCAGCACAGTGCGCTCCATGGCTTTGATTTCCACGTTGGCCGTCAAACCAGGTCGCACTTGAATTTGACTGGCTTTCTCGCCTTTGAACTCGGTGCCCGTGATCATGACGCGCACGCGGTAGTAGGTCATAGGGCCTTGCTTGGTTTCTTCGGTCAACACGTCGGGGCTGATGTAACTCACATTGCCTCGCATTCCGCCATAAATTGAGTAATCGTAGGCGTCGAGTTTGACGCTGGCCGTTTGGCCGATCTTTATAAAGCCGATGTCTGCGGGCAAGATCTTTGTCTCGACAATCAGGTTGTTGCCACCGGGCAGCAACTCCATCACCGTGTCGCCCTGACGCACCACGCCGCCCAAGGTGTTGACCTTGATGTTATTGACCACGCCGTCCACAGGGGCCACCAGCTCGGTGTGCTCCAACAAGCTGGTGCGGTCATTCAATTGCTCGGTCTGCGTACTCAAGTCTTCTTGGGTCTTGGTCATCTCAGCCTGTGCATCTTGAAAATACTTGTTGCGCTTGCTCGTCAATTGCGCCCCAATGTCGGCGCTGGAACGCTCTAGGCGCAAGAGCTCAGCCCGACTGACGTCGCCTGAGGCTTCGAGAAGGCGGTTGATTTTCAATTCATCGTCGGCCAGCGCCAGGATTTTCTTCAACGCACTGATCTCGTCTTTGAAAGCGCGTTGTCGCTTGTTGAACAGTTCGGTCTGGTTTTGAATGTAGCTGGTGTAAGACAGCAACGAGGGATCGAACTGCAAGGGTTTTTCAAAGATCTCAGCTTGCAGTCTGGTCAGGGTGATGCGCAAGGCGGCCACTTTGGCCTTGGTGTCGGACACGGCCGCTTGTGCGCGCTCTTTTTGCAGGGTCGCCAGCAGTTGGCCTGCTTTCACCAGATCACCTTCTTTCACGTGCAATTCGGTCAAAATCCCGCCGTCTGGGGATTGAATAATTTGCGTGCGCTCTGCCGCAATGATTTGACCTTGTGCTCGCGTGACTTGGTCAATTTTCCCAGCCGATGCCCAAACGACCGCCGCAATCAGCGACAGCATGAATACCAACAAAACAGCACGCGAACGGTGCGGTGGTTTGAAGTCGCCGACCGGCATGGGCGACGTGGCAGGTTTGGCGGTCACGTCGCTGACGGTTTCTGAATGCAGGCCAACGCCCGAGGGGGCCGGTGCTTTGGGCAGATTGGAGTGGGTCAATGACATGTTCAGCTCGCAGGTTGCGCAATAGGGCGCTGTTGAAGTTGTTGCAGCACCGTGTCGCGCGGGCCATCAAGGACGATCGAGCTTCCGGCAACCACGATGATCCTGTTGACCAGTGCCAAGGTGCTGGGTTTGTGGGTCACGATCACAAGGGTTTTTCCAGCGCGAGCTTCTTCTGCCAGCACGGCCATGCACTGGCGCTCTTGCGTATCGTCCATGGTGGCGGTCGGTTCGTCGAGCAGCAAGATGTCGGGTTTGCACAAAATCAAGCGGGTGAAGGCCACGAGTTGCTTTTGTCCATTGCTCAAGCCTTTTCCGCCTTCCATGATGGGGCGTTCCAGGCCTTTGGGGTGGCTGCCGACAATGCGGTCCATGCCGGTGCGGGTCATGGCGGCAAAAATCACTTCATCGCCAGGGTCGGGCAGGCCGATCAGCAAGTTTTCGCGCAAGGAGCCTTGGAACAGGCGGTGGTCTTGCTGCAAGAAACCGATTTTTTGGCTCAGCAGCTGTCGGCTGATGTGACCCAGCTCCAAGCCATCAATGTGGATGTTGCCTTTTTGCGGGCTGTACATGCCGCTCAGCATGCGCAGCAGCGTGGATTTGCCTGCGCCAATCGGGCCGACAATGGCAATGCGTTCGCCGGGTTTGATTTCCAGTTTGGGCACCGCAATCACGGGTGGATTTTGGCCATAGGCGAACTGCACATCGGTCAAAAGGTAATGGCCTTTGATGTGCGTTGGCACCAAGGGGTGCTGGATGCCGTGGTTGTCTGACTCAAGGGTGTACAGGCGCTCTAGCCCCTCCAAAGCCGCGCTGGCGTGGGAGTGCTGCACCAACAAACCCGGCAAGGCCATGACGGGTGCCAAAATGCGTCCGCTCAAGATGGAGCACGCAATCAACGCACCCATCGTCATGTGGCCTTGCATCACCAGCAACGAACCCACCACCACCAAGCCGGCATAGCTCATTTGCTGCAGCACGACGGACAGGTAGCCCACATTCTCGGTGGCACTGCGCATGCGCAAGTCGCCTTGAATGGTCATCTTGTTGTAGTTGACCCAGCGGGACAAAAACTTCCAGCCGCCCGAACCGGCCTTGATGGTCTCAATGCCTTCTACCGCCTCGACCAACAGACCGGTGCGCATATTTGACAGAGCAGCACTTTCTCTGGCCAGCTCTTTGATTTGGCTGCGAATTCTGAGCCCCAAAAACAGAGCCACACCGCCAAACACCAGTGGTACCAGCGCCACCAAGGGGCTGGCGATCAAGGCAATGATCACCAAAAACAACAAACTCATGGGCAAGTCGATCAGGGTGAACAGGGTGTTGGCCGTGTAAAAACTGCGCACCTGTTCATAGCCCCGCAATTGCCCTGCCAAACTGCCGACCGAGCTGGGTATCTGGTCCACGCGCAGGCTGAGCAGCTGCTGGAACACTTCACGCGAGAGTTGTTGGTCAACCCCTGCAACCACATAATCCATCAAATGGGATCGGGCCAATTTCATGGCGTATTCAATCAAGATGCTGAGCAACACGCCCGTGCTGAGCACTACCAAGGTGTATTCACTGCGAGACGGAATCACACGGTCATAGACCTGCATTGAAAACAGTGAGGTGGCCAGGGCAATCATGCCGATGAAGGCCGAGGCCAGCCCTGCTTCAATCATTGGCAGTCGATGCTGGCGCAGGGTCTGTTGCAGTTGCTGAGCGAAGGTTTTCATGGCAGGCTTATCGCCCATGGCCTGCGACAGTTTGTGCGCATCTGCTTGCGCGTTGAACTTGATCAAGGCCACTTGGCCTTGTAAAGCCGTGGGTGCCAAGCTGTGCTGCCCATCCGCATTGACCAAGACCCACTGACCTGATGGGTCGCAGTCGACCAAGATGACCCAGCCCCATTGAACGGTGTGACCTAGCAAGGGCAGGTGGGCGCGATCCGGTTGATCCATGTACAAGGGCGTTTGCAAGCCCATTTGGGATGCGACTTTTTGCAGTTGCAGCATGGGCGCGTCTGCCTGATCCAGGCTGGCCACACTGGCTCTGAGCGCCAAGACATCGGCGGCCGCGCCTTGCATTTGCGCCACGCGCAGCATGGCCCATTCAAGTTGAATTTTGTTGATCATGGCTGTGCCGTGGCTAGGGTGTTGGGGTCCATATTGATGTCAAGTCGCAAGCGCGAACCGACCAAACTGGCTTGCGCGTCGACCAGCGCATATTCGTTTTGCGCCAGTTCACGCACTTGGTTGAGCAGGTCCAGCCAGGTTTTCCGGTTGGCCTGAAACTGGCGTTCAAACGAGGCCAGCACCATGTCGGCGCCCGAAACCGATTTTTCGAGCGCCGAAATTTGGGCGTAGGCATTCAGGAATTCTTCACGGTCGTTTTGCAACGTTTCCTGAATATCCTTCATCGCAGTCGCTACGCCTTGATCGGATTTGGCGATGCGCTTGGTCAGAGCTTCTGCCTCTACCAGATTGGCAAATCCGGCCCCTGGTGAGTAGCTCAAGCCTGCAAAAGCCACCGCTGAGTTGTTGGTGTTGAAGGCATTGTTGCCAACCGGTTTGTCTACGCGCACATACAAATGAGGCCATTTTTCGGCTTCTTTGGTCAGCAAGCGGTTTTGCGCTGAAACCACATCGCTTTTGGCAATCTGCACCGAAGGCGAGCGCGTGGCCAAGTCGACCCAGTCGGTTTGCTGCAGTTGCTGGAGAAATGCCACCGAACTGGTCAAGGTGGGAAAGGGTGTCAGGGTCGGTAAGCGTTCACCCAGATTCACTTCGCCCGACAGTTGTTCCAGCTTGAGCAGTGACACTCTCAGGTTTCTTTGGGACGCATCCAACTCCACCTGCGTTTGCAACTGGCGGGAGTTGGCCAACACCAAGTCAATGCTGGAAGAGGCTTCAGCGTCGACTCGCCGTTGCATTTGCACCCTAAAACCGTTGAGCCGCGCCATGGTTTTTTGCGCTACTTGAACGCGTGCGTGGGCGGCTCGCATGGCTTGCCATGCCTGGGTGATTTGCAGAAAAAGTTGTCTTTGCTGCAATTGCACTTTGAATTGGCTGATGAGCACCTGGTTTTCGGCCTCGGTGACCCGTGATGAGTTCAGTCCACCATCCCAAATGATTTGCTGTACGCGCAAACTGCGTGACGGCTGCGTTGAGCTGTTGCCAACGTGCGACTCGAATACCGCAGAAAAAGTCGGCCAGCGTTGGCGTTCTACGGCGGTGACATCGATTTTTCCAGCGTCCGCTTCCAAACGCGCCGCTACCAACAGGGGGTGGCTTTGTTGGGCTGCCGCATACAGCGCATGGATCGTGAGGGCTTGCGAATCGGGTGCTGGCACCGCAGTTTGGCCCCATGCGGGGCTGATGCAAAGCGCGATGCCAAGCCATCCCGTGCTCACCAAGCGCGGCTTTGCTCTTTTAATGAAGCTGCCGGTGTTCATTTTTTGAAATCCCATGTTCATACCTAGTCTCAGACTTCAAGCGAGCCGTACTCATGGAGAGTTCGTGCAAAAAAGAAAATATAAGAAAATTTTTCAGATGTAATTATAGCGAATTTGTATTAAAAATAATTTGAGGGCAGCTTTTGATTTTTTTGGCAATTTGCTTGCGAATTTCCCATGACTTTGGAGTTTTTGCCCCGAGCCACGAGCCACGAGCCACGAGCCCCGAGCCCCGTCGTCCGTGGTGTGTGCCACGGCTGTAGGGCATGTCCTTCCGCTTGGGTTGAGCGGGACATGGGCGATCACGATGACGGCGTCAAACTGCAAAGCCCTTGAATCGAGCAGCATGCCCCCCAGATGAGATCCAACACAGGGGATTTCATGACCGCCTCAGCCGACGCCTTGCACATTGTTTGTCCGCATTGCCACATCACCAATCGGGTGCGTGTGGCCGATATGGGGCATGCCCCCGATTGCGGACAATGTCACACAGCCCTTTTTGACGGACATCCGCTGGCGCTGGATGCAGCCACTTTTGACAAGCACATTGGGCGCAGCCAAGTGCCTGTACTGGTGGATTTTTGGGCGCCTTGGTGCGGCCCTTGTCGCATGATGGCCCCTGCTTACGAGCAGGCGACAAGCCTTTTGGAGCCCCAAGTGCGGGTGGCCAAACTCAACACCGAAGACGCACAAGCCATTGCCGCCCGCTTCAACATCCGCAGTATTCCCACCTTGGCCTTGTTTGTCGGCGGCAAAGAAGTCGCCCGGCAGGCCGGGGCATTTCGCACGGCACAAGATATCGCTGATTGGACACGTTCACACCTTTGAGACGGGCGTGCACGTCAATGCGCCCTGTGCGCGATGGCCTCGATCCGTGCTTGGGCGATTTGTGCACCAATTTGAGGGCCTTTTAGGCCCTGCGCTGCCGCAGCTTGGGCGATGGGTGCGGTATCCACCGAGAGCGCTGCTTGCTGGGCTTGCCGCAACCGCGCGGCCTGCGGGTAAGCCGCTTCTTCAAAACCCAAGCGCCCTCGCGCATCGCATTCGCAGGCTTGCAGCACACGCTCAAAGCGCTCGGCTTGGCGGATGGCGTCGCAGCGTTCGAGCAGGCGCAGCACGGCTTCGGGGCCCAGTTCTGCGCTGCGGTGGATGTTGCCGTGCTCACGCGCGACGACCTCGGCCAGCTCTTTGCAGTCGCTGGGTATGCGCAGGCGGTCACACACCTTTTGCAAGAGCTTGACGCTGCGGCCCTCGTGGCCGATGTGGCGCGGCAGCACATCAGCAGGCGTGCTGCCTTTGCCCAGGTCGTGCATCAGGCAGGCCACGCGCACGGTCAGCGGCATGTTCAAACGCGCTGCCATGTCCATCACCAGCATCATGTGAACGCCCGTGTCGATCTCGGGGTGGTATTGCTGACGCTGGGGCACGCCCCATAGACGGTCCAGATCGGGCAGCAAGACCTTGAGCGCACCGCATTCGCGCAGCACTTGGAACATGCGCGAGGGTTTGTCGGCCATCAGGCCTTTGGCCAGTTCCTGCCAGACGCGTTCGGGCACCAAGTGGTCAATTTCGGCGTTTGACACCATGGCCTGCATCAGTGCCATGGTTTCCGGCGCCACTTCAAAGCCGGTGAAGCGGGCTGCAAACCTGGCCACGCGCAAGATGCGCACCGGATCTTCGGCGAAAGCCGGGGTCACATGGCGCAATTGTTGGGCTTGCAGGTCGGCAAGGCCGCCCCACGGGTCGATGATGTCGCTCAGCCAGTTGGGTGTGGGCGTTTTCAGGCGCGCGGCCACGGCCTGTGGAACCGCCATCGCGTTGATGGTCAGGTCGCGCCGGGCCAGGTCTTCTTCGAGCGTGACGCTGGGATCGGCCTGCACGGCAAAGCCCTTGTAGCCCCGCGCGGTCTTGCGCTCGGTGCGGGCCAGTGCGTATTCCTCGCGCGTGCGGGGGTGCAAAAACACCGGGAAGTCTTTGCCCACTGGCGTGAAGCCCTGTGTGGCCATCTCCTCTGGCGTGCTGCCCACCACGACCCAGTCACGATCCTGTACACGCAGGCCCAGCAGCGCATCGCGTACGGCACCTCCAACGGCGTAAATCTTCATGGGGCGTTTCTGCTGGTTCGCGGGGTCACTCAACGCGCCACGCGGAAAGGCTCTTCAAAGTCGATGAAGTCCTTTTCGGCCAGGGCGTCGTCGATCCATGCTTTCACACCGGGCAGGGCGCAGACACGCGCCATGTAGGCAGCCACCTCAGCAGGCACCGGCAGGGCATAGGTTTTAAGGCGCATGACCACGGGGGCAAAGTAGGCGTCGGCTACGGAAAATTCGCCAAACAGCATGGGGCCACCGTGTTCTTGGAGCAGCCCGCTCCACAGCTTGCTGATGCGTTCCAGGTCGGCACGAACAGCGGGTTTGTCGCGCAAGGCCAGTGCCCCGATTTCGGGCAAGTGCGCTTCGATGTTCATCGGGCAGGCGCTGCGCAGACCAGTGAAGCCACTGTGCATTTCGGCGCAGATGCTGCGGGCGCGTGCACGGGCGGCGCGGTCTTGTGGCCAGAGCTGTTTTTCAGGGAACTGCTCGGCCACATATTCGGCAATCGCCAAGGTGTCCCAGACGGCCAGACCATCGTGCACCAGCACGGGCACTTTGCCCACCGGGTTGACCGCCTTCATGCTGGCCTTGAAGTTGGAGTCGGGCGCGAAACTGTCAAAGCGGACATAGACCTCTTCAAAGGCAATGCCCGCCTGGCGCAACAGCACCCAAGGGCGCATGGACCACGACGAGTAGTTCTTGTTGGCGATGTAAAGCTGGATCATGGTTTATCTCCCGAGGTGAGGGCTGCATGGTAACGGGGACAGCCGCCTGTTCGGGAGCGACATATTCCCCACTGTCATACCCGCGCATGCGGGTATCCAATGCGCTCGACGGCATGGACACCCGATCCCGTCGGGTGTGACAAGTCAGCGCCCAGCGCGTTCGCGCCATCCATTTAAGCGGCTGCGTGGACCGCGATGGCCCAAATAAGTGGGGGCAACCCCTGCAGCAGACGCGGCGGCGATGCCCAAGTCTTTCAAACCCGGGTATCGGCCAGTGGCGATGTTGTCCACCTTCATTGACGCCAAGTTGTCTCGGCTCATGAGTGGTTCGCCCGGTGCCAGCTCCATGGTCGCCGCTTGCAGCCAGCCGATCCAGTTTGGCAAAGGCAAAACGGGGCGGCCTTGGCCGTGGTTTACACCCGCCCATTGACCGGCCAGTTTGACCAGCTCGCCCAAGGTCAGCACATCTGGCCCGCACAAATCATAGGTCTGGCCGACGGTGTTTGGCTGTTGCAGGCAAGCCACCACGGCGCGTGCCACGTCGGCCACCCAAACGGGCTGAAAGCGTGTGCCACTGCCCGCCAAAGGCATGAAGGGCAGCACGGCCTGCAGGTCGGCAAACAGGTTGAGAAATTTGTCTTCGGCCCCAAAGACCACGCTGGGGCGCAACACCGTGAGCTGCAGCCCCCCGCCTTGCAGTGCCGTTTCGCCGCGCGCCTTGCTGCGCAGGTACATCGAAGGGGCTTGCGCTTCGGCACCCAGTGCACTCACATGCACCAGCCGCTGCACCGAAGCTTTTTTCATGGCGCTGGCGATTTTTCCGGGCAATTCGACGTGCACTTGCTCAAAGCGTTCTTCGTTGCCGTGCAGCACCGCCACCAGGTTCACGACCGCATCGTGCCCGGGCATCAAGCGGGCCAGGTCGGCTTCCTTGTGCACCGAAGCCTCGATCACGGTCAGTCCGGGCAGGCTTTGGACGCTGCTGGCATTGACAGCGCGGCGGGTGGGCACCGTGATCTGCCAGCCCAGCCGGGCCAGTTGTTCGCAAACATGGCGACCCACAAAGCCGCTGCCCCCCAAAACCAGAATGCGCGGCGTGTTCATTTTTTAAATCCCTTGTTCAAACCCGTGGCAGCCTGGTGCATCGCTTCCATGGCCTGCTCGACGATCTGTGTGCGCCAAGCATCGGTGTCCACATAAAACGCGTCCATCAGATCCAGTTTGATCTGCTGACGCAACGCAGCAGGCGCTTCGGGGTGCAGTTGCAGCCAGTGGTCGCCACGCAGCGCGTGCATGACTTTGTCTGTGGGCTGGGTGCCATATTCCATGGCGATGCCGGTGTACTCGGCCTGCGGACATTCCTGGTAGGCCGACATCCACATCAGCCCGGTGAGCATGGGCGATGTGGAGGAGCCGTCGTAAATCGAGGTGATGCTTTGGCCCCACCAGGCTTTGGCGCGGGTGTAGGCGGCCGCGTCGTCGGCACAGGCAAAGATGCGCTCGCCCACACCGCTGGGCCCCAAGCCCGTGTGCAGATCGATCCAGGCCAATTTTTTGCAAGCTTGGCCGTATTTTTGCAGCACCTTGCGCAGCGTCAGGTTGCTCCAAGTGGGGGCTTGTCCGCCAAAGAACAGGCCATCCGGGAATTCGTGTTGGCCTTTGGAGATGGCGGACTGAAAGGCTTTCATCCCTCGCTCAGCGATGAACTGGTTGGTTGCCGCGGTGTTGTCCGCATCGGGGGGCCAGACTTCGGGCAACAGCAAGGGCTGGATTTCGCGGTAGGCTGGGTTGTCCGGTAGCGCTTGCGTGAAGTCTTGAAAGTTGCGGTTGATGTCCACGTTTTCGTGGGTCACGCGCCGCACATGCGAAAACCCGTGCGGATTGAGCGCATGGATGTAGAGCACCGCCACGCCCTGAGCTTTAGCGGCGGCACGCCAAGCGGCGTTTTGCAGCGCATGGACTTGTACGCCCGAGCCGCAATAACCCTCCACCCCGTGGCAGGCGCTGCTGATGATCAGCAGCGCTTGGGCGTCGGGGGCGCCATCCAACACCACGTCCATGGCGAGCGCTTCAGCGTCCCGGCCTTTGAGAGGGTGGGCTTGTGAGTCCACAGACAGGCCGGCCGACTGCGCCGCATTCAAGAATTTTTGGCGGGCTTGGGCATAGCTGGCTGAAAAGCCGCTTTGGACATCGGACATGGACGTTCCTGAAGGGGGTTATTTTTGTGTCGGGTTGGCCAACCACTGTGTGGCCAGTTCGACCCAGTAAGTGCCGCCCAGCGGGATCAGGTCGTCGTTGAAGTCGTAGCTCGGGTTGTGCAGGGTGCAAGGGCCACCGCCATGGCCCATTTCGCGGTGCGCGCCATCGCCGTTGCTGATGAAGACATAGGCGCCGGGCTTGGCTTGCAACATGTACGAGAAGTCTTCGGCGCCCATGGTGGGCTCTTGGTCGATCACATGCTCCGCGCCCACGATGCCCGACATGACTTGGCGTGCAAACTCGGATTCGGCGGCGCTGTTGATGGTGGGCGGGTAGTTGCGTTCGAACGCGAATTCGCACTGCGCCTCAAAGGCCGCGCAAATCGACTCGGCCACCTGCTTCATGCGGGTCTCGATCAAATCCAGCACCTCGATGCTGAAGGTGCGCACCGTGCCTTGCAGTTCGCACGAGTCAGGCACCACGTTGGTGGCTTCGCCTGCGTGGATCATGGTGACCGAGATCACGCCCGCGTCCACCGGCTTTTTGTTGCGGGTGATGATGGTCTGAAAGCCCTGCACCATTTGGCAGGCAATGGGCACCGGGTCGATGCCGTTGTGTGGCAATGCCGCGTGGCTGCCTTTGCCCCGGATGGTGATCTTGAACTCGTTGCTGGACGCCATGACCGGGCCCGCACTCACGGCGAAGGTGCCCACGGCCGCGCCTGGCCAGTTGTGCATGCCGTAAACCGCCTGCATCGGGAATTTGTCGAACAGACCATCCTTGATCATCTCGCGGGCACCGCCGCCGCCTTCTTCGGCGGGCTGGAAAATCAAATACACCGTGCCGTCAAAGTCGCGGTGTTTGGCAAAGTGCTTGGCCGCAGCCAAGAGCATGGCCGTGTGGCCGTCGTGGCCGCAAGCGTGCATCTTGCCCTGGTGCTTGCTGGCGTGGGCGAAGGTGTTGAACTCTTGCATGGGCAATGCGTCGATGTCGGCGCGCAGGCCGATGCCACGCCCGCAAGCACCACCATCACGCCCATGCACAATGCCCACCACGCCGGTGGTGCCCATGCCCCGGTGAATGGGGATGCCCCAGTGGGTCAGTTGCTGGGCCACCACGTCAGCCGTGCGTACTTCTTGAAAGCACAACTCAGGGTGCGCATGAATGTCTTTGCGAATGGCCGCGATGCTGGCCGCGTCGGTGAGGATGGCGTCGAGGATTTTCATGAATACAGTCTAGCGGGACTTGCAGACCTTTGCCAAGCTGTAGCCTCAAATGTCCCGGTTGTCACCTTGGCGGCCGAAACCCCGTGCAAAATCGGGCAAACATTGACTCTCAATTTGTATGCGTAATTCACCGATTTCAAGGCCTTGGCGGGCTGTGCTGAGCGCCCTAGGGACGCTCTTTTTTTTGGACGTCGCATCTGCCGCACCTCAACTCAGCTGCCAAGTGACGTACGCCGGCACCAGCCACACGGTGCTGGCGCGGCCTGTGGCAGACCCTTACCCTGTGCCCTCGGTGGACATTGGGGGGCGGTTCTGGTTCAAGGCCGTCATGGTGGGGGATGCAGGCAAGGTCCAGCGCATCTTGTTGTATGCCTACCAAGACGCCAAGCCCCACCCGGTCTTGGTGCACCAAGCCAAATACCTGCCGCCTTACCCGCGCACACCGCAGCCTTGGGCCATCACGGGGCAGCAGCATGTGTATGCCGGACCCCTTGAGCGGGAGTTGATCTACAGCTGCACTTTGGAGGGGCTGACGCCATGAAAACACGCTTGGTACTGGTGTTGGCTTGTTGTTTGTGGGTGCCTGTCTGGGCGCAGTCTGGCCCTTCTGCAGGCCCCACCGTGAGCGTGGTGTTTGCGGGCGACACCGTGCTCGATGACGCCCCTGGCGCTTTGATCGCCCGTGGTGGCGACCCTTTTGCCCCGTTCGCATCGGTGTTCGCTGCCGCCGACATCCGCATGACCAATTTGGAGTGTGTGGTGGCCACGAGCGGCAGTGCGGGCGATAAGAATTTCACATTCCGGGCGCACCCGCGTGTGCTTCCCGTGCTCAAGACCCATTTCGATGCGGTGGCGCTGGCCAACAACCACTCGGGTGATTTTGGGCGCGAGGCATTTGCCGAGATGCTGGGCCTGCTCGATCAGGCGGGCTTGAGCCAACTCGGTGGTGGGCGCAATTTGTCTCAGGCCCACACACCTTGGGTGGTGGAGCGCAAGGGCTTGCGGATCGCTTTCTTGAGCTACAACGAATTCATGCCACGGAGCTTTGAGGCCGACCACGATGCCCCCGGCGTGGCCTGGAGCGAGGACGAACAAGTGGTGGACGACATCCGCAATGCGCGTCAGGTGCACCGCGCGGATCTGGTGATTCCCATCATGCATTGGGGTTGGGAGAACGAGCGCGTGGCCAATGCCCGCCAGCGGCAACTGGCGCGTTTGATGGTTGAGGCCGGGGCCGATGCGGTGATTGGCGGCCATCCGCATGTCACGCAAGACATCGAACACATCCAGGGCAAGCCCGTCATTTACAGCGTGGGCAATTTCGTGATGAAAGAAACCGACAACGACCACCAGCGTCGGGGCTGGGTGCTGCGCCTGGATCTTGACCGGCATGGGGTGCGGGGCTTTCACACCCATGTGGCCCAAATCCGCATGGACGGCATGCCTGAACGCGATGGCCGTGCAGCCAGCCCTTGCTGGCAGCGAGGCGATGTGGCGGTGGGGCAGTGTGTGGCGGGGCAAAAAGTCCCAGCCCGTTGAAAGCGGCAAGGCGGTGCCTGCCGGGCTGCGCGACAATCGGCTTTTGACCTGCCCCAACCATGAACCCCACTCCTGCCACTGCCGTGGTGCGCGGCGCTTGCCCGCACGATTGCCCCGACACCTGTGCCTTGCTGACCACGGTGGAAAACGGTCGAGCCACCCAAGTGCAAGGCAATCCTGCACATCCCATGACCGACGGTGTGCTGTGCACCAAGGTCTCGCGCTACGCCGAGCGCACTTACCACCCCGATCGCTTGCTGCAGCCCCTGCGCCGTGTCGGCCCCAAGGGTTCGGGCCAGTTTGAACCCGTGGGCTGGGACGAGGCGCTGGACGCCATTGCCCAGCGCTTGAAAAGCATTGCCGCACGCGACCCGCAGGCGGTGCTGCCCTACAGTTATGCAGGCACCATGGGGCAGGTGCAAGGTGAATCGATCGCCGCGCGGTTTTTTCACCAACTGGGCGCTTCGCTGCTGGACCGCACGATTTGCGCCTCGGCCGGGGCCGAAGCCTTGACCCAAACCTTGGGCAACAAGGTGGGCATGAAGGTCGAGTTTTTTGCCGAATCCAAGCTGATCGTCATTTGGGGCAGCAACTCGATTGGCAGCAACTTGCACTTTTGGCGCATCGCCCAAGTGGCCAAGCGCCAAGGCGCCAAGCTGGTGTGCATCGACCCCCGGCGCAGCGAAACCGCCGACAAATGCCACGAACACATCGCCCTTCGACCCGGCACCGATGCCGCGCTGGCGCTGGCCGTGATGCACGAGTTGATCGTGCATGGCTGGCTCGACCAAGACTACATCGACCGCTACACGCTGGGCTGGGACGCCCTGAAAGCGCGTGCTTTGCAGTGGACGCCTGAACGCGCCGCCGAAGTCTGCGGCGTGCCCGTTGAGCAGATCAAGCGACTGGCATGCGACTGGGGCACCACCCAGCCTGCTGCCATCCGGCTGAATTACGGCATGCAGCGTGTGCGCGGCGGTGGCAACGCGGTGCGGGCCATCGCGTGTTTGCCTGCGCTCACCGGTGCTTGGCGGCACCGGGCGGGTGGCTTGTTGCTCAGCAGTTCGGGCCATTTTCCGGTGCGGCGTGCGGCCTTGCAGCGGCCCGACTTGCTGGGCGACAGGCGCCCCCGCACCCTCAATATGACGACCATTGGCGACGACTTGTTGCGCCCGGCATCGCCCGAATTCGGCCCCCGAATTGAAGCGCTGATCGTCTACAACAGCAACCCGGTGGCGGTGGCCCCCGAATCGGGCAAGGTGGTCCAAGGCTTTGCCCGAGACGATCTGTTTACCGTGGTGCTGGAGCATTTTCAGACCGACACCGCCGACTACGCCGACTTCATCTTGCCTGCCACCACGCAGCTGGAGCACTGGGACATCCACACCAGCTACGGACACACCGATGTGCTGCTCAACCGCCCGGCCATCGCGCCCGTGGGCCAAGCGCGCACCAACACCGACATCTTCCGCGCGCTGGCCCAGCGCATGGGGTTTGATGACCCGTGTTTTGTCCAGAGCGATGAAAGCCTGTGCCGCAGTGCCATCGGTGACGAGAAAGATTTTGAGCAGTTGCTGGCGCATGGCTTTGCCTCTTTGCCACTGCCCGATGCGCCGTTTGCACTGGGCGGCTTTCCAACGCCTTCAGGGCGCTGCGAGTTTTTCAGCCAGCGCTTGGCCGATCAGGGCTTGGACGGCTTGCCCGATCATTTGCCCAATTACGAGCTGGCCACGCCGGGCTGCCTCTATCCACTGGCCATGATCTCGCCGCCTGCACGCCACTTTCTCAATTCGACCTTTGTCAACGTGCAAAGCCTGCGCGACATCGAGGCCGAGCCTGTGCTGGAGATGCACCCTGACGATGCCGCTGCTCGCGGCATCGTCGATGGCGCGGTGGTGCGGGTGTTCAACGACCGGGGCAGCTACCACTGCAAAGCCCGATTGAACCAGCGTGCGCGGCCGGGCGTGGTCAATGGCTTGGGCATTTGGTGGCGCAAGCTGGGCCTGAACGGCACCAATGTGAACGAGCTGACCAGCCAGAACCTGACCGACCTGGGCCGTGCGCCCGTGTTTTACGACTGTTTGGTGGAGGTGGCCGCCGAAACCCCAACGCCCGTGCAGATGACCGAAAAACCCGAACAGAAAGCGCAACATGCCTGAGCTGAAAATCGAACGCGAACACGCTTTGGGCCTGGCCGGTGCCCGTGCCGTGGCCGAACGCTGGCGCGAGCAAGCCGAGCAGGAGTGGGGCATGGCTTGCGAATGCGAGCCGGGTGAGGTGACTGATCGCATGCGCTTTGACCGCAGTGGTGTGAGCGGTGAACTGACGGTGACCGAGTCCCGCTTTGACCTGCATCTGAAGCTGGGCTTTTTGTTGGGGGCCTACAGCGGCAAGATCGAAGAAAAAATCTGCGCCAATCTGGACGCCTTATTGGGGCCTGTGGCCTGAATCCTTTGAGTACATCCAGCCCACTTGGCATCAAACCCAGTAACTCAATGTCATGCCCGGCCACGTAACGTCATACCCGGCTTGACGTCATGCCCGGCCACGTAACGTCATACCCGGCCACTTGACGTCATGCCCGGCCACTTGACGTCATGCCCGGCTTGACCGGGTATCCATGGTGATCGAAGGCATGGACCCCCGATCGAGTCGGGGGTGACTGCAGCTCAGGCATGGACCCCCGATCGAGTCGGGGGTGACTGCAGCTCAGGCATGGACCCCCGATCGAGTCGGGGGTGACTGCAGCTCAGGCATGGACCCCCGATCGAGTCGGGGGTGACTGGCGACTTGGCCTGGCTCTCGGATTGGGTCGGGGTGACGAATCAAGTGGGCGAGGCATTAAGCGTACGAGGTGCAACGCTCGTTCAAGGCAAATCCTTGTTCACCTCGGCCATGGGGGAGTTGCGTGGCCCGATCGAGCCCAAGCGGGCTTTGAGCGATTGTGGTTGGCGCGTCAAAATGGCGGCGTAGTTGGTGGTGTTGGACAGCACTTTTTTCACGTAATCGCGCGTTTCTTGAAACGGGATGTTCTCAGCCCAAATGGCCGCTTCGAGCATGGGGCCGTTTCGCCAAGTGCGTGATCGGCCTGGCCCGGCGTTGTAGGCTGCTGTGGCCAAAGGCATTGAGCCTTCAAAGTCGTCCAGCACCAGCTTCAAATAACCCGTGCCAATGGCCACGTTGACTTCGCGGTCGGTGATCTGGTCAGGGGTGAAACTGGTCAAGCCGATTTTTTTAGCCGTCCATTTGGCGGTGGCGGGCATGACCTGCATCAGGCCCGAGGCGCCCACTTGCGAGCGGGCGTCCATGATGAAGCGGCTTTCCTGGCGGATCAGGCCATACACAAAAGCCGGGTCGAGTCGGATGTCGCCTGCTTTGCGTACCACGATCTCGCGCAGCGGCATCGGAAAGCGTTGCTCAAAATCAATGGCCTCTTTGGTGCGGTCGCTGGTGTTGATGCAGCGGTCCCACACCTGGCGCTGGCAAGCCAGATCGGCAGCGGCCAACAGTTCGCGGTCGTTCATGCCGCCCGGTGTGTGCAAGTTGGTGGTGTAGTTCCACTCGCGGTTGCCTTCGGGGCGCAGGCCGATCTGGATGGCGTACAAGGCGCGTTGCAGCCCGGGGTTGATCAGCGCCGCGGCTTTTTCTTGCGGGTTGAGGGTGATGGGGCGTTCAGGCAAAGTGATGGCTTGGCCCAGTTCTTCGAGCGCCAGTTGCTCGTAAAAACCCCTGACGCTGGCGATGCTGCGCAGCAGGTTTTGGGCTTCTTGTTTTTGGGCGTTGTCTTGCGCCGTGGCGCTCAAGGCACGGGCGCGCCAGTAAACCCAAGTCGGGTCTTTTTGCGATTCGGGGCTCATGGCCTGGGTCGCGCTCAACACCTGACGCCATTGGCCCATGCGCAAAGCGGCGCGCACTTTCCAACTCAGCAAGTCGTCGTTCAGGTCGCTGTCTTTTTGCACCTTGGCAAAGTGGCTGCTGGCGTTGTCTTGCAGTTTTTGCGCGGCCTGTTTGCCAATCACGCCCCAAGTCCAGTTGCGTTCTTCTTGGCTCAGTTGGATGGACCAACGCCGATTCAGCCAATCGGCGGCTTCGTCGGGGTCTTTGGCGGCCAGCCTGATCAAGGCCAGCACCGCCAGCTCTTTGCGGTTCTTGGTGATGGCGATGATGCGTTTGTCGAGGTATTTGGCCGGGTCGGCGTAGATCAGAGCCACTTGTTCGGACAAGCGCGGTGCTTCGATGTCGACCGCCGCTTGGGCCGGGCGAGGGCGGTTGGCGTCTATGGCCAGCCGCGCCTTGCGCCAAAGGTCCAAGCCATTGATCTGTTTGCCCGAGTGCAAATGCTCGGCCACATAGGTGCAGCCATCGTCGGCTTCGCGCAGGGCGTACCAAAGGCGTTTGGCTTCTTCGGCCACATCGGCCTTGCTGTTCATGGCCTCGGTGGCCAAGGCGTAACAGCGCACTTCGCGGTCGTCGCGCATGCGGTAGCGCGGGTATTCGGCGGTGAAGTTGGCCCAGTCGCGGCGCTTGCCCAGTTGCAGCAGCCAGTCGGTGCGCAAGCGGTCTTCGTAGTAGCTGCCGGCATAGCTTCTCAAGAAGCTGCGAATCTCTGATTCAGGCGCGGTGTCCAAGCGGGTGCGGATTTCCCAATAAGCGGCCAAGGGTTCCAGCACATGGCCTCGGGTTTGGGGCAGCAGGGCCGACAGGCGGTTTTTGTCGCCTTTTTTGAAGGCTTGGCCCATCTCGAGGATGACGTCATCGCCCTTGTTGGCGGCCTGAACTTGGGCATGGGCGAGGGGGCTCCAAAGGCCTGTCATGGCCAATGCGTAAACCAGTGTCAGAATCTGAGTGAATTTCATGGGTCGATTATGGACAAAGCTGAAGCTAAAAAAGCCTTACGAAAAGCCTTGATTGAAGAAAGGCTGAACCTGCCCGACCGCCTGACAAGGGCCGAAGCCTTGCAGCGCGTCATGCGCATCTGGCTGTTTGACCGACCCGACACCGTGATCGGGGCCTATTGGCCCATCAAGGGCGAATTTGATCCGCTGCCTGTGCTGCACCGCTGGAAAGAAGACGGCGAATTGAATGGCGAGCCCCAACGCCGCCGCATTGGCCTGCCCGTGGTCAACAAGCTGCACAAAACCTTGACGTTCCACACCTGGTACCCCGGCTGCGCCATGGAAGAAGACGCCTACGGCATCCCAAAACCCAAAGACACCGAAGTCATTGTGCCCACCTTGCTGTTTGTGCCCTGCGTGGGCTATGGCACGGGCGGCTACCGGCTGGGCTATGGCGGTGGTTTTTACGACCGCACGCTGGCCACTTTGCAGCCCAAACCGTTCACGGTGGGTTTGGGTTTTACCCAAGGCTTTGTGGACGACTTGGAGCCCGAGAACCACGACGAGCCACTGGACGCCATCTTGAACGACAACGGGGTGGTGTGGCCGGTTTGAGGCCGCACCCGATACGCCATGGCCCGACCCAAATCAGCAACCCACGACATCAAGCGCGACGCGATCCTTGACATCGCAGCGCAATGCTTTGCCCAGCGCAGCTACCCTGCTGCCAGCATGAACGAGATCGCCGCGGCCTGTGGCACGTCCAAGGCGCGGCTGTACCACTATTACGAGAGCAAAGAAGCGATCTTGTTTGACTTGCTCGATCGGCACACCCAGCGCCTGCTGGCGCTGATTGCGCAGACCGAGGCCACGGCCCAGCGCAAAAACCTGGACGACCGCGCCACCTTGCACGAGCTGGTGCGGGCGTTTTTGCAGGAATATGAAACCTCGGCGACCCGGCACGCGGCCTTGCTCAATGACACCCAGTTCTTGAGCGATGCCCCCGATCCAGCCTTGCCCTCGGGCACGTTATCGCCGCGCGAATTGATCCTGAACCGCCAGCGCGACATCGTGGCCGCCATGACCCGTTTCATGAAACGCGCTTACCCCGAGCGCCTGACGCCTACCAACCAAACCGCCCTGACCATGATGCTGCTGGGCATGATCAACTGGACCTTCACTTGGCTGCGCCCCGGCGGCCCCATCAGCTATGCCGCTTTTGCCGATGAAGTCATTTCCATGCTGGAAAAGGGTCTCGGTTGAGTGGGCTGAAATTCAACAATGCGTAACGCATTTCGTTTAGGTAAAATCCAGCCCATTCATTGACCGGAGCTATTTTCATGTCCCAAGTCCCCAATAAAGCGCCTGCCAAGGCCCCTGTTAAAGCCTTTGCCAGCCAGGCCGACCTGAGCGAAAAAAAGACCACGTTCGAGCAACTCAGCCCGCATTGCTGGGCCTACACCGCCGAAGGTGACCCCAATTCGGGCGTGATCATCGGTGACCGTTTCATCATGGTCAGCGACGCCACGGCCACCCCCGCCATGGCGCAAGACCTGATTAAAAAAATCCGCACCGTCAGCGACCTGCCCATCAAATACGTGCTGCTGACCCACTACCACGCCGTGCGCGTGCTGGGCGCTTACGCCTACGCGGCCGAAGGCGCGACCGAGATCATCGCCAGCGAAGGCACGCTGGACCTGATCAAAGAGCGCGGCGCGCAGGACATGAAAAGCGAGATGGAACGCTTCCCGCGCCTGTTCCGCGGCGCGGACAGCATCCCTGGACTGACTTGGCCCACCATGGTGGTCGCTGGCGGCAACCCCACCAAAGGCGAAGTGCCCGGCAAGCTCAGCATCAACCTGGGTGGCGTGGTGGTGCAGATCTGGCATCCGGGCCCTGGCCACACCCGTGGCGACACGATCGCTTGGGTGGAAGAAGAAAAAGTGCTGTTCTCGGGCGACTTGGTCGAATACGAAGCCGGTGTCTACACGGGCGATGCCCAACTCGAGGAATGGCCCGCCACCCTGGAAGCCCTGCGCGACTTGAAGGCCGAGTTCCTTGTGCCGGGCCGTGGTGAAGCCATGAAGGGCAATGCCAACGTCAACAAGGCGCTGGACTACACCCAGCGCTGGGTGAGCACCTTGTTCCAAGCGGGCAAAGAAGCTGTGGCTGGCAAGATGGACCTGAAAGCCGCCATGGCCCACACCCGCAAGAGCATGGACCCGGTGTTTGGCCACGTATTCATTTATGAGCACTGCCTGCCGTTTGACGTGACCCGCGCCTATGACGAGGCCAGCGGCATCAAGAACCCCCGCATCTGGACTGCCGAGCGCGACATGGAAATGTGGAAAGCGCTGCAAAGCTGACCAGCCATGGATACCCGGTCAAGCCGGGTATGACAACGCCCTTAAGCCCCAAAGGTCACCCCGGCGCGACAACGCCCTTAAGCTCCAAAGGTCACCCCGGCGCGACAACGCCTTTTGGCCCTATCTGTCACCCCCGACCTGATCGGGGGTTTCTGTTTTTGAGGGCGGTATTGCCTGTTGGTCCGCGCAGGGCAATAGGCCGCATGCTCAGGGTTTGATCAAGTCCCGGATATCCCTGTCGTAGGCGCGCAGCCTGCGAGCCACTTGCTGGCGTTGCTCGGGCGTGGTGGTGTTGTGCAACTGGGCCAGGTTGTCACAGGCGCGTTGCGACAGGCTTTGCACCATGGTGCGCTGCCCGGCGTCGGGCGGCAACAACCAGCGCTGCCAAACCCCCCACAACTGCGCTTGTGCTTGGGCTCGTGTCATGCCGTCTTGGCTGATGCGCTGCAAAGCCGACAGCAAATCCTGCTGGCGGCGCTGCCGGTCTTGTCTGCCCCATTCCGCGGTCCAGGGCGACTGCGCCAGTTGCGTCTTGATCAAGCCCTCTTGAGCCGGGTTCAGATCGCCATAAAACGAGCGGTAGCGTTCCAGTGTTTTGTCCAGTCGGCGCTGCAGCCGTTCGCTGGTGTTGCCTTGCAGCCACTCTTGTTCCCATTCTTCGTTTTGGCGCTCCCAATGCCGGGCCATGTGGCTCAACTGGCGTGGCCCCAAGGCCATGGCCACCGGGGCCACTTGCACCACGGCCTCGCGCATCAAGGTGTCCAGTCGGGTTTGTACATCGGCCCACACGCTGCACACCTGTTCAGACTGCACGGGGCCTGCGGTCAGTGGCAGCGCGCGTTGCAGCAGTTCGGCATAGGCGGGCAGCTCTTCGCGGCGATGCCACTGGTGCAGCTGGTCTATGGCCTCTTTGGCCCCCTTGGACTGTGCGCTGCTGAACGACACCGTGCTGTCCAGCCACCAATAAGACAGCGTGGGCAGTTGCTGGTAGCCCAGCTTGATGGTGCTGCAGCCTTGTAGCAACACCAAGCAAAACACAAGCAGGGTCCGGTGGATCAATTGAAGCCCTTCACAACGAACGACCCGCCCTCAAAATGCCTCGGGCTTGCGTGGCTCACTTTATCTTCCACCACCCGATGTTTGGCTGCACAGTTTTGCATCGTCCAGTGCCAATGGGCAAGCCAAAGTGATGATCGCATCGAAAGCTCCGCATGGTGTCAATGGCGTGAGTGCCTCAACAGGGTGCACCCAAGCCCGAAGCCGCGATTGTCCATCAAACCAGATCCCGACACTTCCTTGTGTTCAAGCGCTGGACTGGCGCCCTCAATCAAGCCCTTCAGTCACCGACTTGACTCTGGCGATAATGGATACCTGTATTTGCAGCCTCTGTTTGGCCACTTTAGAAAGTCGTTCATGAGCTTGAACACCCCGTTTCCCATTGATGTTGTTGTGATGGCCGCTGGCAAAGGCACGCGCATGAAAAGCCGCCTGCCCAAGGTCTTACAGCGTTTGGCGGGCGTGCCGCTGGTGCAGCATGTGATCAACACCGCCGCGCAACTGAACGCCCGTTCGGCCGTGGTCATCACCGGGCATGGCGCCGAGCAGGTCGAGCCCGTCTTGCTGGCCCCCGGCCAGGCGCTGGCGGTACAGTGCGTGCGCCAAGAGCCTCAGTTGGGCACGGGCCACGCCGTGCAGCAAGCTGTGCCCGCGCTGGCCGACGACGGGGTGGTGGTGATTTTGTCGGGCGATGTGCCACTGACGCAGGCCGACACCCTGCAAGCGCTGATCGCCCAATGCGGCGGTGACAAGTTGGCGCTGCTGACCATCGATTTTGCCGATCCCACCGGTTATGGCCGCATCGTGCGCAGTGCTCAGGGTCAAGGCCAGAGCGATGCGGTGCAAGCCATCGTCGAGCACAAAGACGCCAGCGACGCGCAGCGCCAGATCAGCGAGGTTTACAGCGGCATCATGGCCGTGCCTGCCCAATGGCTCAAACGCTGGCTGGGCCGCATTGACAACCAAAACGCCCAAGGCGAGTACTACCTGACCGATGTGGTCAAGTTGGCCGTGGCTGACGGGGTGCCCGTGGTGGCCCACAAAATTGATGACGCACTGCAAGTGGCCGGCATCAACAGCCCGGTGCAACTGGCTGAGCTGGAGCGTGCCCACCAGCTGCGTCAAGCGCACCGCTTGATGACACAAGGCGTGCGTCTGCAAGACCCGGCCCGCTTTGACCTGCGCGGCCAGCTCGATTGCGCGCAAGACGTTGAGATCGATGTGAACTGCGTGTTTGAAGGCCGCGTGGCCTTGGGCGAAGGCGTGCGGATCGGCGCGAACTGCGTGATCGCCAACTGCACCATCGCGGCCGGTGCGGTGATCCACCCCTTCACCCACATTGACGGCGAAAAATTGGGCGTGTCGGTGGGCGAGGGTGCGTTGATTGGCCCTTTTGCCCGCCTGCGTCCGGGCGCTCAGTTGGGGGCCGAAGTGCACATTGGCAATTTTGTCGAGGTGAAAAATTCCACGATGGCCCAAGGCGCCAAAGCCAACCACTTGGCCTATTTGGGCGACGCCACCGTGGGCGAACGCGTGAACTACGGCGCGGGCAGCATCACCGCCAACTACGACGGGGCCAACAAGCACCGCACCGTGATCGAGGCCGACGTGCACATTGGCAGCAACTGCGTGCTGGTGGCCCCGGTGACGATTGGCGCAGGCGGCACCGTCGGCGGCGGCTCGACCATCACCAAGAGCACCGAGCCGGGGGCCTTGAGCGTGGCGCGTGGCAAACAGATCAGCATCGCCAACTGGGCGCGGCCACAGAAAAAGCCCAAGCCATGAGCAGATGCACGTGGGTCAACCGCGCTCGCACACGAGTCCGTTATGCCCGCGAAGGTGGGCATCCATCGCAGCCAACCCCTGTCGCCCGATCAGCCCAGGTATGACAAGAGTGGTATCGAATGCGGCAGCGACAGCGACAGTGTGCGTTTATTCGAGCACCGGCCAAGTCGTTGTGAACTTGGCCCGTTTGGTGGCAAAAAACGCTTTCACATTGCGCACATTGGCGTCTTGCGTAAACAGCGCCTGGCTGATGGCCAAATAGTGCGGCATGTCGCGGGCCTGCACCACCAGCATGAAGTCTGGCCCTGGCGAGACGCGCCAGCATTGCTGCACCGCATCGTGGGCCACGGCCCGGGCCTCAAACGCGTCCAGGTGCTCGCTGCCTTGCTTGTCCAGCGACACTTCCACCAAGGCGGTCAGTCCGTGGCCCAGATGGGCGCTGAGCTTGTCGGCGTTCAGCACGGCCATTTGCCGCTCGATCCAGCCCGCATCCACCAGCCGCTTGACGCGGCGCAAGCAAGTGGGGGGCGACACATTCACTTGGCGGGCCAAAGCCACATTGCTCAGGCTGGCATCGTGCTGAAGGCGGTCCAGCAGTTGCAGGTCGATGGCGTCGAGTTCAATAGATTCCATGAATGGTATTTTATTGAAATTTAATTTCATGGTGATGATTTAATGAAATTAACGTTTATTAAATTCAAAAAATTGATCTGAAATTTCAAGTCAGCAGGTCTAACATCGCCGCAGTCCCATCCCAGCACCATCTTCGGAGTTCCCCTTATGTGTGGCATCGTCGGCGCCGTTTCTTCCCGCAACATCGTTCCCATCTTGGTGCAAGGCCTGCAAAGGCTCGAATACCGGGGTTACGACTCTTGCGGTGTGGCCGTTCATGCGGCCAGCCTGAACGGCGCGAACGGGCCTAAAGGCGGCCTGCAGCGCGCACGCAGCACAGCGCGTGTGGCCGAGCTGATGGACCAAGTCAGCGCCGACCACATCGAAGGCGGCACTGGCATTGCCCACACCCGCTGGGCCACACACGGCGCGCCCGCTGTGCACAATGCGCACCCGCACTTTAGTCATGGCACGGGTGCGGCCGACGGCAAGCCGGGCAAGGTGGCGTTGGTGCACAACGGCATCATCGAAAACCACGAAGAACTGCGCGCCGCCCTGCAAGCCAAGGGCTATGTGTTTTTGAGCCAGACCGACACCGAAGTCATCGCCCACCTGGTGGACAGCCTGTATGACGGCGACATTTTTGAAGCCGTCAAAACCGCCATTCGCCAACTGCACGGCGCGTATGCGATTGCCGTGTTCCACAAAGACGAACCGCAACGCGTGATTGGCGCGCGCGCCGGATCGCCTCTCATCTTGGGCGTTGGCCAAGGCGAAACCTTCTTGGCCAGCGATGCGATGGCCCTAGCCGGCGTGACCGACCAGATCGTGTATTTGGAAGAGGGCGATGTGGTCGACATCCAGCTGGGCAAATACTGGGTGGTGGACCGTGATCACAAGGCCGTGACCCGCGCTGTCAAGACGGTGCACGCGCACAGCGGCGCGGCCGAGTTGGGCCCTTACCGCCACTACATGCAAAAGGAAATCTTTGAGCAGCCCCGCGCCATTGCCGACACGCTCGAGGGCGTGGAGGGCATCACGCCCGAGCTGTTTGGCGACGGCGCGTACAGCACCTTCAAGGCGATTGACAACGTGTTGATCCTGGCTTGCGGCACCAGCTATTACAGCGGCTGCGTGGCCAAGTACTGGATCGAAGCCATCGCCAAAGTGCCCTGCCAGGTCGAGATCGCCAGCGAATACCGCTACCGCGAATCGGTGCCCAACCCCAACACGCTGATCGTCACCATCACCCAAAGCGGCGAAACCGCCGACACCCTGGCCGCGCTGCGCCACGCGCAAAGCCTGGGCATGACGCACACGCTGACGATCTGCAACGTGTCCACCAGCGCCATGGTGCGTGAGTGCAAGCACGCCTATGTGACCCGCGCCGGGGCCGAGATTGGCGTGGCCTCCACCAAGGCCTTCACCACCCAACTGGCCGGCCTGTTCTTGCTCACGCTGGCACTGGCGCAAACCAAAGGCCGTTTGAGCGACGAAGAAGAAGCCGGGCACATCAAAGCCATGCGCCACCTGCCCGCCGCGCTGCAAGCCGTGCTGGCGCTGGAGCCGCAAATCATCAGCTGGGCCGAAGAATTTGCCAGCAAGGAAAACGCGCTGTTCTTGGGGCGCGGCACGCACTACCCCATCGCCCTTGAAGGCGCTTTGAAGCTCAAAGAGATCACCTACATCCACGCCGAAGCCTATGCCGCCGGCGAACTCAAGCACGGCCCGCTGGCCCTGGTGACCAGCGCCATGCCGGTGGTCACCGTGGCCCCCAACGACCAACTGCTGGAAAAGCTCAAAAGCAATATGCAAGAAGTGCGCGCCCGTGGCGGTGTGCTCTATGTGCTGGCCGATGGCGACACCAAGATCGAAAGCAGCGAAGGCGTCAACGTCATCCGCATGCCCGAGCACTATGGCGTGTTGTCACCGATCTTGCATGTGGTGCCGCTGCAGCTGCTGAGCTATCACACGGCGTGCGCAAGGGGAACCGATGTGGACAAGCCGAGGAATTTGGCGAAGTCGGTGACGGTGGAGTAATTGACACCACCGCCTAAACAGCTTAAATTCATGCAAAAAATAACTTGAAGTTAAATTTTGCATGAAAATAATTGATCGGCAAGCGCATGCCGTATTGCTTCAGCGGGCCGCGCTTTACCCTGTGGTGACCGTGCTCGGGCCGCGCCAATCGGGCAAAACGACGCTCTGCCGCATGACGTTTCCAGACAAGCCCTATGTCAATCTGGAACAGCCCGATGTGCGGGATTTTGCGCAGCAGGACCCCAAAGCCTTTTTGGCGCAATACCCTGATGGTGCGGTGCTCGACGAAATCCAGAACGTGCCCACGCTGCTGTCGTGGCTTCAGGTGTTGACCGATGCCGATCCACGCAAAGGTCGTTTTGTGTTGACCGGCAGCCATCAATTGCAAGTCAATGCGCACATCACTCAATCCTTGGCAGGGCGAACCGCCGTGCTGGAATTGCTGCCTCTGAGCTTGTCAGAGTTGGCAGCGGTCGGCGATGGCGTAACCCTTGGCCCCGATGATGTGAATCGAATGATGCTGCAAGGTGGCTATCCGCGCATTCATGCACAAGACTTGCCGCCCGAGGTCATGCTGTCGGATTACTTTGCCACCTATGTCGAGCGTGACGTGCGCCAGCTCATCAACCTCAGGCATCTGCGCGAGTTCGGCCAGTGTGTGCGTTTGTTGGCCGGGCGTACGGGGCAACTGTTGAACCAGACCAGCTTGGGCAACGAAGTGGGGGTCAGCAGCAACACCATCACGCAGTGGTTGAGTCTGCTGGAGGCGTCATTTTTGGTGTTCAGCCTGGCACCCTGGAGCGTGAACATTGGCAAGCGCTTGGTCAAAAGCCCCAAGGTGTATTTTTACGATGTGGGCCTGGCCTGTTGGCTTCTTGGCATCAAGACAGTCGAGCAGTTGCAGCACCATCCTTTGCGCGGTGCGTTGTTTGAAAATCTGGTGGTGGTGGAGGTGATGAAGTCTTTGCGCAACCAAGGCTTGCGTGATCCTTTGTATTTCTTTAGAGACAGCAATGGTCTCGAGGTCGATCTGTTGCTGGAGCATGCCGATGGCGTTCAGCTGATCGAAATCAAGGCGTCGCAAACCGTGGCGGCACCGTTGTTTAAAAATCTGCGCACCGTCAGCGCCCTGCTGGGCGAGCGTGTGAAAAGTCAGCACCTGGTTTATGGCGGTGATCTTCGGCAAGCAAGAACCGATGTGGATGTGTTGCCCTACGGGCAGGCCGGTTCTTTGGTGCAGGGGGCGTTGTGATGTCAAGACCCGAAGCCTGTTGGGCGGTGGAGTCCTCGGGCGTTCACGGCAAAGGCGTGTTCGCCACGCGGCATCTGGCTGCGGTCGAGCGGGTCATTGAGTATGTGGGCGAGGTCATCACCATGGCCGAGGCGATTGCCCGCCACCCGCACGATGCCAACAACCCCGACCACACGTTCTACTTTCATCTGGATGATGGCCGGGTGATCGATGCGCTGTATGGCGGTAACGATTCCAAATGGATCAACCATTCGTGCCGACCCAATTGCGTGCCCGATCTGGTGAAGGGGCGCGTTTTCATCAAAACGCGCAGGCCGGTGTTTCGGGGCGAAGAGTTGACGTTTGACTACAGCCTGTTCAGCGACGAGCCGATGACCGACGCACTCAAGGCCCGCTATGCCTGCCATTGCGGTTCCAAAAAATGCCGGGGCACGATGCTCAACACCGACCAGATCGGCCCCACCCTATCGGGCCAACCAGAAAAGGCTCTGCTCAAAACTTGACCCAAGTCATGTGCTGCCCTGCAAGAGCTGCGCATGATCGGACTTGCCTCGTTCAGCAAATCCTCTTGCGAATGAATGGCGTCAAGGAGCAGTCGTGTCCCCCTTCAAGGTCAATGCCAGAAATGGCGCCCATTCCAGCACATCGTCACAGGCTGACATGGGGGCTTATTGGAGTCGGACTGCACAGGATTTGACGCAGGAGATGGCCTCGAAAACGGGCGGGCTCACACAAAAAACAGCCAGCGACAGACTCCGGCGTTGGGGGGGCAACGCGCTGGATTCGACACAGGGGTCCACGTTTTTGGGTTTGCTGATCAGCCAGTTCAAAAATCCCCTCGTGTTGATTTTGATGGTGGCGTCGGGCATTTCGATGGTGGCTGCCGAATGGGTCGACGCGGGTGTGGTGTTGGCCATCGTGCTCGGCAGTACTTTGTTGGGGTTCACGCAGGAATACGTGGCCAGCAACGCCATCAAGCGCTTGCGTGCCAAAGTGAAAATCCACTCGCAGGTGCTGCGCGATGGGCGGTTGAAAACGATCCCGTCCGAAAGCGTAGTGCCTGGCGATGTGGTGGTGTTGTCCGCTGGCAGCTTGATACCCGCCGATGGCGTGGTTTTGGAATCCAAAGATTTTTTCATCAACCAGGCGGTGCTCACCGGGGAGACCTTTCCGGTCGAGAAAAAGCCGGGCGTGGTGGCGGAGTCAGCCAGTTTGAGTGAGCGCAGCAACTGCGTTTTCATGGGCACCAGTGTCAGCAGCGGCACAGCGCGTGCTTTGGTGGTGCAGACGGGCAAGGCCAGTGTGTTCGGAAAAATTGCACTCAAACTGGCTTTGCGTCCGCCCATGACCGATTTTGAGCGGGGCGTTCAGCATTTTGGGTATTTGTTGACCCGCGTCATGCTGGTGATGGTCGTGCTTGTTTTGGCGATCAATGTTTTTTTTAACAAGCCCCCCATTGATTCTTTGTTGTTTGCGCTGGCTTTGGCGGTCGGGTTGACCCCGGAGCTGTTGCCCGCGATTGTCAGCATCACCTTGTCGCACGGTGCCAACCGCATGGCCAAGCTGGGGGTGATCGTGCGTCGGCTGAATGCGATTGAAAATCTGGGGGCTATGGATGTGTTGTGCACCGATAAAACAGGCACCTTGACCGCTGGCGTGGTGGCCCTGGATGGGGCATTGGATACCCAGGGCGTGGCATCGGCCAAAGTGTTGCGTCTGTCAGGGATCAATGCCCAGTACCAGTCGGGCTTGGCTAATGCGATGGACGATGCCATTGGTGTGGCGGTGCGCCAAGCGCAGGTGGATATTGCGGGAGTCACCAAGGTGGACGAAATTCCCTATGACTTTGTGCGCAAGTGCTTGTCGGTGGTGGTACTGGATGGGCCAGGCCGTTGCACCCTGATCACCAAAGGGGCCTTTGAGAAAGTGCAGTCTTTGTGCACCACGCAGGGTGAAGGCCGCAGCCCGCTGGACGATGACCAGCGTGCCCGTTTGGTCACCTTGTTTGAAGCCTGGAGCGCTCAGGGTTATCGCGTCCTGGGCGTGGCATCACGGCCCATTGACGAGCGCGTCACGCCTTATGTGCGCACGGATGAATCGGGCTTGAATTTTGATGGATTCTTGTTGTTCATGGATCCGCCCAAACCCGATGTGCGCCAGACCCTGCAGGATTTGGCGCAGCGGGGTGTTCAGCTCAAGGTCATCACGGGCGACAACCGGCAGGTGGCCAAGCATTTGGTGCAGGTGGTGGGGTTCCCTGAGGGGCGTATTTTGACGGGGCGTGAACTCAATGACATGGCCGATGACGCGCTCATGCATGCCGCAAAAAACACGCTTGTTTTTGCCGAAGTCGATCCGAACCAGAAAGAGCGGATCATTCTCGCTTTGCAAAAAACCGGGCATGTGGTGGGGTACATGGGCGATGGCATCAACGATGCGTTGGCGCTGCATGCGGCCGATGTGGGCATCTCGGTCGACACCGCCGTAGATGTGGCCAAGGATGCCGCAGACTTTGTGCTGCTGCGCAAAGATTTGGGCATCTTGAGCCAGGGCATTGACGAGGGGCGGGTGACCTTTGCCAACACCCTCAAATACATCCTGACCACCATCAGTGCCAATTTTGGCAACATGGTCAGCATGGCGGTGGCTTCTGTATTCTTGCCTTTTTTGCCGCTGCTGGCCTCCCAAATTTTGCTCAACAACTTCTTGTCGGACATACCCGCCGCCACCATTGCGGGGGACCGGGTGGACCCCGAGTGGGTGGCCAAACCCCGGCACTGGAACACCCGGTTCATTCGCAACTACATGGTGGTTTTTGGCTTGCTCAGTTCGGTGTTTGATTTCTTGACCTTTGGAGCTTTGTTGTGGATTTTCAAAGCCGCTGCGCCAGAGTTTCAAACGGGCTGGTTTGTCGAATCGCTCATGACCGAGTTGGTCATTGCCCTGGTGGTGCGGACCCGGCGTCCGTTTTACCAAAGCCGGCCAGGCAGGTTGTTGTGGGTCAGCACGTTGGTGGTGCTGGTGGTGGCGCTGGCATTGCCCTATTTGCCCTTCAGTGCGGTCTTCGGGTTTGTGCCTTTACCGGGGCCCTTGATGCTGGGCATGATCGTTTTGACCTTGGCGTATGTGTTTGTCGTCGAGCTGGTCAAGAAACGCTTTTACGCATTGACTTAAAAGCGCTTCAGCAACACTCTGTCCAGGTGTGTCGCCGGGTGCGTTGCTGGCGCTGTGTGTCGGTTTGGCACACACGCGCTGCACCCACAAAAGCCATGCGGGTTGCTGCAAGGCTTGAAGGCACAGCGCACGCGAGACCTCCAGGCGTTGTTCGGCAGACGGTGGCGTACTCATGGTTCTTGGTTTTGGCGCAAGGCCAGAATGTCCAGCGCAATTTGTGCTTTGAGTTTGCCAAATGGGCGCGCCACCTTGATGCGCTTGGCTCGGGCCCAACAGGCCAACGCGAACAGACCCAGCGCCAAAGGCACAAACCACATGAGCCAAGCACTGTGCGCATTGACCTCAGGCAATGCAGTCCACAGCAGCAAGGACACCCCTGCCAAAAAGACCCCAAGGAGCAAGCTTGCCGTACCCAAGGCATAAAACAGCAAACGGGTTTGCCAAGCCCGCACATGCAACGCCCATTCCTCGGTCGCCAGATCGGCATAGCCGTGGGCGTGCATTTTGAGCAAGTCCGGCGACAGCAACAAAAGCTTGAGCAGGCGCTTGTTCATCAATGGGGGCGTGAACGGACCAGCCAGCTCACCAATGTGGCCACTGCGGCACCTGCGCCTGCCGCAATCAAGATTGATTTGAAGGGGGCGCAGTGAATTTGATGCTCGGCCGTGGCGGCGATCTTGTGTGTCTTTTGCTCCAGCAGTTTCTCGGCCTCGACGGCCGCGTCACGGCTGTGATGGGCCATTTCGCTGATGCTGTCAGACAGCCGATCGACCAAGCGTTCAAAAGCCGCTTTGGATTCGTGCCCGGCGGCGTGCATGCTGCCCGCTGTGCCGGCACCTGCAGCAGCCATTTTTTCTTGAGGATTTTGAGGGTCTGTCATATGAACTCGCTTTGTCGGTGGATTAAAAACAGGGCTCCACCTTAAAAGCGACAGACAGCAGCGTCTGTTGGCTGACGCACCCAAGCTCAGTCTTCAGACCTTTGTTGGCGCTTTTGATCACGCAGCATAAACAGGTACAGACTTTCCACCTTGTCGCGAGCCCAAGGCGTTTTACGCAAAAATTTCAGGCTGGAGCCCACGCTGGGGTCGTGTGTGAAACAGCGGATCGGAATGCGCACACCCAGGTCGGCCCAGCCGTAATGGTCTGCCAGTTGGGTGACGATGGTTTCCAGTGTTAAGCCATGCAGCGGGTTTCGCGCTTGCTTGAGGTCAGGTAATGGAGCTTGCATGCCGTCATTGTCCCTTGATTTGGACCGCGTGATGCATCACACAGAAAGGCCCGCAACCTTGTCTTAAATTGCCATCAGCACAACAAGCAATTTGGCTGGCTTGAAACCGATGGAGCGTATGAACATGGACCCGACCGCGCGAGCGACAGCGACCACAGGCCAAGGCTTTGAGCTGTCAGCAGACCAGTTGCGCAAAACGGTCGAGCCCGATGCCTTGGGTTTTTCTGACACATCCGAGTTGCTGGACCAAGGTATGCCTTGGATTGGACAAGAGCGGGCCAAGCAAGCGGCCCAATTTGGCATGGGCATGACCGAGCCGGATTACAACCTGTTTGTATTGGGTGAGGTGGGCAGCGGCCGCACCACGCTGCTCAGCCAGATGATGCACGCGCAGGCCGAGCAGCGCCCGGTGCCCCCTGACCTTTGTTATTTGCACAACTTTGACGAACCCGAACGCCCTCGGGCTCTGCGTCTTCAGGCCGGGCAGGGGCGTGTGCTGCGCCAGTTGCTGTTGCAGTTGGCCAAACGCTTGCAGACCGAGGTGCCCAAGCGCTTGGGGCAAGATGATTTCAAGGCTGAAAGCCAGCGGATTGAGGCGTCTTACAAAACCGAAGAGGACCGTGGTTACCTGGCCCTCAGTGCTTATGCCGAAGCCCATCACTTTGCCTTGATGCGCGATCAGGGCCACATGGTGTTCACCTTGAAAGACGCACAGGGTGAGCCGGTCACAGCGGGCAAGGCTTTGGCCTTGAGCCAAGAAAAACGCGCTGAAATAGATGTTGCCGAAGCCTCGCTCAGAGAAGAGATCAGCCGCTACCTGGAAAAAACGAGAGCCATGGAACGCGTGATGAACGAGGGCTTGTCTGCGTTGCGCAGGCAAACCCTCAAGCCCATGCTCGACCACGAAATGCAGGTGATCCGCAATGCACTGAATCAACCTGTGCTGGACAGTGTCAAGTTGGGTGCATTTTTAGAGCAGATCCAGAACTGCGTGCTGGAAAACGTGGCGCTATTTGAGCCGGGGGACGACGAAGATGTGCGCTTGGAGGCGCTGGCGGCCGTGTTGTCGCTGTTTCGTGTCAACGTGGTGGTGGACAACCATGCGTTGCAGGGGGCACCGGTCATTCGTGAAGACAACCCCTTGTTCAGGATGTTGTTTGGCAGCATTGAATACGAGTCGGACAGTGGTGAATTGGTGACCGATTTTTCTCGCATCCGTGCGGGCAGCTTGCTGAAAGCCCATGGCGGATTTCTGATGCTGCACTTGCGTGACTTGTTGGCCGATTCGCATGTGTGGGAAAAATTGCGCCGTTTTATGCGCAGTGGGCGCGTGCAGATTGAAGAGCCCGGCATGATGTATGCGCCCATGGCTGCGGTCTCACTGGAGCCCGAGGCGGTGGACGTCGATGTGAAGTTGGTGCTGGTGGCTTCGGTGGATGAGTACTACGCGGTGCAAGAAGCCGACCCGGAGTTTGCCCGGCGCTTTCGCTGCAAGGTTGATTTTGCCGAGAGCATTCCGGTCACAGCCGAATCGGTTCATGCCACGGCGATTTTTGTGGGGCAGATTTGCCAGCGGATGAAGTTGCCGCATTTTTCGGCTGCGGCGGTGGCGGCCTTGATTGAAGAAACGCACCGCGAAGCGGAAGACCAGGATCGACAAAGCGCGATCTTCGCTTTGGCCGAGGCCTTGGTGATTGAGAGCGCTGCATTGGCCAGGCAGCGCGACATGCCACAGGTGGGGGCAATCGACGTGAAGAACGCCAGGCAAGCCCGGATTCACCGCCACAACTACCCAGAGCAACGCCTGCAGGAAACGATTGTCGATGGTGAGCGTTTGTTGGTGGTGTCCGGTGAACGGGTGGCGCAAATCAACGGCCTCACGGTCGTGGATTTGGGTGATTACCGGTTTGGCTTTCCCGTGCGGGTGACGGCCAGTACCTATGCAGGAGAAGAGGGCTTGCTCAACATCGAGCGGGAGGTCGAGATGTCCGGTCCCATCCACGACAAAGGGGTGCTGATTTTGCACAGCTATTTGTCATCTTTGTTTGCCCACATTGCGCCGTTGGCCATGAATGCCGCCGTGGTCTTTGAGCAGGAATACAGCGGGGTCGAGGGCGACTCGGCCTCATGCGCCGAGTTTTATACCCTCTTGTCTAGCTTGTCGGGGTCGCCCATGCAGCAAGGCATCGCGGTCACAGGCGCAGTCAATCAGCATGGCGAGTTGTTGCCCGTTGGCGGCATCAACGAAAAAATCGAAGGCTACTTTCGGAGTTGCGAAAGCCTTGGCTTGAGTGGCCATCAAGGGGTTTTGATGCCGCGCCGAAATCTGCGCCATTTGATGCTGGATGAACGTGTGGTGCAGGCAGTGACCGCTGGGCGGTTCCACATCCATGTGGCCGATACGGCCAGCGAGGGCATGGCCCTTTTAACCGGCCTGCGTTTTGGCGTGTTGGGGCTTGGTGGGTACGAAGCGGACAGCGTGTTGGGGCGTGCACAAAAAACCTTGCAACGCTTTCGCCATGCTTGCGAACACTTGAGTCACAAACCAGTCCTTAACCCAAACCACACGCGGCATCTTAGGCGCGGGTTTGATCGCTGAAGATTTCGTCGCCAATTTGGGCTGTACCGATTGAATGTGACGGACAAAAAAACCACCTGTTTTGTGGGTCTTACTGGTTTTGAAGTAGCTTGAATCATTGATTCAGAAGATTCAAAAAATAGACAGGCCGTCTTATTCTGAGCTCAACGATCAGGTGATCCCTTGCTAGCGCAAGAGAATTTATTGGTCAGTAAAAACTTTGATAAGGACGATATTCATGTGCATTAATCTTGTGCTGGCTGATCCGTATCCGGTGATGTTGGAAGGCTTGACCCACGTTTTTGAAAACACGCCTGATTTTGCGGTCAAAGCCAGCGTGACGAATGGCGACGCAGCCGTGCAAGCCTTGGTAGAGCACGAGCCCCATATTTTGGTGATGGACTTGTCTTTGTCTCAAAGAAGCGGCTTGGCTGTGCTGGAAGAAATCAAGGCAAAAAATTTGAAGACGCACCCTGTCGTGTTCACGGGTGCGCCGATTGGCGAAGTGATTCGAGCGCTTGACCTGGATGTTCCTGGCTTGGTGTCCAAAGAAAAATCAAAACAAGTGCTGATACGTTGCATCAAGTCCGTGCATCAAGGTGGTCAATGGCTGGATCGGGATTTGACTGTCAAAACGATGTCTTTGTTGCTTGAGCAAAAAAAGAAAAATGAACACGCATCGCATCTTTTGACTCCCCGTGAATTGACTGTGGCACGCATGGTCACCGAGGGGTGGCCGAACAAGAAAATTGCCAACAAGTTGTTCATCAGTGAAGGCACGGCCAAGCTTCACTTGCATCATATTTACCAAAAACTCAACTGCCCCGGTCGCATGTCTTTGCAGCGTTACATGCAATCGAATGGCTTGGCTTGACTTTTTCGTTCACACAACACCGCATCGAAAGGAATGAACATGACCCTCGAAAATCAAATGCTCGAAAAAGCCTACGCTGAAAATATTGGTGACCACTACCGGCGCGCATCGGATGATTTGCTGCAGGCCTATCAACGCAACAAAGAGGCAGCCCGGCACCATGAAGCGGGTGCTTTTAAGGCCGCCCTGCACCACGCGAAATTATCCAAACACCACTCCTTCAACGCCCATGAACATTTGAAAGAGGCATTGAACATCAGTGAAAAAATGAGCGACTTGGAATGGCCGGTCTCTGCAAAGACAGATGCCACAGGGGGAGGCTTGGTTCAGTGATGCGCAGAAATTACTTTTCTTTCTATGTGTTAAGTCGCACAGTCAAAGCTGAATCGATTAGATACACTTTTTTCAACGCCTTCTGCAATTGAAAGTTGAAATTTTTTTCCATGGTTGTGAGGCGCAAAAAACCTTTTGACTTTTCAATGCTCATATTTTTCGGTTCATATTAGGAGCAACTAGCATGTCAATTCGAGTATTGCTTTCTTCCAAGCACAAAGTGGTTTCTGAGGGCATCGCAGCGGTCTTGCGTACGCACCATGACATGGATCTGGTGGGCATTTCCGATAACGGCGCGACGACCAATGCACTGTGTGATCAGGTCGATCCCGATGTCGTGTTGATTGGCATGCAAGCCAACGACGCCAAAGACATTGAGTTGATGCATCAGATTGCGCACCATCAACCGGTCAAAAACATGGTGGCTTTTTCTGGCAACTCGGATCGAAATGCCATCATCGAAATTTTGGATGCAGGTGCGAAAGGCTACGTCTCGACGACCAGCAGCATTGATGAGTTGTTGTCAGCGGTTCGCGCTGTAGCGGCCGGCCGAGTGTATTTGTGTCAGACCGCTGCCGCTGAAATGATGGAGAGTGTTCGCAAGGCCAGGTCGGGTGATGTCACTTCGACCGGGCAGCTTGGCGGCCGGGAAGGTCAGGTCTTGCGCTTGATCGCTGACGGGTATTCGTCCAAAGAAATAGCCCGTAATTTGCAGATTGCCCCCAGCACCGTAGAAGTGCATCGCCGCAACATCATGCGCAAGATCGGTTTGCACAAAGTGGCCGATTTGACACGCTACGCCATTCGCAACCAGATGGTCTCTGTCTAGTGCTCTCAGCGCATCGACTTCAGTGGTTTAACTGGAGGCAATTGTCGTGGTCATTCTTGATGATGTTGTAGCACTCGCATGATCTTTTTTCGAGAGACTTGCGGTCAAGCACAACAACATGGCCACGCGTGTAGCTGATGGTGTTTTCTTCCATCAGCCGACGTGCTGCCTGCGTGACCCCTTCGCGCCTGACGCCCAAAAATTTGGCCATGCTTTCATGCGTCATGGTGATGTCGTTGCCATCCTGTCTGTCCAATATCATTAAAAGCATTCGACAGAGTTGCTGCTCAAGTGAGTGGTGTCTGTGGCATACAGCGCCTTGTGACATTTGAGTCATCAAGTTTTGAGTGAACCTCAAAAACACCTTTTGCACGGCATTGCCTTGGTTGAAGCTGTTCAACACCACGCTCAAATTGATTCGGATGGCAGACCCTGCTTTCAGAACGGCAGCGCTGTTGTAAGTTTGGCTGGCACCCATCAGCAAATAGATGCCGATCACGCCCTCTCTGCCGATGATGGCCACGTCGCTGGAAGATCCGTTTTCCAGAACATGAACCCAGGACACGATCGTGGTCAGTGGAAAGTAGAGGTGTTTCAGTGCGCGGCCAGGCTCGTAAAGGATTTGACCTACTTCCAGGTCAATTGGCTCAAAATGCGGAGCCCATTCTTCATGAATCACTTCTGGTAAAAATGAAATAATTTGATTTAAATCGGGATTTTTGACCATGAATCATAATTTTGATTTATTTACTTCGTTAAATATATCAAAATTGATAAGTCGTATGTTCTGTGGCGAACAAATCTCCATCTCCTTGCAAAGGAGAAAGATTTAATTTGTTGGATTAAATGAACCTGGCGTGCTTTTCAGGTTCTGAGCTCACAGTTTGTTGCAATCCGGCCGAATCGAGAATGTTGAGCACACCTCTTTGGTAAGCGATCAGACCCCGCTCTTTCAGCTCACCTGCTGCCAATGTGATGCTGACGCGTCGCACGCCCAGCATCTTTGCCAGGTGTTCGTGTGTCAGGCGCAACTGTTGAATCTGTGCGCGTTCTGCAGACAACGCCAGCCACCGGGCCAAACGGGTGGTGACATCTTCGAACTGAACAGACGCAGATATGGCGGCAATGTGTTCGGTCAATTGCCACAGATACTGTGAAATGCCCCACAACATGCCGGGCCGTTGGTGCAGCAGAAGAGCGAAGTCGGCACTCTCAGCCATCCAGGCGGTTCCGCTGGTTTGCACTAGAAAGTGCAGGTTCTCCGAGTGGCTGTCCAGCACCGAGCCCAAGCCGATGCCCCCTTCAGATCCGACCAAGCCCACAGCCAATGTATTGCGCGCTTTGTTTTTGACGAGCAGTGCCACGCATGCGCCCGTTAAAAAATAAATCTTGGGTGTTTCATGGTGCACTGGTTTGCACAAGACTTGACCTGCAAACAGTTGAACCGGTTTGCAGATGTTCTGCACCCGGTTTTGATCTTCCTTTGAAAGTTGAAAGATGATTCCGTTGGTCAAAAGCGTCACTGAAATAGACCCGATTGGCAGGTTTTTTTAGGTGGGTTGCTGGAGGTTTGGCATCTCAGGGTCTGCGCTTAAAAAGCCCAACCAATGCATGCCGACAATCTTGCAAGTTGACCATATACCGCATCCATCGCTTGGTTCTATAAAGAACATAGAATAAAAATGACCCAAATCATCTAACCCAAAGGGTTCGAATACCAGTCAAAACAGGTGCCAGAAGTCATGCACAGGCCTACTGAAAAAATGAAAAACACATTGTTGGCTCGGATGCTTGCAGACAGCGGTGCGGTGCCAGCATTGAAGGTGGAATGCGTTGCATTGCAAGCCGGTTCTCTGACATCAGAATCTGATTTTTCGGTTTATTTTCCCGTCGATGCTTTGATCACGCTGGGGCCTGCCCATGTGACACCTTCGACACCTTCGGTGCGGCGTGCCACTGCGCTTGTTGGCCAGCATGGCTGTGTGGGGCCACTGCACAAAGGCGCGGCACTCATGCAAGCCCATGTCGTGGTGGCGGGGCAAGCCTATCGCGTGGACTGGGCGCCTGTGCGAGACGATCCGGCGCGTTACGCATCCTGGTTGTGGCACCAAACAGCGGCCATGCAAAGACGGGTCAGTCAAATGGCCCAATGGTCGTTTTGTGTGCAGCATCACACGCCCACGCAGAGTCTGAGCAGTTGGCTTTTGCAGTGTTTGGCGCAACATCCCCATGCTGGCCTGACCTTGAGCCTGAATGCGCTGCCGCAGTCCATAAGGCAATGGGCCGACACGTTTCAAACGGGTTCAAGGCAAGCACCTGAAGCTTCGGTTTTTGATGTGCGGGATGGGCGTTTGCACGTGCCGTCAGCAGCTGCGCTGGCCGCGCTGGCCTGCACCTGCCACGCGCAAATGCCGAGCCACGTGGCGCCAGCTTAGGGTCTTGTTTGTGGTGAGTGCTGCGAGGTGATGTGCCGTGCCAAAGACTCGGCCACTTTGATGCCATCCACCCCCGCTGACAAAATGCCGCCTGCGTAACTGGCCCCTTCGCCAGCCGGGTACAGGCCTTGGGTGTTGGTGCTCTGGTGGTCGTCGCCACGCGGCATGCGCAGCGGTGACGAGGTGCGTGTCTCGACGCCGGTCATGACCGCATCGGCCATGTCATAGCCACGAATCTTGCGACCGAACACCGGCAACGCCTCGCGCATGGCGGTCACGACGTAGTCGGGCAGCACCTCGGCCAGGTCAACCAATTTCACGCCGGGCTTGTAAGAAGCTTGCACGCTGCCCCAGGCTGTTGATGCGCGTTGTGCCAGAAAGTCGCCAACCAATTGACCGGGGGCTTCGTAGTTGCTGCCGCCCACTTCAAAGGCGCGGCTTTCCAGCTGACGCTGCAACACGATGCCCGACAGCGGGTGGCTGGCGGGCGGTTGCTGGTTTGCAAGTGCATGCGCTTCTTGTGCCAGCTGTGTGCCGTCGTCATGGCCAAAGGCGGCTTGCCAGGCGGCGGTGTCCAGTGGGTAGTCAGGTGGGTCAATCGCCACCACCATGCCCGCATTGGCATTGCGCTCGTTGCGTGAATATTGGCTCATGCCGTTGGTGACCACGCGACCGGCCTCGCTGGTGGCGGCCACCACGGTGCCACCAGGACACATGCAAAAACTGTAAACCGCACGGCCGTTTTGCGCGTGGTGCACCAGCTTGTAGTCGGCAGCGCCCAGCAAGGGGTGGCCCGCATGGCGGCCCCAACGCGCTTGGTCGATCACGCTTTGCGGGTGTTCGATGCGCACGCCAATGGAAAATGCTTTGGCCTGCATGGCCACGCCACGGCGGTGCAGCATGACAAAGGTGTCGCGCGAGCTGTGGCCCAAGGCCAGCACCGCATGGCGCGTGTGCAGGGTTTGGCTTTGGCCTGTGCGCAGGTCTTGCACTTGCAAGCCAGTCAATTGCTGGCCTTCGGCGGTGATTGACAGCAACACGTCGCTCACGCGCTGCTCAAACCGGATCTCGCCGCCCAGCGCGATGATTTGCTCGCGGATGTTCTCCACCACCTTGACCAGCTTGAAGGTGCCAATGTGCGGGTGTGCGGCAAACAGGATGTCGGCTGGGGCGCCTGCTTGGACGAATTCGTCCATCACCTTGCGGCCCAGGTGGCGCGGGTCCTTGATCTGGCTGTACAGCTTGCCGTCTGAAAACGTGCCTGCGCCGCCTTCGCCAAACTGCACATTGCTTTCGGGGTTGAGCACTTTTTTGCGCCACAAGCCCCAGGTGTCTTTGGTGCGTTCGCGCACCGGTTTGCCGCGTTCGAGCACGATGGGCCTGAAACCCATCTGCGCCAAAGCCAGTGCCGCAAACATGCCGCAAGGGCCAAAACCCACCACCACCGGGCGCTCGCCTTCTTGTGCGCCAAAGCCTTGCGGCGCTTGGCAGGGCGCATGCCAAGCCATGTCGGGCGTGGGCTGGATGTGTGGGTTTTGCTCGAACTGCTGCAGCAAATGGGCTTCGGCCTGTGCGTTGTTCAGAGCGATGTCCACGATGTACACCGCCAACAAATCAGCCTTACGTGCGTCAAAGCTGCGCTTGAACACGGTCAGCGTGGCGATGTCTGCGGGGGCGATGCCCAGCGCTTGCGCCGCCAATTGGCGCAAGGCGGCCTCGGGATGGGGGGTGGGCAGGCGGTCTTCGTCGGTTTCGCTCGGCGCATCGGCGGCGCGGCGCACTTCAACGGGCAGGGCCGAGAGGGGGAGTTTGAGTTCGGAAATTCGGATCATGGCGGCCTCTGTGGCTTGTGGTTATCAAGCAAGAGGCTTATTTTATCTGCGGTGCTGCAGCCGCATGCTTGGGGTGCATGTCATTCCTGACGCAATGCGGTCACCCCGGGCGAAGACCCGGGGTCCACCTCCGCCGCAGCCATGGATCCCGGATCAAGTCCGGGATGACAAGGGGGTCTAGTCTGGGAGGACAACAGGGTCTAGTCTGGGATGACAACAGGGTCAAGTCTGGAATGACATGTCGACGTCAGAGGACTCAAGCCGGCAAGAAGCCTTCGATCGACAAATAGCGCTCGCCTGTGTCGTAGTTGAAGCCCAGCACGGTGGACCCTGCGGGGAGTTCGGCCAGTTTTTGCGCGATGGCCGCCAGCGTCGCGCCGGACGAGATGCCCACCAACAGGCCTTCTTCGCGGGCCGATCGGCGGGCGTATTCGCGTGCGGCTTCGGCGTCGACCTGGATCACACCGTCCAACAAAGAGGTGTCCAAGTTTTTCGGAATGAAGCCCGCGCCAATGCCCTGAATCGGGTGCGGTGCCGGTGCCCCGCCCGAGATCACGGGCGAGGCCGCTGGCTCGACCGCGAACACCTTGAGGTTTGGAAAGTGGGCCTTGAGCACACGGGCCGTGCCCGACAGGTGGCCGCCTGTGCCCACGCCGGTGATGAGCGCGTCAATGCCGTCGGGAAAGTCGGCCAGGATTTCTTGTGCCGTGGTGCGCACATGCACCTCGGTGTTGGCTGGGTTTTCAAACTGCTGGGGCATCCACGCGCCGGGGGTGTTGGCCACCAGCGCTTCGGCGCGGGCGATGGCGCCTTTCATGCCCTTTTCGCGCGGCGTCAAGTCAAACGTGGCGCCATAGGCCAGCATCAGGCGGCGGCGTTCGATGCTCATGCTGTCGGGCATGACCAGCACCAACTTGTAGCCCTTGACGGCGGCCACCATGGCCAGACCAATGCCGGTGTTGCCCGAGGTCGGCTCGATGATGGTGCCGCCGGGCTTTAAGGCACCTGACTTTTCGGCGTCTTCGACCATGGCCAGCGCAATGCGGTCCTTGATCGAGCCGCCGGGGTTGCAGCGCTCGGACTTGATCCAGACATTGGCGTGCTCACCAAACAGGCGGTTGATACGCACATGCGGTGTGTGGCCGATGGTGTCAAGGATGGTGTGGGCTTTCATGGGGGTTTTCCTGGCTGAAACGGTCAATTAAAAAAATCATTGTGCGTGAAAGTTCAGACACTGGGCGGTATGAGCTTATGCCCGCAGGCGATAATCACTCCGTGAAGCTCGCCAGACCGTCGCTGGTGCAAGACCCGAAAGGGTGCACTGGAGGAACGTCCGGACTGCACAGGACAGCGTAGGAGGTAATACCTCTCCACCGTGAGGTGAGGATCAGAGCAACAGAGACGAGCCGATTGAGTTCGGGTGAAACGGGCAATCTCTACGCGCAGCAATACCAAGTAGGCCTTCCTGAAGTGAGGCGGTTCGCCGCATCGCTTTTCCCTGTGGTTCCGCGGGGTGAGTTGGCGGGTAGGTAGCATCGAGCCGGGTGGGCGACCCCCGGCCCAGAGTAATGGCGGTCACGCAGCGGGCAACCGTTGTGCACAGAATCCGGCTTATCGGCGAGCTTCACACTTTTTCGATGGCCAAAGCCAAAGCCAAAGCCCATGCCTAAGCTCTTGGCGCCTCTGTTTGGTTTGCCGACAACAAAAAACCCGCCGAAGCGGGTTTTTGTGTTTTGGCAGCGCCAACTTCAGCCGCGTGAAGGCATCAAGCTGCCCGCCAACGCAAACACCGAATTGGGCGCGGTGATCTTCAAGGTGCTTTTGGGCTTGGCGAACACGCCGCGTTTGATGGCCGCCTGGGGCGCTGGCTCGACGGTGACGCCCTTTGTCCGCTGCTCGGCCACCAGTTGGCGCAGGCTGATGGATTGCAAATGGGTCAGCATTTTCTCGTTCAGGCTGGCCCACAGATCGCTGTTCATCCAGCCGCCATCGGCTGCCGCTTCTTCGTCCGAAGGCGCATCGACAGCGCCCACGATGTCGGCCATGGTGATTTTTTCGGCACTGCGCGACAGCGAATAACCGCCGCCGGGGCCGCGGGTGCTTTCGACCAGGCCTTGCTGGCGCAGTTTGCTGAACAGCTGCTCCAGGTAGGACAGCGAAATTTGGTGACGCACGCTGATGGCGGCCAATGACACGGGGCCGCGGTCTTCGCGCAGCGCAACGTCAATCATGGCGGTGACAGCAAATCGACTTTTGGTGCTCAAACGCATGGTGTGCTCCTTTCTGCGTTGTGCAAAGCCTTTTGGGGCTTTGCGGGGTCACAGGCTGAGGGTTCGCCGTTGTGACTGATCAGTTATTTTCTCAGACTGACTCGTTAATTGGGGATTGCCCGTTTCAATTCAAGGGTAAATCCTGTGTATTTTTGTCGGAAATTGATTAGAAGCGCTCGTAGCCTTCGAGCTGACGCCACTGTCCGGGCTCCAGTGGGGCCAAGCTGAGGCGGCCCACCCGCTGACGGCGCAGGTCTTGCAGCGGACATTGCTGGTCTAGCCAACGGCCCAGTTCCTGCCCGTCGATGTCTTTGCCTGCGATGCGCAGCACGGTCAGGGTGTCGGTTTGACGGTTGATGCTGGCGCGAATGCCGGGACCGTTGAGGGCTTTCAGCGTGGCCTCGTTCACAGGGCCATCCAACGTGGCCATCCATTCTTGTTCCATCGGGCTGCGGCGGTCTTCAAGGTGGCGCAGCACGCCCACATCGTCCGAAAAAATGCACAAACCGCTGGCGGGTTTTGCCAAGGGCAAGGGCATTTGCATTTTGGCCAGGCGTTCGTGTCCCCAAATGCCGGGTTGGGCGGCTTTAAGGCCAACCGTGTCTTGCAGCCAGGCCAGATTGGCCACCCGGTCGGCAGGCTTGAACAGCACCAAGGTCATGGGGGCTAGGGCGGCCATGGAGACCAGGCGGTTGACGGAGACGGTTTGTTCTTCTTGCACGCGCCGAGCCGGGTCGGTGACGACTTTGCCTGCGACCTGCACGCCGCCAGCCACGATCAGGGCTTCGGCTTCGCGGCGTGAGCAGTTTTGGTCGGCGGCCACGCGTTTGGCCAGGCGAATGCCTTCTTCAGAGGAAATCATCAAATCTTTCAAAAAATCTTAAGTGGCTTCAAGACAGGGCTTGCTCGCGGATGTGGTCTACATGCGCTTGCAGTGAGCGTGCGGCCACGGGCCACAGGCGGGAAGGGACGTCGTCGTAGGCTTTTTCTACCCATTCTTGCAGGCTGCCCTGGGGCAGGGCCTGCATCGCGGCGGCGATTTTGGCTTCGCGTTTGAGGCGGTGGGCCTTGAGCTGCGTGATGGCTTGGTGGGCAAAGCCCAGCACATGGCCGTGCGCGGGCAAGATGAATTCAATGTGGCCCGCCTCGCAGGCCGTGGCCAGTTTGTCGAGCGAATCCAAATAGTCGCCCATGTGGCCGTCGGGTGGGTCGATCACGGTGGTGCTGCCGTTGAGCACGTGGTCGCCTGAAAACAGCAGGCCGTCTTCTTCGAGCACCAGGCACAGGTGGTTGGCCGCGTGGCCAGGCGTGTGCACCACGCGCAGGGTGTGCGTGATCTCGCCTTCTACGCCTGTGCCTTGCAGCACCAATTTTTCGCCGTCGGCCAATTCGCGATCGGGGGCGAAGCGGCTGTTGGCGCGGGCCGTGGGGCGTGAGGCCAAGCCCAAAATAGGCGGCTTGTTCGTGCACAGCGCTTGCAAGGGGGCCGCGCCGGGTGAGTGGTCCGGGTGTGAGTGGGTGCACACAATGGCTTTGATTTGCCCGCCCGCCGCCCGCCACAGCCTTTGCAGGTGCTCGTCGTCGGCAGGTCCCGGGTCGATGGCGATGAAGCCGGTGTTGGGGTCGCCTACCAAATAGCTGTTGGTGCCAGGGCCGGTCATCACGCCGGGGTTGGGGGCGGTGAGGCGCTGCACGTTTTTGAGCAGCGGCACACTTTGATCGGTCTGCCAGTCCAGGTGGTGGTGGATCTGGCCATCGGGCGTGACCAGGGCCAGCTCGCCAAAGGGCGGCTCGTGCTCCATGTAACGCGCTTCGTTGCCCGCCAGCCAACCGGCACGGGGGCAGCTGGTCCAAAGCGGTTCGTCGTTCACGGCGCAGGCTTGCAGCACCGCGTCCACGTTGGCAAAGGCCTGCAGGCGTTCGAGCGTGCGGATGGTCGGAAAGATGATGTAGAAATCGCCTGCTTTGTGACGGGTCAGTGCGTCGACCGGGCGCACCCAGACGGGTTCAAACTGTTCGGATTCATCGGCCACCGGCGTTTGGCCTTCGGGCATGCGGGCTACCAAAAAGGGCACATCAAAGCGGCGCGGCAAGTCGCGGTCGGTGATCCAGTGGGCCAGCACAAACACCTGGTCGGCCGCCAGCGTCAGGCCCTGGGCTTGGCACTGGGCGGCGAAAGGGGCTTTGCGGTCGAACTTGGCGATGTCGGTGTGGTTGGCCCAGCGCTGATCGGTGTGGCGGGCCAACAAAACCCCCAGCTCTTCAAAGCTTTCGCGGATCGCGGCGATGGCTTGCGTCAAGTGCAAGTCGCTTTGCTTGATGCGGCGAGTGGACAGGGCATGGGCTTGGGCATCGGCGGCGTCCACTCCCCCGCCTGGAAACACATAGGCGCCGGGCGCAAAACTGGCCGTCATTGAGCGGCGTGTCATCAGCACCTCGATACCTTGCGGGCCATCGCGCAGCAGCAGCACGGTGGCGGCTGGGCGCAGCGGGGCGGGTTCGCGTTGGGGGTGCAGGAGTTGGGATGTGCGTGCCATGCCCCATTATCGGGCCGGGATGCGCCAGGGCTTGCCCGGTTCTGGGCAAGGGCAAAGGCGATAATCGTGGCCATGCACATTCGCTTTACCAAGATGCAAGGGGCCGGCAATGATTTTGTCGTGCTCGACGAGACGCGTGGCCGCCTGGGTCTGAACGCGGCCCAATACCGATTTTTGGCCGATCGCCACTTTGGTGTTGGGGCCGACCAAATCCTCACGGTGCGGCCCTCGCCTGCGCCCGGACTGGACTTTGAATACGTGATCCACAACGCCGATGGCGGCGAGGTGGAGCACTGCGGCAACGGGGCACGGTGCTTTGTGCGCTATGTGCGCGACAAGGGCCTGACCGACAAAACCACGGTGCGTGTGAAGGTGCAGCAAGGCGAGATCGAGCTGCGCATGAACCCCGATGGCCGCGTCACAGTCAATATGGGCGCGCCGGTGTTTGACTGGGAGCGGGTGCCGTTCAACCCGATCGGCCTGATCAGCGACCAGGTCAACGGCTGGCCGGTGTTTGACTTGGCGTTGGGCGATCAAGGCATGGCCCGTGTGGGCGTGGTTTCTATGGGCAACCCGCATGCGGTGCAGCGCGTGGACGATGTGGACACTTTTGCGGTGCTGGCGCAAGGCCCGTTGGTTGAAAATCACCCGGCTTTTCCCAAGCGTGTGAATGCGGGCTTCATGCAGGTGGTCTCGCGCAGCCAGATCAAATTGCGGGTGTTTGAACGCGGCACGGGCGAGACCCTGGCTTGTGGCACTGGCGCGTGCGCGGCCGTGGTGGCGGGCATTCGCCAAGGCTGGCTGGACAGCCGCGTGGACGTACAGACCCACGGTGGCGTATTGACCATCGAGTGGGCAGGTCAGGCAGACAGCCCTGTGCTGATGACCGGCCCTGCCACTTCCGTGTTTGACGGCGCGATCGACATCCCTGACGCATTTTGAATTTTTGGAGCCACAACATGACCACGCCCGAACCCATGAGCCCGATCACCGAAGACGACATCGCCGACTATTTGGTGAACACGCCTGATTTTTTTGAACGCCACGCCTCTTTGTTGGCCACGGTGCAACTGACGCACCCGCAAAGCCACCGCACGGTGGGCTTGCAAGAGCGCCAGGCACAAATGCTGCGTGACAAGATCAAGGGGCTGGAGCACCGCATCATGGACATGATCCGGCACGGCAACGAAAACATGATCCTCACCGACAAGCTGCACCGCTGGGCTTGCGAGCTGCTGGTCACGCCCCCCGATCATTTGGCTGAGTTGGCGGTGGACAACATCCGCGAGCTGTTTCAGGTGCCTCAAGTGGCTTTGCGTTTGTGGTCTTTGCAGGGCGAACACGCCCAAGCGACTTATGCCCAAGGCGTGACCGAGGCGGCGCAGGTGCTGGCCACATCACTGGACCGGCCTTATGTCGGGCCGAACGCGGGTTACGAAGCTGTGCAGTGGCTGGACGCGCCGGCACAAGCGGCCTCTTTGGCGCTGCTGGCTTTGCGTGCCGCCCCCGGCCAGCCCGCTTTTGGCCTGCTGGTGTTGGCCTCACCGGATGCCCAACGCTTCAACAGCCAAATGGGTACTGACTTGCTCGAACGCTTGGCCGAGCTGGCGGGCGCGGCCTTGTCGGTGCTGCAAAAACCACAGGCCTGAGCCCATGTCGCAGGTGCAGGCCACCGACCCGCTGGTGTCCCGCTATCTGGACCATGTGCGCTTTGAAAAGCGCCTGGCCGAGCGCACCTGCACCTTGTACCAACTGGACTTGATTCGCCTGGCCGACATGGCCGCGGCATCCCATGTGCTCTTGCTGCAGGTGCAAACCGGGCACATCCGCCGCTGGGTGGCGCAAATGCACAGCGCCGGGCGCAGCGGTCGCGGTATCGCCCTTATTTTGTCGGGCTGGCGGGGGTTTTACACCTGGCTGGGGCGCGAAGGCCTGATGGCACAAAACCCGGTGGCCGATGTGCGGGCCCCGCGTGTGGCCAAGCCTTTGCCCAAAGCCTTGGGCGTTGACGAGGCGGTGCAACTGGCTGAACACGAAGAAGACAACGACGACCCCTGGCTCGAAGCCCGCGACGCCGCCATGGTCGAGCTGCTGTACGGCTGCGGCCTGCGCATTGCCGAGTTGACCGGCTTGGACGTGGTAGCCAGCACCGAAGCCAGCCGGGCGGGGCGCGGCTGGATCGACCTGCAAAACGCCGAGGTGCAGGTGCAAGGCAAGGGCAGCAAGCGGCGCACGGTGCCCTTGGGCCGCGCCAGCATCGAGGCGCTGACGCATTGGTTGGCCGTGCGGCCCCAGTTGCCCGGCATGCTGACGCAGCCCACCAAGGGGGCGTCCAGTTTGGCACTGGCGCTGTTTCCCGGTCGTCATGGCACCCGCTTGACGGCGCGGGGTGTGGCGCAGCGCCTGAAGCGCCGCAGCCTGTTGGCGGGCCTGGCCACCCCGGTGCACCCGCACATGCTGCGCCACTCCTTTGCCAGCCATGTGTTGCAGTCCAGCGGCGATCTGAGGGCGGTGCAAGAGCTGCTGGGCCACGCCAACATCAGCACCACACAGGTCTACACACGGTTGGATTTTCAGCACTTGGCCAAAACCTACGACGCGGCCCACCCCCGAGCCAAACGCAAATGAAGTCTTGATCGTGCCCGCCTGACCGGGCGCGGCCCTGGCCTCATCAGGGCATGCCACGGCGCACAGGCTGGCCGCTTGAATTCGTCGCTAAACTCCCCAACTCTTGTTTTCTTGTCTTGAAGTGGAACCTCGCCATGTCTCTGATCCCCACCACCATCCTCACCGGCTTTTTGGGCGCGGGCAAAACCACGCTGCTCAAGCGCGTCTTGACCGAGGCCCATGGCCAGAAGATCGCCGTGATCGAGAACGAGTTTGGTGAAGAAAACATCGACAACGACATCCTCGTCTCGGACACCAACGAGCAAATCATTCAGATGAGCAATGGCTGCATTTGCTGCACCATCCGCGAAGACCTGCGCGTGACTTTGCAGTTGTTGGCCGCCAAGCGCCGCAAGGGCTTGCTCAACTTTGACCGCATCGTGATCGAGACCACGGGCTTGGCCGACCCAGGCCCAGTGGCGCAGACCTTTTTCATGGACGACGAGATCGCCGAGACCTTTTTGCTCGACTCCATCTTGACCTTGGTGGATGCCAAGCATGCGGCCCAACAATTGAACGACCGCCAAGAGGCGCGTCGCCAAGTGGGCTTTGCCGATCAGATCTTCATCAGCAAGGCTGACCTGGTGTCTGCCCCTGAGCTCGATGCTTTGCAGCACCGACTGAAACACATGAACCCGCGTGCCCCGCAAAAAGTGGTGCATTTTGGCGAAGTGGCGCTCTCCGAGGTGTTTGACCTCAAGGGCTTTAACCTGAACGCCAAACTGGACATTGACCCGGACTTCCTAAAAGAAGACGACCACGACCACGCGCATGGGGAGCACTGTGATCACCCGTCGCACCAGCATGACCATGACCATGACCATGACCATGACCATGACCACGGCGAGCACTGTGATCACCCCTCGCACCAGCAGGGCGATGCTCATGAGCATGCCCATGGTCAAGGCCAAGGCCATCACCACCACCATGACGACGACGTGAAAAGCTTCGTCTTCCGGTCCGAGCGTGCCTTTGATCCGGCCAAGCTGGAAGACTTCTTGGGTGCGATCGTCAACATCTATGGCCCCCGAATGCTGCGCTACAAGGGGGTTCTTAATATGCGCGGCACCGAACGCAAGGTGATCTTCCAGGGCGTTCACCAATTGATGGGCAGCGATTTGGGGCCCATGTGGGCCGATGGCGAAGTCAAAACGAGCAAGATGGTCTTCATTGGCATCGACTTGCCCAAAGACATTCTGTTGCAGGGCCTGGAGCAGTGCCTGGTTTGACTTGAGCTTGGTTATTGGCGTGCAAGGCCGTCTCGCCCCAATTGGCGTGAACTTGTCTTTAATCGACGAGTCGTCGTTTTTTGATCGTTCTTATCGTTACAATCGCCCGCCTGAAGTCCCCCTTTTAGGACAGGCTGGCGAACCCCATAAGGTCTATAACAAGGGTTTGAAGTACAAATGAACAGGTTTTTCAATCGGTTGCTGCAGTGTGGCAAGAGGTTTAGGCCTGCCTTTTCACACGGCTAGGAGACAAGACGTGAAGACCTCGACTCAAAAAACATCGACCAAAGTAACTGCAGCCAAGGCGAAATCCAAGGCTGTACCGGTTAAAAAAGGGGTCGCCAAGCCCGCGGCACCTGCCAAAGCGGTGGCCAAGCCACCCGCGAAGCCAAGTTCTTCGACCGCATCGAAAACCAAAACGGCGGCACCAGCTTCCAAGTCAAGCAAGTCCCCTTCAACCGTGACGCCTGCCTCCAAGGCCGCGCCCGTGAAAACCAAACTTGTTGCATCGGCCCCTGCAAAAGCCGTTGCGGCAACCCCTAAGCCGACCTCTGCCCCCAAGGCAAAGGCCGCACCCGCGCCGTCCCCTAAAAAGACGGCCTCTGTACCTGAAGCGAAACCTATGACTGTTAAAAAAGTGGCGACACCGACTCCCCCGGTCGCCCAACCTGCCGTGACGGCGGTGGCGACACCTGCTGCGCCTGACCAATTGATTCGTGCAACCCGTCCATCCGCACGTTTGGCTCAAATCACCGTTCCTTCCTTGCCTCAGGCGGTGGCCTCTACCGCCGCAAAGGCCAGCTTCATGCCGAGTGCGCCTGTGGCAACGGTTTCAGCCCCTTTTGCGCCGATCAAAAAGGACCCCAAGCTGGCCAACAACTGGAAGTCGAAACCGGTAGAAGAATTGGTCGATGCCGAACTTCTGGCCATGCCCGACACGGAATACATGAACAACGTGCAAATGGCGTATTTCCGCCGCAAGTTGTCCATCTTGAAGCAAGAAATCCTGAACAGCGCAGGTGCCACTACCGAGCACTTGCGTGAAGACACCGTGGTGGTGCCCGACCCGGCAGACCGAGCCACCATCGAAGAAGAACACGCGCTTGAGCTGCGTACACGCGATCGCGAACGCAAGCTGCTCAAGAAAATTCAGCAATCCATTGGTTTGATTGATTCGGGAGAATACGGTTACTGCGATGAAACCGGCGAGCCCATTGGCGTGGGCCGTTTGCTGGCCCGTCCGACCGCGACCTTGTCTTTGGAAGCTCAGCAACGCCGTGAGCTGAAGCAAAAGATGTTCGGCGACTGAGCCGCGACCGCGCTGTCTTTGCATCGAAAAAAACCCCTGCCCAGGGGTTTTTTTTCGTCCTCATCAAGTTCGACCCGACCAAAAAGACTTTTTGAAGAGGCCGATTCAAGTGCCTGGTGCAGCAACGTGTAAGTCGTCAAGCACCCAAAGCCATCTGATCAGCTGTTGCACGGGTCGGGCGTTGCGTGAAAACAAGACAAACGGGTCTACACAAGGCGGCGCAGTAAACCAAGAGCGCGCATTGGCGCATGCCAACGATTCCGGTTGACGGGAGATGGGCTGCGAGTATTGGTTTTAATTATTGACAAATATGTTAAGTGGAATTTAATAATTGCAAAACAGTTAATATAATATAATTAAAACTGTCAAATGTACATTTTGTCAACTCAGCCAATTTCACAAAACGACGCCATATGCAAAAAATCATCGCTACTTTGACATCGCCAGAAGGTGTTGTGTCTCGTCAAACCATGGTCAAGTTCGCGGGTCAGCCCATTCAACTGAATGTGCCTGCGGGTACCAAGCTGGATTTGCAGGTGCAAGGGCAAGCCCCAGCCCAAGGCAAAACCCTCAAGGCCGATGCAAAGCCAGAATTGAAGCTCCAGCAAGCGGGCAACAAGTTGTTGGTTGAGGGTGAGGGCGAGGTGCTGGTGGAAGTGGCTGATTTTTATGCAAACCCCAATTCGTCTGTTGGAAGTCTGAGCTGGGATTACAGCGCGCTGCCAGACGGCATCACTGCTCAGAACGTTGAGGGCAAGGCCGCTACTGAAGTTATGGGCTCGAGCGTGTCCGAGGCTTCTAATGCGATGTCTTTTTTGGGTGGCTTGAGTGCACCTGCTGCTTTGGCTGTTGGTGGTGTGGGCCTGGCGTTGGCCTCTGGCGGGGGTGGTGGCGGGGGTATTGGCGCGACGTCAACAAGCACTCCTGCCGCGCCAACCCTGTCCCTGGCCGCTGCCAGCCAAGTTTCGCCCAGCCAGATCGGCGCCACCCAGTTGGCCAAGCCGACCTTCACGGGTACGGCACAAGCTGGCGCATCGGTCAACGTGTACGACAGTGGCCTCTTACTGGGCACGGCGGTAGCCAATAGTTTGGGCGTTTGGAGTGTGACCAGCAGTTTGGATTTGGGTACGGGCAGGCACAGCAATGTGTACGCAGTGCAAACCGATCCGGCTGGCAACATCAGTCCTGCATCGGCTGTCTATACGGTTACCGTTTTACCCGTTACTGCAGCGCCGACCAACACCTTTGTCCCTGCCAACTATGTTTTTTCGATCAGTAGCAGCGACATCAATGGTGACGGTGCGCTGGATATTGGTGTCGCGGTCCGAAGCAATTTCGTCGCCTTGCTCAAGAGCGATGGGACAGGTGTTTTCTCGGCGCTTGCGCACAACATGCCTAAACTGAATGTGACATTTAACACAGCAGCAACTGGGTTGGTTGACTTCAACGGGGATGGGCGTACGGATGTGATCAGCCTGCCAATTCTTGGGAACGACACTGCGTTTGCGGGCTTGTCGCAGTCTTATTTTGTAAATAGGGGCGGCGCCGATCGTTTGATCAATGTAGCCCATGCCGCCGATGCTTATACCCGCAACAATCTCACAGATTACGTGGGGTTCACTGCGATGAACCTGATGGGCGATATCAACGGCGATGGCTTCTTGGACTTCTCGGTCGGGTATTACGACTCGGCCATGGGTAAAGGCAACGTCAGCTACATGTTGTCTACCGGTGCGGGGTTGTGGCGTCAGGTTTTCAGCTTTGACGGCACGCCAGCACCCACGGGCGACCTGCCCTCGGCCATGTCGGTAGACCTCAATGGAGACGGTCTGTTGGACCGCGTGACGGTCAAGGCCACTTCGGGGGACACCTTGTCGTGGTTGGCCAATGCGCAGGGCGGAGGATATACCTTATCGTCCACCTTGACAGCTTTGAATCCTTTGAGCACTGGCCGTTCGGCTGCGCTCAACCAAGCGGTCGATCTGAATGGTGATGGCTTTCTCGATCTGGTGGGGGTTGGCGGCAAAGTGGCCTATGGAAGTGCTAATGGTCAATTAACGGCAGCCACCTTGATCGTGAGTGGCGCAACAGCAAACGGCGGGGGCGCTCCATGGCAGACCATGGCGGGCGATGTCAATGGTGATGGACGTCTGGACATGGTTTACTCAGACGCGTTGAACAACTTGGTGGTGGCCTTGCAGAATACCGACGGCACTTACACCAACGGTGCGGCTGGGATTGGCTGGGGCGCACTTGGCTTGAACTTGAATGAAGTCACTTTGGGGCTGCAACTGCTTGATGTCAACGGTGATCGCAGCCTGGACTTTGTGGCCTTGGGTGCCCCAGTGGCCCCCATAGGCGAGTTCCCGGTCGGTCAATCTTCGGTCAAGCTCAACACCACCGTCGTGGCAGAGAACACCTTCTTGCGCGTGGTGGTGGCCAACGACCATGGCGGTCAAGACGCCTACGGTGCGGTGGTGCGCTTGTACGACAGCGCCACCGGGGCCTTGGTGGCCATGCGCAGTGCCAGCACGGCCAGCGCTGCACGCAACGCCAACTTCGGCAGCTACGGCGCAGACTTCTTTGGTCTGGACCCGGCCAAGACCTATGACGTGGCCGTGGTCTACCCCGGCAGCGACAAGCAAGTGACCGTGGTCACCGGCAAAGCCGGCTTGGGCGTGTCGGGCATCAACAGCACAGCGCTCAACCAGATCGTGGACAGCAGCCTGACGGGCGTGAGCGCAGGCGGCAAAGACGTGATCTGGGTGGCCAAAGAAAACCGCAGCACCAGCACCACGGGCGGCTACTGGCAAGGCGCCAACCTGGCCGACCAGATGGTGGGCGACAAAGGCAATGACGTGTTCAAGCCCAACGGCGCACGCGCAGGTGAAGTGGGTGACACCCTGACCGGTGGCGGCGGCAACGACCGCTTCGTGTTCGATGTCAAAGCCACGCTCAACACGGGCGCGACCATCACCGACTTCACAGCGACGGCAGGGGCCGAGGCCGACAGCATCGACATGGGCGCACTGCTCACGGCGGTGGGCTACACCGGAGCCCGCACAGCGGCAGGCGTGGCCGACTGGGTCAAGCTGGTGGATGTGGGCGGCAAGACCACGGTGCAAGTGGACGCGCACGCGGGCACGGCAGGCGCAGCCTCGGGCTTTGTGGACCTGGTGACGCTCAACGGCGTGAGCGGCAAGAGCTTGGCGCAACTGGTCTCAGGCGGCTTTGTGCACCTGGGCGGGGTGCAAGTCAGCGGCGTTGTGGCCGACCAAACGGTGACAGAAGCGGCCTCGCAAACGGGCGTGAAGCTGGCAGCGGCGGCAGTGGTGGCCGCAGAAGGCGGACAGTGGGCGGCAGGCTTTACGGGCGGCAAGCTGGTGGTCAGCCTGTCGGGTGCGACAGCGGCAGACACATTGGGCTTTGACACCAGCGTCAACAGCGTGGGCTACGACAGCGGCACACGGGCGGTGAGCATTGGCGGCACCCATGTGGGCACGGTCAGTGCGACGGACAACGGGGTGGGCGCATTGGGCAAATTGGCCATTGCGTTTGACTTTGCAGCGGCAGGAGCCAACTACGCCACAGAGGCGCAGCAGGCCCAGGCAGTGCAGGCCGTGATGCAGTCGCTCAAGCTGACATCGGCGAGCGAAGCGCCGACAGCGCTGGACCGCGCGATCACGTTCACGCTGACCGATGCACTGGGTGACACACTGGATGTGTACAGCGGCTTGCACATCACGCCGTTGGCCGACAACGCGACTTTGGGTGGCGTCAATTACGTCACAGGTACTGAGTCGGTGGAGACACTGACCGGCACGGTGGCCGATGAAACCATCATTGGTTACAACGGCGTGCCCACGGCGAGCAACTTGGCCAGCTTGAACACGGCCTTGACGTTTGGCGACACCTTGACCGGTGGCGGCGGCAAGGACACCTTCAAGTGGTTGAGCCAACAGCTGATGAACTCGGATGCCAGCGACAAGATCACCGACTTTGGCCTCAAGGGCGGCACGGGCACAGGCCAGGGCACAGCCGAAGCCGACGTGCTGGACTTGTCTGCATTGCTCAAGGGCTACAACGGCAGCAGCACCTTGTCTGACTATGTGCAGGCGGTGGCTGTGGGAGGCAAGGTGCAGATCCAGGTGGACTTTGATGGCAAGGCCAATGGCAGTGCGTTTGAGAAGACCTGGTTCATGACGCTGGACAACCTGACGGTGAACGGCAACAACGAGGTACTGGCCAACGGCGCCACGGTGGCGACCACATCGGGCAACCTGACGCTGGCCAACTTGGTGCAGCAGATGGTGACGGACAGCCAGTTCAAGCTGCTCTGAGCGAAGGTGCTGTGATCGCCGCAAGGTGATCACAGCCAGATCACGACAGCCGCATTGAAGTGGCATGAAAAAGCCCCCAAGGTCGAAAGGCCTTGGGGGCTTTTTATTCTTGTGGTCGTTCTTTGTTTGTGCATGACTGAAGTTTTGCTGCGCCATAAGGTGACTTTGTGCATTTCATGCACTCACTATTTTTAGTTTTAACATCCTTAATAGGTTACTTTCATTGCCGCTTGTAAGTGCCTAATTTAAATGAAAATTTCCCCTGTTGGCACGTTCGATTTCAGCGCTAAGCTATTGATTTCATTGAAAAAAATCGATCTATACCGGTTGAGTTGCCTCGAATTCCTGATACAGTGCAAAAAAGTGCAATTAAGTGGGGAAAAGTGTCCCTGCTTGCATTTTTCAACTGAAAAAAGGTCGCTGTCGTGTTTCAAGGGGCTTCATCGCTGAGTCTGGATGCCAAAGGGCGGTTGTCTGTACCGACCCGGCACCGTGACGTCTTGAGTGCCACAGCGCAAGGCCAACTGACGATCACCAAGCATCCCCATGGCTGTTTGATGGTGTTTCCCCGCACCGAGTGGGAAAAGTTCCGCGAGCGCATTGCCCAGTTGCCCATGTCTGCCCAGTGGTGGAAGCGCATTTTTTTGGGCAACGCGATGGATGTCGAGATGGATGGCACTGGACGCGTGCTGATTTCGCCCGAGTTGCGTCAGGCCTCCGGCATTTCCAAAGACACCGTGTTGCTTGGTATGGGCAACCACTTTGAGTTGTGGGACAAAACCACCTACGACGCGCAAGAGGCTGAGGCCATGCAGGGCGAGATGCCCGATGTGTTCAAGGATTTCTCGTTCTGAACGCCATGACCGACCCTGTACTGACCCATACCACTGTGCTTTTGAACGAGGCGGTGGATGAATTGCTCCAGGCTTCAGCAGGCGCCGATGGCGCTTATGTCGATGCCACTTTTGGTCGTGGTGGTCACTCCCGTTTGATTTTGTCGCGCTTGTCTGCACAAGGTCGTTTGCTGGCTTTTGACAAAGACCTTGAAGCTATTGCCGAAGCTGGGCGCATTGACGATGCCCGCTTTTCGATCCGGCACGAAGGCTTTTCTAACCTGGGGGAGTTGCCACCCGCCAGCGTCGATGGTGTGCTGATGGACTTGGGCATCAGCTCTCCCCAAATCGACAGCCCCGAGAGGGGTTTTTCTTTTCGTTTTGAGGGCCCGCTGGACATGCGCATGGACACCACGCGCGGCGAAAGTGTGGCCGATTGGCTGGCAACAGCCACGGTGGATCAAATCACGGAGGTGATACGTGACTATGGCGAAGAACGGTTTGCTTTTCAGATTGCAAAGGCGCTTGTGGCTCGCCGACAAGAGCGGGGCCCAATTTCAACCACCTCCGATTTGGCCCAGCTCGTGGCTGACACGGTCAAAACTCGCGAGCCGGGCCAGAACCCAGCAACGCGGACATTTCAGGCTTTTCGGATTTTCATCAACGCAGAGCTTGCGGAGCTCGAACAAGCGCTAGAGGCCAGCCTGCATGTGCTGGCCCCTGGCGGCCGTTTGGTGGTGATCAGCTTCCATTCGCTGGAAGACCGCATCGTGAAGCAGTTCATCGCCAAGCATTCCAAAGAAGTGGTGGATCGGCGTGTGCCCTTTGCGGAACCCGTGAAGATGCGCTTAAAAGCCTGTGGTCGCACTCGCCCAAGCGAGGCCGAGGTGCGAGGCAACCCGCGTTCGCGCAGCGCTATCATGCGCATGGCTGAGCGTACCGAGGTGCCAGCGTGACCCGCTTGAGTATTTTTCTGTTGCTGGCGGTGATCGCCAGCGCGCTGGTATTGGTGCACAGCCAGTACGAGACGAGGCGCTTGTTCATGGCGCTGGAGTCAGCCAACAAAGAAGCCAAGCGCCTGGCCGTGGACCAGGATCGCCTGCAGGTCGAGCGTCGCGCTCAAGCCACGCCGTTGCGTGTGGAGCAAATCGCACGTCAGCAGTTGCAAATGCGTGCGGCCTCGCCTGCCATCACCCAGTACGTGTCCAGCCAGGATGCTGCGTCTTCCGCAAAAGAGGCTCGCCCATGAGCCGCAGCGTCCAACTTTCATCCAGCCCTTTGCTGGCCAGCAAAACACCGGTTTGGCGCAGCAAATTCATTGTGGCTGCCATTGCTTTGGGCTTCATGGGCTTGGTGGCACGTGCGGCTTATGTCCAGGTTTTTGCAAACGATTTCTTCATTCGACAGGGTGAAGTCCGTTTTACGCGAACACTCACATTGCCGGCCAACCGGGGCCGTGTGCTGGATCGCAATGGCATGTTGTTGGCGTCAAGCGTGCCTGCGCCCAGCATCTGGGCCAATCCTGAAGACATGGAGCGCGACCCGGCCAAGTTGCTCGAGCTGGCCCGCCTGCTTGAGTTGACGCCTGCCGAGTTGACCAAAAAACTCAAGGACGATGAAAAAACCTTTGTCTGGTTGCGCCGACAACTGGATGAGTCGGTGGTCAAACAAATTCTGGCGTTGGGCATCAAGGGTGTTTACGACATCAAGGAATACAAGCGCTTGTATCCCGAGGGCGAAGCGGCGGCCCACATTGTGGGCTTTACCAATGTGGAAGACCAAGGCCAAGAGGGCGTTGAGCTGATTTTTCAGAAGCAACTGTCTGGCAAGCCGGGTTCGCGTCGCGTCATCAAAGACCGATTGGGTCGTGTGGTTGAAGACGTGGGCGAGGCGGTGCCGCCCGTTGATGGCGAAGACCTGCAGTTGAGCATCGACAGCAAAGTGCAGTTCTTTGCCTACCAGAAGTTGCGCGAGGCGGTGCTGGAGAACAAAGCCAAAGCAGGCAGCGTGGTGGTGCTGGATGCCCAGTCGGGGGAAATTTTGGCGTTGGCCAATTACCCCAGCTATTCGCCGGACAAGCGGGTCAACCTGAGCGGTGAACAACTGCGCAACCGGGCTTTGACGGACACGTTCGAGCCGGGCTCGACCATGAAGCCTTTTGCCGTGGCGCTTGCCCTGGAAAAAGGCCTGGTCAAGCCCGAAACGCCGATCCAGACGGCACCTGGCCGCATCACCATCACGGGCTCAACCATCACCGACGCGCATCCGCACGGCGTGCTCACGGTGAACGAGGTGATTCAGAAGTCCAGCAACGTGGGCACGGTCAAGATGGCCATGCAGATGCAGCCCCGCGAAATGTGGGAAATGTATGCCCAGGTCGGCTTTGGGCAAAAGCCGCAGTTGCCGTTTCCGGGCGTGGTCAGCGGGCGTTTGCGTCCTTACAAAACATGGCGCCCTATTGAGCAGGCCACCATGAGTTATGGCTATGGTATTTCAGGCAGTTTGTTCCAGGTGGCGAGGGCTTACACGGTCTTTGCCCGAGATGGCGAGGTGGTGCCAGCGACGCTGATGAAAGCCGATCACCAGGTGCAGGGTGTGCGCGTCATCAGTGCAGAAAATGCCAAAGCCATGCGCAAGATGCTGCAGATGGCTGCAGGCCCTGGCGGGACGGCGCCCAAAGCGCAGACCATGGGTTATTCCGTGGGCGGCAAAACCGGCACGGCACACAAACAAGAAGGCAAGGGTTACGCGGGCAAAAAATACCGGGGCTTTTTCGTGGGCATGGCACCCATCGAGGCCCCGCGGATCGTCGTGGCCGTCATGATCGACGAGCCCAGCAATGGCCGTTATTTTGGTGGCGATGTCGCCGCGCCTGTGTTCAGTCAGACCGTGCAACAAACCCTGCGTTTGATGGGTGTGCAGCCTGACATGGCGGTCAAACCGCAGATCGTGGCTAATTCGGTCGAGGAGTCGTTCTGATGCATACGCTGCACAGCGCCCTCGACGCGGCCCACTGGTTGCGCAGCCGCGTGACTGGAGAGTTGCGCACAGACAGCCGCAGGGTGCAGCCGGGTGACGCGTTCATCGCTTGGCCTGGTGCAGCGACCGATGGGCGTCAGTATTTGGTGCAAGCCTTGGCACAAGGTGCCACGGCCTGTTTGCTCGAAGAAGAAGGGCACGCCCCTTGGCTGAAGGCCTTGCCCGATGCGTCGTCCAATGCCGATTGCCTGGCTGTCATGAAGGGCCTCAAGGCCCAGACCGGCCTGGTCGCCGATGCGTATTACGAACAACCCAGTCAGGACTTGCAAGTGCTGGCCGTGACCGGCACCAATGGCAAAACGTCTACGGCCTGGTGGCTGGCCCAGGCCTTGGCTTCGCCGGTGTTGAACCAGGTCTGCGGCTTGATCGGCACCTTGGGTGTGGGCCAATTGCCCCATCTGGTGAGCACCGGCATGACCACCCCCGACCCGGTGCTGATGCAACGGCAGTTCCGTGAGTTTGCCGATGGCGGTGTGACGCATTGCGCCATCGAAGCGTCTTCGATCGGGCTGGCCGAGCACCGCTTGGACGGCACCCAAATTCGCGTGGCTGTTTTCACCAATTTCACGCAAGACCATCTCGACTACCACGGTGATATGGCCCGCTATTGGTTGGCCAAAGCCGCTTTGTTCAGTTGGTCCGGTTTGCAGGCCGCCGTGGTCAACATCGATGACTCCCAAGGGCGCTTGTTGGCTGGGCAGTTGCAAGGCGGCTCGCTCGATGTCTGGACTTGCTCGCGCAAGGGCTCAGCCCGTTTGCAAGCCCGTAGCCTTCCCGGTGCCGAGGGTCTGGCGTTTGAAGTCGTCGAAGGTGCCGATGTGCAGACTTTGCGCACAGGCCTCATGGGTGACTACAACATCGACAACCTGTTGGGCGTGATCGGCAGCTTGCGTGCCCTGGGCTTTAAGTTGGCGCAAGCGGTGCAAGCCTGTGCGCATTTGACAGCGGTGCCGGGCCGCATGCAGAGGGTCGGGAAAGACCTGCCGTTGGTGGTGGTGGATTACGCGCACACACCCGATGCCGTAACGCATGCATTGACCGCTTTGCGTTCGCAAGCTGCGGCGCGTGGCGGCCGCCTGTGGTGTGTGCTGGGTTGCGGCGGAGACCGCGATGCCCTGAAGCGCCCCATGATGGCGGCGGCCGCCGAGGCAGCAGCTGACCAGTTGATGCTCACCAGCGACAACCCCCGCTCTGAATCGCCGGAGGCCATTCTGGCTGCGATGGTGTCAGGCTTGAGCCGCCCTGCGCAGTCGCTTATCCAGCCAGACCGTGCGCTGGCCATAGCCCAAGTGGTGGCACAAGCCGCTGCACAAGATGTCGTGTTGGTGGCCGGCAAAGGCCACGAGACTGAGCAAGAGATCATGGGCGTGCGCCACCCGTTTTCGGATGTGGTGCAGGCACAAATCGCTTTGCAGGAACGTGCGGCGCTGCACCAGGGGGCGACTGCATGAACACCCTGAATTCCAAAATGAACCTGAAGCTCGACCTGGCATTGAGTTGGCTGAGCCAGGCACGCGGCGTGAATATTCAGTCTGTGACGGCTGATCGCGTGCACACCGACAGCCGCAGCTTGCAGGCGGGCGACTTGTTTGTGGCTTTGCGCGGCGAGCGTTTTGACGGTAATGAGTTCATTGCGCAGGCCAAAGCGCAAGGCGCGGTGGCCGTGGTGTGCGAAGCCTCGGGTGAGATGCAAGCGATGGCGCACGATTTGCCGGCGTTGGTGGTGTCTGACGCACGCATCGCTTTGGGCGAATTGGCCGCAGGCTGGCGTGCGCAGTTCGATTTGCCGGTGATTGCCGTGACGGGCAGCAACGGCAAGACCACCGTGACGCAAATGATCGCGTCCATCTTGCGTGCGCATGCGGGCAAAGACGCCTTGTCTACGCAGGGCAATCTGAACAACGACATTGGCGTGCCGCTGACCTTGTTCAACCTGCGGGCCCATCACCGCATTGCCGTGGTCGAGTTGGGTATGAACCACCCCGGCGAAATCGCCTATCTGTCCAAGCTGGCCAAGCCCACCGTGGCCTTGGTCAACAACGCGCAGCGTGAACACCAAGAGTTCATGGGAACGGTCGAAGCTGTGGCCCATGAAAACGGGGCTGTGCTGCAGGCATTGCCCCCTGAGGGTGTTGCCGTGTTTCCGTCTGATGACGTTTACACACCCATCTGGCAAGCGTTGTCTGGTCAGCGATTGCAGCGCTGCTTTGCCATGGCCTCTGCCAATGAGGCCGACGTGCGGGCCACCGTGGTGGTCTGGCAGTCCGGAGCCTGGCAGTTCACCCTCAAAACACCAGAAGGCACCGCACCCGTGCGCTTGCACATTGCTGGTCGCCACAACGTGAAGAATGCATTGGCGGCCAGTGCCTGCGCACTCGCAGCGGGTGTGCCGTTGGCTGTTGTAGCGCAGGGCCTGTTGGCCTTTGAGCCGGTCAAGGGCCGTTCGCGTGCGCTGGTACTGCACAGCGGTGGTGCCGACATCACCTTGATCGACGACACCTACAACGCCAACCCTGACTCGGTCCGCGCCGCCATCGACGTGTTGGCCGAGTTGCCCGCGCCGCGTTTGCTGGTGTTGGGTGATATGGGCGAGGTGGGCAACCAGGGCCCCGAGTTTCATGCCGAGGTTGGCGCCTATGCGGCCGAGCGCGGCATTGAGGCGCTCTTCACCTTGGGTGATTTGTGCGTGCACAGTGCACAGGTATTTGCTGCGGCTCGGCATTTCCCTGACATGGCCAGCCTGTTGGCGGCCGTTACCGCTCAAGTCGGGGAGTTTCAAAGTGTGGTGGTCAAAGGCTCGCGTTTCATGAAGATGGAGCGTGTGGTCGAAGCCTTGCTGTCACTCGGTGAGGCGCACCACACTCAATACAACAACAAAGGGGAGGCCCATGCTGCTTAGCCTGGCCCAATGGTTGCAAAGTTTGTCTCCGGAGTGGGGCTTTTTGCGTGTTTTCCAATACATCACGTTCCGTGCGGTGATGGCCGCGATGACGGCGCTCTTGATCGGTCTGGCTGCTGGCCCCTTTGTGATCCGCCGCCTGACATCGCTCAAAATCGGTCAGCCGATCCGTGGCTACGGCATGGAGTCGCACTTGGCCAAAAGCGGCACGCCCACCATGGGCGGCGTGCTCATTTTGTTGTCCATCGCCATCTCCACCTTGTTGTGGTTTGACCTGTCAAACCGCTTTGTCTGGATCGTGCTGGTGGTGACACTGGCTTTCGGTGCCATCGGCTGGGTGGACGACTGGCGCAAGGTGGTCAACAAAGACCCAGAAGGCATGCGCTCGCGCGAAAAATATTTCTGGCAGTCGGTGATCGGCTTGTTGGCCGCGCTGTATTTGGTGTTCAGTATTTCTGAAGTGTCCAACCTGCGCGTGCTGGACCTGTTTGGCAAATGGGTCATGTCTGGTTTTGATGTCAACCTGCCTCCTAAGGCCGGTTTGCAGGTGCCGTTTTTCAAAGAGATCAATTACCCATTGGGTGTTTTGGGTTTTGTGCTCATGACCTATCTGGTCATTGTGGGGGCCAGCAACGCCGTCAACTTGACCGATGGTCTCGATGGTCTGGCCATCATGCCGGTCGTCATGGTCGGCTCGGCCTTGGGCGTGTTTGCTTATGTGACGGGCAGCTCGGTTTACTCCAAATACCTGTTCTTCCCGCACATTCCGGGCTCGGGCGAATTGATGATTTTCTGCGCCGCTATGGCGGGCGCAGGTTTGGCATTTTTGTGGTTCAACACCCATCCGGCCCAGGTTTTCATGGGCGATGTGGGGGCTCTGGCATTGGGTGCGGCTTTGGGCACCATCGCGGTCATCGTGCGCCAGGAAATCGTGCTGGCCATCATGGGCGGCATCTTTGTGGTCGAAGCTTTGTCGGTGATGGCCCAGGTGGCCTATTTCAAATACACCAAGAAGAAATATGGCGAAGGTCGGCGCATCCTGAAGATGGCCCCCTTGCACCACCATTTTGAAAAGAGCGGCTGGAAAGAAACGCAAGTGGTCGTGCGTTTCTGGATCATCACCATGCTGCTGTGTCTGGTCGGCTTGTCGACCCTGAAGCTGAGGTAAGCCATGCAGCTCCAAGGTCAACACGTTCTGATTCTCGGTTTGGGTGCTTCGGGCCTGGCGATGGCCCGTTGGTGCGCCCACGCCGGGGCAGACGTGACCGTGGCCGACACCCGCGAGACGCCGCCTCAGCTGGCCGCCTTGCAGGCCGAGTGGCCAGCTGTTCGATTCGTGGCCGGGCCATTTGTGGGTGGTTTGGTTGAAGGCACTTCGGTTCGTGCCGTGTTTCGAAGCCCGGGTTTGGCCCCTGATGTGGTGGCCCCGGTGGTCGACGCAGCGCAAGCCATGGGCCTGTGGCAAGGCGGCGAGCTGAGTTTGTTTGCCGCAGGTTTGCAGGATTTGAAAGACCGCTTTGGCTATGCCCCACAGGTGCTGGCAATTACCGGAACCAACGGTAAGACCACGGTCACATCGCTGACCGGGCAGTTGGTGGCGCGTGCGGGCAAGACGGTGAAAGTGGCGGGCAATATTGGCCCAACACTGCTCGACACCTTGACCGAAGCCATGGCGCAAGCCCAGTTGTTGGTCGATGAGCAAGCCAATGCACACGAGGCAGAACGGCTGGCCGAGCTGACATCCCAGTCCGACGCCCAATCCCCATTGCATGCCTCCGAGCCAGTCAGCCAAGAGGTGATCGAAGAGGTCCAGGACGAGCCGCAAGACACATCCTTTGCGGATGACGACGAAGAAGAAGCTCCGCTGTTGCCGATGGCCCCCGTTGCCCCCGTCGTTGAACACCCTATGGCGCAGGCCTTGCCGCAAGTCTGGGTGCTGGAGTTGTCCAGCTTCCAGCTCGACAGCAGCGAAGGCTTCGAGCCGACTGCGGCGACGGTGCTGAACCTCTCGCAGGATCACCTCGACTGGCATGGCTCCATGGCGGCGTATGCCGCCGCCAAGGCCCGTATTTTTGGGGCGCAAGCCTTGATGGTGCTCAACCGCGAAGACACGCAAGTCATGGCCATGCGGCCCGCCCCTGTGCGCGTGAAACTGCAAAAGCCAGTAGAGCGTGCTTGTGTGACCTTTGGTGGTGACATGCCCCAGCGTCCCGGTGACTTTGGCATTGAAGTGATGAACGGCATGACCTGGTTGGTGCGTGCGCTGGAAGCTGACGAAACGCGTCGCCGTCGCAAAGACGAAGCCGAAGAGCTGCACATTCAACGGCTCATGCCCGCAGATGCTTTGCGCATTCGCGGACGGCACAACGCCGTCAATGCACTCGCTGCCTTGGCCTTGGCTGGCAGCGCGGGCTGTGCTTTGGGCCCCATGCTGTACGGCCTTCGCGAATACCGGGGTGAGCCGCACCGCGTGGAGCCTGTGGCCATCGTGGGCGAGGTGGAATATTTTGACGACAGCAAAGGCACTAACGTGGGGGCCACCGTGGCCGCCCTGCAAGGCCTGGGCGCTGACCGCCGCGTGGTGGTGATTCTGGGGGGCGATGGCAAAGGCCAAGACTTTGGGCCCTTGGCTGATCCTGTCACGCGCTTTGCCCGTGGCGTGGTGCTGATCGGGCGTGATGCCCCGCGCATTCGCGAAGCACTGCAAGACATTGGCGTGCCTTTGCACGATGCCGCAGACATGGCCGATGCCGTAGCGCAAGCGGCGGCGATGGCACAAAGCGGTGATGCGGTGTTGATGTCTCCTGCTTGTGCAAGTTTTGACATGTTTGACCACTATGGCCACCGGGCCGAGGTCTTTTGTCAGGCTGTGGCCCGCTTGGCCGAAGCGGCTGGCGTGACGATGGAGGGCGGACTGTGAGCGAAGTCTTGTCATTCAGTCAGCGCACACAAGCCGTTATGGCACGCATGGCCAGCCTCTTCACGGGGCGTTTGAGCGAGCAAGGTGCCGGATCTCAGAGTTTGCCGGTGAACCTCGGCAGTTACGACTTTGCTCGTACGGCCTCTGGGTCTTCGACCCGCTTGCAAAGCGTGGACCAGGCATTGGTATGGGTGGTCGTCGCCTTGCTCATGTGGGGCATGGTGATGGTGTATTCGGCGTCAATTGCGATGCCGGACAACCCCCGTTTTGCGCGCTACGCGCAGACCCATTTCTTGACCCGGCATGTGATCTCCATGGTGGTGGGTGGAGTCATGGCTTTGTTGGCTTTTCAGGTGCCCACAGAAACCTGGGAAAAAGTGGCTAGGCCTTTGTTTGTGATCGCTCTTGTGTTGTTGGCCATGGTGTTGATCCCATTCATTGGCAAAGGTGTTAACGGTGCGCGGCGCTGGATTTCTTTTGGCTTCATGAACTTCCAGCCTTCGGAATTGGCAAAGTTCGCCACCATCATTTATGCAGCCGATTACATGGTGCGCAAGATGGATGTGAAAGAACGGTTCTTCCGCGCTGTGTTGCCCATGGGCGCTGCCGTCGCACTGGCCGGGGTGTTTTTGCTGGCCGAACCGGACATGGGGGCCTTCATGGTGATTGCGATCATTGCCATGGGCATTTTGTTTTTGGGCGGCGTCAATGCCCGCATGTTCTTCCTGATCTTTGCGGTTCTTGTGGGCGCCTTTATGGTGATGATCGCCGCATCGCCTTGGCGCAGAGAACGTATTTTTGCCTACCTGGACCCCTTCAGTGCCGAGCACGCTTTGGGCAAGGGCTACCAGTTGTCGCACTCCTTGATCGCCATCGGACGCGGCGAAGTGTGGGGCGTTGGCTTGGGCGGGAGTGTGGAGAAACTGCACTGGTTGCCCGAGGCGCACACCGATTTCTTGTTGGCCGTGATCGGTGAAGAATTTGGTTTGGTGGGCGTGTCTTTGGTGATTGTTCTGTTTTTGTGGCTCAGCCGCCGCATCATGGTCATTGGTCGTCAGGCCATCGCCTTGGACAAGGTTTTCTCTGGCCTGGTGGCGCAAGGTGTGGGCATCTGGATCGGCTTTCAGGCCTTTATCAACATGGGCGTGAACCTGGGCGCGTTGCCCACCAAGGGTTTGACCTTGCCCCTGATGAGTTACGGTGGCTCGGCCATCATGATGAATCTGATCGCCGTGGCGGTGGTGTTGCGCATCGACGCAGAGAACAAACAAATGATGCGTGGAGGGCGCTCATGAGCACCAAATGCGCATTGGTCATGGCCGGCGGCACGGGCGGGCACATCTTTCCGGGCTTGGCAGTCGCCGAGGCTTTGCGAGATGCCGGCTGGCGCGTGCACTGGTTGGGCGCACCTCACAGCATGGAAAGCCAGTTGGTGCCACCGCGTGGGTTTGCGTTTGAGGCCGTTGACTTTGGCGGCGTGCGTGGCAAAGGCCTCAAGACACTGGCCGTGCTGCCTTTCAAATTGTTGCGTGCGTTCTGGCAAAGCCTGCAGGTGGTGCGCCGTGTGCAGCCCGATGTGGTGCTGGGCCTGGGCGGCTACATCACCTTTCCGGGCGGCCTGATGGCCAGCCTCTGGGGTAAGCCTGTTGTGCTGCACGAACAAAATTCAGTGGCAGGCCTGGCCAACAAGGTGTTGGCGCAGGTGGCCGATCGCGTGTTCACCGCTTTCCCTGGTGTTTTCAAAATGGGTCAATGGGTGGGCAATCCACTGCGCCGGGCGTTCACCGAGCAAGCCAGCCCAACCCAACGTTTTGTCGGGCGTACCGGCCCTTTGCGGGTTCTGGTGGTGGGCGGCAGCTTGGGGGCCAAGGCCTTGAACGACATCGTGCCGCAAGCCTTGGCTTTGTTGCCTGCCGCAACGCGCCCTGTGGTGACCCACCAAAGCGGGGCCAAACAAATCGAGGCACTGCGGGCCAACTACGCGGCAGCGGGGGTGCAAGCCGACTTGACGCCGTTCATCGACGACACGGCCACGGCGTTTTCCCAAGCCGATCTGGTGATCTGCCGGGCAGGTGCCAGCACGGTGACTGAAATAGCGGCCGTGGGTGCTGCGGCATTGTTTGTGCCGTTCCCGTTTGCGGTGGACGACCACCAAACCACCAATGCGCAGTTTTTGGTCGCACAGGGTGGCGGCTGGCTGGTGCCGCAGGCTGAGTTGACAGCGCAGGCGCTGGCCGACCGATTGGCAGGTCTGAGCCGCGAAAGCTTGCTGGCCTGTGCTGAACAGGCTTATGAACAGAAAAAAACGAATGCCACTCGGGAGGTTGTGATGGCTTGTGAGGAGTTGGCAGCATGAAACACGCCATTCGAAAAATCCATTTCATCGGTGTGGGCGGCTCCGGCATGAGCGGCATCGCCGAAGTGCTGTTGAACCTCGGCTACCAAATCTCGGGTTCGGATTTGTCGGACAGCGCCACGCTGCGCCGCTTGGCCGATTTGGGCATCGAAACGCATGTGGGTCACACGGCCGACAACGTCAAGGATGCCGACGCCGTGGTCACTTCCACTGCCGTGAAAGCCGATAACCCTGAAGTGCTGGCAGCCCGTGAGCGCCACATTCCTATCGTGCCCCGCGCTGTGATGTTGGCTGAGCTGATGCGCATGAAGCAAGGCGTGGCCATTGCGGGCACGCACGGCAAAACCACCACCACCAGCCTGGTGGCCAGCGTGCTGGCCGAAGCGGGCCTGGACCCGACCTTTGTGATCGGTGGCCGTTTGAACAGCGCGGGCGCCAATGCCAAGTTGGGCACGGGTGACTACATCGTGGTTGAAGCCGATGAGTCCGATGCGTCGTTTCTGAATTTGTTGCCCGTGATGGCGGTGGTGACCAACATCGATGCCGATCACATGGAGACTTATGGCCATGATCTGGCCAGACTCAAAGCGGCGTTTGTCGAATTTTTGCACCGCATGCCTTTTTATGGCACCGCGATTGTGTGCTCTGACGATCCTGGCGTGCAGTCTATCGTGGCCGACATCGCCAGGCCCGTGACGACCTATGGTTTGAACGAAGGTGCCCAAGTGCGTGCTGTGGATGTGCGTGCCGAGCATGGCCAGATGCACTTCACGGTGCAAAGGCGCAACGGCGTGATCCTGCCCGACCTGCCTCTGGTGCTGAACTTGCCGGGCAACCACAACGTGCTCAACGCACTGGCCGCTGTGGCCGTGGCGGTGGAGTTGGGTGTCGATGACGCGGCCGTGCAGCGTGCACTGGCGGGCTTCAAAGGTGTGGGTCGTCGTTTTCAGCGTTATGGCGATGTGGCTGTGCCCGGTGGTGCAGGGCATTTCACCGTCATCGATGACTACGGTCATCACCCAGTCGAGATGGCCGCGACGCTGTCAGCAGCCCGTGGCGCGTTCCCGGGTCGTCGCTTGGTGTTGGCATTTCAGCCACACCGTTACAGCCGCACCCGCGATTGCTTTGAAGATTTCGTGAAAGTCATTGGCCAGGGTTGCGACAGCGTGTTGTTGTCTGAGGTTTACGCTGCAGGCGAAGCCCCGATCGTGGCCGCTGACGGGCGATCCCTGGCCCGAGCCCTGCGCGTGGCGGGCAAGGTGGAGCCCGTATTCGTCGATGCAATTGCCGACATGCCTCAAGCGGTTCTCAGCAACGCACGCGATGGCGATGTGTTGATTTGCATGGGTGCCGGCTCAATCGGTGCGGTGCCTGCCAAGGTGCTTGAGTTGGGAGGTGTCGCATGAGCATTTTGAATTTAGGCAAGGTCGCTGTTCTGATGGGAGGCCGCTCTGCCGAGCGCGAAGTGTCCCTCATGTCGGGCCAGGGCGTGTTGCAGGCTTTGCGGGCTTCGGGTGTGAATGCCCATGCGTTTGATCCCGCAGAGCGAGACCTGAGCGAGCTCAAGCGCGAAGGCTTTGACCGTTGTTTTATTGCTTTGCATGGTCGCTATGGCGAAGACGGCACGGTGCAAGGTGCGCTTGAGCTGCTGGGCATTCCCTACACAGGTTCTGGCGTGATGGCATCCAGCATTGCCATGGACAAGACCATGACCAAGCGCGTTTGGCTGGCCGAAGGCTTGCCCACCCCCAACTATGTTCTGGTACGCCGTGAGCAGCTGGGCAGCGTGTCGATGGATGGCCTCATCCAGGCTTTGGGATTGCCCATGATCGTAAAGCCTGCACGCGAAGGCTCGTCGATTGGGGTGACCAAGGTCGAGCAAATCCAAGACTTGCCTGCGGCATTGGCGGCGGCAGCGCAATGCGATGCTGACATCCTGTGCGAGCAGTGCATTGTGGGCGACGAAGTCACTTGCCCGGTCTTGGGTGAAGGCGACAGCAGCCACGCTTTGCCGGTGATTCGCATCGTGGCCCCGGCGGGCAATTACGACTACCAGAACAAATACTTCACCGACGACACCCAGTACCTGGTGCCCTCGGGCTTGCCCGCTTCAGAAGAGGCTGCGATCGAGGCCTTGGTTGTCAAGGCTTACCAGGTCTTGGCTTGCCGGGGTTGGGGCCGCATCGACGTGATGATTGACGCGGCAACGCGCCAGCCCTACCTGCTGGAGATCAACACTTCGCCAGGCATGACTGGTCATTCTTTGGTGCCCATGTCCGCCAAGGCGGCGGGCCTCAGCTACGAAGCCTTGTGCTGCCAGTTGCTGGCTGCGGCTTCGTTGGACCATGTGCAGGAGGCTCGCGGGTGAAATCCACACTGCCATTGCCGCTGGATATCCGGCTGATGAACATGACAGCAGTCTTGCTGGTGATGGCGTTCGTCTTGCTGATTCTCGGGGGCGGGGCTTGGTGGTTGTTGCGACACCCGGTGTTTGCGATCCAGGCGATCACCGTGCAGGGCGAGGTCACGCGCAACAACGCGGTGACCTTGCGGGCCAATGTGATGCCGCAATTGAGCGGCAACTTTTTTACCATTGATCTGAAACGAACACGCGAAGCCTTTGAGGCCGTGCCTTGGGTTCGGGGTGCTGTCGTGCATCGGGATTTTCCAAACAGATTGAGAACGGTTCTGGTCGAGCACCAGCCTATGGCGCTTTGGGGCGATGAGGGCACCAACAAGATGGTGAACCAGCAGAGCCGCGTGTTTGAAGCAAATGTGGAAGACGTGGATGTGGAGCATTTGCCGCGCCTGAAAGGGCCGGACGCGCAGTCGCAGATGGTGGTGCAGATGTACCGTGATTTGCTGCCGATTTTTGAGGCCATGGACATGGGCATTGAACAGTTTGAGCTGACGCCACGAGGCAGCTGGCGGGTGCTGACCGATGGTGGCGCACTGCTGGAGTTGGGGCGGGGAACCGAGCCGGAAATAACAGCTCAATTGAAATTGTTTTTCAAAACGCTCTCGCAGGTGACGGCCCGTTATGGCCGCACGCCGACTTCCTTGGCGGGGGCAGATTTGCGGCACAAAGACGGTTATGCCTTGCGCTTGCGTGGTGTGACCACGCTGGAAGCAGTGAGCCCCAAAAAGCCTTGATTGATCAAGACAAAAGAATGAAACGGAAACGGTGATTCAAATGGCAAAAGAATACAAAGATTTGGTCGTGGGCTTGGACATTGGCACCTCCAAAGTGATGGCGGTGGTGGCCGAGGTGATGCCCGATGGCGGACTCAAAATCGCCGGTTTGGGGATCGCGCCGGGAAATGGCCTCAAGCGCGGCGTGGTGGTCAATATCGACGCCACGGTGCAAAGCATCCAGCAGGCGCTCAAAGAAGCCGAGCTGATGGCCGACTGCAAGATCACCCGCGTGAACGTGGGCATCACGGGCAGTCACATTCGCGGGATCAATTCCAGTGGCATGGTGGCCATCAAGGACAAGGAGGTCACCCAGGCCGATGTGGCCCGTGTGATGGAAACGGCCCGTGCCATCAACATCTCGACCGACCAGCGCTTGTTGTTGGTGGCCCCTCAAGAGTTCGTGATCGACGGTCAGGAAGTCAAAGAGCCCATTGGCATGAGCGGCATGCGCTTGGAAGCCAAGGTGCACATCGTGACGGGCGCACAAAGCGCGGCGGAAAATATCATCAAATGTGTACGCCGCTGTGGCCTTGAGGTCGACCAGTTGCTGCTCAACCCGCAATCGTCGAGCTTGGCTGTGCTGTCAGAAGACGAGCGTGAATTGGGTGTGGTGTGCGTGGACATTGGCGCAGGCACCACCGACGTGGCGATCTTTGCCAACGGCTCGATCCGCCACACCGCGGTGATCCCGATTGCCGGAGACCTGATCACCAGCGACATCGCCATGGCTTTGCGAACCCCCACCAAAGATGCCGAAGACATCAAAGTTGAAAGTGGTTTTGCCAAGCAGTTGCTGGCCGATCCAGATGCACAGGTCGAAGTGCCTGGTCTGGGTGACCGGGGTCCGCGCATGCTGAGTCGCCAGGCGCTGGCCGGCGTGATTGAGCCGCGCATTGAGGAGATTTTCTCTCTGGTGCACCAGGTCATCCGCGAGTCGGGTTACGAAGAAGTGTTGTCTTCGGGCATCGTGCTCACGGGCGGCAGCGCCGTCATGCCTGGCATGGTCGAGCTGGGCGAAGATATTTTCCTCAAACCCGTGCGCCGTGGCCTGCCTAAATATGCAGGTGGCTTGGCCGACATGGTCAGCCAGCCCCGCGCAGCCACGGTGATGGGCTTGCTCGAAGAAGCTCGCTTGGCCCGTCTGCGCGGCTACAAAGTCACACAAAAGAAAAGTTCGGTGAACAACGCTTTTGGCCGCTTCAAAGACTTCATCGTGGGGAACTTCTGATGAACTGGAAAAAACGCTTTCTGGCCAGAGGCAGCCCACCGACATGCCGACCGTGTCGATGTTGACACCCCTTTTCATAATAAAAAACGTATCTAGAAAATCCAAGCAACTGCAAACAATCTCAGGAGTAGCACCATGACCATCGAAATGATCCAAACCGAAGAATTCAACCAAGGCACCCAAATCAAAGTGATCGGTGTCGGCGGTGGCGGCGGTAACGCTGTCGAGCACATGATCGAGCGCCAAGTCCAAGGCGTTGAATTCGTCTGCGCCAACACCGATGCGCAAGCGCTTGCACGCAGCGCGGCACACCGCTTTATCCAGTTGGGTCAAACCGGTTTGGGCGCTGGAAGCAAGCCCGAAAAAGGCCGCGAAGCCGCTGAGAGTGCCGAAGCCGACATCCGTGCCGCCATCGAAGGCGCGCACATGTTGTTCATCACCGCAGGCATGGGTGGCGGTACGGGCACGGGCGCAGCGCCTGTGATCGCTCGCATTGCCAAAGAGATGGGCATTTTGACGGTGGGTGTGGTGACCAAGCCGTTTGAATTTGAAGGCGGTCGTCGCATGTCCAATGCCGATATCGGCATGCAGGAACTTGAAGCCAATGTCGATTCGCTGATCGTGGTGTTGAACGAAAAACTGCTGGAATTGCCCGGCGGCGAAGACATGACACAAGACGAGGCTTTTGCTCACGCCAATGATGTGCTGAAAAACGCTGTTGGCGGCATTGCCGAGATCATCAATGTGCCCGGCCATGTGAACGTCGACTTTGAAGACGTGCGCACCGTGATGGGCGAGCCAGGCAAAGCCATGATGGGCACTGCTGCAGCCAGCGGCCCAGATCGCGCTCGCATTGCGGCCGAGCAAGCCGTGGCTTGCCCGCTGTTGGAAGGTGTGGACTTGTCGGGTGCCAAGGGCGTGCTGGTGTTGATCAGTGCCGCCAAGGGTTCTTTGAAGTTGTCCGAGTCCAAGCAGGCAATGAACACCATCCGCGCTTACGCTTCGGAAAACGCCCATGTGATTTACGGCACAGCCTACGACGAAAGCCTGGGCGACGAGATTCGTGTGACCGTCGTGGCCACGGGCCTGTCCAAAGCCGGTGCACGCCGCACAGCGCCTCCGCTGCAAGTGTTGCGCACCGGTACCGACAACGTGTCCTTCACCATGAGCGGGCAAGACGCCGTGGCGCCGACACTGAACGCAGCCTCTCCTTCGGCAGCCAATGGGGTGAACGTGCCCGCCTACTGGCGCAGCAACCGCACGCACGCCGCGGCCCGAGTCGACGGCATGGCCAACGCGGGCATGGACGACATCGAGATCCCCGCTTTCTTGCGCAAGCAAGCAGACTGATCTGCGGATCTGACGGTTATTTCTGGTGCTTTGGGGCCTGACGGGCGTTTGCCTGTCGGGCCCCTTTTTGCTTGAGTTCAAACGAGTGGGGGGTAGAACTTTGGAAATGGCTTTGGGTAGGGTCCGTCCCGGTATGTTCCCCGGGGCCGTCGGGCTCGTCGTCGCTTCGCGCCTCAATATCGCCCGCCAGCCCCGGGGAGCACACCGGGACTGGTGTGTTGGCAAAGTCGGCCTAAGCGCCAAGTTCAATGCCTTGTCAGCACCACACAACCCCATGGCAATTAAAATAATCCCATGCTCGCTCAACGCACCCTCAAAACCTTGACCAAAGCCGTCGGCGTGGGTTTGCACAGCGGTCAGCGTGTCGAGCTGACCCTGCGCCCCGCAGCCCCCGACACCGGCATTGTGTTTCGCCGGATCGACCTGCCTGAGCCGGTCGATATCCCCGTCAACGCTGAGGCGGTGACCGACACCCGCCTGGCCTCCACCATTTCGGCAGGGCAGGCCAAGGTCTTGACGGTCGAGCACCTGATGTCGGCCTGTGCCGGTTTGGGGATTGACAACTTGTATGTCGACATCACGGCCGAAGAGGTGCCCATCCTGGATGGTTCGGCTTCTTCGTTTGTCTTCTTGTTGCAAAGCGCAGGCGTGGTCGAGCAACAGGCACCCAAGCGCTTTGTGCGCGTGCTCAAGCCTGTGGAGGTGTCTGAGGGCGAGGGCCAAAACATCAAGTGGGCGCGTTTGACGCCCTACCACGGCTACAAGCTGAGCTTCGAGATCGATTTCCGACACCCTGCCGTGGACTCGACCGGACAGCAGGTGGTGTTTGACATGTCCGAAGGTGTGTACGCCCGTGACATTGCCCGCGCCCGTACTTTTGGCTTCACCAAAGATGTGGAAATGTTGCGTGCCAACGGGCTGGCTTTGGGGGGCGGCTTGGACAACGCCATCGTGATGGACGATTACCGGGTGCTCAATTCGGACGGTTTGCGCTACGACGACGAGTTCGTCAAACACAAGATCCTCGACGCGATGGGCGATTTGTACATTTTGGGCAAACCGTTGTTGGCCGCATACAGCGCGTTTCGCTCCGGCCATGCCATGAACAACCAGCTCTTGCGGGCCTTGCTGGCCCAGCCTGATGCTTATGACATCGTGAGCTTTGATCGGCCCAGCGAAGCGCCACGAGGCTTTGCTGCGCTGCAGCCTGCCTGGTGAGCCGCCTTGACGCACGCGCCAAATTGACCTTGATCATGGCGTTTTGACTGGTTTGGCGATGACCCGCACCACGCACCTGCTTTACCTGCACGGTTTTCGCTCATCGCCCCAGTCGATGAAGGCCCGAAAAATGGCGGAGATCGTGCAAAACCAGCACCCTGACGTGACTTGGTGGTGCCCGTCATTGCCCGCTTCTCCCAAGCAGGCCATGGCCATGGTGTGGTCGGGCGTGTCGGCGTGGCCGCGTCAGCACATGGCGATCATTGGCTCCTCACTCGGCGGTTTTTATGCGGCTGTGCTGGCCCGGCAATTGGGCTGTCCGGCTGTGTTGCTCAATCCGGCTGTGTACCCGTCGCGTGATTTGGCGCGCCACATTGGCGAACACCCTGCATGGCACGATCCCTCGCAAAAAATATTTTTTGAGGCGACCCACGTACAGGAATTGGTCGATCTGGAGGCGCTGACCCCGGTCGACTCGAGCCATCCACCCTCAAGCTTGGCGGTGATCGCCAAGGGGGATGAGGTGCTGGATTGGCGCGAAATGCTGACCCGGCACGCATTGGGCCAAGTGCGCCTGTTGGAGGGCAGTGATCACGCGCTGAGTGATTTTGACGATGTCTTGCCAGAAATCTTGGAATTTCTTCACTTGGCCTGAGGCCCGACGCCTGTCAAGGCAACAGCGCATGGGAAAATCGGTCCATGTACGCATTATTTGAAGAAGCCGGCAAATTCATGGCCGGACGCATCCTGTCCGAAGCCGAGGCCTCCGCTCAGGTGGAGCTCGATTCGGGCAAACGGGTCAAAGTCAAGGCAGCGCAAATGCTGCTCAAGTTTGAAAAACCAAGCCCCGCGACGTTGCTGAGCGAAGCCGCCGCCCTGAGCCAAAGCATTGAGCTGGAGCTGGCCTACGAATTTGCCTCGGACGAGGAATTCGGTTTTGCCGATCTGGCCAAAGACTACTTCAGCGAGGGTGCCAGCACGGTGCACCAAGTGGCCGCTTTGCTGCGCCTGCATGAAGCGCCGCATTATTTTCGCCGTGGTGGTAAAGGCCGTTACCGCAAAGCGCCTGCCGAAATCGTGCAACAGGCCTTGCTCGCGATCGAGAAAAAGAAGCAGCTTCAAGCCCAGATCGAGGCTTGGTCAGCCGAGTTGGTGGCGGGCGTGTGCCCAGCTCCGATCCGCGAACAGCTGTACAAAATCCTGTTCCGTCCCGACAAAAACACGCCCGAATACAAAGCCGTGGTCGAGGCCAGCAAAGCCAGCCAGTCAGCGCCTTTGGACTTGTTGCAAAACGCTGGGGCCATCGCTTCGGCCTGGGATTTTCATTGGCAGCGGTTCTTGTTTGACCTGTTTCCGAAGGGCACCGGCTTTCCGGCTTTGCAAGCCCCGGCCATTCAGGATGAATTGCCGCTGGCCCCGGTGCAGGCTTTTTCGATCGACGATTCACACACCACCGAAATCGACGATGCTTTGTCCTTGCAGGGCTTGGGCACCGGAACCGTCACGGTGGGCATCCACATTGCCGCGCCCGGCCTGGCCTTGACGCCGGGCAGCGCCATCGACCAGTTGGGTCGTCAGCGTTTGTCCACGGTGTACATGCCGGGCTACAAGATCACCATGCTGCCCGACGACGTGGTGCAGGCCTACACCTTGATTGAGGGGCGGGACTGCCCGGCGGTGTCTTTGTATGTGACTTTCAGCGAAGACACCCTGGAAGTGCAAAGCACTGAAACCAAGCTGGAGCGTGTGCCTATCTTGGTCAACCTGCGGCATGACCAACTGGACGACCGCATCACCCGCGAATGGCTCGAAGGTGAAGACCAAAGCGACCACGCCGATGTGCCGGTGAGCCGTGCCACGCTCGGTTTTTTCTGGCGCTTGGCGCAAACCCTCAAAGCGCGGCGCGAGGTGGTGCGCGGCAAGCCCGAAAGCTTCAACCGCCCTGACTACAGTTTCAAGCTCGATCGCCCCAGCAACGACTTGCCACCCACGGGCGAAGAGACGGTGTTGATCGGGGTGCGCCAGCGCGGTGCGCCGCTCGATCTGATGGTGGCTGAGGCCATGATTTTGGCCAACAGCACTTGGGGCCAGTGGATGGCCAGTTTGGGCGTGCCCGGTATTTACCGCAGCCAGGCCAGCATGGCGCCCGGCGTGAAGGTGCGCATGGGCACCAAGGCCTTGCCGCACGCCGGCATTGGCGTGCCCAGTTATGCCTGGAGCACATCCCCCCTGCGCCGTTACACCGACTTGGTTAACCAGTGGCAAATCATCGCGTGCGCCAAGCATGGTGCGACCGCTGCCTTGGCCGCGCCCTTCAAGCCTAAAGATGCCGAGTTGTTCTCCATCATCAGTGGCTTTGACGCGGCCTACAGCGCCTACAACAGCGTGCAGTCGAGCATGGAGCGTTACTGGACGTTGCGCCATGTCGAGCAGCAGGGCATTGAAGAGCTGGAAGCCAGCTTGGTCAAGGAGATGGGGGGCGGCATCTGGTTGGTTCGGGCTGACAGTTTGCCGCTGATGTTCAGTGTGATGGGCGCCCAGGGTTTGATGCGCGGTGCGCGTGTGCGCGTCAAATTGGGGCAGGTCGACTTGATGGCGCTGGATGTCAATGGCACGGTGACCGCGCACCTGGATGCGCCTGTGGTGTCAGCAGACCAGGAAAGCGACGAGGCAGAAGAAGACGAAGCCATGGCCGCAGGCCCACTCACTATCGCAGTCGATCTGAACGACAGCACGCAAAGCGATGGCGCTTGAAGAGATTCAGCCTTTTGAAACGGGGCTTGTCTCGCGTCTGAAACGGGCGTTTACACGCCACACCTTGTGGTGGGCCATCGGGTTTTCGGTGTTGCTTCATGCGGTGCTGATGGCTTGGCGCTTTGCCGATCCGGCCAGTTTCAATCGCGTGTTTGAAGACTCGTCATTGGAGGTGGTTTTGGTGAACGCCCGCAGCGACAGTCTCCCCGAGCGGGCGCAGGCCATTGCCCAAGTGCGGCTGTCGGGTGGCGGTCAAGCGCCCGGCTTGCAACGGGCCAGCACCCCTGTGCCACCTTCGGTCGTCAACGAATCGGGCACCGACATCGGGGCCATGCAGCGCCAAATTGAAGCGCTCAAGTTGCAGCAAATGCGCTTGTTGACTCAGCTTCAGCAAGAGTTGTCGGCCTTGACTCAGGAAAATACGGGCGAGAATGCCCAGGCACCTGAGCGTCAGGCCAGACAAGAGCGCCGGCAGCAATTGAACCGGCAATTGGCCCAAATCGAACCTCGGGTCGAAAAAACCCAAGGCGGCCCCCGCAAGCGGTACATCAGCCCAGCCACCCAAGAAGCGGTTTACGCCCTTTATTACGACAAATTACGGCGCACCATCGAAACGCGTGGCACCCTCAATTTTCCGCAGGTGGGCGGGCAAAAACTCTATGGGCAATTGAGCATGGTGATCACGGTCGATGTCCGAGGGCGACTGGTCCAGACCGAGGTGGTCAAGACCTCTGGTCAGCCTTTGCTTGACCAGCGGGCCGTAGCGATTGTGCGCAGTGCCGCGCCATTTGATGCGTTCAGCGCTAACATGCGGCGGCAGGCCGATCAGATTGTGGTGGTCACACGTTTCCAGTTCTCCAAAGATGGCAGCCTGGAAACGCGCATGTTGGCCGCACAACCCCGGCAGCCATGACCCGTTTGCCCCCTTTTTTAGACCATTCAGACAAAGGACATTGATGCGCGCTTTCGGTCGTTGGTGTGTGCTGGTTTTGCTGGCTTGTTTGGCTTTGCAGGTGTTTTTTGCGTTGCGCATTGCCAGCATGGCGTTGTTGTCGCCGCAATCCACCAGCTTTGAACGCTCGCAGGTCTGGCAAATTGTGACTCGGCAAAGCCGGCTGCCCTGGCGGCAGGAATGGGTCGACCGAAAAAGCATATCCCCCAGCTTGCAGCGGGCGGTGATCGCCTCGGAAGACAGCGTTTTCTCGCAACACGGCGGTGTTTGGTGGGAGTCTTTGGAAAAAGCCTGGGAGAAAAACGCCAAGGCCAAAGCCGTGGCCGAGCAGCGTGCCCAGCGCCGACCCGATGCCAAGACACCTCACGTCAAAATTGTGGGCGGCTCGACCATCACCCAGCAATTGGCCAAAAACCTTTTTTTGTCTGGCGAGCGCACCTTGGTGCGTAAGGGCCAAGAGATGCTGATCACCCTGACCTTGGAGACCTTCCTGTCCAAGCAACGCATTCTGGAGATTTACCTCAACAGCGTGGAGTGGGGGGAGGGCGTTTTTGGGGCCGAAGCGGCCGCGCAGCACTACTTCAGAAAAAGCGCTGCCCGTCTGAGCGACTGGGAGGCCGCCCGTTTGGCGGTCATGTTGCCTCGCCCGCGTTATTTTGAGCAGCGTGCGCAATCGGCCTACCTGGCCAGTCGGGCCGAAACCATCATGGCCCGCATGGGTGACGTGGTGTTGCCATGAGCACTTTGACCACACCTGCCCCGCAAACCCTGCGTATTTTGGGCATCGACCCTGGCTTGCAGACCACCGGTTTCGGGGTGCTGGACATGACAGGCTCGCGCTTGCAGTACGTGGCCAGCGGCGTGATCGAGACCACTCGCGAGGAAATGGGCAACCTGCCCGCTCGCCTGAAGGTGATTTACGACGGCATCCGCGAAATTCATGCCCGTTACCAGCCCGATGTGGCGTCGGTCGAGATCGTGTTTGTCAACATCAACCCGCAAGCGACCTTGCTGCTGGGTCAGGCACGGGGGTGTTGTGTCACGGCTTTGGTGTCTTGCGACCTGCCGGTTGCCGAATACACGGCCTTGCAAATGAAGCAGTCGGTGACAGGTCATGGGCGTGCCGCCAAATCGCAGGTTCAGGAAATGGTCAAGCGCTTGCTGCAGTTGCCAGTGGTGCCGCGTCAGGATGCCGCCGATGCTTTGGGCATGGCGATCACGCATGCGCACGCCAGCCCGTCCATGAACAAACTGGCCGCCCAAGGCGTCCTCAATCGCAAAACCCATGGCATGTTCCGCAGCGGGCGAAGCCACTGACCTGATGGCCTAGTCTATTTTTAAATTCAGCCTGAGATAATCCGCGCCATGGGTTCCGTCATTCACAAACCGACGCTGTTTCAGCGTGTGCGCTATCTGCTCAAGGGCTTCGACGGCCCTTTGGCGTTCGCCGTGTTCATGCTCGCATGCGCCGGCTTGTTGATCATGTACTCGTCGGGTTTCGACCATGGCACCCGTTTTGTGGACCATGGCCGCAACATGCTGCTGGCGGGGGGCATCATGTTTGTGGTGGCCCAAATGCCGCCGCAAAAACTCATGGCCTGGGCCGTGCCCATTTACACTGCCGGGGTGGTTTTGCTGGTGGCGGTGGCTATTTTTGGCATCACCAAAAAAGGGGCTCGGCGATGGGTCAATCTGGGGGTGGTCATCCAGCCTAGCGAAATTCTGAAAATCGCCTTGCCCTTGATGCTGGCCACCTGGTTTCAAAAACGCGAAGGGCAACTTCGGCCCTCGGATTTCGCTGTGGCCTTGCTCATCTTGGGGGTTCCAGTCGGCTTGATCATGAAACAACCTGATTTGGGCACCTCTTTGTTGGTGTTGGCGGCGGGGTTGGCTGTGATTTTTTTTGCCGGACTGCAATGGCGCTGGATCTTGCCGCCTGTGGTCTTGGGCTTGGTTGGGGTGGTGGTGCTGGTGGTCATGGAGCCCACCTTGTGCGCCGATGGTGTGGACTGGCAGGTGTTGCACGAGTACCAGCGGCAGCGCATTTGCACCTTGCTTGACCCCACGCGTGACCCCTTGGGCAAGGGTTTTCACATCATTCAGGGCATGATCGCCATCGGCTCAGGCGGATTTTGGGGCAAGGGCTTCATGCAGGGCACGCAGACGCACCTGGAGTTCATCCCCGAGCGCACCACCGACTTCATTTTTGCAGCGTACGGCGAAGAGTTTGGGTTCGTCGGCGGCTTGTTCCTGATTTTCTGGTTCTTCTTTTTGGTCTATCGGGCGTTGGTTATTGCGGCCGAAGCGCCCACGCTGTTCAGCCGTTTGCTGGCGGGCAGCATGGCCATGATTTTCTTCACCTATGCCTTTGTGAACATGGGCATGGTCAGCGGCATCTTGCCGGTGGTGGGTGTGCCATTGCCCTTCATCAGCTATGGCGGCACGGCCATGGTCACCTTGGGTTTGGCCTTAGGCATCTTGATGTCGATTGCGCGCTCTAAACAGTTGGTGCAGACCTGAACCACACCGCGCAGGAGACCCGCACAACCCCATGGGGCGGAGATCACTGGCCCATGATCCACATGAAGATTTTTGGCCTTGCTTTTGACGGACCACGGGGCGCTCCCAGCCGTTCGGTATGGAAGCGGTCGAGGTGGACCCCCAATGCTGACGGCCTGTCTGGGTGCCATGATGGATGGGGCGGTCGGCTTTTTTAGAGTCACCGAGTAGCGGCCCAAGCGCAAGTCACTAAAGAGCACGCAGGCAAGGGGTTTGCTCAGTGCCTACAATGCTTCCCATGATTTCACGCGAACCCACCATCGAACGCCTGGCCACTGCCAGGGCCCTTTTGCTCGAACCCTTTGGCTTGGATGAAACCCACCTGAGCCGGGCGCTGGCCGCCATCAAGGCGCACCAGGTCGATGACGCTGACTTGTATTTTCAGTACACCCGCTCCGAAGGCTGGAGCCTGGAAGAGGGCATCGTCAAGACCGGCAGCTTCAGCATCGACCAAGGCGTGGGTGTGCGGGCTGTGTCAGGTGAAAAAACCGCGTTTGCCTACTCGGACGACATTTCTGAAGCCTCATTGATGGACGCTGCGCTGACCGTACGCACCATCGCGCAGGCCACGCAAAACAAGCGCATCAAGGTGCCAGCCCGCAAAATCTCTGCCAGCCGTTCGCTCTACCCTTCGCTGGACCCGATGTCCACGCTGGACAGCACGGCCAAGGTCAATTTGCTTGGTCGCGTCGAAAAAATGGCCCGCGCCAAAGATCCTCGTGTGGTGCAGGTCATGGCGGGCTTGGCCACCGAGTACGACGTGGTCATGGTCGCTCGCGCCGACGGCACACTGGCCGCCGATGTGCGTCCCCTGATTCGCCTGTCGGTCACGGTCATCGCCGAGCAAAACGGCCGCCGTGAAGTGGGCAGTGCTGGTGGTGGCGGTCGCTTTGGCCTGGCTTATTTTGACGATGTTATGGTCGAGAGCTACGTTCAAGAAGCCGTGTCGGCCGCGCTCATCAACCTTGAGGCCCGCCCTGCGCCTGCCGGCGAGATGACGGTGGTGCTGGGCAATGGTTGGCCTGGCGTGCTGCTGCACGAAGCTGTGGGCCACGGTCTGGAAGGCGACTTCAACCGCAAAGGCTCTAGCGCCTTCAGCGGCCGCATCGGCCAGCGTGTGGCGGCCAAGGGCGTGACGGTGCTGGACGACGGCACCATGGCCGACCGTCGTGGCTCGCTGAATGTGGACGACGAGGGCCATGCCAGCCAAAAGAACGTGCTGATCGAAGATGGCATCCTGCGCGGCTACATCCAGGATTCGATGAACGCCCGACTGATGGGCGTCAAGCCCACGGGCAACGGCCGCCGCGAAAGCTACGCCCATGTGCCCATGCCACGCATGACCAACACCTACATGTTGGGCGGCGACAAAACCCCCGAAGAAATCGTGGCCAGCATCAAAAAAGGCCTGTATGCCACCAACTTTGCGGGCGGTCAGGTGGATATCACCAGCGGCAAGTTTGTGTTTTCGGCCAGCCAGGCCTACTGGGTAGAAAACGGCAAGATCCAATACCCCGTCAAAGGCGCCACCTTGATCGGCAGCGGCCCCGAATCGCTCAAGAAGATCAGCATGATCGGCAACGACATGAAGCTCGACTCGGGTGTGGGCACCTGTGGCAAAGAGGGACAGAGCGTGCCGGTGGGCGTGGGGCAGCCGACTTTGCGCATCGACGGCTTGACTGTCGGTGGCACGGCCTGAGCATGGGCCTGAGCTGATGTCGCTTGGCGGGTCTCGGGGTTTGTCCCTGTGCCCGCTTGTCAGGAACCGTCATCTGGCTGTGCTACATTGAACCCATGTCTTCGCGCATCACCTTTTACTTTTTTTATTTTTGGTTCTCAGTCCCTGGCGGACGAGAGGCGAGCGCATAAGCACCCGAACATCTCGATACATACCGCCGGAGCCTCAAAGCCCGGCGGTTTTTTTTCACCTGTTTTTTCAATCTGAGGAGTCCACAATGAACGCCAAAACCACAGCCCCAGACGCTGGGTATCCGAATGCTGTTGACCGCACCGGCCAGACCGACGACGAACGCATCAAGGACATCACCGTGCTCCCACCGCCCGAACATTTGATTCGGTTTTTCCCGATTGCCGGCACCGCCACGGAAACCCTGATTTCCAAAACCCGCCAATCGATCGCCAATATCGTGCACGGCAAGGACGATCGCTTGCTGGTCATCATCGGCCCTTGCTCCATCCACGATCCGGCTGCGGCACTTGACTACGCCCGCCGCCTGAAGCCCTTGCGTGAGAAATACGCCGACACGCTCGAAGTCGTGATGCGCGTGTACTTCGAAAAACCCCGCACCACCGTGGGCTGGAAGGGCCTGATCAACGACCCCTACCTCGACGAGAGCTACCGCATCGACGAAGGCCTGCGCATCGCACGCCAGTTGCTGATCGAGATCAATCGCCAGGGCCTGCCTGCAGGCAGTGAGTTTCTGGACGTGATCTCGCCCCAGTACATCGGCGACCTCATCAGTTGGGGTGCCATCGGTGCGCGCACGACGGAAAGTCAGGTGCACCGCGAGCTGGCTTCGGGCTTGTCGGCCCCCATCGGCTTCAAAAACGGAACGGACGGCAACATCAAAATCGCGACCGACGCGATCCAGGCCGCAGCGCGTGGGCACCACTTTTTGTCGGTCCACAAAAACGGCCAGGTCGCCATCGTGCAGACGCAGGGCAACCAGGATTGCCATGTGATTTTGCGGGGCGGCAAGGCCCCCAACTACGATGCCGAAAGCGTGGCAGCTGCGTGCAAGGAGCTCGAAGCGGCCAAGCTGCCGGCCACCTTGATGGTGGACTGCAGCCATGCCAACAGCAGCAAAAAGCACGAGCGTCAGATCGACGTGGCCAAAGACATCGCGGTGCAGATCAGTGGCGGCTCACGCCAAGTCTTTGGCGTCATGGTCGAGAGCCACTTGGTGGACGGCGCCCAGAAGTTCACCCCCGGCAAGGACGATGTGTCGAAACTGAACTACGGCCAAAGCATCACTGACGCTTGCATCGGCTGGGACGACAGCGAAGGCGTGCTGCAAGTGTTGTCGGATGCGGTGAAGGTTCGGCGCGCCCGCTGACCTTCGCGAGCGGGGGGCTTGCTCCCGCGGAAGACCCGGTGGTTCAGTGGGTTTGCAGTGCTTGCAGCAATTTGGCATGAATGCCGCCAAAGCCGCCATTGCTCATGCACAGCAAATGGTCGCCGGGCTGTACTTGCGCCAGCACCTGCGCAATCACCTCGTCAATGTTGGCGCCCACTTGCGCTCGCGAGCCCATGGACGCGAGGGTGGCTTGGGCATCCCAGTCCAGGCCGCCCGAATGGCAAAAGGCCAGGTCGGCTTCTTCCAGACTCCAGGGCAGTTGGGCTTTCATGGTGCCAAGCTTCATTGTGTTGCTGCGTGGTTCGAAAATCGCCAAGATTCTGGCCTTGCCCACCTGGCGGCGCAGGCCATTGACGGTGGTGCGAATGGCGGTGGGGTGGTGGGCAAAGTCGTCATAAACGGTGATGCCCCCGCCTTTAAATGGGACGGTGCCGCGCACTTCCATGCGGCGTTTGACATTTTCAAAAGTGGCCAGTGCTTGCGCCGCTGTGGCGGGACTCACGCCCACATGCTCAGCTGCGGCGATGGTGGCCAGTGCGTTGAGTTGGTTGTGCACACCGCCGATGGTCCATTGCACATTGGCCACCGTTTTTCCGGCTTGCTGCACATTGAAATCCGACGGTTCTCCTTCGGCAACAAAGTCGCTCACGGCCGCACCAAAAGTGCGAACCTCGCTCCAGCAGCCTTGCGCCAGCACGCGGGTGAGGCTCTCTTCCAGCCCGTTGACCACCACGCGGCCCGAGCCGGGCACGGTGCGTACCAGGTGGTGAAACTGACGCTCGATGGCGGCCAGGTCATCAAAGATGTCGGCGTGGTCGAACTCCAGGTTGTTCAGGATCGCGGTGCGTGGGCGGTAGTGCACGAATTTGCTGCGCTTGTCGAAAAACGCCGTGTCGTATTCGTCTGCTTCGATGACGAAATACTGTCCACCACCGAGCCGTGCTGAGACGCCGAAATTGAGTGGCACGCCACCCACCAGAAAGCCCGGTTGCAGTCCGGCTTGCTCTAACACCCATGCCAGCATCGAGGTGGTGGTGGTTTTACCGTGGGTTCCCGCCACTGCCAGCACATGCTTGCCTTGCAGCACGTGCTCGGCCAGCCATTGCGGGCCGCTGGTGTAGGGGGCGCCAGTCTCCAGAATGGCTTCCATCAGAGGAAATTTGGGGTTGCCATCGCTCAATCGAGCACGGCTGACGACGTTGCCAATCACGTACATGTCGGGCTTGAGGTTCATCTGGTCAACGCCAAAGCCTTCGATCAGGTCGATTCCCAAGGCCCGAAGTTGGTCGCTCATGGGCGGGTAAACGCCTGCGTCACAGCCCGTGACCCGATGACCGGCTTCGCGTGCCAGTGCTGCCAAACCACCCATGAAGGTGCCACAAATGCCCAGAATATGAATATGCATAGGGAGATTTTAGGGGGCAGCAACCGAGCCACGCATCCACCCGGGCACAATCGTTGCCCATGAACGATGTCGCTCTTGAAATCGCTGCCACCGCTGCTCGTATGGTGGTCGAAGAAGGCTTGGCCTTTGGCCCGGCCAAGCACCGCGCACTCAAAGCGCTGGGCTTGCCCGGCCGCACCGCCTTGCCGACGAATGATGTGGTTGAGGCCGAGGTGCGGGACTACATCGCCTTGTTTTGCGCCGACACACAGCCTAGGGAGTTGCAGGCTTTGCGGGAATTGGCGCAGGTCTGGATGCGGCGGCTGGCCGAGTTTCGCCCGCATTTGGGCGGTGCGGTGTGGCAAGGCTGGGCCACACGTTTGTGCGACATCGATTTGGCCTTGTTTTGTGATGACCCTAAGTCGGCCGAAATTGCGTTGATTAACCGTAACGAGCGCTATGAAGTCCAGACGGTGCGTGGCCTGCATGGGGACGATGTAGATGTGCTGAGCGTGCACAGTTTTTGTGAAGCTTTGAACGAAGATGTGGGGGTGCACCTGCGCATTTACGACCTGGACGATCTGCGCGGTGCTCTGTTGCCTGATGCCCAAGGCCGCTCGCCCAGAGGGGATTTGGACGCATTGAAGCGACTGTTGGCCGCATGAATCACAATTTGGACATGAACAATCAAACCTTTGGTGCTTCGAGGCGCAACCTGGTTTTAGGTGCTGGTGCAGCGGCTGCCGTGGCCGGCGCTGGGCTCGCCTTGTGGCGTTACCAGCCCCAAGCGGTTAACGAAGTTGCTAGCCACCCGTTTTGGGCGCAACAATTTGAAACCCCAGCAGGAGAGATGTTGGGAATGGCCGAGTTCAAGGGGAAGCCGCTGTTACTGAACTTTTGGGCCACTTGGTGCCCCCCTTGCATCGATGAGTTGCCCATGATTGACGCTTTTTGGCGTGAACATGCTGTCAACGGTCATCAAGTGGTCGCAGTGGCCATCGACCAGCCCAGTGCTGTGCGCCGTTTTTTGGTGCGACAACCGTTGGGTTTTCCCATCGCCATGGCAGGTTTGGCGGGGACCGATCTGTCTAAATCATTGGGCAATGCTGCGGGTGGTCTGCCCTTTACGGTGTTTTTCAAGGCAGATGGCACTATTTGGCGACAAAAGATGGGGCAGCTGTCGCAAGATGACTTGGTCCAATGGCGCGCTGCTGCCGCTTGACCTCGGCAACGGCTTGTTTGGCCGCTGTTTCGACAAAGAATTCGAGCAAATCTGCGTGAATTAAAGCTTCAGCGGCGCTGAATGGGTGCAGTTTTGAGTTGTTTTGATGAAAATTGGTGTAAATTCGACCCATTACATGTGCTTACAGCAATGGAGGATCTATGGATTTGCGCAAACTGAAAACATTGATTGACTTGGTATCGGATTCCAACGTCTCGGAGCTCGAAATCACCGAAGCCGAAGGCAAGGTTCGAATTGTCAAAAGCATGGGTGTTGCGGCGCCCATGGTGATGCAACAAGCGGCACCCGTGGCCACGGTGGCGGCACCTGTCGTCGCCGCAGCTGCGCCAGCAGAGGTACCTGCAGCGCCTACCGGGCACCCCGTCAAATCACCCATGGTCGGCACGTTCTATCGCTCTTCCAGCCCTGGTGCTGCGCCCTTCATCCAAATCGGCTCAGTGGTCAAGGAGGGTGACACTTTGTGCATCATCGAAGCCATGAAAATTCTCAATGAGATCGAATCCGACAAGGCCGGTACTGTGACGCAAATCCTGTGCGAAAACGGCCAGGCGGTTGAATACGGTCAGCCTTTGTTCATCGTCGAATAAGCAAACGGGGATTTCATGTTCAAGAAAATCCTGGTGGCCAACCGTGGTGAGATCGCTTTACGCATCCAGCGCGCATGCCGAGAGTTGGGCGTCAAAGCGGTTATGGTGTATTCCGAGGCTGACAAAGACGCTAAATACGTGAAGTTGGCCGAAGAAGCGGTGTGTATTGGCCCTGCGGCTTCTGCTTTGAGCTATCTCAATATGCCCGCCATCATTTCGGCGGCCGAAGTGACCGATGCCGAGGCGATTCATCCGGGCTACGGGTTTCTGAGCGAGAACGCCGACTTCGCCGAGCGCGTCGAAAAAAGCGGCTTTCAGTTCATCGGCCCTACACCCGAGTCGATTCGCATCATGGGTGACAAGGTGTCTGCCAAGCAGGCCATGATTCGTGCGGGCGTGCCTTGCGTGCCTGGCTCTGAGGGTGAATTGCCCGACGATCCGGTTCAAATTCGCCGCATTGCCAAATCAGTGGGCTACCCCGTCATCATCAAGGCGGCCGGTGGCGGCGGTGGTCGTGGCATGCGCGTGGTACACACCGAAGCGGCCCTGATCAATGCGGTTCAGATGACCAAGGCCGAAGCCGGTGCTGCTTTTGGCAACCCTGCGGTCTACATGGAAAAATTTCTGCAGAACCCAAGGCACGTCGAAATCCAGATCCTGGCTGACAAGCACAAGAATGCGGTTTACTTGGGCGAGCGTGACTGCTCCATGCAGCGGCGTCACCAAAAAGTGATCGAAGAAGCGCCTGCGCCGGGCATTCCTCGCAAGCTGATCGAGAAAATTGGTGAACGCTGCGTGGCTGCTTGCAAGAAGATCAATTACCGCGGTGCCGGTACTTTTGAGTTTTTGTACGAAAACGGCGAGTTCTATTTCATTGAGATGAACACCCGTGTGCAGGTCGAGCATCCGGTCACCGAATGGGTCACAGGCGTTGACATTGTGAAGACACAGATCATGGTGGCAGCGGGAGAAAAACTGCCCTTCACGCAGAAACAAATCGAAATCCGTGGCCATGCCATTGAATGCCGCATCAACGCTGAAGACCCCTTCAAGTTCACGCCATCGCCTGGTCGTGTGACGTCTTGGCACATGCCTGGCGGGCCGGGTGTGCGGGTGGATTCACACGTTTACAACAACTACTTCGTGCCCCCGAACTACGACTCGATGATCGGCAAGTTGATCGTTCATGGCGACACCCGCGAGCAGGCCTTGGCGCGCATGCAGACCGCCTTGAATGAGACGGTGATCGAAGGCATCAACACCAACATCCCGCTGCACCGCGAGCTGATGGTGGATGCCAAATTCATGCAAGGTGGCACCAACATCCACTACCTTGAACACTGGCTGAGCCAGCACAAACGCTGAGACGGTATGTTTGAACTGAGCTTGCTGTGCCCGGAAGACCGGGTTGACGTCTTGAGCGACGCGTTGGATGCCCTTGATGCCTTGAGCGTGTCCGTCGAAGATGCCGATGCCCAAACCCCTGCGGAGCAGGCCTTGTTTGGTGAGCCCGGCATGCCACCCCCCAAAGACGGTTGGCAGCGTTCGCGCATAGTGGCCTTGTTTGCACAAGAGTCCCAAGCCCAAGAAGCGGTTCAACTGTTGTTAGCACAAGACTTTTTTGAAGGCTGTCGTGTCGTGGGTGTTCAAGCCGTTGCCGATCAGGATTGGGTGCGTTTGACCCAGTCGCAGTTCGCGCCGGTTGAAATCACCCCCGATTTTTGGATTGTGCCCACCTGGCACGAGCCGCCAGCACAGGCGCGGCAGATCATTCGTTTGGACCCTGGTCTGGCTTTTGGCACGGGCACGCATCCCACAACACGCATGTGTTTGCGTTGGATTGCACAGCATGGCGTGCAAGGTCAACGTGTTTTGGACTACGGTTGCGGATCCGGTATTTTGGCCATCGGCGCTGCAAAATACGGTGCCTTGAACATCGATGCAGTGGACATTGATGAGGCGGCCGTGACGTCCACGGTTTTGAACGCCGAAGCCAATGGCGTTGTTCTGCTTGCTGGCTTGCCTGACAAAGCAAAAGGGCAGTACCAAACGGTGCTTGCCAATATTTTGGCCACACCACTCAAAGTGTTGGCTCCGCTGTTGTGTTCTTATGTGGCCTCGGGCGGTTCCTTGGTGCTCGCGGGCATCTTGGAGCGACAGGCCGATGAACTCAAGGCCGCTTATGCACCGTGGATTGAACTCGTGGTTGCTGACAGCGAAGACGGCTGGATACTGATGACTGCGACATCGCCTGCCGCTTCGGCTTGAACACCACAGTGCAGACGTGGCCCATGATCCAAAATATGTCATGAGCTGGGTTGTCCGCTGCCCAGCTTGCGCCACAAGCTACCAAGTGGTGTCCGATCAGATCAAGATCGCGCAAGGCTGGCTGCGCTGCGGACAATGCCAACATGTTTTCGACAGCACTGGGCTGGTGGTGGCATGGCCTGACCTCAGCTCAAGTGCCCTTGGTGTAATGCCTGCGCAAGAAGTCGCTGAGCGCTTGGTGATCGATGAATTGTTGAAGCAAGAAGACCGTTCGCCGCCTCCGACCTCATCGCCAACAGCGGTTGTGGCCTCCTTTGAAGAGGCGCTGTCGACTTTCAGCCCGCCGCTTCCCTCGGTTTTACCGCCCGAAGCCTTCTCTGCGCTTTCGGGGGAATCGGTTCGGTCCGCCACACACTTGGCTGCATCACACCCGCCGCGATCTTGGTGGCCTATCTCGTTTGTGTTTGCACTGCTGTTGGCGCTTGCGCTCCAGTGGCTCTGGATTGAACGGCACATGCTGGCTGCCACGCAGCCGAGTGTTGCGCGCGTTTTGCATGCGGCCTGTCGTTCTCTAGGTTGCGAGATCTTGCCAGTGCAAGTTCGCGATGGTGTGGTAATAGAGAACTCCAGTTTGACGCCGACCGATGTTGGTTTTCTGCTCGGCTGGACTGTCCGCAACGCCACATCGCATACCTTGCAGATGCCAGCACTGACGTTGACGCTGCTGGATGCTCAAGACAAAGTCCTGGTGCGGCGTGTGTTGCTGGTGTCACAGCAGGGTGCACCAAGTGTTTTGGCGCCTGCTCAAGTTTGGGATGGCCTCATCCATTTATCGCCCGAAGCTGGCTTAGCGCCAGTGGGTTACCGGCTTTTCAGCTTCTACCCCTGAGCCCTGCGGCTTGAATGCCCGTATCTTGCGCGGTCCCTGAAGGCCGTCCACAAAAAAGCCCAACACCGTTTCCAGTATTGGGCTCTAGCGCTACTTGCGTCTAACGGTTGAATCAGGGCTTGGCGGCCGAAGGAAACGGCCATGCAGCTTGTGGATTCAGTGTTGTCTGTGCAGCGGGGGCAGCGGGTGCTTTAGATGCCTTCTTTGCAGCAGGTTTTTTAGCAGCTTTTTTCACAGCTGGCTTTTTGGCGGCTGGCTTTTTAGCGGCGGTTTTTTTAGCAGCAGCTTTTTTGGCTGGGGCAGCTTTTTTAGCAGCTGGCTTTTTGGCAGCAGCAGCTTTTTTGGCTGCGGGCTTCTTGGCTGCAACGGCTTTTTTAGCTGGAGCTGCTTTTTTAGCTGCTGGCTTTTTGGCGGCTACAGCTTTTTTAGCTGGAGCTGCTTTTTTAGCGGCGGGCTTTTTGGCTGCAACGGCTTTTTTKGCTGGAGCTGCTTTTTTAGCTGCTGGCTTTTTGGCGGCTACAGCTTTTTTAGCTGGAGCAGCTTTTTTGGCTGCGGGCTTCTTGGCTGCGGCTACTTTTTTAGCAGCAGGTTTTTTGGCCACAACGGCCTTCTTTGCGGGAGCAGCTTTTTTTGCCGCTACTTTTTTTGCAGTTGCCATGATTTTCTCCTTGATCAAGTTGAGAACTCAACGAAAAGGGAACGCTTGGTGCTTGTTGGTTTGCACAAAGCGATCCATGGTGCTGAGGAATCCCCCAACACCATGAACGCGGGAAAGCCACACGGCTCAATGCGTGAATGCATTGTGGCGTGTGGCTTGAAGAAGGGTTTCATTCGAGGGGTGTTCAGAAGATCAGTCCCAGGACAACGCCCCGCCAGATTGATATTCGATGACCCGGGTTTCAAAAAAGTTGCGTTCTTTTTTCAGGTCAATCATTTCGCTCATCCAAGGGAACGGATTCTCTTCGTTCGGGAAAAGCGCCTCTAAGCCAATTTGTGTGGCACGTCGGTTGGCAATGTAGCGCAAGTAGCCCTTGAACATGGATGCGTTCATGCCCAGCACGCCACGCGGCATGGTGTCTTCGGCATAGCGATATTCGAGCTCGACCGCTTTGATGAACAGTTCCTTGATTTCGGCCTTGAACTCGGCTGTCCACAGTTGAGGATTTTCGAGTTTGACGGTGTTGATCAGGTCAATGCCGAAATTGCAATGCATCGACTCATCGCGCAGGATGTACTGGTACTGCTCGGCCGCGCCCGTCATCTTGTTTTGGCGACCCAAGGCCAAAATTTGCGTGAAGCCCACGTAGAAGAACAGGCCCTCCATCAAGCAGGCAAACACGATCAAAGACTTGAGCAAGGTCTGGTCGGTTTCCAGAGTGCCGGTCTTGAAGTTCGGGTCCATGATCACGTTGATGAACGGGATCAGGAACTCGTCCTTGTCACGAATGGACTGGACTTCGTTGTAGGCGTTGAAGATTTCACTTTCATCCAGTCCCAGCGATTCCACAATGTATTGGTAAGCGTGGGTGTGAATGGCTTCTTCGAAGGCCTGACGAAGCAGGAATTGACGGCACTCGGGCGCTGTGATGTGGCGGTAGGTGCCCAGCACGATGTTGTTGGCAGCCAGCGAGTCGGCTGTGACAAAGAAGCCCAAGTTGCGCTTGACGATGCGGCGTTCGTCTTCGGTCAGACCGTTGGGGTCTTTCCACAAGGCGATGTCGCGGTTCATGTTCACTTCCTGCGGCATCCAGTGGTTGGCGCAGGTGGCCAAGTATTTCTCCCAAGCCCATTTGTATTTGAACGGAACCAGCTGGTTCACGTCAGTCCGACCGTTGATGATGCGCTTGTCTGCCGCATTCATTCGGCGTGGGCTGGCTGTTGAAGATGCAGCAGCTGACGCTGCGGTTTCATCAGCGCCAGAAAAAGAGGGCATCGCAGGTTGCGACGCGGGTTTGATTTGTTCGTCCCAAGACAACATAAAAAATTCCAGTTCTCAAATTATGAAAGCAAGCGCACGAAATGCAAAGAAGCGATGCGCTTTTTTGACACGTACAACTCTGAAGTGTTGTTCAATTGCATCGCACTTGGCTTGTCACAGCAAAGTGCAATGCTTTTTAAATCACTGGCAAGCTTCACATCCTGGATCATCGATCGCGCAAAACTTGACATCGGTGGCTGGTGTCGCGTTCATTTGCAGTTGTGCTGAAGCCGCTGCGGCGTCAACTGCGTTCATGCTTGAAGATGGCGCACCCGATGAAGAGACTGCGTTGTGTGAGCCGGCTTGAACGGTTGATTTTTCTACTTGCGTAGCGCTGGATGTGCGCAGGTAGTAAGTGGTTTTGAGACCGCGCAACCAGGCCAGTTTGTAGGTGTCATCCAGCTTTTTGCCCGACGCACCTGCCATGTAGATGTTCAAAGATTGCGCTTGGTCAATCCACTTCTGACGGCGTGCAGCCGCTTCGACCAGCCACGTGGTTTCAACTTCGAACGCAGTGGCGTAAAGCGCTTTTACTTCTTGAGGGACGCGATCGATGGGGCGCAGTGAACCATCAAAGTGCTTCAGATCCATGACCATCACGTCATCCCACAGGCCCAAGCGCTTCAAGTCGCGCACCAAGTAGCCGTTGATCACAGTGAATTCACCAGACAAATTGGACTTGACTGACAGGTTGCCAAAGCAAGGCTCGATCGAGGCATCAACACCAATGATGTTAGAGATGGTGGCGGTGGGCGCGATGGCCACACAGTTGGAGTTGCGCATGCCGTCCGCTGCAATTTTCTTGCGCAGTGTGTCCCAGTCCAGTGTCGAAGAGCGGTCGACTTCGACATAACCACCGCGCTCACGCTCCAGCAGGTCCAATGTGTCCAGCGGCAAAATGCCTTGGTCCCACAGAGAGCCTTTGTAGGTGGCGTATTGACCACGCTCTTTGGCCAGTTCGGTCGATGCCCAATAAGCGTAGTAGCAAATCGCTTCCATCGACTGGTCGGCGAACTCCACAGCCGCTTGCGAGGCGTAAGGGATGCGCATTTCGTACAGCGAATCCTGGAAGCCCATCAATCCGAGGCCAACAGGGCGGTGGCGCATATTGGAATCGCGGGCCTTTTTGACGGCGTAGTAGTTGATGTCGATCACGTTGTCCAGCATGCGCATGGCGATCGTGATGGTCTTTTTCAGTTTGTCGTGGTCAATGACTTTGCCGGTGGCGCTGTCTTTGAGGTGGCGCGACAAGTTAACCGAGCCCAAATTGCACACAGCGGTTTCGGTGTCGCTGGTGTTGAGCGTGATCTCGGTGCAAAGGTTGGACGAGTGCACCACGCCGACGTGTTGCTGGGGTGAGCGCACGTTGCAGGGGTCTTTGAATGTGACCCATGGGTGGCCGGTCTCAAACAGCATCGACAGCATCTTGCGCCACAGGTCTGTCGCCGGCACGGTCTTGCTGGGTTTAATTTCGCCGCGCTCGGCTTTTTGTTCGTAGGCGACATAGGCTTTTTCGAAGGCCATACCGAAAAGGTCATGCAGGTCAGGCACATCGGATGGAGAGAACAAGGTCCAGCTGCCTTTTTCCATGACGCGGCGCATGAACAGGTCGGGAATCCAGTTGGCCGTGTTCATGTCGTGCGTGCGGCGGCGGTCGTCGCCCGTGTTTTTGCGCAGTTCCAGGAATTCTTCGATGTCCAAGTGCCAGGTTTCCAGATAAGTGCAGACCGCACCTTTGCGTTTGCCACCTTGGTTGACGGCCACAGCCGTATCGTTCACGACCTTCAGGAAAGGCACCACGCCTTGTGATTCGCCGTTGGTGCCCTTGATGTGCGAGCCCATGGCGCGCACACGGGTCCAGTCGTTGCCCAGGCCGCCCGCAAACTTGGACAGCAAGGCGTTTTCTTTGATGGACTCGTAAATGCCATCCAAGTCGTCTGGCACGGTGGTCAGGTAGCAGCTCGACAGTTGTGAGCGCAAGGTGCCGCTGTTGAACAGCGTGGGCGTGGAGGACATGAAGTCAAACGAAGACAGGATCTCGTAGAACTCGATGGCACGGGCTTCACGGTTGATTTCGTTGAGCGACAGGCCCATGGCGACGCGCATGAAAAACGCTTGCGGCATCTCAATGCGGTTCTTGCGAACGTGCAAAAAGTAGCGGTCATACAGGGTTTGCAGGCCCAGGTAGTCAAATTGCAGGTCGCGCTCTGGCTTGAGGGCCGTGGCCAGTTTGGCCAGGTCAAATTGCAGCAGTTTTTCATCAAGCAGATCGTTATCGACGCCTTTTTGGATGAATTTCGGAAAGTAGTTGACGTACTCCTCGGCCATTTGGTCCTGAGTCACTTCCTTGCCCAAAATTTCCTTGGCAATGGTATGCATCAAAAGGCGCGCGGTGACGTAGGTGTAGTCCGGGTCTTTTTCGATCAGCGTCCGCGAAGCCAAGATGGACGCTTTGTAAACCTCTTCCATGGGCACACCGTCGTACAGGTTGCGCATGGTTTCGGCCACGATGGGCTCTGGGCTGACGTCTTTGCCCAAACCGGCACAAGCGTTGACCATCAGGGATTTGAGGTAATCCAGATCCAAAGCGACACGCTGGCCGCCATCCATGACGTGCAGACGTGGCTCGGCGGTGACGGGGGCCGTTTCTTGTTGATGCTGGGCGCGCTCTTGCGTGCGACGCTCGCGGTACAGCACGTAAGCGCGTGCGACTTCGTGGTTGCTGCTGCGCATCAAGCCCAATTCAACTTGGTCTTGCACGTCTTCAATGTGGAATGTGCCGCCACCTGGACGTGAACGAACCAGAGCACGGACCACGTTTTGGGTCAACTCTTCGACCACTTCACGAACGCTGGCCGATGCGGCACCTTGCGTGCCGTGTACAGCCAAAAACGCCTTCATCAGTGCCACGGCGATTTTGTTCGGCTCGAAAGGCACCACAGCGCCGTTGCGGCGAATGATCTGGTAATGCGCAAGTGCCTGCAGGCCGGGAGCGCTGTTTTGTCCTGCTTCAGGCTGGCGCATCAGGGCTGGTGATGGGGTGGCGATGTTTTGGTCTGTTTGCATGGTCATTTCTTTGAATTTTGGTGGTCTTTGAGTCCGGGACAAGGCGCTTGAGCGGACATTTCTTTAGGGTGTGAAAATTTGTAATGGACACTATATCTGGTGTCTGACATCTGCACAAGCCACTACAGGTAGTGTACTGGGCGCTTTTGCCCGGTTGCTCGAAATGGGCAAATAAATGTCTGGGCAGCTGTTTGGGGCTGCGTCTTTCATGCTCTGAAAAGAAGCCCGCAAGAGCCTGCGTTTTAAGGCTTTCAAGCGGCCAATTCAGGCGCTATGCGGCTTGCCGAGCACTTTTCGCTTTGAAAGCCTTGATTTGAGGGCGTACTTGAGTGCGGGTTGACGCTCAGCATGAAACGCGCCGCCCATTTTTGGTGCGTGGCGAGACCATGAAAATATTTTTTTCTGTGGTTGCCAGGCCGAAATCAGGGAAAAACCTGAGGCGAAAAATCCAACAGTCGCTTCAGGTGCGCCCAGTCGAAGCCTGGGCCAGGGTCTTGTTTGCGACCGGGGGCAATGTGTTCGTGCCCGGCAATGTGCGCGATGGGGTAGTTGCAGCGCAGGTCTTGGCACAGCTGGGCCAAACACCGGTATTGGGCCTCTTCAAAAGTGTCACCTTCCAGGCCCTCGAGTTCGATGCCGATTGAGTCGTCGTTGCAGTTGGTCCGTCCACGGTAGGCCGACTGTCCCGCATGCCAAGCCCGATCGTTGCAGCTGACGAATTGCAAAAGGGTGCCGTCGCGCCGAATATAAAAGTGTGAAGAGACCTGCAGCCCCCGGATGGACTGAAAGTAAGGGTGCTCATCCCAATCGAGCCGGTTGATGAACAGGCGCTGCACTGCATCGCCACCGTATTGCCCGGGCGGCAAACTGATCGAGTGGATCACCAGCAGATCAATGCAGGCAGGGCTCGGGCGTGGACCGAAGTTGGGGGACGCCAGCCGCTGAGCTTGGGGGTGCCAACCTTGCTTCCACGCTGAGGCGGCGCTGTTGTCGCAAGCAGGCAGGTGCATGGCCTCTGGGTGTCAGCCCGGGTTGCGGTCTTGCGCAGCCGCGCGATGCTCGGTGCTGCAGTAAAGGCCTTTTTGCCCCGTGACCGCTTCATCGTGGGGCAAATGGATGCCGCAGTGGGCGCAGGTCACCATTTCGGAGGGCTTGGGCGCTTGTGCTGTTGGGTCGGGTGCGGACTGTTTGGCGATCCGACCACGCTTGAGCGCCCAGATCACCACCAACACGACCAACAATAAAAACAGGTACTTCATCCCATGCGTCCCAGCAAAATTTCCATCACAAACCGAGAGCCCGCATAAGACAGCAGCAGCAAGCCCGCCCCGATGTAGAGCACCCGCACCGCCCGGCGACCACGCCAGCCCCATTGGCTGCGCCCGAGCAACAGCACGGCAAAGGTCAACCATGACAGCAGGGCAAAAATGGTTTTGTGATCCCAGCGCCAGTGGCCTTGTCCTTGGCCGTAAAGCGCGTCACCAAACAAAACACCGGCCACCAAAGTGGCGCTTAGCAGTGCAAAACCCGCAGAGACAAAACGAAAAGTCAGGCGCTCGAGCGTCAGCAGGGGCAAACCACTGTCGGCATCGTGCGCCATGCGGATGCTGTGCTCGGCGCGTGTCATCATCCAAGCATGCACCACGGCGACGGCAAACATGCCGTAAGCCGATAGGCCCAAGGCCCAGTGAAGCGGCAGCCATGCCGATGCTGAGGCCGACAGCGGCGTGCCCGGGAAAAACCAGGCGAGCACAACCGCCATGCTGCCCAAGCCGCCCATGGCCCAACGGGCTTTGAACTTGGGGAAGAACTGGCTCTCCACCATGTAGGCGGTCACGACCAGCCAAGCGGTCACTGAAATCGCAGGCGCAAACCCAAAGTGAACCGGGCCAGACAGCAGACTCAGCAAAGCCACCGCATGGGCGACCCAGGCCAGCCAAAGCAGGCGGCGAGCATGCGCGTCATTGAGCCGCCCAGAGGCCAATGCAGGAAACCCATAGGCCACGGCGGCCAGTGCGGTGGCGGGCAGCATCCAAAATGGGGGACTCGCTAAAATCATGGGTCCGAGTTTAGCCTTTCAGGTGCAGCCACAGGGGCTTTGCCATCATGCTGAACCGGTTATTTCTGGATTCCCTCCCATGGCCTCCGCCCTGACCGACAAACTCTCGCGCCTCGTCAAGACCCTCAGTGGGCAGGCGCGCATCACCGAATCCAATGTGGCCGACATGTTGCGCGAAGTGCGCATGGCCTTGCTGGAGGCCGACGTGGCCCTGCCCGTGGTGCGCGACTTCATTGCCCGCGTGAAAGACAAAGCCCTTGGACAAGAGGTGATGGGCTCGCTCAAACCCGGCCAAGCCTTGGTGGGCGTGGTCAACCGCGAGTTGGCCGCCACCATGGGTGAGGGTGTTTCAGACATCAACCTGGCCGCCCAACCGCCCGCCGTGATTTTGATGGCGGGTTTGCAAGGTGCGGGTAAAACCACCACCACCGCCAAGCTGGCCAAGCACCTGATTGAAAAGCGCAAGAAAAAAGTGCTCACGGTGTCGGGCGACGTGTACCGCCCAGCCGCCATTGAACAGCTCAAGACCGTGACCGCGCAAGCGGGGGCCGAGTGGTTCCCCAGCACGTCCGAGCAAAAGCCGATCGACATCGCGCGCGCCGCCGTTGACTACGCCCGCAAACATTTCTTTGATGTGTTGTTGGTGGACACGGCGGGCCGTCTGGCCATTGACGAAGCCTTGATGGCGGAAATCAAGTCCTTGCACGCCGAATTGAAGCCCGTCGAAACCTTGTTCGTCGTGGACGCCATGCAAGGCCAGGACGCGGCCAACACGGCTCGGGCTTTCAGCGACGCACTGCCTTTGACCGGCATTGTGCTGACCAAACTCGATGGCGATTCACGCGGTGGTGCTGCGCTGTCGGTGCGCCAGATCACGGGCGTACCGATCAAGTTTGCCGGCACCAGCGAGAAGATTGACGGGCTGGAAGTGTTTGATGCCGAGCGACATGCTGGCCGCATTTTGGGCATGGGCGACATCGTGGCGCTGGTCGAGCAGGTCACCGCAGGCGTGGACATGGAAGCCGCGCAAAAGCTGGCGGCCAAAGTCAAGAGTGGTGGCGGTTTTGACCTCAACGACTTTTTGGCGCAAATCCAGCAGATGAAGCAAATGGGTGGCCTGTCGAGTCTGATGGACAAATTGCCATCGCACATGACCGCCAAGGCCGGGGCCATGGACATGGACAAGGTTGAAAAAGACATTGGCCGCAAGCAAGGCATCATCCACAGCATGACGCCCAAAGAGCGCAGCAAGCCCGAGCTGATCAAAGCCACCCGCAAGCGCCGCATTGCCGCAGGTGCCGGTGTTCAGGTTCAAGACGTCAACCGCATGCTCAAGGAATTTGAGCAAATGCAGGACATGATGAAAAAAATGTCCGGCGGCGGCATGATGAAGATGATGAAACGCATGGGGGCCATGAAAGGCATGATGGGCGGCGGCGGGGGCTTTCCCGGCATGCCACGTTGATCCTCACCGAGCACCAGCCCATGACGCTTCTCTTCATTTACGGCACCTTGATGCCCGGACTCCGATTGCAAGCGGAAATGCAGGGTGCGCGTTTTGTAGACACAGCCCAAGTGCCTGGTCGCTTGGTGGATGTGGGGCGTTTTCCGGGCTTGCTGGCGGGTGCAGGGGCCGTCGCGGGCGAAGTCTATGAAGTGGATGACGCGCACCTGGCTCGATTGGACGGGGTGGAGGGCATGGTGCGTGGCGACCGCGAGGCCTCGCAATACTGGCGCGAAGCCGTCACCGTGCTCAGCGGTTCGCTACAAGGCCAGCCCGTGCAGACCTATGTGTACAACCGCCCGGTAGACGGCTGCACGCCCATCGCGCACGGGGACTATCGCCGCTACATCCGCGAAGTCGGCCGCGAGTCCTGAGTTTCAGGGGGGCGGTGTAGGAGCGCGAGCCCTTGTTCGCGAATGCCTTTAGAGGCCCGACGCACATTCGGCCGCAGGGGCAGCCTCCCACCCACTTCAGTCCTTGATCACCAACTCGCCGCGCAGCGAGTGCGACAGGCCTTGCGTGATGCGCACATCCGCCATCTGACCGATCAGGCGGTCCATGTTCGGGCCGCCGGGGAAGTTGACCACCCGGTTGCACTCGGTGCGGCCGGCCAGCTCGGTGGCGTCCTTGCGTGAAGGCCGCTCCACCAAAATGCGCTGCACCGTGCCCACGCGGCTCTCGCCAATGCGCTGCACGTTTTCTTCGACGGTCGCTTGCAGGTGGTGCAGGCGGCGCAGCTTGACCTCGTGCGGCGTGTCGTCGTGCAGGTTGGCCGCAGGCGTGCCGGGGCGGGGGCTGAAGATGAAGCTGAAACTCGTGTCAAACCCCACATCGGTGATCAGCTTCATCATCTTGTTGAAATCGTCCTCGGTCTCGCCGGGGAAACCCACGATGAAATCGCTGCTGAGCGACATGTCGGGTCGGATCGCCCGCAGTTTGCGGATCGTGCTCTTGTATTCCATGGCGGTGTAGCCGCGCTTCATCGCCATCAAGATGCGGTCCGAACCGTGCTGCACGGGCAAGTGCAGGTGGCTCACCAGTTTGGGGATTTTTTCGTAAGCGTCGATCAGGCGCTGGGTGAATTCATTCGGGTGGCTGGTCACGTAGCGGATGCGCTCGATGCCCGGCATATCGGCCACGTATTCCAGCAGCAGCGCAAAGTCGGCAATCTCTGCCGTGTTGCCCATCTTGCCCCGGTAAGCGTTCACGTTCTGGCCTAGCAGCGTGATCTCTTTCACGCCCTGAGCCGCGAGACCAGCCACCTCGACCAGCACATCGTCAAAAGGCCGTGACACCTCTTCGCCCCGCGTGTAGGGCACCACGCAGTAGCTGCAGTACTTGCTGCAACCTTCCATGATCGACACAAAGGCGGTGGCACCGTCCACCTTGGCGGGTGGCAGGTGGTCGAACTTTTCAATCTCGGGGAAGCTGATGTCCACCTGTGGACGCTGCTTGCGCTCACGCTCGGCCAGCAGCTCGGGCAGGCGGTGCAGGGTCTGCGGGCCAAACACCACATCCACATAAGGCGCACGCTTGATGATCTCGGCGCCTTCCTGGCTGGCCACGCAGCCGCCAACGCCAATCAGCACGCCCTTGGCCTTCAGGTGTTGCACCCGGCCAAGATCGCTGAACACTTTTTCTTGCGCCTTCTCGCGCACCGAGCAGGTGTTGAACAAAATCAGATCGGCCTCGTCCACGTCTTGCGTGGGCTCGTAGCCCTGGGCCGCGCCCAGCACATCGGCCATCTTGTCCGAGTCGTACTCGTTCATCTGGCAGCCAAACGTTTTGATGAAGACCTTCTTGCTCATGCGGCCCCCACGGATTCAAGGGAGGTGATGAAGTCAAGGCAAAGCAAAGCACGCCCGCGAAGGGCCAAAGTGCAGCGGTTCATGGTGTAGATCCAGAGGCTGTTAAAACAAAAAAGCGCAAATGCGCTTTGGATGCTGCAGATTATCGCAGGCGAGCAGCCGTCAGTTCCCTGTGTCCTCAGCGGCCTTCGGTTTGTAAAACATCGGATACGCCCTTTGCACCGTCGGGCTGTCATAGGCCCAGCTGTGGCATTGGCCCAAATGAAAAGGCGGTTTGGTCACGGTGGGCTGGGGCATACCCGCCAGTTCGAGGCGCTGCCATTGGCCGGACGGCAGGGTCTGGTAAGCGGCGGTGGCCATGTTGAACAGCATTTCGCGCAGGTGGGTGCAGCCTTGGGTGCCGCCCACGTGTTCGTTGATGACTTTGCGCCAGCCCGGGCCCATGGTGCAGCCGATGAGTTTGTGCATGCCGTGCGGCGCACCTGCACATTCGGGGTGCGGAATGTCGTCCATTGACGTGGCAACGTCCTGAATGACCATGTGGTCGTTCAGAGTGACGCGGATTTTCAGGCCGTGAATGGGGTCCTGGGCCGGGAACGGACGCTCGTTGGCCACTTGGAAGTCGTAGGTCTTGATGTCTGTCAGCGCTGCTTCGATGTCCCACAGGCCGTCTTCGCGGTCAAAGCCTTGGTACACCACAGTTCGCGTATGTGACAGTTTTCGGGGGGAGGGTGGTGGAAGTGCCAATGGAAATCTCGCGGGTCTGATGTTGAATCTTTCAATCATAGCCACGCAAGAACCCAGAACATGTCCCTCTTTTCTAAATCCACCCTCCACCCCGCCGCTCGCCGTCAGACCATCGCCGATGCCTTGCGCCGCACGGCCATCCGCTTGCCAGCCAAGACTGGCATCGTTTGCGGGGCCACCACCTGGACGTATGCCGAGTTCGATGCGCTGGTGACCCGCTTGGCCGCAGGCTTGGCCAGCATCGGCGTGGCCGAGGGCGACAAGGTGGCGGTGCTGGCGCGCAATTCGCATGGTTTTGCGGCACTGCGCTTTGCGCTGGCCCGCCGTGGCGCGGTGATGGTGCCGATCAACTTCATGCTCAAGGCCGAAGAGGTGGCGTTCATCTTGCGCCATGCGGGCGCCAAAACGCTGGCCACCGACAGTGGTCTGGCCGAGCTGGCGCAGGCTGCTGCCAAGCTCGACACGAAAGTCGAACAGTTCATTTGGCTGCCCTCCGAAGACCCGAGCCAGCCCGTGGCGAGCATGCACAGCTTTGACACGCTGGCCGCCTGCACAGATGCGCTGCCCGATGTGCAGCTGGCCAGCGGCGATGTGGCGCAGATTGTCTACACCAGCGGCACCGAGTCATCACCCAAAGGCGCGCAGCTCACGCACGACGCTGTCATGTGGCAGTACGTCAGCTGCGTGATTGACGCCGAAATCGCCGAGGCCGATGTGGCCCTGCATGCGCTGCCGCTGTACCACTGCGCCCAGCTCGACGTGTTTTTTGGCCCGGCCATTTACATGGGCAGCACCAACGTCATCACGTCCAAACCTACGCCCGACAAGCTGCTGCCCATGCTCGAAAAATTCGGCATCACCAGCTTCTTTGCACCCCCCACGGTGTGGATTGCGTTGCTTCGCTCACCACTGTTTGATGCGGACAAGCTCGCCAAACTGGCCAAGGGTTACTACGGCGCGTCCATCATGCCGGTCGAGGTGCTCAAAGAGCTGGCCTCGCGCCTGCCCCAAGTGCGGCTGTGGAACCTCTACGGCCAGACCGAAATCGCCCCACTGGCCACCCTGCTTGGCCCGGATGACCAGTTGCGCAAACCGGGGTCGTGCGGCAAAGCCGTGCGCAACGTCGAAACGCGTGTGGTCAATGACGACATGCAGGACGTGGCCGTGGGGGAGGTCGGTGAGATCGTGCACCGCTCGCCGCACCTGATGCTGGCTTATTTTCACGACGATGAGCGCACCCAAGCCGCGTTTGAGGGCGGCTGGTTTCACAGTGGCGACTTGGGCACCATCGACGAAGAGGGCTACATCAGCGTGGTGGACCGCAAGAAAGACATGATCAAGTCTGGTGGTGAAAACGTGGCCAGCCGCGAGGTGGAGGAAATGATCTACCGCCTGCCCCAAGTCAGCGAAGTGGCGGTCATTGGCCTGCCCGACCCCCACTGGGTGGAGGCGGTGACGGCGGTGGTGGTGCTCAAAGTCGGGCAGGTGCTGGACGAGGCCGCCGTGATCGCGCATTGCGCCCAGCACATGGCCAGTTTCAAGACGCCCAAGCGCGTGGTCTTCACTGACACACTTCCCAAAAACCCCAGCGGCAAACTGCTCAAACGGAATTTGCGGTTGCGTTACGCATGAAACCTTGTAACCCTCCCCGACTTGACCCGGCATGCCCGGCTTGATCTGGGCGCCATGGTTTTGTCTCAGCGATCAGGGAAACCCCCGACTAAATGTCCCATGCATAAGACTTGAATGTCCTATTGACAGGACAATAGGACTGTTTCACGATGGTGCTCATGGATGCCCATTTGCCCTTGCCCAAATACCATCAGATTTATCTGGTGCTGCGTGAGCAGTTGCGCGAAGGTCGGTTTGACGCCGGGCTGCCCGGTGAGCTGGCTTTGATGGGGCAGTTTGGCGTGGCACGGGTCACGGTGCGTCGTGCTTTGTCGCAGCTGGCCGAGGAAGGGTTGATTCGGCGTGAACCCGGACGTGGCACGCGGCCCGTGACGGCGCGCGCACAAGAGGCACAGTCGCAGGCTTCGACCATGGCCACGGGACAGCAGGCCCGTTTGACGGGTTTGCTCGAAAACCTGGTCACCATGGGCCTGCGTACCCAGGTCAATGTGTTGTCGGTGGAGCGCATGCGTGCCCCGGTGGATGTCGCCGCTGCCCTGAATTTGCCCGGCACTGCTTGGGTGCAAAAAGCAGAACGCGTGCGCAGCACACCCGAAGGCCCCTTGTCGCACATCACCACTTGGGTGCCGGATGCGATTTCGGCTGGCTTTGGCAAACGTGAGTTGTCGCAAAAACCCATATTGGTGTTGCTCGAAGAATCGGGCGTCAAAGTGGGGCGGGCCGAGCAAACCATTTCGGCCCGTCTGGCCGATGTGGGCATGGCTCGACACCTGGATGTTTCCGTCGGATCGGCTTTGTTGGCGGTGCGGCGTTTGATTTACGACGAGGACGAGCGTCCCGTCCAATGGCTGCATGGCTTGTACCGCCCGGACCGGTATGAATACCAGATGCAGTTATCCCGCGTTGGCAGCATTGATGCCAAGGTGTGGGTAAGCCAAGAGCTGTCCGCCAACTTTCATTGATTTTCTTAAAGGATGTTCTCATGACCACACGTCGCCATTTCATGGGCCAGTCCGCTGTTGCGGCCTCGGCACTCGCGTTTCCTTTGGTCGGCGGGGCGCAGCCCAAGCCCATCAAAGTTGGCGTCTTGCACCCCGTCACAGGTGCTTTGGCTTACTCGGGCCAACAGTGCCGCATGGGTGCCTTAATGGCCATCGAAGACATCAACAAGGCGGGGGGCATCAAGTCCTTGGGGGGCACCAAGATTGAGGCCATGTTGGGCGATGCCCAGTCCAGCCCACAAGCAGGTACAGCCGAAATCGAGAAGATGAACGAAGCCGGTGTGAGCGCCGTCGTCGGCGCATTTGCTTCGGCCATTTGTCTGGCCACCACGCAAGCCGCAGCCAAATACAACCTGCCCCATGTGGTCGATGTCGGTGTGGCTGACCAGATCGTCGAACGCGGCCTGAAAAACACCTTTCGCTTTGGCCCGGGCTACAAAAAGTGCGCCGAAGTGGCCGTGGCCAGCCTGCACGCCCTGAACACGGCCGCAGGCAAGCCCGCTCGCACCGTGATGATCGTGCATGAAGAATCGCTGTTTGGTACAGGCACAGCCAACTTGCTGGCCAAAGAGCTGCCCGGTTACGGCTACGAGGTCAAAGAGATCATCAAGCACGCCAACCCCACGCGTGACTTCAACAACATCGCGCTGCGCATCAAGCAGGTCAACCCCGATATCCTGATCCCGGCCAACTATTACAACGAATATGCCTTGCTGGTGCGCACCTTGCAGCAGCAAAAGATCACACCCAAGGCCATTTATTCGGTGCTGGGGGGCGCAGCGTCGAGCTACAAGTTTGTCAAGGAATTCCCGGAAGCGGCCAACGGCATCATCGACTGCAACCACTGGTTCAACCCCAAGGACAAGCGCTCGGCTGAACTCAAAAAGCGTGTGGAAGCGCAAGGCCAGTTCTTCAGCTACGAAGTGTTCATGACCTACACCGCCATGATGCTGCTGGCCGATGCGATCGAACGCGCCAAGTCCCCCGACCGCGCCGCCATCATCGACGCGCTGGCCTCGAGCAAGTTCGAAAATCACATCATGCCCTACGGTCCGACACAGTTCGTCAATGGTCAGAACATGGGCGCACAGCCTTTGATGACCCAGGTTCACAAAGGCGATATCAAGGTTATCGTGCCACGCGATTACCGTGAAATTGAGCCAATTTTCCCACTCAAGGCCTGATCTGCTCTGAGCAGAAAAAACACCGATGCTCGACTTGAACATCCTGTTCCCGTCGGTGCTGAACGGCATCACCACAGGTGCCGTTTATGCGCTGATTGCGCTGGGGCTCACGCTGATTTATGGCGTACTGCACATCATCAATTTCGCGCATGGCGCGGCCTTGATGGTGGCGCTGTACGGCGTTTACATGCTCAAGGAAAAGCTCGGCATCGATCCCTACCTGGCCTTGCCCATCATGGTGCCCACCATGTTTGTGCTGGGCTATGCGTTGCAACGTGGTGTCATCAACCGCGCCAGCCATGGCAAGGATGAAAATATTCTGCTGGTCACGCTGGGCGTGTCCATCGTCCTGGAAAACCTGGCACTTTTGTTTTTCAAGTCCGACACACGCAGCATCGAAACCGCGTACACCCTGACCACCGTCGAGATCGGCCCCGCATTCATTGCCTTGCCCAAGTTAGTCTCTTTTGCCGGGGCTCTGATGGTGTCGGTCGCCATGCTGCTGATCGTGCAAAAAACCGATCTAGGTCGCGCCATTCGTGCGGTGTCCAAAGAAAAGCAGGGTGCCCGATTGATGGGCATCGATGTGGACCATGTCTACGCCATGTGTTTTGGTTTGGGCATGGCCAGTCTGGGCGCTGCGGCTTGCTTTTTGATGCCTGCCTATTACGTGAACCCGCAGGTGGGCAATGGCTTTGTGCTGGTGGCCTTCACCATTGTGGTGTTGGGCGGCATGGGCAGTTTTGCGGGGGCCTTGCTGGGGGGCTTGCTGATTGGAGTCGTCGAGTCGCTGGGCGGCTTGATTTTGGGTGAGTCGCTCGGGCAGGTGGGTATTTTTGTGATCTTCATTGTGGTGCTGATGCTGCGCCCACAAGGTTTTTTTGGGGCGAAGGCATGAAAGACTTTCGCCGCATTGCGCTGTTTGCGCTGGTCATCGGGGTCATTCCGTTTTTCACCCAGTCGGGTGTGATGCTCAACTTCGTCATGACCGCGCTTTACGCTTGTTTGCTCTCGCAAGCCTGGAATGTATTGGGCGGTTTTGGCGGACAGTTTTCGTTTGGCCATGCGCTGTTTTTTGGCACGGGCGCTTATGTGCAGGCCATTGCGCAAATGCAGTGGGGCCTGAGTCCTTGGGTGGCCTTGCCGCTGGCCATGACCTTTGCAGCAGGTGTGGGGGCTTTTGTGGGTGCGGCCTCGTTCCGCTATGGCCTCAAGGGTTCGTATTTCGCGCTGGTCACGCTGGCCTTTGCCGAGGTGTTTCGCATTTTGGCCACCTCGGTGCCGTTTACCGGGGCGGGTGTGGGCCTGATGCTGCCGCTCAAGGAGTCGGCCGCCAACATGCAGTTCGCCAACCGGGTCGGGTTCATCTGGTTGATGCTGGGCTTGGTCACACTGGCGCTGTGCATCACCGCTTGGCTGCGTCACTCGCGCTTTGGCGCTTATTTGCAAGCGGTGCGCGACAACGAAGACGCGGCCCGCGCCATTGGCGTCAACCCCTTCAGTGTCAAATTGATCGCGACGGTTTTATCGGGTGGTCTGATGGGCGCAGGCGGCGCGTTTTATGTGCAGGTGTTTCAATACATCGATCCGGGCATTGCCTTTGGCTCGCACACTTCGGTCGAGGCACTGGTAGGCGCCATTGTGGGCGGCTTGGGCACATTGTGGGGGCCGTTGCTGGGGGCCATCAGCCTGCACATTTTGGCTGACCTCACGCGCAATCTGTTTGGGCAGTTGCCCGGCATCAACATGGTCATTTATGGTGTTGTGCTGATCGTCATTGTGATGTTCTTGCCTCGTGGCATCGCCGGTTTGGGTACCGTCATGCCGCTGCAGTGGCTGCGTGGCAGCAAGCGTTCTGACGGAGGAAAATCATGAATACGCTGCTGCAAATCGAGGGCGTGGGCAAGTCCTTTGGCGGCTTGAAGGCGGTGCAAAACGTGAGCCTGTCTGTGACCGAAGGCCGTTTGAGCGCCTTGATCGGCCCCAATGGCGCAGGCAAGACAACTTTGTTTGCACTCATGTCCGGCTTCCTGACGCCAGACACAGGCCGGGTGGTGTTTGCGGGGCAGGACATCACAGGCCAAGCGCCGCACCTGAACGCCCGCATGGGCCTGACGCGCACTTTTCAGATCGTGCAGCCGTTTGCAGCGCAAACCGTGCGCGAAAACATTGCCGTGGGGGCGCACCTGCATTTGCCGCGCCGCGCTCAAGCGCTGGCGTTTGCCGAGTCGGTGGCGCAGCAGGTGGGCCTGTCGCCTCAACTTGATAAATTGGCCAGCGACCTGACGGTGGCCGGGCGCAAGCGCCTCGAGTTGGCCCGTGCCTTGGCCACGCGCCCGCGCCTGTTGCTGCTGGACGAGGTGCTGGCCGGGTTGAACCCACAAGAGATTGCCGAGATGATTCCGGTGGTGCAGGGCATTGCCCAAAGCGGTGTGACGGTGTTGATGATCGAGCACGTCATGCAGGCCGTGATGACTTTGGCGCAAGAAGTCTGGGTGCTCGCTCAAGGCCAACTCATTGCCCAAGGCAGCCCCGCCGAAGTGACCAATAACAAAGCCGTGGTTGAGGCCTATCTGGGTCACGGCACGGCCGAGCGTTTGCAGAAAAATGCGGCCCGCGCAACGGCGGCTGCCCAGAAGGTTCAGGCATGAACGCGCTCTTGAATGTGCAAGGCCTCAAGTCGGGTTATGGCGTGGTCGAGGTCTTGCGCGGTGTGGACCTGAAGGTCATGCCCGGCGAGTTGGTGGCATTGTTGGGCAGCAACGGCGCAGGCAAGACCACGCTCAACCTCACGCTCAGCGGACTGGTGGCGACACGCGCAGGGCAGGTGCAGTTTGACGGCCAAGACATCACGGCCATGCACTACCAGAAGGTGGTCACACATGGCCTGATTCAGGTACCCGAAGGCCGCAAGGTTTTTCCCAATTTGAGCGTGCACGAAAACCTGGAGCTGGGGGCCTTTACACGGGGTCGTGAGCGCCGGGCGCAAAACCTGGACAAAGTGTATGAGACCTTTCCGCGCCTGAAAGAACGCGTGGCCCAGCTGGCGGGCACCTTGAGTGGCGGTGAGCAGCAGATGCTGGCCATTGGCCGCGGCCTGATGGCCGAACCGCGCTTGTTGATCCTGGACGAACCTTCGCTGGGTTTGTCGCCCTTGCTGGTGGAGGAGCTTTTTGCCTTGATTTCTCAGCTGCGCAGCAGCGGTTTGGCGATCTTGTTGGTGGAGCAAAACGTGGGTCAGTCACTGGACATTGCAGACCGCGCTTATGTGATGGAAAACGGCCAAATCCGTTTCACCGGCACGCCGGCCGACTTGTTGGCCAGTGACACATTGCGTCAAGCTTATCTGGGCATGTGATCGGCCTGTGATGCCCAAGACCTGAATGCACGCCTGTCCCATCCCGCATGGGCTGGATTGAATAATTGCAACGGAGAATTTCCATGACACACACAAAAATGCCCATGCGAAGAGCCCTGGTTTGGAGCGCTGCGCTGGCCTGTTCGGGTGTGGTCGGTCTGGTCCAAGCCCAGACACAGCCGCCGATCAAAATTCTGGTGGGAGCCCCCGCAGGCGGCACCACCGACACCATGGCCCGTACGTTGGCTCAAGTGTTGGGCACGCAACTGGGCCGCACCGTGGTGGTGGAAAACAAGCCCGGTGCAGGCGGTAATCTGGCCGCCGATGCGGTGGCCAAGGCTGCGCCCGATGGCAACACGCTGCTCATGAGCTTCACCAGCCACGCCATCAACGCTTCGCTCTACCCCAGCTTGCCGTTTGACCCGGTGAAAGACTTCACCCCGCTGACCATGGTGTCCACCTCGCCCTCGATGCTGGTGGCCCACCCCAAGGTGCCTGCCAACAACGTCAAGGAATTGATCGCCTTGGCCAAATCCAAGCCCGGACAGCTGAACTTTGCCATTGGCGCTTTGGGCTCCTCGCTGCACATGGCGGGTGATGCGTTCAAGATGAAATCGGGCGCGTACATCGTCAACATCCCTTACCGGGGCACGGCCCCTGCTGTGCAAGACGTGCTAGCCGGTCAGGTGGAGTTGATGTTTGCAGCCATCGGCAACGTGCAATCGCACATCAAGGCGGGCAAGCTCAAGGCCTTGGGCGTGACCAGCGCCAAGCGACTGGCGGCTTTTCCGGATGTGCCCTCGATCGGCGAAAGCTTGGCTGGCTACGAATCCAGCGCCTGGTTTGGTCTCTTTGGTCCCGGCCGCATGAGTGCGGATTTGACCAAGCGCATGGCCGATGCGGCCCGTGCTGCGGTGATGTCGCCAGAGGTCAAGCGCCGCATCGAGCATGAAGGCGCAACGCCCGTGGGCAACAGCCCCGAAGAGTTCGCCCGCTTTGTAGACAGCGAGATCGTGCGCTGGCGGGCCGTGGTGCAGTACGCCGGAGCGAAGCCCGAATGAGCACGAATATGTCCCAACCGCAAACGCTGGCACAAAAACTCATTGCACGCGCCGCAGGGCGCAGCCATGTGGCTGTGGGGGAGGTGGTCACCTGCAATGTCGACCTGGCCATGTTCCACGATTCGTCTGGGCCGCGCCGCTTGAAACCCATGCTCGACGAGCTGGGTGCGCAGATTTGGGACACCCAAAAGGTGGTTCTGGTGCTGGACCACTATGTGCCGGCACAAGACGCCGACGCGCAGCAAATCGTGCAGATTGCGCGTGACACAGCCAAACAATGGAAGTTGCCGCACGTCATTGACAGTGAGGGCATTTGCCATGTGGTGCTGCCCGAGCGGGGGCATTTGAAGCCAGGCATGTTTTGCGTGGGCGGCGACTCGCATTCACCCACGGGCGGTGCCTTTGGTTGCTACATGTTCGGCATTGGCGCGACTGAAATGCTGGGCGTGTGCGTTACGGGCCAGATTTGGGTTCAGGTGCCGCGCACCTTGCGCATGCACTGGTCTGGTCGCTTGCAGGCCGGCGTGTCGGCCAAGGACATGATGTTGCACATGATCGGCCGCTTTGGCATGAATGGGGGTCAATACCAAGCCGTTGAGTTTGCCGGCACAGCCGTGCAAGCCTTGTCCATGGCCGAGCGCATGACCTTGTCCAATATGAGCGCCGAGATGGGCGCGCAAGCGGGCCTGATCGCGGCCGACGAGACCACCTTGAGCCATCTGCGCAGCATCGGTGTTGCCCCTGAAAAATTGGCCGGTGCCGAGCAGTGGTTTACCGACGAGAACGCCGAGTGTGAGCAGCAAAACTTTGATGCCAGCGCCCTCAACCCCCAGGTGGCCGCGCCGCACAGCCCGGCCAACACGCGGGATGTGGGCGACTTTGCCGATGTGTCCCCCCACATTGCCTACATCGGTGCCTGCACCGGGGCCAAGCTCGAAGACTTGAGGGCTGCCGCTTCGGTGCTCAAGGGTCAACGGGTTGCTGCGGGGGTGCAACTCATGGTGGCCCCTGCCAGTGCCCGTGAACAAGCGCAGGCCACGCAAGAAGGGGTGATGCAAATTTTGCAAGATGCGGGAGCTACGGTGCTGCCCAACAGCTGCGGCGCATGCGCGGGCTATGGCGCGACTTTCCCCGAAGGGGCCACGGTGATTTCGACCACTGCCCGCAACTTCAAGGGCCGCATGGGCCCGGCCAGCGTGAACGTGTACCTGGCCTCGCCTTACACGGTGGCGGCCTCGGCTTTGCGCGGGCGCATCAGCGATGCACGGGATTTTCTGGCATGAACAAACGAACCTTTCAAAACGCCCGTGTGTGGCGCTTGGGTGCCGACGTGGACACCGATGCCTTGGCCCCCGGCGCCTACATGAAGCATGGCCTCGAAGTGATCGGCTGGCATTGTTTGGAAGCGGTGCGCAGCGACTTTGCCTCTGGCGTGCACGAGGGTGATGTGATCGTGGCCGGTGCCAACTTTGGCATCGGCTCATCGCGTGAACAGGCGGCTGGTGTGCTGCGGTATCTGGGCCTGGCAGCGGTGATTGCACCGTCTTACAGCGGTCTGTATTTTCGCAACGCCTTCAACCTCGGTTTGATGCTGCTGACCTGCCCGGAGGCCTTAAAAATCGAAGAGGGAGAGCGAGTGGCGTTGCAGTTTGAAGGCGACACGCCCTGTGTGGTGCGACCCAACGGTCAATGTCTCGCCTGTGCGCCGATTCCCGGATTTTTGATGGACATGGTCGACGCGGGTGGCTTGTTGCCCCTGCTCAAAAAAAGAAAGCAAGGATGAACCCGATGGCTTCAGTTTCACAAACCCCGGCCGCCATGGACCCGGTCACTTTGGCCGTATTGCGCGGTCGCTTGGAGCAAATCGCCGACGAGATGGACGCGACGTTGTACCGCAGCGCCTTCAACCCCATCATTGCCGAGGCACACGATGCCTGCCACGGCCTTTACGATGCGCAAACGGGCGATACCCTGATTCAGGGCAAGTCGGGCTTGCCGGTGTTTGTGGGGGCGATGGCCTTTGCTGTGCGAGCGGCCATGCGCGTGGCCGCAGAGCGTGGCGGCATGCAGCCTGGCGATGTGTGGCTGTTCAATGATCCGTACGAGGGCGGCACCCACGCCAACGACTTCAAACTGGTGAAACCCTGCTTTCGCAACGGGCAGCTGTATTGCTTTTTGGCATCTGCCGCGCACTGGCACGACGTGGGCGGCGCGGTGCCCGGCAACTACAACCCGGCCGCGACCGAATGCTGGCAAGAAGCGGTGCAAATTCCTCCGGTGCGCATTTTGCGGGCCGGTGTACTGGACGAGGATGTCTTGGCCATCTTGCGGGCCAATACGCGTCTGCCCGACAGCCTGTGGGGCGACCTGAATGGCCAGTTGGCTGCACTCGAGTTGGGCGCACGGCGGCTGGACGGTTTGCTCGACGAATACAGCGACGCCAAAGTGGCTCAGGCCCTGATAGAGCTGCGCAGCCGCGCTGTGCGCCTCATGCGCTCACACATCGGCAGCCTGCCCGATGGCTGCTACAGCTTTGAAGACGTGTTGGACAACGACGGCGTAAAAGACGAACTGCTGACGATTGCGCTGGACATGACGGTGGCCGGCGACCGGCTGACGCTGGACTTTTCGCGCACCTCAGCGCAGTGCGCAGGGCCCGTGAACATCTCGCGGGCCACGGCGGTAGCCGCATGCTATGTGGCTTTGAAGCATGTATTTCCCGATGTGCCCGCCAACGCGGGCGTGCTCGATGCGGTGGATTTTGTGATTCCCGATGGTTTGGTCATCAGCGCCTCGCGCCCACGCCCCGTGGGCGGCTACACCGAAACCATCTTGCGCATGATCGACGTGATCTTCAGTGCCACTGCGCTGGCCGACCCGCAGCGGGCCGTGGCCCATGCCTACGGCACCATTAACGCCTTGTCGATCGCGGGCCACCGCACCGACGACAAGCGCAAGGGTCAGCGCTGGGTGATGTTCAGCTTTTTTGGTGGCGGCCATGGTGGTCATTCCGATGGCGATGGCTTGTCGCACGGCAACGCCCCGATTTCGACCGCCACGATTCCACCCATGGAGATTCTGGAAGCGGCCTACCCGGTGCGCTTCACCCAATGGGCCTTGCGCCCCGGCTCGGGTGGTGATGGCCAGCACCGGGGCGGTCTGGGGGCGATTTACGAGATCGAGTTGCTCGAAGACAGCGCTGAGGCCTTCATTTTTGGCGAGCGCGGCAAGTCGGCCCCCAAGGGCATCCACGGCGGCCAGCCTGCACTGCCCAATGTGTTTGAGTACTGCCAGAACGGCGAATGGAAGACGCCATCCATGGTGTCCAAGATGCTCGGCATCCAATTGAAGAAGGGCGACCGTGTGCGCCTGCAAACGCCGGGCGGTGGAGGCTGGGGAAAGCCGGCAGACCGCTCTGTGCAGGACCGTGAGAACGATGCGGCACTGGGCTATCTCCAGGAACACAAGGAACAAGCATGAGCGAGCAATCAGTGAGCCTGCCCCACTGGGTGGTCGGCGTGGACGTGGGCGGCACCTTCACCGACCTGTTTGTGCTGGATGAGAAAACAGGCCAGGCCCGCATCGTCAAGGTGCCATCGACCCGGGGCGAAGAAGCCCGGGGCTTCATGAACGGGATTGCCAAAGTGACCGGCAACACCGGGGCTGATGGAGCCAAAGACATCGCCACCATCGTGCACGGCACCACGGTGGGCACCAATGCCTTGCTGGAGCGCAAGATCGCCCGCACTGGCATCATCACCACACGTGGTTTTCGCGATGTGTTGGAGATGCGTCGGCGCGACCGTCCGCAAACTTGGGGCCTGCGCGGCAGCTATACCCCGGTGGTGACCCGCGCCTGGCGTCTGGAGGTGGACGAGCGTGTGTTGGCCGATGGGCAGTTGCACACGGCGGTCGACTTAACCCAAGTGCGCGAACAGGCCCGCGCCCTGCTGGCCGAAGGGTGCGAGGCGGTGTGCGTGTTCTTTGTGCACGCCTACGCCAACCCCAGCAACGAACAAGCGGCCGTGGCCGCCGTGCGCGAGATCTGGCCCAACAGTTACGTGACGGCGGCCAGTGAAGTGCTGCCCGAAATTCGCGAGTTCGAGCGCTGCTCCACGGCCACACTCAACGCCGCCTTGCAGCCCGTGGTGGGCAGCTATTTGCAGCGGCTGGACGGTGATCTGCGGGCCCAGGGCTTTGGCGGTGAGTTGCTGATTGTGCAAAGCAATGGCGGCGTGATGTCGCGCCAGACCGCGTGCGATGTGCCGGTGCGCACAGCGCTGTCGGGCCCGGCGGCGGGCGTGATGGCCTGCGCCGAAATCGCCCGGGCGTCGGGTTTTGAGAATGTCATCACCGGCGACATTGGCGGCACCTCGTTCGACGTGTCGCTGGTGGCGGGCGGCGAGGCTGCACTGGCCGCGCAAACGTCCATCGAATTTGGCTTGGTTGTGCGTTCGCCCATGATCCAGATCGAGACCATCGGTGCCGGTGGCGGCTCGATTGCTTCGGTCGATGCGGGTGGCATGTTGCAGGTCGGCCCTGAGTCGGCGGGCAGCATTCCCGGCCCGGCCTGCTATGGGCGCGGCAACACCCGCCCGACCGTGACCGATGCCAATGTGCTGCTGGGCCGCATCGCGGCCGACCGGCCTTTGGGTGGCGGCTTGTTGCAAAAGTTGGATTCGGGTTTGTCTGAACAAGCGATTGCCCAGCATGTGGCCGAGCCTTTGGGCCTGACGGCGCTGGCCGCGGCCGAGGCGATTTTGACGGTGGCCAATGCCCACATGGCCGGTGCAATCCGCGTGGTGTCGATCGAGCGCGGACACGATCCGCGCCAGTTTGCCTACATGCCGTTTGGCGGCGGTGGCGGTCTGCATGTGTGCGCCATGATGCGTGAGGTGGGTGTGACCACTGGCATCGTGCCACGTTACCCGGGTGTTACTTCGGCGCTGGGTTGCGTGATGGCCGACATGCGCCATGACGCGGTGCAAACCCTGAACGTGGCTTTGGTCGATGTGGCTTGGTCCGGCTTGTTGCAACGCATCGACAGCCTGGCGCAAGCCTGCCAGCTGCGCCTGGATTCTGCCGGTGTTCACTTTGTGCGCGTGGACGAAGTCATCAGCTTTGACATGCTCTACATGGGCCAGACGCACACGCTGCAAGTGCCTTTGAAGCGTGAGCAATTGAATGCAGCGGGTTTGCTGGCCGCGTTTGAAGCGGCTTATCAGCACGCCTTTGGCCGCGTGCTGCAAGGCCCGGTGATCCGCGTGATGAACCTGCGTTATGCCCGCATCGGACGGCGTCCCAAGTTTGATCTGGCGGTGCTGGCCCCCCAAGGTGAGGGCCGCACGGCCCCGGTGGGCGCGCAGCAGGTCTATCACCAAGGCCAATGGTGGACGGCGCAGCGCTACGAGCGCCTGAGCTTGCCCGTGGGCACCGTGGTGCAAGGCCCTGCCATTCTGGAGCAGCCCGACACCACGGTGTGGCTCGAACCTGGCTTTGAAGGCCGGGTCGACAAGCTGGGCAACCTCTTGGTGGAGCGCACTGCATGAACTTGAAGAACGCAAAATTGGGCAAGAACATGGGCATGGTTATCGTCGACCTGCAAAACGATTTTTTGGCCCCCGATGGGGCTTATGCCCGGGGCAACACCTTGAGTGCCGAAGCCGTGAAGTTGCCCGAGCGAATGGCCCCGGTGGCGCGCGCCATCAAAGCCCGCGGCGGCTTGGTCACCGCCAGCCTGTTCACGCTTTGGCCCGATGCGCATGGTGAGCCCATGATTTCGGCGCACCTCAAAGAGCGCCGCCCGTTTTTGCGCAAGGGCGATTTCGCGCCCGGCAGCCGGGGCCAGGCCAATGTGGACTTGCTTGCGCCGGTGGTCGATGTGTCGGTGTTCAAGGTGGCGTACTCGGCCTTTTTCAACACGCAGCTCGACTGGGTGCTCAAGAAATCGGGCATCGACACGCTGGTGGTCTGCGGCATCGTGACCAACGGCGGTGTGGCCAGCACGGTGCGCGATGCCCATGTGCGCGACTACCACGTCATTGTCTTGTCGGACGGCTGCGCGGCCTTCAGCGAAGCCGCGCATCAGGCTGCGCTGGCCGACATGGCCTCGGTGGCCGAGGTCATAGACAGCGCCACCTTTTTGAAACAACTGGGCTGAAGCCATGAGCGCACCTTGGCCTCAAGTTTGTTCTGCTAACGAGTTGCAGACCGACGATCACACACCGATGGTGATCGTGGGCGCAGGCGCTTGCGGCCTGACGGCGGCGCTGGCCTTGCACCGGCTGGGTGTGGCGTGCGTGGTGTTGGAGCGCGATGCGTTTGCGGCAGGCTCCACGGCTTTGTCGTCGGGCTTTGTGCCCGCGCCGGGCACGCTGGCGCAACAGGCGCAGGGCATCACCGACAGCGTGGCGTTGTTTGCTGACGACATCCAAGCCAAAGCCCACGGCCAGGCCGCGCCGCATCTGGTGCAGGCCTATGCCCAAAGCATCGGTCCGGCCTTGGACGCCTTGGCTGTCCACCACGGTCTGCCCTGGCAGGTGTTGGACAACTTTTTGTACCCCGGCCACAGTGCCCACCGCATGCACGCTGTGCCCGAAAAAACCGGGGCTGGCTTGATGAGCCGCCTGCAAGCCGCAGCTGACGCAGCAGGCGTGCTGGTGCTCACGCAGGCGCAGGTGACCGAGCTGTGGGCCGACGACGCGCAGCGCCTTCACGGTGTGGGTTTTGTGCGCCCAGACGGGCAAACTGAGCGCATCCGCTGCGATGCGGTGCTGCTGGCCTGCAACGGATTTGGTGGGGCCACGACCATGGTCAAAAACCTGCTGCCCGAGATGGCCGAGGCCACTTATGCCGGCCATGTGGGCAACGATGGCAGTGCCATCGTTTGGGGTCAACAACTCGGCGCGCGTCTGGCCGATCTGGGTGCGTACCAGGGCCACGGCTCATGGGCGGTGCCGCAAGGTGCTTTGATTTCGTGGGCGCTGATGATGGAAGGTGGCGTGCAGATCAACGCCAAAGGCGAACGCTTTCACGACGAAACCCAAGGCTATTCGGAAGCAGCGGTGCATGTGCTGGCGCAGCCGGGTGGCGTGGCCTGGAATGTGTTTGACGATACGCTCTTGGCTTTTGCTCAAGAGTTCCCTGATTTTGTGGCTGCGCAAGGCGCGGGCGCGGTGCTACACGCCGCTGATGCGGCGGCACTGGCACGGCTCATTGGCTGCCCGCATGAAGCCTTGCAAGCCACTTTGAATGCGGTGCAGTCTGGCACCGATCCGGTCACGGGGCGGCATTTCAACCGCGCACTCCAAGCCCCGTTCCATGCCATCAAGGTGACAGGCGCTTTGTTCCACACCCAAGGCGGGCTGGACATTGATGCGCAAGCCCGCGTGCTGCGCGAGGACGGCACGCCCTTGCCCAATTTGCTGGCTGCAGGCGGTGCAGCAAGAGGAGTGTCGGGCCAAGCGGTGTGGGGCTATTTGTCGGGCAACGGCCTGCTCAGCGCCATCGCGGGCGGGCACATCGCGGCACACACGGTAGAACAACTTTTAAAGGATTCGGCACCATGAGCCAGCCCCATCGCGCGAGCCAAACCTTAGGCCAGCGCCTGCAACAAACCGAAGCCTTGCTGGCCCCTGGTGTGTATGACGCACTCACCGCACTGGTGGCGCAGCAGGCCGGTTTTGAGGCGGTGTACTTGTCGGGCGCATCGATTGCCTACACGCGCTTGGGCCGCTCAGACATCGGTCTGACCACGGCCACCGAGGTGGCGCAGACCCTGGCCCACATCACCGACCGGGTGAGCATTCCTGTCATCGTGGACGCTGACACCGGCTTTGGCAACGCGCTCAACACGCAACGCACGGTGCGCGACTTCGAGCGAGCCGGGGCCGCCATGATCCAGATCGAAGACCAGACTTTCCCCAAACGCTGTGGCCACCTGGATGGCAAAGGCGTGGTGCCGGTGGCGGAGATGCAGGGCAAACTGCGCGCCGCACTCGACGCCCGGCAGGACAAAAATACCTTGATCCTGGCGCGCACCGATGCGGTGGCGGTCGAGGGGCTGGACGCCGCGTTGGAGCGGGCCGAGCGTTATTTGGAATGCGGTGTGGATGCGCTGTTCATTGAGGCCTTGCGTTCGGACGAGCAGATGAGCCGGGCTTGCGCCCAGTTCGCCAAGCGCGTGCCCCTGCTGGCCAACATGGTCGAAGGCGGTAAGACGCCGGTGCAAAGCGCGGCCGAGTTGGGCGGGCGCGGGTTCAAGATCGTGATCTTTCCGGGCGGCACAGCGCGGGCGGTCCTGCACACCCTGCAAGGCTATTACGCCAGCTTGCACACGCACCAGACCACACGCCCATGGCAAGACCAGATGCTCGATTTTGACGGTCTGAACGCGGTCATAGAAACACCGCAACTGCTGGCGCTGGGACAAGGCTATGAAGGAGGCCTGCACGCATGACACCCACATGGACACTGCGCAGCCTGCAAGTGGGTGACATCGGCTGGGTCACGCATCGCCAAGGCATTTTGTACGCACAGGAATACGGATGGGATGGCACGTTCGAGGCCTTGGTTGCTGAAATTGCCGCGCAGTTTGTAAAGAATTTTGACGTCGCCTGCGAGAACGCCTGGATCGCTGAAATCGAGGGCCAGATCGTGGGCTCTGCGTTTCTGGTTAAGGCCTCTGACGAAGTGGCCAAGTTGCGTCTGCTGTATGTCGAACCCCGGGCACGCGGCTTGGGGCTGGGCCATGCCCTGACGAATGAATGCATCGCCTTTGCCCGTGCCAAGGGGTACCAGACACTGACCCTTTGGACCAATGACCTTCTGGTCGCCGCCCGCCACATCTACCAGTCCGCTGGTTTTGTGCTGGTGGCCGAAGAAAGCCACCATTCTTTTGGCCACGATCTGGTGGGCCAGAACTGGGATCTGGCCTTGCGGCCCGCATACACCATTGACCCACAACCGCTCAATTGAGCGAAGGAGACCGAACCATGAGCATCCCTCACACCTTGCCCCAACGCCCCTACCGGCGCATTGCCACCGAAGAGGCGTTTTCGCCACCCGAGATGCTGGACATCTACAGGCGCATCCTCGCCAAAGACGATGTGGATATGGGTTTCAAGCACCTGATGGGTTTTTACATGAGCAGCCCCAGTGAAAGGGCCCAGCACATCATGCGTTGCTTGGTCGATCTGGATGAACTGCGTCTGGCCCACATGGATGCGGCAGGTGTCGATGTGCAGGTGATCGGCCTGACCTCGCCGGGGGTCCAGATCATGGACAAGGACACGGCGGTGGCTTTTGCGCCAGAAGCCAACGACGTTTTGGCCGCAGCCACGCGACGCCATCCTGATCGCCTGGTGGGCATGATTGCCGTCGCGCCGCAAGACCCGGCCGCTGCAGCCAAAGAAATCCAGCGAGGCGTGAACCAGTTGGGCATGCATTCGGTGGTGATCAATTCCCACACGCAGGGAGAGTACCTGTCGGACACCAAGTTCTGGCCCATCTTTGAGGCGGCCGAGGCGATGGACACGCCCATCTATTTGCACCCCAACGCGATGCCCGCCAGCATGATCCAGCACTTCATTGAGGCCGGACTCGATGGTGCCATTTATGGTTTTGGTGTCGAGACGGGTTTGCACGCGTTGCGTCTGATCACCTCGGGTGTTTTTGACCGCTTCCCCAAGTTGCAAGTCATTTTGGGTCACATGGGCGAGGCCTTGCCGTTTTGGGCGTATCGCCTGGATTACATGCACGCGGCGACCGTGCGCTCACAGCGCTACCCCAGCGTGCAGCCACTGCAGCGCAAACCCAGTGACTACCTGCGCGAGAACTTTCACATCACCAACAGTGGCGTGGCGTGGGGCGCTGCACTCAAATTCACACAAGACTTCATGGGCCCCGACCGCGTGCTTTACGCCATGGACTACCCCTATCAATATGTGCCCGAAGAAGTGGCTATGCTGGAAAACCTGGACATGGCACCCCAGGTACGCAAAGCCTTCTTTCAGGACAACGCAGAGCGGCTGTTCAAAATTGCACCCGCCAAATGAACGTTTGAAGCATCGCTGTTAGACCCCCCTAGGAGACAAAAATGAAAACCATGGATCGCCGACAACTGCTGGCACTCACTGCGGCTGTGTTCGCTTTTGCCAGCCCGGGTGTTTTGGCACAAGGCACTTACCCCACCCAGACCCTCAAAATCATTGTGCCCTTCACGCCGGGCACTGGCATGGACACCATCGCCCGTGTGGTGGCGCCGCGCCTGAGTGAGCGTCTGGGGCAGTCTGTAGTGGTGCAAAACCAGCCGGGTGCCAGCGGCAATATCGGTGCTGAGGCGGTGGCCAAATCTGCGCCCGATGGTTACACCGTCTTGATGGGGGCCAACACCATGCTGATGGCGTCACAGATGTACAAAGGTGTGGCCTTTGACCCGGTCAAGGATTTCGCCCCCGTGTCGATGGCCGCGTATGGCTCCTTGATGCTGGTGGCCAACCCCAAGACCGGCATCAAGTCATTGCCCGAGCTGGTCAAGCAGGCGCAGTCTCGGCCAGGAGCCATCAGCTTTGGTTCGCCGGGTGTGGGCACCCCGCACCACATGGCCATGGAGCTGTTCAAGCTGGAGTCAAACACCTTCATGCTGCATGTGCCGTACCGCGGTTCGGCTGGATACACCCAGGACTTGTTGGGCGGTGAGCTCAATGTGGGCTTTTTGCCTGTGCACATCGCGCAAGGTTTTGTGAAAAACGGACGGCTGAATGCCTTGGCAGTGGGCAGCCCGAAGCGGCACCCCGTAGCCCCCGATGTGCCGACGTTCGACGAAGTGGGCGTCAAGCGCGTGGATGTGGACCTCTGGTACGCGTTCTTTGTGCCTGCCAAGACACCGGCTGCCGTGGTCACGCGTTTGAACACCGAGATGGCGGCCATCTTGCGTCAAACCGATGTGAAGGATATTTTGGGCAAGGCAGGCATGGACGCTGTGCCGTCCAGCCCGGCAGAGCTGTCGGCCATTGTGGCCAAAGACTACCCTCGCTGGGGCGCGGTGATTCGCACCAAACAAATTTCAGCCGACTGATTGAACCAACAGAAAGGACAGCATGAACATGCGAACAGCCGATATTGCCATTGTGGGTGGCGGCGTAGGCGGGCTGGCCTTGGCTTTGCATTTGCACCAAAGAGGTGTGGCTTGCGAGGTCTTTGAGGCTGTGGCCGAGGTGCGCGAGCTGGGGGTGGGCATCACACTGTTGCCGCACGCCATGCGCGAATTGGCTGCGCTCGGGCTACAAGCCGCCATTGAAGCGGCTGGCATTGAAAACTACGACAGTGCATTTTTCAACCGCCACGGCCAATTCATCTACAGCGAGTTGCGCGGGCGTCATGCGGGCTATACGGTTCCCGAAATCGGCATTCATCGAGGCAAGTTACACAAGATCTTGTTCGACGCGGCGGTGCAGCGATTGGGGGCTGATCGCATCCACACCGGGCATCGTTTTGCCGGGGTGACACACAGCGAAGAGGACGTGACGATTGCCTTCAATGACCCCCAAGGGCAAGCGCTGCCGCCGGTTCGCAGTCGCGTGCTGGTCGCAGCCGATGGCGTTAATTCGGCGGTGCGCCGGATTTTTTACCCGGATGAAAAAATGGTGTTCACGGGCATCCATACCTGGCGTGGCGTGACGCGTTTTGCCCCGATCCTGACGGGCAAGACCTACATGCGCATTGGCTCGATCGAGACGGGCAAGATGGTCATCTACCCGATCGTCGACCAGGTCGATGGACAAGGTCAGCAACTGGTCAACTGGATGGCCGAGATCCGCATGGAGGGCCTGACGCAAAACGACTGGAACCGGCAAGGCCGTGTGGAAGACGTGTTGCCTTTGTTCAAGGACTGGACTTTTGACTGGCTGAATGTGCCGGAGTTGATCGCCAATGCCGAGTCGATTCTCGAGTACCCCATGGTGGACAAAGATCCGATTCCGCAATGGACCTTTGGGCGTGTGACCTTGCTGGGCGATGCCGCCCATCCGATGTATCCCCGGGGCTCCAATGGTTCGGCCCAGGCCCTGGTCGATGCCCGTACCTTGGCCGATGAGTTGGCCGCTACCCCGTCCGGCGATGACTTGGCGCATGCCTTGTACCGTTACGAGGCCGTGCGCTTGCCCTTGACGTCCAAGGTGGTACTGACCAACCGCAGCACACCGCCCGACTTCATCAACATCAAGGTCGATGAGCTCACACAAGGCCGGCCTTTCCGACACATCGATGACGTGATCAGCCAGGCTGAGTTGCGCCAAATCTCGGACGATTACAAAAAAATTGCCGGTTTTTCACTTGAAGCATTGGCCCACAAATCCTGAGCGTTCAGCGTTTGTGACGCAGTCAAGGTTTTGCGGCTGAAGTCCAGCCCATTTCAAGCCAGTGCGCATAGCCGGGTTTGAAGGGCCATGCGGTGTATTGCACGGGCGTGCCCTCGGGCAGCACGTGTTCGGTCAGGTGGTCCAGCCAAGGGCTGATCGCGCCGATTTTCTGCAGCCAGTCTTGTCCTTCCGGGCTCTCCATGGCCAATCCGGCTGCACACCTGTGTGCCAGGGGCAAGGCGGAACCCGGTGCTGTGCGGCCTGACATGCGGTCGTGCACGCTGCCCCAAGCCACTGGTTTCAAAGTGTTTTGCAGAGCTTGTAAACGGTGGCCAACGGCATCAAGGGAGTCGCCTGTGAAGCGCAGTTGCCCCAACACGTTGTCAAACCAAAAAAAGGCGTCGGGCATGGTTTTCACTGCCTCTGGCAAGCGTGCAAGACCATCGCCCGTGTGCAGGTGCAATGCAGTGCCTTGGCGCTTCAAATCGCGTTCATGACGCCATCGAAACAAAGGTGCCGCTAAAGGGTCAATGTCCCAGGCGTGGATTTCGTTAAATTGCGCCAACCAGGCCGTCGGCAGCATCCAGCCCGCACTGGCACCGATCAACACCAACTGCTGGCGCGGCAGGGTCTGGACCATCAGCCATTCTGAAATTTGTGCAGATGCGGCTGCCCATCGGTCTTGCGATCGCCATGCGCGCCAATGCCAATGCCATCCGCCTGTCAAGTTCATGCGCGCACTTTATCCGGTTTGGCCGGCCTTGCGACCGTGGTTAGCGGATGCTGGCGTGGATCGCGTCACGCAGGCGCAGGTTTGCTGGTGCCATTTTTGTCCAGCATGCAGTAAGACTTGAGGGCGAGGCCGGAAGGCCTCGCTGTATTCACAGCAAATCATGTGCCAGGGTTTGTCATGGCTTGAGCCCAGCTTGGGGCGCTAGCCGATGGCAAAAGTTGCGCCAAGCTCGCTCAGGAGCGGGAAATTTTGTGTATAATTTTTGACTTGACGACGCAAGTCGTTCAGTTTCAGGCTATGCCTTTTGAAACAGCTTTTACCCGGTGATATAGCTCAGTTGGTTAGAGCGCAGCATTCATAATGCTGATGTCGGTGGTTCAAATCCACCTATCACCACCATACTGAAGGGGGCAGACTTTGTCTGCCCCCTTTTTTTATTTGGGCGTTAGGCGAAAACATTGCCCTGCATGCCGACAGTGGCACATCACAGACCATTGTGTCGAAACAGCCCTTTTTTACAAAGCTTAGAGCTCGGCTAAAAGAGACTCTCGTCGAGCCAATTGGCGGCATTAAAGCTGCGCTCAAGACCGTCATGGAGCGAGGCCGATCATGCTGGCAAAATGGAAAAAATAGCTGTTTATTTCCACGGCCACATTTCAAGCGAGACCCTGATGCGGATAGACAACATTCGTAGAAATTTGGTGGCAGGCCTTATGGCGTTGGTGGCCTTTAGCGCATCCGCTGAAGACTTTATATCGCAACGGTCGTGGCTGGAAGACGAGGGTGGACAGCAAACTTTGGAGCAGGTCAGAAACTCTGGTTTTCGGCCCTATGAAGGGGTACTGAGCAAAGGCTTTGGTCACTCGGTTATTTGGGTCAAACTGAAAATAGCTGCACCAGCGGAAGAGCAGCAAACTGCAAAACTCTTTTTGCGTTTGCGCCCTGTTTATTTGGACAGCATCCAGGTATTTGACCCCGCCGTTTCTGAGGGCATTACTGGCCAAACGGGCGACATTTTTCATCCTGGGTTGCAGGCCATGCGCGGCTTGGATTTCATGCTTCCATTGGCGGACGGTCCTTTGCCGCGTGATATATTTTTTCGGGTTATTTCCAGCAGTACCCGGCAGATCTACGCCGAAGTTGTCTCAGAAAAAAGTCTCCTTCAGCAGATGCCCCAGCAACATTTGCTGTTTGCACTTTATATAGGTGCAGTCTTTATATTCGCCGTTTGGGGACTCAGCTATTGGGCTTTTACCAAAGACAGAATGGTAGGTCTCTTTGGGGTCAAACAAACGGCAGCATTGGTTTACGCATTGTGTTCTTTGGGCTATATGCGAATGTGGTGGCCTATGAGTTGGCCGGCGGGGTGGCTTGACCATTTGGCATCGTTGTTCAGCATGCTGGCCACAAGTGCAGCCATTTATTTTCACTATGCATTTTTACAAGACTATCAACTCAGGCGTTGGGCTGTTTGGGTCTTGAGGGGTCTGCTTTTTCTACTGCCCATCAACTTGCTGATTTTTTGGACTGGGCATTCCATGTTGGCTCTGAAAATCAACATGGGTTCGGTGTTGCTGGGACCCTTTGTGATGCTTGGCGCAGCATGGACAGCCAAAGGGTGGGGTGTTGAGCCAAGAGGCCAGGGTGTCTCAGATATCAAGCTTCCCCGATTTTTGGTGGTTGGCTTTTACTCGCTTATTGTCGTGATTTTGGGGTTGGCAGCCTTGCCGGGACTGGGGTTGGCGCGAGGTGGCGAAATCGGCCTTTACTTGGTGCAGGCCCATGGGTTGGCCAGTGCATTGATGGTGGTACTTTTGCTTCAGTATCGAACCCACCTGATGCGCAAAGCACAGTTTGAGAATCAAAGCCTTTTGGCTCGGACGCAGTTACAGGCAGAGCAGGATCGGAGGCTGCGAGATGAGCAGGAAAAACTCTTAGCCATGCTGACACACGAGCTCAAGACACCGTTGGCCACGATTTATATGCGTTTGGATGAGCAGGGAAAGAACGCAAACGCCATCAAAAAATCGATACGTGAAATGAACAATGTCATTGACCGTTGTGTACAAATCAACAAAGTACACGATCACAAACTTCAGGTCCAGATGGAGAACGTTGACTTGATTGAGATACTTTGTGATGTGGTTTCTGGTGCCCCGACACCAGAGCGCATTGGCCTACCACCCAACCTGGCGCTTCGACTGAGTACGGATCGACAGTTGCTGTCGATTGTGTTGAGTAATTTGGTGGAAAACGCTTGTAAATATTCGGCTAAAGAGACGCCCATTTACATTGAACAGCAAGATTTGGGTGATGTTGTTCAATTGAGTATTTGCAATCTTCCTGGCCGTGCAGGCTGGCCGCAGGAAGCGAGGGTGTTTGAAAAGTACTATCGAAGCCCAGGTGCGCAGGGTCAGGCGGGTACTGGCCTGGGTCTTTTTTTGGTCCGTAGTCTTGTCCTGTCACTGAGAGGCCATATTGCCTACAAACCCACATCGCAACACGTTTGCTTTGTATTGACTTTACCCAAAGATTGAGGGTGATGGCTTTGGCTTATTTTGGTCTTTCGGCGCTGGTTTTTCCAAATTGAATTCATGACAAATTCACCTTCATTGCACATCCTGATTGTCGAAGACAATGACAATTTGCGTGAAGCTACGCATGAGCTTCTGGTTCAGCACGGACATCAGGTAACAGCCGTGTCATGTGCAGAAGACGTGGATGACACACCGACACGTGATGTGCCAGATTTGTATTTGGTTGATGTGAATTTGCCCGGTGAAAGTGGGTTTAGTCTGGCTGAGAGGATTAGAAAAAGTCATCCAACGGTTGGTGTCGTGCTCATGACCGCGAGAGGTCAGTTAGAGGACCGGCTGCTGGGATACACCTGTGGTGCCGATAATTATTTGATCAAGCCCGTAGAGCAATCTGAATTGCTTGCATGCATACAAAGCCTGGCCAGACGCATCAAATCTGCAAAGCCGAACGAAGAATCTGAACTGGTTTTGGATGTGCAAGCGTTGAACTTTCGAGGCCCTCTTGGCACCGTTTCGCTCACATATCCCGAATGCTTGTTGTTGATGTCCTTGAGCCGTGCTGTCGGGCAAAAGCTCGAACGCTGGCAGGCCATGCAATTGGTCGATGCCAAGGACAAGGGTCTGTCGCCTGCCAATTTGGAGATGCGTATCAGTACTCTGCGGAGAAAGATGGATGCTTGCGGTGCGCCTGCGGAAGCTATTCGCACCATTCGGGGATTTGGGTATGCCTTGAGTTGTCGCATCAAAGTCGTGTGATGCCTAGGGGCTGGTTCAACCCACTCAACTAATAGGCACTTGTTCCGTTGTGTGACTTTGCCTTCTTGCCGTTGCTCCGCATTTTGCGGTGACCGCTGTTGGTCGAGACATCGGGTGTTGTTTCAGTATGCGTTGAGTTCTCGGGCCTGTGCATTGCCGAGTTCAAGTGCCGAGTGATTCTGGAAACTTGCTTCAAGCCAGAGTCAACAAGCCTTTTGACGTTTTCAAGGGCTTTGCTGCTTATGCTTTGGGCAGTGTCTGAATTGAACACTTTTTCGTTGGCCTGGACAGCAGGCGGTGCCACAGTTTCTTGTGGTCTATTTTCTGTTTCCGTCTCTGTTGTGGCCCCATTAGCTTGCGCTTGCTGTGCTGCAACTTGAGCGCCTAAGCGCGCCGCTTGAGAAAAGTGGGTCGATATCAGTCTTTTGAGTTCGTCAACTTGCGTGAAAGCGTATTCGACATCCGGAAAAATAGCTGGAGCGTTCAACAGTTTGCCGTCTTCCGTCAACAATGCAGTTTGAACTGCGATGCCAGCTGGCGTTGTTTCCACCAAAAATACGCTGCGTCCTTTGATGACTTGCTCAGACGATTCGGTGTTTTTTGCTTCCTCTGCCATGGCTGCATTCTCCTCAAGTTGAACTCATGTATAAACCGTTTGAGTTTACCTATATTCGCAATGCAGTTGTCTATTGAGCGTCCGCAGTCATATCCTGTTTCTCAGCATTTGAGAATTTTGGGAATGGTGTTGGCTGTTCATTTGGCGTTGGCCTGGCTGTTGCTGGCGTCACCCAATTTTCAATTGCCGCGCAAACTCAATTCCATCACGATCGAAATAGGAGCGGCCGCTCCCGAACTTCAGCGTGGTCTTGAAGAAGCCGTCACAGCACAGGCCGGGCAAGGCGGGGCGGCAAGTCGAACGCCTGTACAAAAATCCCCAACCAAAAGCCTGGTGGTTGCAAAACCCTCTATCCCTGCTTTGCCCAATACATCGCCGGATGCGGCCTTGGTGAGTCAACCCATTGAAAAGTCTGCGCCGATTGCGTCATCGGCAGAGCCCAATGCATCGGCATTGCCGGGCAGTTCAACGATGGCTGTTCCCAAAGGACAGGCGCAGGTTCTGCAAGAAACAGTCAGAACCGCAGAGCCTGACGTGCAAGCGGCCTACAAAGAAAACCCCAAGCCTCCTTATCCCAAAGCCGCTTTTCGCGTCGGTGCCGAGGGGACGGTCGAAGTCGCGGTTGACGTCAATCCGGATGGTTCGGTGTCTGCTGTTCGTCTTGCGCAAAGCAGTGGCAACGAATGGCTGGACCAATCGGCTTTGGATACCATTAAAGGCTGGCGTTTCAGGTCTGCGCGCAAGGATGGCGTGATGACCAAAACTGTGGTGAGGGTGCCCATCACTTTCAAGTTGAGAGCCGCCCGATAATCTTAGGCAATCAAGAGGAACGAATATGTTGGATGCACTCATTGTCAATGCCGTATTGGGCATTTTGGTCCTGTTGTCGGTGGTGACTTGGACAGTGGCGTGGGTCAAAGTGCGTCAGGACAAACATGACGTGCGCGAGATGAAAACTTTTGAGCAAAGCTTCTTCAAAGTAAGCGCATGGTCTGAGTTGCCAGGGCTGATCAAAACGTCTCAGTGCGCCTTGGCCCGCATTGCCGAGGTTGGAGTCAACGCTGTTCAGGACTTGCAGGACAGTGGCCCCAGTGTGTTGGTTGATCCTCAACTTGCCCTTGAGCGTGCCTTGGACCACTCGATGCAGGAGCAACTGCGAACACAAGAACGAGGCCTTTCGGAGCTGGCAACGATTGGTTCTATCTCGCCTTTTGTGGGCCTCTTCGGTACGGTCTGGGGCATCATGAATGCACTAAAGCACATTGGTGAGAGCGGTCAAGCGAGCATAGATGTGGTGGCCGGCCCGGTTGGTGAGGCCTTGATTGCCACAGCTGTGGGCATTGCTGTGGCCGTGCCTGCCGTGCTTTTCTACAATTTTTTACTGCGTAAACAAAAGCTGCGAGTCACTCAGATGGCGTCTTTTGCCGATGCGTTTGCCAGGTTGGCCATGAAACATTTGTCATCTGCCATAGGGGTTCAGAAATGAGCATGCGCAGTTCTGGCGATACAGATGGCGCTATTGCCGAGATCAATGTCACGCCTTTGGTGGACGTGATGCTGGTGCTGTTGATTATTTTCATCGTGACAGCTCCCATGATCACACCGCAGGCTATGAAAATTTCATTGCCCCAGACGGATCCCGTGGTGCAGCGCGATCAGGCCAAAAATGAGGTTCTTGTGATTTCAAAGGATGGATCCATGATCTACAAAGGAGCCCATATTTCGGAGGCCGAACTCAAGGCCTTCATGGTGGTCGATGGCAAGACGCCTCACTACCAATTGCAAGTGCAAGCTGACGAGGCGGTCCCTTATGGCCGGGTTGCCCAAGTCATGGCATGGGCGCAAGCTGCTGGATTGCAGAAGTTGACATTTATAACAATTCAACGCCGCCAATATCAATAAAGTTATTGAAATTAAAATCTTTGGATTTTTTTGGGTATTGAATTGACAATTTCATAATATTCGCAATATGCGAATATTGTGCCTCTATTTTTGCCGAAAGTATTTTGCGGTTTTGATTCTGCTGGGGGCTGCTCAAGCGGGAGTCGCGCAAGTATTACAGTACCCGCCCGATCGTGCAGGTCAGCTGATGCAGCAACTGCAAACAGACCCAACTTTGAAGTCGGGAGTTACGCCCACTTTGCCTAAATTGGGGCCGACCGCTGAGCAACCAGAGTTGCCTTCAGTGGCCGCACCAGGAGAAGATACCTTCCTGTTCAAAGCCATTGTTGTTTCAGGCAACACCTTGGTGAACACGTCGCAGATCGAAGCCCTTTTGGCACCTTGGTTGGGCAAAGACATCAGCCTTGCGCAGCTGCAGCAAGCCGTGGCCCAGATCTCTTCGCTGTACCGCGATCAAGGTTGGTTGGCGCAAGCGGTGTTGCCAGACCAAGATGTCTCTGAGGGGCATGTGACCATCACAGTGATCGAGGGCAAGTTAGGCCGAGTGATTGTGCAGATGCAAGAGGCCCAAGCGCAATTGGGCGACGTGGTTCGCCGTCGCGTCCAGTCGTTGATTCAAAACCACATGCAGCTTGGACACCTCATCCAGTTCAACGACATGGACTGGGCGCTGCTGGTGACTGGTGATTTGCCCGGTGTGTCCGTAACGGGCAGCTTGCAGGCAGGTATTCTGCCCGGCACTTCAGATTTGCTTGTGAAGGTCGAGAGCACAACGTTGCTGGCCGGACAAGTCAGTACCGACAACATGGGCAGCCGATCCACGGGCATCGTGCGTTTGAATACGCAGATGCAAGTCAATTCCCCCTTTGGCACGGGGGAGCAATTCTCGTTTTCCGCAAGCAAAAATATGGGCAGCATCTATGTGCGTGCTGCGGTTAGCACCCCCGTGGGCATTGAAGAATGGCGTGGCCTTTCCTTCAGCGCCGAAGTCAGTCGCATGAATTACCGCATCCTGGATAAGTACAAGCCGGATGGCGCGCGCCTGCGACCTGAAGGTTTCAGCGATGTGTATGGCCTGCATCTGCTCGCCCCCTGGCTAAGAACCAGCAACACCACTTTGAGTTTGGACTTGGGTTTGGAGTACCGCAATGCGGTGGATAAATCTGACTTGGAGGTGCCTGGCGCCTTAGGCGTAGTGCGGCGCACCCAAGTGCATAACCACACGATGGCCATGAACTTCAGTCACATGGATGGACTGTGGGGCGGTGGCAACAACGTAGTGGCCATGGTGCATGCGCGTGGCTCGGTCAATTTGGGGCCCTCTGGCGCAGCTTCCATGGATGCAACAGAGGCGCGGACGCAAGGCGATTTTGAAAAAGTCCGCTTAACCGTTTCCCGCCTGCAGTTCATTGATGGCAAGCACTCCGTCTTCATGGCCGCATCCAAGCAATGGGCCAGCAAAAACCTGGACTCTTCAGAAAAGTTGTATTTGGGTGGCGCATCGGGGGTTCGTGCGTTCCCCGGCAGCGAGGCTGGAGGCAGCGCTGGCGTCACTGCCACGCTGGAACTGCGGCGTGACTGGAATGCACAGTGGCAATCCACGTTGTTTTATGACTATGGTCGTGTGACCCAGTTCAAGGTCCCATTCCGTGCAGATGGCACCACGCTGCTCAATGACCAGAGCAATGAACTCATGCTGCACGGTCGCGGTGTGTCGGTCACTTACCGTTTTGTTTCGGGTGCGGAGGCCAAGGTCACCGTTTCACGTCGCGTGTCACCCAATCCACGGCCCACTTCAGAGGGCAAAGACAACGATGGCACCCTTCGCCTCAGCCGTGTCTGGCTGACAGCCAGCATTCCTTTCTGAATAAAAAAAGACTGTGAACAAGGTTTACCGCATCGTCTTCAACGAAGTCACCGCCACCTGGACGGTGGTGGCGGAGACTGCCCGTTCGTGCGGAAAACGGAGTTCTCTTGTTAAAAAAATGGCCAAGCTGGCTGTTGTGTTGGGGATGGCCGCGCAATTGGGGTCGGCCGCGGCCGGACCGCCAGCCCCGACCGAATTGCCCGCACAAGGGCAGGTGGCTGCGGGCATTGCACAAATGGGCAGAGCGGGTACAGCCACTGCGCCGGTGCTCAACATTGACCAAAGTTCACAACGGGCCGTGATCAATTGGGGCACCTTCAATGTGGGGTCGGCCGGCACAGTCAACTTCAACCAGCCCAACGCACAAGCTGCCACCTTGAACCGTGTGCGCGACGCTAACCCCAGTCAGATTTTTGGCAAGATCAACGCGCCCGGCCAGGTCACATTGATCAACCCCGCCGGTGTGTACTTTGGCAAGAGCGCTGTGTTGGATGTGGGGGCCGTGACCGCTACCACCATGAGTCAAAGTGACGCCAATTTCATGGCGGGCAAAGCCGACTTCTCTCGCAACGAAGCCACAGGTGCTGTGGTCAACGAGGGAGCTATTCGAGTCGCACTCAGTGGTTATGTGGCCTTGTTGGCACCGCAGGTGCGCAACGAAGGCTTGATCTTGGCGCAGCAAGGCACCGTCGTCATGGCGGGTGCAGAAGTTGTGAGCCTTAACTTTGACCCTTCCAGCAAATTGGCCAGTATCACGGTCAGCCCCAGTCTGATCGCGACATTGGTCGAAAACAAAACGGCAGTCCATGCCCCCGATGGATTGATCATCCTCAGCGCCACGGCCATGGATGCTTTGACTGGCCAAATCATCAACAGTGGGCAGCTGAATGCCAACAGCCTGACCCGTCAGGGCGGGCGCATCTTGCTGCAAAGCGGCAAGGTGCAATTGACCAGCACCAGCGTGCTCAATGCCAAAGGGGTCATTCAAGGTGGTGAGGTGCACATTCAGGCGCAACGCATTGAAAACGCGGGCGTCATTGACGTTTCTGGATCCCAAGGGCCTGGCGGCAAAGTGCTGATTCAAACCAGCAGCGCCGCACCCCAAACGGCACCTGCAAGCATTGTGCTGGCACCGTTGTCGCAAGTGCGTGCAGACGGTATCGACCGCGGTGGCGAGGTGCGTCTCGAGTCCAGCCATGCGGTCAAGATCGACAGTGCCACGGTTTCTGCCACCAGCAACGCGGGCGTGGGTGGTGCCATCGTTGTAGAAGGCCGCGATGTGACGGTCACGAGCAGTACTCTTGTGGTCGATGGCGAGATCCGCGGAGGCCAAGTGCAAATGCGTGCCACACCTGGCTCAGCCGCGATGCCGATAGACCCGTCGTCGCCACTGCCTGGTGTACCCACTGTGTTGATCAACGGCAATACCCTGATCAGCACCAGCAGCCGCCGTGGACGTGGTGGTCTGGTATCCATCACCGGTACCACGCTGCTTCTACAGGACAGCACACGCATCGACAGCACGGGTGCCAGCGGTGGAGGCGAGGTGTATGTGGGCGGCGGCTGGCAAGGCACGGGCGACTTGCCCCAAGCCACCACCGTGACCATGGGCCAAGCCGTGGTAATTGATGCCAGCGCCACAGAAAACGGCCAAGGTGGCACGGTGGTGTTGTGGAGTGATATTCACAATGCCAAATCGGTGACCACCGTGGAAGGCAGTATCTTGGCCAAGGGCGGTGTGAATGGCGGCAATGGCGGCCAAGTGGAAACGTCCGGTAGATGGCTGCAAATGGGTGACGCTATTTTTGTGTCCACCAAATCAAACCATGGGCTTGATGGCGAATGGTTATTAGACCCCGAGCATTTGTGGATTGTTACCCCTGACTGGACAGGTTTTAACTACACGACAACTGGCACCACCACCTTTACCGCCCAAGCAGCCAACCCATCGGCGAACGCTATTGATCCAGGCAGTGAAACCACTAAAACGTATGGCCCAACGGTGGATGGCGTCTCTTATCCTGGGGTCGCTACATTAAAAACCAGAACGATAGTCAGTGCGCTGAATTCGGGAAATGTCAGGGTGCTTGCCTCAGGCCTTATTGCGGTATACGGTTGGCAGAATTCAGGAATTAGTGATTACTACATAAATTCAACGACGAGCAATAAGCTAACACTTGAAGCTGGGACCACCATTAATTTTGAGGCATCAACCGGAAATAAAGTGGTTAATTTGCCTAACGGCAAGCTTGAGTTATTGGCCGGAACGAGTATTACTCAGGCGTCCACCGAAGGTGGCAGTATCAGTGCCGGCACGCTGATTTTGGGCAAGTGCAGCGCCTGTACAACAAACCCATCGGTAACCCTGACCAATTCAAACAATCAAATCAGCAATATTCAAGCAAGCAACATCAGCGCGCTAAGCGTCTTAAGTTCAACCGCTTTGACGGTGAACGCGTCAAACATTTCTTCCAGTGGGGCTGTCAGCCTCACAAGTACCAGCACTGTCACGTTAACGGGCTCAATAACAACAACAGATACCGCCAGCGGCAATGTCTCCATTCAAGCTGCTGGCTTAGCAGGCGCAGGTAATGTGGTGCTTGCCAGTAGCCGAGAATTTTCAGTTAACCAAAGTGGAGGCTCTACCTATAGCGGTGTCATTTCAGGCGCGGCATCTACATTCACAAAACTAGGTCTTGGTGCCCTTTCGCTGACGGGTGCCAATACCTACTCCGGCGGTACGGTAATTTCAGCCGGTACGCTTCAGGCGGGCAATGGTTCTAGCACAGGATCTTTAGGTTCTGGCAACGTAACAAACAATGCCACACTCAAGTTCGATCTTTCTGCTGACACGACTGTTGCCAATAACATTTCTGGCACAGGCACACTTGAAGTGGTGGCCAGATTCAATCGTTTCTACGATTCCACATCCAGTTCAAGTTTATCGAACAGTGCCTACGAAACAATTGCGACCAACACGACTGTGGCAGAGCTGTTGAATCGTATTTCAGGTGGTGCGTTGCATGGCACATCAACATCATCAGGAACGGCTGGTGTGGAGTCTGGCGTCAACAACAAAACTTTCAATGCGGCGACAAATACGGGCAGTTTTTATATTCTTTTCCAAGACGCCACATACACCAAGCGGGTCATGGTTCTGCTTCAACAAAGTGGCGCCAACGTGCAGGCTAAAGTCGATAGCAGTGGTTTTGAGTTTTTCCAAGATACCTCAACTGCACTGCTAAAAGCAGTCAACGCCCAGGCCTTCAATGGAGACATGGTGTATGCAGTTAATTCAGGCGTTGGAGGATATGGTCTCAGAGCACTAGACCGATCTGCAAAAGTCACCTTCACAGGCAATTTAACGCATACAGGCAATACCACTTTAACGCCTGTTACCACCGCTACAACTGCTGGCTTATGCGGTACAGCCTCTATGGTGTGCGTGCGTTATGTGAATCCAACAATGCAAGTGGCTGGCGGCTTAGGCAACAGCGCAGTGACCAATAACGGCAACTTGATTTTTGCAAATTCAAGTGCTCAAACATATGCCGGCGTTTTGAGTGGGTCTGGCGTAGTCATTAACAATGCAGCGGCAGATTTAACTTTGTCGGGTACCAATAGTTTTAGCGGCAATGTTTATCTCCAAGCAGGCAAAGTCATTGCTGGCAATAACGCTGCTTTTGGCACTGCCCCGATTTATCAAGTCAGTGGTCTGGGTTCCACTGCTGATTTGAACGGCAAAACTATCGCCAATAATTTCTACCTTTTAGGTGCTGGTACTTCCAGTGCTGGTGCCTTGATTAACGGCGACAGCAGCAACGCAGCCACTGCCAGCGGCACAGTGACGGTGGTCGCCAACTCAACATTGGGCGGCACTGGAGCTATGACGCTCAGCGGAGTGGTGAGCGCAAGCACCAACACCGTCACCTTTGCCAATGCGTCAGGGTTCACGGCCACCAACACCGGCAACAGCATTCAAAACATCGTCATCAGCAACAGTGCGCTGACGCTCAAAACCAATCAGGCTCTGTCGGTTGCGGCCAGCAGCTTGAGCGGGGCCTCGACGCTGCAAACCGTGGCGGCAGACAAAGACATCACTATTGCAGGCGCCATCACCAATAACCTTGATGGCAGCAGTCTGACCCTGATGGCCTCCAAAGATATTGTGTTCACCAACAGTGTTTCGGGAGCCTCGGGAAAATCGCTCAATGTGTCTGCCTATTCCGACACCGACAACAGCAATGCCGGGGGTATTCGGTTTGGCGCTTTTATGTCAACCTGGGGCGGCAATGTGGTGCTGGCCGGCGGCACTGCCGATGCCACCGTGGGTTGCGCAGGCACTTTTTCATGCACGGGAGGCTACGCCAGTAAAGGTATTTCCAATATTGGTATTCACCTCGCAGGCGCCACTCAGTACATTCAAGCGGGTGGTGGCAACATCACCTTGCGCGGTCTGGGCAACCCTACGTCCAGCACCTATGGTGACGGTATTCTTTTGGATGCTGCGGGTGGCATCACCACCACCGGCAACGGAGCAATCACCTTAACGGGCGTTGCGACGGGTGAGTGGAATGGCATTCGAATCTACAACACCGCGCTCAGCTCAGGCTCGGGTGACATCACGTTGACGGGCAACAGCAACTCAACGAGTTCATACGACGGGGTTCGTCTGCATGGCAGCACCGCGGTGAGTACGACGGGCAAGGTGACTATTTCTGGTGTGGGGGGCACGGCCCACTACGGTGTGTTCACCACCAATACCGCCTCCATCAGTGCGGGCGGGGACATCACCCTCAACGGTCAAAATGCCGCACGCAACTGGGGCGTCGCCCTAGAGTCCAGTGGCACCATTCAGAGCACAGCAGGGAATATTTCGGTCACTGGCGCGGGCACGGGTGGCGTCTATTTGACGTTGACCCAACTGATTGCCGCCAACAATGCCAGCACGCCCATCTCGGGGGGCAACATCACCATCAATGGAACAGGTTCATCCAATTACGGCCTGCAACAGCAATCGAGCTCATTGACAGCTTTCGGTTCGATCACGGTGAATGCCTCGAGTACGGGCAACCGAGGCTCGTATTTTGGTGGCACGGGCACCAATTTGGCCGTAGGCAACATCACCCTCAACAGCACCAGCACCAGTGGCAACAACTGGGGCATGTTTGTTGAAACCAACAAGATTTTTCAGTCCACTGCCGGCAACATTGCTATCACCGCCAGTGGCCAAGGTGGGGCTTACATATACGGTAAGTTGATCGCGGCCAACAGCGAGGCCAATCCCACCTCAGGTGGCACTATCACCATCAACGCGACCGGCACCAGTGCGCATGGTTTGCAGTTGGACACCTCGTTTTTGGTGGCCCATGGTGCGATTGACATCACAGCCCTCAATACCAGCACACTGCATACCTTCCGAATGGAGGGCGCCTCAGGCTCTATCAAGTCGAACAGCGACATCAGCATTCAAGCCGGTTATGCCACTGGCAGCAGCTTGGGCACTTGGGGCTTGGTGGTGGACACGGGTCGGTCCATTCAATCCACCGGAGGCAACATCACCATCAACGCCCGAGGTTCGTGGGGTGGTCTTTATGTGTCCACCAGCGCCACCTCTATCGTGGCGGGCAACCACCTGACCGACCCCACCGCGGGCGGCAACATCACGCTCAACACCACGGGTGGGTCAGGCTACGGAACACAAATGGTGGCGGGCTCCTTGGTGGCCAACGGCAGCATCAGCCTCACATCTACCGGTGGACTGGAGGGGGCGTACATCTACGGAGCCGGCTTGTTCAAAGCCAATGGCGACATCAACATCAATGCCCGCAGCAACACCACGAGTAATTGGGCTTATTTCCAGAGCGACAGTCGCTTCATTCAGTCAACTGCCGGCAACATTTCGATCACCGCCAACGGTGGTTATGGCCTTTACGTTAATGGCGGCGGTATTGTGGCGGGCAACAGCACCACAGCACCCACCGCAGGGGGTTCCATTACCATCAATGCGGCCACCACCGGCTCTAACGCTGATGGTGCGGGTTTGCGCATGGACGCGACCGGCACCGCCATCTTGGCGTATGACGACGTCACAATTTATGCCAATGGCGCGTCTGCCGGAATGAATGGCTCGGCCGGCAACGGGCACGGCATTTTGATGTGGGGCTCTAACCAGATCATTCGAAGTTTCAATGGTGATTTGTCGATGACAGGTTATGCCAACCGCTGGATCGACAACAACGCCAGCACCGCCGGTATTTCTGGTGGCATTACGCTTTACAGCTCTACAGACACTTTGCGCGCCAAAGGCGACATCACCCTGAAGGGGGTGTCGATGCAGGGCATTGGCCTCTATTTAACGGTGGCCGATGGAGGTTCAACCACCCAGGGCGTGCGGTCTGACACCGGCAACATCACGATGGATGGGTTGATCAACAACAGCAGCTTTGGTGCCACTTACATTCGACTGCCGATTGTGGCCAGTGCGGGGTCTATTTACATTACAGGTGCGGGTGGCCTGAACGGTATCCGTCAAGATGGTTGGCAAGGCAACATCACGGCGGCTGCTGACATCCAATTGATTGGTTACGCCAAAACATCGGATGGTTTGTATTTCAGCTCAGGCGGCATCACATCCACGGGGGGCAATGTCACTTTGTCGGGCTACACCCCTAGCGCCACGTCGACAGACTACGGTATTTACTCCTCTGCTCCGGCGGTGTCAGCGGCCAATGGCTCGGTGATTTTCCAGGGTGCAAAAATCACTTCTGCCTCTACAGGCAGCGGGGTGTTTGTCAATGCAGCCACCAACACCACCAACGGCCAGATCAACCCGATTTATGCACTAGCCGATGCCGATAACCCGGCGTTTGGTCCCGCAAAAGGCATCAATTGGCTGGGCAGTATCACGGCCAACACATCGACGGGCTACATCCAAATCCACTCCAAAGCGCCCAGCATCACCGGCAATATGACGGCCTATGGCTTGGCCTTGTTGGGCACCAACCAGAGCTATTCGCTCACGGGCACAGGGTCATCCATTCAAGCCATCACGGCCAGCTTGGGCACGGGCTCGCTCACCTATACCAACACCGGGCCGTTGACGATTGGCTCTTACGGCAGCATCAGCGGCATCACAGCAGGTTCCGTCACGCTCACGGCTGCTGGGTTGCTTGGTTCTGAAAATATCACCACCACGGGTGCAGGCGCCATCACGCTCAACCCTGCTTCAGGCAGCTACAACTATTCAGGCGCTATTTCGGGCGGTGTGTTGCTGAGTAAGTCGGGCAATGGCACCCAGATTTTGTCGGGCAACAACACCTTCACGGGGGCCACCACCATCAGTGGGGGCGTGTTACGGGTGACAAACTCTGGGGGCTTGGGTACAGCTGCCGGTGGTACCACGGTCAGCGGCGGCGCACTGGAACTTTCGGGTGGCATCACGCTGGCCGATGCCCTGACGCTTTCGGGCACTGGGGTCTCCGGCAACGGGGCGGTGCGCAGTTTGTCGGGGGCCAATACGCTGACGGGCGGGATCACCTTGGGTGCTGTCACCGAGATGCAAGTGGATGCTGACTCTTTGTCCATCACGCCCTCTACGGGTAACGCTTTTGCTGGGGCTTTTGGCCTGACGCTTCAAACCGACGGCAACCTCACCGTGGGCGGTGTCATGGCCACCAGTACCGGCAGTCTGACCAAGACCGGCTCTGCCGATTTGTACCTGACCGGCAACAACACCTTTACAGGCAGCACCACCATTTCGGGCGGCACGCTTTATTTGGGCACAGGTGCTAGCGCGGGCACTGTGTTGGGTGCCATTGTGAACAACGGCAGTTTGGTCGTGAACCGCTCAAATGATGTGACGCTGGCTGGGCTGATCAGTGGCGCCGGCAGCCTGACTAAGCAAGGTGCAGGTACGCTCACACTGTCGGGTGCCAACTCCTATGGCGGTGTGACCACGGTGTCTGGTGGTGGCTTGCAAATTTCGAGTGATGGCAATTTGGGATTGAGCCCCGTTGCCTTGACGACCGGAAAATTGGTGCTCAACGGCGGCAGTTTGATGGCCAGTGAAACGTTCACCTTGAGTAACCTGCGTGGCATCACCTTGGCGGCAGACAGCGCCCTCGCTGTGGCCAGCGGCAAGACCTTGACTTATTTGGGTGTGATCACCGATGGCGCGTCCTCTTATGCCTTGACCAAAGCGGGCTCCGGCGCGCTGGTGTTGGGCGCCGCGCAAACCTATGATGGACTGACCTCGGTCACCGGGGGCACACTGCGTTTGGGCGCAGGCGCCTCACTGAATGGCGGTGCAGGTGGTTTGAGCTTGGCCACGGGCACGACGCTTGACATTCAAAGTAACGCGTTGACCTTGGGCTCGTTGAGCATGGCGGGAACGGCTGCCATCATCAATGGCGCAGGCTCTTCTAGCCTCACGGTGACAGGCGCTTCTGTGCTGGCCAACACTATCACCACCACCGGACACCAAATTTACAACGGTGCCGTGACCTTGGCTGAAGACACCAACTTGGTAACGACCTCGAACGGCAGCATCACCTTCAATTCGACGCTGGACTCGGTGAGTGCAGCATCGCCCAAAAATCTGAGCGCCAATATCTCAAGTTCAACCTATTATTGGGTGGACTGGACCAGTGTCAATGACGCGGCAAAAACAGTGACGGGTACGGTGACCATTGACGGCACGGTCATCACAGTGGTGTACAGCAACCCACAAGGCTGGGCAGGGGTGCAAACATCTGGCGGCACCAATTATTGGACGGGAAGCCCGTCGCCTTACACGAGTGCCTTGGTGGCTAACGGCCCAGCAAGCACCGACATCATCCGGTTGCAATATGCGGGCACGCAATCGCTGACATTCAGTGAATCGGTTGAAAACGTGGCATTCAGTGTGGTGAGCTTGAATGGCAACGGGTATGGTTTTAACCAGGACTTCACCATCGCCAGCTACGCCGGATTCAATGGCGCTGGCAGCGGCTTTTATGGCACCGGGACACTTTCCAAGTCTTATGACAGCGCCACCCAGCAATACAAGTTGCTCGGCACCAGTGGTGAGCCGCACGGGACGATTCGATTTGTGAACTCCACCACTAACTTAAGCTGGACCAGCCTGAGCAATGAAAATTGGAATGGCTTCACGGTCGGTGTAAACAGCACCACTTCCACCATTGGCAAATTGCAGCTGAATGGGGTGACAGGTGGGAGTGCAGCAGTGGGCAACATTACGACCAACAGCGCCTTCAAAACCACAGCAGAAATTGCTTCGGCGCAATCTGTTGCGGTGACCAAAACATCGCAAATTGGCGGCAACATCACCACCACGGCGGCGCAAACCTATGCCGGTGATGCCACTTTGACGAGCAATGCCACCTTGAACGGCACCGTCATTAATCTGGCTGCTGTGAATTTGGCTGCGAATGGCCTGACCCTGAACAACTCTGCGGCCAGCCAAATTTCTGGTGTTGTGTCGGGCACTGGCTCGATTACCAAGCAAGGCACGGGCTCTTTGAAATTGAATGGCGCCAACACCTACAGCGGTGGCACCACGGTGTCGTCTGGTTTGCTATGGGTGAACGCCAGCACCACAGGCACAGCAGGGGCCATCACTTCGAGTGCGGTGGGTCGGGGCCAGGTCACAGTCGCCAGTGGCGCCGCGTTGGATTTGGGTGGGTACAGCCTCGCCAACACGCTGAGCCTCTCAGGCACAGGTATCAGCACTTCAGGCGCTTTGTACAACAGCACCAGTACGGCCGCTACCTTATCCGGAGCGATCACCTTGGGTGCGGATGCTGTGATCAAGGGCAACACGGGTGACTTGACGCTCAGCGGTGCGGTGAATGGTGCTTTCGCGCTGGCTGTTCTAACGGACAACAAGACCATCATGCAATCGGGTGTGATTGGCGCATCAGCCGCACCGACCTCATTGACTTGGAATGCTGGCTCCGGAAACATCACCCTCGGTGCTTCTGTGACTGCCAATGGCCCGGTGTCAATCACGGGGGGTGACTTGGCGTTGAACAGCAACTTGGTGTCTACCCATGCCAGCACCGGCAACGTCACTGTTGACACCACCGGTTTGACGGGGACTGGCGGCATCCAGTTGGCCAACGGCCGTGCCTTCACTTTGACTCAATCGGGCAACAGCACATATGCGGGTGCCATCACAGGCATTGGCGCTAGCTTGAACAAAGCGGGTGCAGGTGCTTTGTATTTGACGGGCGAAAGCAGCTATTCCGGTGGCACCACGATTTCTTCGGGTTACCTTGAGTTGAATATGGGAGGGCGCATGGTGGGCGATATTGTCAACCAAGCGCAGCTGGCATTTAACCAAAACGCGAACCTCACCTACAGTGGATTGATCAGTGGCACGGGGTCGGTTGTCAAATACGGCAGCAATATCCTGTCTTTATCTGCAAACAACACTTACAGCGGTACGACCACGATTGCCGCTGGCACTTTGCAAATTGGTGCGGGTGGCACTACAGGCTCGATGGGGACCGGTGCTTTGAGCAACAGCGGCACGCTGTCCTTCAACCGCAGCGATGACATCACCTTGACGGGCGTGTTGTCGGGCATAGGAAGTCTTCAGCAGACAGGTACAGGCAAGTTGATCTTGGCGGCCGAGAACACCTACAGCGGCAACACCACCATCAGCACGGGCACCTTACAGGTGGGCCTAGGCGGAGTGGCCGGCAAGTTAGGCACCGGTGCTGTGATCAACAACGCCTTACTGACCTTTGACCGGTCTGACAACATCACAGTGGCCAACGCGATCGGTGGCACAGGCGCATTGACCAAGCTGGGCGTTAACACCTTGACCTTGACCGCCAATAACACTTACAGCGGCACAACCACCATCAATGCTGGCACATTGGTCTTGCAAAACGATGCACCTAATCCCATCAGCAAAACCTTTGCAGGTTCGGGTGCTCTGCGCATTGAGTCGAGTGCCAATAATTTCACCAACGCATTCAGCACCGCAGGCTGGAACTTTGGCAACACTTTGACAGGCTTGACTCTGGGCAAGGTGGGCAACAGCGCCAACATCACATTGGCCAACGCCATCACTGTGGCGGGACCTATCACCGTCTTGGGCGGAAAAATCGAACTCGTCAATGACGTGACTGTCACCACCAGCGATCAGCTCAGGCTAATTGCCAGCAAAGACATCGTGGCTTCTGCGGGTGTCGATCTTTCAACGCAGGGTGGCAATATGACGTTGAGCGCCAACAGCGATGGTTCTGCAGGCGGCGGCATTTTGATGACGGGCGCCACCGTGCGCACCCATGGCGGCAACATCACATTGGGTGGTGGATTGGATGGGTCGGGTTATGCCGAGGGGTCTGCAGACGGTGCTGTTGGGCAGCGTTACCGTGGTGTGTGGATTGACCAAACCACTCTAGATGCATCGGGTTCGAGTGCCAACGGCAATGTGGCCATTCGCGGAAAAGGTTGGCAAGGTGCAGATTGGGTGAGTCCTGCAACAGCTGACTATGCGATTGGTATCGATGTGGTGACCAACACCGTCATCAAGACGGGAGGCGCTGGCACGGTGTTGATTGACGGTATTGGCGGTAAAAACAACCGCAGTGACTCACACGGTGTGGGTGTCAATCTGTTCAACGGTCCGCAAATTTACACCGATTCAGGGGCCATCACATTGATCGGTAGTGCTGGAACCGGGCTCGCACGTGAACGCTCAGGCATCTTGATGGACGGTGGCAACACCGCCTCGATTTATTCCACTTCGGGTGCCATCAGTTTGACGGGTATCGCTGCAGTCAATGAAACTGGCATCAAGTTCAATGCAGGTGTCAATTTGGGTTGGAACGGCACCTCTGGCAATACAACCGGGGCCCTTACCCTGAACGCCAATGCCATGACGCCGGGGTCCGGCTTGGTCATGAAGACCGCAGGCGGGTTGACCATTCAGTCGGTGGGGGATAGTTTTTCCAGCGCTTTTTCTACCAGCGGTTGGAGCTTTGGATCGACTTTAGGGGGTTTGACGATTGGCAAAGCCAGCAACACGGCCAACATCACTTTGGCCAATGCCACTTCTGTTGCGGGGGCGGTCTCTTTGTTGGGTGCTGTGGTCACCCTCAGCGATAACTTGACCACCACCAATGCCAGCACAGGTGACATCAGCATCACCACCACGGGCCTGACGGGCACAGGCGGTGTGACACTGGCCGATGGTCGCACCCTGACCGTCACGCAATCTGGCACCAGTAGTTTTGGCGGTGTGGTCAACGGGGCCGGCGCGGCCTTGGTCAAAGCCGGTGCAGGCACCTTGACCTTGTCTGGTGTCAACAGCTACACCGGGACCACCACGGTTGGTTCGGGTACGTTGAAGAGCGGCGCCTCCGGTACTTTGCACGACAGCACAGCAGTGACTGTGGTCGGCAACGCAACGTTGGATTTGAATGGTTTTTCAGAAACAGTTGGCTCCATTGCGGGTGGAGGCAGTATTGCATTGGGCGCTGCCACATTGATCGCGGGTGGAAGCGATGCAGATTCGACTTTCAGTGGCGTGATTTCTGGTACAGGCAGCTTGACCAAAGCGGGTGCCGGTACCCTGACCCTGTCTGGTCCGAACACATTTACAGGCGCCACTCGCGTCAGCGGGGGCACGCTCGCAAGTGGCGCGGCCTCGGTGCTGCACGACAGCTCGGCACTCACGGTGGAGGCCGGAGCAGTTTGGTCGTTGTCAGGTTTTGCTGAAACCGTGGCATCGATTTCAGGAAGCGGTCAGATCAAGTTGGGCAGCGCCACTTTGACGATGGGTGGCGGCAATGCCAACACCACCTTCAGTGGTGTGATATCTCAGGCCGGTGGTTTGACTAAGGTGGGTTCAGGAATTTTGACATTGTCGGGTGCCAACACCTATGAGGGTGCTACCTTGATCAGCAGCGGCACCTTGGCCATTAGCCACGCCTCGGGCCTGGGTTCGGCGGCAGCGGGCACCACCGTGTCGAATGGCGCTGCTTTGGACTTGGTGGGCGTCAATGTAGTCGGGGAAGCGCTGAGTCTGGCTGGCGGCACGTTCAAGGACGCGACCAGCAGCTGGAGCGGCTCGGTTAATTTGGCGGCTCATAGTTTCATTGAGGTCGGCAGCGGAGACACCTTGACCATCACAGGTGTAATTGCTGACGGCGGCAATGCTTACGGCATTACCAAATTAGGTGCGGGCACTTTGGTGCTGTCAGCCGACAACACATTTTCGGGTGGCAGCACCATTTCTGCAGGTCTGGCTCAGTTGGGTCATGTGCGGGGTCTTGGAACGACGGCTGTGGCTGTCGCAAGCGGCAGCGCAGTCGATGTGGCTGGCTTTAACGCGGCCAACACCTGGACGCTGGCGGGCACTGGGGTTAGCAGCTCGGGGGCATTGGCCAACACTGCCAGTAATTCGGTGATTTTGTCGGGTGCCGTTGTCTTGAGTGCCGATACCACCATCAAGACCGTTGGTGATTTGACCTTGTCGACTGTCAACGGTGGACACGCCTTGACGCTGAACAACACGGGCCGTGTCATCTTGGGTGGTGCGGTGGGTGGCAGCACTGCCTTGTCTGCGTTATCTGTGACTGGCATTGCCACGTTGGGCGCCAACGTGACCACCACTGGCACACAAACTTATGCAGGTGCTGTGACCCTGAGCGGCGGTGACCGCACGCTGAGTGGATCCACTATCAACACCCAGAGCACCTTGGTGGGCGGCGGCAATGCCCTGATCATCTCGGGTGATGCGGATGTGGATGGTGCCTATACCGGCTTGAGAAGCCTGAGCATTTCGGGTGACTCCAATCTTGGTGCAGATGTAACGACCAGCAGCACACAAATCTACTCAGGCGCGGTGACACTCAGCGGCGGTGCACGCACGCTGACTGGCTCGAGCGTGAATACTCGAAGCACCCTTGCCGGTGGCAACAACGCCTTGACGATCACAGGCGATGCTGACATCGACGGTACATTCAGTGGCATCACTGATCTGAGCGTGTCAGGCGGATCAAATCTGGGTGCCAATGTCACCACCAGCGGTACGCAGATTTATGTGGGTGCCGTGACCCTGAGCGGAGGTGCACGCACGCTGACGGGATCCACTGTTAACACCCAAAGTACAGTTGACGGTGGCGGTAACGCGCTGATCATCACGGGGGCTGCAGACGTGGATGGCGATGTGAGCCGTTTGGCGAGTTTGAGCGTGAGTGGTGCCGCTGATCTTGGCGGGCACATCACAAGCACGGGTACTCAGACCTATGCCGGCGCCGTTGGGCACGATAACGCTTAACAGCAGTGGCGTCACGACGTTGGCACAAGCTGTGAAAGCTGCTGGCTTGACGACCAATTCAGGTGGAACGCTGCTGATCAACGGCGGGGGKGTTGACACTACCAGCACACAAACTTATGGCGATGCCATAACGCTGGGTGCTGACACCACCTTGATCGGTTCGACCATCAACACGCAAAGCACGCTGGCCGGTGGCGGCAACGCGTTGACGATCACAGGTGCGGCCGACATCGATGGCGCATTCAGCGGTATTACAAACTTGAGCGTGTCGGGCACTGCCAACATTGCTGCRAAYGTCACGACCACGGGCACGCAGACTTACGCTGGTGCAGTGACGGTGTCCTCGGCTTCAAYCTTGGGCACCAAYAACAGCAACGTGACTTTGGGCGGCAGCCTGACTTTGGCTGACAACCTGAGCGTCAATACCGGCGCTGGAGCGGGCGACATTGTGGTGACGGGTGCGGTCGATGGCGCCAAGGCATTGAGCCTTAATGCAGGCACGGGCGCCATCACATTGACTGGTGCGGTGGGTCAGACCACACGCTTGGGCACGATAACGCTTAACAGCAGTGGCGTCACGACGTTGGCACAAGCTGTGAAAGCTGCTGGCTTGACGACCAATTCAGGTGGAACGCTGCTGATCAACGGCGGGGGTGTTGACACTACCAGCACACAAACTTATGGCGATGCCATNTTGGGCACGATAACGCTTAACAGCAGTGGCGTCACGACGTTGGCACAAGCTGTGAAAGCTGCTGGCTTGACGACCAATTCAGGTGGAACGCTGCTGATCAACGGCGGGGGTGTTGACACTACCAGCACACAAACTTATGGCGATGCCATCACGCTGGGTGCTGACACCACCTTGATCGGTTCGACCATCAACACGCAAAGCACGCTGGCCGGTGGCGGCAATGCGTTGACCATCACGGGTGCAGCCGATATCGACGGCGCATTCACTGGCATCACCAACCTGAGTGTGTCGGGAACTGCGAACATTGGCGCGAATGTCACGACCACGGGTACGCAGACTTATGCCGGCGCCGTGACGCTCAGCGGTGGCGACCGGACTTTGACCGCCTCGACAGTGAACACACAAAGCACCTTGGCNGGCATCACCAACCTGAGTGTGTCGGGAACTGCGAACATTGGCGCGAATGTCACGACCACGGGTACGCAGACTTATGCCGGCGCCGTGACGCTCAGCGGTGGCGACCGGACTTTGACCGCCTCGACAGTGAACACACAAAGCACCTTGGCCGGTGGCAGCAACGCGCTGACGATCACAGGTGCGGCCGACATCGATGGCGCATTCAGCGGTATTACAAACTTGAGCGTGTCGGGCACTGCCAACATTGCTGCAAATGTCACGACCACGGGCACGCAGACTTACGCCGGCGCCGTGACGCTCAGCGGCGGCGACCGTACCTTGACCGCCTCGACAGTGAACACACAAAGCACGTTGGCCGGTGGCAGCAACGCGCTGACGATCACAGGTGCGGCCGACATCGATGGCGCATTCAGCGGTATTACAAACTTGAGTGTGTCGGGCACTGCCAACATCGGTGCGAACGTCACGACCACGGGCATGCAGACTTACGCAGGTGCCGTGACTCTAAGCGGTGGCGACCGTACCTTGACCGCCTCGACAGTGAACACGCAAAGCACGTTGGCCGGTGGCGGTAATGCGTTGACCATCACCGGTGCGGCCGACATCGATGGCGCCTTGAGCGGTATTACGAACTTGAGCGTGTCGGGCACTGCCAACATTGGCGCGAACGTCACGACCAGTGGCTCGCAAAACTACACCGGTGCCGTGACCTTGAGCGGTGGCGACCGCACATTGAGCGGATCCATCATCAACACGCAAAGCTCGCTGGCCGGTGGCGGCAATGCGTTGACCATCACGGGTGCGGCCGACATTGACGGTGCTTTCACAGGCATCACCAACCTGAGCGTGTCGGGAACTGCGAACATTGGCGCGAATGTCACGACCACGGGTATGCAGACTTACGCTGGTGCGGTGACTTTGAGTGGCGGCGACCGTACCTTGACCGCCTCAACAGTGAACACGCAAAGCACGCTGGCCGGTGGCGGCAATGCGTTGACCATCACTGGTGCAGCGGATGTTGATGGTGCGTTCACCGGCCTCACCGCTTTGAGCATCAGCGGGGATTCGAACCT
>NZ_FBYA01000004.1 GCF_001517545.1 Limnohabitans sp. Rim47 | reverse complement strand
GAGCAGGCAAGAAAAACGGAGAGAAAGGAGCTGCAGGACGACAATTGAACTTATAGTTATCCACAGCCAGCAGACATAAAAGCTGGCTCAAGCCCCTGGTCAAAATTCAATCGGCACAGGTGGTCAATATTGGATCGGCGTCAACACACAGGGGGAAACGCCAATACTTTACCGCTAGAGCAGCTATCCAGATAATCCGCCCAATGCTGCATCATCACGGTTCTCTGCATGAGGTAGGTAGCGTGGTTGTAGGCTGCGCTCACCGCGTTACGCTCCTGGTGCGCCAGTTGCAACTCAATATGGGCGTGATCAAACCCCATTTCATGCAAAAGGGTCGAGGCCACCCCACGAAATCCGTGGCCTGTCATCCGACCTTTGTAGCCCATCCGATCCAGCGCACCCAAAATTGTGTTGTTGCTCATTGACTTCTCGTGGTCTCGCTCTCCAGGAAACAACAACTTACTGCGACCGGACACCAATTTCAGCGTGTGCAATAAGTTCAACGCCTGAGTGGAAAGCGGCACGATGTGTGGAGTTTTCATTTTCATCCGAGAAGCAGGGATGTCCCAGCGACCTCCCTCCAAATCAAACTCGACCCAGCGTGCGCCGATCAGTTCCGAGGTACGAACAAAGGTCAGCGCCATCAACTTCATTGCCAGGCGCGTCACCGCTGCCCCCGTATATCCTTCGATGTGCCTCAACAACTCGGGCAGCTCCTTAGCGCTAATACGTGCGTAATTGCCCGCTTTACGGGACGCAAGCACGTCGCTAGGCTTGATGTCGCTGGCCGGGTTGCGCTGAGCAAGTCCATGTGCCACTGCGTAGCGGAATACCTGCCCCGAGGTCTGCAAAGCCCGCTTGGCAATGTCTAAGGCCCCACGCTTTGAAATCGTCTGCACCATCGCCACCAGCTCATGGGCTTGTATCTCTGACACCGGCTTAGCGCCGATGGCTGGAAATACGTCTGCCTTTAGGCGGCGCATCACATCATCTGCATGCCGCGCACTTTTGGCACCGTGCCAGTGGTCCCACCACAGCAAGGCCACTGACTGGAAAGAGTTTTCAGCGGAAGCCAGTTTGGTGATCTTTTCGGAAGCCCTCTGCGCCATGGGGTCCGTGCCATTGGCCAACAACTTACGAGCCGCGCCCATGCCCTCTCGTGCCTGGGCAAGGGAAACGTCTGGATAAGCTCCCAGCGACATCACCTTTTCTTTGCCCAGGAACCTGTATTTCCAGCGCCAGAGCTTCGATCCAACAGGATTGACAAGCAAATAAAGGCCCTTGCCATCGCTTAATTTGACGGGTTTCTCGCCTGGTTTGCTCTTTTTAATGGCGGTATCAGTAAGAGACATAGAGCACTCCCAAAATTGTTTTTTGGAAATACCCCCAATCGAATACCCCCATGCCCCCAAACATACCCCCACCAGGTACAAGATGGCAATACCGCTTTTTGGACGATAAAAAACAAAAAACCCCGCAAACACTAGGCTTGCGGGGTTTTTTTAGGGCTTTGTTAGACAACAAAAAACCCAGTTTTGGCGGAAACGGAGGGATTCGAACCCTCGATGAGGCTCTACACCCCATACTCCCTTAGCAGGGGAGCACCTTCGGCCACTCGGTCACGTTTCCAGTGGGCAGATTATAACTTAGGCTTGATCCAGATCGAAGGCTTTGTGCAGTGCGCGCACCGCCAATTCCATGTATTTTTCATCGATCACGACCGACGTCTTGATCTCGGAGGTAGAAATCATCTGGATGTTGATGCCTTCTTCGCTCAGGCTGCGGAACATCTTGCTGGCCACGCCCACATGGCTGCGCATGCCAATACCGACGATGGACACTTTGCAGATCTTGGCGTCGCCCGCCACTTCGGCAGCACCCAAAGCGGGCAAGACTTTTTCCTTGAGCAGGTCAATGGTTTTGGCGTAGTCGTTGCGGTGCACGGTGAAGCTGAAGTCGGTCTTGCCGTCTTTGCTCAGGTTCTGGATGATCACGTCCACTTCGATGTTGGCATCGGCCACAGCGCCCAAGATTTGGTAGGCAATGCCGGGCTTGTCGGGCACGCCCAAGACAGAGATTTTGGCTTCGTCGCGGTTGAATGCGATGCCGGAAACGACGGCTTGTTCCATTTGTTCGTCTTCCTCAAAAGTGATCAGGGTGCCGGATGCGGCTTCTTCGTTGATGTCGATGTCCCAGGGCGTGAAGCTCGACAGCACACGCATGGGCACTTTGTATTTGCCAGCAAATTCGACCGAGCGGATTTGCAGGACTTTGGAGCCGAGCGATGCCATCTCCAGCATTTCTTCAAAGCTAACGGTTTGCAAGCGACGCGCTTCGGGCACCACGCGCGGGTCAGTCGTGTACACGCCATCTACGTCGGTGTAGATGAGGCATTCGTCGGCTTTGAGGGCTGCCGCCACCGCCACCGCCGAGGTGTCAGAGCCGCCACGGCCCAAGGTGGTGATGTTGCCGTCGCCGTCCACCCCTTGAAACCCGGTGATGATGACCACCTTGCCAGCGTTCAGGTCACCCCGCACGCGCACGTCGTCGATCGATTCGATGCGGGCTTTGGTGAAGGCGCTGTTGGTCTTGATGGGCACTTGCCAGCCGGCGTAGCTGACCGAAGGCTGGCCTTCGGATTGCAGGGCAATGGCCAACAGGGCTGACGAAGCTTGCTCGCCTGTGGAGGCCAGCATGTCCAGCTCGCGGCTGTAGGCGTCGCCCGGTTTGGCGGGGGCCAGCTCTTTGGCCAGGCCCAGCAAACGGTTGGTTTCGCCGCTCATGGCGCTGGGCACCACCACGATCTGGTGGCCAGCACGCGCCCATTTGGCCACGCGCTTGGCGACATTGCGGATGCGCTCGGTCGAGCCCATCGAGGTGCCGCCGTATTTGTGAACGATCAAAGCCATGTGTAGTTCTGAAGATAAAAAGAAAGCAGACGCGGGTTTCAAAAAACAATCGAGACCCGTACCACCACCGTTAGAAGGGGTTTTGGCCCCGGCAAAGCCCATCGATTGTAACAACCGGCCTGACACCTACTTGACCCGACAAGCCCAACTTGATCGGGGTGAGATCTGAATGGTTCGGGGGTGAGATCTGAAGGGTAAGGGGGTGCACCCCCTCTGTCATGCCCGCGCATGCGGGTATCCATCGCCATCAAAGGCACAGACTCAGCTCAGCTCAGCTCAGGTATGACAAAACGGCACCGTCCCGACCGACAAAGCCCTGTCCCACTTTCAAGTGCAGGCGATGGCCCCGGGTGGTGCAAGCGGCCACCTGGTCCAGGAGTTCATGGAGCTGGGCTGTGCTGGGCGTGCTGGCGTGGTGCAGCCGCAACCAATGGCGCAGCACCAAAGCCTGACGAGCGCGACTGAGCGACTGCAAGGCTTCAATGCGCGGGGGCACGCCGATGCGCAACAGGTCTTGAGCGGCTACCTCGTTCAAGACTTCTTGTGCTTGCGCGGCGTGCGCGGCGCTTCGAGCAAAGGTGTCCCGGAACGCGGGCAGCGCATCGGCCAAGGCGGGCAGCACACGTGCGCGAATGCGGTTGCGGGTGAAATTTTCATCGGTGTTGCTCGGATCTTCGACCCAGCTTTGCCCGTGGCTTTGCACGTATTGGCGCAATGCGGCACCCGCAACGGCCAGCCATGGCCGATGCCAGTGCAAGCCCAAGCGCTGCCAATGCGCGGGCATGCTGGCCAAACCGGGCAGCCCAGCACCACGCGACAAGGCAATGAGCAAGGTTTCGACCTGGTCATCGGCATGCTGGGCCAGCGCCACGTCTTGCACCTCGGGCCATTCGGTGCGCACCGCTTCGGCCAGCGCCTGATAACGGGCTTTGCGGGCGGCGTCTTCGGGGCTTTGGCCTGGGGCATGTTGGGCCTGAACGCGGCGCACGGTCAGTGGCACGCCCAGCAGCAAGCAGAGCGCCCGGCAATGCGCCTCAAAATCATCGGCGGCGTTTTGTAAGCCGTGGTGAATGTGCACAGCCCTCACCTGCCCCGGCCAACGCCGGGCGCAGGCCAGCAGCAAGGCGGTCGAGTCGGCACCGCCACTGAAGGCCACTGCAAAAGGAAGGCCCGGGCTGAAATCAGCCAGGGCCTGTTCGAGGGATTGCGCCATGTGTAAAGCCCGAAGGCTCAGCCCAGCGTTTACTTGCCCGCTTTGGTGTCGGTAAAGCGACCGTAACTGTTCAGGCGCTCGTAGCGGCGCTCCAGCAGTTCTTTGGGCTTGAGGTCGGCCACTTGACGCCAAGCATCGCCCAAGGCGCGCTTGAGGAAAGACACCATTTGCTCTGGGTCGCGGTGCGCGCCGCCCACGGGCTCATTGACGATTTTGTCGACGAGGTTCAAGGCCTTCAGGCGGTGCGCCGTGATGCCCAAGGCATCGGCAGCCACCTCGGCTTTGTCGCTGGTTTTCCACAGAATCGAGGCACAGCCTTCGGGGCTGATGACCGAGTACACCGAATACTGCAACATCAGCACTTGGTCGGCCACCGAGATGGCCAATGCACCGCCGGAGCCGCCTTCGCCAATGATGGTGGTGATGATGGGCACTTCAAGCTGGGCCATCTCAAAGATATTGCGGCCAATGGCCTCAGACTGCCCTCGCTCTTCGGCGTCGATGCCGGGGTAAGCACCGGGCGTGTCCACAAAGGTGAACACCGGCAGCTTGAACTTTTCGGCGGTTTTCATCAGGCGCAGTGCTTTGCGGTAGCCCTCGGGCTTGCTCATGCCAAAGTTTCGCAGGGTGCGCTCTTTGGTGTCGCGCCCTTTTTGCTGGCCCAGCACCATGCAGGCTTGGCCATTGAAACGGGCCAAGCCACCCACAATGGACAAATCGTCGGCAAAGTGGCGGTCGCCGTGCATCTCGACAAAGTCGGTGAAGATGCCGTTGATGTAGTCCAGCGTGTATGGGCGCTCGGGGTGGCGCGAGATTTTGGTGACCTGCCAAGGGGTCAGGTCGCTGTAGATGTCTTTGGTCAGCTGCTGGCTTTTTTTGCTCAGTTGGTCGATTTCGAGGGTGATGTCCACCGCCGACTCCGACTGCACGTAGCGCAGCTCTTCGATCTTGGCTTCGAGTTCGGCAACGGGTTGCTCAAAGTCGAGAAATGTTTTTTTGGCCAAGTTTTACTCCTCTGTTCATGATCGGGTGGACGACTCGTCTCACCCTCAATAAGCCACGGGCACGGGGTCCAGCGAGCGCCAAATATACCAAGTTGCCACGGTCGAATAAGGACTCCAGGCTTGGGCCACCTCACGGGCGTCGCTGCGGCTAACCGGTTCGCCCGAAAAATAGTTGCGGCTGATGCCGTTGATCAGGCCCACATCGTCCAGCGGCAGCACATTGGGCCGCAAGAGGTGGAAGATTAGAAACATCTCAGCCGTCCAGCGGCCAATGCCCCGAATGGCGACCAGCTCGTCGATGATGGCCTCGTCGTCCATGTCTTGCCAGGACTTGACGTGCACGGTGCCCGAGCTGAAATGCATGGCCAGGTCCACCAAATACTCGACCTTGCGTGCCGACAAACCGGCGGCCCGCATGTCGTCCACCTTGAGCTTGAGCACAGCGGAAGGTGTCAAGCGCTTGGTCAACACCGAAAAACGGTCCCAAACCGATTGGGCGGCTTTGACCGAAATTTGCTGGCCCACGATGGAGCGCGCCAAGGTCACGAACGCGTCGCCTCGGGTTTCCAGAATGGCGTCGCCAAACTGAGGGATGAGCTTTTTCATGACCCGGTCTTTTTTGGCCAGGTGCGCACAGGCCTCAGCCCAATAAGCGGGTGTGACGGGAATCACATCAGGAATGGCGACCACCGTCACTGCGCGGCCTCCCAAGTGGTGCCGGCGGCCGAGTCTTTGAGCACAATGCCCTGAGCCAGCAAGTCGTTGCGAATGCGGTCGGCCTCGGCGAAATTTTTGGCCTTTTTGGCGTCCGCCCGGGCCTGAATTTGCAGCTGAATAGCGGCTTCGTCCAGCCCGGCACCGGCTTGCAAATACGCCGTCGGGTCGGTTTGCAACAAGCCCAGCAATGCGCCCAGGCTTTTGAGCAAACCCGAACGCTCGGCCGAGCCGCTGCGGTTGACTTCACTGGCCAGTTCGAACAACACAGACACCGCTTCGGGCGTGCCAAAGTCTTCGTCCATGGCGGCTTTGAAGCGGGCCGCCAAAGGGTCGGCCCAATCGATCTGCACGTCGGCGGGCGGCACCGCTTGAAGGGCGGTGTACAAGCGCTTCAACGCGCCTTTGGCGTCATTCAGGTGCACATCGCTGTAATTGAGCGAACTGCGGTAGTGGCTGCGCACGATGAAAAAGCGCACCGTCTCGGCGTCGAACGCTTTGAGCACATCGCGGATGGTGAAGAAGTTGCCCAGACTCTTGGACATCTTCTCGTTGTCCACATTGATGAAGCCGTTGTGCATCCAAAAATGCGCCAGCGGCTGGCCGTTGGCGCCTTCGCTTTGGGCGATTTCGTTTTCGTGGTGCGGAAACTGCAGGTCAGCCCCGCCGCCATGGATGTCAAAGGTCTGACCCAGCAACTCGCAGGCCATGGCCGAGCACTCGATGTGCCAACCGGGGCGACCCGCGCCAAAGGGGCTGGCCCATTTGACATCTTCAGGCTCGGTGGGCTTGGCGCTTTTCCAAAGCACGAAGTCCAGAGGGTCGTTCTTCGCGCCCTCGTCCGTGTTAACGGCCACACGTTCACCGGCATTGAGCTCGTCCAGCGACTTGCCCGACAACTTGCCGTAACCCGGAAACTTGCGCACGGCGTAGTTCACATCGCCGTTGCCAGCGCGATAAGCCAGGCCTTTTTGCTCCAGCGTGCCAATCATGCTCAGCATGTGGGGCACGTAGTCGGTGGCACGGGGCTCATGCTGGGGGCGTTCGATGCCCAAAGCGTCGGCGTCCTGGTGAAGCGCGTCGATCATGCGGTCGGTCAGGCTGCGGATGGTTTCGCCGTTTTGCAGGGCGCGTTTGATGATTTTGTCGTCGATGTCGGTCACGTTGCGCACGTAAGTCACTTTGTAACCACTGGCCTTGAGCCAGCGCTGCACCACATCAAACGCGATCATCGAGCGGGCGTGGCCCAGGTGGCACAGGTCGTACACCGTCATGCCGCAAACGTACATGCGCACATGGCCAGGCTCGGCAGGCGAAAAATCGGAAACAGCACGGCTCAGCGTGTTGAAAATGCGCAGACTCATGTCAAATCAAAGATATTTCGGAACACAAAAAACGAACAAGGCAAAGATCAGCACCGGTGGCAAAAATGCAAAAGGGAAGCAGGAGATTCAGCTTAAAGGCAGCCGCCTTACACAGGGGGCAGCAGGTCTCGAAGGCAGCGGTGGGGCCGCATGGCCTCCGCTACAATGGCCGTCCAGTATATCCCCGACAGTGGCCCCGCTCCCAGTTCTTGGCAGCCCAGATTCAAACCTTTTGGCGCGCATGCACTCACTCCTCTCCCTCATCCTGTCTTGTCTTTTGCTGGCATTCAGTGCAGGGGTCAAAGCGGACGTCTACAGCGATGTGAACCGCCTTGTTGTGTCAGAACAATGGGCCAAGGCCCAAACCCAAGCCGAGCAACACCTGAAGTCTCAACCCACCGACCCGCAAATGCGTCTTTTGCTCAGCCGCATCCAGGACGGCCTGGGCCAGACAGCAGCCGCCATGCAGACGCTGCAGGCGTTGACCCAGTCTTTTCCCGAATTGCCCGAACCGCACAACAATCTGGCCGCCCTGTTGGCCCGTCAAAACCGTTACGCCGAGGCGTTGACGGAGCTGCAAGCCGCCGTGCGCGCCCGCCCTGATTACGCCACCGCCCAGGAAAACCTGGGGGATGTGTACATTGCCATGGCCATCGAGGCCTACCAAAACGCCAGCAAAGCCCCTGCCGCGCAGCCTCGTGCGGCAAACAAGCGGCTGGCAGCCGAGCACCTTTTGAAGGCTTCGGCCCCTTGATGCCACCGAACCCGGCTTGAGTCAAACCACGCCTGCTTGAAGGACAACATGAACCGTTTCCGTTTTCTGACCACTTTCGCCGTATCGATTGCCCTGCCCTTGGCGCTGGCTCTGCCCCTGAGCAGCCAGGCCCAAACGGGGGGCATCAGCAAAGTGCGCATCAGCACCTCTGCAGGCGACATCGAAGCCGAGCTTTACGCTGACAAAGCCCCCAAGACGGTGGCCAACTTTTTGCAATATGTGAACGACAAGCACTATGACGGCACCGTGTTTCACCGGGTGATTGCAGGCTTCATGGTGCAAGGTGGCGGCTACGACGCGCAGTACAAAGAAAAGAAAACCCGTGCGCCCGTGCAACACGAAGGCCGCCAATCACTGGCTGCCGGCCTGAAGAACACCACGGGCACCTTGGCCATGGCACGCACCAACGACCCGCAATCGGCCACCGCGCAATTTTTCATCAACGTGGTGGACAACGCGTTTTTGGACCCAACGCCCATCCCCGAGGGCGATCCGGTGGCCAAATTTGAATACCAGGGCCGCGTTTACGAAAAAGTGGCACGCGCCCAGTTGCTGAATGCCCCCCAGTTGTTCGGCTACACCGTTTTTGGCAAAGTCACGTCCGGCATGGACGTGGTCCAAAAAATCAGGACCACCCCCACAGGTGCGGGCGGTCCTTTTCCTTCCGATGTCCCCAAGACACCGGTCCTCATTCAATCCATCACTTTGTTGAAGTAACACCATGAGCAATCCCCAAGTAGAACTGCACATCACCGGCTACGGCGTCATCACCCTCGAACTGGATGCCGAAAAAGCCCCCAAATCGACCGAAAATTTTCTGGCCTATGTGAACAAAGGCCATTACAACAACACGATTTTTCACCGCGTGATTCCTGGCTTCATGGTTCAGGGCGGTGGCTTTGAACCCGGCATGGCACAAAAGCCGACCGATGCCACCATCGAGAACGAAGCCAACAACGGCCTGAAAAACGCCAACTACACCGTGGCCATGGCCCGCACATCGGCCCCCCATTCGGCCACAGCCCAGTTCTTCATCAACGTGGCCGACAACGGCTTCTTGAACCACACCGCACCCTCGGCACAAGGCTGGGGTTATGCCGTGTTTGGCAAAGTGGTCAAGGGCACCGAAGTGGTCGACCAGATCAAGGGCGTGAAAACCGGCAGCAAAGGCGGCCATGCCGATGTGCCCAAAGAAGACGTCGTGATCGAAAAAGCCGTCGCCATCTGATCGACTGAGCCATGTCCGCTGACCCGCGCACCACACCACCGACCCTCGGTCGGCTGACAGCGCCAGCGGCATGGCACACCGTGGACCTGATCTCGGACCTGCACTTGCAGGTCAGTGAACAGGCCACTTTTGAAGCCTGGCATGACTACATGGCCCGCACCACAGCCGATGCGGTGCTGATTTTGGGCGACCTGTTTGAAGTTTGGGTGGGTGACGACGCCGCAGCCCAAGACCCTTTTTTGCAGCGCTGCGCCCAAGTGCTGCGCCAAACTGCGCAGCGCGCACATGTGGGATTCATGCCCGGCAACCGGGATTTTTTGGTCGGTCCCGATTTTTTGTCGGCTTGTGGTGTGCAGCCCCTGACCGACCCCACCTTGATAACGCTGGGCCAGCAACGCATTTTGCTCAGCCACGGCGATGCCTTGTGTCTGGACGACAAGCCTTACCAGGCTTTCAGACTGCAGGCCCGCAACCCCCAATGGCAACAGGCGTTTTTAGCCAAGCCTTTGGCAGAACGCCAGGAATTCGCACGCAACTTGCGCGCCCTGAGCGAGTCACAAAAACACGAAGGCATGACCTTTGCCGATGCCGACCTTGAAATGAGCCTATTCTGGCTTGCGCAGGCTGGGGCAGACCAGCTGATTCACGGCCACACCCACCGACCCGCAGACCACGCACTGGGCAGCGCCGTGCGTCATGTCTTGAGTGACTGGTCGCTGGACCATGCCCCTTTGCGGGCGCAGGTGTTCAGGCTGACACGCCACACAGACACGGCCGACAACCCTTTTGCATACAACGATTGGCGCAGCGAACGGCTGGACTGGAATCGGGCGCAAGCCTGATCCGCCCCTGTGACGACCCGCCCCCACGCGCCTGGGCCTCTGGCCCCATGAAAAAGCCGCTCATGGAGCGGCTTTTTCATGGGGCATAGAACAATTCAGCCCAGTGCGGCTCAGCCGCGCAACAGGTTTTTCAAGACGTTTTGCAAACGGCGAGCCGTGGCTTCTTCGTGCGGACCGGACAAAACTTGCGCCACGTCCTGACCCCAAGTTTCGCGAGGACCAGGTTGGTTGCGCTGGGTCAGCAACTGCAACTGCAGAGCGCGGCGCTCATTCAGCTTATCGGCTGGTGTGGGCACTTCTGCGGCCATTTCCAAGCGCAGCAAAGCGGTCGCATCCGGCGTTTTGGCTTGGGTGCTGACAGCTTGCGCCCAAGCCTGACGGGTAGACGCGTTGATGGCGCGGCCCAATTCTTGTGCGCTGGGCAGTGCATCGGCTTGGCGCTCTTGCCAAGCGCTCATCAATCGGGTCAGCGTTTCGCCATGGGCTTGTGCGGCCAGTTTGCGCAACGACATTTCGGCACGCTCCAAGGCTTCGCGTTGGGCGCGGAAAGCGGCATCACCGAGACGTGGACCCCGGTCTTCACGGAAATCACGGCCTTCGCCACGCGGACCCCGGTCACCAAAGCGATCGCCACCACGCTCACCCGTACGGGCTGGGCCACGGTCGCCACCAGGGCGGGCACCGCGCTCACCCGGACGGCCGTCTCGGCGACCATCACGGCCGTCGCGACCTGTACCGGCTTCGGTCTTCTTTTGACCAGGGCGGTCGTCACCACGCACCGCCACCACCGGCTTGGCAGGTTTGGGGGCCACCACTGGGGCGGCCGCTTCCGCAGGTGCTTCTTCCTCTGAGGTTTGCTCTTGAGTTTCCGACCCAGCGCCCTCTTCACCGCCTGTTGGCAGCTCAGCAGCCTCGGCTTGGCCGTCGGCTGTTTCGGGGCTGGCACTAGGCTCAGAAGGAACAACCGCTTGGGCCACGGCACCCGAAGCCTTTGAGGTTTCGGCCGCTGCGGCCTGGCCACGCAAAGCGGCATCGAGTGCGGCCATGGCCGCGCGAATCTTGGCGGCATCGCCTGCGGCATTGGCCTCGTCGAGCGCTTTGGACGCATCGATCACGGCGCGGTCACGGGCGGTTAACGGAGCAGCCGAAGCTTGGCGGTCAGTGCCCTTGCGCTGGAACGCTTCGTCCAGCGGTGCGCGGAACACTTCCCACAATTTTTGTTCGGTCTTGCGGTCCAGTGGCACCGACTGGGCTTCGACCTGCCAGCGCTGCTGCAGCGCTTTGACCGCGTCCACGCGCAAGGCAGGCGCAGCGCCCACTTCACGGGCTTCGTTGATCAAGGCCTGACGGCGTTCGACGCTGGCTTTTTGCGCCGCCTCAAGACGCGCAGCTGCGGCTTTGAAGATGGCTTTCCACTGCGACTGCATTTCACCAAACGACTTTTCGCTCAGGTGACCCGCATTGCGCCAGCGGTCTGCAAACTGGTGCAAAGCACGCAGTTGGGCGCGCCAGTCGTCACTTTCGACGTTGGCCGCGGTCCAGGCTTTGACTTCGTCCATCAAGGCCACTCGCTGGGCGCGGTGCTCGGCCGAGTCTTTTTTCATCTGTTCCAGCCAGGCCAAAACAGTTTTATAAGCATCGTTGCAAGCGGCGTCAAAGCGCTTCCACAAAGCGTGGTTGGGCAAGCCGCCTTGGTCGGTTTGCTTCCAGCTGTCACGCAGTTGGCGCAATTTGTCTTGCATCTTGCGGCCACCCACCGTGGGGGCTTTTTCGGCATCCAGCAGCGACTCAGCCTGGGCCACCAGGTCTTGACGAATCTGGTCTGCACGCCAGCGTTGCCAGCCTTCGTTGTCGCCTGCGGCCGTCAGTGCGTTGTGCACGCGCTCGTCCAGTGTGGTGTCGAGATTCTTGCCGTGGGTCTTGAGCACGGCGTGCAAAGCGGCTGCGGCATCGGCTGGAATCTGGCTTTCTGCGATTTGTTTTTCAAGCGCATCAAGCACATCGGTCACGGCCTTGTTGGCTTGCTCGCGCAGGGCCTGACGCTGGGCCGCGTCCATCTTGGGTTTAGTGGCTTTGGGCTCTTTGCCCGCATCGGCGGCACCAGAACCCGAAACTGGCGCGGGTGACTGCACTTCGGCCACGACTTCACCTCGCAACCGGCGGATTTCATCGGCCCACACGGGCACTGAAGGCAAGGCTAGCGCCGCGTCGGCTTGCGCCTGCTGCGCCAGCGTCAAAGCCGCCGAAAAGCCATCCCAGACCGCCTGCAATTGGCTGAGTGCCGCGTCCAGTTGGGTCGGAAATTTCATGTCCACACTGGGCCACACGGCGTTGATGGTCAGCTGCTGGGCCTGGGACTGCCACTGGGCCACATCGCTTTGCAAACCAGCCAGACCGGCCTGCGCTTCTGCAATCGGCTTGGTCGAAAGCACTTCTATGCGCTGCGCCAGCAACACGGCCGCTTCGCGCTGAACCATGACCTGGTGCTGCAAATCCTCGACGCCTTTGACGACTTCAGCCAAGCGGGCCTTCAAGCTGGCCAACGGTTCGCGTGACAAAGGCGCACCGGCTTTGGCGGCATCGCGCTGCCAAGCCATGGCATCGGCGATGTTCAGGCGCGGGGCCTGCAGCATTTGCTCGGCTTTTTGGGCCCAGTCACTGGCCAGGGCGTCTTGACCGTGCAAGCGTTTGAGCTCGTCGAGTTTTTCCTTCAGGAGCTTGGCCGCGCCTTTGTCTCGCGTGGACATCTCGCGGTACACCTCAGCCAGCACTTCGGCCGAGGGCTCAGAAAGAAGCCATTCGCGCAAGCGGGCGCTGCGCTCACCTGAGGTGACGGCTTGAAAGGCCCCTCCGGTCAACTGGTCAAGAGCGGCGAGGTCAAGGGGCTTAGAGGATGAAGTCACGGTAAAAACTTTAAAACACAGTCCATGCCAAATACGGCATCAGTGTCGGGGCCGGGCATCCTTGCACAATTTTTTCAAGGCGGCTGTCGACAACCTCGTATTTTCGCCGGGATTTGGTCCACGCAGCCACCTTCGGTGCAATCGCTGGCAATCTCTTCGGATTTCAAGTGAAGAAGCACCTCTTTATTTCCAAATAGAATCATCTTATAGATTGATATTCTTGACTGGATATTAAATCTTCCTAGAATTCGCCCACTTTCTAAACAGAAATTCACCGACAGCATGGCCAACACCTTGGCTTTGCCCGCACCGCTTCGAATGCGCTGCAGGCCGCGTCCCTCCCAAAACCACAACCACAAACGCCCCGTGATGCCCATCACCACGTTGACCATGAGAGGAAGTTCTATGACCGCGCGATTGAACATGTCCCGCCTGGTTTTGGGCCTGCAGATCTGGGCCGCCGATGTCCGAGAAGGTTTTGTCGAAATCATGCGCCACAGCTTGGCTGTGTTCGGCCTGGCCGTGGTGTTGGTCAGTGTGACTTTTTGGGCTCGCCCTAACCTGCAGGCGTCTGCCAGCGAGTTGCTGTTGGGTTGGCTCGAAATTAGGCAAACCGACACCGTCGACCCCCCCGTGGTCAACAATGCGGCAACACGTGCCACCACCAAAAACCTGAAGAACCTCACTCCCGACCAATTGGCCGTGACCCGCTGGCTCAGTCGCAAGTACCGTGTTTCCGCAGAGCCACTGGCTGCCATGGTCGCGGAAGCATGGACTTTGAGTGAACGCAGCCAGCTGCCACCCCATTTGATCTTGGCCATCATGGCCGTAGAGTCCCGCTTCAACCCGTTTGCATCGGGCAGCCAAGGGGCGGTGGGCCTGATGCAAATTGAGGTCAAAGCCCATGCCGAGGCTCTGGGTCAATCTGGCGGGCAATTGTCGGCCTTTGACCCCTTGACCAATCTGCGGGTGGGGGTGAAGCATTTGCAAGGTCTGATTGAGCAAACCGAAACGCTGGAAGAAGCTTTGTGGCTTTACGGTTCGTCGTCCGGTCAAGCCTTTGAAAGCCAATATGTGGAACGGGTTTTGGCCGAGCAACAATTGCTCGACAAAGTGACCGAGAAACAAAGCACTGCAGCGCTCTCTGCCAAGGGCCTGCGTGCTCAACTTTGAGTCTGGCCCGCTTGGGGGCCATGGAAAGCCAGCGGGCCTCGGCTACACTAATGCGGTGCGCGACTGGCGATAGGAGCCCCCTCTTCTAAACACAAGGCGGGATCACTCTGACGTGGAGCGCGGCGGCCGTTGGGCCACCCCAGAACCACTGGGAAGCGCACAGCCCGGAACTGGTCAACAAACCCAGACACGGGTTTTCAGCCGTTCGCCTGGGCAGCCCTTGTCGGGGACTTTTCACAAGTCGCCTGCCAAGGTTCCATCATTTGAAGGACTGCCATGTACAACCGTAATATCCTGATTGAACAAACCGATCCCGAAATCTTTGCCGCCATCCAGGCCGAGAACGCTCGTCAAGAACACCACATCGAGCTGATTGCCAGCGAAAACTATGCCTCGCCTGCCGTTATGGCCGCGCAAGGCAGTCAGTTGACCAACAAATACGCCGAGGGCTATCCAGGCAAGCGCTACTACGGTGGTTGCGAGCATGTGGACGTGGCCGAGCAACTGGCCATTGACCGCGTCAAGCAAATTTTTGGCGCTGAAGCCGCTAACGTGCAGCCCCATTGCGGCGCATCGGCCAACGAAGCGGTGTTTTTGGCCTTCTTGAAACCCGGCGACACCATCATGGGCATGAGCTTGGCCGAAGGCGGTCACCTGACGCACGGCATGCCACTGAACATTTCAGGCAAGTGGTTCAACGTCGTGTCTTATGGCCTGGACAAGAACGAGGCCATCGACTACGAGGCGATGGAAGCCAAAGCCCGCGAAACCAAACCCAAGCTGATCATCGCTGGCGCTTCGGCCTACAGCCTGCACATCGACTGGGCACGCTTTGCCAAAGTGGCCAAAGAAGTTGGCGCGATCTTCATGGTCGACATGGCCCACTACGCCGGTCTCATTGCGGCGGGCCAATACCCCAACCCCGTGCCCCACGCCGATGTGGTGACCTCCACCACCCACAAGAGCCTGCGCGGCCCCCGTGGCGGCATCATCTTGATGAAGGCCGAGCACGAAAAAGCCATCAACAGCGCCATCTTCCCAGGCCTGCAAGGCGGCCCGCTGATGCATGTGATCGCGGCCAAGGCTGTGGCTTTCAAGGAAGCGCTGGCGCCTGAGTTCAAAGCCTACCAAGCCCAAGTGATCAAAAACGCGCAAATCATTGCCGAAACCTTGACCCAGCGCGGTCTGCGCATCGTGAGCGGCGGCACGCAAAGCCACGTCATGCTGGTGGACTTGCGTGCCAAAGGCATCACAGGCAAAGTGGCCGAAGCCGCTTTGGGCAACGCGCACATGACGATCAACAAAAACGCCATCCCGAATGACCCAGAAAAGCCATTCGTGACCAGCGGCGTGCGCATCGGCACACCGGCCATGACGACCCGCGGTTTCAAGGACGAAGAAGCCCGCGCCACGGCTCACCTGATCGCCGACGTGCTGGACAAGCCGCTGGACGAGGACAATTTGGCCGCCGTGCGCGCCAAGGTGCACGCCCTAACCAGCCGCTTCCCGGTCTACGGCTGATCGGTAGGCACGATGAAATGCCCTTTTTGCGGTCACCTCGAAACCCAAGTGGTCGAGACACGGCTGGCCGAAGACGGGGATTTCATCCGCCGTCGCCGTCAATGTGGGGCGTGTGAAAAGCGCTTCACCACTTACGAAAAGCCGGAAGTTAACTTTCCGGCCATCGTCAAAAAAGACGGCCGACGCATCGAGTACCAACGCGAGAAACTGTGCGCCAGCCTCAACCTGGCCCTGCGCAAGCGGCCTGTCAGCACAGAACAGGTCGACGGTGCCATCGAGCGCATCGAAGAAAAGCTGCTCAACCTGGGCAACCGTGAAGTGGCATCGCACCACATTGGCGAATTGGTCATGCGCGAGCTGAAAAAACTCGACAAAGTGGCCTATGTGCGCTTTGCCAGCGTGTATCGCAACTTTGAAGACATTGACGCCTTTAAGACGCTGGTGGACGAAGTTCAAAGCTGACGCGCCAAGCTCGCCCTGCCGACAGGACGGGCACCCGCTTAGGGGCAGCTCGGCGGTGTGTACTTTTGCAAGCGAGGCTTGCCCAAGGCATTGCTGACCACTTGCCAACCCACCAACGACGAGGCCTGGCAAAAGCGCCATGTTCCAGCCATGAAAGCCCCGTTGGTGCTCATGCTGCGGCCCTCGGCACCATAAGAAAAGTAGGCCTTCACCGTATTGGTGACACCCAATTGCACGACCGGTGGCACCGGTGGATGTACTTCGATCACCACCTCCCCTGAATCGTGCAGGCCATTGTCGTTGGCATCCACAAACACCAGCCAGCCTTGCTGCCATTGGCCGTTGGCATCGCATGTGCCATCGGTCGCCCTGGCGCACAGGCTCACCCGCTGCTGACGGCGCAAGGCCTCTGAACGGGCCAGGACCAAACTGTCCAGAAACCCTTCAGCCTGGGCTTGCAGCTGGTGCCGTGCCCGCACGTCCGACAAAGCAGGTACTGCCATGGCGACCAAAATGCCGAGCAAAGCGACCACCACCAAAGCCTCCAGCAGGGTGAAGCCCCTCGCGCTGCAGTGGTCGCAGGGAGCTTGACGGCGTGTGAAGAAAGAGCTCATGGTTTTCTCACGGGTGATTTTGGACAGCCATGCCCAAACAAGTTGCTGCATCTTTGCGGACTGTACAAGGTGAATACATAAGACCACAATTCACCGACACATCAGGGAGACAACGCATGCCAATGCCACGAAGGGGCCCAAACACCCTGTTGAGCACATGCAGCACACGCAGCATCCGCAGTACAGGCTGGACGTTGACCGAACTGCTGATCAGCTTGGCCCTGATGAGCGTGCTCGCTGCGCTGGCCCTGCCCGCTTACCAGCAACAACAACGCCAGGCCAGACGCACCGATGGGCAAGCGGCCTTGCTCCAAGTGCAAATGGAACAGGCCCGTTGGCGCGGCTCACATGACCACTACGCCGACTCGCTGACGGCCTTGGGCTGGTCAAGCGACCGCTCCCCTTTGGGACATTACCAAATCACCCTCTCAGATGCCACAGCCGATGGCTATACCGCGCAGGCCGTTGGCCTGTTTGGCCAGGCGGCAGACCGCGACTGCAACCCTTTGCGCTTGAGCTGGCAGGGCACGGCAACCGCCATCTTCGGCGCGGGCGAATACCCTGACAGCGACCCCGCTCGCTGCTGGCGGCGATGACACACAAACAACGCCCGCTTGAAAATGGCGAAACCTTGATAGGTCTGCTCGTCGGCATGTCGGTGGGTTTGGTCGTTCTGGCCGCAGGCAGCGCCATGCTGGCCAACCACTTGCGCGGTCACCGCGCTGCCTTGCAAGACAGCCACTTGCACACCGACCTGCGCTCGGCCACGGACTGGATGGCCAGAGAACTGCGCAAGGCCCAATACTCAGCCAACGCCTGGCAAACCCGATCCCCCACGGCTTGCGATGACCCTTTTTGCCAAGATGGGCAAGACTTCAGCATCGAGGGCAGCAAGATCGACTTCAGCTATGACCGCAACCACAATGGCCAGCGGGACAACGACGAATGCATGGGCTTTCGCCAGGTCGGCACCGCACTGCAAGCACGCAGGACATGCAACGCCAGCGGGAGTTGGCAAGCCATCACCGACAGCGCCAATCTGAGCATCACCGCGTTGAACTGGCAACTGCACTGCGAAATGCGCAATGGCTGGCTGCACCGCAGCGTTCAAATGGACTTGGCGGCGCAGTGGCCCGGCGATGCCTCTCGACAGGTCAGCCTGTCGCAAACCATCCATTTGCGCAACGACTTGCCCACCAGCAAGCAGGCGCTGTTTTGCCCATGACAAACCACCATCCCTCAAGGCCCCAAAGTGGGGCCATCACCTTGCTGGTGGCGATTGGCCTGGTGATTCTGGCCAGCTTGACCAGTTTTTACAGCGCTCGCAGTGTGTTGATCGACCAACTGGCCAGCCACAACCACGCACACGCCAGCCAGGCCAGACTGGCGGCCGATGCGGCCTTGGCGAGTGCACAGGCCGCGATCGCGAACAGCAGCCTCAATGCCCATGCGCTGTTGACCACGCGCACCGTCTGCCCTGCGGGAATAACCGGCCCTCAGTGGCAATGCAGCGCCCTGAGCGTCATGCCACACCCCGCCCTGCCCCTGGCCGCACTGAGCGCCACTGCCGTGCGCGATCTGCTTCAGTCACCGCACGTTCTCACGGTGCAAGCCAGCGCCAGCATCGCTGGCCAAAACAGCCATGCACACGCGCGTGAAAGCTTGTTCGTGCCCTTTGTGGCCCCCGCGCCGGGTTTGGCTGCGCCTGCAGCGCTGGTGCTGAACGGCTGTGTCAGCGAAGCAGCAGGTGCCAGCCTGCGCGTGTGCCCCCTCAGCCAAAACGGTGAGGCCTGCAACGGCACAGCCATAGCGCCTGCCTTGCAAACGCACTTTGTGGTGGACACCGACCACAACGGCAGCATCTCCAGTGCCGAAAAAATTGCCTGTCTGGCCATCAGACCCATCAGCTTGCCCGGCGGGGGCGCGCAAACAGCGCCCAACACGGCAGTGCCGCGCAGCCCCTGCACACGTGCCGCCTGGCGAAGTGTGCTGGGCGACATCACAGACCAACAACTGCAAGCCTGGTCCAGCGCCCAAGAACGCAACGGTTTGACAGCGCAAACGACACCCCCGCGCTCTGTGTACTGGATCGACAGCCCCGCCGACTGGCAGCAAAATGTGGGCACATCAGCCCACCCGGCCCTGCTGGTGTTTTCTGCCCAAGCCTGTGCCCAGCGCTGCCCGCGCATGGGCACCAGCGTGCGTGTTGTGGGCAGCGTCTTGCTTGACTCTGGCTGCGACGATGAAAAGTTGCGGGGCTGGCAAGCGGGGACCATCGAGGGCCAACTGGTGGTGGAATCGGGCATGCCCGAGTGGCGCTCTGGCACGGTGTTGGCCCGCCCAGAAGGCCGCAATGCCTACATCCTGAACTGGCCCGAAGGCATCGATGCGACTCGGGTCCAGCGCATCAATGGCAGCTGGAGCGAGGGCACGCCATGACAAACCACGCCCCCGCCCAGCAAGGCATGGCCTTGATCGAAGCCCTGATCGCCTCGGCTGTCTTGGGCATCGGGCTGGTCGGCGCAACCCAGTTGACCCTTAAAACCCTCCACATGGCCAGCGCAAGCCGTCAACACACTGTGGCACAACACCTGGCCCAAGAAGCCATGGACTGCTTGCGTTCACAGGCCAACGCCACCTTGTGCCCCGGTCAAGATGACATGCAGCTGCAAGGCGTGCGCTACACCCGACAAACGCGCATCACCCCTCGGGGTGACGGCTTGGTGAACGACTTGCAAGTCAGCGTGGAATGGGTAGGCAGCGGAACAGGCACCAGCAACAATGCCGCGCAAGGCAGCAAGGCCAGCACCCGCATCGAATGGCACAGCAGCGCCTCGACCATCCCTCTGTGGGTTGGCGTATCCTCGCCCTAGTCTGTGCGGCCAATTGGCCGCGCCACCGCATCCACCCATTTGCTGACCGCCGTGCCCACTTCGACCGTTCACCCCACACCCATGCAACACGCCCTGGATCTGGCTCGCCAAGCCCTGTGGCTGACTTCGCCCAACCCGCGTGTGGGCTGTGTGATCACCGCCGCCGACGGCACCGTGCTGGGCCAAGGCCACACCCAACGCGCTGGCGGGCCGCACGCCGAAATCATGGCGCTGCGCGACGCCGCTGAGCGTGGCCGCAGCGTGCAAGGGGCCACAGCCTGGGTCACGCTGGAGCCCTGTGCCCACCAAGGCCGCACCAGCCCCTGTTGCGATGCCTTGGCCACAGCGGGAATAGGCCGCGTGGTCGCCGCCATGACCGACCCCAACCCCCAAGTCGCGGGCCAGGGCATGGCCCGATTGGCCGCCGCCGGAGTGCAGACCGAAACCCTGGCCCCCGGCAGTGACATCGCCCTGCAAGCGCGCGAATTGAATGTGGGCTTTTTCAGCCGCATGGAACGTGGCTTGCCTTGGGTGCGCTTGAAGGTGGCCGCCTCGTTGGATGGGCAAACGGCCCTGCCCAACGGCCAAAGCCAATGGATCACAAGCCCCCAAGCCCGCGCCGACGGCCATGCCTGGCGAGCCCGCGCCTGCGCCATCCTGACCGGCATCGGCACCGTGCTCGAAGACGACCCGCAACTGAACGTGCGTGGCCTTGAGGTGCCCCGCCAACCGCACTTGGTGGTGGTGGACAGCCGCTTGGACATGCCGCTGACGGCCCAACTGCTGGACACCCAAGGCGCAGGGGAACATGCACGGCAGATTTGGGTTTACACCGCCACCAGCGAGCAAGCCGACAAACGCGCTGCGCTGACGGCTCGCGGCGTGACCGTGATCGATTGCCCCGGCTCTGGCGGCAAGGTCGATTTGGCGGGCATGCTGCGCGACCTGGCCCGACGCGAAATCAACGAACTGCACGTGGAGGCCGGGCACAAGCTCAACGGCTCATTCATCCGCGAAGATCTGGTGGACGAGTTGTTGGTCTACCTGGCCCCGCAACTGCTGGGGCCTGGCCAAGGCATGGCCTTTTTGCCTGCGCTGACCACCCTGAGTGATTCGGTCAAGCTGGCCTTTCATGATGCGCAGCGCATCGGGCCAGACTTGCGCTTGCTGCTGCGCCGGGCTTGAGCCTCAATAGTTGAGGGTCTTCACGCCTTCAGAAGTGCCCAGCAAACAGACCTGGGCTTTTTGCAAGGCAAACACGCCCACCGTCACCACGCCGGGCCACTGGCTCACGGTGTTTTCAAAGGCCACCGGGTCGGTGATTTTCAGGCCCTTCACATCCACGATGTGCTGGCCGTTGTCGGTCACCAGCGGCTGGCCGTCTTTCAGGCGCACAGCAGCCGTGCCCCCCATGGCGGCAAACTGGCGCATGACGCGGGCCGTGGCCATGGGAATGACCTCCACCGGCAACGGGAAAGCGCCCAAAACCTGCACCAACTTGCTCTCGTCGGCGATGCAGACAAACTGCTTGGACTGGGCCGCCACGATTTTTTCGCGGGTCAAGGCCGCGCCACCGCCCTTGACCATGTGGCCTTGATGGTCGATCTCGTCGGCACCATCGATGTAGACCGACAGGCTCTCGACCTCGTTGCAGTCAAACACCGGAATGCCCAGCGCTTTGAGGCGCACCGTGGAGGCTTCGGAGCTGGACACCGCGCCTTTGATCTGATCTTTCATGGTGGCCAGCGCATCGATGAATTTGTTGACCGTGGAGCCGGTGCCCACGCCGACGATCTCGCCGGGAACAACGTATTTCAGGGCGGCTTGGCCCACCAGGGCTTTGAGTTCGTCTTGTGTCATGGGGTCGGGTCTGGGTAAAAAAAGAAAGCTGCGCCGGGTTTGCGACAATCAACACCATTGTTGTCACCGCCTTTGCTGGCCGGAATTATCCAATGTCCTTGATCCCCTACACCCTCGCCCGCTCGTTTTTGTTCAAGATGGACCCCGAAGAAGCCCACGAACTGACCATCGAGGGCCTGGCACGCACCCAAAACACCCCACTCGACCGTGTTTACCGCCAACCCTTTGTGGCGCAGCCCATCACATTGGCGGGCCTGCACTTCCCCAACCGCTTGGGCCTGGCCGCAGGTCTGGACAAAAACGCCCGCTGCATCGATGGTCTGGGTGCCATGGGTTTTGGCTTTGTTGAGGTGGGCACCGTCACACCCAAAGCGCAGCCGGGCAACCCCAAGCCCCGCATGTTCCGCCTGCCCGAGGCGCAAGCCCTCATCAACCGCTTGGGCTTCAACAACGACGGGCTCGACGCCTTCATCGCCAACGTCAAGCGCTCCAAATTTCGCCAGCACGGTCGCCTGCTGGGTCTCAACATCGGCAAAAACGCCGCCACCCCCATTGAAAACGCCACCGACGATTATTTGATCGCGTTGGCGGGCGTGTACCCGCATGCCGACTACGTGACGGTGAACATCTCCAGCCCCAACACCAAGAACCTGCGTGCCCTGCAAAGCGACGAGGCGCTGGACGGCCTGTTGGGCGCACTGGCCGCACGACGCGAAGAACTGGCTGCTGAACACGGCCGCCGGGTGCCCATGTTCCTGAAAATCGCGCCCGACTTGGACGAGACGCAAGTGGGCGTGATCGCCGCCACCTTGCAAAAGCACGGCATGGACGGCGTGATCGCCACCAACACCACGCTGGCGCGTGACGCCGTGAGCGGCCTGCCGCACGCCGAAGAAATGGGTGGTCTGTCGGGTGCGCCGGTGCTCGAAGGCAGCAACCGCGTGATCCGCCAGCTGCGCGCCGCTTTAGGCAAGGACTTCCCCATCATCGGCGTGGGCGGCATCCTGAGCGGTCATGACGCCATTGCCAAAATCGAAGCCGGTGCCGACGTGGTGCAGATCTACACCGGATTGATCTACAAAGGCCCGGCGCTGGTCACCGAAGTGGCCAGTGCGCTTCAGCAGATGAGGCGCTGAGAAAAAAACAGCCTGCGTCCCGATTCACGGCTGCGCAGGGTGTTCTGTCAGATAGCGCCTCAAAGCCTGGTTGATGCGGGTTTGCCAGCCCTGGCCTTGGGCTCGAAAGGCCTGCAGGATGTCCTTGTCCAGACGGATGGCCACCTGCTCTTTGACGCCGCTGCCTGCTGGCCTGCCGCGTTTGCGGGCCAATGCCAGGCCATGTGCCAGCTCCTCGGAGGTTGCTGGACGGTCGTCCTCATTTTGGCCATCCCACACATAGGGAGCCTCGCGCTCGCTGACCTTCAAAGCCTTGATCACGTCTTTACGGCTCATCGCATTCGTTTTCGATCCAGACAAGGTACGCCTCTCTTTCTTCACGGCTGGCACGGCGGAAACTGATGATTCGGCAAGACCCATCACGCGCCACATGGACCACCGTCAGGACTGCCAAAAATCCCATCGCATACGACATGGACAAGGCTCGCGGCTCTGCGCCTCGGACCACCGGGATGTCCAACCTGTAACGGGAATCGAGAACCACACCTGCCAAGGCAAAGTCCAGCCCATGCTTGCGCAGGTTGATTTGCCTCTTGGTTTCGTCCCAACTCAGCTTGGCATCCATCTGATTAATGTAGATGCAAATAATCAAACCGTCAAGGCTTTTGAAAAGTGCCGACAAAGGAAGGGCATGCGCCCACAGGCTCATGCCCTTCCGACATCAGAGTTCCTTTGAATAAATGATGAACCCTGTGTGGCTGGCCACCTTGTCATACAGGGCTCGGCCAGAAGCATTGCCGATCTGCGTCGTCCAATAGACAAGTGGTCACCATTGGGCATGGTCCTCGCGCTCTATGGGGCGGATGATGATGTCCTTGTGCATGCCTGCTCAATCCTTGAAATACACCAGCTGGTGCGTGCTGGCCAGCAACTGCCCATCGGGGCTCCAGAGTTCGCCCGGCTGGTCAAAGTAGTCGTGGCGGTAGTTCAGCGCCTTGGCCACACCCAGCACATGGCGCTCGCACACCTGCTCCAGCAAGGCGCTGTCGGCGTGAAAATAAGTGGTCATGGACACCGTGCCAACCATCGCGCGACGGCGGCGACTGACGTAAATGCGCGGAAAAAAAACTGTCGCTCATGGCCGCCAGCGAGGCGAAGTCCATGGCCCGGGCGGGCTCGTCGCGCACCCACAGGGTGGAGCGCGAGTGGGTTTGTTCTTGCTCGTCAAAGGCTGTGGGGAACGCGCCTTCGACAAAGCGCATGTCGTAGCGCTGCGGCCAGGCGGGCATGCCTTTCACAGGCATGCGTTGCAAGGCGTCAGGCGCGGGCACGTTGGCGGGCATCTTGGCCTCCACATCCGACCTAGGTCTCGCGCCGCACCGCGAACACAGCAGTGGCGGTTGCCACCACGCCTTCAGCTTGGTGGGCTTCGATGATCCAGTGCTGGGTCGATCGATTGGTACGCACGGGCCGGGCCACAAAGCGGATGTTGCCATCGGCCACAGGAGCCGCAAAGTTGACCGTGAGCGCCACCGGATCGCCCAGGCGATCCGGGTGCAGCATGGCTGACTGCAGTAACTGCGCAGCGGTGGTGCCACCAAAAGGCCCGACCATGTTGGCGTAGGCCGGGTGGGTCGTGCCTGTGAATTCGTGGGGCGAGTCCTGAAGTGCGGAGGGTTTCAGGTCAATGGCTTCGTCAAGAGGTTGCATGCAGGGCTGTTTTGTTCGATGGATCGGGTGCGATCCATCAGAGGAGTTCGCCCGTAAGCCGCGCTGTCCCGAAAGCGCTCAAGCCAGCCGAGCGCAGACCTCGGCGGCAATCGCCAGCGAGCTGGTCAGCCCCGGCGACTCGATGCCCAGCAGGTTCACCAGGCCGGGCACGCCATGCTCGGCAGGGCCTTGGATCATGAAATCGGCTGCCGCTTCATGCGGGCCACTGATCTTGGGGCGCATGCCCGCATAACCCGGCTGCAAAGCGCCGTCTTGCAAATCGGGCCAATAGCGGCGCACCTCGTCATAAAAGGCATCGCCCCGGCGCGGGTCCACTTGCAGGTCGGCGGGGTCATCGACCCACTGCACATCAGGCCCGAACTTGGCCTGCCCGCCCAGGTCGAGCGTGAGGTGCACGCCCAAGCCAGCCGCCTCGGGCACGGGGTAAATCAAGCGCGAAAACGGGGCCTTGCCCGCCAGCGTAAAGTAGTTGCCTTTGGCGAAATGGGCTGACGGCAGCAAGTCTTGCGCAAGCCCCTGCATGCCCCGCGCCAGTGCCACGGCGTTCAGGCCCGCAGCGTTGACCAATGTGCGGCAGGCCAGTTCGGTGCCGTCTTGCGTGATCACGCGGATCGGGTGCGTGGCCGTGCCTTGCTGGAGGCCGATGCCTTGCACGGGCGAGAGCAGCGCCAAAAGCCCCCCTGCGTTTTCCAAGTCGCCTTGCAAGGCCAACATGAGGCCGTGGCTGTCCACCACGCCTGTGCTGGGCGAAAGCAAGGCCGCTTCGCAGGCCAGTGCGGGCTCCAATGCCCTGGCTTGGGCTGCGCTGAGTTTTTGCAGGTCATGCACGCCGTTGGCCGCCGCCTTGGCCACGATGCCGTCCAGCGTGGGCACTTGCTCGGGGCGCGTGGCCACAATCAGCTTGCCCATCCGCTGGTGCGCCACGCCGCGCTCGGTGCAATAGGCATAAAGCAGCCCCTTGCCCTGCACACACAGCCGAGCCTTGAGCGAGCCCGCCGGGTAATAAATGCCCGCGTGAATGACCTCGCTGTTGCGCGAGCTGGTGCCAGTGCCAATCGCGTTTGCCGACTCCAGCACCATCACCTCGCGACCCGCCAGCGCCAGCGCCCGCCCCACGGCCAGGCCGACCACGCCCGCCCCGATCACCACGGCATCGACTTGTTCCACATCCACCTCACACCTTGTTGGTTTTGATTGAATTGTGGCCGATCGGCTCACAGGTCCACAGGCCAATAGGCCACATCGGCCCTTACCAAGCCTCTGACACGCGCAAGACAGCCCTGTGCGCCGCGCACGGGCAGACTGCCCAGCATTCAACAAGGAGTCCTTTTCATGTCGCTGTTCCATCTGCACGGCAAAGTCGCCATCGTCACAGGCTCCAGCCGGGGCATTGGCCGATCGATTGCCCACCAACTGGCCAAGCAAGGCGCCAAGGTGGTGGTGTCCAGCCGCAAACAAGACGCCTGCGAAAGGGTGGTCAAAGAGATTGAAGCCGCGGGCGGCCAGGCCATGGCGGTGGCCGCCAGCATTTCGAGCAAAGAGCAGCTGCAAAACCTGATCGACCAGACCCGCGCGGCCTGGGGCCCGATCGACATTTTGGTCTGCAATGCGGCCACCAACCCCTATTACGGCCCCACCACAGGCATGAGCGACGAAGTGTTTGACAAGGTCATGCGCAACAACGTGCTGTCGAACACTTGGCTGTGCACCATGGTCTACCCGGACATGAAGGCCAAGAAGGACGGCGCCATCGTGATCGTGTCATCGATCGGCGGCCTGCACGGCTCGGCCATCATTGGGGCGTACAACATTTCCAAGGCCGCCGACATGCAACTGGCACGCAACCTGGCCGTGGAATGGGGTCCGGACAACATCCGCGTGAACTGCATCGCGCCGGGCCTGATCAAGACCGACTTTGCCAAGGCGCTGCACGAAGACCCGGTGCTGAGTGCCAAGTACAACAGCGAGACCCCGCTGCGCCGCATGGGTGAGCCCGATGACATTGGCGGGGTGGCGGTGTTCTTGGCCAGCCCGGCTGGGCAATACGTGACGGGGCAGACCATCGTGGCCGATGGCGGGATGATGATCCGCTGACTCTGCTTGGTGCTCGGGTGCTCGGGTGCTCGGGTGCTCGGGTGCTCGGGTGCTCGGGTGCTCGGGTGCTCGGGTGCTCGGGTGCTCGGTGCTCGGTGCATCGGTGCATCGGTGCATCGTAGAACGCTGATCACGGGCTGGGGCCGGGCACCTCATGAGGGCGTACCCAAAATCGGCGCTCGGCCCCAACCCATGCTCAGCTCGGTTGTCGATCTCATTTGTCGATCTCATTTGTTGATCCAAAGTCCACCCAAGCAGCAGACTGTTGGCTCTCTTCAATCCACTGGCACAGAGGTCGCATTCACCGTCCACCCCTCAATGCAAAAAGCCCGCATCAGCGGGCTTTTTGACATCGAGAAACCTTCGATCAGCCGAAGTTCTTCTCTGCAAAAGACCAGTTCACCAGCTTGTCGAGGAAGGTCTCGACGAACTTGGGGCGCATGTTGCGGTAGTCGATGTAGTAAGCGTGTTCCCACACGTCCACGGTCAACAAGGCGGTGTCGCCAGTGGTCAAAGGGGTGCCAGCAGCGCCCATGTTGACGATGTCCACCGAGCCGTCGGCTTTTTTCACAAGCCATGTCCAGCCGGAGCCAAAGTTACCCACGGCACTTTTGACGAAGGCTTCTTTGAAAGCGGCATAGCTGCCAAATTTGGCATTGATGGCCGTGGCCAAAGCGCCTGTGGGCTCGCCGCCGCCGTTGGGCTTCATGCAGTTCCAGAAGAAGGTGTGGTTCCAGATCTGGGCCGAGTTGTTGTACACGCCGCCGCTGGACTTTTTGATGATTTCTTCGAGGCTCATGCTCTCGAATTCAGTGCCTTTTTGCAGGTTGTTCAGGTTCACAACGTAGGCGTTGTGGTGCTTGCCATGGTGAAACTCCAGGGTTTCCTGGCTGTAATGAGGAGCCAAAGCGTCGATCGCATAAGGCAGTGCGGGCAAGGTGTGTTCCATGGGGATGTCCTTTTGTTGTTGCGGGTTAAAGGTAGACCAGCCTATTTTAGAGGCTGAGTGATCGCCCTTTGCAGGGGCAGGTCACTGAAAACTAAGGCCAAGCAGCGGCCACCGTCATGTTGTGGGGCTTGCGCACCGATTTTGGACACTTCCTGTTGAAAGCCCGTGCCCTAACGTCCCATCGCCGTCGTGGGGCGGGCCTGGGCACCGATTTTGGGTACTCCCTCATGAGGTGCCCAGGCCCGCCCCACGACGGCTTACCTGCATCCCCAAAAAATCGGCATCAGCCCATGCAGCCATTCGGCCGCAGAGATGCTCACCCGCAAAAAGCCAAGTTTCTCTGATGACCCAATCAGCCCTGAACCTTCAAAGGCACGTCGCCATCTGCCAAAGTGGCTCGAACGGCTTGGCCCGCTTGAAACTGGGCCGCGTGGGTCAGGGCTTGGCCATGCTCATCGCTGAGCCAGGCATAACCGCGTTCCAGCACCTGGCGCGGGTCCACCGAGGACAAACGCAAAGCGGCCCGCTCCAAGCGCTGGGCACGTTGTTGAACTTGCTGACCGCGATTGAAGCTCAGGCGGTCTTCCAGGCGGGTCAGCTGGTGGCCACTGCCGATGGCTTGGCTTTGTACGCCCGCCTGCAAACGGTGCGCCAGCCGGTCCAGCCACTGGCTGTGTTGGCCCAACAAAGCTTGTGGTCGGCTCAGACGGGTGGCCATGGCGTTCAGACGCTGAACTTGACGTTCGTGCTGACGGGCAAGGCCAACACCCCAGCGAGCGGCCACGCTGTCCAGCCGCTGAGCTTGCCGGTCTTGCTGGCGCAGCAGGCCCCGGGTCAACCGGTGCTCCAGCACAGACAAGGCCTCCAGGGCCACGCCACGGTCGGATGCAGCCATCTCGGCAGCAGCGGTGGGTGTGGGGGCGCGCACATCGGCCACAAAGTCGGCAATGGTGAAATCGGTCTCGTGGCCCACACCGCAAATCAGGGGCACGGGGCTTTGGGCGATCACGCGGGCCAGGTTTTCATCGTTGAAAGACCACAGGTCTTCCATCGAGCCGCCGCCACGCACCAGCAAGATCACATCCACAGGAGGGCTGAGCGGGTTGTCTTCTGCCGTAAAGGCGTAAAGGTTGAGCAGCGCCTGAGCCAGCGTGGCTGGGGCGCTGACGCCTTGCACCAAGGCAGGCACCATCAGCACAGGGATGTGCGGCACGCGCCGCTGCAAGGCGGTCATCACGTCGTGCCAAGCGGCTGCGCCAGGCGATGTGACCACGCCAATGGCTCGGGGCTGGGCCGGTAACAAGCGTTTGTGTGCGGGATCGAAAAGACCTTCGGTCTCGAGCTTGGCTTTGAGGCGCAAAAACTGCTCAAACAGCGCGCCCTGCCCGGCCCGCTGCATGGACTCGACGATCAATTGCAAATCGCCCCGGGCTTCGTACACCCCCAAACGGCCACGCACCTCCACCAGTTCGCCATCACGGGGCGCGAAGTCCATCAAACTGGCGGCGCGGCGGAACATGGCGCAGCGGATCTGGCCTGTGTCGTCCTTGATCGAAAAATAACAATGGCCGCTGGCGGCCCGCGAAAAGCCCGAAACCTCCCCACGCACCGTGACGGGGTTGAACTGGGCGTCCAGCGTGTCAGCCATGGCGCGGCACAGCGCTGAAACTGTCCACGCGCGGGGCTTTAAATCGTCATTCACAGGCATGGTGTTGAGGTTTCATCGGCGTTTGCAGGGTGTTTCAGGCGTCTAAACCAAGCCAGCTGAGGCAAAGTACTCCACAAGCCATGCCCTGGGCTGGGTTTGGCCAGTGCGAAGCAAGGGGCATCACTACAAAATTACAAGTCATTGATTTCATTCATTATTTTTTAAAATGACGGGTTAAATTTTGGAGAAATAATATACACCTGAGTATGCTGAAAAACACGACAAGCCAAGTTCTTCACAAAGTTATCCACAGAAATCTCGGCTTCAAGCAAACTTCCAAGCCGTGGTGATGGGGCAGCCAAGGCATTCACCGATAATCAGCCACGTTCGATACCCAAAAACGGGAAGGTATTTTTTTGTTGTCCATCATACAAGCCGCAGGTTGGCCCATTTGGCCCTTGATTTTGTGTTCCGTCTTGGCCTTGGCGCTGATCCTGGAGCGCTGCGTTCAGCTGCAAAGCGCCAAAATCATGCCCGCCCACATCCTGGCGCAAACCATCGAGGCAAGCCAACGTGGCGTGCCTTTGCCAGAGATGATTCAGGCCCTGGACAAAGCAGGTGCCATGGGGCCGGTTTTGGCCAGCGGGCTGCGTTGCCTGCATGACAACCCCAAAGCCTCTGGAGAAGACATCCAGGCCAGCATGCAAATGGCGGGGCGTTTGGCAACACAAGGGCTGGAGCGCTACCTGCCTGCGCTGGCCACCATCGCCTCTGCCGCCCCTTTGCTCGGTTTGCTGGGCACCGTGGTCGGCATGATCGACATTTTTGGGGCGCACACGGCGGCCAACAACCAGCCTGCCCTGCTGGCACAGGGTATTTCGGTGGCCCTTTACAACACCGCGTTCGGCTTGGTTGTGGCCATCCCGTCCTTGATGTTCTGGCGTTACTTTCGCGCCGTGGTGGACCGCCATGTGCTGGCCATGGAAGTGGCCGCCGAGACCTTTGCTCGGCATCTCAGCCGTTTACGCGCGTAAAGGCTGGCTGTGAATTTCAGACCCCGCCCCTCGTCCCCCGAACCCGAGATCAACCTGATCCCGTTCATTGACGTGCTTTTGGTCGTCCTGATCTTTTTGATGCTGACCACCACATGGTCACGCCTGACCGAAATCCAGCTGAACCTGCCCGTGGCCGATGCCAGTGCATCCAGCCAGCGCCCGCGCCAAATTATCTTGACGATCACATCACAAGGGCGATACGCCATCAACAAATCACCCGTCGGGGGCAGCTCGGTCGGTCATTTGGTGGCGGTGCTGACGCCACTGGCCCACAAAGACGCGATGCTGGTCATCAGCGCTGACGCATCGGCCACGCACCAAAGCGTGATCAACGCCATGGAGGCGGCACGCCGCAGCGGCTTGCCCAAAATCACCTTTGCAGCCCAATCGGCCGAAGTGCCGGGTTCTTGATTGGCATGGGCCTGTCCGCATTCCTTCACCAGCACTTGCCCCGAGTCTGGCAGCGACGCGGCCCGCTCGCGTGGGCCTTGCGCCCGGTGGCGGCCATTTATGGCGCACTCACGACACTGCGGCGCATGGCCTACGCCACGGGCATCTTCAAAACCCGGCGCGTACCCGCCTTTGTCATCGTGGTTGGCAACGTGGTGGCAGGCGGTGCGGGTAAAACCCCGGTCACCATTGCCCTTGCCAGGCACTTGCAGGCCAAGGGCTTGCAGGTCGGGGTGATCTCACGCGGGCACGGCCGCAAAACGCAGGACACCCGTGCCGTGACGCACGACAGCCACCCACTGGAGGTGGGCGATGAACCCCTGCTGATTCACCAAAGCACTGGCGTGCCGGTTTGGGTGGCGCGGGCCAGGGCCGATGCGGCGCTGGGCTTGCTGCACGCGCATCCGTCGGTGCAAATTTTGATCTGCGACGATGGTTTGCAACACCTGGCTCTGGCGCGCGACATCGAGATTTGTGTGATGGACGAGCGCGCCGTGGGCAACGGCTGGTTGTTGCCTGCGGGTCCCCTGCGCGAAGCCTGGCCACGCCCAGTCGATTGGGTTCTGCACACCGGTCCATCCATTTCGGGTGGCAGCCCACTTGGTCATTACCAAGCCCCAAGGCAACTGGCAGACCACGCCCTGACCTCGGATGGACGACACCTTGACTTGAGCGCATTGACCAACCGCCCACTGCACGCGGTGGCCGGACTGGCCAGGCCTGAAGCATTTTTCGACATGCTGCGCCAATCGGGGTTGCAACTGACCAGCACCACCGCCCTGCCTGACCACCACGACTACCAAGACTGGAAAGCCAACCCCAACCGCACTTGGGTTTGCACCGAAAAAGACGCCGCCAAACTCTGGCCGCACGAACCCGGAGCCCTGGCGATCCCTCTGGTCATCACCCCAGAAAACGGTTTTTGGTCAGCGCTGGATGCGCGCGTTGAGCAACTTTTGCAGCACTGACCTTTCCTAAACGCCCCTGGCTTGGGGGCCGTTATCATTGACAGCATGGACAACAAATTGCTCGAATTACTGGTTTGCCCAGTCACCAAAGGCCCTCTCGACTTCGACCGGGAACACCAGGAACTGCTCTCGCGCAGCGCTCGCCTGGCGTACCCGGTGCGCAACGGCATTCCGATCCTGCTGGAAAACGAGGCCCGCACACTGAGTGACGAAGAAATCGAGAAACTCGCGGCCCTGCGTCCCGCGCTCTGAGCTCCAGCCATGACCGATTTTTCGCCCCCCGCAGGCTCTGCCGCGGGTTTCACCGTGGTCATTCCGGCCCGCATGGCTTCTAGCCGCTTGCCCGACAAACCTCTGGCCGATATCGCAGGACTGCCCATGGTGGTGCGCGTGGCGCAACGTGCCATGCTGTCCAACGCCAGTCTGGTGGTGGTGGCCGCTGACGATGAACGCATCGTCGCGGCCTGTGAAGCGCACGGCATACGCGCCTTGCTGACCCGAAAAGACCACGTCAGCGGCAGCGACCGCTTGGCCGAAGCTTGCCAGCTGCTGGGCCTTGCGCCCGATGCGGTGGTGGTCAACGTGCAAGGCGACGAGCCGCTGATACCGCCCGCGCTCATCAACGAGGTGGCCCGCGTGCTGACCGAGCGCCCTGACGCCAGCATGAGCACCGCAGCGCACGCCATCGGCTCATTGGAAGAATTCACCAACCCCAACGTGGTCAAGGTGGTCATGGATGCCCGGCAAATGGCACTGTATTTCAGCCGCGCGCCCATTCCGTGGTGGCGCGATGGCCAGTCGGACTCGGGTTTCAAGGCCCTGCCTAGCCCGGCACCGCTGCGCCACATCGGGATTTATGGCTACCGGGCGGGTTTTCTGGCTTTGTTTCCCACACTGCCCCCCGCGCCAGTGGAAACCATGGAATCACTCGAGCAGCTGCGCGCCCTGTGGCACGGCCACCGGATCGCAGTGCATGTCACCGCCGCCTCACCCGGTCCGGGAGTCGACACCCCCGAAGACCTCGATCGCGTGCGGCAACTGCTGTTGACATGAGCTGAAAACCGGGGTTGTCCCCGTAAGCCAACTTTGAGGCTGGCGTGATATTCTCAAAAGCAATCTAGCGGCAGGCCCTCAGGCTTGGCTGGCAGAAACGATTTCAAACGATAAGAGGACCCTCCCATGAGACTGATTCTGTTGGGCGCACCCGGCGCCGGCAAAGGCACACAAGCCACCTTCATCTGCCAGAAATACAACATTCCCCAAATCTCCACGGGCGACATGTTGCGTGCCGCCGTCAAGGCCGGTACCCCCTTGGGCCTAGAAGCCAAAGCGGTCATGGAATCTGGCGGTCTGGTCAGCGACGACCTGATCATCAACCTGGTCAAAGAACGCATCGCCCAGGCCGATTGCGCCAATGGCTTCCTGTTTGACGGCTTCCCCCGCACCATTCCCCAGGCCGATGCCATGAAGGCCGCCGGCGTCAAGCTCGACTACGTGCTCGAAATCGATGTGCCCTTTGACGCCATCATCGACCGCATGAGCGGCCGCCGCTCGCACCCCGCCTCGGGCCGCACCTACCACGTCAAGTTCAACCCACCCAAAGTCGACGGCGTGGACGATGTGACCGGCGAGCCGTTGGTGCAACGTGCCGACGACCAGGAAGAAACCGTCAAAAAACGCCTGGATGTTTACAGCGCCCAGACCCGCCCGTTGGTCGACTACTACGCCAACTGGGCCAAGGCCGATGCAGCGGCAGCCCCCAAATACCGCGCCATCAGTGGCACCGGCAGCGTGGAAGAAATCACAGCCCGCGCATTTGCGGCACTGGCCAACTGATTTTTCAGCGGTCCCAACGAACAAAGCCCCGCACTGCGGGGCTTTGTTGTTTCAGGGCTTTAAGGAGACTTCAGCCCATCAAATCCAACATCAAACTCACCCGCGCCTTGTAAGCATTGAGCCCCGTAGGTGCCATTTGCAGCGCGGCGGCTTGTCCCACGATCTGCCCTTCGGCGCAACGGGTGGTCAAACGCACAGCCACACCCTCAGCCTGCGCCTGTGCCAGTGCCGTCAACAGGCTTTGGTGCACGGTGCCATTGCCCGTGCCTGCCACGACCAGGCCTTTCACGCCCGCAGCCACGAGGGCCTGGACTTGGCGGGCATCGCTGCCTGCATGGCTTTGCACCACCGCCACCCAGGGCCAATCGGCCACACTCAATGCCATCGCTTGGCTGGCATGGACATGCGCCATCGGCCAGCTGCCGGGGTCGGCCCAGCGCACACGGCCTTGCTCCACCCAACCACGGGGGCCAGATTCGCCGGAGCTGAAAGCATCGAGCCGATATGGGTGAATTTTTTGCACCTCGCGGGCATTGTGGATGCGGCCTGCGCAGACGGCCAGCACGCCGCGCGCCATCGGGTCGAGGACCACGGCAACAGCGTCCAGCAGGTTTTGCGGGCCATCGGGGGTCAAGGCGGAGGCCGGACGCATGGCACAGGTCAGCACCACAGGCTTGGTGGTGCGCTGCACCTGCTGCAAAAACCAGGCGGTTTCTTCCAGTGTGTCGGTGCCGTGGGTGATGACGATGCCGCCCACATCGGGCTGCGCCAGCCAGTGGGCGCAGCGCTGCGCCAACGCTTGCCAAGTGGCGTGGTCCATGTCTTTGCTGTCGAGCTGGGCGACCTGCACACACTGCAGCGAGTCACCCTGCAAAACGTCATTCAGACCGGGTATGGCGTCCAGAAGTTGTTGTACACCCAGCTGGCCAGCGGTGTAGCCCGTGTGGTCGTTGGCGCTGGCCGCCGTGCCGGCGATGGTGCCGCCTGTGCCCAAAACCACCACTTTCTTCATTTTTTTTGTGTCCAACACTTGCATCGCCTCAAAAACTGGTTAAAAATACAGTCACTGGATGAAACAACAGTTTAACCAGTATCCCCAAGGAGACCGCCATGATCGACAGCCCCAAACTCACCGCCCGACAGCAAGAAATTCTGGAACTGATCCAGAACACCATTGCCAACACCGGTGCGCCACCCACGCGTGCCGAAATCGCCAGCGTGCTGGGCTTCAAGTCGGCCAACGCGGCAGAAGAACACCTCAAGGCCCTGGCCCGCAAAGGCGCCATTGACCTGGTCAGCGGCACATCGCGTGGTATTCGACTGAAAGGCAGCAATCGCAATCACCTGCGCGCACCAACAGACCTGTTCAGCCTCACACTGCCTGGCTTGGGCCAATTGAGTTTGCCATTGATCGGCCGCGTGGCCGCAGGCTCGCCTATTTTGGCGCAAGAGCATGTAGACCGAACCTACCAATTGGAAAGCACGCTGTTTTCTGAACAACCCGACTACCTGTTGCGGGTTCGGGGCATGTCCATGCGCGACGCAGGCATCATGGACGGTGACTTGTTGGCCGTGAAATCGACCAAAGAAGTCCGAAATGGCCAGATCGTCGTGGCCAGACTGGGCGACGAAGTCACCGTCAAACGCCTGCGCAAGACCGCCAACGGCATCGAATTGCTGCCCGAAAACCCCGATTACCAAACCATTGTGGTGAACCCAGAAGAGCCTTTTGACATCGAAGGCTTGGCTGTGGGGCTCATCCGCAACACGCTTTTGATGTAACGCACTGGCTTGTTGCCCCAGGTGGCGGGCGCTGACGGAATGGTTCTGTCAGCCCTGAGGCAACAGGCTCTACAGCAATCCTGCCTGTGTCCAACCTCCATACTTTTCAAAGGTTTCACATGGGAATCGCTCTGCTTGCACTCTCAGGTCTTTTTCAAGGCTTCTCCAATTTCAACCGGGCCGCACCTTCGGTGGCCAAGCCCCAGCGCGGAAACGCTTACTTGAGGCCCGTCTGGACCTCGCGCAGAACGGCCTGCACGCCCCTCGGCCTCAAAACCTCAGCCCATCCTCACCGATTCCCGGCAACTGCTGCTGTTCCTGCCTTGCGCGTCTTGCGGGTTACAGAGAGTGATCAACGTGTCAAAGGGGCCGGTCGAATGGTGATTTCCGGGCGCATGGCCGATGTCTGCGCTGAATTGGACCGCTTAGCGGCCATCGAATCAGCGCAAGCCAGCGCTTAACCCAAAGAGCAGCCCCCGGCGACTGAACCGGGCCGCCTCGTCAGGGCACAATGTAGGGATGAACATTGTGATCCTTGACGACTACCAAGATGCGGTGCGCAAACTCGACTGCGCTGTCAAACTCGAAAATTTTCCAGCCAAGGTCTACACCAACACGGTCAAAGGCATCGGCCAGTTGTCTGTGCGTTTGAAAGACGCAGACATCATCGTGCTGATCCGCGAACGCACCCATCTGACGCGTGCCGTGATTGAAAAACTGCCGCGCTTGAAATTGATTGCCCAAACAGGTCGTTTGGGCGGTCACGTCGATCTGGCGGCTTGCACAGAACGTGGTGTGGCCGTCGCCGAAGGGGTCGGCTCGCCCGTGGCACCGGCTGAACTGACCTGGGCCTTGATCATGGCTGCTTCACGGCGTTTGCCACAGTACATTGGCAACCTCAAACATGGTGCATGGCAGCAATCGGGTCTTAAAGCGGGCTCAATGCCTGCCAACTTTGGCTTGGGCACAGTCCTCAAAGGCAGAACTCTGGGCATCTGGGGTTACGGAAAAATTGGTCAATTGGTGGCCGGCTACGGCAAGGCGTTTGGCATGGATGTGATGGTCTGGGGCAGCGACGAGTCGCGCACCAAAGCCATCCAGAACGGATACCGTGCCGCAAGCAGTCGCGCTTCATTTTTTGAAGAAGCCGATGTGTTGTCTTTGCATCTGCGCTTCAACGAAACCACTCAAGGCATCGTCAAAGGCGAAGATTTGGGCCGAATGAAGCCATCGGCCCTGTTTGTGAACACGTCCCGCGCCGAATTGATCGAGCCCAATGCCTTGATCGGGGCCTTGAATCGGGGCCGACCCGGTTTGGCAGCCATCGATGTCTTCGAATCCGAACCCATTTTGCAAGGCTCCGCCTTGCTGCGTCTGGAAAACTGCATTTGTACACCTCACATTGGCTACGTCGAAAAAGACAGCTATGAGTTGTATTTCGGCACGGCGTTCGACAACGTGGTGAACTTCATCAAGGGCACTCCGACCAACATCGTCAACCCAGGCGCTTTGCAAGTGCGCCGCTGAGCGCGCTCTGTTATTTCAATCTTCGATTTACCTTCACAAACATGACTCTCGCATTCTCCAAAGTTGCCATCATCGGTGCCGGCGCCATGGGCCGGGGCATCGCCCAAATCGCCGCACAAGCAGGCAGTCAAGTCTGGCTTTATGACACCCAAGCCGACGCCATTCAAAAAGCACGCGATGCCGTTTTCCAGCAATGGGACAAATTGCAAGAGAAAGGCAGACTGACTGCCGAAGCCGTTGCAGGTCACAAAAGCCGTTTGCTGGGCGCAAGCAGCATGCAAGACTTGGCCGGGTGCGAATTGGTGGTTGAAGCCATCGTAGAGAAGCTCGACATCAAGAAAAGCCTGTTCACCGAGCTCGAAAAAGTACTGGCCCCCACGGCCGTGCTGGTGACCAACACATCGTCGTTGTCAGTCACCGCGATTGCCGCAGCACTGCAACGCCCAGGCCAGTTTGCGGGTTACCACTTTTTCAACCCTGTGCCTCTGATGAAGGTGGTCGAAGTGATCGCCGGCCTCAAAACCGACCCCGCTGTCTGCCAGCGCTTGTCGGACTTTGCACGCCAGATGGGCCACACCCCTGTACAGGCGCAAGACACGCCCGGCTTCATCGTCAACCACGCAGGTCGTGGGTACAGCACCGAAGCGCTGCGCATCGTGAGCGAAGGCATCGCCGATTTCGCAACGATTGACCGCATCCTGCGCGACCAGGTCGGCTTCAAACTCGGCCCATTCGAGCTGTTTGATCTGACCGCACTGGATGTGTCGCACCATGTCATTGAGGCCATTTACCACCAATATTACGAAGAGCCGCGCTACCGCCCGAACGTCATCACCGCCCAGCGTTTGGCCGGTGGTGTGGTGGGCAAAAAGGTCGGCGAAGGCTTTTACAAATACGTCGACGGCGTGGCGCAAGTGCCCGCTGAGCCCCCCGTGCCCGTGGTCGACAACATCCCGCCCGTGTGGGTCTCGCCCCGCGCGGCACGCCGCATGGAACTCCTCCAGCTGCTCAAAAATCTGGGTGCCACAATCGAAACGGCCGCATCTCCATCGCCCGATGCACTGACCATCGTTGCACCGTTGGGCTTTGACATCACCACGGTGGCCGTGGTCGAGCGCCTCGACCCGGCCCGCACAGTGGGCATCGACATGCTGTTCGACGATGCCGCCACCAAGCGCCGTGTCTTGGCCACGAACCCCGCCACCCGCACCGACATGCGCGACGCGGCTCACGCCCTGTTCGCCCGCGATGGCAAAGCGGTCTCGGTGATCCGCGACAGCGGTGGTTTTGTCACCCAACGTGTGGTGGCCACCATCGTCAACATTGCGTCTGATATTTGCCAGCAACGCATCTGCACACCACAAGATCTGGAAACCGCTGTGACCTTGGGATTGGCTTACCCCATGGGCCCATTGGCCATGGGCAACCGACTGGGGCCAGACAGCATCCTCGAGGTGTTGTTCAACTTGCAAACCGTTTATGGCGACACGCGTTATCGCCCCAGCCCTTGGCTGCGCCGCCGTGGTGCGATCGGCTTGTCTCTGATGCACACCGAAGAATGACTGCACAACTGATTGGCACCAGCGAAGGTCAAACCCTGATCCTGACGCTCAGCAACCCCGAGTTTCGCAACGCGCTCGGGCCAGAAATGTACGCCGCTGGGGTGGAAGCCCTGAGCGTGGCCGAGTCCAACCCCGATGTGCGCAGCGTGGTCATTACCGGGGCCAACGGCATCTTCAGCGCAGGCGGCAATTTGCAGCGCCTGCAAAACAACCGCCAACTGCCGCCTGAGCACCAAGCGCAAAGCATTGAAGGCCTGCACAACTGGATCGAAGCCATTCGCACTTTTCCCAAGCCGGTCATCGCAGCGGTCGAAGGGCCTGCGGCAGGGGCCGGCTTTTCTCTGGCACTGGCTTGCGACATGATCGTCGCGGCCCGCAACAGCGTGTTTGTGATGGCCTACAGCGGCATTGCCCTGTCCCCTGACGGCGGCGGCAGCTGGAGCCTGTCACGCGCTGTGCCCCGCCAGTTGGCCACCGAGTTGCTCATGTGCGGCGAACGCATCGGTGCCGAGCGCCTGCAGCAACTGGGCGTGGTCAACCGCTTGGCCGATGCTGGCCAATCTCTGCAGCAGGCTTTGCAGCTGTGCGAACAGCTCAATGCCCGCGCCCCCAATGCATTGGCCAGCATCAAAGAGTTGTTGTCCGATGCCGACGGCAGCACCTTGAATGCACAGTTGGCGCGTGAACGTGACCAATTTGTCAAAAACCTGCACCACAACAATGCCGGCATTGGCATTGCGGCGTTTTTGAACAAGCAAAAACCCGAATACGAATAAAGCCGCCTGGTCCCCCAGGCGACAAAAAAACAATCACCAGTCACTCAAAGGACAGAGCATGGACGAGCCCATTCTGACAATGGAGGAAAGAGAAGCGATCAACAGTGGTCGCTGGTTCTCAAGCCTTTCACCCTCACTTCGTCACGACATACTTCGATGCGCTTACGTCAAACGCCACAAAGACGGCGACATGCTCGCTGCGCGGGGCGACCCACCCGAGCAGTGGATCGCCTGCGCCAAGGGCGCGGTGCGTGTCAGCTCGACCTCGGTGTCGGGCAAGCAGATCACGCTGACCTATGTGGAGCCCGGCATCTGGTTTGGCGATGTGTCGATCTTCGACGGAGACCGTCGCACACACGATTGCTACGCACACGGCGACACCACCACCTTGAATGTGGCCAAAGCCGACTTCAAGAAAATTTTGTCCCAGCACGTCGAGTTTTACGAAGCCATGCTGCGTCTGCAATCGCGCCGCATTCGCCAGCTCTATGGTTTGGTGGAAGACCTCAACACCCTGCCCTTGCGTGCGCGCCTGGCCAAGCAGCTCAACCACTTGTTGCGCAGTTATGGGGTGCCGAGTTTGTCGGACGCCAAAGCCGTGCGCATCAGTTTGCAACTGGCGCAAGAGGAATTGGCGCAGTTGCTGGGCGCCTCGCGCCAACGCGTGAACCAAGAGCTCAAGCAAATGGAGCGCGAGCTGATCATCCGCATCGAACCGGGTGGTTTGGTGGTGCTGGACCGCGACGCCTTGCTGGCCATCGTGAACGCGGATCACTGACACGCTCTTTTTTAAACCCATCACCGCTGGACTCAGCGGACACAGGTACCCCATGAGTGCTTTTGACCATTTCGTGGGGACCCGACCTGTCACGGGCACGCACGCCTTTGACATCCTGGCATTGGAAGCCTGGCTCAGTGCCAGACTCCCCGGTTTTGCTGTCCCCTTGAGCGTGGAGATGTTCAAGGGCGGTCAATCCAATCCGACCTACAAGCTCATCACCCCATCGCGTCAATACGTGATGCGGGCAAAACCCGGTCCGGTGGCCAAATTGTTGCCTTCGGCACACGCCATTGAACGCGAGTTCGCGGTCATGAAGGGGCTGTATGGCACCGATGTGCCGGTGGCCGAAATGCACGTGCTTTGCGACGACGAATCGGTGATTGGCCGGGCTTTTTATGTCATGGAATTCGTGCAAGGCCGCGTGCTGTGGGACCAATCCCTGCCGGGCATGAGCCAGGCCGAACGCGCTGCCATTTACGACGAGATGAACCGCGTGCTGGCGGCACTGCACAAGGTTGATTTCGCCAAACAAGGTCTGAGCAGCTACGGCAAACCGGGCAATTACATCGAGCGCCAGATTGGCCGATGGAGCAAGCAGTACGCCGCATCCATCACCCAGCCCATTCCCGAAATGGACCAGTTGATCGAATGGCTACCGCAAAACATCCCGGCCAGTGCCCAAGACGATTCGCTGGTGAGCGTTGTGCATGGCGACTACCGCCTGGACAACCTGATGTTCCATCCCACCGAGCCACGCGTGTTGGCCGTGCTCGATTGGGAGTTGTCCACGCTGGGCCACCCCTTGGCCGATTTCAGCTACCACTGCATGGCCTGGCACATCAGCCCCGGCACTTTCCGAGGCATTGGTGGGCTCGATCTGGCCGCGCTGGGCATCCCTGTAGAGGCCGAATACATCCGCCGCTATTGCGATCGCACGGGCTTTACCACGCCCGAAGCGCTGGCCAAAGACTGGAATTTTTACCTCGCTTACAACATGTTCCGCATTGCGGCCATCTTGCAAGGCATTGCCAAACGCGTCGAAGACGGCACCGCATCGAGCGAGCAAGCCAGGACATCGGGCGCGGGCGCCAGGCCCATGGCCGAGCTGGCGTGGCGCTTTGCCAGCCAAGCCTGACGCCGTACCCATCACAACGAATCCCAACCCTAGGAGATAGACCATGGATTTTGAATACACGCCCAAGGTCAAAGACATGCAAGAGCGCTTGCTGGCCTTCATGGACGAGCACATTTACCCGAACGAGGCTCGCTTCTTCGCGGAGATTGCCGAAAACCGCGCCAAAGGCAACGCCTGGGTGCCGACCCAAATTGTCGAAGAGCTCAAGCCCAAAGCCAAGGCTGCGGGCCTGTGGAACTTGTTCCTGCCCAAGTCCACACGCGCACCACAAGGTTTGTCCAACCTCGAATACGCCCCACTTTGCGAGATCATGGGTCGTGTGCCCTTTGCCGCAGAAATCTTCAACTGCTCAGCCCCCGATACCGGCAACATGGAAACGCTGGAACGTTACGCCAGCGAAAACCTGAAAGATGAATGGCTGGAACCCCTGCTGCGCGGTGAAATCCGATCGGCGTTTTTGATGACCGAGCCCGATGTGGCCTCGTCTGACGCTACCAACATCGAATGCGAGATCCGCCGTGATGGCAACGACTACGTTATCAATGGCCGCAAATGGTGGTCGTCCGGTGCCGGTGACCCGCGTTGCGCTGTGTACATTGTGATGGGCAAAACCAACCCCGATGCGGGCCGCCACGAGCAGCAATCCATGATCGTGGTGCCCGCCAACGCCCCCGGTATTACGGTGGTCCGCGCGCTGTCCGTCTTTGGCTACGACGATGCGCCGCATGGCCACATGGAAGTTTTACTCAAAAACGTCCGCGTTCCAGCCGAGAATATTTTGCTGGGCGAAGGCCGGGGCTTCGAGATCGCCCAAGGCCGCTTGGGCCCTGGCCGCATTCACCACTGCATGCGCACCATCGGCATTGCAGAGCGTGCGTTGGAATTGATGTGCCACCGTCTGAACACACGGGTCGCCTTTGGCCGCGAAGTGGCGCGTCAAACCGTGTGGCAAGAACGTGTCGCAGAGTCGCGTTGCATGATCGAGCAGGCGCGTTTGTTGACGCTCAAGGCGGCTTACATGATGGACACCGTGGGCAACAAGGTCGCCAAAGCCGAAATCGCCATGATCAAGATCGTTGCGCCTCAAATGGCTTGTCAAATCATTGACTGGGCCATCCAGGCCCACGGCGGCGGCGGCGTGTCGCAAGACTTTCCGCTGGCTTATGCCTACGCCCACCAGCGCACGCTGCGGTTGGCTGACGGACCAGACGAAGTGCACCGCAACTCTTTGGCCAAGCTCGAGTTGGCGAAACAACTGGCCTTGCCTGGTGAGGTGGACATGCCCATCACTCGCGGCAGCTGACGCCTTGAAGCCCCGCCGAATGGCCTGCAAAAGCACGCCGTTTGGGGGTGGCAACACGGTCCCCGCTCAGCTTGACGGCCTTGCCTGTAAAAAAGACGACTCGAATGTGAATCCAACGCGACTTTTTTACCGACGTCGTCAAGAAAGGGCTGTTTGAGGGTTAGAATATCGCTTGTCGGAGCGTAGCGCAGCCTGGTAGCGCATCTGCTTTGGGAGCAGAGGGTCGCGAGTTCGAATCCCGCCGCTCCGACCAATCACCTGAATGTATTCAGGCAATTCAATAACAAAGACATGGGTAGATTCTAAAAAATCCACCTTGCTACTTTGAACAAAAAAGGCCCGTAAGGGCCTTTTGTGTTTCCAGATTCTGCCCGTAGCTCAGTTGGATAGAGCAACAGCCTTCTAAGCTGTGGGTCACAGGTTCGATCCCTGTCGGGCAGACCAACAAGGATCACAGCCTGTTTCAGTTTGCGTAATGTGTTTTGCGGCTGGTATCGGTCAGCAAGCTGGGCAGGGTTTGCCAAGCTTGAGAGATGTCCTTGATCAAGGATTTGACTTCTTCCAAGGCGGTCAGGTCGTTGTAGGCATTGATGTGAAACAGCCTGCGCGTGACGTACGCATACAGCTCATTCAGGTTTTGAGCCAATTCACCCCCACGCTCAAAATCAAGCGCCCCTTGCAAACCCACCACAATGCGACCGGCACGGGCCAGGGCTTTGGACTTGTCTTCGATGGCGTTGTTCTGGATATGGCCTGTTGCAGAAGCAATACTCTCCAGCAATCCATCAAATAACATCTGGATCAACTGAATGTTGTCCGCCGTGGCCACGCCGGTCACCACCTGAACGGAACCATAGCTCTCAGCAAACTTTGAATATGCACGCATGAATAAAACCCCTTTACGACTTCAGTAACAGAGGAATCGGCGCTGGTCCGGAAAACTTGAGCCCGGTCCTGCCTTTCAGCACACATTCATTCAGATCACGAGCCACCCGGCAAATTAGCGGAGGCATCGGCCAAGCTGCCCGCACCGGACAGAGCGGAATTGCCGTTCGTGCCGGAAGACGGCATCAACCAATCCGACAAGGGACTGCTGGTGTCGAGCTGGGTTTTGCTGAGCAAATACTGCCCAGCTTCGTCCATGGAGGCCCGAATGGGCCCCCAGTCAGCCTCGGGGGTTTGCGCGGCACTCAAACCACATTGGTACAAGGCATTGGCTTGCGCTGAAGGAATCCAGGACTCAACCGCGCCTTTTGCGGTGGAAATGAGCTTGGTATTTTGCGGCTCGACCGATAAGCCGCGAAATCCGTCTTTGTAGCCCGCTTGGTACAGCGCCTCCATGTGCTTGGACAAAATCATTTGGTAGCGAGTGCGCAACTCTGTCAAGGCGTCGGGGTCCAAGCCCTCGGCATCCCGGCCCGTCATGGCATCCCACAGCTTTTTGGCGGCCAGGCCCATGAATGGGGAGGCCACGCGTGTTGAGTTTTCCGTGAGGGTGTTCATCACCTGACGGGTATCTTTCTCAATTGAATTGACCCTGTCGATCAAATAGACAATCAAGATCAGCGTCAGCAGCAAGCCGATCGCCATCAGCGCATTGAGCAAAGCATCCATGGGGATCAAGATGTCGCCGCTCCGTCAGGAATGGCAGGACTCGGATCGGCGTTGTCCAACGGTGCTTGCAAGGCCGCCTCAGCAGCCAGCTCTTGGCGCAAAAAGTCCAACACCTGGAACGGCTCAGGCAGTCTCAGTTCGTAGCGGCTGAGTTGATTGGCCAAGGCCTGCATGGCGTCAATGGCCTTGGGTGCAGAAATGTCCATTTTTTGGTACCGCGAGCCCAAGCCAAACGCCTCGACCACATACTCTTCGGGCAAATAAGCGCAAATCTCGGTGTCGCCAGTGCTGATCTGCTGGAATTTGGAGGGCACGGGGACTTCAGGCAGAGGCTTGCCGGCAATGAGCGCCACTCTGGCCAGCTCTTGCCAAGCCGCCGTTTGCTCAGCCCCGGCCACAAAGGTTTTGTCCAGATGGGCGCGGCAAATCAGGCCCATGCGCAGTCGCAAACTGCGTGCATCGCGGGAATCAGAGGCAAGCGACACCACTTTTTCATACGCAGCAACGGCACGCTGCATCTCGTCTGCGGGTTTGCTGCGGCTGAAAAAACTGAACATGGTGATTTTGATGTTTTTATGTAATTTGCAAATTTTGCCGCAATTTCTTGACCACGGCAGAAAGAATTTGACTGATCCTTGACTCGCTCACACCCAAAACCTCACCAATTTCCTTCAAGTTGAGCTCTTCGACGTAATAAAGGGACATGACCATTCTCTCGCGCTCGGGCAATTGGTCGATGGCCTGCACCACCGCATCCATGAACTCGGCCTCTTCCACCATGACCTCGGGTTGCATGGCGCTGTCGCCGGGCATGCTCATGACTTCGTCGTTTACCACCTCCATCGAGAAGGTTTCAAAACGTTTGGCTTGGCCCCGTTCTTTGTGAAACTCTTCAAGCTCTTTGCCCATGAACTGAGCCAACTCAACCTGGGTGGGCGCACGACCCAACTCTGCGGCCAGGACATGAACGGCTTCGTTTTCGCTTTTGTTGAAGGCCACGGCCGAACGCGGCAAAAAGGACTGCCGACGGACCTCGTCCAGAATGGCCCCTCGTACTCTGCTGAGCGCGAAATGTTCGAACTCGAAGCCTTTGGTGGGGTCAAAGGACCGCGCGGCCTCGATCAATCCCACCATGCCAACTTGGACCAACTCATCGAGCTCCATGAACGGCGGCAAGCGGGCTTTCAAGTGCACGGCCACGCGCTTGACCATGGGCATGTGCGCCAGGATCAAGGACTCGTGCCGATTTCCGACCTCTTCGTACAAGGAAACATTGCTCATGTGCGTCACCTGTCGGCAGGAACACGGAGCATGCGCTCCATGAAAAACTGCATCCGCCCAGAAGCAGATTGAATGCGTGGCAGTTGATCGAGCGCTTCGGCCAAGCCCCTGAAATCGCGCGCGGCAGCGCTGCCTGGCGCGTAATCGAGGACGGACTGGTATTTGCGCAATGCCTGTAGCACCAACTCGTCGCCCTCGATGGCATGCAAATAGCGAATCGAGATACCCAGAAAACGGGTGCACACGTCGTTCAGGCGGCGGTACAGCTGTCGCCCCTCTTGGGCGCTGCCCACCATATTGGGAATCAGGTAAATCTCGTCCAGCGACTGCTCGGTCGACATGACCTTGATCAGGCCATAGGCATCGGCAATCGACGAGGGTTGGTCGCACACCACCACAAAGCGGCGTTGGCAAGCGGCCATGAACTCGAGCACGGCGGGTGCGATGCCTGCGGCCACATCAACCACCAGGTAATCCACCGGTTCGTCCAGGCTGTCAAATGAATGGATCATGGTGGCAATTTGCCCCGCATCCAAGGCCGCGATGTTGCGCAAACCCGAGGCGCCGGGCACCAAGCGAACGCCTTGCGCCGTGGTGACCAAAACCTCTTGCAGGGTTTTGCTGCCATTGAGCACATGGCTGATGTTGAAGGGGGCATGGGCGCCCAGCGCGATTTGGGCATTGGCCATGCCCAAGTCGGCGTCCAGTAGCATGACTTTGTGGCCCCGCATCGCCAAGGCCACGGCCAAATTGATGGCCACGGTCGTCTTGCCGGCACCGCCTTTGCCACTGGCCACACCAATGACCTGGGGGAAACTTGTCTTATCCATGAACTGCCTTGGCGGCCGACGGGGCCGTCACAGCCCTTGACCTGACGGCGCGTGGCTTGGGTTGAATTTCAAGAGGTGCAGCCACCTCTTTTTTGACACGGGGCTTGCGCACCGCTTTGGCGGGCTGAACAGCCGCGCTCAGATGCTGAATTTCGGGCAACAAAGCCTGCAAAGGCGTCATGGCCAAAGCCACCAAACGCTCTGCACCAAACGCCAAAGGCGGCACATTGATTTTGCTGTCATCGGCCATGCAGGAAACAGCCAACGACTGGTCGCACAGGCCTTTGATCAAAGGCCACGGATAGGCGGCTTCGTCGACTTTTGTCAGCATCACAGAGGACCAGCGAATTTCTTTGTTTTGGAGAATTTTTTGCACATTTGTCACTGTAGCATCAACGGGCAACACCGCATGGATGCCCACGCCAACACAAGACTGAAGCTGTTGTGCCTGGGCCGCAAAATCAGCACCGGGGGTATCGATCCAGATGGTTTTCCCGTGCAAATCGTCCAGCAGGGTTTGCAGCATGGCCATGTCGGCGGCCCGGAAACAGGCGGCACCGGCTTGCGAAGCCAGCAACTGGATTTGTGACCAGGCCCCTGGGCGTTGATCGCCGTAGCTGATCATCACTTGTTTTTCGGCACCATGGGTCTGGGATGCGGCATAAGCCAATCGGCCCAGCATGGAGCTTTTGCCAGCACCCGAAGGGCCGCACAAAGCATGCACTCCGGCCTCAGGCACTTTGAGGGCGGGTCGGCTGATGGCATCCACCAACAGGCGCTCGACCACAGCCCAGGCCTCTTCGAGCGTGTCCAGCGGCTGAATGCTGTCGGTCAGCAAGGTACGCAAGGCCACGGGCATGCCCACTTCTTGCATGGCCATGGACAGTTTCTGGATGTCGCCCGACAGGCCCAGCGTTTGCTGCCAGGGCTGCATTTGGCGGGACAGCGCGAACTCTTTGCGCAAAGCCGCCATCTCCTGACGCAGCATGTCCACAATTTCGTGGCTGCGCTGTTGTTCGTAGTGCGCTGCTTGCGCCACCGATGGCTCGTGCAAGGCGGCACTGACGGCAGCCGACGGGGCCGTCGGCAAGGGGGCGACCTCTTGAATCGAAACCAGTGCGCGTGCCATCAAGCCGGATTGAGCGGTCTGAAAGTCCCCGCTTGTCACATCGTCAAGCGCACGGGTTGGCACTGCTTGGCCACTGGCGTTTTGAAAAACCTCTGAGAACGGCAAAAACTGGTCGTTGTCTGGCTTGAAATTGTTCACATCCATGCGGCTGGCGGTTTGCGTGGCGGGCATTTGGGCGGCTGCCGCCGCAACGTGCACGGGCTCGCAGGTCTCATCGACCGCCACAATCAGTTCGGTTTGCTGATCGACCCTCTGGCTTGAAATGATGAGGACATCAGGGCCATACAACTGAATGGCTTTTTCATTGGCGGTGCGGCTGTCGCGGGCAATGATGCGTTTGAGTTCCATGATTTATCAGGCCTTGGGTGCAGAAGGGTTGTTGCGTGGATCGGCTTGCACGGTGTTGATCACCTTGACGGCCTGGTCATCCGGAATTTCGCTGTAAGACAAGACCGTGAGGTCATTCACGCGGTAGCGAACAGCACGGGACATCCACGGCCGAATGGCTGGCGACACCACCAGCACGGCAGGCAGGCCCAGCTCTTCGGTGGCCCGCGCACTTTCGCGCAAGGCGGCAAACAGGCTTTCGGCCAGGCCGGGCTCTAACACCATGCCGGTCGCGTTGGTGTTTTGTTGCAGCACGTTATGCAGCAACTGCTCCAGTTGAGGGTCCAGCGTCAGTACCGACAAGGTGTCTTTGTTTTCAGTCAGGCTCTGCACGATCATCCGACCCAGTTTGGGACGCACCAACTGGGCCAGTTGGTCAGGGTCTTGAGTGCGGCCACACACCTCGGTCAAAGCTTCGACGACGGTGCGCATGTCACGGATCGGCACCGACTCTTGCAACAGGTTTTGCAAGGTGCGGGTCACGACACCCAAAGACAATTTGCCGGGTACCAGCTCTTCGACCAGCTTGGGGGATTTGGCAGCCAGTTTGTCCAGCAGTTTTTGAGCTTCATCGTGGCTCATCAATTCGGAGGCGTTGTCGCGCAACACCTTGTTCATGTGGGTGGCGATCGCTGTGCTGGGGTCCACCACGGTGTAGCCCAAAGCCCGCGCCTGGTCACGCAAAACGGGCTGAATCCACACAGCCTCCAGACCGAAAGCAGGCTCTTTGGTGGCCTGACCTTCCACTTTGCCGTAGACCTTGCCCGGGTTGATCGCCAACTCGCGACCCACCTTGACTTCGCCACGCCCACGCACCACCCCATTCAACACGATGTGATAGGCGTCCGGCTCAAGGTTGAGCGCGTCACGAATGCGCACAGGCTGCACCAAAAAACCCAATTCGGCCGACAGTTTTTTGCGCACGCCCTTGACGCGGGTCATCAATTGCCCGCCCGACTCGACGTTGACCAAAGGGATCAGGCCGTAGCCGATCTCGAGACCAATCAGGTCAACTTGCTCCACATCGTCCCAGTCCAGCTCTTTGGGCGCTTCGCTGGTGGGCGCAGCGGGTGCCGCCGCACTTTGTTCCAACTGCATTTGTTTGCGCATGACCATGAATGCCATGCCTGCAGTGGCCGCGGCCAAGGTCAGGAACACCAAATGGGGCATGCCGGGCACCAAACCCAAAATGGTCAGGATGCTTGCCGCAATGAACAAGGCCGGCACATTTGACAACTGGCTGGTGGCCTGCTCGGTCATCGACTCGGATGTGGTCACCCGCGTCACGATGATGGCGGTGGCCAAGGACAAGAACAAAGAGGGAATCTGGGCGACCAAGCCGTCACCAATCGTCAACAAAACGTAAATGCGGCTGGCATCGCCCACAGACAAGCCATGTTGACCGATGCCGATGGCCAAACCACCCACAATGTTGATGATCAAAATCAACAGGCCCGCCATGGCGTCACCGCTGACGAATTTGGACGCACCGTCCATGGAGCCAAAGAAATCCGACTCTTGCGCCAATTCTTCACGGCGTTTTTTGGCAGTTTCCTGGTCAATCACACCGGCATTGAGGTCAGCGTCGATCGACATTTGCTTGCCTGGCATCGCATCCAAGGTGAATCGGGCATTGACCTCAGAGACGCGCCCTGCGCCCTTGGTCACCACAAAAAAGTTCACGATCATCAAGATCACGAAGATGATGAAACCCACGATGTAATTGCCGCCAATCACGAACTCGCCAAAGGCGGCAATCACTTTACCGGCGGCCTCTGGCCCTTCGTGGCCATTGACCAAAACCACGCGAGTAGAGGCCACGTTCAGGGCCAAGCGCAACATCGTGGCAAACAACAGCACCGAAGGAAAGGACGAAAACTCCAACGGCTTGCGTGTGCCAATCGCGATCATGATGACCACCAGGCCGATCATGATGTTGAAGGTGAACAAGATGTCCAACAACAACGGCGGCAGCGGCACCACCAACATCGCCATGATCAACAAGACCAAAGCGGGCAGACCCAAACCCGCCAAATCAAAGCGAGAAAAGTTCTGTCGGATGGCTGACAGGGTCAAAGTGTTCATGGAGAAATGGGCGCTGAGAGAGGCAACGTAGATCTGGGGTGTAAAAGTTCCAACACCGTTAAGCAAAGGACGTGCCACACAAACCGACACCCTCCAACTGATCTGATCAATTCCATCCTGAAAGCTGGTGCGCAAATTGCTCAATCAGGTCATAGCACTGCAGAGCGGCAAGAAATTTCCGCTGCATCTGGATTCGATCAACCCGTCAAAACACCACACAAGACGCCTCGCCCATGACCATCGCATTGATTGACTCACCTGCCCGCGCCAGCAACAGCCCCAAAATGAATGCTTTGGAAGTCCAAAACGAACATGATTTGCGCACCGAACCCTCTGAGTTTGGTCAAGTCATGTCCGGCATCCTGAACCCGACGGCCCAGCCACCTTCTGGTGTGGCCCAAGCCCTGGCGGCAGCAAGCGCCGAGGCACCCGCCCTGAATGGGCAAACCATGGCCGACAGCAAGTTGGGCCTGCCCCCACTGATGAACCCATTGGGCGGCGACTTTTTGAAAGCGGTGCATTTAGGCCCTCACCTGAATGTCATCACACCCGAAAAAGTCGCACCAGACGACCAAAGCCTAGAGGCATTTGCCAGGTCTCAAGGCTTGGACGAAACTGCCGTTCAGTGGCTCATGGGCACAGTGCCAGTGATGCCCCCTGTGGGACTGGCCTTGCCCACGGCAGATGCAGCGGCCGCTGCCTTAGGCGCAACGGGCGCGGTCAGCACCGCAATCGGCAGCGAAAAAATCAACAATTTGGAGGGGACATCAGTGCCAGCAGCCGGCCTGTCTGGTGTCTCGACGGGTGACCCCTTGAAGTCAGCAACCGCCCAGAAACCCGACATCCAGATCACCGCCATCGCCCTGAGCAGTGCCGCACTGTGGGCCATGGCCCAACCCACGGAGCCAGCGCAAACAGCCACCGCCTCACCAGAGGCCATGCCTGAAACGGGACAAGTTCAGATCAATTTGATGACGCCACAGGCGCAAACGGCCATGTGGATGTTGCGCAATGCCATCCAGGCAAGCCCGGCCAAAGAAGTCGCAAGCCCCAAGACCGACGTCGCCATGAGCGAAATCGACCTGTCGCAAGAGGCCACGCCTGAACTGTTGGAAAGCCTGGCGCAAAGCATTGGATCTGACGCTGCCGGAGCGCAACCCACGCCGTTGTCTGGCCACTCAGGCCATCGACTGGAAATAAATACAGCCAACACCCAAGCTTCTCAAACCCAAGGCGACAACCCCACAACGGCAGACACGGGCAGCGCCCAGCGCAGTGAAAAAGTGCAAGAGCTGGCCGAAAAAATGGGCCAAGCCGTGGGCAAGCGCATCTTGTCTGAAATGGAAAACGGCCAGTGGCACCTGAAACTGTCGTTGCGACCTGCGACTCTCGGTCATATTGAAGTGGAAATGCGGATGCGCAGCGGTGAGCTTGATGCGGTGTTTACAGCAAACCAGGCCTTGACCCGGGAACTGCTGCAAGACGGCATGTCCAAACTCAAAGACACCCTGAACCAAATGGGCATGGATGTTGCTTCCATGCAGGTAGGCGATGGTCAAACCCAGAAACGTGGCGGAGAGTCGACACCCGGTCAAATGTCAAAATCGACAAATACCGAAAATGGCGATTCACAATCCACGCAGGCACAGCCGATCAGTGCGCCCCGAATGAAAATGGGGAAAGACGGTTGGGATGTATTGGTTTGACACGCAATCAATCAAGGAATCAAGATGGCAGACGAAGAAATTGAAGTTGAAGGCAAGAAAAAATCGCCCCTGATCAAAATCGTGGTGATTGCACTGGTGGCCATATTGCTGCTGGTCGGCACGGCCGTGGGCACCATGTTTGTCACCGGCTTTTTTGACAAAAAAGACACCCATGCAGCCGAACAAGCGCTGAAACAAATGGAAGAAGGCGCGGCAGACAGCAAGGCCGGTGCCAGCGAGCCAGCGCCACCGCAAAAAGTGGCCAAGGAAACCCCCGAACTGAAACGCTTTGAAAACAGCTACATGGAGCTGGAAAAGCCTTTGGTCTCCAACCTGACCAACACCCGTAAAGTGATTCAATTGAGTTTGGCCATCATGACGCACTACGACGAACGCGTCTTCAAAAATGCCAAAAAACACGAGTTCGCTTTGCGTTCGGTGGCCCTTGACGCGATGCGCCAGATGACCGATGCCGATCTGGTCAAACCCGAATTCCGAAAAGAGCTCGCAGCAAAAATCCGCGAAGAAATGAACGCCGTATTGGAAAAGTACGAAGACTTCGGCGGCATCGAAGAGATCTATTTCACCAGCTTTGTGGTGCAGTGACGCGGCCTTTTGATCGATTTTCATGACCATGGCTGAAACCCAAAACCTCTTGTCGCCGGAAGAACTGGCCGCTTTGTCGGCCAGCTTCAATGACGGCAGCATGGAAGACGACACGGGCTACAACCTGGATGTCCAGGTGCGCAAACACGACTTGGCCGCCGAGGACAGCAGCCTGGGGGTGAACGTCGCCTCTTTGGACATGATCAACGAGCGCTTTATCCGCATGTTCCGACTGGGCATGCTGGAAGTGCTGCGCACCAGCCCCAGGGTCAACCCCACACGGGCGCAAATTGTGCGGTTTGGTGACTACATCAAAGACCTGAAAGCCCCTTTGTCCGTGAACATCATCCGCATGGCCCCCTTGCGTGGCTACGCGATGGTGGTGATCGACACCACGGTGGTCTTCAGTTCGCTGGACAGCTTTTTTGGCGGCTTTGGCCGGGGTGTGGGCCAACTGCCTGCAGGGCGCTTGTTCACCCCGACAGAGGCACGCATCATCAAAATCATCTTGCAGGTGTTTTTCCGATCTTTCAAGGAAGCCTGGGCGCCCGTAGCGCCGATTGACTTTGAACACGTCAGCTCGGAAATCAACCCACAATTTGCCCAGATCGCGGATGAAAACGATTTGGTGGTGCTCAGTCGGTTTGAATCCGACTCGACCAATCAAGGCTCTGGCTTCATCGACATGGTCATCCCCTACGTGGCGCTCAAGCCCGTGCGCGATGTGTTGCGCAGCCGTGTTCAAACGGGCGATGGCAACGAAGAATCAGACAAAGTGTGGCACTCACAACTGGACGATGCGGTGCGTGACGCAGAGCTCGAAATCCAGATCTTGCTGGGCAAAATGAGCATGTCCATGCACCAGTTGCAAACCATGCAACCAGGCGATGTATTGCCTTTCAAGAAATCCGAATCGGCACGGGCCATGATCGAAGACATGCCCGTCTTCGATGTGGAAGTGGGCGCTTTGGGCAGCCAGGTGGCTGTCAAGATCGTTCAACCCGTCAGCCCCAACGCGCCAGCCTGACCCCCTTTTGAGGAACGCCCATGAGCGATATGAACAGCGATACAGAATTCACCCAGGAACCTGCGGGAAAAGGCCAAATTCACGTCGATGTGTTGCAAAACATCCCGGTGACTTTGTCGATCGAGGTTGGCCGTGCCGTGATCAAAATTCGCGACTTGATGCGCCTGACCCAAGGCAGCGTGGTCGAGCTCGATCGCATTGCTGGCGAACCTCTGAACCTGTTGGTCAACAACACCGTTGTGGCGCAGGGCGAGGTAGTGCTGGTCAATGACCGCTACGGCATCCGCTTGACCCGCGTCGTCCCCGCCTCTGAGCGGCTTGAAAACCTCTGATACGGAGTCACTAAAGCATGAGCTCAGCATGGACTTGGGGTGACTGGTTGCAATACTTGTTCAGCTTTGTTTTCGTCATCGGTTTGCTGCTGATGCTGCTGTGGACCTTGCGCAAACTGCAAAACGGTTCACCGTTGTTGCGCAAAAATACCCAACGCCTGCAAACACTGGAAACCCTGTCGGTCGGTCCGCGCCAAAAGATCATGCTGATTCGGCTCGACGACCGAGAGGTCTTGGTGGGCGTCACGGCCCAGCACATGACCGTCCTGAACCCTTGGCCTGCCGCCTCTGACAGCAACGCCCCATCGCCTGAAACCACTACACCATGAAGCGTTCTGTTCACCTGGGTCTGATCCTCACCTTGTTGCTGGGCTTACTGCCCTTACTGGCGCAAGCTGCCCCAGACCTGCCGGCCATCACCAGCAGCAACACAGGCAAAGGCACGCAATACAGCATCACGCTGCAATTGCTGGCCTTGATGACCACCCTTTCGGTGTTGCCATCGGTGCTGCTGATGATGACGGCGTTTGTGCGCATCGTGATCGTCATGTCGATCTTGCGCCAAGCCCTGGGCACCGGCCAAACGCCGCCCAACATGGTCATCGTCGGCTTGTCACTTTTTCTGACGCTGTTTGTCATGTCTCCGGTGCTGGACGACGTGTACCAAAACGCCCTGCTCCCTTACATGAATCAAGGTCTGTCGTTTGACAAAGCGCTGGCGGCTGCCGAAAAGCCCATACGGGCTTTCATGCTCTTGCAAACCCGCGAAGACGACATTGCCATCTTCATGGAGATCGCCCGCAACAAAGGCGTGGCCAGCTCGCAGGATGTGCCCTTCATGACCCTGGTGCCAGCTTTCTTGACTTCCGAATTGAAAAGCGCCTTCACGATTGGTTTTCTGATTTACATCCCCTTTGTCGTGATCGACCTGATTGTGGCCAGCGTCTTGATGTCCATGGGCATGATGATGCTGTCGCCCATGATGATTTCGATGCCGTTCAAGCTGATGCTGTTTGTGCTGGTGGATGGTTGGAGCCTGATCATGGGCTCACTGGCCGCCAGCTTTGCCATGCCTTAAAGGAGCCCCCATGGACACCGCGATGGTCATCGATTTGGGACGACATGCCTTGTGGACTGCCGTGCTGGTTTGCGCCCCTTTGCTGGGGGTGGCTTTGGCCGTGGGCCTGGTCATCGGCATCATCCAGGCCGCCACATCGATCAACGAGTCGACCTTGAGTTTCATTCCGAAATTGATCGCACTGGCTTTGGCCTTGCTGGTTTTTGGCAGCTGGCAACTGGTCACGCTGATTGACTTTACGCGCAGTATTTTTCTGCGCATCCCCACCCTGTTCTCCTGAGAACGGGCTGTACGCACCATGAATTTCCTGGCCGCCGACGTCATTGAAAGGTTCTACACCTTCTTGTGGCCCATGCTGCGCATTTCGGCTTTGATGATTTCAGCTCCGATTTTTTCGCTCACAGCATTCAGTCTGCGCTTGCGGATTTTGCTGGCGCTGGTGCTGGCTTGGCTGGTCTACCCGCTGCACAAATGGCCCATGCTCGACCCCTCCACCGCTCCTGGGCTGGTAGAAGTGTTCAACCAAATCATGATTGGCTCCGTCATGGGCCTCATCTTGCAAGTGGTGGTGGGTGCCATTGTGGTGGGGGGTCAAAGCATTGCCGCCGCCATGGGCCTGTCCATGGCCAACATGCTCGACCCCAACATGGGTAACGTGCCGGTCATCTCGCAGTTGATGATCGTCATGTCGACACTGATCTTTGTAAGCTTTGGCGGTCACGCGATTTTGCTGGGACTCATTTCGGAATCCTTTCATTCCTTGCCAATCGGCACCTCCATCCTGAACCAGAACGTCTATGGCCGCGTGCTCCAGTGGAGCTCGATGGTCTTTTTGGGGGCAGTTTTGATGGCCTTGCCCGTGATGGTGTCGCTGCTGTTCATCAACATTGGCTTGGGTGTGGTCACCCGGGCTGCGCCCAGTTTGAACATTTTTGCGGTGGGTTTCCCAGCCATGATCATTGCGGGCTTCCTGATTTTGATCATCTCGATGGAAAGCATCGGTGCGCGCATCGAGTGGCTTTGGGTACAGGGTTTCAACGTGGTGCGTGACGTGATGGGGGTGCCCCATGTCTGAAGGCGCCAACGACGACAAAACAGAACAACCGACGGCCAGGAAACTCAGCAAGGCGCGTGAAGACGGACAGGTCGCACGCTCGTCAGAACTGCCTGCCGCCGTCATCGTGATCGGCGCGTTTTTGATGCTGCTGATGACCGGGGGTTGGTTGGTGACGCGCTTGGCCACCATCTTTGCAAACGGCTTTGTATTTGACCGCACCACCCTCAACAAACCCCTGCTTTTGCCCGCCCACTTTGGCGACCAAATGCTGTCAGCTTTTATCACCGTGATGCCCATCATGGTATTCACTGTGATCGCGGCCATCGTGGCCGCAGGCGTGACCGGCGGTTATCTTTTTTCGTTGCAGGCCGTGGCCCCCCAAGGCTCCAAACTCAGCCTGATCAACGGGCTCAGCCGCATTTTTGGTGCGCACGCGGCAGTAGAACTGGGCAAAGCCGTCCTCAAATTCTGTCTGGTCTCGGCGGTGCTGTGGTGGTCGATCATGTCCAATATGGACGATTTGATTCGAATGGGCCAAATGGGTCTGGAGCCCGCCCTGGCCTCAGCCGGCGTCATGATCATGAAATCGGCATTGCTGGTGGCTCTGAGCTTGGCGCTGATTGCGATGATCGATGTGCCCTACCAAAAATACGCATTCAACAAAAATATGCGCATGACCAAGCAAGAGGTCAAGGACGAGCACAAGCAAATGGAGGGCAGTCCCGAGGTCAAGGCTCAGATCCGTCGCCGTCAGCGCGAAATGGCCAACTCCCGCATGATGCAGCGCGTCAAAGACGCCGACGTGGTCATCACCAACCCCGAACACTTTGCGGTGGCGCTCGAATACGACCCCACCGGAGACGGTGCGCCCATCATGGTCGCCAAGGGCTCTGACCACATGGCGGCACTCATCCGCGAAGAAGCCAAAGCCCATGGTGTGCATTTGTTTGAAGCCGCACCGCTGGCTCGCGCCATTTACTTCACCACCGAAGTGGAACAACAAGTCCCCGAAGACCTCTACCACGCCGTCGCCCAGGTGATCGCCTATGTCTTCAGCCTTGAGGCGGCTTCGCCCATGAATCCGCCGCAAGCCAAACCCAAAGTCAAAGTCCCCCCAAGCATGCTGTTCAACCCCGACGGCAGTCGGCTTGAGAAAGCGGGAGCCCGAGCATGAACATCCAGATCCACCCTGACAGCGCCGCCTTGAACAACTACGTCTTTCGTGCCGCCGATCGCATGCGCATCGATGGCTGCGCCAATGCGGTCGCCCATGAAGGCTTGAGCCTGGCCCTGTATTGCCCTTTTGAGGCCTTGCTCGATCACTATCTGAGTTTGTTGCTGGCCCGTTTGCACCAACAAGCACCTGATCACCGGATCGAGGTCTACTTTCCCGCCAACACCGACTCTTTGCTCGGACGTTTCAACGAAGTGCTGGCCAGCCAAACGCTGAACCAAGCCGTCAAAGCGCCCTCGCAGGTGAACCAGGCGCAAATCTGGATCGTGCACGATGCCCAAACGCTGCCCGAGTCCGAAATCCAGTTGCTGGCGCGTTTGATCCAGAACTTTCCAGGGGCCAACATCCGGGCGATCTTGCTGATGTCGGGCAAGGTCAACGCCGACAAGTCGCCCCTGTCGGCATTTGGCCGAAAAATCTTGCGCTGGGACATCGAAGCCCCCACCGAAGAACAAGCCCAAGCCGCGCTTGATCTGGCACGCCATGAGGGCAATTTCAACGCGGCTCAGCAATTGATCCAGCGCATCCAGCGCCAACAACGCCCCGAGCTGGATGCGCCATTCTTTGCCGCTGCCTTGCCCGCCAGCGCCCCAAGCGCCGAGCCCATCCCAGCGCCCGCGTTGACACTGAAAAACAAGGTGCTCGCTTTTCACCAACGCGGCACTTCAGCCCTGCGCGCAATGGGTCAGCGCCTGACCCAATCCAGCACATGGCTTCGACAAAACAGCAAGCTGGCGCTGGGCATTGCGTTTGCGTTGTTCATGTCAATCATGATGATGCTGTGGATCCAACCAGAAGCGTTTGGCCTGAAGTCGGCGAAACCCATGGCCACGGTGCCGCTCAAGAGCCCGCAGGTGGCGGTTGCGCCCCCTGCGGATGTCGCGCCTACGCCTGAGCCAGCACCGCCTGCCCCCGCGCTGATGGCCCAAACCCCGGCAGAGACGGCCATAGAGGTCCCCGAGGCCACCCAAGAGGCTCAAGCCTGGCTGAAAAAACAGGAGGCCAACAGCTTTTTGCTCCAGCACGGCACTTCCAATTCCTACGAAAAAGTGCTGGACATCCAGCGCAAATACCCGGCCTTGAAACAAGCCCAGATCGTGGCGGCGTACCGACCCGGTGAAAAACTGGCTCACTTTGTGATCGTGTCTGGCCCTTACAGTGAGCTCGCGCAAGGCTATGAGGCTTCCAAGCGCCCAGGCATCCCCAGAAGCTGGGTTCGCCCGACACGCAGTTTGCAAGAACAGCTCAAAAGCCCGAACTGAGCCATGAAAGCGCCCCTATGACTCGCAAAAAACTCACCACAGACGACTCAGCCAAAGCGGCCTCCGTGCAGCCGGGGGCCAGCGTGGCTGAAAAAGCGCGCCCCAAAGTGGCTGCCGCCAAAAAGCCTTCGGCCAAAACCACAACAAAAACCAAAGCCAAGGCCCCATCCAAAATGGTGGCCCAAGTGATCGTTGAAGCCGAGGCAGACAGCCCTTCAGCCCCGATCGAAGTGTCCGCACCCGTGGTCTTGGCAGACACGCCCGTGGCACCGGTCGAGGTCTCCCCCCCCACACCCCCACAGGTGGCCAAACCGGCGGCCAAACGCGCTGCGAAGCAAAAACCGAAACGCTCAGCCGACAAAACACCTGCTAAGGCTCGCCCCAAAACGCCAGCGCAAGCCCCTGCAGCCAGCCCAGCAGCAGTTCAAGCATCTGTGATGCTGGACGAAGCCGCACTGTGGGAACAAGACGACCCTGTGAAAAGCCGTTTGGCCCAACTCAGAGCACGCAATGCACTTTTGGAGGAGCAACTCCAAAGACTGAAGCCCCCCTTTCAAGCCCGAGGAAAGAAACCATGAGCGAGAACACTTTCAAGCCCGACGCCGAACCACAGGCCAACCCCGCCTTGGAGTCCAGCGAGACGCCCGTGTCTGAAAAGCCCACACACGCCACCGAAACCGCAACGGCAGCGCCCCCCGCCAAACCCATGCATGTGGGCATCACGGTGGACCAGCGTGCGTACCAGCAATACCAGTCACTGGCCCAAGTGGTGTTGGACTCGGCTGACTTGGCGACCAAATCGGCCGAAGCGGCCGCCAACGCCAGCAGCCAGCTGAGAAAAACCACCGCTGACTTTCGTGAGCTCACCGAATCGGGTCATAAAAAGGCCCGGCTTTTGCTCGCCATCACGGGGGGGGTGTTGATCGTTTGCCTGATCTTCTTCCTCATCATGGGCGTGCGACTGGTCAGCCGCATCAACCAACTCGATGCCATGCTGATGGCCGTGGGCAAGCGCGTGGTCGAACTCAACTCGGGCATGGAGTCGCTGGAAGGCGTCAACCAAAGCGTGAAAGAACTGGCCTCTCAACAAGTGGCCTTGACCAAATCGCAGGGCCAGATTGAAGGACGCATTGACGCCTCGCTCAAGCAGTCGGAGAGCTTGGTGCAAAAAGTGCCCAGCGAAACCGCCAAACAAGTGGCTGCCAGCAGCGATTCGGTGATTCGCCAGGTGCAGGGCATCAACGCCAAATTGCAAAGCCAGGCCAATGCCGTTCAATCGATGGGCAATGAAGTGAAGTCGCTGAAAAGCGCTGTGGGCAATGTCGATGCGCTCAAGCGCGACGTCGAAGCCTTGGTCACGCTGCAAAAAGAACGCTATCTGGAGACCGTGCAAAAGAACAACGCGACCGCATCACGCGAACGCGCTGTGCAGTTCCCACGCTATGCAGCCCCCAAACCAGCCGAAGCGAATCCGGCCGCCACCGCGCCCGGTGCACCCGGTGCGGCCCCAACACCCGCCGCAAAACCGTGAAGTGTTCAGCGTGGTGTGCACGGCCCGTTAAAAAAGGCCGTGACTCACTCGATGCAGACGGCGATGTAGGTGAGGACAAAAACGCCGTTGGGCGGGATCTTTCGCCAATAGCCCATCTCGTTGACGGTGGCGATGACTTGACCGGTCATTTTGGGCCCTGAATAACTGGTCATCTGCCCCATGCGGTGCATCTTGTAGTTGCAGTCGTACTCATTCAGGTAACGCCTGGAACGCACGCCTTCAACATCGGGCGACTTCAGGTCTTGCATTTCCCAGACGCGGCGAACAGTGTCTTCTTTCTCAATCGAATTGCGGTTGACGTACAGCGTCACCTCAGGCGTTTCTCCGATGCGGGTCCAGGCCAAAGCCGCCACCGGGGCCAGGCTACCCAGCAAACCCAAGCCGATGGCTGCCAGATAAAACGGTCGCATTGAACACCTTCGCAGAGTCATGTTTGTTCTCAAAAATAAGTTCCAGCAAGCGTTACAGCACGGCCACCCGTGCCCAATTTGAAGCGCGAGATGCCCGGCAAATCGTGGGTATTGACCCCGCCCAAATCCAGCACCTCAATGCCCTGGGCTTGCAAATACAGCATGGATTGCCACAGCAGCGCGTTGTGGGTATTGAGCTGGCGACCCTCTTCATCGGCCCATCCCATATGGTAACTGGCAGCACGACCATGAATGAGAAACAACATGGCCGCGACCGTGTTCTTGCCCACTTCGGCATAGGCCACCACAAAAGCCTGCTTGGGGTCGGTGTGGGCTTGGATGAAGGCGTTGACAAAATTCGTGGGCAGACCGTGAAACTTTTTGGCTTCGCGCTGAGCCAGCTCTTTGCCCAGCAACCAGTCGCAGCGCTTGCTGCTTGGCTGAACATGCAGCCTGATTTTTCCGTTGGCCAGCGCCTTGGTCAAGCGGTTGCGCCACTTGCCATCCATCTGGGCTTTCAAACGGGTCTGGGGCACGGTCAAATCCAGCAACACCGTCGAATAACCCGTCATCACACGCGACAAACCCCGAAGCTCTGCAGCATCCAATTGCTGCGCCGTTCCGTCTGGCGAGAACAGCACCACTTTCAGACGTGCCAAAGGGATCGACTGGCGCAAGAGTTTGTAAATGACGGCACGCTGATCCGCTTGAACATCGGGATGCCAGACTGGCCCGCGCGTGCACGAAGCCAAAGAAATGTAGCCCACCATGCGTTTGCACATGAACTGGGCAATGGCCAGCAAGCGACCGTCTTGCCAGACCATGGCACGGCGAATATCCACCCCCAAAGAGGCCAAGGCGTCGCCGTAAGCCCAAGACTGCTGCAAGGCGCCTTGCTGGGCAAAATGCAGCTCATCCCATTGGGCTCGTGGCAGATGCTCCCATGTCGTTTTCATATTGTCATAATAGGCAAATTCTTCAAAATCAATTCAAGATACCCGATTTGCGACCGATATATTAAGGCGTTGATCAAAAATGACAGCGACACCCACTAAAGAACCGACCGTCCTCGGTCACGACATCCCGAAAGCGCGTTTGACTCTGTCAGGTTGGGCTTGGGGGGCACTTTATTTGGGTTTGCCCATCGTGTTGCTGGGCAATTTGATGGACTTTGTATTTCAGTGGGCATTGGGTTGGTGCATCGGTGTTTGGTGCATTGTCTAAAACAAAAGGGCCAGCATGTTTTTCTTTATCGGTTTAGCGGTGGTGTTTGGCGCCGTGTTTGGTGGCTACATTTTGGCGGGCGGCAAAATGGCCCCCATCATCAAGGCCGCGCCTTTTGAGTTCATCATCATCGGGGGCTCGGCCATCGGTGCCTCGCTGATCGCCAACAGTTTTCCGGTCTTCAAAGCGGCCATGGCCGGCATTGGCAAATGCATCAAAGGGCCCAGTTTCCATCAGGCCGATTATTTGGCCTTGATGCTGTTGGTGGGCAAGTTGCAAACGGTGATGAAAAAAGAAGGCGTGGTGGCCCTGGAATCACACGTTGAAAACCCAGACTCGAGCGCGATTTTTGGGGAGTTCCCCAAATTGGCCAAAGACCATTCCATTGTTCAGATGATCTGCGACCCCTTGCGCTTGATGGTGATCTCGCAGGGCAATCTGGACGCCGACGCATTGGATGACCTGATGAAAAAAGCCATCAAGGTCCACCACCACGAAGCTTTGTTGGCCCCCGCAGCGTTGGCCGGTATCGCCGGTGGTTTGCCTGCTCTGGGCATTGTGGCTTGCGTGCTGGGTGTGGTGAAGACCATGGGCGCGATTGACCAACCTCCTCCCGTGCTGGGTGCACTGATCGGTGCCGCCTTGGTGGGCACCTTGATGGGCGTGTTTTTGGCTTACGGCATGTTCGAGCCCTTTTCGGGTCGCCTGACGCAAATCATCAACGAAGATGCCCAGGCCTTTGACGTCATTCGTGAAATGATCGTGGGCAACCTCAAGGGTCACCCGCAACCCTTGGTCATCGAATCGGCCAGAGCCTGCATTGCACACCACAGCCAACCAAGCTTCTCTGAAGTCTTTGACGGCATGCGAGGCTCTTGATGACCGAGGCAGACAAAGCCGCAGCGGGCACGCCCGAGGAAATTGCTGCTGCCGAAGCCGCTGCAGCGGAGGCTCTGCGGCCCATCATCATCGTCAAAAAAATCATCGCCGACGATGGCCATGCAGGGGCCCACGGCGGCGCCTGGAAAATTGCCCTGGCCGACATGATGACGGCCATGATGGCTTTCTTTTTGCTGATGTGGCTCTTGGGTGCCAGTACCGAAGACAAACGCAAGAGCGTGGCCGACTACTTCAGGCCAACTTCTCACAGCCAAATTGCGATGGGTGAACTGGCCGGCTCTAACGGCATGTTTGGTGGCCAGTCCATCATCGACACCGATGGTTTTCCGTTCACCGCCAAGCAAACCGCCATGTTGGAGCGCTTGACTCCGCAGGCCCAAGGCGGTCCGGGTGAAAGCTTTGGTTCATCCAAAGAAGAGTTCAACAAGGACGGCCCCGTCGATCAAGACCCCGGCAAAGACAGCGGATCTGGCGCACCCGGCCAAGGCGGTGGCACGGGCTCACCGGGTCAAGGCGGCGGCAGCGGCTCACCCGGTCAGCAGCAGGACAAGCAAAATTTCGACAAGCTCGAGAAAGACATCAAGCAAAAACTGTCGGAGAGCAAGCAGTTCGAGAAAATCAAGGACCAGGTCAGCATCACCCGTGACAAGGAAGGCCTGCGCATCGAGGTGATCGACAAGGCCGACTTCGCGATGTATGGCTCGGGCGGTGCAGAAATGGGCGCAAAAGCCGCAGCGTTGATGTCCGAGGTCACCAAATCCCTCAAGCCTTTGCCCAACAAACTGGCCATTCGCGGACACACCGACAGCACAGGCTTCCCCCCTGAGAGCATGCGCAACAACTGGACCCTGTCTACCGAGCGCGCGGACGCCACGCGCCAGTTCATGCAAGGCCAGGGCATCGGTGCCAACCGTTTTACACGCATCGAAGGGGTGGCCGACACCAACCCCAATGTGCCCGGCAACCCGGCCGATCCACGTAACCGCAGGGTCAGCATCACCGTGCTCAATCAGTGATCCAGCACGCACTCAGGCCCACAAAAGGGCCTTTATGATGACCCCATTTCACAACGCACAGCGAGAGGTGCATCCATGATGAAGAACATTGCCATTGGTATCGCCATCGGCATCTTGGTGATGGGGGGCGTTTGGGGCCTGGTGCACGTCATGGGCGACACCGCCTCCAACTCCAGCACAGAATTGTCCAGCGACAACAACATGCCCGGCTCAAGCAAAGGCAAGATGGACCTGATTTGCGAGCTGCAACTGGACCTGGACGGTCAACTGATGCTGGGCATCAAAGAAAACGAACCCTCCCGCATCACCATGGCCGAAATCGATTTCGAGAAAAAATCAGGCTGGTACCAGGGCAAGATCTCGATTTCTGAAAGCCGTGCAGGCACCCTGACCTTGATGGGCACCCGTTTGAAGGTTTACCGTCCGGCCATGTTTCAGCGCTTTGGCGTGATGATCACGGGCGAAGAGTTTGTGATTGACCGCAAAACCGGCAGTTTTGTGCAGTCACTGAGTTTGAACGATGGACGCACCGTCAAACTGATCAAGGGCACCTGTGCCAAGGTGATCAAGCCGCCGTTTTAAACAAGCCGTCGCAGGGTGATCAAAGGCGAAGAGCCACCCCAGGCCCTTGCTGAGGGCCAGCGTAGCCAGAAGCCACAGCGCGCGATCACGCCGCCCCGCGCAACTCGTATTTGTTGATTTTCTCGATCAGCGTGGTTCTTTGCAGCTGCAGCAATTTGGCCGTTTGCGACACATTGCCCTGAGTCCGCGCCAGCGCCTGTTCGATCAGGCTGCGCTCGACTTCAACCAGATGCTGTTTGAGTGACATGCCCTCGGGTGGCAGGGTCTGAATGCCTTGGGCCATCAGAATGGCCCTTTCCACTTCGTTGATTTCGTCGTTAGAGGCTGACGCAGGGCTTAACACCTTGACGGGCATGCTGTACGAGCCTGCCGGACTGGACAGCAAATGGGCCATCGGATCGTCATCGCCCACAAAAGGCGACAAAGCCTCATGGTCAGAACCGGCCAGGCTGCCCGACACCAAACTGTCTGCTGCGGGCGCAAGCACATGGGACACGACCGCCGCAACCCTCAACGGCGGCGGAAACATGGCGGCGGCCGTCATGCCGCGCTGCGCCAACCATTCGGCCTGCAAGGCAGCCAAGCCCACCGGCATCATGCAAGCGGGCACGGTCTGGATCTGCAACAACTGCGAGGGGTACAGGGTAGAAAAACGGTCCACCAGGTTGGACAACTCGCGCACATTGCCAGGCCAGGCATAGGCCTGCATGAGTTGCATCATGTCGTTCGAAAAACGCAACGCCTTGGTCTGAGGCAATGCATGTTTGTCGGCATAAAAATTCAACAAAGCGGCGATGTCATCTGGCCGTTCACGCAAGGGCGTGGTGATCATCGGCAAGACGTTGATGCGGTAATACAAGTCTTCGCGGAAACGGCCCGCTTCGACTTCGGCCTCGAGTTTTTTGTGGGTGGCGGCCACGACACGCACATCAAGGGGCACCTCTTTGGAAGCGCCCACGGGCAAAATGCAGCGCTCTTGCAACACGCGCAACAGTTTGACCTGCATGTCCATGGGCAAATCGCCAATTTCGTCCAGAAACAAAGTACCGCCGTGCGCCAACTCAAAACGCCCTAAACGGTCAGACACCGCCCCCGTGAAACTGCCCTTGCGGTGGCCGAAAAGCTCGCTTTCGATCAAGTCACGCGGAATGGCACCACAGTTGATGGGCACAAACGGCCCCCCCGCTCGCGGCCCTTGCTGGTGCAGCGATTGCGCGACCAACTCTTTACCGGTCCCGCTTTCCCCTGTGATCAATGCCGTTGATGAGGACGCCGCCAGGGTTTTGATCAAGTCCCGCAGAAACTGGGTTGCCTGGCTTTCACCAATGATGAGGGGCTTGATGTTCGATTTCATCGGCATTGGGGACAAAGTGTGGAGAGGGTCCGGGCGAACCCCACGCACAAGCAGAGGTGAAACAAAACCAAAATTAATATAAAAGTGAATTTTCTTGTTTATAAATCACATATGTCAATATTTGCAAGATGTACGGGCTACTTTGGGGAACAAACCGCTAAAAATCACAATATTGTGCATTTTTTGACCGGCTCACCCCCCAAATACAGGACTGTGCAATGGCCAATGCCCGCTCAAGACTTGCTTGCTTGTGCCGATACACCTTGCAAGACAAATCAAGTTGGCCGACCATTTCAGGGCGTGCCCGGCTTGCCTCTGGAGTTTTTATGATGACCTTGAACCGACCCGTGGCCGTCACGCTGCTCACCCTGCTCGCCTTGGCGGGCTGCCAATCAGTGCCGTTGAACCATTCGAACATGGACGCCACACCAGCCCCTACGGCGGCCGCATCGATGATCACACCCTTGGTCGAGAAGCGCGAAACCCTGGTGGCCACAGGCTATGCCGTGGTCAGCATTCAAAACCACAAAAATCCCGCTCAGCAACGCCTGTTGGCCATTCGGGCCTCGAAGCTCGATGCCTACCGTTCTTTGACAGAACAAGTTTATGGTCAGCAACTGGACGCCACCACCAGCGTGGCCGACATGACCATCATGAGCGACACCTTCCGCGCCAAAGTCGAGGGCGTAATTTATGGCGCGGTGCTGGTCAGCATCGCCCCGGTGGGTGACGACACTTACGAGACCACGCTCTCGCTCGACCAGCAGGTGGTTCGGGATCTGCGCAGCTTGTACCTGAGCCAGTTGGCCGCTCGTCGGCGCTAAAACCATGACCACGTCACTGGCATCAACGGTGCGCCAACGAAGTGGCCCAGTCGCTCAATTCAAGCGGGCGGGCCAAGCGGCGGTCATGCTGCTTTTGTGGCTGGCCGCTTCAGGCGTGCATGCCCAAAGCGCCCAGCCCTCGGCTGTGGCCGATGGCATGCTGCAGGCAGTCAACCCGCCAGGCAAAGTTAAAACCGGACTCACGCCGACCGCCAAACAACACGAAGCCCAGTTGAGCGCGATCCGGCAAGCCATTTTGCAAGCCACCATGGACCGTCCCACACGCGTGCTCAGCAGCGCCTGGATCGATGACAAAGGGGCGTTGCACGAAAGCGCCCACTTCCAATCCGAAGCGCAGGTGCGCGGCGTGCGCGTGCTGTCTTATGTGACCGACGAAAAAGACACCGCCCCGCAAGTCAGCGCCGAGGTATTGCCCTGGGGCTGGCGCACGGCGCAGACCAAAGCCACCACTTGCACTGCCCCGCCCCGCCCCTGGCGCCTGCCCTTGGTCTTGCAGACCCGTGCCGACAGCGGTTTCGGTGGCACGCAGCAGTTTGCCAGCCAAGCCGTGCTGAACACCGTCAGCCAAGCCTGGACACAGCACATGCAAAGCTCTCAACGCTGGCGCGCACTGCACAAAGAAACACCGCCGGAAAGCGCCTATCTGCGAGCCCTCACAGGCCCCAGCGAGGGGACCACAGGCTGGACGGCCGAATTGGTGCTCAAACCCTACGCACCTGAACCGGATCTCAACTTGCGCCAAGCCTGGCATGCGATGAACCGCGACGTATCCGACTGGCGCTGGACATTGAGCTTCACTTTGGGTGAGCGCCACACGCCCGGCGGCCCGATCGAGGCGCATTGGCAAATCGAACACATCATCTCGATCGACCCCTTGGCTGCAGGACAAAACCCCAGCGCCTGGGTGCACCAACTCAAAGAGCCCCTGCAAAAACAAATGCAGGCCTGGGTGCAACAACTCGACAAGCGTTCGGCGTGTGAACCCATCCAGTTCCATGTACGCCGCAACGGGCAGGACACCTTGCAACTGCAAGCCGGTTTGGGCAGCGGCCTGCGGCCAGGCGACCGTGTTTTGCTGTTGAACCCCAGTCAGATCCCCAGTCAAATGCTCGAGCCGGGGGCTACCCAGCACCTGGCCTTGGCCCAAGTGGTCAAAGTGGGCAACGACCAGACCGAACTGCAACAACTGGCGGGCCCAGCCTTGCCGACACAAGGCCACTGGATGGCTTTGCCCCTTTGACCTGGCACGACGAGCAAGCGATGCAACCACAAAACCAATCCGCCTGGCGGTCATCCGCAGCCACAAGCACAAGCATCCCTGCGCGCCAGGCTTTTGCCCCGGTGCACCGGCTCGTGCTGTGTGGGGCATGGCTGGTATGTGCGGCCTGCGCCACGCTGAACAGCCAGACCGCCCAAGCGGCCGACATGTCGGCGGCGGCCGCCTCGGCGCTCAAGGTTTTGTCGCTGCCTTTGCCAGACACTGACAACGTGGCCAACGTGGCCGCTGCACCTGATTCGGCCGCGGCCTCCCCCGAAACGTCGGTATTTCCAGCCAGCATCACGGTCAAACGCGGCGAAAGCATCGATGCCGTGATCCGGCGCGGCCTGCCCGGCTTGCCTTTGCGCGATGAGTTCATGCGCCAAGCCTTGGCCAAGGCCAATCCTCGAATTTTTCCCAAGGGCACCACCTACCCGGTTCGTCCTGGCACCGTGCTGCAAATGCCCTCGATAGATGCGCTGCGCCAGTTGATGCTGGCCAATCACCCTCAAGCCGCGGTTTTGTTTCAGGCAAGCCCCGCGCCCTCGGCGGAAACCCCTGCGGGCCTGGACAAGCGCCGCTGGGTGCGGTATCCGTAGGCTCTGTTCAGGCCGACTCGCATGATCACTGGGGCTGAAACCGCCCACCTTCTGCCCAAAACGCCCACCATTTTCCTGGACGGCACGCTGCCGCTGGTCCTCGAAAAAACCGCTGCCGAACTGGGTTTGCGCGACGGTCAGGTGGTGCAGGCCACGCTCGAGGCCAAACTCGACGCACTGCGCCTGGTTTTGCAAGGTCCGCTGCAAGGGCAATCGATTGATTTACCCAAAGAACTCCCGGCCAGTTGGCGTTTGGCCTCGGGCGACACGGCCCTATTTCGGGTACAGGTGCTGGCCAATGGCAGCATCGTGCTGCGCCCCCTGCAGTCGGGTCCGGCACCGGGCGTAACCACCGGGGCTGACATCGCCCCGCAGGCCTTGGTGCCGGGTCGCGCTGACCAACTGGGCTTCAGGCCCCCCGACATGCAGGCTTTGGCCCAACTGCTCAGGCCCGGCATGCTCGAAGGTTTGCTGCAAGGCTTGAATGCGTCTGCGCCCGAGTTGGGCGCGCTGCAGCGTTGGCTCAAATTGCGGCCCGCGATGGCGCAGCTGACCCCCGAAAAACTCCAACAAGCCATGCAGCGCAGTGGGTTCATGACCGAAAACCTGCTGACCCTCGGCATGGGTGCCGGGCTGATTGACCTGAAAAGCGTGCTGAGGCAAATACTGCGCAGCGGCTCCCAACCGGACAAGGCCGACCTGATGAGCGACAGCCTGGACGACATCGAGTCGCGGCAGTTGATGGCCAACGAGAGTTTGAACGGCCGCGAATGGGTGCTTTCGATGATGCTGCCTTTTGCCGATGCCGAGCCAGTGGCCCTGCGACTGGTGCGCGGCAGACGCCAGCCCGGACAAGACAAACCGCCGCTGGTCATCCACCTGCACACACGCAATCAGGATTTGGGCGAGGTCTGGCTGCAAACCCGCATCAGTGACGAGACCGAGGTCGACATGGTGATGTGGGCCTTGCGCGAAGACGTGGTCAAGCGGGCCCAATCTCTGGCCCCCAACCTGGCTCAAGAGCTGGACAGCGCCGGGCTGCACATGACACGGCTGCAAATCATCCATGGGCAGGGGCCGCAAGAACCCATGCCCTTTGCGCCGCCAGCTACTGGCAGTTTGCTGGACGTGCAAACATGAAAAGACCTTTGCAAGAAGCCATTGCGCTGGAGTACGGCGCCCGCAAAACGCCCATCGTCAGCGCCAGGGGGCAAGACGATTTGGCGCAAAAAATCGTTGAGGAAGCCCGCAAACACGGTGTTTATGTTGCGCAAGACCCGCAATTGCTGGCCTTGCTCAGCCGCGTGGACTTGGACGCCGAAATTCCACCCGAGATGTACACGGCGGTGGCGGTCATATTGTCTTGGGTCTATTGGCTCAAGGGCATGCGCCCGGGCGATGAGAAAAAATCAGGCTGAAGGCGCGCCCACAGAATGGGCCCAAGCGCTGGCTGATGGGCAGCAAGCTTCAGGCGAGCTGGTAGCCCCAAGCGCCGGAACGTCGGGCGAGCTGACCCATGCGGTCGTACAAATCGACCGTGAGCGCTGACCCACCCTGCAAGGCCTCCAAAGTGCCTTTGACGGCTTGCAACTGGCGCTGTAACAGCTGAATGTTGCGCAAATGGTCTTGCTTGCTTTGCTGCAAACTGCCCAGCAACTGTTGCCACAGCGCCGGAACGGGCTGTTGCTGCGACGCCCACTCAGCCACGGTGGACAGTGCCTGCAACAACTGATTTTTTTCGGCCTGCAAGGCTTCAAACACCACCAAGTCACGGGTTTTGAGGGCCTCAAACTCCAGGCCCATGATCTCCGCCAAACGGGCCGCCGCCTCCGGGGCCGCCAGCAAGGCGTCTTCCCGAGAGTTGTTGGCGGTAACAGCAGAGACGGAGAGCTCGGTCATGGACGCATCAGCCTTTGATCATTTTCTCGATGGCGACGAAATTTTCCGCGATTCGGCGGGAATCCAGCGGGTACTGGCCCTGTTGGATGGCCGTTTTAATGGCTTCCACCTTGGCGCGGTCAAATTCGGGTTCTTGCATGGCTTGGCGAGCCACTGAGCTCAGTTGCAACTCGTCGGTGGCAGGGGGCGCAGCGCGCACAGGCGCCTCAGCGGTGGGCGCAAACACGCGCGGCTCACCCTTGCCTGTGGCCTGTCGGCTGGCAGATTCTATTTGGGCCTTACGGCCGAAATGAGAGATGGGATCGGTCATGATGTTTCTCTTTTCTGGTCTCTTCACATTGAGCTGAGACCTTGCTCGAATACTGAATCGGCATGAGATTCTAGAACTTGAGCACAATAAATTGAATTTTTCATCGTCCCCGAATGTCAAACAACACCGCGGTCTGCCACATCACAAACCCACCAATTGGTTGGGGCCTTGCACGCGGCCACTGAGCTCACGGCCAGAATCGCGGTTTTTGAGCTTGATTAGTTCACCAAATCGGCCATCCTGCATGGCTTCTACCCGGGCCGAAATTTGAAAACCTTGCGGCTGAACCACTGACAACAAAACCATCTGGCCTCTTTTCACCAAAACAGTGGGCCGAATGTCGTGGCTCCGCAAAGGCACTCCGGGACGAACATCCCGAACCACCTCGGCATGCATGACCTCAGAGGCTTGTTCCAAGACATTCACAAGCAACGTTGATGTATCGACCTGAACACGCTCAACATGAGTCTCATTGAGTGTCATTCCGCGTTGCAAGGGCACGCTTGCCACCAAAACCCATCGCTTGGGCGGCTCTGGCAACAGGTTGGGCCGGGCTGTTGCCACGGTCTCGGGTGCTTTGCCCGCCACGCTGACGCGCACATATTGCTGCCAAACGGGCTGGCTGCATTGCACGCGCACCGACTCAACACTTGAGAAAGGTTGGTCCATGGACAGTGCTTTGTCGCAGGCACGCACCTCGACACGGCTGTCCAGAGGGGCTAATAAAACCTGATCGGCACTCACTTTTCTGGATTGGGCCACCCAATTCTTGACTGAGGACTGCATGACTTGCAAAGGCGTCGCCACGGCCGCGGGTTTGGCGGCCGGTGCCGCCATGGACGACGCACTGAACAGGCAGATCGCACACCCCATCAGCAGCCCACGGGCCACCCACTGATCGAGCAGTCGGCACAGAATTTGAAGTGCGTTTTTCATGGTGTGGAAGTTTTGACAGGGATTGACTTTTCAGGTGTTAAGCAAAAACAAGACCAGCTTTGGTCCGCGACCCACAGCAGCCGCCCAAAAAGAAACACGCAAGGCCAGAAACAAAACACGGGGCCCCACCAAGCTGCCCCCAAAGCCGCAAAGCCTTGCCGCACCGGCAAGGCTTTGCCGCCAGCGACAAAAGTGGCCGCCCGCCCTGGGCGCACCCTTGAATGCAGCACCCACCCGACCTGACAGACCCGGCAAAAGGTGACAAAAAAACTTGGCACAACTTTTGCAGCATTCGACACAAACCCGCTCAACTTGAGCGGACAACGTCAAAAGACCGACGGACCGGGCGCACAGCATTCGGTCAGTTGCCCAGGAGCCCCGATGAATTTGTTGAACCAAGCACTTGGCGTGCATGAGCAGGCCTTGCAAGTCAAAAGCCGCCGCCTCGAAGTGTTGTCGCAAAACATTGCCAACGCCGACACACCGCACTACAAAGCACGCGACATCGACTTCAAGGCTGTGCTGGGCGCTGCACAAAAGCAAGACACGACCATGACATCGACCAACGCCGGGCACTTTGGCGCGGGGGCAGAACTGAGCCCCGACGGCATGCGTTACCGCACCCCATTCAACACCTCGTTTGACGGCAACACCGTGGAAATGAGCGTCGAGCAAGCCCAATACGGCAAAGCTGCCGCTGACTACCAAGCGACATTGAACTTTTTGGAAAACCGGGTCAGCAGCCTGCGTAAAGCACTGCGAGGAGATTGAACATGGGCATGGACAACATTTTTGGCATTGCGGGTTCGGCACTCAACGCGCAACTCACCCGCATGAACTCAACCGCTTCCAACCTGGCCAACGCAGGCACGGTCTCCAGTTCGGAACAAGACGCCTTTCGCGCCAAGCGGCCGGTCTTCAAGGCGCTGGTCGACGAACAAATGACCAACGCTGGCTCACCTTATGTGGGCGGCGTAAAGATCGACCGCATGGCCGATGACAGCGCCCCTCCTCGCCGCGTGTCGGACCCCAAAAACCCACTGGCCGACAAAGACGGTTATGTCTACCAATCCAACGTCAGTGAAGTCACCGAAATGGTGGAAATGATGGCGGCAGCCCGGTCCTACCAAAACAACGTTGAAGTCATCAACACGGCGCGTCAACTCATGATGCGCACGCTGGACATCACCAAGGCTTGATCAGAAAGAACCCCATGGCCACTGCTACCGTCACGTCCTCCAGCTTGTTAGACAACGTCACACGTTACGAAGACGTCAAGAATAAATCCGCGTCCAAAACCAGCGCCGACATGGGCAAGCAGGACTTCCTTGCGTTGTTTACTGCTCAGCTGCAAAACCAGAACCCGCTTGAGCCCGTCAAGAACGAAGCCTTCGTGGCCCAGTTGGCGCAGTTTTCTCAGCTCGAAGCGCTGACCAATATGCAAACCTCACTGGACACCTTTGTCAGCGCCATGTCGGGTGAGCGCATGCTCAACAGCGCCTCACTGATTGGCAAAAAAGTGGCCATGGCAGACACCCCCACCTTGTTGACATCCGGCTCAAGCATGGAGGGCAGCCTCGATTTGCCTTTGGGTGCCAGTGGGATCCAAGTCAACGTGCAAGACAGCCAAGGCCGATTGGTGCAAGAGTTGATCGCAGGTCCTCAATTGCCCGGCACCATGCCCATCACCTGGAACGGCAAAGATGCTGCCAACAACGCGGTGCCCACAGGGCTTTACCGCTTGAGCGCCACGGCGGTGGTGAACGGCCAAACGACCACAGTTCCCGTCAGCACTTTGTCAACGGTTCGCGCCATATCGACCAACCCTAGTGACGGCAGCGTCAGCGTCGAGGTCGAAGGCGGCAAAACCATGTTGCTCACCGACGTCAAGCGCGTCGGCTTGTAAATCAGCCGCACAGCCACGCTCAACACCCCACACCCCACGCATCACAGGAGCTTTCCAGCATGTCGTTCTACACCTCGCTCACCGGACTGAACTCGGCCACCGCCCAGTTGGCCGTCACCTCCAACAACATCGCCAACGTGGGCACCTCGGGCTTCAAGCGCTCGCGTGCCGACTTTGGCGACATCTTCTCGACCTCGCCATTGCAAAAGTCTTCCAGCAACATCGGCCAGGGCGTTTCGCTCAAGCAGGTGAGCCAAGAATTCAGCCAAGGCAACATTTCCACCTCCGGCAACTCGCTGGACTTGGCCATCACAGGTGACGGCTTCTTTCCTTTGAAGACGCCTGACGGCCTGCAAGACACCTACACCCGCAACGGCTCGTTCACCCTGAACGACCAAAACAACGTGGTCAACTCAACCGGGCAACGCCTGATGGCCGCATCGGTCGACTCGTCCGGCAAGGCCGACTTGACCAACCTGAACGCCTTGACCATTCCGCCCAAAACTTCCGGCGAAGCGGTAGAAACCACCAAGATTCAATTGGGCCTGAACCTGCCAGCCGACTCTGCCGTGATCACGGCAGATTTTGACCGCACCAACGCCAGCACATACAACAAAAGCACCGCCCTGACCGTGTACGACAGCGGCGGCAACGGTTATCTGGCCACGGTCTATTACGCTAAAACCCAAAACGCCACCCTGGACAGCCCGTTTTCCAAATGGCAAACCTACTTTTTTGTCGGCGACACCGAGGTCAAGCCGGCCTTGCAGCAAGCCACCGACACCGTGGGCAGCAACTTTTTTGTCAACAAATACGGCGACGTGCTGCCCAAGAGTGACCCCCGTGTGGTGCCCAGTTCCGGCACCACCGAAATGTACTCACTGGACCAATTGACAGACATTCGCGCGTCCTCCCCAGCCACCGCCGTTGGCAGCGCTTTGCCCAATGCCAGCTTCACAGGCGGCGCCTTGGTCAACGCCACATCGGGTTCACTGAGCTTCAAAATCAAAGTGGACGGCGCAGCGCAAGCGCAAGAGATCAGCTACACCCTGCAGGACGAGGATTCAGACCCCGCGGTGCTCGCCAACCATGTAGAGATCGCCATCAACAACGTGCTGGGCTCGGTTGCCGACACGGTCGACAATCCGGCCACTGCCGATGTCAACGAGTTCCGGAAAAATGCGCGGTTTGGCATCACGGTGGAGTTTGACCCCGACAACGCCAAATTCTCGATCTCTTCTGGCACCACAGGAGATTCCTCCAGCATCACCATCTCTGAGGCCAACAGCAAAGCCATCTCCGTGATGGGCTTGGCCGATGCACCTAACCTGACTGTGGCGGCTTCGACCACCGAAGCTCTGCGCGGCAAGGCCAGCGAACCCGCCGTATTGAGTGGCGAGGTCATGACCATCAACACCACAAAAAGTGTGTTGGTCACTTCCGCCAACAAAGACTTTTTTGTCTCGGTTGACGGCATTGCCGCCAAGGTCGAACTGCCCTTCCCCACCACCTACACCAACATTGAATCTTTTGCGAAAGCTTTGCAGGACAAGATCAACAGCATCGTAGACCCCGACACAGGCCGCAAGGTTTCAGGGGTGACCGTGGCCTTTGATACCAAAACCAAACAACTCAATTTCACCACGGGCACCACCGGCAGCAATGCGGCCATCCAGGTCACAGGCCCTGCTGACTGGGGTTTGGCCAACACTGAGATGCAGTTTGGTGCCACCACCGACTGGAAAAAGCTGGCGCAATTCACAGAAAACGGTGCTCTGCAATTCGTCAAAAATGGCGTACAGACCGAAGACGCCACGGGCCTGTCGGGCAAAACCGAATGGTGGCCCGTTTACCTTGACCGAGGCGAGTTGAGCTTTGACCTGACCGGTAAACCCGTCTCGCCATTGACGGGCATGCCCTTCGAAACCGCCTTCTTGCAAGGCGGCAAGGGTGCGCTGACCATGTCGATCGACTTCACCAAGTCCACCCAGTATTCCAGCGCATTTGCCGTGCTCTCGCAATCGCAAGATGGCGCACCCGAAGGCGAACTGATGGGTCTGAACATTGGCCCCGATGGTTTGGTCAACGCCACTTACTCCAACGGCTCGCAAGTGTCGCTGGGCAAGATCGTTTTGGCCAACTTCTCAAGCCCGTCGGGTTTGCGTCAAGTGGGTGACGCCAGCTACTTGGCCTCGGCCTCATCGGGCATCGCCAAAATCGGCGAAGCGGGTTCTGCCGGCTTCGGCTCGATCCGCGCAGGTGCCACTGAGCGCGCCAACGTGGATTTGACACAAGAGTTGGTGGACTTGATCACCGCACAGCGGAACTTCCAGGCCAACGCCAAAGCCATTGAGACCAGCAGCACGATGACCAGCGCGATCATCAACATCCGCTCTTGATCGTTTAACAACCTGAGACCGCCCCCATGGACCGCCTTGTCTTTACCTCCAACGCCACCATCAAAGAGCAGGCCACAGCCCGCCAGGTCTTGGTCAATGACCTGGCCAACGTGTCCACGGTGGGTTTCAAAAGCAGTTACGACGTGGCCTTGCAATCGGTCAAGGTCGAGGGTCCGGGTTTTGACTCACGTTACCAAGCCCAAGCTGTAGCCCGTGATCAGATCCGTCTGACGCCAGGCCCCGTCATGGCCACCGGTCGGCCGATGGACATTGCGTTGGCCGAAAAATCGGTGCTGACCGTGCAGGCACCCAACGGTGACGTGGCCTTCACGCGCCGGGGCGATTTGAGAGTCAACCCTCAGGGTCAATTGGAAAACGGTTCAGGCCACTTGGTCTTGGGCAACGGTGGTCCTATTGCCGTGCCGCCAGGCATGCAAGTCAGCATCAATCCGGACGGCACCATCTTCGCCCGTGATCCGGCCCAAACCGGCGCGGCCGCTTCGGTCTTCATTGACCAGCTGCGCCTGCGCGATGCGTCCAGCGTGAATCTGGGACGTCGCCAGGATGGTTTGTTCAAAGTGGATGGCCAAACCGACGGCACCGACATCGCACTGGGCGGCACGGTCCCCAAACTGATTCCACAGGCGCTGGAGGGCAGCAACGTCAGCGCCATCGAAGCCATGACCCGGCTGATTGACCAATCGCGCAGCTTCGAAACCCAAATTCGCATCATCAAAGAAATGAAAACACTCGACGAGTCGGGTGCTTCCATGATGAAACCCGCTTGAAGAAATAACAGGAGAACACCATGGACGCATCAATGTGGATTGCCAAAACCGGACTGGACGCGCAGCAAACGCGCATGTCGGTCATCTCCAACAACCTGGCCAACGTCAACACCACTGGTTTCAAGCGCGACCGGGCCTCGTTCGAAGACATGCTCTACCAAAACCTGCGTCAACCTGGTGCACAGGTGGGCGCCAATGCACAAGCCCCAACGGGCCTGATGCTGGGCACTGGTGTGCGCATTGTGGCGACCGAAAAAACCCATACCCAAGGCAGTTTGGTCAGCACCAAAAACGCCTTGGATCTGGCTGTGCAGGGCGACGGTTTTTTCCAAATCGCCCAATCTGACGGCACCACTGCTTACAGCCGCGATGGTGGTTTCAAGCTCTCGTCCACCGGCCAGTTGGTGACGCCCAACGGGGCAGCACTGCAACCGGCCATCACGATCCCGCCCAACGTGGCCAGCATCACCGTGGGCCAGGACGGCACCGTTTCGGTGGAAGCCGCAGCTGGAGGCGGCAGCCAGGTGATCGGTCAAATCCAGATCGCGCGCTTTGCCAACCCCGCGGGCCTGCAGTCCATCGGTCAAAACCTGATGAAGGAAACCACAGCCAGCGGTGCTCCGCAGGTCGGCCAGCCCGGCCTGGCAGGTGCCGGTCAGCTGATGCAAGGCGCGCTGGAAGCCTCCAACGTGAACGTGGTGGAAGAAATGGTCAACATGATCGAAACCCAGCGGGCTTACGAGATCAACTCCAAAGCCATCTCGGCGGTGGACGGCATGTTGCGCTTCTTGAACAACAACATGTAAGCGCAGCATGAACACTCGATTCTTTTTATCGTCTGCACTTTGGCTGGCTTTGGCCTTGAGCCTGACCGGCTGCGCCACGAGCACGGCGCCCATGGCGCATACCCCTCAATTTGCCCCCGTTCTTCCGGTCGCTGTCGAAAAGCCGCGCATGGCCACTGGGGCCATCTACAACGGCCGTCAAAGCGACAACTGGTTTGGACGTGTTCGGGCCTACAACGTGGGCGACGTGATCACCGTGTTGCTCAACGAATCCACGCAAGCCGGCCGCACCCAAAGCGGGACCGTCAAACGGGCAGCCAAAAACGACGTCATCCCTTCCGTTGGCAGCGCCCCCGATGGCCTGAACGCACGGGTGCAAGGCCTGCGCCTGCCCACCAAAATTTTGGGCACGCGCCTGCAAGGCATCATGGGCGGCGTAGACCTGAGCAAAGCCAACATCGAAAGCGTGGGCGGCGGAGAAGCCGACCAGCAAGCCAGCCTGACCGGCGATGTCTCTGTGACCGTGGTCGATGTGCTGGCCAACGGCAATCTGATGGTGCGTGGCGAGAAGCAACTGGCCCTGACCGAAGGGGCCGAAATCATCCAGGTCAGCGGCATCATTCGCCCCGAAGACATCTCGCCCAACAACACCGTGCAATCGCGCCGCCTGGCCAATGCCCAAATCGCCTACCGTGGCACGGGTGACATGGCCAACGCCGCCAAAGCCGGCTGGGGCACCAACGCCTTGATGAAATTCTGGCCTTTCTAACGCACCGCTCTGCTGGACACCTCCATGAAATCCGCCCTTTTCACTCTCATCGTCTTGCTCGGCTTGTCGGGCTCGGCTTGGGCTGACCGCGTCAAAGACCTGGCATCGGTGGCCGCTGGCCGCAGCAACCAGCTGATTGGCTACGGCTTGGTGGTGGGCTTGCAAGGCACGGGCGACGGTGCCGATGTGTCCTTCACCGCGCAAAGCATGAAAGCCATGCTGGCCCGTTTGGGTGTGGGCATTGATGGCCCGCTGTCAGACTTTGAACAAAGCGCCACCAGCGGCAAGATCGACATCAAAAACGTCGCCGCCGTGATGGTGACCGCCGAGCTGCCTGGCTTTGCCAAACCCGGTCAAAAAATCGACATCAACGTTTCGGCCATTGGCAAAGCCACGAGCTTGCGCGGCGGCAGTTTGTTGCTCACGAGCTTGCGCGGTGTCGATGGCGAGATTTACAGCTTGGCACAGGGTGCACTCACAGCCACAGGCGTGGAGACCAGTGCTGCCGGCTCCAAAGTGAGCATCGGTGTCCCTACATCGGCGCGCATTCCCGGTGGTGCAACGGTGGAGCGCACTGTTGAGACCCCCTTTGAAAAATCGGACCATGTGGTCATGAATGTGCGTGAGTCGGACTTCACAACCACCACCGCCATCGTCAACTCCATCAACAAGAATTTTGGACAAGGCACAGCGCAAGCCTTGGACGGCATGTCGTTTGCCATCAAAGCCCCCAGCGACATGTCGCAACGCGTGGCCTTTTTGAGCATGGTCGAAAACCTGGATGTGGTGCCCGGCGAGCCACCGGCTCGCGTGGTCGTCAACTCCCGCACCGGCACCGTGGTCATCAGCCGCAACGTGCGGGTGACGGCTGCGGCCGTCGCCCACGGCACGATCTCGGTCGCCATCACGGCCACCAACGAAGTCTCGCAGCCCAACGCCTTGTCTCGAGGTCAGACCGCCGCGGTGCAAAACGCCGACATTGCAGTGTCTGAACCCAAAAACCCGATGTTCCTGTTCCAGCCCGGTGTAGACCTGCGCCAAGTGGTGGATGCGGTCAACCAAGTGGGGGCCACGCCCTCGGCATTGATTGCGATTTTGGAAGCACTCAAAAGCTCGGGCAGCTTGCGTGCCGAGTTGATCGTGATCTAAACGGAAAAAAGCCATGAGCGACCTGTCCACCGACACCTCCAGCACCTATCTGGACTTCAACGCCCTCACGCGGCTGAAGGGTGAGGCGGCGCAGGACCCGTCCAAAGCCATCCGCAAAACCTCAGAACAGTTTGAGGCTTACTTCATCCAGCAAATGATGAAAACCATGCGCGAGTCGATCGAAAAAAGCGACCTGGTTGAAGGCGGCAACATGGACCAGTACCAAGATTTGATGGACAAAGAGCTCTCTTTGGAAATGGTCAAGCGAGGCGGCATGGGCGTGGCCGACATGATGGAACGCCAGATGAAGCTGGCCCAAGGCCTGAGCACGCAAGATGCCTTGCAACTGCGTGCCGTAGAAAGCAAAGCGATGCCACTGAACCCGACACGCGAAGCCATGCCTCTCAAGCCCGAGGTCATCAAAGCCTACCAACTCGAGCGCTTCAACGGCTACAAGCTGGACAACGCTACGGGGGCTAAACCATGAGTGATTTGCTCAGCATTGGCAGCTCGGGTGTCACCGCCTACCAGCGTGCGCTGGCGACTGTGTCCAACAACATTGCCAACGTCAGCACCGACGGTTACACCCGGCAAGATGTTTCACTGAGCTCCAACCAACCTCGTTTGTTGGGCAACAGCTATTTGGGCACCGGTGCCCGCTTTGATACCGTTCAACGCCAGTACGATGCTTTTGTCGAATCCAACTTGCGCAACAGCAACAGTGATCTCGAAAGTCAAAAGCCTCTGCTGTCCTACGTCAACCGCCTGATCGACGTGATGGGCGACGAAAGCATTGGCCTGACCACGGCCATGAATCGGTTCTTTGAATCGTCCAGAGACTTGGCCAGCGACCCGGCTTCGGTCGTTTCGCGCAGCTCATTTTTACGCGATGCCGAAGGCTTGGCTGCGCGCTTTCAACAACTGGCCGGCCAGTTTGAATTGCTCGACAACGAAACCCGCCAATCGGTGGACACCGACGTGGGCCAAATCAACTCCTTGACCCAACAACTGGGTTTGCTGAACAAGCAAATGGTCAAGCACAGCAGCGTTGACAACCAACCATCCGAGCTGCTGGACCAACGCGACCGTTTGTTGCGTGAACTGTCGGGTCTGATCGCGGTCAAAACCAAATTCGAGCCCAACGGCGCAGTCATGGTCAGCGTAGGCGACACCTTGGACCAAGGCATTTTGGTGGACAAGGCCAACACGCGGGCCATCAGCGTTCAGCCCTCGGCCATCGACAGCAACAAACTCACGTTTGTGATTGACGCTTATGGCACGCCCGAAACCATGCCAGGCATCAGCAGTGGCAAGATCGGCGGCGTGATGAATTTCCGCGAACAGGTCCTGACCCCGGCCTTCAACTCGCTGAACGACCTGGCCGAGGTGATGACCCGTGAAATCAACGCCATTCACCGCGAAGGCGTGGATGCCGAAGGCCTTTTGGGGGGCGATCTGTTTGCCTTCAGTGCCGATAAGCCCTTGCAGGCTGCCGGCATGCAATTGATTGTCAAAGACGCCAACCGGGTGGCCGCAGCAGGCCAGTTTCGGGTCATCGACAACCCACTGAACAGCGGCTCTGCACAAGCGCGCGTGGTCTACAACGCGACCAACTTCGAAGGCCCCACGGCCTTGTTGGGCGAACTGGCGCTGGCCCAAGTGCCACAAATTGGCCAAGTCACGGTCAGCACCAGTGCCAGCCAACCCTTCGCCAGCCTGGGCCTGGTGCCCGTGGGCACCCAAGAGTTGTCGTTGACACTGAAAAACCCAAGCGCCAACCAGTCGTTTCAAGTGCTGACACGGGACGGTCGCCACCTGTTGGGTACAGCCCTCACAGCCAGCGAACAAGCTTTGCTGATCAAAACCGGCAACGGCATGGAAGCCGGTGCCACTTACAGCACCACCGAGCTCAACGCGACAGGCGATGCGAGCTACCTGGAGATGGACATCTTCATGGGAGCCAAGGCCGATGTCGGTCTGCTGCAACAGTTCAACCCGGCCACGCGGGAATTGTTGTCGCCGCAAAAAACGGCCGCCGTGTTGACCGGCAACCCCTTTGTACCGTCTGCGGGTGGCATTGCGGCCGGAACCCTCACGCTCAACGGTCAAGCACTGACCGCCTTGGCGGGCCCCCTGACACTGAGCTCTGTGGTCAATTGGCTGAACACCGAATCGGCTAACACCGGGATCACGGCCAGCGCGTCCGAGGGCAAACTGGTGCTCTCACGCGCAAGCACCAACACCACCGACGATATCCGTCTGGGCATGGGCAGCAATGGCACCCCGGCCGACCTCAGCCGTCTGGGCTTTGACACGCGCATCTCGGTCAAGGGCGGCACCACCGACGACTTGCTGGTGTTTGTAACCGACCGCAGCGGCGCAGACAGCAGCGCCACAGTGCTTGCGCAGTTTGCCGGCCAAGAAGGCAGCATGAAGCAAACTTTGCGGGCATCTTCCTTGCAAGTTTCCTTCACGACCGCCACCACTTACAAGATTCTGGACACCCAATCCGGCAGCATCGTGGCCGAGCGCAGCTTGCAGGTGGACCCCAACGTCACCACACCGAACCTGACCTACCGCGGCTTGAGGCTCGAATTTTCGACCGCCCCCAAAGCTGGCGACGTCTTCACCATCGACGGCAACAAGGACGGCATTGGCAACAACGAAGCCATGCTGCGCATGGTGGCGCTGGAAGAAGACGCCATCATGCCCGGCGGCCTGACCATGACCGAGGCCTATATTGAACGCGTCAACCAGGTTGGCAGCGTGGCCCGGCAGTCGGCCATTGCCGAGCAAGCCCTGAGCGTGGTTTATCAACAAGCCCAGGAAGCGCGTGATGGCATTTCGGGCGTGAGTCTGGACGAAGAAGCCTCGGCCTTGGTGCGTTTTCAACAGGCCTACCAGGCCAACGCCAAGGTCATGCAAGTGGCCATGGCTTTGTTTGACTCCATCTTGCAAGTTCGCTGACCGGAGGTCCCATGAAAATATCCACCTCTTTTTTATTTGACCGTGCGACCGAGCGCATGAGCACGATCCAGAACAAGCTGGCCACCACCCAGGCCCAAATGGCCGAGTCCAAACAAATTTTGTCGCCCAGCGATGCGCCCGACCAAGCGGCGGCCATTCAGCGCCTGAAGGGCGAAGTGCAACGGCAAGACAGCCACATGCGCACGCTCGATGTGGCCATGCGCCGCTACACCGCCGAAGAAACAGCGCTGTCGGCCTCGAACGACATCTTGATCCGCATGAAAGAGCTGGGCTTGCAAGCCGCCAACGACACGCTGGCACCGGACGATCGCAAAGCCGTCGGCGTGGAAATGAAAGCCCTGCGAGACCAACTGCTGAGCTTGGGCAACACCCGCGACGACAGCGGCAACTATTTGTTTTCGGGCACACGGGTGAACACACCGGCCTTTGCCGAAGGGGTCAACGGTGAAGTGGTCTACCAAGGCGACCAGACCCAAACCCGCATCCCGGCCGGTGTGGAACGCACGGTGCAATTCACCCGCGCGGGCACCGACGTGTTCAGCCGCGTGGTGCGTGAAAACCCCGACCAAAGCACCACCAGCGTGGGGTTTTTTAATGCACTGGATCAGATGATCGACGGCATCAACGGCAGCCAGACCAACAAGATCCAGCAGGGCATTGCCGACCTCACCCAAATGCACGACAGCCTGACTTTGTCGCAAGCGCAAAACGGCTCGGACCAAATCGTCGTGCAATCGCAGCTGGATGTGCTGAGCGAAACGGCGCTGCGCTTCAAGTCAACCCTGTCCGAAATCGAAGACCTCGACTACGCCGAAGCCGTGACCCGCATGAACAAAGAGATGATGGCCATGCAAGCGGCCATGGGCAGCTTTGCCAAAATCTCCGGCCTGTCCCTGTTTGACTACATCCGGGGCTGAAGGCCACACCCACACTTCATTTATGGGAAGCGGTGCCGATTCTCTAAATTGAGCTTCTTTACCGCACCCACCACAGCGAACCCAACCCATGGCCACCACCAGCAACATTGTCAACACCCTCGGAGCCGGCTCCGGCATCGACATCAAAGGCTTGGCCCAAAGCTTGGTGGACGCCGAGAAAACACCCAAAAAAGAGCGGATCGACGCCAAGATTGCCCAGTCCGAGGCCAAGATCACCGGCTACAGCGCGATCAAATACGCTTTATCCGAACTCAAAACTGCTTTTGGCAAGCTCAACGATGCGAGCGACTTCAGCTCCATCAAGCCCAGCAATACCCAACCTGCCGCTTTTGGCGTCACCGCCAGCAGCACTGCCGAAGCCGGCAGCTACAGCATCGAAGTCTTGCACACTGCCCTGGCCCAGCGCACCCCCAGCAGCATATTTGTCGACCGCGCCGAACAACTTAATGTGGTCAGCCCCGCCACCACCGGCACGGCCTTTAGCCTGAACCTGAGCGTGGGCGGGGTGAGCAAAGGGGCCATCAATGTCACCAACCCCACACCCGCAGGCATGGTCAGCGCCATCAATGGCGCCAAACTGGGCGTGACCGCCCAGCTCATCAACACCGGAAACGGTTACCAGGTGGTCGTCACGGGCGAAACCGGCGCGGATCAGGCTTTCAGCCTGACGAGCGACGACGGCACCGGTACGGCCGTGTCGGGCGTCGAGTTTGGGGTCGACCTGCAATCGGCCACCAATGCCAGCTTCAAAGTCAACGGCCTGACGGTCTCGCGCAGCAACAACACCGTGACCGATGTGATCGACGGCGTCACGCTGGACCTCTATGCCAACACCACAGGGGCGGCCCGACTTGATCTGAATCGCGACACAGCAGGCATCAAAGACAACATCAAAGGCCTGGTCACGGCCTACAACGATTTTGAAGAGAGTCTGAAAGTTTTGGGCGATCGCAGCAGCGAAGTTAAAGATTTCGGTGGTGTTTTGGCAGGCGAGAGCCTGCTTGAATCGGTACGCAGCCAAGTGCGCGCCATGGTCACCAACAACTCCAGCACACCGGGCACCCACATCAAAGCCGCCCGCGATGTCGGACTGAGCCTTGACCGCTACGGCAAACTCAACCTGGACGAAGGCAAACTCGACACGGCCTTGCAAAACAACTTTGGCGAAGTCTCCACCCTGTTCAGCGCGGGTACCAACAACCAAAGCATTTACAGCCCAGCACCCGCAGGCTTGGCGGGCGATGCCATCAATAAAATCGAAAAGATGCTGCTGTCTAACGGCAACATCGCAACGCAAAGCGCTAACGCGACCACCAAGATCGCCCAGTACAAAGAAGAATTGGTCACGCTGGAGGCCCGCATGGAGAAAATGCTCAACCGCTACATGAGCCAGTTCAGCGTCATGGAGAGCATTGTGGGCAACAGCAACAGCACGCGCGAAGGTCTGACGAGCACCTTCAAAGGCATGATGGCCGCCTACAACAATTGAGCCAGCGCCATCAGTGCACCGCTTGTAGGCCTGTCAGGCCTGAAGCAACATTTGCTTTTTGATTTGTGCAACCTGCTGAAGTTTGACTTCATCCATGCCCAACAAACGGGCTGCTGGACTGGAAAACAAAGCAGCATGCTCGAGAAACAGCAATCGGTTTTGCGGCAACAACAATTGCTCGGCCGCTTTGGGCTGGGTTGGAGTCCATTCACGGGACAGCGCTTGCGTCAAGCCTTGCTGAGTCTGCGGCATTGTGCTGGCCAAGATGTCTGCCTCTTGCACCAACACCGCCAGGCAATCGCGCTGGCGAAGGTCAAATACCTGCGAGCGAACAGCCAAATGAAACGATTTGACCCGCACAGGATCGGTGGCCAAGATGCAATAAGACAACTGCTCCTGATCGGACTCAACCAGGCCCGCAGCTTGCATCAATGGCCGCAAATCGTGCACAGCACGGGCCTCAAACTCGCTTGGCTGAGAATTGGTGCCCCCAGGGTGCAAAAAATCATGGCCGGCCATGATGGCCAACGCCAGCGCCGCCACAGGGGCTTGACGGGCACCTGGCACTTTCAAATAAGCCGAGGCTTTGAGCAAGTAAGTCATGCACACCAAGGTATCGGCGATGTGCAAGCGGTTGTGATAAGCAGGTTCTTGGCCTTGTGCATGCCGCTGTGCGCCATCGCGCTCAACCTGTTCAGCCACCGAACGTCCAAACGCCAACAGCGCGTGAGCCCGTGAACCGGTGCGCGGCACACCCAGCGCCAACTGCTGCCAAGCACGTTCAAACACAAGCGGCAAACCGGGCCATTTTTGCGGCCAAGCTTGACGCAAATGGCCCAGCACAGCGTTGAGTTCGGTCAAGGTCGGCATCGCCGCCGGTGGAGCTCGATCGTCCATGTCAGGCTTTCGTACGCAGCGCGTTTTGCATGTTTTGCTGCAGCATCATGGCTTCAAAGACGGCCGTCAAAATCGGTGAAGCCGTTTTGAGCATCCCGCGCAGGCCTTCCGCCGTGATTTCAAGAAGAACCGTGCCATTGCCTGCCAACGCCGTGGCGCCGCGAATACCGCCCTGCAACATGGCCTGCTCACCAAACGAGTCGCCCTCATGCAAGGTGGCAAATACGGCACCCGTATTTTTGTCCGCCATCTGAATGGAGCCCGCCTGAATGAAATACAACTTGTCGGCAGGCTCGCCCGCCTTGAAAAGTATTTGGCCCTCTTCGAGCCGAATTTCGTCAAAAGAGCTCATGACAGCAATGGGGGTGGTGACGTCAATTGCAGGGTGCGCATGACGGTGGATTTGAGAATGCCCTTGAGCCCAGGCGGCATGTTTTTCACCAATTTGGAGATCACATAAATAGGGAAAACACGCACTTGCACGTCGTCTACCGCAATGGCGTCCATGTTGTAGGGCAATCCGCCAACCCCTTCGGCCAGGCCGATCACGCTGCCCGGTCCCAAACGGTAAATATCGTCGCCTTTGACACCCAGTACGGCGCCCTTGATCACAAAATAAGCCGAACTGACGGGCTCGCCTTGGCGGGCAAAACGTGTTTTGGCTCGAATCAGTGAGGTGCTGAGCTCGGATGAACCCCAAAGTGAAAAATACAACCGTTCATTGGCGTTGAGCTTGCCAGAATGATAAAGCTGCAAACTTTGCTCAGAATATGGGTCACGAACACCCAAAGCATGCAAATGCTCAATATTGACAGAAAACGAAGCAGCAACGTATTTGCTGGTGCTCATGGCGTCACCAAGCCCAAAAGCTGAGAAAAAATATCAATTTTCATGGCGTCAACGAACAATTTGGCAGGCAGTTTTTTGCCGTGTACTTTTTTGCGATTGTTAAAGAAATCACGCGTCGATTCAACCCTCTGGCACAGCAGCCAAAGGGATGCCCATGCCGAGTCAGGCTTGTGAGGATAGCATTGATTAATTGAAGCACGGGACGCATGACTTTGCGGGCACTGCCCGACACAAAACGAGCGCCACGTCGGCAACCATTTCGCCGCAAAACAAAGCTCAATCTGACATGCTTTGAAGGCTCAAAACAGGACTCAATTTTGATGTTTTGAGGCACAAATAGTTGACAAAATTTTATTAAATTTCAAGATGTCGGTGTTTATACCAATAAAAGTATCAATAAATCAAATTAACCCGACATAATTGCTATCATCAACAAAGTTTGGCCCAAGCACCAGCGCTGTGTCAACGCCCTTTCAACTGCTGAACATTGCTCATGAACCACTTAAGCGTCAACATTCGCCTCTTCTTTTTGGTGGGGCTGCTCTCATTGGTTTCCATCGTTGTAGGACTGATGGGACTCAGAGGCATGGCAGAAACGGTTGGCGGACTCCGCACTGTTTATGAAGACCGGGTGGTGCCTCTGCGCGATCTCAAGGTCATTGCCGACTTTTACGCAGTCAACATTGTGGACACCACACACAAAGTGCGCAACGGCAACATTCCTTGGGCCGAAGCCCGTAAAAACCTCCAGGATGCGCGTCAAGGCATTGACAAAACATGGACGGCCTACAAAGCCACCTTCTTGGTCGAGGAGGAGAAAAAACTGGTCGCCAGCATCGAACCCATGCTGGTGGATGCCGAATCGAGCCTCAACAAGCTGCAAGCCATTCTCGACAAAGAAGACATGGATGGCATCACACGTTTCACCGTGGACGTTTTGTATCCGGTGATCGACCCCATCAGCAACAAATTTTCCGATTTGATCGAAGTTCAACTCAATGTGGCCAAATCCGAATACAACCGGTCTGAAGCACAGTACGAGCAGTCGCAACTGATCAGTGTCGTGTTGCTCGCAGTCGGCACCTTGGCTGGCGTGATTCTGGCCTATCGCATCGTCGGCTCGGTGGTCAAGCCCTTGCGCTTGGTGCAAGAAACAGCGCAACGTGTGTCGCAAAATTTTGACTACGGCAGCCGCATCGAGATCACGCAAAACGACGAGGTTGGTGAAACGGCCCGCGCATTCAACACGCTGTTGCAAGCGCAGCAAACCGCCATTGGTCAAGTCAATCGCGTCATCCAGCACTTGGCTGACGGTGATCTGAGCCAGCGCATTGAAGGCAGCATGCAAGGCGATTTGGCGCAAATGCAAAGGGCCATTAACCATTCTCTGGACTCGGTGCAACGCACCATGAACGGTTTCAATGGGCTGTCACAGGCTTTGTTGCATGGCCAGTTCAACCACGAGATTGACTACACAGACAGCCGTGGCGAGTTCCGCCAAAGCCTGGAGCAGGCCAGCACCGCTTTGCAATCTTTGCACCGCATGATTGGCAATGTCGATGGCGTGATGGGCTCGGTTGCCCGTGGCGATCTGACGCAACGCGTTCAAATCGAAGCCACTGGCGACCTGTTGCGCTTGAAGCAAAACATCAACAGCTCGCTCGAAGCGCTCGGCCAGGCTTTGGGTGCGGTGCACAACAGCACCCGCCAAGTGGCTGCGGCCGCCAACCAGACCAGCACCGCCATCGGTCAAATCTCGGATGGCGCACAAAACCAGACACACGCCATCGGTCAGGTGGCCCTGGCGATCAAACACACCGCCGAATCGGTCACCGATGTGTCGCGCAACACGGCCATCGCCAGCCAGAAGTCCCGTGAATCCATGGCCATCATGCAAACCGGCATGGACAAGATGGGCTTGATGGTGCAGGTGGTCAACAACATTTCGGTGCACTCGGACAAGATCAACAAGATCACCGAAGTGATCGAAAAAATCGCCAACAAAACCAACCTGCTTTCACTGAACGCTGCCATCGAAGCCGCCCGTGCGGGCGAGCATGGCAAGGGCTTCTCGGTGGTGGCCGAAGAGGTCGGCAAACTGGCCGCCAGCAGCGCCGAGAGCTCACAAGAAATTGCCCGATTGGTGCAACAAGCGGTGGCAGAAACCGCCCACGCGGTGCAGGTGGTGAAAGAGGTCAGCCGCGACATGTCGATGATCGAACAGGGCTCTCAGGAAACCGACCAAATGCTGCAGCGCATCTCCTCGGCCCTGGAACAACAATCGGCGGCAGTCGAGGAAATCAACTCCAACTTGGGCAGCCTGGACCGCATTGCCATCAGCAACGCTTCGGCCTCTGAAGAGATCACAGCCACGGTGATCGAGCTGTCCAAACTGGCGGAACAAACCCGCCAGGACCTGGGCCGCTTCAGCGTCTGATGGTTCCGCGGGCTTGCTGACCACTCAGCAAGCTTTCCAGTGTTTCAAAGGCCGGCCGTGACAGCGCGCGGTAAAGCCTTTGAACTCGCTCGGATCCTGAGCAGTCACGCACTCAAGGCGGTCTAGAAATCCGAGTTTTACTTAATTAATTTCCCATTGAACCAGTCGGAATCCTCGTTAAACACCCGCCCGTCCTTGCCCGCAAGGACGACACGGTGGGTGTGGGTCTTGCTGTTGTGCTGGTTGCTTTACAGCTTTGCCACCTTGGCTTGGTATCTGTTGAACGATCCGGCATTCATGGGCGGTATTTGCAGGGAAAGATGATATGAAATTGAATCAGGGTTTATCCGCGTCAGGTCATACAGAGCTGATGCTCCAGCCTCAACGCATGGCGGCAGACCGCATCATGCTCAGCATGATGGTGTTTTTACTGGCCGTCTGCTTGAGCGTCGGATGGTTCACTGACAGCACCTCGCTGAGCTTGCTGGTGGGCTTGCCAACCTTGCTGGTGCCTTGGGCCATTTACAAAATGGCACCTGGCTCGGTAGCCTCGCGCCTGGCCATTGCTTGCGCCCTGATGGTGTTCTCTGCGCTGACCATTCAGCAAACGAATGGCATGGTCGAGAGCCACTTTGGCATCTTCACCCTGTTGGCTTTTTTGTTGTACTACCGCGATTGGCGTCCGATCGTGGCCGCTGCGGGCTTGATTGCTGTGCACCACGTCGGCTTTGGCTATTTGCAGTTCGTCAACGCGGGCGGCATCACCTTGCTGCCAGGCCAAGTGCACTTGACTGTCATTGCCTTGCATGCCGCCTATGTCGTCTTCGAGGCAGCCATGTTGATTTTCATGGCCACCATCTTGAAGCGCGAGGCACTCGAGTCGGCCTTGGTTGCTGAACTCTCGGGGCACATCAGCGAGGGGGACTTTTCGGCACGCGGGGACGCCGTCGATCAGGTCGAATTCCCTTTGCTGCACAAAGTCTCACAAATGCAAAAGTCTTTGCAATCCACCATGCAAGACATCGTGGGTGTGATGACGGCAGTGGCCCAAGGCCACCTGGACCGCCGTGTGACTGTCGAAGCCCGTGGTGACTTGGGGGCCCTCAAAGAAAACATCAACCAGAGCATCCACGTCCAACAGTCGGTGTTCCAGGACATCACGCAGGTGATGCAAGGTGTTGCTCAGGGTGACTTTGCGATGCGCGTGACCGCCGAGGCCAAGGGCGAGCTCAACACCCTCAAGCAAAACATCAACCAAAGCATGGCCGCGCAACAGACCGTGTTCCAGGACATTCGCCAAGTCATGCAAGGCGTGGCCCAAGGCAACCTGCAACGGCGCGTGTCGGCACAGGCTTTGGGTGACCTGAACGAACTCAAGAGCAACATCAACCAGTCGCTCGACGCCCTGCGCGAAGCCATGACCACCATTCACCTGAATGCCCGCCAAGTGGCCGCCGCATCCGGTGAGGCGTCCAACGCCATTGGCCAGATTTCCGATGGAGCCCGGCACCAGACCGATGCCATCAGCCAGGTCGCCATGGCGGTGCGCCAGACGGTGACCTCGGTGACCGAAGTGTCCGAAAACACTGAAATCGCCAGTCAGAAATCACGCCAGTCGTTCACACTGGTGCGCGGCAGCATGGTCAAGATGGACGAGATGGTCAAGGTGGTCAACAACATCGCCACCAACTCGGAAAAGATCAACAAGATCACCGAGGTGATCGAGAAGATCGCCAACAAAACCAATTTGCTGTCCTTGAATGCGGCCATTGAAGCCGCGCGTGCAGGCGAGCACGGCAAAGGCTTTGCCGTGGTGGCCGACGAAGTGGGCAAGTTGGCCCTGAACAGCGCCGAGAGCTCGCAAGAAATCGCGGTGCTGGTCCGGCAAGCCGTCGAAGAAGCCCGCAGCGCCGTCACGGCTGTGATGGACGTCAGCCAAGACATGTCCGGCATCGAACGCGAAACCCAGGCCACCGATCAAATGCTGCAGCGCATTGCCTCGGCCCTGGTGCAGCAAAGTTCAGCAGTTGAGCAAATCAATGTGAACCTGAACAACCTTGACCAAATCGCACGCAGCAACTCGGCAGCGTCTGAGGAAATCGCGGCCACGGTGGTCGAACTGTCCAAAATTGCAGACGCTACGCGCCGTGAGGTGCAACGCTTCGAGACCTGAGCGCCGAAGAGCGCCAAGGCAGGCAGATGGCGCCGAGTCTTAAACCGGTGCGGCCAACAACTGCCGTATCTGGGCCAGCAGATCGGTGCTTTTGAATGGTTTGGACAAGCTCGCATTGGCACCGGGCACCTGAATGGTGTCGATGCCAAAGCGTTGCATGATGTTGCGTGTGCTGCCCGACACCACGATCACAGGCAGATCGGGCTTGATCTTGCGCAGCTGCTCAACAAAATCAATCCCATTCATCTGAGGCATGACCAAGTCGGTGACGACCAGATCAATGACCTCTGTGGCCAAACAGGCCAGCGCCTCTTGCCCATTGGGTGCCGTGATGACACGAAAGCCCTGGATTTCGAGCATCTCCTGCACCCCAGCCCGGAGCAACTCTTCGTCCTCAACAAGCAAGATGGTGGCAATGGTTTTTGACATGGTGATTCTCGTTGTGTCTGGCTGAATTCAGGCTTCGGTGCAAGGCAAGCTGATGGTGAAGGTCGTGCCCTTGCCTGGCTCGGACAGGCACTCGATGGCCCCGCCCATCTGGGTGATGATGCTGCGCACCATGGCCAGGCCCAAGCCGGTGCCCTTGCCCACCTCTTTGGTGGTGAAAAAGGGCTCAAAAATACGCGACATGATTTCGGGCGGAATGCCGTCCCCGTTGTCAGAAACCGCAATGCTCACATGCCCGGCATCGGGCCGGTCGAGTTTGATGCGGATCAGGCCATCGCGTCTGTCGCCAATCGCATGACTGCCGTTGACGCACAAATTCACGATGACTTGCTGCAAGGTGCCACTTTGGCCGCGCAACACCACACCTGAGCCAATGGCATCGGCTTCAACCAGAATGTCGATGCCCTTCAGGGTCGCTTGCAACAAACCTTGGGTTTCTTCGATGACCGGCAAAAGATCGAACGGCACCGAGACCTCTTGCTCATCGTGCACGCTGCCGTCTTCTTCGAGCCGCTTGCGCTCACGGCCCAAAGCATTGAGCTTGAGCACAATGTCCCTGGCCCGTGTGGTGGCCTGCAAAATGGCTGACAGGTTTTTGGCCGCCTTGGTCTCACTGCCCAGCTTCATCTCCACCAACTCGGCGTGGTTTTGAATCACCCCCAACAAGTTGTTGAAGTCGTGGGCCACGCCGGCCGCCAACTGGCCCAGCGCATCCAGGCGCTGAGACTGCTCGACCTTTTGAACCATGCGCAGATTTTCGGACTCTTTTTCTTTGATCTCCCGCATGTCCTTGATGGTGACCACCGCACCCGTGAGGCGGTTGTAGGGGTCAACCAAAGGCGAAGCGGTCAAGACCACAGGCAAGAGGCTTTCCGACTGGTTGTGCAAGACCAACCACTCAATGTTGTGCATGCGCCGGATCATGAATGCACTCAAGGCATCCAGATCAGGGATCAACCAGACCATCATTTCTTCGTTGCTTGAAGTCGTATTGGGCACCAACAGTGTGGGCAAACGCATGACCGGCGCATTGCCCGCGCGCCAAGCCACCTCGATCACCAGCGGATCATTGCCCAAATTTTCCACGTTGGTGTGTTCACGCAAGGCCAGCAATTCGCGACTGGTTTGCTCGGCCAACAGCAAGGGCTCGGGGGTGGACTGCGGTGCCACAGTCAGACCCAACAAGGCGCAAGCAGTTGGGGTGGCCCATTTCAAACGGCCCATGCGATTGGCGTACAGCAAGGGAATCGGCAAAGACTGAACCAAGCCTGGATCTTGGGCCAGGTCCTGCACCAATCGGCGCAGCAGCGAGGCCGTCTGCAAAGGCAACCAATAAGCGAGGTCGTGCCCTTTTTGCTGGCCAGGCAACAACTTGTGCACCGGCTGCAAAGATGTGCTGGCCTTGTCACTGCCCAACAAATCCAGCGCCATGGGGTTGGCACTGATCACGCGGCCGTGGCGGTCCAGACGCAGAACACCGTCTTGCATCGCATCCATGCTCATCTCCAGCAGCTGGTGCTGGGCACGAATTTCTTCGCCCTTGTTCACCAGGCTGGACACATCGTGCAGGTTGATCACGGTCTGTTGTGGCATGCCCGTGGCATCGGCCAAAAACGACGAACTCACCCGAACTGGAATGTAGGTTCCAGAGCGGTTGCGCAGCTTGGCAATCATGGCCTCTTCGTCGCCCGGGGTGAGCTTTTGCAAAGTGGTCGAGTTGGCCACGCCCCATGGCAAGTCACGCTCGCCGCGCACCATCACCAGCGTGACGCGCTCGCCCACCAAACGGTGGTTGATGAAGCTGATCTCGACCTGATGCAAGGGCTGCCCCGCATGAAAACGCACGGCCATGGTCTGGCCAGAGCCTGAACGGTAATAGCTGTCGTCGCTGGACAGCAAGGCTTGCAAGTCCTCCAACTCATCGGCAGGCACATCTTGCAGCAGCTTCCAAAAGGAATGGCCCTTCAGCTGGTCGGTGCCGCAGCCAAGCAACTGGGCCATGCGGTGATTGGCTTGCATCACCTGACCATCGACGTCGATCACCGCTGCGCCCAACAGGTTGTCGGTCAGCACATGCCAGTAAGCCTGTGGGTTTTCCACACCCAAGCGTGTGAGCATGTGGCCATAGCCCTTGAAGATCGACAACAAGCGTGTCTCGTCCTCTTCGAACAACAAACTGCTGGGTTGGCCAATCAACAAATCGCGGTCAAACCCGGTCAGCTTGAGCAAAGCCGGATTGCAGTCCTGAATACGGCCCGCACGGTCCACCACCACCAGACCGCTGTGCATATTGCCCAGAATATCGTTGACATAAGTCATCTGCTTCTTCAGCGCGACTTCACTGGCTTGCAACTTTTCGTGATGGTCCTGCAACTCGCGCGTCAACTCGTTGGCGCGCGCCAAGGAAGACTCCAGGGTCTCGCGAGCCCGCGCCGACTGCAAGGCCACGGCGATGGCCGCAGACACGGGCTCCATCAAAGCCTCGAGCTGCAAAGGCAAGGCTTGCGCCGCAGCCATCAACAGCACCCCGCGCACCTGAGCCTCAATCACCAACGGCACCAGCACCGTGTCACCCGACTCAGGCCGCCGCACAAATTTCAGGATGGCCGCAGGAATTTCGCTGTTCCGCAAAATGGTCTTGCTGGCCGCCAAGGCCTGCAAGCTGGCATAGGTGCAACCCATCCACTCTGGCAGGGCCAAGGGCTGGCCCAGCACCGAGCTTTGTCGACGCAACTTGCACTCTTCATGCAAACGCTGGGTCGACGGGTCAAACTCCAACACATAAACAGCGCAGCCAGTCAGCCCCATAAAACGGATCAGCGTCTGCGAAACCCGGTCAGACAAGGCTTGCGGTGTGTGGTCGTGGCGAACTGTCTCGTGAATCAAAGACAGACCTTGGTCACGCCAAGTGCGCTCGTCATGGCGGGTTTGAGCCGTTTGCAAATTGGTCACCACAGTGGCCAGGTCACCCCATGCACCTTGACCGCCCTGCCCCAGCACGCTGCGCGCCTGCTCGTGTTGGCCTTGCGCCAACAAGTGCGTTGCGCGGGCCAGCTGCTCGGGCGAAGCCCCGAGATGACTTTGGTCAAGCCACCACCATGCCGCCGCCAACAGCAAAATGAAACACGAAATAACCACAATCAAGGCCCACGCACTGCGATCAGCGAGTAGCGCCCAAACGACCGCCAGCCCAATGCTGAACACACACACACCGATCAGACTCAGCCAAACTTTGGGCGTCCATGCGCGAAACAGGTTCATAGGAAAGGGGGGTCTCTAAAATACAAAAAATACTGAAAAGATCAAAACTTAAACAACAAACAGCGTCTAAACGGCTGTAAGAAGTTGTCATTTTAATTTACAGATCATTATTATTGGCGATTTTATTGATAGAATCATCAATGATTTGGAGAATATTTGAATGACCACGATTTTGCTTGTTGATGACGAGGATCTGTTGCGCGAAGGTGTGCGCGAGATTCTGGAATTTTCTGACTTCCAGGTCATCGAGGCACGTGACGGCATGGAGGCCTTGGAGCTTTTTGCGATCAACAATGTTGATCTTGTCATTTCCGACATCGTTATGCCCAATATGGACGGTGTTGACTTCGTCTCTCGCCTGCGCGAGTCTTTTCCAGCTGTGCCAATTTTGACAATTTCGGGTGGCAGCCGCGTGGTCAGCGCCCGATTTGGCCTGGATTCTGCTCTGCTGTCCGGTGCCAACGACAGTTTGACCAAACCTTTTACTGCCGTGCAGTTGCTAGAAAAAGTCAACCATTTGCTGGCCGTTAACTGATTCCGGCCATGTCCACGTCCGCCAGCACCGCCGCACAGGGTGTCGACAGCCGCCAAGTCGCGGCCGAATTGGACATTTCAGCGAAAGTCTCGTCTGACTTTGAAAAAGCCAAAGTGCTTTTGGTGGATGACAGCCGCTTGATCCGCATGGGGCTGCGCCGTTCTTTGGTAGAGATTGGCCTGACCGACATCACCGAAGCGGGCGACGGACGCGAAGCCATCGAAACCTTGGTGCGAGAGCATTTCGACCTGATGTTGCTCGACATGGAAATGCCCGAAATGAACGGCATGGAAGTTTTGGCCGTGCTGCGCGACACCCCGCACCACCCTTGGCCCCCCGTGATCGTGATCTCTGGCGGCACCAGCCTCGAAGATGCCGTGCGCTGCATCGAACTGGGCGCAGAAGACTACCTGTCCAAACCATTCAACCCGGTGTTGTTGCGCGCCCGCGTCAAGACATCGGTGGAACGCAAACGCCTGCGCGACCAAGAAGCCTTGCGCATGCGTCAACTCAAACGCCAACACGAGGCGCTGGCCTCTGAACAGGCCAAAACAGAACAACTGCTGCTGAACATCTTGCCGCGCAAGATTGCACAGCGCCTGAAGGCAGGCGAAGAACACATTGCCGATGCCTTCCCCAACGTGAGCGTGCTGTTTGCCGACATGGTGGGTTTCACCGCCATGTCCCGCACCATGACAGCCAGCGCTTTGGTCGAAGTTTTGGGCGATTTGTTCTCACGCTTTGACCTGATCACCGAGAAGCACGGGCTGGAAAAAATCAAAACCATCGGCGACTGCTACATGCTTGCAGGTGGCGTGCCCGAGCCCATGGATGACCATGCCCATGCCGTCATCGACGCGGCAGTCGAATTTTGCACAGCACTCGAAGAGATGCGCGAGCGCACCGGCGGCGCTCTGCGCATGCGCATCGGCGTGCACAGTGGCCCCATCGTGGCGGGTGTGATTGGCCTGCGCAAATTTACCTACGACCTGTGGGGCGACACCGTCAACGTGGCCAGCCGCATGGAATCCACCGGAGAGCCGGGCCGCATTCACGTCTCGGTCAACACCGCAAACCTGATTCGCAATGATTTTCAACTCGAGTCACGCGGCTCTATTGAAGTCAAAAGCCTGGGTCAGGTCGAAACCTTTTTTGTCAACGGACGCAACTGAACACATCACACGCGGACATGCTAAGCACGTTGAAAAACGGCTGAGACCCGCCCAAAACAAGAGGATGCCATGGCAAGACAACACACTCAACCCACCCAGCAAGAAAGGCTCATGCGGGACGACGACTTCATCGTCTCCAAAGCCGATCTGAAGGGACGCATCACGTACAGCAACCAAGTTTTTGCTGAATTTTCGGGCTTTCTTGAATCCGAGTTCATCGGCAAACAGCACAACTTGGTGCGTCACCCCGACATGCCGCGCTGCGTCTTCAAGTTGCTGTGGCAGCACCTCGAGAGTGGCCAAGAAATCTTCGCCTACATCAAGAATCTGTGCAAAGACGGCTCCTTTTATTGGGTCTTGGCCAACGTCACACCGTCGCGCGATGCACAGGGAAAAGTCGTGGGTTACTACTCGGTGCGCCGCAAGCCCAACCCCAAGGCCATTGCCGTTATCACACCGCTTTACAAACAACTGTTGCAAATCGAAAAAAATGCCGGAGCAAAAGACGCCATCGCAGCCTCTCTTGCCCAAATGGACAACCTCCTCAAAGATAAGGGCGTAAGCTATGAGCGCTTCATCCTCGACCTCCAAGCACTTTGAACCCAGCCCGCTGATCCTGTTGGGTCTTGCGGGTACTTTGGGCTTGGTGGCTGGTGCCATCGCGTTGTGGCAAGCGCCCGACAGCTATGGCCTGATGGGCTTGTGGGCTGTGATGGCCTTGTTGTTGATCGCTGGCATCAAAGTGTGCTGGCATGAAAACACCCAACTCGAACGCATCAACCACGTTTTGTCCGAAGCGGCCGAAGGCAAGCTGGAAGCACGCATCATCAACATCCCGCAGCAAGGCCGCTTGGTCGATGCCGCTTGGCGCATCAACGATGTGCTCGACCAAATTGAAGCCGTGTTCCGCGAATCCATGACTGTGGTCACGCGCATGGGTTCGGGCGATTTTTCGCGTCGCCCACAAGCCCAAGGTCTGCGTGGTCTTTACCCTCAGGTGCTTTCACAGATCGCCCAAGTCCAGCAAAACATGGCAGCCACCGTGCACATGCTGAGCCAAAGCATGCGTGCCATGGCCGACGGCAACTTTGACCTGCGTTTGTCCACACAAGGCCAATCGGGTCAATTTTTGGACATTCTGAACGACGCTCGCAAAACCATCGAAGTGCTCGACACCCTCATCAGCGACGTCGTGCGTGTGATGGATGCGGTGTCTCGAGGCGACTTGAGCCACCGGGTGCACGCCCAAGGTTCAGGCGCACTGGGCAAGCTCAAAGACGACATCAACCAATCTCTCGAGGCATTGGCTGTGTCCATGCGCCAAATCGGCGAAAACGCCCAGCAAGTCGCAGGCGCGGCCAACGACACCAGCACCGCCATTGGCCAGTTGGCCGATGGTGCGCAAAGTCAAACCCAGTTCATCGGCCACATGGTCAGCGCGATCCGCCAGACCGCCGCCGCCGTGAACGACATCGCATCCAACACCGAACACGCCAGCCGACAAGCCCAAGAGTCAACCACCATCGTGCGCGATGGTCAGCAAAAAATGGTGCAAATGGTCGATGTCGTCAACGGCATTGCCTTGAGCTCGGAAAAGATCAACAAGATCACCGATGTGATCGAGAAGATCGCCAACAAAACCAACCTGCTGTCCCTGAACGCCGCCATCGAAGCGGCGCGTGCAGGCGAGCATGGCAAAGGCTTTGCCGTGGTGGCCGACGAGGTTGGCAAACTGGCGGCCAGCAGTGCCGAAAGCACCAAAGAAATCACATTGCTGATCCAGCAAGCCAGCACGCAAGCCAAAGAGGCTGTGGTCGCCGTCAAAGAAGTCAGCTCGGACATGGAGCGCATCGTGAAATCCTCCACCCAAACCGACGGCATGCTGCAGCGCATCTCGGCCTCGGTGGAAGAGCAAACACGGATGATTCAAGAGATCAACAGCAGCGTCGAAAACCTCGAGCTGATCGCTCGCAGCAACTCTGCGGCATCTGAAGAGCTAGCGGCCTCCATGATCGAGTTGTCCAAGGTGGCGGATTCCACCCGCACCGAAATCACCAAGTTCAGCACCTAAGGCACCGAGACTTCACACCATGGAACTGGTCCTTTTCGACATTCAAGACAACCGCTTTGCTTTGCGCGCCTCGGCGGTCAGCCAGGTGCTGGAGTCATTGGCGATCACCCCCCTGCCTTATGCACCCACGGAGGTGGAAGGCTTGGTCAATGTGGCCGGTACTGTGCTGCTCAAGATCGACCTGGCATTGCGCCTGGGCATTGGCGCTCGCGCAGCGGATCAAAGTGGCAATTTGTTGGTGGTCATGACTGGCCACGAAAACATCGCCGTGCAGGTAGACCGCGTTCACAACAAAATCAATCTGGACGAATCACTGCTCACGCCTTACGTTGATCCGGGTCAGCGCAACCTGGTGTGCGGCGAATTCACACTCAATGAACGCATGGTGCTGCTGCTGGACGAGCGCTCACTTGACATGCGCGAGATGGACCCTGTGGGTGTGCCCGAAGGCGGTGGTGGCTTGATCGGGTTCGACCTGAACGACGACAACCGAACCGAAACCGCCAAACAATCCAATCTGGACATGGCCACCGTCACGGTGGAAGACAGCGAAGAAACCTACGCCCTGCACATGGCCCATGTGCAAGAAATTGTCGAGATCGGCCCGTTGACCCAACTGCCCGGTGCCACGTCCGAAGTTCAGGGCCTCATGCAGTTGCGCGGTCAGGCTTTGCTGGTGGTATCGCTCGGCGGCTTGCTCAACAGACCGCACATCACGCCCCCCCGCTTTGTGCTGGTGGTGAAAGTGCAAGGGCTGCAACTGGGCGTGAGTGTGGCCACCATCTTGGGCATTGAGCGCTATGCCCGTGAAGCGGTTCAGTCGGTCGCTGGTGCGCACGATGCACAACTGGAGGGTTATCTCAATGGTGCCGCCACGCGCGAAGGCCACATGACAGGACTGTTGTCCATGACCGGCTTGCTCTCGCCCCAGGCCATTGCCCACTACCAGCGCTTTCTGACACAGCAAACCACTTTCATGCTCCACAACAACCATTTAGCAGCCAGTGCTGTGCGTCGCATGCTGTCCTTCAGGCTCGGGAGTGAACGCTGCGCCCTGCCCTTGGCACTGGTGGACCGTGTCGAAGAGTACAGCCCCAGTGTGGACCTGCCCGATGGCGACAAGAGCCTGAGCGGCGTGATTCAAATCAAGGGCGAAATCGCCCCCGTGATTGACCTGCGCAGCATGCTCGGGGTCAAGCCCATCGAGACATCGTCTTACGTCGTCGTACGTGTCGACAACGAACCCTGGGCCTTGATTGTTGACCGCATCGAACGTGTGATCGATATAGAAGAAGCCAACATCACGCCGGTTCGAAATCAGCAAAACGATTACCTGAACGAAGTCGGCAAACTCGACGGTGAACTGATTTCACTCATCACATTGGCTCCGCTGACTTTGGCGGCCAAACGACAAATGAAATGAACACCCTGTGACACAAGACAAAAAAGTCAACGATCTGCTCAGTCAGATGCGCACTGCGGTGGACACGGCGCGAGCCGCCACAGCGGCCGCACCTGCGCCGAGCTTCAACTTGCAAGCGGCCAAGCCCATGCAGTCCTTCAGCAAACCTGAAGAGCCCAGCCAGTCGCGTGCGCTCTTGCTGCTGATCAATGAGTTGATGACGGGTGTAGAAACTCGTTTTGGCATCAAGCCCGGCACCTTGGTTGAACGCAAGTTGGTGCGTATTTTCAAAGACATGCCCATGGCCACGTTGAAAGACTGGGTCGAGAGCATGAACAACTGCTCAACCGAGCACTCCGAATGGCAATCCCTGGTGGAAAACTTGACGGTGCATGAAACCTATTTCTGCCGCGACCCAGACCTGATGAGCATGCTGGGTGATGAAATATTGCCGCACCTGTTGAGCCTGCGCAAAACCCAAAAGCAACTGCAGATTTGGTCAGCCGCCAGCTCTACAGGCGAAGAGGTCTATGACCTGACCTTTTCGGCCCTGCGCGCCATGCAAAAAGCGGGCTTTGCCCGCCTGTTCGAGGGCAAGCTGGTGCCCGAATCGGGCTGGGGGGTGTTCTCGTTCGGCACCGACATTTCCAACCAAGCTTTGCGCACAGCCAAAGCGGCGGTCTACGGTGACTTAGGTATGGGTTCGTTTCGCAACCTGCCTGACGATTGGAAGGCCATGTTCGAGGACGTCAAGATCGCACCCGCCAACGCGATGCCGGGCGTCAACTACTTCAAGATCCGCGAATGGGTGCGCCAGTGCACACGCTTTGAACGCTTCAACCTGATGAACAACCGCCCACCCGTCATGGGCATGGACTTGGTGTTTTGTCGCAACGTGCTGATTTACTTCGAAGACCCGATCAAGAAAGCCGTGCAAACCATGTTGGCGCGTGCCATGTCGCCTGGCGGCGTGATGGTGCTGGGGGCTTCGGTGCAAATGCTGGTGCCCGAGTACTTTGAATCGCGCTTGGGCAAAGGCGGCCCTTGGTATGTGAGAAACGACACCCGCGTATGATCCGACTGCTCATTTCAGACGACTCGGCTTTCATGCGCATTGCCATCCGCAAGATGGTGGAGAGAGAGCCCGACATTCAGGTTGTTGGTGAAGCCAAGACAGGACAGATGTGTGTCGAGATGGCACGCGAGCTGCGCCCTGATGTCATCACCATGGACGTGGAAATGCCCGTCATGGATGGCTTGGAGGCCACACGCCAGATCATGGCCGCAACGCCCTGCCCCATCATCATGCTCAGCAGTTTGACCGAGCGTAACTCGGTCACCACCATCCGCGCGCTGGAGCTGGGTGCCGTCGATTTCATCGCCAAAAAGTCCTCGTTCGTCCAACTGGACATCGTGCAGATCGGGGCTGATCTGGTTGAAAAATTGCGCTATTGGGGCAAAAAGAAAACCCGCTTGGGCGCCATCCGTGGCTTCGGCAGTACCGCACTGGCACCGATACCCAAGCCCGAAGCGAGCACAAGGCAACTGCGCAGCGTGACAGGCGGCCAGCCTGCAGGCTTGGTGGTGCTGGGCATCTCGACGGGCGGGCCGGCCACACTGCCTCATGTGCTCAAAGCCATGGGCCGCTTGGGCTGCCCCATGGTGGTGGCCCAACACATGCCGCCGATGTTCACCAGCGGTTTTGCAGCGCATTTGCGCAGCGAAACAGGCTTGGACGTGGTGGAAAGCACCGAGCAGATGGAGCTCAAACCCGGCATGGTCGTGATCGCCAAAGGCGGTGCCGACGTGGTGATTCGCGAGCCCTTCCCCGGCAAATTGATGCTGTATCAAAAAACCGATTTGCAAGCGACCATTCACCCCAACGCCGATGTGCTGTTCCGCTCTGCGGCGGCGGCCTCGTGTCCTGTCGTCGCTGTGGTGATGACCGGCATGGGCAGCGACGGCATGCTGGGCGCCAAAGACCTTGTAGCCCGAAAAAATTCGCATGTATTAGCCCAAGACCCTGACAGCTGCATTGTTGACGGCATGCCCGCCTCGACCATCAACGCTGGCTTGGCCACTGCGGTGCTTTCACCCCAAGAGATTGGCATGCGCCTGTCCCGTTTGTGTGCAAATCGCACAATTTCTTCTTTTAAAATCTCTGCTTTATAGAGAATGCCCCATGACCAAGAAACGCATACTCATCGTTGACGACTCCTTTGTGATGCGCGCCCTGCTGCGTGGCATCGTCACGTCTGACCCTGACCTTGAAGTCGCTGGTGAAGCCACCAACGGCCTTGAAGCACTTCAGCAAGTCAAAGAAATCGCGCCCGACCTGGTGTTGCTCGATATCGAGATGCCCCACATGGATGGCATCGAATGCATCAAGCGCCTGCGCCTGATGAGCAAAGTGCCCGTGATCATCGTGTCCTCTGTGGCCCAAGCGGGTTCGCCGCAAGCCATCGAAGCGCGCAAGTTTGGCGCGGCCGAAGTGATTGCAAAACCCTCTGGTGCCATGAGCCTGGACCTCAATGCCAAAAAAGGCCACGAGATCGTTACCGCCTCACGTCGCGTGCTCGGCCTGTCGTAAACCGACCTTGCCAGTTATTCGACATTAAGCTCGAAAGGAGTGTGGGACCGTGTCTGACGATTTTCTAGAAACCATCTGGGCGCAGTACGCAGTAGAGACCGAAGAACACATCGAAAGCATCGAGTCCTTGCTCGTCAAGGCCGACGCTGAGTCGCTCAATGCAGAAGAAGTGTCGGGTCTTTTCAGAGCATTTCACTCCCTGAAAGGTCTCAGCCGGGTCATGGAGTTGGGGGCCCTCGAATCGGTCGCTCATCGCTGCGAAGACCTGCTGGGCATGGTGCGCGAAGGCACCGCTGCGCTCGACAAAAATACAGTGGATCTGCTGCTGCGTTCGCTCGATGCCATCAAAGTCTTGTGCGAAAAGGCCGTGGCCGAGCGCGCCGATGGCGAAAAACCGCAAGCCTTGCTGCAAGAGCTCGAACGCGCCTTCAAAATGGTCAGTCAGGGTCAAGCGCTGACGGTTGCACCGGCAAGCACAGAACCCAGCCCGGCGCCCGTTGCGCAAGCGAGCGCGCAAGCCTCCCAAGCCCCCGAACAAACGACCGCAAGCCAACCTGCCGACACCAGTGGCCCCGCGCCTGTCCGCACCGAAGCAACCAAAGCCGCTGACGGCACGACGGACAACCGTCAAGTGGTTTTTTTGCGCCTGATCAGCAACGGCTTGCCGATCCTGGAGCGGCTGGCCAACTCGATTGCCACCAAGCAAGACGCGCCCCAAATTTTGGCGGTGGCCAACGACATCCGAAAGCCTTTGAGCTGGATGCTCAAAGGCTCCAACAGCTTGGGCTATGCGGGTCTGGACACGCGCATCGAGGAAATTCTGGCGGCATTGCCGGTCTCCGAAGAAATTTCGCAAGCCGATGGCGAGCGCATGGTCGACGTGATCGTTGCCTTTCTAGATGACTTGAAAACCCTAGGCGAAACCACCGGGGTCGACCTGGGTGGCGAGTCTTTGGCAAAAGTGTTGGCCCGGACCCTCAAAGAAAACCTGCTCATGCATTTGGGCCAGGTCGAAGAGTTGCTGCAAACACTGGAAAAGCCAGTGGATGCGCAAGACGATGAAATCGCCAACCTGTTGTCGCAACGGTTCTCACGCATTCATGGTTACCTGTCGTCGCTTTATCCGCAGTCACGCACCGATGTACCGCTGCTTTTAGTCGATGCTTTTGCACGCGCGGGCCGCAACCAAATGGGCATTTACAGCGAGGTGATCACCCTGTGCCGTGATGCTTTGCTGTTCATTCGTGACCTGCTCAACACCAGCGGCCGGCACCCCCTGAAGCAAGCGCCACTCAAAGCCGCCGACGAGCAATTGCACCAACGCATTCGCGATTACCTGTGGTCCCACGACGACGCAGGCGATACACCGGTTGACACCGTGCGTCAGTTCGTCGCTGCGATGAACATCCCGGTTGAATTGTCCGAGCTGCTCTCGCCTGACAACACGCGTGAACTGATGGAACTGATCCAAGATGGCTCTCTTGCCTATCTGATCAAAGCCCACCTGGAATCGTCCGAAGGCATCGCCACCGCCTTTCTGGAATGGGTGCACGACAAAGGCCGCGTGATCACAAACCGCACACTGATCGAGGCCGATCTGAGCTGGTACGAGATGCTCTTTATCTCGAAAGCGCCCCGCGCCGCCATCGAGCAAGACTTGCGCACGATCGACCAAGGCTCGGGCCATGTGATCTTGCTGGGTGAACTGGGCAAAGACAACCACAAACCGACAGCGGCAAAAGCCGCTGCAGCCCCCGCCCCTGTGGCGGCACCCACTACTGGGGCCACTGCTGCAACTGCAACTGCAACTGCGCCTTCACCTGCGCCAAAAACCCCAGCATCAAGCACGGCCGCAAAGCCAGTCGCCTCTGCGGCAGCGCCCGTCGAATCAGCGCCATCGAGCGAAGTGGCCAGCGTGAAACCTGCTGCGCCTGTTGCAACAGCCACCGCGGCAGCGGCACCCGCCCCAAGGGCGGCCACACCCGCTGCGGCCAACGCGTCCTCTAATGTGATTCGTGTCCCAGGCGAGATGCTCGACCAGTTCATGAACCAAATCGGTGAGATGGTGCTGGTGCGTGGCCAGTTGGCACACATCATTGGCGACCAGCGCGTGCGTGAGGGCTTGCACCGTTTGCGTCACGGCCAAGAAGGCCAACTCAAAGACCCGCAAAACCATTTGATCGATCTGCAGCAAGTGGCCGAGAGCCTGGACGACCAGCTTCGTCGCCTGCAAGAAACCGATGCGCTGATTCAGGGTGCACTGTCCCGCTTGCAAGACAGCGTGATGGGTTTGCGTGTGGTGCCGGTTGAACTGGTCTTCAAACGCTTCCCTCGCATGGTCCGAGACTTGGCGCTGGCACAAGGCAAACAAATTCGCCTGGAACTGATCGGACAAGAAGTCAAGATCGACAAAGCCATGGTCGAGTCTTTGGCCGACCCTCTGCTGCACATGGTGCGCAACAGCGCCGACCACGGTGTGGAAAAGCCCGAAGATCGCCGCCAGGCCGGCAAGCCAGACGAAGCGGTCATCCGCATCCAGGCCGAACAGCAAGGCAGCCGCATCATGATTCGCGTGATCGACGACGGCAAAGGCATTGATCCGGAACGCGTGCGCCGCAAGGCCATTGAACGCGGACTGGTCAAGGAAGAAGAAAGCCTGCAAATGAGCAAGGAAGACATCCTGAGCTACATTTTCAGGCCCGCATTCAGCACCGCCGATGTGGTCACCGAGACCTCGGGCCGAGGCGTTGGCATGGACGTGGTGCGCACCAGCGTCATGCGTCTGGGCGGCACCATCCACCTCGACTCTGAAGTCGGTCGCGGCACTACGTTCACCATGCAAATGCCGCTGTCTGCAGCGGTGCAAGAAGTTCTGCTGGTCAACACCGCCAACCAGACCATGGCCATCCCCGGCCGCTATGTGGCCGAGTTGGTCGAGGTCAGCCCCGACGAATACCAAACCGTCAAGGGCCGCACGGCCATCTTGCTGCGAGGCAACTTCTTGCCCATCGTGCGACTCGAAGAAGTGCTGGGCTACCCGGCCGCCGAAACGCAGTCACACCGCTATGTGGTCGTGCTCAGCGATGGGCAACGCACACTGGGCGTGTCGGTGCAAGAGTTTGTGGGCAGACAAGAGTTGTTCACCAAAGACATCCATCCGCGCTTGGCCGCCCTGCCCGGCGTGGGCGGTGCCAGCATTTTGGGTGACGGTCGGGTGGTGCTGATTCTGGATGCAGCAGCGCTTTACCGTTTGGCAGAAAACCTGCAAACCCCGCACCACTTGCCCGCAAACTGACCCCACGCCAATGGCACAGTACCTTCACATCCGGGTTGAGGACATCGACCTCTTGCTACCTGCTCTGCAGGTGCATGAGGTCATTGGGCTCGAACACACAGAAAGTCAGTCGGATGGCCATGCCATCTGGCGTGACGAAGTGATTGCGGCTTTTGACTTGGGGAAAATTTTGCACCGGTGCAGCACATCAGTAGCAAGGGATTACGGCGTGGTGTACAGCCCTGACGACTCGGACGCCCCGCCCGTTTTGATGGCGATCGACGAGGTTTTGGGCTTGAGAAATCCGCTGCGTGACCAGTTGCACAAACTGCCAGGGGCCATGACGACGGCCCACAGCTTGTTTGATGCCATCTGGATTGACAACAAATTGGGCCTTAAAGCCTATTGCGTCAAGGCACAACTGCCTGCGGATATTTTGGGTTGAGTCATGGCATTGAGGTTGGCCAAAGGCCAACCACGCCATCACTCGTGTGACATACCGCTCAGGTCTTCTTCAACGTCAGACGCTTTTTCGCTGTTCGTGAGTTCTTGGCGCAAGAACTTCAACACCACGATCTCGAAACCCAAGCCGATCTCTGACATGCAAATATTGTCAGACAACTGTTGCATCGCGGTGATGGCTTGCTCGCAAGTGAGTTCTGTGCGCTGGTACTTGGCCCCCAGCATAAAGGCGCTGTCCGCATACTCGCTGGGCAAATAAGCCCACATGTCGGTTTTACCGGAGCGGATTTTTTGGAAGCAATCTGCTTTGGGCAGAGGCGGCGGCTCCTCGCTCTTGGCCACTGCGAAAGCGGCCATTTGCTGCCAATCGGCCATGCGCTCGGCACCGGAAATGAATGTTTTGTCCAAATGGGCGCAGCACAACAAGGCCATGCCCCGGCGCATGCGGTTGGCCTCGAAAGTATCGGCAGACAACTCGATCACCTTCTCATAAGCTTGCTTTGCACGCTTTTTAAGAACTTCCGGTGACTCGGATCCCTTGAAGATCGAAAACATGAGAACCTGTAAAAAATGCCAACGCTTGCGATGTCTGGCGCCTGAGGAAAACAGATCCCAATGCAGCCAAGCGCATCAGGATCAGCTAAAAAACTGCGTTCCAGTATAAGTGTTCTTGATGATATTGTGAATTTTTTTAGGCTAAAAAATCATATTTTGCATTTTTGACTGTCACGGAAATCGCCGGCTTTGAAAAGGGACCGGCAATAAATGGCCGCTTTTTTGATAAAACCGCTCAAGTTACCGCCCTCGCCTCCGAATCATGGAGACGATACCCCCACGTTGGGCAACCAAGAGACCGGTTGGCCAACAGTCAGTACTGCCAGCGGGGGTGCCTTGAACCAAGGACAACACCATGAGCAACGACATTTCTCCCAGCCGCATGCCAGCGGCGCTGGCCGTGCCCAACAGCCATGCAGCCAAGGCCGTAGAAGCCATTCGCCCCCAAGTGGCAGAAACCGCAAAACCCGTGGCCGAGGCCAAACCTGACCCTCAAGAAACGCGCCGCACACTCGAAGAAGCCACAGAACATCTGAACCAGCAAATGCGCCGCAACAGCCGCGACCTGAGCTTCAGCGTGGACGACGTGGCCAACAAGGTGGTGGTGACTGTGAAAAACCGCGAAGGTGAAGTGGTACGCCAGATCCCTAACGAAGCAGCCCTGCGTGTGGCCCACAACCTGGACAACATGAAGGGCCTGCTGCAAGACGGCAAGTCTTGAGGCCTGCAAAAAAATTCAAGCAAACACTAAAGCTTGTTGACCAGCAACCGATTCATCAAGTAACAGAGATTCAAATCCGATTTTCTGTGAAACCAGGCAGGTCCTACTCCCTTCGGGTTCCTGCCAACCATTTGAAATACCTCTTCAAGGAGTAAGACCATGACTGTTATCAATACCAACACCAAGTCCATCGTGGCTCAAAACGCATTGATCGTTAACAACCGCGCCATGAGCAAAGCCATGGAGCAGCTGTCAACTGGCAAACGAATCAACAGCGCCAAAGACGACGCTGCTGGTTTGGCAATCGCATCCACAATGACCGCACAAATTCGGGGTCTTAATCAAGCGATACGCAATGCCAACGATGGTGTTTCATTGTTGCAAACCGCTGAAGGCGCCATGGTTGAACAAACCAACATGATGCAACGCATGCGTGAAATTGCAGTCCAATCATCCAACGACACCGTTAGTGCCGACCAGAAAGGCTACCTCGACACTGAATACCAGTCATTGTTGACCGAGATCGACCGAATCGGTGGAGCTACCCAGTGGAACGGTGAAAACGTACTTGATGCAACGGGCGGTACAGGTGCAGATGGCTCCTATGTTTTCCAAGTCGGTGCCAATGCTGACCAGACCATTACTGTCGCTATTGGCGACATGAGTACAGCTGGTGATCTGAGTGATCTTGATGGGACAGACATTACAGACTCAACAAACGCCAACCTGGCGATCACTGCTATCGATACCGCCTTGGATGCCATGAACAGCCAACGTGCAACCCTTGGTGCGGGCATTAACACCCTCACCTATGCAGCAGATAATTTGGCCAACGTTTCACAAAACACAACGGCTTCACGCAGCCAAGTTGTGGACACCGACTACGCACAAACCACCACCGAGCTGGCTCGCACGCAGATCATCTCGCAAGCGGCTACTGCGATGTTGGCTCAGGCGAACCAAGCCCCTCAGTCGGTCCTCTCGCTCCTGCGTTGATTGATCTTTGACCAGAGCCTGGTTCAATCCGAACCAGGCTCTTTTTACTGGAGGCGCATGGCTTTCGGTTTCAAAGCTCACAAAGCTGCCCTTCTACGTGTCATGACGGGAGCCTGTCCATGTCTATCGTGAATACCAACATCAGCGCGCTGGTCGCCCAAAAAGCATTGGGGCTGAATAACCGGGTCATGAGCGATGCCATGGCACAGCTCTCAACCGGGAAACGACTCAATTCAGCGGCTGACGATGCAGCAGGAACCGCCATCAGCGCAAAACTGGCCACACAAGTCCAAAGCCTGAACATGGCCGTGCGAAACACCAATGACGGAATTTCCATGATGCAAACAGCCGATGGCGCCGCCGGCGGTATTCAAGACATGTTGTACAGAATGAAAGAGTTGGCGGTGCAGTCGATCAACGATACCAACAGCAGCACCGATCGCGTGGCGCTTGATAGCGAATTTCAACAACTCGAAGCCCAAATCAGAAATTCCGTAGCCAACACAACTTGGAACGGTATTAACTTGCTAGATGGCAGTTTGGGCAACAACAGCGGTATCGCAACCTACCATGTAGGCGCAACTGCTAGCGATGGCGTTGCCGTGACTTATGCGGACTTCGACTTGGCGGCCCAACCCCTGACCACCGCCCGTGCGGTGAACACGGGTGCCAACGCCGACACCGCGCTGACTTCTATCGAAGGTGCCATCAACCAAATCAGCACCGCCCGAGCCACTTGGGGTGCAGCCATGAACCGGCTTGTGCATGCCGGGGATAACGCCATGCAAGTGTCGCAAAATTTGGGTGAATCCTACAGCCGCATCATGGACACCGACTATGCGCAGGCCACAGCAGATCTGGCCCGCAGCATGATCTTGGATCAAGCCGGCTCAGCCATGCTGACCCAAGCCAATCAACAGCCCTATTACGTGCTGACGTTGCTCAGTTGAACCTCACCAGGCTTTGGCATGTTCTTTGCAGTTGGAAGTTATGGAGGCCATTTTTTGCCGACATACTTTCCTTCAAGGAGCCCCATGCTGCACGCCGCCCCCGCCTTTTTGGCCAAAACCTCTTATTCCGCCCTGCTCGCCAGCGCGACCCAAGAGCTGAGCCCGACCAAAATCCGGCAATCCATTGCCGACCTGGTGGGCCAAAACCGCTTGACCGAGGCCGATACGCTCTCGCATGAGGCCATGCAGCGGTTTCCGCAAAGTGAAGACATTTTGGTCATTCGCGCTTTGGTCACGCAAGTGCGACAAGACTGGCCGGCGGCCAGCACGGCACTGGAAAAGTTGATTACCCTGCAAGGCCACGCCGCTCAGGCCGTGACCTGGAGCCAGTGGGTTCGCGTGCTGCGATGCATGGGCGACGATGCCCGAGCCATGACAGCCGCAGCCCAAGGCCTGGCCACCCACCCCAAACACCCCGAACTGCAAGAAGAGTTCAGCGCGTTGCAACGCGTGGGCATCGTGCCCGCGCTCAAGGTGGCTTGAAGCGCGCCTGATCATCTCAGGCTCTAAACGCCTGCAGAAAACATCTTTCGGCGGCCAAACCTTTCTGGGTTTGGCCGCTTTTTTACGCCTGCAATTTGACAGGATGCAGGAACCCACACCAACCCATAGCGGCAAAGCATTGCCACAGGTCAAGGCTCAAAGCTTGCTGAATCCCGCAGTGACACGGGATTTCGACACCCTCGCCTTTAAAAAAACCAGATTCCGCAGGTTTTTTTCAAATATTTAGCGAAAAAAGCGCGTGAAGGGCTAAAGAAAAGCTGGCACAGGGTTTGCTTAAATGGTTCATCTTCGGTTTTGACCCCTTGTCGCCGAAACTTTTTTGACACCTTCATTGGAGCCCGTGATGTCCACATTATTGAAAGCCATGTTGTCGCAGTCGGCGTCTGGCCAGTTTTTGACCATGCGCGAAGTGTCCCGGTTCACAGCGGCAGAAATTCGCCAGACCATGGCCGATTTGGTCGGCAGCAACCACATCGAGCTGGCCGACGCTTTGTCTGCAGCGGGCTTGAGCCTCTATCCCGAGAGCGAAGACATTTTGGCCATCAGCGCCCTGCTGGCCGAAATCAAACGTGACTGGACCACAGCCGAACAGCTGCTGACCCAGTTGATGACCCAACAAGGTCAACACACCACGCCCTTTACCTGGCGCCACCTGATTCGCGTGCTGCGCTGCCAGTGCGAACCCGGCAAAGCGCTGCTGATGGCCAAAAAAGCCATTGCGGCCTACCCCGAAGACGACATTTTGCGTGACGAGTTTTTGTCGCTGCAAGAACTGGTCTCCGAGCAGATGCCCGTTGCGGCTTCAACCCAACTGCACTGAAGACTCACCGAGTCGGCACTGCTCAACCCCTCATTTGAAACTCACCTAGAGAGTCACCGCCATGTCTGTTATCAACACCAACATCAAGTCATTGGTCTCGCAAAACGCGATGGTCAAAAACAACCGTGATCTGGCCGATGCCATGCAACAGCTTTCGACCGGAAAGCGCATCAACTCGGCCAAAGACGACGCAGCCGGCCTGGCAATTTCGTCTCGCATGACTGCTCAAATCACCGGTTTGGACCAAGCCGTGCGCAACGGCAACGATGCGGTGTCGATGTTGCAGACCACTGAGGGCGCGATGATCGAGATGACCAACATGCTGCAGCGCATGCGTGAGTTGGCCGTGCAATCTTCCAACGACACCTACACAGCTGTTGACCGTGGCTATTTGGACCTTGAGTTTCAACAACTCAAAACAGAAATCAACCGCATCACCGACACCACCGAGTGGAACGGTATGGCTTTTCTGAACGGCTCAACCACCAACGACGATGGCACGGTTGGAAAATTTGAGTTTCAGGTCGGTGCCAACAACGGCCAAATCATCACGCACACGATTTCAGACATGGGCTACCGTGCTGATCCAGGGCTGGCAGCATTCGCCACCACAACACCTAACGTGGTTGCAGCGGTAGGCCCTCCAGCGGTCGCGGCACAAGCCCAAGTTTCGACGCTGACCCTCAGCGGGATTTACATGGCAGATGACGTGATTTCGTTTACCGCTGGCGGTGAGACCAAAACGTACACCGTATTGGCTGCTGATTTGGCAAGCGCTGACAACGCAGTCAACCTTGCCAGCATTGCGGCAAAGTTGCTGACCGCAGCGGACACCCCCATGGGCACTGCTGGGGTGACACGAACAGGCAATGTTTTGACATTCACGGCCGCAACAGCCGGTACGGGCTTCTCAACGAACTCCAGCATCACCCTGACCAAAGACAACGGTGCCTTGACCAATCTGCGGGCTCTGACGATTCTGAACAACACAGACGCCAACACATCTCTGAACCAATTGGACGTGGCCATCAACCGCGTCAACACCGAGCGCGCTGGCTTGGGTGCGGTCATCAACCGCCTGAATTACGCGGTCGACAACTTGGCCAACGTGTCGCTGAACACCTCCGAGTCGCGCAGCCGCATCATGGATGCCGATTACGCCAAGGCCAGCAGCGAGTTGGCACGCACGCAGATCATCTCGCAAGCGGCCACTGCCATGCTGGCCCAGGCCAACCAGCAACCCCAATCGGTGCTGAAGCTGCTGCAAGGCTGAGCGTTGGGGCGCTCTGCGCAGACCTGCAAACCGTCACGGTTTGCAGGTTTTTTTTCGTGCAATTTTTCCTGTTTTTGGCACAGCTTTTGCTCAATCGGAGGTGATCGCCCGCAAGCCGAATGGTCGACGATTTTCTGACAGGGTGTATTGCCCCTGCACAGTCGTTGGCCTGGCTTGAAGCCTAGAACTTGAACGCCGTCAACGAAAAACCAATGCATCCGCTTGCCCCACACACCGCTGAAACCACCCGTCAGTTTTTGATGGCCATGTGCGCCCAAGCGCACAGCCAGCTTGCCTTGCAACACTTGGGCTCAATGCCCCAAATGGCCATTCAAGCGCAGGCCAACCTCAATCGGCAGGCTGCGTTGGAATTGCTGCGCGACTGAATGAGCACGTCCGCAAATCCTCAGCAACGCGGCCCGAACTGTTGGCAATGCCAACATTTCGCGATCACCCACATGCCCTCAGCGCCCTATGCCTGCCGGGGCATGGGGTTTCAGTCTCGTCTGCTGCCATCCTTGGAAGTGCTGCGGATAGACGGGCAGTTTTGCCGAGTGTTCCACGCCAAAACCCCGGCAACACCGCGTTGATGCAAAGAACTTCGCAGCGCACTTAGCCGCTCCAAAGCGCTGTCAATCTTTCGTCAAGCTGGTGTCAATTTCCCCAATAGCTTTGAAAATAATTAAGTGTTCATTTTGAAGTTTTTTTAACTTTTAAAACGACAAAATATTCTGGCACAAGGGTTGCTTAGCTAGTCTCATCAGAACATGAGGCCAACGCCGTGAAGTCACCCATCGCATCCACCCCTCTGGCCATTTGGCTGGACCCCGAAAGAGCCTTGAGCCCCGAGCACAGCCAAGCCTTACAGGTCAGTGGCTGGGCCGTGATGCCAGTGACCACACTGGACAATTTGTTGGCCCACGCCGCCGATGCGGCCATGGTGGTCTTGCACCTCACGCTCGACGTGACCCGACTCAAAGCCGTTCAACAACTCTTGCAGGACGCCGGCTTGAGCACACCGGTGGTTTGCCGCGTGGACCGTCAAGAACTGGACCTGGCCGTAGAAGCCACCCAAGCCGGTGCCCTGACGGTGCTGGCCGCGCAAGACGTGCGCACGGCCTCATGGCAACGGCTGCAAAGCCAACTCAACCCTGCTATCAGCCAAAAGACGCCACAGCCCGTGCGCAATGTGGTGTTTGTGGACCCCGCCAGCCAGCACCTGTTGGCATTGGCCCAAAAAGTGGCCCAAGCCGATGTGACCGCACTGCTGGTCGGCCCCACCGGCTCGGGCAAAGAAGTTTTGGCCCGCGTGCTGCACGAAGCCTCTGGCCGTGCCCAAGGCCCGTTTGTCGCACTGAACTGCGCGGCCATGCCAGAAAACCTGATCGAAGATATGTTGTTTGGTCACGAAAAAGGCGCCTTCACAGGGGCCCACCGTGAACAAAAGGGTTTGTTTGAACAAGCCCAAGGTGGCACCTTGTTTCTGGATGAAATTGGCGAAATGCCCATGCACCTGCAAAGCAAATTGCTGCGCGTGCTGCAAGAGCGCCAACTCACTCGCCTGGGGGGGCAAAACCTCATTCAGCTGAATGTGCGCATCGTGGCCGCCACCAACAAAGACCTGAAAAAAGCCATTGCCGAGCGTGAGTTTCGCGAAGACTTGTATTACCGCATTGCCACCTTCCGCATGCGTTTGCTGCCACTGGCCGAGCGCCCGGGCGACATCGTGCCCCTGGCTTTGCAGTGCTTGCTGCAACACGACAAAAAGCCCTGGCAGCTAAACCCGCAGGCCCAAAGCTTGTTGCTGCAATACCCTTGGCCCGGCAATGTGCGCGAGCTGGAAAACGTGATGCGCCGCGCCATGGTGCTGTGCTCCGACCACCAAGTCACACCGGCCCACCTGATGTTTGACGACTGGTTGACCAGCGCCGCGCCCACACTGACACCGACCATCACACCCACTGCCACATTGGCGTCAGTGGCGTCAGTGGCGTCAGTGGCGTCAGTGGCGTCAGTGGCGGCACCGGCACCCGCAGCGGCCCATACAGCGTCACCCACCGCTGTTGAACAATTCATGACAGCGGCCGTAAACAGTTTGGGGATTGAGGCCAATGCCGCGTCTGTCGAAGCAAGCCCGCTGCCCACCAACCTGAACAGCGCCGCTCGCATCAATGAGCACCAAGTGATCATGGCCACGTTGGCCAACACCCCCAGCAAAACAGAAGCTGCCAAACGCCTGGGCATCAGCCCACGCACCCTGCGCTACAAACTGGCCCAGTTGCGTGAGCACGGGCTGGGCATGGCCAGCGCCGCTTACTGAAGGAGACACGCATGATCGACAAAGCCATTTCTCCAGCCAGCATCCAGTCGATGCTGCAAACGCTGCGCAGCCACCAGGCCGAAGCTTCGGGCAAGTCCGGGGCCATGTCCGGCATCGGTGATTTGACCGGCGGTGCGAGCGCTACGGGCGATGCTCAAAAAACAGGTTTTTCTGAATTGGTCACGGGTGCGCTCGGCCAAGTCAACCAACTGCAAGTCCAGGCATCGGACATGCGCGAAGCCTTTGACCGAGGCGAAGACATGGCCTTGACCGATGTGGTCTTGGGCATGCAGAAATCTTCATTGGCTTTTGAGGCGACCTTGCAGGTCCGCAACAAAGTGCTCAAAGCCTACGAAGACATTTTGAACATGCCTGTCTGACCCCCCTGAACTGAAGAAGAAAAAACATGGCTGCAGCAATCGCAACAATGAACCCCGGCATGACGGCAGCGCCCCTAGCGGCTGCTAACACTCCGGCCACCATCGCAGGCAACACCGCGGTCGCCACCGTCCCTGGTGCGCCAGAAAAAGACGGCGCTGCCAGCAACAGCCTGAGCCCTTGGCACACCAAGGGGTTTTCAGATTCGTTTTCCAAAGTCATCAACCAGCCGTCTGTGCGCCGGGTCTTGCCCCTCATCGTCATGTTGGTGGTGCTGGTGATTTTTGGTCTGATCTACGCTTGGATGAACGTCACGCCCTACCGCCCCGTGATGCCTGGCCTGCAAGAGGCTGACCAGCAAAAAGCCTACGAATCGCTGAAGAACGCTGATTTCAGCCCCAAGATCGACCCCACCACCGGGCAACTCACGGTGCCCAGCCCGCGCTTTCACGAAGCCCGTATTTTCCTGGCCTCGCAAGGCTTGCCCAAAGCCGGGGCCACAGGCCTGGACGGTCTGAAAGAGCAATCGTCCATGACCACCAGCCAGTTCATGGAACAGGTCAAGGTCAATGCGGCCATGGAGCAAGAGCTGGCCCGAAGCATCATGCAAATTGGCAGTGTGCAAAGTGCCCGCGTGCACTTGGCCACACCCAAGCAAAGCGTGTTTGTGCGTGACCGCACGCCGCCCAAAGCCTCGGTGGTGCTGGCGCCTTATCCGGGCCGCGCCGTATCGGCCTCGCAAGTGCAGGCCATCGTGCACCTGGTGTCGTCCAGCGTGCCCTACCTGGCACCTGACCATGTGACCGTGGTCGACAACGTGGGCAAGCTGATGACCGAATCGGCCACCGAACAAAAGCTGGGCCTGACCTCTGCACAAGAGCAACACAAACAACACCTTGAAGAGGTGTATCGCACCCGCATCATGGAAATCCTGTCGCCCATGGTGGGCGAGGCCAATGTGCGCTCGCAGGTGAACCTGTCGCTGGACTTCACCCAGATCGAAAGCACCACCGAAGACTTTGACAACCGCGACAAAGGCCCCCGCACCCGTTCCGAAGTGCTGGCCGAAGACCGCGCCGCCAGCCGCGCCGCTGAGGGTGTCCCGGGTTCTTTGGCCAACACGCCACCCGCCGATCCCACCACCACCAACAACACCCAGGTCAATGGCGACAAAGGCCAAGCTGAATCGGGCAACAAACTCAGCAGCCGGTCCACACGCAACTTTGAGCTCGACCGCACCGTGCGCCATGTGCGCAATGCAACGGGCGGCATCATGAAGGTGAGCGTGGCCGTGGTGGTCAATGAACGCCCTGCGCCACCGCCGGCCAAAGACGCACCCGTGGTGCCCAATGCCCCGACCTCGGTGGCCTTTACACCGCAAGAACTCGAACAAATGCTGCAAGTGGTTCGTGGCGTGGTGGGTTTTGACCCGCAACGCGGCGACAACGTGTCGGTGGTGCCTGCCAAGTTCGAACCGACGGCCGCTTTGGAAACCATTCCGTGGTACCTCGAAGATGCCGTGCAAACAGGCATCAAGAGTGGCTTGCTCGCCATCAGCTTCATCGTATTCATGTTGATCGTGATCCGCCCCATCATGCGCAACATGTACGCCAACCATGCCGCCGAAGAGCAACAGGCCAAGGCCGCTCTGAGCGATGGCGAATTGAGCGAAGACGACATGCGCATGATCCAGATTGGCGAAGGCGACAGCCTGCAAGAGATCAAGGCCAAGCTCAAGCCCAAGAAGTCGAGCATCTCGATGGACATGCTGGACACCGCCAACACTTACGACGACAAAGTGGCCCTCATCCGCATGCTGGTGGCCGAAGACTCGGGCCGCGTGGCCAACGTGCTCAAGGGCATGATCAAGGTCAACTGAAAAAGAACAACAAGGAACAACGACCATGGCCACCAAAAAACCCGATGACAAAGACGTCAAAGACGGCAAGGACGCACCAGCCGCCACTGCGGCCAATTTGGCGGTCCCGATGACCGAAGAATTGGTCAAGGAACTGGCCGAGCTGACGGGCACCCAACGTGCTGCTGTGTTAATGCTGCTGCTGGGCGAACAGCAGGCTTCTGAAATCATCCGCTTCATGAGCCCCAAAGAGGTTCAATCCTTGGGCGCGGCCATGGTGTCGGTGTCCGACTTGTCGCAAGAAGCCGTGAACATCGTGCTGGACGAGTTCGTCACCATGCTAAAAAAGCAGACCAGCCTGGGCCTAGGCACAGGCGACTATGTCGAAAAAGTGCTCAAGCGCGCTTTGGGCGACGACAAAGCGGCCTCGGTGCTCAGCCGCATCATGCCGGGCCAGGGCAGCAAGGGCCTGGAGATTCTGAAATGGATGGATGCCCGCTCAATTGCCGAAATGATTCGGGGTGAACACCCCCAGGTGGTGGCCATCATCTTGTCGGTGCTGGAGTACACCGTGGCCGCTGACGTGTTGAACTTCTTGCCCGGCGAATCTCGTCCCGAGATCATCCAGCGCATTGCCAGCCTGGAGACGGTGCAACCGTCTGCGATGGAAGAGCTGGAGCAAATCATGATGAAGCAGTTCGCCACGAACTCCTCGTCCAAATCGTCCAGCTTCGGCGGCATCAAGGCCGCGGCCCAGATCATGAACTCGGTCAAGGTCGAACTCGAATCGTCCATCATGTCCGGTTTGTCGCAGATCGACGGCGATTTGATGCAGCGCATTCAGGACAATATGTTCACCTTCGAAAACTTGGTGAGCGTGGACAACCGCGGCATCCAGGCGATCATGCGCACCGCAGAGCCCGACCTGCTCATGGTGGCCCTGAAGGGTGCACCCGACTACGTCAAAGACAAATTCCTGGACAACATGTCGGCACGCGCACGCGTCATGTTTGTCGACGACATGGAATCCAAAGGCCCCTTGCGCATCACCGAAGTGGAAGAAGCGCAAAAGAACGTCATGCGCCTGGCACGCAAGCTGTCCGATGCGGGCGAGCTGGTGTTGGCGGGAGGCGGCGATGGCTTCGTTTGACACGCCGCAAGCGCCTACCGCCAGCGACTGGAGCACCAACCCCTTGCTCAACAGCAAGGTGCAGACACCCCACTTTTTGCGCACCCAATGGGACGAGGCCTCGGCCCAATCCTTTGGCCCTTGGCGAATGGCGCCAAAGGCAGAGCCAACCGACGGCTTGCTGAGCGCCCCACCCGATGCCGATCTGGCCACGCCAGACGATGCCGAGGCCGCAGCCCATGGCGACGACCTGTTGCCTGCCGAAGACGGCTTGGCCCCCTCACCCTGGAGCGAGACCGAACTCGCTCAGTTGCGCGACGAAGCCTTTGAAAAAGGATTTCTCGAAGGTCAGGCGCAAATGCGCACCGAGCACGAGGCCGAACGCGCCAAAGAGCGCGAACTCATTCGTCACCTGGGCATTGAGTTGCGCAGCATCGGACAAGACCCGCAGCGTTTTTTTGAGCCCCTCAAGCGCCTGGCCCTGCATGTGGCCGAGCAATTGGTGCGGGCCGAATTGCAGCTGTCTGGTCAGGCCGTGAGCAACCTCATTCAGGCCTGCATTCAGCAGCTGGACCACCCGCCTGAGTCGGTCAACGTGAGCGTCAACCCCGAAGACTTGCAGCGCCTCAAAGCCATGGGTGAGTCGGCCACGCAACACCTGCAACTGGAGGCCGATGCCCAGTTGCGCCCAGGCAGTGTGCGCGTTCGCGCCAACGACACCGTGGTGCAAGACCTGATTGAACACCGGCTCGAACCGCTGGCCCGGCGTCTGTTGGCCCAGCCCGAAGCCTGGATGCAACAGTCCTCGCTGGTCAAAGACCAGGCCGAAGCCATGCCCGCCGACACGCCCAGCCGCGATTGGAGTCGCCAGGTGATCGACGTGGAAGACACCGAAATGAAACCCGCTTCTCAGCCAGCATCGCCCGAAGATGACAACATCCCATGATGAATTTTGACGCCGAAGTCAGCCAACTGGTCGGTGAACTTCGCACGCCCGACCCGCAACGCAGCGGCACCCTGGTGCGCTTGGTGGGCATGCGCCTAGAGACACGCGGCTTGATGGCCCCACTGGGCGCTTGTTGCGAAGTGGTGGGCCAGTTTGGCCACCGTGTCGAGGCCGAAGTGGTGGGATTCAACGACGAAACGCTGTACCTTTTGCCCTTCACAGAGCCTCAAGGCATTGGGCCGGGTGCCAAGGTCAGCGTCATCAGCCACACCTCGCAGGTGGCATTGGGGCCGGCGCTGTTGGGGCGCGTGCTGGACGGCCGGGGCCAACCCCTGGACGGCAAACCGGCACCGGAATGCACCGACATCTTGAGCTTGCAGGGCCGCCCCATCAACCCGATGGAGCGCGGCCCGATCCGGGACATTCTGGACGTGGGCGTGAAAGCCATCAACGGCATGCTGACCATCGGACGCGGGCAGCGCCTGGGCCTGGTGGCCGGCTCTGGCGTGGGCAAAAGTGTGCTGCTGGGCATGATGACGCGTTTTACCGAAGCCGATGTCGTGGTCATTGGCCTGATTGGCGAGCGTGGCCGCGAGGTGCAGGCCTTTATCGAAGAATCCCTGGGGCCTGTGGGTCTGGCCAAGTCGGTGCTGATTGCCGCCCCCGCCAACGAATCGCCCGTGCTGCGCCTGAAAGCGACGCACATGACGCATGTGATCGCTGAGTACTTTCGCGATCAGGGCAAAAACGTCTTGATGCTGGTGGACAGCCTGACCCGCGTGGCCCATGCACAACGCGAAATCGGCCTTGCCGTGGGCGAACCACCCACCGCCAAGGGCTACCCGCCGTCGGTGTTTGCCTTGCTGCCTAACCTGATTGAGCGCGCGGGCGTGGGCCGCCATGGCGTGGGTTCGATCACCGCCATCTACACCGTGTTGGCCGAAGGCGATGATGCCAACGATCCGATCGTGGACATCGCACGCGCCTCACTCGATGGTCAGGTCATGCTGTCGCGCAAGCTGGCCGATGCTGCGCACTACCCCGCGATTGACCTGAACGGCTCGATCTCACGGGTGATGCAAAACCTGCTGTCGCCAGAAGACCAAAAACTGGCCAACCGATTCAGGCGGCTGTGGGCGCTGTACCAGCAAAACCAGGACTTGATCCAGGTGGGTGCCTACGAAGCAGGCAGCAACCCCGATCTGGACCAAGCCATCCGCTTGCGTTCGGCGATGGAACATTTTTTACAACAAGACATGCACACAGGCCAGGACGCTGCCACCACGCGCCGCGACGTTCAGGTATTGATGAGCAGCTAAGCCCCCCAGAAAGCCATTGATGCGACAAGCCCGAAACTGCTGGCCCGTACTGGTTCGCAAAGCCCAGGACACGGTGAACGAGGTGCAAACCGAAATCGCCCAGGCCATGGCCCGCGTCGAGCAGCTGCAAGCCAGTCACCAGCGACTGTGCAATCTGTACGACGAATACCGTCTGCAAGAAACCCAGAGCAACGCCACCGTGATGGGCATGCAAGCGAGCATGAACCACCGGCAGTTCATGGCGCAACTGCTCACGTTGCAGCAGCGCGTGGTGGTCGACTTGGGCAAAGCGCAGGCCACCTTGACGCAAACGCGCAAAAAACGCGTGCAAGCCGAAATCGAGCTGCACAAGATGCAATCACTGGCCGACCAAGATGCCAAAGCGGTGGCCAAAGACGTTCAACGTCATGAACAACGGCAAATGGACGAACTGGGTGTGCGCCAGTTCAATCTGGGTCTTCAGCATTAAAGGCTGCGGTCCGGTCCCACGATCAGACCCTCCAGGCCACACGCATGGGCCATCGCCCAAAGCCCAGTTTTTAGGCAGGAATCACTGCAATTTCCAACTTGCCAAATTTAAAAATACCAACAATATCAACAACATCTCGTTAGAATAATTTATATTCAATTATCAAATGGCAGCCATGTTCAAGAATTTCAGCGTTTCTGTCCGACTTTTGGTGCTGGTGATCTGCTTCAGCCTGGTTTCTTTGGTGGTGGGCCTCATTGGCCTCAATGGCATGACCCAGGCCATCGCCAGTTTCAAGTTTGTCAACACCGACCATCTGGTGCATTTGCGTGACCTGAAGATCATTTCGGACCAATACACCCAAAACGTCATTGATACCACCATCAAGGTCCGTTCAAAACAGATGTCTTGGGCAGACGCGCAAACACGTTTGGCCAACGCACGCCAAACCGTGAAAGACAAATGGGCCGCTCACCCCACAGACGACTTTGTGGGTGAAGAAAAGAAGCTGGTCACCGCCATCGAAGCCGGGTTTGAAAAACTTGAGGTTCAACTCAACGCCCTGCAAAGCTTGCTGGAAAACAAAGACCGCGAAGAATTGGCCGAATTCTCAGAAAAACAGCTGTACCCAGCCATCGACGTGGTGATCGAACTGCTGTCTCAATTCATCGAGGCCCAATTGACCGAGGCCAACAATGAGTTCAATTCGGCCCAAGCCACTTACGAGTTCGACCGCAACCTGACCGTGGGCATCGTCGCGGCGGGCCTGGTAGGCGGCTTGCTGCTGGCCATGTCCATCATCCGATCCATCACCACCCCGCTGGCGCAAGTCCAAAAAGTGGTCGGTGACATTGAAAAGACCGGCAACTTCTCTTTGCGCATTGAAGTGGACCAGAAAGACGAAGTTGGTCAAACCGCCAAAGCCATCAACCGCATGATCGCGGCCCAGCAGTCAGCTGTCACCGAAGTGAACCAAGTCGTCAATGCCTTGGCAGCAGGCAACTTTGGCCCCCGGATTCAAGCCGACTTGAAGGGCGACTTGGCCGACATGAAAATTGCGGTGAACAACTCGGCCAACGCCATTCAGAGCACCACCCGCAGCTTGATCCAAGTGATGGCGGCCCTGGAAAACGGCCACTTCTCACAACGCGTACAAGCCGATGCCCAAGGCGAATACAAAGCCGCCATGACACAGGCCACCAACGCCATGCACACCCTCGAGAACATGCTGGGCGATGTGGCCAGCGTCCTCCAGCAAGTGGCGCAAGGCAACCTCAGGCAGCGCGTGCAAGCCCAGGGCAACGGTGAGTTGGCCTTGCTCAAAGAAAACATCAACCTGTCTTTGGAGTCTTTGTCGCTCGCCATGCGGGCCATCAACAACAACAGCCAGCAGGTGGCTGCCGCCGCCAACCAAACCAGTCAAGCCATCGGCCAGATCTCGGACGGTGCGCAAAACCAGACCCATGCCATCTCACAACTGGCGTCCGCGGTTCGTCAAACGACCGATGCCGTGAGCGACGTGTCGCGCAACACCACGGTCGCCAGCCAGAAGTCACAAGAATCCATGAGCATCATGCGCGACGGCATGAAACAAATGGAACAGATGGTCGAAGTGGTCAGCTCCATTGCATCCAACTCGGAAAAGATCAACAAGATCACCGAAGTGATCGAAAAAATCGCCAACAAAACCAACCTGCTGTCACTCAATGCGGCCATCGAGGCCGCCCGTGCGGGCGAACATGGCAAAGGCTTTTCTGTGGTCGCCGAAGAAGTGGGCAAACTGGCGGCCAACAGCGCCGAAAGCTCGCAAGAAATTGCCCGACTGGTGCAGCAAGCGGTCGCCGAAACCCAGCGTGCCGTTGAAACCGTTAAACACGTGAACAACGGCATGCACCAGATCGAACAAGGCTCGCGCGAAACCGACAACATGCTCCAACGCATTTCGTCAGCCCTGGAAGAGCAAAGCACGGCGGTGGAGCAAATCAACGCGAACATCTCCAGCCTGGACGCCATTGCGCGCAGCAACGCGGCTGCATCAGAAGAGATCACCGCCACCGTGATGGAGCTGTCCAAAATTGCAGACTCCACTCGCCACGAAGTCAGCAAATTCGAAATCTGAGCCGCCCAGGCTTGGGCCAAAAACGGTGGGCCAGGGCTGAATTCGGGTTGAAATCGGGTGTTACGGTGCCACGACTGCCTTAAACTTACGCCCCATGAACACCCCTGCCCGCCCCCGCCCCATCCGCGGCCAATACGAAGACTTCATGCGCCACGTCTACACGACGGGCGTGCAAAAAGGTGACCGCACCGGGACCGGCACGCGCAGCGTGTTTGGCCACCAGATGCGCTTTGACCTGAACGAAGGCTTTCCGCTCATCACCACCAAAAAAGTCTTTTTACGGGCCATCATTGTTGAATTGTTGTGGTTTTTGCGTGGCGACAGCAACGTGAAATGGCTGCAAGATCGCGGCTGCTCCATCTGGGACGAATGGGCGCGCGACGATGGCTCGCTCGGTCCGGTGTACGGGGTGCAATGGCGCAGCTGGCCCACACCAGGCGGCGGGCACATTGACCAGATTCAACAGGTCATGGACACGCTGAAAACCAACCCGGATTCACGCCGCATCATTGTCAGCGCCTGGAACGTGGCCGAGCTTGACCAAATGGCGCTGATGCCTTGCCATGCGTTCTTCCAGTTTTATGTCGCACCGCCGCAAAACCCCGGCGACAAGCCACGCCTGAGTTGCCAGTTGTACCAGCGCAGTGCCGACATCTTTTTGGGCGTGCCCTTCAACATTGCCAGCTACGCTCTGCTCACCCACATGGTGGCGCAGCAGTGCGACATGGATGTGGGCGACTTCATCTGGACCGGTGGTGACTGCCACATTTACAGCAACCACCACGAACAGGTGGAACTGCAACTGAGCCGCACACCCATGGCTTACCCCACCTTGAACATCAAACGCAAACCCGATTCAATTTTGGATTACGCGTTTGAAGACTTTGAGGTCGTGGGCTACGAAAGCCACCCCGCCATCAAAGCGCCGGTCGCCGTCTGAGCCCGCTGGTTTGAACCCTTTTTGGCCTGATCGCCTGCCCCTGATGAAACTGCATTTGATTTATGCCCGCGCCCGCAATGGCGTGATCGGCGTCAACAACCAACTGCCCTGGCACCTGCCCGAAGACCTGGCGCATTTCAAACGCACAACGCTGGGCCAGCCCGTGATCATGGGTCGCAAAACATGGGATTCGTTGCCCCCACGCTTTCGCCCCCTGCCCGGTCGCCTCAACATCGTTGTGACGCGCCAGCCAGACTGGCAGGCCGAAGGTGCGGTGCGGGCTGGCTCTGTGGAAGACGCCATGCGCCAATGCCCCGACGCCGCAGAGGCCTGGGTGATCGGCGGGGCCGAAATTTATGCCCAAGCAGCACCGTTGGCCGCGAGTGCCGTTGTCACGGAAATCGAGCAAGATTTTGAAGGCGATGCCTTCGCGCCTGAGTTGGGCGCTGGCTGGCAAGAAGTCGAGCGCACATCCCATGTGGCAGGCAATGGCCTGCCATTCAGCTTTGCAACCTACCAACACACTCTTTAAGGAAACACACATGTCCGGACACGGTTTTCACGTTCATGGCCCGCATGACCACGAGTTGGAACACGCTACTCAAGGCCATGGCGGCGCACACACCAACAGCATTGCCATGTTCACCGCCATCATCGCCACGGTGGGTGCTTTGTTTGGTTATATGGGCGGGGCCACACAGGCCAATGCCGGCTTGTACAAAAACAACGCGGCCATCAAAAAGACCGAAGCCTCCAACCAATGGAACTATTACCAAGCCAAAAGCAGCAAGCAAAACCTGAGTGAGCTGGCCATGGAGCTGACACCGCTCAAAAAAGACTTCTATCTGGACGAAGTCAAACGCTATAAGAGCGAAAAATCAGAGATCAAAGCCGCCGCTGAAAAACTAGAAGCCGAGTCCAAACACTGGGACGAACAGTCCGACGAGCAAATGCACCAGCACCACCGCTGGGCGCAAGCCACCACCGTGCTGCAAGTGGCCATTGCCATGGCGGCGATTGCCCTGCTGTCCAAAAAGAAATGGCTCGAATATGTGATGTACGCAGCAGGCGGCATCGGTTTGGTGGTGGGCGGCTTGGCTGCCTTCCACATTTGAGCGCAACCCCTTTTTAAGACCTCATGAAAATTGCCACCTGGAATGTGAACTCGTTGTCTGTGCGACTGCCGCAGGTGCTGGACTGGCTGGCTGCCAACCCCACCGATGTGCTGGCCCTGCAAGAACTAAAGCTCACTGACGACAAGTTTCCCGTGGCCGCTTTGGCCGAAGCAGGCTACCAAGCCCAATGGTTTGGCCAAAAAACCTACAACGGTGTGGCGCTGATTTCAAAAGCCGCTGGCACCGATGTGGTCAAAAACATCCCGGGCTTTGAAGACGACTTGTCACGCGTCATCGCCGCCACCTACCCCGATGGCGCAGGGGGTGAAGTGCGGGTGATCTGCGGCTATTTTCCGAACGGCCAAGCCCCCGACAGCGACAAATTTGTCTACAAGATGCGTTGGCTCGATGCACTGCGCGATTGGGTGGCCAGCCAGATGCAACAGCACCCGAACTTGGTGCTGCTGGGCGACTACAACATCACTTTTGACGAGCTCGACATGTGGGACCCGGTGGCGCTGGCAGGCACCATCCACTGCACCGACGCCGAGCGCGAAAAACTGCAAGCCTTGATCGACCTGGGCCTTTACGACAGCTTTCGCCTGTTTGAGCAGCCTGAAAAAAGCTTCAGCTGGTGGGACTACCGCGAGTTTGCCTTCCGCCGCAACCGGGGATTGCGCATCGACCACATTTTGATTTCAGAATCGCTCAAAGCCCGCGCCAACGCCTGCGTGATCGACCGCGCCCCGCGCAAGAACGAGCGGCCCAGCGACCACACGCCGGTGGTGCTGACGCTGGGCTGAATCAAGCCGCCTGAGGCATCAAAAATTCCCGGCTGATGCGCCCACCCAAGCCGTTCACGCGCTCCAAAAATTGCGTCAGATAAGCGTGCAATCCGGTGGCCAGGATTTCGTCGATGCGGCCAAAAGCCAGCTCAGAGCGCAAGCGGCCTGCATGGCGCAAGGTGTCGCTGTCGGGATCGTGCGAGACCAGCTTCAAATTGGACAGCACCTCGTTCAAACTGGCGTGCAATGAGCGGGGCATATCCGGACGCAAGATCAGCAATTCGGCCACGCGTTCGGGACGGATCACATCGCGGTAAACCTTGCGGTACACCTCAAAACCGCTGACGCTGCGCAAGATCGCACTCCAGTGGTAGAAATCGTATTCCTGCGTCACTTCGGCCTCGATGCCGCTGTAGTTGGGGGCTCCAAAAAAATCGTTGTTCATGGCGTGGAACTTCACATCCACCAGCCGCGCCGTGTTGTCGGCCCGCTCCAAAAACGTGCCCATGCGCATGAAGTACAGCGACTCGTCCATCAGCATGGTGCCCACCGTCACGCCGCGTGACAGGTGCGAGCGGAACTTGACCCACTCAAAAAACTGGCCCGGATCGCGCTCGAACTCACCGCTTTTGAGCATGCGGTTCACTTCAAGCCAGGTCTGGTTTTGCGTTTCCCACACCTCGGTGGTGAGCGTGCCGCGCACGGCGCGGGCGTTTTCGCGGGCTGCACGCAGGCAAGAGAGGATGGACGATGGGTTGTCTGCGTCTTTCACCATGAAGGCCATGACGTCGCGTGGCGTGATGGTTTTGTAGCGCGTCAGGTACGAGGGCAAGAGCTCACTGATGGACAAGATGCCTTCCCAACCGGCCTCCACCGCGGCGGCAGACTGGGGCAAGAGCGATGTCTCGTAGCTCACATTCAGCATGCGAGCCGTGTTTTCGGCCCGCTCCATGTAGCGAGACATCCAGAACAAGTGGTCGGCGGTTCTTGAAAGCATGTGTGTTCTCCCCTTTTCAGTCCTGCAAAATCCAGGTGTCTTTGGTGCCCCCGCCTTGTGACGAGTTGACCACCAAAGAGCCTTCTTTGAGCGCCACCCGCGTCAAGCCACCGGGCACCATCTGCACGGTGCGCCCACTCAGCACAAAGGGCCGCAGATCGATGTGGCGGGGTGCGATGCCGCTGTCCACATAGGTCGGGCAAGTGGACAAGCTCAAGGTCGGTTGGGCGATGTAGCCCTCAGGGTTGGCCAGCAGCGCGCCACGGAATCGCTCGATCTCGGCCTGACTGGCCGCAGGCCCCACCAGCATGCCGTAGCCGCCTGCGCCGTGGACTTCTTTGACCACCAAGTCTTTCAAATGGGCCAGCGTGTATTGCAAATCGTCGGGCTTGCGGCACATGAAAGTGGGCACGTTTTTGAGAATGGGTTCTTCACCCAAGTAGAACTTGATCATGTCCGGCACATAGGGGTAGATCGACTTGTCGTCGGCCACGCCCGTGCCCACCGCGTTGCAAATGGCCACATGACCGGCCTTGTAGGCGTCCATCAGGCCCGCGCAGCCCAAGGTCGAGCTGGGGCGAAACACATTCGGGTCCAAAAAGTCGTCGTCCACACGGCGGTAGATCACGTCCACCCTTTGCGGGCCGCGTGTGGTCCGCATGTAGACAAACTTGTCTTTGACAAACAGGTCTTGCCCTTCGACCAGTTCCACACCCATTTGTTGCGCCAAAAAAGCATGCTCAAAGTAAGCGCTGTTGTACATGCCGGGCGTGAGCACCACCACCGTGGGCTCGGCCGTGGTGGCGGGGCTGCTGGCGCGCAGGGTCTCGAGCAGCAAATCAGGGTAATGCGCGACAGGTGCCACGCGGTGTTGGCTGAACAACTCGGGGAACAGGCGCATCATCATCTTGCGGTCTTCGAGCATGTAGCTCACACCGCTGGGCACGCGCAGATTGTCTTCCAGCACGTAGTACTCGCCCTTGCCTGCGCTGTCGGGGGCACGCACGATGTCGATGCCGCTGATGTGCGAATAGATGTTGTTGGGCACATCCACCCCCACCATCTCGGGGCGAAACTGGGCGTTGTTTTCGATCTGCTCACGCGGGACTACACCGGCTTTGAGGATCTCCTGATCGTGGTACACATCGTGGATGAAGCGGTTGAGTGCGGTGACGCGTTGCACCAAACCGGCTTCCATGCCTTTCCACTCTTGGGCCGCAATCACACGGGGAATCAGGTCAAACGGGATCAGGCGCTCGGTGCCCCCTTCGTCCGTGTTCGCGTCTTCGTCCTTGTCACCGTAGACCGCAAAGGTGATGCCGACACGGCGGAAAATCATCTCGGCTTCTTCACGGCGCGAAGCCATGGTCTGGCTGTCTTGCGCTTGCAACCAGCGGGCATAGGCTCGGTAATGGTCTCTGACCTCCCCCAAATCGCCTGCGGCAGGCAAGCGGCTGTACATTTCATCGAATTGGCGCATGGCTCGTCACTCCTGATGACAGGATAGCAAGATGCATACCCGCTCCGCTTGAGCCGAATCAACTCCACCAAAGCGCATCACCCGCAACAAACACGGTCACACCCACCCAACGCTGTCACCCCTACCCAACGTTGTTACCTCTACCCAACGCTGTCACCCAACCCAACGCTGCCACCCCCACCCAACGCTGTCSCCCCACCCAACGCTGTCACCCCACCCAACGCTGTCACCCCACCCAACGCTGTCACCCCTACCCAACGCTGTCACCCCACCCAACGCTGTCACCCCACCCAACGCTGTCACCCCTACCCAACGCTGTCACCCCCGACTTGATCGGGGGTCCATGCCTTCGGCGGCCATGGATACCCGGTCAAGCCGGGTATGACAAATGTTCCGGGTATGACAAATGTGCTGGGTGGAACAGATGCGTCAAGGTGCGATGACGTGGTGCCAATAGCGCTTGGACAGCGCCCGTTCACATTGCACCTGCGTGGGCGCATCACTTTGCCAACGAGCGGCGCCACAGCGGACGGACTCCACCAGTGCAATGCCCTCGGCGTGGTAGCGATCGACTACCGGTTCTGCCGGGTGCCCATAGCGGTTGCGGTAACCCGCCTGCACCAGCGCCAGCCGGGGTTGCAGCGCTTGCATCAATGACAGGGTCGAGGACGTTTTGCTGCCATGATGCGGCACCAAAAGTACATCGACGGGTGCCAGGCCCGTGCGCACCAACAACAGCTCTTGGGCCGCCTCGATGTCGCCCGTCAACAAGGCCGAAGCCTGCCTGTTGCCGATGCGCAAGACACAACTGACTTCATTGGGTTTGGGCTTTTTAGCGGCTGCACGTGGGCCAAAGGCCCCCGAAGAGGCAGAAGAAGCAGAAGCAGAAGCAGTAGGCGCTGCGCCCGAAATCTGCGTACTGCCAGGCGGGTGGAGCACCTCAAAAAGCACGCCATCCCACACCCAGGACTGACCTCTTTGGCAACGCGTCCAGCCAGGCCGCAAGGCGTGCAAAGCGTGTTCATCTTCCAGCGAGGACCACAAAGCCGCCTGGGGCTGCATGGCCAGCACCGCCGCTGCGCCGCCGGTGTGGTCGCTGTCACGGTGGCTGAGCATCAGCACATCAAGGCGCTCGCCCATTTGTGCCAGCAGGGGCACCAGCACCCGATGCCCAGCGTCGCTTTCGGCCGAATAGCGCGGCCCCGCGTCGTACAGCAGGCTGTGCGTGGCGGTGCGCACCAGCACCGCATTGCCCTGCCCCACATCGGCCGCCAAGAGCTCGAAAGCGCCCTCTGGCGGGCGCGGGTGCGTCCAAAACAACACGGGCCACAAAAGCGGCAAGCACAACACTTTGAAGGACAACGGCAGCCTGAGCACCAAGCCCACTGCACCGACCAGCGCCAGCATGGCCAGGCCCCAAGGCGGCATGGCGGTGGACACGCTGGCCAATGGCCAGGTTGACAGCCAGCCCAGCCAGGCCGTCATGGGCTGCAGCGCCCAGAGCGCCAGGTCCCAGGACCCGGACCACGCCACGCCAAGCAAAGCCAGCGGAGTCACCACCAAAGTCACCCATGGAATCGCCAGCATATTGGCCAGCAGGCCCACCACAGACACTTGGCCAAAAAACAGCAAGGTCAGAGGCGCCAAGGCCAAGGTGATGACGGCTTGTTCACGCAGCAAACCCCACGCAGCGCGCAGTACTGACATTCCCCAAATGGGAACTTTTTTCGCACTTGATCGGTGCGAAAGCTCTTCGGGCACCAAATCGGTGCGCCGCAGGGAGGCCATCAACACCCCAACGGCCACAAAGCTCAACCAAAAGCCGGCTTGCAACAACGCCCAAGGGTCCAGCGCCAACACCACCGCACCGGCCAGCAGCCAGACCAAGGCCCCATGCCATTGACGGGCCGAGATTTTGAGCAACACCACCACCAACAGCATCCACAGCGTGCGCTGAGCTGGCACGCCCCAACCGCTGAACAAGGCATAAAACCACGCCAACACCAAGCCGGACACCGCCCCGACATGCACTGCAGGCCAGCGCAAAGCGCCCGCAAAGCCCCACAAAGCGGATTTGCGCCAGCACCACGCCACCCAGGTTGAAGCGAGCCAGGCAAACATGGTCACATGCAGGCCCGAAATGCTCATCAAGTGCGCCACGCCTGTGGCCCGAAACACGTCCCAGTCGCTGCGGTCAATCGCGGCTTGGTCGCCCGTGACCAAAGCCGCCAACACACCCGCCCCTTGATCCACTTGTTTAGCCGACACGGCATCTGCAGTGCTGCTCTGCGCCGACAAATGCGTCAGCAAACGGTCGCGCACCGACTGCCGCCAGCCCTCAATCGGGTGCGCCCAAGTGGCACCCAAGCGCACCGGAATGGGGTCTTTAGCCCCCGCGCGCACATAGCCCGTGGCGCGAATGCCCTGCTCCCAAAGCCACAACTCATAGTCAAAACCCCGTGGGTTCAGGTTGCCATGTGGGGCCTTCAGGCGCACCCGAAAGCGCCAGCGCTCACCCGCTTTCACGGGCTCAGGCAGGGGCGAGGTGTTCCAGCCACTGTCGTGTGTGCCGTCCTGCCCGTACCAACCCAGATAAACCTGCGAGGGCACAGATTGAGACAAATCCACAGCATGCCGTTCGCCCGCCTTGTCGATCCGCCAGATTTGTTCCAGTTCAAAGCGAAAGCGCCAGCCCAGGTCTTGGCGCTGCGGCATGGCCTGCACCACGCCCACCACATCCAGGTCTTGGCCCTCCAGCGCCGGGTCGATGGCCTGAGCCCGTGACCCAGCATGCAAACCGGTGGCAGCAAACGCCATCACAAGCCAAACACCGCACCAAACAGCGCCCCCAACCATGCACCTAACCCAGCGCCATCTAAGAACGCTCAACCCGACAGACCCAACCCCAAAGCGAAGCAAGAGACCACACGACCACGCGAATACCAGCGCCAACACCCACAAGCCCGCATAAGCCCCCAGCGGCCACAGCGCCTCTTGTTGCAATTGCAGCGCCACCCCCGCACACCAGGCCAACAGCCCCAAGCCCAGGCCACGGGCCCATGTCATGGACAACATGGGCGGCTCCGCATGGCACACGCTTGCGCCCGACCAATACCCTGCGTGCAGCATCGCTTCATGACAGCCTCCCTGATTTGGCCGATTTTCTGAACAGTCGCTTTGGCGCTCTTTTGATTCGGGCCCTGCAATCAACCACGCTGACTGGCTGGCTTGACTGGGTCCGCACCCTGGCGCGTGTCTTGCTAGTTGTAACCGCCCAAGCTGCATTTGTCATGCGTGCAGCCCCTGTTGCGCAGTTAGAAATATGTCGATACACGTTGCCCTGCACCACGTTACCCATTACGAATACGACCGCCCTGTGCAACTCGGCCCGCAAGTCATCCGCTTGCGTCCGGCCCCACACAGCCGCAGCCGCATCCTGTCGTACAGCCTCAAGGTCGAGCCCGCCGAACATTTCATCAACTGGCAGCAAGACGCCTTTGCCAATTACCAGGCGCGTTTGGTCTTCCCCAAAAAGACCACGGCTTTCAAAGTCACCGTGGACGTGGTCACCGAAATGGCAGTGTTCAACCCCTTTGACTTTTTTCTAGAGCCTTCGGCCGAAGAAGTGCCCTTCAAGTACTCGGACACGGTCAAAGAAGAGCTGCAGTCCTATCTGGACAAAGAGCACAAGACACCCCTGTTTAAGAAATACCTGGCCAGCATGGACCGCAAGCGCCAGCGCACCATTGATTTTTTGGTGCAAATCAACCAGCGCCTGCACCAAGACATCCGCTACACCATCCGCATGGAACCCGGCGTGCAAACCGCTGAAGAAACCCTGACCCTCCAAAGCGGCTCCTGCCGTGACACGGCTTGGCTGTTGGTGCAACTCTTTCGGCACATGAACATCGCGGCCCGCTTTGTCTCGGGCTACCTGATCCAGCTGGCCCCCGATGTGAAATCGCTCGATGGCCCCAGCGGTACCGAGGTGGATTTCACCGACCTGCACGCTTGGTGTGAGGTGTATTTGCCCGGCGCAGGCTGGGTCGGGCTCGACCCGACCTCGGGCCTCTTGGCCGGCGAAGGCCACATCCCGCTGGCCTGCACACCGCAACCCTCGGCCGCGGCCCCCATCGAAGGCGTGATGGACAAAGCCGAGGTCGAGTTTCACCACGTGATGAGCGTCACGCGCATCCACGAATCACCCCGCGTGACCAAGCCCTACAGCGAGGAACAATGGGCCGATGTACTGACCCTGGGCGACCAGGTGGACGCGCAGTTGGTAGCGCAAGACGTGCGCCTGACCATGGGCGGCGAGCCGACCTTTGTGTCCACCCATGACCGTGACGGTGCCGAGTGGAACACCGATGCTTTGGGGCCAAGCAAACGGGGCCTGGCCACCGAGTTGGTTCACAAACTGCGCCAACAATACGGCCAAGGCGGCTTCTTGCATTTTGGCCAAGGCAAGTGGTACCCGGGTGAACAACTGCCGCGCTGGGCGCTCAGCATTTACTGGCGTGCCGATGGCACGCCTTGCTGGCAAGACCCCGATGTGTTTGCCGACGAGCGCGAACCCAGCCACTACACCAGCGCCGATGCCCAACGCTTCATGCAAGGGCTGACAGCGCAGCTGGGCCTGCCCAGCGACACCGTGCTGCCCGGCTACGAGGACACTTGGTATTACCTGTGGCGCGAGCGCCGTTTGCCCGTGAACGTAGACCCGTTTGACGCGAAGCTGGACGACGAGATGGAGCGCATCCGTTTGCGCCGCATCTTCAGCCAAGGGCTGGACCAGCCTGTGGGTTATGTGTTACCCCTGCAACCCCTTGAAACGGTCACCCCCAAACTGACCGGGCCGCGCTGGCAAACCGGTCGCTGGTTCCTGCGCGACGAGCGCATGTACCTCATGCCCGGCGACTCCAGCATGGGCTGGCGATTGCCACTGGATTCTTTGCCGTGGGCCGCACCGACCGAGCGCTGGCAGATGATCGAGCAAGACCCGTTTTCGCCCCGCAGCGCCTTGCCAGCTGCCGCCCCGGTGACGATGCAGCCGCGCCACGCTCAAAAGCCTCCGGCAACGGCTCCAGCAGCGCCTGCCGCCAAGTTCGAGTCTGATGCCACCGTGGTGCGCACCGCCCTGTGCGTGGAAGTGCGTGACCCGCGCCGTGCCAATGGCCCCAAGGCCGAGGCCGAAGGGCAAACGCAAGGCAGCCCATCGGCCAAGCCATTGGGTGTGCTTTATGTCTTCATGCCGCCCCTGGCGCGCCTCGAAGACTACTTGGCCTTGGTCAGCGCGGTTGAAGCCACCGCCCAAACCCTGGGCATGAAGATCGTCATGGAAGGCTACCCGCCGCCCCGCGACCCGCGCCTCAAACTTTTGCAAGTCACCCCCGACCCGGGCGTGATCGAGGTCAACATCCACCCGGCCCACAACTGGGGCGAGCTGGTGGCGCACACCGAGTTTTTGTACCAAGCCGCATTTGAAACACGCCTGAGCGCCGAAAAGTTCATGACCGACGGCCGTCACACCGGCACCGGCGGTGGCAACCACATGGTGATGGGCGGGGCAACGCCAGCAGACAGTCCGTTTTTGCGCCGCCCTGAATTGTTGGCCAGCCTCATCCTTTATTGGCACAACCACCCCAGCCTGAGCTATTTGTTCAGCGGCATGTTCATCGGCCCCACCAGCCAGGCCCCGCGCGTGGACGAAGCACGCAACGACCAGGTCTACGAACTCGAAATCGCGCTGCGCGAAATCCTGAAAAACCGGCAGAAATACGGCACCGACATGCCCGCTTGGATCGTCGACCGCACCCTGCGCAACATCCTGGTGGACGTGACCGGCAACACCCACCGCAGTGAGTTTTGCATCGACAAGATGTACTCACCCGACAGCAGCACAGGCCGCTTGGGTCTGCTGGAGCTGCGGGCCTTTGAGATGCCGCCACACGCCCGCATGAGCATCGTGCAGCAGCTGCTGCTGCGTGCGCTGGTGGCCCGTTTCTGGAACGCGCCTTATGTTGCCCCCGTGACCCGTTGGGGCACCGAGCTGCACGACCGCTTCATGCTGCCGCACTGGATTCACAAAGACTTTGACGATGTGCTCACCGAGCTGGGCGATGCGGGTTTTCACTTTGATCCGAGCTGGTTTGCGCCGCATTTTGAGTTCCGCTTTCCGCTGGTGGGCCAGTTGCGTGTCGATGGCACGGTGCTCACCTTGCGCAATGCGCTGGAGCCCTGGCACGTCATGGGCGAAGAAAGCAGCGCAGGCGGCACGGCCCGTTATGTGGACTCATCGCTCGAACGCATCGAGGTGCATGTGACAGGCATGAACCCCAGCCGCCACACCGTGACCGTCAACGGCAAGCCCCTGCCCTTGCAGCCCACGGGCGTGGTGGGCGAATACGTGGCCAGCGTGCGCTACAAAGCCTGGAACCCGCCTTCGTCTCTGCACCCCAGCATCGGCATGCACGCCCCGCTGACTGTGGACTTGGTGGACACCTGGATGAAGCGCTCTTTGGGCGGTTGCCAATACCATGTGGTTCACCCCGGTGGCCGCAGCTACGAGGGCTTCCCGGTCAACGCCTACGAGGCCGAAAGCCGCCGCATGGCCCGCTTCTTCCGCATGGGGCACACGCCCGGCGCGATGAAACAACTGGCTGCACTCGGCCCCAACGCCACACTGCACGCCAGCCCCGAGTTCCCGTACACGCTGGATTTGAGGCGGGTGTGATCAGCGACAATTGACCGGATGAATGAGCCATCGTCCCAAGCTGACAGCCCAACGCAAGCGCACGCCATGAAATGGGCGGCTCTTCAGCAAGAGCGTGCGCCTGACGGGCATTGGGACGAACTGCGCGGGGCAGTTTCAGTTCAGGGCACGACGCCGGCAGCAAACGCCAGCGCGGGCACAGAAAAGCCCGCCACGCTCAGCGCCGCCTGGCTCACCTTCATTGAACAGCAAAACACGGCCGCCACACCGGGCACAGCCGAGCTGAACACCCGCATGGCCAACCTGCAACGACAGGTGCGCGACAACGGCATCACCTACAACGTGTATGCCGCCTCTGACCAACCGCAGCGGCCTTGGTCGCTCGACCTGTTTCCGCTCATGCTGGGACACGCCGACTGGCAACAAATCGAGGCGGGTGTGATGCAGCGCATGCAGCTGCTCGAACGCATCATGGCCGATGCCTACGGGCCTCAGCAATTGGTGCTCAATGGGCAATTGCCCGCTGCGCTGGTGCAAGGCCACCCCGCTTATTTGCCAGCCATGCACGGCGTGCCGCCCGTGGGTGGCCGCTATTTGTCTTTGGCGGCCTTCGATTTGGCGCGCGGCCCTGACGGCTGCTGGTGGTTGTTGTCGCAGCGCACGCAGGCGCCCTCGGGTCTAGGCTATTTGCTGGAAAACCGTCAAATTGTGTCGCGCCAGTTCCCGCAGGCCTTCGAGGCTTTTCCGGTCCAGCGTCTGGCCGAGACCTACCGCACCTTGATCGACGGCATCAAGGCCCGCAGCCCGGCAGGCGCTGGTGCCCACATCGCGCTGCTCACGCCGGGTCCTTATAACGAAACCTATTTTGAGCACGCCTATCTGGCCCGTTATTTGGGCCTGAGCTTGGTGCAAGGCAACGACCTGACCGTGCGTGACGAGAAGCTCTACCTCAAAACGCTGCAAGGCCTGCAGCCCGTGCACGGCTTGCTCAAACGCGTGGACGACGATTGGCTCGACCCGCTGGAAATGCGTGCCGACTCCACGCTGGGCGTGCCCGGCTTGTTGCAAGCGGTGCGCAGCGGCCATGTGCTGGTGGCCAACACACCGGGCTCGGGCTTTCTCGAATCGAACGCCTTGCTGGGCTTCATGCCGGCATTGGCGCGAGATCTGCTGGGGCAAGCGCTGCAGCTGCCCGCCATCCCCAGCTGGTGGTGTGGCGAAGCGGCTGCGCTGCAAGACGTGTTGCCACGCATTCAAAGCTGCGTGATCAAGCCAACCTACCCTTACAACACCGACCGCCAAAGCTTTGAGCCCGTGCTGGGCCATGCTTTGTCGCGGCAAGAACAGAACGAATGGGCGGGCCGCATCTTGCGCGACCCCGACGCCCACACGCTGCAATCCTGGTTGCCGCTGTCGCACCAGCCCACTTGGCAAGCTGGCCCCAACACCGCCAATAGCGCAAGCGGCGCTGAGGCTGCGGGCGCGATCCAGTCGCGTCCCGTGGTGCTGCGGGTGTTTGCTGTGGCCAACGCGCAAGGCGGCTGGCAAGTGTTGCCCGGCGGCTTGGCACGACTGGGCACCCGAGAAGGCATTGCCTCGATGCAGCGCGGGGGCAGCAGCGCCGATGTCTGGGTGCAATCGCCCGCGCAGTCACAGTCACAAAGTCAGTCTCAATCTCAGTCGACAAGCCCGCCCCCATCCCCCAGCCAAGGCCCTTTGACGGGCGACACATCGTCGCAGCGCCAACGGCTGGTGACCAGCCGCGCAGCAGAAAACCTGTTCTGGATGGGCCGCTACACCGAGCGCACCGAAAACACCATGCGCCTGGTGCGATTGAGCCTGGAAATTTTGGGCAGCGAAAACCAGAACCTGCCTTGCCTGCTGAACTTCATCACCCGCATGGCCACGCGCCATGGTCTGGTGCGGGCAGGCGTGCCTGCCGCATCACAAGCGCACCGGGTGTTTGAGCGCTCATTGATCGCGGGCTTGTGGGACAAAGAACTGGCCACCAGCGTCGGCTTCAATTTGCGTGCCGTGCGGCTGGCTGCCGCGTCGGTGCGCGAACGCCTGTCGCCTGAACACTGGCGCTTGCTCGAACAAGCCGAGTCGCGTTTCTTCAAGCCTGCCCAAGACCACACAGAGGCCACGTCGAGCGCCCCAAGCACGCCCGACACCGTGGCCGTGCAGCGCCTGCTGGCCGACACCAGCCAGATGCTGGCCGCCCTGACCGGAGCGCAAACCGACCGCATGAGCCGCGACGATGGCTGGCGTTTGCTCTCAATTGGCCGCCACATTGAACGGTTGGAATTTTTGTCCAGCGCCTTGAGCGAGGCTGTCCAACTGGGCCTGATCGGCGAGCAAGCCGGGTTTGATGCCGTGCTCGACCTGTTTGACAGCACCATCAGCTTCCATGCCCAGTACCAGCAAAGCCGCACGCCCCAAGCCTTGATGGATTTATTGGTCACCAACTCCGACAACCCCAGATCCCTCGGCTGGGTGGCGCACACCCTGCGCTCACGCTTGCGGCGCATGGGCCAGCTGGCCGACGGTGCCACTTTGCCCCTGGCTGAGCTGGTGCCGAACCTGATCGAGCTGACACCCGAGGCGTTGTGGCCGCTGACCAGCCTAGCAAGCCGTCAACCCACCCAAGCCGACAGCCCTTTGCCGCTGCACTCCGCACTGGCGCATTGCCAAACGGCAGCCCGCGATGTGTCAGACCAGCTGTGCGGCCTGTTTTTCACGCACAGCGGCGAAGCCCGCTACAGCGTTGGCGCTTGAACCGACTGACCCACCATGCGCCTGGCCATCACCCACGAAACCCGCTACCACTACAGCCCGCAGGTGCAAACCGCGCAGCATGTGGCCCACCTGCAACCGGCTGACACCCCTTGCCAAAAAGTCATCAGCCACTGGATGCAGGTCGAGCCCGCGGCCACGGTGCAACACAACATCGACGCTTTTTTGAACCACCGCTCGTATTGGGCGCTGACCCACCCGCACGATGGCCTAATGGTTCGGGCGCACAGCGAAATCATCACCTCGGCCATCGCCACGGGCACGGGCACCGCCAGCGCCAAGAACGCCCGCCAAAGCTGGGAATCGGTGCGTGAGCATTTCCGATACCGGGGCGGGCAGCCGGGCGATGTGCACAGCGGTTTTGTCTTTGGCTCGCACCATGCACCGGTGCACGAAGCATTTTTGGCCTACGCGCAAAGCAGCTTCACGCCCGGCCGCTCCTTGGTGCAAGCCGCCCAAGAACTCACGGCACGCATGCACCGCGACTTCCGCTACGAATCGCAAAGCACCGACATCAACACCCCCGCGCTCGAAGCGCTGGCCGAAAAGCGCGGCGTGTGCCAGGACTTTGCCCACATCATGTTGGCTTGCCTGCGCTCGCTGGGCTTGCCCGCCCGCTACGTGAGCGGCTACCTGCTGACCCAGCCTCCACCAGGCCAGCCTCGCTTGGTGGGCAGCGACGCATCGCACGCCTGGGCTTCGGTCTATTTGCCCGAATTGGCCAGCCACGCCTGCCAGGGCTGGCTGGACCTGGACCCGACCAATGACCGCACCGGCTTGGCCAGTCCCGGCGAAGACTATGTGCGCTTGGCGGTGGGCCGCGACTTTGCCGATGTGTCACCTCTGCGCGGCGTGCTCCAAGGCGGCGGGGCGCACACACTCGAAGTGGCCGTGACGGTGGCACCAGTGGACGAATGAGCACCAACTCACTGATTCGGACTGACTGATGCGGGCTCACGTCAGCGATTGAATTCAGCGACAATTCCTGCTGATTTGTCATTCCTGCGAACGCAGGAACCCATCCCCACAACACAAAGCACGACCATGAGCGTTTACGACACCCTGAAATCCCTCAACATCGAATTGCCCCCCGTAGCTGTCCCCGCAGCGGCGTATGTGCCCTTTGTGCAAACGGGCAATCTGGTCTTTTTGTCGGGCCACATCGCCAAAAAAGACGGCAAAGTCTGGGCCGGTCAACTGGGCAAAAACATCAGCACAGCCGAAGGCCAACAAGCCGCCCGCGCCGTGGCGATTGACCTGATGGGCACGCTGCACGCCGCCGTCGGCGACCTGAACAAAGTCAAACGCATCGTCAAAGTGATGAGCCTGGTCAACTCGACTGGCGACTTCACCGAGCAGCACTTGGTTACCAACGGCTGCAGCGAGCTGCTGGGCCAGGTGTTTGGCCCGCAAGCGGGTGCCCATGCCCGCAGCGCTTTTGGCGTCGCACAAATCCCGATGGGTGCCTGTGTCGAGATCGAACTGATCGCCGAAATCGGCTGACAGCGAGCTGCCCCTTTCGAGCCATACCAAAAAGAGCGCTTGAGCCTTTCGCCCGAACCTCGTTGATTCCAATCCGGAGACACCTCATGACCCTTTCCATGTCCAGCGCCAGCTTGCCTGTGTGCACCCGCATGCTCACCAACCTGAGCCACATCTTGGCCAAAGCCGAGCAGTTCGTCGAAACCAAAAAGATCGACCCCACGGCGCTGACGACTTACCGTTTGGCCCCGGACATGTTTCCATTCACGCGCCAAGTGCTGATCGCTTGCGATGCAGTCAAAAACGGTGTGGCCCGTTTGAGTGGCATCGAAGCGCCCAAGTTTGATGACACCGAAACCACCTTGGCACAACTGCAAGAGCGCATCCAAAAAACCCTGGCTTTTATGGCCACCGTGCCCGCCGCCGCGCTGGACGGCAGCGAAGACAAAGAGATCACCTTCCCCGCAGGTCCGGGCAAAACCCGCACCCTGAAAGGTCAGGACTACCTGACCGGCTGGATGCTGCCCAACATGTACTTCCACATCACCACGGCCTACACCATCCTCCGCCACAACGGCGTAGACGTGGGCAAGGTGGACTATTTGATGGGTGCGCAGGGCTAACGCGCCTTTAAATCAGCAACACCCATCGGCGACAATCGGCGCTCTGTCGGTATAAACCCCATGCAAATCAAAATCTCCTACTTCCTTCCTGTCTTCTTCGCCATCACTGCAGGCGCTCTGGCGCCCAGTGCCTCGTCCTTGGCGGCTGGCCCCAAAGCCACCAAGCCCGCGACTCACAAAAAGGCTGTTCCCGCTAAAAAAGCCACGCCTCCTAAAAAGGCTGCGGCTGCTGTGAACGCACTGCCGCCACTGGCCGCAGACACCGCACTGGCCGACAACGCCCCCGCGCTGCCCGCCAAAGCCTGGCTGCTGATGGACTACGACTCCGGCCAAGTGCTCGCCTCGGCCAACGCCAACGAAGCACTGCCCCCCGCATCGCTCACCAAGATGATGACCAGCTACATCGTCGAGCAAGCGCTGCGCTCGGGCAAACTCAAGCCTACCGACCTGGTCACCGTCAGCGAAAACGCCTGGTGCCGAGGCACCAGCGCCGAGTCGTGCATGTACCTGCCCCTGAACAGCCAGGCCACGGTCATCGACCTCTTGCGCGGCATCATCATCCAGTCGGGCAACGATGCCTCTAAGGCCATTGCCGAACACATGGCGGGCTCCGAGGCGGGCTTTGCCAAGCTCATGAACGCCGAAGCCCAGCGCTTGGGCATGACGCACACCACCTTCGTCAACCCCACCGGCCTGCCCGACCCGGCACACAAATCGTCTGCGCGAGACCTGGCCATCTTGGCCCGCGCCATCATCGCGGGCGGCGCTGACTACTACCCGCTCTACGCCGAACGCGAATTCAAACACAACGGCATCAAACAAGGCAACCGCAACGCCTTGCTCTACACCGACCCCAGCGTGGACGGCCTGAAAACCGGCCACACCGCAGAAGCAGGCTACTGCCTGGTCACCTCGTCCAAGCGCAACGACATGCGCTTGATCACCGTCATCCTCAACACGTACAGCCCCCAAGCACGCGCAGACCAATCGCGCACCTTGCTGGGCTGGGGCTTTGGCAGCTTTGAAAAGACCACCCCTATCCAGCTTGGTGCAGTCGTGGGCACGGCCAAAGTCAGCTTTGGCAAAGCCGACACCACGCCAGCCGTGCTGGGCGCACCGTGGATGCTGACTGTGCCGCGTGGCCAGTCAGTGCAAACCAAGGTGGAACTGCTTGCCGATCTGCAAGCGCCTGTGGCCAAAGGCGCTGTGATCGGCAAAGTGATCGCCACGGCCAACGGCAAACCCGTGAGCGAAGCCCCACTGGTGGCTCAAACCGAAGTGGAACGCTCGGGCCTGCTGCTGCGCGGGTGGCAGCACTTGATGAAGTTGTTTGGCCAGTGAGCAGGCTTGCGCCGCGACCTTGGCCAAGGCCAACACCCTAAAAAAGGCACCCTCGGGTGCCTTTTTCATGGGCGGCCACTTCGGCCAAGTATGGCTGGCCGCTGCCTGCTGGCCGGGGCCCCTGCGCTCGTTTAAGCCATGGCCCGCTTTGCTGCCGCATGCGCACGCGCCGCGTGCAGTTTTTTGTAGCTGTCCAGCAAGCGCTGGTGCCGGTCCAGCGTTTCCAACTGGAGGCTGGTGGGCGTGAGGCCATGAAAGCGCACGCTGCCGTCCACCGAACCGATGGCCGCATCCATGCGCTCGTCGCCAAACATGCGCCGAAAGTTGACGGCGTAATCCGCCAAAGCCAAGTCCTCGCCCAGCGTCACCTCCAGCACCACGTTCAAGGCTTGGTAAAACAAGCGGCGCTCTACCGTGTTGTCGTTGTATTGCAAGAACGCACCCACCAATTCATGGGCCTCTTCGAGCTGTTGCAAAGCCAGGTGAATCAAAAGCTTGAGCTCCATCACCGTCAGTTGGCCCCATACCGTGTTGTCGTCAAACTCGATGCCAATCAGGGTGGCCACGTCGAGGTAGTCATCCAACTCGTTGTTCTCCAAGCGGTCCAACAAGGCCTCTAGGGCCTCGTCGTTCAAGCGGTGCAGGTTCAGCACATCGGCGCGGAACAAGAGCGCTTTGTTGGTGTTGTCCCAAATCAGGTCATCGACCGGATAGACCTCAGAATAGCCCGGCACCAAGATGCGGCAGGCGGTGGCACCGAGTTGGTCGTGCACCGCCACATAGGCTTCTTTGCCCATGGCCTGCAAGATGCCAAACAGCGTGGCGGCCTCTTGGGCGGTGCCGGTGGCGTCGTCATGGCCCTGCGCAGAAAAGTCCCACGCCACAAAATCGTGGTCGGCTTGGGCGCTGAAAAAACGCCACGACACGATGCCGCTGGAGTCGATGAAGTGCTCGACAAAGTTGTTGGGCTCGGTCACGGCGTTGCTGATGAAGGTGGGGGCAGGCAGGTCGTTGAGGCCCTCAAAACTGCGGCCTTGCAGCAGCTCGGTCAGGCTGCGCTCCAGCGCCACCTCCATACGGGGGTGTGCGCCAAATGACGCGAACACACCGCCCGTGCGCGGGTTCATCAAGGTCACGCACATCACCGGATACACACCGCCCAGCGAAGCGTCTTTGACCAAGACCGGAAAGCCCTGCGCCTCCAAAGCCTCGATGCCCGCCACGATGCCGGGGTATTGGGCCAACACGGCAGGTGGCACATCGGGCAAGGCCATTTCGCCTTCCAAGATCTCGCGCTTGACGGCTCGCTCAAAAATTTCCGACAGGCACTGCACCTGCGCCTCCACCAGCGTGTTGCCCGCGCTCATGCCGTTGCTGACAAACAGGTTTTCCACCAAGTTCGACGGGAAATACACCACCTCACCGTCGGACTGGCGCACATAGGGCAGCGCACAAATGCCGCGCTCGGTGTTGCCCGAGTTGGTGTCGAACAGGTGCGAGGCCTTGAGCTCGCCGTCAGGGTTGTAAATGCGCAAGCAATGCGCGTCCAACAAGCCCTTGGGCAGCGCATCGCGCTTGCCGGGCTGGAACCACCGCTCTTGCGGGTCGTGCACAAAGTCGGCCTGCGCGAGGTCTTCGCCAAAAAACACGCCGGCGTAAAAGTGGTTGTTGTTCAGCCGCTCAATGTATTCGCCCAGCGCTGAGGCCAAGGCGCTTTCTTTGGTTGAGCCCTTGCCGTTGGTGAAGCACATCGGTGAATGCGCGTCGCGGATGTGCAGCGACCAGACGTTGGGCACCAGGTTGCGCCAAGACGCGATCTCGATCTTGATGCCCAGGTTGGCCAACACCGCCGTCATGTTGGCGATGGTCTGCTCCAGCGGCAAGTCTTTGCCCGCGATGCGGGTCTGGGTGAGCGCATCGGGCTTGAGCGTGAGCAAGGCCTGCGCGTCGGCGTCCAGGTTGTCCACCGCCTCCACCAGAAAGATCGGCCCGGTTTGCACCGCTTTTTTCACCGTGCAACGGTCGATGGACCGCAAGATGCCTTGGCGGTCTTTCTCGGACATGTCCGCTGGCAACTCCACCTGAATCTTGATGGTCTGAAGATAGCGGTTGTCAGGGTCAACGATGTTGTTTTGCGACAGGCGGATGTGCTCGGTGGAGATGCCGCGCGTCTCGCAATACAGCTTCACAAAATACGCCGCACACAAAGCCGACGACGCCAAAAAATAATCAAACGGCCCCGGCGCAGAGCCATCGCCCTTATAACGAATGGGCTGATCGGCCAGCAAGGTGAAGTCGTCAAACTTGGCCTCTAGGCGCAGTTTGTCGAGAAAATTGACTTTGATTTCCATGCGGTGGTTCCGGGGAATAGATGCGCCCCAGCAGCCAACAATCTGTCATTCAGCGGCTGGGAAGGTGAACAAAGGTGGGTAGTTTGCCTGAACTGGGCACCCCAGCGAACTGGGTGTATTGGCTCGCTCTGCTGCACGCACAACTTAATCTGACTAATTTGCATTTCGCGCAGACTTTAAAAAGTTGCTGAATGTGGGCCATTGGCCTACACTCAAGCATGAATTTCGAATGGGACGAAGCCAAAAGTGAGACCTGTTTCAAGGAACGGGGTTTTGACTTTGCCTATGCAGCTCAAGCCTTTTTTGATCCAGATCGACATGTACGGGCAGACCAACGACACAGCTACGGCGAAGATCGATTCCAGTTACTGGGCCGCATCGACTCACGCATCTTTATCGTGGTCTACACCCCACGCCCACAAGCCACACGCATCATTTCTGCCAGAAAAGCCAACACCCGAGAGGTCAAGGAATATGACAACGACACGACTGAAAATTGAACCAGGGAAAATAGCCAACAAACACACCGGGCGGATCAACGTAGCCCAAGTGGATGCCACGGCCGACACGCAAATTGCCATTCAAATCGCACACGACGAAGACCTGTCCAAGCAAGACGCTGCAAAATTTGCGCGTCGTGTGCGCCGACGCTTGGGCTTCAGCCAAGCCGAATTTGCCACCCGGATTGACGTGTCACTGGAAACCATCCGCAACTGGGAGCAAGGCAAACGCAGCCCCACAGGCGCGGCCAAGGCCTTACTCAAAGTCTTGGACAAAGCGCCCGAAGCAGCGCTGGCGGCATTGCACTGAGCAAAGCATTAAAAGTACATCGACCATGTCCCGGAAAATCAAAGCTGCCGAGCTGACTCACGCGCTGGGCACCATTGCCCGCGTCTGCACGGCGCTGGGAGTGAAGCTGGTGGCGCAGCCGGTGCAGGCGTGACTTGTCCACGCACTCAACCGTGCTGCGCCCGGTATTCCTGCGTCAGCCCGCCATAGCCATATGCCCCGGCCCGGACATCATGCACATGGATATAGCTTTCGTGGTGCAGGTTGGGCATCAGGGCTGACAAGCCCTCAAACACCGCCCGGATGTACGCGGCCTTTTCGGCCCGCGTGTTGGTCTCGTCCGTGATCTTGATCTCGACATAGGCGCTGGAACAGCCCTGCTCGGCCAGCGTGCGCCCACCCACGACCCAATGTTCGGGCTCGACATAACGCACGGCGATGGAGGTGAGCTCCGGCTTTTTGTGCAACAGCTGGGCCGTCAGATCAGACAGCAACGCGGCCACCTCGCGGGTGGTTTGCGAATGGGCCGGGCCACTCAGCAAGACGTTCAAAATGGGCATGTGTTTTCTCCTGTGAATGTGAAACACCACTTTAAAGAAACAACCAACCGACCGAAACAGCGCAAAATGCACAACGGTTCAACGTTATTTGCAAAACCAAACCGGAATGCCCATGCCATTTCATCTGCACGACCTCGCGCTTTTTGCCCGCATTTCAGCACTGGGCTCCTTGTCCGCCGCTGCCCGTGAGCGCGACATCCCGGTCAGCCAAGTCACCCGCGCACTCACACGCTTAGAAGCCGCTTGCGGTGCGCGCCTCATGCACCGCAGCACCCACGGACTGAGCCTGACCGACGAAGGCGACACCCTGCTGGCACATGGACAAGACATGCTGAACACCGCGGAGATGCTAGCGGCCGAACTGCAACTGCGTAAAGGCCAGCCCAGCGGCTGGGTGCGCGTGGGCGTGAGCGCTTCGGTGGCCGAAGCCGTGATTGCCCCCAGTCTGCCGGGCTTGTATGCGCTTTACCCGCAACTGCACATCGACATCGTGGTGGACGACCGCCTGGCCGACATGGCCCGCGACGGCATCGACATCGCCATCCGCACGGGCGACGTGCACAGCGACCACCTGGTAGCCCGCACCATCGGCCACGCCAGCCGCACCCTGTACGCCAGTCCCGCTTATTTGGCGCAGCACGGCACACCCCAAACACCCGACGCACTAGCGCACCACCACCTGATTGGCAACAGCAAAGCCCCCAGCATGAACCAATGGCAAAGGCAGGATACGCCTGCACCGTGGTCAGTGAAAGGCCAAAGCCTGACCGACAACTCGGCCATCATGCTCACGTTGGTTCGGCACGGCGTTGGCATCGCTCGCCTCTTTGACATCGTGGCCCGTCCCTGGGTGCAAACCGGTGAACTGGTGCCCTTGCTGCGTGACCGCTTGGATGTGCGCGACATCCCGGTCTATGCGGTCATGCTGCCCGAGCGGCACCGACTGCCCAAGATCCGGGCGTGCGTGGACTATTGGGCGAGGTGTCTGAGCGGCATTGATTCATATGCCAATCTCAATGATTCAACTGCCCCCAAGCCTTCTCCAGGCGCTTGATGCTGACCGGCTGCGGGGTGCGCAGCTCTTGCGCGAAGAAGCTCACGCGCAGCTCTTCCAGTAGCCAGCGGAACTCCAGCATGCGGGTGTCTTGCGCGCCTTTGCGTTCGGCCACCAGACGCCAATAGCGTTGTTCTTGCGGCTTCAGCTCGGTCAGACGCTGGGCGTCGCGGGCGGGGTCGGCGCGGTATTTGTCCAGGCGCAGGGTGATGGCCTTGAGGTAGCGGGCATAGTGCTGCAGCTGTGGCCATGGGGTGGCGGCCATGAAGTTTTTGGCCATCAGGCGTTGCAGTTGCTGGGCGCAGTCTGCCGTCGCTTCGGGGGCGTTTTTGGTGTCCTTGATCTTGCGGGTGGCCGCGCCAAACTCCAGCAAGATGGCGCCCGCCAGACGGGCCACTTCGTTGGCAATCAAGGTCAGGCGGCCTCGGCCTTCTTCGATGCGGCGTTTGAACGTAGTCTCGTCATTGGGCAACGGGTCGAGCAAGAAGGCGCGGTCCAACGCCACATCGATGATCTGGGTTTTCAGCTCGTCGGCGGTACCCAGCGGCATGTAGGCCACGGCCATTTTTTGCAGGTCGGGGATGTTTTTCTCAAGGTATTTGAGCGCGTCTTTGATTTGCAGCGCAAACAGGCGGCGCAGGCCCGCTCGGTTTTTGTGGGCGGCCACGTCGGGCTCGTCAAACACTTCGATGGTCACGGCGTCTTGCATGTCCACCAGCGCCGGGAAGCCAATCAGGGTCTGGCCGCCTTTGCTGATTTCCATCAGCTCGGGGAGTTCGCCAAAGGTCCAGGAGGTGTAGCGCTGGGGGGCCAGGGGCTTGGGCGCTGCAGCGGCTTTGGCGGATGCTGTGCCTGTGCGGGCATGGATACCCGCGTTCGCGGGTATGACAGAAGAGGCTCGGTCGCCAACTTCTTTTGTCACACCCGACTGTCCTCTCGTCACACCCGACTGTCCACTCGTTACACCCGACTGTCCACTCGTTACACCCGACTGTCCACTCGTCACACCCGACTTGATCGGGTGTCCATCTGCTTGCGTCGAAGTCGCGACTTTCAACTGCGCCAGCGCCTGGAACGCGCCACGCGCTTTGGCACCCAGCTCGCCTTTGAGTGCGCCCAAGTTGCGGCCCATGCCCAGTTGGCGTCCGTGTTCGTCGACCACGCACAGGTTCATGAACAGGTGTGGGCTGAGCATGTCGAGTTTAAAGTCGCCTCGCTTCACGTCCAGGCTGGTTTCGTCGCGCACTTTTTTGAGCAACACATCGGTGAGCGAGCCACTGCCAAACAGCTCGAGCACCGACAGCTCGGCGGCCAGGCGCGTGGCCGATTCGGGCAGTGGCACAAAGCGGCTGCGCGGGCGCTGGGGCAGGCTTTTGAGCAGGGCCTGAATTTTGTCTTTGAGCAAGCCGGGCACCAGCCATTCGCAACGGTCTTCGCTGACTTGGTTCAGCACAAACAGCGGCACCGTGACGGTCACGCCATCGCGGGCGTCACCCGGCTCATGCAGATAAGTGGCCTGGCAGTCGGTGCCGCCCAAGCGGATGTGTTTGGGGAAGGCCTGCGTGGTGATGCCTGCGGCTTCGTGGCGCATCAGCTCTTCGCGGGTCAGCAGCAACAGGCGCGGTTGCTTGGCGCTTTCGGCGCGATACCAGTCTTGGAGCAGGCGGCCACTGCACACCTCGGGCGGGATTTGCTGGTCATAAAAAGCGTAAATCAGCTCGTCGTCCACCAGCACATCTTGGCGGCGTGACTTGTGCTCCAGCTCTTCGACCTTGGCGATCATCTTGTGGTTGGCGGCCAAGAAAGGCAGCTGGGTCTCCCACTGGTGGCCCACCAGCGCTTCGCGGATGAAAATTTCGCGTGCGCCATGCAGGTCCACCCGGCTGTAGGCGGTGCGCCGCCCGCTGTAGACCACCAGGCCATAGAGCGTGGCACGCTCCAGCGCCACCACTTCGGCGGATTTCTTTTCCCAATGCGGGTCGAGCAACTGCTTTTTCAGAAGGTGCGCCCCAACTTGCTCCAGCCACTGCGGCTCAATCGCCGCAATGCCCCGCCCAAACAGGCGCGTGGTTTCCACCAGCTCGGCCACCACGATCCAGCGGCCCGGCTTCTTGCTCAGGTGCGCACCGGGGTGTTTGTGAAACTTGATGCCGCGTGCGCCCAAATAGGCTTCTTCGTCTTCGAGCTTGTAGCCCACGTTGCCCAGCAGGCCCGCCAGCATGGACAGGTGCAGTTGCTCGTAACTGGCGGGCTGGGTGTTGATGCGCCACTTGTGCTCGGCCACCACGGTGAGCAGCTGGGTGTGCGTGTCGCGCCACTCGCGCACGCGGCGGATGTTGATGAAGTTTTGGCGCAGCAGTTGTTCGTATTGGCGGTTGCTGAGTTTGTGGGTGGGCGCATGGATACCCGCGTTCGCGGGCATGACAGAGGGGGCGGGCAAGCCCGCGCCTTTGGTCACACCCAGCTGCTCCCTGCTTGTCACACCCAGCTGCCCCCTGCTTGTCACAGCCGGCTGCCCCCTACTTGTCACACCCGGCTGCTCCCTACTTGTCACACCCGGCTGCTCCCTGCTTGTCACACCCGGCTTGACCGGGTGTCCATGGGCCGTTGGGCCGCCACGGGCATCGTGAATCCATTTCCACAGCTTGAGGTATCCCGTGAACTCGCTCTTGTCGTCGTCGAACTTGGCGTGTTGTTGGTCGGCCTGGGCTTGGGCGTCCATGGGGCGGTCGCGCACATCTTGCACGCTCATGGCGCTGGCGATCACCAACACTTCATCGAGCGCTTCGCGGCCACGCGCTTCCAAAATCATGCGGCCCACTCGCGGGTCCAGCGGCAGACGGGCCAGCTCTTTGCCAATGGGCGTGAGTTCGTTGTCGTCGTCCACTGCGCCGAGCTCGGCCAGCAGTTGATAGCCGTCGGTGATGGCGCGTTTGGAAGGCGCTTCGATGAACGGAAAGTCTTCCACCACACCCAAGTGCAGGCTCTTCATGCGCAAGATGACGCCCGCCAATGATGAACGCAAAATTTCCGGGTCGGTGAAGCGCGGGCGGGCGGCAAAGTCTTTGTCGTCGTACAGGCGGATGCAAATGCCGTTGGCCACGCGGCCACAACGGCCTGCACGCTGGTTGGCAGCGGCCTGGCTGATGGGCTCGACCAAGAGCTGCTCGACCTTGCTGCGCAGGCTGTAGCGCTTGACGCGGGCCGTGCCTGCATCGATCACATAACGGATGCCGGGCACTGTGAGCGAGGTTTCGGCCACGTTGGTGGCCAGCACGATGCGGCGGCCATTGGAGGCTTCAAAAATTTGGTCTTGCTCGGCCTGCGACAAGCGGGCAAACAGCGGCAGCACTTCGGCGTTGCGCGTGAGCGGCTGGTGCGCCAGGTGTTTGCGCAGGTGGTCGGCGGCTTCGCGGATTTCGCGCTCGCCCGGCAAAAAGATCAGGATGTCGCCCCCTGCCCCGCCCTGCCAGAGTTCATCCACGCCGTCAGCAATCGCATCGTTCAGGCCGTAGTCGCGCGACTCTTCAAACGGGCGGTAGCGCTGCTCCACCGGGAAGGTGCGGCCCGAGACCATGATGACCGGGGCCGGGCCGTGGCGTGAGGCGAAGTGTTTGGCAAAGCGGTCGGCGTCGATGGTGGCCGAGGTGACCACGATCTTGAGGTCAGGGCGGCGCGGCAGGATCTGGCGCAGGTAGCCCAGCAAAAAGTCGATGTTCAGGCTGCGTTCGTGCGCCTCGTCGATGATGAGGGTGTCGTAGGCCTGCAAAAGCGGGTCGGTTTGTGTTTCGGCCAGCAAGATGCCGTCGGTCATCAGCTTGACCGAGGCGTTTTTGCTCAAGCGGTCTTGAAACCGCACCTTGAAACCCACCACCTCGCCCAGCGGGGTCTTGAGTTCTTCAGCGATGCGTTTGGCCACCGAGCTGGCCGCAATGCGCCGGGGCTGGGTGTGGCCGATCATGCGGGCGCGTTCGCCGGGCTTGGCGTTGAGCTTGCCGCGCCCCAGCACCAAGGCAATTTTGGGCAGCTGCGTGGTCTTGCCCGAGCCGGTTTCACCGCACACGATGATGACCTGGTGCTGGTCCATGGCGGCCATGATTTCGTCACGGCGGGCCGAGACGGGCAGACCTTCGGGGAACTCGATTTGGAGGGGGGTGTCAGACAAGGCGGAAACTTCTGTGAAAATCAAGGCAAGAACAGCGGGGGATTATCCCAGTCCCGCGCACCCTGCCACTTTCGCAGCCCCTTCACCGCACCTTTGCCGCCCATGCCCACAGTCTTCAATTTCACTTTCGTGCCCTGGTTCCGGTCGGTGGCGCCCTACATCCACATGCACCGGGGCAAGACCTTTGTGGTGGGCATTGCGGGCGAGGCGATTGCCGCTGGCAAGCTGGCGCACTTGGCGCAAGACTTGGCGCTGATCCAAAGCATGGGGGTCAAGATCGTGCTGGTGCATGGCTTTCGCCCGCAAGTGAACGAACAACTGGCGGCCAAGGGCCATGCGCCCAAATATTCGCACGGCATGCGCATCACCGACAGCGTGGCGCTCGATTGCGCCCAAGAAGCAGCGGGCCAGCTGCGTTATGAGATCGAAGCGGCTTTCAGCCAAGGCCTGCCCAACACGCCCATGGCGGGCTCGACGGTGCGGGTGATTTCGGGCAACTTCATCACCGCCCGCCCCGTGGGCATTGTGGACGGGGTGGATTTTCAGCACTCGGGTTTGGTGCGCAAGGTCGATGTGCAGGGCATCACCAACACCCTGGACATGGGGGCCATGGTGCTGCTGTCGCCGTTTGGTTTTTCGCCCACCGGTGAGGCGTTTAACTTGGCCATGGAGGAAGTGGCCACCAGCGTGGCTGCCGAGTTGCAGGCCGACAAGCTGATTTTTGTGACCGAGATCGCAGGCATTCGCATGCAACCGGGCGAGCCCGCCAGCGAAGACAACCCGATCGACACCGAGTTGCCCTTGGCCGCTGCCAAACAGCTGCTGGCCTCGCTGCCGCGACCGACCGAGCCGACCGACATCGGGTTTTACCTGCAGCACTGCGTCAAAGCCTGCGAAGAAGGTGTGGAGCGCTCGCACATCTTGCCTTTTGCGGTGGACGGGGCTTTGCTGTTGGAGATTTACGTGCACGACGGCATCGGCACCATGGTGGTCGATGAAAAACTCGAAGAGCTGCGCGAAGCCACCGCCGACGATGTGGGCGGCATCTTGCAGTTGATCGAGCCGTTTGAAAAAGACGGCACCCTGGTCAAGCGTGACCGCACCGAGATCGAGCGCGATGTGGACCACTACACCATCATCGACCACGATGGCGTGATCTTTGCCTGCGCAGCGCTCTACCCTTACCCCGAAGCCAAAACGGCCGAGATGGCGGCGCTCACCGTGTCGCCCCAGTCGCAAGGCCAAGGCGATGGCGAAAAGATTTTGAAGCGCGTGGAACAACGCGCCCGTGCCATGGGCCTCAAAAGCATCTTTGTGCTGACAACGCGCACCATGCACTGGTTCATCAAACGCGGCTTTGTGCAGGTGGACCCGGACTGGCTGCCTGAGGCGCGCAAACGCAAGTACAACTGGGACCGCAAGAGCCAGGTGCTGGTCAAGAAGCTGTAAACGGGCCTTCTTCCCCTTGCCCAGTTCGGGGGGCCCAGCCCCCTTGCCTCGCCCCCCCGACCAGATCGGGGGTCCATGCCTTCTTAATCTGTCACCCCCGACCAGCTCGGGGGTCCATGCCTTCTTAATCTGTCACCCCCGACCAGCTCGGGGGTCCATGCCTTCTTAATCTGTCACCCCCGACCAGATCGGGGGTCCATGCCTTTGACTGCTATGGATACCCGCATTCGCGGGTAAGACGAATTAGGCGCGGTGTAAGAAAGAGGCCGGGTGCGAAGAATTAGGCCGGGTGCGAAGAATTAGGCCGGGTGCGAAGAATTAGGCCGGGTACGACGAATTAGGCCGGGTGCGACAACTTCGGGTCGGGCACGGCTGCGGCGAAGGCGCGGGTTTGAGGGTTCACTTCACGCCAGACCTCACGGCCGTCCACATAAACGCGGAACTCGCCTGTCTGCAGAGCCTGCCAGGGCTCGTTCAGGGTCAGGGGCTCGGTGGCCAGCAAGGTCATGACGTCGCCTTCGGCATTGAGTGGCCCCAGGTCCAGGCTCATTTCACGGTCGACCAAACGCGCATGGGGAAAAGGATGGCACCGGGTCAATTGGTGCAAATGCGTTGAACAATGCGCAAACACGGCATGCCCGTCGCTGAGCAGCATGTTGAAGTTGCCGTACCCAGCCAACTCGGCGCTGATGTTGGCCAAGATCGGGGCCAGTTCGGGCCATTCAGGTGACTCTTGCCGGTCCTTGAAGTGATTGCGCAAACGGCTCATGAGGGTGCAAAAGGCCCGCTCGCTGTCGGTCGTGCCCACGGGGGTGTCCTGACATCCCTCTGGCACCTCAAAATTGCGCAAGTCACCGTTGTGTGCAAATACCCAAGTGCGCCCCAACCATTCGCGCTGAAAGGGGTGGCAGTTGGCCGACTGCACATCGCCCTGAGTCGCTTTGCGCACATGCGCCACCACGACCCTGGATTTGATGGGGTGCTCTCGCACGTAATCGGCCAGCGGCGATGCGCTGGCGGGCATGTCGTCCTGAAACACGCGACAGCCTTTGCCGTCATAAAAGGCAATGCCCCAGCCGTCTACGTGGTCCGACGTCAGGCCACCGCGTGCCGAAAACCCGGTGAAAGAAAAAGTGGTGGCTGCCTGGTTGTTGCAGCTCATGCCCATCAGTTGGCACATGGTGAGTCTCAGGACAAGGAAAAATCAACTGCCGCCATGGCGTGCAGCGCGGTGGTGTCAAAGCTGGGCACGCCAGCATCATCGGGCCGCAGAATCATAGTCAATTCGGTGCATCCCAAAATGACCCCTTGCGCGCCCTGTGCGACCAGTTGCTGCACCAGCGCGATCAGTTTTTGACGTGAACTTTCCAGCACCACGCTTCGACACAGCTCTTCAAAAATGATCCGGTGCACCTCGGCCCGGCCCGCTTCATCGGGGACCAGACACGCGATCCCGCGTGCGGCCAGAAGGTCGCGCATGAACGCTTGTTCCATGGTGAATCGGGTGCCCAGCAAACCGACCTTGTGCAGCCCGGCCGCAAGAACCGCATCAGCTGTGACGTCGGCAATGTGCAGCAAAGGCAGTGGGGTCACCGATTGAACCTCAGGGGCGATGCGGTGCATGGTGTTGGTGCAGATCAGCAAGACTTCTGCCCCGCTGCTTTCCAATTGGCGGGCCGCCGTTTGCAAAATTTCAGTCATTCGGAGCCAGTCGCCCTGCTTTTGCAGATCGGCAATTTCCTGAAAGTCCAGGCTGACGAGGTGCACCCGCGCCGAGCGCAAACCACCTAGACGCCGCGCCACATCGCGGTTGATGTTTTGGTAGTAAAGGGCCGTGGACTCCCAGCTCATGCCACCGATCAGACCAATTTTTTTCATGTTGTGCGACTCTGCGGATTGATGACAGAAGTTTGCCACCAAATTTGAAGCATGAAATTGCAATGTGATGCATCAAATGCTTGTTTCAAGGCATATTTTTCTACAATACGGCCATGAAGAAGAAACTTGATGCCATAGATCGCAAGATTCTGGAATTGTTGCAAACCCAAAGCGACTGGCCCATCAACGAATTGGCGGCCGCGGTGCACCTGACACCGACGCCATGCTGGCGGCGCGTTCAGCGGCTCAAGGAGTTGGGCATTCTGGCCCGACAGGTGGCCTTGGTGGACAGGCAAAAGGTGAACTTGGGCGTGACGGTGTTTGTGGCCATTCGCACCCGCGACCATGACGTGCCGTGGCTGGAGAGGTTTCGCGCTGCCGTGCAGGGCATTGGGGAAATCGTCGAGGTTTACCGCATGAGCGGGGATGTGGACTACCTGCTCAAGGTGGTGGTGCCCGACATTGCCGCTTACGACCTGGTTTACAAACAGCTGATTCAGCAGGTGCCGTTGTCCGACGTCAGCTCCAGTTTCGCCATGGAAGAACTCAAGTTCACCACGGCGATGCCACTCACTTACGTGACTTGAGTGCGATCAGCAAGCCCGCCAGCGCAAACACCACAAACGCCACGAAAGACCAGTTGGCAATGGAGCCCCCCAAAAAGGTCCAGTCGACCTTGGTGCAGTCGCCGCTGCCTTTGAAAATCATGGGGATGGCGCGGTTGATGGGGAAGTTTTCGACCATGCCGTAAAAGTCGCGCCCACAGGTGACGACTTCAGGCGGGTACCACTGCAGCCAGCTTTGGCGTGCTGCCGTAAAGCCACCAAAGCCCGCCGCCAGCGCCAGCAACAAGGCTGACACAGTCAGCCCCCAGCCACGCAGGCGCCAACCGATAGCGCCGAACACCACCACGCCAATCAGCGCATAGCGCTGCACGATGCACATGGGGCAAGGATTCAGGCCCACTACATGTTGCAAATACAGGCCGAAGACCAGCATGCCGGTGCCCGACAGGGCGATCAGAGCCAGCAGGCGCGAGGGGGTCAGAGAGTTCATGTTCATGGTCAGGCTTCGGCAAATGCGCGTTCGATGACAAACGCACCCGGCGTGCTGGTGTTGCCTTCTTTCAGGCCGTGCTCTTCGCAAATGCGCTTGAGGTCTTTGAGCATGCCGGGGCTACCGCAGATCATCACACGATCGGTTTCAGGGTCGAGCTTGGACAAGCCCAGATCAGCGAACAGCTTGCCGTTTTCGATCAAATCGGTCAGGCGGCCCTGGTTTTTATAGGGCTCCCGAGTCACGGTGGGGTAGTACAGCAGTTGTTTGGTGACCATCTCGCCCAGAAACTCGTTGGCCGGCAGCTCTTGGGTGATGTAGTCGTGGTACGCCAATTCATTCACTTGACGGACGCCGTGCACCAGGATCACTTTTTCAAAACGCTCATAAGTTTCGGGGTCGCGGATGATGCTCATGAACGGCGCCAGACCGGTGCCGGTGGACATGAGGTAGAGGTTTTTGCCGGGCAAGAGGTAGTCGCACAGCAAGGTGCCTGTGGGCTTGCGGCCGACCACAATGGTGTCGCCCACCTGGATATGTTGTAACTTGGAGGTCAGCGGGCCGTCGGGCACCTTGATGCTCAGAAACTCCAGGTGCTCTTCGTAATTGGCGCTGGCGATGGAATAAGCGCGCAACAGCGGTTTGCCGTTGTCACCGCGCAAACCGATCATGGTGAAGTGCCCGTTTGAAAAACGCAGGGCCTGGTCACGGGTGGTGGTGAAGCTGAACAGCCGGTCCGTCCAGTGGTGAACGCTCAAAACGCGTTCTTCAAGAAAAGCACTCATTTGATTTTTAGGTGTTTTGGCAGGGACATGAGCCCCATCGCCACTGAAGGGATACAGAAAGCTTGCTACAGTTGCGGCCTCAAAGACCACAAGAAAATCGTCCCTGTCGCAAAACAGGCCGTATTTTCATGTGAACCGCTTCAAACTGGAAATACTGAAATTTTATATCCGTATAACCAGTGCTTCTTAAGACAGATCAAGGCTGAAAGACACCATGGCACGCACCGTTCAATGCATCAAACTCGGCACCGAAGCAGAAGGCCTGGACTTTCCGCCCTACCCCGGCGATTTGGGCAAGCGCATTTGGGAAAGTGTAAGCAAGCAAGCCTGGGCCGACTGGCTCAAGCACCAGACCATGCTGGTCAATGAAAACCGCTTGAACCTGGCCGATTTGCGTGCCCGCCAATACCTGGCCCGCCAGATGGAAAACCACTTCTTTGGCTCCGGCGCTGATGCCGCCCAAGGCTACGTGCCACCGGCCAATTGACCTCCGACCACTGACCACGCCCCGCTGACCGCTGACCACGGCCCGCTGACCGCTGACCGCTGATTTGAGCCAGCCCTTTTTGCCCCCCAACCAGAGCCACATCGGACCCGACCACAGCAACCCTGCCCCATCCCAGGCCCTGGTGATCGGTGCAGGCCTGTCGGGTTCGGCCGTGGCGCACAGCTTGGCCTTGCGGGGCTGGGCGGTCACGGTGATCGACCAAGCAAAAGGCATTGGCGCTGGCGCATCGGGCCTTCCTGCGGGTTTGGCCGCGCCCCATGTCTCACCCGACGACAACGTGCTCTCGCGCATCACGCGGGCAGGCGTTCAGGCCACGCTGCAACGCGCGCAAACGCTGCTGCAACGCGGCACTGACTGGGCCCCGACAGGCGTTCTGGAACACAACCTGGCCGGCAAACGCAGGCTGCCCACGGCCAAGTCAGATCAACACAACACCCAAGACAACACCCAAGACAGCACCCCTGACAGCCCCCACGAAGGGAGCGTGCAGGCCAGCGCCGAACAAGTCGCGGCAGCGGGTCTGCCCCTCGGAACGCCTGCACTCTGGCATGAACAGGCTGGCTGGATCAGGCCCCGTCAACTGGTGGCGGCGCAACTGCAAACCCCGGGTGTGCAGGTGCTTTGGCAGCACAAAGCCAACACCATTGAACGACGCGGCGACCTGTGGAGAGTGACCGATGCCCAAGGCCGGGCCTTGGGCCAAGCCCCCTTGCTGGTGGTGGCCAGCGCCTTTGACAGCCTGGCATTACTGCAGCCCCTGCCCGGTTTTGCCGTGCCCTTGAACCCTTTGCGTGGGCAAGTCAGTTTTGGCCACATGCACGATTTGAACGACGCCCAGCGCCAGCTACTGCCGCCCTTTCCGGTCAACGGGCACGGCAGTTTTATCAGCGGTGTGCCCACGCCAGACGGCCAGCCGGGCTGGTTCATCGGCTCTACTTTTGAGCGCAACTGCGAACAAGCGCCCGTGCGCGAAGAAGACCACGCCGCCAACCAGCTGCGTCTGGCCACCTTGCTGCCCAACTTGGGTGCAGCCATGCAGCAGCAGTTTGGCCCGGCGCACATCCACGGCTGGGCCGGCTTGCGCTGCACCCTGCCCAACCGCCTGCCTGCCGTGGGGCCCATCGACAGCCAACGTCTGCCGGGCCTGTGGCTCTGCACGGGCATGGGCGCACGCGGCATCAGCCTGGCCGTGTTGTGCGGTGAACTCACCGCCGCGTGGTTGTGCAACACGCCCTTGCCCTTGGCCCCGTCACTGGCCAAACATTTGGCAGCAGAACGCTACATTCGCGCATAAAAATCTACCAAAATCACCAACACCATCTACGATGGATGTTTTTGGGAGTGCAGTTCATGGCCCGTCAGTCTTTCTCCCGCTATCTGCCTTGGCTGGCCACAGCCCCTGCGGCCGTCGTGGCCTGGCCTTTTTCGGCCTGGGCCAGCGCCAGCTTCGCGGTGCTGTTTGCGCTGGGCTGGATCGACTTCACCCAAACCAAACAGGCGGTGCGCCGCAACTACCCCTTGACCGGACGACTGCGCTATGGACTGGAATACATCCGCCCCGAATTGCGCCAATACTTTTTAGAGGATGACGAGGAAAAACTGCCGTTTTCTCGCAACCAGCGGGCCATGGTTTATGCCCGCTCCAAAATGCAAAACGACAAGCGCGGCTTTGGCAGCATCAAAGACATGTACAGCTCGGGCACCGAATGGCTCGCCCACTCCTTGCTGCCCGTGCAACTGGACCCGGCCTCGTTTCGCATCCAAGTGGGCGAATCGCAGTGCACACAGCCCTATGCCTTGTCACTGCTCAATATTTCGGGCATGAGCTTTGGGGCTTTGTCACCCAACGCCATCCAGGCGCTCAACCGGGGGGCGGCCATGGGCCAATTTGCGCACGACACCGGTGAAGGCAGCATCTCGGTGCACCACCGCCAGCATGGGGGCGACCTGATCTGGCAAATTGCCTCGGGCTATTTTGGTTGCCGCACAGCCGATGGCCGCTTTGACCCCGAGCGCTTTTCACTGCAAGCGCAGTCGCCTCAGGTCAAGATGATCGAGGTGAAACTCTCACAAGGGGCCAAGCCCGGCCATGGCGGCGTGTTGCCCAAGGCCAAGGTCAGCGCTGAAATCGCCGAAGCCCGAGGCGTGCCCATGGGCCAAGACTGCGTCTCACCGGCCCGGCATTCGGCTTTTGCCAGCCCACTGGAGTTGTTGGCATTTGTGGCGCAACTGCGCCAGTTGTCGGGCGGCAAACCGGTGGGCATCAAGTTGTGCGTGGGCCACCCGGCAGAATGGTTTTCTCTGGTCAAAGCGATGGTCCAGACCCAACAAACACCCGACTTTGTGGTGGTGGACGGGGGCGAAGGCGGCACAGGCGCTGCGCCCATCGAATTTGCGGACCATGTGGGCATGCCTTTGCGCGACGGTCTGCGCTTGGTGCACAACAGTTTGGTCGGGGCCGGTTTGCGTGAGCGCATCAAGATCGGGGCCTCGGGCAAAGTGATCTCGGCGTTTGACATGGCGCGTTGCCTGGCCCTGGGGGCCGATTGGTGCAACGCGGGCCGTGGCTTCATGTTTTCGCTCGGTTGCATCCAGTCACGCAGTTGCCACACCGACCACTGCCCCACAGGCGTGGCCACGCAAGACCCGGTGCGCCAACGCGCGATTGTGGTCACCGACAAAGCCGAGCGGGTGTTTTACTTTCATGCCAACACCCTGCATGCCTTGGCCGACTTGCTGGGCGCCGCCGGACTCCAAAGCCCCAGCGAGATCAGCCCACAGCACCTGATGGTGCGCAACGGTCAAGGCCAAGCACGCAGCTTGGCCAGCATGGTGGACACCTTGGCACCGGGCCAGTTGCTGTCCCCCACCATCGGCAAGCCCCCTCTGCCCAGTCCTTTTGCCGATTTCTGGGAAGCCAGCAGTGCCCAACAATGGGGTTTGGCCAGCGCTTGAGCCGCTGTGAGCGGCCCGTTTACTTCATCGCGTCGGCCGGACGGCGCGACTTCACATACGCGTCGCTGGGCTGGTAAGCCTTGCCGTCGGCATAGCGCCACTGCACCATGGTGCCTTTGCCGCCGCGCTGGTCAAGCTTGCCCACATAAGCGCCCATGGTGGACTGTTGGTCGATCGCGCGGAATTCGGCCGGACCAAACGGCGTGCTGAACTTGAGGCCACGCATGGCGATGACCAGCTTCTCGTTGTCGGTCGAATTGGCTTTTTGGATGGCCGCAAAAATCGCCTGCATAGTGGCATAGCCCACCACCGAGCCCACCTTGGGGTTCTCATTGAACTTTTTGTAATAGTTGGCCACAAAACTGGCGTGCTCTTTGTTGTCGAGCTGGTCCCAAGGGTAGCCCGTCACGATCCAGCCTTTGGGCGTTTCGTCTTTCAGCACTTCCAGGTACTCGGGCTCGCCCGACAGGAGCGAGACGACCGGCGTCTTGGGAAAGACATTGCGCTGGTTGCCTTCGCGCACCAGCTTGGCCAAATCGGCGCCAAAGGTCACATTGAAAATGGCGTCGGGCTTGCTGGCCATGGTGGCCGTGAGCGTGCTGCCCGCGTCGATCTTGCCCTGAGCTGGCCACTGCTCACTGACAAACTCCACATCAGGGCGCTTGGCCTTGAGCAGTTCCTTGAAACTGGCGACGGCGCTTTGACCGTATTCGTAGTTGGGCGCGATCGTGGCCCAGCGCTTGGCGGGCAACTTGGCCGCCTCTTCAACCAACATGGCCGCCTGCATATAAGTGCTGGGGCGCAGGCGGAAGGTGTAGCGGTTGCCTTTGTCCCAGACGATGGCATCGGTCAATGGCTCGCTCGCCACAAACAGGCGCTTGTTTTTGTGGGCATGGTCTGCCAGGGCCAAGCCGATGTTGGACAAAAAGCCGCCAGCCAGCACATCGACTTTTTCTTTGGACGTCAGCTCGATGGCGTGGCGCAACGCCTCTTCAGGCTTGCCCGCGTCGTCTCGGGCAATGACTTCGACCTTGCGGCCCAGCAAACCGCCCTGGGCATTGACCTGTTCGAGCGCCAACTGCCAGCCTTGCTTGTAGGGCTGGGTGAATTGGGGAATGGCGGAATAGCTGTTGATCTCACCGATCTTGATCGGGGTTTGGGCAAATACGGGGACCACGGCGGCGGCTGTCAGCAGGCCAGTGGCAATAAGGCGGTTCATAAAATGAGTCCTAGGGTTACGGTGAAAATCGTGACTGTAACAGCCAGTTTTTGCCCTGTCGCGGAGTTGACACACAAAACACCGGTCATGAACAGCTTGAATGGTCGCCGGTCATACCCGGCTTGTCCTGTCATACCCACCCCGGCCGGTCATACCCGGCTTGACCTGTCATACCCGGCTTGACCTGTCATACCCGGCTTGACCGGGTATCCATCCAAACCGAAGGCATGGACCCCCGATCTGGTCGGGGGTGACGGATTCAAAAGACATGACCCCAATCTGGTCGGGGGTGACGAATGTTTGCGATACCTACCCCGGCCGGTCATACCCGGCTTGACCTGTCATGCCCGGCTTGACCGGGTATCCATCCAAACCGAAGGCATGGACCCCCGATCTGGTCGGGGGTGGCGGATTCAAAAGACATGACCCTGATCTGGTCGGGGGGCGGATCGGAGTGACAAATTCACGCCCGCACTTCTTATAAGCAATCGACATATATAACCAACTAAAAAATCGTTTGTTCAGGCATAAAGAGACTTTACAGTCGCACCCATGTTTGATTTGGCTTATGTCTTTGCAGGTTTCTTCGTGGGCACCATCGTGGGCCTGACGGGGGTGGGTGGCGGCTCGTTGATGACACCGCTGTTGATCTTTTTCTTTGGCGTGAAGCCTTACATGGCCGTGGGCACCGACTTGCTCTTTGCGGCTTTCACCAAGCTGGGCGGCACCATCAGCTTTGCGCGTCAGCGCATCGTGCCTTGGCGCGTGGTGGGTTTGCTCAGCGCGGGCAGCATCCCGGCTTGCCTGGCGACTTTGGGCTTTTTGCATTGGGTAGGCCCTGCCGATCCCAAAGTGCAAGCCTTGATGACCACCACCTTGGGCGTGGCCTTGTTGCTCACGGCGGCGGCCATGCTCTACAAGGCCGTGCGCGGCAAACAAGTACCACGGCATTTGGCCGCGCAAGACGAAGCCCTGGCCAGCACACCGCGCCACTGGAGCCTGCCTGTGCTGTTTGGCGCCCTGATCGGCACTTTGGTCACGCTCACCTCGGTCGGCGCGGGGGCCATTGGCGTCACTGTGTTGCTTTTGCTTTACCCCATGCTGCCGCTGCCGCGCATCGTGGCCGCAGACATTGCCTATGCCGTGCCTCTTACCTTGGTTGCAGGCCTTGGCCACGCATCACTGGGCTCGGTGGACTGGCCTTTGCTGGCCAAACTGCTGGCGGGCTCTTTGCCCGGCATCTGGCTGGGCTCGCGCCTGACGCAACACACACCAGACCGTGTGATCCGTTCCCTGCTTTCCGTTTTGCTGGCCTGGGCTGGCACCAAACTGGTTTTGATCTGAATTTCTTCTGACCTGCCGTTACACCATGTACCACTACACCGAATTTGACAAACAGTTCGTTCGCGCCCGCGCCGCGCAACACCGCGACCAACTGGAGCGCTTTCAGGCCGGCCAACTCACGGGCGATGAATTCAAGCCTCTGCGCCTGCAAAACGGCTGGTACGTGCAGCGCTACGCCCCCATGCTGCGCGTGGCCGTGCCTTATGGCGAAATTTCGGCACCTCAGCTCAAAGTGCTGGCCCAAATCGCCCGCGACTACGACACGCCCGACGCCGCTCTGCTGGCCGAAGCCCAAGCCACGCAAGACAAAATCGCGGGCTTGGCACCCAAGCTGACCACCAACTACGGTCACTTCACCACCCGCCAAAACGTGCAGTTCAACTGGATTCCCTTGTCCAAATCGGCCGACGTGATGGACCTTTTGGCCAGTGTGAACCTGCACGGCATCCAGACCAGCGGCAACTGCATCCGCAACACCACCACCGATGCGCTGGCCGGTGTGGCCGTGGACGAAGTGGTCGATCCACGCCCCTATGCAGAGATGATCCGCCAGTGGAGCACGCTGCACCCTGAATTCGCCTTTTTGCCGCGCAAGTTCAAGATCGCCATCACCGGAGCTGCCGAAGACCGCGCCGCCATTGGCTGGCACGACGTGGGCCTGCAGATGGTCAAAAACGCCGCTGGCGAAGTGGGCTTCAAAGTGCTGGTGGGTGGCGGCATGGGCCGCACACCCGTGGTGGGCACCGTGATCCGCGAGTTCCTGCCCTGGAACCAGATCATGAATTACCTCGAAGCCGTGATCCGCGTCTACAACCGCTGGGGCCGCCGCGACAACCTGTACAAGGCCCGCATCAAAATTTTGGTCAAGGCCGAAGGCCAGCGCTACTTTGACGAAGTCGAATCCGAGTACCAAGACATTCTGGTCAAGGACGGCGGCCTGCACACCATCCCGCAAGCAGAGTTCGACCGCGTGGCCGCGTGCTTTGCCGCGCCCGCGCTCAACCTGCCTTTGTCCGATGCCGAGTGGGCTGCCAAGGCCGAAGCCGATGTCAGCATCGAAGCGGCCAAAACGCCCGCCTTTGCCCGCTGGATCGCGCAAAACGTGCAGCCCCACCAAAACCCAGCCCTGCGCGCTGTGACACTGTCGTACAAGCGCATGGGCCAAGCCCCCGGTGACGCCAGCGCCGACCAGTTGGAGGCCTCTGCCGCTTTGGTGGCCAAGTACTCCGCTGGCGAAGCCCGCGTCACGCACACCCAAAACTTGGTGCTGCCCTGGGTGCGGCTGGACCAACTGCACGCGCTGTGGCTCGAAGCCAAAGCCTTGGGCCTGGCCCAGCCCAACATCGGCCTGCTGACCGACATGATCGCCTGCCCCGGCGGCGACTATTGCGCACTGGCCAACGCCCGTTCGCTGCCACTGGCTGCGGCCATCACCGAGCGTTACCAAGACCTGGACGAGCTCGATGACTTGGGCCACATCGACTTCCACATCAGCGGCTGCATCAACTCCTGCGGTCACCACCACAGCGGTCACATCGGCATCCTGGGTGTCGACAAAGATGGCAAGGAGTGGTACCAGGTCACGCTGGGTGGCTCAGACGGCAAAGCGCTGTCAGGCCCCACGGTCGCTGGCAAAGTGGTTGGCCCGTCGTTCTCGTCCTTCGAAGTGCCCGACGTGATCGAAGCGATCCTCAACACCTACAAAGCCCTGCGCCAGCCCGAGCAAGGTCGCGACGAATACTTCATTGAAACCCTGCGCCGCGTGGGCCAAGACCCGTTCAAGGCTGCGGCCAATGCAGCGCGTCATCCGGCTGCCGATGCCCAGACCGCCTGAACACGGGAAGAAAAGACCATGAAAATCATCACCGCCCAAGAACACCAATCCCTTGAATCGCCTGCCGTCCTGACGCTGGCCAACGACGTGGACCCGCGCACGCTCGATTTGAATGGCGTGACACGCATCGACCTTCAGTTTCCCAAATTCACCGATGGCCGCGCTTACAGCCAAGCCTTTTTGCTGCGCCGCCGTTTGGGCTTTGCAGGTGAACTGCGTGCCACAGGCGACGTGCTGATCGACCAACTGGTGCAAATGCAGCGCACCGGCTTTGACGTGGCCGTGCTGCGCGAAGGCCTGGATGCCTCGGCTGCACAACGCCAGTTCGACCGCTTTGCCGGGTTCTACCAAGGCTCTGCTGTGGGCACACAACCCCATTTTGCAGAAATGGCCTGATGAAACCATGACTTCAAGCCTCATATCCTCCCGCAAGGCCCCGGCCAAAGCCACCGAGCAAAACGCCAAAGCCAGCCCACAGTTCGCCGCCAAGCTGGCCGAAACCCAGGCCCTGCTGCAACGCGCGGCCACCGAGTTCACGCCCGTGACCCAGGCCTCCAGCTTGGGTGCCGAAGACGTGGTGATCACCCACCTCATCAATCAACTGCAACTCGACATTCCGGTTTTTGTACTCGAAACCGGCGCACTGCACACCGAGACCCTGGCCTTGCTTGAACGCACCCAGGCCCATTCGCGTGCGCCCATCAATGTCTTCCGTCCGATACAAGAATCGGTCATCCGGTTCGTGCGTGACAAAGGCCAAGACGCGATTTACCAAAGCATGGACTTGCGCAAAGCCTGCTGCACGGTGCGCAAGCTGGAGCCGCTGGGCCGCGCCCTGAAAGGCCAACGCGCCTGGATCACCGGCTTGCGCCAGGAACAATCAACCGCCCGTGCCGAAGTGCCCCTGCAAGACGACAGCGAAGTCGCCAAAGTCGCTCAGAACGGCAGCACAAACGCCGCCGTGGGCTTGACCAAATTCAACCCTTTGGCCCAATGGACTTGGGGCGATGTGTGGCACTACATCGCCGAAAACCAAGTGGACTACAACCCACTGCACGATCGGTTCTTCCCAAGCATCGGCTGCGCCCCCTGCACACGGGCCATCAGCCTGGGCGAAGAGTTCCGCGCTGGTCGCTGGTGGTGGGAAGACGAAACCGCCAAAGAGTGCGGCTTGCACGTCAAGAAATGAACGCCTTGCAGGTCGACGGCTTTAGCTCCGGAATGCAGACCGAAAAACCACCTTCCACTGAACCACCAACCCCGCACCGAACAGCCATCCCGCCACTGAACAGCCATCCCGCCACTGAATTGTCATCCCCGCGAAGGCGGGGATCCATGGGTCCGATTTCTGGATCCCCGCCTTCGCAGGGATGACAAATTTAGAACGCAGGGATGACTTGAGAAAATCACAAACGAACATGAACGCCATCACACAAACCGAGTTGCACACCCTGAGCAACAGCCATCTGGACGCGTTGGAAGAAGAAACCATCTTCATCTTGCGCGAAGTCGCCGCCGCTTTCGAGCGCCCCACCTTGCTGTTTTCGGGTGGCAAAGATTCGCTGGTCATGCTCCGGTGCGCCGAAAAGGCCTTTGGCGCGGGGCGCATCCCCTATCCGCTGCTGATGATCGACACCGGCCACAACTTCAAGGAAGTGACCGACTTTCGCGACTCGCGAGCCAAAGAGTTGGGTGCCGAGCTCATCGTGCGTAACGTTGAAGACTCGATGAAACGCGGCACCGTGCGCCTGGCCCATCCGGGCGAGAGCCGCAATGTGCACCAATCGGTGACCTTGCTGGAGGCGATTGAAGAGTTCCGCTTTGACGCGCTGATCGGTGGCGCCCGCCGCGACGAAGAAAAGGCCCGCGCCAAGGAACGCATCTTCAGCCACCGCGACAGCTTTGGCCAGTGGCAACCCAAAGCCCAACGCCCCGAACTGTGGACGCTGTTCAACCACAAGTTGCAGCCGGGCGAGCACTTTCGCGTTTTCCCGATCAGCAACTGGACCGAGTTGGACGTGTGGCAATACATTGCCCGCGAAAAAATCGCACTGCCCTCGATTTACTACACGCACAAGCGCGAAGTGGTGGACCGCCGTGGCCTGTTGGTGCCTGTGACCGATCTGACCCCGCCCAAAGACGGCGAAAAGGTCGAAGTCCGCGATGTGCGTTTTCGCACCGTGGGCGACATCACTTGCACCTGCCCGGTCGAAAGCGACGCCGCCACGCCCGAGCAAATCGTGATCGAGACATTGGCCGCTGATGTGAGTGAGCGCGGCGCCACGCGCATGGACGACAAGACGTCCGAGGCTTCGATGGAGAAGCGCAAAAAAGACGGCTATTTCTGATCACGCGGGAGCACACATTCATGAGCAACGACAAACATTTCTCAGCCAAGTCCTCTGAAAGCAACACACAAACCGCGTTGCGATTCATCACCTGCGGCTCGGTCGACGACGGCAAGAGCACCCTCATTGGCCGCCTGCTGGTGGACACCAAGGCGGTGTTGCAAGACCACTTGGCTGGCGTGCAGCGCTCGGGCGAGACCGATCTGGCCCTGCTGACCGATGGCTTGAGCGCCGAGCGTGAGCAAGGCATCACGATCGACGTGGCTTACCGCTACTTCAACACCGAAGCACGCAAATTCATCATTGGCGACGCGCCCGGCCACGAGCAGTACACCCGCAACATGGTCACCGCCGCATCCAGCGCTGACGCCGCTGTGGTCTTGGTCGACGCCATCAAACTCGACTGGGCCAACCCCGATCTGCAACTGCTGCCCCAAACCCGCCGCCACTCGCTGCTGGTCAATCTGCTGCGCGTGCCCTCCATCGTGTTCGCCATCAACAAGCTCGACGCCGTGGCCGATGCCGCTGTGGCCTACAAGAACATCGCTGGCGCACTCGAAAAATTTGCCAAAGAGGCGAACATCCAAGTCACCGCCATGGTGCCCGTGTCGGCCCTCAAAGGCTGGAACGTGGTGGACAAAGAGAACCATGGCCAAAGCAGCTGGTGCGGCTACACCGGCCCCAGCCTCCTGAGCATTCTCGAAGACCTGCCTGCCACCCCCGCCGAGACCGAAGTGGCCTTCAGCTTTCCGGTGCAATGGGTCGAAAAATTCCACGACTCTGGCGTGACCACCCAGGGCCGCCGCGTGTTTTGGGGCCGCGTGGCCACCGGCAGCATCGAGCCGGGCCAGACCGTCAAGGTCTTTCCCAGCGGGCAAACCGCTGTGGTCTCTCAAGTGCTGTCAGCCACACGCCAGCCGCAAAACAAGGCCGCAGGCCACAGCGCAGGCATCGTGCTCGACCGTGAGGTGGATGTCTCGCGTGGCGACTGGCTCTTGGCCGAAAAATCGGCATCTTTGGGCTCGCCCGAAAGCCAACGCACCTTGAGCACCACCATCGCCTGGATGGACGATGAACCCTTGGTCGCAGGTCGCCTGTATTGGGCGCTGCACGGCCACCGCTGGGTCAAGGTCAAGGTGCAGCGCGTGGTGCACCGCCTGAACGTGAACACCCTGGCCGAAGAAGAAGCCACCGAGTTGGCCCCCAACGCCATCGGCCACGTCACCTTGGCTTTGCAAGAACCTTTGGTCACCCTGCCCTTTGCCCAGTCGCGCATCCTCGGTGCCTTGGTGCTGGTCGACACCGCCAGCCACAAGACCTCAGGCGCGGTGTTGGTGAACTGATCTCCATTAAAATCCACGTTTTCGCGCCCGCCCGAAGGCGCGGTCTCATTTTTCGAGTCCATCATGACCCACGTTGTTTCCGAATCCTGTATCCAGTGCAAATACACCGACTGTGTGGACGTTTGCCCTGTGGACTGCTTCCGCGAAGGCCCTAACTTTTTGACCATCGATCCCGATGAGTGCATCGACTGCGCCGTGTGCATCCCCGAGTGCCCGGTCAACGCCATTTATGCCGAAGAAGACCTGCCCGCCGACCAGCAGCACATGACCAAGTTGAACGCCGAATTGGCTTTGTTGCCCGGCTGGAAAAGCATCACCAAGCGCAAGGCCCCCATGGCCGAAGCCGATGCTTGGAAAGACAAGACCGGCAAACTCTCACAACTGATTCGCTAATCCCCAAAGGCCAAGCCACTTGGTCTTTTGTCTGGCTTTTTTGTGAACCTTGCCCCATGACCGCCCCCATCGACACCGAAGCGTTGGTCATTGGCGCAGGCCCCGTGGGCCTGTTTCAGGTCTTCCAGCTCGGCCTGCAAGGCATCCACTGCCATGTGGTGGACGCCCTGCCTCATGTGGGTGGCCAATGCGCTGAGCTGTATGCGGGCAAACCCATTTACGACATACCGGGCATCCCCTTTTGTACCGGCCGCGAGTTGGTCGAACGCTTGCAACAGCAAATTGCGCCCTTCAAACCCACGCTGCACTTGGGCCAACAAGTTGACAGCATCGAACGCCTGCCCGATCAGCGCCTGAAAGTCAGCACCGGCTCGGGCTGCACATTCCACACCAACACCTTGTTCATCGCCGCAGGCGTCGGTGCATTTGTGCCGCGCCGCATGCTGCTCGATGGCCTGAGCGCCTTTGAAGGCACCCAAGTCTTTGCCGAACACCCCGCCCCCGAGCGCTGGGCCGGCCAGCATCTGGTGGTGGCCGGTGAAGGTGATGCGGCTTTGCAAACCTGCTTGAGCGCCTGCGAAGGCCCACACGCGGCAGCCAGCGTCACGCTGTTGCACCGGCGCGACCAATTCAGCGCCGCCCCCGATCTGATTGCGCAGATGCGCCAAGCCTGTGCCCAAGGCCGCATGCGCTTTGTGGCCGGCCAGCCCACGGGCTTGCGCAACGAAAGTGGTCGCCTCCAAGCCCTCGAGCTGCTCAACCCACAAGGCGACACCGAGTGGCTCAGCCTCGATGTGCTGCAAACCTGTTTGGGCCTGTCGCCCAAGTTGGGGCCAGTGGCGCAATGGGGCCTGGCCATGGAGCGCAAGCAACTGGTGGTCAACACCGAGAACTTTGGCACGTCCGAAACGGGCATTTTTGCGGTCGGTGACATCAACACCTACCCCGGCAAAAAGAAGCTCATCCTCTGCGGCTTTCACGAAGCCACGCTGGCCGCATTTGGTGCCGTCGCTCTGCTTCGGCCTGCCGAAAAGACACTGCTGCAATACACGACAACATCCACCGTACTGCACCAGCGGCTGGGCATCGCATAGAATTCACACCGCGCCGCAAAACTGCGGCGCATTCGCTAGGGGTGTTGGGGGCCGTGAGGTCTTCGACTGAGAAAGTCCCTTTGAACCTGATTGAGGTAATCCTCGCGCAGGGAAGCTGGCCTACACAGGGCAACCCCATTGATGGCGGTTGCACAGGCCTCGCCGAACTGCCATTTACTTGATAAAAGCAATGGCATACACAAACAACGCACCTCTCGCACCTGTGGGCGAAGACGAACGTCTTTTCACAGGTTTTACGCACGCCTCACTGTGGTTCAGCCTCGGAGTTGGCCTGCTGGTCATGCAGGTTGGCGCCTACTTGGTGCCCGCCATGGGCACGCGCGATGCGCTCATTGCCATCCTGATCGGCTCCATCGTGGGCTCGGGTCTGTTGGCATCAACGGCCAAACTGGGCTGCGACACCGGGTTGTCCAGCGCGGGCCTGATGCACCGCGTTTACGGCAGCTCGTTTGCCCGTCTGCCCGTGCTGCTCAACATCCTGCAATTGGTCGGCTGGACCACCTTTGAGCTGGTGGTCATGCGCGACGGTAGTACCGCCATTGGCGAGCGCGCCCTGGACCTGAAAATCAACACCGTTTGGCCCACCTTGCTGTGGGGCAGCATTCTGGTTCTGCTCATGACCGGATCGATGCTGACCTTGGTCAGAAAATTCGTCAGTCGAATCGGTTTGCCCTTGGTCATCGGTTCGCTGCTCTGGCTCAGTTGGCACTTTTTTGGGGTGGTCAGTGCGCAGGGCATGGCTGCTTTTATGGCCCGCCCCGGCAACGGAACCATGAGCTTGCTATCGGCCATCGACTTGGTCATGGCCATGCCCGTGTCCTGGTTACCGCTGGTGGCCGATTTTGCGCGCCACGGCCGAAGCGGCCGCAGCACTTTGGCTGGCACATGGACAGGCTACGCATTGGCCAATGCCTGGTGTTACGCCTTGGGCTTTTTGGTTGCGAGCGTTTCAGAACCCGGCGCGGATTTGGTAACGGCCATGTTGTTCGCACAAGGCGGCTTACTGGCACTGGGATTGATATTGCTTGATGAGCTCGACAACGCCTACGGCGATGTGTATTCGGGTGCAGTATCGGCCAACAGCCTCAAGCCTGCCTGGTCCATTCGACGCTGGGGTCTGTCCCTCGCCCTGCTGTGCACGACACTGGCCCTGATTTTGCCGATGCACAGCCTAGAGCCTTTTTTGCTGATGCTCAGCTCGGTATTTGTACCGCTTTATGGCGTGATTTTAGGCCGCGGGTCAAGCATCACAGCCTCTCCAAACACTGCACTCACGCCCAAAGTCAACATCGTGGCTGCTGCGCTGTGGCTGCTGGGCATTGGGGTGTTTCACGCCGCAGCCGCTTGGGCACCGCAATACGGCTCTGCCTTGCCCACCCTCTTGCTCACCTTCCTCCTCGCTCGCTTGACACGCGGCCAAGCACAGTGACTTTCATTCAACGCCATGCCCACAAGGCTCTGATATGAACGCCCTGATCTCAGAATTGCTGGCATTCATTGCACAGCCAACGGTGAGCGACGACGACTTCAATGCGCTCGCATTGAAATTGTTTGCCCACCAGTTTGAACACAACCGCCCGTTCCAGAAGTTTTGCCAAGGGCGTGGCAAAACCCCGCGGGTGGTCAAACGCTGGCAAGACATTCCGGCTGTGCCCATCAACGCATTCAAAGATTTGACGCTGAGCTGTGTGCCGCCCGACACCTGTGCACGCACCTTCATGACCAGCGGCACCACGCGTGGCGATGTGAAGGGCCGCCACTTTCACCCCACTGTGGCGGTGTACGACGCCTCCATGCTGCACAACTTTTCACGGCACTTCATGCAAGGCGATGCCAAGCTGCGCATGGGCATCTTGTTTCCGACCGAAGACCTGATGCCCAACTCCTCGCTGGCACACTACCTGGCGCTGGCGATCAAGCACTTTGGCACGCCCGACAGCGCGTATTACCTGGACGCCAACGGCCTGCGCACCGATGCCTTGTGCGAGGCACTGCAACAGGCTCACGACTCGGGTCAACCCTTTGCACTGCTGGGCGCCAGCTACAGCTTTGTGCATTTGATGGACGCTTTGCAAGAGCGAGGCACAACATTTGGCTTGCCCCAAGACAGCCGCTTGCTCGACACCGGTGGCTTCAAAGGCCAATCGCGCGAAGTGCCCATGGCGTCTTTTTACGACCAACTCAGCACCACCTTTGGCGTGCGCCGTGAGCAGTGCATCAACATGTACGGCATGACCGAATTGAGCACCCAGTTTTACGACGCGGGCAACCACAGCTTGCCCGCTGTTAAACGTGGCTCGCACTGGATTCGTTCGCGCTTGGTCGACCCGCTGACGGGGCAAGATGTCCCCTCTGGCGAACGCGGCATCTTGGCCCACACCGATTTGGCCAACTTCAATTCAGTGGTCACCATCCTGACAGAAGACGTGGGGCAAGCCAGCGTCGATGGGTTTGTCTTGCTGGGCCGTGCCCAAGGCGCACAAGCCAAAGGCTGCTCGATGGCGGTTGACCAATTTTTAAGAGCGGCAACAGCATGAACGCCCCGGTGTTCAAAGCAGGTTATTTACCGGGACTCGACGAGGCCGATGTCACATGGCATCGCCTCAGCCTGGGCACCCCCCAGGCCCCCTTGTGGGCCTGGTTGCCGCAACTTAGCCCCGGACAAATCACCGCACTGGCGCAGCGTGTGCAGCAAGCCAGCCGCCTGCATTTGAAAACCATGACCGTCTCGGACATCGTGCGCGTGCTGGACAAAGCCACCGCACGTCTGCTTGACAGCCAAGACCCCTACCGACAACAGCTCGATCGCCTGCTGCCCCAGGCCACTGGCTTTGACGCCGAGATGCTGCGCTTGAACTTGAACGCTTATCTGCAAACTTTCCGGGGTTTGCAGTTGCAACGTTTTGTGGCCGAAGACTTCGCCAACCCCAAGGTGCTGGACGAGTTTCAACCCCGCACAGCCGGCGGTTGGGCTCGGGCCTTTGGGCCAGAGCTTTTGGTGCATGTGTGGGCAGGCAATGTGCCCGCCCTGCCGATGTGGAGTTTTGTCTCGGGCCTCTTGGTCAAGGCAGGCGCCATTGGCAAGGTCTCCAGTGCCGAGCCGGTGTTTGCCACCCTGTTCGCTCGCTTGCTGGCAGAGGTCGAACCGCGTTGGGCCGATTGCTTTGCCGTGGTGTGGTGGCCCAGCGGGGCTTCGCACGAGCACACCGCCTTCGCATTGGCCGACGTGGTGCTGGCCTACGGTGGCAACGCGGCCTTGCAGGCCATGCAGGCCCAAGTGCCGGTCACTGCACGCTTTTTGCCACATGGCCACAAACTGAGCTTTGGCATGGTGTCGGCCGCAGCACTGTCGGTGCTCAAAGGGCCTGGCGTGGCACGTCAGGCTGCGCTGGATGTGGTGCGCTACGACCAACAAGGCTGCTATTCACCCCATGTGTTTTACGTCCAACGCGGCGCACCCGTTACTCCCAAAGACTTTGCACAGCACCTGGCACACGAACTGTCCGGCTTGCAGCACAAGCTGCCACGCCGCATGCTTTCGCTTGAAGAAGCCGCCCAAGCCGGCGCTTGGTGTGAGGCACATGAACTCACCGCAATGAACGACGCCACCCACACCGTATTGGGCAGCGGCGCAGGTCAACACGCCAGCAGAGTGGTGTTCAGCAACCGCCCATTGCCGCTCACGGCGGGCCCACTGAACCGCCATGTCCTGGTGGTGGCGGTGGACACCCTGGACGATGTCATGCCCTTGATCGCAGCACAGCGCGATTTTCTGCAAACCGTGGGTCTGGCTGTAGCGCCTGAAGAACTGCTGCATTTGGGCGAATGCTTGGGCCAAGCCGGGGTGACACGCCTGTGTGCTTTAGGCGCCATGACTGCGCCGCAAGCGGGCTGGCACCACGATGGCCGCTTCAGCCTGCTCGATCTGGTGCGCATGGTGGACATAGAAGCCTCCTCCGAACTGGCGGCCGAGCGCTTCACACCCTACGAGGTTTGAGGCATTGAACATGTTGGCCATGCCCTTTTTGCAACTCGACGCACTGCACTTTGCCTACCCTGATCGGGGCGAGGTGGTGCGTGACGTTGGCCTGCAACTCGCACCTGGCGAAATCCATTGCCTGATTGGTCGCAGCGGCTGCGGCAAAACCACGGTGCTCAAACTCGCGGCTGGCTTGCTCACGCCCCAGCAAGGGCAGGTTCAGCTCAAGGGCTGCACGGTGCAGCAACCCACCTCGGAGATGGGCTTTGTGTTCCAGTCTCCCAACCTGCTCAATTGGCTCAATGTCTTGGACAACGTGCTTTTGCCGCACAGCTTGCACGGCCTTGTCACCGCCGATCAGCGGGCTTATGGCGAACAACTGCTGGCGCAAATGGGCCTGGCCGCCCTGCGGGACAACAAACCCCAGCAACTTTCGGGCGGACAGCAAAGCCGCGTGGCGATTGCCAGGGCTTTGATCACTCGCCCGGCCGTGTTGTTCATGGACGAGCCGTTTGCCGCGCTCGACGCCATCACCCGCGATGAACTGCAGCGCGACTTTTTGGCGCTGTGCCATCAGCACGGCACCGCCGTGTTGTTTGTCACACACGACATGGCCGAGGCCGTGTATCTGGCCGACCAAGTCAGCCTCATGCATGCAGGGCGCATCCATGCGCACTTGCACATCGATTTGCCGCGTCCACGCCAAACGGCCATGCGCTACACCCCCGCTTTCAACGCACTGTGCGAACAGCTGCGACACGCCATGGACACCACGCTGTCATGAAACGCGATGCCCTCTTTGCCACACTTTTGGGCTTGGCCTGCTTGGCCACCTGGGAAGTGGCCGTGCGTGTGGGCCACACCTCGCCTTTGGTGCTGCCTGCACCGTCGGTGGTGGCGCAGTCGCTTTGGCAAGGGCTCAGCAGCGGCTACCTGTGGCCGCACATCGCACACACGCTGACCGAGGTGGTACTGGGCTTGCTGCTCGGGGCCAGCATGGGCTTTGCCGGTGGCGTGGCGCTGGGCGAATCAGCAAGGCTGCGTGGCGTGCTCATGCCTTATGTGGTGATCAGCCAAGTGGTGCCCAAGCTGGCACTGGCCCCACTGTTCATTGTGTGGTTTGGTTTTGGCACCTTGCCCACGGTGGTGATGACCGCCTTGATCTGCTTTTTCCCTTTGCTCGAAAACACCGCGACCTGCGTGCAACAGGTCGATCCGAACAAGCTGGAATTGTTTCGCATGCTGCGCGCCAGCCCTTGGCAAACCTTGTGGCGCTTGAAGCTGCCGGCCGGTTTGCCCAACATCATGGCGGGTGTGCGCGTGGCGGTGGTGCTGGCCTGGGTGGGCGCGGTGGTAGGCGAGTTCATTGGCGCCAGCCGGGGCTTGGGAGCATTGATCATTGCAGCACAGGGTTCTATGGACACCCCACTGATGTTTGCTGTGCTCACGGTGATCACCGTGTGCGGGCTCGCGTTTTACAAAGCTTGCGAAGGCTTAGAGCGCTATTTGCTCAACCCTTCTTCCGATTTTTCAACCAGGACGCCTTAATGACTCGCCTCACCTCAAACCCTTGGACGCGCAAAATCTCTCACCTCGCCATCAGCTGCGCCATGGCGCTCGCGGCACCGGCCGTGAGCTGGGCACAAACTGCACTTCAGCTTGACAAAGTGGTCGTGGCCGGCTGGAGCAAGCCCATCACCGAAATCACCAACTTGCTGGTCGAAGAAGACAAGGGGTTTTTCAAAGCCCGAGGCATTGAGCTCGGCTACGTGCCGGGTGCAGGGGGTGGCGATGCGCTGCGCAACATTCTCAGTGGCCAAGCCGATGTCGCCTTCACCGACCCCGGCTCGTTTTTCACCGCCTTGGACAAAGGTGCCAAGCTGCGCGCCATCTACGACATCTATCCGCAAAACGTGTTTAACGTGGTGTCGCTCAAATCACAAAACATCCTCAAACCTGCCGACCTCAAGGGCAAACGCATTGGCGTTTACAGCTTGTCCAGCGGCACCCGTCAAAACCTGCAAGTGCTTTTAAACCAAGCGGGCCTGACTGAAGCCGACGTGACTGTGGTCGTGACCGGCTTGCTCAACTTCGCCCCGCTGATGCAAGGCCAAGTAGACGCAACAGCCGCCACCGACACCGGCCTTTTGGTGGGCCGCCAAAAAGGCCTGGGCGGTGTGAATGTGATGGAAATCAAAAACCACCTCAATATTTCCAGTGACTTTTTTGTGGTGCGTGAAGACACCTACCAACAGAAAAAAGACGTGCTCAAACGTTTTCTGCACGCCTACCAAGACAGCGCCAAATGGATGATGCAGTCGCCCGAAGAAGCGGCCAAGCTGGCCGTGAAATACGCCATCGACGGCCAAAACACCAGCATGAACCTGGACATCATTCGACTGCGCAACGAATCCAGCGTGTCGGCCATCACCGAGCAGCGTGGCTTGGGTGCCTTCGACATGGCTGGCCTGCAAAAGGGGGCCAACGCCTACAAAGCCTTTGGCGTGATTCAACGCGACATCCGAATCAGCGATGTGGTCAGCCAGGATTTATTACCACCATTCACCAAGGCCACCCCAGGCGCCAAAACCACGACAAAAACCACCCCAAAAAAATGAACACCACCCCAGGCCACTTTGCGGGCCAAGTGATCTTGGTCACCGGTGCCAGCCGCTGCATTGGCGCTGGCATTGCCCAGGCGTTTGCACGTCAAGGCGCCATGGTGCTGGTCAACTACCTCAGCAACCACGATGCCGCGCAAGACGTGGTGTCGCGGTGTCAACAACTCGGCGGCGATGCGTGGGCCCTGTCAGCAGACGTGCGCTCTGCAGAAGCCGTGAACACCATGGTGGCACAGGCCTTGCGCGAAACCGGTCGCATCGATGCGGTGGTGAACAACGCCTTCAGCCCCTACACCTTCGACCCCGACCACCGCACACGCTTTGGGGATATGCCCTGGCAGGCTTATCAAACGCAATTCGATGGTGCAGTGCATGCGGCCTACAACACCTGCCAAGCGGTGTTGCCACATTTCAAGCAGCGCGGGCAAGGCAGCATCATCAACCTCACCAGCGACTTGGTGGACCGCCCCAGCATCGCGTACCACGACTACACCACGGCCAAAGCGGCGTTGGTGGGTTTCAGCCGCAACTTGGCCGCCGAATTGGGGCCTTTGGGCATACGTGTCAATTGCGTGGCCCCCGGTCTGGTCAGCCCAACCGACTCCAGCCGCGCCACCAAAGAGTCCGTCAAAGAGGTGCTGATCGCACAGACCCCGCTGGGCCGTTTGGCCACCCCCGACGATGTGGCAGGGCCGGTGCTTTTTTTGGCTTCAGACTGGAGCCGCTTTGTCACGGGTCAGGTGTTGACGGTCGACGGCGGTTTGGTGATGCGATGAAGCGGCACGGGCGCAAACCCATGATTCAACGGGCCGTGACCCTGGCCCGTAGTCACGTCTGCGCCTTGCGCAATGGCCGCCAAAATAAAGGCACGTGCCAGGCTCACCGCCTCGCTCAAGCCATGGCCCAAGGCCAAATGCGCCGCGATGGCCGACGACAAGGTGCAACCCGTGCCGTGCACATTGCGACTGGCAATGCGCCGGGACGCCAAGCGCTGCAAAGGGCCGCTGGCATCGGCCAGCAAATCCACCACCTCATCGCCCGCCAAGTGCCCGCCCTTGAGCAACACAGCGCGAGCGCCCATGCCCAACAAATCTTGCGCAGCGATGTCCAAGGCCTCGGCGTTGGGAATATCACGCCCCAAAAGCAGCGCAGCCTCGTCCAAATTCGGGGTGATCACGCTCACGCGGGGAAACAACTCATGCACCAACACTTGCACGGTTTCGCTGGCAATCAAACGGTCACCGCTGGTGGCCACCATCACGGGGTCCAGCACCACGTTGGTCAATTTGTAATGGTCGATGGCCCAGGCCACCACTTCGACAATGCCGGGTGCATGCAACATGCCGATCTTGACCGCATCGACACCGATGTCGTCCAAAACGGACTGGATTTGCGCTTTCAAAAACTCGGCTGGCACGGCATGAATGCCTTGCACGCCCACCGTGTTTTGGGCCGTCAAGGCCGTGATGGCGCTGGTGCCATAGCAGCCCAAGGCCGCAAAAGTTTTCAGGTCGGCCTGAATGCCGGCACCACCGCCGCTGTCAGAGCCAGCAATGGTGAGCACGCGTGCATAGCGGTAAGAATGGTTCATGGGCGGCATTATCCGCAAATTGCAAAGGACCTCGTTCAATGAGCACACAGATTTCAAGCGTGGTGCTGGGTGCGGGCCTGATGGGCCGCTTGCTGGCTCACAGATTGGCGCAACTTGGCCACCACGTTACGGTGTTCGAAGCCCAAGGCCCCGATGCGCAAGGTGCGGCAGCCCGTGTGGCAGCGGCCATGTTGGCACCGTTGGCCGAATCGGCCATCACCGAACTGCCCGTGGTGCAGATGGGGCAACATGCTCTCAAGCGCTGGCCCGAGTTGATCGCCCCCTTGTCAGAACCCGTGTTTTTTCAACAAAACGGCACGCTGGTGCTGTGGCACCGTCAAGATGCAGCCGAGGCCAAACGCTTTGAACAATTGATGCACCGCACAAGCCAGCAACTGCCCACCCTGGCTGCAGCTCAAACCTTGAACCCCGAAGGGTTGCGACAACACGAGCCGGCATTGGAAAACCGCTTTGCACAAGCCCTGTACTTGCCGGGCGAAGGCCAGCTCGACAACCGCCAACTGCTGGCCGCTTTGCTCAAAAGCTTGGAGCAGCAAAACGTCGCCCTGCACTGGAACAGCCCACGCCAGCCCGAAGACTTTCAGCCGGGTCAATCAGGCCAGCCCGACTGGTTGTTTGACTGCCGAGGCTTGGGCGCTCGCACCAAGTGGCCACAACTGCGCGGCGTGCGCGGCGAAGTCATTCGCTTGCACGCCCCCGCCGTCACGCTGCAACGTCCGACCCGCTTGATTCACCCGCGTTACCCGATCTACATTGCTCCCAAAGAAGCGCATGTGTTCGTGATTGGCGCGACCGAGATAGAAACCGAAGACCTGTCGCCCGCCAGCGTGCGCTCGACGCTGGAATTGCTCAGCGCCGCTTACACCGTACACAGCGGCTTTGCCGAAGCGCGAATCCTGGAGGTCAGCACACAGGCGCGTCCTACACTGATCGACAATTTGCCCGCCATTCGCTGTTTGGGCGACCGCACCGTGCAAATCAACGGCCTGTACCGCCATGGTTTTTTGATCTCACCGGCCATGCTCGACGTGGTGATCGAATGGGTTCAACACCACACCACCAACTTGGCCACACAATTCCAACTCAAGTTTGAACATGTCTGACACCCCCATTCAAGTGCTGATCAACCAAGCCCCCTACACCCTGCCGCAGGGCGCAACCCTGGCCGATGCCGTGGCGCTTGCCGGTGTTCAGCCCCCTTTTGCGGCTGCTGTAAATTTACAATTTGTGCCCCGCGGCCAATACGCCGCGCATGTCCTGGCCCACCATGACCGAATCGAGCTGATTTCGCCCATCACCGGCGGCTAAGCACCCCATGTCCACACCCTGACAACACTCTGGCAACCCTCCGGCAACACCATGACCACCCACACACTGCCTGCTGACCCCCTCACGCTGTACGGCGAAACTTTTCACAGCCGTTTGATGCTGGGCACATCGCGTTACCCATCACCCAGCGTGCTGTTGCAAGCCATCGAACGCTCGCAACCCGCCATGCTGACCGCCTCGCTGCGCCGCCAAACCGGCAGCGGCGGTGAGGCTTCGCAAAGCTTTTGGAACCTGCTGCGCCAAGCCAACGTGCCCGTGCTGCCCAACACCGCAGGGTGCCACAGCATGCAAGAAGCCATCACCACGGCCGAGATGGCGCGTGAAGTCTTTGAAACAGACTGGATCAAGCTCGAACTCATTGGTGACGACTACACGCTGCAACCCGACACACTGAACTTGCCCGAGGCCGCCAGCCGTTTGATCCAAGCGGGCTTCAAGGTGTTGCCCTACACCACCGACGATTTGGTGCTGTGCCAGCGCTTGGTCGATGTGGGTTGCCAAGCTGTCATGCCGTGGGCGGCTCCCATCGGCACAGGCAAAGGCCCCATCAACCCACACGCCCTGCGCACCCTGCGCGAACGCCTGGATGTGCCCATGATCGTGGACGCCGGTTTGGGCCTGCCCTCACACGCTTGCCAGGTCATGGAATGGGGCTTTGACGCCGTGCTGCTCAACACCGCCGTGGCTTTGGCACAAGATCCTGTCAGCATGGCCAAAGCCTTTGCCGATGCCGTCAACGCGGGGCGAGCAGCCTACTGCTCGGGCGCCATGCAAGCGCAAGACAACGCCCAACCCAGCACACCGGTGCTGGGCACACCGTTCTGGAACCACGCATGAGCCCCGCGCTGCAAACACCACAAAACATCGCCCACGCTTTGGCCACACAACACGCGGCCATGCTGGCAGGAGATGCTTTGCCCTACGCACAAGCAGTTCATGCCCGCGATGCGGCCCTGAGTCCAGAGACCGCGGGGGTATTGCAAGGCTGCCGCATGCTCGGATTTTTAGAGCATGACGCGCAATCTGTGGCACAAGCATGGGCTGCACAAACGCAACGCACAGGCCAGTTTTCAGCCAACGATTGGCCGTGCCACCCATCAGATTTCGGCATCGCGCCGACGCCCCGGGCACATGCTTTTGCTGCATGCCCTCATGCACTCGGCCTCTACGCCGTGTTGCCCGACGCCCAATGGGTGGGCCGCATGGCCAGTGCGGGGGTGCCCACGGTGCAGTTGCGCTTCAAGTCAGACGATACAAAGGCCATTCGCCAAGAAGTCAGGGCCGCCGTGCAAGCCGTGCAGGGCACGGGTGCGCTGCTGTTCATCAACGACCATTGGCAAATCGCCATCGAAGAAGGCGCTTACGGCGTGCACCTCGGCCAAGAAGACATGGACGAAGCGCCCCTTGAAAAAATACGTGAAGCTGGCCTGCGGCTGGGCTTGAGCACCCACGGCTATGCCGAAATGTTGCGCGCCGATGCGGTCAACCCCAGCTACATCGCCTTGGGTGCCGTATTCCCCACCACCCTCAAGCGCATGCAAACGGCACCGCAAGGCCTTGGGCGTCTACAGGCCTACGCCGAGCTCATGCAACACACGCCCCTGGTTGCCATTGGCGGCATCGATGAAGCGCGTATTCCACGGGTCATGCAAAGCGGCGTGGGCTCGATTGCCGTGGTCAGGGCCATCACCGGCAGCAGCCATCCCATGGATGCAGCACGCCACTTGAGCGAATTGATACGTGATTCGCGACAAACTTAAAAAATCTTGCCGCCCCTCTCAAAACAGGCCAAAAACACCTCTATAATTCGAAGCTATTCCTCGATAGCTCAGTCGGTAGAGCGCCGGACTGTTAATCCGTAGGTCCCTGGTTCGAGCCCAGGTCGAGGAGCCAAAAAGTAAAGCCCCTGCAAGCAATTGCAGGGGCTTTTTCTTTGGGTTGTTTCAGTGTGTTTGGTTTACAGGGAGCTGACGACGACGGGCAGTGATCAGCCCAAATGGGCCAACTCGAGAACGATATCGCTCAATACCGACGGGACTGTGATTCACGGGGCTAACTCAAGCCCTTGCTATTGTGAGAAGTGAAATCAGCAGATATTTATAATCTCAATCAAAATAATTAATTAATGGTTGAGCCGCAAAGCGTTTTCATAACCATATGCCCGAACATCAGATGGACGTCCTCACATAGTTGCATGTCAAACGACGGCACCCAAACGCTGTGGTCGCACTTGGGCATCATCTTCCCGCCGTCGTAACCAACAACGCCCAAGACCTTTCCGCCCGCGTTGCGGGCTGACTCTATAGCCTTAAGCACGTTTGGCGAGTTACCGCTACCGCTAACAGCAACAAGCAAATCCCCTTCATCCATAAGCGCATCGACTTGCCCTGCAAAAACCTCCGAATAGGCAAGATCATTACCGTAGGCTGTGATGAGGCCAACGTTGTCGCACAGTGATACGCCACGGAATTTCTTACCTGTGGCTAGGTTCACCATTTTGTTCCAGTCAGTAATGTAATGAGAAGCAGTAGATGCACTTCCCCCATTGCCACAAGTGATGATTTTTTTGCCGCTTTCGAACGCAGCCTTGATCATCTCAATGCCTGTTTGAAATGTGGCAGCGTCTACTCGCTGTGCAAGTTGATGGTGTGCTGTTAAATAATTGGAAACAGTGAAAGTTGTCATAAAAGCTCACATTTGCGGTTGATAAAAAACGACTTGCGCTCCGGTTCGATCAAACCGGAACTTTACAGGCCGCAGATCGCAGAGCGCAGAGGTAATCTTCGCTTGACTCTCCGGAGGAGCGTAGAACATCATGAATCCACCATTGCCTGCGCCGAGCAGCTTCCCGCCCAGTGCGCCATTGGCCAATCCAGCGGCGTACCAGCCGTCGATCTGCGGATCGGTGATTCCCGCCGTCAATTGGGCCTTGAGGCGCCAGTTCTCGTCGAGCAGCGTACCAAGATGCTCAAGCGTGCCAGATTCGAGCTGCTCTTTCATTTCGAAGGCCAACTCGACCATCCGGCGCATCAGCAAGCGGCGGTCGGTAGCTTGCATCGCTGCCGACTGATTGGCAAGCACGGCTGAGGCGCTGCGGGTGCGGCCAGTGAAGAAGACCAAGGTAGAATCCTCCATCTCCTGCAGCAAGCTGGGCTTGCAGATAACGGGATCGACCGACACCGAGTCGTCCGGGTGGAAGCGGATGAGGTTGAGGCCGCCGTAAGCCGCCGCGTACTGGTCCTGCTTACCGATCGGCTCGCCACAGCGATCGATCTCGATCTCGCAGGCCTGCCGCGCCAGTGTCTCCTTCGATGCGAAGCGGTTACGGTAGGCGTACAGCGCATTCAGTAGGCCCACGGTGTAGGTGCTGGAGGACCCCAAGCCCGAGCCCTTGGACGGAATGTCCGCCATAGAGGCGATCTCGATGCCGCCGTCGATTCCAACCACATCCAGCGCGTGCCGGACCAGCGGATGATCGATCTCATGCCGAGACTGGACGTCCTCGGTCTTTGTGTAGCTTAGCCGGATTCGCCCATCGAACTTTTTGCTGACGCAGATGTACATGTACTTGTCGATCGATGTCGACAGCACTGCGCCGATTTCCTCGCGATAGTAGGCGGGCAAGTCGCTTCCACCGCCTACAAAGCTCATCCTCAAGGGAGTCTTGCTGACAATCATTTACTTCTTCCAATCAATCATGTGATCCGCGAATTCCGAAGATCTGCGGATTGTCAGGGTTTCGTCGCTTGCTCGGCTTTTCAGAACTTCATTTATCTTTTCTTCTGCGTAGCCGCGGGCGGCATAGTCGCCCTTCAATCGTTTAAGGCGAATATCCTCTGACTCGTTAATGAATAGCCTCAGCGTGCGCGCGGATGGCATCAGCGTGGTGAGGCAAAGTGCTGGAACCCCCTCGATGATGAGTACGTCATCTGTACCGACAGAATGGCGTTCGCCGTGCGAGGCTGTGGTGCGATTGAAGCGGTCGTAGACCGGTTCATGGAACTCTACGCGCTGCGTCGCCCCGGCTATCTCCGCGAGTCGAAAAGCCGCAGCCGCCAAGTCGTAACGATCGAGCACGCCCGTGCCTTCGTCTCGCTGGTCGCCGGGCTTGAGCCAGCCGTCCAGAGTGACGACATGGGCGGGCTTGCCAAGCACCGGCAGCAGCTCCTTCAGCACTTGCGCTGCGAAGGATTTGCCCGATCGTGCCAGACCGCCGATCAGGATGACGCGGCGGTCCAGCGCGGCCAACGCGATGGGCGCCAGCTGGCGCCGTGCACGGTCATGGCCCACAGTGATCCATTGGGCTGCGTCGCACAAGCTGGCGGCCACATAATCCGGGCGTCCGGCGTGCTTTGCGTCCCGTCCCGCGTATCCTGTTTGCAGCAGTATCGTGCGAACGCCGGCGCGCCGACCTGCCTCGATGTCGGCGGTCGTGTCGCCCACCATCCAGGAGCCTTCTCGCGAAATGGCAAGATCCCGCGATGCTTGCTCGATCATGCCGGGCGCGGGCTTGCGGCATTCGCAGACGATCTTCAGCGGCGGGACCTCGTCCTCGAATCCCTTGTCCGGGTGATGCGGGCAATAGTAGATGGCGTCGAGGTAGGCGCGCTGTGAGCCGAGCAGGCTCTCCAGGCGGGCGTGAATCCGATGAAGTTCTTCGATCGTCACGTCGCCACGAGCGATAACTGGCTGGTTGGTGGTGAGTACAGCCAGCAGGCCTGCCCGGTTGATCTGCCGCACGGCCTCGCCGACCCCTGGGAGCAACTCGATCTGGTCGGGAGACTTCAGGTGGTTGACCTCGTGGTTCAAGGTGCCATCCCGATCCAAGAAAACCGCTTTGCGTAGCCCACGCCAGGACAGCCTCTCTGGCAAGCCTACTTCGATGTCACGCTCGACCTTGTCGAGGCGGTCCGGCGTACCCATGTCCTTGATGTACTCAGGCGTGGCATAGCCGTGCAGCCGCAAGCCTTGGGCGAGCATTGCGGGGAACATGTGCTTGGCGATGTCGGCCTTGCCGGTTTCGGGCGTGACCAAGGGCAGGGACTCGTTGCGGATGGCGTAAAGCGCGGCGTTCACTAGGTTGCGCAGGTCCTGGCCTTCCGGATGCGGATAGGGGTAGATGTCGCGCACGTACCCACTATCGTCGATGTCGACTAGATCAGAATCGTAGGGATGGTCATTCGGGTGCAGAAACAGCGTGGCATTCGCGTCGGAGGCCAGATGCGTGCCGAAGAATCGACTCAGGTCGATGTCGAGGTAGGTGTCGCCGTACAGCAGCAGGAACTGCGGCTTGAGTGCGTGTAGCGCGTCTCGCAGCGCGCCGGAGGTACCGCGCGGCGTTTCCTCCACCTCGTAGCGGATGCGGACGCCGAATTTCGAGCCGTCTCCAAAGAAATCTGAGATAGTCTCGTGCCGGTGATGGACCAGCAGGGCGATGTCGATGAATCCGTGCTTGCGGCAGAGCTCAATCTGGTGCTGCAGTACCGGTTTGCCCATCACCCGGACCATAGGCTTGGGCATATCGCCGGAGCGGCTAGCTAAGCGGGTGCCCTGGCCTCCCGCGAGGATGGCGACGTTGCAGAGGAACGTGGGGGACGAAGTCATGGTGCTATTTAGGGACGGTCACGTAGGAGCATTAACCGGAAAATCGACTCCTGCACAATGGAAGGGAGGATTGACCAGATGCCGATACAGGCGATCCCGGCGACGCGGCGCAGCAGGTGGCTAGACCCGAAGTTCCGCACTCGCGCCCGGAGGTTGAAGCGCCAGTGGGTAGGATGGCGGCACGTCTGCGCCTGCCTGTATTTCACAAGCACTTCCGGAACGTTCGCGAATTTCACACCACGGTTTAGCCACCGAAGCCAGAGATCGAGATCCTCTGCAAAGCGGAACGTCGGATCGTAGCCACCGAAGCGCTTGACGATATCGGTGCGGTACATGACCGTCGGATGAGCCAGCGTGGAAGTGAAATGAAGCTTGCGCGCGATGTCATCGGAGCGCTCTGGGTAGTGGCGTTCTGCAGTCGGTCGGCCGGTCTCATCGATCAACTGCAGCCCCGCGCCGACGACGCCGATGTCCGGATGCGCGTCCATGAACGTCACCTGGACGTCGAGCCGTTCCGGTAGGCAGATGTCATCGGAGTCGAAGCGAGCCAGCAACTTGGCCCTGGCCATAGATATGGCGAGGTTGAGACTGCCGGGTAGACCAAGGCGCTCAGTCGGATGGATGTAGCGAAAACGCGGGTCGCGCGCGCAAATGCGCTGGCAGGCCTGCGCGGCTTCCGGGCGGGTACTTTCATCGACCACGATGCACTCGAAGTCGGTGAAGGTCTGTGCCATCACGCTAGTCAGGCTCTGCTCCAGGATATGTTCAGGCTCGTTAAAGGCAGGAACAAGTAGCGTCACCTTCGGGGCGTTAGCCATGCGATCCCCCCGCCGCGAACCCTTCCTGCGTCGCGATCTGGTCGATGGCGTGACACACGGCGTCGGCGGAATTACGGCTAGGGGTCCAGCCTGCCTGGCGCAGACGCTCGACGGAGTAATAGAACTTGGGCACGTCGCCAATCCAGCCCTTGTTGCCGATGCCGAAACGGATGTCAGCTTTCGGGCGCACCCGCGCGGTAACAGCATGGGCTATGAAGCGGACCGTTACGCCGTCGTCGACCGGACCAATGTTGATCGGGAAGATCTTGGGTAGCTGGGCGGCGCGCCGGATGTGCATCATTGCATCCACAAGGTCCGACACATGCAGGTAGGCTTTTTGTTGCGTGCCATCACCGAGGACGTCAAGGTGGTCGGCGTCGACCTTGAGTTTATTGATGAAATCCAAGATTACGCCGTGTGTAGCCGGGGCACCGACGACATTGGGGAAACGGAAGAGGTTGGCTTGCTTTAGAAAAGATTCCGCCGCTGCTGCAATGAGCGCCTCAGAAGCTAGCTTCATTGCCCCATAGTTGGAAATTGGCAACAGTGGTCCGATTGCCTCATGCAAAGGCACGTTACCAAGGTCACCATAGATCGCCGAACTTGACGCGAAATGCAGCACACCGACCCGGTGAGCTTTCATACACTCCAACAGAGAGAAAGTCGTCATAAATGTATCGCGAAGGTCGACACCTGCATCCATAACGCCTGCGGGGATGTCCGAATTAGCGGCCAAATGCCATACCTCGTCAATGACGCCAATCTGCGCTGCAGCGGCGAATGCTGCAGTAGTGGCATCACGATCGGATAGGTCCACATTCGAAAAATGAATTCGCCCGGGAGATGTTTCTCGAACAGGGTCTAAGTATTCCGCGCGGCCGCGACAAAGATTGTCCAGAACCATCAGGTGACGATCCTCCTTGGCAAGGATGGGTAGTAAATTGCAGCCTATAAATCCAGCGCCGCCAGCAATTATAGAAACTCTCATGTGTGATTAGTGGAGGTGAATGAAGAAGAATTAGCAGTCATACTGAGTTAATGAGATCAAAATTAGGTCATCAACTCGGCATAGATACCTTGGTACTTCATCGACATGACTTTCGAATTCAATTCATGTTCGACAATATTTCTAGCGTGAGCGCCTCGTATTATCAGATCGCTCCCAACTAATTCAATCATTGCCTGAAAGGTCTCATCGACTGAGCCTGTACGTGCAAGAACGCCTGCCTGAGGGTCGATTGCTAGAATTTCTTGGTGAGGCTTAATGTCTGATAATACTACAGGTAAGCGCATTGCCATGCCCTCAACGACAGACAATGGCATACCTTCAGCTTTAGATGTAGCGATATAAGCATCACTCGCAATTAAATACGGTAGAGTGGCACTGACACGGCCCGCGAAGACAACACCATCAACGCCCTGAATCAGTTCGCAGCATGATTTTAATTCCGGACCATCGCCTAATATCAATAAAATGGCATCTGGATGTATCTCTTTGAATCTCAGAAAGGCCCGGAGTGCAATCAAGGGTTGTTTTCGATCGGTAAGAACGCCAACAAAAATGAACACGTATTTTATGTCACTAGGAATGCCCAGTTTGGCCCTTTGGTTTTGACGTTCGAGCGGGTTTGGGGGAGTAAACAGCTCAATATCGATAGCGTTATAAACCACTCGGCAAGGAACCCCATGGCCCGCCATCCTGATTGCGACATCGTTAGCGCACGCCACAGCTACGTCATGCCTTTTTAGTGCCCAAGCAGTAAGTTGCGCCATACCGCCTCCGACCACCCGCCCATACGTCATGACGTAATCTTCAAACGGGAAGTTGAGTTGGGAACTGAGTTTTTTGTGTTTATTGAGGCACAAAGATGCGAGAAAGTCAGCGCGAAAACCTATACAGTGCAAGACATCAGGTTGAATGCGATCGACTGCTGCTCGTAATCGCAACACGCTTAGAATCCATAAAAAACCACCCCTTATATCTAGTTTAGTTACAGTGGAGCCGAGATCAACAAACTCATTCCAGCGGCTATCATCTTCTTCGCTACGCAGTGTAAGAATATGGGTGGTGTATTTGGAGCCATCTACATACTTGATGATATCGAAAAGTATATTGACAGGTCCACATCGTTTCAGAGAAGAGATTATAAAAAGAATTTTCTTCATACTACGCCAAGATTTCCTTTGACCCATTTAACGGTAGGTACAAGACCTTGGCCCAAGCTCGTCATCCGTCGCCAACCCAGTGCCTTTATCTTTTCGCTATTCAGAACGTTGTATGCCACATCAAAATTTCGGGCTGGAAGAAAATTGAGCTTGTGGTTCGAAAATTCAATTTTTGTAGCCTTGGCTATGGATTGCAGGACTTCAAGGTTGTTCATACCATTTTCTGAGCCTATATTAAAAATATCTCCTGGTTCAATCTCGCAGTCCAGCAATATTTTCAATGCAGTACATAAGTCGTCAATGTAAAGGTAGTCACGCACGGTGCCGTTTTCACCAAAAACAGGAATCTCCTCACCTTGCAAAATCTTGGCGATTGCTGTGGCTATAAACCCCTGACCGCGGTAAGGTGCTTGTCCTGGTCCAAATGGATTTGACGGGCGAGCAATAACAACTGGAATGCCAAAAAGCCGTGCGTACATTTGACAATACTTCTCAATCGCCAATTTAGTAATGCCATACGGTGAAATGGGATGTGTAGAATGTAGCTCAGATATCAAACATTCTAAATTCGCCGGTCCGTAGACAGTTCCGCCCGAGGATACGTATAACAGGCGCTTCACAGGCACATCACGCAGTACGCTAAGTAAACTGATGGCTAACGGCAAGTTCTCTTGGATGTCGCGTAATGGATCCTCAAAAGAGGTTTTTGGCACCGAGTTGTAGGCCAAATAAATGACGTAGTCATCGATCTGGAGCACCTGGCGAAGAAATTCCTGCGAAACGCAGTCGCCTTGAATGTAGCCAACTCCATTCAACATACTCGCAGCAGGTGGCCTACTTCTGCTGATAACGACAATTTCTGCAGAAAACCGAAACAAACGGGCGAAGTGCTGCCCGATGAACCCGGTACCGCCAAGAAGAACTATTCTCATGTTGTTAATTTATGTGCGTCGTTGTAAAGGAACAATTTTCGTTAGAGCGGCCTGAAATAATCCTCGATCAGGAAAGGCACAAAAATCAGGAGCGAAATAGAGAGATGTAGAAACATATAGCCAGTGGTTAATACGATCCGCCAGCGACGACTCTTGATTTGATCTTTTATTAACAGTGGAAGTAGAAATATTTCAGAAAAACCTAGTGCTGAACCGATGCGACCGCTTAAAATTGCAATATCAATAAAGCCAATTCTGATGCCGAGATGTGCAATATATAAGCCGAGTAGCGACATATATGCTTTAAACCAAGGGCGATCTGCACTTGGGCGCAGAGTAACAAATGCTAAGGTAACCATTATGGCCCTTAGATTCGCTGGCTCGGTGATACTACGTGCTGAACCAAATTCCTCATCCCCAATATAGTTGCTGATGCGCGTCGTTAATGTAAACAGATCAGTAGACGATGCAAGCCAGCATGCTCCAATTATTGCTCCTAATGTTGTCGCGACCCAGTACCAATTTTTATGGCTACGATGATCTGGAGTAAGACGAGTAATAATTATCGCTACTGCTATTGGAATAACAGACACTACATGAAAAAGTGCCCCCGAGAGTGTGAGGATTGCAGCTTTTAGCCAAGATTGAGGACGTTGAATAATTATCGATATTGTCCAGAAAGCAATGGCAACGGCTAACCCCTGTCGAATTTGCATGAACTGTTGCGTCAAAAAAAAAGTGCATAGATAAAACGGCAGCGCACTCCATGGCTCAAGTCCCAATCTTATTGAGGCTTTCGCAATCGCTAAGAATGTAAAAGAGGAAACAATAAAAAAAAGACCTTCAGGCGGGATTGCCAGTTGTTTAGTGAGGCTGGTTAGTATGCCAAATCCCCACTCCATAAAGTATTCATCTTGAAAATCTGCTGGGTTCCATGGGAAAGAGGTCAAGCCGCGATAGACTTCAAGATAATTGAATGTATCTCGGGTGTCGCCTCGCAGGGAAACAAGCAGCGTCAATGGCACACACAGCACGAGATAAAGCGCGTTCCTAACAGAATTATTTAATCTCTTCACGGTCTCCTACCAAGTTCATGCTTGATACAAGCACCGAGCACTGCAACAAATGCCTCGGCCGAATCATCAACTGCACGATAGAGTAGTGGCGAATCTATTCCCCGAGCAGAGAGATGAGTTGTAACCAAGGGAATGCCCTTGGTTACTGCCTCTAAATTCTTCACTTTGATGCCAGTCCCGCTGATGATCGGGGATACCAGACAAACGCATGAACGATAAAGTTCGTTGAGTTGTTCATATGGAATTTCATCTGTCCATTTGACTGGCATTCCCAACACCTCTAATTGTCGCCGGTTGGTTTCAGAAGCCCTCCCAGTTACAGCAATCGTCAATAAACCACGAAAACGTTCATCTAATAGGGGCCAAACCATTTCCGCCATCCACTTAACGGCTGTGAAGTTTTGATGGAACTCCACGCTGCCAGGGAATAGTAGGAACGGCGAGCTACGCTGAACATGTCGATCCAGCTTGCCCATCATCAGCTTATTGCTTGCGAGTAGACAGCGGGCTGGTGTGAGGTTAAAACGACGCTGATAGTAATCTCTATCCTCCTTGGTCAAAAAGGTGATTCGGCCAGGAAAATTTTGCAATACGCTGGTTTCGAAAGCTTCGCAACGCCGCAAATCACGCCAATGAAATAGCTTGCGAATCCAGGAGCGCTCTCCAATCATTGAAGACTTTAGTAGCTGGTATGTCACATCATGTATGACAAGGTGGACGCGATGCCATTCGTTGCGTTGGATTGCACCCAGTGCCCAGACAGACTCAGCAATGACTTCATCCGGATTGACGGCCTCCACGGCTACGTCGACAGCGTGTCGAAATTCAAGCGTTGAAAAAATTCGGGCAAAACGAGGTGCTGTTGTAAACAGGTTTAAAAGTTCTATCAAGGGGTTTCGAACGGTTGTGTTCTTCACTTCTTGATATCGAATCGCTGCGATCTCAATGGGTAATTCTTTGTTGCCTTTTGCCGTGGTGGATTCGTTGTTAAGGGCAAGTACATGCAAGTCGTGGCCTGCCAACACTGATTCCCAGATACGGCCGAGGACCGACTGCTTGTACCCTGAGTTGGCAGGCCAGATCGGAGCGCAACTGATGTGAAGCTGTCGAGTGGGTTTCAATTTGTGCACTACTCTAAAGAATTATTAGAATTAGCTGCTAATCGAATCGAGAATTGAAGAAAGCAGCTTGCTATCTCGCTCCAAATTGACCGACATGGCGGCTGGAAAAGGATTTGTAAGTGAATAGTCGTTAACAAGGATTCTGCGGGTGTGAGGTAGTCCCATGACGTAACGATTAGGGTGTACACCAAACTCTGCAAGACGTTTTTTTAGATAGTCAACCTCAGATTCAGGTCGACTCGATGTAATGATTAAATAGAGAAGACCGGACGCTTGTAATCGCTCAATCGTCTGTAAGTTTTCAGCAATAGGCTCAGTACACCAGCCGGTCTTCGCGAATTTGCTGCCGTTATAAAGCAGAACGCCGTCGACATCGCAAAAGACTGTGATAAATGAGCGTGTGTAGTGGCGGTACTCACGCAGTGTGCCCCAGTCAATATACGCGTCTGCTTGTTTCATTCGGAAGCTCTCTTCGCCCATTAACATGCTGTAGATCACATGGGAGAGATAAACTTCCTGATTGCTCTTTATTGAGCGGAAATATTTTAAGAATGTGTCGGCGCTGCTGAAGCCATAGCCCCCACAACAGAAAAAGTTACTGATGACCTGCTTCTCTACGATGTTGGACACATTGCCCAATGCGTCGACATTGACATAACTCTTGTTCTTAGCGTCGACCAATCCGATGCTATTGAGGTCAAGCACTGCAATTTCATTGCCTCCGTTCCAGCGGACGTGGAACATGTTGTCACAATCTTTGACAAAAAACGCGCCGTCGACTTCGGCGCGCTCAAGGGCAAGCGAAACTGTTTCTGATTGAGACGACGTCGGTTCCTCTAAGACGCAAACATCAACATTGGAGTGACCAATGCCGGACAGTACGGTGGCAAGGGATTCTTCAGTGAGATAGGCCTCGAGATGTTCGCGCAGGCAGACTACAACGACCCGGTCGTAGTCAGACATGTCGAGCTTCTCCACAGCTTTTTCCAGCATGAGCTTGCCGTCGGGCATCGTTAGCAGCCATTTTGGACGCATGCCGGGGAATCGGGAGGAACGACCGGCGACGGGAAGGATTAGGGTTTTCATTTATGACCTCAAAGGAGAATGATGCGCTGGGCGTGATTAAGGCAGGCGTTGAGGCCCTCCTGAAGCCCGACCTTCGCCACCCAGCCGAGCTCTTCGCGGGCCTTTGTGATTGCGGCCTGCGTGTGCTTGTTGACTTCGCGTTCGATTACGATTCGATCAAGAGCAATCGGGCGGTCGAAAAGTTCGTTGTATTTGTCCCAGTACTGGGCAGCAGGCCTTCGCTCGATCTTGAGTTGTCTGCCTGACAGCGTCTCAAGAATTTCGATGATGGCGTTCACGGACACGGGTTCACCGCTGCCTGCATTTACCGCAACAAACTTGCCACCTGTGAGCTCATTCATCATCTTCACGGCACTGAGTTGTACAAGCTCGAGTAGATCGTCAATGTAAATGTAGTCTCGACACTGTTCACCCGATGAGAACAGTACGGCTTGCTGATCGCGAATCAGGTTCGTCAAAAGGTAGCCGATCAACGGAGGTTGTTTGCGGAAATAGTCTTGGTGCGGCCCGTACAAGTTGAACAACCGGATGGCTGTCACGTTAAGCCCATGCGAGCGGCACATCGCCTCAAAGTACTGTTCGGCAATGTACTTCGTTGTTGGATAGATGAGGCTGGTGGCGATCGAAATATCTTCGCGGGTGGGGAACTGTGCAGTGCCTTCGTAGATGGCGCCACTGCTGAAGAAGACTATGTCTCGCGAACCGCTCGCGAGCGCGTAATCGGCGACAGCGCCACATATGGCAACGTTCTGAGACAGTGCACGATAGCTGTCTCGCTGGCATTCCGGCAACGGCGCGATGGCAGCGCAGTGCACGATCGAGTCGAAACGGCGCCGTCCCAGCAAACGCTCAATGTCGACAAGATCGCCCTCGATGAATTCGATCCGGTCCACGATGTCGGAGAGTCGCTCGCGGTAACCAAACGACATATTGTCAATGCCGGTGATTCGCGCTTTAGGGTGCTTTGTAAGAATGGCCCGGGCCAAGCTAGAGCCGACGAATCCGGCAATTCCGGTAATCAAGTAATTCATTGTGGTGTCGCTCCAAGGCAGTCCGTCAGGCTGCGTACAAGCCAGCGTTGGGTGACCGAGTCCGTGACGTAGGGGGCAATGCGAGCAAGCGTCATCATGGTGAGCAGACGGACTTGGTCAGGGTACATACGCTCAATTTGTACGATCGCCTGGGGTAAATGGTGGTGACATAAGATTTCAGCCTTGATCACAAGAGCCGGAGGATCCTTGCGGAAGGACCAGCCGTAGACGAAATCCTGCTTCAGCTTGGCCACGTCCTGCAATGGCGTCTCAAGGAATGTTTCCAGGAAGTCGATCAGCGTGATGCCCGAAGCTGGATCGAGTATCAAATTGCTAAGCGTGAGGTCGCCATGGCAAGGTCCGATGGGCATCAGCAACTCAGCGGGAAATCTGTCCACCACGGCAGTACAGTTATCAACCAATTGCTTGAGTGCCAAGTCTTGTGTTGCCTCTGATACCGAGCTCAACTTGTCCCGAAAAAGCGAGGTTTCAACGAGTGCCTCGCGACTCTCAGTCAGCTCAGCGTACAGCAGTGTCGAGAGAGAGGCGCTTAGGGTGTGAGCAACATTGCGAGTCGCATGCACAGGGAACATATGACCGGTAATGCCCTCAATGTAAGGCATCAGCAATTCCGCTGAGTCGGATCGCATATGGAACTCGATGACCTCTGCCGCCGCGACCTTGGCCGTACCGGTGTAAATTGGGCGAAACTGGCGTTGTTTAGCCACATTTCTTTGTGCGCGTTCGAGGTCGGAGTGAAATGTCTTGCGAACACAGGACAGGTGACCGCGATGAATGATCTCGAGCGAATCATGTGAGTGGGAGAATTGGTTTAGATCAAGCATCGTCTTTAAAGTTTTTTGAATGACCCACAGCTTTCTGATTAATAACATTGCTGCATTCGAGCATTACTGATGAATATGCAATTGGGCTCATGGCATTGGTGGCTGGCTTCCCCAACATGCGTAGCTTGGCGGCAATAATGAAAACATCAGAACTGAGGATCGCCAGGGACGCTCCGAATAGCCCTAACCAGGGTAGGAGCAGGCCGCTTGAAATAAAAAACACAAGGTTGCCAATCAAGCTTATCCTGAAATTCCTGGAGGAATGATTTAGTGACAAAAACAGCGGATGGATTGGCGTCGCACCTAGCACGAAAGTCATGACTAATGCAAATAATCCGAATATAAGCTGGAGTCGATCCAGTGGCCATACGGTTTGGTCCACACGGAAGGCCAGCGGCAACCAAATGGGCAGGGTGAGAGTTGCGATGCCGTAGAACAGCAATAGCAGACTGCCAAGCTTGAAACACTGTTGAAAGCACTTGCGATTCAGGTCGGATGCGGAAAAGTCTTCTCGAGCCCTAAGAAAGTAAGGGAACAACATTTGGTTGATCACCGCCGTGCCTTGCACAACGGCGGTGACGCAGCGTTTGAGAATGTCCCAAATGGCGAGGGACTCCAGTCCGAGAAAAGCGCTGACCATCAGTTTATCAATGTGCGCCGTAGGCAAGTGGATAATCTCGGTCAGCATGCCCCACACAGAAAATCCGTAAATGTCTTTTAATACGGACTGAGATGCCGTCTTGTGAATTGAAGATCCTTGCGACCTGTTGGTCAAGCGCGATGCTGATAACGCCAAATAACCTAACCACCGGAGCGATTCTGGAATCACCAAAGCCATGGCTAAAGGCAGCAATGTTGTTGCGCCAGGTAGCCACCAGAATGCAATGGCTATCTTCAAAGTTGAGGCCGTTATATCAACCAATGCTTGATGTGCAAAGCGGCCATCTTTTCTTATCACGGCAATGAGTGCCCCCGGTGGAATTAGGGCGACATTTGTTATAACTAGCAACAGGATGGATGGTACTGCTGCTTCTGATAGTAGTTTTGGGGAAATGGCGTAGCAGAGTGCAAGCAGCAGTGAACCCATCACTGCTGTACCAGCATCAATGAGCAAACAAAGGCGAAGTGTCGAGGCGGAAATTTCCCTGCTGCTGTTTAGGATGCCTTGCCACGACTGGGTATTGAATAGCGTCTGGAAAATCGATATTGAAGTCAGTAGCAGGCTTATGGAACCGAATGTTTTGAGATCAACATTATTAAATACGATAGATAGGACAGCAAAAGCAGACAGCACCCCGTAGACGTTGCCCAACGCCAGGATTGTGCCGCTGCTGATTGAGCTTAAGCGCGCCATGCCCGAACCCGATTACGTAACTTAATCACTGCTGCTGCTAGTACCGAGATGCATCTGGTAGCTAGATCACGGCCAATTGCTACGGCCGAGCGTACTGGGCCAATCAGTTCGAAAAGCCCCCCGCAATTTAGTTCCGAGTAGCAGCCAGGCCGCATCCAAAGGTAGAGTTTGCGATGTTTGCTGCTGGTTAGGCCAAGATTCCATGGGTTAACGATGACGAAATTGACCTTGAGGATTTGCTCTGAAATTGCGGCTAATTCTGGATCCAAATATCCCGAGTAGAGATATTCGATGCCGAGCTTGGCTCGCACCAAGTGATATAACAAATAAGATTCAGAGCGATACCTTGAACAGATTTCGGGCGCCGGTTGGGTGTGTCGGAAGTAGGTAAAAAAATCGCCGTCCGGGAGCGGTGCCGAGAAAATTGCGCGCACGTCATCTGTGCGTCCTAGATAAAGCCAGTCGCATACATGGAAATAGAGGCCGGAGCGCACGCCATCAAGCGTCGTGAGGCTGGTGGCAACAACTTTGTGGCTGAACAAGCTGGCCGGATCGTCAGGCAATCTTGTGCACAAAGAGGTTAGTTCCTGAAGGAGCCGCGGGTCAATTGAAACATCCGAACGAATTTTGACGACCCACGGCGTTCGCACTTTCTCGATGCCGCAGCGTGAACTGACGATTTGCCGGCGGATATTGTCGCCCTTGAATCCTTCGATGAATGGGGCGCCTGGATCTTGAGAGAAAATTGTAGTAACCCCAGGTAGGTGGGTCTGAGCTACCTCAGCGCGATTAGATTCCCAGCAGGACAGTACGATGGGCGCTGTAGGGGCGAGAGCTTGCAAGTGCGCGACTATGCGCGCCGTTTCAGCGTTGAAATTGCCTTGTAAGACAATCGTTATTTGGTCAAGCCCAACCTGGGGCATTGGGGCTGCGTGAGGCTTCATGGCGATGGAGTCGCTGCGCGAAGTCTTTTGGTCAAGTGTTTGCCAGCCTTTATCATTGGTTGCTCGATTGTCCAGCAGGTGAAGCCGGCTATCAAGAAAAGGCAGATGGGTAACACTGCAACCATGATTTCCTCTTGTCCAAAGCGTCGAGCCAAAATGAGTGCGGCAGAGATTGCAAAGGTGTGGCAGAGATAGACGGAATAGGTGTACTTCCCAAGCGACGCCAGACGCCAGCTAAGAGAGTTCTCTAGTCGCAAGGCGACTACGACGATGATAAATGCTGGTAAGCCCCACGCCAGCCAACGAGGGATGTAAGCGTCGCCGAAAGCGATCATCATGCGCGGAGCCTGCATCAGGTCAAATGCGGGCGGATAGCCGGCATCGCGGCCGGTAGCGGCGAATAGGAATAGCGCTGTGCTGGCGACTACAAGGACGGTAGCCAAGGGAAACCCTATCTGACCTATTGGCTGCTTTTGATTTGCAAGATACAGGGCAAACGCGTATCCACCCGCAAACTCCAGCAAGATGGGATTAAGGTAGTAGCCGTCGAATGCGAATGAGGCGGCGGACAGTGCGATGGCCGCGATTATTGGCAAATATTTTGACCGGGCCAAAATTCCCAGTGCGCAGAGCGAATAGAAGAAGATTTCGAACTGAAGCGTCCAACCGATGGCGACGATTGGATCTACATATTGGCCGTTGTCTAGGCGGGGAATGAGTGTCAGTGAGTGCAGTAACTCGTCCCATGCCGGCAGGGGTCGCCCCCTTTGCCATAGCAGAGCGATCGAAATAGCAGTAACGACCCAATATAGGGGGAAAATACGAAAGATCCGCGCGACTAGAAAGTTCCTCAGCGGACTATCCATTGTGCCCGTGACTGCGCGGACTGTGGAAAGACCGATCACGACACCGCTGATTACAAAGAACAAATCTACGCCAATGGAGCCGAGAAATCGGTTGGCGCCGAAAAATTGGCCTAATACAGGTATTTTGTAGGGCGATAGATGTGCGCAGACCACCAGTAGGGCCGCGAGAATACGCAGCGACTCCAGCGACCTCAGACTTCCACCAATTGCAGTCGTGGTGTGCTCTTTGGTCTTGGTCGATGCGGCCTTGGGGGCATCCAGCCCAACCGCGGAGATTCGATCAGTCATTAAACTGCCCTTTCTGCTGGCTGCAGCAAACCCACACCAACTGCTGTGCCCCGTCCCCCATGTGCGGGCTTGCATGAGTTCGCGTAACGATGTAGGTCTGGTCTTGCTGTTCCAAAGTGCGCACGATGACCGAGCCAACCATGCCTCGATGGCCTGCTGCATAAATCTTGGACTGAATGCTCATCTAGCTTGTTCGGCCGTAGGTATCTTCAAAGCGGACAATGTCGTCTTCGCCAAGGTAGCTTCCGGACTGCACTTCGATGATTTCAAGCGGAATGTTGCCGGGGTTAGCTAGGCGATGCACCTCACCCAGCGGGATGTAGGTGGATTGGTTTTCGGTCAGGGTGATGACTTGGTCGCCGTTGGTGATTTCGGCTGTGCCAGTGACCACAATCCAATGCTCTGCGCGGTGGTGGTGTTTTTGTAAGCTGAGGCTGGCACCCGGCTTGACCTGGATGCGCTTGACCTTGAAGCGCCCTCCTTCGTCGATGCTGTCGTACCAACCCCAGGGGCGGTGCACTTTGCGGTGCAAGGTGTGCTCTTCGCGCTGGGTGCTTTGCAGTTGGGCGACGATGTGCTTAACGTTCTGGCTGCGGGTTTTGTCGGCCACCAACACGGCGTCTGCGGTTTCGATGACGACCAAGTCGCTCACGCCCACCAAGGTGACCAAGCGGCTGCTGGCATGCACAAGGGTGTTGCTGCTGTCGGTGGTTAGCACATCGCCCACATGGGCGTTGCCGTTTGCGTCTTTGGGCAGCACTTTCCACACCGCGTCCCATGCGCCTAGGTCTGACCACCCAGCATCGAGTGGGACCATTTGAATGGGGAATGCGCTGCCGGGGCAGTGTTCCATGACGGCGTAATCGACAGATTCTGCAGGGATGGCGACAAACTCTTCTTTGCCGGGGCGGATGAATTGTGCGTCTTGCTTTTTGATGGCCCAGGCTGCTTGGCAGGCTTGGGCGATGTCAGGGCGGAAGCTTTGGAGGGCTTTGAGCCAGACCGAGGCGCGCAGGACGAACATGCCAGCGTTCCAGAAGTAGTTACCTTCTTGCAGGTATTTTTGGGCTGTTTCTAGGCTGGGTTTTTCTACGAAGGCTTGGACGGGGATGGGTGGAGAGTGGATTCCCGCATGCGCGGGAATGACAGAAGTAGCGGGAATTACAGAAGTAGCGGGAATGACAGAGGGTGTTCGAATATAGCCGTACCCGGTTTCAGGTTTGTCGGGGGTGACGCCCAGGATGACGATGTTGCCATCGGCTGCTTGGGCGATGGCTTGTTGGACTGCGGCGGTAAAAGCGGCTGCGTTGGCAACGGTTTGGTCTGCGGGTGTGACAACCAAAACGGGATCTTGGCCGTTTTCTGTGGCGGCAAGCGCGGCCAAGGTCAGCGCGGGTGCCGTGTTACGGCCCACGGGCTCTAACAAAGCCGCCCCCAAGTTAATGCCGACTTCGCGCAATTGCTCAGATGCCAAAAACCGATGGTCTTCGCCGCTGACAATAAGGGGGGCGGCGACTTGAATGCCTTCTTGGCTCAGACCCGCCAAGCGCTGCGCGGCTTGCTGAAACAGGCTCTCATTGCCCGTCAAACACAAAAACTGCTTAGGAAAACCGGTGCGAGACAGTGGCCAGAGGCGTGTGCCGGATCCGCCGCAGAGGATGACTGGGGTGACTTGGATCATGCTTTTTGTGTTTTGTCTTGACCCGGGGCGTCGACTTCAGACTGGAGCGCCTCAATCTCCAACTTTAAGGCTTCGTACTCTTGCATCTTGCGGCCAAGGAAGCTGGTGGTCAGTGCCAATTTTTCTGCAATGCCCATGGGCGTGAGCAAATACACGTACTTGAATTTGTTTTTACTGTTTTGAAAGTTTTGCATCTTCACAAGACCCTTGTCTATCAGGGCCTTGAGGCAGTAGTTGAGCCCACTCACGCTCATGCCGAGCTTGTCCGCCAGCTCGCGCTGGGTCAGGTCTGGGTTTTCTTGCAAGATGCGCATGATCCGAAAATGCGTCTCTTCTTGGATCTTGGCTTGACGGCTTGTCATTTATGCAGCGCTAAAGCGGTCTAAATTGGGCTAAATAAGTACTGCGGGCACGCTACCGCAGTGCCGTGTCGCGATCGGCCGCGCGGTTTTTTGCTGGAAGTCGAACTGTAACGCTTTTCAGGTGTTTGTTCTAACTTTGAACAAAACAATTTATCAATTGAAGAATTGACAGGTGTGATTTGGGCTTTGATCGCCACCGTTTTCCCGCTCAGTCATCGCCCAGTGCATTCAGATCAATGCTTTTGCACAGTGCCAGCAAATCCGCCAACTGATGCACCGCCATCTTTTGCAACACATTGGCGCGGTGCTTTTTGGCGGTGTCGGGCAGTATGTCCAGTCGCTCAGAAATGCCTTTATTGGTGTGCCCTTGCAGCATCAAGGCACACACATCACGCTCGCGCGAACTCAGGGTGAGCCATTTGCGGCGTATCTCGTTTTTTTGAATGAAGGCTTGCCTGTTGAGGGCATCCACGGCCAAGCCACGTTCGATGGCATCGATCAGCGCCTGAATCTGAAAGGGCTTCCATAAAAACTCAATGGGCTGGCCCTTCATGGCTCGGATGATTTCTTCGGATTGACTCTCCCCGCTGATGAAGATGATGGGGGTGAGACGGCCAAGTGCCCGCAGCCTTTCCTGCAACTCGATGCCCGACATGTTGGGCATGCGCACATCCAGCACCAGCACGGCTGGAAAGATGTCAAAAGACTGCTGCAAAAACGCTTGCGCGCTTTCAAAGCTTTCAATGCTGTAACCCATTTGCCGCAACAAATCGGTCAAATAAAAACGGATGTCCGGGTTGTCATCGACAACATACACATGACCGCTGGTGGGTGGGTTCATTGAAAAAATATAAGCGGGTTAGAAGCAAAGCCATTGTCTGCAAAGAAAAAGGCTTCTAACTATCACTAGCTAGAAGCCTTTATCAGATTGAATGGTCGGCGTGGCGGGATTCGAACTCGCGACCCCTTGCACCCCATGCAAGTGCGCTACCAGGCTGCGCTACACGCCGACAAGCTTCAAATTATAACCGCAGAAATTCGTGTTCAAAGGGTGAGTAAGGCGCGAATTTCAATCAGCGCATTTTTGAGTGACGGCACATTTCCACCCGCACCGCCCCATTCGACCTCGGCTAGCGCCATTTGTTCAGATGGATCTCCAGTGAGCGACGAGGCATCGTCTGAATCAGCTCCGTCGGATTCTCCTCGTTGCAATTGCCTGTGGGTCTGCACCAACTCTTGCAGCCTGTTGCGCGCGCCGCTGATGGTAAAGCCCTGGTCATAAAGCAGATCACGAATGCGCCGGATCATCAGCACTTCGTGGTGCTGGTAATAACGGCGATTGCCTCGGCGTTTGACAGGCCGAAGCTGGGTGAATTCCTGTTCCCAATAGCGCAGAACGTGTGGCTTGACACCGCACAGTTCGCCCACTTCACCAATGGTGAAATAGCGTTTGGCTGGAATGGAAGGAAGCGGACTGTCCATGAACGACAACAAGTTACGTGGTAAACCTTGTAGCTTACTGCAACTTTCCCGATCGCGACACCCAGGCGTGGCGGCCTATGACCTTATTGACCGTGTTACTCAAAATTTGAAGCGAGCAACCTCTTGGCGTGTGGCGTCTGCGCTGCTGGACAGCGAGATGACACTGGCCGTCATCTCCTCTGATGCCGCCGCATTGCTGTTGGCAATATGGTTTAACCCAGACAGGTTGGCATTGATTTCCTCGACCGCACTGGCTTGTTGTTCCAATGAAGAAGAAATGCGATGCAACAAGCTGTCTGTTAATTTAGACATCTCGCCCACAGCCACCATGTCGCGGCTGACCTCGTTGACAGCGGATACCGCTTTAGCCGTTTCGCCCGACGCAGCCTGCACCAGGAGCGCAATTTCTTGCGAGCTCGCGGCACTGCTCACGGCCAGCTTGCCCACCTCATCGGCCACCACGGCAAAGCCTTTGCCATGCTCACCCGCACGGGCAGCTTCGATAGCGGCGTTCAGAGACAACAAATTGGTTTTGTTGGCGATCTTTTCGATCACCTCGGTGATCTTGCTGATCTTTTCGGAATTGCTGGCGATGGCGGTCACCACCTGAACCATCATCTCCATTTTCTCAACCCCGGCCTGAACACGCAGTACGGATTCGCGTGATTTTTCAGATGCCATTTCGGTGCTTTTAGAGACATCCACGATGGCCTGACTCGATTGCTTCACGGCGACCGCGACTTGGCTGATGGCATGGGTCTGGTTTTGGGCACCATCCGCAATTTGGCTGATCGCCTCCGCCGTTTCCTTGGACGCGGTGGCAAGCTGACGGGTATTCAGGCTGATCTCACGCATGGACTTCACAAGCGCATCCAAGGACGCATTGATGTTCTCACGCAAGACCAACAAGTCACCCAAACCATCGGCATTGACGCGGTGGCTCAAGTCACCGTTAGCAACTTGGCGCATGACTTGGCCAATGTCGCCCAACATGCCTTGCAAAGAGGACATGGCGCGCTGGGCGTTGTTGAGCGCTTTGCCGTATTCACCCTGCGCATTAACTTCAACTGCGTAGGCAAAATTGCCCGCAGACAAGGCCTGCATGACCTGATTCATGGTGGCAATGGTCGACTCCACTTGGGCCAAACTGGTGTTCACCGAAGTTTTGAGTTTGTCCATATCGCCCGTGAGAGAGGCTCTCACAGGATTAGAGAAATCGCCTTGCGCCAACGAGGCCATAACGGTGTTCACCTCAACCAAAGCATCGCCAATCACTTGCATCATGCGGTTGAACGATGCCGAGGTCATCGCGATTTCGTCAGAACCGCGAACACTGACTCTGTGCGACAAGTCAAAAGTTTCAGCGATCTGGTTCATGGAGCTTTGCAGCGATTGCAGCGGCTTTTGAATGCTGCGCGTGATCCAAAAGGTCATCGCCAAAAACAACACGGTCAAAACGGTCATCAGCACACTGGCCACCAAAAAGCTCAATGCCGCTTGGTCTGACAACGAGCGCGAATGCTCACTGAGCTGCTTTGTCAGCAAATCATCTTGAGATTTGAGAATGTTCATCTTCTCGGAGACCGCAGCCCACCAAGCGGAAGGAGCGATGCCAAAATCACCATCCGCAGCTTGTTTCAAAACCGCGTTTCGCATCGACAAGGCTTCTTTCACTGCGGGCTTGTCAAGCGCCTGTGTCAGCGCTTGCACATCGGCTTCACTGGCTGTTTGACGGTAAAGTTTGTCAAAATTTTCTTGGCGAGCGATGTTGCCAATCAACTGCGCCAAGGGCTCGGCACCCAGCGGCTTGTTGGCGGTCAAGGTTGCATTGATGGCGGCACGTTCACGACCCGCGAATTCTTTGTAACTGACCAAATAGGCATAAGCGCGAATGCGTTGTGCGAAATCAACGGTGGGGGCGTCAGCCACTGCCGTGTCAATGGTGTCGATGAGGCCGCTGATCTTGCTGGAATACCACTGAACAGCAGCGCCACCGGACAAAGTTAAAGCGTCAATTTCTTGGCGTTTGGCGGTCAATGCCTGACGCAATGAGGCCATGCTGGAATCCGCAGATCCACGGCTGGCGGCCGTATCGATCAAGTGGGTCACCGACTCAGTGGCCTGCGTCAACATGCCATCGGTTTTGGTACGCTGGCTTTTGAGAGCCGTTGCCGTGGCTTCACTGCCGCGTGAGGCCACAAAGCCTGCCGTCATGCCCCGTTCCGACTGCAACTCATGCACCAATTGACCCAGCGTGGCCACTTCGGACACCACAGAAGCGCTCAGCGCGTATTGGTTCTTTTCTGTCCAGAACACCCACACTTTGGCCAATGACAAAACACACAAAGATACCAACAAAGGCATAACCAACAATGTCAGTTTGGTTCTTATTTTTAGAGTTTCAATTGCCAGCGCCATGGTGTTTTCCTTGATTTAAAACATCATAACCGCCAAAATTGGCCATCCAAGGTCATGCCAAGCGGGAATGACCATGAAAAGAAGTGAGTTCCGGCCTGCTCAGAAATGCCGTTGAAGTACCCGATGGTGTATTCGTCCAGCCCTTAGTGCACACCGATCAATTGGTTTGCGCCCTTGGATTCCGGTTCATCAATGCTGATTTGATCGCTGCAGGCCTGGCGCCGTTCAATCCCGAATCTGCATCCATCAAAGCTGGCAGGCTTATGTTGGAAGAAATCGACGAATGCGTCGCCTCAGGTCAAAGCTTTGCCTTTGAAACCACCTTGTCCGGTAAGGGCTACCTGCGCAAAATAGCGCTTTGGCAACAACTCGGTTACCAAGTCAAACTGTGGTTTTTGTCTCTGCCCAGTGAAGATATTGCCATTTCTCGGGTGGCCGAACGGGTAGTCCAAGGGGGGCACAATATTCCCGAGCAGATAATTCGCAGACGATTCAAATCCGGGCTTGAAAACTTCCATGAGCTCTACAGCAAAGTCGTTGAATCATGGGCTTTTTACGACAACTCAGGCCCTCAGCCAAACCTTATTGAATGGAGTGACAAATGAGCACAAGAGACATTCGAACCTCAAAAGATCCTGATTTGGCCGGATCCTATGCAGCGATCCAACGTTCAGCTCAAAGCGCACGAGATATCGCCATCAGGACCAACACAGCGATCATCGTGGCCGTTGACGGTAAGCCGGTCCGAATCACTGCTGCTGAACTGATCAAGATACGCGAGCTTGAATCATCAACGCCCACACCACACATTCCAAGTCTTTGAGCCGCGCAAGGTAAGCGTTTTGTGGCGCTTAACACAGAAGATAGCGGGGAAATCGATCAGATGGTTGGCCACTGATGCCTGGATCGCGCGACCAACTGGTCGTGTCGTTCTGGGATTTGAACGCTTGTTTGTAGTCAACCCGGCCCGTACTACTTTGAACCAAAGAAAAAGCACCTAGAGTTTCCTCTAAGTGCTTGATTCAATTGGGTATTTATTGGTGGGCAGTGCAAGTTTCGAACTTGCGACCCCTGCAGTGTGAATGCAGTGCTCTACCCCTGAGCTAACCGCCCTACCGCTTTGCAGCGAAGAGCTAAATTATGGCATAAAAAATGCCCGATTCAGAATCGCCACACGAAAAATCATGCACCGCACGGCGCTGCATGAAATTCAAGCGACTTCGGTTTGTCGCCAAATGGTTTTGCCGCCGCTGGATTTATCGAGTTGACTCAACACATCGGCATGTGCGGCCAACTCTTGGGCGTTGGCTGGCAACACGGGCAGCACAAAGGTGCTTAAGTCAACCGGCGCCACAATGGTTTGCACATTGCTTGGCGCATCGCCTGCATCAATCAGCAGGGCTTCCTGGCCGCGCGTCATGTTGATGTAGACATCAGCCAGCAACTCGGCATCAAGCAAGGCGCCGTGCAGGGTACGGCCTGAGTTGTCGACCTCCAGGCGGTCACACAGCGCATCGAGGCTGTTGCGCTTGCCCGGGAACATTTCCTTGGCCATGGCCAAGGTGTCGATCACACTGTCGACATGGGTCTTGAACGGTTTTTTACCGATACGTTCGAGCTCTTTGTTCAAAAAACCCACGTCAAACGCGGCGTTGTGGATGATGATTTCAGCGTCGCTCAGGTAGGCCAGAATTTCTTCGGCCAACTCTGCAAACTTGGGCTTGTCGCGCAAAAACTCATTGCTGATGCCGTGCACCTTGAGCGCGTCTTCGTGACTGTCGCGCTCGGGGTTGAAGTAAAAGTGCAGGTTGTTGCCGGTCAGCTTGCGGGCATACAGCTCCACACAGCCGAGTTCAATGATGCGGTCACCGCCTTCGGCCGACAGGCCTGTGGTTTCGGTGTCCAGAACAATTTGGCGCATGGCCGCTCTCCCGATCAGTGCAGTTCTTTGGCGTGGTTGATGGTGTATCGCGGAATCTCGATCACCAGATCCTGCTTGGCCACAAAGGCCTGGCAGCTCAGGCGCGAGTTGGGCTCCAGACCCCAGGCGCGGTCAAGCAGGTCTTCTTCGGTTTCTTCGATCTCATTGAGACTTTTGAAGCCATCGCGTACCACCACATGGCAGGTGGTGCAAGCCGCGCTCATGTCGCAAGCGTGCTCGATGTTGATCTTGTTGTCGAGCAGCGCTTCGCAGATGCTGGTGCCTGCAGGCGCAGTGATTTCTGCGCCATTCGGGCAGTACTCGGGGTGGGGCAGGATTTTGATGACGGGCATAGTTGTCTTTGAATTCAGGGCGTATCGAACTTTTACAGGGTCTGGATGTTTTGGCCCGCCAAGGCTTTTTGGATGCTGTGGTTCATGCGTTCAGCGGCAAAAGCTTCAGTGCCTTTGGCCAGCGCCTGAGTGCAGTCTTCAAGTGCTTTGGCGTCTTGCTCGGTTTGCACTGCACTTTGCAATGTGGCCATCAAGGCGTCGATGGCGCTTCGCTCGTTGGCTTGCAGCAACTGACCGTCGGCATTCAAGGCGCTGCGTGTGGCCAACAGCATGCGGTCGGCATCCACCCGCGCTTCGACCAAGGCGCGAGCCTTCATGTCGGCTTGCGCGGTGGTGAAGCTTTCTTGCAGCATGGTGGCAATCTGATCGTCGCTCAAGCCATATGAAGGCTTGACGTCGATGCGCGCTTCGACACCGCTGATTTGTTCTTTGGCTCCCACACTCAGCAGCCCATCGGCATCCACAGTGAAAGTGACGCGGATGCGAGCAGCGCCAGCGGCCATGGGCGGAATGCCGCGCAGCTCAAAACGGGCCAAGCTGCGGCAGTCTTGCACCAGATCGCGCTCGCCCTGCACCACATGCAGCGCCAGAGCGGTTTGGCCGTCTTGGTAGGTGGTGAAGTCTTGCGCCATGGCGGTGGGGATGGTCTGGTTGCGCGGGATGATGCGCTCGACCAGACCGCCCATGGTCTCGATGCCCAGCGAGAGCGGGATCACATCAAGCAAAAGCAATTCACCAGCGGCGTTATTGCCCGCCAACTGGTTGGCCTGAATGGCCGCGCCCAAAGCGACCACTTCGTCAGGGTTGAGGTTGTTGAGCGGGGCTTGACCAAAAAAGTCAGCCACGGCCTGCTGAATTTGCGGCATGCGGGTGGAGCCCCCCACCATGACCACGCCTTGCACATCGTCTTTAGCCAATTTCGCATCGCGCAGCGCTTTGCGTACGGCAGTGATGCAGCGCGCTGTCAGCGCCTGTGTGGCTTGCTCGAAGTCAGTGCGGCTGACTTGCACCGACAAGGGGCCCGTCGAAAGCGCCACAGTCAAGCTGGCTGTGTCTTCGCTCGTCAAGGCTTCTTTGGCAGCGCGAGCTGCCGCCTTGAGCAAAGTTTTGTCCTCTGCTGTGACCACTTGCAAGCCAGGCTGCTTGGCCAATGCGGCATCAGCCAGCGCCTGGTCGTAATCGTCACCGCCCAAAGCCGAATCGCCGCCCGTGGACAGGACTTCGAAGACGCCTTGCGTCAAACGAAGGATGGAGATGTCAAAGGTGCCACCGCCCAGATCGAACACGGCGTAAACGCCCTCGCTGGCGTTGTCCAGACCATAGGCAATGGCCGCCGCTGTGGGTTCGTTGATCAGCCGCAACACGTTCAGCCCGGCCAGCTGGGCCGCGTCTTTGGTGGCCTGGCGTTGAGCGTCGTCAAAGTAGGCCGGCACGGTGATGACCGCACCGTACAGATCGTCGTTGAAAGTGTCTTCGGCGCGGTAACGAAGCGTGGCGAGAATTTCGGCACTGACTTCGACCGGGGATTTAGGGCCTTGCACGGTCTGGATGCTGAGCATGCCTTGTTCACTGGCGGTGAACTCGTAGGGTAATTTGCTGCGGTCTGCGATGTCGTTCAGCCCACGACCCATGAAGCGCTTCACCGAGGCGATGGTGTTGACCGGATCGGCAGCAGCAGAGTGCACCGCGTCAAAACCGATCTGACGACCCTGCCCGGGCATGAAGCGCACCACCGACGGCAGGATCACCCGGCCATCGTCGTCAGGCAAACATTCAGACACGCCGTTGCGCACCGAAGCCACCAGCGAGTGAGTGGTGCCCAGATCAATGCCCACGGCAATGCGGCGCTGGTGGGGGTCGGGCGACTGGCCCGGTTCAGAAATTTGCAGTAACGCCATGGTCAATCAGGGAGGTTCAAGTCAATCGGTCAAGTTTAGCGTTCACTTCTTGGGTGAAGCGCTCGATGAACATGAGCGCCCTCACCTGCCCCACGGCTTGCGCGGGATCCTTGGACTTGTCCAGCAGTCGGGCCAGCTCTTGCAGCACACGACCTTGTTCAGCAGCCACTTCATTCGCAAAGGCTTCCAGGCCTTGGGCGCTGTCGGTGTCTTCGAGGTTTTCGCGCCATTCCATTTGCTGCATGAGGAAAGCTGCGGGCATCGCGGTGTTGTTTTCAGCTTGCACCGGTGCGCCTTGCAATTCACACAAATAAGCAGCCCGTTTGAGCGGGTCTTTCAGGCGCTGATAGGCCTCATTGATGCGCACCGACCATTGCATCGCGATGCGTTGCGCCGCAGCCCCTTCGGCAGCAAAACGGTCAGGGTGAGCTTCGCGTTGCAAAGCTTTCCAGCGGGCGTCCAGTTGCGCGCGGTCCTGTGCAAACTGCACAGGCACATCAAACAGCTCGAAGTCGTTGGCTTGGAGGGAGATCACACGCGGAACGATTCGCCGCAACCGCAGCGGTCGCGCTCGTTGGGGTTGTTGAAGCGAAAGCCCTCGTTCAGGCCCTCACGCACAAAATCCAACTCGGTGCCGTCGATGTAGGCCAGACTTTTGGGGTCGACCAGCACCTTGACGCCGTGGCCTTCAAACACCACGTCTTCCGGGGCAATTTCGTCCACGTATTCGAGCTTGTAGGCCAGGCCAGAGCAGCCGGTGGTTTTGACACCCAAACGCACACCCACGCCCGATCCACGTTTGGCCAGATACCGGGTCACATGCCGCGCAGCAGCGGCAGAAAGTGAGATGGCCATGTCAGTTCAGGTGTTTCTTTTTGTAGTCGTCCACAGCTGCCTTGATGGCGTCTTCGGCCAGGATAGAGCAGTGGATCTTGACGGGCGGCAGTGCCAGCTCTTCGGCGATCTGGCTGTTTTTCAAAGCCGCTGCTTCGTCGAGCGTTTTGCCTTTGACCCATTCGGTCACAAGCGAGCTGGAAGCAATGGCCGAGCCGCAGCCGTAAGTCTTGAAGCGAGCGTCTTCGATCACCCCGGTTTGCGGGTTGACCTTGATCTGCAATTTCATGACGTCGCCACAAGCCGGGGCGCCGACCATGCCGGTGCCCACGCTGTCGTCGCCCTTGTCGAACGAGCCGACGTTGCGGGGGTTTTCGTAGTGGTCAACCACTTTTTCAGAATAAGCCATGGTGTTTCTCCGTATTCAGTTCAATGTGCGATTGAAGGTGTTCGAATCAGTGAGCGGCCCATTGGATGGTGCTCAAGTCAATGCCGTCTTGGTGCATTTCCCAAAGAGGGCTGAGTTCGCGCAGCTTGGCCACGTTCTCGCGAATGGTTTTGATCGCGTAGTCGATGTCTTCTTCGGTGGTCCAGCGGCCAATCGTCATGCGCAGGCTGCTGTGGGCAAGCTCGTCGCTGCGACCCAAGGCACGCAGAACATAGCTGGGCTCCAGGCTGGCCGAGGTGCAAGCCGAGCCGGACGACACGGCCAAGCCCTTGATGCCCATGATCAGCGATTCGCCTTCAACGAAGTTGAAGCTCATGTTGATGTTGTGCGGCACGCGCTGGGTGGCGTGACCGTTCAAAAACACCTGCTCCATATCGCTCAGGCCGTTCATCAGGCGGTCGTGCAAGGCGCGCGCCTTGGCGTTGTCCTGGGCCATTTCCAGTTTGGCGATGCGAAAAGCCTCGCCCATGCCGACGCATTGGTGCGTGGGCAAAGTGCCCGAACGCATGCCGCGCTCATGACCGCCGCCATGCATTTGCGCTTCCAGGCGAATGCGGGGCTTGCGGCGCACATACAAGGCACCAATGCCTTTGGGGCCGTAGGTTTTGTGGGAGGCCAGGCTCATCAGGTCGATGGGCAGCTGGGTCATGTCGATCTCGACTTTGCCCGTGGCTTGCGCTGCGTCGACATGGAAAACGATGCCTTTTTCACGGCACAGATTGCCAATCGCGGTCACGTCCTGAATCACGCCAATTTCGTTGTTCACAAACATCACGCTGATCAAAATGGTGTCAGGGCGAATCGCGGCCTTAAGTGCGTCCATGTTCAGCAGGCCATCGGCCTGCACGTCGAGGTAAGTGACTTCAAAGCCTTGACGCTCCAATTCGCGCATGGTGTCGAGCACCGCTTTGTGCTCGGTCTTGGCCGTGATCAGGTGCTTGCCACGCGACTTGTAGAAGTGCGCTGCACCCTTGATGGCGAGGTTGTTGGATTCGGTGGCTCCGCTGGTCCAGACGATTTCGCGGGAATCGGCTCCGATCAAGTCGGCCACTTGTTCACGGGCCTTCTCGACGGCCGCTTCGGCTTCCCAGCCCCAGGCATGGGTGCGCGATGCGGGGTTGCCAAAGTGCTCACGCAACCAGGGCACGATGGCGTCCACCACGCGAGGATCGCAAGGGTTGGTCGCGCCGTAGTCGAGGTAAATGGGAAAGTGGGGTGTGGTCATGGTCTGTACTTCTTCAAGGATCAGGATTTGGCGAACATGTTGCCCAGGTCAAAAACCGAGTTGGGCACATTGACACGGATCGGTTTAACGACCGGCATGGGAGAAATAGCACGTTTGATATTGGGTTTGGATTCCACCACCAAGCCTTTGGCCAATTGGTCGTCCACCAACTTTTGCAGTGAAACGGAGTCCAGAAACTCAACCATTTTGGAATTAAGCGACGCCCACAGGTCGTGCGTCATGCAGCGGCCATCACCGCCATTGCAATTCTCTTTGCCACCACAGTGAGTGGCGTCGATGGGCTCGTCCACCGACAAAATAATGTCAGCCACCGTGATCTCGGTGGATTTGCGCCCCAAGGTGTAACCGCCGCCAGGGCCACGGGTAGATTCGACCAGGTTGTGGCGGCGCAGTTTGCCAAACAACTGCTCCAAGTAGGACAAGGAGATTTGTTGGCGCTGGCTGATCGCGGCCAAAGTCACGGGGCCTGCGTCTTGACGCAAAGCCAAATCGATCATGGCGGTGACGGCAAAACGGCCTTTGGTGGTTAAACGCATGGCAGACTCCTGATGTGGATGGGGACTCGGTCTGTGGCCTGGCTGAGCAGGTTCCCGACTAAACGAGTCAAGTATAGCGCAATCCCGATCAAATCACTCGGGTTAAAGGGTTATTCAAGCCCGGATCAAAGGCACGATGTTGTCGCCACCTGGGGCACCAAAGGCCTGCTCTTTCAAGATGCCCAGCTGGTCGCGGACTTGCGCGGCTTTTTCGAACTCCAGATTACGGGCGTGCTCCATCATTTGCTTTTCAAGCTGCTTGATGGCGCGTGCGATGTCTTTTTCGGTCATGTCCTCGACCTTTGCGCGCTGCAAAGCGGCCTGCTCTAGGCGCTCGGCTTCTTTGCCCGACTTTTCGCTGTAAACGCCGTCGATCAGGTCCTTCACTTTTTTAACGATGCTCTTGGGCGTGATGCCCATGGCCTCGTTGTGCGCCAATTGCTTGATGCGGCGGCGTTCGGTCTCGCCCATGGCTTTTTTCATCGACTCGGTGATGCGGTCGGCGTACAAAATCGCTCGGCCATTCAAATTACGCGCGGCACGGCCAATGGTCTGAATCAGGCTGCGCTCGGCCCGCAAAAAGCCTTCCTTGTCGGCATCCAAAATCGCCACCAAAGACACCTCGGGTATGTCCAATCCCTCGCGCAGCAAGTTGATGCCGATCAGCACATCGAACGCGCCCAAGCGCAAATCGCGCAAGATTTCCACCCGCTCCACCGTGTCCACATCGCTGTGCAAATAGCGCACCTTGACACCGTTGTCACTCATGTAATCGGTCAACTGCTCGGCCATGCGCTTGGTCAGGGTGGTGATGAGGACACGCTCGTTCTTTTCGACCCGGATGCGGATTTCCTGGAGTACATCGTCCACCTGGTGAGTGGCTGGGCGCACTTCAACTTGCGGATCGACCAAGCCGGTGGGGCGCACCACCTGCTCGACCACCTTGCCAGCGTGGGTCTTTTCGTAGTCAGCGGGTGTGGCCGAGACGAAGATGCACTGGCGCATGCGTTTTTCAAACTCTTCGAATTTGAGCGGGCGGTTGTCCAGCGCGCTGGGCAGTCGAAAGCCGTATTCCACCAGCGTGGTCTTGCGGGCTTTGTCGCCGTTGTACATGGCGTTGAGCTGGCCGATCATCTGGTGGCTCTCGTCTAAAAACATGATCGCATCGGGCGGCATGTAATCGGTCAAGGTGCTGGGCGGGTCGCCGGGCGCTGCGCCCGACAAATGCCGGGTGTAGTTTTCAATGCCTTTGCAGTGGCCCACTTCAGACAGCATTTCCAGGTCAAAACGTGTGCGCTGCTCTAGGCGCTGGGCCTCGACCAGCTTGCCCATGCCCACCAGCTCTTTCAGGCGCTGAGCCAGCTCGACCTTGATGGTCTCCACCGCCGCCAACACTTTGTCTCGCGGCGTGACGTAATGGCTGGAGGGGTACACCGTGAAACGCGGAATCTTCTGGCGAATGCGGCCCGTCAAAGGGTCAAACAATTGCAGGCTTTCAATCTCGTCATCAAACAACTCAATGCGGATGGCCAACTCGGAATGCTCCGCCGGGAACACGTCAATCGTGTCGCCCCGCACCCGGAACTTGCCGCGAGAGAACTCCATGTCGTTGCGCTGGTACTGCATGCGGATCAGCTGCGCGATCACATCGCGCTGGCCCAGTTTGTCGCCCGTGCGCAGCGTCATGATCATGCGGTGGTAGCTCTCGGGCTCGCCAATGCCGTAGATGGCCGACACCGTGGCCACAATCACCACATCGCGCCGCTCCATGATGCTTTTGGTGCAAGACAGGCGCATTTGCTCGATGTGCTCGTTGATCGCCGAGTCTTTCTCGATGAACAAATCGCGCTGAGGCACATAGGCCTCGGGCTGGTAGTAGTCGTAATAACTGACGAAATATTCGACCGCATTTTTCGGAAAAAACTCACGAAACTCGCTGTACAACTGCGCCGCCAGTGTCTTGTTGGGTGCAAACACAATGGCAGGTCGGCCCAACTGCGCGATCACATTGGCCATGGTGAAGGTCTTGCCCGAACCCGTCACGCCCAGCAGGGTTTGGAACACCTCGCCGTCGTGCACGCCCTCGACCAGTTGTTCGATGGCCACAGGTTGATCGCCTGCGGGCGGATAAGGTTGATACAGCTCGAAGGGCGAGCCGGGATAGCTGACGAACTGGCCAGAGGGTGCAGTTGCCGCCGCTTCTAACAGAGGGATGATTTCAGACATGGGAACTCGTTTCAGGAGGAAAGGCCAGACGGGTTAAACACCGTACGTGCGCAAGCATCGAAAACCTGTCGTCAATAGCCGCCAAACAGGATATCGAGGGCATTGACCACCTCGGGGGACTGTGCGCGCAAATTCAAAAGCGGCGCGCCCAACCAACGCAAAGGCACAGCGGCGAGTGCGGCGGTGTCAAGCACCACAGCTTGCCCTTCTACCGTGCAAACAGGGTTGAGATCACGCATGGGCAAAGGGGCAAATTCGACACCACGCAAAGGAATCACCACACGCGTGGCAATGCGGTCCAGAAAGCTGTTTTGCACATCCAGCAAATACGGTGTGCGCTCGCGCATTCGTGCATCAGGGTGGGCATAGACATCAAATTGGGCCATGAATCAGAAGCTCCGAAAAGCATCCAAGGGCAAGCCCTCTTGCTCAATCCGTGCGTTGTAGCTGGCAATCGCATCCTGATTTTGCAACTGCCAACGCGCCCAATACTGGCGCTTGACCTCTTCGGTCAGCAACGCATCTACGGTTTTGGACACATTCATGCCCAATTCACGGGCCATGGCCAGCACCTCGGCATTGAGCGACAAATTGGCTGGTTTTTTGGGGGCATCTTCAAAGCGCAACATGAAAAACTCCATTAAAGATGCGCATATTTTATGCGCAAAATCGTTTTTATGAACTTGCTTCGAATGCAGCCCAAGCGCTTTTCAGTGGCTTGAGGCCTGTAAAATCGCCGTTCTCGCGTCCTGCGCTTACCTCGTTTTACAGGAAACCTTCATGTCTCTGTTTTCCGCCGTCGAAATGGCCCCCCGCGACCCGATCTTGGGTCTGAACGAACAATTCAACGCCGACTCCAACCCCAACAAGGTGAACCTGGGCGTGGGCGTGTATTTCGACGACAACGGCAAACTGCCTTTGCTGCAGTGCGTTCAAGCCGCTGAAAAAACCATGATGGCCACGCCTACAGCCCGTGGCTACTTGCCGATCGACGGCATCGTGGCCTATGACAACGCCGTCAAGGCGCTGGTGTTTGGCGCTGACTCCGATGTGGTCAAGTCGGGCCGGGTGTCCACCGTGCAAGCCATTGGCGGCACGGGTGGCCTGAAAATCGGTGCCGATTTTTTGAAGAAAGTCAGCCCCAACGCCAAAGTTCTGATTTCGGACCCCAGCTGGGAAAACCACCGCGCTATCTTTGTGAACGCCGGTTTTGAAGTCGACACCTACGCTTATTACGACGCAGCCAAGCGCGGCGTGAACTTCGAGGGCATGCTGGCCAGCCTGAACGCCGCAACCCCCGGCACCATCGTCGTGCTGCACGCCTGCTGCCACAACCCCACCGGCTACGACATCACCGACGCGCAGTGGGACCAAGTGATCGCCGTGGTCAAGGCCAAGGGCCTCACCGCCTTCCTCGACATGGCCTACCAAGGCTTTGGCCATGGCATCGCCGAAGACGGCGCTGTGATCGGCAAATTCGTGGCTGCAGGCCTCAACATCTTCGTGTCCACGTCTTTTTCCAAGAGCTTCAGCCTGTACGGCGAGCGCGTGGGCGCCCTGTCGGTCGTGGCCTCTGACAAAGAAGAAGCCTCGCGCGTGCTGTCGCAATTGAAGATCGCCATCCGAACCAACTACTCCAACCCACCCATCCACGGTGGCGCGGTCGTGGCCGCCGTGTTGAACAACCCCGAACTGCGTGCCCAGTGGGAAAGCGAATTGGCCGAAATGCGTGTGCGCATCAAGGCCATGCGTCAAAAACTGGTGGACAGCCTCAAAGCCGCAGGCGTGCAGCAAGACATGAGCTTCATCACCACCCAGATCGGCATGTTCAGCTACTCAGGCCTGACCAAAGACCAGATGGTGCGCCTGCGCAACGAGTTTGGCGTGTACGGCACCGACACCGGTCGCATGTGTGTGGCGGCGCTCAACAGCAAAAACATCGATTACGTCTGCGCATCGATCGCCAAAGTCGTCTGAATTGACGGTCAGCAAGACTGACATCCGGCTTGCAACCGCCCCTGACGGGGCGGTTTCTTTTTGGGCGGTCCGGAAGGTGACTGCCGATTAGGGGCCAAACTCGAAAAATACCGAGTGGTCTCCTGTAGTATTGCTGCAGCGCACCATTTTGTTGCAAGGGAAACTGTCAAATGCTTTATCAGATTTTTGAAACTCAACGCTCAATCATGGAGCCTTTTTCCGATCTGGCACAAGCTGCAGCCAAGCTGTACAGCAACCCACTGAACCCGATTTCTCAAACGCCAATGGCCCAGCGGGCTTCGGCAGGCTATGCCCTCATGCACCGCCTGGGCAAAGATTACGAAAAGCCAGAGTTCGGCATCCGCACCATTAAGGTCAACAAGACCGATGTTGCTGTGCACGAACGCATCGAAATCGACAAGCCTTTCTGTGAACTGCGCCGCTTCAAACGCTTTTCTGACGACACCGCCACACTCACCCAGCTCAAGGCCCAACCCACCGTGCTGATCGTGGCACCTTTGTCAGGCCACTACGCCACCTTGCTGCGTGACACCGTCAAAACCATGTTGCAAGACCATAAGGTCTACATCACCGACTGGAAAAACGCCCGCCTGGTGCCCTTGGCGGACGGTGAGTTCCACCTGGACGACTACATCAATTACGTGCAGGAATTCATTCGTCACCTGCAATCCATTTACGGCAACTGCCATGTGGTCAGCGTTTGCCAGCCCACCGTACCCGTTTTGGCTGCAGTGTCCTTGATGGCCAGCCGTGGCGAAAAAACCCCGCTGACCATGACCATGATGGGCGGACCGATCGATGCCCGAAAGTCACCCACTTCGGTGAATAACCTGGCCACCAACAAAAGCTTTGAGTGGTTTGAGAACAACGTGATCTACCGCGTGCCCGCGTCTTTCCCAGGCGCTGGTCGTCGCGTCTACCCTGGCTTCTTGCAGTACACCGGCTTTGTGGCCATGAACCCCGACCGCCACGCCACCAGCCATTACGACTACTTCAAAGACTTGATCAAAGGTGACGATGCCAGCACCGAAGCGCACCGCAAGTTTTACGACGAGTACAACGCCGTGCTCGACATGGACGCCGATTACTACCTGGAAACCATCCAAACCGTGTTCCAAGACTTCAAACTGGTCAACGGCACTTGGGATGTGAAAGGCGTGGATGGCAAAGTCGAACGTGTGCGCCCGCAAGACATCAAGGGCACTGCCCTGATGACGGTGGAAGGCGAGTTGGACGACATCTCCGGCTCCGGCCAGACACGTGCGGCGCAAGACTTGTGCAGTGGCGTGCCCGCAAGCGAGCGCCTGCATTTGGAAGTGCCTGGTGCTGGCCACTACGGCATCTTCAGCGGTCGCCGCTGGCGCGATGTGGTTTACCCGCAACTGGTCAAGTTCATCCTGAGCCATGCCCCCAAAGCAAAGGCCAAAGCCGCTGTGGTGGCTACAGTGGCTGAAGCCAAGACCGTAGCGACGAACAAGGCCGTGCCCCAGGTTGTGGCCAAACCGGTTGCGGCCAAACCGGTTGCAGCTAAACCGGCTGTTGCGGTCGAGCCAAAAGCGGTTGTGGTTGCAGTCAAGCCTGCACCTGTTGTGGCTGCAAAGCCCCTGCCTACAACAGCAGCAAAAGCGGCCAAACTGCTGCCAGCTGTGGCCAAGCCCGTAGCCAAAGTCGCCAACAAAACTGCCGTGAAAGCCCCGGTCAAGGCGGTTGCCAAGGCCAAAGCCAAAGCGCCCAACAAGGTCACGACCAAAGCAGTGCCCAGCACCTCGGTTAAAACCACTTGGGTTGATCCGAAGAAAAAAGCCTAAGGCCCATGCCCGCTTTGCCACGAACAGCGCCTGAAACCCAGGCGCTTTTTCTATGCCTGAACGATGCACTGCCGCAAACGCAGTGCACGCGCTGCGGCTTTCCCGATTGCGCCAGCTATGCACGCGCCATGGCCGAGGGCCAAGCGCCGATCAACCAATGCCCGCCCGGTGGCCAAGCAGGCATCGAGCGCTTGGCCGCTTTGACGGGCCAGCCTGTGGTGCCCCTGAACCCCGAACACGGCACCGAAGGCCCGCGCCATGTGGCCCTGATCGACGAAGCCTGGTGCATTGGCTGCACGCTGTGCATCAAGGCCTGCCCCACCGATGCCATTTTGGGTGCCAACAAACAAATGCACACCGTCATCGAACCCTGGTGCACCGGATGCGAGTTGTGCATCCCCGTGTGCCCGGTGGACTGCATTGCCCTGGAAAACGTGACGGGCGCCCAAACCGGCTGGGCCGCCTGGTCACCGGCACTGGCGCAAACTGCGCGCTCACGCTTCGAATCGCGCCAGCACCGCTTGGTCCAAGAAGAAGCCACTCACCAACGCCAACAACAAGCCAAGGCCGAGCACAAATTGGCCGACTTGGCAGAGCACACCAAAGGCACAGAAAACGCCCCCGAGGCAGACCGAAAACGCGCCATCATCGAAGCGGCACTCGCCAAAGCCAAAGCCCGTCAAAAACTCGCCTGACAAGAAGTCTCGGCTGAAAAGAAGTCTCGGCTGAAAAGAGGGTAAGCCTAACCAGAGACTGTCTCCCCCGACTCGATCGGGGGTCCATGCCTTCGGCACTCATGGATACCCGCATGCGCGGGCATGACAGGCTTGAGATCTTTCACTGGCGGCTTAGGTTGGTCCTCTCGACCCTCTCGAACCTCTCGAACCTCTCGAACCTCTCGAACCTCTCGAACCTCTCGACCCTCTACAACCTCTGGTGCGCTCGGGTTTTAAGCGCCGACAACTGGTCAGTGCGCGTTGGCCGCCAAAGCTGCAAATGCCTTGACCACCTCGGCAGGGGCCTGCACCAGCTCAATCAACACGCCCTCGCCGCCAATGGGGAACTCGTCGTTCGCCTTGGGGTGCAAAAACGTGATGTCAAAACCGGCCGCGCCCTTGCGGATGCCGCCCGGCGCAAAGCGTACGCCCTGAGCCGTGAGCCATTCCACGGCAACCGGCAGATCGTCGATCCACAGGCCAATATGGTTCAGTGGCGTGGTGTGCACAGCGGGCTTTTTTTCGGGATCCAGCGGCTGCATCAGATCGACCTCGACCTTGAACGGGCCGGTGCCGATGGCGCAGATGTCTTCGTCCACGTTCTCGCGTTCGCTTTTGAAGGTGCCGGTCACTTCCAGGCCGAACATGTCAACCCAGAGCTTTTGCAGGCGAGCTTTGTCAGGCCCACCGATGGCGATTTGCTGAACGCCCAGCACTTTGAAGGGGCGCGTCATTTATTCGAACTCCACGATCATCTGGTCCACCGTGAGCGACTCGCCCTTGGCTGCCACCACTTTCTTGACCACGCCATCTTGCGCAGCAAACAACACGTTTTCCATCTTCATGGCTTCGATCACGGCCACGCGTTCGCCCGCTTGCACTTTTTGGCCTGGCGTCACAGACACTTCGACCAACAAGCCCGGCATGGGTGACAACACAAAGCGGCTCAAGTCTGGCGGTGCCTTGTAAGGCATGAGCTTGTGCAACTCGGCCATGCGGGGCGACATGACCAGCGCTTCGATGCGGGTGCCGTTGTGTTGCACTTGCAAGGCCAAGGGGTTTTTCAATGTGCCGCGCTCAATCTGCGCGGTGAAAGGCTTGCCGTTGCAAATGCCTTCGATGCGGATGTCATTCAAACGGGAATTGCTTTCGATGGCATAGGTTTTGCCATCCACGGTGATTTGCGCCACGCCCGGCTTGCCGGTGAATTCGTCCACATGCACCGGCACATAACGGTTGTTGCCGCCCTGCCCCAACTCGACCACCGCATAGTCTTGGCCCACCTTGACGTCGTAGCCCGGCAATTGACCGCTGAGGTTGGCGGCACGTTGGCGTGACTTGCGGCGCACAAAGGCCGCCAGTGCGGCCAAAAAGTCGTGATCGTCGTGCGGCACGTCTTCAGCGCGGAAACCTTTGCTGTACTGCTCGGCAATGAAGCCGGTGTTGAAGTCGCCCGACACAAAGCGCGGGTGCGCCAACAAGGCCGCTTGGAAGGGAATGTTGGAGCTGATGCCGCGAATGACAAAGCCATTCAAGGCTTCGCGCATTTTGGCAATCGCGTCGTTGCGGTCTTTGCCGTGCACGATGAGCTTGGCGATCATCGAGTCGTAGAACATCGGAATCTCGCCGCCGTCTTGCACGCCCGTGTCCACGCGCACACCGAACAAGTCAGCGGTGTTGGCCTGGAACATGGTTTGTGGCGGCGTTTGAAAACGCACCAAGCGACCTGTCGATGGCAAGAAATTGCGGAACGGGTCTTCGGCGTTGATGCGGCACTCGATGGCCCAGCCGTCGCGTTTCACATCGGCTTGGGTCAGCGTGAGCTTTTCACCTGCGGCAACACGGATCATTTGCTCCACCAAATCGAGGCCGGTGATGGCTTCGGTCACCGGATGCTCCACCTGCAAGCGGGTGTTCATCTCCAGAAAGTAAAAGCTCTGGTCTTTGCCGACGACAAACTCGACGGTGCCCGCACTTTGGTATTTCACCGCCTTGGCCAATTGCACCGCCTGCTCACCCATGGCTTTGCGGGTGGCGTCGCTGATGAAGGGCGATGGTGCTTCTTCGATCACTTTTTGGTGGCGGCGCTGGATCGAGCACTCGCGTTCGTTCAAGTAGATGACGTTGCCATGGCTGTCACCCAGCACCTGAATTTCAATGTGGCGAGGCTCTTCGACGAATTTCTCGATGAACACACGGTCGTCACCGAAGCTGTTGCGCGCTTCGTTGCGGCACGAGGTGAAACCTTCCAGCGCTTCTTTGTCGTTGAAGGCCACGCGCAAGCCTTTGCCGCCGCCGCCGGCCGATGCTTTGATCATGACGGGGTAACCAATGCCCTTGGCAATTTCGACGGCTTTTTCGGCCGTTTCAATCGCGTCGTTGACACCGGGAATGCAGTTCACGCCCGCCGCACCGGCCAGCTTTTTCGACTCGATCTTGTCGCCCATGGCGGCAATCGAAAAATGGCGCGGGCCGATGAAGGCAATGCCCTCGTCTTCGCAGCGCTTGGAGAACTCGGCGTTCTCGCTCAAGAAACCGTAGCCGGGGTGAATCGCTTGTGCGCCCGTGGCTTTGGCCGCGGCGATGATTTTGTCAGCGACCAGATACGACTCGCGTGAAGCCGCTGGGCCAATCATCACGGCCTCATCGGCCAACATCACATGACGGGCTTCCTTGTCGGCTTCCGAATAAACGGCGACCGTTTTGATGCCCATCTTTTGGGCGGTGGCGATGACACGGCAGGCAATTTCGCCACGGTTGGCGATCAAGATTTTGGTAAACATGTTCTTCTTCTCCTTCGGGCTTACAGCGGAATGTTCCCGTGCTTGCGCCATGGGTTTTCAATCTTCTTGTCTTTGAGCATGACCAGCGAGCGGCAGATGCGCTTGCGGGTTTCGTGCGGTTGAATAACGTCGTCGATGAAGCCGCGTGCGCCCGCCACAAACGGGTTGGCAAAACGGGCTTTGTATTCGGCTTCTTTGGCGGCCAGCTTTTCGGGATCGCCTTTGTCTTCGCGGAAGATGATCTCCACCGCGCCCTTGGCACCCATCACCGCGATTTCGGCGTTGGGCCAGGCGAAGTTCACGTCGCCGCGCAGGTGCTTGGAGGCCATCACGTCATACGCACCGCCGTAGGCTTTGCGGGTGATGACGGTGATTTTGGGGACCGTGCACTCGGCGTACGCATACAGCAGCTTGGCACCGTGCTTGATGATGCCGCCAAACTCTTGGCTGGTGCCGGGCATGAAGCCGGGCACATCGACAAAGGTGATGACGGGAATATTGAAGGCATCGCAAAAGCGCACAAAGCGGGCGGCCTTGATGGAGCTCTTGATGTCCAAGCATCCGGCCAGCACCAGCGGCTGGTTGGCCACGATGCCCACGGTCTGACCTTCCATGCGGGCAAAGCCGATCAGGATGTTTTTGGCGTAGTCGGGCTGCAGCTCGAAGAAGTCACCATCGTCCACAGTTTTGACGATGAGTTCCTTCATGTCATAGGCCTTGTTGGGGTTCTCGGGCACCAAGGTGTCGAGGCTCATGTCCAAGCGGCTGGATGGGTCGCCGCTGGCGCGAACAGGCGCTTTTTCGCGGTTGTTCAAAGGCAGGTAGTTGTACAAGCGGCGCAGCATCAAGAGCGCCTCGACATCGTTTTCAAACGCCATGTCGGCCACACCGCTCTTGGTGGTGTGCGTCAAAGCGCCGCCCAACTCTTCGGCGGTCACTTCTTCGTGCGTCACGGTCTTGACCACTTCGGGGCCGGTCACAAACATGTATGAGGTGTCTTTGACCATGAAGATGAAGTCGGTCAGCGCTGGCGAATACACCGCACCACCGGCCGATGGCCCCATGATCATGCTGATCTGCGGCACCACGCCACTGGCAATCACGTTGCGCTGGAACACGTCGGCATAACCGCCAAGCGAGGCCACGCCTTCTTGAATGCGGGCACCGCCCGAGTCGTTCAAACCAATGACCGGTGCACCCACCTTCATGGCTTGGTCCATGATTTTGCAAATCTTCTCGGCGTGCGTTTCAGACAAAGCACCACCGTACACGGTGAAGTCCTGGCTGAACACAAACACCAAACGGCCATTGATCATGCCGTAGCCCGTGACCACGCCGTCACCGGGGATTTTGTTGCCCTCCATACCGAAGTCGGTGCAACGGTGTTCCACAAACATGTCCCACTCTTCGAAGGTGCCTTCGTCAAGCAACACCTCGATGCGCTCGCGCGCCGTGAGTTTGCCTTTGGCGTGCTGCGCGTCAATGCGCTTTTGCCCGCCGCCCAAGCGGGCCGCAGCGCGCTTTTTTTCCAGTTGTTCAATGATGTCTTGCATGGTGGCTCTCTCTTCTCCAGAAATATTTCAAATTAACCCTGCGCTTTGACTTTTCGTTTCATAAGCGCTGAGCAGTTGACGGGCAGCCGTTGACGCGGCCAGTTGGCCCGCTGCGACTTGTTGGCTGAGTTGGGGCAGCAACGTTTGCACGCCAGGCTGCGCCCGAAAGGTTTGTTTCAGGCCCGCATCGATCCGTTCCCACATCCACGACAGGGCTTGGTGTTGGCGGCGCGAGGCAAAGCGGCCGTTGCGGGTTTGCAGGTCTTTGAACTCGCTGACGGCAGCCCAGAAACTGTCCACGCCCTGGCCCAGCAAAGCGCTGATTTGCACCACCTTAGGGTGCCACAGCGTGTCATCTGCATGCGCGTGGCCCGAGCCGCCGTGCATGCCCAAGAGCTGCAAAGCGCTGGTGATTTGCAACTGCGCGCGGGTGGCGGCGATGGCGTCGATGTCTGCCTTGTTGATGACCACCAAATCGGCGATCTCCATCACGCCTTTTTTGATGGCCTGCAAATCGTCGCCTGCATTGGGCAATTGCATCAGCACAAACATGTCGGTCATGTTGGCCACAGCGGTCTCGGACTGGCCCACACCCACGGTTTCAACAATCACCACGTCGTAGCCTGCGGCCTCACACACCAGCATGGATTCACGGGTTTTTTCGGCCACACCGCCCAAGGTGCCGCTGCTGGGGCTGGGACGAATGTAGGCTTGGTCGTGCACACTCAAAAATTCCATGCGGGTCTTGTCACCCAAGATGGAGCCGCCCGACACGGTGGACGACGGGTCCACCGCCAGCACGGCCACGCGGTGGCCTTGGCCAATCAAATGCAGCCCCAGCGCTTCGATGAAGGTGGACTTGCCCACACCCGGCACACCGCTGATCCCCAAGCGAAAAGACTGACCGGTGTGCGGCAGCATGGCCGTGAGCAACTCGTCGGCCAGCACACGGTGGTCCGCACGGGTCGATTCGAGCAGCGTGATGGCTTTGGCCATGGCGCGACGCTGCATGGCAGCGTTGCCATGCAACAAGCCTTCAAGCAACTGGTCTGGGTTCACCCGAGCGCCTTCTTGATCTGCTCCAGAACATCCTTGGCACTGACCGGGATCGGCGTGCCAGGGCCGTAGATGCCCTTGACGCCCGCCTCGTACAACATGTCGTAATCCTGGCGCGGAATGACACCGCCCACGAACACGATGATGTCGTCAGCGCCTTGCTTTTTCAGCTCGGCAATGATGGCGGGCACCAAGGTTTTGTGGCCTGCCGCCAAGGTGGACACGCCCACGGCGTGCACATCGTTTTCGATGGCTTGACGGGCGCACTCTTCGGGGGTTTGGAACAAGGGGCCCATGTCAACGTCGTAACCCAAATCAGCAAACGCGGTGGCGACCACTTTGGCGCCCCGGTCGTGACCGTCCTGGCCCAACTTCGAAATCATCACGCGAGGACGGCGGCCTTGTTGTTCGGCAAATTCGGCGATATCGGCTTTGAGCTGGTTCCAGTATTCCATGGTGTCTCCCACGTTTTCGCCGTCGTCGTAGGCGGCTGCATAAACGCCCGTCACCTTTTGAGTGTCGGCGCGATGACGGCCAAACACTTTTTCGAGCGCATCGGAAATTTCGCCCACCGTGGCACGCAGGCGCACGGCCTGAATGGACAAATCAAGCAAGTTGCCCTGGCCTGATTCGGCTGAGGCGGTCAAGGCGTCCAGCGCGGCTTGCACTTTGGCGCTGTCGCGAGTGGCGCGGATTTGCTTCAAACGCTCGATCTGGCCATCGCGCACTTTGACGTTGTCGATCGACAGCGTCTCGATCGGGTCTTCCTTGGCGAGCTTGTATTTGTTAACGCCCACGATGACGTCTTTGCCCGAGTCAATGCGGGCCTGCTTTTCAGCAGCGGCGGCTTCGATCTTGAGCTTGGCCCAGCCGCTGCCCACGGCTTTGGTCATACCGCCCATGGCTTCGACTTCTTCGATGATGGCCCAGGCCTTGTCGGCCATCTCTTGTGTCAGGCTCTCCATCATGTAGCTGCCGGCCCAAGGGTCGATCACGTTGGTGATGTGGGTTTCTTCTTGAATGATGAGCTGGGTATTGCGCGCAATGCGTGAACTGAATTCAGTGGGCAGCGCGATGGCTTCGTCGAACGAGTTGGTGTGCAGCGACTGCGTGCCGCCAAACACGGCCGCCATGGCTTCAATCGTGGTGCGCACCACGTTGTTGTAAGGATCTTGCTCGGTGAGCGACCAGCCCGAGGTTTGGCTGTGCGTGCGCAGCATGAGGCTCTTGGGGTTCTTGGCGTCAAAGCCCTTCATGATGCGGCACCACAGCAGGCGAGCCGCACGCATCTTGGCGATTTCCAAATAAAAGTTCATGCCGACCGCCCAGAAAAAGGACAGACGACCGGCAAAACCGTCCACATCCATGCCTTTGGCAATGGCGGTTTTCACATACTCTTTGCCGTCGGCCAGGGTGAAGGCCATCTCGAGTGCCTGGTTGGCCCCGGCTTCTTGCATGTGGTAGCCCGAGATCGAGATCGAGTTGAACTTGGGCATGTTCTGGGCCGTGTACTCGATGATGTCGCCAATGATCTTCATCGACGGCTCGGGCGGGTAGATGTAGGTGTTGCGCACCATGAACTCTTTCAGAATGTCGTTCTGAATGGTGCCGCTCAGTTTGTCTTGTGACACGCCTTGCTCTTCGGCAGCCACCACGTAGCCTGCCAACACGGGCAGCACCGCGCCGTTCATGGTCATCGAGACGCTGACTTTGTCGAGCGGGATCTCGTTGAACAGGATCTTCATGTCCTCGACCGAATCAATGGCCACACCGGCCTTGCCCACATCGCCTGTCACGCGAGGGTGGTCGGAGTCGTAGCCGCGGTGCGTGGCCAGATCAAACGCGACCGAGACGCCCTGCCCGCCTGCGGCCAAAGCCTTGCGGTAAAACGCGTTGGATTCTTCGGCGGTAGAAAAACCAGCGTACTGACGAATCGTCCAGGGGCGCACCGCGTACATGGTGGCTTGCGGCCCGCGCAAGAAAGGCTCAAAACCCGGTAGCGTGTTGACGTACGCCAAGTGCTGCGTGTCTTCTGCTGTGTAGAGCGGCTTCACGACGATGCCGTCGGGGGTCTTCCAGTTCAGGGCGTTCACATCGCCACCGGGGGCGGATTTGACCGCTGCTTTTTGCCAGGCTTCCAGGTTAGAAGCGTTGAATTCAAAGGATTTGGACGTCATGGCGCTGTGCTTTCGGAACAAAAGTGACTTGCTCGGATTTTGGCAGTTACAGGCTGCCGACCGGCTTACAAGTACCGTGATTCATAATTATTGATGCAAAATATTTTAACCGGCTTACAATTCAGCATCTGAAACGCCCCCCAACCACTGATTCACGCCCAGCCCCATCACACCATGTCTGCCTTGTCGCTCGCCCCCCGTGCTCTGTACGAAGAAGTTGCCGAACTCTTGCGGCAGCGGATTTTTGCGCGTGAACTCGAGCCCGGTAGCTGGATCGATGAGTTGCGCATCGCCGAGGCACTGGGCATCAGCCGCACCCCTTTGCGTGAAGCCCTGAAAGTGTTGGCGGCAGAGGGCTTGGTGACCATGAAGGTGCGTCGAGGCGCTTATGTGACCGAGGTCAGCGAGAAAGACCTGCGCGATGTTTACCACCTGCTGGCTTTGCTGGAGTCAGATGCTGCACGGGTCGTGGCCCAAAGCGCCAGCGCCGCACAAATGACCCAAATCAACGCCTTGCACCAAGAACTGGCAAACGCCACCGCAGACCGTGACCGCTTTTTCGAGATCAACGAAGCCTTCCACATGCTGCTGTTGGCGTTGGCCGACAACCGCTGGCGCGACCAGATGGTGGCCGACCTGCGCAAGGTGATGAAGCTCAACCGGCACAGCTCGCTGTTCAAAGAGGGCCGGATCGAGCAGTCGCTGGCCGAGCACGCTGCCATTGTTCAGGCCCTGACGAGCCGTCAGCCCGAACTGGCTGCACAGCGCATGTCAGCCCACTTCATGAACGGCTTGCAGGCCGCGCAATAAGTCAGTCGGTGATGACCGCACCCCGCGCCAGCGCAGCTCGGGCCAGTTGCCAGACTTCGCGCGGAGGCAGGGGCTTGAGCTTGTGGTCACTCCAGACCTGCCGCCACAAACGCCCACCCCGTTGACCGTGGTAAAGCCCCAGCATGTGGCGGGCAATCGCGTACCAAGGGCAACCATCTTCGGCAAACGCCCGTTCCATATAGGCCACCATCGCTTCTTCCACCGCTTCGCGACTGGGCACCTCGTGGTGATCACCGTAGAACTCGGCATCCCAGCTGCCCAGCAGCCAAGGGTTGTAATACGCTTCACGCCCGACCATCACACCATCGGCATGTTGCAGGTGGCTGGCGATCTCTTCGTTGGTCTTGATGCCGCCGTTCACGGCAATCACCAAACCCGGAAAGTCTTTTTTGAGCCGGTAGGCCAACTCATAGCGCAGCGGCGGAATTTCGCGGTTTTCCTTCGGACTCAGGCCATCGAGCCAAGCATTGCGGGCGTGCACGATGAACACCTTGCAACCCGCATCGCTGACGGTGCCCACAAAATCGCGCACAAAGTCGTAGCCTTCAATGCGGTCAATGCCAATGCGGTGCTTGACGGTCACGGGCACATCGACCACATCCAGCATGGCTTTGACGCCATCGGCCACGGTGCGCGGCTCGTTCATCAGGCACGCGCCAAATGCGCCGCGTTGCACGCGGTCACTGGGGCAGCCGCAGTTGAGGTTGATTTCGTCGTAGCCCCATTCCTGGCCCAGCTTGGCCGCGTGGGCCAAGTCGGCGGCATCGCTGCCGCCCAACTGCAGGGCCACCGGGTGTTCTTCGGCGTTGAAACGCAGGTGCCGCTGCACGCTTCCATGGCGCAATGCGCCGGTGGTCACCATCTCGGTGTAGAGCAAGGTGTGGCGGGTCAGCAGGCGGTGAAAGAAACGACAGTGACGGTCGGTCCAGTCCATCATCGGGGCCACGGACAAGCGCCAGCGTTGAGTATCAGGAAATTGCATGGGCTTGATTATCCTTGGCTTGACACGGCCAAGGCGTACCCGCACGCGAACAAAAGGTAGCATGAGGCCAAACGCTTTCAACAAGAAGGAATTCGACGATGAACAACCCGACGATCTGGTGGCTCGTGGCCGGTGCCTTGGTTGCCCTGGAGCTGACGACGGGTACTTTTTATCTGCTGATGCTGGCTCTTGGCGCAGCGGCTGGGGCAGCGGCCGCGCATGCGGGAGCCGGTTTCACCGTGCAAGTCGTCGTGGCTGCCGCCGTGGGCGGCTTGGCCGTGGTGGTATGGAACGCCTACCGCCAGCGCCAAACTGAACCATCGGCCGCCAGCGAAACGGCGCAGCACCTGGATGTGGGTGAAACGGTTCAGGTCGATGCGTGGGATGCGCAAGGCCTGGCGCAAGTCAAACACCGGGGCGCCAATTGGACAGCGGTGAATACGACCCCATCAACACCATCGCCAGGCTTGCACCGCATTCAGACGATTCAGGGCAACCGTCTGGTGCTCGAAAAAATCTGATCACTGTTTTATCAAAAGGGAGTCTTCGCATGGAAATCGCCATTCTTTTTCTGGTCATTGCCGTCCTGTTCATCATCAAGACCGTCAAGGTCGTGCCACAACAGCACGCTTGGGTGGTTGAGCGGCTGGGCAAATACCACGCCAGCCTCACCCCGGGTCTGAATTTTGTGGTGCCGTTTGTGGACAACGTGATCCAGAAGCACAGCCTGAAAGAAATTCCCCTGGACGTGCCCAGTCAGATCTGCATCACGCGCGACAACACGCAGTTGCAGGTCGATGGCATTCTGTACTTTCAGGTGACCGACCCCAAACTGGCCAGCTACGGCTCGTCCAATTACATCGTGGCTGTGACCCAGTTGGCCCAAACCAGTCTGCGCAGCGTGATTGGCAAACTGGAGCTGGACAAGACCTTTGAAGAGCGCGACATCATCAACGCACAGGTGGTTGCGGCCATCGATGAGGCCGCCTTGAACTGGGGCGTTAAGGTGCTGCGCTACGAGATCAAAGACCTGACACCGCCCAGCGAAATCCTGCACGCCATGCAATCGCAGATCACGGCAGAACGCGAAAAACGCGCCTTGATCGCGGCCTCTGAAGGTCGTCGCCAAGAGCAAATCAACATCGCCACGGGTGAGCGCGAAGCCTTCATTGCCCGCTCTGAAGGCGAAAAGCAAGCCGCCATCAACAAGGCCCAGGGCGATGCCGCTGCCATCACCGAAATGGCCAACGCCACCGCTCAAGCAATTGAGCGCATTGCCGCAGCCATCCGCCAGCCCGGCGGCGAGCAGGCGGTGCAGCTCAAAGTGGCTGAGCAAGCCGTGCAGGCTTACGGCAAAGTCGCGCAAGACGCCAAGACCACCCTGATCGTGCCGGGCAATATGAGCGAGGTGTCTGGCCTGATCGCATCGGCCATGCAGATGGTGGGAACTGGCAAGCAAGTCGGCAACTGACTGCATTGCGCCAAGGCCTGCCCCTTGGGCAGGCGCAAAAAAACCCGCCGAGGCGGGTTTTTTTGTGGGTGATGCCAAGGCATCAGCCCATGTGCAAACCGCCGTTGACTGAAAAGTCAGCGCCAGTGGCGTAACCGCCCTCTTCGCTGGCCAACCAGGCAATGATGGAAGCGATTTCACTCGGCTTGCCCAAACGCTTAACGGGCACGGTGGCCACGATCTTTTCCAGCACATCAGGACGGATGGCATTGACCATGTCGGTGCCGATGTAGCCGGGCGACACGGTGTTCACTGTTACGCCTTTGGTCGCCATCTCTTGGGCCAAAGCCATCGAGAAGCCGTGCATGCCAGCCTTTGCAGCCGAGTAATTGGTCTGGCCTGCTTGGCCTTTTTCGCCGTTGACCGAGCTGATGTTGATGATGCGGCCCCAACCTTTTTCCACCATGTCGGCGACCACTTGCTTGGTCACGTTGAACATGGAGTCCAGGTTGGTGTTCATCACGGCATCCCAGTCGTCGCGGCTCATCTTCAAGAACATGCGGTCCTTGGTGATGCCGGCGTTGTTGACCAACACATCAATGCTGCCGTGTTCGGCTTTGGTCTTGCTGAAAGCTTCCACGGTGGAATCCCAGTCACCGACGTTGCCCACCGAGGCGTAAAACGTGAAGCCCAAGGCTTTTTGCTCGTCCAGCCATTTGGTGAAGTCGCGGGTCGGGCCGCAACCGGCAATGACCTTGAAGCCCTCTTGGTGAAGGCGCTGGCAAATAGCGGTACCGATACCGCCCATGCCACCTGTGACGTAAGCTACTTTTTGACTCATGGTTTGTCTCCTTGTTATGAGTGAAGTGAAATCATTAAAAACCACTCAACCGGTAATGATTGGCTGCTTTTATACATTAAGCAGTTCGCCAAGACACGCCGTTCGAGTGGTTGAGGTTTTTTACATGCGCTCAACGGCCAGCGACACGCCCATGCCGCCGCCAATGCACAAGGCAGCCAGACCTTTTTGGGCTTGAGTGCGTTGCATCTCGTGCAGCAAGGTCACCAAAATGCGGCAACCGGATGCCCCAATGGGGTGACCGATGGCAATCGCACCGCCGTTGACGTTGACCTTGGCCGGATCGATGTCCAGCGCTTGGTTGACCGCGCATGCTTGTGCGGCAAAGGCTTCGTTCAGTTCGAACAGATCCACATCCTGGGCCTTCCAGCCTGCACGGGCCAGCGCTTTTTGCGAGGCGGGCACAGGGCCCATGCCCATGTGGGCGGGGTCCAGACCGCTGGTACCAAAAGCGGCGATTCTGGCCAAAGGCTTGAGGCCCAAAGCAGCGGCTTTTTTGGCCGTCATGACCATCACAGCCGCAGCACCATCATTGAGACCCGAGGCATTGCCTGCCGTGACGCTGCCCGCCTTGTCAAAAGCAGGGCGCAGTCCGGCCAACACTTCGGCGCTTGTTTTCTTGTTGATGAATTCATCGGTGTTGAACACCAGCGCATCACCTTTGCGCTGAGGAATCAGGACGTCCACAATTTCGTCTTTGAACTTGCCCGCATCCTGAGCGGCAGCTGCTTTGCGCTGGCTGCCAGCGGCCAAAGCGTCTTGCATCTCGCGGGTGATGCCCTGGGCCTTGGCCACATTTTCGGCGGTGATGCCCATGTGGTATTGGTTGTACACGTCCCACAAACCGTCCACGATCATGGTGTCGGTCATCTTCCAGTCGCCCATGCGCTGGCCGTCACGGCTGCCGTTCAAGACATGCGGGCTGGCGCTCATGTTTTCCTGGCCACCGGCGATCACGATTTCGCTGTCGCCCCAGGCCACAGCCTGCGCAGCCAGCATCACGGCTTTCAGGCCCGAGCCACACACAGCGTTAATGGTCAACGCTGGCGTCTCCTTGGCCAGTCCGGCTTTCATCATGGCCTGACGGGCTGGGTTTTGACCCACGCCTGCGGCCAATACCTGGCCCATGATGACTTCACCAATGGCATCCATGGGCAGGCCGCTGCGCTCAAGCAGGCCCTTGATGACAATGCTGCCCAGCTCGGTGGCCGGGGTTTTGGCCAGTGAGCCACCAAACTTGCCCACCGCAGTGCGAGCAGCCGAAACGATAACGATGTCTTCCATTTTCTAGGTCTCCGTTGTGTGAATCAAAATCAGGCTTTGGCTTTTACGTAACGGCCAGGGGCCGCTTCGATGGCTTTGAACTGAGTGCCCTTGCCATAGGTTTTGGGTGCAGTGATTTGCTTGCCGGCATGGCCCTTGAGCCAGTCCGACCAATCGGTCCACCAGCTGCCAGGCATTTCCTGGGCGCTGGCAATCCATTCATTCACGTCGGCCGGGAATTTGCTGCCGTCATTCAACCAATGGCTGCGTTTCTTGGCCGCAGGTGGGTTGATCACGCCGGCAATGTGACCCGAGGCCCCCATGACAAAACGCTTCTTGCCCGGCAACACCTGGGTGCTGGCGTAAGCGCCACCAATCGGCACGATGTGGTCTTCGCGTGAACCATAAATATAGACCGGCATGTCGACCTTGCCCAAGTCAATTTTCTCGCCGCAGACCGTGACTTTGCCCGGTTTGACCAAGTCGTTTTGCAAGTAGGTGTTGCGCAGATACCAAGCGTAAAACGGACCTGGCAGATTGGTCGAATCGCTGTTCCAGTAAAGCAAGTCGAACGGCGGGGGTGTTTCACCCTTGAGGTAATTGCCCACAACGTAGTTCCAAACCAAGTCGTTTGGACGCAAAAAGCTGAAGGTGGAGGCCAAGTCTTGCCCTTTGAGCAAACCGCCCTGACCCATTTGCATTTCACGGAATTTGACGAAGTTGTCGTCAATGAACACATCCAGAATGCCGGTGTCGGTGAAGTTAATCAGCGTGGTCAGGAAGGTGGCACTGGCCACCGGCTTTTCGCCACGCGCGGCCAACACGGCAAGCGCCGTGGACAAGATGGTGCCGCCCACACAAAAACCCAAGGCATTGATCTTGGGTGCACCGGTGATGCCCTGCACCGTGTGGATGGCTTGGATCGCTGCATGCTCAATGTAGTCGTCCCAGGTCTTTTGAGCCATCGATTCATCGGGGTTGCGCCAGCTCACCACAAATGTGCGGTGACCTTGGCTGACCGCATAGCGGATCAGCGAATTTTCAGGCTGAAGATCGAGGATATAAAACTTGTTGATGCAGGGTGGCACCAGTAAAAATGGCTTTTCATAGACTTTTGCGGTCAGCGGTTTGTACTCAATGAGCTGGAAAAACTCATTTTCAAACACCACGGCACCTTCGGTGGTGGCAACGTTTTTACCCACCTCGAAAAGGCTTTCATCGGTCATTGAGACATGCCCCTGCTGCATGTCGTGCATCAGGTTTTTCAACCCTTTGGCAATGCTTTCACCTTGGGTATCGACAGCTTTCTTTTGCGCTTCGGCATTGAAAGCCAGGAAATTGCTGGGCGCAGCGGCAGCCACCCATTGCTCGATGGCAAAACGGATTCGGGTCCGGGATTTTTCATCGGCCTCCACCGCATCGGCCAAGCCCATCATCGTGCGGGCATTCAGCAAATAAGTGGCCGCATTGAAGGCGGCTACCGGGTTGGACGACCAGGCTTCGCTTGAAAACCGACGGTCCTTGACCTGCAGGCTGTTGTGCAAGCTCTGATTCCACAGGTCTGAGGCGTCTTTAAAGTATTGCTCTTGCAGCGTTTGGAGCTTTTCAGGCGAGAATTTGAGTTGCGGGACAGTTGGATCGGCAACAGGCTTGAGGCCACCCAGATCAATAGACTGAAAGTGCTGCATGGCCTGCCCCCAGCTTTTGGACAGATTTTGCTGAAACCCTTCACTCATTTGGGCCCAAAATTCCGGCTTGGATGAACTCATGACTTGTCTCCTGAAAATTGTTTTTTTGATATCGATTACTTCGAGTATCTGTCAAATTGATGTCACCTAAATTACAAAGACCAAAAAATGTATCTGATCGTGATCGCCTGGCTTTATGTGACTTTGATGATGGGTCTGGCCGAAGCCTTTAGCACCCAAGGCAGCGTTTTGGGGGCCATCATCACCTTTCTTTTATACGGCGTGCTGCCCATGTCCTTGGTGGTTTACTTGATGGGAACGCCCTTGCGCCGGAAAGCACGGCGGCAAGCCGAAGAGATGACAGCGCCTCAAGCCACACCACCCGCATCAGCCCCCGCATCACGACCCGAGCCAGATGCAAGCAGCCATGCGTCCGGAGTGCCCGAAGACAGGACTGTCTCGTCTGTGGGAAAAGAACTTTGACGCCTGAGTCACGGTGCACCAAGCAGCGTCACCGTCGTTGCCATGAACACGCGTCACGCCCAGGCTGTTCAAGCGCAACCTGGCCAAACCCGCCAAATCAGCCAACCACTTGTTATTCGGCAAAGGCTTGAATAGCCCGGCTGCTGCCGGGTCGCTGTCACAAAAAACCGCCACCACCTCCGCCCCCACCTCAAAAGCTTGAGGGCCAATACAGGGGCCAAGCCACACCAAAATATCGTCTGGTTTTGTGTTGCACAGGGGCGCGGCGGCCAGCAAGGCCTCAAGTACACCATGGCCTGTGTCGCCGGCAAGTCCGCGCCAGCCCGCATGCGCAGCAGCCACCCAGCGCCCGGAGGCGTCGCACATCAACACCGGCAAACAATCGGCCACCATGATGGTGCAAGCCACCCCTGGGGCGACCGAAATGCACGCGTCGGCTTCTGCGCCATCTTCGCTGGCGTTGTCCAACAAAACGGATTGAACGCCATGAACTTGTTTTAAAAAAACAGGCCGAGTGCCCAAGGTGTCGTGCAGGCGTTGACGGTTGACCTGTGTGCTTTGCGGAGAATCCCCCACATGGTCGCCCAAATTCATGCTGTCCCAAGGGGCCTGAGACACGCCGCCATGGCGATCGGTCATCAAGGCCTGCACTTGGGGAGGCGCGGGCCAGACAGGTCGAAGTCCATTGTGAAAGGGCGAAGTCATAGGGCGGGCATGTCCATTGAAGGCCCCGCACAAAACTGCGGGACTGGTGTGATGGATTTAAGGATAAACCCAAAAACCGCCCGACACGCGCCCCCAGCCAGCCGCAGCAGCTCGCTTTTCATGTGTAATGCAGCCATGCCACGTGCCGCCCAAACCCCCGACCTGCGCTGGATCGAAGCTGACGAAAACCTGCCCCCAGCGCACCTGGCCTGGGGTGCAGAATCACCCGCCCCTGGCTTGCTGGCGGCCAGCCATGATTTGTCTGCCGCACGGCTGCAGGCAGCCTACAGCGAAGGTATTTTTCCCTGGTTCAGTGCTGGCCAACCCGTGCTGTGGTGGAGCCCTGATCCCCGCATGGTGTTGCATGTGGCGCGTTTTAGGTTCCACCGCTCATTGCGTCAAACACTGAAACGCTGCTTGCTTCAGCCTGGTTTTTCATTGACTTTTGACCGCGACTTTAGCCAAGTCATGCGACGGTGCAGTGCTTCGCCCAGGCCCGGGCAAAGCGGCACCTGGATCGTACCGGCCATGGTGGCGGCCTACGAAGACCTGCACCATGCAGGTCAAGCACACAGCGCCGAAGTCTGGCAGGACGGCAAGTTGGTCGCAGGCCTTTACTTCGTGGCCTTGGGCCATGCCGTGTTCGGGGAGTCGATGTTTACCACCGTGACAGATGGCTCCAAAATGGCCTTGGCCAGCTTGGTCAGTGTTTGCCTGCAACACGGCGTTGAGGCCATCGACTGTCAGCAAAACACCCGGCATTTGGCCTCGCTGGGCGCTCAAGAAATACCGCGCACTGACTTTGTGGCGCAGCTCAAGCAGGCATGCCAAAAGCCGCCCATTGCCTGGGCGCAGCAATCTTTGTCTTGGAACGCGTTAACGGCTTTGGACAGCGCGGCATGACCCACCTCAAAGACCTTCCCATCCAGGCCGTGCAGTTTTATGCCACGGCACCCTACGCATGCAGCTATCTGCCTGACCGCTCAGCGCGCTCACAGGTTGCGACACCCAGCCACCTGATTCAAAACGAGGTCTACTCCGACTTGGTGGAACAGGGCTTTCGGCGCAGCGGCGTGTTCACTTATCGCCCTTACTGCGATGGCTGCCAAGCCTGTCAACCTTTGCGTGTCAAAGTTGCAGAATTCAAGCCGAACCACAGCCAGCGCCGCGCTTGGCGCAGTCATCAGGACTTGCAGGTTCGTGTACTCGACTTGCAGTTCGACCCCGATCATTACGCCTTGTATTTGCGCTACCAAACAAGTCGCCACCCGGGTGGCGGCATGGACCACGACAGCGTGGATCAATACAACCAATTTTTGCTACAAAGCCGGGTCAACTCCCGCATCATCGAGTTTCGAATGCCGGCACCAGAGGGGGCTTTGGGGGCGCTGAAAATGATCAGCATCGTGGATGTCTTGAACCACGGCTTGTCGGCGGTTTACACTTTTTACGAGCCAGAAGACAAGGCCAGCTACGGCTCTTATGGCGTTCTGTGGCAAATTCAACAAGCGGCGAAGCTCGAGTTGCCGTATGTTTACTTGGGTTACTGGATCGAGAGCAGCCCAAAAATGAACTACAAATCGAGGTTCAGCCCATGCGAAATAAGGGTCGAGGGCCAGTGGCAAACCTTGAAATGAACAGATCCTGATTTTCACAGTGTAAAATTTGCCGACTGCTCACGGACACCATGAAAAAAGACCCCGCCCTCACGCCAACGCCCACGATCCAGGTCATTGAGCGCATGTTCTCGCTGATTGATGTGCTCGCATCTCGAGAAGAAGCCATCTCCCTGAAAGAAATCAGCCAGAAAACGGGCCTCCATCCCTCAACCGCACACCGCATCCTGAATGACTTGGCCACAGGCCGATTTGTAGATCGTCCAGAAGCAGGCAGCTACCGTTTGGGCATGCGACTTCTGGAACTGGGCAATCTGGTTAAAGGGCGCTTGAACGTGCGCGATGCAGCGCTGACACCCATGCGCGAGCTGCACAAACTCATCCAGCAACCCGTGAACCTCAGCATGCGACAAGGCGATGAAATCGTTTACATCGAACGCGCCTACAGCGAACGTTCCGGCATGCAAGTGGTTCGGGCCATTGGTGGACGAGCGCCTTTGCACCTGACCTCGGTGGGCAAGCTTTTTCTGGCGGCAGACGACCCATTGCGCGTTCGCTCCTATGCCACCCGCACGGGTTTGGTAGGCCAGACACGCAACAGCATCACGCAACAACAAGTCTTGGAAAGGGAACTGGCTCGCGTGAAGCAATACGGTATTGCTCGGGACAATGAAGAGCTTGAAATGGGCGTGCGTTGCATTGCGGCAGGCATCTACGACGACCAAGGCAAATTATTGGCAGGTCTGTCCATCTCTGCCCCGGCAGACCGTCTTGACGAAGCCTGGCTTCCCAAACTGCAGGCCACAGCACTCGATATCTCAAAAACGCTGGGTTATCACGGCAACCATTGATTCAATGCAGACACAAAAAAGGCCTCAACGAGGCCTATTTTTGGATCCCGCCCGCCGCGTCAACCGGGCAAACGATCGGCCAAAGCCGAATGTCTGACGCCCGGCGCTCCGGATGATTTTTCAACCCAACGGCGGACACGTTCTGCATCGGCAATGCGGCTGAGTTTGCCGGCAGAGTCAAGGAACACCATGATCAGCTTTCGTCCGGCGACTTGGGCTTGCATGACAAGGCATTGCCCCGCTTCGGAGATGTAGCCGGTTTTTTGCAGGCCAATGTCCCACTCAGCACTCTTCACCAATCGGTTGGTGTTGTTGTATTGGAGAGTGCGACGCCCCACTTCGATCTCGCGACCGTGCGAGGTGGAGAGTTCGCGCAGCACGGGCTCTTTGTAGGCGGCACCAACCAAAACGGCCAGATCACTGGCGCTAGATTGGTTGCGGCTGGACAATCCTGTGGGCTCTACATAGCGTGTATCAGACATGCCTAAAGCCTGCGCCCTTGCGTTCATGCGCGACACAAAAGTGTCTAGCCCACCGGGGAAGCTGCGGCCCAACGCATGAGCGGCACGGTTTTCACTGGACATCAAGGCCAGATGCAACATGTCTCCACGACTCAGCACAGTGCCCACAGCCAAGCGAGAGGAGCTGCCCTTTTCAGTGTCGACATCGGCCTGTGTGATGGCAATCATCTCGGACATAGGCAGATGCGCTTCAGAAATAACCAAACCGGTCATCAATTTAGTCAGTGAGGCAATGGGCAGCACAGCGTGGTCATTTTTACGAAAAAGCACTTCGCGCGTGTCTTGATCAATGACCAGTGCCACACTGGATCGCAAGTCCAAGGGATCAGATGCGGCATGAAGACCCGCCATTTGCCCGTACGAAGCACGCATGGGAACAGCTGCTTGCGCAGACGAAAGCACCCGTTTCTTGTTCGTTTTTTTGACGCTGACCTTTGGCTTCTGAACGGGTTTGACAGCCGATGCGACTGGCCGCTTGCTGGCTGTTGCGGTTTTGTTCTGTGCCCAAGCGGCAGTAGGCGAAACGGATACGGCTAACAATACGCCTGCGGTCAAGGCAGCCAGAAGTCCTAGAGCCCATCGGCCAGAAACTTGCAAAGGGCGCAAGGAAGCGAATCGCATTAAAAACATCATGAGTCACACATTTCGTAAATTGTTGCCAAGTGTACTCAAATAAAAAAAGTCACGCAAGAACAATGACTTGCGTGACTTTATTGAAGCCCCATATTACTACTAAATTACCAATTTCAACCTTGTGCAGCAACCCGATCGGCTTTGCTCTGCAATTTATTGAGCGCACTCAGATAGGCCTTGGCTGACGCGACCACGATATCCGGGTCGGACCCCACACCATTGACGACACGGCCGCTGTTTTGCAAGCGCACAGTCACTTCGCCTTGGCTTTCGGTCGAGCCACTGATGGCGTTGACCGAATAAAGCACCATTTCCGCGCCACTTTTGACATGCGACTCAATGGCCTTCAAAGAGGCATCCACCGGGCCGTTGCCATCCGACTCAGCGCGGACCTCCTTGCCTCCGACAGTGAAGACAACCGCAGCATGGGGTCGTTCACCGGTCTCGCTGTGCTGAGCCATCGACACAAAACCGTATTGCTCTTTCTCAACGGTGACGCTTTCATCGCCCACCAGGGCCAAGATGTCTTCGTCAAAAATCTCGCTCTTGCGGTCGGCCAGTTCCTTGAATTTGGCAAATGCGTTGTTGATTTCAGTTTCGCTGTCCAAGGTGACGCCCAAGTCTTGCAAACGCTGCTTGAATGCATTGCGGCCACTGAGTTTGCCGAGCACGATTTTGTTGGTGGTCCAACCCACGTCCTCGGCACGCATGATCTCGTAGGTGTCGCGAGCCTTGAGAACGCCGTCTTGGTGGATACCTGAAGCGTGAGCAAAGGCATTAGCCCCAACCACTGCTTTGTTGGGCTGAACCACAAAGCCGGTAGTTTGGCTGACCATGCGACTGGCCGCCACGATGTGGCTGGTATCGATACCCACGTCCAGACCAAAGTAGTCGCGGCGTGTTTTAACCGCCATGACCACCTCTTCCAGCGAACAGTTACCCGCGCGCTCACCCAAACCATTGATCGTGCACTCGACCTGACGGGCGCCGCCAATCTTGACACCCGCCAATGAGTTGGCCACCGCCATGCCCAGGTCGTTGTGGCAGTGCACAGACCAGATGGCTTTGTCGGAGTTGGGGATGCGCTCACGCAGGGTTTTGATGAACTGGCCATACAACTCAGGCACCGCATAACCCACGGTATCGGGCACGTTGATGGTGGTGGCCCCTTCGGCGATCACGGCCTCCAGCACCCGGCACAGAAAGTCCATGTCACTGCGGTAACCGTCCTCTGGGCTGAACTCAACATCGCCCACCAGATTGCGCGCAAAACGCACAGACTGCTTGGCCTGCTCGAACACCTGGTCAGGGGTCATGCGCAGTTTCTTTTCCATGTGCAAGGGTGATGTCGCAATGAAAGTATGAATACGGCCGCTGTTAGCCCCTTTGAGCGCTTCAGCAGCCCGGGAAATATCACGGTCATTGGCACGGGACAAAGAGCAAATGGTGGAGTCCTTGATCGCATCGGCAATCGACTTGACCGCCTCAAAGTCGCCATTGGAGCTGGCCGCAAAACCGGCTTCGATCACGTCCACGCGCAGACGCTCCAGTTGACGGGCAATGCGCAGCTTTTCATCGCGTGTCATCGATGCGCCCGGCGACTGCTCGCCGTCACGCAAGGTGGTGTCGAAAATAATCAGTTTGTCAGTCATGTTCACTCCTGGTCAAAAACCCGCAAGTCCAAGCAAAAATGCAAAAGGCCCGTTGCGGATGGCATACGGGCCTTTTGGGAAAATGTTTGCGTGCGCTACACATCCCGCCCGTTGGGCAGTAGCAGTAGCGCAAACAAAGAAAAATTCATAGAAATACTTTAGCACAGTTCAAAACCGACTTTGTCTTGTGCGTGACGTCACTGGTGCAGCCCGCGCTCTTCCGGCTCATCGGTGGATGTGCTGATCATGCTGGTGGGTTGGCCTTTGGCTTTGCGCCAGATATAGATCACATAACCGCTCAAACCGTAACCCACAAAGACCGCGAAAAGCACTGTGGGTGGGTCAATATTGACCACGGCAATCCCCAAAGCCACCAGCACCAAAGTTGCAAAAGGCACACTCTTTTTCATGTGCATGTCCTTGAAGCTGTAAAACGGCACATTGGTCACCATGGTCAAGCCTGCAAAAAGGCACACCGCAAACATGCCCCAAGCCACTGTTTTGGCAGAGACCGCGTTTTCAAACATGATCCATACAAAGCCCATCACCAAGGCTGCTGCTGCGGGAGATGGGAGGCCCTGAAAATAACGCTTGTCCACCACAGCGGTGTTGACATTGAAACGGGCCAAACGCAAGGCTGCGCAAGCGCAATAAACGAAAGCAGCGATCCAACCCCAACGACCCAACTCTTTGAGCGTCCAGACATAAGCGATCAATGCGGGCGCAGCGCCAAACGAGACCATGTCGGACAGCGAATCCATCTGCTCACCAAACGCGCTTTGGGTGTTCGTCATGCGGGCCACACGGCCATCCAGACTGTCCAGCACCATGGCGCAAAAGATGCCGACTGTGGCGAGATCAAAACGACCGTTAATCGCCATGACCACGGCGTAAAACCCGGCAAACAAGGCGGCCAAGGTGATCATGTTGGGCAACATGTAAATGCCCTTAGAAGGCTTGCGCGCAGGCATGGGAGCATCCATGTCTTCAGATTTTTCGCTGTCGTTGTTCATCTTCTGTTCCTGTAAAGGGGGGCACTGCTCAAACCTCGATCACACGAGTTTAAGCCAGTGTGAGCGCCCATTGAAAAAGGCCACCGCAGTGGCCTTTTTTGAAATCACCTGAAAAGGCGAGATCAGTTACGGGTCTTGTCAACCAGCTTGTTTTTGGCAATCCAAGGCATCATGGCGCGCAATTGAGCGCCCACCACTTCAATGGAGTGCTCGGATGTCAAGCGACGACGAGCGGTCATGCTTGGGTAGTTGGTCTTGCCTTCCAAGATGAACATCTTGGCGTATTCACCGGTCTGGATGCGCTTCAAGGCATTGCGCATGGCTTCGCGGCTTTGCTCGTTGATGACTTCTGGACCTGTCACGTATTCGCCGTACTCGGCGTTGTTCGAGATCGAGTAGTTCATGTTGCCGATGCCACCTTCGTAGATCAAGTCCACGATCAGCTTCAACTCGTGCAAGCACTCGAAGTAAGCCATTTCAGGGGCGTAACCGGCTTCGACCAAAGTCTCGTAACCCATTTTGATCAGCTCGACCGCACCACCGCACAAAACAGCCTGCTCGCCGAACAAGTCGGTTTCAGTCTCTTCTTTGAAGTTGGTTTCGATGATGCCGGCTTTGCCGCCACCGTTGGCCATGGCGTAGCTCAGGGCCAAAGCACGGGCCTTGCCGCTCTTGTCCTGATGAATCGCCACCAAGTGGGGCACGCCGCCGCCTTGGGTGTAAGTGTTGCGCACGGTGTGGCCAGGGGCCTTGGGCGCGACCATCCACACGTCCAGGTCTTCGCGAGGAACGACCTGGTTGTAATGCACGTTAAAGCCGTGGGCAAACGCCAGCGATGCGCCAGCCTTGATGTTGGGAGCGACGTTGTTGTTGTACACATCAGCGATTTGCTCGTCGGGCAACAAGATCATGACCACGTCGGCGGCTTTGACAGCGTCATTGACTTCCATCACGGTCAGACCGGCCTTGCCGACTTTGTCCCACGATGCGCCGCCTTTGCGCAGACCGACGACCACTTTGACGCCGCTGTCGTTCAGGTTCTGGGCGTGTGCGTGGCCTTGCGAGCCGTAACCAATGATGGCAACAGTCTTGCCCTTGATGACGCTCAGATCACAATCTTTGTCGTAAAAAACTTTCACAGGGTTCTCCTTAGGAATAAACAGGTTCAATGAGTGGGTTTAGACGCGCAGGATGCGCTCGCCGCGCCCGATACCGCACGCACCCGTGCGCACGGTCTCCAAGATGGCGCTGCGGTCGATCGCCTCCAAAAAGGCGTCGTTCTTGGACTGGTCACCGGTGAGCTCAATGGTGTAGCTCTTGTCGGTCACATCAATCACACGGCCACGGAAAATGTCGGCCATGCGTTTCATTTCTTCACGTTCCTTGCCCACGGCACGCACCTTCACCAGCATCAGCTCGCGTTCGGTGTAAGCACCTTCGGTCAGGTCCACCACCTTCACCACTTCGATCAGGCGGTTCAGGTGTTTCGTGATCTGCTCGATCACATCGTCAGAGCCAGCGGTCTGGATGGTCATGCGTGACAGGCTGGGGTCTTCGGTCGGGGCAACGGTCAATGACTCGATGTTGTAGCCCCGTGCCGAAAACAAGCCCACCACACGGGACAAAGCACCCGCTTCGTTTTCAATCAGTACAGCAATGATGTGTTTCATGATTACAGATCCTCCGAGCCCAGCAGCATCTCAGTGATGCCCTTACCTGCCTTCACCATAGGGAACACGTTCTCCGTGGGGTCGGTGCGGATGTCCAGAAACACCGTGCGGTCCTTGAGGCGGCGTGCTTCACGCAGCGCGGGCTCCACATCTTCGGGTTTTTCAACCAAGATGCCGACGTGGCCATAGGCTTCAGCCAGCTTCACAAAATTGGGCAAAGCGTCCATGTAGCTGTGGCTGTAGCGACCCGAGTATTCGATCTCTTGCCACTGTCGCACCATGCCCAAGTAGCGGTTGTTCAGCGCCACGATCTTGATGGGGGTGTTGTATTGCAAGCAGGTCGACAGTTCCTGAATGCACATCTGCACCGAGCCTTCGCCCGTCACGCAGAACACTTCACTGTCGGGCTTGGCCAGCTTGATGCCCATCGCGTAGGGAATGCCAACGCCCATGGTGCCCAAGCCACCGGAGTTGATCCAACGGCGTGGTTCGTTGAACTTGTAGTACTGGGCTGCCCACATCTGGTGCTGGCCCACGTCAGACGTGATGTACGCATCGGCATCCTTGGTCATGTCCCACAAAGTCTCAATGACTTTCTGCGGCTTAATGACCAAGCTGTTGCTGTTGTCGTATTTCATGCAATCTCGGCTGCGCCAGCCTTCGATGGTTTCCCACCACTGGCTCAGGGCCTGCGCGTCAGGCTTGAGGCCCGACTCGCGGATCATGCCCATGAGCTCGGTCAGCACGTCTTTCACGTCGCCCACAATCGGCACGTCAACCTTGACGCGCTTGGAAATGCTGGACGGATCGATGTCGATGTGGATGATTTTGCGGTCCACCGAGGCAAAGTGCTTGGGATTGCCAATCACACGGTCGTCAAAACGGGCACCCACAGCCAGCAGCACATCGCAGTTTTGCATGGCGTTATTGGCTTCAAGCGTACCGTGCATGCCCAGCATGCCAAGGAATCGGCGGTCGTTGGCCGGAAAGGCGCCCAGGCCCATCAAGGTGTTGGTCACTGGGTAATTGAGCATGTCCACCAAAGCGCGTAATTCGCCGCTGGCTTCGCTCATCAACACACCGCCACCGGTGTAAATATAGGGGCGTTTTGCCGCCATCAACAGCTGCAAAGCCTTGCGGATCTGACCGCCATGGCCTTTGCGCACGGGGTTGTAGGAGCGCATTTCAACCGAGTCAGGATAGCCCGTGTAAAGCGCCTTGTTGAAAGAAACATCTTTCGGAATGTCCACCACCACAGGGCCAGGGCGGCCGCTGCGGGCGATGTGGAAAGCCTTTTTCATGACATCGGCCATGTCTTTGGCATCTTTGACCAAGAAGTTGTGCTTCACGATCGGGCGGGTAATGCCCACGGCATCGCACTCTTGAAACGCATCCAGACCGATGGCCGCAGTGGGCACCTGCCCGCTGATGATGACCATCGGGATGCTGTCCATGTAGGCCGTCGCAATACCGGTCACAGCGTTGGTCAAACCGGGGCCCGAAGTGACCAGCGCTACACCCACTTCGCCTGTGGCACGGGCAAAACCGTCGGCCGCATGCACAGCGGCCTGCTCATGGCGCACCAAAACGTGCTGAATGGTGTCTTGCTTGTAGAAAGCGTCGTAAATGTGCAAAACGGCACCACCGGGGTAGCCCCAGATGTACTGCACGTTTTCGGCCTGAAGCGCTTTGACGAGGATTTCTGCACCGCGCAATTCTTGAGCGCCCGCAGATATAGATGCCGATTCGGCTTTGTTCATTTCCATATTCAACCTTTGTGAATTTCTCTAACGAAAAACCTTGGGTGCCCCTGGGCTCGACTCTTGTGGAATGGCTTTGGGACTTAAGACCACAGACATGGGCACCAAACTGTAAAAGTGCCGGACGGTGATCCGTTTGCTTTTTTTCAATTGCAATAGCGCATTATCGCATTTGTAAAAAGGACTTTCAAAACCCATTCGGAACAAGCCGCTGATGCCATAATTCGCACCGTCCGAACTCCAGCCCTGTGGCCAACGAGTTCGCCCCCTCAAATACAGGCAAAAGCACCGCTGATGCGAGCGCTGAAAAAAGTTGGCATCCGACTCTGAACTCTCAGAATTTCTGAAAAACATGGAAAAAAAGGCGTTCAAACGCGCTTATTACCATGTCAGGAACGAAGATGCAGCCCTTGATATCTTGCAAGACAGCATGATCAAGCTGTGCACCAACTATGCAGACAAGCCGGTTGCCGAGCTGCCGCTGCTGTTTCAACGCATCCTGTCCAACACCATGCTGGACTGGTTTCGCAGGCAAAAGACAAGAAACGCACTGTTCACCAATTTGAGTGACTTCAACTCGGGCGACGGGGACGGCGACTTTGATTTATTGGAAGTCACAGCCGACACCTCCGGCGAGGCGACCTCGGAAAGCCCAGAACAATGGGTGGATCGACTTCAGACTTTGGAACACATCGAAACTGCCGTGATGGCTTTGCCCCCACGTCAACGAGAAGCCTTCCTGCTGCGTTACTCTGAGGAGCTGGATGTTGCAGAAACCGCTGCAGTGATGGGCTGCTCAGAAGGCAGCGTCAAAACCCATTGTTCAAGGGCCATTCAAGCCCTGAGTAAAACATTGGGAACACAAGGAATCAGACCATGAAACACCCAAACACACCGACCGAGCAAGATGTCGACCGCTTGGGAAAGTACTTTTCTTCCCAATTGACATTGGCAACACCGGGCTTGCACCATGACATCACCGAACGTCTGCGCGTCGCACGTCATTTGGCCATGGCCCAACGCAAGCCATTGGTGCAATCGCGCTTGGTCAAAAACGCCCAGGTCAACCACGACGGCACACTGACCGGCCTCACAGACGAAGGCTTGAACCTTTGGAGCATCTTGGCGTCGGCTCTGCCCTTGCTGGCCTTGGTGGTCGGCTTGATGGCCATTCAAGGGCTACAACAAGACAACATCACTTCCGAAATAGCCGCGACCGACTCGGCATTGCTCACCGATGAATTGCCACCTGATGCTTACATTGATGCCGGTTTTGCCCAGTTTCTAAAACAGCGTCTCGGGGTCAACGCAGCACATGACTGACATGGCTAACAGCCCACCATTCAGCCCCACTAAGGTGGCCCTGAAAACGGGTTACGTATGGCTTGTCACGGCCTGCTTGGCCAGCGCTTGCGCGCAAACAGCTGCCCAAGAAATTCCACCACTCACACAAACCAATGCCAGTGCGCAGAAAGCGCCGACCCCACCAGTATCGACTGCGTGGCAACAACTCAACCCCAAGCAAAAACAGGCCTTGGCGCCCTTGGGTGCGCAATGGGGTGCCTTGACTGGGCAACAGCAAAACAAATGGCTGGCCATTTCGCAAAATTTTTCACAGCTGTCTGTGCCCGAGCAAATCACCATGCACGCGCGAATGGCTGACTGGGTCGCCTTTAGTCCACAGCAACGCAACTTGGCGCGATTAAACTTCAACGTCATTCAACAGCTTCCAAAAGAAGATAAAAAAGCCCAATGGGAGGCCTATCAAGCCCTTTCAGCTGAAGAAAAGCGCTTGCTTTCCGCGCGGTCGGCGGCGCCAACTAAGAGTGCAGCGCCCACAGCCAAACCGCTAGAAGCCCATCGTGTGGTCATAACAACCGTGCGCCCGACCTCTAAAGACCAGGCACAGCCCACCGCGATTGACCGAAAAACGCTTTTACCCCCAACACCCTCTTTGACGCCACCGGTCCCTGCTGCCCCCAAGCAGCAGGGAACAGCCGACACCGTGCAGCAAGCCACTGGATCAGCCCCTTCATGACGCAAATCGGCACGGCAACTTCGTCCGCACTGGATCTCACCCCGCCCTCTCTCTCCCGCCGCATGGCCTGCTGGCTGTACGAAGGCATGCTCCTCTTTGGGGTGATGGTGTCTTCCGGGCTGGTTTACTTCATCGCCGCTTATTGGCTGACAGGCATCGCACCCGGCGACATGAACATCCACCCCTTGCTGAAATCCGGCCTGCAAGCCATCAGTTTTTTGGTGTTGGGCGTGTATTTCATCTGGATGTGGCACCGTGGACAGACCTTGGCCATGAAAACCTGGCGCATTGAAATGGTGGACGCACAGGGGCAAAAAGTCAGTCACAAAATGGCCTTCAAACGCTATTTGGCCAGCTGGCTCTGGTTCGTCCCCCCCATGGCAGCCTCGGCACCTCTGCATTTATCAGTCATCGAAGTCACCATCTTGACCCTCGGCTGGGTGGCCATCTGGGCTTTGCTGAGCCGATTTCATCCACAGCGCCAGTTCTGGCACGATGCCCTGGCTGGAACACGCCTGATTTCCGCGCGCTAACCCCACTCGAAGTTGCCTCATGCAAGACCCGTCAAAACTTCAAGCCCACGAAGTCAACCCTCAAAAAGCCCGCAAAGGCATGGACCGCATCCTGCATGCGGGTGGTTATTCCATTCAGGGCTTGCTTGCGGGCTGGGGCGAAACCGCGTTTCGCCAAGAAGCCATCTTGTCTGTGGTCTTGGTGCCACTGGCTTTTTGGTTGGGTCAAAACTGGACTGAAACTGCCTTGTTGGCAGGCTCGGTGTTGCTCGTGATGATCGTCGAGCTGCTGAACACGAGCGTTGAATCTGCCATCGACCGCATCGGCCCTGAATGGCACGATTTATCCAAGCGTGCCAAAGACATGGGCAGCGCAGCTGTGCTGCTCAGTTTGCTGTTGTGCGTCGGCATTTGGTCCGCTGCCGTTTGGCATCGATTCGGTTGACCGCCATGAATCAAACGAACCATCACCCCGCCTTTTCGGTCTGTGTTTATTGCGGCTCAAAGCCGGGTAACAAGCCTGAATTTGCCCAAATCGCGGTCCAAGTCGGTCGCTGGATTGGCTCACACGGCGGTCAATTGGTCTACGGCGGCGGGCGCAATGGCCTGATGGGCTTGGTGGCCGAAGCCACCATGGCGGCGGGTGGCACCGTGGTCGGCATCATTCCGACCGCCTTGGTCGAAAAGGAATGGGCGCACCACGGCTGCACCGAGCTGCATGTGGTGGACACCATGCACGAACGCAAGCGCCTGATGGCCGAGAAGGCGGATGCGTTTTTGGCCTTGCCCGGCGGCATTGGCACATTTGAAGAATTGTTCGAAGTCTGGACCTGGCGTCAGCTCGGTTATCACGACAAGCCCGTGGGCATCCTCAACAGCCTTGGCTACTACGACGGGTTGATGACTTTCATTGACCAAGTGGTCCAAGACGGTTTCATGGCCGATTGGCAAACCGAGTTGGTGACATTGGGCACCGAGCCTGAGGCGCTGTTACAAGCCTTGGTGCAAAAAGCGGGGTTTTCGCCCCGCGCCCGCACCGAATTCCTCTGATCGTCTGACCAGGGAACGGTGGGTGACCAAGCCGCCTTGATCAAACCAGAGTCACCCCAAGGCTCAAACTCACAAGGCAAGACCCATTTTGAGGGGCGTGATCCTGCCTCCGACACCGCTCAAATCGCGGTTTCGTCTTGCTCGCCAGTGCGGATGCGGACCACGCGCTCGACCGAAGTGACAAAAATTTTGCCATCACCGATTTTGCCGGTACGGGCCGCTTTGACGATGGCGTCCACACAGGTGTCCACGTCCTCGTCCTTGACCACCACCTCCACTTTGACCTTGGGCAAAAAGTCGACCACATACTCGGCACCACGGTAAAGCTCGGTGTGGCCTTTTTGACGGCCAAAGCCCTTGACTTCGGTCACCGTCAGACCGGCCACGCCACATTCGGCCAAGCCTTCACGTACTTCTTCGAGTTTGAAAGGCTTGATGACAGCGGTGATTTGTTTCATGGGGAAATGTCCTCGGATAAAAGTTTCAGCCTCAATTCAGGCGCGGAATTTGTTGGTCATAGGATAACGCCAATCCTTGCCGAAACTGCGGTGCGTCACACGAATGCCCACCGGAGATTGACGGCGTTTGTATTCATTGAGCTTGATCAGGCGGGTGACCTTTTCCACATCAGCGCGCTCAAACCCATCGGCAATCAGTGCTTCAACGCCTTCGTCGTTTTCCATGTAACGCTGGATGATGGCGTCGAGCACCTCATAGGCGGGCAGGCTGTCTTGGTCTTTTTGGTCTGGGCGCAACTCGGCGCTCGGGGGGCGGGTGATGATGCGCTCAGGAATCGGCTGGCTGCCCGTGCCGTAGGGGTCGTGCTGGTTGCGCCAGCGGGCCAAGTCAAACACCCGCGTTTTGACCACGTCTTTGATCACCGCAAAGCCGCCGGCCATATCGCCGTACAAGGTGCAATAACCGGTGGCCATCTCGCTCTTGTTGCCCGTCGTCAGCACAATGGCGCCCGTCTTGTTGGACAGCGCCATCAGCAGCGTGCCGCGAATACGGGCTTGGATATTTTCTTCGGTGGTGTCTTCTTTCAACCCTTCAAACTGGGCCGTCAGCGCTTGCTTGAAGCCGTCAAACAAGGGCGCAATCGAGATTTCGTCATAACGCACTCCCAGTCGCTTGACCATGTCACGCGAATCGATCCAGCTGATGTCTGCGGTGTAGGGCGAAGGCATCATCACCGCATGGATTTTGTCGGCCCCGATGGCATCGACCGCAATGGCTAAAACGAGCGCCGAATCGATGCCACCGGACAGACCCAAAATCGCGCCTTTGAAGCCGTTCTTGCCCAGATAATCGCGCACCCCCAACACCAGCGCATCCCACAGTTCGGCATCGGGTGTGGCCAAAGGAACCAAGGCATTGGCCGAGGCGCTCACATCAACGCCTTGGGATCTACCCGCCGAAGGAACCACTTGGACCGCCATGTCGGCTTCGCGAAAGCCCTCGGCCCGCGCCACCACCTGGCCTTGGGCATTCAAAGCAAACGAGCGGCCTTCAAAAATCACCTCGTCTTGCCCCCCCACCAAATGCGCATAAATCAAGGGCAAACCGCAATCGGCCACCCGCTCGCGCATGCGTTGCTCGCGCTCAGCGCCTTTGCCCGCATGAAAAGGCGAAGCGTTGAGGACCGCCAGCACCTGGGCGCCCGCATCACGGGCCAACCGGGCAGGCTCGTCAAACCAAGCATCCTCACAAATGAGCAAGCCAACCTGAACGCCCTCGACCTCGAACACCCCCACACCTTGGCCCGGTGTGAAATAACGGCGTTCATCGAAGACCTGGTAGTTGGGCAGTTCACGTTTGTCGTAGTGCGCGACCACCTGGCCCTCGCACAACACCGATGCACGGTTGTGGCGGCGCGTCACCGCCACGCTGCGGGTGCGCAGGCCGCCACCTTCGGGGTGACCCACCACCACATGCAAGCCTTTTAACCCGGCCAAGGCGTGGGCCACTGTTTTCAAGGCATCATCGCAGGCGTCAATGAAGGCTGGGCGTAACAACAAGTCCTCGGCGGCATAACCGCAAATCGACAGTTCGGGCGTGATCAGCAAGCGTGCACCATCGGCATAGGCGCGAATGGCGGCATCGATGATTTTGCGGGCATTGCCCGTCATGTCACCGACGACAAAGTTGAGCTGGGCCACACGAATTTGGAGAGTCATACAGGTGCTGAAAAATGTGAGCTTGAATTATGTCACCCGGGTGCAGGATGACTTGGGCGACATCGAGCCCTCTGCTTGGGACCATTTGCTGGCGAGGCAAGACGCGCCAAGCCCCTTCATGCGGCACGCCTATTTGTCGGCCATGCAGACCAGCCAAGCGGCCACGCCCGAAACCGGATGGACCTTGCAAGTGATCAGCTTGTGGCGCGACACGCCGCAAGGTCCGGTGTTGGCGGCCGCTTGCCCGCTGTACCTCAAGGCCCATTCGCGCGGCGAATACGTGTTTGACCACGCTTGGGCCGACGCCTATGAGCGCCATGGTCTGCCCTACTACCCCAAAGCACTGGTCGCTCCGCCCTTCACGCCCGTGCCTGGCAGTCGTTTGCTGGCCGAATCAGACGCCGCCCGCCAAGCCCTGCTGGCCAGCTTGCTGGCGCTTTGCCAAGCCAACGACATCCCGTCGTTGCACATTTTGTTTGCCAGCCCCCAAGACCTGCAAGCCTGCGAACAAGCGGGTTTGTTGCAGCGCGGTCAAGTCCAGTTCCATTGGCAAAACCAGGGCTGGCGAGATTTCGATGATTTTTTGAGCAGCCTGACGCAAGAAAAACGCAAAAAGATCCGGCAAGAACGCCGCAAAGTGCGAGAAGCGGGCATCACATTTCGCACCGTGCGTGGCCCCGACATGAGCGAAGCCGACTGGGCTTTGCTGCTCCGCTGCTACCAGCAAACCTATTGGGAACACGGCAACGCGCCTTACCTGACGCCCGCATTTTTTGAGGCCATGCGCACCGACATGCCGCAGCATTGGCTGATGTGTGTGGCCGAGCGGGCCGGTCTGCCCATGGGCGTCAGCTTGATCGGTCTGCACCTGGATGCGCAGGGCCAAGTGGAAGTGGCTTACGGCCGCTATTGGGGCGCACTGGAGCGGGTGGACTGTCTGCACTTTGAGGCCTGTTACTACCAGCCGATCGAATGGTGCATCGCGCAGGGCGTGCAGCGCTTTGAAGGCGGGGCTCAAGGCGAGCACAAAATGGCACGCGCCTTGCTGCCCACCCCCACGCACAGCGCCCATTGGCTGGCCAACCCGGCGTTCTCAGAGGCGGTGGCGCGGTTTTTGGAGCGCGAGAAAGCGGGCGTGGACAACTACTTGGACGCATTGCACCAGCATTCGCCGCTGAAAAAAACCCCATGAAAAACGCCTGCGCGGTGCAAACCGGGCAGGCGTTATGGGCAGCAAGGGCTTGCAAGGCCAGCCCTTGAGGCCGGCGATCAAGCCTTGTTGTAGTTGGCGATGCCGTCCAGCAATTCTTTGGCTGCGGACTCCACGCCTTCCCAGCCCTTGACCTTGACCCACTTGCCTTTTTCGAGGTCTTTGTAGTGCTCAAAGAAATGGGCGATTTGCTTGAGCTGCAACTCGTGCACATCGGCCAAGGACTTGATGTTGGCGTAAATAGGCAAGATTTTTTCGGTCGGCACCGCCAAAACTTTGCCGTCCATGCCGCCTTCGTCTTCCATCAACAAGATGCCAATGGCGCGGCAAGGCACCACCACACCCGGTGGCAAGGGGAAGGGGGTCATCACCAAGACATCGACCGGGTCGCCATCACCGGCAATGGTCTGCGGCACATAACCATAGTTGGTCGGGTAGTGCATGGCGGTGCCCATGAAACGGTCCACAAACAAAGCGCCGGACTCTTTGTCCACTTCGTACTTGATCGGATCGGCGTTCATCGGGATTTCGATGATCACGTTAAAGGCTTCGGGCACTTTGCTGCCGGGGGTGACTTTGTTCAGGGACATGGGTGTCTCATTGGAAAAGTTAAGGGGAATCGTAATCCTAGGGATTAACCCCGATTTTACTTTCACAGGGCTTGCGGGTCAGCGCCTGTCTCGTGCGTGATTTCCAAGACTTGCAGCCAGCGGACAATCGTCCCATGCAATTCAATTTCATCGCCAACCAATCTACCCCCGCCCTAACAGGCCAAACCATCGACGTGCTCGACCCGTCTGACGGGCAGGTGTTCGAGCACATCCCACGCAGCCAAGCGGCTGACATGGACCAAGCCGTGCAAGCAGCCCGCGCCGCTTTCAACGGCCCTTGGGGGAAATTGAGCGCCATGGAACGTGGCCGTTTGCTGATGAAGTTGTCGCAAAAAGTGAGCGAGCAAGCGAGCGAGCTGGCCGCCTTGGAACAACGCGACTGCGGCAAACCAACCAAGCAGGCCGCCGCCGATGCGGTGGCCCTGGCCCGATATTTTGAGTTTTATGCTGGCTCGTGCGACAAGCTGCATGGCGAGACCTTGCCTTACCAAAACGGCTACAGCGTGTTGACCTGGCGCGAGCCGCATGGGGTCACGGGCCATGTGATCCCGTGGAACTACCCGATGCAGATTTTTGGCCGCAGTGTGGGCGGGGCTTTGGCTGCGGGCAATGCCTGCGTGGTCAAACCCGCCGAAGACGCCTGCCTGAGCCTGATCCGGGTGGCGCAACTGGCCGCCGAGGTGGGTTTTCCGCCCGGGGCCATCAACATCGTCACCGGCTATGGCCACGAAGTGGGCGATGCGCTGGCACGCCATCCGGGCATTGACCACATCAGCTTCACCGGCAGCCCCCGCGTGGGCACGCTGATTCAGCAGGTGGCAGCAGAGCGCCATTGCCCGGTCACGCTGGAGCTGGGTGGCAAAAGCCCGCAAATCATCTTTGAAGACGCCGACCTGGATGCGGCCATCCCCGTGGTGGTCAACGCCATCGTGCAAAACGCAGGTCAAACGTGCAGCGCGGGCTCGCGCGTGCTGATTCAGCAAGGCATTTATGAAGCCCTGCTGCAACGCCTGGGCGAGGCCTTTGGACGCTTGCAAGTGGGCTCGGCCGCCATGAACCTGGATCTGGGGCCATTGATTCGCGCCAGCCAACTCGAACGCGTTACCGGCTTTTTGGCGCAAGCCAAAGCCGATGGCATTGCCACCGCGGCGCAGGGGCAAATTGCCCCAGGTGTGCCCGCTGGCGGTTTTTACCAAGCCCCCACTTTGCTGCGCGATGTGCCGGTGATGCACCGCCTGGCACAAGAAGAAGTGTTCGGCCCCGTGCTGTCGGCCATGGCCTTCACCGACGAAGACCACGCCATCGAACTGGCCAACGCCACACAGTTTGGGCTGGTGGCAGGTGTCTGGACACGCGAGGGCGCGCGCCAATTTCGCATGGCCAAGCGGTTGCGCAGCGGCCAAGTGTTCATCAACAACTACGGTGCTGGTGGTGGGGTTGAGCTGCCGTTTGGCGGCGTCAAATCATCGGGCTACGGCCGCGAAAAAGGCTTGGAGGCACTGCTGGGCTTTACCACCCTCAAAACCGTGGCGATTGCCCACGGTTAAAAACCCAGAAGACATGAATGCCCGATCAAGTCGGGCCTGAGAAAAACCGGGGCGCGGCTGACGCGACCCCAGGCTTGACCCCTGCACTCGCAGGGGGTGGGCAGTCGGGCACAATCAGCGGCTATGTCTGAACGCGTCATTCCGCTGGTTGACCAGCGCCACCCCAGTTTGCCTTTGCCCGTCTTGGTCGCGGGGCAAGATCTGAGCAGCCTGCCGCTCGACGGCCTGCGCCGCCCCTTGACCGATTTGCGCATCAGCGTGACCGACCGCTGCAACTTCAGGTGCAGCTACTGCATGCCCAAAGAAGTCTTTGACAAGGATTACGCCTATCTGCCGCACAGCCACCTTTTGAGCTTTGAGGAAATCACCCGCATCGCCACCGTGTTTGTGGGCCGAGGGGTGCGCAAAATCCGCCTGACGGGCGGTGAGCCGCTGCTGCGCAAAAACATCGAAATTCTGATCGCGCAATTGGCCGCACTGCGCACGCCCGACGGCAACCCGCTGGATTTGACGCTGACCACCAACGGCTCGCTTTTGGCACGCAAGGCCCAAAGCCTGAAAGACGCCGGACTGCAGCGCGTGACGGTCAGTTTGGACGGGCTGGATGACGCGGTTTTCCGCCAAATGAACGATGTGGACTTTCCGGTTGCCGACGTGCTGGCCGGCATCGACGCGGCCCAAGCTGCGGGTCTGGGGCCGATCAAGGTCAACATGGTTGTGAAACGGGGCACCAACGAGCACGAAATTTTGCCCATGGCGCGTCACTTCAGGGGCGCGGGCATTGTGCTGCGCTTCATCGAATACATGGACGTGGGCGCGACGAATGGCTGGTGCATGGACGAAGTGCTGCCCAGCGCCGAGGTGATCCGACTGCTGCAAACCGAGCTGCCCTTGGTGCCACTGGACCCCGCAGCCCCGGGCGAGACCGCCGAGCGCTGGGGTTATGCCAACGCGCAAGGCCAATACGACCCGGCTCTGGGCGAGGTTGGCGTCATCAGCAGCGTGACGCAAGCGTTTTGTGGCGACTGCAACCGCGCCCGTTTGTCAACCGAAGGCCGCTTGTATTTGTGCCTGTTTGCCAGCCAGGGCTACGACCTGCGCCACTTGCTGCGCGACCCAGCGCAGAGCGACACGGCGCTGGCCGCCACGGTGGACGCCATCTGGCGCGGGCGCACCGACCAATATTCGGTGCTGCGCAGCCTGCGCGGGCCGGACACCGCCAGCGGTCCCGGCCGCCGGGTGGAAATGAGCTACATCGGAGGCTAAGCGCCATGAATGACAACAACCCAGGCATCACCGGCCTGATTCTCGCGGGCGGGCGCGGCTCGCGCATGGGCGGCACTGACAAAGGCCTGCAAAACTTCCACGGCCTGCCGCTGGCCTTGCAAACCCTGATGCGGCTGCAACTGCAAAGCCTGCCGCTGCAAGAAGTGCTCATCAATGCCAACCGCAACCTCGCCGCCTACGAATCGCTGGGCGTGCCAGTCTGGCCCGACAGCATCGATGGTTTTGCCGGTCCGCTGGCGGGCTTTCAAACGGGTTTGGAACGCTGCGAAACACCGCTCTTGCTGACTGTGCCCTGCGACACGCCCTTGTTTCCACTGGATCTGGTCGAGCGCCTTTACACGGCCATGAACGCACAAGACGCCGACATCGCCATGGCCGCCGCGACCGAGGCCGATGGCACGGTGCGCCCACAGCCGGTATTTTGTCTGCTCAAAACAGAACTGCTTGAAAGTCTGGTCAAGTTCACCCAAGGCGGTGGCCGCAAGATCGATGCCTGGACTGGCCAGCACCGCTGCGCCATCGTGCCCTTTGATTTGCCAAACGACAGCACCCAGGCCTTTGCCAACGCCAACACGCTGGCCGAACTGCAGCAACTCGAATCTCTTTGACCACCCCGCCTCTTTTGCAGTGCCCGCGCAGACCATGACCACGCCACCGACCCCGAACTTGTTCAACGCCATGTCACCCGCCTTGTCGCTGAGTGAGATCGCCGAGCGCCTGCAAGGCTACGACCCGCAAGCCCTGTCGGCCCGCCATGTGAACGATTTTTTGGCCCAACTGGTGCAACCCGTGCGCGAGCAAGACCGCGTGCCCCTGATGCAGGCGCATGGCCGCATCCTGGCGCAGGATGTGGTCTCGCCCATCAGCGTGCCGCCTCACGACAACTCGGCCATGGACGGGTACGCCTTCCGGGGCGCGGAACTGCTGACGAACCAGCCCACCCCACTGAAAGTGGTGGGCACGGCCTTCGCGGGTGCGGCCTGGCAAGGCACGGTGCAAGCGGGTGAATGCGTGCGCATCATGACCGGCGCCATCATGCCTGCAGGCCTGGACACGGTGGCGCCGCAAGAACTGGTAAAAATCGCGGACCCCAAAGGCGACAAGGGCGACACCGTGCACATTCCGCCCGGCCTGCTGCAAACGGGCGACAACCGCCGCTTGGCAGGCGAAGACCTGATGGCGGGCCTGCCCGCCCTGCGCGCAGGCACCCGATTGACTCCGGCTGCCTGCGGCCTGCTGGCCAGTCTGGGCTTGCCCACGGTATCGGTCTGGCGCAGGCCCAAGGTGGCTTACTTTTCTACGGGTGACGAAATTTTGAGCCTGGGCGAAGCGCCACGAGAAGGTGCTGTGTACGACAGCAACCGCTACACCGTGGCCGGCATGGTGCAGGCGCTGGGCTGCGAGCTGATCGACATGGGCGTGGTGCGCGACGAACCGGCGGCCCTAGAGCAAGCCTTTCGCGACGCTGCCGACCAAGCCGACGCCATCATCACCAGCGGCGGCGTGAGCGTGGGTGAGGCCGATCACACCAAAGCCATGATGAAAAAGCTCGGCGATGTGGCCTTTTGGCGCATCGCTATGCGACCGGGCCGCCCCATGGCCGTAGGCCGCATCCAACGCGGTGAACGCGCCGCTGCTCTGTTTGGATTGCCTGGTAACCCAGTCGCGGTGATGGTGACCTTTGCCGCCTTTGTGCGCCCTGCCCTGCAACAACTCATGGGCTGGCAAACCCAGCCGTTGCCTTTGCTCAAGGCCAAAAGCACAGAGGCCTTGCGCAAAAAACCAGGCCGCACCGAGTACCAGCGCGGCATCGTCAGCACCAACGCGGCGGGCGAGCTTCAAGTCAGCATCACCGGCAACCAGGGCTCGGGCGTGCTCAGCTCAATGGTGCAGGCCAATGGTCTGATCGTGCTGGGCCACACGCAAGGCCATGTGGCTGTGGGCGACGAAGTGGAGGTGATGATGTTTGATGGGCACCTTTAAGGACGGCCCCGACACAACCTCGCACACAACCTCGCACACAACCTCCCACACAACCTCCCACACAACGTCCGAGGCAAGGCCCGACATAGGGCCCGAGATCAACCACGCACCATCGGTCATTCAACATCCGCTGTCATAAAGCCGGCCACTTCTCCCCAAAAAACAAAAAGGCTGCACATGCAGCCCTTTTGAAAGGTCAAGCCCGAACAATCAATGCGAGGCCGAATGGCCGTTGGCCACCGGTTCGTCGAGGGCAACCGCTTTGTTCGGCCCCGGCACCGCCTTGCGCGCCAACAGCGAATACATGGTGGGCACCACAAAGATGGCCAGCAATGTGCCCAAGCTCATGCCCCCCACAATCACCCAACCGATTTGCGTGCGGCTTTCAGCCCCTGCGCCAGTGGCCAGCGCCAACGGCACCGCCCCCAGCACCATGGCCCCGGTCGTCATCAAGATCGGGCGCAAGCGCTGGGCAGAAGCCTTGATCAGGGCTTCTTGCATGGCCAAGCCCTGCTCGCGCAACTGGTTGGTGAACTCCACAATCAAAATGCCGTGCTTGGTGATCAAGCCCACCAGCGTGATCAGGCCGATTTGGGAGTACACGTTGAGCGAGCCACCCGTGAACTTGAGCGCCAACAGTGCACCAATCATCGACAGCGGCACCGACAACATGATCACAAACGGGTCGATGAAGCTTTCGAACTGCGCCGCCAACACCAAAAAGATGAAAAACAGCGCCAGCACAAAAACGATCACCAAAGCGCCTTGTGAATTTTTGAATTCACGCGAAGTGCCGTTCAGCTCGGTGGTGTAGCCTGGCTTCAAAACCTTGGCTGCGGTTTCGTCCATGAACTTCAGGGCTTCACCCAGCGAGTAGTCTGGGGCCAAATTGGCTGTGATGGACACCGAGCGGCGCTGACCGAAGTGGTTCAACTCGCGCGGCGACACGCTTTCACGCACCTTCACCAAACTCGACAAAGGAATCATGGTGTCGTTGCGGCCACGCACCTGAATCACGTCAATGTCGTCCGGCGTGTTGCGGGCCGACGGCAGGGTTTGCACGATCACGTCATATTGCTCGGCATCGCGCTTGTAACGCGTCACCACCCGCCCACCCAACATGGTCTCAATGGTTTTAGCAACCACCTCGATGCTCACGCCCAACTCAGCTGCTTTGACGCGGTCCACCTCAACCCGCAACTCGGGTTTGTTCAATCGCAAATCGACATCAGGCGACAAAATACCTGGGTTCTTGGCAACCTCGTCCATCATCTGACGGGTCAGCAAGTTCAAGTTTTGGTAACTGTCAGAGGTTTGAATCACGAAGTTCAAAGGCCGCTCACGGAAACCTTGGCCCAAAGATGGCGGCGTGATCGGAAAAGCATTGACCCCTGGCAAGCTGTTGAACTTGGCCCCCATTTCACGGGCAATCTCCAGCGTCGTGCGCTTGCGCACGTCCCAGTCCACCGCGCGGTAAACCACCGTGCCTTGGCCCACCGTGGGGTTGCCCATATTGGCAAAAATGCGGTCAAACTCCGGGTAGGCTTGGCCGAACTTTTCCAGCGAACGGGCGTAGCGATCGGTGTACTGCAAGGTGGAACCGTCTGGCGCGTTGATGGTGGCCAAAATCGTGCCCCGGTCTTCCAGCGGCGCGAGTTCCTGCTTCATGGTCGGGTAAATCAGGGCAATGCCCACGCCCGAGCTGACCATGACCAACACCACCACCCAGCGGGCGCGGGTCAAAATCAGACGCAGCAGATTTTCATAGCCGCTCGAGAGCGCCGTGAGCCATCGCTCCATATTCCGGTCAAACCAGCTGGGATTGGGGTTGTGGCGCAGCAATTTGGAGCTGAGCATAGGGGCCAAGGTCAATGCCACAAAGCCCGAGACAATCACAGCCCCGGCCAGCGCCAGCGCAAACTCGCCAAACAGCTTGCCGGTGCGCCCAGGCGTGAAAGCCAAGGGCGCAAACACTGCCGCTAACGTCAGGGTCATGGCCACGACCGCAAAGCTGATTTCACGCACCCCTTTGATGGCCGCAGAAAATGGATCTAGCCCCTCTTCAATGTGCCGGAAAATGTTCTCCAGCACCACGATGGCATCGTCCACCACCAGGCCAATGGCCAGCACCAGCGCCAGCAAAGTCAGTGTGTTGATCGTGAAACCGGCCAAGGCCATCATGGCGAAAGCGCCAATCAAGCTGACCGGGATGGTGATGATCGGGATGATCGACGCGCGAAGGGTGCGTAAGAAAACAAAAATCACCAAAGCCACCAAAACCACCGCTTCCACAATGGTCTGGAACACGTTCTTGACCGAGCGGTCAATGAACACCGAGTTGTCGTTGGCCACATCGATCGACATGTCACCAGGCAAGTCGGCCTTCAAACGCGGAATCATCTCGCGCACGCCCTTTGACAATTCCAGCGGGTTGGCGGTTGCCTGTCGGATCACGCCGGCAGAAATGGCCGGTTGACCGTTCAGCCGCACCACACTCCGGTCGTTGGCTGCGTCTTCCTTGATCTGAGCGACATCACGCAGCTTGACCGGAAAACCATTGACGCTGCGGATCACGATGTCGCCAAACTGCCCAGGACGTGCCAGGTCAGTTTGCGACGACACACTGAACTCGCGGTTGCTGGACTCGATTCGGCCAGCAGGCAACTCCAGGTTGCTGCGCCGAATGGCATCTTCGACATCTTGCGGCGTCAGTTTGAAAGACGACAGCCGGGCATGGTCCAGCGACACCAGCATCGCGTATTTGCGCTCACCGAAAATGCGCACATCGGCCACGCCGGTGACGGTTTGCAAACGGGGTTTGACGATGCGGTTGACCAGATCGTTGATTTGCAAAGCATTCAGCGTGTCGCTCGAAAAAGCCAGCCAGATCACCGGAAACGCATCGGCCTCGACTTTGGCAATCACCGGCTCTTCGATGGCTTGCGGCAAACGGTTACGCACACGAGAGGTACGGTCACGCACTTCAGCCGCCGCCGTGTCGGCGTCTTTTTCGAGGCGAAAGCGCACCGTGATCTGCGACTGCTCGGCACGGCTGATGGAGGTGATGACGTCCACCGCGTCAATGCCCGCAATCGAATCTTCCAGCGGCTTGGTCACCTGAGACTCGATCACCTCGGCCGAAGCGCCCACATAGCGGGTGGTCACGGTGACCGTGGGTTCGTCGATTTTGGGGTATTCGCGCAGTGACAGACTTTTGAAGCTGACCGCACCAATGAGCAAAATCAACAAGGACATCACGACGGCCAGAACAGGCCGCCGGATAGAAGTTTCAGCGAGCTGCATCGCCACCCCTCAGGCAAGGGTTGGGACCTGTCAAGGCCACGTTTTTGGCCGCCGCTCCAGGCTTGGCCATTGCAGCGGGTGCAGCGGGTGCAGTTGCTGCGGGGCTCTTGAGGCCTTGAGGCGCAGCACCGGCCGGGGCCGAGCCACCTGGCGCAGCAGAAGCGCCTACAGCAGGGGCACCTGCCTGGGCAGGACCACCGGCAGGCTTGCCAGCACCGGGCTGAGACAGATCAACCACGCGAACCGTTGTGCCGTCTTTTTGCAAGCGCTGGTGGCCTGCGGTGACCACAGTGTCACCCGCAGCCAGACCTTCCAAAATTTCGACCTTACCCGGTTGACGCAAACCAACTTTGACGGGCACGCGCTCGGAAACCAGAGTGTCGGGCTTTTCGCCCGCCACCACTTTGACCACAAAAGTGCGTCCCCCCTGAGGGATGATCGCTTCTTCAGGAATCACCATCGCGTTTTCACGCGAGCCAAATACCGCGTTCACACGGGCAAACATGCCCGGACGCAGTTGTTGCTGGCGGTTGTCAATACAACCACGCACCCCCACCGAGCGGCCATTGGCCTCGATCAAGGGGTCCACCGCCTGCACGACGGCGCTGAAAGGGCGGCCGGGCAAGGCGTCAACGGTCAGCTGTGCTTTTTGTCCGGCGCGAATCTTGGCCTGAAAGCGCTCTGGCAAACGGAAATCGAGCAAGACCGCATCCATGTCCTCGACGTTGACCATGTCCGTACCGTCTTTCAGGTAGTCGCCCACGTTGACCTGCTTGAGGCCGGTGATGCCATCAAATGGGGCCAGCACCTTCAAACGCTGCAAAGTAGCATCGGCCAGCGCCAGCTTGGCGCGCGCAACCTCGAGTGCCGCGCCACTTTCGTCGAGCGAACGCTTGCTGATGAAGTTTTGCGTCACCAATTCCTGGTTGCGCTTGTGATTGGCTTCGGCAATCGACAGCTCAGCCTTGGCCTGTGACAACTGTGCTTGCTGGAGCTGGTCTTCAAACTGCACCATCACCTGCCCTTTGCGCACGCGTTGGCCGTCAGCGAAGAAAATTTGCTTGACGCGCCCACCCACCTCCGGACGCAACATCACACCCTGGCGAGACCGCAAGCTGCCCACGGCCTGGGTTTCGTCCACCAAGGTCATGGTGTCCACCTTGGCCACCTCGACAGCGGTGGGTTTGGCAGGCCCGGCACCAGGAGCCGCCGAAACGGCAGGCTTTGCCGCATCGCCCGACGGTGCCGATTTGTTTTGAGCCCACCAAGCCACACCCGATGCAGCACAAACACCCAACAACGCCATCACGGCGTATTTCTTCTTGTAAGCCATTCAAAGATCTCTTTTAGGTTGAATTCACCAAGACTGACAGAATGTAACAGCGCTTCTCAATTTACCCAATGGGGCATTTTGCGGAAATAGTGGTTTTTTGGAGAGCTGAAAGACCTCGTCCAACAAGACCGGTGTCTCCGAATTTCGGCCTGTCAGCGGCCCAGCGCTTTGTCCACGCCCTGGTTGGCCAGCGCATCGGCCCGTTCGTTGCCGGGATCGCCGTTGTGGCCCTTGACCCAGCGCCAGTCAATCTGGTGTCCCGAAGTGGACACGACGGCGTCCAATTTTTGCCACAGATCGGCATTTTTGACAGCTTGCTTGGCCGCTGTGCGCCAGCCACGGGCTTTCCAGCCGTGAATCCACTCGGTAATGCCTTTGCGCACGTATTCGCTGTCCAGATACAAGGTCACCTGACAGGGCCGCTTGAGGGCCATCAGGCCCTCGATGACCGCGGTCATCTCCATCCGGTTATTGGTGGTGTTCAGCTCGCCGCCAAACAACTCTTGGACATGCTGGCCGGACTGCAGACGAACGCCCCAGCCTCCGGGGCCCGGATTGCCTTTGCAGGCGCCATCTGTGTGGATTTCAACGTGGTTCAACGGTGTCTTTCGGGGCCGGCTGACGGCCCATGGTGGTGTCGGTGCATGCGACAGGTGCAGTCGCCGCAGCGGGCGATCGTACCGTGCGCCAGCGACGCGCATCGATCAGGCGGCCGCCGGGTACTTTTTTGGTCGCCATCAGCAGGTAGGCGCCCCCAAAAATCGGCCACCAACGCGCACCGACGGTCTCCATCCAACCCAGACGCTGCATCCATGTTTCACGGTGCAAGGCGGGAGTCCACCCCCCAAAACGGCTGACCTGAACCTCAAAGCCCAATAAACGCAACCAGTCCCGCAAGCGCCGATAAGCGATCAAGGGCTGCACCGGCTCACCTGTCTGGCCACGCTGGCCGGCACGCGATTGCTGCCAGCCCCACAAACTGAAAGGATTTAAGCCGGTGATCAACACCTGCCCCTCGGGAATCAGCACACGCTCCACTTCGCGCAAACAGGCATGGGGGTCGGCCGAACGCTCCAGGGTATGGGGCAAAACCACCAAGTCGAGGCTGTCGGCCGGCCAAGGCCAAGCCCGACTGTCGACCCAGACATCCGACTCACCCGTGGGCCACGGGCCCGTGCTGGGCACAGCCAGATCATGGCGCGTGTCGGGCCATTCAAACTCGGCCTGCGCTTGCCAGCGGTGGGGCATTCGGTTGCTGCGCAAAGCCCGCAAATCGGGCCAACCCAGTTGCACCGCATGGTAGCCAAAGACATCGGCCAACAACTCATCGGCCTGTTGCTGCTCCCATGACAGCAAGCGTGACGCCACCGGCTGACCTAAATGGGCCAACCACGTGTCACGTGAATACTTGCTTTCTATAATCGGACTCTCCATGAAACTCATTGCACTGCCCGCATTCTCTGACAACTACATCTGGTTGTTGCACAACGAACACCACGCTCTGGTGGTCGACCCCGGTGACAGTGCGCCTGTCATGGCCTGGTTGCAGCAGCATCCGGGCGTGCAACTGGACACGATTTTAGTCACGCACCACCATGCCGACCACACTGGCGGCATCGCCGACTTGGTAGCGCAAACGCAAGCCACCGTTTGGGGTCCGGCCACCGAAGTATTGCCCACAGCGGCCACGGGCTTGCGGCAAGATGACCTTGTTCATTGGCATGGCCTGACGCTGAATGTGCACGATGTGCCTGGCCACACCGCAGGCCATATTGCTTTCTGGGCTCAACCTGCCGGGCAAGCCCCTCTTCTCTTTTGTGGCGACACCCTGTTTTCGGGTGGATGCGGTCGGCTGTTTGAAGGCACGCCCGCACAAATGCTCGATTCACTCGACCGTTTGGCGGCACTGCCGGGCAACACCCGTGTCTGCTGTGCCCACGAATACACGCTGTCGAATTTGAAATTCGCCTTGGCGGTTGACCCGGACAACAGCAGCCTGCGCACCTACGCCCAGGCCTGCGCAGTTCTACGCCAACAAAATAAAGCCACCTTGCCCGTTCCCTTGTCAACTGAACTGGCCATCAACCCCTTTTTGCGAAGTCGCAGCCACGCTGTCTCGACCGCCGTCAGGCAACGCGACGCCAGTGCACTGGATGAAGTGACGACCTTTGCCGCACTGCGCTCATGGAAAAACCAATTTTGATGAACTCTTTGATCCCGCCGAGCACCACTGGCCTTGTTTTCTCACAAGCGGCCAGGCGTCACTGGGCCACGGCCCTGTTTTTGGGCCTGACCCTGTTGTTGGGCGCTTGCGCCACTGCGCCTCCGTCGACAACCGAGTTGACCCCATCGCCAGCGACGGCACCATTACCCGAAAATAAGGACACGCCAGTCGACGCCGAACAAGCGGTGATCAACCCACAAGAACCCGTGCTGCCCCTCAAACCCCGCAGCAACTTGGGGTTGACCCCGCCGACCGATGTGTGGGAACGCATTCGCCGTGGCTTTGCCATGCCCGATCTGGACAGCGACCTGGTGCGCAACCGTGAACAGTGGTATTCGGGTCGCCCTGACTACATGCTGCGCATGACCGAGCGCTCACGCCCTTACCTGTTCCATGTGGTTGAAGAACTGGAGCGCCGCAACATGCCGACCGAGCTGGCCTTGTTGCCCTTCATCGAGTCCGCGTTCAACCCCCAAGCCGTGTCCAGCGCCAAAGCCGCCGGCATGTGGCAGTTCATGCCCGCAACAGGCAAATTTTTTGACCTGAAGCAAAACCTGTTTCGCGACGACCGCCGTGATGTGCTCGAGTCCACTCGCGCGGCACTCGATTACCTGCAAAAACTCTATGGCATGTTCGGCGATTGGCACTTGGCATTGGCCGCCTACAACTGGGGCGAAGGCAGCGTGAGTCGCGCACTGGCACGCAACAAAGCCCAGGGCAAGCCGCTGACCTACAGCGACTTGAACATGCCGAATGAAACCCGTTATTACGTGCCCAAACTGCAAGCGGTCAAAAACATCGTGGCGCAACCTGAGGCCTTCAACACGCAGCTGCCGCTGATCCAAAATCACCCGTATTTCAAAAGCGTTCCGATTGAGCGTGACATCGATGTGGCGATCGCCGTGAAACTGGCCGCTGTCAGTCTGGAGGATTTCAAGGCACTCAACCCGTCGATGAATCGCCCCGTGATCCTGGCTGCTGGCACACCTCAAATTTTGCTGCCTTGGGACAACGCCAAAATTTTTGAGCGCAACCTGCAAGCCCACGCCAACCGACCATTAGCGACTTGGACAGCATGGCAAGCCCCCAGAACCATGAAGCTCGAAGATATCGCGCAACAACTGGACATGCCCATCGACCAACTGCGCGCGGTCAACGGCATACCACCGCGCATGATGATCACTTCGGGCTCCACCTTGCTGGTGCACCGAAAAGGACGCCTGGACAACGATGTGAGCGAGCACTTGGCAGACAACGGTCAACTGGGGCTTGCACCCGAAGTGGTACTCAAAAGGATTGCGGTGAAAGCCCGAAAGGGCGACACCTTGGCCAGTCTGGCGGCTCGGTACGGCGTCTCTGAGACGAACATGATCGCTTGGAACAGCCTCAAAGCCAATGCGCGCGTAGCCACTGGTCAAAGCCTGACCGTTCTGGTGCCCTCCCAAGGCTCACGTCGGGTGAGCCGTTCAACACCCAACAAGCCTGCCACCAAAGCACCCGCGCCAAAGCACAAACAGGCCAACAAGGCCAACAAGCCCAAAAACCAACGCTGAACAAGCCGCCGCTTGCGGGCCTAACAGCCCTCAAGCGGCGAACCGGCTTTTAGATTTGACGGCAAACGCATTGGTGTAAGTGGGTGCTACAGACAAGCGCACCCCATTCAAACGGCCGGGCAAACGGGAATGGGCTCGCCAGGCAGTGCGCACGGCATCGCCGTCGATCAGACCATCCAGCGCGTACGACTCACGCAACTTCTCAAACGCACCCAGGTAAACCGCCCGGTCTCCGAACCAGTGCGGTGCGGGGACCGTCTTCAGAATGTCGGTCAAACCGGCCGTTTGCAGCCACTTCAAGGCATGCACCACGGCATCGCTCAAAGCCTGCGCCACATCGGACTGACGCTGCAAAAAATCAGCCCTTGCAAACAAGCAGGCCCCTGGGACCGGACCACCCATCAATTTGCGGGTAGACATCAGGGTGCGCGTTTCGCCCATCACACGGATTTCGTTTTTCTGCTCTAGCCCATACATGACCGGATCGGGGTTGCATAACGCATCGATCGCGCCCGTGCGCAGCGCATCGACAACCCCGGCAGAGGAGCCGACCTCGACAAAAACCACGTCTTCGGGCAGCAATCCATTTTGCAAAAGCCACTGACAGGTCATCCAGTGGGTGCTGGAATCCAACGAAGTAATCCCCACACGGGCCCCCTTCAGCGCCATCACCGAACGAAACTCGAAACGGGGCGCCACGCCAAAACTGAGCTGCGGGGTTCGTCCCATCTGAACAAACGCTTGGTAACTCAAGCCTTTGTGCTGCAAGCCAAACAAATGCTCAAACGCGCCTGCCACCACATCAGCCTGCCCTTGCAATGCACTGGCCAAAGCCTTGGCACCCGATTCTTGGGGCAACCATGTGACCGCGATGCCCGCTTGCCTGAAATAACCCAAGTGCTCTGCAAGGGTCAGTGGCAAGTGATACAGGCTTTGCCTGGCCGCCAAGGCGATGGTGACACGCTGCGCGCCCCGCAAAGGATCCACCGCGGCCCAAGCTGCCGACGGCCCTGCCAAGGCGGCCACCGCCGACAGCAAAAAAGAACGTCGCCGCCACACGAGGTCAGACACAACCGGGCTCCAAAAAACCATCGAAAATTCGATGACTTGAGCATAAGGACAAGGCCGTAATCACGCATCAGGATTGATCCCGAGCGGGTTTTCACGTAATGGATTTCAACTAGGGGCACACCTCGTTCAAGAGGATGTTGCTGTCCAAAGAGCACCCCCAAGCCGTGGCGGCGCACCCATCTGTGAGGAGCTTCAGCGCCGGTCGACCAAGGCATGGGCAATGGTGCCCAAATCCACATATTCCAGCTCGCTGCCTGCGGGCACGCCACGCGCCAGTCGGGTTACTTTCAAGCCTTGCTGGCGGATCATCTCCGAGATCACATGGGCCGTGGCCTCACCCTCGGCCGTGAAGTTGGTGGCCAAAATCACCTCGGCCAGCACCCCATCGGCCACACGCTGCTTGAGCTTGGCCAGACCAATGTCGTGCGGGCCAATGCCATCCAAAGGGCTGAGTTTGCCCATGAGGACAAAATACAAACCCCGATACGTGCCAGTGCGCTCAATGGCCGATTGGTCTGCGGGGGTTTCGATCACGCACAACAGCGTGCGGTCGCGCGTCATGTCCAAGCAGGTGTCACACAACTCGGCTTCTGTGAAGGTGTGGCAACAGGCGCAGTGCCGAATTTTCTCGACGGCATTGCCCAAAGCAGCGGCCAACTGCCGTGCCGTGGCCCGGTCGTTTTGCAACAACTGAAAAGCCATGCGCTGGGCCGACTTGATGCCCACCCCCGGCAAGCCCTTGAGGGCCTGGACCAAAGTGGCAAGCGCGTGGGTATCGGCCATATCGAGCAGTCAGTCGATCAGAAAGGCAACTTCATGCCGGGCGGCAAACCGGCGGTCAGCTTGCCCATTTTTTGTTGTGAGACTTCTTCAGCCATGCGCACAGCGTCGTTGAAAGCCGCTGCCACCAGGTCTTCCAGCATGTCTTTGTCATCGGCCAGCAGACTGGGGTCGATGGTCACGCGACGCACGCTGTGCTTGCAGGTCATCAGCACCTTGACCATGCCCGAGCCAGATTGGCCTTCCACCTCGACAAAAGCCAGTTCGTCCTGGGCTTTTTTCAGGTTGTCCTGCATGGCTTGGGCTTGTTTCATCAAGCCGGCGAGTTGTCCTTTGTTGAACATGGGGTTTCCTTTAGAGGGGATATGAAAAGTGTTGCGGGAAAATCAAATCAGCTGGATGCTGCCGGGCACAATGCGGGCGCCAAAGTCGCGCACCATGGCCTGCACCAGCGGGTCGCTCTGGATCAGTTCCTGGGCGGCCACCATTTTGGCGGCGGCCAGCACTGCCAGACGCTTGGCCGGGCTGTCAGCAACAGGACCGATTTCAATGTGCAATTTGACATCACCATGCCCTGCGGCCAGCAAAGCGGCTTGCAAACGCTCCCGGCTTGCCGCATGGTTCAGCGTCTCACGCTCTACGCGCAAGTGCCATTGGTCCGCATCGCGGGCCAGCAACTGAGACTGCAAAGCCAACTCGCGCACCAAGGCAGTAATGGCCTCTTGCGCCATCAGGCCTTGCACCGCTTCAAGCCAGACACTGCCTTCAGGGGTTATTTCCACCGCGGTAGGCGTGGTTTGACGAGGGATGTCTACCCGAGCCGAAGGCTCAGAAGCCTCTCGCACTGGCAAAGACCGCAACGCTGGCGCAGAAACCTCTGTGTGTCCGGATGCCGCTGCGTGTGAGCCTTGATCGGCGTAGTCGGTTGTGTCGGGCCAGTCCTCCCAAGGCGGTGGTTCAGCCACGGGATGGCGTTCGGGCATCTGGGCGGCTGCCGCCATGGACATGTCCATGCGGTCTGGCTTTGCGGCTGGAGACAGGCCAACCGCCTCTGGCTGCTTTGCCGCTATGGCTGGCAAAACGACAGCGGCCGCTGCGGTAGCAGTTACAAGAGGGGCACTTACAAGGATGGCAGCAGCAGTTGCAGTGACCGTGGTCGGCTCTGAAGGTAGCGCTGGCGTTCGCGAAGATGTTTCAGTTACTGACTGGGTGTTGATTCGCGGGCTTTTTTTTTCAGCCAATCCCGCTGGGGGTTTGAAAGCCAGCAAGCGAAGCAACACCATGGTCAGCGCCGCGTATTCGTCCGGGGCCAAGCCCAACTCGGTGCGTCCGTGCAGGCACAGGCTGTAAAGCAGCTGGGTTTCTTCGGCTGGCATGGCTTGGGCCAGTTCTGCCAAACCTTGGGTATCGGGATCATCGCCGTCTTGCGCCATGCTGGGCACCATCTGCATGACCGCCATGCGTTGCAGCAGCATCGCCATGTCTTCCAGGGTGGCGGCAGCCGACACACCTTGCAAGCGAAGGGCATTGACCTGGCCCACCACGGCAGCCCCGTCGCCATCGGTCAGCGCACGGATCATGTGCAGCACATGGCTGCGGTCCACGCTGCCCAGCATTTGCCGCACACCGGCTTCTTGCACCAAGCCATTGCCGAAGGCAATCGCCTGATCGGTCAGGCTCAAAGCATCGCGCATGGAGCCACGGGCGGCGCGGGCCAACAGGCGCAAAGCCAAAGGCTCGGCAGGCAACTGCTCTGCGGCCAGCACCTGCGTCAGGTGTTCAAACACGGTCTCAGGGGCCATCGGGCGCAAATTGAATTGCAAACACCGCGACAACACCGTCACAGGCACTTTTTGCGGGTCGGTTGTGGCCAATACAAACTTCAAATACTCAGGCGGCTCTTCCAGCGTCTTCAACATCGCATTGAACGCGGTGTTGGTCAGCATGTGGACCTCGTCGATCATGAAGACCTTGAAGCGCCCTTGCACGGGTTTGTAAACCGCCTGCTCGAGCAGGCTCTGCACCTCATCCACGCCTCGGTTAGAGGCTGCGTCCAGCTCGGTGTAATCCACAAAACGTCCGGCATCGATATCACGGCAAGCCTGGCACACGCCACACGGCTCGGCAGTGATGCCGCCCTGCCCGTCCACACCCTGGCAGTTGAGAGACTTGGCCAAAATGCGCGACACAGTGGTCTTGCCCACCCCCCGAGTTCCCGTAAACAGGTAGGCATGGTGCAGGCGCTGCTGCACCAAAGCATTGGTCAGGGCCTGAACCACGTGCTCTTGCCCCACCATTTCGGTGAAATTGCGAGGGCGGTATTTGCGCGCGAGAACAAGGTATGACATGGGCCTGATTCTATCGGGCTGAAGATGCACTATTTGGGGCTTGTTTTGGCAAGTCGCTGGAATTGGTCAAGCCTGCAGCTTGGCCTTGAGGAAAACAGGAAAAATCAGCCAAGGGCTGAAAAGCACCAGCAAGCTCGCCTACAATTCATGTTGACGGGCCTTCCCGCATGGTGAAGCGGCCAACCGGGTCAGGTGGGGAACCAAGCAGCCCTAACTGTGGAGCCAGTGCCGGGGTCAAGGCTCGTCAACTTACATTTATTGGGGCAATTTCAAGGACTTTCAGCGCGAAAAGTCTTGCAAATAAACACTTTCAGCTGTGACCTCAGCAAAAAATCAAAGCCAACATCGCCGCATCGTCTGCCACATTGAGCATGACGTACCCGGCAAAACGACAGCTGATCAGGTAAATACGTTCAGTCCAAAAGCTCGGTTCCATACTGACTATTGTCACAAAATCCTGCTGTCCGCCGATACAGCCAACACCACCGATTCAACAGTGGGTCAGCAAAGACTCAGGCCATTCGACGGCGTAGCGCTGGAAAAGGCAAAGATTTGACTTTGGCGGCGGTCACCAGTTGAGGGGCAGTTGGGGCAGCGCGCAACAACTCAGAAACCAAGTGATCGGCGTTTTTGTGAGCGCCGTTTCGGTTTGTCTCAAAGGCCAAACGCGTCTGATTCGCCATTTGAGCCACAAAATTTTGGGGGTAATCGCGAACATTGAAACCACGCAATGCCATCACTTTCATGAAAGCGTTGGCGGCCTCTTCAACGGCACGCTGGTATTCCTGGGAAGCTTCTGGCGTCATGTCGACCTCGTTTAGGATGATGTTACTCACAGAACAACAACGCAGCACATGAGCTCTTGGAATACACCATTTGTGTTGAATTGTTACAAATTCGTCAAAATACCCAAACCTGCGCGGTAGCCGCTCGCCAAACAAGCGGTCAACAAATAGCCGCCCGTCGGGGCTTCCCAGTCCAGCATCTCGCCAGCGCAGTACACACCAGGTCTTTGGGCCAACATCAACTCAGGTGTCAATCCTGCCAAATCGACCCCACCCGCCGTGCTGATGGCTTCATCCACCGGTCTTGCGCTTTTAAGAGGGACAGGCAAGCCTTTCAAGCTGAGCGCCAAAGCCTCCGGGTTGGCGATGGTTTCAGGCGAACAAAGCTCATACAAAAGCCCCAGCTTCACCCCATCAATGCCCAAGCGGCTTTTGAGATGGCTAGACAAACTGCGGCTACCGCGTGGCCAGAGCACCTCTGAACGGACCTGATCCAGCGATTTGTCGGGCAACAAATCCAACACCAATTGCGCAGACCCTTTGGCCAGGTCATCGCGCAACCACGCCGATGCAGCGTAAATCAAGCTGCCTTCCACACCGGTATCGGTGACGACAAACTCACCTTTGCGCTCAAATCGGGCTTCGCCCTCAGACTGACCCTGCGGGCCCACAGTGGCCTCAACCCTGAGTGCGACCGACTTGAGCGGGTGGCCCGCATAGCGGCTGCGAAAGTGTTCAGTCCAACCCTGGCCCTCCCGGCCCAAAACATCAAACCCGCAATTAGCAGGCTTCAGTGGGGTGATGGGCACATGTTGTTCGGCCAGCAGCGGCACCCAGGCGCCATCGGAACCCAGGCGCGGCCAACTGGCCCCCCCCAAGGCCAGCAAGGTCGCGCGGGCATGAACACGCGTCACGCCTACTTGGCCTGTGGGCTGAAAAACCAGATGTTCTCCTACCCAGCCTTGCCAGCGGTGGCGCATGTGAAATTGCACTGGCACACCTGAGGCCGGATGCCGCAAACGATGCAACCAAGCCCTAAGCAAAGGCGCTGCCTTCATTTCCTCAGGAAAAACACGACCAGAAGTGCCCACGAAAGTGTCCACCCCCAGGCCCTTGGCCCAATCACGAACGGCTTGAGCATCCATCTGGTCAAGCCATTGGCCCGCCTGGATTTGCTGATCGCCATAACGGGTGCGAAACAACGCCGGCGCCTCGGCATGGGTGAGGTTCAAGCCCCCCTTGCCGGCCAACAAAAATTTACGTCCAACAGACGGCATGGCGTCGAACAGATGAACAGAAACGCCCGACTGCGACAACACCTCTGCGGCCATCAACCCGGCGGGGCCACCGCCCACAATGGCCACCTGGGCCTCGAGAACAGGAAAATCGGACGAAGCGGAGGAAGCAGCAGCAGAGGAAGTCATGAATTTATGTGTTGGCAACGCCTGCGCGACAGGCGAGCGCTTTGGGATTCTGTCAAAATAGCCGCAACTTTAGCCGCATCTTCAATGTTCACAAGGAAAAGGCCATGGCCAGCGATCTGATCAAACACATTACCGACGCCACTTTCGAAGCCGACGTTCTCCAGTCGAGCCAACCCGTGGTGGTCGACTTCTGGGCTGAATGGTGCGGCCCTTGCAAAATGATTGCCCCCATACTGGACGAAGTGGCTGGCACCTACGAAGGCAAGCTGCAGATCACCAAGATGAACGTGGACGACAACCGCGACATTCCCGCCAAGTTCGGTATTCGCGGCATCCCGACCCTGATGATCTTCAAGGATGGTCAGTTGGCCGCCACCAAAGTAGGTGCGATGAGCAAGTCACAACTGACCGCTTTCATCGACCAGCAATTGGCTTGATATCGGCTTTGGCCTGAGCTGCTCAGACCACCCCCAAAAACCGGGCATTCATGACCCGGTTTTTTGTTTTCTGGCCCACTTCAAAACCTGTCATAATTTCCGCAAGGCAACCCGAACAGGGACCAGCGCCTTGATTGCCGGAAGCACCAGCCCCCAACCCCGGGCGGCAACCGGTTCTGAACATTTCCACCCGCTTATCTGAAAACGGTCCCCGACGGACCGATTCGCCACAGGCCAAATCCATGCATTTGAATGAACTCAAGGCACTTCATGTGTCCGAACTCCTGAAGCAAGCCGACGCGCTCGAGATCGAGAACACCGGCCGCATGCGCAAACAGGAGCTGATGTTTGCCATCATCAAAAAACGTGCCAAAGCGGGCGAACAGGTCTTTGCAGATGGCGTGCTGGAAATTCTGCCCGACGGTTTCGGCTTTTTGCGCAGCCCCGATTCCAGCTACACGGCCAGCACCGACGACATCTACATCAGTCCCAGCCAGGTGCGCCGCTTCAATCTGCACACCGGCGACATGATCGAAGGCGAAGTGCGCATTCCCAAAGATGGCGAGCGCTACTTCGCCCTGACCAAGCTGGACAAGGTCAACGACGACCTGCCCGAGAACAACAAACACAAAGTCATGTTCGAAAACTTGACGCCCCTGTTCCCCAAAGAACAGATGCGTCTGGAGCGCGACATCAAAGGTGAAGAAAACATCACCAGCCGCGTGATCGACATCATTGCCCCCATCGGCCGCGGCCAACGTGCCCTGATCGTGGCGCAGCCCAAGTCGGGCAAGACGGTGATGATGCAGCAGATCGCGCACGCCATCACTGCCAACTACCCTGATGTGCACTTGATGGTCTTGCTGGTCGACGAGCGCCCAGAAGAAGTGACCGAGATGCAGCGCAGCGTGCGCGGCGAAGTGATCTCGTCCACCTTTGACGAACCCGCTTCACGCCACGTGCATGTGGCCGAAATGGTGATCGAGCGTGCCAAGCGCTTGGTCGAGCTGAAAAAAGACGTGGTTATTTTGCTCGACTCGATCACCCGCCTGGCCCGCGCTTACAACAATGTGGTGCCCTCGTCGGGCAAAGTGCTGTCTGGCGGCGTGGACGCCAATGCTTTGCAACGCCCCAAGCGCTTCTTTGGCGCGGCCCGAAATGTGGAAGAAGGCGGCAGCCTGACCATCATTGCCACCGCCTTGGTCGACACCGGCAGCCGCATGGACGAAGTGATCTTCGAAGAATTCAAGGGCACGGGCAACTGCGAAATCCACCTCGAGCGCCGTTTGTATGAAAAACGCGTGTTCCCGGCGATCAACCTCAACCGCAGTGGCACACGCCGTGAAGAACTGTTGTTGCAGCCCGAAGTGCTGCAAAAAACCCGCATCTTGCGTCAATTCATGTACAACATGGACGAAATCGAAGCCATGGAAATGGTCTTGAAGAGCATGAAAGCGACCAAGAACAACTCTGAGTTCTTTGACATGATGCGGCGCGGCGGTTGATGCCCTATAATCGACAGGTTTTGCGGAAAGTGCACTCAGATAGGCTGAAGTGTGGCTACCGTAGCGAAAATAAAAGGATTTCCCCATGAAAGACGGCATTCACCCTAACTACCGTGAAATTTGCTTCCAGGACATGTCCAATGGTTTCAAGTTCGTGACTCGCTCATGCGCTAACACCAAAGAGATGATCAAAATGGAAGACGGTCGCGAGTTGCCTTTGTACAAGCTGGATACGACCAGCGAGTCGCACCCCTTCTACACCGGCACACAAAAGTCGGTCGACAACATGGGTGGCCGCGTGGAGAAATTCCGCAACCGCTTCGGCAAGACCACCACCATCGCCAAGTAATTCATTCTTGGTGTACCCCCAAGGGCAGCCCGGGCAACCGGCCTGCCCTTTTTGTATGGTGGAAGTATGGTGGAAGTAGGGTGGCAAAAAGGGTGCGAAGGCCGTGGCAGGCCAAAGCCTCCGACGCACGCCTTGCAAAGTCAATTCCATGACTGTCCCTGACCTGATATCTTTGATCCTGTGAACTTCCCTACCCCAGCCATCGTGGCACAAAGTGCCGTACGCAGACTGCCGCGTGTGGCCTTGCTGTTGTTGTGCGCCGCCTATGTGTTGCCCGGCTTTTGGGGTCGATCGCTTTGGAAAGCGCAAGACATTGAAGCCTTCGGCTTCATGCTGCAATTGGCGCAACCTGCGGCAAGCGAAGCCATCAGCTGGCTCAAACCCACACTGCTGGGCAGCACCGACAGCAACCTGGCCTTGTTGCCTTATTGGTTGGGTGCAGCCTTCATTCGACTGGCACCTGCAGGCTTCGAAGACCTCTTTGCCCGATTGCCATTCATCGGCATGCTGATCACCACACTGACGGCCACTTGGTACGCGGTGTATGCACTGACGCGCCACCCCGCAGCACAGCCGGTGGCCTTTGCGTTTGGCGGTGAGGCCAAACCAGCGGACTACGCCCGAGCCATGGCCGATGGGGGTTTGCTGGCGCTGTTGGCTTGCCTGGGCTTGGCCCGGCTTGCACACGAAACCACGCCCGCGCTCAGTCAGCTGTGCTTTGGGGCTTTGTTGTTTTTTGGACTGGCGACTTGGGCCCGTCACCGCATTCAAAGTGCCGCAGCAGTGGCCATCGGCATGCTGGGCATGACCTTGTCTGGCGCGCCGACTTTGGCGCTGTGGCTGGGCATCGGTGGCTCGGTCATTTGCGCCAGTGCTCAAGCAGATCCAGCACAACGCCGTTTGAGCATGCTCGACTTGGGCCTGATGGCCCTCATTGGCCTGTTGTGCATCACCACCGCTGGGGCACTGGATTTGTGGCGTTGGCGCGTTGTGCCACACACCATGGTCGACGTGCACATTCTGGCCAAGTTGATCGCCTGGTTCACTTGGCCTGCCTGGCCTTTGGCCCTGTGGGCTTTGTGGCGCTGGCGCGGTCAGTTGTCTCAGGGCTGGCGCTTTCCGCACTTAGGTTTGCCACTGTGGTTTGTGCTGGTGACGGTGGGCGCCACTTGGTTCACGGGCCTGTCGGATCGGGCGCTGCTGACATCGCTGCCCGCCATTGCCGCCTTGGCCGCCTTGGCGCTGCCCACCCTCAAACGCAGTTTGGGTGCCCTGATTGACTGGTTCACTTTGCTGTTTTTCAGTGTCTGCGCACTCACCATTTGGGTGGTTTGGGTGGCCATGCAAACGGGCACCCCGGCCAGACCGGCGGCCAATGTGGCACGGCTTGCGCCCGAATTTGTACCGTCGTTTTCAGTTGGTGCTTTTGCAGTTGCACTGACGGCCACGCTGGCATGGGCCGCACTTGTGAAGTGGCGCACGGGCTACCACCGTGCTGCCATCTGGAAGAGCCTGGTGCTGCCCGCAGGTGGCGCCGTGCTGTGTTGGCTGTTGCTGACCACTTTGTGGCTGCCCTTGCTCGACTACGCCCGCAGCTACGCGCCCTTGGTCCAAAAAATCACGCGCACCACAGGCCCCACCACGTGCCTCCAATACGCAGGCATCTCCAAAGCGCAAGGCGCGGCGTTGATGTACCACGCCCAAGCTCGGCTTGTTCCCATGCAAACACCGCAGCCTGACTGCGCCTGGCTGGTCATCGACAACGCCAACCGATCTTTGCTGTCGGCCAAAATCAAGTCCTTGGGTTGGGAGGAAGTTGCGGCCATCAAGCGGCCTACCGACAAAGTTGAAACCCTGGTCATTTTTCGGCCAGCCACAACGCCCAGCCCCCCTTCAGACCCGTCCGTGCGCTGAGCCATGTCCGAGCTGCGCACCATCGCCCGCCATGCAGGCACCGTGTTGGTGGGGCAACTGGCCGTGATGTCATTTGGCATCGCCGACACCTTGATCGCGGGCCGCTACAGCCCTCAGGCCTTGGCTGTTTTGTCCTTGGCCTCGTCCATTTACATCAGCATTTATGTGGCTTTGAACGGGCTGCTGCAAGCTTTGCTGCCTGTTTGGGCTGAGCTGCATGGCGGTGGCCGCCAAGCCGAGGTAGGACGTTCGGTACGGCAAGCACTCTACATTGCGGCAGGGGCTGCCGTGATCGGCATCAGCGGCTTGTGGTTTCCAGACCTTTGGCTGTCGGCCACTGAGGTGCCTGAGGCGCTGTGGCCCGATGTGCGGGCTTATTTGCGCATCCTGGCGCTGGCTTTGGTGCCATCGCTGCTGTTTCGCATGTACAGCACCCTCAACCAAAGTCTGGGGCACCCGCGTTTGGTGACCTGGTTGCAAGCCGGCGCCTTGCTGGTCAAGGTGCCGCTGTCGTTTGTATTGACTTTTGGGATTGCCGGTCTGGCTGGCATGGGGGTTGTGGGCTGTGCTTGGGCGACGCTGTCGGTCAACACGCTCATGTTGCTGGCAGGCCTGTGGCTGTTGCGCACGCAAGATATTTACAAACCTTACCGATTGTGGAGGCGCCCCGAACAACCAGACTGGCCCATGATCCGGCGCTTTTTAGCAATGGGTGTGCCTGCCGGTTTGTCCATCATGGTGGAGGTGACTTCGTTCACCTTGATGGCCTTGTTCATCGCTCGTTTGGGCGCTGTGGCCTTGGCCAGCCACCAAATTGCCGCCAGCCTGGCCGCAGTGCTCTACATGGTGCCACTGGCCTTAGGCATAGCCAGCAGCGCACGCACAGGCTATTGGCTCGGGGCGGGGCAGACACACAAAGCCCGCCGCGCGGCAGGCACAGGGATTGGTCTGGCCATTGGCGCGGCATTGTTAGGGGCTGCCCTCTTGTTCATGGGCCGCGAAGCATTGGCCAACGCATTCAGCAACGATCCCAGCGTGGTGCAAGCGGCCACAGTCTGGCTGGCTTGGGTCGCGCTTTATCACTTGGCCGATGCCGTGCAAGCGGTGTGCGCCTCCCTTCTGCGTTGTTACCGGATCACCGTTATGCCGCTGGTGGTCTATACCGCACTGCTGTGGGGCGTGGGCTTGTATGGCGGCTATCGCTTGGCCTATCAAGGCGTCGATTGGGCGGGCTGGCCTCGGCGTGCCAGCGTGGACACATTCTGGGTCACCAGCACGGCGGCGCTGGCTTTGGTGTCAGTGCTTTTTGCGGCCATGGTCTGGCATGCCTCTCGCCCCGCGCCAACCCGAACAGCCTCTAACTGAACTACGGGCATGACCCTCAGAAGTTGACAAGCCGGAGTCCATTCGCCCCCCAAGATGCGTTAAGGTGGAGGGTCAATTCACTTCGATCCGATTCAAACCATGATCCTCGAACTCGCCGATATCCGCATCCACCCCGGCCAACAGGCTGCATTTGAACAAGCCATTGAACTGGGCCTGAACACCGTGGCCAGCAAAGCCAAGGGTTTTCAAGGCGGAAAAGTCAACCGCGGCATTGAAAGCCCTGAACGCTATGTGCTGCAAATCTTCTGGGACACACTGGAAGACCACACCGTGGGTTTCCGTCAATCACCGCTGTTCACCGAGTGGCGTGCCATCGTCGGTCCATTCTTTGCTGCACCGCCTCACGTCGAACACTTCGAGCTGACCGCCAAATCCCAATAAGTGCCGGCCACGGCAAGCCATCGTTGTCAAGGCGTCTCGTGACCTGCCACGAACTGTCTGAGCAAGTGCATGAACTGCGCTTGCTCATGCGCCGGAAGGGGCGACAGGATGTCGGTCTGAACCTGCGCCACATCGCCTTGCATGCCCGCCAATGCCTCCAAGCCCAGCGATGTCAGCACAAGCAACTTGCGACGGCGGTCGACCTCATCAGCGCGGCGCTCCACCCAGCCCTTGCTTTCCAACCGACCAATCACCGACCCGGATGTGGCCGGATCAAACGCGACATGCTTGGCCAAAGTGATCTGGTCAATGCCAGGGCTATCGAGCAAGGCATTCAAGATTGCGAACTGAACAGGCGTGACATCGGCTGCGGCCAAATGCCTGTTAAAAACGGCCACAGAAATTTGGTGCGCCCGCCTGATCAGATGTCCCGGCGCGGCGTTCAAATCAAAGCTGGGGGTCATTTTCGGTTTTCTCCATGGGTCGCAAGGGTTATTACCAATCGCTGTGCTGGCGCTGCCTCCTATAGTAAGCGCACTTAGTAAATTTTTTGACCCACCTTTCACATCTTCCACTTTAGAAAGTGCTTCATGAGTTTTGTAGTCCCCCCAACGCCCACGGTCTCAGTGCCCGTCTTGGGCCATGCCGAACGCTTTCCCGTGCACCGCATTTATTGCGTCGGCCGCAATTACGAAGAACACGCCAAAGAGATGGGTTTCACCGGCCGCGAGCCGCCCTTCTTTTTTCTGAAGCCCACTGACAGCTTGGTCGTGGTCGAAAGCAGCCAGACCGGCCAAATGCCCTACCCCAGCTTGACACAGAACCTGCACCACGAGATCGAGTTGGTGGTGGCCATCGGCAAAGGCGGGCGCAACATTTCGGCGGCCGATTCGGCCCAGCACATCTACGGCTACGCCGTGGGTCTGGACATGACCCGCCGCGACTTGCAAAACGAGATGAAAAAACAAGGTCGCCCTTGGTGCATTGGAAAAGCTTTTGACCATTCGGCCCCCATCGGCCCCATCACGCCCATCGCCCAAGCTGGCGACGTGAACAACGCCGAGATCAGTCTGCTGGTCAACGGGACAGATCGCCAGCGCAGCAACGTGGCCAAACTGATCTGGAACGTGGCTGAAACCATCGAGCATTTGTCTGCCGCTTGGGAACTGCAAGCCGGCGACCTGATTTACACGGGCACACCGGAAGGGGTCGCTGCCGTGGTCTCTGGCGACATGCTGGTTGGCGAAGTGGCCGGTTTAGGTCAACTGAAAGTAGCCATCAAATAATGAATAAAAGTGCAAGAAACCTGAAATACTTGGCGTTTACCCTTATTTCCGCGCTAATTTCTTGCAACATAATTCACATCCGAAGCAATTAACCGACTCATCGGTTGGTTTTTAATCCATTAATACGCAAATCAAGGAGACCATCCCATGAAAAAGCTTTTGAAACACAGCGCTCTGGCAGCGGGTCTTTTGGCGGTTGGTTTTGGCGTTCACGCCCAGACCATCACCCTGAAAGTTCACCACTTCTTAGGACCACAGTCCATCCAGCACACCACCATGATGGGTGACTGGTGCAAGAACATCGCGCGTGACTCCAAAGACCGCCTCAAGTGCGACATCTTTCCTGCGATGCAATTGGGCGGTACCCCTGTGCAGCTGTACGAACAAGCCCGTGACGGCGTGATCGATGTGGCTTGGACACTGCAAGCCTACACACCCAAGCTGGCCAAGCTGGAAGTGTTCGAACTGCCCTTCATGATGACCAACGCAGAAGCCACCAGCCGTGCGGTTTGGGACTATGCGCAAAAATACGTCCAAGACGACTACAAAGACGTGAAGATGCTGGCCATTCACGTGCACGGTCCTGGCAACATTTACACCAAGAGCAAAGCCGTTAACACCATGGCCGACCTCAAGGGCCTGAAAGTGCGTGCCCCAACCCGCCAGGTCAACAAGATGGTCGCCATGATGGGCGCAACCCCCGTGGCCATGCCTGTGCCACAAGTGCCCGAAGCGCTGTCCAAAGGGGTGATTGATGGCGCGGTGATCCCTTACGAAGTGGCCCCCGGCCTGAAGGTCAACGAGTTGACCAACTTCACAGCCGAGACCGATCGCAGCTACAACGCGCTGTACACCACCGTGTTTGTGGTGCCCATGAACAAGGCCAAGTACGACTCGCTGCCAGCCGATCTGAAAGCGGTGATCGATAAGAACTCGGGCCGCGATTTCTCGGCCTTCCTGGGCAAAACACAGGCTGGGCAAGACGTGCCCAGCAAGAAAGTGTTTGAGGCTTCTGCCAATCAGAAAATCAGCGTGATCCCCAAGGCCGAACTGGAAAAATGGAAAAAAGCCACTGATGCACTCGACGATGCATGGGTGGCTGAAATGACCGGTAAAGGTTTTGACGGGAAAGGCATGTTGCAGACGGCCACCGATTTGATCAAGCAATACACGAAGTAAATTCGTATCTCGGTCAACCTGAGCAGCCCTTCAAGGTCTGCTCAGGTTTTTTATGGATTGGGCGCATTTGACAGGCCGAAAGACCCTGTCAACATGTCGCATCTTTTCATTTTTATCTATCTCTTGCACACACTATGATGTTTTCAAACGCACTGGAGCGGGTTGCCCGGCTCTGCAGCATATTGGGCGGTCTGGTCATGACCGGCTTGATGCTGATGACCTGCTATAGCCTGATTGGCCGCAATTTTCTCGACTCAGCCTTGATCGGCGACTTTGAGCTGACCGGCGTAGGCGCAGGTGCGGCCATCGCCCTGTTTATGCCAATTTGCCAATTCAAGCGTGAAAACATCATTGTGGACTTCTTCACAGCCAACCGGAGTGACGCCTTCAACTTCCGGCTTGACCGAATGGGCGACCTGTTCATGACCGTGATCTTCCTTCTGCTGGCCTGGCGTTGCGGCGCTGCGGCCATCAACGCCAAGGAAACCCTGGGCGCATCCATGTTGCTGGGCTTCCCCGACTGGATCGTCTTCACCAGCATGAGCATTCCTTTCGGCATCACCGCCTTCATTGCGGCCATGCAAGCGCTCTCCACATTTAAAAATAACGATAAGGCCGCGTCATGACCCCGATTACCCTGGCTTTGCTGATTTTCGGCATCATGTTGCTGCTCATGGTGGTTCGCGTGCCGATCTCGGGCGCCATGTTCTTGGCGGGCGCCGCAGGCTTTGTCATCCAGACGGGCGTGCAACCCTTTTTGAACTTCCTGAACAACCTTGCTTTTGCCCGACTGGCCAACTACGACCTGTCGGTGATCCCCTTGTTCATCCTGATGGGGCACTTTGCAACGCAAGGTGGCATCAGCAAGGCGCTGTTTCAGTTTGCCGCAGCGGTCATGGGTCGCTTCAAGGGCGGTTTGGCCATGGGCGCTGTGCTGGCTTGTGGCGCATTTGGTGCCATTTGCGGCTCGTCTGTGGCCACGGCAGCCACCATCACCGGCGTGGCCTTGCCCGAGATGAAGCGCCACGGCTACTCAGGCCGACTGGCCACGGGCACCTTGGCCGCAGGCGGCACGCTGGGCATTTTGATTCCGCCCTCGGTGCCTCTGGTCATCTACGCCATCCTGACTGAGCAAAACATCGCCAAGTTGTTTGCAGCAGCGATGATGCCCGGCATCATCGCCATGGTCGGCTACATGATCGCCATCGCCATTTACGTGCGCGTGGTGCCCGGCCAGGCCCCTGATCAAGAAGACCGCGAAAGATTGACGTTCGAGTCGCTCAAAGGTATTTTGCCCATCGCCACCATCTTCATCATCGTGTTCGGTGGCATTTATGCAGGTTTCTTCACGCCGACTGAGGGAGCTGCCGTGGGTGCAGCATCCACCTTTGTGGCAGCTCTGCTCAAACGCGAGCTGACCTGGACCAAGTTCCTCGAATGCTTCCATGCGACCGCCATCAGTTCGGCCATGATCTTCATGATCTTCATGGGCGCTGACGTGATGAATGCCGCTTTAGCGCGCACACAAGTACCAGGTCAGTTGGCTGAAATGGTGGTCGCGATGAACCTGGCACCGTTGATGGTGGTGGGCGGTATCTTGCTGTTGTATGTGGTGTTGGGCGCCGTGATGGACGAGTTGTCCATGCTGCTGCTGACCATCCCGATCTTCTTTCCGATCATCATGAAGCTCGACTTCGGCATGACCCCGGAACACACCGCCATCTGGTTCGGCATCATGGTGCTGATGACCGTCGGCTTTGGCATGCTGGCCCCGCCAGTGGGGCTGAACGTGTATGTCGTCAACGGCATGGCCAAAGACGTGCCGCTGAGCGAAAGCTACAAAGGCATCATGCCCTTCTTGATCAGCGACACCATCCGCACCTTGTTGCTGCTGTTCTTCCCCGGCATCTCGCTGTTCCTCATCCAATACCTGACCTGAGTCGACTCAGAACAGCGCCCAGCCAAGCCTCCGGGGTACTCACCACGGGGGCTTTTTTTCTGGCCGAAATGGTTAGACTCTGGCACTGACCTGCGCCTCCTCCTCACCATCCGCCCTCACCCACTTCGAGACTGTTTCATGATGTTTGACCGCACCATCCGTCATTGCCGCCAGTGCGGTGCCCTCGTGGCCCGCCGCTTGCCTGACGACGGCGACACCAAATTGCGGGCCATCTGCACTGCCTGCAACACAGTCCATTACGAAAACCCGCTCAATGTGGTGGGCACAGTGCCTTGGCTGGGCGACCAAGTCTTGCTGTGCAAACGCAACATCGAGCCGCGCAAAGGCAAATGGACCTTGCCCGCAGGCTTTATGGAGTTGGGCGAATCCACCTCCGAGGGTGCAGCCCGCGAAACCACCGAAGAAGCCGGCGCACAGTTCATCATGGAAGACCTGTTCACCGTGATGAGCGTGCCCCGCGTGGGCCAAGTGCATTTGTATTACCGCGCCCGATTGACCAGCGATGTGTTCGATCCTGGCCACGAAACCATGGAAGCTCACTTGTTTAGAGAAGATGAAATTCCTTGGGAGGAACTGGCATTTAGGACAGTCAAAGAAACTTTGGAACATTACTTTGCCGACCGGCGCGCTGGTCACTTTGTCACCCACGCCTTTGACATCTCGTAAAAAAATCAAATGCCCTGGGCCAAAAGCCGCTTAAGCACTCTCATAATACGAATGTGTTTTTTTATTTTCACCGGTTTTTCCAAAGGCTTCGCATGATCAAGTCCATCACCACCGTTCTGAGCAGCTTGCTGGCTGCCGCCGCCATGGCCCAAAACGCTGCACCAGCCCCCGCGCCTGCTGTGGCGCCTGCCGTGTCAGCCGCACCGGCCGTCACGCCTGCTCCGGCACCCGCCAAGGCCCAAGCAGAAGCCCCAGCCAAGAAGAAAGCGGCACACAAGCCCGCAAAGAAAAGCAAAAAATCAAAGAAGAACAAAGTCAAATAATTGAAGCGTCACCCTCTTCAATTGCGGCCTGAAAAAATTCAGGCCCAAAAGCAAAGGCCACCCTCGGGTGGCCTTTGCTTTTGAAAGGCCAAGATCGTCACCAAATAAGCCCGCACAAGTCAAACGTCGATGGCCTGGGCTGAGCCGGCCTGCTTGCGCAATTCGAATTTCTGGATCTTGCCCGTGCTCGTCTTGGGCAACTCGCCAAACACCACCGCACGCGGCACCTTGAAGCCAGCCAAATGCCGCTTGCAATGCGCAACGATCTGCTCGGGCGTGGTCTGCGCACCGGCTTTGAGCTCGACAAACGCGCAAGGGGTCTCGCCCCACCGCGCATCGGGTTTGGCCACCACCGCAGCAGCCAGCACATCGGGGTGGCGGTAAAGCACATCTTCGACCTCGATCGATGAAATGTTCTCACCGCCCGAGATGATGATGTCCTTGCTGCGGTCTTTGATCTTGATGTAGCCATCCGGGTACTGCACCGCCAAGTCACCGCTGTGAAACCAGCCACCCGCAAAAGCCTCTTGCGTGGCCTTGGGGTTCTTCAGATAACCCTTCATCGCGATATTGCCCCGGAACATGATCTCGCCCATGGTCTGGCCGTCTTGGGGGACCGGCTGCAAGGTGTCGGGGTTGAGCACACGCACATCGCGCTGCAAGTGGTAACGCACACCCTGGCGGGCATTGAGGCGGGCGCGCTCGCCAATATCCAATACATTCCAGTCATCGTGTTTGGCGCACACCGTGGCCGGGCCATACACCTCGGTCAAGCCATACACATGGGTCAAATCAAAGCCCATTTCTTCCATGCCCTCGATCATCGACGCTGGGGGCGCTGCACCCGCGACCATGGCCTTGACGCCCGAGGGCAAGCCCCGCTTCATCGCTGCCGGTGCGTTGACCAGCAAGCCATGCACGATGGGCGCACCGCAGTAATGCGTCACGCCGTGGTTGCCAATGGCGTCCAAAATCGCCTGCGCATCGATCCGGCGCAAACACACGTTCACCCCGGCTCGCGCCGCCACTGTCCACGGAAAGCACCAGCCATTGCAATGGAACATCGGCAGCGTCCACAAATACACCGCATGCTTGGGCATGTCCCATTCCAAAATGTTGGAGATCGCATTCGTGGCCGCCCCCCGGTGGTGGTACACCACGCCCTTGGGGTTGCCGGTCGTGCCACTGGTGTAGTTCAGGGCAATCGCATCCCACTCGTTGGCCGGCAGGCTCCAGGCAAACGCCGCATCGCCACTGGCCAACAAAGCCTCATAGCCGATTGAGCCCAGTTTCTCAGACGGGCCGGTGTACAGCGCATCCTCCACATCCACCACCCACAAAGGCTTGGCGGACTGGCGCAAGGCCAGCGCTTTTTTCATCACCTCCGAAAACTCCGGGTCCACGATCACCGCCTTGGCTTCGCCGTGGTCCAACATGAAGGCGATGGTTTCCGGGTCCAAACGGGTGTTGAGGGCATTGAGCACCGCCCCCGCCATGGGCACGCCAAAATGCGCCTCCACCATGGGCGGGGTGTTGGGCAACATCACCGCCACCGTGTCGTTTTTGCCAATGCCCGCCTGTACCAAAGCACTGGCCAACTGGCGGCACCGCCGGTAAGTGGTGGCCCAGTCCTGCCGCAGATCACCGTGCACGATGGCCAAGCGCTGGGGATAGACCTCGGCTGTGCGCTCAATGAACGCCAGCGGCGACATGGGGGCGTGGTTGGCCGGGTTGGGGGGCAAATCCTGATCAAAAATGCTGATGGCGCTGGGGTTCATGGCGAATTCCTGAATCGTGTTGCGATTTATTGGAATCAGTTTGCCTGACCTGGGACTGAAATCCATGCTGGTTTGCCCCGAAAAGGACCCGTCTTATCGGCGAAAATAGCCCGATGGCCATCCCCCAGTCTTTCATCCAGGAGTTGCTGTCCCGCGTCGACGTGGTCGACATCGTGGGCAAATACGTGCAGCTCAAGAAAGGCGGTGCCAACTTCATGGGCCTGTGCCCCTTTCACGGCGAAAAATCCCCCAGCTTCAGCGTCAGCCCCACCAAGCAGTTTTTCCACTGCTTTGGCTGCGGCAAAAACGGCAACGCCATCGGCTTTCTGATGGAACACGCCGGCATGACCTTCATCGAAGCGGTGAAAGACCTGGCCCAGCAAACGGGCATGGTCGTACCCGAAGAGCAGCAGTCGCCCGAAGACCGCGCCAAAGCCGCAGCCCAAAAAGCCAAGCAAGACAGCCTGAGCGATGTGCTGGAAAAAGCGGGCAGCGCCTACCGTGAAGAACTCAAAACCTCACCCCGCGCCATCGAATACCTCAAAGGCCGTGGCCTATCGGGTCAAATTGCCAAGCGCTTTGGCCTGGGCTATGCGCCCGAAGGTTGGCGTTCGCTGGCCAGCATCTTCCCCAAATACGACGACCCGCTCTTGGCCGAATCGGGCTTGGTCATCGTCAACGAAGAAGACGACAAGCGCTATGACCGCTTTCGCGACCGCATCATGTTCCCGATCCGCAACATCAAAGGCGAGTGCATCGGCTTTGGGGGGCGGGTCATTGGCAACGGCACACCCAAGTATTTGAACTCGCCCGAAACCCCGGTGTTCCACAAAGGCCGTGAGCTGTATGGCCTGTACGAAGCCCGCGAAGCCCTGCACAACGCGGGCTACGTGCTGGTGACCGAAGGCTATATGGACGTGGTGGCACTGGCCCAGCTGGGCTTTGCCAACGCGGTGGCCACCTTGGGCACGGCCTGCACACCCGACCATGTGCAAAAACTGTTTCGTTTCACCGATGCGGTGGTCTTCAGCTTTGACGGTGATGGCGCGGGGCGCCGTGCCGCACGAAAGGCGCTGGACGGCGCATTGCCCTACGCCACCGATGTGCGCAGCATCAAGTTCTTGTTTTTGCCCGCCGAGCACGACCCCGACAGCTATGTGCGCGAATTTGGCCAAGAGGCTTTTGCCGAGCAGATCAAGCAGGCCATGCCGCTGTCGCGCTTTTTGATCGAGGCGGCCAGTGCCGACTGCGACTTGCAAACCGCCGAAGGCCGCGCCCGCTTGTCCAGCCAAGCACGCCCCCTGTGGCAACTCTTGCCCGAAGGCGCACTCAAGCAACAACTGCTGTCCGAGCTGGCGCAATTGATTCAACTCGAAACCGCCGGGCTCGAAAAACTCTGGAGCCAACAAGCGGCCAGTGAGCAACGCTTTGCGCCCGCAGGCCGCAGCCACAACGCGCCTGCGCCCTCGCCCATGCAAGCGGCCAATGCCGCCTTCAGCCAAGCCGCCAGCGCAGGGGCAGACCCACAACACTTTGAGCCGCACTACGGCGAGCCCCTGACCTGGACAGGCGACAGCGGTTATGGACAAACCAACGCACCCGGCGGTGGCTATGCAAGCGGGGCCTATTCAAACAGTGGTTACGGCGGTGGCAGCTCATACGGCAACTCAGGCCAGCGCAAGACTTCAAATTGGACGCCCAACAGCAAATTCGGCAACAACCGATACAAGCGCGACCAAGTCCCTGTTTACACCGGACCGCGCACAGTGCCCGCGAGTCGGGCCGACCATGCTGTCCGCTTGCTGCTGGGCAATATGGCCTTGTGGGAAACGCTGGCCGGCGAAGACCACGCCATGCTCTGCGCGTTGCCTGCGCCCCACGGCCCTTTGTTTGCTTGGCTGGAGTCGCAGTTTCACGAACAAGGGGCTTTGGGTTGGTCCGCCTTGCAAAGCGAAATGCAAGGCCTGACTTTTGCAGACGATGCCAAACGCTGGATGGCCCAAGAAAACCTGGGTAACACGCCAGGCCAAGACCCTGAAGCCCCGCCCGACCCCCAAGAAGCCCGACAAGAGCTGCGCCGTCTGCTCACCATGCTGATGATCGACCGGCTCAAGCAGCTCGAAACCGAAGCCCTGAGCCAAGCCAGCACCGGGCAAGACCCCGAAGCCCAGCAACGCTGGCGCAGTCTGCACGAACGCCGCAAAGAGCTGATGGCCGCAGCGGCTGCACTGCAAGCAGCTCAATAAAAAACGACCTCAGGGGTTCTGCATCCCGGCAAGGGGTGATGTCACTTGTCCAAAAGCTGGTTGAGCTTTTCGGCCTCGAAGGTTTCGCGTGTGGCCGCATCGCCCGGCATTTGCGCTGGCTGCTGAGCGCACAGCTGCTCGAGCGCTTTCCAGATCATGGCGATCTGGTGCTCTTGGCCGGCTGCATTGTCAATCAAGCCGCGCAAGGCCTGGCTTACCGGGTCGTCTTCTTGCGTGATGCCATAGGCGCTGAACTTGCGCTCGGTGCCAGACACATCGGCGCTCTCACCCGCCTTGGATGGGATGATGCGGGCCGGAATGCCCACCGCGGTGGCCCCTGCCGGCACCGGCTTAATCACCACCGCATTGCTGCCGATCTTGGCCCCATCGCCCACCTCAAAGCCGCCCAAAACCTTGGCCCCCGCGCTCACCACCACATCGCGGCCCAGCGTGGGGTGTCGTTTGGCCCCTTTGTAAAGCGAAGTGCCGCCCAACGTGACACCTTGGTAGATCGTGCAGCCGTCGCCAATCTCGGCGGTTTCGCCCACCACCACGCCCATGGCGTGGTCAAAGAAAACACGTTCGCCGATCTTGGCGCCGGGGTGGATCTCGATGCCCGTCAAACCCCGCGACACATGCGAAATGAAGCGACCTAGCCACTTAAAGCCATGGTTCCAGCACCAGTGCGCACGGCGGTGCAGCACCAAGGCGTGCAGCCCTGGATAACAGGTCAGCACCTCCCAAGCGGTGCGGGCAGCAGGGTCCCGGTCAAGGATGCATTGGATGTCGGAGCGGAGGCGAGAAAACATAGGCCCTGAGTCTATCGCTTGGCCGGGCTTTTAAATTCAGCGCTCTGGATCATGGCCTTGGCCACCCCGCGCAATATGTGGATTTCTTCTGGGCTCAAGTCGGCGCGGTTGAACAATTGGTTTAAGCGTGGCATGAGCTTTTTGGGTGCAGCGGGGTCCAAAAAGCCAATGTCGGTCAGCGCCTGTTCAAAGTGCGTCAGCATGCCCGCGACCTGCTGGGCATCGGCCTTGTCGGCGGGTGCCACAGCGTCTTGCACCGGAAATCCACCCAAAGCCACGCGCCAGTCGTAGGCGATCACCTGAATGGCCGAGCCCAAATTGAGCGAGCCAAACTGCGGATTCGTGGGGATCGACAGCGCCACATGGCAACGGTAGACGTCTTCGTTTTTCATGCCAAAGCGCTCAGAGCCAAACAAAAATGCCACGCACTGCTCGGGTGCACCGGGTTTCGTCAGCTCGGCAAAGTGCTCGCGCGGCGAACGTGTGGGTGGGCCAAAATCGCGCGGCGTCATGGCGGTGGCGCACAAGTGGGTCACGCCATCCAGCGCTTCGTCCAGTGTGTCGACCACCCGGGCCTTGGCCAATACATCATTGGCCCCGCTGGCCCGCTGAATGGTTTCTTCTTTGCGCAGCACATTGGGCCATCGCGGTGCCACCAACACCAGCTCGTCAAAACCCATGACCTTCAGGGCACGGGCAGCAGCGCCCACGTTGCCAGCATGGCTGGTCTCTATCAAGATAAATCGCGTCTTCATGCCCCGATTGTCCATGCTGAGACACCCACTGAGACGCGTGAGATGCGCCTGATGACGCCAAAATGACGAACACGCCCTTTTTTCATGAGAAAATGCCCGCTTCGCCGCCGCGATCGTGCGTGGGCTAGCCAGGTTCTTCCAACAATTTATGTCGTCCAATCTCCACCCCATGCTCAACGTGGCCATCAAGGCTGCACGCGCCGCTGGCGCCATCATCAACCGTGCTGCGCTTGACGTTGAAGCGGTTCGCATCTCGCAAAAACAAGTCAACGATTTTGTGACCGAGATCGACCACGCGAGTGAAAAAGTCATCATCGACACCTTGCTGACCGCCTACCCCGACCACGGCATACTGGCCGAAGAGTCGGGCAGCACACACGGCAACCCGGCCGCTGACCACATCTGGATCATCGACCCCCTGGACGGCACCACCAACTTCATCCACGGCTTTCCCGTTTATTGCGTGAGCATTGCCCTGCAAGTGCGCGGCAAGATAGAGCAAGCCGTCATTTTCGACCCCACCCGCAACGACCTGTTTACGGCCACCAAAGGCCGTGGCGCGTTCATGAACGACCGCCGCCTGCGCGTGAGCAAGCGAATTCGTCTGCAGGAATGCATCATTTCGACAGGCTTCCCTTTCCGTAAGGGCGACAACTTCAACCAGTACCTGCGCATGATGGGCGACGTGATGCAACGCACCGCTGGCCTGCGCCGACCCGGCTCCGCTGCACTTGATTTGGCCTATGTGGCCGCAGGCTTTACCGACGGTTTCTTTGAAACGGGGCTGTCGCCATGGGACGTGGCCGCAGGATCGCTGCTGGTCACCGAAGCCGGTGGCTTGATTGGCAACTTCACCGGCGAGTCCGACTTTTTGGAACAAAAAGAATGCTTGGCCGGTGCGCCACGCATTTACGGCCAACTGGTGCCCCTCTTGGGCAAGTACAGCAAATTTGCCAGCGCGGGCGACAAAGCCGCTGTGCGCTCGGCGGTCGAAACCCTGAGCCGCGAACGCACCTCGGACAGCCACGACAAGACTACCGAAGGTCAAGAGGACGTCGCCAGCGGTGAAACCGACGCACACAAAGACGCGCCGTTTTAAGGACGCCACCGGCACCACCACTGTGCCGGCTCAGTCATCGCCTTCTGGTCGATTGGCTCACGGGCTGAGGGACTAAGGGGCTGATGTGCTGCCAAGTACAAACAAAAAAGCATCAGTGAACTGATGCTTATTTTGTGCCTAGAGCGGCATACCGCTCACGAGGTCGCCACCAAGGCCCTTGCCAGGCCTGTTCGGCCATCACTTCAAGAAGTTGCTCCAAGCCCCAATGTTGTGAACCGCCGAATAGCCCTTCTTTTTGAGCAACATCTTGGCCATGCCGCTGCGTGTGCCGCTGGCACAGCCCACCACCACGGGCAATGCTTTGGGAATTTCGTCTAATCGGGTGGCCAGTTCTTGCAACGGAATGTTTACCGTGCCCGGTGCGTTGGCCTGCGCAAACTCGGCCATGGATCTCACATCCAACAAAGTCGCGCCCTGCTGCTTCAGAGCGGGCAACAAAGCCACCACCCGCCTGGCGTTCCACCATTTGTAGCCAAACCAAGCCGCCAAGGCCAGCATGGGCCAATAATTTGTCAGAAAATCCATGATTCTTCACTCCTTGTTCGATGGCCAATGGTAGCCAATGCTGAGCAGCCACAGGGCAATTCAGCAGGTCAACTGGAGATCCCGACAATCAGTCCGACACTGATGACGGAAATAAATATCCAAGATCAAAGATAAGTGCTTGATTTTTAAAGATAATTTCAGCAGTCAAACCCATTCAAATCATCCCTGAAGCCATTGCATCCTTTTTGTACGCACGTTTTCTTCAGGGTCGGCCAAGTCATTGATGCCAAACGACATTTCCCCTGCCCGCAACCCCGCTGACTATTCCGGACACACGCCCATGATGGCCCAGTACCTGGCCATCAAGGCGGAGTTTCCTGACACGCTGGTGTTCTACCGCATGGGCGACTTTTACGAGTTGTTCTTTGCCGACGCCGAAAAAGCCGCTGGCCTGCTCGACATCACCTTGACGCGCCGTGGCCAGTCTGCTGGCCAACCGGTGGTCATGGCGGGCGTGCCCTTTCACTCGGTTGAAACGTATTTGGCCCGGCTGATCAAGCTGGGCGAATCGGTCGCCCTGTGCGAACAAGTGGGCGATGTGGCCACGGCCAAAGGCCCCGTCGAGCGCAAAGTGGTGCGCGTGGTCACCCCCGGCACACTCACCGACACCGAGCTGCTGCCCGACAAAAGCGAAGCCATCTTGCTGGCCGTGCACCAAACCGCCAAAAACCGCTGCGGTCTTGCTTGGCTGAGCGTCACGCAAGGCGTGGTGTATTTGGCCGAATGCGCTCAAGACGAACTGGCCGATTGGATCGACCGCATCAGCCCCAGCGAACTCTTGGCCAGCGCAGGCATGACGCCCACCTTTGAGCAAAAACTGCGCGGCCTCAAAACCGGCGGGCGTGGCACATGGGCCTTGGCCCTGCGGCCCGACTTCCAGTTCGATGCCGGTCTGGGCCAGCGCAAATTGTTGGAACAACTGCAAGCCGCGTCGCTGGCCGCTTGGAGCGCCGACACCCTGCACGACGCACACGCCGCCGCCGCCGCACTGCTCACTTACGCCGAACACACCCAAGGCCGCAGCCTGCCGCATGTGCAGCAGGTGCAGGTGCAGCGCTCGGACGCGCTGATCGACCTGCCCGCCAGCACGCGACGCAATCTGGAGCTGACACAAACCCTGCGCGGCGAAAGCGCGGCCAACTCGCCCACGCTGTTTGCCCTGCTCGACACCTGCATGACCGGCATGGGCAGCCGCTTGCTGCGCAACTGGCTGCTCAGCCCGCCGAGAGCGCGCGATGTGGCACGGCAACGCTTGATGGCGATTGACGTTCTTTCATCATTCCAGCGCACGCGGGAATCCATGGATCCTCCGGTCAAGCCCGAGGATGACATGCGTGACGTCAAGCCCGCGGATGACGCAAATGGGGCAGAGGGCAATTTGCAGCATTCCGGCCCCGTTTACAAACGCCTGCGCGAACAACTCAAAGGCACCAGCGACGTGGAGCGCATCACCGCCCGCACCGCGCTGCGCCAAGTGCGCCCACGCGAGCTGGTGGCCCTGCGCCATGCGCTGGCACGGGCGGCTGCGCTGTCGGTGCAAGTTCAGGCCCTTCAGCCTGAGCCCGGCAGTTTGCTCGCTGGCCTGGCCCGCTGGCTCACGCCACCCACCCACTGCGCCGAGCTGTTGCAAATGGCCCTGCTCGAAGAGCCCGCGGCGCTGGTGCGCGACGGCGGCGTGATCGCCGACGGCCTGGACGCCGAACTGGACGAGCTGCGCAACATCCAGACCCACTGCGATGCGTTTTTGCTCGACCTGGAAACCCGCGAAAAAGAACGCACTGGCATTGCCAATTTGCGTGTGCAGTTCAACAAAGTGCATGGCTTTTACATCGAGGTCACGCAGGGCCAGCTCGACAAAGTGCCCGATGACTACCGCCGCCGCCAGACCCTGAAAAACGCCGAACGCTTCATCACCCCCGAGCTCAAGGCCTTTGAGGACAAAGCCCTGTCGGCGCAAGAGCGTGCCTTGGCCCGCGAGAAATGGCTGTACGAAGGCTTGCTTGACCAACTGCAGCCCTTTGTGCCCGCGCTCACCGCTTTGGCCCAGGCCATGGCCTCGCTCGATGTGCTGTGCGCTTTGACCGAGCGCGCTTTGACGCTCAACTGGTGCGCCCCCGAATTCAGCAAAGAGCCTTGCATCGAGATCCGCCAAGGTCGCCACCCGGTGGTCGAGGCACGCTTGGCCGAAATGTCGGGTGCCAGCTTCATCGCCAACGACACCGTGCTGGGCAGCAAGCAGCGCCTGCAAATCATCACCGGCCCCAACATGGGCGGTAAATCGACCTATATGCGCCAAGTGGCACTCATCGTGCTGTTGGCCAGCATCGGCAGCCATGTGCCCGCCAGCCGCTGCCGCCTGGGGCCGATTGACGCCATCCACACCCGCATCGGCGCAGCCGACGACCTGGCCAACGCCCAATCGACCTTCATGCTGGAGATGACCGAGGCCGCGCAAATTTTGCACAGCGCCACGCCGCACAGCCTGGTGCTGATGGACGAGATCGGTCGCGGCACCTCCACCTTTGACGGCTTGGCCCTGGCCAGCGGCATTGCCACGCACTTGCACAACAAAACGCAAGCCTTTGCGCTGTTTGCCACCCACTACTTTGAGTTGACCGAGTTCCCGGCCACCCACACCGCCGCGGTCAACATGCACGTGAGCGCTGCCGAATCGGGCGCGTCCATCGTGTTTTTGCACGAGCTGCAACCCGGCCCGGCCAGCAAGAGCTACGGCGTGCAGGTGGCGCGTTTGGCGGGCATGCCTGCGGGTGTGCTGACCCACGCCCGCCACGCCCTGAGTGCGCTCGAAGCCGGTGCCAGCGAAAGCCGCCAGCAAGTGGACCTGTTTGCCGCACCACCCGAATCAGAAGCCAGCGGGCCAAGCCCCATCGAAGTGGCGCTGGCCCAAATCAATCCCGATGCGCTCAGCCCCCGCGAAGCGCTCGACGCCCTGTATGCTTTGCAGCGCTTACTGCCCAAAAATTAAAGAGTTGATTCATGACTTATTGCGTTGCTGTCAAAACCCGCGCCGGTCTGGTGTTTTTGTCCGATTCCCGCACCAATGCGGGCCTAGACCAGATCAGCACATTCCGCAAAATGATCGTCTACGAAAAAGCAGGCGACCGCTTCATGACGCTGCTGTCAGCCGGCAACCTGAGCATTTCGCAGTCGGTGCGCGAAGTGCTGCAAATTGAAAAACTGGTCGAACCCGGCCAAGACGAACCATTAACCATCTGGAACGCCAAGAGCATGTTCGATGCCACCCGCGTGTTGGGTGCTGCTGTGCGCCGCGTGTACGAGCGCGATGCAGCGGCCCTCAAAGCCTCGGGTGTGGAGTTCAACGTGTCCATGATCTTCGGCGGCCAGATCGGCCACGAAGGCATGCGCCTGTTTCAGGTCTATTCGCCCGGCAACTTCATCGAAGCGACCGACGAAACGCCTTACTTCCAGATCGGCGAATCCAAATACGGCAAGCCCGTGCTCGACCGCGTCATCACCCCCGACACGCCTTTGGACGAAGCCGCCAAATGCGCCCTGGTGTCGATGGACTCGACCCTCAAATCCAACCTGTCAGTGGGCCTCCCGCTGGACATGGTGGTTTACAAAGTGGGCAGCCTGCAAACCGACCGCATCATGTGCATCGACGAGCACAACCCCTACTTCCAGATGCTGCGCTCCAGCTGGGGCGACAAACTGCGCCAAATGTTTGACAGCATCGAAGACCCCATGTGGCACGGCGGCGCGACCGACATTCCGCTCATGGTGCCGCCCACACGCAACGCCTTGCTCAAAAAAATCACGACACCCGACGAGAAGCTCATCTGATGCACGCCCGCATCATCTTCTCGCACGGCAACAGCTTTCCGGCCAGCACTTACAAGGTGATGCTCGACAGCCTGCGCCAGCGCGGCTTTGGCGTCGAGGCGATCGAGATGTTCGGCCACAACCCCCAATACCCGGTCACCAACAACTGGCCCCATCTGGTGCAGCAGTTGGCTGACTTCGCCCGCGCCAAACAAGGCGATGGCGAACCCGCCTTTCTGATCGGCCACTCGCTGGGCGGCATCTTGAGCCTGATGTGCGCAGCCCGCCACCCCGAACTCGCCCGTGGCGTGGTGCTGATCGACTCGCCCGTCATTGGCGGCTGGAAGGCCACCACCTTGGGGCTCGCCAAACGCACCGCCTTGGTGGGTGCGCTGTCACCTGGTCGCATCAGCCAAAAACGCCGCAACCATTGGCCCAGCATAGCGGCTGCGTTGGACAATTTTCAGCACAAAAAAGCGTTTGCACGTTGGGACCCGCAGGTCTTGCATGACTACATCGAACACGGCACGCACGATGCCAACGGCCAACGCGTGCTGAGCTTTGACCGCGACGTCGAAACCGCCATCTACAACAGCCTGCCGCACAACTTGGACAGCCTGCTCAAGCAGCACCCGCTCAAATGTCCTGCGGCCTTTATCGGTGGCACGCATTCAGCTGAAATGCGCCAAGTTGGCAAGGAACTGACGCACCAAGTCGTCAAAGGCCGCGTGATGATGCTTGACGGCTCTCACCTGATTCCGATGGAAAAACCTCTGGCCACTGCCGCCGCCATCGAAGCATCGCTGCGCAACATCGGGGCTTGATCAAGCCGCCCAGGTCACCAGCCCGCTGTAACTGGTGCCCAGCACCACCAGACCAAAAACGATCCGGTACCAGGCAAACACCTCAAAGCTGTGACTGGAGATGAAGCGCAGCAACCAGCGCACACACACCCACGCGCTCAAGAAAGAAAACACCAAGCCCACGCCAAACAGCGGCGCATCGGCCAGGCTGAGCAAGGCGCGGTCTTTGTAGAGGCTGTACGCCCCTGCGCCGATCAAAGTGGGAATGGCCAGGTAAAAAGAAAAGTCGGTCGCCGCCTTGCGCGACATGCCCAGCAACATGCCACCAATGATGGTGGCCCCGCTGCGGCTGGTGCCCGGAATCATGGCCAAGCACTGCACCAGCCCCACTTTGAGCGCGTCGCGCCCGCGCATGTCTTCGACCTCGTGGATGCGCACCGTGCTAGCCGGACGCCGCTCGGCCCACAAAATGACCAAGCCGCCCAAGATGAAAGTGGTCGCCACCACTTCGGGCGTGAACAAATGGGCCTTGATGGCTTTGCCAAACAACAGGCCCAAGACAACGGCGGGCACAAACGCAATGAACACATTCAGCGCAAAACGCTGGGCATCGGCACTGTGCGGCAAGGCTCGAACGGTGGAGCTGATTTTTTGCCAATACACAATGATCACCGCCAAAATCGCCCCGGTTTGGATGGCAATGTCAAACACCTTGGCCTTGTCATCGTCAAAGCCCAGCAAGGCCCCGGCCAAAATCAAATGCCCGGTGGACGAAATCGGCAAGAACTCGGTCAAACCCTCAACCACGCCCATCACGGCGGCTTTGAACAACAGCATTGAATCCACGGAAAATCCTTTGAAGAATGCTGGATTATCGCGACTTCACATGCCCTGGCAGGCGATCCGACCTGCGCCACACCGGGGCGACTCGAAAAGTCGCCTTTCGAGTGTCTCGCACCACGGCAACACCGTTTCATCGCAACCATACTCAGGTAAGAGTTACTTTGAATTACATTCAAGGCAAGCCTTGGCCCTGTGCCCAACCATTCTGAAAACACCCACGCCATGCAAATGACCCCCACCATCGCCATTCACATGAGCGCCGCCATCACGGCGGTGTTGTTGGGGCCAGTTGCGCTGTGGGCCCGGCTAGGCCGCACCACCCGTCCGCGCCTGCACCGCGCCCTGGGCTATGCCTGGGTAACTTGCATGATCACAGCCGCCCTGAGCGCGATATTCATCCGTGACTTCCAACTGCCCAATGCCATGGGGTACACACCGATCCACCTGCTAATTCCGCTCACGTTTTTCAGCCTGTACCGCGCATTTGTGTACCTGCTTCAAGGCAACATCCAAGGTCACCGCAAAACCATGCAATGGCTGTACGTCAGTGCGTGCCTCGTCGCAGGTGCATTCACATTGGTCCCTGGGCGTTATCTGGGTAATTTGATCTGGTCGAACTGACCAAGTCTGGATTCAAAAAGTCGCCATGCAAACACTGCAACACATCCCCGTTTGGGTCTTCGCTCTACTGATCGGTCTCATCGCTCTGGGCTTGGTACAAACGCGCACACGCCGTGTTCGCAAGCAACGCCTTTTGGGCATCAACATCGCACTGACCGTGTTCACCTTGGTGGGCGTGGTCATGCAGTGGCGGCTGACGCCGTGGCTGGCACCGAGCCTCCTCAGCTGGGCCGCCATGGGGTTGCTGGTGGCATGGGCGCTCGGTCAAGGTGCCGCGCCAAGCGAGGCCCACTATGACCAGGAAACCCGTCACTACACCGTGCCCGGCAGCTGGTTGCCCTTGGCCCTGTTCATGGCCATCTTTGCCTGCAAGTTTGTGGTGGGCATGCTGGCCGCGACGGCCCCAGAGAGCCTACACAGTCTGCAAATGGCCATCGGCATCAGCGCCCTGTACGGCTTTTTTTCGGGTGTGCTGAACGCACGTGCCCTGCGGCTGTTGAAACTCAACACACACCCAGACCAGCACACCTGATTCAGGTCTGCGCGCGACCTTGACTCTGTCGGTCGGGGCTGAGCCAGCGATCTACCGCAAACCCGTCCCTGATACGGAAACAGCTCCAACCCTGCAACCCTGCAACTGCTGCACGCCAACATCGGCAAGCAGCTGCGCATGCTGCCCGCGGCAGAGGTGCTGTGCCTGTATGCCGCCATCGAATAAACCACCCTTGACGGATTTGGCCGACTGCGCCTGCGACTGCGCCTGATGGGCCACCGAACAAATGGTCAGTAGTCGCTTATCACGCACCTGATGAAACCATCAATTTATAGCTATAAATAATTAATTTAAATGGATTAATCGTTAAGATCAACGTTTACCCAAGGACCTCCGATATGAAAAAATGCTTACTCATTCCACTGGCAGCACTCGCGATGAGCGCTTGCGTGCAGGAGGAATCACGCACCCTGCCCATTCAAAAAGTTGAGTCGTCGGCTCGTCCGAACATGGGCGTGCGCGTGCCGGTCTCCGTGGGCAAATTTGACAACCGCTCATCCTTCATGCGCGGCGTTTTCTCCAACAACGAAGATCGCATGGGCAGCCAGGCGCAAACGATTTTGGTCACGCATTTGCAGCAAAGTCAGCGCTTCAGCGTGATGGACCGCTCGGTCATGTCTGAAATCAAGCAAGAGGCCGCGTTCAAAAAACAAACACAAACCATCAAAGGTGCCGACTACGTGGTCACAGGTGACGTGACCGAGTTTGGCCGCAAAGACGTGGGTGACCGCCAACTGTTTGGCATTTTGGGCCGAGGGAAAACCCAAATTGCTTACGCCAAAGTCAACCTCAACATCGTCAACACACTCACATCCGAAGTGGTGTACTCGTCTCAAGGTGCAGGTGAATACAGCCTGTCAGAACGCGAAGTCATTGGCTTCGGCAGCACCGCAAGTTATGACGCCACCCTGAACGGCAAAGTTCTGGATTTGGCCATCCGTGATGCAGTGAACAACTTGGTCAGCGGTATCGAAAACGGCGCATGGCGTCCAGCACTGTGAGCCGCACCATGAATCAACGCACCCGCTCAAGGCTGTCTGTCAGTCTGAAAACACTGGCCCTGCTGGCTACTTTTCTGGCCCTGACGGGCTGCGCCAACAAGGCCACCCCCACGCTCTACGGCTGGAACAGCTACGAAAAAAACCTCGACACCTACTTTCGCAACGACAGCGAAAGCCTAGACACACAGGCCAAATTCATGGAGGACGATCTGCAAAAGATGCGTGCCGCAGACAAAGCCATTCCACCGGGTTACCAAGCACACATGGGTCTGCTGTATGGCAAACAGGGCGACCTGGCCCGTTTTCAGCAGCACCTGCAAGCTGAAAAAACCCAATTCCCCGAGTCAGAAACCTTCGTGGATTTCTTGCTGCGCAAATTCAAACCCAACTGAGCCCTGACCCGCCCATGAAAATCTCTTTCAAGCTGCTGGCCAGCGCCTTGGCTATCGCCGTGCTCGGCGGCTGCGCATCAAAGCCCCCTGTTCCTTACGATTACACCGAGTTCAAGCTCAGCAGACCCAAGTCAATTTTGGTGCTGCCGCCCATCAACAAAACACCCGAAGTCCGCGCCCCTTACAGCATGCTGGCCCAGGTGACCTATCCACTGGCCGAATCGGGGTACTACGTTTTGCCCGTTTCACTGGTGGACGAAACCCTGAAAGAAAACGGCGTCACGCAAGCGCAGGACGCGCATGAACTGCCATCAACCAAATTGCGCGAAATTTTTGGTGCCGATGCGGTGCTGTACATCGTCATGACCCAGTACGGTACGGTCTACCAAGTACTGGACAGCCACACCACCGTCACAGCAGAGGCTCGCTTGGTCGACCTCAAAACCGACAAAGTGATCTGGGCTGGAGAAGCATCGGCCAGCACGGCCGAACAACGAAATCAGCAACAAGGCGGCTTGACAGGCATGCTGCTTACGGCCCTCGTCAATCAGATCGTGGGCACTGTCACTGACCAAAGCCACCCCATGGCAGGCATTGCCAGCCAACGCTTGCTCCGCGCAGGCCGTTTTCATGGCCTGCTGCACGGCCCTCGCTCACCGTACTACGGCAAAGAGGACGAAAACGCCCGCTGACATTGAACTTAGCCCCCGCGTGTGCATCAACTCGCTGGGGGTTACACCTCTCAAACGATGCACCGAGGTCGACTCGCAGATTGCAGCAAAGCCCACCATCGGGTGCGGTTCTTGCGCCTCAAAACTCCCAATCAACGGCGCCAGCCATCCTGCGCGCCACGACCACCATGACCGCGGCCACCGTCATGGTCGCGATCATCTCGGCGATCTCGCCCCTCATGCCAACGACCATGGTCACGCTCCCAGCTTGGCGCTGGCCGGTCAACCTGAGGCACATAAACAATCCGAGGTGGGGGCGGAGGTGCATAAAAGCCGCGAGGTTGCGGCATGACCACCATGGGGCCATAGATGCCAACCTGTGCATAGACCGGGGCAGGGCCGATTTGAGATGAAAACACCACCGATGGCGATAACGCGACCGGATGGGCGCAGCCCACTTGCGTCAGGCCCATGGCCAGACTGCACAGCAACAGCGATTTTCGGGTCCAAGTTTTGAAAGCCAACGTGGCCATGTGCACTCCTTTGAAAGTGATGGCGAACCCTTGATCCGCCTGCACCTGTAGCGCGTCAAGCGCATTTTTCGCGGACAAAGCGGGCTTCACAATGGTTTCCAGTCGTAACCAGATCACCCAGAGCACGCACGCGCTTCCCTCTAAAATCAAGCGCTATGACCTCCCCCACCGACAAAGCCACCGCCAGCGCTGCTGCTGCTCCCGCCGAACACAAAGTCAGCAATTTTCTGCGCCAAATCATCGAAAACGATCTGGACAAAGGCACCTATGCTGCCCGCCGCTGGGCAGGCAGCCCCGGCGATGCCGCGCACCACGCTGCAGGCGAACCGGACCCGGCCAAGGTCCGCACCCGCTTTCCGCCCGAGCCCAACGGCTATTTGCACGTGGGCCACGCCAAAAGCATCTGCATCAACTTTGGGTTGGCCCAGGAATACGGCGGCGTGTGCCACCTGCGCTTTGACGACACCAACCCCGAAAAAGAGGACACCGAATACGTCAACAGCATCATCGACGCGGTGAAATGGCTGGGTTTTGACTGGAACGGCGCAGCCGACGCCGCGCCCTACCAGGCCAGCGACTACTTCGACTTCATGTACCGCGCAGCTGTTGCGCTGATCGAAGCCGGTCACGCCTATGTGGACGAGCAAAGCGCCGAGGACATGCGTGCCAACCGGGGAGACTTTGTCAAGCCCGGTGTGGACAGCCCGTACCGCACGCGCAGTGCAGCAGAAAATTTGGCGCGCTTTCGCGAAATGAAGGGCGGCAAGCTGGCCGACGGTGCCGCCGTGCTGCGCGCCAAGATCAGCATGCAGTCCCCCAACATCAACCTGCGCGACCCGGCCATCTACCGCATCCGCCGCGCCACCCACCACCACACGGGCGACAAATGGTGCATCTACCCGATGTACACCTTCGCCCACCCGATTGAGGATGCGCTGGAGCAAATCACCCACAGTCTGTGCACGCTGGAGTTTGAAGACCAGCGCCCGTTTTACGACTGGCTGATGGAACGCCTGTGCGAATGTGGCCTGCTGGCCGCGCCCAGCCCCAAACAATACGAATTTGCCCGCCTGAACCTGACCTATGTCATCACCAGCAAACGCAAGCTGGCGCAACTGGTCAACGAAGGCAAAGTCAGCGGCTGGGACGACCCGCGCATGCCCACCATCGTCGGCCTGCGCCGCCGAGGCTACACACCGACAAGCCTGCGCCTGTTTGCCGACCGCATTGGCGTGACCAAAAGCGACAGCTGGATCGACTACAGCACGCTCGAAGGGTGCCTCCGCGAAGACCTGGAAAACAAAGCCCACCGCGGCATGGCCGTGCTCGACCCCGTCAAGCTCGTGTTGACCAACTGGGCCGAAGCCTTTGGCAACGACGGCTACACCGAGGCCTGCACCCAGCCCGCCCTGCCCCACAGCGCCGTGGCCGAAGGCCAAACCCCACCCGCCGACCGCACGTTCCTGATCGGCAAAGAGGTGTGGATCGAGCGCGAAGACTTTGAAGAAGTGCCGCCCAAGGGCTACAAAAGATTGTTTCCCGGCAACGTGGTGCGCCTGAAAGGCGGCTACGTGATCGAATGCACCGGCTGCGCACGCGACGCGGCAGGACGCGTCACAGAAGTGCACGCCAAAGTCATCCCCGGTACCAAAAGCGGCACGCCCGGCGCCGACAGCGTCAAAGCCAAAGCCGCCATCACCTGGGTGAGCGTGGCCGACGGCGTGCAAGCCGAAGTGCGCCTCTACGACCGCCTGTTTGCCGAAGCGCACCCCGATGCGGGCGGCAAAGACTTCTTGCAATCGCTGAACCCGGATAGCTTGAAGGTTGTCACAGCCTATGTGGAGCCGTCACTGGCCGGGGCGCAGCCAGACCAGAAGTTTCAGTTTGAGCGGTTTGGGTACTTTGTGGCGGACCGCCTGGATCATGTGGCGGGTGCCAAGCCGGTGTTCAACCGGGTGACGGGGTTGAAGGATTCATGGGGGAAGTGAAGCCACAGCCGGTGCTGGGCCAGATCACGGCTCAGCACCTGATAGGGAAAGGCAACCTATCAAATAGCCCCACCAACCCCCTTAAATTTCTCCACAAACGCGGCCACTTTCTGAAACACGGTTTGCTTTTTGGTCAGGTACAGCGGGTTCAGGGGGCTCATTTTGGGGAGCATGGCGTTGAGTTCGGTGCCGCTGTCGCTGGCGTATTCACGCTTGAGTGAATGGGCGATGTAGCGCTTGGCGGCGTCGGCGTTCAGGTTTTCTGAGCTGATCAGCTCTTGCGCTTCGCGCAGCTGTTCGGCTTGCGCGAAGGTGAAGAAGGCTTCGATCACGCTGGCTTTGTCGTCAAACTGGCTCAGGTCGGTCTGGTTGATGAAGTCCACCAACAGGCTTTCTTTGGCACGGTTGCCCAAGCTGGCGCGGATGGCGCGGCGCACCTCTTCCACCAAGGCGGCTTTGGTCTTGACCTTTTTGTTGTTGTCAAAGATCAGCTCCAAGATGTAGTCCAGGTTGATCTCTTGCGACTTGAGCAAATCCACCTCGAACACCACATCATCCCAATCGACGCTGGACTGCTCTGGCGCCCCGCCCTCGCGTTGGCGGCGAAGCCAATCGCGGATGTCGTTATAGGCTGACCGGTAGTCTTGCACGGCCCGCTCACTGGGAATCTGCACACTTTGCATGGCCGCAAATTCGGCATCGGTCAGCCCGTGCTGCGCCTTGAAGGCCTCGACCGCTGCCGTGTCGCGCACGTCCAGGCTTTGCGCGGCGCGCAGGCTGGCGTATTCGTCGAAGTTTTGCAGCACGTTTTCAATGCGCAAATACTCGCCAAACACTTTGGCGAATGCTTTTTTGTCGGCCTCTTTTTCGATGGCCGATGGGTCTGGAAAGCGCTGCTCCAGTTCAGCCACCACTTCCACAAAACCCCGCCGCGCTTCACCCGTGATCACGTCGGTGAAGCCTTCCATGTATTCCTTGTAGCTTTTCTCCAGCACCACGTTTTTGGTGTTCTTGTCACCAAAGAGGGTGATGGCGTCCACCGTGGCTTTTTCCAAGTCGCGGAAGGTCACGATGTTGCCGAAGGTCTTGGTGGCGTCAAAGATGCGGTTGGTGCGAGAAAACGCCTGAATCAGGCCATGGAAGCGCAGGTTTTTGTCCACGAACAAGGTGTTGAGCCTGGGCGCATCAAACCCGGTCAAGAACATGCCCACCACGATCAACAAGTCAATTTCACCCAGCTTCACCTGCTTGGCCAGGTCGCGGTAGTAGTTCTGGAAGCCTTGGCTGTCCACGCTGAAGCTGGTCTTGAAGTGCGCGTTGTAGTCGCCAATGGCGGCGGTCAAAAACTCTTTGGCGCTGCTGTTCAGGGCCGACACTTCCAGGCTCTCGTCTTGAATGTCGCCAATGGCTTCCTGCTCTTCATTGGCAGCGAACGAAAAAATGGTGGCCACCCGCAAAGGCTTATCAGTGTCCTTTTGCAGGTCTTTGAGCGTCTCGTAATACAGCTTGGCCGCATCCACGCTGCTGACGGCGAACATGGCGTTGAAGCCCTTCCCCGCCTGTGAAGCACCCGGCTGCAGGCGGTGGGTTTTGCGGCGGAAGTTGTTCAGGATGTACTGCGAGATTTCTTCAATCCGCTTGGGGTGCAGCAGCGCCTGTTTGTTTTCGGCGGCGGTCAGCTTCTTTTCGTCCTGCTCGGCTTCAATGGCCTTGAACTGCGGGCGCACATCGTTGTAGTCGACCTTGAACTTGAGCACCTTCTCATCGCGGATGGCGTCGGTGATCACATACGAATGCAGTTCACTGCCAAACACGCTGGCGGTGGTCTCAGCGCCCAAGGCGTTTTCCGGGAAGATGGGTGTGCCCGTGAAGCCAAACTGGTAGAACTTCTTGAACTTTTTCTTCAGGTTCTTTTGCGCTTCGCCAAACTGGCTGCGGTGGCACTCGTCAAAAATGAACACCACCTGCTTGCCGTAAATGGCCAGATCGCCCTCGGTGCGCATCAGGTTGTTGAGCTTCTGGATGGTGGTGACGATGATCTTGTTGTCGTCCTTTTCCAGATTGCGCTTGAGGCCTGCCGTGCTGTCTGAGCCGTTCACGCTGTCCGGCGAAAACCGCTGGTATTCCTTCATGTGTTGACGCCGATCCAATATTGACCACCTGTGCCGATTGAATTTTGACCAGGGGCTTGAGCCAGCTTTTATGTCTGCTGGCTGTGGATAACTATAAGTTCAATTGTCGTCCTGCAGCTCCTTTCTCTCCGTTTTTCTTGCCTGCTCC
>NZ_FBYA01000003.1 GCF_001517545.1 Limnohabitans sp. Rim47 | reverse complement strand
CTTCATGCGCCTGACCTTGCCTATCATTTCCATGGTGATCACCTTCTTGCTCTCCTGCTGAATATTTCAGCAGGCCAGTTGAACACCCTGGTCAATTTTGAGTCGGCACTCCTAGGTTTAGATGGTCAGTTTTCGGTCGGCGGCAACAGGCCTGCAGTGATCTTTGTTCCTTTAGTTCGAACAAGTAGATCACCGAGTGGCTTCCACTCCACCTCAGCGCCATCCAGCAGCTTGTCCAAAAAGCCAACGCTTCTCATGCCTCTTGCTCCGCGCCTTCAATCTCGGCCACGATGGCGTCAATGTCTTTCCGCAGTTGGTCGATCTTCGCCACGGTGGTTTTGAGTTGGGCATTGAGCTGGGTAATATCCACCAATTCCCGGGTATCTTTGGCCTGCAAGTAGCTGCTCACGGACAGGTTGTAGTCGTTAGCGGCGATGTCGGCATGGCTGACCGAGCGGGCAAAGTGGTCCACATTGGCCTTGCTGTCGAACACGGCCATGATTTGGTCGATGTGCGTGTCCAGCAGTGTGTTGTTGTTGGTTTCTTTCTTGAACAAGGCGCTAGCGTCAATAAACTGGGTGGTGGTGTCGGCCTTGTGTTTGGACAGCACCAGAATGGTCACGGCAATGGTGGTGCCGTAAAACAGGTTGGGCGCCAGCGAGATGACGGTTTCCACATGGTTGTTGTCCACCAGGTATTGGCGGATTTTTTGCTCTGCACCGCCCCGGTAAAAGATGCCCGGAAAGCAGACGATGGCGGCACGGCCTTTGCTAGAGAGGTAGCTGAGCGCGTGCAACACAAAGGCAAAGTCTGCCTTGCTCTTGGGGGCCAGCACGCCTGCGGGGGCAAAGCGGTCGTCGTTGATGAGGGTGGGGTCGTCGCTGCCGATCCACTTCACCGAATACGGCGGGTTAGAGACGATGGCGTCAAACGGTTTGTCATCACCAAAGTGCGGGTCAATCAGGGTGTCGCCCAGCTGGATGTTGAACTTGTCGTAGTTGACGTTGTGCAAGAACATGTTCATGCGCGCCAAGTTGTAGGTGGTGTGGTTGAGCTCTTGGCCCCAAAAGCCGTCTTGAATCAGATGCTGGTCAAAGTGTTTTTTGGCTTGCAGCAGCAGCGATCCTGAACCACAGGCCGGGTCGTAAATCTTGTTGACGCTGGTTTGTTTGTGCATGGCCAGCTGAGCAATGAGCTTGGACACATGCTGGGGCGTGAAGAACTCGCCGCCCGACTTGCCCGCGTTGGCGGCGTAGTTGGAAATCAGGAACTCATAGGCATCGCCAAACAGGTCGATTTGGTGAGTCTCGAAATCGCTGCCGCCAAAGTCGCCAAAGTCCAGCTCGGCCACGCCTTTGAGCACGGCGGCCAAGCGGGTGTTTTTGTCTTTGACGGTGTTGCCCAGGCGGTTGCTGGTGGTGTCGAAGTCGGCAAACAGGCCGCGAATGTCGCGCTCCGACGGGTAGCCCAAGGCGGAGTTTTCAATGGATTGAAAGATGGCCGCCAGGTCGGTGTTCAGGCTTTCGTTGCCGTTGGCGCTGGCGACGACCCGGGCAAACAGCTGGCTGGGGTAGATGAAGTAGCCCTTGGTTTTGATGGCGTCGTCTCGGATTTCGGGCGTGATGACCACGTCGGACAGCACGGCGTAATCGATGCTGTCGTCACCGCCTTCGATGTAGGCCGCAAAGTTTTCGCTGATGAAGCGGTAGAACAGGGTGCCCAGCACGTATTGCTTGAAGTCCCAGCCATCGACGGCTCCACGGACGTCGTTGGCTATTTTCCAAATTTGGCTTTGCAAAGCTGCGCGCTGCTGAATACTCGTCATTCTGAAACCTTGTTGTTGTTTGGGGTGAATTGAGGGTGTTTGGTTGGACTTTTTGAATCACGCGCAATGGTGGCCAGCATATCAAGTGCAGGGCTCAATATGTCACCCATCGCGCTAGCCTTTGGCATCGTGGGTCGGTTGGGCTTTGGTGGGTGTTGTAGTTTTTGCTCTAACTCGTTGTCAGCAAATATGTTTTTCAGGTCTTCGCTCACCGTGCGGATATTGACACATAAAGCTCGCCCATTATTTCTGGCTCAGCCAAACACCCTGCGCTTTGGCCGCTACCCCCACCCATTTATTCCAAATCTGTGCCATGTTGGTACGCGAGTCCACGCCTGAGAAGCTGGCGTTTTTGAGTGGGTCGGGGTCGGGGTTTTAACCCTCGCAGCTTGGTATTCAGGTGCGGCCATGCTGCAGAACTTGGTCAGATAACGGCTTGAATTTCCATGAGCGCTGAACTTCGCTAAACTGACTTTCCACCGCCTTTTGGAGCCCCACATGCCCACCGCCAAACAACTCTGCAATCAAGCATTACAACTGCCCCCCGAGGAGCGCATGGCCCTGGTCGATCAGATCCTGGACACCTTGGACGAGCGGGACGATTCTCTGGACGCGCAATGGGCACAAGAAGCAGAAAGTCGTCTGGCCGCTTACCGCCGGGGTGAGGTTAACGCCATCCCACTGAACGAGGTCATTGCCAAATACCAAATCAAAACGACATGAGCGTGAGGCTGCTGCCCGCCGCTCAAGTTGAGCTGGACGAGGCCATCCATTGGTACGCTCAACAAGCGCCGGGCTTGGGCGATTCGTTTTTGGTGGAGTTTCTGCGCACGCTTCAACTCATTGAACGTCATCCCCACGGCTGGCATCCACTTTCAAGCCAGACGCGTCGCTGCCGACTGCGGAGATTTCCATACGGCGTGATTTACAGCCAAGATGAACAAGGCATTCTGATCGTGGCCGTCGCCCATTTGCACCGTCGGCCTGCGTATTGGCAAAGCCGTGTGAATTGAATTCGCTGAAGTTATCCATGCACATCACCACCCTCCCCGCCCTGCGCCAGCTCTACGACCCGGCCCGTGAGCGTTCGGTCAAAAAAGAAATCCCGTCGCTCGACACGCATGCGTTGCAATTCATTGGCTTGTCGCCCTTTGTGGTGCTGGCCAGCAGCGATGCGCACGGGCACATGGATGCATCGCCGCGCGGGGGCGATGCGGGCTTCGTCAAGGTGCTGGATGCGCAAACCCTGCTGATCCCCGACGCGCCGGGCAACAACCGGCTGGACACACTGGAAAACATCGTCGCCACAGGGCGCCTGGGCACTTTGTTCATGGTGCCGGGCTTTGACGAGACCTTGCGCGTGAATGGCCGTGCCGTGCTGTCGACCAACCCGGCCGATTTGGCGCTGTGTGCCGATGCGCGGCGCACGCCCGCGCTGGTGATCCGCCTGGCGGTGGAGTCGGTGTACTTGCATTGCGCCAAGGCCTTCATGCGTTCTGGCTTGTGGGATGCTTCGCGCCACACCGACCGGTCGCAAATGCCCAGCATGGGCGAGATGTTGCGCGATCAGATGCGGGCCTTCCATGGCCAAATAACCGAAGCCGAGGCCGAAACCCAGGCCCAGATGCTGGCGCGCTACCGGCAGTCGCTTTGAGGTCTGTGCGCCGGCAAGGGGCACACAGTTGCTCCAGATGTCTGTGCATGAAGCTGTGGACAACACCGTGGACATCCGCGCAAACCCTTGCCCCGCATGGCTTGGCGGGCGCTGCCTGTTCAACAGGCACTGGGTCGAAGGGGGTTCGGGAGCCAGGAAGACCGGCCATGCGTGCGCAGCGTGCTGACATCATCAGATTAAAAATATCTATTCATAAATCAAGTCAAATAATCACTGAGCTCTGTTAAATTAGGCATGCACTATCTATTCACCAAGAGATGCCATGCCCGCCAGCACCGACCTCAGCACCCGCTTGACCAACGCACTGGGCCAGCTGGGCGGCGCCGCCAGCAGCACCGAGCTGCAAATGCGCTTGGGCGTGAGCCAGGCCACGGTGTCGCGGGCGCTGTCAGGCTTGCTGCGCGCGGGCACGGTGCTCAAGGTCGGGGCGGCTCGGTCGCAGCGCTATTTGTTGCCGCGCCCGATCGATGGCGTGGGGGCCGAAGTGCCCATCATGCGGGTCGATGTGCACGGCCAGGTCAGCCCCTTTGGGCGCATGGTGGCTTTGCAGGGTGGGCGGTTTTGGGTCGATGAGGCCGATGGTGTGACCGAGATGCACGACGGTTTGCCCTGGTTTTTGAGCGACATGCGACCCCAAGGTTTCATGGGACGCACTTTTGTGCAGGCCCACCCCGAGCTGAATTTGCCCGCCGACTTGCGCTACTGGAGTGATGACGATGCGCTCAGGGCCTTGGTGCAAATGGGCGACGACCTGCCGGGCAACCTGATCGTAGGGCAGCCTGCGCTGGACCGGTATTTGCGGCAAATGCCGCCCCAAGCCGATGTGGCGCAGCCCGATCTCGATTACCCACGCTTGGCCGATTTGGTGATGCAGGGTACGCAAGCGGGTTCATCGGCCGGGGGTGAGCAACCCAAGTTTTGCGCCCGCTTGGACGAACCCGGCCAGCAACGCCCGGTGTTGGTGAAGTTTTCTCCCGCAGGCGATGCCCCGGCCGATCAGCGCACCCGAGATCTGCTGGTGTGCGAGCACTTGGCGCTGCAAACATTGGCCGATGCCGGCTTGCCCGCCGCGCAAACGCGCATCGTGACGGCAGGCGGGCGGGTGTTTCTAGAGTCCACGCGCTTTGACCGCACGGAACAAGGGCGTTTGGGCATGGTGTCGCTGCTGGTCTACGACGCGCAATACGTGGGCCAAATGGACAATTGGGCCGCTACGGCGCAGCGCATGGCAGCGCGGCAATTGGTCACCGCGCAAGATGCTGGGCACCTGAAGCTGCTGGACGCCTATGGTCAGCTGATTGGCAACACCGACCGGCATTACGGCAACATTTCCTTTTTGCTGCACAAGGACGATTGGCAGTTGTCGCCCACCTACGACATGTTGCCCATGCTGTATGCGCCCATTCACGGTGAAGTGGTGGCGCGGGATTTTGCTGCCCGACCTCTGCACCCTAGCGCCAGCACCTTGGCGGTATGGCCGCAAGCCAAGGCTTTGGCGGCACAGTTTTGGCAGACCGCCGCTGCCGATGAGCGAATTTCTGAGGGCTTTAGGGCCTTGGCGCTGGCCAATGTGGCGGTGGTGCAACGCGCTTGAAGCACCCAAACGGGTTGGCTGTGTCGCAGGGGCTTACTTTTTTTGCACCGGGTTGGCCAGCAACAATTGGGTCGGGTAGGCCCGCATGAACTCGCGGGCTTTTTCCAGCGGTGCCGTCAGCCAGGCCCCATAAGCACCCTCGTTCAGGATGGCGGGCATGCGTTTTTCATTGCCGTTTTGCCCATAACGGTTCATCAAAGCGTGGCTGTTGGCATTGACCGTGAGCAGGGTGTAGCTGATGATTTCTTCGCCGTCCTGGGTCCAGCGCTCCCACAGGCCTGCCACGCCCATGGGTTTACCGTCCACGCGGGCAATGCGGGTGGGCACGGCTTTGCGATTGCGCCAGTCGTCTTCAATAAAAGCTTGCATCGGGATGATGCAGCGCTGGGCGTTGAGCCAAGTCTCTCGCGTGGGCGTGGCGGTGCTCATGGTTTCGTAGCGTGTGACGGCCAGCTTAGTCGAGCGCAGTTTGGCGTCTGAGGCCGACTTGACCCAAGTGGGCACCAAACCAAACTGGCCTTGCGCCAGCTCCAGCGGGCTGGCGGGGGCAGGAACAGGGTCTGTCATGGCGTCTGAAATGTTGGCCGCGGGTGCGCCAGTCTCCGAAGTGGGTTCAGCGCCAGTTTCTGGGGCTGGCTGCCCAGGCACAAAGGCTTTGCGGATGAAAAAGCCTTGTTGACGTGGCCAGACTTCTTTGCCCAGCAAGGTTTCAGGGGGGGCGATGCCAAAGGCTTCAGCGTACAGGTCGGCGCTTTTCAGGCATTCGTATTGGGTGCTCATGCGTGGATGCTAACCGACCTGATACGCTCACGCCCTTGCCCATGCACCTCGTGACTTGCCCATGCTGATCCGCTTCAACAAACCTTATGGCGTGCTCAGCCAATTCACCCCCGAGGGTCGCTGGCGCGGACTGAAAGACCACATCGACCTGCCCGGCGTGTACGTGGCGGGACGGCTGGATGCCGACAGCGAAGGCTTGCTGCTGCTGACCGACGATGGCCCATTACAGGCCCGCATTGCCGACCCGCGCTTCAAGATGGAAAAAACCTATCTGGTGCAGGTGGAGGGCATGGTGAACGACAAAGCACTGACGGCCTTGGCCCGCGGCGTGACACTGAACGACGGCCCCACCCTGCCCGCCCGCGCCCGTGCGGTGCCAGCGCCTGCCGACCTGTGGCCGCGCAATCCGCCCATTCGCGAGCGGCAGAGCATTCCGACTTCGTGGCTGGAACTGAGTATTCGCGAAGGCCGCAACCGCCAGGTGCGGCGAATGACCGCTGCCGTGGGCTTGCCCACACTGCGTTTGATTCGCACCGCCGTGGGGCCGTACAACCTGGACGGGCTGCCCAGCGGCACTTGGCAAGAAGTATCGGCCTGAGGACACGTCTTTAAAAAGTGCTTGAAAACGCGTGACAACGACGTCCTGCGTCTTCAGACACAATCACGCATCGTTAACACCTGAGTGGAACCCCAATGTCTGAATTACTGAACAAACTCGAATGGCGCTACGCCTGCAAAAAAATGGACCCGACCAAGGTCGTGCCCCAAGAAAAAGTGGACCGCATTGTCGAAGCCGCACGTTTGGCCCCCACCTCCAGCGGCTTGCAGCCGTTTGAAGTTTTCGTGGTCACCAACCCTGCCGTGCGCGAGCAGATCAAGCCCAAAGCCTGGGGTCAAGGTCAGGTCACCGACGGCTCGCACCTGTTGGTGTTTGCGGCGTGGGACAACTACACAGCCGATCGCATCAACATGATGTTTGACCTGACCAACGCGCAGCGCGGCGGCACCAACGAAGGCTGGGAAAACTACCGCCAAATGTTGCTCAACAACTACCCTGCACGCGATGAACAAGTCAACTTTGAGCATGCCGCTCGCCAAGCCTACATTGGCTTGGGTGCATCCTTGATTGCAGCCGCTTTTGAAGAAGTCGACGCCACCCCGATGGAAGGCTTTGACCCCAAAGCCGTGGACGAAATTCTGGGCCTGCGCGCTCGCGGCCTGCGCAGCGTGGTGATCGTGCCCCTGGGTTACCGCGCCAGTGAAGGCGACTGGTTGGCTAACCTGAAAAAGGTCCGCCGTCCGCGTGAAACATTCGTCACCGAAGTGAAGTAACGTAAGGAGGTGCATGCCGCAGTAACGGCAAGCCATGACCACACCAAGCCCCCTACAAAGCCGCAGACCCTGCGGCTTTGTGCTTTAACATCAGAGGGCTCCCAATTCGGGAAGGTCTACAAGGAAACGAACATGGCCAAAGGCGAACAACGCAGCAACAAAATGGCCAAGAAGCCAAAGAAAGACACGTCTCCCCCCAAGACGTTCACATCGGACCGCCCGATGGCACCCTCCACCTTTGTGGCGCCTCGCGGCAAAGTCAAAGACAAATAAAGCGCACAGACAAAGCACACCACTGCCCGGCATGGCGGGGCCAGCCAGCCTGCCTGCAAACGCTTAAGCACATGCCAGAGAATTTCCAGATCTTCACTGCCCGGGTACTGCCCGCCGAGCTGCAATTCGATGTCGAGGGCGATCTGACCTTGCTCGAAGCGGCCGAGATGTCGCGGGTGCAATTGCCCAGCTCATGCCGAAACGGCACCTGCCGCACCTGCATTTGCCAGCTGTTGAGCGGCCAAGTGACCTACACCGTGGAATGGCCCGGCCTGTCGGCCGAAGAAAAGGCCGAAGGGCTGGTGCTGCCTTGCGTGGCACGGCCCTTGTCCAACGTGGTGCTGGAACAACCTACCGCCACGGCGGTTTGAGTGGCGCTGCAACACATGACTCCGGTCCACGAAGACGAACACCTGTTGGTGCTGGAAAAACCCAGCGGTTTGTTGTCGGTGCCCGGTCGCGGCCCCGACAAGCAAGACTGCCTCGCCCGCCGCGTGCAAGCGATTTACCCCGAAGCGCTGGTGGTGCACCGCCTGGACCAAGACACCTCGGGCCTGCTGGTCATGGCCCGTGGCATTGAGGCGCAACGCCGCATGAGCCGCCTGTTTGAAACCCGCCAGGTACACAAACGCTACGTGGCCGTGGTGGCCGGGCAAGTGCTGCAAAGTCAACACGAGGTGCCCACCGACGAAGACGGCTGGCGCACCATCGACGGGCCGATCCTGCTGGACTGGGAGCGCCGCCCAATTCACATCGTGCACCCCGATGGCAAACCCAGCCGCAGCCGTTGGCGTGCTGTGCAAAGCAGCGATACCGCCACGCTGTTAGAACTGGAACCCGTCACAGGCCGTACGCACCAACTGCGCGTGCACCTGCAAAGCATTGGCCACCCCATGTTGGGCGATGCACTGTACGCCCCGGCTCCCGTGCGGGCCCTCAGCCCGCGCTTGATGCTGCACGCGCAATCGCTGGCATTTCCGCACCCGTTCACCGATGCGCCGATGGCGTTTTCTGCCCCGACGGATTGGTCAGCCCACGCCCCATACGGAACATTCAAGAACGAGCCACAGATGACCTTTGAAGACTTCCAACAACAAGCCTTGGCCGAAGGTTTTGACGAGGTACTTGAACGACGATGGGAGCCCCACGTGGTGCTGGATGTGCACACCCACCCGTTTGCGGTCAAAGCCCGCGTCACTGCTGGGCAAATGTGGCTGAGCTGCACAGCACCAGACGGCAGCCACCAAAAGCGCTACCTGACCCCGGGCGACGAGTTCGCGTTGTCGCGTGACGAACCCCATGCAGAGCAATACGGCCCAGAAGGCGCCACCTATTGGGTGGCCCGCAAGAACTGAGCAAACTGTCAGTCGTCGATGCCCAGTTCCTGAATTTTGCGGGTGATGGTGTTGCGGCCAATTCCCAACTTCTGCGCAGCCTCGATGCGGCGGCCCCGTGTGGTGGCCAGCGCAGCCTGAATCAGGCTGGTCTCAAAGCGGCGAGTCAGCACATCCCAAACGTCAGTGCGCCCGGCATTCAGCAGGGCCAGCGCCTCTTGCTCCAAACCCGGCTCCCATGTCGAAGCGGTCACCGCAGAGGCACCAGAAACACCCAGCGCAAAAACATCTCCGGTAGCTGACAGATCAGACCCTGCCACCAAAGTCGCCTGAGGGGCATCCGATGACACATCCAGCCCTGCGCCACTCGGCTGCGTCACAGAGGCAACCACAGAGGCGGCGACACCCGACGACAGTGCCGTGAAAGGCCCAGCAGCCGGGGCCAAGCTGGGGCGGCTTTCCAGCACTTCGGGTGGCAAATCCTTGACTTCAATCACTTGCGCGGGAGCCATCACGGTCAGCCAATGGCAGATGTTTTCCAGCTGGCGCACGTTGCCTGGAAACTGGAAATGGCTCAAGCGTTCAAGGGCTGCGTCTGCAATGCGTTTGGGCTCCACGCCCAATTGTTGTGCACTGCGCTGCAAAAAGTAGCGTGCCAGCATGGGCACGTCTTCGCGCCGCTCGCGCAAAGCCGGCAGGCGCAGGCGAATCACGTTCAAGCGGTGGTACAGGTCTTCGCGAAACACACCTTCCTTGACGCGTTGCTCTAGGTCTTGGTGCGTGGCGGCGATCACGCGCACGTTGGCTTTGACCGCGCTGTGCCCACCGACTCGGTAAAAATGGCCATCTGACAAAACGCGCAGCAAGCGGGTTTGCAGGTCAAACGGCATGTCCCCAATTTCGTCCAGAAACAGCGTGCCGCCGTCGGCCTGTTCAAAGCGGCCCCGTCGCGAGGCTTGTGCGCCCGTGAAGGCGCCGCGCTCGTGCCCAAACAGTTCGCTCTCAAGCAAATCTTTGGGAATGGCGGCGGTGTTGATGGCCACAAAGGGCTGGTTGGCGCGGGGCGAATGTTTGTGCAGCGCATGCGCCACCAGCTCTTTGCCTGAGCCCGATTCGCCCGTGATGAGCACCGTGACATGACTTTGCGCCAAGCGGCCAATGCCGCGAAACACATCTTGCATGGCCGGGGCTTGGCCCAGCATCTCTGGCGCATCGGCCATCTTTTCTTCGGCCACGTCTTCGCGCTGGCTCTCGCCCACGGCGCGGCGGATCAGCTCGACCGCCTTGGGCAAATCAAACGGCTTGGGCAGGTATTCAAAGGCGCCGCTGGAGAAGGCAGACACGGCGCTGTCCAAATCGGAAAACGCGGTCATGATGATCACCGGCAAACCGGGCATGCGCTGCTTGATGGTGGCCAGCAAATCCAGCCCCGAGCCACCGGGCATGCGAATGTCGCTGACCAGCACCTGCGGGCCATCGGCTTCGCTTTCTGAGTCCAGCGCCTTCAAGACCTCGCGCGGGTTGGTGAAGCTGCGTGTGGGCAAGCCTTCGCGCAGCAGTGCTTTTTCAAGCACAAAGCGAATGGATTGGTCATCGTCTACGATCCAGATCGGCTTCATCAACGTGGCACTTTCTGTGGTTCTCAAGGCAACGGAATCAAAATCTTGAAATCCGTACGGCCGGGCTCGCTGTCACACTCGATCATGCCGTGGTGTTGCTGAACAAAGGTTTGCGCCAATGTGAGCCCCAAGCCGGAGCCGCCTTCGCGCCCCGAGATCAACGGGAAGAAAATGCGGTCCTTGATCGAGTCTGGTACACCAGGCCCGTTGTCGATGACATGCAATTCCAATGCCAGGCGGTAACGCTGCTTGCCAAAAGTGACTTGACGCAAGATGCGGCTCTTGAGTGTGATCTGGCCATCGCCTTGCGCGATGCGCTCTTGCAACGCTTGCGATGCGTTGTGTGCAATGTTGAGCACGGCCTGAATGAGCTGCTCGCGGTCACCCCGAAACTCGGGGATCGAGATGTCGTAATCGCGCACGACCTTCAGCCCCTTAGGGAACTCGGCCAAGATCAGTGTGCGCACGCGTTCGCACACTTCGTGGATGTTGACATCGCCCACCACATGCGGGCGACGGTGTGGGGCCAGCAGGCGGTCCACCAAGGTTTGCAGGCGGTCGGCTTCGTGGATGATGACCTGCGTGTATTCGGTCAGCTCTTTGCTGTCGAGCTCCATCTCCAGCAGCTGGGCCGAGCCGCGAATGCCGCCCAATGGGTTTTTGATTTCATGCGCGAGGTTGCGGATCAGCTCTTTGTTGGCCTGCGCTTGGTCAAGCAAGCGCTCTTCGCGCTCTTGCCGTGTTTGTTGCTCCACGGGCAACAACTCCACAATCACTTCGCCATCTTGATCGGACGGGGCCACGATCACATGCACCGGCAAAGGGTCTTCATGGTGCACGCGCCGCATTTGGGCTTCGTAGCGCAGCGCGGCAAATTCGTTCGACTGCGCCCCTGCCAGGGCCGTGATCAGCGGCTGTGGGTCCAGAAAATAGTCAGCCATCTGGGTCTCAAACAGCGTGCGTCTGGACAAGCCCAAGGCGTCTTCCAGCGCAGCGTTGACAAAGCGCACGCGGCCCTGACCTTGCAACACCGCCACGGGAGTGGCCAACAAATCAAAGGCCTGGAATCGGGAAACGGGCACGGTCATGGCATCAGATCTGTCCAAAAAAAAGGACGGCCGAAGCCGTCCTTTGCGTTGATTGCACGGCGATGTGCAATAGGGTGCATACCGCTTAAAGCGAGTAGTACATGTCGTATTCGACGGGCGAGACTTCAACGCGGCTGCGGTTGACTTCTTGCATCTTCAAGTCGATGTACGCGTCGATCCACGAGTCGGTGAACACGCCGCCCTTAGTCAAGAAAGCGCGGTCTGCATTGAGTGCGTCCAGTGCCTGATCGAGGCTGGAGCACACAGTGGGGACCAACTTGTCTTCTTCTGGAGGCAAGTGGTACAGGTCTTTGGTCGCTGCTTCGCCGGGGTGGATCTTGTTTTCGATACCGTCCAAGCCAGCCATCAACAAGGCTGCGAAGCCGAGGTAAGGGTTGCACAATGGATCGGGGAAGCGGGCTTCCACGCGACGGCCCTTGTCGCTGGCGACGTTGGGGATACGGATCGAGGCCGAGCGGTTCTTGGCCGAGTAAGCCAATTTCACAGGGGCTTCGTAGTGAGGAACCAAACGCTTGTAGCTGTTGGTGCCGGGGTTGGTGATCGCGTTCAGGGCGCGAGCGTGCTTGATGATGCCGCCGATGTAGTACAGGGCGAATTCAGACAAACCAGCGTAGCCATTGCCTGCGAACAGGTTCTTGCCGTCTTTCCAGATCGACTGGTGAACGTGCATGCCAGAACCGTTGTCGCCAGCGTAAGGCTTAGGCATGAAGGTGGCGGTTTTGCCGTAGGCGTTGGCCACGTTGTGGATCACGTACTTTTGCAGCAATGTCCAGTCGGCGCGCTCCACCAGTGTGGAGAAACGGGTGCCGATTTCACACTGACCTGCGCCAGCCACTTCGTGGTGGTGAACTTCGACCGGGATGCCTACGGATTCGAGGATCAGGGACATCTCGCTGCGCATGTCGTGCGTGCTGTCAACGGGAGGCACTGGAAAGTAGCCACCTTTGACGCGGTTGCGGTGACCGCTGTTGCCGTTTTCCATCTTGGTGCCGCTGTTCCATGGGGCTTCGGCTTCGTCGATGGCGTAGAAGGTGTTGTTGGGTTCGGTGCTCCAGCGCACGTCGTCAAACAAGAAGAATTCTGGCTCGGGACCGAAGTAGGCGGTGTCGCCCAGGCCCGATTGCTTGAGGTAAGTCTCGGCGCGTTTGGCGATCGAGCGTGGGTCACGCTCATAGGCTTTGCCGTCTGTGGGCTCGATCACGTCGCAAATCAGGACCAAAGTGACTTCTTCGAAGAAGGGGTCGATGATGGCGCTGTTGGCATCGGGGATCAACAACATGTCCGAAGCTTCGATGCCTTTCCAGCCAGCGATAGAAGAGCCGTCAAAGGCTTGGCCTTCTTCGAACTTGCTTTCGTCAAACTGCGACACGGGTGCAGTGATGTGCTGCCACTTACCACGGGTATCGGTGAAACGGAAGTCAACGAACTTGACTTCGTTCTCTTTCACCATCTTCATCACGTCTGCGACGGTCTTGGCCATCAAATTCTCCTGAATGGAAAGGGGGTTAAAAAGCTGTCGTACAGGTCTTGCAGTTTCTATGCCAACTTGGCTCAGCGGACCACACCCGAACAGACCAAGATTGTGCCTTGACCCAAGCCGCTTGCGCATCTGCCCGCTGTAAAAAAAGTACCCAAGCTGGATTTTTGCGATCCAATATGGGCCCATGCTGCACGGGTTTTGAGGGAACACCCCATGCCAACGCCTCCAGACTCCGCCTCAATTGCACTTAAATTGTGCAGCTACGCACTACTTTGGTGAATTTTAAATCAACGCACCAATTCAGGGCCAAATTCCAGCTGAAATGCATTCAGACCCAAGCGCAAGTCGGCGTAAGCCGCGTCGGCACGGCCGGGCTCTCCCTTGACGCCCAATTCGATGTGGCGGCCCCACTGCGGGTGATCCACACTGGGCAAGCTAAATACCTTGACACCGGGGTGCGCGGCTTCGATGGCCTCCATCAGCGGGGTCAGAGTGGCTTCCATGGCGCCCAGAATGACCACCGATTTTTCAACGTAGGCGTCCTGACAAAAGTGGGCGCTGTATTGGGTGTCCAGCACCGACTCGATCATGGGCCAGGCCATGACCGGGAAACCGGGCACAAAATGCACCGCACCGCCACCCACGCCCTGGCAACTGAAGCCGGGAATTTTGTTGTAAGGGTTGCGGATGATGGTCGCGCCCTCAGGGAACACGCCCATGTTGAGCCGGTGGATGTTGTCAGGGCGATCCGGCTCGTAGGCCGTACCCTGCTCTTTGGCCGTGTCTTGCATGCGCTCTTGAATCAGCATTTTGGCTTGCGGGTGCAAGGCCAAGGGCACCCCAAGGGCCCGTGCGGCGCATTGCCGGGTGTGGTCGTCAGGCGTGGCGCCAATGCCGCCGCAACTGAACACCACATCGGCCGAAGCCAAGGCCCGCTGCAGCGTGGCGGTGATGCGCTCGGGCGAATCGCCCACATAGTCGGCCCAACTCAGCGTCAGCCCTCGGGCCGACATGAGATCGATGACTTTGGGCATGTGCTTGTCCTGGCGTTTGCCAGACATGATTTCGTCGCCAATGATGATCAGGCCAAAGGTGGGAGTCGTGCAGGTCATGGTGGGTTGGAGTTGGCTCAAAGGGTTCAAAGAATTCAAAGGCTGGGTCGGGGTTCGACATCGGTCACCGCATCCGGCTTGTTGCCTGGGTCTTCGCCCAATCGGGCGGCGACATGGGGCGAAGGGGGCACGGCGGGCAAAACCTCATCGACAGCGGCGTACTGAGGTTCATGACGCAGCGCGGACAAAGCAGCCAATGCAAAGTGGGCAAACCACAGCGAGGAAAAGGCAAACACCAGGGTGTAGATCCAGATGGCCACAGGCACCAAAATCACAAACGCTGCGGCAAACAAAGCACCCGAGGCCCACACCAAACTGGGCGCTGCCCCCATGAGTCCAGTGACCACGCCCATGCCCAGCAGGCTCATGCGGTGGCGGGCCATGAGGGTGTGGCGCTCGTCGGCACTGGCAAACTCGGCCAACACCTCAAAGGCCATGACGCGGTAGGTCAGCCAGCCCCAAATCAGGGCGGGCAAGAGCATGGCCAGCGGCGGCACCAGCCACATGGGCAAGGTCAACAACAGAGCGCCCAAGGCCAGCAGCAAAGACAAAAAAGTCCACCACAAACTGAACAGCCAACTGCCGCCCTGTTTACGCTGCAGGCCCACAAAGCGCCGGTCGGCCACCAAACGCGTGAGGGATGGCGTCATCAAAAAAGACACCGCCAGCAAGCACGCGACGACAACGAGGGGCGTGACTGAAAAAATCACCAGCAAAGGGGCCACCACGGTTTTCAGGTCAGGCAGGCCAATGCCCTCCAGCCAACGCCACACCACCGCCAACCAACTGGAAGCATCCAGCCACGCCCGCACCCAAGTCACGGCGATGTCCCAGTACCAATAACCCAGCAACCAGGACAGGGCCACGATCAACACCAGCGGCAAAACCGACAAGCCGATCACCCGGGGGTAGAGGCAATACACCGCAGCACGCCAAAAAGAATCGATCAACAGTTTCATGGCTGAAAGCTTAACAGTTGAACTGGGCTTGGCAGCCAGCCCCGAAGCTCAGGCCCGACCCAGCAGCCGCAGCAAGCCTTGCCGCTGCTGAGCCCAAAAGCCGCGCCCGTAGTCGCGCCCGTGCTCCACCTGGTCGCGCACGCCGGTGGGGTCATACCGCAGCTGAAAATCTGCGGTGCCAAAAAGCATGTCCCACCATGGCAACAACACCCCGAAGTTGCAGCCGCCCAAAACGGTTCGGCCTTGAGATTGCGACTCGTGGCCGATGCCAATGCTGTGGTGCCTGCGGTGAAAGCGCGGGCTGACCCACAGGCGTTCGCCTATGCGGCCAAACCACACACGCAAATTGGCGTGCTGAAAGTTTTCGCTCAACTGGCTGATGGCCACCAGCGCCACAAATTGGCCCGGCCCCACACCGATCAGCACGGCCACCGTGGACAAGATCAGGCTGGTCACGATGTCGTCCAGCAAGTGGTTGCGGTTGTCTGTCCACATGGTCATTTGGCGTTGCGCGTGGTGCAGCGAATGCAAAGCCCACCAAGTGTTGGACTGGTGCTGCGCACGGTGAATCCAGTAATGCACAAAATCGAACACCACCAAATAAAGCAAGAAACCAGGCAACGCTTGGTCGGTCACGCCGGGCCACAGGCCATCGAGGTGAAAAGTCGGCCAGCCCATGCCGCGCAGCACGCCCCAACCTTGCTCGAACGCGTAATCGAGCGTGAAAAACATGCCCAGCTTGAACAGGCCCAAGCGGTGAATCAGGGTGTAGAGCACATCGACGCGTACTGCCTTGGCGTTCGTCTGGGTTTCAACAGGCCACAAGCGTTGCAGTGGACCGATGACCACGAGCATGACGGCAATCTGCAGCAGGCCCACCACCACCCAACCCGTGCCTTCGTAGGCTTTTTCCAGCAGATGGCCCTGCCCTGCGGCAAAAGCGATGGGCTGCACCACCACTTCGTAAAGCGTCTCTTGCAACCCGGCAAAACTGTCAAGCAAAAAGTCCATGTGCTTATTGTCGCGAATCGGGCAAACCCGGCAGTGCCAAGGGGTGCTGGCGAACCCAGTCGCGGTAAGCGGGGTGTTCGCGCAAAGTGGCAAAGCACAGGCCACGGGCCTTCAGTCCCACAATCAGCGGCTCCAGTACAGCCGGCGCCCACGGGTCTTGGCGTGACCAAATGCCCAGGTGCGCCATCAGAATGTCGCCTTGTCGAATGTTTTTCAAGGCTTTTTGCAGCAACTGCGCGTTGGGGTAGCTGTCGCTGGGCAGTTCGTCCCCCAAAAAACCGGCATCGGCCCAACCTACGTGATTGAAGCCACATTGCCGCGCCGCCTCAATCAGGCGAGGCGAGGTTTTTCCACCAGGGGCCCTGAACAGGGGCAACGGCGCTTGTCCGGTCATGGTTTGCAAACGCTGGGCAGCCTGCCGCAAGTTGTCACAGTACTGTTGCGGCGTCCATGTCAGGCTTTGGCCTGCTTGTGCCCCCGCGCTGGGGCGGATGCGAAATTTCTGGACACCGCCTTCTTGCACATCGCCACGCCAGTAGGCGTGGTCCCAGGTGTGCGAGGCAAATGCGTGTCCCTCCGATGCTCGGGCTTTCCACCAAGAGGCCCAGTGCTGGCCCAGCGTGCCATCGCCCTCTTGGGTTTTTTCATGCGCCGCAAAAAAAGTGACTTTCACTTGTTGGCGCTGCAAGACCTCGGCAATCAAGGGCGCAACGCCCATGTGGCCGGTGTCCAACGTGAGGTAGACCGGTCGCGTGCAGCTCGGCCATGAAGCTACCGGCAACGATGGCGATGGCGATGGCGATGGCGATGGCGATGGCGTTTGTGCGAGCGCAGACAACGGCCATGCGATGGCCAGCAACAGGCCTGTCAGGAAATCAGTTGCGGCCCGCATGGTCCAGCGTCCACACCCCATGAGGCGATTTACCCACACGCACCTGTCGCACCACCTGGCGGCTGGCGATGTCGATCACCGTGAGCTTTTTGGCCCAACGCGAAGCCACCAACAATGTTTTGCCATCTTTGCTCACGTCCATGCAGTCGGGACCCGAGGGGCCGGGCAACTCGGCCACCACGTCCATGCTGACGTAGTCGATCTGACTGATGGTGTTGGCCACGCGGTTGCTGACCAACACATGGCGCTTGTCGCCCAGTGCCCTGAAAGCGTGGGCCCCCCTGCCCGTAGGCAACATCTTGACCTTGCGCGGTGTTCCGCTGCTCACGTCGTAAACCTCGACGCCTTCACCGCCCGTCAGCCCCACCAGCAGGGTTTTGTCATCGGGCGTGCCAAACACATCAGCGGGCATGGGTCCGGTGGGCACCCGGCTCTTCAAGGTTTGGGTGGCCAAATCAATCGTGACCAGCTCATCGCTGTCCTGCATGGTGGCCCAGATGGTGGTGCTTTTGCTGTCGATCCAGAGGTGGCTGGGCGTTTTGCCGGTGGCTATGCGCTTGGCCAGCGTCGGGGTTTGGCCGTCCCAACGGTAAATATCAACGTGGTTGAGTCGGTTGGCCGCCGTCACAAACCATTTCATATCGGGCGAAAAACGCAATTGATAGGGATCCAGAATGCCGGTCACCGTGCGCTGCACCTCGGCTGTGCGCGGATGAATGAAAGTGAGCGAATCGCTCAGGGCATTGGCGACAATGACCGACTTTTCGTCGGGCGTCATGTACAGATGGTGTGGCTCTTTGCCGGTAGGTATCCTTTTTTTCTCGGTCCAGGTGAGCGGATCGATTACGCTCACATTGCCCTCAAGCGAGTTGAGAACAAATACCGGAGCCGGGGTTTGGGCCGAGGCCGCATGGGTCAAAACCACTAACAGGCCAGAAGCCAAAAATCGGAAAAATAGAGACAACAAGTTCACAAACGCTTTCTTTAATCGCGCTTGAGTGTAATCGCCCTCTTCGCAGGAATTCAGATGCAGGTCAACCTTCCTTCAAAAATCAAAATTCATGGCATTGCGCTGGAGGTGCAGCGCATCGCCGAGTCAAACGGTCCAAGTGCTCCCGTACTGGTTTTTTTGCATGAGGGCTTGGGCAGCGTGGCCATGTGGCGTGACTGGCCTGCCCAGCTGTGCGAGCGCTTGGGCTGCCAAGGGTGGGTGTATTCAAGGCAGGGTTATGGCCAGTCAGATGCGGTGCCGGATGTGCGCGGACCTTCGGGTCAAGCAGATGGACAACGCCACGGCCGTTTGCTGCCCGACTACATGCACCGCGAAGCGCTGGAGATCTTGCCTGCCTTGCTGCAGGCATTGGACATTGAGCGCCCGGTGCTGCTGGGCCACTCGGACGGCGGCACCATTGCGCTGATCCATGCCAGCCGTTTCGACGTGGCAGGGTGCGTGGTCATGGCACCGCATGTGATGGTCGAAGACATTTCAGTCAAAGCCATCACGGCGGCCCGCGATGCCTTCCAAAACGGCCCCCTGCGCCAGCGTCTGGGGCCCTACCACGCCAATGTGGACTGCGCATTTTGGCAGTGGAACGATGTGTGGCTGAGCGACACGTTTCACTCGTTTGACATCCGACCCGAGCTGGGCGGCATTTGCGCACCTTTGCTGGCCATTCAGGGCGAGGCCGACCCCTACGGCACGATGGCCCAGATCGACGACATCGCCCGGGCCGTGCCCCAAACGCAGTTGCTCAAGCTGGCCCATTGCGGCCATTCCCCCCACCGCGACCAGCCCGAAGCGGTGGCGCAAGCGATAGAGGCCTTCATGAGCGCTCTTCAGCTCAGGGCTTGAGCAAAGCCAAGTCTTCGTCGTTCAACCAGCGCCATTGGCCTGGTGCCAAGTCGTTCAACACCAGCCCGCCAATTTGCGAACGGTGCAGGCCCTCGACCCGGTTGCCCACCGCCGCCAGCATGCGCTTGACTTGGTGGTATTTGCCTTCGGTCAGGGTCAGCTTCAGGTGCAATTCGCTCACCGCCTCGCAGGCGGCGGCTTTCACGGGTTTGGGGTCATCGTCCAGCACCACACCGGTCAACAGTTTGTCGACCATCTCGGCCGTGATCGTGTGTTTGGTGGTCACCTCGTACACCTTGGGCACATGGTGCTTGGGCGAGCTCATTTTGTGGATGAATTGGCCGTCATCGGTCAGCAAGAGCAAGCCAGTGGTGTCCTGATCGAGTCGACCCACGGCCTGCACGCCCTGCACCGCCGCTTTTTGGGGGCGCTGGCGCAAAGGGGGTGGCAACAAGGTGTAAATGCTCGGCCATGTCGACGGTTTTTGCGAACACTCGGTGCCTGCGGGCTTGTGCAACAGCACATAGGCTTTTTCCTTGAACGGCCAGTCTGTGCCCTGCACCTTGAAATGCAGGTCTTCGAGTTCAAAGAATTCGCCCGAATCGGTCACGGTTTCGCCGTTCACTTGCACATGGCCTTGCTGGACCAGTCCGGCACACACGCGGCGAGTGCCAAAGCCCTGGCAGTACAAGATGTCTTCAAGGCGCATGGGTTTGAGAGATTTGGCTTTCATGGGGCATGATTGTCGCCGCGAAACGGCCCCCACTTTTTGCAGGAGACACCGCCCATGAGCGCAGCCCTTGAAACCCTCACCCGCATGACCCAGGCCTTGGCCGCCTGCAGCCAAGGTGCATCGCCACAACAAGAGATGATCCAACTGTGGCGCAGCGGAGCGGCCAGCCTGGCCCTGCCCGACAAATATGGCCAAGTGCTGGGTGATTTACTCGACCGCATGGAAGCCAGCGCCCTCTTCAGCGGTGAAAGCTGCTCGTTCAGCCAACAAGACCTGTTCGACAGCCTGCAATTGTGGGCCGACAAGGCACGGGCCAAGCTCTCGGCCCAGTAGATTGGCGGCCGTGATGCATCCCTAGAAGCCCCCTCAAACGACAACGGGCCCCGAAGGGCCCGTTGTCGTTGTGCAAAGCAGTGAATTACTTCAAAGCCTTGAAGCGCACGCGCTTGGGTTTGGCGCCCTCTTCACCCAGACGGCGTTTCTTGTCGGCTTCATATTCCTGGTAGTTGCCGTCAAAGAACACCCACTGGCTGTCGCCCTCGGCGGCCAGAATGTGGGTGGCAATGCGGTCCAGGAACCAGCGATCGTGGCTGATGACCATGATGGAGCCGGCAAATTCCAGCAGCGCATCTTCCAAGGCGCGCAGGGTTTCCACGTCCAAGTCGTTGGAAGGTTCGTCCAGCAGCAACACGTTGCCGCCTGCAATCAGGGTTTTGGCCAAGTGCAAACGACCCCGCTCACCACCCGACAACATGCCGACTTTCTTTTGCTGGTCACCGCCGTTGAAGTTAAAGCGGCCGCAATAGGCGCGGCTGGCCATCTGAAACTTGCCCACGTTCAGGATGTCCAAGCCACCGGACACGTCTTCCCAGACGGTCTTGTCGTTGTTCAGGTCGTCGCGGTTCTGGTCCACAAAGGCCATGCGCACGGTCTGGCCGATCTTGACTTCGCCACTGTCAGGCTGCTCTTTGCCTGCGATCAGCTTGAACAAGGTCGATTTACCGGCCCCGTTGGGGCCGATGATGCCGACGATGGCACCTGCAGGAACCTGGAAGCTCAGGTTGTCGATCAGCACCCGGTCGCCAAAGGACTTGCTGACGTTCTTGAACTCGAACACTTCGTTGCCCAAACGCTCGGCCACAGGGATGAAAATCTCCTGGGTCTCGTTGCGCTTTTGGTAATCGTGGTCAGACAGCTCTTCGAAGCGGGCCAGACGCGCCTTGCTCTTGGCCTGACGGCCTTTGGGGTTGGAGCGGGCCCATTCCAGTTCTTTCTTCATGGCTTTGGAGCGGGCATCTTCGGTGCGCTGCTCGGTGGCCAAACGGGCGTCCTTTTGCTCTAGCCAGCTGGAGTAGTTGCCTTTGTACGGAATGCCGGAGCCCCGGTCGAGTTCCAAAATCCACTCGGCGGCGTTGTCCAGGAAGTAACGGTCGTGGGTGATGGCCACCACAGTGCCCGAAAAACGCTGCAAGAAGAGCTCGAGCCAGTCCACCGATTCGGCATCCAAGTGGTTGGTGGGTTCGTCGAGCAGCAGCATGTCGGGGCGTGACAGCAGCAAGCGGCACAGGGCCACGCGGCGTTTTTCACCACCAGACAGTTTGCCGATGATGGCGTCCCAAGCGGGCAAGCGCAGCGCGTCAGCGGCGATTTCCAATTGGTGCTCGGAGGCGTCGCCTGCGGTCGAAATGATGGCTTCGAGCTTTGCCTGCTCGGCGGCCAAGGCATCAAAGTCGGCGTCTTCTTCGGCGTAAGCCGCGTAAACCTCTTCGAGGCGGGCTTGTGCGGCTTTGACTTCGCCCATGCCGCTTTCAACGGCTTCACGCACGGTCTGCTCGGGGTCCATCACGGGCTCTTGGGGCAAATACCCGATTTTCAGACCCGCCATCGGAATGGCTTCGCCTTCGATTTCCTTGTCGATGCCGGCCATGATCTTGAGCAAAGTGGACTTGCCCGAGCCGTTGGTGCCCAGCACGCCAATCTTGGCACCCGGGAAGAAAGACAGCGAAATGTCTTTGAGAATGTGACGCTTGGGCGGCACGATCTTGCCAACCCGGTTCATCGAAAATACGTATTGAGCCATGTGTAAACCTGAATTAAAAAGGGCAGAGACCCATCACCCCAAGGGTGTCAGCTCTGCACCGCAGCCCTGCATATGGGCTCAGTTGCGGTGTATGCAACCCGGCATTATCCCAGCTTGCCAGGCTGAACAGAGAAAAATCAGACCGAGCGCTCGGACAACTTGCCTGAACGGCTGGAAAACTGCACCAAGCTGTTCAACGCTTCGAGCTGCACCCGGGCGCTGCGCGTGCCATAGACCTCGGCCCGCAGCCAGGCACATTCGGCGTCCAGCGACTCGTCTGAGGCCAGACTGCACCACCAAACCCGGCCTTCGCCGTCCCAGCGGTAACCACGCGACTTGAGCTTGTCTTTGGCCTCAAACGGCGCACCCGTGGCACGCAGTTTGTAGCGCGTCTGTCCGGCACCCGCTAAAAGGCGCGACAAACCGGTTTGACCATCGGCCAGCGGCGAAGCCAGCACCTGCAACAAGGCATGGCAATCGACCTGTGCCCGGTGCGCGTCGTAAAACCAACCGCGCTCGGACGCCAAAAACTCCAACTTGGCCGAGCCACTGCCCTCTTTCTTCCAGTCGATGCCCTGAAAAGAACAGCCCCAGGCCTTGCCCGCAAACACCGGCCAGCGGCCTTCAACAAATGGCCTGTCAAACCCGGCGTTGTGCGCCACGATCAAGTCGGCCTGCGCCACCATCGCCGTCACAGCGGCATCGTCGATGCGCTGCCCCTGCACCATGCTGTCGTCGATGCCGGTGATCTCGGTGATCTGCGGTGGAATCGGCTTGCCGGGGTCTTCAAACGATTCGTAAATGGTCACCGGCCCCACCGGCAAACCCGTGTTGGCGTCAATCAACACCGACAACATGGCCAGCTCGATGACCTTTTCGCTCTTGCTGTCCAGCCCGGTGGTTTCGGTGTCCAGCACGATCACGCGCTGGGTGGGCTGGCCATGCAGACCGCCATAGTCTGTGCAAGGCACCAAGCGCCGAAGCACGCGAAAGTCCGGGTGCTGCGCCAAGGTTTGGGCCATGGCTTCGGGGTCGGCATCAGCGTCAACCGAACGCTCGGATGGGGGAACAGCAAGGGCCTCAGCGACCTTCGGCTGAGTCCGCTCAGTCTGCTTGTCAGATACCCGTTCAGGCACTTCCGACTCAGGTACCTCGGCGGGCACTCCTGCGGGCACTTTTGCAGGCATTTCTGCGAGCATGTCCACCGTCGTGACCACGGGCTCAGACGCGCTGGAAGACACAACAGCTTTAACAGGCTTGGACGATTTGACGGATTTCGCGGCAACGGGTGCAGCATCAAAGTCGAAAAAACTCAGTTGGTCGGTTTTGTTCATAGGTCGAGATTAAACCGCAAGGTTGACCCTCTGTAGAGGCCAAAACCACCCACATTTAGCAAGATCAGCACCCCATGGAGGCGCTTCTCTTGCACAGGCGCTGCAATCAGTCCAGCTTGATCCCCAGATCGACCGCCAGCTTGATCCAGACGGGCACTTCGCCTTCCCAGTCTTTACGGGTGTCTGCCAGGTTTTTGGGCTTATTGGGGATGGCGAAGGTTTCGCGCAATTTGGCCGCTTTGTCGGTATTGGACCAAGCCACGGCTTCATCGGCCAAGAGTTTGAGCACAGCCTCGGGCGTGCCCGCTGGGGCCACCAGGGGCAGTCCGCCTTCCAGCGTGACGAGCTTGGCGGTGTCGCCTTGTTCCATGAGGGTGGGCACATTGGGCAGCTTGGGCGAGCGGTAGCTGCCAGTCACGCCAATGGCACGCACGCCTCGGCTGGCTACGGCATTGAAGGCCAGGTAGCTGCCCACCGCAATTTGCGATTGGCCCGAGGCCACGTCGAGCCACATGGGCGCTTCGCCCCGGTAATGCACCGACTGGATTTGGGTGCCGTGGATGCGGTTGGTTTGGTCGGCCACCATGTGCGGGTAAGAGCCCGGCGCATAGGTGCCCATCGAGGTGGGGTTCTTTTTGGCCCAAGCCACAAATTCGGCCATGTTGTTGGCCGGAATTTTGTCGTTGATGCCCACCACCAAAGGGCCTGAGGGGAACACGGTGACGGGCGTCAGGTCTTTGTCGAGGTTGTAGGGCAGCTTGGAATACAAAATGCGGTTTTGCCAAAAGGTGCCCGAGGTGCTCATGACCAAGGTGTAGCCGTCGGCGGGTGATTTGGCGGCCGCATCGATGCCGATGATGGCTCCAGCGCCGGGTTTGTTGTCGATCACCACCGGCACCCCCAGCTTGCCGGAAAGGTGCTCGCCATAACTGCGGGCCAAGGCGTCGGTCAGGCCGCCGGGCGGAAAGGCCACGATGATCCGAATGGGTTTGGCGGGCCACTTGGCTTGCGCCCAAGCGGCGCTCAGCAAGGCACTGCTGCCCAAGGCGGTGGTCGCCACCGCTGTGGCGGCTTTCAGGAAATGTCGACGTGGCTTGTTTTGTTGCATGGGCATAGGGATTGACCGGTATGAAAACAGAAGAATAAACATTGCAGTCTATGGCCACCTCATGCATCTTTGAATTGGGGTTTGAACCCATGACCCGAAGGCGACAGGCTCACCGACAAGTGAACACATCGCGGCCTTGCCGGGCTTTGTGCGACAATGCACGCCGTTGTGGCCTCCAGTTGCTACAACATCAGCACTTCTGCTGGGGCCTGACCCGGGCAACGCTCAAAACAAGCGCCTGCGGTTTCCATGCCCACCTTAAGACTTATCGGCCAACTCTGGTAACTGCCAAACGCAGTTGAATGAGCCGATACCTGCGCCGGACGTGGCGCTCTGTGAAAAATGAACTTTGATGAATTGAATCTGGCTCCGGCCATCATGCAAGCCGTGCGCGAGCTCGGTTACGAAACCCCCACCCCTATTCAGGCGCAAGCGATTCCTGCCGTTCTGGCCGGACAAGACTTGTTGGCCGGTGCGCAAACCGGCACCGGCAAAACCGCCGCGTTCACATTGCCCCTGCTGCACAAGCTGAGCTTGAGCGAGCCGGGCAAAAACCGCTTCGGCGGCAAAGCCATCCGCGCTTTGGTGCTCACGCCCACCCGCGAATTGGCCGCTCAGGTTGAAGAGTCGGTACGCGACTATGGCAAATACCTGCAACTCGACTCCACCGTGATTTTTGGTGGCGTGGGCATGAACCCACAAATCAGCAAGATCAAAAAAGGCGTGGACATTTTGGTGGCCACACCGGGCCGTTTACTTGATCTGCAAGGCCAGGGCTTCCTGGACTTGTCCAGCATCGAAATTCTGGTGCTCGACGAAGCTGACCGCATGCTGGACATGGGCTTCATCCATGACGTGAAAAAAGTGCTGGCTTTGGTACCGAAAGACAAGCAGAGCTTGTTGTTCTCGGCCACCTTCAGCGACGAAATCCGCGAGCTGGCGGGCAACTTGCTCAAGAACCCGCAAAGCATTCAGGTCACGCCCAGCAACACCACGGTGCAGCGCATCACGCAAGTGATCCACCCCGTGGGCCGCAACAAGAAAAAAGACGTGCTGCTGCACATCATCCAAAAGCACGACTGGAGCCAGGTGCTGGTGTTCACGCGCACCAAGTTTGGTGCCAACAATGTGGCCGACTTCTTGACCAAAAATGGCGTCAAGTCCATGGCTTTGCACGGCAACAAAAGCCAGACCGCCCGCACCCAAGCGCTGGCCGGTTTCAAGAGTGGCGAGATCCGCGCACTGGTGGCCACCGACATTGCAGCCCGCGGCATCGACATCGAAGACTTGCCGCACGTCGTGAACTTTGAAATCCCGAACGTGTCGGAAGACTACGTGCACCGCATTGGCCGCACAGGCCGTGCGGGTGCCAGCGGCGAGGCCGTGAGCCTGGTCTGTCTGGACGAAGAAGGCTTCATGATGGACATCGAGCGCTTCACCAAGCAAGAGATTCCAGTGCAACTGCTCGAAGGCTTTGGCCCCGACGCCGGTGAAGTGGCCGAGCCCATCGCCATGGGGCGTCAGACCCTGTGGGGCGGCGCAGGCAAGCCACCAAGCCGTGATGTGATGGCCGCAGCCGCCAAGGCCGCACGCCAAGACATGATGCAACGCATCCGAGACAACAAAGTCGCTGTGGGCGGTGGTAACGGTGGCGGCGGCGGTGGTCCCCGTCAAGCCCGCGGCGAAGGCCAGGGCCCTGCCCGTCCATCGCGCAATGGTCCTCCTCCATCACGCCGCAATGGCCCACAAGGCGCGCCGCGCTTTGAAGGCCAAGGCGATGGTCGCCGTGAAGGCGGTCGTGAAGGTGGGCGCGGTCAAGAACAACGTGGCGACCCGCGTTTTGACAACCGTGGCGATGGCCAAGGCCGTCCCGCACCGCGTGGTCCACGTCCTGAGGGCCGCGGTCCCGGCCGTGGTGGTCAAGGCGGCCAAGGCGGTCAAGACCGCCGTCGCAACGATGGCGACGAGTTGCCACGCCACATCGACCCCTTAAAAACCACGCAGTTTGCGCGTCTGGATTTGCCCAACCGCAACCCTGTTCGCACCAGCGGCCAACCTGACCCGACACGCACCAGCATTGACAGCCTGGCCAGCGGCAACCGCCGCCGTGGCGGTGGCGGTGGTGGCGGTGGTGGTTATGGCGGCGGCAACGGCGGTGGCAACCGCGGCTTTGGCGGTGGCGGCGGTGGCCGTGGATTCGGTCGCTGATCAGCGCCTTGCCCCATGAACAGAGCCCGCAACATGTGGGCTCTTTTTATTTGTCATTCCAGGTCGAGCGCGGGATGCCCAAATCGAGCGCTTCAGCCTAGGGTCAATCAGTCGCGCACGAACAAGGTCACCAGCGGATCGGGGCCGACTTGACGGCTCCAGTGGCCATGCACCGTGGCGTCAAACGTGGCACCTTCAGGCAAGGTGTCGGCTGAATAGAAAAACTCGCCAGGCCCAAAAATGCGCGAGCTGCCGTCTTGCAAAAAAATCTCCATCTGCCCGCCCAGCACGAACAGCCACTGCGGATTTCCCGAGCAATGAAACGTGCTGCGAAAACCCACCGGGCTTTGTCGCAACTGGCACGCAGCCGCCGGCATCAAGGCCGATAACTGGCTTTGTGGCGTGCCTTCGGTCAGGGCCACAAATTCGTCGCGAAAGCGTGCGCGTCCATCGGTATCGGTAAAGAGAATGACTTTTTTCAGCTGCGTCATGACGGTGTGTCTCGTGAGAAATAGGAAAGCACGATTGTCGCCGAGCCGTCACCGGGCCTGACGACGTGCGCAGTGCATCTGGCATAGTCTTGCTCAGTTGACGTCCCATGCAACACAAATACCGACACGAGACAACAGGACCACATTTCCCATGAAAATCGTTTTCCACGGCCAAAACGCCGCCAATTTTCGCCAAGGCTTTCAACAACTGATCGCCGCTGAGCACCAGATTCTCGACTTGAGCGATGCCCTCGACCTGCCCGGCGAACAGGCGCACTACGAAAGCGCCGATGTGGTGGTGGGCATCAAGCTACAAAGCGGCATGCCCGTGCCGCTCAAGGCCCGCCTGTTTCATGCCCCAGCCGCAGGCACGGATGCGGTCAACACCGCACTGCTGCCCGCGCAGTGCACCCTGGCCAATTGCTTTGGCCACGAAAACGCCATTGCCGAATACGTGATCGCCGCCCTGCTGATGCGCCATGTGCCGCTGGCACGGGCTGACCAGGACTTGCGCCAGCAACGCTGGACCTACTGGGCAGGCCGTCCAACCGCTTTGCGCACCGAGCTGGGTGCGCAAACGATTGGCCTGCTCGGTTTCGGCCACATTGCCCAAACCGTGGCACAACGCGCCAAAGCCATGGGCATGCGGGTGCATGTGGCCAACCGCAGCCCCATTCAACACCCCAGCGTTGACCAAAGCTGGACGCTCGACGCGCTGCACGACTTCATGGGATCGGTCGACGCTGTGGTGGTGAGCTTGCCGCTGACCGACAACACCAAAGGCTTGGTGGATGCGCTGGCCATCGCCGCCATGCGACCCGATGCGGTGCTGATGAACGTAGGCCGCGGCGCGGTGATTGACGAAAAAGCACTTTACGACGCACTCGCCTCGCGTCAAATCGGCGGGGCCGTGATCGACACCTGGTACCAATACCCCACGCCCACACAGACCGAATGCGCACCTTCGCAATACGACTTTGCGGCGCTGGACAATGTGCTGATGACGCCGCACATGTCAGGCTGGACCTCGGGCACGGTGCGCCGTCGTCAAGAAACTTTGGCCGACAACATTGCTCGGCTGAGCCGGGGCGAGGCACTGATCAACGTGCTGCACGGTCCGCGCTGAACCAGCCGTCGCGAGAGGGGATTTCTCTCCCCAAAATAGCTCAGGTGCTTTGGCGTTGAATGATTTCAAAGCCCAAGTCAAGTTGCGGCAATTCAGGTGCCTCACCCCGCATGAGCGTGAGCAACATTTGTGCTGCCGCCTCGCCGATTCGGGCGCGTGGCGTGCGCACCGTGGTCAGTGCAGGCAACATTTGATCGCTGCCCGTCAGGTCGTTGAAGCCCGCAATCGCCACTTGTGAGGGCACCGAAATACCCATTCGCAACGCCGCCATCAAAGCGCCCTGGGCTAAGTCGTCGTTGCAAAAAAAGATGGCATCGACCGCCGGGCGCTGCTGCATGATTTGCTCAAACATCACGCCGCCCAAAGCGAGGGACGAGGGGGCGGGGTTGAGGAACTCCAGGGTGGGCTCATAAACCCCAGCTTCTTGCAATGCACTGCGCCAGCCATACAGCCGCTGCATCACGCGCGGGTCCAGCTGTGCTGCCGCAAACGCAATCCGCTGGCGACCGCTCGCCAACAAATGCCGCGTCAGTGCAGCGCCCGCCTCGGTTTGACGAAAGCCAACGCAATAAGGGGCTGCGTCGTTGGTGCCAGTGCTGTTGCTGTTGCTGGTGGGCAGATCCATCAAGTGCACACACGGAACCTGGCTGCTGTCCATGAGTTTGCGCGTGACCGGGTTATGGTCTAGCCCGGTGACCAAAAGACCCGCCGGGCGGTGCAGCAATTGCTCGCGCAGCAATTGCTCCTCTTCGCTGGCGTCGTAGTGGGTCACACCCATCAGCGTCTGGAAGCCGGCTGCACGCAAAGTTTTTTGTGCCGCATCCAGCAGGTCGACAAACAGGGCATTCGACAGCAAGGGAATCAAAATGGCCACATGGTTGCTGCGCTGCGAAGCCAAGGCACGCGCGGCAGGGTCGGGCACATAGCCGAGCTTGCTGGAGACCGCCTGGACGCGCTCAATCAAGGCGGGATCGACCGCACGCTCACCCCGCAAAGCCCGCGACACCGTGCTGGGGCTGACGCCCGCGGCTTGGGCCACATCACTCAGGGTGACGCGGCCTGTGGCTCGTTGGCTTTTGACGGACTTGGGAGGTGAAGAAACAGTGTTGGGCAAGGGTTAATCCGGAGGAAAATTCAATTCAGCTGCCGATAGGATAGCGCTATCCCAAAGTTTTCAGTGGAAATTTTGAAGATTCGTGGAAAACCCTGATTTGCCCTCAAAAATCTCGAATTCCACTGGCCATTTTTTTTGAATGCATTGGACAGCGCTGTCCAAGCAAGCTGTTTTCACTGGAGTGATTGACGTGTCCAAACCCGATGTACTGGCTGTCGCCAAACTCCACCCCTTTTATCAAAAAGCACTGGAGTCGGTCTACACGGTGCACGACCGCACCCACATCACCGACCCTGCCGCATTTGCGGCATTGGCTCAGCGCATTGTGGGCGTTGCCGGCACCGGCGAGGCCAGCGTGCCGCGCAGCCTTTTGGCCCAGGTGACGAACGCCAAAGTGGTCTCTGTATTTGGCGTGGGCTACGACGGCGTGGATGTGGCTGCAGCCATCGAGCACGGCATTCCCGTCACGCACACACCCGATGTGCTGACCGACGACGTGGCTGATCTGGCCATGGGCTTGGTGCTGTCGGTGGGCCGCACCATCCCGCAAGCCGACAAATTTGTGCGTGCCGGCCAATGGCCCAGTGGCCCGATGGCTTTAGGCCGCAAGGTGTCGGGTGCCCGCTTGGGCATCGTAGGCCTGGGTCGCATTGGCAAGGCCATCGCGCGACGCGCAAGCGGCTTTGGCATGTCAATTGCCTACACCGCACGCACCGAAAAGCCGGATTCGGGTTTCAAGTTTTTTACAACGCCTGCTGAACTGGCCGCGAATGTGGACTTTCTGGTCGTCATCACCCCCGGTGGTGCAGGCACCAAACACCTGATCAACGCCGAGGTGCTCAAGGCACTGGGCGCTCGCGGCTTTTTGATCAACGTAGCGCGGGGCAGTGTGGTCGATGAACAAGCGCTGATCGAAGCCCTGCAAAACGGCACCATCGCAGGCGCAGGCCTTGACGTGTTTGCCAACGAGCCCAACGTGCCCGATGTGCTCTGGACCCTGAACAACGTGGTGCTGACGCCGCACATGGCCAGTGCCACCACCGAAACCCGCCAAGCCATGGCCGATCTGGCATTTGCCAACATGCAGGCAGGCACATCAGGGCAAGCCTTGCGCACGCCCGTGCCCGAGTGCGCGGCGCTGGTGAAGTGACAGGCTGCGAGCCCCTATGAACCAAGTGCCTTTGCGCCTCATCGTCATGGGTGTATCCGGTTGCGGCAAATCGACCATGGCTGCCGCTTTGGGCGAACGACTGGGCCTGGACATGGTGGACGGCGACGACCTGCACCTGAGCGCGAGCGTGGCAAAAATGCGTGCCGGCATCGCCTTGCAGGATGATGACCGTTGGCCCTGGCTGGACCGCATTGGCGAGTACCTGTCACAGCCCCATGCGCAAGGCCGTGTGGTGGCCTGCTCGGCGCTCAAGCGTGTTTACCGCGACCGCATCCGCGAGCAAGCGGGCGATGTGTGCTTTGTCTTCCTTGACGGCGGCTTTGAGCTGATTCAAAAACGCATGCAGCAGCGCGTCGGCCACTACATGCAGCCAGGCTTGCTGGACAGCCAGTTTCGCACCCTCGAAAAACCCGAAGCCGATGAGACCGACGTGATCCATCTGCCCATCACAGAACCGGTGCAGGACATGGTCATGCAAGCGCTGGCCGCCTTGCAGGCAAGAACGTTTTCAAGAGTGCACCCTGCCCTCTGATTTTTAAAAGGACTTTTCATGTTCATCCGCTGTGCATTCTTCCAAGGCAAGGTCAAACCCGGCATGGAAGACGCGTTCAACCGCTACATCCGAGAAAAACTCGTGCCCCTGTGGACCCGCTTTCCTGGCGCACAGGAAGTGCGCGTGCTGCGCCAGGTCGAAAGCGATGTGGCAGATCCGCACTTTGGCATGGTGCTGTCGGTACGCTACCCGAGCCGCGAATCGATCGAGATCGCATTGGCCTCGGCTGTGCGCATGGAAAGCCGCGAAGTGTCCAAAGACCTGATCGCCATGTTCGATGGCACCGTGTTTCACACCGTCTTCAGCGCAGACGAATATGCGCTGCCCACCGATTGAGTTTTTTCGACAGCCCCTTTTTTAACCAGGAGACAAAACCATGAAAATTTCCCGCATCCTTCTTGCCTGCCTCGTGGCTGCCGTCGGCTCCAGCGCTTACGCCGCCAAGTTCAACCTGAAAATGGGCCACGCGGTCAACACCACTGACGGCCAACATGCCGCCGCCATGAAGCTGGCCGAGTTGGTCAAGCAACGCACCAACGGCGATGTTGAAATCACCATCTTCCCAGCCAACCAGCTGGGCAATGACGCGGCCATGATCAACGGCGTGCGCGGTGGAACGATCGACATCGTCTCCAGCGGTGCATCCAACTACAACGGCATCGTGCCCAACACGGCCGCGATGGAATTGCCCTTTGTGTTCCGCAACGCACAGCATGCCTACAACGTGCTCGACGGTGCTGTGGGCACTGGCGTTCTGAACGAACTGGCCCCCCACGGCATGAAGGGTCTGGCTTATTGGGAAAACGGCTGGCGCGCTTTCACCAACAACAAACGTCCGGTCAACAAGCCCGACGACCTCAAAGGGCTGAAGATCCGCTCAACACCCAACCCGTACCACATCCAGGCCTTCAAGCTGCTGGGCATGAACCCATCGCCCATGCCGATCGCCGAGCTGTACACCGCCTTGGAAACCGGCACCTTTGATGCCCAAGAGCACCCGATCAACGTGACCTGGTCGTCCAAGTTCTATGAGGTTCAAAAGTACCTGACCGTGAGCAACCACGTTTACTCGCCGCTGGTTGTAGCCATGAACAAGGCCAAGTTCGACACACTGCCTGCCAACTATCAAAAAGTTGTGGTTGATGCCGCCCGTGAAGCCGCCACTTACCAGCGCAACCTGAACGCACAAAACGCCGGCAAGGTGATTGCCGACCTGAAGAAGTCAGGCATGCAAGTGATCGAAAACGTGGACATGGCCCCGTTCCAGAAGATTGTGTCGGGCGAGATCGCCAAAACCTTTGGCGAGAAAAGCGGTACCGCTTTGCTGAAAGCCATTGAAGACACCAAGTGATGGTTTTAGTGTGATCACGCCCCCTCTCCGGAGGGGGCTTTTTTGATGGATGTATGAAAAAAATCAACGACCTTTTCTTTCGGCTGGCGGAGTTCACGCTGGTCATCATGTTGTCAACCATGGTCATCATGGTGTTTGGCAATGTGGTTTTGCGTTACGGCTTCAACGACGGCATCATCAGCTCGGAAGAGTTGTCGCGATTTTTATTCATCTGGATCACCTTCTTGGGGGCCATCGTCACGATGCGTGAAAACGGTCACCTCGGGCTGGATTCGATCGTACGAAAACTCAGCTTGGGCGGCAAAAAAATAGCCTTTGCTGTGTCCAACGTGCTCATGCTCGGTTGCTGCGGCCTGATGTTTTACGGCACCCTAAAGCAACACGGTATCAACGCCAGCACGACCTCCGCAGTCACCGAAATACCCATGAGCTGGGTCTACGGTGTGGGCTACATCACCAGCGTGGCCATGGGTTTGATGATCATCGGCAAGCTGGTTCAGCTGGCCAAAGGCAACTTCAACGAGGCCGATCTGATTCAGGTGCAAGACTCTGAAGAAGTCGTGACTGTCCATACCCAAGAGGCTGCCAAATGACCGTTCTTGTTTTCATTGTTTCGCTACTGGCGGCCATGGCGCTGGGCATGCCCTTGGCCTTTTCATTGCTGGTCTCGGGTGTGGCGCTCATGCTCCACCTGGACAACTTCGACACGCAAATCGTGTCGCAAAACCTGATCAATGGTGCCGACAATTTTCCGCTCATGGCCGTGCCGTTTTTTATGCTGGCCGGTGAGCTGATGAACGCGGGCGGCATGAGCCGCCGCATCGTCAACTCGGCCATGGTCTGGGTTGGCCACTTTAGAGGTGGTCTGGGTTATGTGGCAGTGTTTGCCGCCATCGTCATGGCCAGCTTGTCGGGCTCGGCCGTGGCCGATACAGCCGCATTGGCGGCCGTGTTGATGCCCATGATGCGGGAGGCCGGTTACCGCATGGACCGCTCGGCCGGTCTGATTGCCGCAGGCGGCATCATCGCACCCGTCATTCCACCGTCAATCGGTTTTATCCTGTTCGGTGTAATCGGCGGCGTGTCGATCTCCAAACTGTTTATGGCCGGCATTTTTCCGGGCATCCTGATGGGCTTGGCCCTGATCGTGACCTGGTGGGTCGTGGCCCGCAAAGACAAAGTGGTGGTGGCCGAAAAGGTGCCGTTCAAAGAACGCATCACAGTGACCATCAACGCGTTTTGGTCTTACTTGCTGGCCATTACCATCATCGGCGGCATGAAGATGGGCATCTTCACACCCACCGAAGCGGCTGTGGTGGCTGTGGTCTATTCGCTGGTCGTGGGCTTGTTCATTTACCGCGAAATCAAGTTCAAAGACCTCTACGGCATCATCCTGGCTGCGGCCAAAACATCTTCCGTCGTGATGTTTCTGGTGGCTGCTGCGCTGGTCTCGGCCTGGCTGATCACTGTGGCCAACATTCCCGCACAGATTGTCGAAATCCTGCGCCCCTTCATCGACAACCAGACTTTGTTGATGGTCATGTTGATGCTGTTGGTGATGATTGTGGGCACGGCGCTCGACTTTGCGCCCACCGTGCTGATCCTCACGCCGGTTCTGATGCCTTTGGTGCGCGAAGCAGGCATTGACCCGGTTTACTTTGGCGTTCTGTTCATCATCAACAACGCCATCGGTTTGCTCACGCCGCCTGTGGGCACCGTGCTCAATGTGGTGTGCGGCGTGGGCCGAATTCCGATGCACGATGTCATCCGTGGCGTTATGCCTTTCCTGTACTCCCAAGTGGTCGTCATGGGGGCCTTGATTGCCTTCCCAAGCCTGGTGATGATGCCCCTCAAATGGTTGCTGATGAGATGAATGTTCTCGACACTTTTCAACTAACTGGCCGTCGCGCGCTGATCACGGGCTCTTCAGCTGGTATCGGATTGGCCTTGGCCGAGGCCCTGGCACAAGCAGGCGCCCACGTCATCCTGAATGGCCGCACGGCCAGCAAGGTCGCAGCCGCAGCCCAGACTCTGAATGCGCAAGGCTTGTCTGTCAGCACCTCGGTATTTGACGTGACGGATGCCGACAGTGTGCGTGCCGCCGTGGATCAAATTGAAGCACAAGGCCCGATCGACATCCTGATCAACAACGCGGGCATGCAAATTCGTGGACCACTGCACGAGTACCAAGATGACGACTGGCACACCATCATGAAGACCAACCTGGACAGCGTGTATTACGTGGGTCAGGCGGTGGCCAAAAAGATGATCCCACGCGGTCGCGGCAAGATCATCAACATTTGCTCGGTGCAAAGCGAGCTGGGCCGCCCCGGCATTGCGCCTTACACAGCCACCAAAGGCGCGGTGAAGATGCTGACCAAAGGCATGGCGATTGACTGGGGCCAGTTCGGCATCAACGTCAACGGCATCGGCCCGGGTTACTTCAAAACCGAACTCAACCAGAAACTGGTCGATGACCCTGCCTTCAGCGGTTGGCTGGTAGGCCGCACACCCAGCCGCCGCTGGGGCGATGTGCAAGACCTAGGCGGTGCGGCGGTCTTTTTGGCCTCTGACGCCTCACGTTTCGTGAACGGCCATGTCCTTTATGTCGATGGTGGCGTGACCGCCACACTCTAAAATCTACTCCACACTTTTCAAAGAAACCACCATGAAATCCGTTGTCTGTCACTCGGCCAAAGACCTTCGCGTTGAACACACCGAACTGCCCGCTTTGGGCGAGCACCAGTTGCGCGTGAATGTGGCCTTTGGCGGCATTTGCGGCTCTGATTTGCATTACTACCAGCATGGCGGCTTTGGCACGGTGCGCATCAAACAGCCCATCGCTCTGGGGCACGAAATTTCGGGCGTTGTGGATGGTTTCGGCGCTGCGGTCACCGGCATCCAAAAAGGCCAGCGCATCGCCATCTCGCCCTCGCGCCCTTGCGGCCACTGTCGCTTTTGCCAAGCAGGCCAGCACAACCACTGTCTGAGCATGCGTTTTTACGGCAGCGCCATGCCCTTCCCTCACATCCAGGGGGCGTTCAGCGAACAACTCATCATCGAGGGCTACCAAGCCCACCCGATTGCCGACCACCTGAGCCTGTCTGAAGCCGCTTTGGCAGAACCTTTGTCGGTAGGCCTGCATGCCATTCAGCGCGCAGGCAGCGTGCTGGGCAAGCAGGTGTTGGTGACCGGTTGCGGGCCGATTGGCTCCCTCTTGATCGGCGCCTTGCGCCGTGCCGGTGCAGCCCGCATCGTGGCTGCGGACATTGCCGATTTGCCTTTGAAATGCGCCAAGGAAATGGGCGCAGACGAGATCATCAACCTCAAGAGCCAAGCCGAAGCACTCGACAAATACAAAGTGGACAAGGGCCAGTTCGACGCCGTGTTCGAGGCCTCGGGCAGCGAAGCGGCCTTGCGCGTGGGCCTGGACACCATTGCACCTCGCGGTGTGCTGATCACCGTGGGCATGGGTGGCGACATCAGTCTGCCCATGACACAAATCGTGGCCAAAGAAATCGACATGCGTGGCACCTTCCGCTTCCATGCCGAATTTGCCACCGCTGTGCGTTTTTTAAACGAAGGTCTGGTCAACGGCAAGCCGGTCATCACCGGTATCTTGCCTGTGGACCGAGCCATCGAAGCTTTTGATCTGGCAGCCGACAAGAGCCAGTCGCTCAAAGTGCAAATTGCCTTTGCCGACACCGTGGCTTGATTTTTTAAATTTCAAACGAGGAATTTTTCATGAAAAAAGTGGCTCTTGTCACAGGCGCCAGTTCTGGCATTGGTCAGGCCTGCGCGCTCGGTTTACTTCAAGAAGGCTGGCAGGTGGTGCTGGTCGGTCGCCGCACCGAGGCCTTGCAAGAAACCATCGCCAAAGCCGGTGCCAACGCCGCCAATGGCGTGGCGATGCCAGCAGACGTCTCTGACGAAACCCAGGTGAAGGCCCTGTTCGAAAAGGTCCGCGCCCAGTTCGGTCGCCTCGACTTGTTGTTCAACAACGCCGGTATCTCGCTGCCTACCACCTTGCCCGGTGATGTGTCGGGTGACGACTGGCGCCGCATGGTCGATGTCAACCTGAACGGTGCTTTTTATTGCCTCTCACATGCCTTCAAGCTGATGCAAGAGCAAAGCCCGCAAGGGGGCCGCATCATCAACAACGGCTCCATCTCGGCCCATGTGCCGCGCTATGGCTCCATTGCTTACACCGCCACCAAGCACGCCATTTCGGGTCTGACCCGTGCCGCTTCGCTGGATGGCCGGGCTTTCAGCATCGCCGTGGGTCAGATCGACATTGGCAACGTGGCCTCCGACATGACTGAAAAAATGGCCAAAGGCGTGCCCCAAGCCGATGGCAGCATCAAGGCCGAACCGCGCATGGACATGTCGGCCGTGGTCGAGACTTTCCTCTCCATGTCTCGCTTGCCACTGTCTGCCAACATCTTGTTCACCACCGTGATGGCGACCAACATGCCGTTTGTGGGTCGGGGTTAAACCAAGCCTATGCAGAAGATGGACATCGGCCTGGTGGGCCTGGGCGTCATGGGCGAAAACCTGGCGCTCAATCTGGAGCGCAACGGTTTTTCTGTCAGCGGCTTTGACCTCGATTCAGGCAAACGCAACAGCTTTGACCAGCGCACACAAGGCCTGAATGCACAAGCAGTCCAGTCACTGGCCGAACTGGTGAACAGCCTGCAACAGCCACGCCACATCTGGCTGATGGTGCCTGCAGGCGCTGCGGTCGATGCCGTATTGGCCGAGTTGCGCCCACTGCTGAGCCCTGGCGACGTGGTCATGGACGGTGGCAACACACTCTACACAGACACACAACGCCGCATCCAGTCGCTGGAGGGCACCGGCATTTTGTTTGTGGGTGCAGGTGTCAGCGGTGGCGAAGAAGGTGCACTGCGCGGCCCGGCCCTGATGCCGGGTGGGTCGACACAAGCGTGGCCGCTGCTCAAACCCATGCTGCAAGCCATTTCAGCCCAAGCAGATGATGGCCAGCCCTGCTGCGAATGGATGGGTCCCGGTGGCTCGGGCCACTTCGTGAAGATGGTGCACAACGGCATTGAATACGCCGACATGCAAACCATCTGTGAGGCCTATTGGCTGATGCACAACGTGCTGGGCATGAGCCCGGCCGAGATGAGTGACGTGTTCCGGGAGTGGAATAAGGGTGAGCTGGCCAGTTACTTGATGGGCATCACAGCCGACATTCTGGCGCACACCGATCCTGAAACAGGCGACGCTCTGGTCAACCTGATCCTCGACACCGCCGAACAAAAAGGGACGGGCAAATGGGCCAGTCAGGTCGCACTCGACCTGGGCGTGACCGCGCCCACGATTGCCAATGCCGTGTTCGCACGCACCATCAGTGCCTTGCAGCCCGAACGCGTCAAAGCATCCAAGGTGTTGGCCGGGCCCATTGCCCCGACCGCGGGTGATCGGCAAACGGTGCTGGGCCGCATTCAGAAAGCCTTGTTGGCCGCCAAGATTTGCGCTTATGCCCAAGGCTTCAGCCTGCTCAAAGCCGCAGACAAAGAGCACCAATGGGCACTGCCCATGGGCACGGTGGCCTCGGTCTGGCGAGCGGGCTGCATCATTCGCGCGCGCTTGCTCGAAGACATTCGTAACGCACACGAGCGCTCTCCCGCACTGGACAACCTGCTGATGGACAGCCACTTTTCGGGCGTGATGGCACGCTGCCAACAAGACCTGAGAGAAGTCGTGGCGATGGGTGCCTTGCATGGCGTTGCGGTGCCCTCGTTCATGAGTGCGCTAAGCTACTACGACGCCTACCGCTCCGCCCGCTTACCCGCCAATTTGCTGCAAGCACAGCGCGATTACTTTGGCGCGCACACTTACCAACGGGTAGACCGTCCAGGCAAGTTCCACACGCGCTGGAGCGACTGAACATCCTTGCAATGATGTCCACATAAAAAACCCCGCCAAGACTTACGTCTTGGCGGGGTTTGCTACAAAAGAACAGTTAAATAAGCTCTTTTTTACTTGAGTGCCCTGAATTTTTTGAGCTCAGCGTAAAAGGACTGAACAAACTCCGAACCAATTGCCTCGCTGTTCTTATCAAGCACCGGCTGCACCGCCACCCGGATCTTGTCGAGTTCGGCAGCAGGCATATCTGTCACGCTCATGCCTTTGGCTTTGAGCTGACTCACCACGTTGCTTGCATCAGCCAATTCGGCCTTGCGCTGAAAAGTGCGTGTTTCCTCTGCCGCTTTTTGCACCGCTGTTTGCTGATCGGGCGTCAGGCCTGCCCACCACTTTGAGGAAGCCACGAGCGCAACAGGGGTGTACACATGATTGGTAACAGTCAGGTATTTCTGCACCTCGTACATTTTATTGGCGTACATGTCCACAAAGGGATGCTCATAGCCATCCAAGGCTTTGGTTTCCAGTGCGGGATACACCTCAGTAAACGCCATGGGTACGGCATTCAAACCCATGGCATTGAAACTCGCCAGCGCCATGGGGCTGGGCATCACACGAACTTTAAGGCCCTTCATTTCGGCCACGGTACCTATCGGGCGCTTGCTGTTGGAAAGATTCCTAAAAGCACCGCCCGCCCAGACCAAACCATGCATGCTCATGTCGTTAAGACCATCCAGCATCTTGCGACCGACAGGGCCGTCAAGTACAAAAGCTGCCTCGGCATCGCTGCCGAAAATGAACGGAAAATCGAAAATTTGCATTTCCTTTTTACGAGCGGCAATCGGCGCCATAGCCCCCATATACAGGTCCTGAACACCGCTTTGGGTAGCGATCAGCATTTTGTCTTCAGAGCCAAGCGTGGCGTTTCCAAATACTTCAACAACCACTTTTCCTTGGGTCGCCTTGAGCACTGATGCAGCGAATTGCTTCATCGCTACCGCACGTGGATGCGCGTCGGTAAACGAATGGCCAAGTTTGGCCTTTTTAACCTCTTGCGCACCAGCCGAGGGCGCAACACTCCAAAGCAAAGTGGCACTGGCCAAAGCCAGCAAGGATTGAGAGAGCAGTCTGCGAGATGGTTTTTTCATAATGCCTCCTGGGTTAGTGGGGCAGAGGAAATTTCAGGCTCAACGCGTCATCATGTGCAAAGGCCACATGACGATCTCGGGAAACACAATCAACAACAGCATGACAATGGTCTGCGCAATCATGAAAGGCATCACACCCTTGATGGCGCCAGACATTGGAATCTTGGCAATGCTGCACACCACGTTGAGAACAGTGCCCACAGGCGGTGTCACCAGACCAATGGCATTGTTGATGATGAACAGAACACCGAAATAGACCGGATCAATACCGGCCTGCTTGACCACCGGCATCAACACAGGCGTCATGATCAACACCGTGGGCGTGAAGTCCAAAGCCGTACCGATGATGAACACCATCACCATCAACACAAACATCAAAAGCATTTTGTTGTCCATGAAGGGCTGAACCAGGTCGGCCACTTGCTGAGGAATGCTGGCCGTGGTGATCAGCCAGGCAGACACACCGGCAGCGGCCACAAGGAACATCACGATGGCCGTGGTCTCGGCAGCACGGTAGAACAGGTGAAACAGCTCTTTATATTGAATCTCGCGGTAAACAAACAAGCCCACCACCAGCGAATAGACCGCAGCTATCACGGCGGCTTCGGTCGGTGTGAAGAAACCGATCTTCAGGCCACCGATGATGACCAGAGGCAACGTCAGCGCCCACAAGGATTTACGTGTTTCAGACCAGCGCACTTCCATCGTGCGTTTGGGCTCGATCTTGATCTTGTCACGCTTGATCGACCAGCGCCAGGCGATCATGATCGCCACGCCCATCAAGATACCGGGCACGATGCCCGCGATGAACAACTTGGTGATGCTCACACCACCCGCCACACCAAAAATGATCATGCCGATCGACGGTGGAATCACTGGGGCGATGATGCCGCCGCAAGCGATCAGGCCACATGAACGGTTTACGTCATAGCCCGCCTTGCGCATCATGGGCACCAAGACCGAAGCCAGTGCAGCCGTGTCGGCTACAGCAGAACCCGACAGTGACGCCATGATCACCGCAGCCGCCACCGCCACGTAACCCAGGCCACCGGGAATGTGTCCAATCCAGGCCATGGCCATGTTGATGATGCGGCGGGTCATGCCGCCTGCATTCATGAACTCACCAGCCAACATGAAAAAAGGCACAGCGAGAAGAGGGAAGCTGTTGGAGCCGTCCCACATGTTCTGAATCACGATCTGCGGATCGGTGACGCCCATGTGGTACATCATGGCCAAGCCGCAACCGATCAAGGCAAACGCGATGGGCATGCCCAAGGCCATCAGACCCAACAAGGAGCCAATAAAAACGAGGATAGTCATGGTGAATTTCTTCTTGTTGTTATTTTGTGGATTGAGCGCTCAATTCATCGATCTCTGACATGCCCTCTTCCATCACATCAGAAAGCTCAGACTCCTCCACTTGTCCCGTGAAAAGGCGGTACAGGTTGAACAAGCACATGATGCCGATAAAAGTACCGGTCAAATAGCTGACACCAAACACCCAAATCATGCTGATTTGGGCTACTGGAGAGGCATTGCCTTCCAGAATCCCGTGTTGCAACCAGGTGCCATAAACGATGTAGCCACAGCACACAGCCATGATGAATTGGCTGATGCCCCAGCAGAATTTCTTACCTGCCAAGGGCAGCAACTGGGTGATGACATCCACCCCCAAGTGGGCATGCTTGCGCATGCCCACAATCGCACCAATGAAGGTCATCCAGACGAATGCAAAGCGCGGAATCTCCTCCGACAGGTCAATGCCGGTGTTGAAGAAAATGCGCAACATCACGTTACCAAACACCATCACCAGCATCAAGGCGATACAGATCACCATGACGGTTTCAAAAATTTTGAAAACGCCGTCAATGACGGGTTGGATTGCTTTAATCATGGAGTCCTCCTTGGGGCGATCAGAGATCAGGCTTTACTTGGCCGAGCGTGCTTTTTCAATTTCGGCATAGAACTGCTTGACAAAGTCTTCACCAATGATCGGCGCAAACTTGGTTACGACCGATTTGACTTTGTCCTGAATTCGGGCGAGTTCAGCGGCGGGCACAGAACTCACGGTCACACCGGCTTTGGCAAATTTTCCAACCACGTCCTTGTCACCCTCTTCCAGATATTTGCGTTGCAGCAAACCGGCCTCTGTAGCGGCTTTTTGGACTCCAGCCTTGTCATTTGCCGACAAGGTATCCCAGAATTTTTTGGAAGCAACCAAGGCCACGGGGGTGTAGACGTGATTGGTCAAAGAAATGAACTTCTGTACTTCCTGCATCTTGTTGGCGTACATGTGCACCAATGGATTTTCTTGGCCGTCGAGGGCTTTTGTCTCCAGTGCGGGAAACACTTCAGAGAACGCCATAGGCACGGCATTGGCACCAATACTTTTCCAGGTTTCCAGCGCCACGGGGTTTGCCATCACGCGCACCTTCAAGCCATTGACGTCTTCGAGTTTGGTCACAGGGCGCTTGCTGTTGGACAGGTTGCGAAAGCCCATGCCGGTCCAGGTCAGGCCCACCAAACCACTGGGTTCGATTTTCTGAAAAATTGTTTTGGAGGATGCCCCATCGAGCACGGCATAAACCTCTTTTTCATTCGCGAACATGAAGGGCAAATCCCAGATTTGTACTTCCTTGACCTTAGAGGACAACGGAGCAAGCGTGCCGATGTACATCTCTTGAGTGCCAGCCTGCACGGCCTGCAGCTGCTTTTCGTCGCTGCCCAAAACAGCACCATGGAAGACTTGAATCTTCACGTTGTTGCCTGTGTACTGGGCGGCCAGTTCGGCGAACTTATTCATGGCCATCGCTTGCGGATGTGTATCGGGCATAGCATGGCCGATTTTGGCTTTGACCTCGGCAAAAGCCGCACCCGAGCAAAGGGCCAGACAAGCAACAGCCAGCAGCGTAGCGCGGCGCAGGGAGGAAGTTTTTGTGATCATGAAAGTTGTCTCCGTCTTGGTGGTTGGAATGAATCAGCAACTGTGGCCCAAGCGCTCACACTGCTGTGACTGAAAAATCAAGGCGTGTTCAAACTGCCATCCATCAAACGCGTTTGCGTCCAAGTGGTCACACCGCTGTCACACGCGTATTTAGCCGCTTGCACCTCGTCTATGTCCACGCCCAAGCCCGGCAAGTCATTGGCATAGACGAAGCCCTGACGGAACTCAGGCAAGCCCGGAAACACTTCAAGCAAGGCCTCGCGGGGCCCCTTGAGTTCCTGGATCACGAAGTTCGGTGGCTCGGTGCCCGACCACTCTTGCACCCCGAAGTTGCGGGACGCCAGATCGATGTGGATATTGGCTGCATGGGCCAGTGGCGACATGTCACCCGGGCCATGCCAGGCGGTGCGCACGCCGTATTGCTCGGCAAACAATTGGAGCTTGCGGGCAGGCGTAATGCCACCCACCTGGCTCAGATGCACGCGTATGAAATCAATCAAGCGCTCGGCGATCAGGTTGCGCCACTCGAAAGGATGGTTGAACAGCTCGCCCTGCGCCAGCGGGATGTTGGTCTTGTCCCGCAACTGTCGAATCCACTCGCCCTCTTCGAGCGGAATAGCGTCCTCCAAGAAGAACAAGTCAAACGGTTCAAGGGCTTGCGCAAAACGGATCGAATCGATGGGCTTGAGGCGTTCGTGCACGTCATGGCACAGCGCCACATCAAAACCCACGCGGCTGCGGATGCCGTCAAACATCTTGACGGTTTCGCGCATGTATTTGCGCGAATCGAGGTACACCCCATCCGGCGCATGGCTTGCGGCGTGGGCCGGTGCTGCGCCGTAGCCACCACCGCCATAACCACCGCTTTGGCAGCGGATGTGGGTGATGCCCTGATCGCGGTACTTTTGGATGTTGTCGCACAGCTCGCTCAGGTCTTTGCCGTCGGCGTGTCGGTAGATCGGCACGCCTTGGCGCACCTTGCCGCCAAACAACTGGTACAGCGGCATGTTGGCCAGCTTGCCCTTGATGTCCCATAAGGCCATGTCGATGCCCGAGATCGCGTTGTTCTCGATCGGGCCGTTACGCCAATAGGCGTTCTGGTGCATCAGCTGCCAGAGTTCTTCGATGGCGTGCACATCACGCCCCACCACCAAAGGCCGCAAATACTCTTCAATCAGGCACTTGACCGCCAGATGGCGATAAGCAAAAGTACCGCAGCCCAAGCCATACAGACCGGGCTGGTTGGTTTCGACTTTGACCACCAGCAGGTTGATGCCTTCGGGAGCGGTCAGGATGACTTTGACGTCGGTGATCAGCGTGCTCATGAATTTATCTTTGATGAAATACGTGACCAGAAATCAGAGCACCGACAGCCAGCCACCATCCACATAGATGATTTGGCCGTTGACGTAGTTGGAGGCGCCCGAAGCCAAGTAAATGGCGGTGCCCACGAGCTCTTCGGGGCGACCCCAGCGCTGCGCGGGGTTGCTGTTTTTGACCCAGGCATCAAACGAAGGGTTGTTCACCAGCGCCTCGTTCATGTCGGTGAGGATGTAGCCCGGGCCAATCGAATTGGCCTGAATGTTGTGCTGCGCCCACTCAGCCGCCATCGCTTTGGAGAGCATTTTGATGCCACCCTTGGCTACCGTGTAAGGCGCCACCGTAGCGCGTGCTGCCTCACTGGTGAGCGAACCAATGTTGATAATCTTGCCGCCCTGCCCTCGCTCGATCATGCGGCGCGCAGCGGCACGACCCACCAAAAATGCCGCCGTGAGGTTGGTGTTGATGACGCGATTCCAGTCTTCCAAAGAAACGTCCAGCATGGGCTGGCGGTGTTGGATGCCGGCGTTGTTGATCAAGATGTCGATGGACAGTCCTGCACGGTCAAAGTCTGCAAATGCCGCCTCAATCGAAGCCTGATCGGCCACGTCAAAAGCCGCACCACGGGCATCCAGGCCCAAGGCCTGAAGTTGGGCCACTGCGGCGTGCACGGCAGTTTGTTGGCGACTGTTGAGGATGACGCGTGCCCCCGACTCGGCAAGACCTTTCGCCAAGGCCAGGCCAATGCCGCGCGTAGAGCCTGTGATCAAGGCCGTGCGACCCTTCAGATCAAACAAGGCGGTAGCTGATATCGATTTCATGGCCGCAAATGTATATGACGTATGACGTTTGATAACCTATCGAAAACCCTGACTTTGACTGGCGGCACTTATGACAGATACTGTGTACCACGACGGTATTTCTGATATTTCGTTGGTCATACCTTTATTGCCTGACATGAACCTCAAATCATCTTCCCCCCGAGCCACTTTCCAAGAGCAAGTTTTAGAAGCATTGGGTCGGGACATTTGCAGCGGCAAAATTCGCCCGGGCCAGTTGTTGCCACCAGAACCGGAGCTGTGCAGCCGCTTTGGCTTTAGCCGCATCGTGATTCGTGAGGCCATCAAATCACTGGCCGCCAAAGGCCTGATCGAAGTCACGCGTCGCGTGGGCACCTTGGTGCTAGAGCCCACGCGATGGAACCTGTTTGACCCGGACATCATCGGTTGGAGGGCGCAATCGGCGGTGTTTGACCCTACCCTCTCACGCGACCTGATGGAAATACGACGCATCATCGAGCCCGCCGCTGTGCGCATGACGGCACTACGCGCCAGTGACGAAGACCGTCGCAATCTGCGATCAGCCTACATGGCCATGGCCCGCGCTGTTGCAGGCAAGGGCGACTATGTAAAAGCCGACCTGAGTTTTCACACCATCATTTTGTCGGCCTGTGGAAACCAGTTTGTGCGTCAGATGCAAGACGCCATGGCCGCCTTGTTGCGCGTAAATTTTGATGTTATTACAACCAAACCCGGTGGGCCTGCACACTCCTTGCCTCTGCATGAGGCCCTGTGCGAAGCGATTGAACGAGGCGATGCCGATGCCGCTGAACAGGCCGCGCTGATTCTGATCGCTGGTGCCGAAGAAGACCTGCGCGAACTTGTGCCTGCGCGTGCGACAGGTCCGCGTAACGGTGCCCCGGACACCATGCCCGTGCTGGCCTGACAAAACTTGTCATGAAAATCACGAAACTCACCACCTTTTTAGTTCCACCGCGATGGTGTTTCCTGAAAATTGAAACCGACGAAGGCCTCACCGGCTGGGGTGAACCCGTGCTCGAAGGTCGAGCCCATACCGTGGCTGCAGCAGTAGAAGAACTCTCGGATTACTTAATCGGCAAAGACCCCCGCCACATTGAAGACCATTGGACAGTCATGTACCGGGGCGGTTTTTACCGGGGTGGCGGTGTGCACATGAGCGCCATTGCAGGCATTGATCAAGCATTGTGGGACATCAAAGGCAAAGCCTTAGGTGTCCCCGTAGCCGATCTGCTGGGTGGCCCGGTACGCGACCGCATCCGTGTGTACAGCTGGATTGGCGGCGATCGCCCCAGCGAAACGGCGGCGGCAGCCCAAGCTGCTGTAGCACGCGGCTTTACGGCCGTAAAAATGAACGGCACCGAAGAGTTGCAATATGTGGACACTTTCGACAAGGTGGAACGTTGCCTGCAAAACGTGGCGGCCGTGCGCGAGGCCGTTGGACCCAACGTGGGCATCGGCGTTGATTTTCATGGGCGCGTACACAAACCAATGGCCAAAATTCTGGTCAAAGAACTCGCACCTTACCGCCTGATGTTCATCGAAGAACCCGTACTCAGCGAGCATTACGAAGCCCTCAAGGAAATCGCCCCACTGACCTCCACACCCATAGCATTGGGTGAACGACTTTATTCACGCTGGGATTTCAAACGGGTGCTGTCCGAAGGCTATGTGGACATCGTGCAGCCCGATCCGTCGCACGCAGGAGGCATTACAGAAACACGCAAAATTGCCAGCATGGCCGAAGCCTATGACGTTGCATTGGCCTTGCACTGCCCGTTAGGACCGATTGCACTGGCGGCCAATTTACAGCTCGACGCGGTTTGCTACAACGCCTTCATTCAAGAACAAAGCTTGGGCATTCATTACAACGGCTCGAACGATCTGCTCGATTACGTGACCAACAGGGAAGTCTTCGCTTACAAGGATGGCATGGTGGCCATTCCGAGCGGTCCGGGTCTGGGCATTGAAGTCAACGAAGACTTCGTGCGTGAGCGCGCACAACAAGGACACCGCTGGCGCAACCCTGTCTGGCGGCATGCCGATGGCAGTTTTGCCGAGTGGTAATTGACACACTGCACACAGCAATAACACCCTCTTACTTTACACACCAAAAACAAGATTGAGACAACACCATGAGTCAAAAAACTGGCGATCTGCCCCGCAAAAAACCCGAAGACCTGCGCAGCCAGCAATGGTTTGGCCGTCAAGACCGCGATGGCTTTGCCTACCGCAGTTGGGTCAAGGGCAAGGGCGTACCGCACGACCAGTTTGACGGTCGCCCCGTGATTGGTATTTGCAACACTTTCAGCGAACTCACCCCTTGCAATTCGCACTTCCGCACGCTGGCCGAGCAGGTCAAGATCGGCGTATACGAGGCGGGTGGTTTTCCGCTCGAATTCCCGGTCATGTCGCTCGGCGAAACGCTGCTGCGCCCCACCGCCATGCTGTACCGCAACCTGGCCAGCATGGACGTCGAAGAGTCCATCCGTGGCAACCCGATTGACGGCGTGGTGCTGCTCATGGGCTGCGACAAGACCACACCCAGCTTGCTGATGGGGGCATCGAGCGCGGGCTTGCCCACCATTGGCGTCTCGGGCGGCCCCATGCTGAATGGCAAGTGGCGCGGGCAAGAACTCGGATCGGGTACTGGCGTGTGGAGCATGAGCGAGCAGGTGCGTGCAGGCACACTCAAACTGACCGACTTTTTTGAAGCCGAAAGCTGCATGCACCGCAGCCACGGCCATTGCATGACCATGGGCACCGCCAGCACCATGGCCAGCATGGTCGAGGCCTTGGGCATCGGTTTGCCGGGCAACGCCACCTTCCCAGCAGTCGATGGCCGCCGCAATGTGCTGGCCCGAGAATCGGGTCGCCGCATCGTCGAGATGGTGCACACCGACCAGACCATCAGCCAAGTGCTGACCCGCGAGGCCTTTGAAAACGCCATCCGCACACTGGCGGCCATTGGCGGGTCGACCAACGCGGTCATCCACTTGATCGCCATTGCCGGCCGCTTGGGCCTCAAGCTGACTGTGGACGACTTTGAACGACTGGGCAGCGAGTTGCCATGCCTGTTGAACCTGCAGCCGTCTGGCGAGCACCTGATGGAAGACTTCTGCTATGCCGGCGGTCTGCCGGTGGTGATGAAAGAGATCGAACACCTGCTGCACAAAAACATCGTGACCGTGAGCGGCAAGACCGTCAGCGAGAACATTGCCAGCGCCGTGAACTACGACCCGCGCGTGATCAAAAAATTCGACGAACCCTTCAAGGAAAAAGCGGGCATCGCCATCTTGCGTGGCAACCTGGCCCCGCGTGGCGCAGTCATCAAGCCCAGCGCGGCCACGCCTGCGCTTATGGTGCATACCGGGCGTGCCGTGGTGTTTGAGGACAGCCATGACTTCCACAAACGCATCGACGACGAGAGCCTGGATGTGGACGAAAACTGCATTTTGGTGCTCAAGAATTGCGGCCCAAAGGGCTACCCCGGCATGGCCGAAGTGGGCAACATGCCGCTGCCACCCAAGGTGCTGCGCAAAGGCATCACCGACATGGTGCGCATCAGTGATGCCCGCATGAGCGGCACCGCCTATGGCACCGTGGTGCTGCACACCACACCCGAAGCCGCTGCCGGTGGCCCGCTGGCCGTGGTGCAAAACGGCGACATGATTGAACTCAACGTACCCGAGCGCAAGCTGCAACTGCTCATCAGTGACGAAGAGTTGGCGCGCCGATTGGCTTTGTGGGAAAAGCCAGCACCTGCCATGCAGTCGGGCTATTGGAAGCTCTACATCGACCATGTGCTGCAAGCCGACGAAGGCGCCGACATGGACTTTCTGGTGGGCCAACGCGGTGCAGCTGTGCCCAAAGACAACCACTGATTTCAAAGGAGACATTCATGCGAATTTTGATCACCGGCGGTGCCGGATTTTTAGGGGCCCGCCTGGCCCGTGAAATTTTGCAACGGGGTCAATTGAATGGCCAAAGTGTGAGCGAACTGGTCATTGCCGACCTTTTCCCGGCCCCTGCCGACCTGCTGGCCGATCCGCGCGTGAAGGGCCACGCTGGCCCCATGCTGGAACAAGGCGATTTGTTCAAGAGCGGCTTTGACGGCGTGTTTCATTTGGCATCGGCCGTGTCGGGCGAATGCGAACTCGACTTTGATCTGGGCCTGCGCTCCAACCTAGACAGCAGCCGCTTGCTACTGGACAGCATTCGGGCATCGGGCAAAGCATCGCGATTTGTATTTGCCAGCTCGGTTGCGGTGTTCGGACCGGACGCAGGCAACCCGATGCCAGAACGCGTGACCGACACCACCTTGCCCACGCCGCAAACCTCTTACGGCACGCACAAGCTGATGATCGAGTACATGGTGGCCGACTACACCCGCAAAGGCTTCATCGATGGCCGTGCTGCACGCCTGATGACAGTGACAGTGCGCCCCGGCAAACCCAATGGCGCAGCGTCCTCGTTTTTCAGCGGCATCATCCGCGAGCCTCTGGCGGGCACCCATACCACCTGCCCCGTGGACCCGGATGTATCGCACCCTGTGTCATCACCGGGCAACACCATCCACGGCCTGATCACCGTATTCGAAGCCAGCCGCGACGCTCTGGGTGGGCGCATGGCACTCAATCTGCCGGGACTGAACGTGAAGGTGAGCGACATGCTGGCTGCGCTTGAAAAAGTAGCGGGCCCGACCGTTCGCGCACGCGTAAAGTTTGAACGCGATGAACGCGTTGCGGGCATTGTGGCCAACTGGGCCAAGGGTTCGACCTTTGACCGCGCCAATGCCCTGGGCCTGAAAGCCGATGCCAGCTTCGAGGCCATCATCGAACAGTACATCTCTGACTGCAAAACGCGGCCAGCTTACCCTGCTGAAGCCTTGAACGGTTTGAAGTGACAAAGCCCATCAAAGCGCTCGACATCGTCGCCTTGGGTGAAGCCATGGTCGAGTTCAACCAGACCAAGAACCAGCCAGTTGACGCGCCGCCCACTTACCTGCAAGGCTTCGGCGGCGACACCAGCAACGCCGCCATTGCCGCCGCCCGTGCGGGTGCCCGCGTGGCTTACCTCAGCCGCTTGGGCACAGACCGCTGGGGTGACCGCCTGATGGATTTGTGGCAGCGCGAAAACGTCGACGCCTCCACCGTGGTGCGCGATGCCCATGCGCCCACGGGCATGTACTTTGTGAGTCACGATGCGCAGGGCCACCACTTCAGCTACGCCCGCGCCGGATCGGCCGCCAGCCGCATGCAAGCGCAAGATGTGGCGCAGCATTGGGGCGAAGCCATTGCTCAAAGTCAGTGGCTGCACCTGTCAGGGATTTCATTGGCCATTTCGGCATCGGCCTGCGACGCGGCCTTTGCAGGCATGCAGCATGCCCGCTCCGCTGGCACGCAAGTGGCACTCGACTCCAATTTGCGTTTGTCGCTCTGGCCACTCGACCGCGCTCAAGCCTGCATGCGCCACGCAGTCAGCCTGTGCGATCTGTTTTTGCCCAGCATGGAAGACATGACGGCGCTCACCGGCCTCACGCAAGCGCAAGACATCATCGGCTGGAGCCACGCCCAAGGCGCAGCGCAAGTGGTGCTCAAGCTGGGTGCCGACGGTGCCCTGGCCAGCGACGGGCATCAGCAACGCTTGGTGCCCGGCCATGCCGTTCAGGCCGTGGACGCCACAGGTGCAGGTGATTGTTTTGCGGGCAACTTGCTGGCGCGTTTGTCGTGTGGCGAATCCTTGTGGGACGCCACCGCTTACGCCAACGTCGCGGCGTCTTTGTCTGTGCAAGGTTACGGCGCGGTCGCGCCCTTGCCGCAACGTGAAGCCGTGCTGAAGGTGCTGAGCTCGGCGAAAGCCTCCCAAGCATGAACCTCGCCCAGCGCGTCTTGATCGCCATTGACTGGGGCACCACTTCACTGCGCGGTGCACGCCTTGGGCCCGCCGGCCAGGTGCTTGAATCGCGTGAATTTGCACGCGGCATCCTGAGCGTGCCACCCGGCCAGTTTGAATCCGTTTTTAATGAACTCTTTGGCGACTGGATGGACTCGCCCCATGCGCTGTGCCTGATATCGGGCATGGCAGGCAGCCGACAGGGCTGGCAAGAAGCGCCCTACTGCCCCTGCCCCGCTGGCTTTGACGAACTGAGTCAGCACCTTTTGTGGCTGCAGCGCGATCGCATCGCCTTGGTGCCGGGCTTGAGCTGCATGTCGGGTGACCTTTTGAACATTCCCGACGTGATGCGTGGCGAAGAAGTGCAAATTTTTGGGGCACTGCAACTGGCAGGCCAAGACAGCGCCACACTGGTGCTGCCCGGCACTCACAGCAAGTGGGCGCAAGTGCAAGGCGGCCGCGTCACGCGTTTCCAGACCTTCATGACAGGTGAGGTGTTTGCCCTGATGACCCAGCATTCAATTTTGGGCAAGACGCTGGACTTGAATGGTGCTTTTGATGAATCGGCGTTCTTGCGCGGCGTAGACCAAAGCCAGCAATCGGGCAGCATGCTCAACAAACTGTTTGCGGTGCGCACGCTGGGCTTGTTTGAATGCATGAGCGCAGCTGTTCTGCCTGGCTATTTGTCGGGCTTGCTGATTGGCGAAGAGCTGCGCACACAGGTCGATACAGCCCACAAGGCCAATGCAGCCCCATTGATTTTGATCGGCAGCGATGCCCTCACGCGGCGTTACACCCTCGCCCTGCAACACTTGGGCTTGACCTGCCAGCGTTGGGGGGCCGAAGCCACTTGGGCAGGTTTGCATGCCTTGGCCGTCAATTTAACGCGCACGACATGAACACCTCTAACCCCACATCCACGCCGCATGCGCTCTTGGCACAAGCCATGACCCAACTGCCCCTGATCGCCATCCTGCGCGGCCTCACGCCCGCAGAGGCACCGGCCATCGGCGAAGCATTGGTGACCAGCGGCTTCGCCATTATCGAAGTGCCGCTCAACTCGCCCGAGCCTTTGCAAAGCATCGCCGCGCTGGCGCAGCAATTTCCGCAAACTCTGATTGGCGCAGGCACCGTGCTGAACGCGCAGCAAGTCAAAGACGTGCACGCAGCCGGAGGCCGCTTGATCGTGGCCCCCAACTTCAACCCTGCGGTCGTGGCGCAAGCCCTGGCCCTCAACATGGTGGTGCTGCCTGGTGTGGCCACACCCAGCGAAGCCTTTGCGGCGCTCGATGCGGGGGCACACGGGCTCAAACTGTTCCCAGCCGAAATGATTTCACCGGCCACCGTCAAAGCCCTGCGGGCCGTGCTGCCCCCAGAAGCCGACTTGATGCCAGTCGGCGGCATCACGCCCGGCAACATGGCCGCTTACCGAAGCGCTGGGGCCAGCGGGTTTGGCCTTGGCTCGGCCTTGTACGCGCCGGGGCGTTCCGCGCAGCAGGTCGGCGACAACGCCGCCGAATTCGTACGCGCGTTCAAGGCCTGACGCCTGACACGCCAAACCTCAGGCCTTTTCGCCCAAGCGTCCATCCCGAAAATCGGCCAAAGCCTGGTAGATCTCTTCTTTGGTGTTCATCACAAACGGGCCGTATTGAACGATGGGCTCCTTGAGCGGTTGGCCCGCCACCAAGATGAACTTTGCATCGGCGCTGGCCTCGATGACCACGCCGTCGGATGGCGCCGTGTTGGCCAAAATGGCCATGCGCTGCACGGGCACGGTTTGCCCTGCGATGCTGACTTCGCCCCGGTACACGTACACAAAGGCGTTGTGCCCAGCGGGCAGCGTCTGCTCAAAGCGCGTGCCTTGAGGCATGTGCACGTCCAGATAGACCGGTTGGGTGATCTCGCGGCTGACCGCGCCTTGCACACCATGGCTGGCCCCAGCGATCACCGTGACCGCCACGCCCGCTGGGGTTTGGAACTGTGGCAGCTGGTCGTTTTGGAAATCACGGTACCAAGGGGCGTTCATCTTTTCTGAGCTGTGCAAGTTCAGCCACAACTGAAAGCCCTCCATCACGCCATCGGCTTGCTGCGGAATTTCGGAATGGATCACGCCTTGGCCTGCGGTCATCCATTGCACGCCGCCGTTTTGCAACAGGCCTTCGTGGCCCGCGCTGTCGCGGTGCAGCATGCGCCCGGCGATCATGTAGGTCACGGTTTCAAAGCCCCGGTGCGGGTGGTCAGGAAAACCGGCGATGTAGTCATCGGGCTTGTCGCTGCCAAAGGCATCGAGCATCAAAAATGGGTCGAGCCGGTGCTGCAAATCTTGCGTGAGGATGCGGCTGAGCTTGACGCCTGCGCCATCGGATGTGGCCTGGCCAATGACCAGGCGCTCGACCGTGCGGGAAGTGACGACTGGGTGAGTGGATGCATTGTTGGACACAAAGGTCTCCTTTCAACTTAACGGGGCGGCTCACGCCAGCTTCAGTGCCCGTAACTGTAAATGCGCAGGCCCGTTCAAGTCAGGCGGCAGCTGGTGTTTGGCCTGCAGGTAATGGTGGGTGTACACATCCAGATAGGCCTGCAAGGTCTGTGCCGCATGGGCTTCGCCCGCCAGCTCCAGGCAAAGCGAAGCGACTTCGCTGGTGCAAAAATGGTCATCACGGCGCGAGCGGCGCAGCTGGTAGCGCGAGACCTGTTCAGCGTTCAGGCTGAGCACAGGCAAGGCATTCAGGTACGGGCTTTTGCGGAACATCTTGCGGGCCTCAGGCCAAGTGGCGTCCAGCAAGATGAACAAGGGCCGTTTGCCTGATGGCGCAAGCTGCACGTCGTTCACGACCCGTTCGGGTTCAACAAACTCACCCGGAAACACCACATAAGGTTGCCACTGCGGATCGGCCAGCAGCGCCAGCAAGGCCGGCTCAACCTCGGTGCGTGCCCAGCCAAAAGCAAAGGTGTCGTGCACCACATCGGCAATCAGCCAGCCGGTGTTGCTGGGCTTGAGCGGTTCGATGTCGGCCATCAACAAACACATGCCTGACTGCGTCGGCACTTCGGGACGCACATCACACAAGCAATGGCTGGGCACCAAACGACAACCGGGGCAGCGCTCGCCCTTGATGCCACCACGGGCCATGAAGGGTTTGGCGCTGCGGGCCAGGCGCGCGGTGCGCAGGCGCGAAACGGCATGGGGTTCCAGCGCAGAACGTGATGCAGGCATGGGAAAACAACCGATCCTCAAGCTGCAGGCGTGGCCATGCGCAAACGACGTGCAGCCTCTTCGTCACGGGCGTCGTCGATTTCGCGCAACACGGCCTGCATGTCCACATCGGCTGTCGACCGCTCGTAGTGCCCTGTCAGCGGTGTCTCGTTGCTCAACAGTCCGGCCTGGTACAGGCTCCAGATTTCGGGGCCGTATTCGGTCTGGAGCAGATCAGGCGCGAACTGACCGAAGAAATCCCGCAGGTTGCCCACATCGCGCAGCAGCATGCGTTGAGCGTGGTTGTTACCCGCAGCATCCACCGCCTGCGGCAGGTCGATGATGACCGGCTCGTCCACCCCAGGCTGGTCGCCTTCACCCGGCAAGTGCGCCAACAAGATGTTGAACTCGGACAAGTCACCGTGCACCACCCCCGCACACAGCATGCGCACCACTTCGGCGATCAGGGTGGCGTGGTGCTGCAGCGCTTGCTCGGGCGTGAAGGCCACATCGTTCAGACGCGGTGCGGCGTCGCCATGAGCGTCGGTCACCAGCTCCATCAGCAGCACGCCATCAAAAAAGTTAAAGGGCTTGGGCACCCGTACCCCAGCTGCAGCCAAGCGGTAAAGCGCATCGACCTCGGCGCTTTGCCAGGCGGCTTCCTGTTCTTGCCGACCAAACTTGCTGCCCTTGGCCATGGCACGGGCGGAGCGCGAATTTTTAACCTTGCGGTTTTCGGTGTAGTCCACCGCTTGCCGAAAGCTGCGGTGGGTGGCTTCTTTGTAAATCTTTGCGCAGCGGGTTTCGTCACCGCAGCGCACCACGAACACCATGGCCTCTTTGCCGCTCATGAGCTGGCGCACCACGGTGTCGATCAGCCCCTCGTCGACGAGGGTCTGCAGTCTGGGGGGCGCCTTCATCCAGGGCGATGCAAGGCGCAGAGCTTGTTGCCGTCCGGGTCGCGCAAATAAGCCAGGTACAGCTTGCCCGCTGGTGTTTCACGGAAACCGGGTGGGTCTTCGCAAGTGGTGCCGCCGTTGGCCACGCCCGCCGCATGAAAGGCATCGCCCTGCTCGGCCGATGCCACGGTAAACCCAATGGTGCTGCCGTTGCCGTGGCAGGCGGGTTCGCCGTTGATGGGCGTGGTGATGGCGAAGGTGCCCGTGGGGCTGCGGTAAAAATAGCGGTTCTTGTTGGCCACGCCGGGCCCGTGGCCCAGGGTGCCGAGCACGGCGTCATAAAACTTTTTGGAGACCTCAAGGTCATTCACACCCAACATCACATGGCTGAACATGGCTTTCTCCGTTGATACCCGGCATCGGGCGAATTGAATTCGGGTAATGGTACTTGAAGCGACACGTGAGAAAGACCGTGAACAGGCCCCGACAAGTCGCCAATGTGGTTGCTTTGGGGGCCTGAACAGAGGCAAGCTGAGTCTTTGATGAAATCGTCAGCACAAACAGCTGCCCTCGGGCATTGAACATCCTTCCTTTTTGATCTCGACAACACCATGAACACACCGGTCAATTTGCTCGACGCTTGGATGGCGCAAGAACAAGAAATACGAACCCGCCTGAATGCGGGCGCAGGCCCCGGCGTGGCCCGCCCCGACCAAATCGCGGGCAAAACTGGCTTGGAGGTCATGCAAGGCTTGCTCTCGGGCGAGCTGCCCTACGCCAGCATCGCCAAAACACTGGACTTTGTGTTGATCGAGGTCAGCCCGGGCCAGGCGATTTATCAGGGCACGCCCGGCCTGCAGCACATGAACCCGCTGGGCACGGTGCATGGGGGCTGGTTTGCCACCTTGCTTGACTCGGCTCTGGGCTGCGCCGTGCACACCATGATGCCGCCGGGACGCGGCTACACCACGGCCGATCTGAGCGTGAAACTGGTCAAAGCCCTGACCCCGAAAGTGCAGCGCGTACGGGCCATTGGCCAAGTGGTGCACTGCGGCCGTCAACTGGCCACCGCCGAAGCGCGATTGGTCGGGCCGGATGGCACACTCTATGCCCATGCCAGCACCGCCTGCTTGGTGTTTGACATGCCCACTTCAGTCACCACCGGAACTCAAAAATGAGACTTCTTCACACCATGCTGCGCGTGGGCAACCTGCAACGCTCGATTGACTTTTACACGCAGGTGCTGGGCATGAAACTGCTGCGCACCTCCGAAAATCCTGAGTACAAATACTCGCTGGCGTTTGTGGGTTACGGCAGCAACCCCGACCACGCCGAGTTGGAACTGACCTGGAACTGGGGCGTTGAAAGCTATGAGTTGGGCACCGCCTACGGGCACATCGCTTTGGGCGTGCCCGACGCGTATGCCGCCTGCGAAAAAATCAAGGCCAACGGCGGCAACGTGACGCGTGAGCCTGGCCCGGTCAAAGGCGGCAGCACCGTGATCGCCTTTGTGACCGACCCCGATGGTTACAAGATCGAGCTGATTCAGCGAACCGAGTTTGCAGGTGGACAAGGTCTGCGCTGAACCCAGACCCCCTGTCACCCCCGACCCAACCCTGTCACCCCCGACTCGATCGGGGGTCCATGCCCCAAACACCGTCACCCCCGACTCGATCGGGGGTCCATGCCTTCGACCATCATGGATACCCGGTCAAGCCGGGTATGACAAACTGAAACAGGGATTCCCGCTCGAGCCGGGTACGACAAACCGAGAATCAGCGCGGCAATTGGCTGGCTTCGCGCGCCAGCGCTTCGATGCGAGCCCAGTCGCCTTTTGCCAGCGCATCGGCAGGCACCAGCCACGAACCGCCCACGCAAGCCACGTTGGGCAAGCTCAGAAGGTCGTTGGCGTTTTGCTGCGTGACGCCGCCCGTGGGGCAAAACTTCACATCAAAGAACGGGCCGCTCCAGGCCTTGAGCATGTTCGGGCCGCCCGCTTGCATGGCCGGGAAAAATTTGAGTTCGGTGTAGCCGTCTTCTTGGGCCATCATGATTTCGCTGCCGGTGGCGACACCGGGCAACAATGACAGGCCGTTGTCGCGGCAAGCTTGGCCCACCAGTTTGGTGTAGCCGGGGCTGACCGCAAAACGCGCACCGGCTTTGGCCGCCGCTGCCGCGTCAGCGGGGCTGCGCACCGTGCCTGCCCCGACCACAGCGCCGGGCACTTCTTTGGCAATGGCTTCCATGCAGGCCAGCGCCTGCGGGGTGCGCAGGGTGACTTCCAACATGCGGATGCCGCCCGCCACCAGGGCGCGGGCCATGGGCACGGCGTGGGCCACGTCGCTGAGCACGATCACGGGGATCACGGGGGCGTCCTGCATCACTTGCAGGGCGGTCAAGGGACCATTCAGATTCACAGCCATGTGCAGGCTCCTTCTTCGGCTTTGAGCGCGTTGCGGCGCAGGTTGGCAAACAGTTCACGGCCCATGCCCACGCCATTGGCGGCGGACAGTTCGGCGGGCATTTGGGCCAAGGGGCGAGCGGCCCATTCGGCCTCGCTCACCAGCACTTGCAAGGTGCCCGCCACGCCGTCGAGGCGGATCAGGTCACCGTCTTGGACCTTGGCCAGCGGGCCACCGGCAGCGGCTTCGGGCGAGATGTGGATGGCCGCAGGCACTTTGCCCGAGGCACCGCTCATCCGGCCATCGGTGACCAGTGCCACCTTGAAGCCTTTGCCTTGCAGCACGGCCAGCGGCGGTGTGAGTTTGTGCAGCTCAGGCATGCCGTTGGCTTGTGGCCCTTGCCAGCGCACCACGCAGACGATGTCACGCTCCAACTCGCCCGCCTTGAAAGCGGCATGCAACTCGTCTTGTGAGCTGAACACGCGGGCGGGCGCTTCAATGATGTGCAGGGCCTCAGGCACCGCCGAGATTTTGATCACGCTGCGACCCAGATTGCCTTGCAAAAGCTTGAGGCCGCCCGTGTCGCTGAAGGGGCTGCTGGCGGGGCGCACCACGGTGTCGTCTTTGCTGGCACCGGCATCGTGCCAAACCAATTGGCCGTTTGGCGCCGAAGGGATGCGTGTGAACTCACGCAGGCCACCGGGGCGCACCGTGAGCACATCGGCGTGCATCAGCCCGGCGTCGAGCAACTCGCGGATCACATAGCCGGGGCCGCCTGCAGCCTGGAACTGGTTCACATCGGCGCTGCCGTTGGGGTAGACGCGGGTCAACAAGGGCACCACGTCTGACAGGGCCGAAAAATCGTCCCAGTCGATCACGATGCCCGCGGCACGGGCCACCGCCACCCAGTGGATCAAGTGGTTGGTCGAGCCGCCTGTGGCCAACAAGGCGACCATGGCGTTGACGATGCAACGCTCGTCGACCAAGCGGCCAATGGGCGTGAAATTTTGCCCCTTAACCAGCGCCAGCACGGTGCGGGCCGCCTCGCGGGTCAGCTCGGCACGCACGCCCTCGGCGGGGTTGATGAAGGCCGTGCCCGGCACATGCAGGCCCATGGCTTCGAGCAGCATTTGGTTGCTGTTGGCCGTGCCATAGAAAGTGCAAGTGCCTTCGCCGTGGTAAGCCTTGGATTCGGCTTCCAACAACTCGGCGCGGCCCACCTGCCCCAGCGCGGCTTGCTCGCGCACCTTGGATTTTTCACTGTTCGACAAGCCGCTGGTCATCGGTCCTGCGGGCACAAACACCGTGGGCAAATGGCCGAACTGCAACGCGCCAATCAAGAGGCCGGGCACGATCTTGTCGCACACGCCCAGCATCAGGGCGGCGTCAAACACATCGTGGCTGAGCGACACCGCCGTGGCCATGGCGATCACGTCGCGGCTGAACAGGCTCAGTTCCATGCCGGGGGTGCCTTGGGTCACGCCGTCGCACATGGCGGGCACGCCACCCGCCACTTGGGCGGTGGCACCCAGCTTGCGGGCTTCGTCCTTGATGAGGTCGGGGTAGTGCTGCAGCGGCGCGTGGGCAGACAGCAGGTCGTTGTAGGCGTTGACGATGCCGATATTCGGGGCACGCGGGGCCACCACCTTGATTTTGTCGAGTGCGGTGGCGCGGTTTTTGTCGCCTTCGGGCATGGCGGCAAAGGCGTGGGCCACGTTGGCGCAGCCGAGGCGCTGCGCGCCAGGGTCTTTGCTGGCGGCGGCATCGACCTGTTGCAAATAGGCCTGCCGGGTCGGACGGCTGCGCTCAGTGATGCGGGCGGTCACAGCGACCAGTATGGGGTGGAGTGTCATGTTTTGACGTCGGGTCAGACGTGGTAACTAAATTACATGACCGATGGTAACCGTGTTCCCCTGTTTTGGTGCGTTTGGGCGGTTACAGACTGGGTACAAGTCGTGAGTGAAACCGATCAGGCATTAAAAAACCCGCCGAAGCGGGTTTTTTGTAGCGTCACCTGCCGAATTACTTGGCAGCAGAAGCATCGGCCGCGGGTGCGGCAGCGGCGGGTGCAGACGCATCAGTGGCTGGCGCAGAGGCTTCGGCAACTGGCGCAGTGACAGCAGCGGGCGCTGCAGGGGCCGCTTTTTTGCTTTTGGCAATGCCAAAACCGACGGCCAAACCAATGGTCAGCACGATCACGGCCACCAGAACGGCCCAAACTACGGGTTGGTTGTCATCTTGAGGGGTCGACATGTTTGTTTTCTCCGAAAATAGTGGCCAGATTGTAATGGGGCCTCTTTGCACATGACTGACACAGACCTGGATACCCTAGTTCAGCCCGCTCCCGCGACTGCCTGTGCGGGGTTTCAGGTTGACTTGCTCGACCGCTTTCGAACACAAGCAGCAGGTCAGGATTTGTGGGTGTTCGGCTATGCCTCGCTGCTTTGGCGGCCCGAATTCGAGGCAACAGAGCAACACATCACCCGCGTTTGGGGCTGGCACCGCGCCCTGAAAATGTGGAGCCGACTGAACCGGGGCAGCCCGGAATGTCCGGGCTTGGTGTTTGCCTTGTTGGCTGGCGGCAGTTGCCAAGGCGTGGTTTACCGGGTGGCCCAAGATCAAGCAGACGAGGTATTGGTGCGACTCTGGGAACGCGAGATGCCCATGGACGTTTACACCCCCAACTGGCTGTCTTGCGCGACACCACATGGCCAGGTCAAAGCGCTGGCCTTTACCCTCCCCCGCAGCAGCGCCAGCTTCACGGGGCATTTACCCGCTCAAACTTACCGGCAGATCTTTCAGCAAGCCTGTGGCAGATTTGGCACCACGCTGGACTATGCCCGCCAAACCCATGAAAGCCTGCGGGCCCACGGCATTGAAGACCGGGCTTTGGCCGCCTTGCTGCGCCACGCCGACTGAAGCACCCGTGGCCCGTGCGCTCACCAAGCCCCCTCCAACCCCAAGCCCACCCGCCCCAAGTCGGTCTGCACACACAAGCTCTGCCTATACTCAAGCCATGAACATCGCCGACCTGCGCAAGAGCTACGAAAAAGCCGAGCTCAACGAAAACGCCTCACAAGCCGACCCCTTGAAGCAATTTGAGCAATGGCTGCAAGAAGCCATCGCATCCGAAGTGCCCGAACCCAACGCCATGACGCTGGCCACCGTGGCCAACAACTTGCGACCCAGCACACGGGTGGTGTTGATCAAGGGCTACGACGAACGCGGCATCGTCTGGTACACCAATTACGACAGCCAAAAAGGCCAGGAACTGGCGGGCAATCCGTTTGCTGCTCTGCAGTTCCACTGGGTCGAGTTAGAGCGCGTGGTACGCATTGAAGGCCGCGTGGAAAAAGTCAGCGCCGAAGAAAGCGATGCTTACTTTCACAGCCGCCCACTGGACTCGCGCATCGGGGCTTGGGCTTCCCCTCAAAGCCAGGTGATCGACGGTCGCACCGTGCTGGTGACCAACGCCGCCAAATACGCAGCGCAGTTCATGCTGCAACCACCTCGCCCGCCTCACTGGGGCGGTTACCGCTTGGTGCCCGACCAATGGCAGTTCTGGCAAGGACGCAAAAGCCGTTTGCATGACCGTTTGCGTTACACCCAGGATGGCAGCCATTGGTTGCGCGAGCGCCTGGCACCCTGACCCAGACTGGCCGCATCAGGCGGGCCATCGAACAGGTTTCAGGCGGGTAATAAGGGCAGCACCGCCATGACCGCCGACACGCTCAACACCGCCATGGCGGTGGATACGGCCACGCCGGCTGTCACGGCATCCTCTTCCTTGCGGTAACGCTGCGAAAACAAAAAGACATTAGCCCCAATCGGCAGTGCCGCAGCCACCGTCATCACTGCCAAATGCAGCCCGCGCAGGCCCAACAGCCAGCCCGCCGCCAACATGAGCATCGGGTGCAACACGGTTTTCACCAAGGACAAACGCAGCGCCAGACCGAACTGCCGTCCGATGGGCGTGAGCGCCAAAGTGATGCCCACCAGCACCAGGGCCACGGGCCCAAAAGCACTGCCCAACAAAGCCAATGGACGGTCCACGATGGGGTGTAAGCCCCAGCCGGTTTGCGCATAAGCCAGCCCCACCAAAATCGGCAGTGGCACAGGGTGAATGATGGCGTTGCGGATGGCCGACGCCACGGTGCGCCAGATGGACCGCCGCTCACCTGACAAGGCCGTCTGTTCTTGTGCGACTTGCAACTCAAGCACCAGTGTGGCCGCGCTCAACAACACCAAGGCGTGCAATGAAATCAGGGTGAACAGCAGCACCTGCCCTTCTTGCCCATAAGCCAAACCGATCAGCGGCACGCCGATCATCAAGGTATTGCTGAAAATGCTGGCCAGTGCCAATACCGAAGCACGGCTGTTGCTGCCGTAGATCCAGAGCATGGCAACAAACAAAGACCCCGCCACCAGGAAGTACTGCATCACGGGTTTGAAATCGAGTTGCTCGATGTGCACACTGCTCATGGTGCGAAACAGCAAGGCTTGGGTCAGTACCAGAAACACCAAATTGGACAAATCACGCACCGACTCACCGCGCACCAGTTTGGCTTTGCCCGCTACAAAACCAATGAAGATCAAGAAAACGACCGGCAAGAGGGAAGAAAGAACGGGATGGTCAAGAGACATGGGCGATAAAAGTGAACTGCGACTCAAGGTGACTGCTGTTGAGCGCAGTGAAAACACGGACCCAAGCCAATGCGAAGCCAATACGGGGACAGTATTGTCACTCACGCACCAGACGCGCAAACGTCTTCTTGAACTTGGCCACCTTGGGCGCAGCCACGGCCATGCAATAACCTTGGTCAGGGTTGCGCTCAAAAAAGTCTTGGTGGTAATCCTCGGCCGCGCTGTAGTTGTCCAGCGCCAGCACCTCGGTCACGATGGGCTGACCGAATGCGTTGGCAGCCGTCAACTCGGCGATCAGCGCCTGCGCCACCTCGGACTGTTCGGGCGTGGTGAAGTAAATGCCGCTGCGGTACTGTGTGCCTGTGTCGTTGCCCTGGCGGTTGAGGGTGGTCGGGTCGTGGATGACAAAGAAAATCTCCAGCAACTCACGGGTGCTGATCTGTGACGGGTCGTAAGCCAGCTTGACCACCTCGTTGTGCCCCGTGCGGCCTGTGCACACTGCTTCGTAAGTGGGCGCTGTGGTTTGGCCGTTGCAATAGCCCGACTCCACGTCGGTCACGCCCTGCACCTTGACGTACACCGCCTCGGTACACCAAAAGCACCCGCCGCCCAAAACCAAAGTTTCTGTCATGTTTGTTCCTATTGCGATTTTGAAGCTTGTCATCCCGCACTGGATGCGGGATCCATCCCCTGCCCAATGCCCCCCAAGGCACCCCGAGCCCACCTAAAGCCATTTGAATTATCGGTCGCCCACAAGCCCTGCCTGCACCGCCTGAACAAAGTCCCCCAGCGCCGTCTGGTCTCGGTCGCTGCGCCACAGGCATCGCGTGTCATAACGCACCTCCACTTCGCGCAGCGGCACAAACACCGCGCCCGCCAGCGCCGATTGCTGCAACGCCTGCGGCACCAGCGCCACACCCAAACCTTGCGAAACCAAGGACACCACGCTCAGCCAATGGCGCAACTCGTGCACAACGGGCGGCATCCAGCCGGCTTGCTCGCACAACATCACAATGCGCTCGTGGTAATCCGGCGATACCGTGCGGGACACCACCACCAAGTCTTGCCCTGACAGCGCATTCAGGCTCAGACTGGACGCGCTGGCCAATGGGTGGCTGGCAGGCAAACAGGCAACCAAGGGCTGGCTGGCCACCAAAATGTGCTCAAACCCGGGCGGCACACGGGGCGTGTGGACAAAACCCACATCCAGTCGGTCGCGCAGCAACTCGGACAATTGCTCTGACGAACTGAGCTCGCGCAAGACCAGTCGCAAACGCGGGTGACTGGCCTGAAAGCGGCTCAGGACTTGCGGTAAACCGCAATACAGCATGGTGCCGGGAAAGCCAATGAGCAACTGGCCCGATTGGCCCTCGGCAACATCGCGTGCCTCGCGGGCCGCCGCACCGGCTTGTGCCAACAAGGCCCGCGCCGCAGGCACAAAGGCCAAACCCGCTGCGGTGAGCTGGACACCTCGGCTGTTGCGGTTGAACAATTGCGCCCCGACCGAGGCTTCAAGCTGTTGAATGTTCAAGCTCAAAGGCGGCTGCGAAATCGACAGGCGCTGGGCGGCGCGGCCAAAATGCAGCTCTTCGGCCAGCATGAGGAAATATCGCAGGTGACGGAATTCCATAGATTTAAAAAATGTATTGCTGCATCGATAATCAATATTAGACAACTATTCATGAAGTACCAACAATGGCATCGTTAGAAAGTCATGGATCCCCGCAGTGACGGGCATGACACACTGATTGAATAGTTAAGCACTGACCCAGGAGACCCAAAATGAAGCCTACTTTCCAATGGAATGATCCCTTTTTGCTGAGCGAACAACTCTCCGATGACGAACGCGCCATCGTCGAAGCCGCCCACACCTTTTGCCAGGAACGCCTGCAAMCCCGCGTGCTGCAAGCGGCCCGCCATGAAAAATTCGATCGCGAGATCATGAACGAGGCCGGGGCCATGGGCTTTTTGGGCTCCACCATCGAAGGCTATGGCTGTGCGGGCCTGAGCTATGTGGCCTATGGCCTGATCGCACGCGAAGTCGAGCGCGTGGACAGCGGCTATCGCAGCGCCATCAGCGTGCAAAGCTCACTGGTCATGCACCCGATCAACGAATACGGCAGCGAAGCGCAGCGCCAAAAATACCTACCCAAGCTGGCGACGGGCGAATGGGTGGGATGCTTTGGTCTGACCGAACCCAACCACGGCTCCGACCCGGCCAGCATGCTGACCCGAGCCAAGCCTGTCGATGGTGGCTTCATTTTGAAGGGCGCCAAGATGTGGATCACCAACTCGCCGATCGCCGACGTGTTTGTGGTTTGGGCCAAATTGGAAAACGAAGACGGCAGCGTGGGCGGCCAAGAAGCCATTCACGGCTTCATCCTTGAAAAAGGCATGAAGGGCCTGAGCGCGCCCAAGATCGAAGGCAAGATGAGCCTGCGCGCCAGCATCACCGGCGAGATCGTGATGGACGATGTGTTTGTGCCGTCCGAAAACCTGATGCCCAACGTGAACGGTCTCAAAGGCCCGTTCGGTTGCCTGAACAAGGCCCGCTATGGCATCGCTTGGGGCGCACTGGGGGCGGCCGAAGACTGCTGGCACCGTGCCCGCCAGTACACCTTGGACCGCGTGCAGTTTGGTCGCCCATTGGCGCAAAACCAGTTGATCCAGAAAAAACTGGCCGACATGCAGACCGAAATCACACTCGGCCTGCAAGCCTGCCTGCGTGTGGGCCGCCTGATGGACGAGGGCAAAGCGGTGCCCGAGATGATCAGCATGATCAAGCGCAACAGCTGCGGCAAAGCGCTGGACATCGCCCGTATGTCACGCGACATGCACGGCGGCAACGGCATCCACGACGAATACCACGTCATCCGCCACATGATCAACCTGGAGACTGTCAACACCTATGAAGGCACACACGATGTGCACGCACTGATTTTGGGTCGAGCCCAAACCGGCTTGCAGGCTTTCTATTGACAAGCATTCAGCGGCAACTCCCAGGGGCTACGGCCCCTTTTTTTTGCTCTGCGTTTCACCCTGCCGTGTGCGCTGACGGCTTGACGAAGTGCCCGCCAAGGCTTACATTACTAACCAGTCAGTCATTAATAGAACTTTGTGAACCCCTCAGACCACCCAGTCGCGCACAAGCGCGAACGTCGCAAGCAAGACCGCCCCGGCGAGTTGCTCGATGCCGCTTTGGACTTGTTTGTCGAAAAAGGCTTTGCCGCAACCCGGGTAGAAGAAGTGGCCGCTCGCGCTGGCGTGTCCAAAGGCACGCTGTTTTTGTACTTTCCCAGCAAAGAAGACCTGTTCAAAGCCGTGGTGCGTGCCAATGTCATCGAGCCGGTGAGCCAAGGTGCCGCTGAAGTGGCGAACTTCAAAGGCACGACAGGCGAACTGCTGGAGTGGATGATGCTGCAATGGTGGCACCGCTATGGCGCCACCAAGGCCTCGGGCATTTCCAAGCTGGTGATGAGCGAGGCCAGCAACTTCCCGGAACTGGCCCAGTTTTACCGTACAGAAGTGATTGAGCCCGGTCATACGCTGGTGCGCAACGCCTTGCAACGCGGCATCGACCAAGGCGAATTCAGCCCGGTGGATGTCGAGTTGGCCCTGCATTCGGTCATGGCACCCTTGCTATTTTTGGTGATGTGGAAACATTCCATGGGCCCATGCTGCCCGGTGTCAGAGCAAATCCAGCCCGAAAAATTCATCACCCAACACGCCCGATTGCTGGTGCGTGGTCTTTCATTGTCTGAATCTCTATGAAACGCTCTACCCTTTGGATCCTCTCTGGTGTGGCTGTCGCCGTCTTGCTCGCGGGCGGTGCCCGTTGGGCCAGCCAACGCAAGCCCGCGGTCAATGCGGCGCCCACCGCGCCGGTGGCCAACCAGATCGAGCTCAGTGCCAGCGATGTCACGCCTGTGCAGAAAATAGACATGGTGATGGGACTGCCGGTTTCGGGCACGCTCAAGGCCAGCCAAAGCGCCATGGTCAAAGCCCGCGTGGCAGGTGAGTTGATGGATTTGGTGGTGCGTGAAGGCGATGTGGTCAAAGCGGGGCAATCGATTGCCCGCATCGACCCGACCGAATACCAAGCGCGTGAGCGCCAGGCCAAGCAGCAAGCCGATGCGGCACAGGCCCAAGTCGAGATCGCACAGAAGCAGTTTGACAACAACAAAGCACTGGTGGACCAAGGCTTCATCTCGCAAACCGCTTTGCAAAACTCAGTCGCCAGCCTGAATGGCGCCAAGGCCACCCACATGGCGGCCGTGGCAGCGCTTGATGTGGCCCGCAAGGCTTTGGACGATGCCAGCATCCGCTCACCCATCAGCGGTCAGATTGCCCAGCGCCTGGCCCAACCCGGTGAGCGCATGGCGCTGGACGCCCGCATTGTGGAGGTGGTCAACCTCAGCCAGCTCGAACTCGAAGCGGCCATGCCCGCAGCCGACGCCAGCTTGGTGCGCCCCGGCATGAAGGCGCAATTGAAGGTCGAAGGCATGGACGAACCCGTCCCCGCCAAGGTCTTGCGCATCAGCCCCGCTGCCCAAGCGGGTAGCCGCAGTGTGCTGGTCTATCTGGGTGTGGCCGGTCAAGAGGGTTTGCGGCAAGGCCTGTTTAGTGAAGGCACTTTGGGCACCCGCACGGTGCAGGCCCTGGCCGTGCCGCTTTCAAGCGTGCGCACCGACAAGCCGCAGCCTTATGTGCAGGTGATCGATGGCGAGCAAGTGCGCCACGTGACGGTGCAAACCGGCACCCGTGCCGAAAAGACCCTGAACAACATCACCTTGACCTGGGTTGAAGTGCAAGGACTGGCCGAAGGCACCCCAGTGCTCACGGCCAGCGCAGGCGCGGTTCGCGAAGGCACCCAGGTGAAGTTCACCGCTGGCGTGCGCTGAGAAGGATTCATCCATGTGGTTCACCCGCGTCAGCCTAAAAAACCCCGTTTTCGCCACCATGGTCATGCTGGCCTTGGTGGTGCTGGGCCTGTTCTCTTACCAACGGCTCAAGGTCGACCAGTTTCCTAACATCGACTTTCCGGTGGTGGTGGTCAGCACCGAGTACCCCGGCGCATCGCCTGAAATTGTCGAGAGCGAAGTCTCGAAAAAAATCGAAGAAGGCGTCAACTCGATCGCGGGCATCAACGCCCTCACCTCGCGCAGCTACGAAAACCAATCGGTGGTGGTGATCGAGTTTCAACTGAACATCAATGGCCGCAAAGCCGCTGAAGATGTGCGCGAAAAAGTCGCCGCCATCCGCCCCAATCTGCGCAGCGAAGTCAAAGAGCCCAAAGTGCTGCGCTTTGACCCGTCGGCCCGCGCTATCTGGTCGCTGGCCGTGGTGCCTGAGGCCAGTACCGACACGGCCAAAAGCCCTGCGCTGAGTGCGGTGGAGCTGACCAATTGGTCTGAACAAGTACTCAAAAAACGCCTAGAGAACGTGCGCGGCGTGGGCTCGGTGTCCTTGGTGGGCGGCACCCGGCGCGAAATCAATTTGTATTTGCAGCCGACTGCCATGGAGGCTTTGGGCGTGACCGCCGAACAAGTGGTCAATGCAGTGCGCAACGAGAACCAAGACTTGCCTGTGGGCGCGATCCGCTCGCTGGAGCAAGAGCGCATGGTTCAAATCGAATCGCGCATGAAGCGCCCCGAGGACTTCGAACGCATCATCGTGGCTCGCAAAGGCAGCACATCGGTTCGACTGTCTCAGGTGGCTCGGGTACAAGACGGTGCCCAAGAGTTGGAGACCTTGGCTTTGTACAACGGCCAGCGCACGCTGCTGATGACGGTGCAAAAAGCCCAGGACGAAAACACCATCGACGTGATTGATGGCTTGATCAAGACCGTGGCCGAGATGAAAAGCCAAACGCCTGCGGGCATTCGGCTGGAACCCATCGCGGACAGTTCGCGCCCCATCCGCGTGGCGGTCGACAACGTTCGGCGCACCTTGATCGAAGGGGCCATCCTGACGGTGCTGATTGTTTTCCTGTTTTTGAATTCTTGGCGCTCCACCGTCATCACGGGCTTGACCTTGCCGATCTCGCTGATCGGCACCTTCATGTTCATGCAGATGTTTGGCTTCACCATCAACATGATCACGCTGATGGCTTTGTCGCTGTGCGTGGGCTTGTTGATTGACGATGCCATCGTGGTGCGCGAGAACATCGTGCGCCATGTGCAAATGGGCAAAAATGCCTGGAATGCCTCGCTTGACGGCACCCAAGAAATTGGCTTGGCCGTGCTGGCCACCACACTGTCCATCGTGGCGGTGTTTTTACCGATCGGCTTCATGGAAGGCATCATCGGCAAGTTCTTCCACGAGTTCGGCATCACCATCGTGGCGGCGGTGATGATCTCGATGTTTGTGAGCTTCACACTCGACCCCATGCTGTCAAGCATCTGGCACGACCCCAGCATCGAAGCGCACGGCAAACCGCATGCGGCCGTGACCCTTTACGACAAAACCATTGGCCGGGTCACGGGCTGGTTTGATCGTGGCACCGACCGCTTGGCCGACGGTTATCAAACCATCTTGGCTTGGTCGCTGGTGCACAAACGCAAAACCGTGCTGATGGCGGTCGGTGTTTTTGCGCTGAGCATTTTCATGATCCGTTTTGTCGGCACCGAGTTTGTGCCCAAGGCCGATTTTTCTGAAACCACCGTGAGTTTTCAGACGCCCGTGGGCAGCTCACTGCAAGCCACCGAAGCCAAAGCCCGCCAAGTCGAAGCCATCATCCGCGAGTTGCCCGAGGTGCGCTACACCTTGGCCACACTCAACACCGGCAACGCTCTGGGCAAAAACAACGCCAGCATTTATGTCCGATTGGTCGATCGCAAGAGCCGTCAGCGCAATGTGGACGAGATGTCGGGCGTCTTGCGCGACCGGCTCCAACGCATTCCGGGCATCACGGTCACGCACGTGGGCCTGCTGGACTCGGTGGGCGGCAACAAGCAAGTCGAATTTTCGCTGCAAGGGCCAGACCAGCGCGAGCTGGAGCGATTGGCTCTGGGCGTGATGGACAAAGTGCGCCACATTCCCGGCTTGGTGGACTTGGACTCCAGCGTCAAGGCCAACAAACCCACCATCCGTGTGGAGGTGCTGCGCGACTCGGCGGCCGACTTGGGGCTGGGCACCGGGCAACTGGCCGGGCCTTTGCGCACCTTGGTCGCAGGCCAAACCGTGGGCAACTGGCGCGCACCTGATGACCAAACCTATGACGTGAATGTGCGTCTGTCACCCGAAAGCCGCAATGCCCCACAAGACCTGGAACGCCTGCCCTTTGCCGTGGCTGCTGGGGCCGATGGCAACCCGCGTGTGGTGCGCTTGGGCCAAGTGGCCAAAATCACCGAATCGACCGGCTCCAACCAAATCAACCGCCGCGACCTGACGCGCGAAGTGGCCATCAACGCCAACACCTATGGCCGGGCCACCGGGGAAGTGTCTGCAGACATCCGCAAGGTCATGGAAGGCGTGAACCTGCCGCCGGGTTACCGCTTCCAGTTTGGGGGCTCCACCAAAAACATGGCCGAGTCGTTTGGCTATGCCGTGTCGGCCTTGGCGATGGCGGTGATCTTCATCTACATGATCTTGGCCAGCCAGTTCAAGAGCTTTTTGCAACCCTTGGCCTTGATGACAGCCCTGCCGCTCACCTTGATCGGCGTGGTGCTGGCCCTGATGGCTTTTCGCTCGACCTTGTCGATGTTCTCCATCATTGGCGTGATCATGCTGATGGGCTTGGTCACCAAAAACGCCATTTTGTTGGTGGACTTTGCCATTCGCGCCCGAGAGGATCAGACGGATGCCGATGGCCACCGCATCCCTGGCATGGAGCGCAGCGCTGCGCTCTTGATGGCCGCCAAAGTGCGTTTGCGTCCGATTTTGATGACCACTTTGGCTATGATTTTCGGCATGGTGCCCTTGGCTTTTGCCATGACCGAGGGCTCGGAACAACGCGCGCCCATGGGCCAGGCCGTGATCGGCGGGGTCATCACCTCGTCGCTGCTGACCCTGGTGGTGGTCCCTGTGGTGTATTGCTACATGGATGACTTGGCGCAATGGATTCGCCGCAAAGCCGGCTTTGCCCCCAGCCGTCAGGGACATGACACGCCCGCCCCTTAAAATCATCCCATTTAGAGATAACCCTTTCAGGAGTACCCATGGATCTGAATCAAGCCCGATTCAACATGATCGAACAGCAAATCCGCCCTTGGGAAGTGCTGGACCCCCAAGTGCTGGCCCTGCTCTCGGTCGTGCGCCGTGAAGACTTTGTGCCCTTGGCACACAAAGCACTGGCCTTTGTGGACATGGAAATCCCCCTGGGCGCAGCGCCCAACCAGGTCATGCTGGCACCCCGGGTTCAGGCTCGCTTGCTGCAAGACTTGGCTGTGCAAAAAACCGACAAAGTGCTCGACATTGGCACGGGTTCAGGCTTCATGGCCGCCCTGCTGGCCCACCAAGCGGCGCATGTGCTGAGCCTGGAGATCGACGCCAATCTGGCTGTACAAGCCCAAGCCAACCTGCAAAAGGCAGGCGTGAGCAACGTGACTGTGCGCAATACCGATGGCAGCCAAGGTGCGGCCACAGATGGCCCATTTGATGCGATTGTGATCAGCGGCTCTGTGGCCGAAGTGCCTGCCGCCCTGTTGCAGCAACTCGCGGTGGGTGGTCGTCTGGCCGCCATCGTGGGCGACGAGCCCATGATGCGCGCCACACTGATCACCCGCACCAGCGAAAGCAGCTGGACCACCACCGAGCCTTGGGACTGCAACGCCCCACGGCTGAGCGGTTTTGCCGAGCCCTCACGCTTCCAGTTCTGACACCACAAGGCCATGGAACAAATCACCCCCGCACACATCGCCGATTGGGCCAAAGGCCAGACACAGCGCCCCGTCCTGCTGGATGTGCGTGAAGGCTGGGAATTGCAAACAGCCAGTGCCAAGCCCGAAGGCTTGGATCTGGTGCACATGCCCATGCAAACCATTCCGGCTCGGCTGCACGAGCTGGACAAATCACGCCCCATCGCCTGTCTGTGCCACCACGGTAGCCGAAGCATGCAAGTGGCGGCTTTCTTGGCCCAACATGGCTACCAGGTGGCCAACGTATCGGGCGGCATCCATGCCTGGTCTGTGCAAGTCGACCCCAACATTCCGGTTTATTGAATCGGCTGGTCACACCGAGTTTTGAAAGAATTCACCATGAAACTGCGCATCTTGCCCCTGACTATTGCCCTGACGGCTGTTTTGACAGGCACCGCCCAAGCCCAAAGTCTGGTCCAGCTTTACGAAACCGCCAAGGGCTACGACGCCACGTACAAGGCGGCGCAATCGCAATACCAGGCCAATCTGGCCAAAGCCGAACAGGCCAAAGCCCTGATGCGCCCGACCGCTGGACTGGGCGCTACGGTGAGTGAAACCGACTTCGATAACCGAACCAGCACCAATGTAGATGCCCGTTACGGCACACGCACGGCCACGCTCAGCGCCAGCCAACCGCTGTTTCGCCCTGCGAATTTGGCAGGCTACAAACAAGGTCTAAAACAAGCAGACTTGGCCCAGGCACAACTCAAAGCAGCCGAACAAGATTTGATCGTGCGCGTTAGCCAGGCTTACTTTGAGGTGCTCACAGCCCAGGAAAGCCTGGCTTTCGTGAAAGCCCAAAAGTCAGCGGTTTCCGAGCAATTGGCTGCAGCCAAGCGCAACTTTGAAGTGGGCACATCCACCATCACCGACACCCGTGAAGCGCAAGCACGCTTTGACTTGGTGACGGCCCAAGAAATTGCAGCCGAAAACGAATTGCGGGTCAAAAAACTGGCACTCGACCAATCTGTCGGGACAAGCAACGCACAGCCCCTGGCCCTCAAACCCGGCGCAGCCCTCAACACGGCTGCTGGCGGAGATGCAGAAACTTGGGTTCAGCAAGCCACCGCGCAAAGCCCGGCCATTGAGCAAGCCCGCGTCGGCTTGGAAGTAGCCCAACTCGAAACTGAAAAAGCCAAAGCCGGACACATGCCGACATTGGACTTGAACGCCTCTTATGGCGGCACACGGTTCCGCGGTGATGCATCCACGTCCAGGGTCAACAACAACACCGGCACGATCGGCTTGGCGTTTAACCTGCCTTTGTACGCGGGCCACGCCACGCAAAACCGCATTCAAGAAACCGTATCGCTGGAAGAAAAAGCCCGCAACGACCTCGACGCGGCGCAACGCACCGTCACCCAAGCCACCCGCACCGCTTTCTTTGGCGTGCAGTCGGGCCTCGGTCAAGTCAAAGCCCTGGAAGCGGCCGAAGCCTCTAGCCAAAGCGCGCTCGATGCCAACAAACTGGGTTATCAAGTGGGCGTGCGCATCAACATCGATGTGCTCAACAGCCAAAGCCAACTCTTCCAGACCAAACGCGATTTGGCCAAAGCCCGGTATGACGTGCTGCTGGGGCAGTTGAAGCTAAAGCAGGCGGCTGGGGTGTTGAAAGAAAAAGACCTCGATCCCATCAACACTTCACTGCACTGACAAATGGCGGAGTTTAGGCTCCGCTTTATTTTTCCAGGTACTGGCCATTTTGCTTCTCGAATAACCTAAACAACTGGAAATTTAGCCATCAGAAATGATGCGAGAAGCAAAGGAATACAAATAGGCTACAAACTCATAATTTCAATAAACCGCCGCATATCTGACTTTTCTTGTTCAACACTGTATGTTCCAGACAGTTTTTGAATGGCTCCGGCGTTTAAAAGGAAACTATTTCGTTGGTCCATCTCCCTTACTTTTAAGAGCACATGCTTGGCGAACCCCATTACATCGCCCGAATTGATTTCATCGAAAATCTCAGGAACCCAATACTCCTTGCCACCTTGCCCGGTATATCCAATGACTTGATTGCCTGCCAATGCAGCTTCAATCGGGGGTAAACCAAGCCCCTCAAAATGGCTAAATGACATGAAGATTTTGGAACGCTGCAGCAATTTCGCTACAGCTTCTTCGCTTAAACCTTGAATAGGGACAATTCTCCAGTGCGCAGGCAAGTTATTGCGCAGGAAAAAAAGAACCTTGGAAGAATGGTCAGCCAATTTACGTGGCATGTAAGTAATAATATTTTCCTTCAGCCCAACAGTACGAAATCGCGTTCCATCGACAGAACAATGCACACGTAATATTTTCGACTCACAACCGGGGAATGCCAACGCAACGCACTGTGTGGCATCCTCGGAAATCGTCATAATACAACGTGCCGATTGGTAAGCTTTGTTCAAAACATCAAGATTTCCCTTGCTTATGTAATAACCATTCTGGACAAAAATGGCATACGGGACTCCCATATCTGCAAGTTGATGACCATATTTACGAGCCCACAACTCCGGCAAAACGATCATGTGCTTCTTAGAATCGAAACTGCCTATAATCTTTGAACAAGACGGCTTTCCAGCAGCCCAATGCCATTTAAAGAAACCACGTCGTATTTTTATCTTTGATTCAAACCATTTAATTTTAAAAAACCATGTGTTGGGATGCATCACTGAGACAGCAACGCCTTTATGACGGATTATTTCCTGGACAACCTCGGCTTGACGGTAAATAACCTTTATTCCACCAACTGGCTTTTTTACATCTGGGCAAAAATAAATAAGCTCCATAATTAATTCCGATTTTTGTGTTTGAAAGAGCAGCTGGTAATTAAGTAACCGAGCAGCAACATACTCCAAACGATCCAAGTATGTCTAAAAGCATTTCTACCAAGTACAACAACCGAAAATCCAAACTCTATCATCACAATCGCGAGTAAAACACCCAACATTGACAATGCAACCACATGAAAACCCGGATGTGCTTGCCTCATTTTAATGCGAGAAAATCCAAAAATTAGTCCCCCATAAAAAACAAGGTATGAAAATGACCCAGGAATACCGTGAACAATTCCTGTTTGTAATAAGTCGTTTTCCACCTGTGTCCAGTGGTTACCAGCGCCGATCGAATTGAGTCGACTTGCTAATTCCAATTGGGCTCCCGATGTATTCCAGCCTGCCCAAGGCTCATCGGCAATCATATTCAAAGCCTGCCGCCACATTTCAAGCCGAATACTGACAGAACCATCTGTGATCTGTCCAGACAGAAACCAAATATGGGCTGCCTTGAATCCTCCGACTACTCGATCCATCACGAGTTCAGCGGGCATAAGCCAAACCAAAACCACAATCGCAACCAAAATAGCAGCAGCCACAAAAAATCTCTTGGACCAGTGCCAATTAGACAGTGCAAAAGAAATTAACAATAATGACACCATGAGCACAGACATCCAACCGCCCTTGGTCCCACTGAGTAAAGAGGCCAACAAACCCATGACCACACCAAAGGACAAATAAAGTCTCAGCCACAAGGGATGCCGATCTTTACTGCCAAAAATCCAACCAAATGCACAAAACATAGCCAATACGACAGACAAATCACCAAACATAATTTGATTATTCATTGCACCAATAGCACGTCCTGCATGGAGATACAAAGACTGGTAGCAGGCCAATAGACCAGCCAGAATAGCCGCCGTTGCTGAAGCCAGCCAGAGCATAGCCAAGGGAGGTCGAGCTGCTACGACAGCGTTGAGAATAAAAGGAGCCAACACCATGGGTAAATATGCTTCAAAATAAGCACCCTTGTAGCCATGCCACAAGCCCAAGCCGATGCCTATAAAAAGATAGACAATCAAACCGATCCAAATGGGGCAAGCCCCTATACTCAGACTTGGCCGCCAAACATCTTTGAGAAAAGATTTGGCATAGATAAGACCATAAATTGCAAGCCAATAAGTAAGCAAAGCATAACAACCTGGGACGACGAGAACACCGGCCATCAACAAGCCCGTTACCCACGGAAATAGTATGTTTCTGCTGGTTTTCAGCATAAAAAATCTCCCAGTCGGTCTATTGAAATTTTAAAACTTCAATAAAAGAATTTATCTTTAAATTATTTTGGCATAAAATTTACTTTTAAACCGAAATAATTTCAATATTTATCGCAATTTTCTTGAATGGTGCAGGTAAGGAATGTAATGCCGCCGATGACCTACAAGAATACCCAAACGTCGAAAACCCTTGCGAATCTCACCGCGAATACGCCGCCACTTCATTTTTGCTTGAAGAGCTAAAGAGGCTGGCTTCGGACTTGAATGTTTCTCACGTGCGATCTGCGAGAGCCCCTCCTCCATGCTTGGCAAGCCATAGTACGGAAGAATGCACATTTGAATAGCAACAGCTGGAACCAGTTGCCAAACATTGAGTTCTTTTGCCTCGTTCATGAAGACATCTGCAAGGGCAGCACCTTCCTTTTCATACCGTGCCAAGAGTTTTTGTGCACCCTTTGGCCACAACAGATAAGCACCCGCACCGGAACTGTTGAGATGCAATCGCTGAATAAGCACGCCTCTAACCAACCTGGACTGACCCACCTGTTTTTTTCCAACAGCCTCGAAGTTGACACAGTCCAAATCTTTGAGAGTCGCCAAATCGTCGATTTTTTCCCCCCAACCCTCAGACAAAATCACATCGTCTTCAAGAATGACTACCGGACCCGAGTTAAGAGCAACCTTTTGCCAAACTTGCAAATGGCTTAAAAAGCAACCAACTTCTGTTTTTTTGAGTGGCCGCTGCCAACAGAAGGCATTTTTTAGAAAAATGTCATCGCCAAAATCGTTGATCCCCATCGCTTGGTGCCAGGTCGGTGTAAAGCCGAGACGATCAGCTTGCAACTGTTGGAAGGCCCTGCGCGAAGTTGCACTGGCGAGCGTTATTATCAGAACCTCAGTCTTCATAAAACTTCATGGTTTGGTCCATTCCAACAACCCACGCAAGCGGCCCCACATTCGGGCCACCAGCTTGGGTGAAAACAGGATGACCCGCAGTGGCAATGCCAGAGTGGTCGTCCAGATCAGTTGTCTTTGCAAGCGTTTGGCAGCCTGCAAAGACTCGTGCTTATTCAAGAAAATAAGCTTTGATTGTGCATGGTGGTAACCACGCAGGTATTCGCTGCGCCAAGGCGACTTGCCGCGAACCGAGCCTCGCGATCGATGCAGCACCCTCACTTGAGGGCACAACACCATGGGCAGTTTGGCTTGAAAAAGCCTCAAGCACAAATCATCGTCTTCGTAATACAGAAAGAACTGCTCATCAAAAAACCCGGTCATGGCCATGCGCTGCATGCGCAACAACATGACGGCACCGCAAACAAAGCCAACGCACAAAGGCCCTTCCGCTGCAGGGCCACGGCTGTGCCAATAAGCAGTCGGCCAACGGTAATTGACCTCTGCCTTGACCTCTGACGCCATGAGTTGGGGCGCCAGAACCGCCGCGTCATTGAAATCCTCGGCAGCTGCCAGCAATTCTTGCAAGGCTTGCGGTGTCATTTCGCAATCGGGGTTCAAGAGCAATGCAAACGGCGTTTCCACCTGATCAAGCGCCCGATTGTTGGCAGCTCCAAAGCCAAGATTGCGTCCATGTGCCAACACCTTGGCATGCGGCAAGAGTGTCTTCGCCTTGATCGCAGTATTGTCATCACTGCCGTTGTCCGATATCACCACATTCGGACAAATTGACAAAAGGGGCGCCAGCATCGGCAAACAATGCGCGCTGTTGTAGGTCACCACCACGATGGTGACCTGTGAAAAAGCCTCATGGTTCATGCAGCGCTCCCCTTCATGTTCAATGGCGCCGTCGACTGCAAGGCTCCGATGTGGCGAGCCACTGCCCCTTGTCCTTTGTCCAACATCTTGACTGTTGCAGTCCGTGCCTGATCAAGCCATTGCGGATGGGTCAATGCCAACACAACATGCTCCAAAGCGGCCTGCATGTCCTGCACCTGCAAAGCAGCGCCTTGCTCGGCAGCCAAAGCAGCAGCATCTGAAAAATTGAAAGTGTGCGGCCCCATGACTATCGGGCATGCACAAGCAGCCGCCTCGATGAGATTTTGCCCGCCCAAGGGCGCAAAACTACCCCCCAGCAGGGCCATGCGACTGACAAGGTAGTACGTCTGCATTTCGCCCAAGCTGTCGCCCAACACCACATCGACATGGGCCAAGCGAACGGCATCGGGTTCTTGGTCGCGCCATGCGCTTCTGCGTTCGCAACGCCAGCCCGCTTGCTCTATCAATGCATGCACCTCATCAAAGCGCTGAGGATGGCGAGGCACCAAAAGCCACAAGACACCCAGCAACTTGAGCTGCTTCAAGCGGACAGCGTCGGACTGCAAAGCCTGCAACCACAAAGCTTCTTCGCCCTCCCGTGTACTGGCCAGCATCACGACAGGTCTTGCGGCAAGACTGCCTTGCCAAAGCGCTGCCTGCATTCGGGCTTGCTCTGAAACCGCCACATCGAATTTGATATTCCCGACAACACGCACGTCCAGGCAACCCAAACGCTGCAAGCGCTGCGCATCGGATGCAGATTGCGCCAGCACCAGGCTCAAGCCACGGTAAGCAGGACCAGAAAGCGTTGGCCAGCGCAGTGCCTGAACAGCGGATTTCTCACTCATGCGGGCATTGAGCAAACACAGTGGCACTCCTGCATGGCGACAAGCCCGTACCAGGTTAGGCCAGACTTCGGTTTCCATCAGCAACCCTATACGGGGCTTGAAGTGCATCAAAAATTGACGTGTTGCCTGTGCGGTATCCCAAGGCAACCACGCCTGCACATCACCCGCTTGCATCAGCGTCCTGCCCTGCGCCAAACCGGTGGCAGTGCTGTGGGTCAGCAGAAGACGCATGCCTGGCAAGGCATTGCGCAAAGCCGGTAAAAGCAGGGCCGCAGCGCGGGTTTCCCCCAAAGACACCGCATGAAGCCAGACAAAACCACCTTCAGGCGATTCACCCTCGTAGTGTCCAAAGCGTTGCGCCACATTCAAGCCGTATTCGGGCTCGTGCTGCGCACGGCGGTGCAACTTGCGCCGGAGCAAAGGTTGCAAAGCCCGCATCAGACAATCGTAGGCCGCCAACACCAGTCGCTCGACCCGACCCAATTCGGACGAAGCCCCCGCCATCAAACGGACGCCTGATCAAAGAGCCCGTGGTACACGCGGGCAATGCCCTCGGCCTCTCGGGCCAGCGAAAAGTGCTCGGTCACCCTGGCTCGCGCAGCCTCACCCATTTGGACCGCATGCTGTGGATCGCGCAGTACAGACAACACCGCCTGGGCCAATCCTTGCACGTCGTCGGTGTCCACCATTTCACCAGTCACATGGGGTATGGCCAACTGGTCAAAAGCCCCGGTGCGTGAACAGACCAGCGCACATCCCGTCGCTGCCGCCTCAAACGGCGTCAGACCAAAAGGCTCGTAGCGCGGACAAGCCACGCACAGCAAGCACCGCTGGTACCAAAGGTGCACATCGCCTGCGGGCACTTCGCCCAGAAAGACAATGCGATCGTGCAGACCGGCTTCGTCGATCTGTCGCTGCAGGTCTTGCTGATAGGCCTGATGCTGGGCTTGGGCCAAGCCCGCAATCACGGCTGTCGCACCCGGTAACTGAGGCAAGGCCTGGATCATGGCGTGCACGAAAACATCGCTGCCTTTGTCGGGGCGAACCCGACCAAATACACCGATGCCGTATTGACCGGGCAAGCCCGAATCGGCCCAGGCTGTCAGTTTGTCCGGTGGCGGGCTGAAGCGAGACAGATCGATGCCATGCGGCACCACGGCGGTGGTGTTGGGCACAAAGCTGGCAGCCAAGGGCGTGGTCGAGATGACCGCATCCATTTTTGAAATCAACCAACGCGGAAAGCGCCCATGCAAATGCTGAGCTGCCGAAGTGAACACCAGCTTGATCGGCAGACGCAACACATCACGGGCAAAAATCGCCGCCATCATTTCAGGGTCGCGCCGCACATGCCAGATGCGAAAAGGCCGCCCTGCTGGCGGTTTGCGCGACAAGGCCATCGCCTGGCACAGCGTCATGCCATCGATGCCATTGGACATGCGCGTGCCACAAAAGCCCAATCGCCACTGCTTGGCCTGCAAAGGCACCAGCGCGTTGATGGTGGCGGACACGCCGGTGTAGCGCTGCTTCAGGTTGAAAACGATGACCTCCGGGTCATTGCTCAACAAAGAATCAGGTGTGTTCATGGATGGTTTTCCTACCCTGCCCGCTCAATGCGCCGAAGCCTGAATCTTCGCATCGGGCTTGACCGTGCGCAACAGCGCCAGCATGTCGGCCTCAATGCGATGCAGTGCGGCTTCGGTTTGGCCCTCAAAGCGCAACACCAACACCGGCGTGGTGTTCGAAGCACGGATCAAACCAAAACCATCGGGCCAGTCCACGCGCAAACCATCGATGTCGCAGACCCGGGCTGGTGCGCTGAAGGCACCGGCGGCTTGGGCTTGCAAGGCGCGGGTCACGCTGTGCGGCTCGCCTTCGGCGCAAGCCACATTCAGCTCGGGCGTGCTGAAGCTGGTAGGCAGGGCATTGAGTACTGCATTGGCATCGGGGGATTGGCTCACGATCTCAAGCAAACGGCAGCCTGCGTAAGTGCCATCGTCAAAGCCGTACCAACGCTCCTTGAAGAAGATGTGCCCGCTCATCTCGCCGCCCAAAGGGGCTTGCCCGCCTGAGGCCTCGATGGCGCGCATCTTGGCCTTGATCAGCGAGTGGCCTGTTTTGTACATCAGGGGCTTGCCGCCTGCGGCTTCGATGGCCGGAGCCAAGCGTTGCGAACACTTCACGTCAAACAAAATGGTGCCGCCCGGCACGCGGCTGAGCACGTCTTGCGCAAACAATTGCATCTGACGGTCAGGGTAGATGTTGTGGCCCTCGGCGGTCACGATGCCCAAGCGGTCGCCATCGCCGTCAAAGGCCAAGCCCAATTCAGCGCCTGTGGTTTTCAGGGCCCGCATGAGGTCTTGCAGGTTTTCGGGTTTGCTGGGGTCGGGGTGGTGATTGGGGAATTCGCCGTCCACCTCGCTGAACAGCTCGATCACCTCGCAGCCCAGCGCCCGGAAGATGCCGGGGGCCGAGGCCCCAGCAATGCCGTTGCCAGAATCGATCACGATTTTCATGGGGCGAGACAACTTGATGTCGCCCACGATGCGCTGTGTGTAATCGGCCAGCACATCCATCTGCGCGACGCTGCCGCCCGTTTGCAATTGCCAGGTTTCGGTTTCCATCATCTGGCGCAGGGCCTGGATTTCATCGCCATAAATCGCACGGCCCGCCAACACCATCTTGAAGCCGTTGTAGTCCTTGGGGTTGTGGCTGCCCGTCACCTGAATGCCACTTTGGCAGGCGGTGTTGGCTGCAAAGTACAGCATGGGTGTGGTGGCCAGACCAATGTCGATGACCTGCACACCCGCCGCCACCAAGCCGCGAATCAAGGCGGCCGAAAGGCTTGGCCCGCTCAATCGGCCATCGCGCCCCACCGCCACTGTGGTTTGCCCCTCGGCCAGCGCCCGGGTGCCAAAGGCTTTGCCCAATCCTTCGGCCACGGCCTCGTTCAAGGTGGACGGCACAACGCCACGGATGTCATAGGCTTTAAAAATCGAGGGAGTCACTTGCATGGATGAACCAATAAAAAAGGCCACTGAGGCCGACCTTGGGGTTGTCCCTGCATTGTAGGCGGCAAGCGGTTCAAAACCGGCCCGAAAGCACAGGCTTGAAACCGACCCGGCCACTCGAGCATGGCCAGTATTTGTGGCTAACATGAACACTTTCGCAGCTGCCACCTGCCCCGTTTGCCTTCACACCGAGACGCCAGCCCATGAAACCCACCGACACCCTCCGCCTCGACAGCCCTATAGGGCCGATGATTCTGACGGCCACGCCCCAGGGTGTGAGCGGTGTCTGGTTCGAAGGCCAGCGCCATGAGCCCAGCGAGGTAGACATGCAAAACTGGACGAGCAACGCCGCCAACCCCCTGTTGCAAGAGACTAAAAATCAATTGCTGGCCTATTTCGCTGGCCAACTGAGCCGGTTCGATTTGCCGCTGGATTTGTCTGCGGGCACCCCGTTTCAGCAATCGGTTTGGCAGGCCTTGCTGTCCGTTCCTGCAAGCCAGACCCGGAGCTATGGCGATCTGGCCAAGCAACTGGACAAGCCCAAGGCAGTGCGCGCCGTGGGCGGCGCGGTGGGACGCAATCCGGTGAGTATCATCGTGCCCTGCCACCGCATTTTGGGGGCAGGCGGCCAACTCACCGGGTATGCAGGTGGGGTATGGCGCAAACAAGCGCTGCTGAAACTCGAAGGCCACACGGCTGTCTGAATAACTCCCCTCAATGACCACTTCACATGCCAAAGGCTGGCTGGCCGATTTCTTGATCTTGGCCGCCATCTGGGGCTCTTCATTTTTGTTCATGCGTGTGGCGGCGCTAGAGCTGGGCGCTTTGCCGACGGCTGCCATTCGGGTGGCCATTGCCTCGGCCTTCCTGTTGCCCCTGATGTTGGCCAAAGGCCATTGGGCTGAGTTGCGTCAACACTGGAAGCCTGTGCTGTTTGTGGGCGTGCTCAACAGCGGCGTGCCGTTCGCGCTGTATTCGTTTGCGGTGATGCACATCACTACGGGGTTTTCGTCCATTTTGAACGCCACCGTGCCCCTGTTTGGCGCGGTCGTGGCCTGGATTTGGCTGGGTGACAAGCCCAGCCTGTCGCGCACAGTGGGTCTGGCCATCGGCTTTGGCGGCGTGGTGCTGTTGGCGGGTGGACAAGCGAGCTTCAAGCCCAACGCATCGGGCATTGCGCCGGCTTGGGCGGTGCTGGCCTGTCTGGGGGCCACGACCTGCTATGCGCTGTCGGCCAGTTTCACCAAAAAACACATCCCCAGCCTGCCGCCACTGGTCACTGCCACAGGCAGTCAAATCGGCGCCACTTTGGCTTTGGCCTTGCCTGCGCTGTGGTTTCGCCCCGACCATTGGCCCAGCGCATCAGCATGGTGGTCATTGCTGGTGGTGGGCGTCATGTGCACTGGCGTGGCCTACATTTTGTACTTCAAGTTGATCGAAAAATCAGGGCCTGCACGGGCCCTTACCGTCACCTTTTTGGTGCCGGTTTTTGCCATCGCCTACGGTGTGCTGTTTTTGGGCGAAGCCGTGACCGCCTGGATGTTGTTGTGCGGCGCGGTGATCTTGGTGGGCACCGCCCTGTCCAGTGGTCTGGTCAAGCTGCCGGGGCGTTGAGCTTGGCGTGAATCTGCACCCGATGCTCGCGCTGAACGACATCGCGCGCCCTGAGCTGTCCACATCCGCCATCAACATCCTGCCCCGCTGATTGGCGCAACTTGGTCAATACGCCGCGTTGGTGCAACGTGCGAGCGATCTCGGCGGCGCGTTCCCATGTGGGCCGGGCATAAGGCAAATCGGGCACCGCGTTGTAGGGGATCATGTTCATCAGCGCGTATTTGCCCTTCAACAAACGCACGATGCCCTCGATTTCTTCGGCGCTGTCGTTCACACCTTCGATCAGCGTCCACTGGTATTGAATTGGATAGCCAGTGGCACGGGCGTAAACCTCGCCCGCCTCAACCAAATCTTTCGGATCAAAGCGCGGGGCTCGTGGCAGCAACTGCGCCCGCAAATCGGCCCGGGTGGTGTGCAATGACAAAGCCAATGCGGGCTTGACTCGGCCTTGCGGCAAACGCTCAAACACCCGCGCATCGCCCACGGTAGAAAACACCAAATTTTTGTGCCCCACGTTGCCGACGGTGCCGAGCAAATCGATGGCATCCATCGCTGCGTCCAGGTTGTGCGAGGGCTCGCCCATGCCCATGAACACGACTTTTTTGACCGGCCGCAGTGTGCGGGCCAGCACCACTTGCGCCACGATCTCGGCGCTGCCCACCTGCCGGATCAGGCCTTCTCGCCCGGTCATGCAAAACACACAGCCCACTGCACAGCCCACTTGCGACGACACACACACGCCGTCGCGGGGCAACAACACGCTTTCCACGGTTTGACCGTCGCGCAAACCCACCAGCAAACGGGCCGAACCGTCTTGCCCCGGATGCTGCTCGCGCAGCGTGGCCAAGCCTGACAAAGCATGGCTCAAATCAGGCAGCGCATCGCGCACTGCGGCGGGCATGAAGCTCTCCAGCGCTCGACGCCCGCTGTCTTGCGGTTTGGCTTGCGCCCACAGACGCAGCACACGTTGCTCGTGGCGCTCATTGGCTCCCAAGGCGCGCAAGTGGTCGCGGATGTCCTGAACGCTGTGCATCGACTTCAACCCCAAGGCGCTCAGTAATGCGGCGGAATTTCATCGCGCAAATTGCGCATTTCAGCACCACCGCCCGACTCGGGCAAGCGATCACGCATCTGGCGCAGCTCTTGAATGAGCGCGTCAATTTGCTGCTGCTGGCGGTAGACCTGCGCGTTGAGCTGGTCCAGCAAGTCCTCGGTAAATCCTGCCTTGATTTCCAAGTCGACCAGGCGGTTTTCAATAGGGGTTGGAATGTCCATGGGCTGTATTGGACATGATTTCTGCAGGGGTTCTGACATCTTTTATAATTCTCCCATCGCCGAGTTATCTGAACTACTTGCAGGGCGATTCACAAATCCTGCTAAAGCGTTCGCCAGGCTCCGGGTTTTCAGGGTCGGCAACGCCGACAAACCACTGAAACAAAGGAGCCTTTTTCATGTCCAGCAACTACCTCTTCACCTCGGAATCCGTCTCCGAAGGCCACCCCGACAAGGTCGCCGACCAAATCTCTGACGCGATTTTGGACGCCATCTTCGAGGAAGACCCCCGCAGCCGCGTGGCTGCCGAAACCCTGACCAACACCGGTCTGGTGGTGCTGGCCGGTGAAATCACCACCAACGCGCATGTGGACTACATCCAGGTGGCGCGCGACACCATCAAGCGCATCGGCTACGACAACACCGAATACGGCATCGACTACAAAGGCTGCGCGGTGATGGTTTGCTATGACAAGCAAAGCAATGACATCGCCCAGGGCGTGGACCACGCCTCGGATGACCACCTGAACATCGGCGCGGGCGACCAAGGCCTGATGTTCGGCTACGCCTGCAGCGAAACGCCTGAGCTCATGCCCGCCCCCATTTACTACGCACACCGCTTGGTCGAGCGTCAGGCCCAGCTGCGCAAAGACGGCCGTCTGCCCTTTTTGCGCCCCGACGCCAAGAGCCAGGTGACCATGCGCTATGTCGATGGCAAGCCGCACAGCATTGACACCGTGGTGCTGTCCACCCAACACAGCCCCGACCAGTCAGAGACCTCCACCAAGATGAAGGCCAGCTTCACCGAAGCCATCATCGAAGAGATCATCAAGCCCGTGCTGCCCAAAGAGTGGCTGCAAGACACGAAATACCTGATCAACCCGACAGGCCGTTTCGTCATCGGCGGCCCGCAGGGCGATTGCGGCTTGACCGGTCGCAAAATCATTGTCGACACCTACGGCGGCGCATGCCCGCACGGTGGCGGGGCGTTCAGCGGCAAAGACCCTTCCAAGGTCGATCGTTCGGCTGCATACGCTGCACGCTACGTGGCCAAAAACATCGTGGCTGCCGGTCTGGCCACCCAGTGCCAAGTGCAAGTGGCTTACGCGATTGGCGTGGCACGCCCGATGAACATCACCGTGAACACGGCCGGTACAGGCGTGATTTCGGACGACAAGTTGTCGGCACTGGTGGCTGAGCACTTTGACCTGCGCCCCAAAGGCATCATCCAGATGCTGGACCTGCTGCGCCCGATCTACAGCAAAACCGCCGCATACGGCCACTTTGGCCGCGATGAGCCCGACTTCACTTGGGAGCGCACCGACCGCGCTGCTGCACTGAAAGCGGCTGCGGGTCTGTAAGCCCCAAGCAAACGCCAAGCCCCAAACGAGATCAGGGGCCAGCAAGAGCCGCTCAGCAGCCGTTGAGCGGCTTTTTTTCGTTCAAGTTGGGCATCGCCGAAACGGCCCGCATTAAAGAGGTGTTGGCGTTGCTACAAACGAAATTCACTGCGTAGGCGTTTGTCCAGCTCGGTCACGTTCAAGGACGTCAAATCCAGCACGTGTTTGGCCACAAGGGTGTGTTGCACTGAAGCGTCCAGGTGCGACAACAACTCCCCCATCAATGGGCTGGAGACGAACAAGGCCAAGGCATTGACGCGGTGGTTCAGAACCGCTTTATGAAAATACTTGGCCAGCGTTGTTGCAAACTCGCTGCGGTGCAAATGCTTGAGGTCTGACCGGGGCGCCAGACCCGCTCGCCCCGCCTCCGAATGCCCCAATGGCGTGCGCTCGGTGTCTCTGGCGGGCATGCGACTTTCTGGGTGAAGCCAGTCGGTCAGCTCCACCAAAGGCGCGGTGAACGATGTGCGCTCAAAAACCCTTGCATGCGAAGCGTTGGCCACCAAGATCCAATGTTTTTGAGGCATGACCTGATCCTTTTTTTTGCGGGTGAATAGTGTGTTGATTTTTTGGGATGACCACTCTGGGGTCAATTGATCTGTCGGCATAGCGCTTTGGGTATCGCCACCATCACCTCTCGGTCAGGTCTGGCCTTGGGTTGATCGGCATCAAGCCCTTGCAAACGGGTGCATGCGCCAATCCAAAGACTTGGCAAACGGTGCTGCGCCGCCTGCCCTTGTGCATTCCCGAGCTGCTTTATGCCCGTTACGCAAGCAACGTCCACTCCCCTGAAATGTCTCAATTGCCCACGTCAACCGAATGCGTTTTCATGGCCCAAAACCTCACCAAGGTCTATGGCGAAGGCGCTGCTGCGGTCCAGGCTTTGCGCGGGGTGGATCTGCGCATCACGCCTGGCGAGTTTGTGGTCTTGCTGGGGGCTTCTGGCAGCGGCAAATCGACCTTGCTCAACATTCTGGGTGGCTTGGACAGCGCCACAGCCGGAACCGCCCAATGGGTCCATCAGGGCGAGACACATGACCTGACCGGTGCCAGCGATGCCGAACTGACCCGTTACCGACGCGAGCATGTGGGCTTTGTGTTCCAGTTCTACAACCTGATACCCAGCCTTACAGCGCTGGAGAACGTGGCGCTGGTCACCGACATTGCACAAGACCCCATGCGCCCTGAAGACGCTTTGGCTTTGGTGGGCTTGACGGACCGCGTGAACCACTTTGTGTCTCAGCTCTCCGGTGGTGAACAGCAACGCGTGGCCATTGCCCGCGCCATCGCCAAAAGGCCTCAGGTGCTGCTTTGCGACGAACCCACGGGTGCGCTCGACTGTGCCACCGGCATCGTGGTGTTGCAGGCCATCGAAAAAGTCAACCGTGAACTGGGTACGACCACCGTGGTCATCACCCACAACGCGCCCATTGCCGACATGGCCGACCGCGTGATGCGCATGGCCGATGGCCGCATTGTGGACATCCAGGTGAACCCCCACAAAGTGGCCGCAGCCACGCTGCGATGGTGATCTGGCCATGACCGCTCTGCACACCAAACTGTGGCGCGACTTGCACCGACTGTGGGCGCAAGTGCTCACCATCGCCGTCGTGGTGGCCATTGGCGTGGCCGGTTTTGTGGGCATGTTCTCAGTGCACGAATTGCTCAAAGGCTCTCGCGACAGCTTTTACCGTGACAACCGCCTGGCCGATGTGTTCATTCACCTCAAACGGGCACCGGTGGTCTTGCGTGATCACCTTGCAGCCATCGAAGGCGTCGCCGAAGTCCAGCTCAGTGTGGTGATGGACGCACAAATTGCCCTGCCCGATGCACAAGCACCCGTCACAGGGCGCTTCATAGGGCTCGACCTGGCACGGGTGCACGCACAACGGCAAGGCCTGAACGCCCTGAGCCTGCGCAGTGGTCGCTGGCCAGAACAAGGGCGCGAGATGGAAGCCGTGGTGAGCGACCGCTTCGCTGTCGCCAGGCACCTGAAACCTGGCGACCGCGTGCAGGCCATCCTGAACGGTCGGCTGCAAAACATCCACTTGGTGGGCACCGCCGTGTCACCCGAATATGTGTTTGCGTCGCGCGGGGGTGCGCCAGACGACCGGACATTTGGCATCTGGTGGGTTGACCAAGAACGCACGACCCAAGTGTTTGACATGCAAGGCGCATTCAACCAGGCTTCATTGCGCCTGCTTGATCCCGCTTGGCAGCCAGCGGTGATTGCGCAGACAGACCGCCTGCTGGACGCCTATGGCACTCGGGGTGCGGTGGGGCGCGACAAACAAATCTCGGCACGCATCGTCAGCGACGAACTCTCGCAACTGAAAGTCATGGGCACGGTGCTGCCCTCGATTTTTTTGGCCGTCTCCATGTTCATCCTGAATGGGGTGGTGAGCCGCCAGGTGGCGACGCAACGCAGCCAGATCGCGGCACTCAAGGCCTTGGGTTATGACGACAGCGCGATCGTCCGGCATTACCTGGGCCTGGCCATGGCCATCACCGGCCTCGGACTGATCGCTGGCTTGCTGCTCAGTCGGTGGATCGGACTGCTCGTTCTGGACATGTACGACGCCATTTTTCGCTTCAACCGGTTGGCGTATGGCACCACGCCCTGGCTGGTTATGGCAGCCGCAGGCGTTGCCCTGACCACCGCCATCCTGGGCACCTGGGGGGCCATTCGCACCGTGGTACGCCTCAAACCCGCCGTGGCCATGCAGCCCCCATCGCCCCCAACTTACCAGCAAACACTGATCGAAAGAATGGGCCTCAGCAGACACGTCGGTGCAGGCACCCTCATGGTGCTGCGCAACTTTGAGCGACGCCCGTGGCGTTCGGTGTTCACCGTCACGGGGATTGCCTTGGCAATCGCCTTGCAAATTTCGGGGGCCTTCTGGCTGGATGCCATCGCACACATCGTGGACATCCAGTTTCGCCAAACCCAGCGCGGCAATGCGGTGGTGAACTTTCAACGCCCCGTAGACCCCTCGGTGGTACAAGACCTGAAACGTCTGCCGGGTGTAATCCACGCTGAGCCCTACCGAAGCGAAGCGGTGCGTCTGCACTGGCGTGGCATGGCCGAAGACGGAAATCTGCTGGGGCTGGTGGGCACCACGCGGCTGCTGCGGCCGGTGGACGAACAGCGCGGCCCTGTCCGGATCCCGTCTCAAGGCCTCGCGGTCTCATGGCTGTTGGCCAAACGACTGGGCTTGCAGGTGGGCGATCGGGTCGAGGTGGAGTTCCGCATGTGGCATCAAGCCCGCGCCACGGTCGAGGTGGTCGAGATCGTGCACACCCTGATGGGCAAGCAGGCCTTCATGGACTTTGCCACCATGAACACTTTGTCGCGCGATGGCTCGGTCGCGAGCGAGGCCTCCTTGCAAGTCGACCCTTTGGCCATGGGTGAATTTTGGCAAGCCGTCAAACAAGCCCCGCTCATCACCGCCGTGTTCGACAAGGCCGCATCACTGGCCAGTTTCCAGGAAACCACATCAAGGAGCATGGGGGTTTTCAGCAACATTCTCACGCTGTTTGCTGTCGCCATGGCGGTAGGCATTGTCTACAACGCCGCACGCATCAGCCTGTCAGAACGTGCCTGGGAATTGGCCAGTCTGCGGGTGCTGGGCATGACACGCGCCGAAGTCTCGGTCTTGTTACTGGGCCAACTGGCTGCCGAACTCTTGCTGGCCCTGCCCCTGGGCGCGGCAGCGGGTTGGGGATTGGCCACAGTCCTGATGCGCTTGATGTCTTCCGACAACATCGATTTTCCCGTCATCATCGCGCCGCCCACCTATGCCTGGGCAGCGCTGATTGTGTTGGCGGCAGGCCTGGTCAGCGCCTTGCTGGTGCGCCGAAAAATTGACCAGCTGAATCTGGTCGCTGTTTTGAAAGTACGCGAATGAACCCGAACAACTCACCTGGTTTTCTGAAACGCTGGGGGCCTTGGGGCTTGGCTGCATTGGGCGTCATCGCCCTGATGTTCTGGGCACTGATGCCGCGCCCCTTGGTCGCAGAGGTCGGCGCGGTCCGCATCGGGCGCTTTGAGCAAGCCATTGACGAAGACGGCCAGTTGCGCGTGAAAAACCGTTATGTCATTTCAGCCCCCATGCCTGCCGAACTGGTCCGGCCCACGCTCAAAGTCGGTGACAGCGTCCGTGCAGGGGATGCTGTGGCCAGACTGACACCACTGCCGCCCAACATGATCGACGAGCGCAACCGACAGGTGTTGCAACAGCGTGTAGGCCGAGACGATGCCTCACGCATGGCCGCCGCAGCGCAACTGCAACGCCTGCAAACCACTTTGGCGCAAACTGAACTGGAAGCACAACGGGCCCAAAAACTCGCCAACGAGAACTTCATTGCCACTGCAGCGCTGGATCAGGCTTTGTTGGCCCAACGTGCCGCAGCGCAGGCCTTGGCCGCGGGGCAGGCCCAATTGCGCGCCGCAGAATTCACGTTGGCCGAGTCTCAAGCGGCGTTGACCCAATCACACCCTTCGAGCCTGGCGCCCACAAACACCTTGTCGCTCAAAAGCCCGGTCGATGGTCAGGTGGTCAAACTGCACCTGAGCAGCAGTGCGCCGGTTTTGGCAGGGCAAGCTTTGCTGGAGATCGGTGATGTCCGTGACATGGAGGCTGTTGTGGATGTTCTGTCATCGGATGCACGGCAGATGACAAGGGGAGCCACCGTGCGCATTTCAGCAGGCGTTGGCGCACCGCCCTTTTCTGGCCAGGTCACCCGGATTGAACCCGTGGCCTTCACCAAAGTATCGGCACTGGGCATCGAAGAACAACGGGTCAATGTCATCATCGACATAGACCGCTTGCCGGACAGTACGCAACGCTTGGGTGAGGGCTTTCGGGTAGACGCGCACATCACGCTGTTCGCGCAAGACAACGCCCTGCTGGTGCCCAGTGCCGCACTGTTGCGCGAAGGCACGGGCTGGCGAGTTTTGGTGGTCCAAAACGGCCGTGCACATGCCCAAAATGTGACCGTCAAAGAACGCAACGCCGACGTGGCCTGGGTTGAACTCGATGAAAAAGGGGGCGTGCGTGCTGGCGATTCGGTGCTGCTCTACCCTGGCACCATCACCGAAGGGCAGAGAGTCAGCACCAAAACCGAAGCGGGCAAATGACGCACACACTGCGCGTACGGCATTGGCGAAACAGCGGCAAAGGCAGAGGCAAAACCAAGCTCAGCCAGTCAAGCGCCTTGCAGGGGTCCATGCTCGCGGCAACCATGCAACAAGGCCTATTACAGATTTCAGGTTGCTGATTGCAGATGGCTACCCACCGAGGTCACTGACGGCGCATGCGCTCCATTTGGATGCCCGCTCCCATAGCTCCGACGAGCATGTTCATTTCCTGAGCGAGTAGTTTGAGCACATCGTCCATCGTGACCATGCCCATCAACTCATCCTGCACACCGACCACAGGCACACGGCGCACACCGTGCTCGCGCATGGCACGCATCAAGTCCAGCAAGGAGTCGGCTTCGTTGGCCGTCACCACCCGCTGCGCCATGATGTCCTCTAGGCACAGCGGTTCGGGGTCTAGCCCCGTGGCCACCACCGCCATCACCATGTCGCGGTCCGTGACCAGGCCACACACTTGGCGGCTGCCGTTTGCGTCATCCACCACCACCAAACAACCCACATGGTCTTCGCGCATGAGCTGTGCGGCGGCCACCAAACTGGTTTGCCGGTAGCCCACGCTGACTTTGCGTTTGCAAATTCCCCCTGCTGTCAGTAGTTTGCCCATCATGGCTCCTTGATCAATCAACAACGAACTTGGGTGCTTTACACGCTGGCGAAGGCCGTCAAAGCGAAGCAAAAGGCAGTGCGTCACGAGTCGATCATGTCGCCTGCCTTTGCGGGGTGTCGGTGCGACAACACACGGCCATGGTCCAGGGCAGCATCTGGCTGCAAAACACAGTTCGCGCAGGGCGCTGGCTTGCAATGTGCAGTGACAGGCATTAATAAGAACTACTTTTTTATTTTCGATCTCTAAACATGCCGTTTTTATGTTCGTCAACGCACACTAAAAAATGTGATTTTCACTAGAATTAATGTCAACAATTGTAAAAACGACATCAAATGTTAAGTCCAGCAAGTAATTCAATGATCGAGCAATTAGCTGCTGAAAAGTATGAAAAATTGCTTCCATCTTTTCAATTGGTTTGCTTGTCTACGGACCAGTTGATCTTCCGGCCCCATGAAGCCATTCAATTTGTCATCTTTCCGGTCAGCGCCATCATCGCTATGCAAATCGACATCTCGGATGGTTCGTCAGCCGACATTGTGTTGATCGGCAAAGAAGGCATGGTTGGCAGTGGCGTCATGGGCGGCAACCAAAACTTCAGCCGGGCGCGTGTCAGATTTCCAGGTTTTGCCTACAAATTACCGTTGGGTGTATTCCAAAATGAACTGGGCCAAGACCGCGCGTTTCTCAAAATTTGGATGGCCACCACACGGCAAATGATTTTGCAGATTGCCATGCCCACGGTCTGCAGCAGCAAACACAGCAACGAACAACAGATTGTTCGTTGGATCATGAACACCCTAGACAAGACCCAGGGGCACACGCTTCAAATCACCCATCAAGAGATCGCAGACACGCTGGGCATTCGCAGGGAATCAGTCACTCTGGCGGCTGGCAAATTGAGCCAAGAGGGACTGATCGAAGTCACTCGTGGCCAATTGGAGGTTCTGGACCGACCGGGACTGGAGGCAAAAGCCTGTGAATGCTATCGGGTCATGCACCCGGCCATGCAGCATTAAAAAGCAACAAACAAGCACTTCGAATCATGGGCATGTTCACCTCTTTGAAAAACTCAAAACGCGCCATGGGCTTGGGCATTGCCTTGATTGCGGCAGTGGTGCTGGTGCCGGCTATGGCCAGTTTTCAAAGCATCAACGCCATCGTGAATACACACTATGTGGTGATCAAAACGCCCATCGAAGGGGTTCTGTACGATTTTTCAAAAATGCCAGGCCAGCCCATAAAACAAAGTGAGGAATTGGTCAGGATCAGCAACCCACGATTCAAGGAAAGTGCGGTCAATGAAATGGAGGTGGAACAAAAAACCTTGGCTAAAAGAAGCCTAGGCCTGCAGCGCCACCTCAAAAATCTTCAGCAATTGCAAAAAGATTTGGACAACCGGGTCTATGTCCACCGAACGCACGAATTTCTTCGCCTTGAAGAACAACTGGCGCAAGCACAAGCCGAGAAAAAAGCACAAGAAAGCCTGATCCGTGAACAGCAAGTGCTCGCACAACGCAACACCTTGCTCTTGAAAGAAAACTTCATCTCTTCAGCCCAAAACGAGGCTGCGCAATACGCACTCGAGGTCACTCGAAGCCGTCTGGAAATCTACCAGGCCCGAATCCGGCTGCTTGAAACCGAGAAGCAAGCGGTCAAGCAATTTGTCTACCTTGGTGAGGGTCGCAACGATGTTCCGTACACACAGCAGCGCCTTGATGACGTGCGCTTGCAAATCACCGATGTCACCGCGCGCTTGCGCGAGAACGAGCAACGCAGCTCGGATGTCCAATTGCAGATCCGCAAGGAGCGGGACAACATGGCCGCGTCCCGAGAGGTACTCATACATTCGCCAAGCAACGGGGTCTTGTGGCGCAAATTCGGTAGCAACGGCACCGAGGTCGTCATTGGCACAGACTTGGCGCATGTGATCACCTGCGACAACCTGTTTCTAGATGTGGCGGTCCCGGAATCATCCCTCGAATCTTTTGAAATCGGTAAACCCGTGCAATACCGCCTGATAGGAAGCGCCAAGTGGCTGCTGGGTCACATCCAAGCGGTCACGGGCAGCGGCAACAACTTGCCGGATGTGACCTTGGTCGCACAACTGCAACGGGAAAAAAAGGATGCCAGGATTTTTGTGAAGATCCAGTCTTCTGACCTTGATCAGCCTGAGGAGAATTTGTGTTTTGCTGGCCGCAAAGTGGATGTCAAAGTTCCCCGTGAATGGCGTCCATCGGTCTGGTTCAGCCGAATCAGTGCATTCCTGATGTGAACCTGACCATGGACTACATCCCCTTGTTGTTGGTCTCCGGATTTTTCCTGTGGGTGTGGGACGCCCCTCGAACCCATCACAAGCTCAGACAAATGGTGTGTTTGTTGCCCGTCTTGCTCTGCATCCAATACATGAGCTGGCGTTTGATCAACACGGTGTGGACTGAAAGCGACGACAGCCTCTTGGCGCAATCTTGGATATGGGGCGTTTGGAGCATTGAAGTTTTGGCCTGCATCGAAGTGGCCGTCTTCTTGTTGATCATGAGCCGAACCAACACCCGCAGCAAGCAAGCCGATCAACACCAGATGCCCAGCCCCCTGCCTGCGGTGGACATATTCATTCCGACATACAACGAACCCCTGGATGTTTTGGAAAAAACCATCGTGGCCGCTACCGCTGTGGATTACCCTCATAAAACCATCTGGGTTCTAGACGATGGAAAGCGCGATTGGTTGCGCACGTTTTGCAAAGAGTTAGGCGTTTGCTATCTGACCCGAGCAGACAATCAGCATGCCAAAGCCGGCAACATGAACCACGCGTTGACACATGCTCAGGGGCAATTCATTGCTGTGTTTGATGCGGACTTTGTGCCGTCTCAGAACTTCATCCGGCGCACATTGGGCTTTTTCAGCGACCCGTCAGTGGGCATCGTGCAAACGCCGCAACATTTTTACAACAAGGATCCGATCCAGACCAACTTGGGTTTGATGCAAATCTACCCTGACGAGCAACGCTTGTTTTTTGACCACATGGCCGCTTCGCGAGATGCATGGCAGGCAGCGTTTTGCTGCGGATCATGCAGCATCATGCGTCGCCAGGCCGTCGATGCCATTGGGGGCATCCCCACGCAAAGCATCACAGAGGATCTACTGACCACCTTGGTGATGTTGCGCAAGGGATACCAAACGATTTACCTCAACGAACGATTGAGTGTGGGACTGGCCGCTGAATCGATCGAAGGCTTCTTTGTCCAACGCGAGCGCTGGTGTCGTGGCGCTATTCAGTCCTTGTTCCTGAACGCAGGGCCCTTGGGTCCGGGCCTGAGCACCATGCAACGCATCTTGTTCTTCCCTACCAGCTGGTTGACGCAATACACCGTTCGTCTGATGTTGATCGCCATTCCCCTGGCTTATTTGCTCTTGGGTTGGCTGCCATTTCATTTCACGGACACAGCAGACATGGTGTTTTATCAACTGCCCGTTTTCCTGTCATTTTTTCTCGCCATGCGCTGGCTGATCGGGGGACATTTTTCTCCGTTGGTCTCGGGGCCTGTCGGTTTATTTTCAAGTTTCAGATTAGGGCCAACAGTGGTGGCCTCCCTTATCAAACCCTTTGGCAAACCGTTTAAGGTGACCCCAAAGGGATCGGGTGCATCCAGTGGTCGGCAAGTGGATTTGTTCAGCCTCGGCATGATTTTGGCGTGCATGGGTCTGACACTGATGGGCTTGTTGCTGAACGTAGTTCCAGAATTGGCGGTGGTGTCACACGATGAATTCTTCCCCATCGCGATGTTTTGGTCGATGCTGAATGTCATCAGCCTCGGCTTGGCTGCGCTACTTTGTTTTGAGGGCCCACGCCTGCGAAAAGAAGAGCGGTTCTTGTTGGCTGAAGCGGGGGTCGTCCACGATGGCGAGTCCAACTACCCCGTCCAAATCATCGATGCCAGTGTCGATGGGTGCAAATTGGCCATTTCACAGGCGGACAGTGCCCTGTTCAAAAAAGGAACGGCCAGCCTGACAGTGCAAAACGTGGGTCGCGTGATGATCCAACCCGTGCGTCAAAACCAAGCCCTGCTGGCGGCCACTTTTGAATACAACAGCAAGGCACAGCGCAACGCCATGATCTGCAAACTTTTTTCAGGGCGCTACACCACGGTAAGCCCAGCGGACAGCTCTACCAGGCAGCTCATATCGTCTTTATGGGAGAAAACGTTCAATGGCTAAGCATTTTTCAACACCGTTGCCTGGCCCATGTGTTGGCCAGAAAGGCAAGGCAGTGCTTCTTGCTGTTCTTGCCTGCACATGGGCAGCTCAGGCATTGGCACAGAGTCCGGTCCTATCACAAAACCCGCCAGTATGGATCGGTTTTGACGATGCCTACGGCGTAAAAACCAACACATCCGCCATGGCCAGCGAATGGGGCATCAAAGCGGCCATGGAAGAGATCAACAGCAACGGAGGCGTGCTCAATGGGCGGCCCCTGAAACTGATGACCACGGACAACAAAGGCGTCTCCGCCAGAGGCAAGGACAATTTTGTCCAACTGGCTGGCACCAAGGATCTGGTCGCTGTTTTGAGTGGCAAATACAGTCCGATCAGCGTTGAAATGTTGCCCGAGGCCCATCGACTGAGCGTTCCATTGATCAGCGTCTGGGGTTCAGCAGACCTCATCACAGACCACGACCATAAGCCCTCTTTCTCGTTTCGTGTTTCACTCAAAGATGATTGGGGCGTCGAGGCAATGATGAAGCGGCTGTCCACGAAATATGGGGTGCGACAAGCCTGCGCGATCCTGCCCAATACGGCCTGGGGCCGTTCAGCAGAAAACGTGATTCAGGAAAAGTCCGCGCAAAACACCACCAGATTCCCGGTGGTGCGTTGGTACAACTGGGGCGACGCATCCTTAAAGGAACACTACAAGGCTTGCTTGGATTCACGCACACAAGGCCTTCTTTTTGTAGGCAATGAAAAAGAAGGTGCGATTTTGATCAAGGAAATTGCGGCGCAATCTCCGTCTATGCGCTTGCCCGTGGTGGCCCATTGGGGCGCAGTGGGTGGCACATTGCACGATCTGGTGAAAGAGGAACTGTCAATGGTCCGCATTGATTTCATTCAGACTTTCACGTTCATCAACAACAAGCGCCCTCGTGCCGTTTTTCTGGCTGAGTGGATCTTGAAAAATAACAGTCTTAAAAACACGCTCGAGATTCCCAGTCCCGTTGGAGCCGCTCACGCCTATGACACGGTCCATCTGCTGGCCAAAGCCATTGAGATCGCACAAACCACATCGCCCCAGAAAGTCAGGGATGCATTAGAAAAATTGCCTGCATTCAATGGAGCTGTCAGGCACTACGCCAAGCCCTTCACAAGCCAGCGACACGATGCCCTGGACAAATCGCAAGTTCTTTTTGTGAAATTAACCCCTTCTGGTCAATTGATTCCGCAAGACTGACATGGCCCGCTTGAAAACGCTCAAAGCCCAGATCAGTCATGACGTTTTCAGCTTGTTTGGAACCTACATCTTTGGTGTCACATCCATCAGCATGTTATTGGCCGTGTATGGCATTTTTTTCTACCAACAAGAAGAATTCAAACACTACAAAGCGCTGCTATCGACCCGACTGGACTCTGAAATCAGTGCATCCTTCAAACAAGCCAACGATTTAGCCCATTCGCCCGAGGTCTGGACTGGGCTGACTGACTCGTCAGGACGGGGATCGTATCTCCTGCCTCTTTTGGAAAAAGCCAATCAACATCCAAATTTCAAGTTTGACCTTCTGGATTACCTCGGCAGATTTTTTATTCAGAGCGACAACACAGCGGGCTTGCTTCTGGACACGCCTGCCAACATCCAAAAAACCATCGAAGACAGCCAGACCCATTTGGAGTTGGTGACCATCGACCAGTCCGATTACCTGGCGGTCAGCGTCCCTGTTTCAGCCAATTTCACGGACAGCACCATCGGCATCGTTTTGCTCCAGCTTGATCTGGACAGGATCATGGCGACTTTGAACTTTCCTGATGACCTGAAAGTCAATTACAGCCTGATCCCATTTGTTGATGATGCGTCCGATCTTTCCAAACACAGTGAAGCATTCAAATTTAAATGGGCAGATACCGGCCATGACTACGCCATCCATATTCAACTCCAACAAAGCTATTTATCGGCCTTTCTGTTCGTCATGACCGGTCTGGCGATCTCATTGGCATTTGGTGGCTTGCTGTTCATCAGGCTCAGGCGTTGGACACGCCAATTTTCAGAACGCACCACTCAACGGCTCGATGACCTTGTTCAGCTGGCGTCCGATACCGTCCAAGGGCGCGGCAGTGAAAGGTTGATGGACAACTCGGGTGATGAAATTTCAAAAGTTTCAAACGCCCTGCAGAGCATGCTGCAAAAGCAAAGAATTGCAACGCAGAAGCAGGCTGTTTTTTCCAGGGTGTTCGAGACCGCTGCCGAGGCCATTTTGATCACGAACAAACAGGGGCTGGTGATGGATGTCAATGCGGCATTGACCGACATGACCGGCTACACCAAAGAGGAGTTGGTCAACCAACCCGCTGGTCGGCTCTACATCAAGGATGAGATTGGCATTGATTTGCCCACCATCGCTGAATCCGTTCGCAAACACGGTACATGGCGCGGTGAAACCTATTTTTTAAGCAAGCAAAAAATGCAGTTGCCTGTTCTGCTTGCAGTGTCCACTTTGCTGGATGCCAATGGCATGAGCCAAGGCCATGTCTCTGTTTTCTCGGACATCAGGGCGATTCGTGAAGCTGAGAAAAGGCTCAAGGATCTTCTCAATGAAGACCAGCTGACGGGCCTACCCAACTACAGGGGGTTTCTGGAATACATCCAGCGCAAAGGGGCTGACGCCAACTTTGCGATATTGTTCATTGATCTGGATCATTTCAAAAACATCAACGACACCTTTGGTCACGATCAAGGCGATGAGGTGATTCGACAAATTGCACGACATCTCAAGGCCAAATTGCCTGCTGGGAATTTTTTATGCCGACGTTCAGGAGATGAATTCATTGCCGTTCTGGATGTTCATGAACCCATCACTGATTTCCAGGAAAAGTTGAAACATGTATTCAACTCCGCTGTGTTCACGGTCAATCACATGGGTACCGTGCACATCACAGCCACCTTCAGTGCTGGGGCTGCGTTTTTTCCAGATCACTCTCAATCGGTCCATGAGCTCCTCATTTACGCGGATACAGCCCTGCTGAGCGCCAAGGAATCCGGGCGCAATCAAATCAAATGGCTCAATGCCCAAATGCTGACGGCCACTTCCCGAAAAACCAAAGTCGATAGCAAGCTGGCCGTGGCCATTCGCGAAGGTCGAATCCATCCGCATTACCAAGCTGAGGTGGATTTGCTGACCGGCAAAATCATTGGGTTTGAGGCCTTGGCACGTTGGCACGACGAAGAACTGGGCATGGTCAGTCCTGCTGAGTTCATCCCATTGGCTGAGCAGTCTGGGGCCATAGACCCGCTGACACAGAGCCTGTTTGCCCAAGTCGTCAAAGACAGTCACACGATCCGCGAGTATTTTCCTGACGCGAAGATCGCCTTGAATTCATCACCTCAGTTGCTGTCCGGAAAGCGTCTCTTGACGCTACTTTCTCATCTGGCGGCGGAGCATGAAAACGGATTGGAGGGGTTTGTTCTGGAAATCACGGAAACGGACTTTTCTATCAGCCCGGCAGAGCTGGCGAGTCAACTTCAGGCCATCATGGGTTTAGGTGTGCGAATTGCCATTGACGATTTCGGCAAGTCCTATTCGTCTCTTTCCCGCCTTGCAAGCATGCCCATTCAAAAATTAAAAATTGACATGTCTTTCACTGCCGGAATGCAGCGCGAAGAAAACATCAAAATCATTTCCGGTATTTTGGCGTTGGCCCGATCTCTGCAGCTGGAGACGACAGCAGAAGGCGTAGAAAACCAATTCCAGAAAGACACTCTGATCAGCCTGGGTTGCCAACAAGCACAGGGCTATTTTTATTCAAAGCCATTAAAGCTCCAGCAACTGATCGCCTTACCGACCCATTTGGTTCCAGCGAAAGCGTGTGAAGCCGCTTTCTGAAACGCTTAGCCGTTCAGGTAACGGTCAAAGAAGTGACGGGTCTTCACTCTGGCCGATTGCGATGCATGCGGATCGTGCTGTCGGCTGCCAGCATGATCAAACCCATAGGCAGCGTTGTACTGCTCAATTTGCACCATGGCCTTTTTTTGACCAGGGCGGGTCTCGCCATGCGCCGAAAAATGCTCACGCTGGACAGCGATGAATTCATGCATGGATTCTTGCGTCATCCATGCGCCATTTGAGGGCAGATGGATCAAAACTGGACACATGGGCCGCCAACTGCGCACCTCCGGGTTGGTCATACCCCCTCCATAAAATGAAGTCGCCGCAAATACTTGCGGCAAAGTGCACGCCACTTGCCAAGCAAGCAAGCCCCCCCAGCAAAAGCCCATGATGCCCACTCTGCCCTGCGGGATCTGGGCTTGGGCCCAAGTCACGACAGTTTCGACGTCCATCATCGCAAGGCTTGAATCAACGGGCTCCAAAGGCTTCAACAGCTGCTCGCCCATGGAAGCCATTTGGTATTTGTACCCATGATGCTGCCCTGCCCTGCCACGGCCAAACAGCGATGGCGCAACCACAAGGTAGCCCCTGGCCGCATGTTCGGTGACCAAAGCCCGGATGCGTTGGCTCAGTCCGGGCATGGGGTTTTGGTGGGCACTTGGATCGCGATTGACCGACCGTGCATCCATCTCGTGCAACAAGACCAAAGCCCCTCGTACCGGCTTTGACGGATGTGCAACAAACGCCCGGAATCGGTGCTTGTCTGGCGAGATGAGCTCAGCGTAGTGCCCTGTGATTTCTGTCATGCAATGATTATCAACAAAAGTCTCTGCCTGAAAATTCAGATAAACACCAAGTCATCGTTGCATGACATGAATGAGCTTGGCAGCGTGGGCCGCCCTCTCACCGGTGAGCGCTCAACGCGACTGTGCTTTGTTGCCGTAGGGGCAGTGGTTGGGGCGTGGCCCCACTTGAGGGTGCAAGCGGCAGGTGTTGGGCCGCTTGTCGTACACCGTGCAGCGGCGGGTCTTGGCATCGAGAAACTGGCAGTCGCCACTGGCGCGGCGGGCCAGGCTGAAAATGCTGTTCTTGAAATTGAAGTGCTCGATCAGTCCGGCTTTGCTCAGGCGTTTGGCAATCTGCTTGGGGTCTTCGTGCTCGGCCTCAAAAGGGTCAACCAGCTCCAGCCGCACCAGATCGGCCAACTTGACCTCGACCGGCATGGTGCAGCAGTTGGCCGCACAGGTGTCGCACAAGCCGTTTTTGTAACGGGTCCAAGTTTCGCAGCGGTCAACGTCAACGACGGCAATGGGTGATCTCATGGGGCTGATTATCCCCGGATGTGCGCGGCCAAATTGCCCAACAACACGACATTCAATCGGCCTGCGCCTCACCCCAATAATGAAAAGTCATTGGGCGCGGGCCGGCCAAATAAGCCGATTGCGTGTTGGCCGAAAAACCTGCTTCGGCGAGCAAATCGGGAATGTCACGGCCCAACTGGCAGCCACCGGCCAAAGGCCCCCACAGCGGCTGCAGCCGTTCTTGCCAGCGCCGCACACCCAGATCAGGCGCCCGGCCATGCTCGCAAAACAGCAGCTGGCCGCCCGGCACCAGCACCCGGCGCATCTCGCGCAGGGCCTGAACTGCGTCGGGAATACTGCACAAGGTATAGGTGCAGACCACTGTGTCAAAACTGGCGTCGGCGGTGGGCAATTGTTCAGCCGAAAGACCCATCAGCTCGACATCGATGCCCGCCTTTTGGCTTCGCTTTTGAGCCAAGTGGTGCATTTGCATGGCCGGGTCTACGCCCACCAGACGGGTAACGCGGCTGCGGTCATAAAACGGCAAGTTGCGCCCGGTGCCCATGCCGATTTCCAACACCCGGCCATGGGCTTTGGGCACCAACTGGCGGCGCTGCTGCTGAACCATGGGCAAGCCGCAGGCGAAGTCGATCAAATAGGGCAGCAGGTGACGGTCGTACCAATTCATGCAGATATTGTCACCGAGCTCAGGACAAGCTGATCGACGGGAACAACCCCTGTCAGCCCCGCTTGGCCACCAAGGTCAGGATGTCGTAGCTGGCCACAACTTCGCCCAACTGGTTGGTGACTTCCACATCCCACGCCACCACGCCTTGGCCCACACCGTTGGCGTCTTTCTTGTTGCGGTCGATCTTGCGTTTGGCCGTCAGGCGGGCCTGAATGGTGTCGCCAATGCCCACAGGCTTGACGAAGCGCAGGGTGTCCAAGCCGTAGTTGGCCAGCACCGGGCCGGGCGCGGGCGAGACAAACAAGCCTGCAGCGGCAGACAGCACAAAGTAACCATGCGCGATGCGTTTGCCAAAGGGCGAATCCTTGGCCGCGATTTCGTCAAAGTGCATGTAGAAATAGTCGCCCGACAAGCCCCCAAAGGCCACGATATCGGCCTCGCCCACGGTGCGTCGGTGGGTCAGCAGGCTCTCGCCAATTTGCAACTCTTCAAAGTAACGACGGAAGGGGTGGACCTCGGTCTCGATCAACTTGGCACCCCGCATGTACTCGCCCGTGACGGCAGCGATCATGGTGGGCGAACCCTGCAACGCAGTGCGCTGCATCAGGTGCTTGACGGCGCGGATGCCACCGAGCTCTTCACCACCGCCTGCGCGACCCGGGCCGCCGTGCTTGAGCGGCGGCAACGGCGAGCCGTGCCCGGTGGATTCGACCGCCGATTCGCGGTCCAGGATGTGCAGGCGGCCATGCAAGGCGGCGGCCACCGGGATGATGCGGGCAGCGATTTGTGGGTCTTTGGTAACCAAGGTGCCGACCAAGCTGCCCTGACCGCGTGCGGCCAGTTGCAGGGCTTCGTCGATGCCGTCGTAAGGCATGAGGGTACTGACCGGGCCGAAGGCCTCGATGTCGTGCACGCTGTCGGTGTGCAAAGGTTTCTGGCACAGCAGCAGCGTGGGCTGAAAGAAAGCGCCGCCTTCGACACCCTGCCCCACGGGGCTGAAATCGGCTCCGCCGCCAAACACCAGTTCAGCGCTTTGGCGCAGCAAGGCCACGCGCTCGGCCACGTCGGCTTGCTGTGCATGCGAGGCCAATGCGCCCATCTTCACGCCTTCGACCGACGGATCGCCCACCCGCACTTTGGCCAGACGGGCCTTGAGCTTTTCGGCCACCGCATCAAGGTGCTGACGCGGCACGATGGCGCGGCGAATCGCCGTGCATTTTTGGCCCGCTTTGACCGTCATCTCGCGGGCGACTTCTTTCACGAACAGGTCAAACTCTTCGTCGTCAGGCGAGACATCGGGCGCGAGGATGGCGCAGTTGAGCGAGTCGGCCTCGGCGTTGAAGGGGATGCTGTGCTTGACCACATTGGGGTGCACGCGCAGCATGGCGGCGGTGTCGGCCGAGCCGGTGAAGGTCACCACATCCTGGCCGTTCAGGCGCTCAAGCAGATCGCCGGTCGAGCCAATCACCAATTGCAAACTGCCCTCGGGCAAGATGCCCGATTGCGCCACCAAACGCACCATGGCCTCGGTCAGGTAGCTGGTGGACGATGCGGGTTTGCCGATGCAGGGCATGCCTGCCAAAAAGCTGGGCGCAAATTTTTCCAAGAGGCCCCAAATGGGGAAGTTGAAGGCGTTGATGTGCACTGCAATGCCACCACGCGGCACCAAAATGTGCGTGCCCGCAAATCCACCCTTTTTGCCCAGCGCAAAAGCTGGGCCTTCGTGGATCAGGTTACCGCTGGGCAACTCATTGCTGCCCATGCCGGCATAGGCAAACAAGGTGCCCGCACCGCCCTCGATATCGACCCAGCTGTCGGCTCGGGTGGCACCAGTGTGGGCCGAGATGGCGTACAGCGATTCTTTGTGCTCCCCCAAGTACTTGGCCAGGGCTTTGAGGCGCTGGGCACGCTCTTGGAAATCGAGCTTGAGCAAATTGGGCAGGCCCACCGTGCGTGCGTGGTGAACGGCATCAGCAAAGTCGATGGCCTCGGCATGGGTTTGGTACACCGTTTGGCCGTTGATGGCGCTGCGCAGGGCTTGTGCGCCTTGCTGGCCGATCCACTGGCCACCGATGAAACTTTGCAGGACTTGGGACATGGGAATGCGCTTTCTGTGAAGTTCAAACCCGGTCAGCTTGAATTAACCAACCGGGCGGTCGGGAAATTCTAGTCGGTTTGAGCGCATGCCCATCCGGGAAGCCTCCTAGGGTTTTCGATGAGCGAAGGGAATCCTTTGGGGACTTTTCAAATTAATAAGCATGCATATAATCTCCACACTTTCTTCATGTTCACCTGTTGGAGCCCCCCATGAATACTGCCCCTTCTCAACTTCCCGTCATCGTCGCTGGCGGTGGCATTGGTGGCTTGGCCGCCGCGCTCGCCTTGGTGCGCCAGGGCTTTCAAGTCACCGTGCTGGAACAAGCCCCCGAGATCGGCGAGATCGGCGCAGGCATTCAGTTGGGGCCCAACGCCTTCCACGCGTTTGACGCCTTGGGCATTGGCGACAAGGCACGGAGCCGTGCGGTTTACACCGACTACATGGTCATGCACGACGCGATTGACGAATACCAGGTGGGCAAGATCCCAACCGACGAAAAATTCCGCCAACGCTTTGGCAACCCCTACGCCGTGATCCACAGAGCCGACGTGCATTTGTCTTTGCTCGAAGGCGCCCAGGAAACCGGACAGGTCGAATTTCACACCCACACCCGCGTGGTGCGCATCGAGCAAGACGACAGCAGCGTGACCGTGTGGGACCAAAACGGCAAAGCCTTCCACGGCTGCGCACTGATTGGTGCCGATGGCGTGAAGTCGGTGGTGCGCGAACAGTTTGTAGGCGATCTGGCCCGCGTGACCGGCCATGTGGTGTACCGCGCGGTGGTCGACAAAAAAGACTTTCCAGCCGACCTTCAATGGAACGCCGCAGCCATCTGGGTTGGCCCCAATTGCCACCTGGTCCACTACCCGCTGCGTGGTGGCGAGCAATACAACGTGGTCGTGACCTTTCACAGCCGTCAGCAAGAACAATGGGGCGTGACCGATGGCAGCAAGGAAGAAGTGCAAAGCTACTTCCAGGGCATTTGCCCCAGAGCGCGGCAATTGATTGACTTGCCCAAGACCTGGAAGCGCTGGGCCACCGCCGACCGCGAGCCCATTGGCCAATGGACTTATGGCCGCGTGACCTTGCTGGGCGACGCAGCCCACCCCACCACGCAATACATGGCACAAGGCGCTTGCATGGCCATGGAAGACGCTGTGACGCTGGGCGAAGCCCTGCGCACCCACCACAACGATTGGCCCCAAGCGCTGGACATGTACCAACGTGCCCGCGTGGCCCGCACCGCACGCATCGTGCTGTCCAGCCGCGAGATGGGCCGCATCTACCACGCCAAAGGCGTCGAACGCTTGGTGCGCAATGACCTGTGGCGTGGCCGCAGCGCCGAGCGCTTTTATGATGCGATGGAATGGCTGTACGGCTGGAACGTGGCCAACTGCCTCGACGCCGCCAAAAACACTTGATTGCACGGAGATACCCCATGAACGAACTCGGACGAATCGAAGACCTGCCCAAGGACTACGTGCAAGATTTGCGCGACCTGAACCTGGTGCCCCTGTGGCCCAGCTTGCGTGGCGTGCTGCCCCCCAAAGTGCCCACCCGCCAGACCCAGCCCACCTGCTGGGCCTATCGTGACATCAAGCCCCTGCTGCTCAAAGCCGGCGAGCTGACCCCGATCGAAAAAGCCGAGCGGCGCGTGTTGGTGCTCGCCAACCCAGGCCACGGCCTTGAAAAAATGCAGGCCTCTGCCGCCATGTATTTGGGCATGCAACTGCTCATGCCCGGCGAGTGGGCGCCCAGCCACCGCCACACGCCCAATGCGGTGCGCATGGTCGTCGAAGGCGAAGGCGCTTGGACCACCGTCGATGGCGAAAAATGCCCCATGAGCCGGGGCGACCTCATCCTCACGCCCACCGGCCTTTGGCACGAGCATGGCCACGACGGTACCGAGCCGGTCATCTGGCTCGATGTGCTGGACCTGCCGCTGGTTTATTACATGGAAGCCAGCTACCACATCAATGGCGAGCGCCAAACCGTGGTGCCCGGCCAAGGCGACCAGCAATACGCCCGTGGCGGCGTGGTGCCCTCGCATGTGTTTGGTCGCAACCCCAAGGCCTACCCCATGCTGCGCTATGCCTGGGCCGATGCCAAGGCGGCGCTTGAAGCCTTGGCTGCCGACGAATCCGCGCCCGAGCAAGTGCAAGTGACTTACACCAACCCCGAGACCGGCGCGGATGCGGAAAACATCTTGGGCTTTTACGCCCTGATGCTGCGCCCCGGCCAAACGCTGCGTTTGCCTGCACGTTCACCCGCGCAGGTGTTCCATGTGATCGAAGGCGCGGTGGAGGCGCAAATCGTGGCCAGCACCTTCACGCTGGCCGAGGCCGACACCTGCTGCGCCCCAGGCTACGAAGCCGTGACGCTGACCAATCTGAACGCGGATCAAGCCGCCTTCATCTTCATCGCCGACGAGTCGCCCCTTCACCGCAAGCTGGGTGTGTACGAAAACCGCGGCTAAAGCGCAAGCTGTCATCCTCGGGCTTGACCAGAGGAGCCATAGATGCCCGATCAAGTCGGGCATGACAGCTTAATTTTTTCCGGCACGACTGCACTCGCCGGCATGACTGCCTTTTCATTGAACGAACTTATGACCCAATACCTCTTCAATCCCCCTGCCGTCCCATCCCTGCCCATCCGCGGCCAAGCCGAGCGCTTCCCGATCAACCGCATCTTTTGCGTGGGCCGCAACTACCACGCACATGCCGTCGAGATGGGCCGCCCGGTCGACAAGAGCGTCGAGCAGGCCTTTTACTTCACCAAGTCGCCCCAGACCCTGGTGGAAAGCGGCGTGGACCATGTTGCCGTGGTGGCCTACCCGCCCCGCACCAGCAACTACCACTTCGAGATGGAGCTGGTACTGGCCATTGGCAAAGCGGGCTTTCGCGTGAGCGAAGCCAACGCGCATGAGCTGGTCTATGGCTACGCCGCAGGCCTAGACATGACGCGCCGCGACTTGCAGTTGGTCGCGCGTGACAAAGGCCGCCCCTGGGACACAGGCAAAGACATCGAACAAGGCTCGGTCTGCTCCGAGATCGTGCCCATGCCTGGCGTGGTGATCGAGCGCGGTGCCATTGCGCTGGAAGTCAACGGCGCCACCCAGCAGTCGTCCGACGTGAACAAGCTGATCTGGAACATCCGCGAAATCATCGCGGACCTGTCTACCTACTACCACCTGCAGCCCGGCGATCTGATCTACACCGGTACGCCCGAAGGCGTGGGCGCTGTAGTCACAGGCGACAAGATCTCCGGCCGGGTCGAAGGTGTGGCCGAAGTGGCCCTGATGATTGGCGCTGCCGAATAATGCAGCTTGGCCCATGATGGCATCAAGCCATATGCCCGTCCACACGCCCATCCACACGCACACACACCCGCCAAAGACAGGGCCTGTGTGTGTGCAAGCCCCTGAACAGGAAACTCAACCATGAAGCTTTACAACTTTTTCCGCAGCGGCACCTCGCACCGCCTGCGCATTGCGCTCAATCTCAAAGGCATTGCCACCGATTACGTGGCGGTGGACTTGCGTGTCGAAGAACACCTCAAAGACGCCTTCAAATCGGTCAACCCGCAACAACTCGTTCCCGCGCTCGACACCGGAGAGCAAGTGCTGATCCAGTCGCCCGCCATCATCGAATGGTTAGAAGAAAAATACCCCACGCCCACCTTGCTGCCTGCAGGGGCTGAGGCACGCGCGCATGTGCGAGCGCTGGCCGCCATCGTGGGTTGCGACATTCACCCGATCAACAACCGCCGCATTCTCGAAACCCTGCGCAAACAATTCGGTGCCAACGAAGACGCGATCAACGCCTGGTGCGGCACCTGGATCAGCGCCGGATTTGACGCCTACGAAGCTTTGATGGCAACAGACAGCCAACGTGGCCGTTTCAGCTTCGGTGACGCGCCCACCATCGCAGATGTTTATTTGATTCCCCAAGTCGAAAGCGCTCGCCGATTCAAAGTGGACATGGCCCGGTGGCCGCTGATCAGTGCGATTGACAAAGCTTGTGGCGAGCTGGATGCGTTCAAGCTCGCAGCGCCGATGGCGCAACCCGACGCCTGAGCGCACACAGCACACATGCCCGGCCTGCTTCAAAGGCCGTCAAAGACCTCGGTATCGACTTCGCTGTTGGCCTGGGCGTTGTAGCGGTCACCCGCCACGGTGCGCTCGTTGATGAGGGCGTTCAGACGTGCCATCAACCCGGCATCGAGCTGCACCAGGACAGCACCCAGATCGTCGAGCAGGTGATCGACTGACGTGGTGCCTGGGATTGGGATGATGTCTTCACCTTGCTGCAGCAACCAGGCCAGCGCCAGCTGCGAAGGGCTGCAGCCCACTTCTTGAGCCAGTGCGTTGTAAGCGGGCAAGAGCTTCAGGTTGGCCGCGTAATGATCGGGCGCAAAACGCGGCATGCTGCGGCGGATGTCTTTGGCATCGAAACCCGCGACATCGAGCGGGCCGCACAAGAAGCCCCGCGCCACAGGACTGAAGGCCACAAACGCCACACCCAGTTCACGGCAGGCTTGCAACACGGCGATCTCGGGGTTGCGCGTCCACAGCGAATACTCGGTCTGCACGGCGGCGATCGGGTGCACGGCGTGGGCTTTGCGCAGTGTGCTGGCAGACACTTCGGACAAACCAATGGTCTGGATCTTGCCCTCACGCACCAAGTCGCTCAGTGCGCCCACGCTGTCTTCGATCGGCACTTTCTTGTCCCATCGGTGCAGGTAATACAGGTCGATCACATCGGTCTGCAAACGGCGCAGCGCGTCTTCGCAGGTCTTTTTGAGGGTCTCGGGACGGCCGTCAATCACGCGCACTTTGCTGCCATCACTTTGCTCAACCCCTTGCATGCCGCATTTGCTGGCCAGGGTGAATTTTCGGCGATGCGGTTTCATGACTTGACCCACCAGGGTTTCATTGGCCCCGAAGCCGTAGAGGGCTGCCGTGTCAAAAAAGTCCACCCCTTGGTCAAGGGCCGTAAGCAGCACCCGTTCGCCTTGTTTGGCCGAAACAGGCGTGCCATAGGCGTGGCTTAAGTTCATGCAGCCCAGCCCAATGGCGCTGACGTTGAAAGAAGCAATTTTTCGAATTTTCATGGCCCTTATCTTAGACGCTCAAACGGGTATTGTGTGAGCTTGACTTGGTCCACAAACGCACGCGTATGAGCGACAATCGATCGCAAGATGCTTGAACCCCACCCTCTCAACCCCCAATCCGAGACCCTCGACGCACGCGACTGGATTGCTGGGCTCGAAAAAGGCCTCCACATCATCGAAGCCTTTGACGCCGAACACCCGCGCTTGACCGCCACCGAAATGGGAGCACGCTGCGGCATGACGCGAACCGCAGCCCGGCGCTATTTGAAAACCCTGACCCATTTGGGCTATGTTGGCACCGATGGCAAGCTGTATTGGCTGATGCCTCGGATCTTGCGATTGGGTCACGCCTATTTGGAGTCGGCCCGACTGCCGCGCTTGGTTCAGCCGTTTTTGCAACGCATCACCGCAGGCACTGAAGAAATTGCCTACTTGGGCGTGCTTGACGGGGGCGACACCATTTTCATTGCACGCAGTGGACTGCAACGGCACATGGCCAGCGGCTACATGACGGGCACACGTGTTCCCACCCAAGTGACGGCAGCAGGAATGATCATGCTGGCCTACAGTGACGAGGCTTTCATTGATGAATGGCTCAAGTCTTACGATTTGAGAGCCTTCACGTCGTTCACGTTGTCCAGCAAAGCCGTCTTGAAAAAAACCCTGCTTGCATTCAAGCGCCAAGGCTGGGCCGTGTCCGAAGAGCAACTGGAGTTGAACTACCGAGGGATTGCCGTGCCCCTGCTAGACCGGCAAAGCAACGTGCTCGGTGCGATCAGCATCACCATGCCCATCAACCGCGAAGAGTCAGACCATGCCCTGAACCGTGTACTGCCCGTCTTGCAAGAGGCAGCGCACAGCCTGCGCCCCTTGCTCTGAGCTCGCGCTCAACCAGCTCAGGGGCTCGGGCAACGGGTCAGCACATCCGCCGAACTTTGAACGGCGCTCAGGCCGGAGCAGCAGCTGCCGTGGTGTGGGCACCCCCCAAGAACAGTCGCTCCATCTGGGGATCGGCCAAAATTTCTGCCGCCGATTTGTACAACACCAAACGACCCGACTCCAGCGCAATGGCGTTGTCCGAGTACTTGAGTGCGCTCTTGACGTTTTGCTCGACCATCAACACCGTGGTGCCTTGGTCGGCCAATTTGCGCAGCAACTTGAACACGTCTTGCACCACCATGGGCGACAGGCCAATAGAGGGCTCGTCGATCAGCAAGACCTTGGGGCGCAGCAATAAAGCACGACCAATCTCGAGTTGCTTTTGTTCACCACCCGACAAAGCCGATGCACGCGAATTCATGCGTTCTTTCACACGCGGAAAAAAGGCCAGTACTTCTGGAATTCGTTCATGCGTGGTCTTCATGCCCAGCGTGATGCCGCCCAGCTCCAGGTTTTCATACACGCTGAGCTGCCCAAAGAGATTTCGGCCCTGGGGCACAAAAGCGATGCCATCGGCCAGCAAAGACTTTTGCGAAGCACCCGTGATGTCTTTGCCATTGAGATAAACCTTGCCCTGGCGGGGCTTGAGCAAACCAAACAAGGTTTTGAGCACAGTGGATTTGCCTGCGCCATTAGGGCCGATCAACAAAGTGATGGAGCCTTTAGGCACTTTGAAGGACAGGTTGTTCAGGATCATGAAATCCTTGTAACCTGCGACCACATCGTCGAACTCGATGCAGGTGTCTACGGTGGTGTGTGCTGTCATTTCAGTTCCCCAAATAGGCGTCGAGCACTTGCTTGTTGGCACGGATTTCATCGGGCGTGCCTATGGCCAAGACCTGACCCTCCACCATGACCATGATGCGGTGGCAAAGGTCCATCACAAAGTCCATATTGTGTTCAATCACGACGAAGCTGCTGGACTTGCCGTCTGCTCCTCGGCTTCGGTTCAATTCTTTCAGCAAGGTGCTGATGCCGCCCACCAACGACGGGTTTACACCGGCGCATGGCTCGTCGAGCAAAACCAGATCGGGCTCGCTCATGAAGGCCATGGCGATGTCCACCAGTTTTTGCTGACCGTAGCTCAGCTCACCGGCCTTTTTGTCGGCCACATGGCGGATGTGGAACTGGTCAATGAGCGCATCGGCTTTGTCACCCAGACCCGAATCGGTGGGCGCGAACATGCGACTGAACATGCTGCCCTGGTGCTCTTGCGCGGCCACGATCAGGTTGTCGCGCACGGTCATCTTGCCAAACACCTGCAGCGTCTGAAAAGTGCGACCCACGCCCCGGCGGTTCAATTCGAGCGGACCCAATGTGGTCACGTCTTCCCCGTTGAGTTCGATCTTGCCCTCGTCAGGGGTAATCTGGCCCAACATGCTGTTGAACAAGGTGGTTTTACCCGAACCGTTGGGACCGATCACGCCGAAGATTTCGCCAGGTCGCACTTCAAACGACACACCGCCCACGGCCTGGATCGCACCGTAGGCCTTCTTCATGTTGGTGACTTTGAGAACAGACTGGATCATGCTTTGACTCCTTGGGCAGCACGAGCTGCCGAGGCTGCGCGTGATTGGCGACGCGCCTTGATGCGGTCGGGGATGCTGAGCAAACCATCGGGCAGCCAGATCATGAGCACCACCACAGCGGCGCCAAAGACAAACAAATACCAAGCTTGTGCAAAACGCAACCATTCGGGCAACACCACACCCACCGCCGAGCCCAGCACAGGGCCAAGAAAATAACCAGGCCCCCCGACCACCACCATCAGATACATCATGATGGACGCGCCGACGGTGAAAAGTGCTGGATCAATGAAGCCGACTTGCGATGCATATAGACCGCCCGCAAGGCCAGCAAAGGTGGCGCCAATGGCAAAGCTCAGAAGTGTGTAGCTGCGTGTGTCGATGCCCAAACTCTCCGCTCGAATGGGGTTGTCACGAAGGGCCGTAAATGCCTTGCCCCAAGGCGATCTCAAAAGCGCCCACAAAATCACAGCCAGTACAAGAGTAAACACCAAGACCATGCGGTAATAAGCCAAATTACCATCAAAACTGATGCTGCCCAAGCTGGGCCGTGCAATGTTATTGATACCAAAGGTGCCGCCTGTGAGCCACTCTTCGTTGCGCATCACCAACCAAGCTGCAGTGTTGAATCCCAAGGTGGCAAATGCCAGGTAAATGGTTTGCACACGCAGTGCCGGAAAGCCCACAATTAGGCCGGTAAAGAAACACAACAAGCCACCAGCGGGCAAGGCCAACCAGAAGCTAATTCCGGCCTTCAAGCAAATGGCTACTGTGTAAGCGCCAATACCAAAGAACGCCGCATGACCCAAAGATTTTTGACCGGCGTACCCGACCGTCAAATTCAAACCCATGGTGGCGATGATGAACACCAGCCATGTTGTGAAAATGTGAATGCCATAATTTTTAAAATAGGCTGGCACGATGGCCAGCACAACCAACAAAGCCAAGCCTAGAAACAGATTCAACTTTTTCATACTTTGCGCTCCTCTTTGCGACCCAAGAGGCCTTGTGGTTTAAACAAAATCACCACCATGAAAATAACCAAGGCCACCGCATCTTTGTAGGCCGACGAAATGTATGCCGCTGCCAAATTTTCAGAGACACCCACAATCAAACCGCCGAGCAAGGCACCGCGCGTGTTGTTGAAACCACCAATGATGGCGGCAAAGAAAGCCTTGGTGCCCAATGACTCGCCCATGTCGAACTTCGCCAAATAAATAGGCGTAACCAACAGTGCCGCTGCCGCTGCCAAAATGGCGTTGATGGCAAAGGTATAAAAAATCATTCGAGGCACATTGATGCCGAGTACCGATGCACTTTCTGTGTTCTGAGCCACCGCTTGCATGGCCCGGCCAGTGACCGTTCTGGCCAAGAAGGCTTGGGTCAACAGCACCAAACCCAGCGCCATGATGAAGGTTCCAATGTCCGACGCTGAAATGTTGACACCCGCCAAGTTATAGACCTGGTCAGGGAAGATCATGGGAAAGGGTTGAGGCTCGGAGCTGTAGCCCGCGCGCACACCATTGCGCATGGCAATGGACAAACCAATGGTGGCCACCACAATCGGCATCATGCCGTACTTGAAGAGAGGATCCACCAAGCCGCGCTTGAACAACCAGCCCAACACCAAGACAGACACCATCACGCTGATGGCAAAACTGGCAGACAGGGCCATGCCATTGTGCAGCATGATGACCATGATGAAGGCCGGCAGCATCACAAATTCACCTTGGGCAAAGTTGATGGTGCCTGAGGCTTGCCACAGCAAAGTAAAACCGAGCGCAGCAAGCGCATAGATGCTGCCTGTTGCCAGGCCGCTAAAAAAGAGTTGTAGAAAATCGGTCATCGTCTTTTCACCATCCTAAAATTTTTGCGGGGGTATCCCACATCATGGCTTGAAGTTGCGCGGGCGTGAACCAACGCTCCGTCAATTTGAGTAGGGTTCCGTAATCGAGGCGATAGGTGCCTCGAAGGTGCGGCCAATCAGAAGCCCAAATACAACGATCAGGTCCAAAAGCGCTCCACACTTTCATGACGTGCTCATGCGTGTCGTCAAATGGGAAACCTGTTGCAGAAAATTTGCCAAAGCCAGAAATTTTGATCACGCCCAGGCCACTGTCGGCCAGTTTCCAGAGTGCTTGCAGCCCAGTCGCATGGGGGCCGTCGGCCAAATGCGGTCTGCCGCAATGGTCAATCATGGTTTTGACGCCAATGCGTTGAATGCGGGGCCACAAGGCCTCCAGTTGATTGGCAGACACTTGAAACTGCGCCCACATGTCCAGTTCGCGCAAATGCGCAAGCAAGGGGTCGATGTCGGCGTAATAGTCCAGGCCATGAAATGAGGTGTTGAAGGCTATGCCAACAATACCTTGTGCCTGTAAATCTTTCAGCGCTTGTTTACTGATGTCGGCACGAACCACGGCGATGCCTTTAAACCGATTGCCGCCTTGCGCGATGGCGTCCAGCAAACAACGGTTGTCCAAGCCATAGCCAGAGTTAGGGCCTACCAGCAAGGCATGTCGCGTGCCATACGCGTCCATGACATGCTTGTAATAGTCGGCCGTGCCTATTTCCTGGCCCTGTGGGTGATAAGAAACCTCTGCAGGGTATGGAAAACGGACTGGATCGAGGACATGACAATGTCCATCGATCTTAGGTCGATCGAAGATATTCATCGGTCAAGCTGCAATTAAAAAGTGGCTTGAACCATGGCCCGCAATTCGGCCGTAACTTCGGGCCGCACACCAAACCAGGCTTCAAAAGCAGGCACAGCTTGATTGAGCAACATGCCCAGACCGTTGACTGTGACATGGCCGCGATGACGAGCTTGTTCCAGCAGAGGCGTTTCTAGTGGAATGTAGATGGCATCTGACACCATGGCGTTGGCGGGCAGTGCATCCAATTGCACATCGAGTGCGGGTTGGCCATGCATGCCTTGTGTGGTGGTGTTCACCAGTAACTTGACATCGGCCATGGCTTCGTTGCGTTCTGCCCATGAAACAACTTTCACGCGAGGGCCAAATGCGTCCGCCAAAGCTTGTGCACGTTCTTTGGTTCTGTTCGCAATGCGTACTTCGGGCACACCTTGTTCAAGCAATCCCACAACGATGGCTCGTGCTGCACCGCCTGCACCCAAGACCAAAGCGGCACCAGCATCACCTCGCCAAGCAGGATTGGCGTCTCGGAGGCTTTGAATGTAGCCATTCCCATCGTTGTTGGCGCCCAGCAAACTGCCGTCGGGGCGAACCACAATGGTGTTGATGGCTGCAATGTGACGCGCTGCAGGCGTCAATTCATCCATGAGTTTCATGGCGTTAACTTTGTGGGGCACTGTAACGTTGCAACCAGCGAAGCCAAGAGCAGACAGTCCGCGAATGGCGGCTTCTAATTTCTCGGGTTGCACTGGCAACTGCACATACGCGCCTTTGAGCTCGTGCTTGGCTATCCAGTGGTTATGAATGGCGGGAGACCTGGTATGGGCCACAGGCCAACCCATGACCCCCGCTAAAACAAATCGCTCGTTAGACATTTAAAGAACCTGTACAAAGTTAACGCCGCAAAATCACTTCTTGCTCAAAGGCGGCAAGGTTTCTGCCACCACTGTTTTGCCATTGCGAATTTCAGTGATAAAGCTTTCGCGATCAATGTCGCCTTTGTCGTCAAAGCAAACGTCCATCAAAATTCCAGGATGTTGTTTGGCCGAGAAACAGCTGTTGCGAATCGCAGCAGCAGCAGCCTTGCGGTCCACCTTGCCAGATTTTTCGATGGCGGCTTTCAAAATGTAAACCGCTGTGTAGCCTTTCACGCCATTGTGATCAGAGGCCGTGTTGTACATGGCTTGGTACTTCTTGCCCCAAGCCTGCAGCTGAGGGGCTTCAACCGTCAAACCCACGTGTGCGACTGCACCATTGGCGGCTTCGCCTGCCAACTCAACCACCTTAGCGCTGGTCAACACGGTTTCACCAATGATGGGCTTGTTCCAGCCTTGCTTGCGCAATTCACGCAACAGACGTGCGGATTCTTCTTCGTTGGTGTATGCGAACAAAGCGTCAGCGCCAGATTGCTTGGCTTGAATCACGGCAGCAGAGAAGTCAACTTGCCCGGATTCCGTAGAAATTTCAGCCACGATTTGTGTAGGACCTGTGGCCAGCAAACCTTTGATGGTGGATTGACCCCCTTTGCCGAAGTCGTTGTTCACGTACAAGACAGCCAGCTTCTTAGATTTGCCTTGAATGTAACGGGCCAATTTAGGGAATGAAATGCTTTGCCCAAATGCCGTACGAAACACCCATGGGTTGCCTTGCTGTGTAATTGCAGCCGCTTCACCCCCCGTGAAGTTGGGAATCTCACCGCGCTTGCTTTCGGTCATGGAAACCATGATGGAGCCTGAGTAAACAGGGCCCATGATGGCGAAGACATCGTTGTCAACCGCTTTTTGTGTCAAGCCTTTGGCCACACCTGGGTTGGTTTGAGTGTCTTCGGAGGTGTAACTAATTTTGCGACCCGAGATACCGCCCGCTGCGTTGATTTCCTTGATGGCCATCTCAACGCCTTGTTTGAACATCACGCCAGATGTGGTGCCTGGGCCGGACATTTCAACGATGTTGGCGATTTTGATGTCTTGTGCATGAACCAGTCCAGACACAGACAAAGCAGCACAAACGGCCAGGGTTTTCAGGGTTGCTTTCACAAAGGTCTCCTCGTGGGTGGAATCAGGCCAATAGGCATGGCCATGGGGGTTAAAAAACTTTTCCTAGCGGACGTGCCAAGGTGCAATGAATGTAGGGGGAATTTCAATAATCCTGTCAATTTAAAGACTCAAAGCGTTCGATAATCGCTCAAATACGATCAATGATCGTACGTATTAGGGGTTAAACCCGAGGGTCGCTGGGGACGCCAAAGCGTGCCGCGCCGCTGCGTAGGCAAACACCAGACCCGGCCCAATCGTGATGCCCGGAGCCGGGTACACGCCGCCCATGATGGCGTTCATGTCGTTGCCCACAGCGTACAAACCAGCGATGGCCTGACCTTGTGCGTTCAGCACTTGCGCGTGGGCATTGGTCTGCAAGCCCTGCGCCGCGCCAATGTCGCCGGGGTAGAGCTTGACGGCATAGTAAGGCCCTTGGCTCAGCTCGCCCAGATTGGGGTTGCGACCACCGGCCGTGGCGTCGCCAATGTTCTGCTGGTAAGCGGTCACGCCGCGCCCGAACTGCGTGTCCACACCCGTTTGTGCAAAGGCGTTGTTGTCCGCCACCGATCGGGCTAAGCCCTCTGCCGAGATGCCCAGCTTGTTTGCCAGCTCGGCCAGGCTCGCGCCTTCGGTCAGGTAGCCATCGGCCAAAAACGGCTTCAGTCCTTTGCCGCCGGGGCGCACCATGCCCATGCCGTATTGGCGCAGGGCTTTGGCGTCAGCCACCAAGTAAGCGGGCACCGCTTGCGAGGCCGCCTGCATGCCCAGCGCAAACAGGTGGTACGAAGTACTTTCATTGACAAAGCGCTCGCCGGCCTGGTTGACGGTGATCATGCCGGGCTTGGCGCGGTCCATCACAAAGTGAGGGAAGACGGCGGTGCTGCCATCGGCACGTCGGCGCAAAGACACGGGGGCCCAAAACGCGGGACTCTGTGCGCCCTGCCCTTCTACCGCGCCCAGACTGCGCGCCAAGGCCAGCGCCTCGCCCGTGTGGCCGGGCGCTGCCGGGCACCACTCGGCGGGAATGCCGGGCAATTTTTGTGAGCGCAAAACCGGGTCGCGGTTGAACCCGCCACTGGCCAGCACCACCCCTTTTTTGGCCCACACACGGGCCTGGCCTGTGGCGCTGCTCAAGCGCACAGCCACCACGCGGCCACTGGCATCGCGCTCCAGCGCATCCACCGAAGTGTTCAGCGCCAGCGTGGCGTGGGCATGCTGCGACAAGGAATGCAGCAAGCGGCCCACCAGCGCGTTGCCCATGACCAGGCGCGTGCCGCGTGCGTGGCTCAAACGGTCACTCAGGTGGCGCAAGACAATCCGCACCGAGTGCTTGAGCGAAGCCCAGGACTGGGTCATCGCCAACAAATGGTTGATGTCAGTGCGGTCCACCATCATGCCGCCGAGCACGGTGAATTCGGGGATGGGCGGACGCAGCAAAGGGAACAACTCACCGAGCAAACGGCCATCAAAAGGCACCGGTTCCAAGGCACGGCCACTCAAAGTGGCACCCGGTAAATCGCTGATGTAGTCAGGGTGTTTGGCATAAGGCCGGTAGTGCACCGATGACTGCGCTTCGATTTTGGCCACGGCTTGGGCACCGTGCTTCAAAAAGGCTTCACGCAAAGCAGCCGGAGCTTGTTCGCCCACGGCGTGGTTCAGGTATTTTTCTGCCTCGGCCAATGTGTCTGCCGGATTGACTGTGGCGCTGTGGTGCGTGCCCGGCACCCAAGTGGTGCCCGCCGACCAAGCGGTGGTGCCGCCCACCAACTCGGTGCGCTCGACGACCAGCACCTTGGCACCGTCGATGGCAGCAAACACTGCGGCCGACAGGCCCGCACCGCCCGCACCGATGACCACAAGGTCAAATTCGGCACCCTCCTGCAAACCACCAGCCAGACAGTTGAGCCCGTTCTTCAGGACTTGCATTTCAAGACCCCATCAAGAATTCGACCATCAGATCTTTCACCTGCGCGAACATGTCAGCGCCCGTGAGGGTGTTGCAACCCACAGCCCGAGCCGCTGCGATCATGGGCGGCACGGCGGGCGCGGTGATCACACAGCCGACAAACATGCTGGGCGTGAATTGGCTTGAATTGATGGGGTGCGGATCACCTGCTTTCATGCCCACCGGTGTGGCATTGATGGCGATGTCAAAACCGGAGGGGTCACGGCTGCCCGCCACCACACGGCATGCACCCAGAGAAGCCAGGCGTTGCACCAGCACGTCGCGCCGGGCCGTATCTTCATCGTGAATGGCCAACTCGCGCACGCCGCCTGTGGCCAGCGAATACGCAATCGCCGAACCTGCCCCGCCAGCGCCCACCAGCAAAGCCTTTTGCCCTTGCAAGGTGCAGCCATTGAGCGCCAGCGCCTTGACATAGCCCATGCCGTCAAACATGTCGCCATGCCAGCTGCCATCGGCGTTGCGGCGCAAGGTGTTGATGGATTTCAAAAAGGCCCCTCTGTCCGAGGTGGTGGCGCACATGTCAAAAAAAGCAAATTTGTGCGGCACCGTGACGATGATGCCGTCCACGTTTTGGCACAAAGACACCCCCGCCGTCCAAGCCGCCAAATCGGCCGAGGCCACATGGGCCGGAATGCACAAGGCATTCAGCCCTGCAGCCTGAAAGGCTTGGCTCACACCTGCGGGCGATTTGACTTGGGCGATCGGGTCGCCCACGATGAAATGGATGCGCAATGCGCCGTCAAGATTCAAAGAATGGCTTAAGTTCATGGCCGGGATGATACATAAAAACGGAATTTTATTCCATTTTTGAATTTATTTCCAAAAATCAATATACTGAGGGCCCAAACACTTCACCCCAACACACATGAGCGGCGTCCTCGAACGAACCCTGGGCATTCTGGAATTGCTGTCGCAGCACGGCGACGGCCTGGAGCTGGCCGCCATTGCCGATCAACTCGACATCCCCCGCAGCGGCACGCACCGCCTGTTGACCGACCTGGTGCGCCTGGGTTATGTGCGCCAGACACGCGGCCACGGCGACTACCTGCTGACCACCAAACTGGTGTCAATGGGCCTGTCTTACCTGAGCAACAGCGGCATCGTGGACATTGCTCAGCCACTGCTCAACCGCCTGGCCGAAGTCTCGGGCGAGCTGGCGCGCCTGTCGGTGGTCGACGGCGAGCGCCTGACCTGGGTGGCGCGTGCACAAGGTGCCCGGCAGGGTCTGCGCTATGACCCCGACATGGGCAGCGATGCGCGGCTGTCTTGCTCGTCCTCGGGCTGGGCTTTGCTGTCCACGTTGAGCGATGACGCGGCTTTGGCCTTGGTCGCCAAACAAGGCTTGGGGCTGCCCGAACAATTCGGCCCTGCCGCCCCGACCAGCTTGCAAGCGGTGATGCAGGCCGTGGCCCAAACCCGCGAACGTGGTTACAGCATGACCACCGACACCTACAGCATCGGCCTGTCGGCCATGTCGGCCCCGGTGCGTTTTGCCGGTCAACCCGCTTTCGGTGTGGTGACCATCGCAGGCCCCACTGTGCGTTTCACACCCGAAAAAATGCAAACCCTTGCAGCCGAGCTGATGGGCATTGCGCAGCAACTGGCCGCATCCAGTGGCGCGTCGCCCTTCTTCAGCCTCACCGCCGAAACCGGAAGCGCCGCATCCGCCGATGGACGCAAGCCGATTTACGCGGTCTGACCTCAGCGAATTGCCCATGCCTTCGACCACCCCACCCGATGACACCTGCGACCTGCTGGTGGTGGGCTCGGGCGCGGGCGCATTGTCGACCGCCGTGACTGCCGCGCACTTGGGCCTGAAAGTCATCGTGGTCGAAAAAGACACGCAATTCGGCGGCACCACGGCCTGGTCGGGCGGCTGGATGTGGGTGCCGCGCAATCCCTTGGCCGTTGAAGCTGGCCTGCTGGAGCGCATTGAAAAACCCCTGTCTTACCTGCGCCGCGAGCTGGGCGAGAAGTTTGACGAGTCACGCGCCCTGGCCTTCTTGAACAACGGCCCGCGCATGGTCGAGTTCTTCCGCCGCCACACCGCGCTGCAGTTCATCGATGGCAACGCCATTCCCGACTTTCACGGCCACACGCCTGACGCGGCCCTGGGTGGCCGCTCGATTTGCGCAGCACCTTTTGACGCTCGCCAACTGGGTGCGCGGCTGCACGACCTCAACCCCCCACTGAAGGAGACGACGCTCTGGGGCATGGGCATCGCTTCGGGTGCGGAGCTGCGCCATTTCTTGAACGCCCTGCACAAACCCGCCTCCTTCTGGTATGTCACCAAGCTGGTACTGCGCCACTGGCGTGATCTGCTGGTGCACCACCGTGGCACGCGCTTGGTCAACGGCAATGCCTTGGTCGGAGGCCTGGCCAAGTCCGCCTTTGATCTGGGCATTGACATCCGCGTGAACAGCCCGGCTGTGCGCCTGCTGCAAAGCGAAGGCCGCGTGAACGGGGCTGTGGTTCAAACACCGCATGGAGAACAAAGCATCCACGCCCGATGCGGTGTGGTGCTGGCCACGGGGGGATTTCCACACGATCCCTTGCGCAAACAACAACTGCTGCCGCACGCCCCCACGGGCCACGAGCACTGGTCGGCGGGCAGCTGGAGCAACACCGGCGATGGCCTGCGAATGGGCGAAAGCGCTGGCGGCGTGGTGGCGAACGATCTGGTGCAAGCCGCCGCGCTGGCCCCTGTTTCGCTGGTGCCCCGCGCGAACCCGGGCAGCAAGAGCAACCAAGGCAGCGTGGCCCACTTCCCGCACCTGATCGAGCGCGCCAAACCCGGCCTGATCGCGGTCACTTTGCAAGGCCAGCGCTTCACCAACGAAGCCAACTCGTACCACGACTTCATGCAAGGCCTGCTGGCCGCCACGCCTGCTGGCCAAGCGCCTGAAGCCTGGTTGGTCTGCGACCACGCTTTCATCCGCTATTACGGACTGGGTGCGGTCAAGCCCGCTCCCATGATGCTGAGCCCCTGGCTGAAAAACGGTTATCTGAAACGCGGCCATAGCCTGGCCGAATTGGCCAAGAACTGCGGCATCAACGCCCAAGCCTTTCAAGCCACTGTGCAGCGCTACAACGCGCTGGCGCAAGACGGCAAAGACCGCGACTTTGGCAAAGGCGAAACACCCTACAACCGCATCCAGGGCGACGCGATCAACGCCACCCGGCGCGGCCTGCGCAACCCCTGCATGGGCCCCATCGAAAGCGGCCCGTTCTATGCGGTCAAAGTCGTCATGGGCAGCCTGGGCACCTTCGCCGGTTTGCGCGTGAACGACCACGCACAAGTCATCGATGCCCATGGCCAGGCCATCCCCGGTCTGTACGCCGGTGGCAACGACCTGAACAGCATGATGGGCGGCCACTACCCGGCGGGCGGCATCACACTGGGCCCCGCCATGACCTTTGGCTTCATCGCCGCGCACCACGCCGCCGGGCGCGACCCGGCGGCCACTTGTGAATTCCCGATTTCAAATACAACCACCAACACCCCGAAAGACCACACCATGTACTACGAACTCGCCACCATGACCCTGCCCTTTGGCACCGCAGGCCAGGCTGCCACGAATGTGCAGGCCTATGCCACCAGCACTGAGGCCCAAGGCGAACTGCTGGGCTGCTGGTTCACCGACATCGGCCAGCTCAACCAGATGATCGTGCTGCGCGGCTTTGCCACGCTCGACGCTTTGCAGACCGAACGCGAACGCACCCAAAAACACAGCAACCCCTTTGGCTGCGGTGACATTTTCCAAACACTGGAACAACACAGCTACAAAGGCTTCCCCTGGATGAAACCCGTGCGCCCCAGCGCCGAGTCGGGCATCACCGGCCCGGTCTACGAAATCCGCACCTACGGCATCAAGACGGGTGGTGTTCAGCCCACCATCGACCTGTGGGAGCAATACGTGCCTGCACGCGACAAGCTCTCGGCCTGCGTGGTGGCCATGGTGGCGCTCGACGGCCCACTGCGCTTTACCAACATTTGGGCCTACGACAGCCTGAACGCCCGCAGCCAGATTCGCGCGGAGGCGGTGGCCCAAGGCATCTGGCCACCCAAAGGCGGTCCGGCCCACCTGACCACGCACATGGTCTCCACCATCGCCATGCCCACAGCCGTGTCACCCTTGAAATGACCATGGCTCTGTAGATCCCTGAGCGCCCCGCTGATTCAAAGGCCCCCACAAAGCAACCTCATGAGCCAACGCATTTACTCACTGGCCTACCTAAGTTCGCACCGCTGCACGCCTGCACAAGCGATCGGGGTCGCCGCGCAAACCGGCTACCACTTTGTGGGCCTGCGCCTGTGGCCCAACGCAGCGGGCGCCCCACAGCAACAGTTGCTCGGCCAGCCTGAGGCTTTGCGCGAAACCCTGGCGGCGCAACGCGACACCGGCGTGGGCGTGTTTGATCTGGAGATCATCCGCATCGGCGAAACATTTGACCCCCACACCTGGGACGCGCTTTACGACGCCGGTGCCGCCCTCCAAGCCAAGGCCATATTGGTGGCGGGCGATGACCCCGATGAGGCCCGGCTAACCGACCACTACGCCCGCCTGTGCGAAGTGATGAAACCCTTTGGCATGAGCGCCGATCTGGAGTTCATGCCCTGGACTGCGGTGAAAGACGCCAAGTCGGCGCTGCGCATCGTGCAAGGTGCGGGCATGCCTGCCAACGCCGGCATTTTGGTCGACGCGCTGCACTTTGGCCGGTCCACCACCACGCTCAATGACATCCGCGCCATCCCGCGAGAGCTGCTGCACTACGCACAAATTTGCGACGCCCAGGCTGGGCTGAACTTCAGCACCGAGCAAATGATCCACACCGCCCGCTGCGAGCGTTTGCTGCCCGGCGACGGCAACATCGATATGCAAGGCCTTTTTGATGCCCTGCCCGCAGACCTTCCGGTGAGCGTAGAGGTGGTGAATTTTCGCCGCGAGGCGAACACATCAGTCCAGGATTGGGCCGCCGAATGCCTGGCCAAAAGCCGCCCATTTGTACAAGCCTGACACCTGAAGGTGATGGACTGCGCACACTTCAAGGCCTGAATTCACCTTGTGCGAGAGCGGTCAACTCAATCGCTTGAAACCACCAATGTCACCCGAGGGGCCAACGTGGATGCAAGCACCGGAGCGCCCAGAAACAACTGCTCTGCGGGCACCTTCAACGCGAGCAAAACCGACCGAACATGGCTGGCGCGGGCTTGTGCCAGCTCGCGCATGTTCGCGTCGTCTACCGATATGGCCGCCAACAACAAGGCTTCCATGTCGGCTGACGGCAAATCCTTGACCAGGCCCAGCAGATTGCGCGGCTTCGGAATCGGCGAGCGCCTGTAAACCCATTTGAGCAAGGCCGGATATTCCTCTGGGCTCACGTCGGTCACCGCCGTGACGTCCTGACCATCCCGGGTCATGCGTCGCTGTTTTTCTGCCAGCACCGATTCGTGCAGCAGCAACTTACGCAAAGCCTCGCGCTCTTTGTCCAGATGGGCCTCACCCACGATGGTCAGGCGCAGCGCAGGTTTGTCAAGCAACAACTGCGCCACTGTCTTCAGTTTCTGCTGGGTCACATCGTCCAACTCGGCACGGCCGGGTGCAAAGTTCATTTGCTGCAACCTGTCTTCGCTCGCAAAAGCACCCGAAATCAAACTAAAGGGCGCGATGACGGTTTTGCCAATCAGGCTAAGCACCATTTTCCAGACGATGGGCCCCACACGGAAATCGGGGTCATTGATGGAGCCGCTGACCGGCAGGTTGATGTCAATCACCCCATTGCGGTCGGCCAGCAAGGCGACCGCCAGTTTGACCGGCAAGTTGGGGGCATCCGCACCGCCCGACCGCTCACCGAAACGCAACTGGTTCAACACAATCTGATGCTTTGCTTCGAGTTGACCTGCGGCATCGATCTGGTAATGGACTTCGGCCGAAAGCTTGCCTCGCTCAATGCCGTAGCCCGCATATTTGCTGCTGTAGGGCGAGAGTTGGGGCAGATCGAGATCGCGCACCAGGCCACGCACATCCAAAGCCACATGAGGCGTGAGCGGGTTGATGCGCCCCGTGACATCCAGGCTGCCTGAGCCGGCCACCCGCCCGCGCAAACTCAAGTCGGCCAAGGCCACATCGGAACCCTTTACCTGGCTGGAAACGGCACCCAAACTGCCAGCCAGCTCGGTGATGTCCGCTGAATAGTTGGGCCGAATGAACTGGTCAGAAAACATAACCCGGCCTTTGAGCACGCCGATCGGCCCCAACTCGATCAAAGCCGGCACATCGGGTGTCTGCGCCGCAGTAGACGGCTCGGCCTTGACCAGGTTTTGCCAGTTGAGGTGGCCCTGGTCATCGATGGCCACGCGGGCAAAGAAATCGCTCAAGACCGTTTCTGCAATTTTCAGCCGCTTCATCGCACCGCCGTCCACCTTCAGCTCAACCCCGCGCAGGCTCAAGGCCTGGGTGTCGAGCAAGGTTTCCCCGTCTGATCGGTCCAGCGCATGCAGCTGATCAAGCGTCAGATTGCCCTGCACATCCAGCCCCAGCCCTGCATCGGGCAGCGCCAGATTCAGCCCACCCGAGTAACTCAACTCAGCCCTTCGCAGATCGAAATGAACCCGATCTGCCCAATAAGCCTGCAGCCTGTGCAAGGGGAAACGGCCCAGCTCCAAACGCCCTTTCAGCTGCAGCGGCGTGGCTTTGGCCTGCCCGGCTGCCACAGACGGCAATCGAAAAGCCCCGTCAAAACCCAGCTTGCCGGACTGACGGCGCTGGGTTCCGGTGGTGAAATCAACTTTGACTGTGGTCATTTGCGGCGATGTCGCCAAGGGCTGCCAAGCACCCACACTGAGGTTGAATTCACGCGCATCCAGCTTGGCACCACCGGGCACAAAACGGTCATCCAGATTCAGTACGCCGCCCGAGACTTGCAACGGCCCCAACGCCAGTTGCCAGGGCTTGGCGATCGCCTCTTGCGAGGGGCCCAAGGGGGTTTCGACCCGCCAGTCCTCGACCATCCAGCGACCCTGGGGGGTACGGCGGGCATTCAACAACGGCCGACTCCAGGCCACGCGCCCCACACGCGCCTGCTGCGCAAAGACATCCACCTCGACCTGTTCGAGGGCCAATTCGGCCCACCCGGCCTCGGGCTGCTCGGGCGTGCCCAGCAACACGTCGGTCATGCGGATCTGGGGCGCCTTGAGCAGCAAAGAAGCCGGTAAAGGGCCTGCTGCGGCTCGCCAGTCCAGGCTCAGCTCGGCAGAAGATTGGCCAGACAAGCCCGGGCGAAACAATGTGGACCAATAGGGCGCAACGCTCATCAAAGGAACATCGCGCCACGTCATGCGTGTCTGGGCACTGCTCAGGTCGGTCGTTCCCTCCCAAAACACATTCGCCCCCTGCAACAGAGCCTGACCACGGAAGGAGGCCACCTGCCGGCTCGGCCAACTGAAGTCCTGGCCTTCAATCGCCAGCTCAGTCAGTGCCAGACTGGCCGGCATGGCGACTGCAGCGTCTTGCCAATTGAGTTGCCCTGAACTGATCTGAAGGTGCTTGAGGGCGAAGTCAGCCCCCTTGCTTGCGGAGGCCTGCGAAATCGGCGTTTGCGGCACAAAAAACCGCTGCAAGCGGACCCAGTTGAATTCACCATCAGGATCACGCCGAAGGCTCAACACCGGCTTGTCCAGGCTCAGGGTGTCCAGTTTGAAGACACTTTCCAAAGGACGCCACTCATCGATTTTCAAATCCATCCTGCCCAACTGCAGCAATGGCAAATCGGTGCTCTTCAACGTCTCATGGAGTTGCAGGTTTTGTAAAGCCAGATGGCCCGACACAGACAACTCAGGGGCAGTTTGTTGCCGGAAATCAAGGCGAATGTCCAACTCCAGCTGCCCGTCTGCCAGCCGGACGGGCCAGGCTGCCGGCCAATAGGGCAGATAGGGCTTGACATCGAACCCCTTGACCTGAAAGCGGGCTTGCGTGTGCCTGTCCGGAACAAAGGGGGTTGTTTCTGCATCCGTGTCAAAGGCAGAGCCATTGAACAGGAAGGCCAGCCTCGGGTGGATGGACACCTCGCGCCGCCCGCCGATGTTGCTCAAAAAGGGGATGGCCAGATGCACGTCGCTCAGTGTGTGGGTGACAGATTTGGGCTCATCACGAAACTGCACGCCTCCGCCCGCAATCTGAATATTGAACAGGGAAAAACGGGGAACACCCGCGCCTTGGGTTTTAGAAGCCGCAAAAACGGCCAACACATCGTCGATGTCAAAACGGCCTTGCCCCAGGTACGCCAGCTGGAGCTGCGGATTGCGCAGCAGCACAGCATCGGCCACGGGTGCCCACAAGAACAGCGACTGCAAAGAGACATTGACCTCGGCCTCGTCGACGCTCAACTGGGCTTGGTGCAACGGATCTGGAGCACCGGCTGAAGCCACGCGCAAACCGCGCACGATCAAGCGCATTGACCAAGGCCGGAAAACCACTTGATCAACCGTGACCACACGCCCCAGCATCTGGGTGCCTTGCTTTTCAATTTGCCACTGAACCAGTGCCGGCACTGTCGCCCAGCTGATCGCCCACAACACCCACACGCCGAGTACGACAAACAAAACCCGACGCTGCCAGCGCTGGAGGAGACCCACATTCATGATCGACTCTTGGTAAAGAACAACACGCGCGATTTTCGATGATCAGACGGCACAGATGTAACGCCAGAGATACAAATCGACCGAAACAGCCCGCGTCCTCTTCAAGACTGCGACCAATGCCGCTCATGGTCTCAGGTTGATTTACCGGCTTCTGCAGAAAAGCCCTGACCGGAAGGATGAAAAAACGGCGTCGACCTGCTCTGAAAATCAATTTTTTCCAGTGCAGCATCTTGTGCAAAGTGCCGCCAGTCTTGCACCAAGGTCGCATTGGCCGAGATCAAACGCCCCTGAGGGTCTTTGAACCACAGCATGAACGGCTGTGTGGCCAACAACTCTTGCTGCTGACGCTCCATCGCCAATTCTTGGGCCATGGTCTTTTTCTCTTCGGTGACATCGATCATCACCAGACGGCACTCATCGCCCAATTCGTCGAGCGTGGCATCGACTCTGACGACCACCTCTGGACGGTGCGCGGTGGCACACAGGGTCACCTCGCAATAGCGACGGCACTTGCCACTCAGAACTTCCTGATGGAAATCCATCAACGTGGCCCGATCGGATGGCACCACGAAGTCCACCAATGGGCTCAGCGTGCGCTGCGAACGCTGGATGTCCAGCATGATCGCGCCGGCTAAATTGGTTTGAACCACACAACCTTGTCGATCGAGGCTGACAAAACCAACCGGGGCAAAATCGTAGGCATCTTGGTATTTATGCAAAAGCGCATGGTCTTGCCCATCGAATTCAGGGCCTTGCAATTGCAATTCCTCGGCGACTTCCTGTGAACGCGACTGACGCTCATACAAACGCCGGGTCTCTGCACAAATCAATGAGAAACACTCACAAACCGAGTCGCTCAAGCCATCCCGATCCCGAATATGGATTTTGCCGCGACCACTGGACACCAGCCCTGCCGTCTGCAATTTGCCCAAGGCCTGCGTAATCGACTCACGGCGCACACCCAACATATTGGCAATCGTTTCATGGGTCACGTTCAATTGGTCACTGCCAACAGCATCCTGATTGAACAAGAGCCAATAAGAAAGACGCTCGATGACCGAGTGGTGGGTTACGCAAACAATACTCTGGGACATTTGCATGATCAGGGACTGAACATAACAAAGGGCCAGTTGTTGTAACTCACGGCACCGGCTGAGTTCTGCCTGGAAGACGTCTGCCGGCATTCTGTAAGCCTGACCCGCACACTGGACCACGGCTCGGTGGTTCATAGAGCCGCTGCCCAACACCAAGGAAACACCCACCATGCCATCCCGACCGGTCATGGCCAACTCTGAACTGTCGCCATCGGCGGTATGTGAAACCAATGAGGCGGTGCAGGTGGTTGGAAAATAAACAAATTCCAACGATTCTCCAGACTCGCAAATCACCTGCCCTGCCGCCAGATGGACGGGTTTGAGTTGCTCAGACAAGCGGGCATAGTGACTTAAGGGAATGCCAGCCAAAATTCGGTTTTGACGGGCACTGTCAGCGATGGGGTAAGACATAACAATCCTTTCTCGCGCAAATGCGCTTCCATTCACAACATCAAACCAACTGAAATTTCTGAAGCACTCGGGCGCAGTTCGCCAGAATCGGGCCATGACACGCTCGCCAAGCCTTCAGGCCTGCATGGTTTTGCAATCAGCGGGGATGTACTCAAGGGAAATATGCCGTGCAACAGAGCATCGATTTCCTCAGGGCTAACAATGGCTTTTGGCCATGATGCTGTTGGTGGCAAAGTTTTTGAAAACATGGTCAATCCAGTCATTAACTTGGGCAGATTTGGCACAGGATGAATACATCTCCTATGGCTTGACTCCATGTTGGTTCAATTGAAAATGAATCACCACTGATCAATTGATTTGATCGCGTATGTATGCAGACATATATCCAAAGATCAAAAGGCTTTCGGACGCACTTACTACCCGAAAAAGATAATCAAAAAAAGGTAATGTCTCGATTTAAAAAGGCATACACATCATTGTTTTTAATAAGCGGAAAAGGTGCTCCGATTCAACATCGGATACCCCTCAAAAATCAAGATCACGCATGAAGTGTTTCATTTGGCATACCGCCTTGTAGCGACCAGTACATAAGCACGGGCTGACAACCTCGGTTCAGTCAAAACACACCCTTGATCAACGGGCAGACCTACTCGTTCAACGTGATCTACAACTGCTACCCGAGCAACACACCCGGAATAACTAGACGTTGAGCGATGAGGCCTTTGATCTCAAGGGCGGTGCCGATGGCAGCGATTGGCTGTGGGGCGATCTGGCCGAAAGGTTTGCATTTGCACGCGAACAAAGCCTGAGTCAAAGCCCATCGCCTGGGCTTACCCGTTTGACAGGGGGTTTACCGCTTTGCCGGTAAGCCCCCTAGTCATTTTTCGGGATGCCCACAAGCCATGTGCACACCTACGCTGAAGGTCACGGATTTGTTCTGACCAGCCCCATTCTTTTTTCATGACCCTCACCCTGCCCCACCACTGCACACCCTTGTGGCTGCTGCCCTGTAGACGCGTTTTCAGCCTGCTGGCGGCGGGACTGCTGGCCAGCCTACCCAGCAATGGCGCCGCGCAAAGCCTGCAGCAAGCCGTCCAAAAAGCCCTAACCGACTACCCCAGCGTGAGCGCAGCGCGCTACCAAAGCGAGGCCGCACAGGCCGACATCGCTCGCGCCCGTGCCGCACACTGGCCTCAGCTGTCGTGGTCGGCTCGATACGCCAGCCACCCTCTTGCAGGCAGTACCGAGCGCTGGTTCCAGACCCCCAACCTCAGTCTGAACCTGTGGTCCGGCGGCCGCATCCAGTCGGATGTGGACCGCGCCCAAGCGCTGGCCTTGGCCAGCCAGAAGCAGCAGCAAGTCACCCGCGACGAAGTGGCCCTGCTGAGCACCGAAGCCTATTTGCAATGGGCCCATCAGCAAGGCATGCTGACACTGGCGCAAGACAACTTGGACCAGCACGCGAGCATCCTGAACGATTTCGAAAAAATTGCCCAAGTCGACACCGGCCGCCGCATCGACCTGGACCAGGCCCGCGTGCGCCACGACAACGCCCGACTGATCCGACTCAAAACCCAGACCGAACTGGACGCCGCCGCCCAGCGCCTGACCCGCCTGCTGATGGCCCCGCTGCCAGCCGAGCCCGTGGGCCTTGACTTTGCGCTGCCCACACGCCACGCCGATCTGGCGCAAGCGCTGCAAGACCTTCACGACCAGCACCCGGTATTGGCGCAGTGGCTGGCCCAGCGCGACGCAGCGCTGGCCAGCGTTCGCTATGCCCGTGCCCAAAGTGCGCCCACGCTCAACCTTACACACAGCAAGTTAGCCACCAACGGCGTGGACGAGGGCCGCTTTGTCACGCAGCTCCAACTGAACCTGCCACTGCTGGACGGTGGCAGCGCCCAAGGGGCCGAAGAGTCCGCCTTGGCGCGGGTGCAAGTCATCGAATCACAGCTGCAAGAAGCCCGACTGGAGCTGCAAGAACAACTGGCCACCGCTTGGAGCGACTGGCAATCAGCGATCACCCGAGCCGAACTGGGCCAGCAGCAAACCCTGACCGCCCAGCAACTGGCCACTGGCTACGCGCAGCAGTTCAGGGTGGGCCGTCGTGCCTTGCTGGACCTGCTCAACATCCAGAGCGACCTCTACACCTACCAAAGCGCCGCGCTCACGGCCAGCCACGAAGCACGCACCGCACAGGCCCGCGTGCTGGCCACGCTCGGCCAGCTGGCCGACGCCTTTGCAGTCAGCCCCGATACACCCACCACACCCCGGTAACACCATGGACATGCCAAGCTCACCCCCCACTGCCGCGTCGCTTCTGCACAAAGCCAACGCACCGCACCGCGTGGCGCCACCCGAGCGCGACCCACTGCTGGTGTGCCTGGCGCTCACGGCCAAACGCATCGACCGCGAGGTGCACCTGTCAACACTGCGTGCGGGTTTTGCGGTGGACGACGAAGGCCGCATCCCCTGGAGCGCCTACCCCGACCTGGCGAGACTGCACGGCATGGTGGCGCTGTGGTCACGCACCACGCTGGCGACCTTGCCGCCCTATGTGCTGCCCGTCATCGTGCCTCTGCTCGACGGCCGCGCCGCTGTGCTACTGGCGCAAAGCGGACAAACCGCACGCGTGCTGATGGCCGAATCGGGCATGACCGAGATTGAAATGCCCCTACCAGAGCTGCAAGCGCTGGCACACAGCGAAGTCTTGGTGGTCAAGCCCACCGCACAAAGCTCGGCCCAGCAAATGGTGCCCTACCAAAGCGAAGCGCTGGCCTGGTTCTGGAGCACGGTATGGCGGCACAAAGGCTTCTACATCGAAGCCATGCTGGCCTCTGCTGTGGCCAATGTGTTGACCCTCGCCGCCGTGTTTTTTGCCATGACGGTCTACGACAAAGTAGTACCCAGCCAGGCCTACACCTCGCTGTGGACCCTGGCTCTGGGCACCACGCTGGCCATCGTGCTGGAGTTCGGCATCCGCTGGCTCAAAGCACGCTTGGTCGATCTGGCCGGGCGCAAGGCCGACCTGAGCCTGAACGCCACACTGCTGCGCGAAATCATGGCCATCCGGCTAGAGCACCGGCCCCAGTCGATTGGCATCTTTGCCAGCTCCATGCGCGACTTCGAATCGCTGCGCGACTTCATGTCCTCGGCCTCCATGGTGATGCTGGTAGACATGCCCTTTATTTTGCTGTTCCTGGCCCTGATAGGCCTGATCGGTGGGCCCCTGGCCTGGATCGCGGTGTTGGCCGTGCCCTTGCTCGTGCTGGTGGGCGTGTGGGCACAGCGGCCCCTGATGCGGGCCATGCGCGAGAACATGAAAGAAAGCGGCGACAAGCAAAGCGTGCTGGTGGAGTCTTTACTCAATCTGGAACTGCTCAAGGCCCACAACGCCGAAAGCTACCTGCAACGGCGCTGGGAAAAAGCCAACTTGGCCACCACCGATTCATACAAAAAAATTCGCGCCCTGAGCAACCTGATGCTGGGCCTGACGACCAGCATGCAGCAGCTGGTGACAGTGGGCATGGTGGTCTTTGGCGTTTACATGATCGGTGACAACACGCTCACCTTGGGCGGCCTGATCGCCTGCGTGATTTTGGCCGGCCGCGCCATCACGCCGCTAGGAAGCGTCATGTCGCTGGCAGCACGCTACCAGCAAGCGCGCACCGCGCTGGACACGCTGGACGCACTCATGAAACGCCCGCGTGACCGCGACGGCTCGCGCCGCTATGTCGTGCCCCAGCACATCACCGGTGAACTGCGAGCGCAAGCGCTGTCCTTTGCTTACCCCGCCGAACAACCCATTCAGGTCATCCGAGACATATCACTGACGCTGCCCGCGGGCCAACACCTGGCGATGCTGGGCAAGATCGGCAGTGGTAAAAGCACGCTGCTGCGTTTGCTGGCTGGGCTCTACACCCCACAAAGCGGCCAAGTACTGATCGACGGCATCGACCTGCAACAAATCGAACCGGCCGAGCTGCGTGGCCGCATCGGCTATGTGGGTCAAGAGGCGCAATTGTTTCTGGGCACGCTGCGGGACAACCTGGTGCTGTCGGACAGCTGGATCAGCGATGCCCGCGTGACCGAGGTGCTGCAGAAGCTGGACCTTTACAGCTTGGTGGCACAGCACCCCCGAGGCCTGGACATGCCCCTGACCGAGGCCGGTGGTGGTCTGTCGGGCGGGCAGCGGCAAATGCTGGCAGTGGCCCGACTCATGCTGCGCGATCCGGCCCTGGTGTTCTTAGACGAGCCCACCTCGATGATGGACCAGACCAGCGAAGCGCGGGTGATCGAGGTGCTGGGCCATTGGTTGAAAGGGCGCACCCTCGTTCTGAGCACCCACCGCCTGCAGTTGCTCGCCTGGGTCGACCGAATCGCCGTGATCGAACATGGTCGCTTGCTGGCAGAAGGCCCGCGCGACGAGATGGTGAAAAAGATCAGCGCAGCACCGTCACCCCGCAAGGCCAGAACGCCCCCGGCCAAGGCGGGCAGCAGCCCACCTTCTGCGGGTCATGCGCCAGAGATGGTGCCAGAGAAGGTACCAAAGCAGTTGCCAGCACAGACAGCCCCCGCCCAAGCCGCCGCTTGAAGCCCCAGGAGTTCACATGTCCCTTTTTTCACGCAAACCCTCAGCCGCTGCAGCGCTGTCCGGGCGCAGCATCGAAGACGACGAGCGGCGCACCAGCCGCTATCTCATCCGCACCATGGCCCTGGTGCTGGCCGTTGCATTGCTCTGGGCCGCCAGCTTTCAGCTCGACGAGATCACGCGGGGCACGGGCAAGGTCATCCCCTCCAGCCGCGAGCAAGTGATCCAAAGCCTGGACACGGGCGTTTTGGCCGAAATGCTGGTGCACGAAGGCGATGCGGTGGTCAAAGGCCAAGTGCTGCTGCGCATCGACGATGCGCGGACCGGCCCGATGTTCCGCGAAGCGCGCGAAAAATGGCTGGCGCTGTCAGCTCAAGCCGCACGGCTGCAAGCCGAGGCCTATGGCATGCCGCTGCGCTTTCCGCTCCAAGTGCAAAACCAGACCGACATCGTCAAGCGCGAGACCCAGGCCTTTCGGGCCCGCAGGCAAGCCCTGAACGAGCAAATGGCCGCCATGCAGCAGTCGCTGGTACAACTGAGCGCCGAGCTGGAGCTGGTCGCCCCACTGGTAAAGCAAGGCGTGATGTCGCAAGTCGAATTGCTGCGCCTAAAGCGCCAGCAAGCCGACTTGCAGTCGACCATGGCAGAGCGGCGAAACCGCTACCTGACCGAGGCCAGCAATGAACTGGTGCGCGTCGAATCCGAGTTGGCACAAACGCGTGAAAACACCTTGGCGCGCGAAGACGCGCTGCGAAAAACGGTGATCCGCACCCCCATGGATGGCATTGTGAAAAACGTGCAACACACCACCTTGGGCGCCGTCATCCAGAGCGGGCAAAGTATTCTGGAAATCGTGCCGGTGCAAGACGAGATGGTGGTGGAGGCCTATGTCAAACCCTCAGAAGTGGCCTTCCTTAAAGTCAACCAGCCCGCCGTTGTGAAGCTGAGCGCCTTTGACTTCAACAAATACGGCGGACTGCAAGGTGTTCTCGAGCACATCAGCCCAGACACCTTGACCGGCGACGGCAAGGGCAGAGCGCCTGGCAGCCCGCCTGTGAACCTCGAAGAAGGTCACTATCGGATTTTGGTGCGCATCACCGACACCCAGCTGCACCGCCATGGCATGGACATGCGCGCCAGCCCCGGCATGTCGGCGTTGGTGGAAATCAAGACCGGCCAAAAGACCGTTCTGGAATACCTGCTGCGCCCGGTGCAAGCCCTCACGCAGGCACTGCGCGAGCGTTGAATTTTTTCGGTTGAACCCGCTCTTCCCAAGGCCCAGGCCCACTCAACCAAACCTCAGCCCAACGCAAGAGGAAAGCCCCATGAGCGGCATCATCGGCATCGCATCCACGGGCAACGCACTGCACAGCGTGTTGCAAGGCTTGCAGCAACTGGCACAAACCGGCCACCATCATTGCGGTCTGGTGGTGCACGGTCGCCAAGGCCACACACCCAGCCCACCGCGCCTGCACCGTCACCGCCGTGCGCAAGGCGCGGCCGCTTGGCTGCAACAACTGCGCGAAAGTCATCTGGCACAGCCCTTCAAAGAGTCGCCCTTGAACGCCGACAGCCCGCAACGCCTGAACGGGTTGAACGGGTTGAACGGGTTGAACGGGTTGAACGGGTTGAACGGGTTGAACGGCTTGCATGGCTGCGTGGCCCTGGGCCACACCGGGCCCTCTGGCGGCACCGGCCCGCAAGCCTTGCAACAAGCCTTGCCCCAACTGAGCCACGGCCCCAAGGCCCACCTCAACAGCCCCACCCGCGTGGCGGTGGTGTTGCACGGCACGCTGCAAGCCAGCCCCGCGCTGCGCGAAGCCTTGATCGAACGGGACTACCACTTCAAAAGCAACTGCGATGCCGAACTTTTGGCGCACCTGATCGACGTCTCCTGCCAGAGCGATCCGGTGCAAGCCCTGCACCGTGCGCTGGGCTTGGTACAAGGCCAGGTGTGCGTGGGCGTGCTGTTCCACGACCACCCTGAGCGCGTGTTTGCTGTGCGGCGCGAAGTTGATTTGCATGCAGCGGCCAGTCCCGGTTTGCTCGCTTGGTCTAGCCACCCGGCAGCTTTGCCTGCGGGTCTGCAAGCTTTGCCCGCCTGGCCAGATGGACAAGTGCTGGAAGTGCACGCGCACCCCCATGGCGTCACGCACCAGTTGCACAGTTGAGGCATTTTGACGGTCTGCACACCCTTTGATCCAGACCCGATTTAGGCCGAACTGCATAGCCAAACAGACCCGAAGATCAATTCAAAAATTGCTTCCTTTTTTTCAGAATGAAGCCACTTCGCTGTGCCCTCGCACTGGACTGAAGTGAACGCTGCAAGCAGCGTTTCAAGGCGCAACAACCGGCACACAAACGGATGGACTGCGCGAATTTTCTGAAATCAACCAAGGAACGATCCATGAACACAAAGCATTTAAAACAACTCGGGGCCATGCTCACTTTGCTCGCTTGCGCCAGCTTGCAAGCCGCAGGTGGGGCGGGTGATGGTTCAGGAGGTGGCACAGGGGGAAGCGCAGGCTCCGGCACGGGATCAGGTGCGGGTGCACCGGGGAGTCCTTCGGGTGCTGCTTGGGTGGCCGGGCCCAACGCGTCGCGTGGCAACGCCGGTCAGTTGCAAAACCAGCAACGCACGCAAGAGCAAACCTTGGCACAAACGCAAACGCAAATGCGCAGCCAAGAACAGTTGATGAACCAAACCAGCAGTCAGCTGCAAGTGCAAGAGCAAATGCTCGCCCGAACCCGCGCACAAATCCAAACGCATGTAGAAGACACCCCGGCCATTCAGCAACAACTGCGCAGCCAGGAACAGCAACAACTTCGAACGCTGGAGCAACTGCGTGCGCAAGAGCAGGTTCAAACACAGGTGCGCGACCAACTGCAACTGCAGGACCAAACACAACAACAACTGCGCGACCAACTGCGCACGCGCTGAGCACCTATCGCCATCCTCGTATGGCTGCACCGGTGCTCGGCATTCAGGCTGAGCACCTTCTTTCCAAACTGAAACTTCAAAGGCAAAGACCATGAAAAAAATCACAGACACATCCATGATGAACGAAGCCACGCCCAGCGATTGGTTGGCGGCCGCTGCACGCGGCGGGAGCGGCTCTGGCGGTGGAGGTAGCAGTAGCGGTAGCGGTGGCGGAGGCAGCGGCAGCGGCGGAGGCTCTGGTAGTGGAGGAGGCTCTGGCGGCGGCGGCGGCGGCGGCGGCGACGGTGAGGGCGGCGGCTCAGGCGGCGGAAAACCGGAAGGCGCTGGCAGCAAAAAAGGCGACTTGTACGGTGACCAATACGTGCTGCTGCGCGATGTAAACCCCACTGACGGCGGCGGCAACGGTGAGCCGGTTCTGGATGCCAACGGGCAGCCCATCTTGGTTGGCTCCAACGGCTTGCCTATTTACTTTGTGGCCAACATCGATGGCGACTATGAAATCCCGGCCGATCAAGTGGCCCTGACCCAGACGGTTGACCTCGAACGTGCCAACGTGGCCCGCGCCCCCGACAAAGTGATGGAAAAATCACTCGAAGCAGCCATGACCAAAATCGACGCAGCCTCCGTACTCAGTGTCGATCCGGCGGGTCGCATCGTTTGCGACGGCGTGACCATCGATTCGCCCCTGGAAAACCTGGCGCTTTACCAGTTTCTGATGACCGCAGGCGGCAAGTCATCATGGCCAGCGGTCACCGAATTTTGGCCCGAATCGCTGCAAGTCCTGCTGGGTCAGAATGCGGCATCGCCCGACTGGGATCCTTCCAGTTTGCTGGGGGCCGCATTTTCAAAATCAGCACCCATCAGCTTGGATGCTGTGCTCTACCAAAACACGGTGCTGGGTGTGAACACAGTCACCCAAGTGGGTAGCCAGCCGCAGGTGGACTATTTTGATTTCAACAACGGTGCCCAAGAAACCTACAACTACAACCGCGAGGCCCGCTTTGAAGGGGTTTGGCTGCAGTGGTATGCCGATACCGACGGCGACACCACAGACTTGGAACAGGTGCAGATGAGCCTGCTCGAAGCCGTGTTTAAAAATGCCGAATGGACCGACTCCTATCTGAGCCTGAGTGGCGATGGCAAGACATTCGAGTCCCAAGCTGCAACGGCGTCGGGTGTTAATGACTTTGCGCAAGCGGCCGATGACGCCCGCGCAGTGATCAACTTCATGCACGAAACAGGGGCCTTTCAAATCGCAACGCCAGAGGTGCAGATAGACGAGCCTGTGTTGGCCCTCGGCGCGGACGAATTGGCCTTGACCAGCGGCGATGACGACGGCGGAGCCGATGGTGACGAAGCGCAAGGCGACGGCCAAGACAGCGATCATGGCGGCGATCTTGGCGATGAAGCTACGGTCATCACCGGCACACAATTTAACGACCTGATCGAAGCGGGCGGCGGCAGCCAAATCATCCACACTGGCAACGGCCAAGACGAGGTCTGGGCTGGCGGCGGGGCGGATTGGGTGGACGCTGGTAACGGCAAAGACCTGCTCATGGGCGAAGGCGGCCCCGATGTGCTGATGGGGGGCAATGGCAAAGACGTGCTGATCGGCGGCGCAGGCCCAGACCAGCTCACCGGTGGTCGGGGTGCCGATGTGTTTGTCTACAAGGCCACCAGCGATGCGCCCTCACGAGGTGAATCGGACGGTGGAGATGAACAAGCTGGTGACCGTGGCACTGAACACGCCGGCCGCATGGAAACCATCACCGACTTCGACATGGCCAACGACCACATCGACTTCAGTGCCTTGGGTCTGGAACTCCAGATGGCAGACGGTCCGCAAGCGCACGCCATCTGGGCGGTACAGCACACGGACGGTGCGATGCTCTACCTGGACACCGACGGCCAGGTCTCAGGCGGCAACCCCGCCGAGCTGTCCATCCTTTTGATGGGCGTTGACGCGGCCAGCCTGGACATCGAGCACTTTGTGGTTTGAAACTTTTAGACCTCAGGCGAGTCAGAAACCGAATCGCCTGATGCCATCCCAGCATTGGCTTGTTGAGGGACAACAAAAAAAAGGGGGGGCAATGCCCCCCCTCATACGATCCCACTCGCATCGCGCAAGGCTTACCCATTCACCAAAGGAAACAAGTGCTGCGTGATGCTGATCACGACCGGCCCCAAAAGGACCGTCATCAAGGCAGGGAAAACACAAAAAATCAAGGGGATCAACAGTTTGATGGGCAACTTGGCCGCGGCCTCTTCGGCAATCAGCCGGCGTTTGGTTCTGAGCGCATCAGAATGCACCTCGAGTGACTCGGCAATGCTGGTGCCAAACCGGTCTGCCTGGATGAGCATCGCCACCAAACCTTCGATGTCGGGCAAGCCCATGCGCTGTGAAAGATGGCGCAGTGCTTCTGCGCGTGAAGACCCGGCTCGCAGCTCAAGCCCCGTCAAGGCAAACTCGTCCGACAACTGCGGATAGGACAAACGCATTTCACGCCCCACCCTTTCAATGGCGGCATCCAGGCCCAAGCCGGCCTGCACGCACAAACGCATCAAATCCAATGCATCCGGCACGGCATGAAACAAGATCATTTGCTGTTTCTTGACCAACTGGTGCAAAACCACATTGGGCGTGTAGTACCCCAGCGCAGCCGCAGCCATGACGCCGGTCCAAAACATCAGCTCAGACCACGTCAACTGCAACAACCACGTCAGCATCACGAAACACGCGGGCAGAAAAAAAGTCAAAAATGTTTTCAAGCCGAGAAAAATCGGTACCGCCAGACCTGACCGAATGCCCGCATTCAAAAGCCGTATCTGCAAAGTGCTTGGCTGCAAAGCATCTTCTGGTGCCGCCGTGCCAGCCCAGGGGCTGATCCTTAAAAGCAAGGCCATCATCTTCGATTGCATGCGCTTGAGCCAAGCATGTTCTGCAGGTCGGCTGGGCTGAACCAAGCCCAATCGGCGCTTTTCGAAATCATCGGAGGTCCATTGGTTCAAGGCGAGATAAACCAAAGAGGCTACAAGCAGGAACAAAAAACCCAGAAAAAGAAAATTCAAGGTGGACATGACACGCTTTCAGACTTTGATTTGAACCAGTCGGGACATCCAGAAAACGCCCACCAACATCAAGCCCAAAGAAACACCCAGCATGGCCAGACCCATCGGGTCTTTCCAAAGAGCCGAAACAAACTCGGGATTGATGAGATGCAACAAAAATGCCAGCAAAAATGGCATGACCGACAAGATCCAAGCAGAGATACGGCCCTCGGCGGACAAGACACGAACCACACCCGCAATTTTTTGACGCTCACGGATCAAAGTGGCTGTCTTGCGCAAGACATCGGCCAGATTGCCGCCCGTCTCGTTTTGAATCAGCACAGCCACCACAAAGTAGCGAATTTCCTTGCTGTCGATGCGTTCGGCCAAATGGTTCATGGCCGACTGAACACTCATGCCGAGATTGATCTCATCAAACACCTTGCGCAGCTCCAGCGAAATGGGCGGGCGAGACTCGCTTGCGGTGATCTGCAGGGCGCTGATAAAAGCATGGCCCGATTGCTGAGCCCGAACCATGAGGTCGAGCGCATCGGGCAGTTGTTTCTCGATGGCGATGATCCTTTGCACACCCCGGTACTTGAGGAAATACAGGGCGCTCCCCAAAGCACCCAGCACCATCAGGCCGGTGACAAGCACCGGCAAGTGCAGCCCCACACCCACAAGGCCAGCTGCCACAACCAACAGCAAACCCATCATCAGGCTCTGCGAAACATCCAAGGGCAAATCGGTTTGACGAAGGAAGCGGTCAAAACCATCTATGCCGGGCACTTGGCTCAACCAACGATCCAGTGTGTCGAAACGACTCAGTGTGCGTCTGTGGACAAGGGGCGTATGAGAATGCTGCTGCTCGTGCCTGAACATCTGGTGCATCCTGTGGTCGAGTAATTTTTGACGGGGACTCCAGTGAATGCGCCAAGCCTCGTACAAGCCCAACAGCATCAAAAAACTGGCGATGCCGCACGATCCCAAAATGAACCAATAGACCAAGTCCATCATGCACCTCGAAAGTTCAAAGGATCAAACAAGTCTTCTCGCAATTGAATGCCGCGTGTTTTCAGGCGCTGCACAAACTTGGGGCGAATCCCCGTGGCCACAAAGCGGCCCAACACCTGGCCTTCAGGCGAGATGCCTGTTTGGTCAAATTTAAATATTTCCTGCATGCTGAGCACATCCCCTTCCATGCCCGTGATTTCTTGCAGACTGGTCACCTTGCGCCGACCATCTGACAAGCGGGAAACCTGCACGATCACGGTCAATGCAGCACTGATTTGTTGTCGCATCGAGCGCGCATCTACGTTCAGTCCGGCCATGCCCAACATGTGCTCGAGACGGGTGATGGCATCGCGCGGCGAATTGGCATGGATGGTGGTCATAGAGCCATCGTGTCCGGTGTTCATGGCCTGCAACATGTCCAGCACTTCAGCACCACGAACCTCGCCCAAAATGATGCGGTCTGGTCGCATGCGCAGACTGTTTCGCAACAAGGCACGCTGGCTGATTTCTCCCTTGCCCTCGATGTTTTGAGGTCGGGTTTCCATGCGCACGACATGCGGTTGCTGCAATTGCAATTCAGCCGCATCTTCGATGGTGACAATCCGCTCATCGTGGGGAATGCTGGCCGAAATCACATTCAAAAATGTGGTTTTGCCACTGCCTGTCCCACCCGACACCAACAAATTGATCTTGGCCTTGACCAAACCATTGATGAGTTCAGACATCTCTGCAGTGAGGGTGTGAAATGCCAGCAAATCCATCATGGTGTAAGGCACCACCGAAAAACGGCGAATCGACAGCAAGGGGCCATCAATGGCCAAAGGAGGTATCACCGCATTGACGCGTGAACCATCCGGCAGTCGGGCATCGACCATGGGGTTCATCTCATCCACACGGCGGCCTATGCGCGAAACAATGCGGTCAATCACGCGCATCAGATGCGCCTCACTGTCAAATTCAATGGGGGTCGACTCGATCTTGCCTTTGCGCTCGACATACACACTGTGCGGACCATTGACCAAGATGTCGGACACGGTGGGGTCTGCCAACAAGGGCTCAATAGGGCCCAAGCCCAACATTTCATCCTGGATGCCCTGGACAATCTGCCGACGCTCTGACTCGTTGATGGCCAAGCCACTTTCATCGAGCAGTCTTTGGGTCAGTCCCTTGAGCTCCTGACGCAGGGCTTCAGGCGATATCGTCTCCATGCGCCGCAGATCCACCTGCGCCAGAATTTCTCGGTGTATCTGTGACTTGATCGATTCAAGCCGAACCGCGGTCACCCTGTTGGGAGACTGTGCAGTCGCCAGAGCGATCGGAATGGATGCTTGCGACTCAAAATGCTGGCGGATGTCCACTTTCAAAGCAATCTCCTTTTGTTGCGGGTCGCCATTCAGGCGGCTTTACCCATCAAACGATCCATCCAGCCGCGGTTTTTTGGCAAAGGGGTTTGCAACAGCGACGCGGTGATGTCGCGCAAGGCTTTGAGCACGCCGTTTTGTGGGTGCAACAGTTCCAGCGGTCGACCCAAATTAAATGCTTCGGTCACTGCCTCGACCTGATTGGGAACGGTGTGGTGAACTTTGATGGCCACGGCTTGCTCGATGCTTTTGACATCCAGCGCACCATCAGACTGGAATTTGTTCACCAGCAACTTCAGCTTGTCGTCGCCATATCCCAAAGAGTGGAAAAGCTTGACCAGTCGTTTGGCGTTGCGCACCACGGGCAAGTTGCACTCCATCGTCACATAGACAACATCTGCCATGTCCAATGCTTTGAGCGTGACCGCATCAATGGAACAGTCCAAATCGAGCACCACAAACTCGTGCATGCGTTTGGCCAATGTCAAGACCTGCTCAAGTTGGTTGGAGGTGATGGCCAAGGCCACACCGGGCTCATTGGGGGCTGCCAGCAAATTCAACCTTGGGGTAATGCGCTGCATGCAACTGCTCAACAACTGTGCGTCAAGACGATCGATTTGTTGCGTTAAGTCGCTGATGTTGTTTTTGGCATCGTCTTGACTCATGTAATACGAGGCATCGCCATACTGCAGATCCAGATCAACAAGAACACACCGGCGATTGAAGGTGTCAGCGATCAAATAGGCCATGTTGGTGGCTAAAAAAGTAGATCCGCTGCCGCCTTTGCACGAAATGAAGGCCACAATTTTTCCGGTCCCAACGAAACTGTCATCGGTATTTCGGGTTTTCCCGTGATGCCCCACAACGCGGCGCAAAGCGTCAATCAGCTCAGTCTGTGCGGGTGGTGATGCCACCACCTCGCGAACGCCCGCGCGCATGGCACGCATCAAATCCTCTTTGGTATCACTGTCACTGATCAGGACCACACTGACCTGCGGGTTAGACCAAGTCATAGATTCCAGTACTTCGAGGTCTTCGGCCAATTGCGCTTGGCTACTGCACAGCAACAAAATACCAGACTCAATAGTTTGGAGTAGAGGCCGCAAAGCCTGTCCTGCAGCGCGAACATTTGCGGACTTGACCGTCAAACTCTGCGACTGCGCTGTGTTGCGCAACATTTCGAGCGTGGCGGCATCCGGTGCCAATAAATAAGTGTTCATGTCAGTCCTTTCAACGACCAGCAGTGCCGGTCGAGCCACCGATTCCAATGTTCATGACATTCACCGGGGCGGGTGGCTTTTCAAAGGAGCCTTGGTAGTGGTCAACGGCAGACTTCATGGCAACGCCATCGCTGTCAGCCAGTGGCCATTTTTTTTGTCCTGCATCCGCATTCAGTGTTTGCGCAGCCCACGCTTGGCGAACCGATTGCCCTGCTTGCGGTGCGTCCGCATAAGGCGTGTTGGCACAACCCGCTGCGGTCAAACTCACCAGCAGACACGCGCACAGGTTTTGGACTTTGCCGATCGTGATGGCTGTCATTTCATCTCTCCTAGAGTCGAGGTTTGTGGGGGTACTGCAAGAGCCTCATCTGCTGGGGCTGGGGCTGGGGCTGGGGCTGGGGCTGGGGCAGCGGTTGGCTTGTCTGCGGATGTCGAAGGTGCAGGTTCCATCAAGCCCTCGACCATGAATTCGGCTCGGGTGGGCGGCTTGAAATGGTCCGTGGGCAAGGCCAAGGTCTGCTCAGCTGTTTTGGCCAATCGAGGCGTGATCACGAACAGCAATTCGGATTTTTCAGTTTGGAACGCATTGCTGCGGAATAAGGCCCCCAGCACGGGCAGCTCCCCCAACAAGGGCAATGCGCGAATCGCCTCGGTCACATTGCTTTTGATCAAGCCACCAATGGCAAAACTTTCACCATCTCTCAGCTGCACGGTGGTAGAGGCTCGCCGGGTGGTGATAGAAGGCAAGACACTGACCTGACCATTGAGCGCCTTGACCGTTGCCCCCAACTGGGACAGCTCAGACACTTCGGGCGTCACTTTCAGATTGATCAGTCCTTCCTCCAACACGGTGGGCGTGAAACTCAAGCCGACACCGAACTCTTTTTCTTCGAGGGTGATGCTGTTGCTGGAGCCCCCCTGAGGCACAGGGATGAAGATCTTGCCGCCCGCCAGAAACGAGCCTTCCTGCCCACTGATGGCGGTGATGGTGGGTTCGGCCAGGATTTTGACCAAACCCTTTTTCATTTCTGCCGTGAGTGTGATGGTGGTATTGCCATTGGCCCGTGCCGTGGTCAAGGCCGTTGCGCCATTGGACAAAAATTGCGACAGCAAGGACACCGAGGTGCTGCCCGCTGTTCGGGTGAGGTTGATGTCCACCCCCAATTCATCGAGAAGCGTACGCGACACCTCGGCCACCTTAACTTCCAGCATGACCTGCTGAGAGCCCTCCACACGCAGCATGTTGATGACTTTTTTGCCCCCTGTGTAGGCCTCGGCCAAGCTCACAATCCGGTGCACTTTGGTGGAATCGGGAACGCGCCCGCGCAACACCACCGTATCGGCCATCACATCGACCATCAAGGGCTCTTTGGTAGGCACCCACTTGGCCAGTCTGGACTCCAGCATGGCAGTGTCCAGCCCGACATTGACATCGCGCAAAGTGGTTTTGCCGTTGGCAGACCAGACGATCAAATTGGTGACGCCGGATTTTTTACCCAGCAGATAAACCTCTTTGGCGTTGATCAAGGTGACATCGGCCACATCCGGGTTACCAATCGAGATGCGCAGCGCCGGTTCTGACAGCTTGAGCAGGGTGGACTTTCCCGTGCTCAGATCGACGCCAGGCAACAACTCGACGGGCCCTTGCGACGCGAGCGCCTTTTCTGACGGGGCAGTAGCCACAGGCTTGCTTATTTTTTTAGGCGGTGCTGTTTCGATTTCAGCGGCCAATAAGGGAAAAGAGAAACTCAATGCGATGGCCAACCCATGCGCCGAAAATGTTGAGATGATTTTTTTCATACTGATGTGATCCACAGACAAAAAAGCGGTTTTATTCGGCCGACTCTTGGGATTTTTTAACCCCACGAATCACTTCCATTTTTTCCGTCACTTTGGACGGCGCAGTCGTGCTCACACGTCTGACCACACGCACGGGCGCTGAACGCGAAGCGGCGTCTAGCAATGCCGGCGAAGACGCATCGGCCAACTTGGGTTGAAGTTGCCCAGCCCGTTGCAACAAATCTGCCTTGCGTGAGCCCAATGTTTCGACACTGGCAACATCCACCTGGCTGCGCAAGACCAAAGACAAGGCACCGACACTTCGGGCCAAATCAATGATTTCAGCTTCTTGTGGGGTCACTTCTAAAGTGACTGCACTCACCACACGCGGCTTGTTTTCAGTGCTGGCCACATCTTGGGCAACAGCCAATACCTGAATCCGCTCCAGCACAATTTTGGAAACCGGGTTGTTGTCTTTGTCCGGAATGTTGGCCATCACATCCACAAAATTACCGGGCAACGCAAATCCGGCCACACCCACAATTTCATTGACTTTCACAGTCACAGCCCGCTTGCCGTCTTTCAAGACCGAGGACAGACCGCCTTGTTGCCCCAGGGCCGCCAATTTGGTTTCCTGTATCGGCTCACCTTTCAAGATGGGCATGTTGATCACGCGGTCATACGCTTGCTCGGTCGATTGCAAAGGCGATTTAATGGGCGCGGCGATAGGCCAACTCACCGTCTCGAGCATGGCCGGCTGCAAGCGGGTGCCGATTTGCAGATCCCGGGTCGCGACCACCACCTTGATGGTGTTGTTGTCGTCCTTTTGCTTCAGCCAGATGGCTGCCATAGAAACGGTGGCCAAGGCCGCGGTGGTCGCCGCAACCATCATCAAAACCGGACGTTTGTTCATGTTGTTGTTCCTGTTCCAAATTCCGTGACAACGCCATCACCATGGCATGGCGTAATGAGCTACGGTTCCCATACCAACCGCCAAGGCATAGGGCACACGCTCGGGGGAGACCTGAGCGATCAGGGGCTGACCGATTTGCGGTAAGAGCCCAGACCGGATCTGGTTCATCAAACCAGTCTGCAAATTTTTCAAAACCGTCTGCCACCGCGATGCCCAGAGGGCCCAGGCCACGGACAACAGACCGCCAGCGCTCAAGATGGCCAGGCAGACTTTCGCCATGTCTGGCCAACCGACGAACATGCCGACAACCGCCACCAATTTGACGTCGCCGGCACCGACCATCTTGAACAAGTGCAAAAACAAAAACACCAGAAAACCGGTCATGCCACCCAGCATTGCGGATGTCAGTCCGATGCCCCGAGGGGTCATCGACAAGACCAGCGCAGTGATCAAACCCCAGAGCACCAAGGTGTTTGGGATCAGTCGCATCCGCAAGTCGTGCCAGCCGGCCAGCACCAGCAATGTGGTCAAGGCCAACAAGCTGACAAACTCCAATGGCAGGGTTGGCATGATTGGTTCCTGGGTTCTGTTGATGCGCTTCAAGCCGGAAAAACGGCAGCAGCCAGGCGTGTCGAGATGCGCGTGAACAATGCTCCCAATTGCGTACCCAACGCTGTGGCACCGGCCGCAATGCCCAAGGCGACCAAAGCGGCCAGCAAGCCGTATTCGATAGCAGTTGCACCCGACTCGTCGTTGATAAAGTTTTGGATTTGCGTTTTCATATTGACTCACTCCAGATCAAGGTTGATGAACTTCAAGTGACGTCCATTTGCCCGCGATGGCGCTCTGCGCTCATCAAAAACAAAGACGCCCTCTTTGCAACGGTGTTTTCTTTTTCGATCACCGTGCTTGAACTTTAAAAACAAGAAAGCTTCGCGTCTGTTAGCCACCATACCCATTGGCCAAGAAGGTCAGGCTCACGCACATCGGCGAAGCTCTTATTTCATGCGGCCGTAGAAAGCCGTGTGGCAATGCGCCCAAAAAACAAACCCAACTCAGCGCCTAATGCGCTTGCACCGACCACAATTCCCAAAGCCACCAGTGCCGCAAGCAAGCCATATTCAATGGCCGTCGCCCCGCCCTCGTCGTGTGTGAAATTCCCAAATAAAACCATGACGTGCTTCATGACAAGACTCCTTGTTGATTTAAAAAAAAGGGTGCCAATTCAGCTCTTCGTGATTGCCCTTGAACGGCACAGATGGTCGAGCAGATTGCCCCTCCCACACAGACACTTGCTGCATCTGTGTTGTCATGAATTTATGAGCGGCTGACGCCACCGTCTGTTGCACAGAGCACCGTTTTGGCGTGCCGTGCTCATATTTTTAGATTTTTGGTGTGACAGACCACGGTGCTCGATCTGCTTTTTTCATATGGTTTGCATTGGGGAACACCAATCGTCCGGTGTCCCCAAAACCATCATGTCGATGACAAAAGGAGTTCACCAATGACGCAAAACTTGGTTGATGTTCGGGGGAACACCTGCATGCGCGCCCTGTTGCCTATCAACAAACGGGCACAAAGCCAAAGGGGCACGGCCACAGTTGAATTCGGTTTGTTATTGCCCTTGCTGCTGTTGATCGTCTCGGGCATTGTTGAATTCGGCATGGCGCTCTATGACAAAGCCGTGATCACCAACGCCAGCCGTGAAGGGGCGCGTGCAGGCATTGTGTTGCGGGTGCCCCCCGTCAGCACCAACGAGATCTCGACACGCGTGTTGAACTACACGGGCAACGCCTTGTCGACTTTGGGTGCGGCCAGCCCGATCACGGTTGACTTTCCTGTTCAAACCAACCCCGAGCATCTGGCCGTCCGCGTGAGCTACACCTTCAGGGGTTTGGCGTTGGGCAATTTACTGAGTGCCATGGGTTCACCCCTGGTATTGACATCCACCACAGTCATGGTGAGGGAATGATGAAAACACATCCACGCGCCGAACGAGGTGCAGTCACCGTGTTGGTGGCCTTCATGATCCCGGTGTTTCTCGGCATTGCAGCGCTGGTGATCGACGTGGCCTATGTGCAGATCGTTCGCAATGAACTGCAAAACGACGCTGATGCCGCCGCGCTCGCGGGTGCCCAGCATTTGCGCGGCACAACGTCGACCACACCTCAGTGGTCCACCGCTGAAACGATGGCATTCAATGCCATCGCGTTCAATGCCGCAGATGGAAAAATGCTGTCAACCGGCACCGTGCAATCGGGCTACTGGAACCCCAAGGAAGTCAATGCGGCATTGCAACTGCTGCCGATGACACCGACAACCAACGATGTGCCGGCCGTTCAGGTCACGCTCACCAAAGGCTCTGGGCAAAACGGCGGCGAGGTGGCCACCTTTTTTGCACGCCTTTGGAACATTGTTTCCACCCCAGTGTCCGTCACGGCCGTCGCCGGCATGACCAGTCCGGGCACCATTGAACGTGGCGGCTTGTTTCCGCTGGTTGCCAGTCAATGCGTTTATGACACGTACTGGAACAGCACCGCCCAACCGCCCACACCCAAAATCAACCCATTCACGGGACAAGCCTATTTGCTGGTGCTGCAGGCCTTTGATGACAAACCTGTTGACCCCTGCAAAACGTTCCAATGGTCATCGCTGCTGACCGATAAAAACGACGTCAACACCTTCAGGGATTTGGTCGAGGAGAGAAACCCTGTCGAGTTGAGTATGGGCGACAAAATCTGGATCGAGCCCGGCTCCAAATCCACCTTGTTCGATACAGTGGACAACTGCAGTGCTGCCAACGACAAGTCATGTGAATATGTGACTTTGCCCATGGTCACCAGCATCGCAGCACATGCAGCCCTGCCCATTTCAAGCTTTGCCTGCGCGCGCATTGTTGACGCCTCGAAAAAAGACAAAACCATCACCATTCAGTTGAGCACGCAGTGCCCACAGCCCCCGTCAGGCGGCATCGGTCCTGACTTTGGCGCAGTCTCACCGCCCAGCCTGTTCCGCTAGACAAGCAGTCACTGCCTGCCCGAATGGTGCCAATTTAAGACCGCTGGCGAGCCCAGTCAGGCAGCGGTGCCGACTTGTGCAGCACGTCTTGGTGCAACCAAGTCGCGCTCTTGCGGGCGCGTTCGGCCACGGTTTCCAAAGGCAGTTGCTGGTAGTCGTCGTTGAAGACCTCGAAGCTGTAGTCACCCCGGTAGCCAATGCGGTCCAAGCGCAGCACCAGATCGGCCAGCTGCTCACTGTGCACGCCCTCTCCCGGAAACACACGGAAAGTGCGGGCCGTGGTCATGCGCTCTTCAAAGGTCGGCGTTTCTTGCCACATGAAGTCCGACAGCTGCACCAAAAAGATTTTGGACGGGTCCAGTTCCTCGATCGCATCCAACGGCGTCTTGGCTGCAAAGATGTGGAAGGAGTCGATACCAATGCCCAGATTGGGGCAGTCAGCGCGGCAAACCACATCCCAGCTGGTGGGGAATTCATTGACTGTGCGGCCCCACGACAGCGCCTCGTAGGCCACTTTGATGCCCATTGGCACCGCCAGCATGGCCAGCTTTTTCAGATCGGCGGCAATCAGGTCCAGGTCTTGTGTGGCATGGCGCGAGGTGGACGAACAAGCCAGTAAGACCTTGCTGCCGGTGGCCGCGCACATCTCCAGCATCGACTTGGCGATGTCCAGCTTGTAGCTGTGAAGGTGGCCCGAAAGCCCTTCAAAGTCGCGCAGCACCTGAAAGCCTGTGGGCCGCATACCGCTGGCGTGCACAGCGGCCACAGCGGCCTTGACGCCGCCAGGGTGCGTGACCAGATCACGGGCCATCAACATCACCTGAGAAAAGCCTGCGCCCTTCATGGCGGCCAGCTTGGCCTCCAGGGTGCCGGCCATGGTGATGGTGTCCATGCCGTAGCCGTCGAGCAAGTTCATAACAGCTCCTGGCTTATTTGTGGACGAGTTCAAACGCGACAGAACCCAGCGCATTGCGCGTCAAGGCCCCGCGGTCTTCGGGGTGCAGCTGGGTCGATTCAACGAATTCAACGCCTCGCGCCTTGAGCGCGGCCACAGCCTCTGCCACGTTCGGCACGCCAAAGCCAATGCGCTGCAGGCATTCGGGGGTTTCGTCGCCATCCATCCAGATGTCGGGCTCCACCAATTGCCACAAGAAAGTGCCGCAAGGGCTTTTCATCAACTTGCCCTTGGGCAAGATGCCAAAGCGCTCTTCGTCAGGGATGCTGCTGAAATCGAACATGTGTTCGTAATAGGTTTGCCATTCGGCGCTGCGGGCCGCGCCGATGTATTGCACGACGCCAAAATAGCCCATGCCCGCCAGTGCAGGTGGGTTGGGGTCAACGGTCGGAATCGGCTTGAAGTCGATGTCGTAGATCGAAAATTCTTGCCAGCGGTCGACAAAGTAAAAACGGCTGCCACCCGGACCATGGATCGCGGGGATGTGCAGCTCCATGGCCTGCGCGTGACTGCCCACGCTCCAAGCCCCCAGATCCATGCAACGGTTGTGCGCTTTCAGTGCGTCTTGCACGCGAAAAGCAACTGCAGATATAACCGGCTGGCCATCGACAGTGCCGCTCACGCGAGCGTCGTCGGGGTTGGCATTGACCACCAAGTTCATGTCGCCCTGACGGTACAAGGTCACCTCTCGCGAACGGTGGCGAGCCACGGGGCGAAAACCCATGTTTTCGAGCACCTGGCCCAGCGCTTGCGGGCGGCTGGTGGCGTATTCGATGAACTCAATGCCCGACAGCCCCAAGCGGTTGGGCATTTCGGGAACGGCTTCGCGGTCAACTTTGTTCAGGCTCATCTGTGCACTCCATCTGGGAAATTCAAACGCAAGGGGTTCAGTAGCTCAGCTTGGCACCACGGCGCAGCACTTCTGCTGTGGTGGTGGGCAAGCCAAAATATTCCAGATACGCTGGAATTTGCTCATACAACATGTCGGTGCCCACCTGCGTGCGGCAGCCACCCGCTTGCGCAGCGGCCAAAAATGCGGTGGTTTCGGCCTTCATCACCACCTCGCCCACAAAGGTGTCGGGCGACAGGCGCGACACGTCCATGGGCAGCGGGTCGCCTTCGTTCATGCCCATGGGTGTGGCGTTGACCACCAGATCGTGATCGACCGGGTCATTCGAGCCGGTGCGCACATCGATGTGGGGGTAATTGTCTTTCAGGCGTTGCGCCAAGGCCTCGCAGCCAGCGGTGTTCACATCGAACAAGCTGATGGCGGCGATGCCCGCGCCCGCCAGCGAGGCCGCAATGGCGCAACCCACACCGCCTGTGCCCACCACCAGCACGCGTTTGCCGGTCAGATCAAAACCTTTGCGCTGCACGCCGCGCACAAAACCAGCGCCATCAAACATGTCACCCACCAAGCGGCCATCGGGCAGACGCTTGACCGCGTTGCAAGCGCCCGCCACACGCACGGTGGCGGTCACTTCGTCGAGCAAGCCCACGGTGGTGACTTTGTGCGGCATGGTGATCAGGGCACCCCGAATATTCTCCAGGGTGAAAACCGCTTTGAGGAAGGTCGAGTAGTTCTCGGGCTTGCAGCCCATAGGCACCACCACCGCATTGATGCCCGCTTCTTCGAAGTACGGGTTGTAGATCATCGGCGACTTGAAGGTGTGCGTGGGGTAGCCGATGTGGGCGATGATTTCTGTGTTGCCGTTGATCATGGGATAAAAATTTCGGTCATTCAGACTGCGATTGCGCGGGACATTGGCCAGCCCCGGCCTGTCACATCAAACGGCTTGGGCGGCAGACACGCCTGCACGCAAAGCCAGCAAATAGCTGTCAGCGCCAAAGCCACAGATCTGGCCTTTGACGATCTCGGCGAACACCGATTTGTGTCGGAATTCTTCGCGCGCATGGATGTTGGACATGTGCAGCTCCACAACGGGGCAAGTCAGCACCGCCAGCGCATCACGAATCGCATAGCTGTAATGCGTCCAGGCACCGGCGTTGATCAGCACGGCATCGACCTGGTCGAAATAAGCTTGGTGAATGCGCTCGCACATGTCACCTTCATGGTTGGTCTGATAGCACTCGACTTGCGCACCGAGCTCTTTGCCCAGCACTTGCAAATTGGCGTTGATCTCATCCAAGGTGATGGTGCCGTATTGCTTGGGATCGCGTTTGCCGAACATGTTGTGGTTCACGCCGTGCAGCATCAAGACTTTCATGGGGATTCCTTTGTGATTTTCTAAAGAGTGTTCAAGTCAATTCGACAACGCAGCCGCTTTGAGCGGCTTGCGCAATGGCTTCGGTGATTTTCAAATTTATCAGACCGTCGCGAGCAGTGACCAGCGGATCAGATTCGCCACGCACCATGGCAACAAAGTTCGCCATCTGATGCTTGAGAGGATCATCACGCACCAAGCCCACCGTGCCCACTTCAAACGGCTTCCACCAGGAACGATCTTCAGGCCGTGGATAAGTCTTCAGTCGCATGGTCGGCACCGACAAGCTGCCGTTGGTGCCCGCAATCACATAGCAATCTTCGTCGTCGTAGCTCGGATAGGCCTTGTTTTCCTGGCTGGTCTGTTCCCAGCTGCGCGGGCAGGCTGCGGTGTCGCTCAGCATGAAGCTGCCCAGCACGCCATTGGCAAACCGCAGGTTGATGGCTACCGTGTCTTCCACAGCAAAACCACGCGTGCCGTTGGATGAAAAGGCCTGCACGGCCACAATGTCGCCGCACAACATGCGCAGGTTATGCACCTCATGGATCATGTTGAGCAGGATCGGCCCGCCGCCAACTTCGCGGCGCCATGGGCCTTCATCAAAGTAACGGTCGGGCTTGAGAAAGGTCGCACTGCCCATGACTGTGACCAAACGGCCCAACTGGCCCGACCCGATCACCTGTTTGGCTTTGGCCATGATGGGGCTATGGGCACGGTGGTGACCAATCAACACTTTGGCACCCGTACGCTCCACGGCATCCACCAGCTTTTGCCCTTCGGCCACCGTGGTGGCAATGGGTTTTTCAAGCAGAATCGGCAGGCGGGCATCGATACATTGCAGCGCCTGGGGCACATGCAAGGCATTGGGTGTGGCCAGTACCAAGCCATCCGGACGGTCTTTCGACAGCAATTCTTCAATCGACGCGTACAGCGGCACCCCGGCTTGCGCCGCCACAGCCACAGCCGCGGGAGAAGGGTCCACGATGGCGGACAACACGCAAGACACATCGGTCTGGACCACACCAATGTGGGCCAGACCGATGTAACCGGCACCAGCAACTGCAATACGGGTTTTATTCATTGCAAAAGCATTCTTCGGTGCATGTGAAGTAAAAGTCCCTGCCTGAAATCCAACGAATACAGGCAGGGAATGTGGTTTTACTTGCGCAGTTTGGCCAGTTCAGCCTGTACCTCAGCCACTGTCGAGCCCAAGGCGGCGCTGTGCTTGTCAATCACGGGCTTCATCTTCTCGCGCAGCTTGGCAATTTCAGATGCGTTCAAGTTGGTCACATTCATGCCATTTTTCTTGAGCAGTTCAAGATTGGCAGCCAAAGCCGCACGGTTGGCCGTACGCTGCACCTTGACGGCATCATCAGCAGCGTCGTCAATGATTTTCTTTTCAGCAGCGCTCATGCCATCCCAGACCTTCTTGCTGAAGATCACGGACTGAGGGTTGTACTGGTGGTTGGTCAGCGCGATGTTCTTTTGAACTTCCCAGAACTTGTTGGCAGCGATCACGGCCACAGGGTTTTCCTGACCGTCAATAGCGCCTTGCTCCAGAGCTGCGTACACCTCAGGGAATGGCAGAGGCGTCGGGTTGGCACCCAAAGCCTTGACCCAGTCCACGTTGATCGGGCTGGGGATCACGCGCAGCTTCAGGCCGGCAATGTCTTCCACCTTGGTGATGGCTTTCTTGCTGGTGGTGATGTTGCGGAAACCCAATTCCCAATAGGACAAACCGATGATGCCTTTGTCAGCCAGCGCAGCGTGCATCTTATGGCCAATAGGGCCGTCAGCAATCGCATCGGCTTCTTTTTCGTTAGCGAACATGAAAGGAAAGTCAAACACTTCAAGCGCTTTAACTTCGCTCGACAAGATACCCGAGTTCATCACAGCCATTTCAACAGTGCCCCCTTTGATGGACGACAAAGTGGCCTGATCGCTGCCCAGGGTACCGTTCAGAAACAACTGAACCTTGATTTTTCCGCCAGATTTGGCTTCGACGGTTTCCTTGAACTTCTTCATGCCCGCAACTGCGGGGTGGCCTTCTGGGCCATTCAAGCCGAACTTGAGCGTGCGCTCTTTGATGTCTTGTGCCGAAGCCATGCCCATGGCAGCCACAGCCAAAGAAGCCAGAACAGATTTGATGAACAAACGTTTCATGAGTTGTCTCCTGAATGAAAGGGGAAATTTTGGATGTACGCGTTGAAGGTTCCCGAAACTGGCGTACCCAGTCAGATTCGGGATGAAAAAAATCAGTAGAACCAGCGTGCAGGGACCATGACCAATTGAGGGAATGCCACCATCAAGAACATGATGACGAACTGCGCAATCATGAACGGCACAACACCCTTGGTCACCTCGTCCATGCTGATCTTGCCTGCACCTGCCACGGCATTGAGCACAGTGCCCACAGGCGGAGTGATCAAGCCAATCGCATTGTTGATGATGAACAGCACCCCAAAGTAAACCGGATCAATGCCTGCCGCCTTGACCACGGGCATCAACACGGGGGTTAACAGCAAGATGGTCGGTGTCATGTCGAGCGCCGTGCCCACGACCATAGTCAGCAACATGATGCAAAGCATCAACAGACGCGGGCTGTCCAGCACAGGGGTAAGCAGCTCGACGATCTGGCCTGGCAAATTGGCTACAGTAATCAACCAAGCCGAGACCATGGCTGCAGCCACCAAAAACATCACCACTGCACTGGTCTTGGAAGCGGTGATGAACAACGGCACCAGCTTCCTGAGATTCAGTTCACCGTAGATGACGGTCGACACAAACAACGAATACACAGCGGCCACCACAGCCGCTTCCGTGGGCGTGAAGATACCGAATTTCAAGCCGAACACGATGATGAATGGCAAGACCAGCGCCCAAGCCGCCAGGCGCAAGGCTTCGAGGATTTCACGAAATGTCTTGCGAGGTGGCGGCGTGATTTGCTCGCTGCGCACCAGCCACCACCAAGTCGCCACCAATGCAAGGGCCAACCAAACGCCAGGGAAAATCCCGGCCATGAACAACTTGGAAATCGACACGCCACCGGCCACACCGAAAACCACAAAGCCGATGCTTGGTGGAATGATGGGCGCAATAATGCCACCCGCAGCGATAAGACCTGCAGAGCGCGATTTGTCGTGACCGGCTGCCACCATCATGGGCAACAGCAATGCCGTGAGAGCGGCAGCATCCGCCACGGCTGAACCAGACAACGACGCCATGATGACGGCAGCTACGATGGTCACATAGCCCAAACCACCTTTGACATGGCCCACCAAGGCCATTGCAAAGTGCACGATGCGGCGGGACAAGCCCCCCGCATTCATGATTTCACCAGCCAGCATGAAGAAGGGCACAGCCAGCAGGGAAAAGCTGTTAGCACCTTCAAGCAGGTTTTGCGCGAGGATCTGGGCATCGAAGTTGCCCAGGTGCACCATCAAGGCAACGCCACACAGCAACAAAGAGAAAGCGATAGGGACACCCAAAGCCATGGCGGCCATCAACGAGCTCAGAAAAACAATAACGGTCATGATGTGTCTCGCTCTAATTATTTGGAAGAAGATGCGGCGACATCGCCATGCGGCGCTTCTTCCGACTCCTGGATCAGCACAAGGTGCTCATCGTCGATCTGACCCGTGACCAAACGGTAGAGGTCCATCAGCAAGATGGGCGCGCCCAGGACCGAAAAAGCCATCGCGCTGGCATAAAACCAGCCCATTGAGGCTTCCATCACCGGGCTGTGCGAATCCACATTGACCTTGAACTGCTCGTAAGCGCCACTGAACAGCAACCAGAGGCAATACAGCATCAAGCCCAACGACAAGCCCATGCAGATGCGCTTACCCAAAGGGCTAAGTCTGCCGACCAGCATGTCGGTACCCAAGTGCGCGTTTTCGCGCAAAGCCACCACGGCACCCAAAAAGGTCAGCCAGACAAACAACCAGCGTGACAACTCCTCTGAGACGGTAAAACCCGAATTGAAACCGTAGCGCATCACCACGTTGCCAAACACCAAGGCCACCATCACGGCCATCGCGGCTGCAATCAGATAGCCGATGATTCGGCAGTAACCTGCAATGAATTTCTGGATCACCTAGTATCTCCTCAAATTAGACTGCAGTTAATGTACGAACTGGTTAGTTTTTTTAGATCAGTAGTTTCCCTAGTCGAAGAAATCCTAGGAACGCTACCTGCTATGCCGAAATGTGATGACTCACAAAACGCAAGATCAACTCCACCACATGTTCGCGTTTGAGAGTGTCTGCCTTGTCTTTGCTGCCACGCTCTTGAAAAATCACTCCAAAGGTATGCCGATTCGAGACGTTGAAAAATGTGAAAGCGGAAATTGCTGAATGGATGTCTACCGGATCTAGCCCAGTTCTAAACACACCCTCCAGCAAACCCCGTTCGTACACCGCTCGAACAGACTGGATGGCGTTGCTGTTGAGTTGTTGAATGCTGTGACTTTGGCGCAAATAATCGCCCCGCTGGATGTTCTCGTTCATCACCAGACGAATGAAGTCTTCGTTGTCCCGGTGGTGATCGTAGGTGAACTCCACCAGCTTTTGGAGAGCCTCCAAGGGAGGCAAATCGTCCAGATGCAAATCTGCCTCAATGGCCCGCATGCGCCTGTAAGCGTCTTCCAGCACGGCAAGGTACAGTCCGTCTTTGCTACCGAAATAGTAATAAATCATGCGCTTGCTGGTGCGCGTGGCCGCTGCAATCTCATCAATTCGGGCACCAGTCAAACCTTTGTCGGCAAACTCGTGCGTGGCAACCTGAAGGATCTCGGCCATGGTGCGAGCCGGGTCGTTCGTACGCCCGGTTTCCTTGGCTACCTCAGGTGTCAATGATTTGGGTTCTTCAAAATGTACCAATTGGTTCATTGTGCAAGTATATGCGGCCCTGTGACCAGGCCTTATCAGGGCAAGCCCTGAGAAAGTCGATAGCCCTTGGTCCCGTCCATGAGCCTGCATCACAGCCCCTGCGCCGGTCAAACCAAGGGTAAGGTCAACTGCGCATCGCTTGACTTGTTTTGACGAACCATGTCGACCGACACTCGCGCTTTGGCCAACGTGCAGAGAGCGATCACCGGCTCGGCCGGCTCCTCCGCCAAAAAGTAAATCGACGACATCCGCTAGACCAAGACTTTTGCTGATGCGGTAGACCCCTTCACTGTGGTTATATTTGCCGCAGAGACGTTTCCATTTTTGAAAGCACCTATGAAAACAATCGGCATGATCGGCATCGGCATGATGGGTCACGGCATCGCCAGCAATTTGCTCAAGCACGGGCAAAGTCTGTCGGTACTGGAACACCCGGGCAACCAGCCACTCGACGCCCTGCTGTCAGCTGGGGCACGCACGTTCCAAACACCGCAAGCATTGGCGCAACAATCCGACGTCATCATTCTGTGCGTCACGGGAACGCCGCAGGTCGAGGCTGTGCTCTTAGGCGACGATGGTGTGCTCCAGGGACTGCGGCCCGGCACCATCGTCATCGACTGCTCCACGGCCGTGCCCGCTTCCACCGAAAAAGTCGCCGCCCTGGTGATCGCACAAGGCGGTCAGTTTCTGGATGCACCGATGACACGCACACCCAAAGAAGCAGCCGAAGGGCGTCTGAATTTGCTGGTCGGTGGCGATGCGGCCTTGTTCGAAACCTGCAAACCCATCTTGGCTTGCTTTGCAGAAAACATCGTGCACACCGGCCCGATCGGCTCAGGCCACCGCATGAAACTCTTGCACAACTACGTGTCACTGGGCACCGTGACTTTGTTGGCCGAGGCCGCTGCCTGTGCCCAGCTTTCGGGCGTGAACGCGCAAACCTTTGTCGACGTGCTGGCGATGGGCGGCGGCTGGGGCGCGGCATTGGAGCGCCTCAAACCGACGCTGGCCAACGGCGACACCTCAGGGCTGAGATTTTCAATGAGCAACGCATTGAAAGACCTGAGTTACTACAACCAAATGGCCATAGACACCCACGCCGATCACACCGTAGCGCAAGCAGTGAAAAACACATTGGAAACAGCCTGCCAAGAAGGCAACCCCCAATCACTGGTGCCTGAGCTGATCAGCTTATTGGTCAAACGACAAGCAATTTGAGTTGTCCACAACCGCTGTCCCAGCCCTCAACAGCGATTCGAATGGCCACAGGCTTCTCGCATCTCGGGGATGCAAGCCTGTGGATCAAATGCAAATGGGGGTGAAGATGTGGCCCGGAAAGAAAAAACCCTTGCAAGTCAGACTTACAAGGGTTTTTTGTTTTGGCGGAGTGGACGGGACTCGAACCCGCGACCCCCGGCGTGACAGGCCGGTATTCTAACCAACTGAACTACCACTCCTGGTAGCTGTAACTTTTGTCAGAGTGCTGATGCAAACTGACCAAGTGCTACAAAACTTGGCGACCCTACGGGGATTCGAACCCCGGTACTCACCGTGAAAGGGTGATGTCCTAGGCCTCTAGACGATAGGGTCATAACCTGGACTGATTCTTTCGAATCTTGTTCTTGCGAACATTTTCGACACTTTGGTGGAGGTAAGCGGGATCGAACCGCTGACCTCTTGCATGCCATGCAAGCGCTCTCCCAGCTGAGCTATACCCCCTTTGGTACAACGTTGAGCATTGCTGCTTTTTCGTTATGCCTCGTTGGTGTCGAGACTTGAATTATAGACAGAAATTTAGGCGTTTTTCAAGCAGCCAATAATTTTTTCTCTTTGACTTAACGCGAGCACCGCATCCAGCGATGGGGTCTGTGCCGTGCCCATTACCAAGACCCGCACAGGCATCGCGATTTGCGGCATCTTGAGGCCGGTTTCGGTCAAGGTTTCCTTGATCGCAGCGGCAATGGATGGCTTGTCCCACGCACATGCAGTCAACTTGCCTGACAACAAAGCCAAGGCAGGCTTGACGGCTTCAGTCACATGCTGGGCTCTCTCGTCAGCGTTGGGCACCACGTCCAGATAAAAGGCCGAGACCCACTGGGCCAAAACCACCAAGGTATCGCAACGGTCTTTGAACAAGCCGCAAATACTGGACAAGCGCTGATCAGCCACCACACCCAGCTTGACCAAGAATGGCTGCACGCATTCAGCCAGTTCCGCATCGTCCATGGCCTTGAGGTGCTGGGCGTTGACCCACTTGAGTTTGGCCTCGTCAAACTGCGCGGCACTTCGGCCCAGATGGTCGAGATTGAACCACTCCAAAAACTGTGCACGGCTGAAGATTTCGTCGTCACCGTGACTCCAACCCAAACGCGCCAGATAGTTGACCATGGCATCGGGCAAATAGCCTTCATCACGGTAAGCCGTGACGGCCTTGGCACCGTTGCGCTTGCTCATCTTCTCGCCTTGCTCATTGAGCACGGTAGGCAGATGGGCATAGATCGGCGTCTCCTTGCCCAAGGCTTGGAAGATGTTGATCTGGCGGGGGGTGTTGTTCACATGGTCGTCGCCACGGATCACATGGGTGATCTGCATGTCGATGTCATCCACCACCACGCAGAAGTTGTAGGTGGGGGTGCCATCCGGGCGGGCAATGACCAGATCGTCCAACTCGTCGTTGCTGATCTCGATGCGGCCTTTGACCTTGTCGTCCCAAGCCACCACACCACCGATCGGGTTCTTGAAACGCAGCACCGGCTTCACCCCCTCAGGGATCGCAGGCAAAGTTTTACCCGGCATGGGCCGCCATGTGCCGTCGTAACGGGGCTTTTCCTTATTGGCCATTTGGCGCTCACGCAAAGCGTCAAGTTCGGCCATGCTCATGAAACAAGGATAAACATGGCCCGCATCGATCAGGTCAGCCAACACCGCTTTGTAGCGGTCCATGCGCTGCATTTGGTAGAACGGGCCTTCGTCGTGATCCAGGCCCAGCCAGGCCATGCCTTCGATGATCACATCGACCGAAGCTTGTGTGGAGCGGTCCAAATCGGTGTCTTCGATGCGCAAAATGAAGTCGCCACCGGTGGCGCGGGCAAAAGCCCAAGGGTACAAAGCCGAGCGGATGTTGCCCAGATGAATGAAGCCGGTGGGCGATGGGGCAAAGCGGGTACGCGTGCGTGCAGTGGTTGTCATATCAAAGGGTATCGAGACCACGGGAGAGGTCTTTTTGGATGTCTTGCGGGTATTCGAGGCCAACCGCCACGCGAACCAGCCCCTGGCCAATGCCTGCGGCTTGGCGCTGGGCCTCGGTCAGGCGGCCATGCGAGGTGCTGGCGGGGTGGGCCACCAAGGTTTTGGTATCGCCCAGATTGGTGGACAAGGACAGCATTTGCATCGAATCGAGCACGTGAAAAGCACGTGCGCGTGATTGCTCGGGGCCATCGGCTTTGACCTCGAACGACAAAACCGCGCCACCCAAACCCGACATCTGGCGCATGGCCAGATCGTGCTGGGGGTGGCTTGCCAAACCGGGGTAGTGAACGCGCGCAACCGATGGGTGCTTTTCCAACCACTCGGCCAGAATTTGTGCACGGGCGGTCTGCGCACGCATGCGCAAGTCCAGCGTTTCCAGGCCTTTGAGCACCACCCAGGCATTGAAAGGCGCCAGCGTCATGCCACCGCTTTTGAGCACCGGCAAAAACTTTTCGGTGATCATTTGCTGCGAAGCACACAAAGCGCCCGCCATCACACGGCCTTGGCCATCAAGGTATTTGGTGCCCGAATGCATGATGATGTCGGCACCCATCGCGGCCGGGCGTTGCAAGGCGGGCGTGGCAAAGCAGTTGTCCACCGCAAACAAAGCACCCGCGTTGTGCGCCATGTCGGCCAAGGCCTGGATGTCGCACACCTCGGTCAAAGGGTTGGTGGGCGTTTCGGCAAACAACAAGCGTGTGTTGGGCCGGATCGCCGCTTGCCATTCTTTCAAGTCGGTCTGCGACACAAAGCTCGACTCAACCCCGAATTTGGCCAAATCAGAGCCTATGAGTTTGATGGTCGAGCCAAACATGGAGCGCGAACACACCACATGGTCGCCCGCCTTGAGCAAGCCCATGCACATCATCAAGATGGCCGACATGCCCGACGCTGTGCCCATGGCTGCTTCGGTACCCTCCAAAGCAGCCAGGCGCATCTCCATGCTGCTGACCGTGGGGTTACCGTAGCGGCCGTAGGTAAAGCCTTCTTCGTCACCGGCAAAACGCCGTGCCGCCGCTTCGGCTGTGGGCTGAACATACCCACTCGTCAGATACAGCGCTTCAGAGTTTTCGCCATACTGGCTTCGCTCAACAGCGGCACGAACCGCCAGGGTTTCGATGTGCAAATCGTCAAATCGGTTGGCTTCGGTCATGGCGGGCTCTCACACGCTGGCGTTGGGCAGAGCCAAACGCGAATGGTCATCGTCACCCTCTTCCACATGGAGTCGGGTTTCGTTCAAGCGGCTAATGTCATCGGCCGAAATATCGCCGGTGACATAGACACCGTCAAAACAAGAGGCATCAAAGTCCGACAGTGCTCCTGCGGCGTTGACACGCGCTTGGGCCACCGCTGTTTTCATGGCGTCGACGTCTTGGTAAATCAGCGCGTCACACCCGATGATTTCGCGAATTTCTTCGATGCTGCGGCCATGGGCCACCAGCTCTTCTTTGGTGGGCATGTCGATGCCATACACGTTGGGGTAGCGCACCGGCGGCGCGGCGCTGGCCATGTAGACCTTGCGGGCGCCCGCATCTCGGGCCATCTGCACAATCTCGCGGCTGGTGGTGCCGCGCACGATGGAGTCATCCACCAGCAACACGTTACGACCCTTGAATTCGCTCACGATGGTGTTGAGCTTTTGGCGCACCGATTTTTTGCGAACAGCTTGGCCAGGCATGATGAAGGTGCGGCCCACGTAGCGGTTTTTCACAAAACCTTCGCGGTAAGGAATGCCCAACAAATGGGCCAACTGCGTGGCGCTGGGGCGGCTGGACTCCGGAATCGGAATCACCACGTCGATGTCGCTGGGCGGCACGGTCGAGATCACGCGCTTGGCCAGAGTCTCACCCAAATTCAAGCGGGCTTGGTAGACCGATATGCCATCCATGGTGGAGTCCGGACGCGCCAAGTAAACGTATTCAAAAATGCACGGACTGAGCTGCGACTTTTCAGCGCAGTGCTGGGTGTGCATCTGGCCTTCCAAGTCCACAAAAATGGCCTCGCCGGGGGCCACATCACGTTCAAATTGATGGGCTGTGCCATCCAGCGCCACCGACTCGCTGGCCAACATGATGGAACCATCTTCACTGCGGCCCATGCACAAAGGCCGAATGCCGTGCGGATCGCGAAAGGCCACCAGACCATGGCCAGCGATCAAGGCGATCACCGCATAAGAGCCTTTGACACGGCGGTTGACGCCGCGCACCGCCTCAAACACATCGATGGGCTTGAGCGGCAAACCGCGCGTGGTTTTCTCCAGTTCGTGGGCCAACACGTTGAGCAAAACCTCGGAATCGCTTTCGGTATTGATATGGCGATGGTCGTTGGAAAACAACTCGGCCTTCAGCGCATGGGCGTTGGTCAGGTTGCCGTTGTGCACCAAGACCAGGCCAAAGGGGGCATTGACATAAAACGGCTGTGCTTCTTCTTCGCTGAATGCATTGCCCGCCGTGGGGTAGCGCACTTGACCCAAGCCGCAGTTGCCAGGCAGGCTGCGCATATTGCGGGTGCGAAACACATCACGCACCATGCCCTTGGCCTTGTGCATGAAAAATTTGCGGTCCAACTGCGTGACGATGCCCGCAGCGTCCTGGCCACGGTGTTGCAACAGCAACAAGGCGTCATAAATCAACTGATTGACCGGTGCGCTGCTGACAACGCCGACAATTCCACACATACTTTTATCCGTTCAAAAATCGAACCACCCCGAAAAATTCAGGGCAAATATTCCACAAAGGTTTGGGGCAAAAGTGGCTTCAATCCGGTCAGGACAAGCTCTAACCAGACCGGCCCTTGTGCCGTGGTCCACCATGCGTCACGCGAAAGCCCTGTCAACTGCAACACCACCGTCAAAGCGAGCAGCAGCACAAGCCCACGGGCCAAGCCAAACACACCACCCAAAGTACGGTCAACAGGACGCAAGCCCACGGTTTCCACCAGTTTCTTGATCAACCAAGACACCAGACCCGCTACGAACACGGTGACCACAAAGACCCCAGCAAAAGCCACCGCGTATTGCACCGAAGCAGGTGCACCCTTGATAAAAGGCAACCACCCAACGACGTCAGAAGCCAGCCACTGGGCCACGACAAAAGCCGCGACCCATCCGGCCAATGACAAAACCTCATAAACCAGCCCACGCCAAAGACCGATCACCATGGAGGCGAGCAACACCCCCAGCAATATCCAATCGGTCAGGGCAATCGCCATGTCAGAGCTTCAAAACCGATGCCGGCAAATCGAGCTTGCGGATACGCGCGGCGACTTTTTCGGCCTCTTCCCGTGTTTCATAGGGGCCCACACGAATTCGTGTGGTGCTCTTGCCGTCTTTTTCAACCACCTGGGTGTAGGTTTTCAGACCGGCTTGCTCCAGCTTCTGCCGGACGTCTCGCACTTTGCCGGCATCGCTGAACGCCCCAACCTGAATGGCTGCGCGGCCGGCACTGGCCTTGGCTGGCTTGCCATCCAGCAAAGATTGGGCTTTCCCGCCATCGTCTTTGGGCTTGGCTGCAGGTGCTGGCTTTTCTGGCTTGACAGGCGTAGTCGGTGTTTTTTGAGCCACCGTTTCTTTTTCTTTGACTTTGTCTCCAGACGGGATCGCTTTGGGTGTCTCTGGCACGGGCGCAGCTACCACGGGCGCTGCGGGCGGCACCACCTCTTCGCGAGCGTCCAGACTGGCTTGTGGCGATACGGCCTCTGATGCGGGAAGCAAGGGTTTGGCTGGCGCTTGTCCGGCGGGCACAGGCGACGCACTGGACAAAGGCGATGTGCTTTGCCGATCTGGAATCACGATAGGGGTATCGACAGCCACAGGGCGGGGCTGGGTGTCAAAAAGCAGCGGAAAACCCACAACGGCCAACAAGACCAGCACGACAGCCCCCATTAAGCGGTGACGCGCACGGCGGCGTACAACTTCGATGTTTTCGTTGGGGCCAGAACTCACCGCCTCAACTGAAGCGGTTTGACCAGGAAATCGAAACTTGAAAAAGGCCATGACGGGTGCTCACGGGGTGAGGTGTTTGGCTTGTAGACGCGGGATGCCGTCTTTCAAAACACCACCCACGGTATAGAAGGAGCCAAAGACAACGATTCTATCAGCCGGGTCAGCGGCATCGATGGCCGCCTGCAGGGCCAGCATGGGGTCGGCGTGGACGCTGGATTGGGTGTCGGTGCGGGTGTTTTGGGCTTGCCAGGCCTGCTGCAAATCAACCGCCTTGGCGGCCCGCGACAAAGGCAAATCGGTGAAATACCACTTGTCCACCATCGGATTGACACGCTGCAGCATGGGCAAAAGGTCTTTGTCGGCCATGGCCCCCAGCACCGCGTGCGTGGTCGGGTAGAAGCCCATCGCATCCAGATTGACGGCCAATGCCGCCACCGAGTGCGGGTTGTGCGCCACATCCAGCACCAGCACCGGCTGACCCGGCACGATCTGGAAGCGGCCGGGCAACTCCACCATGGCCAGACCGTTGCGCACGGCTTGCGCGGTCACGGGGATGCGCTGACGCAAGGCATCCAGCGCCGCCAGCACGCCCGATGCGTTGATCAACTGGTTCGCGCCGCGCAAGGCCGGGTAAGCCATGCCGCTGTAACGGCGGCCGCGCCCTGCCCAAGCCCATTGCAGCTTGTCGCCCGAAAAATTGAAATCTTTGCCAAATTGCCACAATTCGGCCCCGACGGCGGCTGCATGGTCGGTCACGCTTTGCGGAGGCACGGGGTCGCTTACGATCACCGGACGCCCGCTGCGCATGATGCCCGCCTTCTCCAAACCAATGCTTTCGCGGTCTTTGCCCAAAATGGCGGTGTGGTCGATGTCGATGCTGGTGATCACGGCGCAATCGGCATCGATGATGTTGACTGCGTCCAGACGCCCGCCCAAGCCCACTTCCAATATGGCCACATCCAGATGGGATCGGGCCATCAAGTGCAGGATGGCCAAGGTGCTGAACTCAAAATAGGTCAAGCTGACATCGCCGCGCGCGGCCTCAACCGCCGCAAAAGCCTCGGCAAACGCCTCAGCAGAGGCCGATTCCCCGTGCAAACGGCAGCGTTCTTCAAAATGAACCAGGTGCGGCGATGTGTACACGCCCGTGCGGTACCCGGCCTGCAACAACACCGCCTCGAGCATGGCGCAAGTCGAGCCCTTGCCATTGGTGCCCGCCACAGTGATCACCGGACAGTCAAACCGCAGATCCATGCGGTCGGCCACGGTTTTGACACGGTCAAGCCCCATGTCAATGGCCACGGGGTGTAGCTGCTCGCACCAGTCGAGCCATTCCTGTAGAGTCTTCATAGGCGGCGATTGTCGCCCAGTCTTGTCCCCTTCACCTTCAGCAAACCCCATGCACCCCATTGTTTACGGCATTCCCAATTGCGACACTGTCAAAAAAGCCCGCACCTGGTTGGCTGACCACGGACTGGATGCCACTTTTCATGACTTCAAAAAGCAAGGCGTGCCCTCGGCCGAAGTCGACATCTGGCTGGCTGCTGTGGGCTGGGAAACCCTGCTCAACCGCAAAGGCACCACCTGGCGCAAGCTGGACGCCGCCGTGCAAGCCAGCGTGACGGACAGCGCCAGCGCCAAAAAGGTGATGCTTGAACACGCCAGCACCATCAAGCGGCCCGTCATCACCTGGCCCTCTGGCCAAGTCACCGTGGGTTTTTCGCCTGAGCAATGGCCTGCTTGAACGGCTCGCTATCTAAATCGGGTTGTGCCGGGAGGTTGTGCCGGGATATACCGGGCTAAGCCGCCTGTCACAAAACTTTACCCAAGCACGTGCACACCAGCAGATTCCCCGGCATAAACTGCAAGCTTGCCAACATCACCCGATTTCATCCATGAAAACATTCGCCACAGCCACTTTGTTGTGCTTCACAGCCGTTTGGGCACAAGCGCAAGAAGTGGGGCAAGTGATCTCGCGCACCGCCGTTTACCAACAAGTGGCGGTGCCACGCCAGACCTGCACGCAAAACGCACCGCAGCCCCCCACGCAAACATCAGGGGGTGGCGCCATCGTGGGTGCGATCGCAGGGGGATTGATCGGCAGCCAGTTGGGTGGCCGCGACAGCCAAGGCATCGCCACCATGGCTGGGGTGATTGGAGGTGCCGTGTTGGGCAACAAAGTCGAGGGACAAGGCAACCCACCGCCGCCCCAAACCACATGCACCACGCAAACGGTCTACGAAAACCGCTTGATTGGCTACAACGTGGTCTATGAATATGCGGGCAAGCAGTACAACGTGCAATTGCCACAAGACCCCGGCCCCACCATCCCGCTGCAAGTCACGCCCATGAGCGCCCCCCGATCGGGAGCAGCAGCCGATGTGGTGGTGGCCGCTGCCGCAGTTCCCACCAACGCGATCAACGAATCCCGTGTGGTCTATGTGACCACCCCGGTTTACCGCAGCTACCCTCCGGTTTACACCCACATCGACTTGGGCTGGGGCTGGAACAGCGGCCTACGCCACGGTCACTGGCGCTGAAAGCACTGCACAACCGGTCTCGGGGCCGACTGGCCGTCTGGCCTAAAATGCGGGCTTGATTTGACACAAAGGGCGTCTCACGGCGCCCTTTTCTATAGACGCGGGCCCTGCCCGCCCCAGGAAGCACCACCCATGACCACCGAAAAAATCGACGGCGTCTCCGTCAATACCCAAGCCAATGTTTACTTTGACGGCAAATGCGTCAGCCACGGCCTGACCCTGGCCGACGGCACCAAGCTGTCGGTCGGCGTGATCCTGCCGGCCACCCTGACCTTCAACACCGGCGCACCCGAAATCATGGAATGCGTGGCAGGTTATTGCGAATACAAACTCGACGGCAGCAGCGAATGGGTCAAGTCCAGCGCGGGCGAAGAGTTCAGCGTGCCGGGCAACTCCAAATTCGACATTCGCGTGACCGAGCCTTACCACTACATCTGCCACTTCGGTTGATCGGATTCAGAACATGAGCACCATCTTGCAAAACCTGCCCAAAGGGCAAAAAGTCGGCATCGCCTTCTCGGGCGGCCTGGACACCTCTGCTGCCCTGCTGTGGATGAAGCAAAAGGGCGCCCTGCCCTACGCCTACACCGCCAATCTGGGCCAGCCTGACGAAGCCGACTACAACGAAATTCCCCGCAAAGCGATGGAATACGGCGCCGAAAAAGCCCGCTTGGTCGACTGCCGCACCCAACTGGCCCACGAAGGCATTGCCGCCATCCAGTGCGGTGCCTTCCACATCAGCACCGGCGGCATCACCTACTTCAACACCACCCCGCTGGGCCGCGCCGTGACCGGCACCATGCTTGTGGCCGCCATGAAGGAAGACGACGTCAACATCTGGGGCGACGGCAGCACCTTCAAGGGCAACGACATCGAGCGCTTTTACCGCTACGGTTTGTTGACCAACCCCAGCCTGAAAATCTACAAACCCTGGCTCGACCAGCTGTTCATCGACGAGTTGGGTGGCCGCGCCGAAATGAGCGCTTTCATGACCGCCAACGGCTTTGGCTACAAGATGAGCGCCGAAAAGGCCTACTCCACCGACAGCAACATGCTGGGCGCGACCCACGAAGCCAAAGACTTGGAAAGCCTGCAAAGCGGCATGAAGATCGTCAACCCCATCATGGGCGTGGCGTTCTGGAAGCCCGAAGTGGACGTGAAGGCCGAAGAAGTGAGCGTGCGCTTTGAAGAAGGCATGCCCGTGGCCCTGAACGGCGTGGAATACGCCGACCCGGTCGAGCTGTTCCTCAAAGCCAACGAAATCGGCGGTCGCCACGGCCTGGGCATGAGCGACCAGATCGAAAACCGCATCATCGAAGCCAAGAGCCGCGGCATTTACGAAGCCCCCGGCATGGCGCTGCTGCACATCGCCTACGAGCGCCTGGTCACCGGCATCCACAACGAAGACACCATCGAGCAGTACCGCATCAACGGCCTGCGCCTGGGCCGATTGTTGTACCAAGGCAGATGGTTCGATCCACAGTCCATCATGCTGCGCGAAACCGCCCAGCGCTGGGTGGCCCGCGCCGTGACCGGCACCGTGACGCTAGAGCTGCGCCGCGGCAACGACTACAGCATCCTGAACACCGACAGCCCCAACCTGACCTATCAGCCAGAACGTCTGTCGATGGAAAAGGTGGAAGACGCCCCGTTCAGCCCGCTGGACCGCATCGGCCAGCTGACCATGCGCAACCTCGACATCACCGACACCCGCGCCAAACTGGGCATCTACGCGCACGCTGGCTTGCTGTCGGTAGGCGAAGGCCCCCACATCTACAAGCTGGACGGCAGCGGCAAGAAGTGATGCTCTTGATGCTTCAATGAGAAACGGCCTTCGGGCCGTTTTTTGTTGTCTCGCTTGATTCTTTGGTTTTTTCCGCCTTGGCGATGCGGCCAGCCGGTCAGCCTCATAACTCGCTTCGCTCGCCAAATCGGCTGATCCGGCTGGCCGGATCGCCAGGGCTACGCCGGATGAATACCCAAAAGACAATTGATTGACCAAGAAAGCAGCGCCGGGTTGGGGCCTGAGCGGATCGGCCGATTTGGCGAGCGAAGCGAGTTATGAGGACGACCGCTCAGGCCCCAACCCGGCGCGGAACCGGAGCGAAGTACCCATGACACAAAACGTAAACATCCGCCAAAAAGTTCAAATCACCACAGGTTCAGGCTCCAGCCGAATCCCAAACCGCTCATACACACTGGTCTGAATGGCCTTGGCCAAGGTCATCACCTCGCCCCCCGTGCAAGGGTTCTCGCGCCCACCGAGGTTGACCAGCACCAGAGCCTGCTTTTCATAAACCCCGGCGTGGCCCACGGTCTTGCCTTTCCATCCGCAAGCGTCGATCAGCCAGCCTGCCGCCAGCTTGATGGTGCCGTCAGGCATGGGGTAGTGCACCACTTTCGGGTCGCGGGCGATGATGTCGGCGCATTGCTCGGGGGTGACGGTGGGGTTCTTGAAAAAGCTACCCGCGTTGCCGATCACCTGCGGGTCGGGCAGTTTGGCGCGGCGGATCGCCACCACCCAGTCAAAAATCTGCCGTGCATCGGGGTGGTGGACGCCTGTTTCGGTCATCTTGCGTTCCAAATCCAGATAGCCCAGCTCGGGTTTCCAGCGTTTGGCCAGCGCAAAGCGCACCCGCAAAATGACGGCCCGGCCCGCCAGCCCCAAACCGTCAGGGCCGCCCGATGCGTGCTTGAACACCGAGTCGCGGTAGCTGAAGCCGCACTGCGCGGCATTCAGGCTGAACAACTCGCCCGTGAACATGTCCATCGCGTCGAGCGAGTCGAAGCGGTCTTGCAGCTCCACGCCATAGGCACCGATGTTTTGCACGGGCGATGCGCCCACGGTGCCGGGGATCAGGGCCATGTTTTCGAGGCCCGGGTAGCCGTGGTCGAGTGACCACGCCACCAAGTCGTGCCAATCCACGCCAGCGCCGGCTTCAACGATCCAGTGTTTGTCGGTCTCAGACGCCAAGCGCAAGCCCGGCACCTCCACTTTGAGCACCAGCGCCTTGACGTCGCCCGTCAAAACAATGTTGCTGCCGCCGCCCAGCACTTGGCGGGACAAGGTGGCCAATTGCGGGTCGGCCAGCACGGCCAGCAGGTCGGCTTCGGAGCGTACCCGCACCAAAGCCTGGGCCTTGGCGGCGATACCGAACGTGTTGTACGGCTGCAGGGGGACATTTTTCTCCAGGTTCATGGGAGAATTGTCGCATTCTCAACCTCGGATTTTTTCTGCCATGCCCTCGTTTGATACCGTTTGCGAACCCAACATGGTCGAAGTGCGCAACGCCGTTGACACTTCTGCCAAAGAAATCGGCACCCGCTTTGACTTCAAAGGCACGTCTGCCAACATTGAACTCAAGGACAAAGAGATCACGATGTTCGGCGATGCCGAGTTTCAACTGACGCAGGTCGAAGACATCCTGCGCAACAAGCTGACCAAGCGCAACGTGGATGTGCGTTTTCTGGACATTGGCAAAGTCGAAAAAATCGGCGGCGACAAGGTCAAGCAAGTCATCAAGGTGAAAAACGGCATCGAGACCGAAGACGCCAAGAAGATCACCAAGCTGATCAAGGAAAGCAAAATCAAAGTGCAGGCGTCCATTCAGGGCGATGCGGTGCGTGTGACTGGCACCAAGCGGGACGATCTGCAAGCGGCCATGGCCGTGTTGCGCAAAGACATGCCCGATCTGCCCCTGTCGTTCGACAACTTCAGGGATTGATGGCGCGGGGCACCCTGCCCTGGCTGGTGGCTATCGAGCAGATCAAGGGGACACAGCCCCTGCTCTCAACCTGACTTGATGGGGTTGAGCCTGGGATCGTCGTGGATACCCGGTCAAGCCGGGTATGACACACCCACAGCATCAAACACCACCACCACCACCACCACCACCACCACCACCACCACCACCATCACACCATCACACCATCACACCATCACACCACAACGACTCTGCGTCCCCATGCGCCAGAACTTTGCCAGGACGCCCCAACAAGAGCTCAGGCAGGGTCGTCCAGAAAGCCGCCCGCGCGCAAGGTGATCACCAAGGTATCGCGCCAGCCCCCTTGTTGCTCCGGCTGGATCGGGGTGGTTTCGTGAATCACGCGGCTGTCGTCCAGCAGCAGCAGTGACCAAGGCTCGGTCAATGTGAAGCGCTGGCCCCTTGGGCTGTCCATGTCAAACACCCGCGTTTCGCCGCCTTTGATACCGTGGCGGCCCACCAAAAACACCGCCACCCAGTTCACACCATCGCGGTGCGCGCCTTCGGGCGTGGGGCGGCCAATGCCGTCGGTGGTGTCGATGCGAAACTGGTGCGCCTCAGTGAACCAGGTTTGATCGCCCTGTGCCGCCGAGGCCACACGGGCCAACCAAGCCAACAATTTTTGCCAGGCATCTTGTTGCGCCACCTCGGGTGCCATGGGGTCAAACCAGCGCTGCATGCCGCCGTGCAAGGCGTTGTACGACACGGGCTGCCAATGAGCGCGGTGCGGCATGGCCAGGGCCTTGTCGGCCGTGACCTCAAAACTGGCATGGCGACGGCGGCGGTAGCGCCCACCGTCCTTGAGGTACTGGTCGGGCGGCAAATCGTTCCAGCTTGGTTCCAGTGCTTGCAAGGCCTCTGTCGAAACGCCAGACAAAGCACACACACTGGCAGAACCCAAGACCGCAAAACCCTGATCGGCCAAAGTAGCACTCAGCAGGTCGGGTGATGTCAACGGGGGCGGCAATAACTGTTGGGGCATGAAGGGACTCGGGTTTAAGCGTAACGCTGGCTGGCCAGCTTGGCACCTTCAGCCAGGGCCTTGAGCTTGGCTTCGGCCACGGCGCGGCTCATCGGGGCCAGGCCGCAGTTGGTGCAAGCGATCAACCGGTTCTTCGGCACGAACTGCAAGGCGCGGCCAATGGTGTCGGCGATTTCTTCGGGCGTTTCGATGGCCGGGTTGGCCACATCGATCACCCCCACCATCACGTCTTTGCCTTCCAGCAGTTTCATCATCTCCATCGGCACATGCGAGTGCATGCACTCGAGGCTGACTTGCTGGATGCTGCTCTTGGCCAAGGCCGGGAACACCTTTTCATACTGACGCCACTCTTGGCCCAGGGTCTCTTTCCATTTGTTGTTGGCTTCGATGCCGTAGCCATAGCAAATGTGGACCGCAGTGGTGCAGGTCAGACCTCGCGCGGCCACCTCAAGCGCCTTCACACCCCAGTCGGCAGCCTCGTCCATGTAGACATTGAAGGCGGGTTCGTCGAACTGGATGATGTCGACGCCATCGGCCTGCAAGGCCAGTGCTTCCTGGTTGAGCAGCTCGGCAAAGGCCATGGCCATCTTGACCTTGTCACCATAAAAGCGGTCGGCCACGGTGTCCACGATCGTCATCGGACCGGGCAAGGTGAATTTGAGTTTCTTTTTCGTGTGGGCACGGGCCAGCTGGGCCTCGAAGGCGTGCACACGGCCCTTGAGGCGCAGCGGTGCGATGACTTGCGGCACCTGCGCGTCGTAACGGTTGTTGCGGATGCCCATGGTGACCTTGTTGACAAAGTCGATGCCCTCGACCTGCTCGACAAAGCCGTGCACAAAGTGTTGGCGGGCCTGCTCGCCATCACCAATCACATCCAGCCCGGCGTCTTCTTGCGCCTTGATCCACAGCAGCGTGGCGTCGGCCTTGGCTTGTTGCAGCTCGGGGCCTTGGGTGGTCCACTGGGGCCAGAGTTTTTCGGTCTCGGCCAGCCAGGCGGGTTTGGGCAAGCTGCCAGCAATCGCGGTGGTAAACATGTCAAAAATCCTTGGGTTAAAAAATCAATGCTCAGCAGTTTGCCGCAAGGGCAAATTCTTGGGCGAGTAGCTCGTAAGAACGCATTTGGGCCGCAGGGTCATGCGTCCAGGTGATGACCACCAGTTCTTCGACCTGCAGCCGCGCCGCCAGTTGGCGCAACTTGTGCCCTAAGGTGGCGGCCGAACCGATCAGGGCCGAGTCGCGCAGACGATCGAGTGCGAACTGCTCGGCGGGGCCGTAATCGCGCGCCGCCTCTTCGGGGGGCAACAGAGGCCCGATACGGCCCAGGTTGCGGTCCATCTTCCAGCGGGCACGGCTTTCAAACAGGCGCAGCGCCTCTTCGTCAGTGTCAGCGGCCAGCGCCCACACGCACACGGTGGCGGCTGGTTTTTGCAGTGACGCACTGGGACGAAAGGTGTCGCGGTAAATCTGCAGTGCTTCGCCAGCGCCCTGCCCGTCGGTGATGAAGTAGGCAAACGCATACGGCAAGCCCAAATGGCCAGCCAATTGGGCGCCATAGTCAGAGCTGCCCAGCATCCATACCGCGGGCGCGGTGTCCGACTGGGGGTAGGCATACACATTGTGGCCGGGGTGGTTTGCAGGCAGGTTTTGCCCATTCACCCAAGCTTGCAATTCCATCACCTGCTGCGGAAAACGCTCGGAGGCATTGCGGTCGGGGTTGAGCAGTTGCGCTGTACGGCCGTCACTGCCGGGCGCTCGCCCCACCCCCAGATCGATGCGCCCGGGCGCCAGCGCGTCGAGTACGCGAAACTGTTCGGCCACCTTAAGGGCCGAATAATGCGGCAGCATGACGCCCGCGCTGCCCAAGCGAATGCGTTGCGTGCGTGCGGCGATCGCGGCCATCAAGACCTCAGGGGCTGAACCCACGATGCTGGGATGGCTATGGTGTTCGCTCACCCAAAAGCGGTGGTAGCCCCAGGCCTCAGCTTGTTGGGCCAACGCCAGCGTCTGGCGAATGGTCGCGTCTTGCCCGCGCCCGGAGGCTGCAGCGGATTGGTCAAGGATGGAAAGTTTCAGGCTCATTCAGGTTTTGTATGGGTGTCCAAGGCTGCCATTTCAGCCTCTTGCAGCGCCCGCCACATCACTTTGCCGCTGCCACTCTTGGGCAAAGCATCGACAAAGCTCACAGCGCGAGGCATTTTATAAACCGCCATGTTCTCGCGGCACCAGTCGATGATGTCTTTCGCGCTGACTTGGCCTTTGTGGTCCTGCCGCAAAACCACCACCGCTTTGACTGATTCGCCCCGGTAGGCATCGCGCGTGGCGATGATGCAGGCTTCTTGAATGGCCGGGTGGCGGAACATCAAAGCCTCGACCTCGGCAGGCCAGACCTTGAAGCCACTGGCGTTGATCATGCGTTTGAGCCGGTCGGTCATGAAGAAGTACCCCTCTTCGTCGACTCGGCCCATGTCGCCCGAGCGAAAAAAGCGCTGGCCATCACGTTCAAAGAAAGCGGCCGCCGTGGCCTCGGGGCGCTTCCAGTAGCCCTTGAACACCTGCGGACCACTGATCACGATCTCGCCCGACTCCCCCACAGGCAACTCAGCCAAGGTCTCGGGGTCCACGATGCGGGACTCGACGCTCATGAAAGGGATGCCCAAACACTGCTTTTTAGGGGCATCGGGCGGATTGGTATGGGAAGGCGCCGCCGTTTCGGTCAGGCCATAGCCCTCGACATACCGCAGCCCAAACTGGTCAAGCAAGCGCTGCGCTACAGCTTCGGGCATGGCCGCACCGCCACCGCCGATGTAAACCAGACTGCTCAGGTCATAACGCCCCATGTGGGGGCTGCCCAGCAAGTCGATCACCATCGTCGGGATGTTGGTCCAGTGCGTCACACGCCATTTAGAGATCAAATACCCGGCCACATCGCGGTCCCATCGCGGCATGATCACCAAACTGGAGCCCAACAAGATGTTGGTGTGCATCACGCTCACCATGCCGGTGATGTGGAACATCGGCACCACGCACAGCGTCACGTTTTCGGGTGTGCCACTGCCCCACAGGCCACTGGCCATCGCGTTGTGCATGAGGGTGCCGTGGGTGTGCATACAGCCTTTGGGCAGACCCGTGGTGCCACTGGTGTAGGGCAGCACCGCCAAATCATCCGGGCCCGCCATGACCGCGGGCAACTGCGCTGTTGAGGGCGCCGCCATCAGCGCATGCCAGGCATGGGCTTGGCCCGACGCCATGATCGGCAACGCACGCACAGGCAACAGCCAGGCACGCCAGGCCTCAGGCAGATCCTCGGGGCCAACGGCGGCGGGATCAAACGCATCGGTGAATTGCGTCACGACCAGATGCTGCAAGCGTTGCTCTGGCGGCAGCGCATCGCTGGCTTGTGCCAAATCTGGGGCCAAATCTGCGGTGGTCACGGCCACTCGGGTGTCAGGGTCGGTGATGTAGTGCTTCAACTCTTCGGCACGGTTCATCGGGTTGACCGGTACAACCACCGCATCCAGCCGCAAAATTGCGAAATGGGTGATCACCAGCTGCGGGCAATTTTGCATGTCGAGCACCACACGGTCACCCGTTTTGACGCCGATTGCGGCCAACTGCCTGGCCATTTGTTCGGCACTGAACACCAAGTCTTGAAACGTCCACACACGCCCCATGAACACCAAGGCGGCTTTATCTGGATACCGCATCGCGCTGATGGCCAGATTCATCCAAAGCGATGTCGCGGGCGCGGTGATCTTGGTTGGCAAACGCGCGGGCCAAACAGCAGCATGTGCGGGCATCAGCCGTCTCCTTTAATGTTCTTGAGCTGCATGTTAATCGCCACTCGCACTTGAGGCTGGCGTGGGTTTGTCACTGGGGGGACCAAACCTGGCCACTGAACACGAAAGCAATAAGGTGGCTTTAAGGGAAAACACCCACTATTTAATGTTTTTTTATTTTTTAGTGTGCTATTTGACAAATATTAAGAATGTTTAAAGGTTATTTTTTGCGTTTTTATTACTAAAATGAGCAACCATGCAAACAAACACCACACCTGACACGCCCGAAGACTATTGCGGCACCACTTATGCAGCCAAATTATTGGGGCTGTCGGTCGGTACGATCCAGACTTTGGTCGAAAAAAACGAGCTACAAGCCTGGAAAACGCAAGGAGGCCATCGTCGGATTTCGATGCCCTCCATTCGCGAATACCAGCGAAAGCACAACATGCTGACCACCCAGAGCGAACCGCGTGACAACCGGCTGCGTGTTTTGTTGGTCGAGGACGATGCCGTTACCCGCGAGATGCTGCGTGGTTACTGCAACCGATCCAGCATGCCTGTTGATTGCATGGCCATGTCTTCCGGTCTGGAAGCACTGATCGATATCTCCAGCATCAAACCTGACGTTCTGATCACCGATCTCGACATGCCCGGTGTAGACGGTTTCGAATTGCTGCGCACCTTGCGTCAAAATTCGCAGTTCAGCCGAATGACCACCCTGGTACTGTCAGCATTGACGCCCAAAGAAATTGAAGCCAGAGGCGGCTTGCCAGAAGGCACGATCTTCATGGCCAAACCCATCAACATGGATTGGTTCAATGGGTTTTTCACGGCATTCCTGGCGGGCAGGTACATCGAGCTGCATGCGCAAGACGGCATCACACAGACTTGACCACGCCCCCCCGGGGGCATGACCGTCAGCGCAAAGGAATCGTGAGTTGCTGGATCACTGACGTGGTGTCAGGGCGCACACCTCGCCACCAGGCAAACGCCTCTGCAGCTTGCTCGGCCAACATGCCCACCCCATCGGCCAGGCGCGTCACGCCCGACTCGCTGGCCAGCTTCAGAAATGGCGTGAGACCTTTTCCATAAGTCAGGTCATAAGCAAGACACCCTGGCGCAAACACACTGACAGGCAGGGGCGGCAACTCGGCAGTTAAGCTCGACGATGTGGCGTTGAGCACCACGTCAAAAGCCTGCCCTTGCAAAGCGGCGTAGCCCAGACCTTGCACGGGCACCGAGGCCATCTGGTGCTTCTGGGCCAAAGTGGCCAAGGTCTCGGCCTTGACGACCGTGCGGTTGACAATCACCAGCTCGGCCGGCGCTTCGGCCAACAAAGGCAGCAAAGCGCCACGTGTGGCACCGCCCGCACCCAAAATCAACACCCGCCGACCTTTCAGCGGACACGCCAGGTTGTGCAGCAGATCGCGCACCAAGCCCACGCCATCAAAGTTTTCGGCATAGACCTTGCCACCTTCGAACTTCATGGCATTGACGGCACCGGCCATCTGCGCGCTGGGCGCGAGATCGGTGGCATAGGCAAAGGCGTCTAACTTGAAAGGCGCCGTCACATTCATGCCACGACCACCCGAGGTGCGAAACGCGTCCACCACCATGGCAAAGCCGCCCAATGGAGCCAATAGCTTGGTGTATTCAATGTCTTGCCCGGTCACTTGGGCGAAAGCGGTGTGGATGAGCGGCGATTTGCTCTGCTCAATGGGGTTGCCGATGACGGCGTAACGGTCTGTCATGAAAAAAGGTTCCGGCTAACTGGAGTGCGATCTTATCGCCTCGGCATGCAGACAAACTGACGGGCCTGACCGATGCCACACTTGACTTGGGGCGCTGCGCCCACCGTCAAATTGGTGTCTCTGCCAGGGCCTGACGCGCAGCAATCAATGGTCTAGTTCAGTGCCGCCCCACCAGCCGGTGTACAAAAAACCCCAATACCGCCACTCCCGCCGCAGCCAGACTGAAGGCATACGGTAGCCAGCCCCGATCGACGCTCTCGGCCATGAGCAGCACACCGCTGGACTGGCCAAAGAACAGCAGGCAGGCGAACAACGTGACTGCGGTGCCACGCGATGCGGGGGCCATTTGGGTGGCCTGAACTTGCAAGGTGTTGTGCAGCATGTAAAAGCCAAAACCGGCTGCAAAACAGCCCAACATGCCTAAAGCGGGCTGGTGCGCCCAAGCCAGTGTGAGCAAACCCAGCACGATGCTGGCAGCCCCGGCTCTGACCAGCCCGCGCTCACCGCCCAGCCAGCCCAGCCAACGGCGCGCCAGCTGGCTGTAGAGCAAACCACCCACGCCGTACAGCATCATGACCGAGCCCGCAAAGACCACGCTCATGTCGAACTGCTGGTGCAAGTGGGTGGGAATGAAAGCCATCGAACCAAACACCAAGGCCCCCTCGATGGCCGTGACGGCCAAGACATGGCGCACCCGCGCCCCGCGCAGCATCTGAAAAGTGTGGGCAAAAGACGCCATGAAACTGGGCGCTGGGGCAAGCAAGACGGGTGAAGGGGTGCTGCGCAACTTGCGCCACAACATGAACGCGACCGTGGCAAAAAGTGCCGACACCACCGCAAAGGCGTTGCGCCAGCCCAGGTGCTCGGCCGCAAAGCCGCCAAACAACAGACCCACCATCATGCCGCTGACGGTGTAGCCCATCAGCTTGGCCAAGGTTTCTTGCCGGCGGTCATAGGCCACCTGATCGCCAATCCAGGCCATCGACAAGGGGATGATGCCCGCCGCTGCTGCGCCCATGAAACCGCGCATGACCACCAGCAGCGTCAAGTCTGAAGCCATGCTGGTGATGGCACTGAACACGGCGCACGCGAGAACGGCCAAAGCAATGACGCGCAACTTGCCAAATCGGTCGCCCAGCGGACCATAAAACAACTGCAGCACGCCATAAGCCACGGCAAAGGACGACACCACGCGCGAGGCCTCGCCCGTGGTGACCTGAAACTCCTGGCCCAGCACCACCAGCATCGGATCGCACAAGCGCATCGAAGCCATGCTGGCAAAACCTGCCAAGCCCATCACGCGCAAGCTGCTGCGCTCAGTTTGCGCTGGGGTCATCGATCAGCTGTTCAGCTGTTCAGCTGTTGCTCCAGATCGTGCAAGACCTGGTAGCAAGGCAAGACCTGTGCAATGCTCGAATTGGGCTCGCGGCCTTCCTTGATCGCGGCAAAAAATTCACGGTCTTGCAGCTCGATGCCGTTCATCGACACGGCCACTTGTGACACATCGATCTTTTCTTCCTTGCCGGTAAACAAGTCGTCATAGCGGGCCAAATAAGTGCCGGTATCGCCGATGTAGCGGAAGTAGGTGCCCAGTGGACCCTCGTTGTTGAAGCTGAGCGACAAAGTGCAGATCGCGCCATTGGCGGCCTGGAGCTGGATGCTCATGTCCATGGCGATGCCCAAAGCGGGGTGGATCGGGCCTTGCACCGCATTGGCTTTGACGATAGGACTGCCGCACTGGTAAGCAAACAGGTCCACCGTGTGGGCAGCGTGGTGCCACAGCAGGTGGTCTGTCCAGCTGCGGGCCTGGCCCAGCGCGTTCATGTTGGTGCGGCGAAAGAAATATGTTTGCACATCCATCTGCTGGATGTTGAATTCACCGGCCTTGATCTTGTGGTTCACCCACTGGTGGCTGGGGTTGAAGCGGCGGGTGTGGCCCACCATGGCCACCAGGCCGGATTCTTTTTGCACACGCAGGACTTCTTGGCCTTCCTTATAGACATCGCACAGCGGGATTTCCACCTGCACATGCTTGCCCGCCTTCAGGCAAGCCAGGGTCTGGCTGGCGTGCATCTGGGTGGGCGTGCACAGAATCACGGCGTCAACTTCTTTCAAAGCCAGCGACTCTTCAAGATCGGTAGTGGCGTGCGCAATGCCATATTGCGCAGCGACTTCCTTGGTTTTTTCAATGTCCCGGCTGATCAGCGAGACCACCTCTACGCCATCGATGTTCTTGATGCCGTCCAGGTGTTTGATGCCAAAGGCACCCGCGCCCGCCAGGGCGACTTTGATGGTTTTGCTCATGTATTTCTCCAATTGGGGGTTTGACAATGGCGTGGCACCCCGGACTTGATCCAGCGTCCATGCATTGATGGATGACCGGATTCGCGGGGATGACCATTCAGTTCAACTGTTTTCCAGAATCGCGTGCCCCACCGCCGTGTTGCTGGCGGGCACATGATAAAAGCGGTGGCGCAACTTGGGCGCAGGGCCTGTCACTTTGCCATCTTGGATGTCGCTCATCGCGCCACGGGCGATCAGCCACATGACCAGCTCGATGCCCTCACTGCCGGCTTCGCGCACGTAGTCGATGTGCGGTGTGGCTGCAGCCGCCACCGGATCATTGATCAACTGGTCCAACCAAGCGTTGTCCCACTCGCGGTTGATCAGGCCCGCACGCGCACCTTGCAGCTGGTGGCTCATGCCGCCCGTGCCCCAAATGTGCACGTTGATGTCTTCGTCGTAACTCTCAACCGCCTTGCGGATGGCTTGCCCTAAGTTGAAGCAGCGCTGACCGCTGGGCACGGGGTACTGCACCACGTTGACCGCAAAGGGAATTACCGGGCAAGGCCAGGCGCCTTTGACCGGATCCAGCTCGCCGCACATCAAAGACAGCGGCACCGTCAGGCCGTGGTCGACGTCCATCTTGTTGACGATGGTCAAGTCAAAGTCTTGCTGAATGACCGACTGCGCGATGTGCGAAGCCAACTCTGGATGGCCTTTGACCACGGGCACTGGGCGTGGGCCCCAGCCTTCATCGGCGGGCGTGAACTCGGCGGCGGTGCCGATGGCAAAAGTCGGGATCATGTCCAGACTGAACGCCGTGGCGTGGTCGTTGAAGACCAAAAAAATGACATCGGGCTTGTTGTCCTTCATCCATTGCTTGGAGAAGTCATAGCCCGCAAAAACGGGTTTCCAGTAGTCTTCTTGCGTTTTACCCAAATCCATGGCGGCGCCAATGGCGGGCACATGCGAGGTGAAAACAGAGGCGGTGATTTTGGCCATGTTCAGTTTCCTTTCTTGGCGGCTGCGAGGGCCGCTTGAGCCGCTGCGTGAATCTGCTGACCGGCGGCACCTTGGGGCTGGTTGTGCGCCTGCGCATCGCCGTTTTCGCCAATGTAGCGATTGCCTTCTGCACTGCGACCACCGTTGATCATCATGTTGCGGTATTCCTCCTCGGTCATGCCGGTCATCGAGCCCGCCATCTGCTGGAAACTCTTGCCGTCGGTTGAACCAATTTTGGCGAGAAAGTAAATGTTGCCACCCGTTCGCATGCACCAGTTCAGGTCGCGGGCCAGCACAGCCTGCTTTTGCTCTTCGGTCATTTGCCACTCATCCACATAAGCGCGTTCGTCGGCCTTGAACCGTTCGCGGTTTTCGGCTTTCATGAGGGACATGCAAAACTGGTTGATCCAGTAGCCTTTGCGAGATTGCTCGGCATCAAAAATGATGGTGCCGGGCACATCTTTGTAAGGTTTGTCTAAAGCCATATCGAGTTCCTTTCAGTTTCTGTTCAGCAAAGCAACGCTGTTGTCTGTGTCATCGTTTCGTCTCTCTGTCATGTCCGAGAGTGCGGAAATTCATGTCTTTAAAACCCAAGACCCACGCCTTCGCAAGGAGGACAGCCCCAAGGCAATGGCTGCCTGTTTTTACAAGAATGGCCCACCACGCAGTAGATACCCGCTTGCTCGGAGATAAGGGATAAAGACTCAGCCCACCTCTTCGGGCCAATACAAGCGCATCGGGTTGTCCACCAGCAGCTTCTTTTGCAGCTCGGCCGTTGGCGCGATGTGCGGAATAAAGTCCACCAACAGGCCGTCATCGGGCATGTGGTCTTTCAGGTTGGGGTGTGGCCAGTCGGTGCCCCAGAGCACGCGATCAGGGAACTCTTCAACGATGCGTTTGGCAAACGGGATCACGTCTTGGTAGGCATTTTGCTCACCATTCAAAGCCTTGGGGCCAGTGACCGACAAACGCTCGGGGCAAGACACTTTGCTCCACACGTTTTTGTGCTCGCGCATGAACTTTTGAAACAACGCAAACTGCGGGCCGTCCACGGGCAGCGACACATCGGGGCGGCCCATGTGGTCTACCACCACGGTGGTGGGCAAAGCGGTGAAAAAGTCCCACAGCTCGGGCAAGTCCACGGCTTCGAAGTAAATCACCACATGCCAGCCCCATTTGGCAATGCGGCCTGCAATCTCCATCAGTTCGTCCTTGGGCGTGAAGTCCACCAGACGCTTAACGAAGTTGAAGCGCACACCGCGCACACCGGTATCGTGCATGGCCTGGATTTCTTGGTCCGTCACGCTGCGCTTGACCGTGGCCACGCCACGCGCTTTGCCGCCTGAGTTGCGCAGTGCATCGACCATGGCGCGGTTGTCAGCGCCGTGGCAGGTGGCTTGCACCACCACGTTGCGCTCAAACCCCAAGTGGTCACGCAGTTCGTACAGCTGGTGCTTGCTGGCATCGCAAGGCGTGTATTTGCGCTCGGGCGCATAGGGAAACTCGGCACCGGGTCCAAAGACGTGGCAGTGCGCGTCTACCGCACCTGCGGGCACTTTGAAGGTGGGTTGGCTCGGACCGGTGTACCAGTCCATCCAGCCTGCGGTTTTGGTGAAATCACCTGTTGTCGGTTTAGTCATCTTCTTCTCCTCATCATGCCAAGCGCAGTCGCTGACTGCGATGCGCGGCTGTGGCCGTGTTGGGGCGATTTGCTGGCCGAAGGACTGATGAGCCCCGACACGGCCGCAGCCGCACATCGCACCACCACAAACGGTTGATCAATCGATGTACTTCAGACCCGCTGCCGCCAAGGGCTCGCGCATCTTGTACATGTCCAGGCCCAGCACGCCAGAGGCGAGCTTGGCGCGTTTTTCGCCTTCAAAGCTTTCGCGCTTTTGGGCGGCATCCAAGGTTTGTGCGGCGCGTGCAGCAGGCACGCAGACCACGCCGTCGTCGTCGGCCACAATCACATCGCCGGGCTGCACGATCATGCCGGCGCACACCACCGGGATGTTGACCGAGCCCAAGGTGGCCTTGATCGTGCCTTTGCTGGAGATGGCTTTGCTCCAGACCGGGAAATTCATTTTTTGCAGCTCTTTCACATCGCGCACACCGGCATCGATGATCAAGGCGCGAGCACCCCGAGCCTGAAACGAGGTGGCCAGCAGGTCACCAAAATAGCCATCGGTGCATTCGGCAGTCACTGCCGCCACCACGATGTCACCCGGCTGAATCTGCTCAGCGGCCACATGCATCATCCAGTTGTCGCCCGGTTGCAGCAGCACCGTGACGGCGGTGCCCGACACTTGCACGCCCGGATAGATGGGGCGCATATAGGGTTTCATGAGACCGACACGGCCCATGGCTTCGTGCACAGTGGCCGAGCCCAAAGCGGCCAAGCCATCAGCGGCTGCGCGGTCCGCGCGGGTGATGTTGCGGTAAACAACGCCGAGTTCGTACATGGTTTTCTCCTGATTCAAATAAAGGCGATCACGCCAAAAAACGCGCATTGGGCACGCATCCTGTGTTTGTCGTCTCCACGAAGACGGGGACCGAGAGGCATGGACGCCCGATCAAGTCGGCATGACAACAGGGCAGCAAAGCGACAAAACGAGGTGCCTGACAAACTCTTGCTCACTGGCCCTTGGCCGTCAACTGGTCGTCCAAGCGCTTGAACACGCGGCGGGCGTTGCCCTCAAACACCATGTAACGCTCTTGGTCGTTCAGGTTGCCCGTGGCTTGCACATAGCGCTTGGTGTCGTCAAAGTAGTGGCCGGTTTCGGGGTCGATGCCGCGTACCGCGCCGATCATTTCAGACGCGAACAAAATGTTCTTGACCGGGATCACCTTGGTCAGCAAATCGATGCCCGGCTGGTGATAGACGCAGGTGTCAAAAAAGATGTTGTTCAGCAGGTGCTCAGACAGCAAAGGTTTTTTGAGTTCTTGCGCCAAACCGCGGAAGCGGCCCCAGTGGTAAGGCACTGCGCCGCCGCCGTGCGGGATCAAGAACTTCAGCGTCGGAAAATCTTTGAACAAGTCGCTGGTCAGGCACTGCATGAAGGCGGTGGTGTCGGCGTTCAGGTAGTGCGCGCCCGTGGTGTGAAAGCAGCTGTTGCAACTGGTGCTCACGTGGATCATTGCGGGGATGTCGTACTCGACCATCTTTTCATAAATGGGGTACCAAGCTTTGTCGGACAAGGGTGGCGATGTCCAGTGGCCGCCCGATGGATCGGGGTTGAGGTTGATGCCGACATTGCCGTATTGCTCCACGCACTTGACCAGCTCGGGGATGCAGGTGGCTGGGTCCACACCGGGCGACTGGGGCAGCATGGCCGCAGGCACAAAGTGGTCGGGGAAGAGTTGCGCTACGCGATAGCACAGCTCGTTGCAAATCGCCGCCCAGGTGGACGAGACATTGAAGTCGCCAATGTGGTGGGCCATGAAGCTGGCGCGGGGGCTGAAGATGGTGATGTCCGAGCCGCGCTCTTTCATCTTGGCCAGCTGGTTGGTTTCGATGGTTTCGCGAAGTTCGTCGTCGCTGATTTTCAGCTCGGACACTTTGGGGCTGATGCTGGGGTCTTTGATGCCCGCGATCTGGCGGTTGCGCCAGTCTTCGAGCGCCTTGGGCGCGGTGGTGTAGTGACCGTGCACGTCGATGATCAAGGGCTTGGTTTGGCTCATGTCGGATTCCTCATTAGATGGCATTTTTCGGGTCGACGGCTGCAGTTCGCGGGCTTGAGTCTTGACCTGTTTTTCGGGGTACAGATCGTCGGGACTCGAGCCAGCGATCTGCAAGATTTCAAGCGCTGATTGTGCAGGCACACTCCGTCAAAACCCAGCACGCGTCCCCACTACCAGCTAGAACAAATTAGCATAACAAAGCCATGGATATGACAAAATAATGGCAACCGAAAGGATGCCCATGGACCTCAAACAACTTGAATACTTTGTGCGCGTGGCCGAACTGGGCAGTTTCACCCGCGCCGCGCAGGCCTTGAACGTCGCCCAGCCCGCGCTCAGCCGCCAGGTGCGGCTGCTGGAGGTGGAGCTGCGGCAAAACCTGCTGGTGCGCAATGGCCGGGGTGCCACACCCACACAAGCCGGGCAGTTGCTGCTGGAGCACGGGCGAGGCATCTTGCACCAAGTCGAGCGTGCCCGCGAAGAGTTGGGTCGGGTGCGCACCGGCCTGACGGGCCGTGTGGCCTTGGGCCTGCCGCCCAGTGTGGCGCGGGTGCTCACCGTGCCATTGACGCGGGCGTTCCGCCAAAAGATGCCCGAAGCCCAACTGTCCATCAGCGAGGGCCTGTCGAGTGCGATGCAAGAAAACCTGCAAAACGGACGACTGGACATCGCCGTGCTCTACAACCCGAGCCAAGTGCCCGGCATCGAACACAGGCCCTTGGTGCAAGAAGAATTGCTGCTGGTACAACCACGCCCACCAGGCCTGCAAGAAGACCCGCCTCCACCGCCCATACGTTTGCAAGACGTTGCCGGACTGCCATTGGTGATTCCCACCCGGCCCAACGCGATCCGCATGCATGTCGAGTCTGAAATGGCCGCCATTGGCTGCCGCCCGCAGATCGCATTGGAAATTGACGGCGTGAGCGCCATCCTGGACTTGGTGGCCGATGGCGCAGGCTACGCCATCTTGTCGCGCAACGCCGTCATGAGATCGGTGCGGCCCTCGGCGTTTTCGGTGCGGCAGGTGTCAGCGCCAGCGCTGACCATTCAACTGACCACGGCTGTCAGCTCTTTGCGGCCCACCACCTTGACCCAGCAGGCCACATTGACCTTGCTTGACGAGATGGCCAGTGAATGGCTCACCCCGCACTGAAACCGGCTCAGAAGGGGTAGAGCCGCATCACCCACAACAAAGCACTGAGCGTGAAAAACGACACCACGGTGGTCACCAGCAAAGCGGCGGCACTGATGGCACCGTGCCCATGGCGCTGGCTCAAGATGGTGTAGATGCCCAGCATGGGCAAGGCCCCAGTCAGTAAAGCGGCTGAGCGCAAAGCCGGATCGGCGATCGGCACCAGCCACACCAACACCACCCACATGGCCAGTGGATGCAAGAACAATTTGCCGAAGGCGATTTGCGACACCGTGCCCCGCAGGCCCTCGGCCTTCAATCCCACCAGCGACCCGCCGATCACAAACAGCGACAAGGCCGCGCTGGCCTGCGCAAACAAATTGACCGTGCGGCCCAGGGGTGCGGGCATCGCCCAGCCTGACAGTGAGAACAAAAACCCGCCCACGATGCCCCAGATCATGGGGTTCTTGGCCAGGTTCTTCAGGGTTTGCCACAGCACCTGCTTCCACTGACCGGGATGGCCGCCGTCTGCGTCAGCCACCGCCAACAACAAGGGAATCATCAGCAGGTTCTCGACCACCATGTTCAGCGCCAGCGCCACCCCGGCCACCGGACCGAAAGTGAGCAACATGATCGGATAACCCACAAAGCCGCTGTTGGGGCAAGACATGCCCATGGCCATCATGCTGCTGTAGCTCAGGCTGTGGCCCTTGACTTTGCGAGCCCAGAACAGCCCGCCCAGAATCACCGCCATCGAGCCCAGCGCATAGGCCAGCAGGTAGTGGGCATTGAGGATCTCGCCGATGCTGCGCTGAGAAAGCGCATTGAACAGCAGCGCAGGCAAAGCCAAATTGAGGGTGAACTTGCCAAACACCTGCATGTCGGCTTTGGCGAAAACACCTTGTCGGGTGAACACATAGCCCAGCGCAATGGCCAGGTAAATGGGGCCGGTGATGCCCAGAATTTCCAGAGTTGAATTCATCGTGGTGTGTGTGAACGCGATCAGGCAAGCGCTTGGCCTAATTTACAAATCAAGCACCAGCCTCGCTGTCTGGCTGCGTGAGCAGCAAATCAGCATCTGGTCATTGGCCTCTTGTTCTTCGGGCGTCAGAAACATGTCCCAGTGGTCAGGTGTGCCCGCGACCACCTTGGTCAAGCAGGTGCCGCAAATGCCTTCTGAGCACGAAAACGGCACGTCGTGCCCCGCGTCTTGCAGCACCTTCAGAATCGACTGGTCTTTGGTGACCCGCAGAATTTGCCCGCTCTTTTCAAGTTGCACCTCAAAACTGCCCTCGTCAGTGAGGGGGATTTGGGTCAGGTCTGTGGTATTCATGCGGTCACTCCGGGCTTGTTTTCTTGGGCCAGCAAACGGTCAATGATGCGGCGCGATTGCACGCCGCCTGAGTCGATGTTGAGCATCAACAACTTACGGTCCGGCCAAGCCGTGATGTTCTTTTGCTGCAGTTGCAGCATTTCCATGTCTTCGCCAAAAATGCCGCCCTGACCCGCACGAATCTTGTCGGTCAAGGCCGTGTCTTCGGGCTTGAACTGGCGGGCCATGCCCCAGTGGTACCAGTGCGAGGTTTCGCTCTCGGGGGTGATGAAGTCCACCACCACGCTGTAGGCCTTGTGCTCGGGCGCGGCGTCAAAGCCACCTTTGCCTGCAAGGGCCACGCCCACGTCAATCATGATGTGGCTGGGCGGGCTGAACCGGCAAATTTGCCAGCGGTCCACCTTGGCCTGCGGGTCAAGGCCGTTGGCGCTCATGGCCATTTGCCAAAACGGAGGGGCCTGAATGCCTTGCATGTGGCGCTGCAAGATGACTTTGTCGCCCTCAACCGTGGTGGTGCAAGGCGTCTCGTCGATTTCGGGCTGGCCGATGCTGGTGGCATGCACATAAGTCTCGTGCGTCAGGTCCATCAGGTTGTCAACCATCAGGCGGTAGTCGGCCTGCACGTGGTACAGCCCCCCGCCATAAGCCCAGGCCGGGTTGTCAAAAAATTCGAACACCGGCATTTGCGCCTCATCCGCTTGGGCTTGATCGCCGGGCCAGACCCAGACAAAGCCATAACGCTCGACCACGGCATAGCTCTTGACCGCCGGAAAACCCCGTACACGCTGACCGGGCATGTGCACGGTTTTGCCCTCGCAGCCCATCTCAAGGCCGTGGTAGCCGCACACCAGCTTGCCGTTACAGACATTGCCCAAAGACAAGGGCGCACCACGGTGCGGGCAAAAATCTTCCACCGCCGCGACCCGACCCTCAGGGCCTTTAAAGAAGACCATCTTTTCGTTGCAAATGGTGCGACCCAGGGGCTTGCTGCCCAAGGCGTCGAGTTCGGTCATGGCGCAGGCCACGTACCAGGTGTTTTTAATGAACATGTTTCACCTCTTGATGATCAAAAAACTTCAAAGCTTGCGGGCCACGCCCAGCAAGCGGTCCAGCAATTCGGGGTCTTGCTGCAAGGTGTCAGCAGCGCTGGCGTGCACCACGTTGCCGTGGTCCAGCACCACAGCGCGGTGGCTGATGCGCAAAATCGCTTGCGGGTGCTGCTCCACGATGATGGCCGACAAGCCCTCTTCACGGGTGATGCGGGCAATCGCACGCAGCAGCTCTTCCACGATGATCGGGGCCAGCCCTTCCAACGGCTCATCGAGCAGCAGCAAACGCGGGTTGAGTACCAGCGCACGGCCCACGGCCAGCATTTGTTGCTCGCCACCCGACAGTTGCGTGCCCAAGTTGGTCTTGCGCTCGGCCAGGCGCGGGAACATCTCGTACACGCGCTCGGGTGTCCAGGGTCGGCTCTCGCGACCACCTGGCCCTTTGCGCCCAGGCCGCTGCACCGCCGTCAGGTTCTCGTGCACGGTGAGCGATTTAAAAATATTGCGCTCTTGCGGTACCCAACCAATGCCCGCCGCAGCACGCTCGTGCGAAGGCAGTGTGTGCAGCGGCTGGCCACCCAAAAAAATCTGCCCGCCATGTTGGCGCGTGGCCCCGGCCAGCGTGTCCATCAGGGTGGTTTTGCCTGTGCCGTTGCGGCCCAGCAAGGCCAGGGTTTCACCCTCACCCAGCGACAGGCTGATGTCGTTTAACACCACCGCTTCGCCATAACCTGCACGCAGGTTTTCAACTTTCAACAATTCAGCCATGGGCCACCTCCTCGCCATGCCCCAGGTACACCGCTTTGACTTGCGGATCGGCCGCAATCGCTTCGGGTGTGCCTTCGGTCAACACAGCGCCATTGACCAGCACCGTGATGCGGTCGGCAAATTCAAACACCAGATCCATGTCGTGTTCGATCAACAAAACCGACACCTCGGCAGGCAAGGCCGCCACGGTCTGCAGCAGCTCTTCGCGCTCGCCTGCGGGCACGCCCGCCACCGGTTCATCGAGCAACAAGACCTTGGGCTCACAGGCCAGCGCGATCGCCATCTCCAGCAAACGGCGCTTGCCATAAGCCAAAAACTCGGTGCGCTGGTGCATGACTTCGGTCAGGCGAAACAATTCGAGCAGCGCTTCGCAGCGCTCAACCACCGCCGTGTCTTGGCCCAAGACCTGCCACCAGCGCCCGCCCAGGCCGCGCTGCTGCGAGACCACCATGGCCAGCGTTTCCAAAGGCGTCATGCTGGCAAACAACTGGTTGATCTGAAAGGTGCGCACCAGGCCTCGGCGCACGCGCTGGTAAGGGGCCAACTGGCTAATGTCTTCGCCCAGCAACTCAATGCGGCCCGAAGTGGGCGGCAAAACGCCAGTAAACAAGTTGATGAGCGTGGTCTTGCCCGCCCCGTTCGGGCCGATCAGCGCATGGCGTGCGCCCAGACGCAAGGACAGATCCACCTTGTCCGTGGCCGTGATGCCCCCAAACTGCTTGACCAGACCTTGGGCCTTCAACACGATGGGTGGGTTAACAACTGATGAATTCATTGCGCACCGCCTTTCTGGTCAGCCGCACGGCCAAACCACAGCCATGGGCGGATCAGGCGTTCACGCCCGACCATGACCAGCACCACCAAAAACAGGCCAATCCAGAAGGTCCAGTATTGCGGCGTGATGCCAGAAATCACGTCGTGCATGAGCTTGAACACCACCGCACCCACCACCCCGCCGTACAGCCAGCCCACGCCGCCGATGACCAGCATCAGCATCACGTCGGCCGAGCGCTCCAGCGCAAACACATCGAGCGAAGCAAAACCAGTGGTCTGCGCCATCAAAGCACCCGCTGCGCCAGCCAAAGCCGCCGCCACGGTATAGACCACAGCCAGACGGTTGTGCACCGGGATGCCAATGGCCATGGCCCGCAACGGGTTGTCGCGCACCGCCATCAACGTGGCGCCCCAGGGCGAATGCACAAAGCGCCGCGCCAGCACAAAAAGCGCCAGCAAGACGGTCAGCGAGTACCAAGCTGCGGTTTGGCCATACAGGTCAAACTCGAAACGACCCAGCACCGGGCCCATCACCACACCTTGCAAACCGTCCGAGCCGCCCGTGAGCCAATCGAGCTTGTTGGCCAGCTCCATCAAGATCAGAGCCATGCCCAGCGTGACCATGAGCCGCGTCAGATCGGTGCCGCGCAAAATGGTGAACGAGCAGACCGCGCCCAGCAGCGTGGCACAAAAAGTGCCAAAAATCAGTCCGGCCAAAGGGTCGGGCATCACATGCTTGGCAAACAGGGCCGCAGCATAAGCGCCAAAACCCAGAAACGCCGCATGGCCCAGCGACACGATGCCGGTATAGCCCAGCACGAGGTCAAGCGACACCGCAAACAAAGCAACGATGGCCACCTCGTTGACGATCAGGGCATGACCGGGCAATGCGAAAGGCAAGACAAAAGCCACCAGCCAGACCAATGGCTCCCAGCCCCGAATGCGGGCGCTGGATAAAAGTTGTTGACGAGCCTCCATTTCAGCGGCCTCCTTTGCGCACAAACAGCCCTTGCGGACGCCAGATCAGGATTGCGATCATGAGCAAGTAAACGATGAACGAACCGAGTTTGGGCATGTAGTACTTGCCCGCCACATCGGCAACGCCCAGCAACAGCGCCGCCCACAGCGGCCCAGTGATCGACGAGGTGCCGCCCACGGCCACCACGATCAAAAAGTACACCATGAACTTGAGCGGAAAGGTGGGGTCCAGTCCCAGCACTTCGGCGCCCAAAGCCCCGCCCAAACCAGCCAGGCCAGAGCCCACGGCAAAGGTGGCGGCAAACACCAGGTTCACCCGAATGCCCAGCCCTGAGGCCACACGGGCATCGTCCACGCTGGCACGCAAGCGACTGCCAAAACGGGTCTTGGCCAGAATGAATTGCAGGCCCACCGTGAGCGCCGCGCACACGGCGATGATGAACAACCGGTAGTGGCCCATGCCCAAAGCGCCATCCCACAGCTCGGTGCGACCGCGCAGCCATTCGGGCAGCTGCATGATCTGTTGCTGCGAGCCCATGAAGTAATCCATGCTGGCCACCGACATGAAGGCCAAACCAATCGAAAACAACACTTGGTCCAGGTGTGGCTTGCGGTACATGCGGCGGTAAAGCGTGCGCTCGAGCACCGCGCCCAACAAGGCAGCGCCCGCAAATGCCAGGGGCAAACACCACAAAAAGGGCACATCCCAGCGTTGCATCAGCACCACCGTCAAATACCCACCCGCCATGGCAAAAGCCCCGTGCGCCAGGTTGATGAAGTTCATCAAGCCCATGGTCACAGACAGGCCGACCGCCAGGATGAAAAGCAGCATGCCGTAGGCAATGCCGTCGAAAAGAATGGTCAACATGTGTTTTGAAGTTGGTTGCGGCTCGCGCTACGCACACGCAGCGCGAGCCTGCAAGAGATGGATGCCCGATCGCATCGGGCATGACTTCATCTGCCAGATCAGCGGGCCTTGCCCGGATCTTTCACGTCCTTGATGGTCGCAAACTCTTGGTTGTAAAGCTGGCCGCCGACCTTTTCCACCTTGCGGATGTAGATGTTGTGCACCACGTCGCGGGTTTGCGCGTCGATGAACATCGGGCCACGGGGGCTTTCAAACACTTGGCCTTTCATCGCGTCAAGCAAGGCCTGGCCGCCCGCACCTTTGGTGGCTTTGGCCGCTTCATAAATCACGCGCATGCCGTCGTAACCGCCCACGGCCATGAAGTTGGGACGCAGGCCGTTGTTGGCTTTCTCGAAAGCAGCCACAAACTTCTTGTTCAAGGGCGAGTTGTGCGATGCCGAGTAGTGGTGCGAAGTGACCACGCCATTGGCCACATCGCCCATGCTGTTCAAAATATCGTCATCGGTGATGTCACCGGTGCCGATCAGCTTGATGCCCGCTTTGTCCATGCCGCGCTCGGCAAATTGCTTCATCAGCGCGGCACCTGCGCCCGAGGGCACGAACACATAGACCGCATCGGGCTTCAAATCACGTACTTTTTGCAGGAAAGGGGCAAAGTCGGGGTTGCGCATGGGCACGCGCAGGGTGTCGAGCACCTGGCCGCCATTGAAGATCAGGCGGTCCTTGAAGTACTTTTCTGCATCGATGCCTGGGCCGTAATCGGCCACCAGAGTCACGACTTTCTTGATGCCATTGTTGGGTGCCCAATCGGCAATCGCCACGGCGGCTTGGGGCAAAGTAAAGCTGGTGCGCACGATGAACGGCGAGGCTTGCGTGATGCTCGAAGTCGCTGCTGCCATCACCACCAAAGGGGTTTGGGATTGGGTGGCGATCGGTGCCGTGGCAAACGCCAACGGTGTCAACCCAAAACCGGCCAACACGCTGACTTTGTCATTAACGACCATTTCTTGCGCAATGCGCTTGGTCACGTCGGGGGCGCTGGTGTCGTCTTTCACGATCAGCTCCACCTTTTTACCCGCCACCATGTCGCCGTTTTGCGCCATGTACAGGCGCGCTGCGGCTTCGATCTGCTTGCCGGTCGAGGCAAAGGGGCCCGTCATGGGCAAGATGAGTCCGATCTTGAACTTGTCTTGCGCCATGGCAGTCGTGGCACTGGCCGCGACAGCGGCGCAGGCGATGGCACGGAGGAAAAATCGTTTTTGCATGCAGGTCTCCAGTTGTTGAAAGCAGAATTAAAAAATCAGCGTTGAGAAAGCGGTGTGTTCTTTTGCGTGCGAATGAGCTGCACACCCGGCATGCCCCCTTGCTGCGGGTTTTGCATGGCCAGGCCCAGGTTGTGCCTGGCCAGGCGCGAGTGCTCTCGCATCAAGGCTTCTGCGCGACCGGCTTCGCGCTGCGCAATGGCATCCAGCACTTGCCGGTGCTGGTGCTGCGCCACCATCAGCATGTCGCGGGCATCAGGATTGTGGGCTTGTACCCCGACAAAGCCCGAGGCGGAGGCGAAAGGCAAACTCGATGCACGTTCGATCTCGCGTGCCAGCACCGCGCTGTCGGCCATGCCGGACAACAACTTGTGAAACTGACCGTTCAGACGCACATAAGCAGAAAAGCTGTCGTCGTCCAGGGTGCCTTGACGCAGCAGCAGGTCAATCTGGTCGAGGCATTCGGTGGCTAGCTTGAGCACCGCCGGGCGCACGCCGCGCTCTGCAGCCAAGCGAGCGGCCAAGCCTTCCAACGTCCCGCGCAACTCGATCGCATCGGCCACTTCGCGCTCCGAAAAGGTACGCACCGCATAACCGCCGCTGCTCAAGGCTTCAAGCAAGCCCTCTTGGCCCAAGCGCATCAAGGCCGCACGGATGGGGGTGCGCGACATGCCCAATCGCTCCACCAAGGCCAATTCGGCGATCCGGCTCCCACCGGGCAAGTCGCCCGCCAAAATCAATTCGCGCAGTCGTTGCTGTGCCTTGACGGCTTGCGAGCCGCCTTCTTCGGCAGCTTCAGACTCTTGGATGCGAACGGATAGTACAGACATAGACGAGTTGGTAAAAATGAGATTAAACCACCAAGAAGGCCAATCCTGTATACAGAAAATCCCTTAATTTTCAATTATTGCCCAATTTTTAAGCATTTACCTTGGTTTATGTATTCATCAAGATGCCTCGTGTAGCGATTCAAGGCGGCGACAATCAAGCCCTCATGCGAGGAGCGCCCTGATGGATTTGCGATTACTGGACTTTGACTGCAGCGAAGACGCCGATGGCGTGGTCTGCTGGGACGCCTTGGCGCAGCCACAAACCCATCACAACCGTACGCTGCTGCAAGAGGTGTCGCAGGTGTTGGCCTGGGCCTTCTGTTTTGACGTGCAAGGTCCCGGTTCGCTGGAAGACGGCGCGAACTGGGACTTTGACTTGCAAGCCACGCTGCACCCGAGCGGCCAGCCACCAGTGACTGCGGTCATTACGTTCAGTCCGGTCACCCGGGACATCACCATCACGCCCCCGGCCTCAGACCAGCGCATCGAACTGAGCTTGAGCCTGAGCGGCACGCCCGGCTTTGCACAGGCCTTTCGCGACCATTTTGGTGCGTCATGACGCCACACACACCTTCGCCCGTCAGCTTCAAGCAGGCACTTCCATTCTGGTTCCGGCTGGGCTGCATCAGTTTTGGCGGGCCCGCCGGACAGATCGCCCTGATGCACGAAGAGCTGGTGGTGCGCCGCCGCTGGCTATCGGAAAAGCGCTACCTGCATGCACTTCATTACTGCATGCTGCTGCCCGGCCCCGAGGCGCAGCAACTGGCCACCTACATCGGCTGGCTGATGCACGGCACCCGAGGCGGTATCGCTGCGGGGGCCTTGTTTGTGCTGCCGTCTTTGCTGTTGTTGGTGGTGTTGAGCTGGGCCTACACCGCTTGGGGCAACCACCCCTGGGCTGAGGCACTGCTTTGGGGCCTCAAGCCCGCCGTGACGGCGCTGGTGCTGCACGCCGCTCACCGCATGGCCCAACGCACCCTGAAAGCCCGCTGGCTTTGGGTTCTGGCCAGTTTGTCTCTGCTGGGCATGTTGTGGGGTTTGCCATTCCCCCTGATCATTTTGGGATCGGCAGGCGTGGGTTATTACATGTCACGCACGCATTCAAAGCAGCGCACACCCCCTTCGGCGCAGGTGTCGTCTTTTGCCGCAGAGACCGCCGCTTGGCTGAATGACCACTCGCCCCAACAGCCACACACCCATTTCAGTCCGCACCGTTTGTGGCGCGCACTGGCCCTGGGTGTGGGTTTGTGGGCACTGAGTCTGGGGCTGATTGCCCTGCTGTTCGGCGCAGGCCACACCCTCACGCAGATGGGTGGCTTTTTTACACAAGCGGCGTTGCTGACTTTTGGTGGCGCCTACGCCGTCCTGCCTTTTGTGACACAGGCAGCGGTGGTGCAATACGGTTGGCTGACGGCAGCGCAAATGATGGACGGCCTGGCGCTGGGCGAGACCACACCCGGACCGTTGATCATAGTGGTCGCATTCGTGGGATTTTTGGGTGGGCACAGCCAAGCCTTGCTGGGCTATCCACTGCTGGGCGGCTTTGTGGCCGCTTGCGTGGTGACCTGGTTCACGTTTTTGCCTTCGTTCGTGTTCATCCTGGCAGGCGGGCCGCTGGTCGAATCGACACGTCACATGCCTTCGCTGACCGGGCCACTGCAAGGCATCACGGCGGCCGTGATCGGCGTGATCGTGCATCTGGCTGGTGTATTTGCGCGCCAGACCTGGCTGCCTGGCGGCTGGCACATGCTGCCCGACTTGAGTGCACTGTTGCTGACCTTGCTGGCAACATGGGCCTTGGTCAAGAAAGGCTATGGCGTGGTGCGCGTGCTGGCCGCCTGTGTCGTGCTGGGTTTACTGAGGTCTGCCTTGCTGTAAGCCCTGCGGCTTGCACAAATTCGCTCAACTCGCGGCATTGAATTGCAGCGCCGCCAGGCTCGCGTACAGCCCGCCTTTGGCTTGCAACTCGGCATGGGTGCCCTGCTCCATCAGGCGACCACGCTCCAGCACCCAGATCACGTCGGCGCGTTGCACCGTGGCCAGGCGGTGTGCAATCACCAGCGTGGTGCGGCCCACCATGGCTTTGTCCAACGCGGCCTGTACCATTTTTTCGCTTTGCGCATCCAGCGCGCTGGTGGCTTCGTCCAGCAACAAGAGCGGTGGGTTTTTGAGAATCGCCCGCGCAATCGCGATGCGCTGACGCTGGCCGCCCGACAAGCGCACGCCCCGATCACCCAGGTAAGTGTCAAAGCCCTCGGGCAGATCGCGAATGAACTCCTGCGCATAGGCTGCTTCGGCTGCGGCCTGCACTTCTGCCAGGCTTGCATCGGGCCTGCCGTATCGGATGTTCTCGATCACCGAGCCCGAAAAAATCACCGGCTCCTGCGGCACGATGGCCATGCGCTGGCGCAGATCGTGCAGATCCATCTGGTCAATCGGCACGCCGTCGAGCACGATGCGGCCGAACTGAGGGTCGTGAAAGCGCATCAACAAATCGAACACGGTGGTTTTGCCCGCACCACTGGGGCCGACCACCGCCACCGTTTGACCCGGGTGAACTTGCCCATTGAGCTGGTCCAGCGCCCACGTGTCTGGGCGTGAGGGGTAGTGAAACCGAACCGACTCCAACTGCAAAGACGATCCGCCCTGCGGCCAAGCGGGCTGTTGCGGCTGTGCGGCGATCTTCAGGTTCGACTCGGTGTGCAGCAATTCCATCAAGCGTTCGGTCGCGCCGGCGGCCCGCAGCATGTCGCCATAAACTTCACCCAGCACCGCAAAGGCGCTGGCCAGCAAGATGACATAAAAAACCGTCTCGCCCAGCTGCCCCGCCGTGCTGGTACCTGCCCGCACAGCCAACGTGCCCATGTACAAACCCCACAGCAAGACCGCGCTGGAGGCCATGATGATGAAGCCCACCAGCACCGCCCGTGCACGAATGCGGCCCAGCGCCGTGCCCAAGGCGCGGGCGGTTGAATCGATGAAGCGGCGGGTTTCGCGTCCCTCAGCGGTGTAGCTTTGCACCACGGTGATGGCGTTCAGCACCTCGGAGGCGATGGCACTCGAGTCGGCCACCCTGTCTTGGCTGGCGCGCGACAAACGGCGTACCCGGCGGCCAAGGTACACGCTGGGAAAAATAACCGCCACCAGCACCGCGACCACCTGCAGCATGAGCATGGGGTTGGTCCAGACCAACATGCCCAAGGCCCCAGCGCCCATGACCAGGTTGCGCAAGCCCATTGAAAAAGACGAGCCCACCACGGTTTGCACCAGGGTGGTGTCGCTGGTCAAGCGTGACAGCACTTCGCCCGATTGCGTGGTTTCAAAAAAGGCAGGGCTTTGCCGGAGCACGTGGCTGTACACCGCATTGCGCAGGTCGCCCGTGATGCGCTCGCCCAGCCAGCTCACGGTGTAATAACGCCCAGCAGAAAACACCGCCAAAGCCGCCGCTACCGCAAAAAGCCGCAAAAAGTTACCCGACAACTGTTCGACCGACGCCCCGGTGGACAGGCCTTGGTCGATGAGCTGACGCAAGACCCAAGGGAAAGCCAGGGTCGTGCCTGCTGCCAGCAACAAAAACAAGGCGGCCAAAACCAAGGCCAGACGGTAAGGCTTCAAAAAAGGGACTAGGCCCGATAGCGATTTGGGAGAGGCGGACATGGGCAGCAGTCATCGAAAAGTGGTCGCTGCAAGCATACCGGCAAAAACGTCCACCTGATTTCAGGGTGTTTGCAGAGGACAATCTGGGTTTCGCCTGACCAGACCACCATGAACAATTTACCCCCTTGCCCCCAATGCCACGACGAATTCAGTTACCCCGATGGCGAGCTGCTGATCTGTCCCAGTTGCGGCCATGAATGGAACCCCGCTGAAGCGCCCGCTGCAGAAACCGCCAAAATCTGGAAAGATGCCAACGGCAATGTGCTGCAAGACGGCGACACCGTGACCTTGGTCAAAGACCTGAAGATCAAAGGCTCGTCCTCGGTCGTGAAAGTGGGCACCAAGGTCAAAAACATCCGCCTGATCGAAGGTGACCACGACATTGATTGCAAGATTGACGGCTTTGGCCCAATGCAACTCAAAACCGAGTTTGTGAAAAAAGTCTGACCATCGGCATGAGCGAAGACAACCAGATTGACATGCCGCAGAGCTTCACGGCCTTGTATGTGCTGCCCGGCAAAATCAAACCGCGCATCGGCCAACACGAGATGGTCGAACGCTATGAGCTGTGTGAAGACCTGGCCAACCTGCTGACCGAAAAAGCGGCCACCATGCAATTCACCCTGGGCATCACTGAAGAGCTGGTGCTGCAGCAATGCGAGCTGGGGCTGCTGGCCGAGCCCATCGTGGTCTCGCCCGCCGAAGCACGCTGGGTGGTGTGTCGCCTCGCGGAGTTGCTCAACTGGCCGATGGCCCAGTTACTGCAGTCGCCAATCCCCAAAGAGCCGATCAAGTCTGTCACCTAAGCTAACGCGTTGGCATCGCAAGCTGCCAAGATGCGGGCATGACTGTTCCGCACCATGACCTGCAGCGCCTGCTGACCGCCCCGATCTTGCCCACCTTGCTGCGCTTGGCCGCGCCCAATGTGATGGCCATGGTCATGACCGTGCTGGTGGGCATTGCAGAAACCTACTACGTAGGCCGTCTGGGCACCGCCCCACTGGCGGCCATGGCCTTGGTGTTTCCGTTTGCCATGCTCACGCAAATGATGTCGGCCGGAGCCATGGGCGGTGGTGTGTCGGCGGCCATCAGCCGCGCCTTGGGCGCATCGGACTTGCCGCGAGCACACACCTTGCTGCTGCATGCCTTGGTGATTGGTTTGGGCGCGGGCGCGTTGTACAGCGCCATCTTTTTGATCTGGGGCCCGTCTTTTTATGCCCTGCTGGGCGGCCAAGGCCAAGTGCTCACAGAAGCCGTGCGCTACGGCCAGGTCTTGTTTGCAGGCGCTTTGCTGGTCTGGCTCATCAACACGCTGGCGTCCATTGTTCGGGGCACGGGCAATATGCGTGCGCCGTCTGTGGCACTGGTTGCCACAGCGGTTTTGCAAATCGCATTGGGTGGGGTGCTTGCGTTGGGTGCGGGCCCCGTGCCAGCCATGGGCATGGTGGGTGTGGCGCTTGGGCACATCATCGCCACTGCGGCGGGGGTGGTGTATTTCCTCTGGTACCTGGTCAGCGGCCAAGGCCGTCTGACGCTCAAACTGGACAGCTTGCAGCTGCAAGGAAGCATGTTTGCCGACATCCTCAGAGTGGGCGCTGTGGCCTGCCTGTCGCCCGTGCAATCGGTGTTGGCGATTTTGATTTTCACGGGTCTGCTGGCCCAAAAGGGCACGGAAGCACTGGCCGGTTACGGCATCGGTCAGCGGCTGGAATTTTTGTTGATCCCCATTGCCTTCGGCATTGGCGTGGCTTCGGTGCCCATGGTGGGCATGGCCATCGGTGCGGGCCAAGTGGCACGGGCAAGGCGCGTCGCCTGGGTGGCAGGAGCCGTGTCGACTTTTAACTTGGGGCTGATCGGTGCAGTGGTCACGCTGGCCCCTGATGCCTGGGCGCGCTTGTTCACACAAGACGAAGCCGTATTGAGCTATGCGCGTCAATACCTGGTAACGACCGGTCCGGCCTTTGCATTTTTTGGCTTGGGCCTGACGCTCTACTTTGCATCGCAAGGCGCAGGACAGGTCATCGGGCCGGTGCTGGCGGGCACGGTGCGTCTGATTTTGGTGGCCGGGGCAGGCTACTGGCTGGCACAACAACAGGCCACTGCAGGCCATTTTTACGTCTTGGTGGCCGTGGCCATGGTGCTTTATGGCGTGGTCACAGCCGCTGCAGTGAAGATCACGCCATGGGGGGTATCGCGCTAAGTGGCCATCAAATTGCCTTGTCCAAGCCCAGCAAACGCACGGCGTTGCCCTTCAAGATGCCGGGCATCACTTCGGGTTTGAAACCTGCTACTTCAAAGTCCTTGATCCAGCGCTCCGGGGTGATGAGTGGGTAATCGCTGCCAAACAAAATCCGGTCTTTCAAGAGCGTGTTGGCGTACTGAATCAGTTGCTTGGGAAAGTATTTGGGACTCCAGCCCGACAGGTCGATCCAGACATTGGGCTTGTGTGTCGCCACACTCAGCGCCTCGTCCTGCCATGGAAAGCTGGGGTGCGCCATGACGATCTGCATGTCGGGGAAGTCAATCGCCACATCGTCCAGGTGCATGGGGTTGCTGTAGGCCAGGCGCAGGCCGCCGCCGCAGCGCATACCCGACCCGATGCCACTGTGACCCGTGTGAAAAATGGCTGGCATTTTGTGCGCATTGATCACTTCGTAGATCGGCCAAGCCATCTTGTCGTAAGGGTGGTAGCCCTGCACGGTGGGGTGAAACTTGAAGCCCCGAATACCTTCTTCCTTGATCAAGCGCTCGGCTTCGCGTGCGCCCATCTTGCCTTTGTGGGGGTCAATGCTGGCAAAGGCAATCATCATGTCGCTGTTCTCGCGTGCGGCCTTGGCGATCTCTTCGTTCGGTATGCGGCGGCGACCCAACTGAGATTCGCTGTCCACTGTGAACATGACCAACCCCATGTTGTGCTGACGGTAATAAGCCACGGTCTCGTCAATGGTGGGGCGGCGGTTACTGCCAAAAAACTTATCGGCGGCGCGGTCGTATTCCTCACCGTAGTTGTCAAAGGGGTTCCAGCAACTCACTTCAGCATGGGTGTGAATGTCGATGGCGATCAGATCTTCGTGTTTCATAAGGTCACTCCAAAATTTCAAGAGGGTGGAACAGTGGGCCGCGGACAAGCCCGTCGCCATGGTCAAAAAGTTCACATTGGGGTGTGACACATCACCCACCACTCATCACCCATCCGCGCCGGGTGTGCATTAAGTTCTAACGACGGCAAGTATAGACAGCACGGTCGCCAAAGTAGCCGCCTTTGAGACAAGGAAAAGGCAGACGCGCGCACCGTGGGCAAGCTGCTGAGAGGTACTTCAAAGTGGGCTATTGCAAAAAGGAAGTGCGCCCAACCTAGGGAAACCACCAAGCTCATAAAGCACACGAAACACGCACAATAATCGTTATTAACAATAACCTTTTAAGCACACTCGGATTCACCCGAGCCCTGACCGGATACAACGCACATGACTGACTTGAACACACCTATTTACGACCGCGCCGCAGCCCATGGCGTCACTTTGGAGATGCAAGGTGCTGTTGCCGTGGTGCGTTTGTGCCGTCCCGCCAAGCGCAACGCCTTGAACGACGGCCTGATTGAAGCGCTGCGTGATGTGTTTCAAAATCTGCCCGCCGAAGCCGGTGCTGCCGTGATCCACGGTGAAGGCGATCACTTTTGCGCCGGGCTCGATTTGTCAGAGCTCAAAGAGCGTGATGCGGGCGAAGGCATTCACCACTCGCGCAGCTGGCATGTGGCTTTGAACGCGGTCGAGCAAGGCCGCGTGCCTGTGGTCGCAGCCCTGCACGGCGCTGTGGTGGGTGGCGGTCTTGAGCTGGCCAGTGCTTGCCACATTCGCGTGGCCGATGACAGCACCTTCTTTGCATTGCCCGAAGGCACGCGCGGCATTTTTGTAGGCGGTGGCGGCTCGGTGCGCATTCCCAAGCTCATTGGCGCTGCACGAATGACCGACATGATGTTGACGGGCCGTGTCTACAACGCGCAAGACGGTGAGCGCGTGGGCTTGTCGCAATACCTGGTGCCCGCTGGCACCAGCCTGGCCAAAGCGTTGGAACTGGCCACACGCATCGCCACCAATGCACCGCTGACCAATTTCGCCCTGATGCACGCCCTGCCCCGCATTGCCGAGCAACCCGCCGACCATGGCTTTTTTACCGAGGCCTTGATCTCGTCGATCGCTCAAGCCGCACCAGAAGCCAAAGCGCGCGTGCGTGCGTTTTTAGAAGGCAAGGCCGCCAAAGTTAAAAAAGCCGACTGAACAGCGGTCGCAGGAGACAAATATGAGCGCCCCCCAATTCCGCCCCCTGAAGTTCGGCGTCACCCGCGTCAATCTGCGTGACGGCGTGCCTGGCACGCATTACCTGACAGCAGAACAGCCTTTGCAGCCCTTTGCACAACGCATGACTGACCGGCTGCAGCACTGGGCACAAACCAAACCCGAGCGCTCCTTCATGGCGCGGCGCATCAAGCAAGCCGACGGCGCACTGGGCGACTGGAAACACATCAGCTACGCCCAAGCCTGGGACACGGCCAGGCGCATTGCACAAGGCCTGATCAACCGAGGGCTGAATGCCGAACGACCCATCGTCATCCTGAGCGAAAACAGCCTGGAACACGCCCTGCTGGCCTTGGGTGCCATGGTGGCGGGCGTGCCTTATGTGCCCACCTCGCCGCCCTACTCTTTGGTGAGCGTGGACTACGACAAGCTCAAGCATGTGCTGCGCACGGTCACACCGGGTCTGGTGTTCGCATCAGATGCCCGCTATGCCAAAGCCATTGCGGCCACCGTCAGCGATGACATGGAAGTGGTGATGGTCGAAGGCGGCGTAGCAGGCCGCGAGGTGACAACATTCGAGAGCCTGTGCGCCACCGTTGCCACAAACGACGTTGACAGCGCAATGGCGGCCACTGGCCCCGACACCATCGTCAAATTTTTGTTCACCAGCGGCTCGACCAAGCTGCCCAAAGCCGTCATCAACACCCAGCGCTTGTGGTGCGCCAACCAACAGCAAATGGCGCAGTCCATGCCGGTGCTGGCTGAGAAAGAGCTGGTCCTGGTCGACTGGCTGCCTTGGAACCACACCTTTGGCGGCAATCACAACGTGGGCATGGTGATTTACCACGGGGGCACTTTGTACATTGACGACGGCAAGCCCACGCCCGCGCTCATCAATGAAACGCTGCGTAATTTGCGCGAGATCGCTCCCACGGTGTACTTCAACGTGCCCACGGGCTTTGAAGCCATTGCCAATGCCATGAAGACCGACGATGCCCTGCGCAAAACGCTGTTGTCGCGGGTGCAAATGTTTTTCTACGCCGGTGCTGCCCTGGCGCAGCCGATCTGGGACAGCCTGTACGAATCACAAGAGCGCGAAATCGGTGAGCGCATTGTCATGGGCACAGGTTTGGGCATGACCGAATCGGGCCCTTTTGGCATCTTTGTGACCAACCCCTTTGTTCAAGCAGGTGATCTGGGTGTACCCACCCCCGGTTTGGAACTCAAGCTGGTGGACATGCAAGGCAAAACCGAGGTGCGCTACCGTGGCCCCAACATCACACCCGGCTACTGGCGCAACGCCGAAGAAACCGCAGGCGCTTTTGACGAAGAGGGCTTCTTCAAAACCGGCGACGCGGTCAAATGGATCGACGAAACCGATGTGCACCTGGGCCTGAAATTTGATGGCCGCATTGCCGAAGACTTCAAGCTGGCCACCGGCACTTTTGTCAGCGTTGGCCCACTGCGCGGCAAGATCATTGCCGCCGGTGCGCCCTACATTCAAGACGCGGTGCTCACCGGCATCAACATGAAGGAAGTCGGCGCCATGATCTTCCCAACGCCTGCCGTCAGAGCGTTGAGCGGCTTGGGCGCAGAGGTGCCGATGGCAGACGTGCTGGCGTCAGCCCCGGTGCTGGCCAAATTTCAGGTCATCGTCAATGAATTGGCCAAATCCGGCACTGGCAGTGCCAACCGCATCGCCCGCCTGTGTCTGCTGTCTGAACCGCCCACCATCGACAAAGGCGAAATCACCGACAAAGGCTCGATCAACCAGCGCTCAGTGCTGACGCACCGGGCCGACACCGTGGCCGCCTTGCATGGCGACACGCTGCACTGCATCGTCAAGCCCCAAACGTAAACCATTCACTTGTCATGCTCCGCGAACACGGGCATCCATGCCTTCGATGAACATGGTTGCCCGATCAAGTCGGGCATGAAGAAACCCCAGGAAAAATAATGACAGCCAAAGGATTCTTCAACGCGTTTGCCGATGTGTGGATGCACGAAGGCGTGCGCACACCCATGGTCGATTACTGCGGCGCATTGGGCCACATCTCACCCACCGACCTGGGCATCAAAGCCGCTCGCGAGGCACTAAAGCGCGCGGGCATCGCCGCCACTGAGATCGGTTCGGTCATCACCGGCAACATGGCCCCTGGCGACTTTGACCAGTTTTTTTTGCCACGCCACATCGGGCTTTACGCAGGTGTGCCGCAAGAAGTGCCCGCCATCATGACCCAGCGCATTTGCGGCACGGGCTTCGAGTTGTTCCGCCAAGCCGGCGAACAGATCGAAGCAGGCGCCTGTGAAGCCGCGCTGGTGGTCGGCACCGAGAGCATGACGCGCAATCCGATTGCCGCCTTTGACCACCGCACCGGCTTCAAGCTGGGTGCGCCCGTGGGCTTCAAGGACTACATGTGGGAAGCACTGAAAGACCCGGCCGCTGGCATCAACATGATCCAGACCGCCGAAAACTTGGCCAAAAAATACAAAATCACCCGCGAAGAGGTGGACCAGTTTGCATCCGACTCGTTCGCCAAAGCGGTGGCTGCGCAAGAAGCCGGATTTCTTGCCGGCGAGATCGTGCCGGTGATCACCGAAAAATTTGAGCTCGAATGCTACAAGGCCCGTGGCATCAAGCTGCAAGGCAAAGTCACCGAAATCAGCGCGGACACCCACGCCCGCATTTCGCCTGTGGAAGTGCTGGCCAAGCTCAGGCCAGTCTATGAAGGCGGCGTACAAACCGGTGGCAACAGCGCGGCATTGGTCGACGCTGCTGCGGCTTGCGTGGTCACATCCGGCGCGTATGCCTCTGCCCACGGCAAAAAGCCTTTGGCGCGCGTGGTCGCTGCGGCAGCGGTGGGTGTGCCACCCGAGATCATGGGCATCGGTCCAGCGCCGGCCATCCGTTTGTTGCTCGAGCGCACGGGCTTGAAGCTGTCCGACATCGGACGCTTTGAAATCAACGAGGCCCAAGGCGCACAAACCCTGGCTGTGGGCCGTGAGCTCGGCCTCGATTTGTCCAAGCTCAACGTCAACGGCGGGGCGATTGCGCTGGGCCATCCGCTGGCCGCAACTGGTGTGCGTTTGACCATTACGCTGGCTCGTGAGCTCAAGCGCTCAGGGCTGCGCTACGGCATTTCCAGCGCCTGCGTAGGTGGCGGTCAAGGCATTGCGCTCTTGATCGAAAACCCAGAAGGCGTTTGAATGGATGCGATTGACTTTGACTTCCCATACCCATGTCATTCTCAATTTTTTGTCATTCCCGCGAATGCGGGAATCCATGCCTTCGCTGAGCCTGGATGCCCGATCAAGTCGGGCATGACAAATACCTGAACGACGCCAACTTAAAGGAACCAACATGAACATCCAAGGACAAGCAGCTCTGGTCACCGGCGGTGGCTCGGGCCTGGGCGAAGCCACAGCGCGCGAACTGGCCCGTCTGGGGGCCAAGGTCGCGGTGCTCGACCTCAACATGGACAACGCGCAACGCGTGGCCCAAGACATCGGTGGCATTGCAGTGCCTTGCAACGTGAGCGACCCGGACAGCATGCAGCAGGCCATCGAGACGGCTGCGGCAGCGCATGGCCCGGCCCGCATTCTGATGCAGATCGCTGGCATCGGCAGCGCCAAGCGCGTGGTCGGCAAAGACGGCAACGCCGCCCCGCTCGAAGATTTCGCCAAAGTCATCAACGTCAACCTGATCGGCACCTACAACGCCGCTCGCCTGTTTGCCGCCGCCTGCGCCAAGCTCGCCCCCTTGGCGCAAGATGGCCAGAGCGATGGCGCCCGTGGCGTGATGGTTTTCACCGCCTCAGTGGCCGCCTTCGACGGTCAAGTGGGCCAGCAGGCCTACAGCGCATCCAAGGCCGGTGTTGCGGGTATGACCTTGCCCATGGCCCGCGACTTGGCACAACACGGCATCCGCGTGTGCACCATCGCCCCTGGTTTGTTTGCCACCCCTTTGCTCAAAAGCTTGCCCGAGCCGGTGCAGCAATCGCTGGCCGCCAGCATCCCCTTTCCCGCACGTTTGGGCAAGCCCAGCGAATTTGCCGAACTGGCCTGCCACATCGTCAGCAACGACCACCTGAACGGAGAAGTCATCCGCTTGGACGGCGCTCTGCGCATGGCCCCCCGTTGAAAGAACACCCATGAGCAAAACCGTTGTTTACGAAGTGCAAGTGATGTTCGGTGACTGCGACCCCGCAGGCATCGTCTTCTTTCCGAATTTCTCCAAGTGGATGGACGCTTCATCCTTGAACTTTTTCGTGAAGTGCGGCGTACCGCCTTGGCGCGAACTGGTCAAGACGCGCGGCATCATCGGCACGCCGCTGCTAGAGATCAACACCAAGTTCATCCGTCCCGCCACTTATGGCGAAACCATCCAGGTGCACACCAGCGTGCAGGAGTGGCGTGAAAAAGTCATCGTGCACAAGCATGTCGTGATGCGTGGCGACACCGTGCTGTGCGAGGGCACCGAAGTGCGCGCCTTTTGCATCAAGCACCCCGAAGACCCAGACCGCATCAAAGCCATCCCGGTGCCCGAAGACATCAAGGCTTTGTGCAGCTGACCACAGGAGACTCAGCCATGTACTACGAACCCGGTGTCACGCCGCACGGTCTGCCTCATGACCCTTTCAAGTCCTGTGTGATTCCGCGTCCCATTGGCTGGATTTCTACGGTAGATGCGCAAGGCCGGCACAACCTGGCACCCTACAGCCAGTTCCAGAACGTGACCTTTGACCCGCCCATCGTCATGTTCAGCGCCAACCAAACCACCCAAGGCGAACGCAAGGATTCGGTTCGCAACGCAGAACAAACCGGTGAGTTCGTCTGGAACATGGCCACATACGCACTGCGCGATGCGGTCAATATTTCTGCCGAAGAAGTGCCGCATGGTGTGGACGAGTTCGAACGCGCAGGCCTCGAAAAACTGCCCAGCCGCCTGGTCAAGCCCATGCGAGTCAAGGGCTCGCCCATCCAGTTTGAGTGTGTCTACCTGAACAGCCTGCGCTTTCCAGGCAAACCGCCCATGGGCACAGCTGACGTGGTGTTTGGCCGTGTTGTGGCCATCCACATTGATGACGAAGTGATCAATGGTCAAGGCCTGATCGACGCGCTCAAGATCCAACCGCTGGCACGCATGGGTTACTACGACTACACCTTTGTGGACCATCAATTTCAAATGATCATCCCCGGCAACAGCCAAGCCTTGCTGGCGGGTTTGGAAGGTTCTGCGGACAAAGCCGCACAGTCTTCAGTCAAGCCTTAACCGGACCAAAGTCCCCACATTCGAAAAATTTTCTTCCCCGTTTTCCAACCACCCCCTAGAGGAGACAACCATGAGCAACCGACGCGAATTCATTCAATCCACCATCGGAGCGGCCATTCTGGGCAGCACCGCCTTCCAGCAAGCCTGGGCACAAAGCGGCCTGCCCATTGAGCAAGTCAAAGTGCTCTACGGCTTCCCACCGGGCAGCTCGGGCGACATCTGCGCCCGCCGCGTGGCCGAAAAATTTGGCGGCACGCCTTACAGCAAAAACGCCGGCATCATCGACAGCCGCCCAGGGGCTGGCGGTCAAATTGCCCTGAACCTGCTCAAAAGCGCACCGGCCGATGGCTCGGCGCTGGCCATGACCCCTTTCTCGGCTATTTCGCTCTACCCCCACATCTTCAAAAATCTGCAGTACAAGCCTTTTGAAGACTTCACGCCCGTGGGCACAGCCTCCATGATTCACCACGGCTTTGCGGTGGGCCCCATGGTGCCTGCCAGCGTCAAAAACGTGAAAGACTTCATCGCCTGGGCCAAGGCCAACCCCGCACAAGCCAGCTATGGCTCACCCGCCGCAGGCTCCACGCCCCACTTCATTGGCGCTTTGCTGGGCCTGAACCAAAACTTCGAGTTCAAGCACGTGCCCTACCGTGGCTCGGTGCCCGGCGTGACCGATGTGGTGGGCGGCCAGATCGCCTGCATGTTCACCCCGCACGGTGACTTCATTGCCAACCACAAGGCCGGCAAGATGCGCATCCTTGCCACCTCGGGCAAAACACGTTCGCCCTTTGTGCCCGATGTGGCCACTTTTGCCGAACAAGGCTTTCCCGAACTGACCGTGGAAGAGTGGTTTGGTTTTTACGCCCCTGCCAAAACACCTGCAACCGTGATCCAAGCGGCCAATGCGGCCATCAATGCCGCCCTCAAGGACAAAGGCGTGCAAGACGCCTTGACTGTGGTCGGCCTGATCCCCTTCGGCGGCACACCGGCAGACCAGCTCAAGAGTTCGCAAGTTGAACTCGAACGTTGGGGCCCGCTGATCAAGCGCATCGGCTTCAGCGTGGACTCCTGAACTCGCAGCCAATGCTGAACGAAACACCTTGATGGCCCATGCGCTAAAAGCGACACCATGGCCATCGAGGTGTTTTCTGTGACATCCAACACTGCCTGCCAGAGGTTCAAACTGGTCTTGTGATTTTCAATGCTTCAGACAGTGCCCCCACGACGCACTTTCAAACACCACATACGAGGGGCATACATGACAATTCGACTGATGGCTTTGGCAAGTTTTGTGTGGCTGACAGGCTGCGCCGACGGTTTGACGACCCAAGCACCCGCCAGCTTGGCACCCGCACAAAGCGGTTCTTTGTTGCAATGCGATGAACTTCGCGATCAGTTCAAATATGCAGCGACACGCATTGAGTCGGCCGAACTGGTTTCTGCAGGGGTGGTGCGCACCGGTCCACAGCCCACTGCAATCACGTCTTACAAAACAGGCAGCCACTGCTTGATCAGGGGCAAGATGCATGAACGTCAAGGTGCCGATGGCCGGCCTTATGCGATTGGCTTTGAAATGCGCCTGCCAAAAGAATGGAACGGACGCTTTTTCTACCAGGCCAATGGGGGCCTCGACGGCGTCGTTCAACCCGCTCTGGGTGCCTTGGGTGGAGGGCCTTTGACGGGCGCACTCGCGCAAGGTTTCGCTGTGATCAGCTCAGACGCAGGACACAACCCCACACAAAACCCTTACTTTGGCTCAGAGCCGCAGGCTCGACAAGACTATGGATACACCGCCGTGGGCAAACTCACGCCCATGGCCAAGGAACTGATCAGAACGGCTTATGGCAAATTGCCGGACCGTTCCTACATCGCAGGTTGCTCCAACGGCGGCCGGCATACTTTGGTAGCCGCTTCCCGTTATGCACAGCAGTTTGACGGCTACTTGGCTGGTGCTCCGGGCTACCGTTTGCCTAACGCCGCATTGGCCCAACTATGGGGATCTTCCTTGTGGAACAGCTTGGCACCCGCAGGCCCCACGGTGAACCACCCGTTTAATCCCAATTTGAAGTTTCCGGACATCGGCGCTGGCTTCAACGCCGATGACCGACAGGTTTTGGCCCGTGCAGTTTTGGCCAAATGCGATGCCATTGATGGCGCAAACGACGGCATCGTTCAAGACGTGTCGGCTTGCCAAAAAACGTTTGACGTGCAAAAGGACATCCCCAGTTGCACGGCGGGGCGGGACGGCAAATGCTTGAGCGAGACGCAAAAAAATGTCATCGCCCAAGTTTTCAAAGGGGCTCAAACCGCGGATGGCGCGCCTTTCTACAGCCCGTTTCCATACGACACAGGCGTGTCTGGCGCCAACTGGGCCACTTGGAAATTTGTGTTCTCGCAAGCCCTGGACCCAGGCGCCTTGAGCCATGTGTTCACCAGCCCCAAACGTGACGTCAAGGCACTGGATACGGATTACGACAACTTGTATGCCGGTATATTTTCCAAACCTCCCGGGTTCACTGAAAGCGCGGACGAAACCATCACGCCCTTAAACCACGCAAAACCTGCCAACCTGAAACAGGTTCAACAGCGCGGCGCCAAAATATTGCTTTACCACGGTGTGAGTGACCCGGTTTTTTCAGAAACCGATACCCGTGCTTGGGTGGATCGTGTGGCCAAAGAAGTTCCCAACAGCGCCAACTTTGTACGCCACTTCCCCATTCCAGGCATGAACCATTGCAGCGCAGGCCCCGCGACGGACCAGTTTGACGCCCTCACGCCATTGGTGGCTTGGGTGGAACAAGGCCTTGCCCCTGACCGCATCACTGCCCAAGTGCGAGGGGCCGGCAATGCTGGGGGTGTGAATGCCGAATTGCCCGCAAACTGGAGCGCACAGCGCACACGACCTTTGTGCGCCTACCCCAAGGTCGCCAAATACATCGGCCACGGTTCCCTGGAAAATGCCGAAAACTTTACCTGCCAATAAACGGGCCCCTTGACCCTGATTTTTTTGAAATAGACCATGAACGCCTACCAACCCCGCACCGACGACATGCAGTTTGTGTTGTCCCGCGTGCTGAACGCGCCCGCACAACTGCAAGCCCTGCCCGCCTTTGCCGAGGTGGACCCGGAACTCATGCAACAAGTGCTCGATGAAGCAGGCAAGTTCGTGGGCGAGGTGATCGCCCCGCTCAAACGCGATGGCGACGAGATCGGTGCGCAATGGAAAGACGGCGTGGTCACCATGCCGCCGGGCTTCAAACACGCGTACCAAACCTTTTGGCAATCGGGCTGGCCTGCCTTGTCGGCCAGCACCGAAGACGGAGGTCAGGGTCTGCCCAGCGTGCTCGAAGCCATGCTGTATGAAATGCTGAGCGCCGCCAACCACGGCTGGACCATGGCCCCTGGCTTGCTGCACGGCGCTTACGAGTGCATCAAACACCACGCCAGCGACGAGCTCAAAGCGCTGTATTTGGACAAAGTCGCCACCGGCGAATGGCTGGCCACCATGTGCCTGACCGAGCCCCATGCCGGTTCTGATTTGGGCCTGGCCCGCACCAAAGCCGTGCCCCTGCCCGATGGCCAATACGCCGTCAGCGGGACCAAAATTTTCATCTCAGGCGGCGAACACGACCTGACCGACAACATCGTGCACCTGGTGCTGGCCCGCTTGCCCGATGCGCCCCCTGGCCCCAAAGGCCTGTCGCTGTTTTTGGTGCCCAAGTTTTACCCCGACGGCTCACGCAGCCGCGTGCACTGTGACCGCATCGAAGAAAAAATGGGCCTGCACGGCAGCCCCACTTGCGTGATGCGTTTTGACGAAGCGGTGTGCGACATCGTGGGCGAACCCGGCAAGGGCTTGAATGCGATGTTTGTGATGATGAACGCCGCCCGATTGCATGTGGCCCTGCAAGGCATTGGCCTGCTGGACGCCGCTTGGCAAAAAGCCGATGCCTACGCGCAAGAGCGCCGCCAGATGCGCGCGCCGGGCAAAGGCAGGAGCGCTGGCGAAGCCGACCTGATTGGCGAACACCCCGCCATGCGCCGCATTCTGGACACGCAACGGGCCTGGGTCGACGCCGGTCGCGTGCTGGCCTACCGCACCGCACTCGAACTCGACCTGATCAAGCACAGCCAAGATGCCGCCACTCAAGCGGCTGCCCAGTGCTGGTGCGCCTTGGTCACGCCGGTCATGAAATCGGTCTTCACGCACCAGGCCTTTCATGGCGGCAGCGACTGCCTGCAGGTGTTTGGCGGCCACGGCTATGTGCGCGAATGGGGCATTGAGCAAATCGTGCGCGATGCCCGCGTGGCCATGATCTACGAAGGCACCAACGAAATCCAGGCGATTGACCTGCTGGTGCGCAAGGTGCTGGCCGATGGCGGCCAAAGCATGAATGCCCTGCTGGACACACTCGCATCGGACCTGCCGCCAGCAGCCCACGCCAGCGCCGCCGCGCAAAGCCGCATCCAAACCCTGCGCAGCTTGACCGAGCGCATCGCCCAAGCCGCACCGAAAGACGCGGCCTTGGCATTTCGAGTGGCCGACGACTATCTGCGTGCAGTGGCATTGGTGCTGATGGACTGGGCCTGGTTGCGCATCGAAACCGGTGTGGACGCCGACACGCCCCAAGCCGATACACGCTGGCTCAGCCCGGCCAAGGCCCTGCGCAGTTGGGTGCTGCCCGAGTTCTCCATGCGCAGCGCCATCATCGAACAACAATGCAGCGCCGTGGCCCACTGATCGCGCACACCATGCCCCAAACCGACACCAAGACCCCAAGCCCCACGCGCAAGCCAGCCAAGGCTACCCCCCCAAAGCCGGGCAGCAGCAGCGCCAAACGAACCCGAAAAACCGCGCACACGGCAGATGCACCGCAAACGCGCAGCCGGTCGACCGCAACGCCCGCCGCAGCGGTGGACCAAGTCGACACCACTTATCTGCAAACCCTGATGGGCTACAACGCCCGTCGCGCAGCGCTGAGCATCATCGAATTGTTTTTAGAGCGGCTGGCCCCTTACGGCCTCAAGCCAGTGGATTTTTCGGTCATGTCCACCATCCAGCACAACCCGGGCGTGACCTCGCGCCAGTTGTGCACCACGCTCAACTTGTTGCCGCCTAACTTGGTCGGCTTGATCCAGTCACTGGAGTCACGCGGCCTGATCGAGCGCAAACCGCATCCGCACGATGGCCGCGCCGTGGGCCTGCACGCCACACCCAAGGGCCAAGCCCTGATGGTGCAAGCCGAGCAAACCGCGAGCGACCTGGAAATCGAAAAAACCGCCAAGCTCACGCCAACGCAGCGCAAAACGCTGCTGGCGTTGCTGCAAAAAATTTACCTCTGACCTCGTTCGGCCAGAAAAATGTCAATGCGGCGGTTGCGTGCGCGACCCGCCTCTGTGGCGTTGTCGGCAATCGGTTCGCGCGAACCGCGTCCATCAATCGCAATGCGGCTGCTGCTCACACCCCGTGCCACCAGGTAATCCCGCGCACTTTGCGCACGGTTCACCGACAGCGGGTTGTTGATGGCATCGCTGCCGGTGTTGTCGGTGTGGCCCACAATGCGCACTTCCATGCTGGGCTGTTGGCCCAAGCCTTGGGCAAACTGGTCCAAGATCGGGCGCAAATTCGGTTTGATGTCGGCTCGGCCCGTGTCAAACGAAATGTCGTTCGGAATACTCAGCTTGAGCTGGTTGTCTGCCGTTTGCGTGACCACCGTACCGGTACCGGCCGTGGCTTGCTCCATGGCGCGCTTTTTGTCTTCCATGTTTTTAGACCAGATATAACCGCCCAGGGCGCCCAAGCCCGCGCCAATGGCGGTTGCCTTGCTGTCGCGCCCCAAAATTTKCCCCGCCACAGCGCCAATCACGGCACCGGTTCCCGCGCCCTTTTGCTCGGGGGTGGCCGTCGCGCAACCCGTCAGCAAAATGGCCAAGGCACAGGTCAACGCACCAGCGCTTTTGAATGCAGTCATCGTGTTCATCAGGAAGATCCTTTCAATCCAAGTGAGCCACTCTAGGTTCAATTGCGCAAAGTCTCGGTGCCGCACCGCACAAGCTTGCAACAAATTGCTTCTGAAATCAGCGCGCACCCCAATTTGAGAAAACCCATGCGTGACAGCTTGCCGCCTTTTGATCTGTCAAGATATTCCACACTGCTTTGCACAAACATCTCATGAACACCACCCGCCATGAACACCACCTCTTTGCCCCAGTCCTGTGAACATGCCTTGTTGATCGGTCGCCTTTGGCTGCCCGACACCGGCCCCGTTTTGGTCGCGGTCACGCCTCAAAGCGTGCTGGACCTGTCCAAATTGGCTCCCACCTGCAGTGCCTTGCTGGACCAAGAACAGCCCGCGCAGCGGGTCAGGCAATTGATGGCCACCGAGCAAGCCACACGGCTGGCCGATACGGCAGCGGTTTTGGCCATCAGCGACGAGGCAGTTCGTGACCCAGCCTTGCCGTGGTTCATGGCACCTTGTGATTTGCAAGCCATCAAGGCCGCAGGCGTGACCTTTGTGGCCAGCATGTTGGAGCGGGTGATCGAAGAGCAAGCCCGAGGCGATGCCAGCCGAGCCGATGCCGTGCGCCAGGCGGTGGTGGCCGTCATTGGTGACAACCTGCGCAGCGTGAAACCCGGCTCACCCGAATCGGTCAAGCTCAAAGAGGTGCTGCTGGCCCAAGGCATGTGGTCGCAATACCTGGAAGTGGGCATCGGTCCGGATGCCGAAATATTCACCAAAGCGCAACCCATGAGCGCGGTCGGCACGGGTGCCATGGTCGGGATTCACCCTGCCAGCCAATGGAACAACCCCGAACCCGAGATCGTGCTCGCGGCCAACTCGCGCGGCGAGGTCGTGGGGGCCACACTGGGTAACGACGTGAACCTGCGCGACTTTGAAGGTCGCAGCGCATTGCTGCTGGGCAAGGCCAAGGACAACAACGCCAGTTGCGCCATAGGACCTTTCATTCGCCTGTTCGACGCCCACTTTGGCATGGACGATGTGCGTCAGTGCGACCTCAGCCTGAAAGTGGAAGGCCCCGAAGGCTTTGTTCTGCAAGGCAGCAGCGCCCTGTCCCAGATCAGCCGCGACCCACTGGATCTGGTCAACCAGGCCATGGGCAAATACCACCAATACCCCGACGGCATGATGCTGTTTCTGGGCACCATGTTTGCCCCAACGCAAGACCGCCACGGCCCCGGCCAAGGTTTCACCCATGTCGTGGGGGATGTGGTGAGCGTCTCCACCCCTCACTTGGGCAGCTTGGTCAACCGGGTCACCACCTCCGACCAAGCCCAGCCATGGCGCTATGGCGTCAGCGCACTCATGCGCGATCTGGCCCGGCGAGGCCTGCTGGCATAATTTCGGCTTGCAACAGGGCTGCATCTGGCCCGTTTTCCAGAAAGAACACCATGAACACCACCCCCTCCGGCCTGCAATATGAAGACACTGTCGTGGGCGAAGGCGCCGAAGCCACCCCGGGCCAAGACGTCACCGTGCACTACACCGGCTGGCTCTACAAAGATGGCCAGCAGGGTGCCAAATTTGACTCCAGCCGCGACCGTCGCGACCCCTTTGTGTTTGGTTTGGGTGCGGGCATGGTCATCAAGGGCTGGGACGAAGGCGTGGCCGGCATGAAAGTCGGCGGCCAGCGCACCCTGATCATCCCCTCCGAATTAGGCTACGGCGCACGCGGCGCTGGCGGAGTGATCCCGGCCAATGCAACGCTCAAATTTGACGTGGAATTGCTGGCACTGAACTGATCCCGATCAGTGCTTGGATCAGCCGGACCCGCCGTTTGGCGGGTTTTTTCTTGCCCTGCGCTGTCGGATTCCGCACGCAAAACCCCTCTTGAAGCCTGAAACATTGCCCCTATTTAAAAGGGGTATTCATTTTTTGCGGACATTGTTCATGTCAGACACCACTCAAAACCCCATTCCCCAAGCACCGAGCGACGAAGAGTCTGCTGCAACTGTCAGCGCGCAGACCGCCACCTCGACCGACCCGTTGGCCGATGCCCAAGCTGAGCTGGTCAACCTGAAGGCCCAAAACGCCGATCTGGCCGACCAGTTTTTGCGTGCCCAAGCCGATGTGCAAAACGCCCGCCGCCGTGCCGACGACGAAATCGCCAAAGCCCGCAAGTTCGCCGTAGAAGGTTTTGCCGACAGCCTGCTGCCTGTGCTGGACAGCCTGGAAGCCGGTTTGGCCATCCCGAACGTGACGATCGAGCAAATCCGCGAAGGCTCTGAGGCCACGCTGCGCCAACTCAAAAGCGCCTTGGAGCGCAACAAAGTGATCGAGATTGCCCCGCCTGCTGGCACCAAGTTCGACCCGCACCACCACCAAGCCATCAGCGTGGTGCCTGCCGAGCAGGAAGCCAACACCGTGGTCACGGTGCTGCAAAAGGGCTACTCCATCGCTGACCGCGTGTTGCGCCCCGCTTTGGTCACGGTCACCGCCCCCAAATAAACAAAAACCTTTTTTGGCGTAAGGGGACTTGAAAAGCGCCCCACCCGCCTCAACTGCAAAACATCTGCACTCTTACTTAATTTCGGAGCATCAAAATGGGAAGAATCATCGGTATTGACCTGGGCACCACCAACTCGTGCGTGGCCATCATGGAAGGCAACACGACCAAAGTGATCGAAAACGCCGAAGGCGCTCGCACCACCCCGTCGATCATTGCGTACCAAGAAGACGGCGAAATTCTGGTCGGCGCATCGGCCAAGCGCCAAGCGGTCACCAACCCCCGCAACACTTTGTACGCGGTCAAGCGCCTGATCGGTCGCAAGTTCGCCGAAAAAGAAGTCCAAAAAGACATCGACTTGATGCCTTACACCATCGCCAAAGCCGACAACGGAGACGCTTGGGTGGAAGTGCGCGGCAACAAGCTGGCCCCGCCGCAAATCAGCGCTGAAATCCTGCGCAAGATGAAGAAAACCGCCGAAGACTACCTCGGCGAAGAAGTGACCGAGGCCGTCATCACCGTGCCCGCTTACTTCAACGATGCACAACGTCAGGCCACCAAAGACGCAGGCCGCATCGCGGGCTTGGACGTCAAACGCATCATCAACGAGCCCACCGCTGCGGCTTTGGCCTTTGGCTTGGACAAGACCGAAAAGGGCGACCGCAAGATCGCTGTGTATGACTTGGGCGGCGGCACATTCGACGTGTCCATCATCGAAATCGCCGATGTCGATGGCGAAAAACAATTCGAAGTGTTGTCCACCAACGGCGACACCTTCCTGGGCGGCGAAGACTTCGACCAGCGCATCATCGACTTCATCATCACCGAGTTCAAGAAAGAATCCGGCGTTGATTTGGCCAAAGACGTGTTGGCCTTGCAGCGCCTGAAAGAAGCCGCTGAAAAAGCCAAGATTGAGCTGTCCAGCTCGGCCTCGACCGACGTGAACTTGCCTTACATCACCGCAGACGCAACAGGCCCTAAACACTTGAACGTCAAGCTGACCCGCGCCAAGCTGGAGCAGTTGGTCGAAGAGCTGATCGAGCGCACCATCGCCCCTTGCCGCATGGCCATCAAAGACGCTGGCGTGTCGGTCGGTGACATCGACGACATCATCTTGGTGGGCGGCATGTCGCGCATGCCCAAGGTGCAAGAAAAGGTCAAAGAATTCTTTGGCAAAGAGCCACGCAAAGACGTGAACCCCGACGAAGCCGTGGCCGTGGGCGCTGCGATTCAGGGCCAAGTTTTGTCGGGTGACCGCACCGACGTGTTGCTGCTCGACGTGACCCCTTTGTCTTTGGGCATCGAGACCATGGGCGGCGTCATGACCAAGATGATCACCAAGAACACCACCATTCCGACCAAGTTTGCACAAACTTTCTCGACCGCTGAAGACAATCAGCCGGCAGTGACGATCAAGGTGTTCCAGGGTGAGCGCGAAATCGCCAGCGGCAACAAAGCACTGGGTGAGTTCAACCTCGAAGGCATCCCGCCAGCATCGCGCGGCACGCCCCAAATTGAAGTGTCTTTTGACATTGACGCCAACGGCATCTTGCATGTGGGCGCCAAAGACAAAGGCACCGGCAAAGAGAACAAGATCACGATCAAGGCCAACTCCGGTTTGTCCGAAGCCGAAATTCAGCAAATGGTGAAAGACGCCGAGCTGAACGCCGAAGAAGACAAGAAAAAACTGGCGCTGGTGCAAGCGCGCAACGCAGGCGAAGCCGCTGCCCACAGCGTCAAAAAGAGCCTGGCTGAGCATGGCGACAAGATCGAAGCAGTTGAAAAGGAAGCCATCGAGGTGGCAACCAAGGAATTGGAAGAAGTTTTGAAGGGCGAAGACAAAGACGCCATCGAAGCCAAAACCGAAGCCCTGATGACAGCCAGCCAGAAGCTGGGCGAAAAGGTCTACGCTGAAATGCAAGCGCAGCAAGCCGCTGCAGGCGCTGGCGCGGCCGGTGCTGCCGATGCCAAGCCCCAAGACGACAACGTCGTGGACGCTGAAGTCAAGGAAGTCAAAAAGGGCTGATTGCCCTCTGTGATGTTGTGGGAGCGAGCCCCCGCTCGCGAATACATTCGGCCGCAGGATCGGCCTCCCACCCACAAGCTGCAGCGTCCCGAGCATGGCTCGGGACGCTTTTTGCATGAAACGGCCTGAAGGCCAGGGTCCAAAGTCATGGCGACAAAACGAGATTTTTACGAAGTGCTGGGCGTTGCCAAAAACGCCTCGGACGAAGACATCAAAAAGGCTTATCGCAAGCTGGCGATGAAGTACCACCCTGATCGCAACCAGGGCGAAGACGCCAAAGCCAAAGAAGCCGAGGCCAAATTCAAAGAAGTCAAAGAGGCCTACGAAATGCTGTCGGACGCGCAAAAACGCGCGGCCTATGACCAGCACGGCCACGCCGGCGTCGACCCGAACATGCGCGGCGGTGCCGAGGGCTTTGGTGGTTTTGGTGATGCGTTTGGCGACATCTTTGGTGACATTTTTGGTGGCCAAGGCCGGGGCGGGCGAGGCGGTGGCCGTCAAGTTTTCCGTGGCGCAGACCTGAGCTACGCGATGGAAATCACGCTCGAAGAAGCGGCCAACGGCAAAGACTCGCAACTGCGCATCCCAAGCTGGGACGCCTGCGACACCTGTAGCGGCACCGGAGCCAAGCCAGGCACCAGCGCCAAAACCTGCTCGACTTGCCATGGCCAAGGCCAAGTGCAAATGCGTCAGGGCTTTTTCAGCGTGCAACAAACCTGCCCGCAATGCCGAGGGACCGGAAAAATCATCCCCGAGCCCTGCGGCACTTGTCACGGACAAGGCAAAGTCAAAAAACAAAAGACACTGGAAGTCAAAATCCCGGCAGGCATCGACGACGGCATGCGCATTCGCAGCGCGGGCAATGGCGAACCCGGCACCAACGGTGGGCCTCCAGGCGATCTGTTCATCGAGATCCGACTCAAGAAGCATTCTATTTTTGAGCGCGATGGCGACGACTTGCACTGCGCCGTGCCGATCAGCTTCACCAAAGCGGCTTTGGGTGGCGAAATCGATGTACCCACTTTGGGTGGAAAAGCGGCCATCGACATCCCCGAAGGCACCCAGACCGGCAAACAGTTCCGCCTGCGCGGCAAGGGCATCAAGGGTGTGCGCGGCAGCTACCCCGGCGATCTGTATTGCCACATCACGGTGGAGACCCCCGTCAAACTGACCGAGCACCAGCGCAAGCTGCTCAAAGAGTTTGACGAGTCGCTGTCCAAAGGTGGCGGCAAACACCAGCCCAGTGGCGAGAGCTGGACCGACAAGCTGAAAGGCTTTTTCGGCGGTTGAGCTGCGTTTGTCAGCTGCGACCTGCCTTACCTTTGTCACTCCCGACGCGATCGGGGGTCTAGGCCTTCGAATTGCATGGATACCCGCATGCGCGGGTATGACAAATAGGGTGCGGGCATGACACGTGAATGGTCACCCCCGACTGGATCGGGGGTCCATGCCTTCGGCCGCCATGGATACCCGCATGCGCGGGTATGACAGTTGGTGCGCGGGTACGACAAATAGGGTGCGGGTATGACAAATAGGGTCCAGGCATGACACGTGAATGGTCACCCCCGACTGGATCGGGGGTCCATGCCTTCGGCCGCCATGGATACCCGCATGCGCGGGTATGACAGTTAGTGCGCGGGTATGACAGTTAGTGCGCGGGTATGACAGTTAGTGCGCGGGTATGACAGTTAGTGGGGGGGTGTGACAGTTAGTGCGCGGGTACGACAGTTAGTGGGCGGGTATGACAGTTAGTGCTCGGGTATAGCAATCAGTGCGTCGGTTTGGCAAAACAAGCGTCAGCATGACTTGCCTCAAACGCCCTTGTTTATTTTGAGCGCAGCATGCCAGCATGAGCGCCACCATCACCTTCCTTGGAGGGGCCGACACCGTCACCGGCTCCAAATACCTGATTGAGCACAACCAGAAGCGTCTGCTGGTCGATTGCGGCTTGTTTCAGGGTTACAAACAGCTGCGCTTGCGCAACTGGAACCCTCTGCCTGCTAACCCCACGAACATCGATGCGGTGGTGCTGACCCATGCACACCTCGACCACAGCGGGTATTTGCCCTTGCTGGTCAAAAACGGTTTTCGGGGTCGGGTACATGCCACCTCAGCCACTTGCGATCTGGTCAGCATCTTGTTGCCTGACAGCGGGCACATTCAGGAAGAAGATGCTTTTTTTGCCAACCGACATGGCTTTTCCAAACACGCGCCCGCCCTGCCGCTTTACACCCAACAAGAGGCCATCCACTGCCTCAAACAGTTGCACGCAGAGCATCAGGGGCAGTGGTTTGAGCCCATCCGCGGCTGGAAGGCCCGCTTTCAGCCGGCCGGCCACATTTTGGGCGCCGCCAGTTTGTTGTTGGATGTGGGCGGTCGGCGCATTTTATTTTCAGGCGATCTGGGCCGTCCCGATGACCCCTTGATGAAGCCGCCCGAGCCACCGCCGCAGGCCGACACCGTCTTGATCGAATCGACCTACGGCAACCGCCAGCACCCCAAAGAAAAACTGTTCGAAGAACTCGGGCCTCTGTTGAAAAAATTGGCTGCTCGTGGCGGTGTGGCCGTGGTGCCTGTGTTTGCGGTGGGGCGGGCGCAAGCTGTGTTGCACACCATCGCGCAGCTCAAGGCGGCAGGGGAAATACCGAGAGGTTTGCCAATTTTTCTGGACAGCCCCATGGCCATCCACACCACTGCTTTGTTTGAACGCCACCCGGATGAGCACCGACTGAACGCACAAGAAGTGCGCAACATGGACCATGCGGCCACCATGCTGGAAACCCCCGAGCAATCAAAATCACTGGCACGCCGACACGGGCCCATGGTGATCCTGGCTGCCAGCGGCATGGCCACGGGCGGGCGGGTCTTGCACCACTTGGCGCAGTACCTGGGCGATCACCGCAACTTGATCATCCTGACGGGCTATCAGGCCCCTGGCACCCGTGGCGCGGCGCTGGCCAGCGGGCAATCCAGCGTGCGCATCCATGCGCAGGAAGTCGCGGTGCGTGCTGAAGTGGCACAGATCGAATCGGCCTCGGCCCACGCCGACGCGAACCAACTCTTGAGTTGGCTGCACAAAATGCCCAGTGCGCCAGGTCAGGTGTATGTGGTGCACGGTGAACGCGAGGCATCCGACATGCTGCGCCAACGCATCGAACATGAAGTCAAGTGGCGTGCCATGGTGCCTGAACACGGCTCTGTCTGGCCTTTGTAGCCAAACGGGTGATTGACGTCTCTTCGTTTTGCTTTGTTTTTTTGCTCTGACCTACCCTGCTCTGCACAGGCACTTCAGGGTCCAGGACAAGTTCCAGCTTCGCGGTAGAAGCTGTCATGGTCGACGCCGAAGCGCGATCTACAAAAAACGGTCGAGCAGTTTGCGCGAGTGCTTGTCCATGGCCGCCAAGTCACGGATCATGAATTGCACGCCATTGGCGTCGTTGATGAGCAGCACCGTGCCGGTCAGGCGGCGGATGTCTTCTTCGCCTTTAAGCAAAAACTGGGTGACACCCCGGTCAGTCAATACCGACCAGGTGCTGGGCGTGGCAAAGCTGCTGACGTCCGTCAGTTGCAGGATTTCGGGCAAGAACTCGCGCTCGTTCAGGGCCTGCACCACCTTGTCATGCAGTGACATGTCGAGTTGCGCCAGCGCATCGATCCAGACGATCTCACGCCCGTCCGCGTCCATCAGCGCCACGCCCGCGTCAGGGGCCGACACGGGATAGGCACGCAAAGCCGTCACAGGCACAAACTGCGTACCGTCTGGCATCGTCAACACCCAACGGCCAAACGCATCGCGTTGCAAGTCAAACGGGCTCATGCGCTCACCTTTTGTTCTGTGACTTCCAGGCTGCCACCCAAAACCGCTTCGGTTTCGGCCTGGCGCTGCTGGGCTTCGTACAAACGCCAATAAGCGCCTTGGGCCTCTATCAACACATCGTGCGTGCCCTCTTCCACCACCACGCCTTTGTCCATCACCACCAGACGGTCGGCCTTGCGCAAGGTCGACAAACGGTGGGCAATGGCGATGGTGGTGCGACCACGCACCAAGTTGTCCAGGGCTTTTTGAATCTCTTTTTCGGTCTCGGTGTCCACGGCGGACGTGGCCTCGTCCAAAATCAAAATGCGCGGGTTGATGAGCAAGGCGCGGGCAATCGAAATGCGCTGGCGCTCGCCGCCTGACAAACCCTGACCGCGTTCACCCACCAGCGAGTCATAGCCCTGCGGCATGCGCAAGATGAACTCGTGGGCATGCGCCGCACGGGCCGCCGCGACGATTTCTTCGCGGGTGGCTTCGGGCTTGCCATAGGCAATGTTGTCGGCGATGGTGCCAAAGAACAAGAAGGGCTCTTGCAACACCAAGCCGATTTGACGGCGGTAGTCGGCGACTTTCAGCTGACGAATGTCGGTGCCGTCCAGCTCAATCGCGCCATCGGTCAAGTCGTAAAAACGGCAAATCAGGTTGACCAAGGTGCTCTTGCCCGAGCCGCTGTGGCCCACCAAACCGATCATCTGGCCGGGCTGGATATCGAGGTTGAGTTGGCGAATAACTGCGCGGTTGCCATAGCGGAACCCCGCATCGCGCACGGTAATGCGGCCTTGCACCTGGGGCGGCAAAGCCACCGGGTTCAGGGGCTCGGGCACGCTGGACACATGGTCAAGGATGTCAAAAATGCGCTTGGCCCCCGAAGCCGCCTTTTGCGTGTTCGAGACGATCCGGCTCATCGAATCAAGGCGGCTGTAAAAGCGGCCGATGTAGGCCAAAAATGCGGTCAACACACCGACGGTGATCTGGTCGTCCGAGACCAACCAGATGCCAAAACCCCAGACCACCAAAAGGCCGATCTCGGTCATCAAGGTGACCGTGGGCGAGAACAAAGACCACACTCGGTTCAATCGGTCATTGACCAACAGGTTGTGTTTGTTGGCGTCCTTGAAGCGCTGGGCCTCACGGTCTTCTTGCGCAAACGCTTTGACCACACGGATGCCGGGAATGGTGTCGGTCAGCACGTTGGTCACTTCGGCCCAGACACGGTCGATCTTTTCAAAGCCGGTGCGCAGTTTTTCGCGCACCACATGGATCAACCAAGCGATAAAAGGCAAGGGCAACAAGGTGACCAGCGCCAAGGTCGGGTTGATGGTGAACAAGATGACCGCCGTCATCAAGATCATCAGCACATCGGTGGCAAAGTCGAGCAGGTGCAGCGACAAGAAGACGTTGATGCGGTCGGTCTCGCTGCCGATCCGGGCAATCAAATCGCCCGTGCGCCGCCCGCCAAAGTACTCCAAAGAGAGTTTGAGCAAATGTTCATAAGTGGTGGTGCGCAAGTCAGCACCGATGCGCTCGGACACCAGCGCCAAGATGTAGGTTTTGGCCCAGCCCAAACCCCAAGCCAGCAAAGCAGAAGCCAGCAAGCCCAGCAAATACATGGACACCAACGTGGGATCGATTTCTTTGCCGTTCTGATAGGGAATCAGAATGTCGTCCATCAGCGGCATGGTCAGGTATGGCGGTACCAAAGTGGCGGCCGTCGCAGCCAAGGTGAGCGAGAAACCCGCGAGCAAAGAACGCTGGTAAGGCCGCGCAAAGCGCCACAGTTTGAAAAGCGTCCAGGTCGAAGGCGGTGCCAGGTCTTCCCGACCGCAACTCGGACACTCTTCGTCCTCGTCGCTCATGACGGTCTGGCAAACCGGGCACACCGAGCCGGACAACACCGCCTGCAAGGGACGGCCTTCCGATGGACTGCCCGATGTCATCAGCTGCTGCGCCAACTGACTCTCAAATTGTGCGGTCCAGCGGGCGACTGCGGCCTGCAGGCCCAGCGTGAAGCGCCAAACCGCCAATTGCCCCTCTGGGCTGGTCAAGGCCAGACACCCCACACCCGCATGGTCAGTGAGTTTCAAAGACAAACCCGCCTGCAAAGCCCAGCTGGACCAGTTTTTTTCACCTTCAAGGCGGGATAAGACCCGCTGATCGGTCAAAATGACGGCACTTTTGGCAAATCGCAAGCTGCCGTCCAGGTCAACCTCCAGCCAGGCTGTTGCGTTTTCATCGGGTTGCAGACAAGAATGGACTTCAACCTGCCAAGCGTCGGGAAGAACCTGACGAGATGCAGCGGCCAAAGTAGGAGTTGATGTCATTGAAGGATGAACCGGAAGCGACTCGAACGACCACGGCGGCCGACGAGACAAAAAACAACCATTGATGTCGCACACGACTGCACATGAACTGTCCATGACTCTTTTGAATCCAGAGCAATCTCCCAGCGCCGTGACGGGCCGGTCATTGTATAGCCGCCCTTTTCATTCATGAACGCCAAAAACATCCAATTTCTGCGCATGACCCATTTGCGCGGTCCCAACATCTGGACTTACCGTCCTGTCATGGAGGCGCTGATTGACATTGGCGCGCTGGAAGACTTCCCTTCGAACACCTTGCCTGGCTTCAACCAACGTCTGACAAACTGGCTGCCCGGATTGATTGAACACCGCTGCAGTGTGGGTGAACGTGGCGGCTTCTTGCAACGCCTGGAAGAAGGCACTTGGGCTGGCCACGTCCTGGAACACGTTGCACTGGAACTGCAAACCCAGGCTGGCATGCAAACCGGTTTTGGCAAAGCCCGCGAGGCAGGGCCACGAGGCATCTACAAAGTGGTGATCCGCACACGCCATGAAGACGTCAGCCGAAGTGCACTGGAGACAGCGCGTGAGCTGATCCTGGCCGCCATCGAAGACCGCCCTTTTGATGTCAAGACCGAAGTCAACCGCCTCAAGCAGATGGTCGATAGCCTGTGCATCGGCCCGAGCACGGCCAGCATCGTGAATGCAGCCAGCGACCGGGGTATTCCTGCCATTCGCTTGAACGATGGCAACCTGGTGCAACTGGGCTACGGTGCCCAGCAGCGTCGCATCTGGACCGCCGAAACCGACCGCACCAGCGCGATTGCCGAGGGCATCTCCAAAGACAAAGACCTGACCAAGCAATTGCTCAGCATGTGCGGTGTGCCTGTGCCGCAAGGTCAAATCGTGGGCAGCCCCGCAGAGGCCTGGGAAGCAGCGCAAGACATTGGCTTGCCCGTGTGCTTGAAACCGACCGATGGCAACCATGCCCGTGGCGTGTCACTCGAACTGTCCAAACAAGAAGACATCGAAGCCGCCTACGACATTGCCCTGGCCGAAGGCAGTGAAGTCATCGTTGAAAGTTTTATCCGGGGCGAAGAACACCGCCTGCTCGTGGTCGGCGACCATGTGGCCGCGGCCAACAAAGGCGAAACAGCCAGTGTGGTGGGCGATGGTGTGCACACCGTGTCCGAACTGATCGAGTTGCAGATCAACTCCGATCCCCGCCGGGGCGAAGAAGAAGATTTTCCGCTCGACACCATCCGCCTAGACGAACACACCACCTCGGTGCTGGAACTCAAACGCCAAGGCTTGACAGCTGACAGCGTGCCCGAACAAGGCCGCAGTGTGCTCATCATGCGCACCGGCAACATGGCGCTGGATGTGACCGACGAAGTTCACCCCGATGTGGCCGCGCAAGCCGTGCTGGCCGCACGCGTCGTGGGCCTGGACATCGCGGGCGTTGATCTGGTTGCACAAGACATTTCACAGCCACTGTCTGCACAAGGTGGCGCCATTGTCGAGGTCAATGCCGGCCCCGGCTTGTTGATGCACCTGAAACCCGCCGTCGGCCAGCCTCGCCCCGTCGGTCTGGCCATCGCCAATCACTTGTTCAAACCTGCTGATACCGGCCGCATTCCGGTGATTGGCCTCATGGGCGATGGCGACACGACCCGCCCAGCGCAATTGGTGGCTTGGCTGTTGCACCTGAAAGGCCTGTACACCGGATTGGCCTGCGCGGACGGCTTGTACATGAACCAGCGCCAGCTGCAAAGCCACGGCGGCATGGACTGGGACAATGCCCAGCGACTTTTAATCAACCGATCTGTTGAAGTCGCTGTGTTTGAAAGCGATGTGCGCCATTTGCTGGCCGAGGGCTTGCCCTATGACCGTTGCCAAGTGGGCGTCGTCACACGCATGCCCAAGTCCCAAGGTCTGGACGACTTGTACGCGGGCAACGACGAGAAAATGCCGAGCTACGTGCGCACACAAATCGATGTGATCTTGCCGCAAGGCACGGCCGTGCTGAATGCGGCTGACGAACAAGCGGTCGATCTGGCACGCCATTGCGATGGCAATGTAATTTTTTACGCGGATGACGAAAACAACCCTCGCCTTTTGGCCCATCTCGCCGCAGGGGGCCGCGTGGCTTTCTGGCGTGACGGACAGCTGGTTTTGAGTGAAGGCCCGCGCGAGTCGCTCGTGTTGTCCGCCAAACGACCTGCGGTGTCACGCTTGTTGCAAAACGGCAAACTCAGCACCGACGACATGTTGATTGCCTCCTGCGTGGCTTGGGCGCTGGACATCAGCACGGATCTGATCCGGGCTGGCGTCAAAAGCTTCGGCCAGAACACCTCTCATTAACACCCGACGAGCCCTTCGGCCTTACCGCATCACAGGAATCCTGGTTCATGGAAGTGTCAAGAATTCGCGCGCTGCGCGGTCCCAATTTGTGGAGCCGTCACACGGCCATCGAAGCCATCGTGACCTGCCCGGAGGCCGAACGCAGCCTGTCGGCCAACCACCCGATCGAGCAACGTTTGCGCCGCATCTTTCCCGAGGTAGGCCCCATAGAGGGCAGCCGCTCAGGCCAAGCACCTTCGATGGCTCATGCGCTCGAAAAAGTCACGCTGGCTCTGCAAGCGCAGGCGGGCTGCCCAGTCACTTTCAGCCGCACCACGGCCACCCAAGAGGCCGGCGTTTACCAAGTGGTGGTCCAATATTCTGAAGAAGCTGTGGGCCGCCTGGCGCTGGAATTGGCCGAAAAGCTTTGCCAGTCCGCCATGCAAAGTCACGGGTTTGACCTTGAAAGCGCTTTGGCCCAGCTCCACGAATTGGACGAAGATGTGCGTTTGGGGCCATCCACCGGCTCGATCGTCGATGCCGCAGTGGCGCGGGGTGTTCCCTTCCGCCGCCTGACCGATGGCAGCTTGGTTCAATTTGGCTGGGGTTCGCAGCAACGCCGCATTCAAGCGGCCGAGATTGACTCGACCAGCGCGATTGCCGAATCGATTGCGCAAGACAAAGACCTGACCAAAAAACTCCTGCACGCAGCCGGTGTGCCTGTGCCCTTGGGCCGCCCGGCCCAAACGCCTGACGAAGCCTGGGCCATCGCCATGGAAGTGGGCTTGCCCGTGGTGGTCAAGCCGCAAGACGGCAACCAGGGCAAAGGCGTCACGGTCAACATCACTGAGCGCAGCGCCTTTGACAACGCTTATGCCACCGCCGAGCGCTATGGCACCGTGATGGTCGAGAAATTTTTGCCCGGCCATGATTACCGCCTGCTGGTGGTGGGCAACAAGCTCATCGCTGCCGCACGCCGCGAACCGCCTTTGGTGGTCGGTGACGGCAAGCACACCGTGCGCCAATTGGTCGATTTGGTTAACGCCGATCCGCGTCGCGGCACCGGTCACTCGACCTCGCTCACCAAAATCCGGTTTGACGACATCGCGATTGGCCGTTTGCACGCCCAAGATCTGGAGCCCGAGTCGGTGCCCGAAAAAGGCCGCAGGGTCATTTTGCGCAACAACGCCAACCTGTCGACCGGTGGCAGCGCCACCGACGTGACCGACGATGTGCACCCCGAAGTGGCCGCCCGCGTGGTCGAAGCGGCCCAGATGGTGGGCCTGGACATTTGCGGGGTGGACGTGGTGTGCGAATCTGTTTTGCGCCCACTCGAAGAACAAAACGGCGGCATTGTCGAAGTCAATGCCGCGCCAGGCTTGCGCATGCACATCAGCCCGTCTTACGGCAAGGGCCGAGACGTGGGCAACGCCGTGATCGACCAGATGTTCCCGGGCGGTGCAACAGGCCGCATTCCGGTGATCGCGGTCACGGGCACCAATGGCAAGACCACCACAGTGCGCTTGACGGCGCACTTGCTCAAGGCGCAAGGCCTGCGCGTGGGCATGACCAACACCGATGGCGTTTACGTCAATGGCCGGCAAACCGACTCGGGCGATTGCAGCGGTCCACGCAGCGCCCGCAACGTGCTGATGCACCCCGATGTGGACGCTGCTGTGTTCGAGACCGCGCGCGGTGGCCTGTTGCGCGAAGGTCTGGCCTTTGACCGCTGCAATGTGGCCATCGTGACCAACATGGGCGGTGGCGATCACCTGGGTCTGAACTACATCACCACGCTCGAAGACCTGTCTGTTTTGAAGCGTGTGATTGTGCTCAACGTCGAGCAAAACGGCATGGCCGTGCTCAACGCAGCCGACCCGGCTGTGGCCTCGATGGCCCCGCACTGCCCTGGTGATGTGACCTTTTTCGCGCTGGATGCCAACCAGCCCGTGCTGGCCACGCACCGCGCTCAAGGCAAGCGTGTGGTATTCACCGAAGACGGCCACATCGTGGCCCAAAAGGGCAAGCAGGTTTTCCGTATTCCGCTGTCCCAAGTGCCGCTTACCCGACAAGGCCAGATCGGGTTCCAGACCGAAAACGTCATGGCCTCCATTGGCGCTGCCTGGGCTGTGGGTGTGCCGTGGGATGCTATTGCCCAAGGCGTGGCCACTTTCATCAGCGACATTCAGGGCGTGCCTGGCCGATTCAACGTGTTTGACTACCGTGGTGCCACTCTGATCGCCGACTACGGCCACAACCCGGATGCCATTCAGGCGCTGGTCCAAGCGGTAGACAACATGCCTGCCCAAAAGCGCATGGTGGTCATCAGCGGCGCAGGCGACCGACGCGACCAAGACATCCGCGACCAAACGAAAATTTTGGGCCAAGCTTTTGACGAAGTCTTGCTGTACCAAGACGCCTGCCAGCGCGGGCGTGAAGACGGTGAAGTCATTGCCTTGCTGCGCGAAGGTTTGCAAGGTGCTGCGCGGACCACTTATGTGCAAGACATTCAGGGCGAGTTCAACGCGATTGACACGGCCTTGAGCCGCCTGTCTGCCGGTGACCTGTGCCTGATTTTGATCGACCAAGTGGAAGAGGCTTTGGCCTACATTGGTCAAAAGGTCGCATCCGCCAACTGACGAATGAGGCCCGTCGCTGACTGCGTTGCCAACACGGCGCTTTCAGCGAAGCCCCTGCTCAGGTCAGCGCAAGCGCTAGCCCGCCGCTCAAACCAAACGCCACCTGCCACTGAAGCAAATGGCCCCAAGTAGCGGTTCGGTGCTCCACCGCACGGTAAAGCATGGTGCCAGCAAACAGCGACAAGACGAACGAAAGACACATGCCCGCCAAATTGGCCCATGGGTCTTGCCAATCGGCATGGAACCATGCAGCGCTCACAAGCAAGCTCACCGCAAAGTGCACTAAAAAGACCGAATAAGAGGTCTGTGCCAGGCTTGAAATGCCCCGTTGCCAGCGTGTGCGCCTCGATGCCGCAACAACTGACGAACCGGTCGATGGCCAGGCCGCCAGCAGCAAGGCCATGCCCCAAGCCAGGCCCAAACGCATCCGAGGTTCCAGCCACAAAGCGAACAGTCCCAAAACAAAGATGATGGCCCACCCCTTGGCTGTGATGCGACTGAGTCGAACCCGGTAAGCCAGCATGCCCAAGCCATAAGAGCCAAAGAAATACAGGCCCTGAACATCCAGATTCTCTTGACGATTCCACCAGTTCAACGACAGCGCTGACAGGACCAGCCACAACAACACCGTCACCCCTCGCAGATTAAACCGGGGCTGCCGAAGTTGAATCAGACCGGCCAACCAGACACACCCCAAAGCAATGGTGAACAACTGCAAATCAATGGCCACATACCAGATGCCGGCCGACAAGGCAGGCACCCCAATCAGGTCTTGCAGCATCAAGGCATGCACCACCAGCGTCCACACGCGAGGGGCATCGGACAAAGAGTCATGCGGATACCAAGGCCGAACCAGTGCCGTCACGCACACGGTCAAGGTGAGCGCCGCCATCAAAGGAATGGCCAAGCGCAAATACCTTTTTGCCAACAAGCGCGGCACCGAAAAGCCGGTAGGCAGGCCTTGTGCGTTCTCCGGCACAAATCGCAAAAGCTGAGCGGCACTGAGGAAACCCGCCACCACCAAAAAAGCTTGAACGGCCAGTTGTCCGTGGTTGTACAGCGCAGCAAGCGGATCAGGCGCCAGCCACATGGCCCGATCGAACATCGGGCTGTACACCGCAAGGTGATGCCAGACGATGAGCACACAGCCGATGGCTTTGATCACATCCAGTAAAAACCAACGGCCTCCATCGCTGGAGGCCGTTGCAGGGGGGAAATCGCGAATCGAATCCAAACAAACTTTCAACAGAGTCCATCAAAGCGCCAGTCGGGCGCGGGCGGCTGCATATTCTCGCTTGAACTTGTCCACCAGTTCGGCCGTGCTCACCACCGCCTGAATGGCACCAATACCTTGGCCGCAACCCCAGATGTCTTTCCAGGCTTTTTTGGCATCGCCGCCAAAGTTCATCTTGGTCGGATCGGACTCAGGCAGGTTCTCTGGGTCCAGGCCTGCAGCGCGGATCGATGGGGCCAGGTAATTGCCGTGCACACCTGTAAAAAGGTTGCTGTACACGATGTCGTCCGAGTTGCTGTCGACGATGGCTTGCTTGTAGTCATCAGCGGCACGCGCCTCGTGGGTCGCGATAAAGGCCGAGCCAATGTAGGCAAAGTCTGCCCCGCAGGCCTGCGCCGCCAAAATGGCATCTCCCGAGGCGATCGAGCCCGACAAGGCCACTGGGCCATCGAACCACTGTCGAATTTCTTGGACCAAGGCGAACGGGCTTTTGACGCCCGCATGACCTCCCGCACCAGCGGCCACAGCAATCAGGCCGTCAGCGCCCTTTTCGATCGCCTTGTGTGCATGCTTGTTGTTGATGATGTCGTGCAGCACCACACCACCGTAGCTGTGAGCGGCTTGGTTGATCTCTTCACGCGCACCCAGCGAGGTGATGATGATCGGCACCTTGTATTTCACGCACATGGCCATGTCGTGCTCAAGGCGGTCATTGCTCTTGTGCACGATTTGGTTGATCGCAAACGGTGCAGCGGGCTTGTCCGGGTTGGCTGCGTTGTAGGCGGCCAGGGCTTCGGTGATTTCGATCAGCCAATCTTCCAATTGCGCGGCAGGCCGGGCGTTCAGAGCGGGCATTGAGCCCACAACGCCGGCTTTGCACTGCTCAATGACCAGCTTGGGGTTGCTGATGATGAACAAGGGAGATGCGATGACAGGAAATGGCAGCTTCGCCAGAACGGGTGGCAACTTGGACATGGGGTCTCCTCAAATAGTGGACGAATTGTCTAAGACCGAAACAGGGATGGCTTTCGGCGCGGGGACACGCCAGCCCCTATGAAAAAACCAGAAACCAAAAACCAACAAGCTCCGCCCGAAGGTTGGGCCTGATGGTCTTCAGCCGCGGTCAGGAAAAGTCAGAAAGCTTCAAGCGCCATCGCTGTCACGCTGCCAGCACCTTCCACGATGCTGTCGCGCAGGCCGGGGGCCTTAGACAGAATGTGGTCCGCGTAAAAACGGGCGGTGGTGACCTTGGCCAGCATGAAGGCGGCGTCTTGCGCTTGCGCTTGCGGGCTGAGTGCCACCAGCAAAGCGCGGCCCATTTGCCAGCCCGCCATCAGGTTGCCTGCCAACATGAGGTACGGCACGCTGCCTGCAAACACGTCGTTGGGGTGGGCCTTGGTGTTGCCCGCCACAAAATCAACCACATCTACAAACGCTTCACGCGCGGCCTTGAGGCGACGGGCCACGGCTTGCGCATCGGCGTTGCCGGAGGCGGTGAGTTCGCTTTCGGTCTGAGCCACTTGCGCGGCCAGTGCCTTGGCGGTTTGGCCACCATCGCGCGCAGTCTTGCGGCCCACCAAGTCGTTGGCCTGGATCGCGGTCGTGCCTTCGTAGATGGTCAAAATCTTGGCATCGCGGTAATACTGCGCCGCACCGGTTTCTTCGATGAAGCCCATGCCGCCGTGCACCTGCACGCCGAGGCTGGTGACTTCCAGACTCATTTCGGTGCTGTAGCCCTTGACCAGCGGCACCATGAATTCGTAAAAAGCCAGATTTTGCTTGCGCACCTCGGCATCGGGGTGATGGTGCGAGGCGTCGTAAGCGGCGGCAGCGGTAGAAGCCATGGCGCGGCATCCCTCGGTGTAGGCGCGCATGGTCATCAGCATGCGACGCACATCGGGGTGGTGAATGATGGGACCCGCTGCAGGCAAGCTGCCATCCACCGGTCGGCCTTGCACGCGGTCGCGGGCGTATTGCACGGCACGCTGGTAAGAGCGCTCAGCAATCGCAATGCCCTGCACGCCGACCGCATAACGGGCTGCGTTCATCATGATGAACATGTATTCAAGGCCCCGGTTTTCTTGACCGACCAAATAACCCACGCCCCCACCGTTGTCGCCAAACTGCAGCACGGCAGTCGGGCTGGCCTTGATGCCCATTTTGTGTTCGATGCTCACGCAATGCACGTCGTTGCGATCGCCCAAAGAACCATCGGCGTTGACCCTGAATTTAGGCACCACGAACAGGCTGATGCCTTTGACGCCCTCAGGCGCACCCGCCACGCGGGCCAGCACCAGGTGCACGATGTTCTCGGCCATGTCGTGCTCACCGTAGGTGATGTAGATCTTGGTACCGAAAATTTTAAAAGAGCCATCGGGCTGTGGCTCGGCGCGGGTGCGCACAGCGGCCAAGTCCGATCCAGCCTGCGGCTCGGTCAGGTTCATGGTGCCTGTCCACTGGCCGGAAATCAGTTTTTCGAGGTAGATGGCTTTGAGCTCATCAGAGCCAGCGGTGATCAACGCTTCGATCGCACCGTCGGTGAGCAAGGGGCACAGCGCAAACGCCATGTTGGCCGAATTGAGCATTTCGCCGCAAGCCGCGCCAATGGTTTTGGGCAGGCCTTGACCACCAAACTCAGTCGGGTGCTGCAAGCCTTGCCAGCCGCCTTGGGCGTATTGCTGATAGGCCTCTTTGAAACCGGGCGTGGTGGTCACGCCACTGCCATTGTGAAAAGACGGGTTCTTGTCACCTTCCCAGTTCAGCGGCGAGATCACATCTTGGTTGAGCTTGGCGCACTCCTCGAGAACGGCTTGCGCGGTTTCCAGACCTGCATCTTCAAAACCCGGAATTTGCGCGATCTGGTCGATGCGAGCCAGATGTTCGATATTGAAAAGCATGTCCTTCAAGGGGGCGATGTAGCTCATTTTTGTCTCCTGCAACAGATTGAAAACGGAAATCCAAAAAACCGGTAGCTGTGCTCAAGGGCTACAAAAAAGGCATCGCGTGCGATGCCTTTTTTGTGCGCCAATGGCTCAAAGTGCCTGTGTCAACTCGGGCACTGCCGCAAACAAATCGGCTTCGAGGCCAAAGTCGGCCACGCTGAAAATCGGGGCCTCAGGGTCCTTGTTGATCGCCACGATCACCTTCGAATCCTTCATGCCTGCCAAGTGCTGGATCGCACCCGAAATGCCGCACGCGACGTACAACTGCGGCGCGACGATCTTGCCCGTCTGGCCCACCTGCAAGTCGTTGGCGGCGTAACCGGCATCGACGGCCGCACGGCTGGCACCAATGGCCGCACCCAGCTTGTCGGCCAGCGGCGTCATCACTTCGTTGAACTTTTCAGCACTGCCCAAAGCACGACCACCCGAGACAATGATCTTGGCTGCCGTCAACTCGGGGCGGTCGTTCTTGGCGATCTCGCTGCCCTTGAAGCTGCTCTTGCCGCTGTCAGCTTGCGCTGCAGCGATTTCTACCTCTGCGCTGCCACCCGTTACGGCTGCGGCGTCAAAGCCGGTCGTGCGCACAGTGATCACTTTGGTCGCGTCGGTGCTTTGTACGGTGGCCATGGCGTTGCCGGCGTAGATCGGACGCTCGAAGGTGTCGGCCGAGATGACTTGCGTCACGTCGCTGATTTGCCCCACATTCAGCTTGGCCGCCACGCGGGGGGCTACGTTTTTGCCGCCCGCAGTGGCAGGAAACAAGATGTGGCTGTAATCGCCAGCAATAGCGAGCACCTGAGCCGCCACGTTTTCGGCCAGTCCGTGGGCCAGCGATTCGCTGTCAGCGTGGATGACTTTGGCGACGCCAGCAATTTTGGAGGCCGCTTGTGCAGCCGCAGCGGCGTTGTGCCCTGCCACCAGCACATGCACATCACCGCCGCAAGCAATCGCTGCGGTAATGGTATTCAAGGTGGCGCCTTTGATGGAGGCGCTGTCGTGTTCTGCGATAACGAGAGAAGTCATGTTCTTTTGTCCTTAGATCACTTTGGCCACGTTTTTCAATTTATCCACCAGCGTAGCCACATCGGGCACCTTGATGCCAGCGCTGCGCTTGGCAGGCTCGGCCACTTTGAGGGTCTTGATGCGGGGGGTCACGTCGACCCCCAGGTCTTCGGGCTTGAAGGTGTCGAGCTGTTTTTTCTTGGCCTTCATGATGTTGGGCAAGGTCACATAGCGCGGCTCGTTCAGGCGCAAATCAGTGGTCACCACGGCAGGCAAGCTGATGGACAGCACTTCGAGGCCACCGTCGATCTCACGCGTCACTTGGGCTTTGCCGTCCACGATTTCCACTTTGGACGCAAACGTGGCTTGCGGCAAGTCGGCCAAAGCAGCCAGCATCTGGCCGGTCTGATTGCAGTCGTCGTCAATCGCTTGCTTGCCCAAAATAATCAGGCCCGGTTGCTCTTTGTCGAACAAGGCCTTGAGCAGTTTGGCCACGGCCAAGGGTTGCAAGTCCAGATCGGCAGGGGTTTCAACCAAGATGCCGCGGTCTGCACCGATGGCCATGGCGGTGCGCAGCGTTTCTTGGCACTGGGTCACGCCACAAGAAACGGCGATCACTTCGGTGGCAAACCCTTTTTCTTTCAGGCGGACAGCTTCTTCGATGGCGATTTCGTCAAAGGGATTCATGCTCATCTTGACGTTGGCAATGTCTACACCCGAACCATCGGACTTGACGCGCACCTTGACGTTGTAGTCCACGACCCGCTTCACGGGAACCAGAATTTTCATGAAAGCATCTCCATTGATAGTCAGAACCAGCGATGTTTTGAAACACGCCCTTGAGGGAAACCAATTGACGTTAACGTAAACGTCAATTGTGCATCAAAACACTTTTAAAACAGTGAATTATCGACAAAAAAGCACGATCGTTCGTATTTTTTACAACGCATTTTGGTATTTTTTAGCATCCTAACCCCGGGAATTCACAGACCAGTCGGTTGGCGAATCAGGGTTAGCATGGGGTGCGTTCTGGCCGAATCTGGATTAGATTATGTTTTGTAACCAATTTGACGGAGCATCCTGATGAAAAAAACCCTGATTTCCATGGCGGTAGTCACACTGACATGCTTGACTGGTGTAGCGCAAGCGCAGACGGTGTTGACCGTCTCCAGCTGGCTCCCGCCCACGCACACGGCCAGCATGGCGCAAAAAGAATGGTGCGACTTGCTGACCGACAACACCAAAGGCCGCATCAAGTGCAACATCTTGCCCCGCGGCGTGTCCCCCGCACCCGGCACCTATGACGCCATCAAAAACGGCTTGGCCGATCTGTCTTACACCGTGCATGGCTACACCCCCGGCCGTTTTGTCATGACACAAATGACCGAATTGCCTTTCTTGGGCAACAGCGCAGAAACCATCTCGGTGGCACTGAGCCGCGTGACTGGCAAACACCCTGAATTTGCTGCCGAGCACCAAGGCGTCAAGGTCATCACCTTGTTCTCGCATGGCCCCGGCATTGTGTTCAACACCAAGCGCGCCATTGCCAAGACAGACGACCTGAGTGGTTTGAAGTTCCGCGTCGGCGGCGGCATGGTCAATGAAATGTCCAAAGCCCTTGGCATGAACGTGACCCTAAAGCCAGCGCCTGATTCTTATGAGCTGCTGTCCAGCGGCGTGATGGATGGCACTTTGTTCCCGGCCGAATCGACCGAGTCGTTCAAAATCGACAAGATCATCAAGCACGCCACCACATTCCCAGGCGGCCTGTACAACACGAGCTTTGTGTTCATGATGAACCAAGCCAAATACGAAAAATTGTCTGCAGAAGACAAAAAAGCCGTGGATGAAATTTCGGGCGAAACCGCTGCCCGCATCTTTGGCCGTGGCTGGGACAAAGTGGACCGCCGCGCATTTGGCCTGATGCAAGCCAACGGCGTTCAAGTCACCAAAGCCGATGCCAAATTTGTGGCCGACATCAAAGCCAAAACAGCCCCCCTAGAGCAAGGCTGGGTCAAGGCCGCTGAAGACAAAGGCCTGAAAAATGCGGCCAAAGTGTTGGGCGAGTTCCGCGCAGAAATCGCCAAACTCGAGAAGTAAGCCTCAGCAAAACCACAGCGGGTAGGCTGAGCACATCTCAGCTCACAGCGGTATCCGCCCTGACCGGCAGATACCGCTTTTTCTTATCAAGGAATGATTTTGAAAAAACTCTTGGAAACAGCCTGCGGCATCCTGGCCGGCTTGGCGCTTTTTGCCATCATGGTGTTGACCTTTTTGGATGTTAGCGGCCGAAAACTGCTGGACCACTCGATCACAGGGTCTTTGGAACTCACCGAATTGTTGATGGTGGTGGTTATTTTTGGCGCACTGCCTTTGGTGTCCGAACGGGGTGAACACGTCGTGTTTGACTCGCTCGATGCCATCTTGCCCGATGCCTTGAAAAGAATTCAGCGGGCACTGGTGCATTTGCTGTGCGCAGCGGCCTTGATCGGCTTGGCTTGGCTCATGTGGCAAACCGGCAATGATTTTGTGACCAGCGGCGAGACCACGGCACAACTGAAAATCCTGAAAGCCCCTTTCATTCATGGCATGGGCTTGCTGTGTGGTTTCACCGGCCTGATCCATCTGAGCATGATGTTCAAGCCTTTGGACCACGAAGAAGCCGAAGGAGGCGCACTGTGATCGAAGCACTGATTGGATTTGCGGCCATCTTTGGCCTGGCGCTGTTGCGCATGCCCTTGGCTTTCTCGATGGGACTGGTCGGCTTGGTCGGCATTGGCCTGACACGCGGCTGGATGCCCGCCATGGCCAGTACCGCGCAAGTGGTCTATGACACCGGTTTTGCCTACACCTTGTCGGTCATTCCCTTGTTCATCTTGATGGGTAATTTCGTGGCCCGCGCAGGCTTGGCACACGAGCTTTTTCATGCGGCGTACACCTTCATTGGCCACCGTCGTGGTGGCTTGGCGCATGCCACGATTGCGGCTTGTGCAGGCTTTGGTGCCATCTGCGGTTCGTCCATCGCGACGGCCGCCACCATGAGCAAGGTCGCCTACCCGTCCATGAAAAAGCTCGGCTACAGCGATGCCTTGTCCACGGGCGTGATCGCTGCGGGTGGCACCCTGGGCATCATGATTCCGCCCTCCACCATCATGGTCATTTACGGCATCATCACCGAGACACACATCGGCAAACTGTTTGCCGCAGGCGTGATTCCCGGAATCTTGACGGCCATCTTGATGATGGTGGCCGTGGTCATCATGACCGCGCGTGATCCTGAGCACGCGCCTGCTGGTGAAAAATTCACATGGGCTCAGCGCTGGGCGGCACTGCGTGGCATCTGGGGCGTTTTGTTGTTGGTGGTCATTGTGCTGGGCGGCATTTACGGTGGTTTCTTCACCGCCACCGAAGGCGCTGGCATGGGAGCGATGGGGGCATTTTTGTTTGCGCTGGCACGCCGTGCTCTGGGCTGGAAAGCCTTGTTCGATGTTTTGGTCGAGTCGGCTCGCACCACGGCCATGCTGTTCACTTTGTTGATTGCAGCGACCATCTTCGCCAACTTCGTCAACTTCACCAGCATGCCCTTTGAGCTCAAAGAATGGATCACCGGCTTGGGCCTGTCCCCCATCATGGTCGTGGCCGCCATGATGTTGGTTTACATCTTGCTGGGCACCGTGATGGAAGAGCTCACGATGGTGTTGCTGACCATTCCCTTGTTCTTTCCCATCGTGATCCAGCTGGGTTTCGACCCGGTTTGGTTTGGTGTGCTGATCGTGATGGTCATTCAAATCGGCTTGATCTCGCCCCCCGTGGGCATGAACCTGTTTGTCCTCAACACCTTGCTGCCCAAAGTGGGGCTGGGCACCATCTTCCGTGGCGTATGGCCGCTGGTGTTGGTGCTCATCGTCACGCTGGGGCTGTTGCTGGCCTTTCCAGGCTTGAGTCTGTGGCTGCCGTCCCTGATGGACTGAGCACTGCACGCTTGCACGAAAAAGGCACACCCAGTGGTGTGCCTTTTTTCATGCGAGCCATTCATGCACCCAAGCCGTGCGCCTCATGACACTGGCTATGCACCGGCTGTGCACCGGCTGCGAACTTGGTCAGGCCTTGGTAGGCATGTGCACCACACGCTGCGGAAACGGGATCTCGATGCCGTGTTGACGCAAGGTGCTCAAAATGGCCCGGTTGATGTCTGACTTGAGGTTGAGCTGGCCACTGGCGGGGTCTTCAAACCAATAGCTCACGGTGAACTCCAAGCCATCAGCGCCAAAGGCCGACAAGGCCACCAAAGGGGCCGGGTCGGTCAGCACGCGCGGCTGCGCTTGGCAAGCTTGTTGCAAAAGCAACATCACCTGGTCAACCGGTGCGTCGTAGGCCACCGAGACCACCGTGCTTTGGGCCACCTTGGCATCGGCCAGCGACAAATTTTCGACGCGTTGCGTGATCAATATTTCATTGGGCACGATGGACTCTCGGCCTGTGGGTGATCGGATCAAGGTGTAACGGGCCTTGATGTCGGTGATGCGGCCCTCAAAGTTGTCCACCTTCACCAAGTCTCCGATGCGCATGCTGCGCTCGGCCAGGATGACGAAGCCACTGACATAGTTGGCCGCCAGTTTTTGCAAACCAAAGCCAATGCCAACGCCCACCGCACCGCCCAGCACCGACAAAGCCGTCAAGTCGATACCCACCGAGGACAGGGCCAACAGCAAGCCCACAAACATGAGCAAGGCCCGCACCGTGTTGCTGATGACCTTGCGCAACGACAAGTCACTGCCCGTGGCCGATTTGAGCAAACGTGACTCCAGCGCTGCAGAAATCCAGAGCGTGAAGATCAACACCGCACCCGCCGTGAGCGCCCCCTCGATCAGCGTGCGCACCGACAGCATGGAGCCGCCGACCTTCCAGCGAATCTGGTCCAGCTCATCCAGGACCAGCGGCAAGATGCCCGTGACCCACAGCACCACAGCCAACCAGGCGATCCACGAGATCGTGCGTTCTAAAACCCGCACAAAAGGGGCTTCGCCAAAAGCCACTTGCAAAACTTTGACGCCAAAACGGATCAAGGCCAGCGAGATGCACACCGGCAACAAAATGCCAAACAAGGCCACTGGGTGGTCAACCGTCAACAGCGTACGGGCAGCGAAAGTCAAGCCCAGCAACACTGTTGGAAACAAGACCCCATCAATCAGGCGCTTGCCCAGCAAGACCGACAAATCTTGCGCGGCAAAAACACGGCGCACACCCCAGACGAGAAGCCAAGCCAGCGCCACACAAACCGCGAACGCTCCCAGCACCTGAAGCGACTCGGCGCGGGCCAAGGTGTCGAGCCAGGCCAGCGGGTCGGCAATGTGCAGGGATTTCAAATTCGCCATGTCGGTTTCCTTTTATCGATGAAGGCCTGAACGCCCTCTTGGGCCACATCGTCCATCATGTTGCAGGCCATGGTTTGACCGGCCAGTTGGTAAGCGGCTTCAATGCCCATTTCGCGCTGCTTGTAAAACAAGGCCTTGCCCATGCGCACCGCTTCGCGTGGCTTGCCCAAGATAGCACTCACCAAAGCATCGACCTGTGCATCCAGCTCAGCGGCCGCACACACCCGGTTGAGCAGCCCCCGACTGCGGGCCTCATCGGCCGAAATAAAGCCACCGGTCAGCAACATTTCCATGGCCTGTTTGGCGTGCATGTTGCGCACCAATGGCACGCTGGGCGTCGCGCAAAACAAACCCACATCAATGCCATTGACGCCAAAGGTGGCGCTGTCCACCGACACGGCCAAATCACATTGCGCCACCAACTGGCAACCAGCGGCCGTGGCCAAACCCTGCACACGGGCAATCACAGGCACCGGCAAATTCTGAATCGACAGCATCATGCGGCTGCATTGGGCAAACAGCTTTTGGTAGTAAGTCTGCTCGGGCTGCGCCCGCATTTCTTTGAGGTTGTGCCCGGCGCAAAAAGCTTTGCCTGTCGCAGCCAACACCACCACACGCGCCTGTTCGTCTTGTGCAATGGCGTTCAGGGCTGTTTGCAAGGCCTCGAGCATGGCCTCGCTCAGGGTGTTGAAGCTGGCGGGGCTGTTCAAGGTCAGGCGGTGCACGCCACGCGCATCGCGTTGGTACAACAACAGGTCTGCAGCGATGGGTAAAGTTGAATCAGTCATGCGCCAACCCCGTCGACCTTTTCAAACATCGGCCAGCACACGCAAGTGCGCTTCTACACTGCGCCCCAAGGCACTCAGGTTGTAGCCACCCTCTAGGCAACTGACGATGCGGCCTTTGGCGTGGCGCAGCGCCACATCCTTGATGCGCTGGGTGATCCAGGCGTAATCCTGCTCAACCAAACCCATCTGCCCCATATCGTCTTCACGGTGCGCATCAAAGCCTGCGCTGATGAAAATCAGCTCGGGCTTGTGCGCATCCAGCCTCGGTATCCACATCATGTCAATCAACTCGCGGATGTCCATGCCCTTGGTGTAGGCAGGCACAGGCAAGTTGACCAGGTTGGACGCGTTCGACTGCGAACCACCTTCCGGGTAAAACGGATGCTGGAAAAAACTCACCATCAAAATGCGCTCGTCGCCCGCCACGATGTCTTCAGTGCCATTGCCGTGGTGCACATCAAAGTCAACAATCGCCACCCTTTTCAGGCCATGGCGCTCCACCGCATGCTTGGCCGCAATGGCCACATTGTTGAAAAAGCAAAACCCCATGGCCTTGTCGCGACACGCGTGATGTCCGGGTGGGCGAATGGCACAAAAAGCGTTTTCCAGTTCCCCCGCCAGCACGGCATCGGTGGCCTCGATCGCGGCACCCGCTGACAACAAAGCCGCATCCCACGTATGGGCGTTGATCATCGTGTCTGGGTCCAGCGATGTGTGGCGGGGCCCGCCCGCCGCCATGTCTTCGCGCAAGGCATCGCCCAAACCGCGCAAAGCCGCCACATGCATGCGCCCGTGGGCCAACTCAATATCGGCCAAAGCCGCAGGCGCAGCCTCTCGGCGCTGCAAAGCCATGTCGAGACCGGTGATCAGCAAACGGTCTTCGATGGCACCGAGCCGCTCCGGACACTCCGGGTGCCCCGCGCCCATTTCGTGCTTCCAGCATGTGGGGTGTGTGAAATAACCTGTCGCGCCCATACGGTTTGTCTTCCTGCATGCTCAACATCTTGACAATGTTGTTGAATTTCTTAAATGACTGACATTGATTAACTGTTTTTAGCTTATCACGCCAAGCCCACTCGCCCCCGTATGCACGCACTCAGGCGATTAAACTGACAGCCGCATGAATTTTCTTCTTCACCCCTTAAGTTGGCAGGCCCCGCGCCGCCTGAACACCTTTTGCGTCTTAATGCTTGGCCTGACTTTGTCGCTGGCTTGGCTGGATGCGGCGCAAGCGCAAGCCCCGCAGAAATCCAAGAAAAAACCGGCCCATTCTTCCGCCTCGACACGCAAGCACCCCGGCAAAAAAACCGCTCCGGCACCGGGCACGTCCTTGAACCAAAACCCCGAAGTATCAATTTGGGCACAAGATGCCGCCCGGCGCCTGCAGCTCGATGCCGATTGGGTGCAAAAAACCATCGCGCAAACCCAGCGCTTGCCGGTGATCGAAAAATGGGTGCTGCCCCCCACCAGCCCCGTAGCCAAAGACTGGAGCGCTTACCGTGCACGCTTCATTGAGCCCGTGCGCATTCAGGCCGGCCTGCGCTTTTGGCAGAAACACCGGGACACGCTGGAAAAAGCCGAGCGCGAGTACGGCGTGCCCGCCGCCATCATCGTTGGCATCATCGGTGTCGAAACGCTGTATGGCCAAAACACCGGCAACTTCCGTGTGGTGGATGCTTTAGGCACCTTGGCCTTTCATTTTCCGCAGGCCCACCCCAGAGCCGCAGAACGCCAAGCCTTCTTTCGCAGCGAGTTAGAGCAATTTTTACTGCTGACCTCACGCAGCGGTGCAGACCCCTTGGCCATTTGGGGCAGCTACGCAGGCGCTTTGGGTTTGCCGCAATTCATGCCTTCAAGCTGGGTCAAATTTGCGGTTGACTTTGATGGCGATGGCCGCATCGACCTGTTTGGCAGCCCTGCCGATGCGATCGGCTCGGTGGCCAACTACTTCAAGGCCTTTCAGTGGCGCACCGGCATGCCCACCCACTACCCCGTGACCTTGAGCCCAGGCCAAACCGACATGGACAGTCTGTTGGCCCCGGACATCCTGCCCACCTTCAGCGTGGCCAGTTTTGTGGGCAAAGGCGCAGCACTGGAAGGTGCGGCACTCAGCCATGCTGGACCACTCGCACTGATTGAACTGCGCAACGGCAGCAACCCACCCAGTTATGTGGCCGGTACCGAAAATTTCTATGCGATCACCAGATACAACTGGAGTAGCTATTACGCGATGGCGGTGATCGAGCTGGCCGAGGCGGTGGCGCGGGAAGTGCAAAATAAGCGCTGATCAACTGAAGCTTCACAACTTGATGACGAAACCAAGCGGCATCATGCGCTTCCCATTGACAACGGCCACATTCCGCTGCGTGATGAAGCTGGGATGGATGGTCATGGCTTTGTCCGCACAAACAGGCTTTGGGGCCAGCCTGTTTGGCGACCATTCCTGCGCGTCTTGGCATAAGCTTGGTTATGCCGAAAAGCGTACGTGGACAAATGCCTTTCTGGCCCCGCTCAGTTTGACCCTCAAGGGTCTTCAAAAAAGCAAAGAAGATAAATACAACGACGACCCCAAGGCGCATGAAGCGGCCATCATCGGCATTGATGACTTTTGCTTGAATCACCCTGATTTGGGTGCAGCCGATGGTGCCGGTCGTTATCTGAAAAAGCTGATTGAGATGCCATCGAATTCATGACCAAGCTGCTCAAAAGCGTTTGGGGTTCTCAATAACCCAGCCTGATTTCCTGCGACTTAAAACTCACCTGCAACCGCCTTGGCTAAGGTTGCCAAGTCGCCAGGCAATCCCACAAATTGACTACACACCGATGAATCCACTGAACCCCAAAAAACTGCTGCTGACCAAATGGACTGCGTTAAAACCTGTGGCCAAGCAAAAGCACTTTTTGGTCAGCCGAGTCATTCAACCCGAGCAGCCTACGGACCCGATTGAATTGGTGGAAATTGAATCGGTTTTCTCCAAAGCCACGCAAGTCATTGCTTGGCGTGAGCTGCAAGACGACAGCGTGTGGAAGCAAGGTTGGGTGTGATCGATCAGACAGTTGGCCGGCATCCGCTAACTGGTCGTATCACACGACAGCTGCGAGGCCGATCAGAGTTTGGATTCAATGAAATCCAGTGTCAGCTTTTGCAGCTTCTGCCTTGTATCTGCCGATGCGCCGTGAGATCGGTAGAACGATCGCCCCGCTCCCAGCTGCTTAGAGGACGAAACGAAATCTGCAAACATCATTCCGTGACCTCCACCCTCAACCAACTCAAGTCGAATTTCCTGTCCCTTGGCTTTAATCGACTCATACCAAATTTGCGGCGATGGCATGGAATGGGTCGGATTTGACATGCGGCTACAGCGCTGGGTAAAGCCTGCAGGTGCCAGTTGATAGTTGTCGTTATAGCTACAAGGCATCGCTCTCAGATACATCAAATCGTCTTGTTGCACGCCGCCATAGTTGTCCGCCAAGCCGTAAATCAACAACAGTGGAACCTTGATGTCATCTGGAAACCCAATGCCAGCTGATGGCCCCCCTTCCGCAATGACACCACGGACATTGGCACCATCAACTGCTGCAGCCATATTGATAGCAACAGCAGCGCCATTCGATAAACCTTGAATGAAGATTTTGCCGGTGTCCACCTTGTCACTTTGGAGGGCCCAACGATAAGCACCCCAAGTGGCTTTGTAGATCATTCTCTGCCGACCACCATTGCTCATGTGGTAGAGCAGCAGGTCCGATCCAGGCGTGAGTCCGTTCATCTCAAACGCATCAAAAATCAGGGTGGCATATCCCTGCTGATTCATCAGTTTTGCAAAATCACGCTCATAGCCACCCAAACCACCACCGCCGTGGGCAATCAGAACGAGCGGTGGTTTGTCGCCTCGCTTTTTAGCAAAAAACGAAGGTGCATCCAGCCGAACAGATTGATGGCAAGGGTCAAAATTAGCCAACGGCCCAGTGACAGTTTTAACCGGACCGCGATCCACGACTTTTGTATTTTCTGGATTGAACGGACTGCAATCAGTTTGCGCCCAAGCTGTGCACCAAAGGGAAAATCCACACACCCATAACAACTTGAGGTATTTCATAAGTCTTTGAGGAATTGCTTTGATAAATATCCTAGCATTCCACAAAAAAAAAACTCAAACAATCTAGGCATTCGGGCAGTCACCTGTCAAAGCCAACACGCCCTTGTCTGCGGCGCTCCTACAGTGCTCAACCCATTTGGCTTTTTGCGCCTGCTTGCTGAATTTGAATGGTGTAAGAGTTGCAAGAGTTGCAAACCTACGACCTGAACTTGAGCGCCACTTTCAACGCATACAAAAAGAACAGCGCACCCAGCAAATCGCCCACAAACATGGGCCAGACATCCACCATGAAAAGGGCACCGTCTCTTTGGAATCCCCACCAAACTGCTTGGTGGAAAACGGCATTAAACAGCGCGTAAATCAGTGCATATTGAATCAACACAGCGCTGGTTAAAACCGTCAGACCTGCGTCAATCTTCCCGCGCCAGCGCATGAACAACAAAGCAAACCACGCCCCAAATCCTGATGCGAAGGCAGTCAGCAACAGGGCCATGCCACTGAGGTCTTTCATGTGCAGCAAGTCAATGACAACGGTCGCCGCAAAGATTCCCAAAGCGCCATGAAGTCCTGCCACCAACACAAACACCACTCGCAACCCTGCTGGCAAATAAAACCAATTGACACCTGGCACGTGCTCGGTGAACTGAAAAAGCCATCCCTGAAATTCGTAACCTAACCAATACAGAACCGCCGATAAAAATATCAAAACAGCTGCCTCAATTTGTCGCAACGCCATGTCATCTCCTGTGTTTTCACAGTGTGTGAAGACTTGATTGACATCAAGCTGACGCAACTGACTTTTTATGGGCTTCTGTGTGTGTTGGCGATCTGCTTTATGAAAACGCAGCGATCTCTTTGCCGGTCCCTCGCACCGACATCCGATTTTCGCGCGTCAAGCCCGGTGCGCCTTCATGGCCTTGCCCACTTCCAGCGCCCCTTGCTCTGAACCCGAACGCGGCACGGTCTCGCCTTGGCGGTCGGTGACCTGCGCCAGTACGGCAGCCAGGCGCTCCGGAATATCGGGGCCCACACCCAAGTGCACGCCCTGTGTCAGGGTGATGTGGGCCACTTCAAAGCTGCCCGCACCCGCGCACATGATGGTGCGGTTGGGCGCGTCTTCACTGGCCATGACCAGCATGGCGGGCACCACCGCGATGGGTTCCAGTGCCTTCAAAACGGCCTCAGGCATCAGGCCTTCGGTCATGCGGGTGGCGGCGGTGGGGGCCAGACAGTTGACGCGGATGTGGTGTTTTTCGCCTTCGATCGAGAGGGTTTGCATCAAGCCCGCCAGCGCCATCTTGGCCGCGCCGTAGTTGGCCTGGCCAAAGTTGCCATACAGCCCACTGGACGATGTGGTCATGACGATGCGGCCATAGTTTTGCGCCTGCATGATGGGCCAAACGGCCTGGGTGCAATGGAAAGCGCCCATGACGTGAACGTCCATGACCAGCTTGAAATCGGCCAGTGCCATCTTGCCAAAGCTCTTGTCGCGCAAGATGCCCGCGTTGTTCACCAAAATGTCCACCCGTCCCCAGGCGTCCATGGCTTGCTGCACCATGGCTTTGACAGCCTCAGCATCGGTGACCGATGCGCCGTTGGCCATGGCTTCGCCGCCCGCTGCACGGATCTCATCGACCACGGCCTGTGCTGCCGACACCGATCCGCCCACGCCATGCACATCGCCGCCCAAGTCATTGACCAGCACTTTGGCGCCCCGCGCGGCCAAGGCCAAGGCATGTTGTTTGCCCAAACCACCGCCTGCGCCCGTGACGATGGCAACGCGGCCTTTGAATTCGATGCTCATGTGTTTTCCTTGCTTGAATGCGTGTGAATGGGTGACAGGGCGTTTCGGCACCATCTGCTAATCTGGCTGCCGATTAAAAGCATGCCCTACTTTAAAACAGCCAGCTCTTTGGCTGTGTTGCACGATTGACACCTCGCAATGGAACTGAACACCGACATCATCACCACCCCGCCGCTGGACTCTGCTTCGGTGGTCTTGCTGCGCGACAGTGCGCAAGGCATGCAAGTGCTGCTGCTCAAGCGTCACCAAGCGTCCAATGTGCTGGGCGGGGCCTTTGTGTTTCCGGGCGGCAAGCTCGATCAGGCAGACCAAAGCCCCGCCTTGCTTGCCAAACTCAGCCAAGATGCCGCCACCTTGAAGCAACGACTGGCAGAGCCCGAACTGAGCACCGAACGGGCTGCGGGCCTGTTTGTGGCGGCCATTCGCGAGGCGTTTGAAGAATGCCGCATCTTGCTGGGCCAAGCCACAAAATGCCCCCTCGACCTGCAAGCACTGCAAAGCGCCTTGGCCAGCGGACAAAGCTGGTCTGAGGCGCTTCAAAACCTGTCGCTTCAGCTGTCGACCGACCATTTGGTGCCCTGGACCCGGTGGATCACGCCACGCCAGGCATCGGTGACCAGCAAACGCTTTGACACCCGTTTTTTCATCACCCGAGTGCCCGAAGGCCAAACCGCCGCGCACGACAACTTTGAGGCCACCGAAACCCTGTGGACCACCCCGCGCGAGGCCTTGATCCGCTATTGGGACCACCAAATTGAGTTGGCGCCTCCCCAAATCATGGGCTTGGTTCAGCTGGCCCGGCACACAGACACCCAGAGTGCGCTGACCGAAGCCCAGAGCCGCCGCCCCCCCGTGGTCGAGCCCGAGCCCTTTGACCAAGACGGTATCCGAACCATTTGCTACCCGGGCGACCCTCGTCACTCGGTGCAGCAGCCTGCGTTTCCTGGCCCGACCCGCTTGATGTTTAAAAACAAGCGCTTTGAGCCGGAATTGGGTTTGGCCGCTTTGCTTGATTAAAATCGGGGCAATTACAATTTGTAACCTTTACGGAGTCGCCCCTGCTTTTATGAGCCAACCATCTGCCCCGATTTACCTGTCCATTGCAAGGGCCATGGAGTTCATTGGTGATGCCGGTGGGGTGTTGTCGCTGCTCAAAACACTGCACCAGACCCTCGGCGAAGACCTGCCGCGCATTGAGGCGCTGCTGCAACAAGACGACATGCATGGCGTGAACCGCTTGCTGCACCAACTCAAGGGTTTCACACCCGTGTTTTGTGTGGACAGTCTGGTTGAGCTGGTGGTGAGCGTCGAACACCTGAGCAAGCACGGTGAATCGTCACAAGTCCGCGTGGCCTACAACCGCTTAGCCCCTCAGCTGGAAGCGCTGCGCACCGAAGTGGCCACTCACCTGACGCTTCATCCGACGGCCTGAGCGGCCAGCCACTGGTCAATCTTTTCGGGGTCGTGCAGCAAGCGCAGTTGGTCAAAGGCCTCTTGCGCCTCCGGATAAACCCGGCGCAAATAATTGAGCCACTGCTTGAGCCGACCTGCCCGGTGCCGGGGTGCCACCCGCAAGGCAATGCCCTGCCAGAACAGGCGCATCAAACCCAATATCTGAGTCCAGGCCACGGCGCTTTGCATGGCGCCGCCTTGGGTCAAGGCATCGTGTTGCGTGATGGCCAAAGCCAGACCAGGGTCGGCGACCATGCCCCGCCCAATCATCAACCGATCGCAGCCCGTCACTTCGCGGCAACGCAAAGCGTCTGCCAATGTCCAGATTTCGCCATTGGCCACCATGGGCAGGCGCACACGCTGCCTCAAATCAGCGATGCGGTCCCAGTAAGCGGGCGGCCTGTAACCATGGGCCTTGGTGCGGGCGTGCACCACCAAGTCGCTGGCTCCTGCGGCCTCGATGGCCAAAGCGCAGTCTTCGGCGCGGCTGTCGTCATTGAAGCCCAGGCGCATCTTGGCCGAGACAGGAATGTGTGCAGGCACCGCCCGCCGCACCGCCGCCACGATCTGGCCCACCAGCTCGGGTTCGTCGAGCAAGACAGCGCCACCACGGTGCTGGTTCACGGTTTTGGCGGGGCACCCAAAATTCAAATCAATCCCCGCAGGCTGCAGCTCGGCCAAAGCCGCCGCGTTGGCCGCCAAATAATCGGGGTCAGACCCCAATAATTGCACCCTGACGGGCACGCCTGCCACGGTGCAGCTGTTGTTGAGCAACTCAGGGGCCACCCGAATGAAGGCGCGGCGCGGCAACACGGTGTTGGTGACGCGGATGAATTCGGACACGCACAAATCAACCCCGCCCACGCGGGTGAGCACGTCGCGCAAGGTGTGGTCCAGCAAGCCCTCCATCGGGGCCAACAAGACACGCGCCCCCAAATGGCTCATGGGCATGCGCTCAAAACGTCAGGCCAATTTGCGCTTGAGGCGCACTTCTTCGACTTTCACGCCGCCCAAAGGCACGGTGCGAGCGGTGTTCATCTCGCGCTTGAAGCCCGCCAGGTCGTGGAAACGCAGCGTTTTTTCATGCAACAAGGGCAACCAGACCGTGACATCGGTGCAGCCTTCGTCTTCCAGACCTTCGCGGGCCGCGTCCCACAGCGCCAAGCCAATGCCTTGGCCCAAACGGTCGGGCGCTGCATAAATGGCCCAGATTTCGCCGGTGGTGTTTTTGGACTTGGGGTCGCGTGAACGGTCAAAGCCCACAAAACCAACGACCTCTTTGCCGTCTGTGGCCACCATGACTTGGGGTTCGCCGTATTCGACGGCTTCTTTCCAGAAGGAGACGCGTTTGGGCATGGGCGTGGCGTCCCAATGGGCATCGGGCACTTGGCCTGCGTAGGCAGCGCGGCAGGCGCTCGCATGCAATGCGGCCACAGCGGGGGCATCTTGGAGGGTGGCAAATCGGACTTGGATATCGGACATGGCTTGAATGGGAATGAAAAAAAAGACTCAAAAACAAGGGCTGGCCAGGCGGGTATGCCCAGCGCCAAACCCGGTATTGTCGCCGCTTCGGTTATCTTCAAGGCATGAGGATGACATTGAACTTATTGAAATTGCACAAAGCCTGGACTGTGGGTATCGCATTGCTCATCTGCGCTGCCGCCCAAGCCCAAAAACAGGCACTGCCTGGTTCCACGGCAACGGCAACCGCAACCGCTCCTGCAACCACTCCTGCAACCACTCCTGCAACCACTCCTGCACCGGCACCTTCGCCTGCAGCCACCGCCCGTTTTCAAGACAACATGGCCGAGCGCACCCGGGCCTGCACCGCCTGCCACGGCGAGCAAGGCCGGGCTGGGCCAGATGGTTATTACCCACGACTGGCTGGCAAACCCGCAGGCTATTTGCACAACCAGCTGCGCAACTTTTCACAAGGGCGACGCCATTACGAGCTGATGACCCGCCTGATCGACCCGTTGTCGGACGCCTACTTGGGCGAGATGGCGCACTATTTTTCATCTCTCGAATTGCCCTACCCGAAACCCAGCGCCAGCAATGCCATTTCGGCCGAACGTTTGGCCAAAGGCCAGCAACTGGTCACCCAGGGCGATGCGTCGCGGGGCTTGCCCGCTTGCACGCAATGCCACGGCGTGCGCTTGACGGGGGTGCAACCCAACGTACCCGGCTTGCTGGGCCTGCCACTGGATTACCTGAACGCACAACTGGGCGCTTGGCAAACCGGCCAGCGCAAGGCCCACGCGCCCGATTGCATGGCCGAAGTGGTCAAGCGCATCCCGGCCGATGAGCTGATTGCGGTGTCCAGCTGGCTGGCCCGCCAGGCTTTGCCCAACGACACGCACCCCGCGCCGCGCCCGCCCGAAGGCCCAGCCCTGCCTGCGGCCTTGCGCTGCGGCAGCGCCCCCGAGCTGTCACGCACAGCTGGAGGACAGCCATGAAAGCCCCACGCTTCACACGCACTGCCCACATCGGCGGGCTTCTCGCCTGCGCACTTTTGGCATTGACCGCCTATGTTGTGGTGGACAACTGGGGCGACGCTTGGACGACACCGGCGACCCCAGCCACGAGTCAAGCCCCCAACACCGCAAGCCACGCGCAGCCCCAGAGCGCGCAAATTGAACGCGGCCAATACTTGGCCCGCGCAGGCAACTGCGTGGCTTGCCACAGCGCACGCGGCTCTGCCCCCATGGCCGGGGGCCGACGCATCGATACGCCCTTTGGAGCCGTCTACAGCAGCAACCTGACGCCCGACACCCACACCGGCATTGGCCGCTGGAGCCCCGAGGATTTTTGGCGTGCACTGCACCACGGCCGATCCCAAGATGGCCGCCTCTTGACCCCCGCCTTTCCCTACAACCACACCAGCGTGATCACCCGCGCTGACAGTGACGACCTGTTGGCCTGGCTGCAAAGCCTGGCACCCGTGAACCAGCCCACCCCAGCCCACACCCTCATGTGGCCTTTGGGCACACAGCCTGCCTTGGCGATTTGGCGCAGCCTGTTTTTCAGCCCCACGCCGTTCAAACCCGACCCAGCACAAACGGCCGATTGGAACCGGGGCGCTTACCTGGTGCAAGGCCTAGGCCATTGCGCCGCTTGCCACAGCCCACGCAACGCTTTGGGGGCCAGCGGCGCTGTCGATGATTTGTCTGGTGGGCTGATGCCCGTGGTCAACTGGTATGCACCCGACCTGACCAGCGACCACGAAACCGGGCTGGCCACAAGCGCTTTGTCCAGCATCGTGCAACTGCTGCGCACGGGTGAGTCAGCGCAAGCCCAGACCAGCGGCCCGATGGCCGAAGTGGTGCAACACGGCACCCAATACATGAGCGAAGCCGATTTGCTGGCCATGGCCGTGTATCTGAAGTCTCGCGCACAAAAAGCGGCTGCCACAGCTGCCCCCCCGAAACCACCCTTACAAGCCAAAGTGAGCCTGGCTGTGGCTGCAAAAGGCCTGCAAATCTATGACCGGCATTGCGCGCAATGCCACGGAGAACAAGGCCAAGGCATTGCCACGGCAGCAGGTGCAACGGCCTACCCGGCGCTGGCAGGCAACCGCGCCGTGCTGCTCAGCGACCCAACCAATTTGGTGCAAATGGTCTTGTATGGCGGCTATGGCCCGGCCACCGCCTTGCACCCACGCCCCTTTGGCATGCCGCCAGCGGTGCTCGAACTGGACGACCGTGACATCGCCGCGGTGCTCACCCACCTGCGCACCCAATGGGGCAACCAAGCCAGCGACGTCACGCCCTTGCAAGTCAACCGCATCCGCGCCGCACAAGGCCACTGAGCGGTCATGACGAGCTGTCATGTGCGGCACCCCTCGGACAGGTTCAGGCCGATACCATTTCGGGCATGACACAACACCTCTACATCCTGACGGGGGCCTCGCGGGGCATGGGCTTGGCCATGGCGCAGCAACTGCTCACCCCCGGCAACAGCCTGCTGTGCATCTCGCGCCACACCCACGATGGACTGGCCACCACTGCCCAGCAACAGCATGTTGCCCTGACCCAATGGACGCATGACCTGTGCGATGGGCAAGGTGCGAGCCAGCGGCTACGCGACTGGCTTCAGGACTTGGACACGTCGGCTTATGCCGGCGTCACCCTGATCAACAACGCGGGCGTCATCCCACGCATTGGCCCCCTGAGCCAAGCCGATGCCGCCGACTTGGCACAAGCCCTGCGCGTGGGCCTGGAAGCGCCCATGCAGCTGTGCGCCGCTTTTTTGGGGGCCACCGAACACTGGGGCATTCCACGCAAGGTGCTCAATATTTCTTCGGGCTTGGGGCGCAATGCCATGGCTTCGCAAGCGGGCTACTGCGCGGCCAAGGCGGGCATGGACCATTTCACCCGCTGCATGGCTTTGGACGAAGCACTCAAACCCCATGGCGCCAAAGTCTGCGCTTTGGCCCCCGGCGTCATCGACACCGACATGCAGGTGCAGCTGCGTGCAGCCCCTGCCGCCGCCTTTCCTGACCAAGCCCGTTTTGCCCAACTTCAGCAACAAGGCCTGCTCAGCTCGGCCCCCCAAGCGGCCAGCCAAGTGCTGGCCTATCTGGCCAGGCCCGACTTTGGCGAGCAAGCGGTCGCCGACGTGCGGGGCTGATTCCACCCCATTTTTCGGGCGAATGCTGTCAGGTCAATGTAGTGATTGACCTTGACACTGTGTGGGTTATCTAATTCCTATTTTTAAATTCTGGAGACATCCCATGAGCCGTGAAGTTGTTGTTGTCAGCGGTGTGCGCACCGCCATTGGTACCTATGGCGGCAGCCTGAAGGACATTGCCCCCACCGAGCTGGCCGCGCAAGTGGTGCGCGAAGCCCTGTCCCGCGCAGGCACCGAAGGCAAGGATGTCGGCCATGTGGTGTTCGGCCATGTGGTCAACACCGAACCCAAAGACATGTATTTGTCGCGTGTTGCAGCCATCAACGGTGGCTGCGCCGAAGGCACCCCTGCCTTCAACGTCAACCGCCTGTGCGGCTCGGGCTTGCAGGCCATCATTTCGGCCAGCCAGTCCATTCTGCTGGGCGATGCCGACATTGCGATTGGCGGCGGTGCCGAAAACATGAGCCGTGGACCCTACGCCAGCCTGAGCGCCCGTTGGGGTGCCCGCATGGGTGACACCAAAATGGTCGACATGGTGGTCGGCGCGCTGCACGACCCCTTCCACACCATCCACATGGGCGTGACCGCCGAGAACGTGGCGGCCCAATACGGCATCACCCGCGAGATGCAAGACGCACTGGCCGTTGAAAGCCACAACCGCGCCGAACGCGCCACGCTGGCCGGTTACTTCAAAGATCAGATCATGCCGGTCATGCTGAAAAGCAAAAAAGGCGAAGTGGCCTACGCCACAGACGAACATTTCCGCCCCGGCTGCAAGCTCGAAGACATGGCCAAGCTCAAGCCTGTGTTCGTCAAAGAAAACGGCACCGTGACGGCTGGCAACGCCTCGGGCATCAACGACGCGGCTGCGGCTGTGGTGCTGATGGAAGCCGGTGCCGCCAAAGCCCGTGGTGCCAAGCCAATGGCCCGCTTGGTGGGCTATGCCCACACGGGTCTGGACCCCAAGATCATGGGCGTGGGGCCGATCTCGGCCACACAAGCGGTGCTCAAGAAAACCGGTCTGAGCGTGAACGATCTGGACGTGATCGAAGCCAACGAAGCCTTTGCCGCGCAGGCCTGCGCCGTGACCCGCGAACTGGGTCTGGACCCAGCCAAGGTCAACCCCAACGGCTCGGGCATCTCGCTGGGCCACCCCATTGGCGCGACCGGTGCACTCATCACCGTCAAAGCGCTGTACGAACTGCAACGCGTGAATGGCCGCTATGCGCTGGTGACCATGTGCATCGGCGGTGGCCAAGGCATTGCAGCGATTTTCGAGCGCATGTGATCCTGCTTTGTGGCCCCCGGCATGACGGGCTCTCCTGTTTGTCACCCCCGGCCTGACCGGGGGTCCATGCCTTTGGCGTCCATGGATACCCGCATTCGCGGGCATGACGGGCTCCTCTGTTTGTCACCCCCGGCTTGACCGGGGGTCCATGCCTTTGGCGGCCATGGATACCCGCATTCGCGGGCATGACAGATTCCCCTGTTTGTCACCCGCCGGCATGACAGATTCCTCAGTTTGTCACCCCCGGCCTGACGGGCTCTCCTGTTTGTCACCCCCGGCTTGACCGGGGGGCCATGCCTTTGGCGGCCATGGATACCCGCATTCGCGGGCATGACAAATCAGAGACGGTCTGGCTAAACAGTGGAAAATTTCGCGTGCGATCTCACAATGCGGTGCCCGCTGCCGGGACCGCGGCCATGACCACTGCCTTCACCGCCGCAGTCACCACCACCTCAATCCGATAGGCCGGGTCGGCCAGCGCGGCTTGCACGGTGGCCCGAGGCGGTGCGCAGCCGGCCACCACCCAAGCATCCCACACCTCGTTCATGGCCGCGATGTCGGTGATGTCTTTCAGGTAGATCTGGGTGCGCAGGATGCGCGTCTTGTCGCTGCCCGCCTCGGTCAAGCGTTGCTCGATTTGGCGCAGCACATCGGCGGTCTGGCTGCGGATGTCGATGGCTTCGCATTCAGGCACCATGCCCGCCAAATAGACCACCCCATTAAAGATGGCCGCCTCGCTGTAGCGGGCTGCCACATGCAGTCTTTGCAGGTCTTGGCTCATGCTTTTTTCTGTCCCAGTTTGGATTCGGTACCTGCCAACAGGCGATTGATGTTTTCACGGTGACGCCAGACCAGCAGCAAAGACATCACCGCCAGGCTGAACACCTCCGCCGCATTCACATCCCAGGCCACGCCGTCGCCAAACACATAAAACACTGGCGCAAACACCGCAGCCACCATCGACGCCAGCGACACATAGCGACTGAAATACACCACGATGGCAAACGTGAGCACGGTCGTCAGCGCCAGCAAGCCATTGACGCCCACCAGCACACCCACCGCCGTGGCCACGCCTTTGCCGCCCACAAAGCCAAAGAACACCGGGTACAAGTGCCCCAGAAATGCGGCCAAGCCCGCCAGCGCGGCCACGCCTGGTCCCAAACCGTGTGGCGGGCCAAAGGCCAGCACCAGCGCCACCGGCAGCCAGCCCTTTACCGCGTCAAGCAGCAAGGTCAGGATGGCGGCTTTTTTGCTGCCCGAGCGCAGCACATTGGTGGCACCGGGGTTTTTACTGCCGTAGCTGCGCGGGTCGTTCAACCCCATCAAGCGGCTCACAATGACGGCAAAGCTGAGCGAGCCCACCAAATAACTGGCCAACACCACGGCCACCGGAATCAACACATCCATCGAAAGCTCCCTTGTTCTTATACGGGCGTCATTCTGCCAGTGCGCATTGGACGGGCTGCGCGCCCAACAACTGCACGCACACTTGGGGGTCGATGCCCACCAGGTAACCGCGCCGCCCACCGTTGATGCAGATGCGAGGCAAAGCCAAAATGGTTTGCTCGATGAAGACCGGCATTTGCCGACGCGTGGCAAACGGCGAGGTACCGCCCACCAGATAACCGCTGTGCCGGTTGGCCACTTCGGGCGCACAGGGCTCAATGGCCTTGAGGCCCACTTGCCGCGCGAGGTTTTTGGTCGATACCTTGCGGTTGCCATGCATCAGCACCACCAGCGGTTTAGCATCCTGGTCTTGCATGATCAGGGTCTTGACCACGGCAAACGGGTCCATGCCCAAGACCTGTGCGCTGTGCTGGGCACCACCGTGTTCCAAGTATTCGTAGGGGTGTTCGGTGAAGCTAACCCCGTGCTGGCGCAAGAGCGCCGTGGCCGGGGTTTCACTGACTTTGTCTTTTTTGGCCATGGGCCAGGATCACAAAGCCGGGTCGCGCATGTCCCACCGGATCGCATCAATGGCCTTGAGCACTTCAGGCGACAACTCGGTCGACCAGGCGGCCAAGTCTTCGTTCAATTGTGCGAGCGATGTCACGCCAATGATGGTGCTGGCCACGCTCCAGCGGTGGTAGCAAAACGCCAAGGCCATTTGGGTCGGTGTCATGCCATTGTCGCGGGCCAACTGGTTGTAGCGGCGTGCAGCCACCAGCGCTTCGGGGCGGCCCCAACGCTGTTTGCGCATCGAGTCGTAGCGGGCAATGCGGCCACCTTCGGGCAGCAGTGGGCCAGTCAAATCGATGTGGTCGTATTTGCCCGTCAGCAGGCCAAAGCCCAGCGGTGAATAAGCCAGCATCGACACGTTCAGGCGGTGGCAAGTTTCATCCAGCGCGTTGTCATAGGTGCGGTTGACCAGGCAGTAAGGGTTTTGCACCGTGGCCACACGGGGCAGGCCATGTTGCTCGGCCAGGCGCACGAATTCGTGAACGCCGTAAGGTGTTTCGTTCGACAGGCCCACATAACGCACCTTGCCGGCTTTGACCAATTTGGACAAGGCTTCGAGTTGCTCGTGAATCGAGGTGAGCGGCTTGTCTTTGCTCGGGTCGAAATACGCCATGCCAAACGCAGGCACATGGCGCTCGGGCCAATGAATTTGGTACAGATCGATCACCTCGGTTTGCAGGCGACGCAAGCTGGCATCACACGAATTCAAAATATCCTGCCCGCTCATGCCCGAGCCCTCACGAATCCAGGGCATGCCGCGCGAAGGGCCGGCCACCTTGGTGGCCAGCACCAACTTCTGGCGGGCACCGGGGTTTTTGGCAAACCAGTTGCCGATGTAGGTTTCGGTGAAGCCACAGGTGGCTGCGGTGGCGGGCACGGCATACATCTCAGCCGTGTCAATGAAGTTGATGCCCGCTTCGAGCGATCGGTCCAAGATGGCATGCGAATCGGCCTCGTTGACTTGTTCGCCAAAAGTCATGGTGCCCAGGCAAATGGGCGTGACATGCAAGTCGGATTGGCCGAGTTGAACGAGTTTCATGGTGTTTCCTGTGTTGAATTCAAGTCGTCCTGATTTCCCTGAGCAGGGGAAAACGGTGTTGGGTTGATTTTGTCACGCCTCAACGTGCTTGGGCCTGCACCGCTGTCGCGCGTGCTTCTTCCTGCAGACGCAACACCCGCCGCTGCACTTTGCCTGTGGTGGTCATGGGCAGTTGCGCGATGAACTCGATCTCTTTGGGGTATTCGTAGGGGGCCAGCAAGCCCTTCACATGGGCTTGCAGTTCACGTCTGAGCTGTTCTTCAAACGCGGCTCGCCCTGCGCCTACGGGCCTGCGGCTTTGCCAGTCGGGCGACATGACCACATAGGCCTTGACCAACGCACCCCGGTCTTTGTCGGGCTTAGGCACCACAGCGGCGTTGGCCACCGCCGCGTGTTTGACCAAGCAGTTTTCGATCTCGCCTGGGCCAATGCGGTAGCCCGCGGCCTTGAACATGTCGTCGGTGCGCCCTTGGTACCACAGGTAACCGTCCTCGTCGGCCACCGCCATGTCGCCGGTGCGGCACCAATCACCGGTGTATTTGGCTTGGGTGGCTTGCTCGTTGTTCCAGTAGCCCAAAAAGAACACCGGGTCCGGCTGGCCGTGCACATCACAACGATGGACCGCCACCTCACCGGGCGTGCCCGCAGGACACACGCGGCCCGCATCGTCGATCACCGCCACCCGGTGGCCGGGATAGCCCTTGCCCATGCTGCCTGGTTTGGCGGGCCACAAACGGGTGCAGTTGCCCACCACATAATTGATTTCGGTCTGGCCAAACATCTCGTTCACGGTGACGCCCAGCTGCTTTTGGCAATAGTCGAACACCGCATCGCCCACCGCTTCGCCCGCGCTCATCATGGCTTGCAGCTGCAGTTTGTAATGGGGTTTCACATCGGGCACGGCTTTCATCATGGCCTTGAGCGCCGTGGGGAACAAAAAGCTGTGCGTGACCGCATGGCTTTGCAAAATCTCGAAAGCCGCCTCTGGCGAAAAGCGCCCATTGAAGGCCACGATGGGTCGTCCGAAATACAAGCTGGGCAGCAAGGCGTCCATCAAGCCCCCTGTCCAGGCCCAATCGGCGGGCGACCAAAACACCGCTTGGGACGCTTGGGTGGCGTCAAAAGGGTCAAAGCCAAACCAGTTCTGGCTGCACACAAATCCGGTGAGGTTCCCGATCAGCGCCCGATGCGGAATGAGCGCGCCTTTGGGGTTGCCGGTGGTGCCGCTGGTGTAGATCAGCACCGCAGGGTCTTCGGCCAAGGTGCGCACGGGTTTGAAAGTGCTTGGGCTGGCGGCCATGGCGCGGTGGCCATCCAGGTCGGCCAAGGCACCCGCCTCCCCCAAGCCGATCAGGGTTTGCAAGCCAGGGCAATCGGGGCGGGCTTGCAGCAAGGCGTCAAGGGTCGATTCGTCACACACCGCCACTCGGGCTTGGCTGTCGTTGATGCGAAAAGACAGCGCCTCAGGCCCGAACAGCATGGACAGTGGAATGGCCACTGCCCCCATTTGCAGCACCGCCATGTAGGCCACAGCGGTCTCAAAGCGCTGGGGCATCACGATGGCCACCCGGTCGCCGCGCCGCACGCCTTGCGCACGCAAGACCTGACTCAGGCGATTGGCGTCTTGCTGCAACTGCCCAAAAGTCCAGCTGCGGCCCAAGCCTTGCCCTGCCACATGCTCACGCACCGCTTGGCGTTGGGCCGTCGCAGCCTGCGCGGCCCACTGCGTGCAGCAAGCTTGGGCCATGTTGAAGTGCTTGGGCACCTTCCAGCCAAAGCCTTGGTGAATGACTTGGTAAGGGTCAGTGACAGCTCGAGGGTTGGCTTGGGGGGTGGCTTGACTTTGGCGGTCCTGCTTGCGACTGACGCTCATGTTGGGTCTCCTTATGATCGAAAGTATGTACCAAGTTCAACGCGAATCTCAAAGCCTGTGGGTGCCACTGCGCGGCTGCCGTTACCACGTCCGTCAATGGGGCACACCCACGCCGGGTGCCACCCCCTTGGTTCTGGCGCACGGCTGGATGGACGTGGCCGCGTCCTGGCAATTTATGGTGGATGCGTTCAGCCAAGCCTTTGCTCAACAACGCCCCATCATCGCCATGGACTGGCGAGGCTACGGCCTGACCGAGGCCCCGCCCACCGACAGTTATTGGTTTCCCGATTACTTGGCCGATCTGGACGCCTTGCTGGACCAGCTGTACCCGGGGCAAGCGATTGACTTGGTCGGCCACAGCATGGGCGGCAACGTGGTGATGATGTACGCAGGCACACGGCCTGAGCGCATTCGCCGGCTGGTCAACGTCGAAGGTTTTGGCATGCCCGCCACCCGGCCCGCCCAAGCCCCGACCCGCATGGGCCAATGGCTCGATGAGCTCAAAGCGCAGCGCGAGGGGGCGAACGCCTTGAAACCCTATGCCGATGCCGCGGGTGTGGCGGCGCGCTTGATGAAGACCAACCACCGCCTGAGCGCAGACAAAGCCCAATGGCTGGCCCAGCATTGGGCGCGAGCGGGCAGCGATGGGCTGTGGCGCATTCTGGGCGATGCGGCGCACAAGGTGATCAACCCGTATTTGTTCCACGTCGAAGAAGCGCTGGAGATGTACCGCCGCATCACTGCACCGGTGCTGGCGGTAGAGGCCTCAGACGACTCGCTGGGCCAATGGTGGAAGGGCCGCTACACATTGGCCGAATTCCATGAGCGTTTAAAAGCCGTGCCGGTGCTGGAAAAAGCCGTCATCCCCGACGCGGGCCACATGCTGCACCATGATCAGCCACAAACACTGGCAGCACTGCTGCAAAAGTTCTTGGCCTGACAAGCCCTAGAATCAAACCGTTTTAATATTGATCATCGTTTGCCATGCACCCCTTACACATTCTGCGTTTCATACTGCCGGTGGCCTTGTCAGGCTTATTCTCACTGGCACACGCAGACAGCTCCACGCGCTATTGCCCCGACCTGTTGGCCGTCAAAGGTGCACCCGAACCCACACACCGGGGCGAATTCACGTTTTCACCTTACACCTACCACTTCAGTAACAACCCTGAACACAAAAATGTGGTTCTGGTCGCCATCGACGAGCAATTGCCCGGTGATCGTTTGTGCGGCATCAGCTTTTTCAGCAACTCCTTCGGCCAACCCTCGGTGTATGTGTACGCCGGGCGTCAGTTCAACAATTTGCTGGGCATGCCGCAACTGTTTGCCAAAGTCACGGGGGGCCTGATGTACGGTTACGTGGCGCCTTATGAAAACAAAGTGCCCCTCAATTACCACGGGTTCTCGCCAGCCATCATCCCGGCCGTGGGCTACAAACTGACCCAGCACGACTCGCTTCAGGTCAAGTTCTTGGGCACCGCCGCAGTGATGTTCTCTTACGGACGGCAGTTTTAACCGACTGCCCGAGGCCTTGCCCAACCAACTCATGAGAAAATGACCGGTTTACCGAACCGGACACATTCCCCATGGACGCAGAACACATCAACCAAATCGGCGCATCCCTCACAGACCTGACCGCTCGTACCCACGAGTTACGGGGGTATCTTTGACTACGATGCCAAATCTGAACGGCTGAGAACCGTCAACGCATCCCTCGAAGATCCCTCGGTCTGGAACGACCCGAAAAAAGCCCAAGAGCTGGGCAAAGAAAAGAAAGCCTTGGATGGCGTGGTGGTGACCATCACCAACCTGACCAGCGAGCTGGCCGACAACCTTGAACTCTTCGAGATGAGCAAGGAAGAAGGCGATGAGGATGGCTTGAAGACCATTGAGGCAGAAACCGCCAAATTGGCCAGCTTGGTCGAAGACCTCGAATTCCGCCGCATGTTCCGCCACGAGGCCGACCCGCTGAACTGCTTTGTCGACATCCAGGCAGGCGCAGGCGGCACCGAAGCCTGCGACTGGGCCAGCATGCTGCTGCGCCAGTACGTCAAATACGCCGAGCGCAAAGGCTTCAAAGCCACCGTGGAAGACGAAACACCGGGCGACACCGCGGGCATCAAAGGCGCGACCATCAAGATTGAGGGCGAATATGCCTTTGGCCTGCTGCGCACAGAAACCGGCGTGCACCGCTTGGTGCGCAAAAGCCCATTCGACTCGTCGGGCGGCCGCCACACCTCGTTCGCTTCGCTGTTTGTGTATCCCGAAATCGACGACTCAATCGAGATCAACATCAACCCGTCTGACGTGCGTACCGACACTTTCCGTGCCAGCGGTGCGGGTGGTCAGCACATCAACAAAACCGACTCGGCGGTGCGATTGACGCACATCCCCACCGGCATCGTGGTGCAGTGCCAAGACGGCCGAAGCCAGCACAGCAACCGCGACGTGGCATGGCAACGCTTGCGTTCGCGCCTGTACGACTTTGAAATGCGCAAGCGCATGGAAGAGCAGCAAAAGCTGGAAGACACCAAGACCGATGTGGGCTGGGGTCACCAGATTCGCAGCTATGTGCTGGACAACAGCCGCATCAAGGATTTGCGCACCAACGTCGAGATTTCGGCCACCCAAAAAGTGCTCGATGGCGACCTGGATGCATTCATCGAAGCCTCACTGAAACAAGGCCTCTGACCCGGTCAGACCTCAACCAAAACGGAGTTAGTGATGCGTGAAGGACAACCCACCGCGATTCACCGGGAGGCTTATGCCGCACCGGCTTTCTGGATCGACACGGTCGATCTGACGTTCGACCTCGACCCGGCCAAGACCCGCGTACTGAACAAAATGCGCTTGCGCCGCAACCCGGATGTGGCGGCCCAGCCGCTGCGCCTGGACGGCGAAGACCTGAACCTGGCACGCGTGCTGGTGAATGGCGCGGGCACTTCGTTCAAGATGGACGGTGGCCAGCTGGTGCTGGAAAACCTGCCGAGCTTGGAAGATGGAGGCCAAGAGGGCTTCGATCTGGAAATCTTCACCACCTGCAACCCCGAGAAAAACACCCAACTGATGGGTTTGTACGTCAGCAACGACTCGTTCTTCACGCAGTGCGAGGCCGAGGGGTTTCGGCGCATCACCTACTTTCTGGACCGCCCCGATGTGATGGCCAGCTACACCGTCACTTTGCGTGCCGACAAGGCCAAATACCCGGTGCTGCTGTCCAACGGCAACTTGCTTGAGCAAGGCACATTGGACGACGGACGCCACTTTGCCAAGTGGGTCGACCCGCACAAAAAGCCTTGCTATTTGTTCGCACTGGTGGCGGGCCAACTGGTCGCACGCGAACAGCGCATCATCAGCCGCAGCGGCACCGAGCACCTCTTGCAGGTCTTTGTGCGCCCCGGCGACTTGGACAAAACCGAACACGCCATGAACTCGCTCATGGCCAGCGTGGCCTGGGACGAAGCCCGTTTTGGTTTGCCGCTGGACCTGGAACGCTTCATGATCGTCGCCACCAGCGACTTCAACATGGGCGCGATGGAGAACAAGGGCCTGAACATCTTCAACACCAAGTACGTGTTGGCGAATCCGGCCACCGCTACCGACATGGATTTCGGCAACATCGAAAGCGTGGTGGGCCACGAGTATTTCCACAACTGGACGGGCAACCGCATCACCTGCCGCGACTGGTTCCAGCTGTCACTCAAAGAGGGCCTCACGGTTTTCCGCGACCAGGAATTCAGCCAGGACATGGCCGGCGACACCAGCGCCCGCGCCGTCAAGCGCATCGAAGACGTGCGCGTGCTTCGCACCGTGCAATTTGCCGAAGACGCCGGTCCCATGGCCCACCCAGTGCGCCCTGACAGCTATGTGGAAATCAACAACTTCTACACCGTCACCATCTACGAAAAGGGCTCTGAAGTCGTTCGCATGATGCAGACCTTGGTGGCCACGCCCATTGACAGCCTAGGGCGCGACGGCTTTGCCAAAGGCATGAAGCTCTACTTTGAGCGCCACGATGGCCAAGCTGTGACTTGTGATGACTTTGCGCAAGCCATTGCCGATGCCAACCCCGGCTCGGCACTGGCGCTGCATCTGGCCGCGTTCAAACACTGGTACAGCCAAGCGGGCACGCCACGCCTTCAGGCCTCAGGGGCCTACAACGCTGCCGAGCGCACTTACACGCTCACCCTCAGTCAAAGTTGCCACGCCACGCCAGACCAAGACCGCAAAGCGCCCTTCGTCGTCCCGGTCACGCTGGGCCTGCTCAGCCGCGATGGTCAGGCCCTGCCCTTGCAAATGGCCGGTGCAGCTGATGTGGTGCTGCAGCAGACCTTGGTGCTGACCGAAGCCAGCGCCAGCTACAGCTTTGTCAACATTGACAGCGAACCTGTGCCCTCGCTGCTGCGCGGTTTCAGTGCCCCCGTGGTGCTGGAAGACGGCTTGTCGGCGGCCGATCTGCTGATCTTGCTGGCCCATGACAACGACCCCTTCAACCAATGGGAAGCTGGTCAACGCCTGATGCTGCAAAGCGCCACCGATGCCATCCAGCAGAACAAGGACCTGACGGGTCAGCCTGTGCTGTCCGAAGCCCTGGTCGCGGCCTTGCGCAACGTGCTGCGCCACCCCACACTGGATGCTGCGTTCAAAGACCTGGCGCTCACACTGCCGTCAGAGAACTACATCGCCGACCAGCTGGACGTCGTGGACCCGCAACGCGTGCACGCCCTGCGCGAGAACATGCGCCTGCAATTGGCCACGGCCTTGCAAGCCGACTGGCAATGGGCTTGGGACGCACACAAGAACAACGGCGCTTACTCACCCGATGCCCAGTCGAGTGGTCGCCGCGCATTGGCCGGGCTGTCCATGGGCATGCTGTGCGTGGCAGCCGTGCACAGCGGTGACGCCGTCACACCCGGCCGTGTATACCAGCAGTTCAAGGACGCCAGCAACATGACCGACCGCTTCAACGCCTTGTCGGCGTTGGTGGTCAGCGGCAATGTCTTGGCGCAAGACGCCTTGGCCTTATTCCACAAGCTGTTCCAGCACGAAGCTTTGGTGATCGACAAGTGGTTTGCCTTGCAAGCCGGAGCACCCGATCGCGCTGGCGATGTTTTGCCCCGCGTGCGCCAGCTCATGCAGCACGCCGACTTCAGCCTGCGCAACCCCAACCGCGCACGCAGTTTGATCTTCAGCTATTGCAGCGCCAACCCCGCCGGTTTCCACCGTGCCGATGCAGCAGGTTATGTGTACTGGAGCGAACAAGTGCTCGCTTTGGATGCCATCAACCCGCAAGTGGCCGCCCGCCTGGCCCGCGCCATGGACCGCTGGAGCCGACTGGCCGAGCCCTACCGCAGCGCCGCCCGCGTGGCGATCGAGCGTGTGGCGGCCAAAGCCGACCTCTCCAACGATGTGCGCGAGGTGATCAGCCGCGCCCTGAGTAGCCACTGACTGCATCCGACAGCCCACTGAACCCGAGGAATGAACATGAGCAGCAAAGTCTCCCTATCCCGCTACTTGGTGGAGCAACAACGCGACAAAGGCCACATCCCGGCTGACCTGCGCTTGTTGCTCGAAGTGGTCGCTCGCGCCTGCAAAAGCATCAGCCACGCCGTTAACAAAGGCGCTTTGGGCGGTGTTTTGGGCAGTGCCGAAAGCGAAAACGTGCAAGGCGAGGTGCAAAAGAAACTGGACATCATCGCCAACGAAGTGCTGCTCGAAGCCAACGAATGGGGCGGGCACCTCGCGGCCATGGCCTCCGAAGAAATGGACAGCATTTACCTGGTGCCCAACCGCTACCCGCAAGGCGAATACCTTTTGCTATTTGACCCCCTGGACGGCTCGTCCAACATCGACGTCAACGTCAGCATCGGCACCATCTTCAGCGTGCTCAAAAAAGCCGAAGGAAGCCAAGGCGTGACGGAACAGGACTTCCTGCAGCCAGGCAAGCAGCAAGTGGCTGCAGGCTACTGCGTCTATGGCCCACAAACCACTCTGGTGCTCACTGTGGGCGATGGCGTGGCCATGTTCACGCTGGACCGCGAACAAGGCTCCTTCGTACTGACACAGGAAAACGTGCAAGTGCCCGCCGACACCAAAGAGTTCGCCATCAACATGAGCAACATGCGCCATTGGGACGAGCCCGTGCGCCGCTACATTGACGAATGCCTGCAAGGCAAAGAAGGTCCGCGCGGCAAAGACTTCAACATGCGCTGGATCGCCAGCATGGTGGCCGATGTGCACCGCATCCTGACCCGTGGCGGCGTGTTCATGTACCCCTGGGACAAACGCGAACCGCACAAGCCCGGCAAACTGCGCCTGCTGTACGAAGCCAACCCCATGAGCTGGCTGATTGAGCAAGCAGGAGGCGCATCCACCAACGGCAAGGAACGCATTCTCGACTTGCTACCCAGCCAACTGCACGAACGCGTGAGCGTGGTGCTGGGCTCCAAAAATGAAGTCGAGCGATTGACGCGGTACCACGCCAAACCCTAAGGTGCAGCGAACAGCCGATGCCACGCCCTTTTTGAGTGCGACTGCGTCAAAACAAAAATAGGGGCTAGGCTTTCACCTGCTCAGTACCCCCAACAAAAAGCCCTGACTTTCGCGAGTCAGGGCTTTTTTGCTTGGGTGCGGCAGACCCTGCGGCCCGCAGCGTTGATTTACGCGTCACTGTCAGGGGGAAAGTCGGGGCCTGGCAATATCGTTGCAGGCGTCGATCCAGATGGCGATCCAGCGGCAGCTGAAGAGGGCACGGAGGGTTCAGCCACCACCGAACGCAGTGTTTCACGCAACATCTTTTTCTCCGGCAAGCTCAAGGCGCGGGCCAGGCGCTGGCGCATGCGCAGCAAGAGTTGGCGGTCCACTTCTTGCGGAATGCCTCGGCTGATCTGCAGCGCATCGCGCAGGTCTTCACGCAGGTCTTCAGGCTCATCGGCCCACCAAGCGGTGATGACTTCATGCATCGACTTGCGCAGCTCTTCGACATCTTCCAGTGCCAAGCCCATGCCTGTGGGCAGTTTGCCTTGCAGCATGTCGGCCAGGGCTTGCGAGTTGACCACCACACGGCGGTCACCTTGGGCCAACAAGCGGGCCCAACCCGGATCGGTGCGCACCATTTGGGGCATGTTGCGCGCCGATTCATCGGCCAGCAGATGCACGCTCACACCGCTCAACTGGGCTTCGTCGATGGTGGCCAAAAACCGCTCATCGTCGCTGGCCACCAACACATGGTCACAGGCATGGTGCTCAGCCAGTTGCTTGAGGTCATGGCCCAAGGAACGGAGCAAGGAAGCGCCGCCGTCGGCATCGTGGGTTTGCACCAGGCGCACGATCTGGTCGTCGATGATCAAACCATCCGATCGGTCGCTGTACCAATAAATACGGCGCAAGTCGACATCGAGTCCGGCATGCAAAAGTGCTTGCGACAGCAAGCTGAGCAAGCCTTGGCGATTCACCGACTCGCCCGTGGCACCCACAGCGCCTTGTTGCGCCATCCAGATCAGGAACCGGCCATCGATCAGCGCCATGCAGGTGCCGGAGCGGTGTTCGCCAAAACGGCGATCGGATGAGGTGCCAGGAGAAAAATAATCACGCTTCATGGTGTCAACCTAAATCAATAAAAATAGCGCTGCTAAAAAGTGCAGCGTCAGCTATTTTAAAGCTGGCCGTTTCCCTGTCGGTTATAAATACAGCCTGTGCCAAAACCTTTGTCTTTTGACCCCCGCAATGTTCCGATTTGGCGCATCGATCACGATATGCCAGCGGTGCCGTCTGCGCACTTGTTGCCTGCCGCACTGAAAGCCCGCTTCGCGCAGCCCCCCATCTGGCAGCCTGAAGTCGAACGGGAAACTTCTTTCACCGACAGATCGCCCGCCCATGCAGCGGTTTTGGTGCCCATCGTGCTGCGTGGGCCTGAATTCTCGGAATCCACGGTTTTGCTCACCCAACGGGCCCACCACATGTCGACGCACTCAGGGCAGATCGCTTTTCCGGGCGGCAAAGTCGATCCGCAAGACACCAGCCGACATGCGACCGCGCTGCGCGAAGCCCACGAAGAAGTGGGCCTGCACCCCAAGCATGTTCAGGTCATTGGCGAATTGCCGGTTTATGTGACCGGAACTGCTTTTTGGGTCACCCCCGTCATTGCTTTGGTGTCCCCCGAATTTGAGCCAGCACCCAACGCAGACGAAGTACAGGATATTTTTGAGGTGCCCTTGGCTTTCTTGATGAATCCGGCACACCACCGTCGCCATACCTTTGAATGGCAAGGTGCCCGCAGGCAATGGTTTTCAATGCCCTACCAAGAACCACGGTGTGCAGCAGATGGTCAGATCGACCTTGTCGAGCGCTTCATTTGGGGTGCTACAGCCGCTATGCTTCGTAACTTCTATCGATTCTTAGTGGTTAACCCAGTGGAATGAGAATGCCATGAGTTTTTTTGCAATCCTGTTGGCTTTGGTACTGGAGCAAGCGCGCCCACTCAATGCCGTCAATGTGATCTACACCACCGTGGAACGCTGGGTCGCCTGGGTGGCCCGCACATTTGACGCAGGGGTGCGTCACCAGGCCTGGATCACTTGGGGCATCACGGTGATTGGCCCGGCGCTTGTGGCGATGCTGGTGAACTGGTCGCTTGAATGGGGATTGGGCTGGTTGTTTGCCGTGATCTGGCATGTCGCACTGCTTTATCTCACCTTGGGGTTCAGGCAGTTCAGCCACCACTTCACGGCCATCCGCGAAGCCCTGGAGGACGGCAATGAAACCCAAGCCCGCGAACTGCTAGCCGAGTGGCAACAAGTGCAAGTCGGCCAAATACCGCGCAGCGAAATCGTGCGTCATGTCATCGAATACTCCATGATCGCTGCGCACAGGCACGTGTTTGGTGTTTTCTTTTGGTATGCAGCACTGTCCATCATTGGCTTGGGGCCTGTCGGTGCCGTGGTGTATCGCCTGACCGAGTTGGCGCAACGCCGCTGGCAAAAACCCACAGAAGACGACGGCTCCGTGATGAGTGAGGCGCTGCAATCCGTGGCCTCGCGGGCATGGCAGGCCATGGATTGGCTGCCTTCGCGCATGACTGCCATGGGTTTTGCGATTGTGGGCAGCTTTGAAGATGCCATGGACGGCTGGCGCAACCACGCACAAAACTTTCCAGACGACAACGATGGGGTGATCCTGGCTGCGACAGCGGGCGCCATCAACATCCGCCTCGGCGGAGCGCCCTTGCAAGCGAGTAATGAAGACGAAGAAAGCGACAACACCTCAGGCGGGAACAGCACCCCTGGCCGAACGCCCGAGGTGGCTCACTTTGCCCAAGTGGTCGGCTTGGTCTGGCGCACAGTGATCATGTGGTTGGTGCTGGTGGCCTTGCTCACCATGGCCAATCTGGTGGGGTGACCCAGCGTCTTCACCAGCGCTGTTGGCTCAACTCGTCAAACAACTGCGCATAGATGCGGTGACGCCGGACGCTGATGGTGCCGTTTTGCTCTTCGTTTTCAACCTGTGCGAGCACGGCGCAACCGGGCTCATGCAAGTGCGTGCAGTTGTAAAACTTGCAGCCTCCCACATGGGCGCGTAAATCGGGCATGCAGTCGGCCAGTCGGGTCGGCTCGATGTGGTGCAAGCCAAATTCCTGAAATCCGGGTGAATCGATCAAAGCCGTTCTGGCGGCATGTGCTGCGTTGGGTGTGTCGAGTGCGGGCACCCAGTACCAGCGCGTGCTGGTGGTGGTGTGCTTGCCCGAATTGAGTGCCAGCGAGATTTCACCCGTTTCCACCTGCGCATCGGGCACCAAGCGGTTGATGAGTGTACTTTTGCCACTGCCGGATGGCCCCAGCACCAAGGTCGTCAGACCTTGTAAAAGTGCGCACAAAGCCTGCACACCGTCATCGGCCACTGGGCTGCGCGGGCTCAGGCTGATGGGCATCACCTTGTAACCCATGGCGCGGTAAGGGGCCAAGCGTTCCCAGGCTTGGGCAAAGGGCTGCGCCAGATCGCTTTTGTTGAGCGCAATGATGGGCGTGATGCGCTCGGCCTCAGCGGCCACCAAGGCCCGCGACAGTTGGCTTTCCGAATACTCTGGATCGGCAGCGATCAAGATCAGCACACGGTCCAAGTTGGCCGCAAAAGATTTGGTACGAATTTCATCTTGGCGGTAAAACAGATTACGACGGTCTTGCAGCTTTTCGATGCTGCCTTCGTCACCCGCAATTTGCCACAGGACTTGGTCGCCCACCACCACTTGGTTCTTCTTGCCACGAGGGTGACAAATCAGGCGCCTGCCTTCGGGTGTCTCCACCAGACAATGCCGACCGTAAGTGGCCACCACCAGACCGGGCTCCAGATCGACAGCCAGTGGCGTGATCGGGTGTTGTTTGGGTTTACTCATGCAGTTTCATGTCGGTAACAAGGTATCGGTTTGGGTGGCGGCCTCAAAGTCAAGACGACTCAGGCCTCGCACATCGTGGGTGCGCCAACGCACGATACAGCGGCGGTAATTCAGCACGAGCTCAGGGTGGTGATTGAGCTTTTCAGACAACCAACCCACGCTGTTGACGAAAAGCAGTGCATGGCTGTGCTGGTCAAACACAAAGGTTTTTTCTATGGCGATGTGCTCACCATCGCCCGACAAAGTCCAGCCAGTTACTTGGCTGAGCGCCATGACGACTTCGGTGGGTTTGAGGGCGCGGACTTCTGGCTGGGTCATGCCGTTTTCATCCTCAACAGACGCTCACTGGCCGGAGGGTGCGAATAGTAAAACTTCACATACACAGGATCAGGCGTCAAAGTCGATGCGTTGTCCTGATACAGCTTGAGCAAGGCAGACGCCAAATCCTGGCCAGGGGTTTGAGAAACCGCATAAGCATCGGCCTCGAACTCTTGCTGACGTGAGCGCCAGGACGCAACAGGGGCAAAGAACAAAGTGAACACAGGGGTCACCAGCATGAACAGCACCAGCGCCAGCGCGTTGTTGCTGTCTGACAAACTGGGCATGACGCCGAGGCCCGTGTAGAACCAGACCTGCTGGGCCAACCAGCCCAAGAGTGCCAGGCCAGCCAAGGTCAACGCAAAGCTCGTCGCCATCATCTTGACGATGTGCTTGTGCTTGAAGTGCCCCAATTCGTGGGCCAGCACCGCCTCCATTTCGGATGGGCTCAGTTGCTTGAGCAAGGTGTCAAAAAACACCACCCGCTTGCTGGCACCAAAGCCAGTAAAAAATGCATTCGAATGAGCAGAACGGCGGCTGCCGTCCATCACAAAAAAGCCTTTGGCTGTGAAGCCTGCGCGCTGCATCAGAGCCTGCACACGGGTCTTGAGCGATTCATCGTCCAGCGGGGTGAACTTGTTGAACAGCGGCATGATGACATTGGGTGCAATGGCCATCAAAAACAGCTGCCACCCCACCAAAACGCCCCAGGCCCAAAGCCACCACCAGGCCCCGCCCGCCTGCATCAACCAAAGCACCACCCACAGCAGCGGCATGCCCAGTGCCAGGCCCAAAACCAGGCCTTTAACCATGTCCGCCAGCCAGAGTTTGGGCGTGATTTTGTTGAAGCCAAAACGCTGCTCAACGCCAAAGGTTTGCATCAGCGACAAAGGCAAGCCGATCAGACCACCCAGCAAGCTGAAACCCAACACCAAAGCGATTTGCTGTGCCATGCCCGGCCCCATCCAGTCCAGCAACACCTGGTTCAGGGCATCCAGCCCACCCAGCAATGTCCAGCCCAACAGCACTGCGGCATCCAATGCAATGTCTATTTGCGACAAGCGGGCTTTGGCAAGGGTGTAATCGGCCGCCTTTTGATGGTCAGCCAGCGATACCGAATCGGCATAGGTGGCAGGCACAGCACTGCGATGCCGGGCCACATGCCTAACCTGGCGAGCATTGAGCCAGAACTTGAGCGCCACATGCGCGAGCAAGGCCAACACGAGCGTCAGGGTCAAAGTGAGGGATGCATTCATGGGCGCAAAGTGTAGGGCAGATTGAAATCACGCTTCGCGCCATTGGCTTCAGCGACAATCACGGCATGTCTCAAGTCAACACCCCCTCCACCACTGCCGAAGCGATTGAATTGCCCAAATCAGACCAAAATTTGGTCTGGATCGATTGCGAAATGACCGGCCTCGATCCAGAAAAAGAACGCCTGCTGGAGATTGCCGTCATCGTGACCGGTCCCCACTTGACGCCCCGCATCGAAGGCCCGGTTTTGGTCATCCACCAAAGCGATGAACTGTTGAACAAGATGGACGCCTGGAACAAGGGCACGCATGGCAAGAGCGGCTTGATCGACAAAGTCAAAGCCTCCACCACCAGCGAGGCCGATGCCGAAGCGCAAATTCTCACGTTCCTTAAAAAGTACCTGCCCAAGAGCGCATCGCCCTTGTGTGGCAACACCATCAGCCAGGACCGCCGCTTTCTGGTCAAGTTCATGCCCAAGCTGGAAGCCTTTTTTCATTACCGAAACCTCGACGTCAGCACCCTCAAGGAGCTGTCACGCCGCTGGAAGCCGGAGGTGTATTCGGGGTTCAAGAAGCAACAAAAGCACACTGCGCTGGCCGATGTGCACGAATCCATCGATGAATTGGCGCATTACCGCGAGCATTTCATCAAGTTGTGAATTTTTCAGGGAAAACCCTAGCGTTTTTTTCTGATCCATGCCATAATTTGAGGCTGCGCTGCACATGAGAGCAGCGTTTCATACATCTCCCTTCACGCCTTGACCCAACGATAGGGTCACTCACAGCGGCCAGGCTCCACGCCCAGCGCCTCTCGCGAGCACCGTTTGATGGTTGATGTTTTTTCAACCTTGCGGTGCCTGCGGCCTAAGCAATACCTTGCGGCCGCTGTTCCGTGCGAGTTTTTTTACACACATGACTGACACTTTGAACACAGTGCAGGACGACTTGTCGCCTGCCGAAAACATTTCCATCTCTGCCGAGTCCGCATCCGTGACGCCAGCAGCCAACCTGGCCACTGAAATCATGGTCGCTGCTGCTGCCGAAATCACAACTGCAGAGGCCCCTGCTGCAGAGGCTTTCGCCGATGCAACGACCGAGCTTGAAGTCGCCGCCGACGTGCCCAATGGTTTCGTCGAACTGGGCTTGGCCCCAGAACTGGTGCAAGCCGTGGCTGACCTGGGCTACACACAGCCCACCGCCGTGCAACTGCGCGCCATTCCTTTGGCTTTGCCCACGGCGGGCGGCTCCAAAGACGGCAAATCGAATGGCTACACCGACCTGATGGTCTCCAGTCAGACCGGCAGCGGCAAAACCGCGGCCTTCTTGCTGCCCGTTTTGCACACCTTGATTCAGCAGATGGCCGAACAAGAAGCTGCCGAGCGCGCCGACTTTGACCAAGCCTGCGCCGATGCCGCAGCCAAGGGCGAGCCAGCCCCCAAGCGTTCCAAGCGCAAAGACCCGACCAACCCTCGCAACTTCAAGGCCCCAACCCCTGGCGCCCTGATCCTGTGCCCTACCCGTGAATTGGCCCAACAGGTGGCACAAGACGCCATCGAGCTGGTCAAGCACACACGCGGCCTGCGCGTGGCCAACGTGGTCGGCGGCATTCCTTACCAATTGCAAATTGCCAAGCTGCAAAACGCCAATCTGGTCGTGGCCACCCCAGGCCGTTTGCTCGACCTGCAACGCTCCATGCAAATCAAGCTGGACCAAGTCCAGTTCTTGGTGGTGGACGAAGCCGACCGCATGCTCGACCTGGGCTTCTCGGACGACCTGGCCGACATCAACGACATGACCAGCCAGCGTCGCCAGACCATGATGTTCAGTGCGACGTTTGCCCCGCGCATTCAGCAACTGGCCATGCGCGTGATGCACGACGGTGGTTCTTCGGTCCAGAAAATCCAGATCGACAACCCGCAAGAAAAGCACAACAACATCAAACAAGTGCTCTTCTGGGCCGACAACGCGCAACACAAGCGCCAGATGCTCGACCACTGGTTGCGTGACGCCACCATTGACCAAGCCATCGTGTTCTCCAGCACACAAATCGAGTGCGACGGCCTGGCCGCCGACCTGCAGCAAGACGGCTTCTCGGCTGTGGCCCTGCACGGTGCTTTGAGCCAAGGCATGCGCAACCGCCGCCTGATGGCGCTGCGCAATGGCCAGGTCCAGATTTTGGTCGCTACCGACGTCGCAGCTCGCGGCATCGACGTGCCCACCATCACCCACGTCTTCAACTTCGGCTTGCCGATGAAGGCCGAAGATTACACCCACCGCATCGGCCGCACAGGCCGCGCTGGCCGCGATGGCTTGGCCGTGACTTTTGCCGAGATCCGTGACCGTCGCAAAATCGGTGACATCGAGTCCTACACACGCCAGCCATTTAAGGCCGAAGTGATTCCAGGTCTGGAGCCCAAAGTGCGCATGCCCGAAGCACGCAAGCCCATGGGCCGTGGCGGTGACCGCTTTGGTGGCGAACGCAACTACGCCAACGCAGGTGGTGGCTTCCGCGGTGGTCGTCCACCCGCTGGTGGTCGTGACTTTGGCGGCAACCGTGACCGCGATGGCGGTGGTTTCGACAACCGCGCACCCCGTGGCAACTTCCGCGATGAACAGCCCCGTTTTGAGCAGCGCAGCGAACCCCGCTTCGACCAGCGCAAAGAAGGTGGCCGTTTTGACGCGCCCCGCGGTGACAACCGCAATGACAACCGTGGTGGTGACCGCTTCGAGCAGCGTGCTGCCCCAGCCCACCCTTGGGATCGCGGTGACAGCCGCCCTGCGCCACGTCAAGACGCTCGCCAGGATGGTCCGCGTCAAGGTGGTCGTTGGGAAGAACGCGGCGGTGACAACCGCAACGCAGCTCGCCCAGCACCTCGCGGCGCTGGCGCTGCGGGTGACAAGTTTGGTCGTGGCCCCAAGCAATTTGGTGCCAGCAACTTCAAACCCCACGCGGCAGCGGGCGAAGGCCCTGCGGGCAAACGTGGCGGCACTCGCGTGCTGAAAATCACACGCGGTTAATCATCCTGTTCTGGGGCTAAGCCCTGGACTTCAAGGTCCTTGAAAAGGTCTTGCCTTCACCGGCAAGGCCTTTTTTCATGGCCTGCCGGTTTCATGGCTCGTGGTTTAGAACCGGCCATAAAAAAACCGCCCTGGGTGCAAACCCGGGCGGTTTTTTCGCATGGCCGAAAAGGCTTTACGCTTTGACAGCAGGAGCTGCTTTGCGCTGTGGCAACTTTTCTTTGATACGTGCCGACTTGCCGCTGCGGTCACGCAGGTAGTACAGCTTGGCGCGGCGAACATCACCACGACGCTTGACTTCGATGCTGGCGATCACAGGGCTGTAGGTCTGGAACGTACGTTCCACGCCTTCGCCACTGGAGATCTTGCGCACGGTGAAGCCGCTGTTCAGACCACGGTTACGCTTGGCGATCACAACACCTTCGTAGGCCTGGACACGCTTGCGCGCGCCCTCAACCACGTTGACGCTGACGATCACGGTGTCGCCGGGGGCAAATTCAGGAAGCACTTTACCCAAACGGGCAATTTCTTCCTGCTCAAGAGTTTGAATCAAATTCATTTTTGAACTCCGTCCGATCATGCCTCGCTACACAAGGGGCGTTCTGTGCTGTAAAGGCCATGCTAAATGCATGACTGAGCCAAATCGCGGCGGGTAGAGGATCGAAAAGCCTTTGATTATAGCTTTTTAGAACCGTGACTGGGATTTTTGATATCCGCGCGGCTCTGGCTCGTTTTCAGGTAAGCCTCATCCTGGCGGCTCAACTTGCCCAACAAACGGGCTTGTTCCAGCAATTCAGGACGATGCAACGACGTCAAACGAAGACTTTGCTCGCGTCGCCAACGTGCGATGTGTGCGTGATGGCCTGACATCAACTCAGCCGGAACAGCGTGGTTTTGCCAAACCTCAGGCCTCGTGTAATGAGGACTGTCCAGCAAACCATCCAGTGCTGGGTTGAAGCTGTCCAACTGGTGGCTGCCTTCATCGTTGAGCACACCCGGCTGCAGTCGGGCCACCGCGTCCAGTAAAGCCATGGCCGCGATTTCACCGCCCGACAGCACAAAGTCTCCCAAGCTGATTTGCTGGTCCACATATTGGTCAATGAAACGCTGGTCGACGCCTTCGTAGCGGCCACACAACAACACGGCCCCCGCGCTGTGCGACCACTGCTCGACCGCAGAATGGTTCAGGGCCTGCCCAATGGGAGAAAACAGCACCAGAGGGGCAGGATTGGCCTCTTGACGTTCTGCGCGAATGGCCGTGAGGCACTTGAACAGGGGCTCGGCCAGCATGACCATGCCAGGTCCGCCGCCAAAAGAACGGTCGTCCACCCTGCGGTAATTGCCTTCGGCGTGGTCGCGGGGATTCCACAAATGCACATCCACCAAGCCACTTTCGTAGGCACGGCGTGTGATACCGCTGATCAACAGCGGCGCGAACAGTTCGGGAAACAGGGTGATGATGTCAAAGCGCATGGGGATGGCCCTCCACGGCCGGGAGCCGCTCAGTAGTCGGGCTGCCAATCAACAGTGATGCGCTTGCCCGGCAAGTCGACACCATCCACAAACGCCGCCACGAAGGGGATCATGCGCTCGACAGGCTTGCCACCTTCGATTTCAGGGGCAGCTTCAATGACCAACACGGTTTGAGGTCCGGTGGACATGAGGTCCCGCACTTGGCCGAGGTCAACGCCTTCGCGGTTGAACACCTGCAAGCCGATCAGGTCGACCCAGTAATACTCGCCATCAGCCGCGGTAGGAAAACTTGAACGGGGCACAAAGATGCGCGCACCACGCAGGGCCTCGGCCGCATTGCGGTCATTGAGATCGTGGGCACAGGCGACCACCGTGTTGGAATGGTCTTTGACTTCTTTGATATTCAGGAGCAAGGGCTCCGTCCAAGCCTGCAGCAAAGAGGCAGCGGCTGCGGCCTCGCTTGCGCGTTTGGGTTTCATGGGCCGATCGGGCGGCAATAAAAACCAGCGCTTGGAAGAAAAAAGCGCCTCTGGCGAGGCGCTGTGGGGCAAGACCTTGAACCAGCCTTTGATGCCCCAAGCATCGGCTATGCGCCCGATTTCGATGGCGTCAGCCGGCAGTGCGGCTGTTTCCAAAGGGGGACGCATGGCCAAGGCGAGCCGATCAGGCGGCTGCTTTGCCAGCTTGACGAATCAGACGTTCCACAGTGGGGGAAGCCTGAGCGCCAACGCTCTTCCAGTAGGTCAGGCGGTCTTGTGCAATGCGCAGACCTTCTTCGCCACCTTTGGCTGTGGGGTTGTAGAAACCGATGCGCTCGAGGAAGCGACCATCGCGACGCACGCGCTTGTCAGCAACGACGATGTTGAAGAATGGACGTGCTTTAGAGCCGCCGCGGTTCAAACGAATAACAACCATGATTTATCCTTGGGTGGTTGGGTATCTTCGGAACAAATGCCGAGACGCCCGGTATCCTTCAGCGTTTGAGACACGCAACTGGCCACCCGGCCAGTGACACACTGAAAAGCCCACCATTATACAACGGGAGCCTTGCCTTGCCTCTGATCCGCCCTGCCCGCGACGAAGATATCGCCGCCATCACCGCCATTTACCGTCACCATGTGCTCACGGGGACCGGAACCTTTGAGATCGATCCCCCAACCGAGGCCGACATGGCCAGTCGACGCGCCGATGTGCTGGCCAAGGGATTGCCCTATTTGGTGGTCGAAGATGAAGGTCTTGTGATGGGCTTTGCCTATTGCAACTGGTTCAAGCCCCGTCCGGCCTACCGGTTTTCAGCCGAGGATTCCATTTACATGGCCCCAGACGCTCACCGCAAAGGCATGGGCCGCGCTCTGCTGGCAGAGTTGTGCACTCAGGCCGAACGCGTTGGCGTGCGAAAGTTTCTGGCCGTCATCGGCGACTCGGCCAATGCTGGATCGATTGGCGTGCACTCGGCTTTGGGCTTCAGCCATGTGGGCGTGCTCAAGTCATGCGGCTGGAAATTCGACCGCTGGCTTGACGTTGTGATGATGGAAAAGCCTTTGGGCGCTGGTGACAGCACCACTCCGCAATAATCGACACCATGAAAAACAAAACAAACGCGACTTGGTTGGCATTTTGGGGAGGGCCTTTGGGCCTGCACCGCTTTTATTTGTACGGCTTTACCGACATGCTGGCGTGGCTCCTGCCGATACCAACCGCACTCGGGATTTACGGGGTGGAACGGGTCCAGCAACTGGGCCAAGACGACAAGTTGAGCTGGTTGTTGATTCCGCTGCTGGGCTTCACGATGGCGGGCTGTGCCTTGAATGCCATCGTGTACGGCCTGATGTCCACCGAAAAATGGAATACCAAATTCAACCCCGAAGCCGATGCGCTGGCCGCGACTGGGCAAACCAACTGGGGCACGGTTATTGGCATTGCCATTGCCTTGCTCATCGGCACTGCGGTTCTGATGTCGAGCCTGGCCTTTACATTCCAACGGTATTTCGAATACCAAATTGAAGCGGCCCGGCAAATCAGCCAATAAAAAAACCGCCTGAATAACTTCAGGCGGTTTTGTGGATTAGCCCATGCGGGTTGACATCACCAGCATCAACTGCTCAGGTTTTCAATCGAAAACCTTGAAACTGACCCAATAAGCGACTGCGGCCACAAAAGCGCTGGCAGGAATGGTCAAGACCCAAGCCCAGACAATGTTGCCTGCAACACCCCAGCGCACAGCGCTGGCGCGTTGGGTAGAGCCCACACCCACAATCGCACCCGTGATGGTGTGAGTGGTCGACACTGGAATGCCCAAGGCCGTGGCCAAGAACAAGGTCATGGCGCCACCCGTCTCGGCGCAAAAACCACCCACTGGTTTGAGTTTGGTGATTTTTTGACCCATCGTTTTGACAATGCGCCATCCCCCAAACATGGTGCCCAGTCCAATCGCCAAGTAGCAACAGACAATGACCCAACCTGGCGGCGAGGTATCGGCTGCGGTGGCGTAGCCTGTGGCAATCAACATCATCCAGATGATGCCAATGGTTTTTTGGGCGTCGTTACCGCCATGTCCCAAGCTGTAGGCGCCAGCAGAAATGAGCTGTAAACGGCGGAACCATTTATCCACCTTTGAAGGTCTGGCACGTCTGAAAATATGCGCCACCGCCACCATCATCAACGAGCCCAGCAAAAACCCCAACAAGGGCGAGACAAAGATGAAGGCCACCGTTTTCATGATGCCCGTGGACACCAAGGCGCCTGCCCCTGCTTTGGCAATGACCGCGCCCACAATGCCACCAATCAGGGCATGCGAAGAACTGCTGGGTATACCGTAGTACCAGGTGATGATGTTCCAGGTGATGGCACCCACCAAGGCGCCAAACACCACATGGGTGTCCACAATGCCCGGCTGGACAATGCCTTTACCCACAGTGGCCGCCACACTGAGGTGGAAGATGAAAATAGCGATGAAGTTGAAAAAGGCAGCGAACACCACTGCCTGGGCCGGTTTGAGAACACCCGTGGACACCACGGTTGCAATCGAATTGGCGGCATCATGAAACCCGTTCATGAAGTCAAAGACCAACGCCAGGGCGACCAGCAAGATCACCACCCACAAGGCGGCTTGTACGGTTTCCATAGTCAGGAGTCCGGTTGAAGATCAGGAATTCTCGAGGACGATGCCCTCGATCTGATTGGCCACGTCTTCGCACTTGTCGGTGATCGTTTCCAACAGTTCGTAAATGGCCTTGAGCTTGATGATTTCGCGCACATCGGGTTCGTCACGAAACAGCTTGCTCATGGCGCTGCGCATCACGCGATCGGCGTCAGACTCCAAACGGTCGATTTCTTCGCAAGTTTTGAGCGCCGATTCGGCCACCGCGGGCTCACCAATGCGGGCCAACAATTTGACCGCATCTTGCACACGTTCACAGCAACGCACCGACAAATCGGTCAGACGCGAAATTTCTTCGGTCATGTGACGCACGTCATACAGCGCCATGGTTTCAGCCGAGTCCTGAATCAAGTCGGCCACGTCGTCCATCAAGTTGATGAGGGCGTGGATTTGTTCACGGTCGATGGGGGTGATGAACGTGGTGTGGATCAGGCGGTTGACTTCTTGTGTCACGCGGTCTGCAGCATGCTCGGCGTTGTCCACATCGCGGTTGTACTTTTCACGCAGGTGCACATCGTTGTAATTGGCCACCAGATTCGAGAAAGCCCGAGCCGCTTCAACAATGCGCTCCGCGTGTTGATTGAACAGTTCGAAGAAGTTGCCTTCTTTGGGCAGCAATTTGCCAAACAGCATGGGAAGCTCCTGATAAGGAAAAGAATCTGACGTGACGGTTTTGTGACAGCGGCGAGTTTAACCGCTCGGTTTGCACTGGAATGCGCAGAAATACTTATGCGTTGCGGAAAATAAAATAAACCGCACCCACCATGCACAAGGCCGCCCAGAGGTAATCCAGCTTGAACGGCTCTTTGAGGTAAAAAATCGCAAAAGGTACGAAAACACTCAAGGTAATGACCTCTTGCATGATCTTGAGCTGGCCCACGCTGAATTGCGTATGGCCAATGCGGTTGGCGGGGACCTGGAACATGTACTCCATTGAAGCAATGCCCCAGCTCACCAATGCAGCCGCATACCAAGGCGCGGTGGCCATATTGCGCAAGTGGCCGTACCAGGCAAAAGTCATGAAAACGTTGCTGGCCAGCAAAAGCAAAATCGTCTGCAACGAAATCGGCAAATTGGTGAAGATCGTCATGCTGGTGGCTCCGGCAAAACACCAATGGTCTGATCTGCCACACGTGCCCAATCTTCGGCTGTCACCCAGCCAGGCGCTAGGTCGGCCAAGGGCCGCAGCACAAATGCGCGCTCACGCCAGCGCGGGTGCGGCAAAGTCAAGCGCGGGCTGCTCATGCTGGCGTGGCCATAGAAGAGCAGGTCCAAATCCAGCGTGCGTGGTGCATTGACGTAAGGCCGCTCACGCCCGGCCAGCCGTTCGAGTGCCTGCAAGGCATCGAGCAAAGCAGGGGCGCTCAAACGGGTCTCGATCTGCGCCACCGCGTTGATGAAATCAGGTCCCTGGGCTTCATAGGGGGCCGTTCGGTAAAGCCGGGAGCGCCCTGTGACGCGCGTGCCGGGCAACAGCGCCAGCGCATCCAGCGCATGCAACACCGACTGCAGGGCATCGCCCAAATTGGCCCCAAGTGCCACGTAAGCGGTCACGGGATCTCGCATGTTGGCAGGTATGAACAAGAAGGCGCAGGCTTATTCAGCGCTGCCCGAATCCCCAGCTTGCTCACCGGCTGCACCGGGCTTGCGACGACGGCGACGCCGTTTTTTGGGCGCGTCGTCATCACCCACATCGGATGAAGGTGCTGCAGGGCTCGCATCACTTGGGACGGCCGAGGGTCGTGGTGCCGCAGCACCTTCGGGCCTGGGCGCTCGGCGCACACGGGGTTTGGCTGCTTGCGAAACCGCTTGCTCGGCTTTGGCCGCTTGCACCAGGTCTTCGCGCTCGGCGTCACTGGCCATGCTGAATTCTTGCCACCAGTCGGCCAAGCGCAAATCAATCTCTTCGATGTCGGCTCGCAAGCGCAAAAAGTCAAAGCCAGCCCGAAAGCGCGGCTGCTCGACCAAGCCAAACGGCGTGCTGCCCACGCGCTTTTCAAAGCGCGGTTGCATCATCCAGATTTCGCGCATGTCAGCGGCCAATTTGCCGCGACCGGACACATCGCCAATGCGGGCATCAAACACCTCGTCAATCGCGTCTTGCAAAGCCGGATACGGGTGCTCTTTGCGGGCCAGGCGTTTGGCCCAACCTTCGCGCACATCGGCCCACAACACACAGGCCAGCAAAAAGCTCGGCGCAACAGGTTTGCCCTCGCCCACGCGGCGGTCGGTATCGGCCAATGCCACTTGCACAAAGGCACTTTGCGCGCGCTCGACCACGACGTCGAGCAAGGGGTAAATGCCAGTGGCCAGCCCCAGTTTTTTCAGTTGCTCAATAGAGGCCAAGGCATGCCCGGTTTGCAGCAGCTTGAGCATCTCATCGAACAAGCGGCTTTGCGGCACATCGGCCAGCAAGGTGGCCGACTGCGTCAGGGGTTTGGCGGTTTTGGCTTCGAGCTTGAAACCCAAAGGGCTGAGCTTGGCGGCAAAACGCACCGCACGGATGATGCGAACTGGGTCTTCCCGGTAGCGCGCCACAGGGTCACCGATCATGCGCAAAACGCGCTTTTTGGCATCCGGAATACCGCCGTGGTAATCCACCACAATCTGCGACTCGGGGTCGTAATACATGGCGTTGACGGTGAAATCACGGCGGGTGGCGTCTTCGTCTTGCGGGCCCCAAACGTTGTCGCGCAGCACACGGCCTGACGAGTCCACCGCGTGGTGCATGCCTTCGAGTTGGCGCTTGCTGGTGCGCTCATTGCCCTTGACCTGTTCGGCCGCAGCATTGTCCAAGTGCGCTCGAAAGGTCGAGACCTCGATCACCTCGTTGTCACGCCCCCGGCCGTACACCACGTGCACGATGCGAAAGCGGCGTCCGATGATGAAAGCGCGGCGAAACAGGCCCTTGACCTGCTCAGGCGTGGCATCAGTGGCCACATCAAAGTCTTTGGGGCGCAAGCCCAGCAGCAAATCGCGCACCGCGCCTCCCACAATGTAAGCCTCAAAACCGGCTTGCTGCAGGGTGCGCGTGACGTGGATGGCGCGCTCGTCAACCAAATTGGGGTCGATGCCATGCACCGATGCGGGCACTTCCGTGCGGCGGCCAAAGTGGGGCTTGTTGCTTTTGGGGGCTTTGCCCATCAGCTTGTCGATGAATTGTTTGATCATTCTTGAAAGAGTTCGAGGATGCGCCAGCCACGTTCTGTGGCCAGTTGACGCAACCGAGCGTCAGGGTTCGTTGCCACCGGATGGTGGGCTTTTTCCAGCAGCGGCAGGTCGTTCATGGAGTCCGAGTAGAAAGTCATCTCTACATCGCCCCAATCCAAGCCTTGCTGGCTTAGCCACTGCGCGACCCGGGTGACTTTACCTTCGCGAAATGAAGGGGTTCCCTGGATTTCGCCGGTGATCCAGCCTGAGGCATCGCGCTCAAGCTCAACCGCAATCAGCTCACTCACCCCGAAAGCCTGGGCAATCGGGCGGGTCACAAACTCGTTGGTGGCCGTCACGATCATGACCGTGTCGCCTGCGTGCTGGTGCGATCGTACCAGCGCCAGCGCCTTGGGCGTGATGCGTGGCCGGATCACATCGTCCATGTAGCGTGCGTGGGCTTGCGCTGCGGCGGTCGCCCCGCGCTCGCGGGCGGCACGGGTGGCAAATCGCACGTAATCATGGATATCGAGCGTACCGGCCTGGTAGTGGGCATAAAACTCGTCATTGCGCTGGCTGAACACAGCGGGGTCGTTCCAGCCCATCTCGGTCGTGAAAACGCCCCAAGTGTGGTCCGAGTCCAGCGGCAGCAAAGTGTGGTCCAGGTCGAACAAGGCGAGTTTCATTCGTTCTCCAGCATGGCGCGCACCAAGGGAATGGTCAGGGCGCGCTGCGTTTGCAAGGCGTATTGGTCAAGGTTGTCGAGCAATTGCATCAAACTGCCCAGATCACGCGAAAAGCGATTGAGCATGTAAGACATGACCTCATCGCTCAAAAAAAGGCCTCGGGCATCAGCCTCTTGGCGCAACACGGCTCGGCGCTCAGGTTCATCCAGCACCTGAAGGGCATCGATGTGGCCCCAGCCCAGGCGCGAACGCAGATCGTCGCGCAGTTTCAGATCGGCTGGCGGCAAAGCGCCTGCAGCCAACACCCAACGCGGCGAACCTGTACGCGGTGTCAGGGCATTCACAAACCAGTTGAAGGCGGTGTGCTGCTGTTCGGTGTTGTACAAATGCACATCGTCCATCAGCACCGCCGTCCAGTCGTCGTTGAATTCGGGCGGGTTCAGCGTGTGTGCATCGAGCCAACCCACTTGCGCACCCTGCTCTTTAAGGGCGTGGTGAACCGCGTGCAACAAATGGGTTTTGCCCGAACCGCTCTCGCCCCAGAGGTAACTGGGCACGGGTGAACGGCTGTTGGAGGCGGTCCACAAACGCAGGTGCGCCAAAGCCGCTTCGTTGGGTCCGGCGAAAAAATTGTCCAGCGTGGGGGTGGATGCCAGACCGATGTCCAAAGCCAGTTGCTTCATGCCGAGTCAGGCCCCTGATCCGCATCAAGTGAACCACTTTTTTGGTACAGATCACTTTGCAGATAGCGCACGCGCAGGCGGCGCAGAGCCACCAGCAACACAGCGCTGGCGGGTAACGCAATCAAGACACCCACAAAGCCCAACACTTGACCAAAGGCCATCAAGGCCAAAATGACGGCCAAGGGGTGCAGACCAATTCGCTCACCCACCAGGCGAGGCGTGAGCACAAAACTCTCGATCAACTGCCCCAAACCAAACACCACGGCCACCATGACCAGCGCTTGGGCAGATGCAAATTGCAGCAGGCCCGCCAACAAAGCCAGCACCAGCCCCACACCAAAACCCAAATAAGGCACAAACACGGCCAAGCCCGTGAACACGCCAATCGGCAGGGCCAAATCCAAACCAAACAGCCGCAAGCCCACGGCGTAAAACACCGCCAAGGCCAGCATGACCCCCAATTGCCCACGCAGATATTCACCCAGCACAGAGTCGCTTTCCTGCATGAAGCTGTCAAACGTGGCACGCCAGGCGGGCGGCACCAACTCGGTCACGCTGTTCACCAAGCGTGTCCAGTCGTGCAACAGATAAAACAAGGCCACCGGCACCAGCACGGCGTAGCCCATCAATGCCAAGGCCGCGCTGCCCCCGAGCTTGAGCGAAGACATCAGCGGTGCCCACCAGTCTTCACGGTTGGCACTCAGGTAAGCCACCAATTGGGTTTTCAAGTCACGCAAATCAAGCGACACATTCAAACCCAGCTGGGTCAAGACGGGGTTAATGGCGTCGCCCAAACGGTCCAACAAGACGGGCAGTTGCTGATGCAGCAAGGGCCACTCTCTGGCCAAGATGGGCACCAACAGCAGCAAGATGCCCAGCAGCGACAAAATGGCCAGAGCTTCGACCAACACCACAGCCAAGGCGCGGGGCAAACGGCCTTTGGACAAACCCTCTAACCGAAGGACCAAGGGGTGCAAGACGTAGGCCATGACGGCGGCCACCACAAAGGGGGCCAACACCGGTGCCAGCAACCAAAAAACCAGGGCCACGACCAAGGCCACGCCCAGCCAAGCGGCCAGACGGGTCATCAAAAATGGAAGGGGTGCTTGCAAGGGGGTCTCGTCTTTTGCGGCGGGCTGTCCAAATCGGTCAGGGTCAACCCTTAAAATAAGCGCTGATTTTAGTCTGCCAGCCCGTTTATTGGCCCCCCGTTCCTTATTTACTGCCCCTTTCGGGCCAAAACCATGAGTCAAACTCCACTTTCCTACAAAGACGCCGGTGTCGACATCGTTGCGGGCGACGCCTTGGTCGAGCGCATCAAGCCTTTGGCCAAAAAAACCATGCGCGATGGCGTGCTGGCGGGCATCGGCGGTTTTGGCGCTCTGTTTGAAGTGCCCAAGCGCTACAAAGAACCTGTGCTCGTGAGCGGCACTGATGGTGTGGGCACCAAGCTCAAGTTGGCCTTTGAATGGCATATGCACGACACCGTGGGCATCGACCTGGTGGCCATGAGCGTGAACGACGTGCTGGTGCAAGGGGCCGAGCCCTTGTTTTTCCTTGACTACTTTGCCTGCGGCAAGCTGGATGTGGACACCGCCGCTGCGGTGGTGGGCGGCATTGCCAAAGGCTGCGAGCTGTCGGGCTGCGCCCTGATCGGCGGCGAAACGGCAGAGATGCCCGGCATGTACCCCGCCGGCGAATACGACTTGGCTGGTTTTGCGGTCGGGGCGGTCGAAAAATCCAAAATCCTGACAGGCCAAAACGTCCAAGCAGGCGATGTGGTGCTGGGGCTGGCTTCGAGTGGCGTGCACTCCAACGGCTTTAGCTTGGTGCGCAAGTGCATCGAGCGCGCAGGCAACAACACCCCGGCCACGCTGGATGGCAAGCCCTTCAAGCAAGCCTTGATGGAGCCGACCCGCATCTACGTGTTGAACGTGTTGGCCGCGTTGGCGGCCCATCCCACAAACTCCGAGTCGTCTTCGGGCATCAAGGCGCTGGCCCACATCACCGGTGGCGGCTTGCTGGAAAACATTCCCCGTGTTCTGCCCGAAGGCCTGGCCGCTCACCTGCAAAAAGGCAGCTGGCCTCAGACCGAACTGTTTGCTTGGTTACAACAAACAGCGGGCATCGACGACACCGAGATGAACCGCACCTTCAACAATGGCATCGGCATGGTGGTGGTGGTGGCGGCCGCAGACGCCCAAGCCTGCGCCCAAACCCTGCGTGCAGCGGGTGAGCAGGTGCACGTCATCGGCCAAATCGCGCCCCAAGGCAGTGGCGCTCAGGTCGTGGTGGCCTGAGAGGGCGACAACTCAGGTGCTTGAGAGCGCGCTGATGCGGTCTCTCAGCGCATCCTGATCTGGGGCCGAAGGCTCGGCTTGCAAATACATCTGCAGGTCTTGCAAAGCTTCGTGCTTGCGGCCCAGTTCGGCCAACACCAAACCCCGGTCACGCCGCTCAGACCAAATGGCAGGCAAGAGCACGATCAGCCTGTCCAACACATTCAGCATGCGTGGCCAGTCTTGTTGAGAACGGAAAACCTCTTTGAGATTGCGCAGCATGCGGGCCAGCAAATCACGCGATGGACAGGGCTGCAAATACAGGCCCATGGGGGTTTCGCCATCGTCCAGATCAGCGGCAGAAGACTTGTCTTCTGGGCTGCGATAAGGCCCCAGGCGTTCGGCCAGGTTGTCGATGCCCAAAGACTCACCCGTCAACGGGTCCAGCACCACCAAGCCGCCTTGCAGCGTGACTTTGACCAAAAAATGACCCGGAAACGAAACGCCCTGCGCGTACAAACCCAAACCTTGGGCCAACTCCAACCAGATCACGGCCAGTGAAATCGGCAAACCACGCCGCGTGCGCAAGACTTCGTTCAGATAACTGTTTTCTGGGGCGTAGTAATCGTTGGCATTGACGCCAAAACCCATTTCTTTGTAAAACACTTGGGTCAAGATGGCCAACCGCGTCAAGTCGTCGGCCTCGTTGGGCACACGGGCTGTGATTCTTTTGAGCAGACGGGCCACATCGTCCAACACCTGCTGCACATCCAGTGTGGGCTCCTCGTCTTGGGCCAAACTGGCAGCGGCCTCCAAAACAGGAAAATCCGCATCACTTTGCACCAAACTGGCAAAGTAATCTAGGGGCGACGGTGTGGCGAAGTTGAGGTTCATGAATGTGCCGTTCAACGCTTCAAAAAGGCCTTCAGCCGCAAGCCGGTCATCCACAAAACACCAAAATACAAAAGCGCAGAGGCAAACAGGGTCAAGACCATCCAACCGATGCGCTGCCAAGCGTCTTGGCGCATGGCCACCCAAGGCAGGTGGTGCGCGGCGTATCCCAGCAGACCGGTAAGCAAGCCCGTGGCCAAAAGCACTTGCAACACAAAGCGCAGCCAGCCGGCTTGCGGCTTGTAGCTGCCCCGGCGCAACAAGCCGACCAACAGCCAAAGCGCATTCACCAAAGCCCCCAAACCAATGGACAGCGCCAAGCCCGCATGCGCCAAAAAAGGAACCAGCAGCAGATTGAACAGCTGGGTCAGCACCAGCACCACCACCGCAATGCGCACCGGGGTTCGGATGTCCTGACTGGCGTAATAACCAGGGGCCAGCACCTTGATGGCCACCAGACCCAGCAAACCCACGCCATAGCCGGTCAAGGCCAAAGTGGTCTGCTGGACATCGCGGTCAGTGAACGCGCCGTAGTGGTAAAGCACTGACACCAGCGGTTGCGAGAACACCAGCAAAGCTGCCGCGCAAGGCAGAGTTAACAACACCACCAGACGCAAACCCCAATCGAGCATGGCGGCGTAGCGCTCGCTGTCGCCTGTGGCTCTGGCGGCGGCCAATTGCGGCATCAGCACCACACCCAACGCAACGCCCAGCATGGCCGTCGGGAACTCCATCAGCCGGTCGGCATAGGTCAGCCAACTGACACTGCCCGGAGCCAAGTGCGAAGCAATCTGCGTGTTGATGAGCAAGGAAATCTGAGCCACGCCCACGCCCAGCAAAGCCGGTGCCATGAGGCGCAAGATGTTGCGGGTGGCCGGGTTGGTCCAGGCTTTTTTGACAGCAGCGGGGCCCATACCCAACCGGGGCAGCAAACCCAGACGATGCAATGCCGGAATTTGCACAGCCAGTTGCAAAAAGCCACCCACCATGACGCCCGCGGGCAGCGCATAGATGGCTTCAAACCCTTGCCGGGCTAGCCAAGGTGACAAAAGCCAGGCTGCGGCAATCACGCTCACGTTCAACAGAACCGGCGTAGCGGCTGGCACAGCAAAGCGTTTCCAGGTGTTCAAAATCCCAGCTGACAAAGCCACCATCGACATGAAGGCGATGTAAGGAAACATCCAGCGCGTCATGTTGACGGCCGAGGCAAAACCCCGGGGGTCTTGTTGCAAACCACTGGCCAATGCCCAAACCAGCCAGGGCGAGGCCAGCACCCCTAAAACCGACAGCACCAAAACCGACCAGGCCAAGGCTGTGGCCACGCTGTCGATCACATCTTTGGTGGCTTCGTCACCATGCTGGGCTCGGTTGGCCGCCAAAACAGGCACAAAAGCCTGACTGAAGGCCCCTTCGGCAAACAGGCGACGGAACAAATTCGGAATCCGAAAAGCCACATTGAAGGCATCGGTCAAAGCACTGGCCCCGAAAGCCGAGGCGATCAGCAACTCGCGCACGAGCCCCGTGACCCGGGAGGCCAGGGTGAAAATCGACACAACAGAGGCAGAACGGAGGAGGCTCACAGTGGGCGAGTGTAGCGGCCTTGCAAGGGGTCACTTTCGGGTTGAGTGGGCCGACTGCCCGCAAATGACCATGCGTCTGCTAGAATGCTGGGTTCGCTGGACATCATCCTCAGACATTGAAAGAACTTATCTATGGCATCCGCTAAACCAAAAAAGAAAAACCCCCGTCTTGCTTCCGGCCGTAAACGCGTCCGCCAAGACGTCAAAATCAACGCTGCGAACTCTTCGCTGCGCTCCAAATACCGCACTGCTGTGAAAAACGTCGAAAAAGCCGTTGCAGCGGGCGACAAGACCAAAGCCACAGAGTTGTTTGCCAAAATGCAAACCGTGGTGGACATCATTGCCGACAAGGGCATCTTCCACAAAAACAAGGCTGCTCGTGACAAGAGCCGCCTGAGCGCCAAAGTCAAGACTTTGGCTCTCGCCGCAGCCTGATCCGCTCCACCAGATCAACAGCCCGGCGAGGCTTTGTCCTCGCTGCCGTTTGAAACGGGTGCGCTGTCCGCGAAAACTGAACCGCCCAGGTGCAAACCTCGGCGGTTTTTTCATGACCAATTTCCGGCAAGGCGCAGGCTAAGCTACGGGGCTTTGGCGCAGGCTTAGTCTGGGGGGCAGCAAAGGCTTTGTTGGGGCGCGCGCAGGCTGAGTTGGGGGTATCGCCGGGTTCCTCATGGCTCGCTTCGCTCGCAAAATCGTCACCCGGCGATACCCCCAACTCAGCGAGACTCGTCTGAACACCTGTTAAAAACAACGGCAGCTCAGGGGCACAAAAAAACCGCCCAAAGGCGGTTGGTCACATTGACTTATTTTTGGGGCGGTGGGTCGGGCAGCAAACAGGCTTCCGCGACTTGCAAGCCATTGTCACGTGCGAAGTTCATCACAAAGTCCCAAGCCATGACATCGTAATCGCGCAGGTCATGGTGGACCACCACACATTTGACGTTGCCCATGGTGGTGGGAATGCACCAAGGCGAATAGCTTAGGTGGCTACCGGGCACCGCGCCACCGGGGCGAAACTGGCTCATCACGCCTGCCAAACGCTCAGCCCAGTCGCTGGGGCGGAATGTCTTTCCGTCCAAGGTCAGACCCAGGATAAAGACTTCTTTGGCAGAGTTGGAGACCATCGGATAGAGGGGTTAGTCAAGGGAGCACAGAGTTCGGGATCGCCGCCCTCTGGTTTACCCGGGTATTGTATCTTATATAAGACTTGAAACCCGCTTGTAACTTGGCAAGACAGCCGTGACGCCCTTCAAGTTGGCCCGGTATTTCTGCCTCTAAAATCTGGTTTCAGCGGCCCTCTTCGTTGGGCCGATTTTTATTTCAGGAGTTCACGCATGCCCGCTTTCATTGAAGCCGCCTCACCGCACACCATGAACACCTATGGCCGACTGCCGATCGCACTCAGCCATGGTCAAGGATGCCGAGTCTGGGACATCAATGGCAAGTCTTATCTGGACGCGCTGGCCGGCATTGCGGTGAACACCTTGGGCCACAACCACCCCGACTTGGTGCCTGCGCTGCAAGACCAGATCGGCAAGATGATCCACAGCTGCAATTACTTTCACGTGCCCAACGCCGAAGTGCTGGCGGCCAAATTGGTCGAGTTGTCAGGCATGACCAATGTGTTTTTCTGCTGCACAGGCCTCGAAGCCAACGAAGCGGCCATCAAACTAGCACGCAAGTTTGGTCACGACAAGGGCATCGAGAAACCCGAAATCGTGGTCTACGAAAAGGCCTTCCATGGCCGCAGCATCGCCACCCTGAGCGCCACCGCGAATGAAAAACTCAAAACCGGCTTTGGCCCGATGCTCGAAGGCTTTGTGCGCGTGCCAGTCAACGACATCGAGGCGCTGAAAAAAGCAACCGAAGGCAACCCGAACGTGGTGGCGGTGTTCATGGAGACCATTCAGGGCGAAGGCGGCGTCAACCCCATGCGTGCTGAATACCTGCAACAAGTGCGCGCTTTGTGTGACCAGAAGGACTGGTTGATGATGATCGACGAAGTGCAGTGCGGCATGGGCCGCACCGGCAAATGGTTTGCCTACCAGTGGGCGGGCATCGTGCCCGACGTGATGCCGCTGGCCAAAGGTTTGGGCTCGGGCGTGCCGATTGGTGCGGTGGTCGCTGGCCCCAAAGCCGCCCACATTTTCCAGCCCGGCAACCACGGCACCACTTTTGGCGGCAACCCGCTGGCCATGCGTGCCGGGGTCGAGACCATCCGCATCATGGAAAAAGACGGCTTGATGGCCAACGCCGCACGGGTCGGTGCGCATTTGCGCGGCGCCCTTGAAAAAGCCCTTGCAGGCGTTCAAGGCGTCAAGGAAATCCGTGGCCAAGGCCTGATGTTGGGCATCGAGCTCGACCGCCCCTGCGGCCCCGTTTGGAGCCGTGCGGCCGAAGCCGGACTCCTGCTGAGCGTGACCGCCGACAGCGTGATTCGCCTAGTGCCGCCCCTGATCATGACTGAGACCGAGGCCGACGAAGTGGTGGCCATTTTGGTGCCCTTGATCAAAACCTTTTTAACGGAGTCCGCATGAGCCTCGCCCAAGCTGTGCCGGTTCGGCACTACCTGCAGTTCACCGACCTGAGTGCGGATGAATACGCTCACCTGTTCGCGCGTGCCGCCGAGATCAAACGCAAGTTCAAGGCCTACGAAAAATACCACCCACTGGCCGACCGCACGCTGGCCATGATTTTCGAGAAAGCCAGCACCCGCACCCGCGTGAGTTTTGAAGCGGGGATGTACCAACTGGGCGGCTCGGTGGTGCACCTGACCACGGGCGACAGCCAGCTCGGCCGCTCGGAGCCCATTGAAGACAGCGCCCGCGTCATCAGCCGCATGACCGACTTGGTGATGATTCGCACCTATGGCCAAGACAAGATCGAGCGCTTTGCCTCGCACTCACGCGTGCCTGTGATCAATGGCCTGACCAATGAATTTCACCCCTGCCAAATCTTGGCGGACCTGTTTACTTTGTTGGAGCACCGGGGCTTGGACGCCCAAGGCAAGCCAGACCCTGCCTACCTCAAAGGCAAAGTGGTGGCCTGGGTGGGCGACGGCAACAACATGGCCAACACCTGGTTGCAGGCCGCCGAGTTGCTCGGGTTCACGGTGCACCTGAGTACGCCCAGTGGCTACGAAGTGGACCAAGCCGTGGCCGGTTTGCGCAGCAACGCCAGCTACAAAGTCTTCAAAGATCCGCTCGAAGCCTGCCGGGGTGCTGACCTGGTCACCACCGACGTGTGGACCAGCATGGGCTACGAAGCCGAGAACGAAGCCCGCAAAAAAGCCTTTGCCGACTGGTGCGTGGACGAAGCCATGATGCAAGTCGCCAAGCCCGATGCCCTGTTCATGCACTGCCTGCCTGCCCACCGCGGCGAAGAGGTCAGCGCCGAAGTCATCGATGGCCCGCAATCGGTCGTGTGGGACGAAGCCGAAAACCGCATGCATGTACAAAAAGCGCTGATGGAATTTTTGTTGCTGGGCCGCGTGACGGCCTGATCGGTCACCCCCGACTTCCTTTTGTCGGTCACCCCGGACTTCCTTTTGTCTGTCACCCCGGACTTGATCCGGGGTCCACCCCCTCTTCGCACCATGTCCCACTGCACCACCTGCGGCGCTTGCTGCGTGAGCTTTCGCGTGGATTTCTCGGTCTTCGAATACGAAGAAGGCGGCGGCGATGTGCCTGCAGGTCTCGCCTCGCCCATCACCGAGCACACCTGCCGCATGCGCGGCACCGACCACAGCCCGCCGCGCTGCGCGGCGCTGTATGGCAAAACCGGCGAAAAAGCCGTTTGTGGGATTTACGAATGGCGGCCCTCGCCTTGCCGTGAATTTGAAGAAGGCAGCCCCGCTTGCGAACACGCGCGACGCCGTCATGGCTTGCCCCCACTGCCGCTCTGAAGTCTTTTTGATAGGTGTTGGAAATAACCGACACCATGGTTTTTTATGGGGTGCTACCTTCGCTCACCATGAAAAAACTTTGGGACATTTCCCCGCCTGTCGATGCCAGCAGCCCGGTCTTTCCGGGCGACACGCCCTACACCCAGCAATGGGCGGCCACGCTGTCTGAGGCTTGCCCTGTCAATGTGAGCGCCATCACTTTGTCGCCGCATGTGGGCGCGCACGCCGATGCCCCACTGCATTACGACGCGCAAGGTGCCGCTGTGGGCGCTTTGGACCTGACGCCCTTTCTGGGCCATTGCCGCGTCATTCATGCCATCGACGCAGCCCCGCTGATCACAGTCGTCCACCTGCAACACGCGCTAGCCGATGTGCCGCCACGGGTGCTGGTGCGCACATGCCGTCAATTTCCACTCACGCAGTTCGACCCCCAACTCACCGCCTTCCACCCAGACACCGTGCAGCACTTGGCCGACTTGGGCGTGCAACTGATCGGCATCGACAGCGCGAGCATCGACCCGGCCGACAGCAAGCCGCTGCCCAGCCACCAAGTCATTCGCCAACGCGGACTGCGTGTGCTGGAAAACCTGCTGCTGGACGATGTGCCCGAAGGCGATTACGAGTTGATCGCCCTGCCCCTGAAACTGATGACCGCCGACGCCAGCCCGGTGCGTGCGGTTTTGCGCGAACTTTGAAGCCTTTTTGAAAGCCCCCTCATGATGAACCTCACCCCCACCTTGCAAGACTGCGAACTGCTGGACCAGCAAGACCCATTGCGCAGCCTGTGCGATCAATTCGATTTACCGACTGGCGTGATTTACCTCGACGGCAATTCGCTGGGCGTGATGCCCAAAACCGCCCCAGCCCGTGTGGCCAAGGCCGTCACCCAAGAATGGGGGCACGACCTGATCCAAAGCTGGAACAGCGCGGGCTGGTTCACCTTGCCCCAGCGCGTGGGCGACAAAATCGCCCGTGTCATTGGCGCACAAGCGGGCGAAGTGGTGGCCGCCGACAGCACCTCCATCAACCTGTTCAAAGTGCTGGCTGCCGCGCTGCACATGGCCCAAGCCGACCATCCCCACAAAACCAAAATCGTCAGCGAACGCAGCAACTTCCCGACCGACCTCTACATCGCCGAAGCCCTGTGCAAAGAGCGCGGTTTCACCTTGCAACTGGTCGAAGCGGCAGACATTCCCGCCGCGCTGCAGGCCGACGTGGCGGTGCTGATGCTCACGCACGTCAACTACCGCACCGGGGCCATGCACGACATGAAAGCCGTGACGGCGCAAGCCCATGCGCAAGGCATTTTGACGGTCTGGGACTTGGCCCACAGTGCCGGTGCCGTGCCGGTCGACCTGAATGGCTCGGGCGCCGACTTTGCCGTCGGTTGCGGCTACAAATACCTCAACGGCGGCCCCGGTGCACCGGCCTTTGTATGGGTCCATCCGCAACACACCGACCGCTTCTGGCAGCCACTGGCTGGCTGGTGGGGCCATGCTGCGCCATTTGCGTTCACACCCGACTACCAACCCGCCAAGGGCATCACGCGTTACCAGTGCGGCACACAACCCATCTTGAGCTTGTCGGCGCTGGACTGTGGTCTGGACACGATGCTGGCCGCTGAACCGCTGGGTGGCATGGCGGCCTTGCGCCAAAAGTCGCTGGCATTGACGGGCTTGTTCATGCAATTGGTGCGCACGCGCTTGCATGGCCACGGCTTTGGCATCGCCACCCCCACACAAGAAGCCCTGCGCGGCTCGCAAGTGAGCCTGACCCGCGCCGAAGGCGCTTACGCCATCGTGCAAGCCCTGATCGCGCGCGGCGTGATCGGCGACTTCCGGGCCGGTGATGGGGGCCAGCACGCGGACATTTTGCGCTTTGGCTTCACGCCCTTGTACATCGGATTTGTCGATGTGTGGAACGCTGCCGAACAGCTGTGCCAAGTCATGGTCAGCGGCGAATGGCAAGACGCCCGCTTTGCCCAAAAACACGCTGTCACTTGAAAGCCCGACCATGAGCGCCTGTCCATTCCACGCCCCCAGCGAGAGCGCCGCCTCTGTCAGCGGCAACGCCCCTGCAGGCACCGCCGCAGGCGAGCGCATCGTGCACGAAGAAAAAGCGCAACTCGACTTCGGTGGCCGCATGAGCTACGGCGACTACCTGCAGCTTGACGCCATCTTGAACGCGCAAACACCGCTGTCGCCCGACCACAACGAGATGCTGTTCATCGTGCAGCACCAAACCAGCGAACTGTGGATGAAGCTGATGCTGCACGAGTTGCACGCGGCTGTGGCCAGCATCGCGACAGACCAACTGCCCGATGCGTTCAAGAAGCTGGCAAGGGTCAGCAAGATCATGGAGCAGCTCGTGCACGCATGGGACGTGCTGGCCACCATGACACCGCCCGAATACAGCGCCATTCGGCCTTACTTGGTGCAGTCCAGCGGTTTCCAAAGTTGGCAATACCGCTGTGTCGAATTCGCCATGGGCAACAAAAACGCGGCCATGCTGCAACCACACGCGCACCGCCCTGACCTGTCGGCCATGGTGCAAGCGGCCTACGATGCGCCTTCGCTGTATGACGAATGTTTGCGCCTGTTGAAGCGGCGCGGCCTGGCTGTGCCCGACAGCCACACTCAGCGCGACTGGCGCCAGCCCTATCTGGCCAGCGAGGGCGTAGAAAGCGCTTGGCTGCAGGTCTACCGCGACCCCCAGCAGCACTGGGACTTGTACCAATTGGGCGAAGAGCTGACCGATTTGGAAGACGCTTTTCGTTTGTGGCGCTTTCGCCATGTGACCACCGTCGAGCGCGTGATCGGTTTCAAGCGCGGCACAGGGGGCACCGGCGGCGTGAGCTACCTGCGCAAAATGCTCGATGTGGTGCTCTTCCCCGAAATCTGGACGCTGCGCACGCAACTGTGAAGTGGCGCACCCAGTGCAAATCAACCAGTCCCAAACAAGTGCGTTCATTTGCACTACGATGCCTGCTCGCATCACTGGAGAGACCCTGTGCAACTGAACATCAACGGCAAAAGCCGCACCACCCAAGCCGAGCCCGGCATGCCCTTGTTGTGGGTACTGCGCGATGAACTTCAGCTCACGGGCACCAAGTTCGGCTGCGGCATCGCCGCCTGCGGGGCCTGCACCGTCCATGTCGACGGTCAGCCTGTGCGCTCTTGCGTGATGCCGGTGTCTGCAGTGGCGAATCAAAAAATCCGCACCATCGAATCATTGGGTACCCCTGAAAAACCCCACCCGCTGCAAGCGGCCTGGATCGCAGAGCAAGTGCCGCAATGCGGGTATTGCCAAAGCGGCATGTTGATGGCCGCCGCCGCCTTGCTGGAAAAAACACCCCAGCCCAGCGATGCCCAAATTGACGCGGCCATGACCAATTTGTGCCGCTGCGGCACTTACCAACGCGTGCGTGCGGCCATTCACCGCGCGGCAAAAACCATGCAGTCGCCAAACGCCTTGAAAGGCGGTGCCGCATGAAACGCCGCACCTGGATCTTGAGCGCCTTGGGCGCGACCGGGGCTTTGGTGGTGGGCTGGGGCGTGATGCCTGCCCGCTCGCGCCTGGGCTCGCCCGAGCTGATGCTCCAAACCGAAGGCGATGTGGCCCTGAACGGCTGGATCAAGATCGCTGCAGACGGCGGCGTCATCTTGGCCATGCCCCGCAGCGAAATGGGCCAAGGCGTGCACACTGCGCTGGCCATGCTGGTGGCCGAAGAGCTCGATGTGCCGCTGAGCCGCGTGCGCTTGGAACAAGCGGGCGCCGACAGCATTTATGGCAACGTGGCCATGCTGGTGGCCAGCCTGCCTTTTCACCCACTGGACAGCGAAGGCGAACACAAACCCGTCAAGATCAAGATGGGGGAATGGCTGGTGGGCAAGATCGCCCGCGAGCTGGGCATCAACGCCACGGGAGGCTCGTCCAGCATCGCTGACCTGTGGGCACCTTTGCGCATGGCAGCGGCCACAGCGCGGGCCAGCCTGGTGCAAACGGCGGCACTGGCCTGGCAAGTGTCTGCCCAAGACATCACCGTGGCCCATGGCCTGATGCAACACACCTCGGGAAAGTCGGCCCATTTCGGTCAGATGGCCGCAGGTGCTGCGGGTGCCACGCCCACCGGCATCACCACCAAACCACGTGCGCAGTGGCAGCTCATTGGCCAAGCAGCGCCCCGCACCGACATTCCTGCCAAAGTGACAGGCGAGGCCCGTTTTGGGGCCGATGTGCGCCTGCCGGGCATGCTGTTTGCTGCCGTGCAAATGTGCCCCATGCTGGGTGGGTCAGCCACGTCCATGGACAGCCAAGCGGCATTGGCACTGCCCGGCGTGTCCAAGGTGGTTCCGCTCGACGCCTGGGGTGGCGGCACCGCGGGTCTGGCCGTGGTGGGCCGAACCACTTGGCATGCGTTACAAGGCGCACAAGCCGTCAAAGTGCAGTGGCAGCCGCCCGCCACTGGCGCTGCAGACACCACGCGCATCCAAGTTGATTTGCTCAAAGCCTTGAACACCGAAAGCGGCTTCACCTTCCACGAGCAAGGCGTGCCCCACCAAGCCGAAAAAGCCGCAGCCAGCCGCATCGATGCCTTGTACCAAGCGCCCTATTTGGCCCACGCCACCATGGAGCCCATGAACTGCACCGCGCAGGTCAAAGACGGGCGGGTCGAAATTTGGGTGCCCACCCAAGTGCCCCAAATGGCCCGCGCCATGGCGGCCAAAGTGGCGGGCGTCAAAGAAGAGCAAGTCACTGTGCATGTGACTTTTTTGGGCGGCGGTTTTGGCCGCAGGCTCGAAGTCGATTTTGTGGGCCAAGCCGTGCAAGTGGCCATGGCCTGCAACGGCGTCCCTGTGCAACTGAGCTGGTCGCGCGAAGAAGACATGACGCACGACTTTTACCGGCCCATGCACCTGGCCAAGTTCCAGGCCTCGCTCGATGCCCAAGGCACGGTCACCAGCCTGCGCATCAAATCGGCGGGCGACGCCATCACCCCACGCTGGATGGCGCGTGCAGCGCCCCACCTGTCTGGCCCCATCGACATGCCGGACAAAACCGCATCGGAAGGCCTGTTTGACCTGCCCTACGGATTTGCCAGCCAGCACATGAGCCATGTGGCCACCCGATCAGGCGTACCGGTCGGTTTTTGGCGCTCGGTCGGCCATTCGCACAACGCTTTTTTCTCCGAAAGCTTCATCGACGAACTGGCCCTTGCCTGCCGACAAGACCCCTTGGCTTTTCGCCTGCACTGGCTCCAAGAAGCGCCGCGCTATGCCGCCGTGCTCCAGTTGGCTGCTGACAAAGCGGGTTGGGGCAAAGCCTTGCCTGAGGGCCATGCGCAGGGCCTGGCCCTGCACGAGTCGTTTGGCTCCATCACCGCGCAAGTGGCCCAAGTGTCACTCGAGCAAGGTCAGATCCGTGTGCACCGTGTGGTCTGCGCCATCGACTGCGGCACCGTGGTCAACCCGGACACCGTGGCCCAGCAAGTCGAAAGCAGCGTGCTGTATGGCCTGAGTGCGGCCTTGTTTGGCAAGATCGAGATCGTGGGCGGGGTGGTCCAGCAAAGCAACTTTCCGGCTTACCCGCTGCTCACCTTGGCGCAGGCCCCGCAGGTGGACACCCACATCGTGCCCAGCACCCGAGCGCCTGCAGGCGTGGGCGAGCCGGCAGTGCCTCCCGTGGCCCCGGCTGTGGGCAATGCCCTGTTTGCGCTCACGGGCAAGCGGCTGCGGGCTTTGCCCTTGGTGGTTTAAAAGTCCCGAATCAGACGCTTCGAGGACCTACCTACAAGCTGCCGCCGTAAAGCCACGGCAAATCCATCAAGCGTTCGCCCCCCAAGCGCAGGCCCCAGTTGCGGGCCAAGGCCAATGCGCCTTGGGCGTGAAAAATCTGACCATTGCGGATGGCGCGTGCCTGCACACGGGCGTTGCGCGCCCAGCGCTGCTCGGCATAGGCCTGCAAACGGTCGGGCACGCGGCCCCCACCGTGGGCCAAACACCGCGCCAGCACCTGCGCGTCTTCAATCGCCATGCCCGCGCCTTGCGCCAAAAAGGGCCGCATCGGGTGCGCGGCATCGCCCAGCAAGGCCACCGGGCCTTGGGCCATTTCATGCGCGCAAGCCAAGGGAGCGCGGTCGTGCAGCGCCCATTGCCGCCAGACCAAAACCGAGGCCAGACGTTCCTGCAAATCGCGGCCCACTGCACCTGACACGGCGCCCATCGCTTGCATCAGCGCTTGGGTGTGGCCTGCTGCGTCCCAAGCCTCGGCGTGCGCGGGTTTGTCGCCGTGCACGATGGCCACCAAATTCAACCATGCGCCGCCGCGCACCGGGTAATGCACCACATGCAGGCGCGGCCCCATCCACACCGTGACCTCATCCGAGCGCAGATGCGCCGGCAAATCGGCTTGCGCCACCAAGGCCCGGTACGCCAGCTGCCCCGTGAAGCGGGCAGGCGCATCGCCCAGCAGTTGCTGACGCACCGCGCTCCACACGCCATCGGCACCGATCAAGGCATCGGCCTGCCAGTGCTGCCCCTGTGCGCTGTGCACATCCAAGCCTTGGGCGCCGACTTGCCAGCCCTGCACCGTTTGCCCCAGTTGCACATCCACCCCTGCGGCCTGGGCAGCCGCTTGCAACAGGCCCTGCAAGTCGGCCCGATGGATGGTGGCGTAGGGCGCACCATAAAGTGCCTGAGCCCGCTCGCCCAAACGCAAGCGGCCCAGCACCCGCCCGGATTGGGCATCGCGGGCTTGCAAACACTTCGGAAAAGCCGCCACCTGCGCCAGCGCGTCGCCCAAACCCCAGGCCTGCAAAATGCGCGTCACGTTCGGCCCCATTTGGATGCCAGCGCCCACCTCGCTCAGCTGCGTTGCCCGCTCCAGCAGCTGCACCGGCACGCCCTGCCGCGCACAGGCCACGGCAGCAGCCAAGCCACCCATACCGCCACCGGCGACCAACACCCGATGCGGACCATCTTTTGCCATGCTTCTTGTCATGCATCAATTGTGCACGGTGCCGTACTGCCCCCCAAGAAGAAACGACTCAGATCAAAACGAGATTTAAACCTCATGAACAAACTTTGCCAGCAAAGCCAGCACGCATTAAGGGGGGCCTTGTAAAAGTTGAAGCTTGCCAACCGCCCTCAAAACAAAAAGGCCCTGTCAGCGCAAACCAACAGGGCCTTTATTCAGATCTAAACCGATCAGGCGGTCACACCTTTGGCGTTTTCCACGTACTCTTCGATCTGGTTGAAGTTCAGGTACTTGTAAATGGCTGCGCCGTCTTTGTTCACCACGCCCATGGCTTCATGGTATTCGGCCACCGTTGGGAACTTGCCCATCTTGGAAGTGATGGCCGCCAACTCGGCAGATGCCAAGTACACATTGGTGTTCTTGCCCAAACGGTTGGGGAAGTTGCGTGTGGAAGTGGAGACCACCGTCGCGCCTTCGCGCACTTGTGCTTGGTTGCCCATGCACAAAGAGCAGCCTGGCATTTCGGTGCGCGCACCGGCGGTGCCGAATGCGGCGTAGTGGCCTTCTTTGATCAGCTCGCTCTCGTCCATCTTGGTGGGCGGTGCCACCCACAGCTTGACGGGGATGTCGCGCTGGCCACCGAGCAGCGTAGCGGCTGCACGGAAGTGGCCAATATTGGTCATGCAAGAACCGATGAACGCTTCGTCGATCTTGGTACCAGACACTTCAGACAAGAACTTGGCGTCGTCCGGATCGTTCGGGCAGCAAACGATAGGCTCTTTGATATCGGCCAAATCGATTTCAATGACATGCGCGTATTCTGCGTTTTTGTCGGCTTCGAGCAATTCGGGTGCGGCCAACCAGGCTTCGACTTTCTCAATGCGACGCGCCAAGGTGCGTGCGTCTTTGTAACCGTCGGCGATCATGTTCTTCATCAGAACGATGTTGGACTTCAGGTACTCGGCCACAGGCTCTTTGTTGAGCTTGATCGAGCAACCGGCAGCAGAACGCTCGGCAGACGCGTCAGACAATTCAAACGCTTGCTCGACCTTGAGGTTAGGCAGGCCTTCGATTTCCAGAATACGTCCAGAGAATTCGTTGATCTTGCCTGCCTTGGCCACAGTCAACAAACCCTGCTTGATCGCGTACAAAGGAATGGCATGAACCAAGTCGCGCAAGGTCACGCCGGGTTGCATTTCACCTTTAAAGCGAACCAGGATGGACTCGGGCATGTCCAAAGGCATCACGCCAGTGGCCGCACCGAAAGCCACCAAGCCAGAACCGGCGGGGAAGCTGATACCGATGGGGAAACGGGTGTGCGAGTCGCCACCGGTGCCGACGGTGTCAGGCAACAACAAACGGTTGAGCCAAGAGTGAATCACGCCGTCACCGGGACGCAGGGACACGCCGCCGCGGTTGCTGATGAACGCAGGCAGTTCGCGGTGCGTTTTCACGTCAACAGACTTGGGGTAAGCCGCTGTGTGGCAGAACGATTGCATGACCATGTCGGCTGAAAAGCCCAAGCAAGCCAAGTCTTTCAACTCGTCGCGGGTCATGGGGCCTGTGGTGTCTTGTGAACCCACGGTGGTCATTTTGGGTTCGCAGTAAGTGCCGGGGCGAACGCCTTGGCCTTCTGGCAAGCCCACGGCGCGACCGACCATCTTTTGCGCCAATGTGAAACCGGCCTGGGTACTGATCGGCGCAGTCGGCAAACGGAACACGGTCGAGGCAGGCAGGCCCAAGAACTCGCGGGCCTTGGCGGTCAAGCTGCGGCCAATGATCAGGTTGATACGGCCACCGGCTCGCACTTCGTCAAACAGCACATCGCTCTTGAGCTGGAAGGTGGTCACGGTTTCACCGTTGCGCACGATCTTGCCTTCGTAGGGCAACACGTCGACCACGTCACCCATGTTGAGTGCGGTCACGTCCACTTCGATCGGCAGCGCGCCTGAATCTTCTTGCGTGTTGAAGAAGATAGGCGCAATTTTGCCGCCCAAAGTGACACCACCGAAACGCTTGTTGGGCACAAAGGGAATGTCTTCACCAAAGCCCCAGATGATGCTGTTGGTGGCCGACTTGCGTGAAGAGCCAGTGCCGACCACGTCGCCGACGTAAGACACCAGATTGCCTTTTTTCTTCAGCTCTTCAATCATGGCCATGGGGCCGCGCTTGCCGTCTTCTTCGGGCTTGAACGCGGCACCTTCGCGGGTGTTCTTCAACATTGCCAAGTAGTGCAATGGGATGTCTGGACGGCTCCAAGCGTCAGGTGCCGGAGACAAGTCGTCGGTGTTGGTTTCGCCAGGCACCTTGAACACGGTGATGGTGATTTTTTTCTCGACTTCAGGGCGTGTGGTGAACCACTCGGCATCGGCCCAGCTTTGCATGACTTCTTTGGCTTTGGCGTTGCCAGCCTTGGCTTTTTCAGCGACGTCGTTGAAAAAATCGAACATCAACAAAGTTTTCTTCAAGGCTTGCGCAGCCACGGCGGCCACTTCTGCGTCGTCGAGCAACTCAATCAGGGGGTGCACGTTGTAGCCACCCACCATGGTGCCGAGCAACTCGGCAGCCTTGGATTTGGAGATCAAAGCCACTTGGATCTCGCCGTGCGCCACAGCGGCCAAAAAGGACGCCTTGACTTTGGCGGCATCGTCCACGCCCGGTGGCACGCGGTGCGTCAGCAAGTCCATCAAGAACGCCTCTTCGCCTGCGGCGGGTGCTTTGATCAGTTCGATCAATTCAGCCGTTTGCTTGGCGTCCAAAGGCAATGGCGGGATACCCAGCGCTGCGCGCTCGGTTACATGGTCACGGTAGGCTTTCAACATGGTTTTTCTCCTGTCAGTCAAGGTTTCAAGATTTATCGCCCCATGCCTGTCGTATCGATCAGGCTGGGCGGGGGATTGGTTTTCATGGTTTCGGCAAAGGCCACTTGCTCGGGATTCGCACACTCATCGGCCATGCGACGGCCTTTGGTCTGGTCCATGAGCATGGATTTATTGGCCAGTTGCAGCCAAACTGCACCGGCTTTCTTGTCTTCAAGGCGGATGGCCCCGGAACTGGTACGTACCGGTTGCATGTGATAACGAAAACCTTTGCCCAGTACATAAAAGTAGCCGGGCTTGGCGGCATCGGCTTCGAGTCGGACGCTGGCCCCCAGTTCGCAGGGCATCACACCTTGATGAATGCGCTCGGCAATGGCCAACTCTTCAAGGTTCAGGTCGGTTTGCGCACCTGGGCGAACTGAAGGTGCCAACCCAGAAACCGCCGGCGCTGGGGGCAACGACGCCGCCTGACTGTCTGGGGTGCGAAGGTTGGTGGCCGCGTCTGAAATCGCTTGGGCTTGCAAAGCGGCTGTGGCTTCGGCTGCCAAACGGGCCTGCACTGCGGTCGTGGCGCGGGTGGTGGCCGAGGCTGTGCGCGCCTTTGCAACGGGATGAGCGGCCTGTTTTTTGACCACGGCGGTCTCGGCCAGGCAAACGCCAGACCAAACCACAAAAGCGAGCAGGAAGGTTTTGAACATGAGCAGCACTTTCATCGAATAGCCCATCATCGCTTGGCTGTCGCGGCAAAGAATGCTTGGATGGCCCCTGGCAAGGGGCGACCGGTTTGGTGTGCGCGCTCCAGCAGTTGCCAGAAAAACCGGTAGCTGGCCCGGTCGTGCAATTGCCCCGCATGGCTAATAGGGGCCCATTGGACGGCCTGTGCGGCCAAAATGATCTCGCTGGCTTGGTCGATTTGCGCTTCGCTGGGGGCCATGGCCTCCAGAATCGGGCGAATTTGATCAGGGTGGATGCTCCACATGCGGGTGTAACCCAGCTCTTGCGCCGCTTTTTGGGCCGCCATGCGAACAGCATCGGCGTTTTTGAATTCAGTGACCACGCAGTGCGAAGGCACCTTGCCGTGGGCGTGGCAGGCGCTGGCAATCTCGAGCTTGGCTCGCAGCACCAAGGGGTGGGTGAACTGGCCTTGGATACCCATGCCATCAGCGGGAATCGCGCCCCCATGGGCCGAGACAAAGTCCATCAGGCCAAAGCTGATCGACTGCACGCGGGGATGGGCGGCGATGTCAAAAGCGCGGTGCACGGCGGCAGGCGACTCGATCAGCACATGCAAAGGCAAATCTGCGGCACCGGCGGCGTTCAGGGCGGCTTGCGCGCGGTCCACATCGGCCATGCACTCGACCTTGGGCACCATGATGTGCGTCAAAACCCGCCCCGCGCGACCTGCAACATGGGCCATGTCGGCGTCAAAACTGGGGTGATCGACAGGATGAACGCGAACAGCAATACGGGCGTTCGTGCTGACAGCGGTCGTGCTCAGCGCCATTTCTGTGACCAGTGCCGCGTGTTCGGCTTCGCCACCGATGGGCGCACCGTCTTCGCAGTCCAGGGTGACATCAAAAACGCAAGTGCCAAACTCTTGGGTCATTTCAGACTGCAATTGCAGGCTTTTGCGCATCCGCGCCTCTACCCCGCTGTAATGGTCACACACCGGCAGCTGAACGCTACCGGCTTGCGCCCCCAGCAAAATATCGCGCGGATGGGTCACTCTGTTTCTCTGCTGAGAATCAGATCAAGTGAGCAACGCCAGCTTGCTCGTCGGTCAGCTCTTTCAGAGTCTTGTCGATGCAGCCTTGGCTGAACGCGTCGATTTCCAGACCTTCAACGACTTTGTATTCGCCGTTTTCGCAGGTGACTGGGAAACCGAACATGACATCTTTAGGAATGCCGTACCAGCCTTGCGATGGGATGCCCATGGTGACCCACTTGCCATTGGTGCCCAAAGCCCAATCACGCATGTGGTCGATGGCCGCGTTGGCCGCTGAGGCTGCCGAAGACAGGCCACGCGCTTCAATGATGGCCGCGCCGCGCTTGCCCACGGTGGGCAAGAACACGTTGGCGTTCCATTCCTGGTCGTTGATCATGGTCTTGACCGACTCGCCCTTGATGGTGGCGAAGCGGTAATCAGCGTACATGGTGGGCGAGTGGTTGCCCCACACGCACAATTTTTCGATATCGGCCACAGCTTTGCCGGTCTTGGCAGCGATTTGCGAAGCAGCGCGGTTGTGGTCCAAACGCAGCATGGCAGTGAAGTTGCCCGGCTTCAGATCAGGCGCAGCCTTCATGGCGATATAAGCGTTGGTATTGGCGGGGTTGCCCACGACCAGCACTTTCACATCACGCGAAGCCACGGCGTTCAGGGCCTTGCCCTGTGCAGTGAAGATGGCGCCGTTGATGGCGAGCAACTCGGCACGCTCCATGCCTGGACCGCGTGGGCGCGAACCGACCAACAAAGCATAGTCGACGTCTTTGAAAGCCGTCATCGGGTCGCCATGGGCTTCCATGCCCACCAACAACGGGAATGCGCAGTCTTCCAACTCCATCATCACGCCGCGCAGGGCTTTTTGGGGGCCTTCGACCGGCACTTCCAGCAATTGCAGGATGACGGGCTGGTCTTTGCCCAGCATTTCGCCAGAGGCGATGCGGAACAACAATGCGTAACCGATTTGACCTGCTGCGCCGGTAACGGCAACGCGGACGGGCTTTTTGCTCATGGTGGAAACTCCAGAAGTGTTGAAAACAAGGGTCGCAGCCCTGGCCAACACCATTTGTCGGCAGGTCTGTCCGGCGCACCGGACCCGCGCATCAATCCCGACCCTAGTTGAGATGACCGCAAGCAAACAGCTGGGGAGTGTACCCGCGAAAACCCTGATTCGTCAATTTGTCTTATGTCTTATATAAGATATGATGCACCTCCTGACGTGCAACTGACCTGCACGCCAAATTCAAGCCCCATGAACAACACATCCCCATCGGCAGACAGCAGCTTTTCAGAGGGCGAGACCTCAGCGCTGACACCCGCTTTCAGCCCGCTGTACCAGCAAATCAAGGGCTTGATCCTGCAAAACCTGCAGTCTGGCGAGTGGAAACCCGGCGAGTCGATTCCCAGTGAAATGGAGTTGGCCGCGCGCTATCGGGTCAGTCAAGGCACTGTGCGCAAAGCCATCGACGAGCTGGCTGGCGACAACCTGCTGGTGCGTCGCCAAGGCAAAGGCACATTTGTCGCCACGCATGCCGAGCACCATGTCCAATACCGTTTTTTGAAATTGGTCCCTGACGATGGGAACCTCGACTCTGAAGGTCCCGCCCAGCGCGAGATCGTCGATTGCAAACGCTTGCGTGCCAACGCAGACATCGCTCGCGCACTGGCCATGAGGGCTGGCGATGCTGTGTTGCAGGTTCGGCGTGTGCTGTCTTTTGGGGGCGTCCCCACCATTCTTGAAGACTTGTGGTTGCCCGGCGGCCCTTTCAAAGGCCTGACAGCCGAGCGCCTGGCCGAATACCACGGTCCCATGTACGCCCTTTTTGAAACCGAATTTGGCGTGCGCATGGTCCGTGCCGATGAAAAAATTCGCGCTGTTCTGCCTGACGAAGCCCAAAGCCAATTGCTGCAAATTGCCCCAGGAACCCCCTTATTGAGCGTCGAACGCATTGCTTATACCTACAACGACACCCCCATGGAACTGCGGCGCGGCTTTTACCGCACCGAAAGCCACCACTACCGCAATGCTTTGAGCTGACCCGAGCGACTTGATCGAAAAAATCTCCCACTGCTACCCGTGTGCAATGCTCATGTCAGTTTGTTGCGTTGCAATAGAATCCACCGGTTTGTTACCCCAATTGCGAACGCGTTACACCCAGAAAGTACCCACATGACTGAACTCGCTCGAAAGCGGCCCGAATTCCGCAACATCAACGCGCTGAAAGACCTTCCGTCTTACCGACTCCCAGTCGCTGGCATCGTGTCCATCCTGCACCGCATCAGCGGTTTCCTGATGTTCTTGTTGATGCCACTCATCATCTGGATGTTTGACAACTCCATCACGTCGGAGATTTCTTTCGCGAAATTCTCAGCCGCTTTTAACATCGGCATTGGCTTTGTGCCGGGCTGGTTCATGAAACTGGTGGCTTTGGCCTTGATCTGGGCCTATTTGCACCACTTTATTGCCGGTTTGCGCCACCTGAATATGGACGTGTGCCATGCGGTAACCAAAGAATTCGGCAAATCTTCGGCCATCTTCACTTTGGCTCTCAGCATCGGCCTGACCGTGGTGCTGGGTGCCAAGATGTTTGGCCTGTACTGACCAGCCCCACAGAACAACAAAAGGAAACTGACCTATGTCGTCCGTCAACTACGGCTCCAAACGCATCGTCACTGGTGCAGGCTACGGCTTTCGTGACTGGCTCGCACAACGCGTGACCGGCACCCTGATGGCCCTTTTCACAGTGATCTTGTTGGCCCAGGTGATCTTCACCTCAGGCCCTATCGGCTACGAAGAATGGGCTGGCATCTTCGCCTCCCAGTGGATGAAGGTTCTGACCTTCTGCGTCATCCTCTCCTTGCTGTACCACGTCTGGGTGGGCATGCGCGACATCTGGATGGACTATGTGAAACCCCTGGCTGTGCGCCTGGTTTTGCACGTTTTCACACTGGTCTGGCTGATCGGCTGTGCCGGCTGGGCGGTGCAAGCCCTCTGGCGTCTGTGATCGCCCGCGATTGAGCTGAACTCATAACAAGACTGAGAAACCATGAGCTATACCAAAGATCAAATCACCACCCGCAAGTTTGACGTCGTGATCATCGGCGCCGGTGGTTCGGGCATGCGTGCCTCGCTGCAACTGGCCCGCGCTGGCCTGAACGTGGCCGTGCTGTCCAAAGTGTTCCCCACCCGCTCGCACACCGTGGCAGCCCAAGGCGGCATCGGTGCATCGCTGGGCAATATGTCCGACGACAACTGGCACTACCACTTCTACGACACCATCAAGGGCTCCGACTGGCTCGGCGACCAAGATGCCATCGAATTCATGTGCCGCGAAGCGCCCAAGGTCGTATACGACCTAGAGCACATGGGCATGCCTTTTGACCGCAACCCAGACGGCACCATTTACCAGCGCCCCTTTGGTGGCCACACCGCCAACTACGGCGAAAAGCCTGTGCAACGCGCTTGCGCTGCCGCTGACCGCACCGGTCACGCCATGCTGCACACTCTTTACCAGCAAAACGTCGCGGCCAAAACCAGCTTCTTCGTGGAATGGATGGCCCTTGACCTGATCCGTGACGCCGAAGGCGACGTGGTCGGCGTGACCGCACTCGAAATGGAAACCGGTGACCTGCACGTCTTGCACGCCAAAACCGTGCTGATGGCTACGGGTGGCGCAGGCCGCATTTATGCCGCATCGACCAACGCCTTCATCAACACCGGTGACGGCTTGGGCATGGCGGCTCGCGCAGGCATTCCGCTCGAAGACATGGAGTTCTGGCAATTCCACCCCACCGGGGTGGCCGGTGCTGGCGTGTTGTTGACCGAAGGCTGCCGGGGCGAAGGCGCGATCTTGCTCAACAGCAATGGCGAACGATTCATGGAGCGCTATGCGCCCACCCTGAAAGATCTGGCCCCACGCGACTTCGTGTCCCGCTGCATGGACCAAGAGATCAAAGAAGGCCGTGGCTGTGGTCCGAACAAAGACCACGTGTTGCTCAAGCTGGATCACCTGGGCGCCGACACCATCCACAAACGCCTGCCTTCGGTGTACGAAATCGGCGTCAACTTCGCCAACGTCGACATCACCAAAGAGCCGATTCCCGTTGTGCCGACCATTCACTACCAAATGGGCGGCATCCCGACCAACATCAACGGTCAAGTGGTCACACAAAACGCCACCGACAACAACGCGGTCGTCAACGGCTTGTACGCTGTGGGCGAATGCTCTTGCGTGTCGGTGCACGGCGCCAACCGCCTGGGCACCAACTCGCTGCTCGACTTGCTGGTGTTTGGCCGCGCTGCAGGCAACCACATTGTCGACTTCGCCTCCAAGACCAAATCGCACAAGCCATTGCCGGCCGATGCCACCGACCTCACCCTGGAACGCCTGAACAAACTCGAAGGCCGTGGCGGCGAATACGCTCAGGACGTGGCCAACGACATGCGTGCAGTCATGCAGCAGCACGCTGGCGTGTTCCGCACCCAAGCCAGCATGGACGAAGGCGTGCAAAAGATCGCTGCCATCCGCGAGCGCGTCAATGCGATCGGCCTGAAAGACACTTCCAAAGTGTTCAACACCGCCCGCATCGAAGCGCTGGAAGTGGAAAACCTGATCGAAAGCGCACAGGCCACGATGGTCTCGGCTGCAGCGCGCCGCGAATGCCGTGGTGCCCACACCGTGAGCGACTACGAGCGTGCAGTGGACGATCCAATCGCACCGTTGGGCCGCGATGATGCCAACTGGATGAAACACACCCTGTGGCACAGCGAATCGAACAGCCTGACTTACAAGCCTGTGAAACTCAAACCCCTGACCGTGGACTCTGTGCCACCCAAGGTTCGCACGTTCTAAAGATTGTCTGGACCGCTCGCCCAAGGCCTGCGGTCCACCACCAGAATCCAACAGGAGTTCTTCCATGACCCTACGCACTTTTCAGATCTACCGCTACGACCCCGATAAGGACGCCAAGCCTTACATGCAAACCATCCAGGTCGAACTGGACGGCAACGAACGCATGTTGCTGGACGCCCTGATGAAACTCAAGGCGGTTGACCCCACTATTTCTTTCCGCCGCTCTTGCCGCGAAGGCGTGTGCGGTTCGGACGCGATGAACATCAACGGCAAAAACGGTCTGGCTTGCCTGACCAACATGAACACCCTGCCCGGTACGATCGTGTTGAAGCCGCTGCCAGGTCTGCCCGTGATCCGCGACGTGATCGTGGACATGACCCAGTTCTTCAAGCAGTACCACTCGATCAAGCCTTACTTGATCAACAGCAACATCCCACCCGAAACCGAGCGCCTGCAAAGCCCGGAAGAGCGTGACGAGCTGAACGGTTTGTACGAGTGCATCTTGTGCGCCAGCTGCTCGACCAGCTGCCCCAGCTTCTGGTGGAACCCCGACAAGTTCGTGGGCCCCGCTGGCTTGCTGCAAGCCTATCGCTTCATTGCCGACAGCCGCGACGAAGCCACCGCCGAGCGCTTGGACAACCTGGAAGACCCTTATCGTCTGTTCCGCTGCCACACCATCATGAACTGCGTCGATGTTTGCCCCAAGGGTCTCAACCCCACCAAGGCAATTGGCAAGATCAAAGAGATGATGGTTCGCCGCGCTGTCTGATGACCGTCACCCCCATCCTGGAAGACGCGTCTCTGGTCGGCGCTGACCGCCTCGCGCCTTTGAGTGAGCGGTCGCTGAGCAAGCTGCGCTGGCGCAGCCGTCGCGGATTGCTCGAAAACGATTTGTTCATCGAGCGCTTCTTCAACCGGCATGCTGCTTGCTTGACGGTTGGTCAGGCCCGGGGCATGTACGTGCTGATGGACCTGTCAGACAACGATCTCATGGACTTGCTGTTGCGCCGCAAGGCATTGCAGCCCGAGATCAGCACCGAAGAGGTGCGTGAAGTCCTGGACATGCTGAGAGCGTGAACCCGAAATGGTTCACACCTGGAAATTTAGAGGAAACCCACCATGAAACTCGCCGATAACAAAGCCACCCTGTCGTTCTCCAATGGCAGCCCCAGCATCGACATGCCCGTTTACTCGGGCAACATCGGTCCTGACGTGATCGACATCCGCAAGCTGTACGCACAAAGCGGCATGTTCACCTACGATCCTGGCTTCTTGTCGACGGCATCTTGCCAATCGGCGATCACCTACATTGATGGTGACAAAGGCGAGTTGCTGTACCGTGGCTACCCCATCGAACAGCTGGCCAACAAAGCCGACTACCTGGACACCTGCTACTTGTTGCTGAACGGCGAGTTGCCTGTCGGCCAGCAAAGCAAGGACTTCCACAAGCTGGTGAACAACCACACCATGGTGAACGAGCAGATGCAGTTTTTCCTGCGCGGTTTCCGTCGTGATGCTCACCCCATGGCCGTGTTGACCGGTCTGGTGGGCGCTTTGTCGGCCTTCTACCATGACAGCACCGACATCAACAACCCTGAACACCGCCACATCGCTGCGATCCGCTTGATCGCCAAGATGCCCACGCTCGTGTCCATGGCCTACAAATACGGCGTCGGCCAGCCCTTCATGTACCCACGCAACGACCTGTCTTACGCAGGCAACTTCCTGCGCATGATGTTTGGCACGCCTTGCGAAGAGTACAAGGTCAACCCTGTGCTCGAACGCGCCATGGACCGCATCTTCACCCTGCACGCAGACCACGAGCAAAACGCGTCGACCTCGACCGTGCGCCTGTGCGGCTCGTCCGGCACCAACCCGTTTGCAGCCATTGCAGCGGGCGTAGCCTGCTTGTGGGGCCCCGCACACGGCGGCGCCAACGAGGCTTGCCTGAACATGCTGGAAGACATCCAGAAAATGGGCGGCGTCTCCAAGGTCGGTGAATTCATGAACCAGGTAAAAGACAAGAACTCCGGCGTCAAGCTGATGGGCTTCGGTCACCGCGTCTACAAAAACTACGACCCACGCGCCAAGTTGATGCAAGAAACTTGTGACGAAGTGCTCAAAGAACTGGGACTGGAAAACGACCCCTTGTTCAAGCTGGCCAAAGAGTTGGAAAAAATCGCTCTGGAAGACGAATACTTCGTCAGCCGCAAGCTCTACCCCAACGTGGACTTCTACTCCGGCATCGTGCAACGCGCCATCGGCATTCCAGTGAACCTGTTCACCGGCATCTTCGCCCTGGCCCGCACCGTCGGCTGGATCGCCCAGTTGAACGAAATGATCAGCGATCCCGAATACAAAATCGGCCGCCCACGCCAGTTGTTCACCGGCTCCCCACGCCGCGACGTGCAGCGTTGATCGGTTTTTAACCGAAACCCAAAGCCCGCCTTGCGCGGGCTTTTTTTATGGATCAACGCGCTCACATGGAACGCGCTAGGTTGGCGGATTTAGCCCCCGGCGCGGTGCCATTGACCCGCTGTCGGGACTGAAGCCACCGACCTGCAAATCACCACGACTTGAGGGGACGGGTCTGGGGCCTGACTGGCCGATTTGCTGGCGCGAAGCGACTGATGAGGCCTGTCAGGCCCCGGATTCGGCCACTCAAGTTCACGCAAGGGTGACACTTCATCTGTCCGTTTCCACAAACCTTGGCTCAGCATCAGCCAACGCGACAAAGAAGTCATGCGAACCGCATAAAATGGCAAGCTGCACAGCAAGGAAGCTCCATGGCACGCACGCTCTACGACAAGATCTGGGACGAACACGTCGTCCACACCGAAGAAGACGGCACCTCCGTCCTCTACATTGACCGTCATTTGGTACACGAAGTCACCAGCCCGCAAGCCTTCGAAGGCATTCGCCAAGCGGGCCGCAAAGTCTGGCGCGTCAGCTCCATCGTGGCCACCGCAGACCACAACACCCCCACCACCGGTTGGGAGATGGGCTACGACGGCATCACCGATCCGATCAGCAAAGAACAAATCACCACGCTTGACGCGAACATGAAGGAATACGGCTCGGCAGCCTTTTTTCCATTCCTGTCCAAGCGCCAGGGCATCGTGCACGTCATTGGCCCAGAAAACGGTGCCACCCTGCCCGGCATGACCGTGGTCTGCGGTGACTCGCACACCTCCACCCACGGCGCGTTTGGTGCACTGGCCCACGGCATCGGCACCTCCGAGGTCGAGCACGTCATGGCCACGCAAACCCTGCTGGCCAAAAAAGCCAAAAACATGCTCATCAAGGTCGAGGGCACATTGGCCAAAGGCGTGACCGGCAAAGACATTGTGTTGGCCATCATCGGCAAAATCGGCACCGCAGGCGGCACCGGCTACACCATCGAATTCGCAGGCTCGGCCATCCGCAGCTTGAGCATGGAAGGCCGCATGACGGTCTGCAACATGGCCATCGAAGGCGGTGCGCGCGCTGGTTTGGTGGCTGTGGACGAGAAAACCATCGAGTACGTCAAAGGCAGACTGCTCTCACCAGGCACCGATCCGAAAACGGGCCAGTTCGTCGGTGGTGCGGAGTGGGACCAGGCATTGACTTATTGGAAAAGCTTGCAATCCGACGCTGGTGCGCACTTTGACGCCGTGGTGGAGCTGGACGCCAGCGCCATCGTGCCCCAAGTGACTTGGGGCACCTCGCCCGAGATGGTGCTGGGCATCAACGGCCACACGCCTGACCCAGACAAAGAAAAAGACGATGTCAAGCGTGACGCGATCGAGCGTGCACTGACCTACATGGGCCTGCAGCCCGGCAAGGCGCTGTCCGACATCACCATCGACAAGGTCTTCATCGGCTCGTGCACCAACAGCCGCATCGAAGACATGCGCGAAGCCGCTGCCGTGGTCAAAAAGCTCGGCCAGAAGGTCGCCAAAAACGTCAAACTGGCCATGGTGGTGCCCGGCTCGGGCTTGGTCAAAGTGCAAGCCGAGCAAGAAGGCCTGCATGAAATCTTCAAGGCCGCAGGCTTCGAGTGGCGTGAGCCCGGCTGCTCGATGTGCTTGGCCATGAACGCCGACCGCCTGGAGGCCGGCGAGCGCTGCGCCTCTACCAGCAACCGAAACTTCGAAGGTCGTCAAGGCGCTGGTGGGCGCACCCACTTGGTGAGCCCCGCCATGGCTGCTGCTGCGGCTATTCACGGCCACTTTGTCGACATTCGTAAATTCGCCTGAACCCAAGGAGCCTGGTCATGAAAACCCTGATCCGCCTGATCCTGATCGCCTCTGTGCTGAGCCTGGCCGCGTGCAACACCCTGCGCGGCATCGGACAAGATATTGAAAAACTGGGCTCCACCATTGAAGGCGCTGCCAAGAAATAAAGCCATGCAAAAATTCACTCTCCTCAAAGGCCTGGTGGCCCCGATGGACCGCGCCAACGTGGACACCGACGCCATCATTCCCAAACAATTCCTGAAGTCGATCCGCAAAACCGGCTTTGGCCCTAACCTGTTCGACGAATGGCGCTATCTGGACGTGGGCTACCCCGGCCAGGACCCGGCCAGCCGAAAGCCCAACCCAGACTTCGTGCTGAACCAACCGCGCTACCAAGGTGCCAGCGTTTTGTTGGCTCGCAAAAACTTTGGCTGCGGTTCCTCGCGCGAGCATGCGCCCTGGGCCATTGACCAATACGGCTTTCGCGCCGTGATCGCACCCAGCTTTGCCGACATCTTCTTCAACAACTGCTTCAAAAACGGCCTGCTGCCCATCGTGCTGCCCGAAGCCGTGGTAGCCCAGTTGTTCGACGAAATCGCCGCCTTCCCGGGCTACCAGCTCACCGTCGACCTGGAGCGCCAGGTGATCGTCAAGCCCCAAGGCGAAGAAATACCGTTCGAGGTGCAGGCCTTCCGCAAATACTGCCTGCTCAACGGCCTGGATGACATTGGCCTGACCCTGCGCCACGCCGACAAGATCAAGGCCTTTGAAGCCGAACGCTTGGCCACCAAGCCGTGGCTGGCGCACACCGCTGTCAACGCATAAAAGTACCCTGGAATACCCATGAAAATCGCAGTCCTCCCCGGTGATGGCATCGGCACCGAAATCGTCGCCGAAGCCGTCAAAGTTTTGAACGTTCTCGGCCTGAAGTTTGAGATGGAAACCGCCCTGGTCGGCGGTGCCGCTTACGACGCCTATGGCCACCCCCTGCCCGAAGCCACGCTCAAGCTGGCCATGGACGGTGATGCCGTGCTGTTTGGCGCGGTGGGCGACTGGAAATACGACAAGCTCGATCGGCCCCTGCGCCCCGAGCAAGCCATTTTGGGCCTGCGCAAAAACATGGGGCTGTTTGCCAACTTCCGTCCCGCCATTTGCTACGAGCAATTGGTCGGCGCATCGAGCCTCAAGCCCGAGTTGATCGCAGGTCTGGACATCTTGATCATCCGTGAGCTCACGGGCGACATCTACTTCGGCCAGCCACGCGGGCGCCGCATCGCGACCGACGGCCACTTCCCTGGTGCCGAAGAAGCGTTTGACACCATGCGCTATTCCAAGCCCGAGATCGAGCGCATCGCGCATGTGGCCTTCCAAGCGGCCCGCAAGCGCAAAGCGGCGGGCTTTGAAGGCCGCGTCACCAGCGTCGACAAAGCCAATGTGCTGGAAACCTTCCAGTTCTGGAAAGACGTGGTCACCGAAGTCGGCAAAGAGTACCCCGACATTGCGCTGGACCACATGTATGTCGACAACGCCGCCATGCAACTGGTCAAAGAGCCCAAACGCTTTGATGTGGTGGTGACCGGCAACATGTTCGGCGACATCTTGAGCGACGAAGCCTCCATGCTCACAGGCTCCATCGGCATGCTGCCCTCGGCCAGCCTGAACACCAAGAACCAAGGCCTTTACGAGCCCAGCCATGGCAGCGCCCCCGACATCGCAGGCAAAGGCATCGCCAACCCACTGGCCACCATCTTGTCAGCGGCCATGATGCTGCGCTTCAGCCTGAACCAAGGCGAAGCGGCCGAGCGCATCGAAGCGGCTGTGCAAAAAGTGCTGGCCCAAGGCCTGCGCACCGGCGACATTTACAGCGCAGGCACCACCAAAGTCAGCACCCGTGAAATGGGTGATGCGGTAGTCAAGGCGCTGGGCTGATTGCCCACATGGATGCCGCCAGTGCAACTGTCAGGAATGACTCAGGCAGCATCCATTACAATTTCGGCCATGTTCCACGCCCGCTTGTTCTCCCTGAACTTCGCTTCTGCCTCTACGGCAGTCGCTGGCGCGCGTGCAACTTCCACAAAAACCACGACCATTAAGGGCTGATCCGGCCTGGTTCGTCGTGCGCCCCCCGGCCAGACGAGCCGGGCAAACAGTCTGGTCAAACACTGTTTTAAAAACTGAAAGGGCGTTGAAATGAGCAAGTTAGTAGGTTTGGTCGGCTGGCGCGGCATGGTCGGCTCGGTTCTGATGGACCGCATGATTCAGGAAAAAGACTTTGACCTGATCGAGCCCCTGTTCTTCTCCACATCGAACGCGGGCGGCAAAGCGCCCTCGATGGCCAAGAACGAAACCACGCTGCAAGACGCCTTCAACATCGAGCAGCTCAAGCGCTGCGACATCATCATCACCGCCCAAGGCGGCGACTACACCTCTGAAGTCTTCCCCAAGCTGCGCGCTGCCGGCTGGAACGGGCACTGGATCGACGCGGCTTCGACGCTGCGCATGGAAAAAGACGCGGTCATCATCTTGGACCCGGTCAACATGCCCGTGATCAAGAACGCGCTGGCCCACGGTGGCAACAACTGGGTGGGCGGCAACTGCACCGTCTCGTGCATGCTGATGGGCGTAGGCGCACTCTACAAGGCTGGTTTGGTCGAGTGGATGAGCACCCAGACTTACCAAGCCGCATCCGGTGGCGGTGCACAACACATGCGCGAACTGCTGACCCAATACGGCACCCTGAATGCCGAAGTCAAAGCCTTGCTGGACGACCCCAAGAGCGCGATTCTGGAAATCGACCGCATGGTGGTGGCCAAGCAACGTGCGCTGACCGCTACTGAAACGGCCAACTTTGGCGTGCCACTGGGCGGCTCGTTGATCCCCTGGATTGACAAAGATTTGGGCAACGGCATGTCTAAAGAAGAGTGGAAAGGCATGGCCGAAACCAACAAGATTTTGGGGCTAGGCGAAGGCTTCCACTCTGCCGCCATTCCTGTGGACGGCTTCTGCGTGCGTGTGGGCGCCATGCGCTGCCACAGCCAAGCGCTGACCTTCAAGCTCAAAAAAGACGTGCCCGTGGCCGACATCGAAGCCATGATCGCAGCCGACAACGAGTGGGTGAAACTGGTGCCCAACACCCGTGAAGCCACGGTGAAAGACCTGACCCCCGTGGCCGTGACCGGCACCATGACCATCCCGGTGGGCCGTGTGCGCAAACTGGCCATGGGCCCTGAATATGTGGGCGCGTTCACCATCGGTGATCAGCTGCTGTGGGGCGCGGCAGAGCCGCTGCGCCGCATGTTGCGCATCTTGTTGGACGCGTGATGGTCTTGCGTCCAACGGCACCCTGAACATGCTGCGCACGAGCTGCTACCCCCACACGACCCATCACCTTGCCAGGTCTTGGGCCGTGGCGTCGGTGCTGGCCTGCTCCAGCTTGTTGGCCAATGCGGTGACTCTGGGCCCGCTTTCGGTGGAGTCAGGCTTGGGCCAGCCACTTCGGGCCGCCATTGAAATCACGCAATACAAAGTAGAAGACCTTCGCAAACTCAAGGTACAGCTGGCTGAATCCGCCAGTTTTGAGCAAGCGGGCATGGCGTTCAATCCCGCCTTGAACGGCTTGCAGGCGCGTCTTGAGTTTCGGGGCGATGGCAAGCCTTACATCGCCTTGGCCGGTCAAATGCCTGTGACCGACCACTTCGTGGATGTCATCGTGGAAGCGCAATGGCCTTCAGGCCGCTTGGCCATGAACTACACGTTGCTGGTCTCGCCTGTTGGTGCACTGAAAAACTCCGCTGAAAAACCCAAGGGCGATGCCAATGTCATTGCTCCTGTGGTTTCGCCCCAGGCTTTGGCCACCCTTGCCGCGCCAGTTGTGCCCAGCGCAATCAGCGGCACCGAAGACGCCATCACTGTGCGTGCTGGCGACACGGCCTCCAGGCTGGTTTTGCAAAAAATGCCTGCAAGCGCGTCACTTGACCAAATGCTGCTGGCCATGGTGCGCGCCAACCCTGAGGCGTTCATTGAAGGCAATGTGAACCTGCTGCGCGAAGGCGCTCAAGTTGTATTGCCCAACGCGCAAGAAGCGGCGCAGATTTCTGCCGAAGAAGCACGGCAAACGGTGATCGCGCAAACCGTGGACTTTGTGGCCTATGCCCGCCGCCTGGCGCAATCCACGCTGAAAGCCACAGACAGCGCCAACCGTGAAATGGCCGGCAAAATCACCCCCGAGTTACCCACACCGGCACCGACCCAGCCCGTACAAGACAAATTGACCTTGAGCAAACGGGAGGTCACCACCGACAGCGACGAAGCCCGTCTGGCGGTTGAACGTGAAATACAGGACAAAACCGAGCAACTGGCCGCACTGAAAAAAAACCTTGAAACCTTGAAGTCTCTGTCGGCTAGCCCGGATGCCGAAAAAACAAACCCTGACGAGCCATCGGCCTTGAAACCGAAGCTGCCAATAGCAGCCGCAGAGGCGGTATCTAGCTCCTTGCTGGAACAGGTCAGCCACAACCCGTCTACATGGGCGTGGGTGGTGGGTCTTTTGGCGGCCATGGTGGGTTCGGTGTGGCTTGTCAGGCGCAACGGGGAAGCCAATGTCGATTTGTTTGGCAGCAAGGGCACGACCGAAACAGCACCGGTATCGCCCCCCACGCCTCCCCTATTTAGCTCGGGCTTGCCGCCTCAGTTTGCCAATCTGGACTTGAACTTGACACCCTCGCCTGACGCCAAAGAAGCCCCCAAAGTGTTCACACCATCGGGTTCCAAAACGTGAGACTCGCGCTGGGTGTCTGCTATTTAGGCACAGCCTACCAAGGCTGGCAAAGCCAAAGCACGGGCTTGACCATCCAGGACAAGCTCGAAAAAGCCCTGGCGCAATTTTGCGATGTACCTCGGGTCAGCACCTTGTGCGCAGGCCGCACCGATGCGGGTGTGCACGGCCTGATGCAGGTGGTGCACTTTGACACCCTGCTGGAGCGCGATGCGTCCTCTTGGGTGCGCGGCACCAACCGGTATTTGCCATCCGACATCGCCGTGCAATGGGCCCAAGTGGTGCCCGAGAGCTTTCACTGCCGCGCCAGTGCCACTGGCCGCCGTTACGTCTACATCCTGCTGGATTCAGCGGTTCGCCCCAGTCTGGAGACCGGCCGCGTCGGCTGGATTTACCGCCCCCTGAGCGAAGATGCCATGCGCCAAGCCAGCTTGCATTTATTGGGTGAACACGACTTTTCCTCTTTCAGGGCCAGCAGTTGCCAGGCCCTGTCACCTGTCAAAACGCTGCGGCACATCCAGATTTCGAAGCGCGGTGCTTATTGGCGCTTTGAGTTTGAAGGCAACGCTTTTTTGCACCACATGATCCGCAACATCATGGGCTGCCTGGTCAGTATTGGCCAGGGCAACCAGTCGCCAGACTGGATCCGCGAGGTGTTGCTGGCCAAAAGCCGCGATGCCGCAGCCCCCACGTTTTCCCCCGATGGCCTGTACTTTGCTGGGCCGATCTACAGCCCCGAATGGGGCTTGCCCGACACCACCCCCGCTTTTGATTGGTTGCCATGACCCAGCCGAACAAGCCGCAAGCCATCTCACCCCAGCAACGCACCCGCATCAAGATGTGCGGCTTCACCCGCGAAGCCGATGTGCTGGCGGCCTGTGCCGCTGGGGCAGACGCCATTGGCTTTGTGTTGTACCCGCCCAGCCCGCGCAACGTGAGCATCGAGCGCGCAGCCGAACTCGCCCGCTTGCTGCCGGCCTTTGCAACGCCCGTCTTGCTGTTCGTCAACGACACGGCCGAGCGAATCAAGACCGCTTGTGCGGCAGTGCCTGGCGCTTTGCTGCAGTTTCACGGCGACGAAACGCCCCAATTTTGCGAAGCCATGAGCCAACTCACCGGCCGCCCGCACCTGAAGGCAGCCCGAATCCCCCTGTCGGAAGCGGACCACTTCGACTTGCTAGAATTTGCGCTCATTCACCCCAAAGCCCAAGCCCTCTTGCTCGACGCCCATGTCGACGGATACGGCGGGGGCGGAAAAACATTCAATTGGTCACTGCTGCCACCAAACGTCAATGCTCACCTCGTTTTGTCTGGTGGACTCACACCTGCAAACGTGGCCGATGGCATTCGGGCGCTTCGCACGCACGGCCTGTCTCTGGCCGTTGACGTGAGTTCGGGCATCGAAGCAGGCAAAGGCCTGAAAGATGCCGAAAAAATCCAGCAATTTGTAGCGGCCGTCCGTGCCGCCGATGCTGACCTCCTTTGACATTTTTCCGGCTTCAACCCCGGCACCATCTGCCATGTACGACTACCAACAACCCGATGCCAAGGGCCATTTCGGCATTTATGGCGGCAGTTTCGTCAGCGAAACCCTGACGCACGCCATCAACGAACTCAAAGCGGCCTACGCCAAGTACCAGCACGACCCCGAATTCATCGCCGAATTCAAGTCCGAACTGGCCCACTTTGTGGGCCGCCCGTCACCCGTCTACCACGCGGCGCGCATGAGCCGCGAAATGGGCGGTGCACAAATCTTCTTGAAGCGCGAAGACCTCAACCACACCGGCGCCCACAAGATCAACAACACCATCGGCCAGGCCATGCTGGCCAAGCGCATGGGCAAGCCGCGTGTGATCGCCGAAACGGGTGCTGGCCAACACGGTGTGGCCACCGCCACCATCTGTGCGCGCTACGGGCTGGAGTGCGTGGTGTACATGGGGGCTGAAGACGTCAAACGCCAAAGCCCCAACGTGTACCGCATGAAACTGCTGGGTGCGACCGTGGTGCCCGTTGAGTCGGGCAGCAAAACCCTCAAAGACGCCCTGAACGAAGCCATGCGCGACTGGGTGGCCAACGTGGACAACACCTTCTACATCATCGGCACCGTGGCGGGCCCACACCCCTACCCGATGATGGTGCGCGACTTTCAGAGCGTGATTGGCGAAGAGTGCCTGACGCAAATGCCCGAAATGTTCAAGAGCTTGAAAATGGCCGAAGAGCAGCCTGATGCGGTCATCGCTTGCGTGGGGGGTGGCAGCAACGCGATGGGCATCTTTTACCCGTACATTTCGCACGAAAAAACCCGCCTGATCGGCGTGGAAGCGGCGGGTGAAGGCATGGACACGAACAAGCACTCTGCCTCATTGCAACTGGGCACACCCGGCGTGCTGCACGGCAACCGCACCTATATTTTGCAAGACGAGAATGGCCAGATCACCGAAACGCACAGCGTAAGCGCGGGCCTAGACTACCCCGGTGTCGGCCCCGAGCACGCCTTCTTGAAGGACATCGGCCGCGCCGAGTACGTGGGCATCACCGACAAGGAAGCGCTCGAGGCCTTCCACTACCTGTGCCGTACCGAGGGCATCATCCCCGCGCTGGAATCGAGCCATGCTGTGGCCTACGCCATGAAGCTGGCCAAAACCATGCGCCCAGACCAAAGCATTTTGGTCAATATGTCGGGGCGTGGTGACAAGGACATTGGCACCGTGGCCGATCTGTCGAATGCCGACTTTTACTGCCGCCCCAGCTGCCAAGGCCAGTCGGTCAAGGGCGCTGAGCAGCCCGTGAACTTCGTCAAATAAACCGGGGGCTTGCCCGAAAACGCCTATCCCCCTGTAGGAGCTTGCCTGCAAGCGATCCACCATCGCCAGCAAGGCTGGCTCCTGCAAAAAACATGGAATGACTCATGAGCCGCATCGATTCAACCCTCTCCGCCCTGAAAGCCCAGGGCCGCAAAGCCCTGATTCCGTATGTCACGGCAGGCTTTCCTCAAGCTACAACCACCGTGCCCTTGATGCACGCCATGGCCCAAGCCGGGGCTGATGTCATTGAGCTGGGTGTGCCGTTTTCTGACCCTTCGGCCGACGGCCCGGTGATCCAAAAAGCCGGCGACAAAGCGCTGGCTTTGGGCATTGGCACCGTGCAAGTGCTGGCCATGGTTCGCGAGTTTCGACAGACCAACAACACGACCCCCGTGGTGTTGATGGGTTACGCCAACCCGGTAGAGCGTTATGACCAGAAACACGGCACAGACAGCTTCATCCGTGACGCCTCGGCCGCGGGTGTTGACGGCGTGCTGATCGTCGACTACCCGCCCGAAGAATGCGTCGAATTCGCCGCCAAACTGCGCGCCCACAGCATGGATCTGATCTTTTTGCTGGCACCCACCAGCACCGACGAACGCATGCAGCAAGTGGCTCAAGTGGCCAGCGGCTATGTGTATTACGTGTCGCTCAAAGGCGTCACGGGCTCGGGCACGTTGGACACCGATGCGGTCGAGGCCATGCTGCCGCGCATTCGCAAGCATGTGCACATTCCCGTGGGCGTGGGCTTTGGCATCCGTGATGCGGCCACCGCCAAAGCCATTGGCAAAGTCGCCGATGCAGTGGTGATCGGCTCACGCCTGATCCAGCTGATCGACGCCGCACCGGCAGCAAGCATCAACGCCGTGGCGGGTGAATTTCTCTCGGGCATTCGCCAGGCGCTAGACCAATGATCCTGCGGCCTTGCAACAGGCTGCCACGGCGACTGAACTTGCTCCGCTGACCCGTCGGTCAGCACTACGGCCTTCCTCGGAAGGCTTCAACGATAATCCCACCAACAGGAGAATCAAATGAGTTGGCTTGAAAAACTGCTCCCCCCCAAGATCCAGCACACCGACCCGGCCGATCGCCGGTCTGTGCCTGAAGGCTTGTGGATCAAATGCCCCAGCTGCGAGACCGTGCTGTACAAGACCGCGCTCGAAGAAAACCAAAACGTTTGCCCAGGTTGCTCGCACCACCTGCGCATGGGTGCGCGTGCACGCCTGAACGGTTTTCTGGACGGTGAAGGCCGCTACGAAATCGGCCAGGAAGTGTTGCCGGTCGATGCCCTGAAGTTCAAGGACAGCCGCAAATACCCCGAACGCCTCAAAGAAGCCATGAACAACACGGGCGAAACAGACGCCCTGGTCGTCATGGGTGGGGCGGTGCACAGCATTCCCCTGGTGGTGGCCTGCTTCGAATTCGATTTCATGGGCGGCTCCATGGGCTCCGTGGTGGGTGAGCGTTTTGTGCGCGGTGTCGAAACCGCCATCGAACAAAAGGTGCCCTTCGTTTGCTTCACCGCCACAGGCGGTGCCCGCATGCAAGAAGGTCTGCTGTCGCTTATGCAAATGGCCAAAACCAATGCGGCCCTGACCCGACTGGCCAAAAAAGGCCTGCCCTACATCAGCGTGCTGACCGACCCGACCATGGGTGGTGTATCGGCCGGTTTTGCCTTTTTGGGCGATGTGGTGATTGCCGAGCCCAAAGCCCTGATCGGTTTTGCAGGCCCCCGCGTGATCGAGAGCACCGTGCGCGTGACCCTGCCCGAAGGCTTCCAGCGCGCCGAGTTCCTGCAAACCAAGGGCGCGGTGGACTTCATTTGTGACCGCCGCGAACTGCGCAAAACCATTGCCAGCACACTGGCCATGCTGCAACGCCAGAGCGCCGATGCGGTGAGCTGACCGGCTCTGCCCCAAAAAAACAAAGGCCCTCTTCGGAGGGCCTTTCGTTTTGGGCGCGTTTTGGGCGCGTGTTCGGCGGCTCAGTACATCCAGCTCATTTGCAAACGCGCGAAGACCATGCCCAAAATTTGCAGCACCAGCAACAGAGCAATGGGCGACAAATCCACCCCGCCAATCAAGGGCACCAGCCGCTGAAAAGGCCGCAAGAATGGCTGACCCAAGCGGGCCACCAAGCTGTACATGGGCGAGCCGGGGTTGATCCACGACAACACCGCCAGCACCAACACCAACGCGCTCAGGGCAGACACCACCAACTGGGCCAAACCGACGAGGCTCACCAAAGGCAACAAGCCCAAGGCCCCTTGGCCTCCGGCGAGCAGCCACAACAAGGTGTATTGCACCCATTTGATGAGAAACGCCCCCACCAGGCTCGACAAATCCCAAGCCGACCATGCCGGAATTACCCGCCGCAGCGGCAACAGCAACCAGTCGGTCACCGCAAACACAAACTGGCCCAAGGGCTGATGAAAGGAAATGCGCTGCCACTGCATCAAAAACCGCAGCAAACATGTGCCTGCGATCAAGCCCGCAACCATGTCCAACACCATACTGACCATCTGAAACACCATTGAATTTCTCCTGCTCGTGCGATGATACCCAGATGCCTGACAACGACGCTCCATCTCCCGCCACCTTGACGGAATTGCCCCTTTTTCCGCTGGGCACCGTGCTGTTTCCTGGTGCCTTATTGCCTTTGCAATTGTTTGAACTGCGTTACCTGCAAATGATTGGCGAATGCGAGCGCCTGGGCACCGGTTTTGGCGTGGTCACGTTGACACAAGGCCGTGAAGTGCACCGCCCAGGCGCTGCGGCAGATCAGTTCGAACCCATCGGTACGCGGGTCCAGATCGAGCGCATCGAACGCCCACAAGCAGGCGTGGTGCTGGTGTGGTGCCGGGGTCTAGAACGGCTTGAGATTCACAGCACCCAACAGCGCAGCGACGGTCTGTGGCGCGGCCAAGTGCAAGACTGGCCAACCGAGCCCCCCATGCCCGTGCCGGATCACCTTCAATATCTAATCCCGCAAATCCAGGCAGCGCTGGCAACATTGAGCGCGCAGGACAGCGTCAGGCCCCACTGGCCACAGCCTTGGGCGCTGGACGATTGCGCATGGCTGTCTCACCGCTGGTGCGAGTTGCTGCCCCTGCCTCTGGCCATGAAATACCGCCTGTTCACGCTGCGAGAACCCTTGATGCGCCTGGAATTGGTGGGCGACATGGTGGAATCAACCCCTTCTGGCGGCAACGCCGACCAGAAACCGCCCGCAAACTCTTAAAATAGAAGGCTTTGCGCATTCGCGCACCTTTACAACCCCGGATCGGGCGGCCAGCCGCACCCGAGCCCAACCGCACCTCGCCATGTCTGACACGACTGCCAACGCCGCTGCCGCGCAAGTCCACGCGCCCCAGGATGAAAACCAACTGATCGCAGAGCGCCGCGAAAAACTCAAGGCCATGCGTCAAGCGCAGGCCGATGGCAAGGGCGTGGCCTTTCCCAACGATTTCAAGCCCGAACACCACGCCGCCAACCTGCACCAAGCCCATGGCGAGAAAGCCGCTGAAGAACTGAACGGCGAAGGCGTGGCCAAAACCACGGCCAAAGTCGCTGGCCGAATGATGCTCAAGCGTGTGATGGGCAAGGCCAGCTTTGCCACATTGCAAGACGCCACTGGCCGCATCCAGGTCTATGTGACCCGCGACGACGTGGGTGAAGATCTGTACGCCCTGTTCAAGCACTGGGACTTGGGCGACATCGTGGGCGTAGAAGGCCACTTGTTCAAAACCCGCACGGGCGAGTTGTCGATCCATGCCACCTCGATCCGCATGCTGACCAAGAGCTTGCGCCCCATGCCCGACAAGTTCCATGGCGTGGCCGACCAAGAGGTCAAATACCGCCAGCGCTATGTGGACCTGATGACCGACGAAGCCGCCCGCAAGCGCTTCATGGCCCGCAGTAAGGCCGTCAGCGGCATCCGCGAATTCATGGTCAAGCACGGCTTCCTCGAAGTTGAAACGCCCATGCTGCACCCCATTCCCGGTGGTGCCAACGCCAAACCCTTTGTCACGCACCACAACGCGCTCGAACAAGAGATGTTCTTGCGCATCGCACCCGAGCTGTACCTCAAGCGCTTGCTGGTGGGCGGCTTTGAGCGCGTGTTCGAGATCAACCGCAATTTCCGCAACGAAGGCATTTCGGTGCGCCACAACCCCGAGTTCACCATGATGGAGTTCTACGCGGCGTATTGGAACTACCAGGACCTGATGGGTTTCACTGAAGAGCTGATTCGCGACGCCGCCATGACCGCGGCGGGCACGCTGGACCTGAGCTACAACGGCAAGCCGGTTGACCTGAACAAGCCTTTTGCCCGCATGACCATCCGCGAAGCGATCGTGAAGCACACCGAAGCCGGTGACAACGTAGACAACGCCGAGTGGCTGATCAACGCCCTGAAAAAGCGGGGCATGAGCGAAGAAAAGAACAAGCTGTCCACCCGCACCTTGGCCAGCTTGCAGGTGTTCTATTTCGAAGAAACCGTGGAAGACAAGCTCTGGGAGCCGACCTTCATCATGGAACACCCGACCGAGATCAGCCCGCTGGCCCGCGCCAACGACAGCCGCCCCGAAGTGACCGAGCGCTTTGAGCTCTATATCACCGGGCGCGAATTCGGCAATGGCTTTAGCGAATTGAACGACGCCGAAGACCAAGCTGCACGCTTTCATGCGCAAGTGGCCGCCAAAGACGACGGCGACGACGAAGCCATGTACTACGACCACGACTTTGTGCGCGCCCTCGAATACGGCATGCCGCCAGCGGGCGGCTGCGGCATCGGCATTGACCGACTGATGATGCTGCTGACCGACAGCGCCAGCATCCGCGACGTGATTCTGTTCCCGGCCCTGCGGCACATTCAGGAATAAGCGCAGAAAACATCAACAACAAACCCGGCCTTGGCCGGGTTTTTTGTTTCAGCGTGTCAGGCCTCAGCCCTGCTGGCGGGGAGGTAAGCGTGGCGCATCCTCCACCACCTCGCGCACTTCGACATCGACGATATCGCCTTGGCTTTGCGCGTCGAATCCGGATGGCGTACCCGATTCAAAGCCACGCGGGCCGCCCCAGCGTGCGCCCTTGCGCATGGCATTGAACTGCTGCCAAACCATCACCACTTGGGGTTTGCGGCCCGTGAGCAGCCAGCGGATGGTGGCAAATACGATGTAAAGGCCCAGCGCGGCCAAGAGGCCCGCCAGAAAGACGAGACCTAAAAGCCCCGTGACAAGGCCCATGACGATGCGCGCAATCCAATTCATTGACGTGTCCTGTTCAGATCAAGGCAAGCGGTCGAGCGCCTGCATGTAGTCGCTCGAGCGCACCAGCTCGTCCCAAGGGCGTGAGGGTGATCGGGGCAAGAGGTTCAAACGCCGTTCCTCGCTGATTTCACTGGGCGTCCAGTGGCCTTTGAGCTGGGCTTCGGCCAATTGATCAAGGACTTCGTCGAGCTCAACGCCCTCGTTGACGGCCGAGCGGTTGCACAACAGGGCCAAGTCGCAGCCCGCGTGAAGCGCGGTGATCACCGCTTCGGTGTAGCTGAGCGTGCGCCCATCAAGCTGGCGGGCGGCCGCCATCGACAAGTCGTCGGTACAGACCACGCCCTGAAAGCCCAACTGTCCGCGCAAGATGTCTTGCAACCACCGCGGTGAAAAACCCGCCGGGCGGCTGTCGACCTTGCTGTAGATGACATGGGCGGGCATGACGGCGGTGAGCACGCTGATGAGCCAGCGGTAGGGCTGCGCGTCGTCGGCCAGGATGGCCTTGAGGCCGCGTTTGTCCACGGGCAGCGCCACATGCGAGTCGGCCTTGACGGCGCCGTGCCCCGGGAAATGCTTGCCGCAATTGCCCATGCCCGCCTGCAGCAGGCCCTGCATCAGACTGCGGGCCAGCAGGCTCACGACACGCGGGTCGCGGGCAAAAGCGCGGTCGCCAATGACGCCGCTCTCGCCATGATCGAGGTCGAGCACCGGGGTAAAGCTGAAGTCGACCCCACAAGCGCGCAACTCACTGGCCAGCACAAAACCCGCCGATGTGGCCGCTTCGCAGGCCTTGAGCACGCCCGAGCCGGCTTGGCCTTTGTCGTCTTGGCCCCAGAGTTCACCCAATGCCCGCATGGGTGGCAAATGGGTGAAGCCGTCGGTGCGAAAGCGCTGCACGCGCCCGCCTTCGTGGTCCACCGCAATCAGCAAATCAGAGCGGGTGTTTTTGATGTCGGCACACAAATCGCTCAACTGCGCACGGTTGTGCCAATTGCGGCCAAACAAGATCATGCCGCCCACCAACGGGTGCGCTAGGCGGCGGCGATCCGTGTCGGTCAATGAGGTACCGGCAATGTCCAGAATCAGGGGAGCATGGAGGTTCATGGGTGTTTCAAGTGCTACGGGCAGTTCGGGGTGAACGCCCCCAAATCAAGGGGCAACGCTGACGGCAATCGGTAAAGCTGCAGAGGGCGCGGTCTCGACCACACAAAAACTGGCGGCGTACTCCGACTCATCGGTCACGGTGATGTGTGCGCTCAGGCCTTTGGCTTCAAACCATTCTTTCAACACGCCGTGCAACACGATGACCGGTTGGCCACTGGGCAGTTTGCCGATTTCGCACAAGCGCCAAGTCATGGGCATGCGCATGCCCAAGCCAATGGCTTTGCTGAAGGCCTCTTTGGCCGAAAAGCGTGTGGCCAGATAGCGCACACCACGTTCGGGCCAGCGGGCGCTGCGGGCTTTCCAGGTGGCCATCTCCGCCTCGCTCAAGACCTTGGCCGCAAAGCGTTCCCCATGCCGCGCCAAACTGGCTTGAATGCGACGGATGTCGCAGATGTCGGTGCCGATGCCGTAGATCATTTTGCAAGGCACGCCAAGTAGGCCTGTACCGTGGCGCTGTAACCCAGCTCCAGGGCGTCGGCCATGAAGGCGTGGCCAATCGAGACTTCTTGCAAGCCCTTCACCGCCGCCACAAAGGCGGGCAGGTTGTCGCGGTTGAGGTCATGCCCTGCATTCAGGCCCAAGCCCGCTTGCATGGCAGCGGCTGCCGCATCGGCGTAGCGCTGCAACTGGACCGCGTTCTCTGGCGTGCCCCAAGTGGCGGCATAAGGCTCGGTGTACAGCTCGACCCGGTCTGCGCCCACGGCTCGTGCGGCGGCCATTTGTTCAGGGATCGGGTCCATGAACAGGCTCACCCGCACGCCCAGCGCCTTGCATTCGTCGATCAAGGGCTTCAGGCGCTCAGCGTCTTGCGGGAAAGTCCAGCCATGGTCGCTGGTGAACTGCCCTTCGCTGTCGGGCACAAACGTCACTTGGTGCGGACGCACCACGCGCACGTGGTCCATCAGGTTGTGAAAGGGGTTGCCTTCGATGTTGAACTCGCGCTCGGGCCAGGACTGCATCAGGGCGTGCAGCTCGGCCACGTCGTTGGCACGGATGTGGCGCTCGTCGGGCCTAGGGTGGATGGTGATGCCTTGCGCACCCGCCTGGAGGCACATTTCGGCAGCACGGACCACACTGGGAATGCCCAGGTGACGTGAGTTGCGCAACAAGGCGACTTTGTTGACGTTGACCGACAAGGCCACGCGTTCAGAATTTGTGTTCATAAGGTTTGCAAGTCCAGCATCATTTGGCGGGTGCGCAATGCGCCGACACCGCAATGGTAGTTGAGCATCAAGCGCAAGGGTCGCTGCAGCGGCCCGAGCAAGTCGGCACACGCGCGCAGCAAGGCGGCCAACGGACTGGGGTCGTCGAGCGCCGTGTGCAGCGCCAGCCACTGCGAACCTCGCAAAGCGTGTCGGCTGCCTTCGGGCACCCATTGCAAGCCGGCCTCAGGCACCAAAGTGTAAAAGCCTTCCGGCTCCAGTGGCTTGAGGGTCAAGGTTTGCGAGTCGAGTGCAGGCAGCAAGCCCATGCTTTTGAGCAAGAGCAGCTCAAACCCGCGCAAGGCCCATTGCAGGGCTTCGGGCTCGCCACTGGCGAGCAAGCGCACAGCGGCCGCGTAAACGTCAAACAAAGCCGGGTGTGGGTCGTCTCGCGCTGTCAAGCGCATGAGCAATTCATTGAGGTAATAGCCCGACAGCAGCGCCTCGCCGGTGGGCATGACGTGCCCGCCCACCCATTCGGCTGACTTGAGGGTGCGGATGTCGCCGTCCCCGCCAAAAGCCAGCGACAAAGGCTGCAATGGCAAGAGCACCGGGCGAAAGCTGGAGGTGGGCCGTTTGGCCCCTTTGGCCACCAGTGCCACCCGACCGTGGTGGCGGGTAAAGACCTCCAGAATCAGGCTGGTTTCGCTCCAGTCGTAGCGGTGCAGCACATAGGCTGGCTCGTCTGCGATCCGCTGGGTGGCCATTGGCGCTGAAATTACTCGTAGCCGAAGCTGCGCACGCGCGCTTCGTCGTCGGCCCAACCTGATCGCACTTTGACCCACAACTCGATGAAGACCTTGGCGTCCAGCAATTTTTCCAACTCCACGCGCGTTTCGGTGCCGATGCGCTTGAGTTTCTCGCCCTTGTCACCGATCACCATGGCCTTGTGGCCTTCGCGCTCGACCACGATGGTGGCGGCAATGCGCAGCATGCGCTTGGCAGTGCGACCGGCTTCCTCCTCGAATTTGTCGATGACCACGGTGGAGGTGTAGGGCAGCTCGTCGCCCGTCAGTCGAAAAAGTTTTTCGCGCACCATTTCGCTGGCCAAGAACTTTTCGCTGCGGTCGGTCAGCTCATCTTCGGCATGCCACCAAGCTTGCTCGGGCAGGTATTTTTCGCAGATATCGAGCAAGCGCACGATGTCTTTGGGCTGTTTGGCCGACATGGGCACGAATTCGGTGAAGGCGTGGCGCTCTTGCATGCTTTGCAACCAAGGTGCGATGTCGCCACGGCGGTGCACGTTGTCCAGTTTGTTGGCCACCAGCAAAACCGGGATACCGGGCTTGAGCAGCGCCAGCACCTTGGCGTCTGCTGTGGTGAAGCTGCCTGCCTCGACCACAAACAGCACCAGGTCCACGTCGCTCACAGCGCCGACCACGGTTTTGTTCAGTGACTTGTTAAGCGCTGTGCCGTGGATGGTCTGGAAACCGGGCGTGTCGACAAACACATACTGAGCAGCGCCCTGGGTGCGGATGCCGGTGATGCGGTGGCGCGTGGTTTGGGCCTTGCGCGAGGTGATGCTGATTTTTTGACCGACCAAGGCGTTGAGCAACGTGGACTTGCCCACATTGGGCTTGCCCACAATGGCCACCAAGCCACAGCGCTGGCCTGCCACAGGCACTGGCAATGGCGCGACCACCACAGGGGGCAAAGCCGCATCTTCCGAGGCATCACGTGGCTGAATGGTCACCCCCGCGATTTGAACGGGGCGGCGCATGGCTTGTTCTTGCGGCATGCGTTCGGGTTCAGATTCGGATGGGTCGGTTTTTTTGTCGGTGCTCATGCGGCGCTTTCGGATTTCAGAGTTTGCAGCATGGCGGCTGCCGCTGCTTGTTCGGCAGCGCGACGCGACGCGCCCGAGCCTTGTTGTGTTTGGCGCAATTCGGTCACTTCACAAGAGACCTCGAATTGCTGGCGGTGTGCCGCCCCAGAGGTGCCAACCACCGTGTATTTGGGCAGCGCGAGCTTGCGCCCTTGCAACCACTCTTGCAGCTCGGTCTTGGGGTCTTTGCCCACGGCCTGCATATCGGGTTTGATGTCCACTTTGGCATACAGGCGCTCGACCAAGGCTTGAGCGTCTTTGTAACCGCCATCGAGGTACACCGCACCGATGATGGCTTCGACCATGTCAGCCAATATGGAGGGCCGGCCTTGCCCGCCCGAGCGCATCTCGCCTTCACCCAAGCGCATCACGGCAGAAACATCCAGCGTCTTGGCCAGTTGATGCAAAGTGTCTTGCTTGACCAGATTGGCCCGGACACGCGACAAATCACCTTCGGGCATGTCGACCAGTTGGGCAAAGAGCATGTGCGACACAGCCAAATTGAGCACGGAATCACCCAGGAATTCCAAACGCTCATAGTGATCTGCGCTGAAACTGCGGTGCGTCAGTGCCTGCTGCAGCAAACCCACTTGGCGAAAGGCATAGCCCAAGCGAATTTGCAACTCGGACAAGGCAGGAGGTACAGCGGAGGATGTGGCCACGCTCACCTCAATCAAAAGCGCCAATGCGCTTGAGGTTGCCAAAGTTCATCCAGACAAAAAAGGCTTTGCCGACGATATTGGCATCGGGCACAAAACCCCAATAGCGAGAATCCAGCGAATTGTCGCGGTTGTCGCCCATCATGAAGTAATGGCCCGCAGGCACCTTGCAGGTCACACCTTCGACCGTGTAATTGCAGTTTTCACGCCCGGCGAACTGATCAGCGCCGGGGATGAAGGCGGGACGGTCATCGTCCTGGATCGTTTGGTGTGGCTTGTCACCCAATGTTTCACTGCGGTGCTTGAAATACCGCATGGTGGATTCATCAAAGAAATCAGGCAAACCTTGGGTTGGAACAGGCTTGCCGTTGATGGTGAGCTTCTTGTTCAGATAAGCCACCTCATCACCCGGCACGCCCACCACACGCTTGATGTAGTCGACTGTGGGCTTGGGCGGGTAACGGAACACCATCACGTCGCCGCGCTGCACGGGCGTGCCCTTGGTGAGCTTGATGTTGGCCACTGGCAGACGGACACCGTAATGAAACTTATTGACCAGAATCAGGTCGCCAATGTGCAGGGTCGGAATCATGGAGCCCGAGGGAATCTTGAAGGGCTCGAAAAGGAACGAGCGCAAGATGAAAACCACCACGATCACCGGGAACAGACCTGCAGTCCAATCGAGCCACCACGGCTGCATCAACAGTTTTTCACGGGCCTCCTGAATATCGGTGTCCACCTTGTCGATGCCCATCTTGGTCAGTTCTGCACGGCGCTGCGCGGTTTCGACCTCAAGCTGGGCTGCCGCCTTTTGGCGCTGGGGCAGAAAAACAAAGCGCTCAGCCACCCAGTAAATGCCCGTGACAACCGTGGCCAAGAGCAAGAGCAGCGCGAAGTTGCCCTCAATGAACCCAAGGTACCAACTGCCGGCATAACCTACAAAAGCGGCCAGCACCAGAGACGTTAAAAACTGCATCAATCTTCCACCTGCAAAATGGCCAAGAACGCCTCTTGAGGCACCTCGACCGAACCAATTTGTTTCATGCGCTTTTTACCCGCTTTCTGCTTTTCCAACAGCTTGCGCTTGCGCRAAATATCACCGCCATAACACTTGGCCAGCACGTTCTTGCGCAGCGCCTTGATGCTTTCACGGGCAATGATGTTGGCACCAATCGCCGCTTGAATGGCCACGTCGAACATCTGGCGGCTGATGATTTCGCGCATTTTGGCCACCACAGCGCGACCACGGTACTGAGACTGGGTGCGGTGCACGATGATGGACAACGCATCGACCTTTTCGCCGTTGAGCAAAATATCGACCTTCACCACGTCCGATGCGCGGAACTCCTTGAACTCATAGTCCATGGACGCATAGCCTCTGCTGACCGATTTGAGCTTGTCAAAGAAGTCGAGCACGATTTCACCCAACGGCATTTCGTAAGTCAGCATGACCTGACGACCGTGGTAGGCCATGTTGAGCTGCACACCGCGCTTCAGATTGGCCAGCGTCATGACAGGGCCAACGTAATCTTGCGGCATGTACAAGTGCACCGTGACGATCGGCTCCCGGATTTCCTGCATCTTGCCTTGATCGGGCATCTTGGACGGGTTTTCGACCATCACAACTTCGCCGTCCGGCTTGACCACTTGGTAAACCACGCTGGGCGCTGTGGTGATCAGGTCCTGGTCGAATTCGCGCTCAAGGCGCTCCTGCACGATTTCCATGTGCAGCAAACCCAAAAAGCCGCAACGGAAACCAAAGCCCAACGCTTGCGAGACTTCGGGTTCGTAATGCAAAGATGCGTCGTTGAGCTTGAGCTTTTCGAGCGCATCACGCAGCCCGTCATATTGGTTGGCTTCGGTGGGGTACAGACCCGCAAACACCTGAGGCTGGATTTCCTTGAAACCGGGCAACGCCTCTGTGGCTGGGCCTTGGTTGTTGGGCAACTTCTTTTCAAGTGTGACCGTGTCGCCCACCTTGGCGGCCTGCAATTCCTTGATGCCGGCAATGATGTAACCCACCTCGCCCGCCTTGAGCGATTCGCGTGGCTGGTTGGCGGGGGTGAACACGCCGAGGCTGCCCGCCTCGTAGACGGCATTGCTGGCCATCATCCGAATGCGCTCGCCCTTGAGCAACTGGCCATCGACCACACGCACCAACATGACCACACCCACATAACTGTCAAACCAGCTGTCAACGATCATGGCCCGCAAGGGCGCATCGGGGTTGCCTTTGGGTGGCGGAATACGAGCGACCACCGCCTCCAAAATCTCATCAACGCCCATTCCGGTTTTGGCCGAGCATGGGATCGCATCATCGGCATCAATGCCAATCACGTCCTCGATTTCGGACTTGGCGTTATCGGGATCGGCGTTGGGCAAATCCATTTTGTTGAGCACCGGCACCACTTCCACACCCAAATCGAGCGCGGTGTAGCAATTGGCCACCGTCTGGGCTTCCACACCCTGACTGGCATCCACCACCAGCAAGGCACCTTCGCAGGCTGAAAGCGAACGAGACACTTCGTATGAGAAGTCCACATGGCCAGGCGTGTCGATCAAGTTCAGGTTGTAAACCTGGCCGTCCCTGGCTTTGTACTGCAGCGCAGCGGTTTGCGCCTTGATGGTGATGCCGCGCTCTTTCTCGATGTCCATCGAGTCCAGAACTTGGGCTTCCATGTCTCGCGCTTCGAGACCCCCACAGCGTTGGATCAAGCGATCGGCCAGCGTGGATTTGCCGTGGTCAATGTGGGCAATGATCGAAAAATTTCTGATGTGATTCATCAAGCAACGTCTGCAAGTGTTTGTGGATCTGGGATCCGTAAAAGAAAAAAGGGCGCGTCTGGTGTCGACGCGCCCTGAACCAACAATCTATGGCAACTGCGATAGTTGGGACTTCATTGTAGGCAAATTGGCCCACACGCACAGCCCCAAAAACACGTTTGGCAGGTCGTTGCTGCTTTGCAACATGGATTTTATACACATGTTATCCACAGCAAACATAACATCTTGCTGAACAACTTGTGGGTCATCTGTGGATCAGCGGTGGACTCCTGTGTGGAATCTCGCATCGTGAATTCACCCCTGCGCTTTATGCCATCAATCAATGGTCAAGACCCCTAATTTTATCCAAATTCGTTATGAGAGCCCAACAAAGTCAGTTGGCGCAAACTTTAAAAATCTTTTAACCAAACCCAAATTTTTTGAACTCAGCACACTGAAAGCCCCGAATTGAACCCAATGCCCTCCTGAGTGCTGTGGGCTTTTGACAAGTCTGCGCTTTCATTTAACGGGTCGAATCAGCACATATTGCGCCCCATCACCTCGGCGAATGAGGACGCTGATGGGGCGATTTTTATCCACACGGGACATGATCAGCTCAAACTCCTTGAGCGAAGTCACTTCTGCATTGGCAATGGCCACGATCAAATCCCCTTCGCGAATACCCGCTCGGGCGGCCGCTTCGCTGGCCGCGTCAACGCGCACGCCACCACGGACACGAAACTCTTTCTTTTGTGCCTCAGTCAAACCACTGACCGACAAACCCCAATGCTGGCCAGTGGCGACAGGTGCTTTTTTCTCGGGCGACGCCGCAGCCACTTTGTCGACCTCGATTTCGGCCACGGTGATGCTCAACTCCTTATGGCCACCACGACGGAAAACCGTGATGCCCACTTTGCTCCCCGGCTTGGTATTGCCAACAGCACGGGGCAAATCTGCGGGCTTTTCAATCGGCTTGCCATCAAAGCGCGTAACGATGTCGCCGGCTTCCAAGCCCGCCTTTTCTGCGGGCGAGCCTTCTTCAACACCGCGCACCAATACACCTTGTGCCTTGACCAGACCGATGGACTCGGCAACGTCTTTGGTGACAGGTGCAATCTGGACACCGATGCGGCCACGGCTGACGCGGCCACTCGCACGAAGTTGCTCACTGACTCGCATCGCCTCGTCCATCGGAATGGCAAAGGAGATGCCCATGAATCCACCCGAACGGGAATAAATTTGACTGTTGATGCCCACCACCTCACCGCGCATGTTGATCAAAGGGCCCCCCGAATTACCCGGATTGATCGCCACATCGGTCTGAATAAATGACAGGTAGTCGCCTGTGTCGCGCTGCTTGGCGCTCACAATGCCCGCCGTGACCGTGTTCTCCAGGCCAAAGGGCGAGCCGATGGCCATCACCCACTCACCCACCCGCAAGCGGTTCACGTCTCCCACCTTCACCGCAGGCAAGTCAGTGGCCTGGATTTTCACCACTGCAACATCGGTGCGTTTGTCAGCCCCCACAATGCGGGCCTTGAATTCCCGTTTGTCGGTCAGAGTCACCAGCACTTCGTCTGCGCCCTCCACGACGTGGGCATTGGTCATGATGAAACCATCGGCGCTTAAGATAAAACCAGAGCCCACCCCTTTCGGTTGCGCGTCTTCCTGCGGTCTGTTTTGTCGTGGCGCTTGGCGCGGAACGCTGGGAATAGGTACACCAAAGAAACGCCTGAACAGTTCCTGCATTTCTTCGTCAGAGCCACCCGGGCTGACTTCACTTGGCCGTGCTTTCTCCAGTGTGCGAATGTTCACCACCGAAGGACCTACCTGCTCCACCAGTTCAGTGAAATCCGGCAAACCCCTGACGGAAGAACCAGCGCTTTGCGCCATGGCTGCGCCAGAAACGCCCAAGCTCAATACGCCGAAGCAGCTTGCAGCAACCAGCACAGTCACTGTGCATTTTTCACAAATTTTTTTGAACACCAATGCCTCCTTGGGCTTCACAACCATCTGCTGATTCAACAACAAATAATGTCAATAGCGTCGACTTCAAGTCTTCAATATTCATCGACTTCACGCTCGACCCGCTTTTGCTCAGGCCTTGGCCGCGAATATACCGCGCACCGAAATCCGTGCCACGACTGAGGCATTTCACGACTCACCATCCAGGCAAAGCGCTGGATGGGCCACCCCGCGTTATTCAGCATGCGCACAGCCACCCAGAGCGCTGAGCCCACATCTGCCAGAACCACCAGTTCGATCCCTGTTTCATGCCCGCGTGCATCACGCCAGAGCCAAGCCTCTCCGCTCCAGGCCAGAGAGCCCTCAGTCAACCATTCTTTCAACCATATAAACAACGACACCATGACCAGAACCGCCCACAAGGCCCATGCCCAAGCCCATGGCAGCGAAGCGGTCACCCCCAAGCTCTGCGCAAAGTACAAGCCGAAGGCACCGATCAACGCCAGCAGGACCAAAATCCAGCGCCCCCAAACAAAACGCCCCACCGGGAAAACCACAGGTGGGGCGTTGTGCATGATGTCGACTCAGTTCAGATGCGTTTGAACACCAGAGAACCGTTGGTACCACCAAATCCAAAGTTGTTTTTCAGAGCCACATCGATTTTCATATCGCGTGCCGTGTTGGCACAGTAGTCCAGATCACACTCCGGGTCAGGGTTGACCAGGTTGATCGTTGGCGGCACTTTTTGATGGTGCAGAGCCAACACCGTGAACACGCTCTCAATGCCGCCCGCGCCACCCAAAAGATGCCCCGTCATGGACTTGGTCGAGCTGACCACGGTTTTATACGCGTGATCGCCCAAAGCCGCCTTGATGGCACTGGTTTCGTTGATGTCGCCCAGCGGAGTCGAGGTACCGTGGGCGTTCAGATAGTCAATCTGATCTGCGTTGACACCGGCATTGCGCATGGCGTTGATCATGGCGCGGCGTGGGCCGTCCATGTTCGGGGCGGTCATGTGACCAGCATCCGCGCTCATGCCATAGCCCGACAGCTCGGCGTAAATCTTGGCACCACGGGCTTTGGCGTGTTCGTACTCTTCGAGCACCATCACACCAGCACCTTCACCCAGCACAAAACCATCACGGTCTTTGTCCCAAGGGCGCGACGCCACCGCAGGGTCGTCGTTGCGGGTCGACAAAGCGCGCATGGCTGCAAAGCCACCCACACCCAGCGGCGACACGCAGCCTTCAGAGCCTCCGGCGACCATCACATCGGCATCGCCGTATTCGATCAAACGACCGGCCTCGCCAATGGAATGCAAACCCGTAGTGCAAGCGGTCACAACGGCCAGGTTCGGCCCTTTGAAACCACTGCGCATCGATACATGGCCTGAGATCATATTGATGATCGAGGCCGGAACGAAAAAGGGGGAGATTCGACGCGCACCGCGCGCCGTGTATTCGGTGTGGGTGTCTTCGATCAGCGGCAAGCCACCGATACCAGAACCAATCACCACACCCATTCGGCATGCAGCTTCTTCGTCCAGTGCATCGCCCGTAGGCAAGCCCGAATCTTGAATGGCCTGCGCGGCAGCAGCAACGCCGTAATGGATGAAACGGTCCATGGTCCTTGCCTCTTTAGAGGACATGTAGGACTCGAGGTCAAAGTTTTTCACTTCACCCGCTATCCGGCAGGACATGGCTGAAGCATCAAAACGTGTGATGGGACCAATGCCGGACTGACCGGCAAGCAAGTTGGACCATGCATCAGCGACCGTGTTGCCCACGGGGCTGATACATCCCAAACCCGTGACAACAACGCGGCGCCGGGTCATCTTCGATCAGGCCTTCTTGCTTTGAGCGTAGTCAATCGCCGCTTGCACTGTCGTGATTTTCTCTGCGTCTTCGTCAGGAATTTCGATGCCAAACTCGTCTTCGAGTGCCATCACCAGTTCCACCGTGTCCAGGGAGTCGGCACCCAGATCGGCCACAAAGGCTTTTTCGTTGGTAACTTGTGACTCTTCAACGCCGAGTTGTTCAGCAATGATTTTCTTGACACGTGCTTCGATATCGCTCATGGGGTCCCTCTGAGGGTTGTGAAAAATGAAGATTTTACCTGTCCGGAAGGGGTTTCCGAAAATCAGGCCATGAACATGCCACCATTGACATGCAATTCTTGTCCAGTGACATAGCCCGCGTGGCTTCCGGCCAGGTAGGCCACCGCGCAAGCGATGTCATCGGGTTTGCCCAGATGGCCCAGAGGAATCTGGCCCAGCAAGGCTTTTTGTTGTTCTTCGGGCAGGCTGGCGGTCATGTCGGTCTCGATGAAACCGGGGGCCACGCAGTTGACCGTGATGTTGCGGCTGCCCAGCTCACGGGCCAACGCACGGGTCATGCCTGCCACACCTGCCTTGGCAGCAGCGTAGTTGGCCTGGCCGGGGTTACCAGAGGCCCCCACCACGCTGGTAATGCTGATGATTCGGCCATAGCGCTGCTTCATCATGGGACGGATCACGGCGCGGCTCATGCGGAACACCGCCTTGAGATTGGTGTCGAGCACCGCATCCCAATCGTCGTCTTTCATGCGCATGGCGAGCTGGTCACGGGTGATGCCCGCGTTGTTGACCAGCACCTGCAGGCCGCCGTGCTCTTTGACAATGGCGTCAATCAGGGCTTCGCCTGCAGCAGCATCATTGACATCCAGATTAGCACCACGACTTGCTGGATACGCGGCAAGGGCTTGGCTGATTTTGGCGGCACCGTCATCGCTGGTGGCTGTTCCGATCACGACATAACCCGCTTGGGCCAAATGCAGGGCAATGGCTGCACCGATGCCACGAGAGGCACCCGTGACCAGCGCGACCTGTTTAGTTTCAGATTTTTGTACTTCGCTCATGCGAGGAGTCCTTTTACTTCGGCCAAAGAGGCCGGATCGTACAGAGCCACACCCGACAGTTCGGCATCTATGCGCTTGGTCATGCCAGCCAACACCTTGCCGGGGCCGCATTCGACCAATGTCGTCACGCCTCGGGCCTTGATGGCCTGCACGCACTCGACCCAGCGCACCGGGCCAAAAGCCTGACGATACAACGCATTGCGGATGCGATCGGCTTCGGTTTCGATGGCCACGTCGATGTTGTTGAGCACTGGTATCTGCGGCACACCCAAAGTCAAAGTGTCTAGCTTCTCGCGCAGCTTTTCGGCGGCGGGCTTCATCAGGCTCGAATGAAAAGGGGCCGACACCGGCAGCAGCAATGCACGCTTGGCACCCATGCCCTTGAGCACTTCGCAGGCTTTGTCCACGGCGGCCTTGCTGCCTGCGATCACCGTTTGCGCTGCGTCATTGAAGTTCACTGCCTCGACCACCTCGGCGCTGCCTGCCGCAAATGAAGCCTGCGCCTCTTTGCAGCCTGCAATGACTTTGTCTGAGGCCAGCCCCAAAATGGCGGCCATGGCACCCACACCCACGGGAACAGCTTCTTGCATGGCGGCGGCACGCAAGCGCACCAAGGGCGCGGCTTGTGCCAGCGTCAACACGCCCGAAGCGACCAAAGCGCTGTATTCACCCAACGAGTGCCCCGCCACCACGGACGGCTTGGCACCGCCCTCGGCCAGCCAGGCGCGATAGGCCGCCACGGCCGACACCAGCATCACGGGCTGGGTGTTGGTGGTCATGGCCAGCGCTTCCTTGGGGCCTTCGTGGATCAGTTGGGCCACGTCTTCGCCAAGGGCTTCAGAGGCTTCTTTCAGGGTTTCGAGCACCACGGGGTGGTCACCCCAAGCGTCAAGCATGCCCACCGACTGGGAGCCCTGACCGGGAAAAACAAAAGCAAATGTGTTCATGTGCAAATTCTGTATCTGGAAAGATTCCGGATGAGCGTGCCGCGCATCGCTGACCCGGGCCTGTCAAATCAATAGCGCGTCAATAACGCAAGAGCACCGAGCCCCAGGTGAAGCCGCCGCCCACACCTTCGAGCATGAGGGTCTGGCCGCGCTGAATGCGGCCATCGCGCACGGCGGTGTCCAGTGCCAGGGGGATTGATGCGGCCGAGGTGTTGCCGTGCTGATCGACTGTCACCACCACTTTGTCAGCGCTCATTTTGAGCTTCTTGGCCGTGCTTTGCATGATGCGAATATTGGCTTGGTGCGGGATCAGCCAGTCGATGTCGGCATCGGTCAGGTTGGCTTTTGCCAAGCTGGCACGGGCCGTTTCCTCGAGCACGCCCACGGCGAGCTTGAAAACGGCTTGGCCGTCCATCTTGAGTACCGGATCACCCAAAATACCGCCCCGGTTCACATGACCAGGCACACACAAAATGTCTTTGTATTTGCCGTCGGCGTGCAAATCGGTGGCCAAAATACCGGGCTGGTCAGCAGCCTCAAGCACCACAGCGCCTGCGCCATCACCGAACAACACGCAGGTTGTGCGGTCCTTGAAATCGAGGATGCGACTGAACACTTCGGAACCGATCACCAAGGCACGCTTGGCCGAGCCGGACTGGATCATCGAATCGGCGATCGTCAGGGCATAAATAAAGCCGCTGCAGACGGCCTGCACGTCAAACGCGGGGCAGCCTGCGGTGCCCAACTTGTGCTGCACCATGGTCGCCACAGACGGAAAAACCATGTCAGGTGTTGATGTGCCCACGATGATCAGATCAAGTTCATCGGCGGATATTCCGGCTGCGGCCAGCGCTTTACGGGCGGCTTCGGTCGCCAAATCGCTACAGCCTTGACTGTCGGCTGCAAAGTGCCGGGCACGGATGCCCGTACGCTCCACGATCCAGTCATCGGAGGTTTCAACACCTTGCTGCGCCAGTTGGTCGGCCAGATCGGCATTGGTCAGGCGGTTTTCCGGCAGGTAGCTGCCGGTGCCCAAAATGCGGGAATAAATTCTCATACGGGTGTGACCGCTGGTTCAGCCCGATCGGCCTGCGCGCCCATCAACAAAGGGGCGGCATGGGCGATGCGTTCACGAACGCGGTCCAGCAATTGATTTCGAGCTGCATCATAAGCCCGGTTCAAGGCGGTCTCAAAAGCCACCTCGTCAGCCGAACCGTGGCTTTTGAACACCAAGCCACGCAAACCCAGCAGGGCTGCGCCGTTGTAACGACGGTGGTCCACACGATCTTTAAAGGCAGAAAGGACCGGATAAGCCAAGATCGCTGCAATTTTCGTGAAAATATTGCGTGAAAACTCGGTTTTCAAAAAACCACCAATCATGGTTGCAAGCCCTTCGCTGGCCTTCAAGGCCACATTACCGACAAAGCCATCACAGACCACGATATCAACCGTGCCCTTGAAAATGTCGTTGCCTTCCACATTGCCGTGAAAATTCAAATCGCCCGAACTGGCCGCAGATCGCAGCAATTCGCCCGATTTTTTGATGATTTCATTGCCCTTGATCGCCTCTTCTCCGATATTGAGCAGGCCCACAGTGGGATTTTGTTTGTTTTGTAGCACCGAGACCAGCGCCGACCCCATGACGGCAAATTGCAACAAATGCTCTGGTGTGCAATCGACATTGGCCCCCAAATCAAGCATGGTGGTGCCGCCGCCTTTGAAGTTGGGCATCTGACCTGCAATGGCGGGACGGTCAATGCCGTCCATGGTTTTGAGCACATAACGGGCAATCGCCATCAAGGCACCCGTATTGCCTGCTGAAATGGCCGCCGCAGCTTGGCCATCGCGAACTTGCTCGATGGCGATGCGCATAGAGGAGTTTTTTTTCTTGCGCAGGGCGATTTCGAGCGAATCGTCCATCTCGACCACTTCAGTTGCAGCCACCACAACGGCTCGGGGATCGGCAAAACCGGCCAGCGCTTCTGCACGCCCCACCAGCAGCAGCCGGGCATCCGGGTGAGTGGACAAGAAACGGCGGCATGCCGCCAGCGTGACGCGGGGACCGTGGTCGCCGCCCATGCAATCGACAGCCAGGGTGATCGGGGTGGGCGAGGTCATGGAATCCTTGAGCTCAAAACCGTAGAGAAAAATTCAAAGCCACAAAAACAAAAGCCCGATGCTACTTAGAAAGTAGCGCCGGGCCTCTTCAGGCTTGAGGGCTGACGCCGATCAGGCTTCTGACTTGTTTTTCAACACTTGGCGGCCACGGTAAAAACCGTTGGGGCTGATGTGATGACGCAGGTGGGTTTCGCCTGTGGTTGGCTCGACAGCGATGCCCGGCACGTTCAGGGCATTGTGCGAACGGTGCATACCACGCTTGGAAGGCGACTTTTTGTTTTGCTGAACAGCCATGATGGCTCCTTGGAAGCTTGGAGGCCGCGCTAATCAAGACGCAGCTTCTGGTTGATGAGAATGTCACCCAGAAAAAACTGGGCGAAGCCATAAATTATAGCCTAAGCCGAAGTCCTTTGGAAGGACCTCATTGAGCACTTACTTGGAAGTGCCCGTTTTAAGGCTCGCCAAAACACCAAACGGGTTAGGACGTTCAGAGGCCACTGCAAATTCAGGGTCGACTGCGGACATGGACACTGTTTCAGGGCAAACCTCGTGCAAAGGCACCAACGGCAAAGACAAAATCAGCTCATCCTCGACCAAGGCCAATGCATCGAAGTCACGGCTGATGACCAAAATATCTTCCTCTGCCTCGTCATCCATGGCCGCCGCAGTCGCCTCATCGGCCACAAAGCGGAACGAACGCTCTGCCTTCACAGTCTCGAGCACTGGTGTCAGGCAACGCTGGCACTGCATGGGCAAATTCACCGAAGCTTTCAAGTCAAGCCAAATCTGGTCAACGCCATCAGGCTGAGAGACTGATCGGCCTTGCAAATGCCAAGCTACCGGGCCAGCAGGGAGCACATCACCGTATCGTTCATCAGCCAAACGCAGCCAATCTGCCAAGTGGCCCTCGCCCTTGAGGCTGATGGCATCACGGGCAAAAGACACCAGGTCCAGGTGTTGGGGGTCCAATTTTTTTTCCATGGCTGCAGTGTAAGAGAATCACCCATCCGAATTTCAACCTGGGTTTGCGCTTTGACAACGACTTTTGCCCCCGCCCTTTCTCTCAACACACCCAGCCGACCGATTGTGCTGGGCTCCACCTCGCGCTATCGGCGCGAATTGCTGGAACGTTTGCGCATCCCCTTCAGTGTGACCGCGCCGGACGTGGACGAAACCCCGCGGACTGCCGAAACTCCTAAAAATTTGGCCCTCCGGCTGGCTTTGGCCAAAGCCAAGGCCGTGGCGACATTGCATCCCGAGGCGGTCGTCATAGGTTCAGACCAAGTGGCCGATCTGGCGGGTCAACCCTTGGGCAAACCCGGTGAACACAGTCGTGCCGTAGAACAACTGCGCCAAATGCGCGGCCAAACCGTGATTTTCCAAACCGCTCTGGCCGTGGTTTGCTTGGCAACCGGCTTTGAGCAGGTCGATTTGGCCGAAGTTCGGGTGGTGTTTCGCGATCTCAGCAACGACGAGATCGAGGCTTATTTGCAAGCCGAAAAACCTTACGACTGCGCAGGCAGCGCCAAAAGCGAGGGCTTGGGCATTGTCTTGCTGGAATCCATCGACAACGACGACCCGACCGCCTTGGTCGGCTTGCCCCTCATCCGCACAGCCCGCCTGCTGCGCCAAGCTGGAGTGAAACTGCTGTGAACGCACCCCGACCTCAAGGCCGTCTGTTTCTGGTGCCCACACCACTGGACTTTGGCTGCACCGAACAAGCTCCGATCACCCATGTGCTGCCAGAAGCCAGCTTGGCCTCGGCCGCAGGCATTCGGCATTGGGTCTGCGAAAACGCCAAAACCACACGCGCCTTTTTGAAACGCGTGGGCGAAACCCACCCGCTGATCGCGCCCCTGCCTGAGCAAACCATCACCGAGTTGCCGCGCCATGTGCACAAAAAAGGCGACCACCAATCCGGCTTTGACGGCAAACCGCTGCTGGCTGCCGCCTTGCAGGGTCACGATGTGGGCCTGATCAGCGAAGCAGGCATGCCGGCCGTAGCCGATCCTGGCAGCTCCGTGGTGCGTGCGGCGCACGACCTGGGCATTACCGTGGTGCCATTGGTCGGGCCTGTGTCCTTGCTACTGGCCTTGGCAGCCAGCGGCCTCAATGGTCAAAATTTTGCATTTGTGGGCTACTTGCCGCAGGATGCCGCTGAACGCGGGGCACGCCTGAAACAGCTGGAATCACTGGCACTGAAAACCGGCCAAACCCAGCTGTGGATCGAAACACCCTACCGCAACGCCGCCATGCTCAGCGGCCTGCTGCAAAGCCTGCAGGCCAACACACGCCTGGCGATAGCCAGCGGGCTGACACTGGCTTCGGCCCACATTCAAAGCCACACTATGGCGCAATGGAAAAAGGGCCTGAAAGGCCCTGACGGTCACACGCCCGCGGTCTACGCCATCGGGCCTTAAAGCGCTGAGCAGCGCAGGCGGCTCAGCGCAGTCCGGTGCTCGCGCGCACGGCGCGTACAGAACCTTCGCCCACTGCCGCACCAAAGCGCTTGACCAAGCGTTCGGCCACGTTCTCTCGCTGGGTGTAATCAATGACATCAGGCGCCTTGACCACTTCGCGCGCCACGCCATCGAGGCTGCCCAAACTGTCGGCCAGACCCAGGTCCACGGCCTGTTGGCCGCTCCAGAACAAGCCACTGAACATCTCTGGCGTTTCCTTCAGGCGGTCACCTCGGCCTTTTTTGACCACGTCAATGAACTGGGTGTGGATTTGGTCAAGCATGGCCTGAGCATGCTTGCGCTGCGCCTCGGTTTGTGGGCTGAATGGGTCCAGAAAACCCTTGTTGGCACCCGCGGTCATGAGGCGGCGCTCCACACCCAGTTTGTCCATCAAGCCAGTGAAGCCAAAACCATCCATGAGCACGCCAATGCTGCCCACGATGCTGGCCTTGTCCACATAAATTTGGTCGGCCGCGGCAGCAATGTAATACGCAGCAGACGCACAAGACTCTTCGACCACCGCATAAATCGGCTTGTTGTGCAAAGCCCGTAAGCGAACGATTTCGTCGTTGATGAGGCCCGCTTGTACAGGGCTACCACCGGGTGAATTGATCAACAAGACCAAGGCCTGCGAGCCAGAGTCTTCCAGTGCCAATCGCATGGAGGTCATCACATTTTCTGCACTGGCTTGGGTTTCAGAGCCGATCTCACCGACGATGGACACCATCGCCGTATGCGGCAAGCTGGGGTTGCTGGTCGGCGAGTTGAAGCTGAACGCCTGCCAAAACACCAACGCCAGCAACAACAACCACGCCATGCGCAAGCCCACCTTCCAGCGGCGGGCGGTTTTTTGCTCGTTCAGATTGGCAAAGGCCAACTGCGCCAGCGTGTCACGCGCCCATCCTTCATCGAGGGCGGCGGCAGCAGCTTTCACGGATTCATTGGAGGCCGGGGCGGACGTGTTGTCCAGAGGGTCTTGCATGGTCAAAATTCAAGGGGTTTCAAGTTGTAGGCAGTATGCCAGTGAACCACGCCGTCCCGCTCTGAAAGGTCTATTTGCACAAGGCCTCCACGGCAAGGACCACCCGAGCAAGCGCCGGTATCGGGCTGGTACGTGGCGCCGTGTGTGGCACACATCAACCAGCGACCGGTGTCGTCAAAAAATCGGTCGGGCTGGTAATCCATTTCCATCGCCACATGGGTGCAGCGGTTCAAGTAGGCATGCACCTGTCCTTGGTAACGGATGGCGAATGCGCGGCAGGTCTGCCCGGCATAAACGATGTCAAACGGCACAGCACGGCCGCCATTGACCAAATCTGCACTGTTGCACAAAGGGACTATTGGCTCCATGAAGGACTCCTTATTCAGGCGTTTTGCAGCAACCAGTCGTGCAAATCACGCACGCTGTGCGCTACATGGCGTGGCTTGAGGGCGTCAAAAGCCTTGGGCTCGTGTGCACCGTAACTCACGGCCACACTGGCACAACCGGCGTTCACAGCCATTTGCAGGTCATGGGTGGTGTCCCCGATCATCAAAGTGCGCTCGGGGTCCACGCCAAATTCGCGCATCAGTTCGTGCAACATGAGCGGATGGGGCTTGCCTGCTGTCTCGTCGGCGGTGCGTGAACCGTCAAATCGGTGACGCAGCTCGACCGCCTGAAAAGCTTCATTCAAACCCTGTCGGCTTTTACCGGTGGCCACCGTCACCCAATGCTGTCGCGCCTTCAAGTCATCGAGCAATTCGAGCACCCCATCAAACAGGCTGATGTCATTTTGGTGCTGGAGGTAATGATGGCGGTAACGCTCACCCAAAGCCGGGTACTTGTCTTTTGGCACATCCGGCGCAGCATGGGCCAAAGCGGGCATCAGGGCCATGCCAATCACATAAGAAGCGGCTTCACGGGTCGGCTCCTGCCCGCCCACATCCACCACCGCCCGCTGGATGCAACGGGTGATGATGGCCGTGGAATCGAACAACGTGCCGTCCCAATCAAATGCGATCAGGTCAAACTGACGGGGCCGAAATTCATTCAGATGGGCTGACATGGTCAACATACGCTTTCAATTCAGGAGGCAAATCGGCTTGCAAGGCCACGCGCTCGGCCGTCACGGGATGATTGAACTGCAAGCGCCAAGCGTGCAAAAACATGCGTTTAAGACCAGGACTGGCGCCTGGCTTTTGAAGCTGGCGATTCCAGTCAAAGTCGCCGTATTTGTCATCACCGGCTATTGGGTGACCTTGCGAAGACAAATGCACCCGAATCTGGTGGGTGCGTCCGGTTTTGATGGTCACCTCCAGCAAGGATGCCCCCGGCAAACGCTTAGATACTTTGACCAAGGTAATCGACCGCATGCCCTCCGGGTCTTCTGGTGTGGTGACTTTGACGCGGCGCTCACCGTTGGGCAGCAAAAATTTGTGCAGCGGCTGGTCGATCACCTTCAATTTAGCGGGCCACTCGCCTTTGACGAGCGCCAGATAAGTCTTGCCTGTTTCGCGCTCGCGAAACTGATCTTGCAGCTGCTTCAAGGCACTGCGCTTTTTGGCCACCAGCAAAATGCCGCTGGTGTCGCGGTCCAAGCGATGCACCAATTCCAGCAACTTCGCCTGAGGTCGCGCCTGCCGCAATTGCTCAATCACACCAAAGCTCACCCCCGAGCCACCGTGCACCGCCACACCCGCCGGTTTGTTGATCGCCATCAAGCTGTCATCTTCCAGCAACATCGGAAATTCACGCCCAGGTGCAGGATGCGCGGCCTTTTCGGCTACTTTTTCAGAAATGCGCACGGGTGGCAAACGCACTTGGTCCCCGGTCTCAACCCGAGTTTCAGCGGAAGCTCGGCCTTTGTTGACGCGAACCTCGCCGCTGCGAATGATTCGATAAACATGGGTTTTGGGTACGCCCTTGAGATGCCGTAGCAAAAAGTTGTCCAATCGCTGACCGGCAGACTCTTCGTCTACCAACAACCATTTGACGGCAGGCACCGTGGCAGTGGTTTGGGCCCCTATAATGTGATTCACTGGCTAATGGCTGTAAGTGGTTGATTCAAATGGAAATGAATTCCTGAAGGCAGGAGTTTAGTCCACCACCACCGCGCCAAACCAGATGGTCGATGCCACCCTCGGCACGATTTGCAGACTGAAGGCCAACGCCAACAGTGGCCAATCGCCCCGGAGGTTGGGCCGACGCCCAGAAACCCAGATACGGAATACCCCAAGTTCAACAGCCCTTCAGGCTGTTGGACGGATCAAAGCGAGATGGTTGTGTTGTTCGGAACTTTGCTGATGTGTTTGGAGTGGCTCACGAAGCCAGGCTCCACAGTCACGCCTTGTGCCCGACAGTTTGTCTTGGACACCGGGGGAAGCCCTCGGCAGTGGACAAATCTTGACACGCCTTTTGCCTCGCCCCATCCACGCGCCACGATCCCCATTCCTGTGCTCACGCACGGCTGAATGGCGATCACCTTCGGCAATTCCCTTCGTTTCAGGCGTCAGCTCCGGCAACGGAGGCTTTGAGGTTCCTAGGAATCCAAAGCCAGTTGTGTAAATAGGCTCCAGACCGCAGACATTTCTCTGCAACTGGACCACGCTGACAAGAGAAGGAACGCATCATGAAACGGATGCTGATCAACGCCACGCAAGCTGAAGAGCGCCGCCTGGCCATCGTCGATGGACAAAAACTCCTCGACTACGAAATCGAAATCGAAGGCCGCGAACAGCGCAAGGGCAACATCTACCAAGCGGTGGTGACCCGTGTCGAGCCCTCGCTCGAAGCCTGCTTTGTGGACTACGGCGAAGACCGCCACGGCTTTTTGCCCTTCAAGGAAATCTCCCGCCAATACTTTGCCGAAGGCGTATCCGTCAGCCAAGCCCGCATCCAGGACGTCATCAAAGAAGGCCAGTCCCTCTTGGTGCAGGTCGAAAAAGAAGAGCGCGGCAACAAGGGTGCAGCCCTCACTACTTTCGTCAGCCTGGCTGGACGTTATGTGGTGCTCATGCCCAACAACCCGCGTGGCGGTGGCGTCAGCCGCCGCATCGAAGGTGACGACCGGGCCGAGCTCAAAGAAGCCATGGACCAGCTGGAATATCCCAAAGGCATGTCCATCATCGCGCGCACCGCAGGCATTGGCCGTTCCGCGCCCGAATTGCAGTGGGACCTGAACTACCTGCTCAAGCTCTGGACCGCCATCGATGGCGCCTCCAAAGGCGGCAAAGGTGCATTCCTGATTTACCAAGAATCGTCGCTGGTCATCCGCGCGATTCGCGACTATTTCAACAACGACATCGGCGACATCCTGATCGACACCGATGACATCTATGACCAGGCTCAGCAGTTCATGAGCCACGTCATGCCTGAGTTTGCGAACCGCGTGAAGCGCTACCGCGACGACGCACCGCTGTTCAGCCGCTTCCAGATCGAACACCAGATCGAATCGGCCTATGCCCGCACCGTGCAACTGCCTTCGGGCGGCGCCATCGTGATCGACCACACCGAAGCTTTGGTGTCGGTGGACGTGAACTCGGCCCGCGCCATCAAGGGCGGCGACATTGAAGAAACCGCCACCCGCACCAACCTCGAAGCTGCTGATGAAGTGGCCCGCCAGATGCGCCTGCGCGATTTGGGCGGCCTGATCGTGATCGACTTCATCGATATGGAAGAGAGCAAAAACCGCCGCGAAGTGGAAAACCGCTTGCGCGACGCCCTGCGCCAAGACCGTGCCCGCGTGCAGTTTGGCACCATCAGCAAGTTCGGCCTCATGGAAATGAGCCGCCAGCGCTTGAAGCCCGCCTTGTCCGAAGGTGCGTCCATCCCCTGCCCACGTTGCGGCGGCGCTGGCCACATCCGCGACACCGAAAGCTCGGCGCTGCAAATTCTGCGCATCATCCAGGAAGAGTCCATGAAGGACAACAGCGCCGCTGTGCACGCCCAAGTGCCTGTCGAAGTGGCGTCTTTCTTGCTGAACGAAAAGCGCTCCGAGATCGCCAAGATCGAACTGCAGCAACGCATCAACGTGCTGCTGGTGCCCAACAAGTCGCTGGAAACGCCGCATTACAAACTCGAGCGTTTGAAGCACGACGATCCACGCTTGGACCGCATCGAAGCCAGCTACAAGATGGCCGACGAGATCGAAGACGCCACCACTGTGACGCGCCGTTCGCAAGAGCCGACCAACAAGCAAACGCCAGTCATCAAGGGTGTTTTGCCCGATGCGCCAGCGCCGATCGCGCCAGTCAAGCCAGAAGCCCCGGTGGCCGCAGCCAAACCTGCCCGTAAGGCAGCAGCAGCACCCGTGGCCGCTCCGGCAGCCACAGGCGGTTTCTTTGGCTGGCTGAAAAACCTGTTCGGTGGCAGCGCCACTGAAGCAGCGCCAGCCACCGTGGGCAAAAAAGACGACAAGTCACGCGAAGGCCGCAACGGTGAACGCCGCAATGAAAGCCGCGAAGGTGGTCGCGATGGCGAACGCCGTGAAGGCGGTCGCGATGGCCGCCGTGGTGGCCGCGATGGCCGCCGTGGCGAGCGCAGCGAAGGCACCGCAGGCGAGATTCGCGCACCCCGCGAAGGCGGTCGCCGTGGCGAAGGCCGCGGTGAACGCAGCGAAGGCCGATCAGAGGGTCGCAATGAATTGCGCGAAGGCGAAGCCCGTCCCGCACGCGGCGAACGTTCTGAGCGTGGTGAACGCGCAGAGCGGCCTGCTGGCGAGCGTGCGCCCCGTGAAGCCCGTCGTGATGGTCGCAGCGACAACCGCAATGAAAGCCGAAACGAAGACCGCAGCGATGCGCAGCCCGAGCTGAGCGTCGATGGCACCGAAGTGCGCAATGAACGCGCACCCCGTGGCGAAGGCCGCCGTGAACGTGGTGAGCGCGGTGGCGAAGGCCGTCGTGAACGTGGCGAGCGTGGTGGTGAACGCCGCCAAGCAGACACCGCGTCCAGCGATGCCAGTGCCCCCGAATCCGGAGTGATCGCCGCCCAAGGGCAAGAAGCCAACGCACCTCAAGAAGGTGGTGCAGGGTCTGAAAACAACGGCGAACGCCGTGAGCGCCGCTCGCGTGACCGCTACGGCCGTGACCGCCGCGAACGCGCAGGCGAGCCACGCCAGGACAGCACTGGCGAGGAAACTCAAGGCAACTTGAATACGGACACCACAGCCACGGCGCCAGCCGCACATGCCACGCAAGCCACTGGCGAAGACCGTCCTGCATCACGCTCTTACTTTGAGCGTGCACAGCAAGCCGCAACCATACCAATGGCCGCAACAGTTGCAGCACCCGTTGCCGAAACCTCTGTTGCCAACACCGAAGTGTCTGCCGCACCCGTGGTCATTGCCCCGCTAGTGTCTGCGCCTGTGGTTGAAGCGCCTGCCGCTGTTGCCGCACCTGTGGCCGCACCTGTGGCCGCACCTGTTGCCATCGCGCCACCTGCTGCACCCACTGCTGCACCCGCAGCAGTGGTAACCGCATCAGAGGCAACGCGCCCTGGCTTGCCTTCTGTGGCCAGCTACACCCTGCAAATCGACAGCCTGCACCAAGTGGCGCAAGGCTCCGGTTTGGTTTGGGTGAACTCTGACGCAGGCAAAGTGGCAGCCGTTCAGGCCGCCATTTCAGCAGAACCAAAGCCGGTTCGCGTACCGCGTGAACGCCCACCCGCTGTTGTCTTGAATGAAGGCCCCTTGGTTTTGGTGGAAACACGCAAAGACCTGAAGGACATGAACTTGCCGTTCTGATCCAACCCATCAAGTGCTTGAGCGCTTGACAAAGAACCGGGCTCATGGCCCGGTTTTTTTTCGTTCACTCAAAACCGTATCAATCGCTTTGGCTTAACCGTCTTGAACTGTGGCTAGCCGGCTTTAAGAACTTTGTCATGCCCGGCTTGACCGGGTATCCATGTGCATCGAAGGCATGAAAGCACCGTCTGCTGGAGTGCCAGCAACCGAGGACGAGAATGCCCCTCCTTGAAGTACCCAACAAAACCTCAGGGATGGGCCACCAAGGCAGCCTGTTTCCAAGCCTGCGCTGCCGCAATAGGCTCTTGGCGTTGTTCGGCCAATTCAGCCAGAGCACACCAAGCCCGACGCTTCAAGGCGGGGGTTTGCAAACCCTTGACCGCTTGGCTCAAAAGACTTTGTGCCTTGCCCCACAGCTGGTGGCGCAGGCACACCATGCCAGCCAGATACTGCAATCGCGCATCTTGAGGCTGGGCTTGCTGAGTCGCTTCGATGCGGGCCAGCCATTGCCGGGAATCAGGCGCCTGGGCATCTGACAAACTGGCCTCCATGGCTTGGACCATGCGAGCCAACTGATCGGGCGTCCAACTGGACTGCTGCGACTGCAAAGGTGCCCACAAAGGCTGGAGCCATGGCCTGGCCACCGCACCCGAACCACCCAAAGCCACAAAACGCAAAGCGGCTTCCGCAGCAATATCCGGCCTAGCGCGTTGTACGGGGCTCAAATTGAGCCACCAACGCTCAAGAGCGTCGGTATCGTGCATGTTCGACAACCATGCCAAGATCAGGCCGCGCACCATACTGTCAGCAGTTGACGGCGTGAACGCACGGTGTTTGGCGAGCAAAACAGCGGTGTCCAAAGCCAGCGCGGGTTGCCCTGCCAATCGAGCAGCCTTCAGCTGCATGCGCATGGCCACCACGCGACGCCCGGTCGCATTGGGCAACGCCTTCAAAAGGTCCAAACTGCCGGAGGCATCTCGGTCATCAAGCAACCAACGGGCTGCACGCAATTGAGCCCCATCGGTCAAAGTCTGGCGCTCATAAACAGCGCCTTGTTTGGCCGTTTCTAGGGCTGCCTGCAAATGCGATTGACGCAACACGCGGTCTTGCAACGCGTGTGCCGACTCGGCCGCCATGATGTGCGACAAGGTGCGCAAGGAAACCGCATGGTCTAGGTGAAGGCCAGCATCGTTCAAATGCGCCTCCTTTTCTAGCGCCGTTTGAGCTGCTTTGCGGGCTCGCAAAAACCGCCCAGCCATGAAGCTGCTGATCGACTCGAGCAGCGCGGCGTGAGCAGCCCTTTCTTTTTGCTGCAAGCGCCAGCGGTGTGCGTGCTTGGGCAAAGACAGCAAGGCCGACAACGCCTGCTGAGCCAACACCACCACCATCACCACAAGGCCCAGCACCAACAAAACCAAATTGAGTGAAAAGTCGACCCTGTAAGACATCAAGAACAAGGCCACTGTGCCGTTGTTGTGCCAAGCCAGCCACGCTGCAGCCGCAGCCAAAGAAAACAAACTGATGAGCCAAAGAGCTGCGCGCATGCGGTCTTACCTTCCCGCGGCCGCAGTGGACAATGCCGTCAACGACCCTTCCAGGCGCGGCATCTCGCCGGCTTTTAATTGGGTTCCGGATTGCTCCAGCAACTGAAGCAACTGGGTGGTTTTGCGCGACGAAGCATCGGCATAGCGACGAACGGTCACGGCGGCAGAAGCCAGGTCGGCGCGGGCCGCATCTTTTTGGCGTGCCAGCAAGCCCAGTCGGGCATTGAGCAATTTGAGCTTGAGGTTTTCGCGCAAGAAAAACCCTTGCTCAGGGGACATCAGCGCGGCTTCAGGCAGCTCGATGCGACTCACCCGCACCAAACCCTTGATCTGATCGGCAAACTGCATCAAGCCGGCCAGCCACCAAGAGGGCGCAGGCCCGCCAGCACCCTCTTGGGCCACAGACCGGTTCATCGCCACGGTGGGCAATTCCTGATTGGCCAGCACCAAGCCATCCACCAAGGCCACGCCTTCATCCAATTTGATGAGCAAACCGGGCAAATCAAACACTGCCGTGGTGTTCAATCGTTCCTGATCTTTTTCAAGGGCGCGGAGCACCGGCGCCAATCGGGGCTGTGCGGCCCGCTGCACACGCAACTGCGCCGACTTGAGCGCAGCCAGCAGGGGCTCCATGCTGCCCGTCAACTGCGCCTGCTGCTGGGCCATGCGCAACGCCGCTTCAATGTCCACGACCAAATTTTCATCGCGCGACCGCGACAGACTTTGGATCAACTCCTCCAGCTGCCCGCGTTGCAATGCCACCTCGCCCAAGCGGGTTTCCAACAGCGTCAGCCGAGCCGCGCTGTCTTTCACGGTTTCTTGTGCTTGCTTGGCCCAGGCTTTGGCTTCCATGGATTGCTGCCCGGCATCGGCGCTTTGCCGCGCCAACTGCTCCTGAATCCGCGACAGCTTTTGCCACAGCAAAACAGACACCAGCAAAGCCAAGCAGGCCACGCCCAAAGCCAACCACCAGCCCCGAAGCACGAGCCGGGAGGTCGTAGCCACAGGCTCGACAATGGAAGATGCGGATTCGGGCTTGGAGGTCATGTGAGCGATTTTATAGACTCGGCTTGTGCTTCCAGACCTGCGGGCACCGTATCCACCCGCCCCCAGCCCATGGCACACAGTCTTTGGGCAATGCGGGGGTGCGTGGCCAACGCTCTGGCCTGCCCCAATGGCAGATCAGGGCAAAGCTGCAACAGGTGATGCGCCGCCTCAGAGCTGCTGAACAACCACCAGCTGCCATCGGTCATCGCTTGCGCAGCCCTTTGCTTTTGGCTGGGCGACAGCACGGGGGTCTGGCGCACATAAGCCACGGCTTGCGTCACCTGAACGCCAGCGTCTGCCAGTTTTTGTGCCAACCAGTCACGCCCGGCCAACTGACCCTGGGAATCGGCCCCGCGAACAATCAGCACCGAAGCCCGCTCTGTTGATTGCACGCGCCCTGCAACCAGCGTCCACAAGGCCTCCGAATCAAACTGAGTTGCGTCGGCATCGGGCGAATCGATTTGATCTGCTGGCCAACCGCAGGCCAACAAGGCGGCATGGGTGCCAGGCCCGGTAGACCAGGCACGGCAAGCTTGCAGGCCGAGCCCCGCAGGTCGCTCAGCCATGAAAAACCGCACCGCATTGGCGCTCACAAACATCACTGCCAAATGCCGGGGCACGTTGGACCAAGCGGCACGCAAAGCCGATGCATCGGGCAAAGGGGCGATCTGAATCAGGGAAAGGATGTCGGTGCGAACACCACAAGCGAGCAAGGCCGCTGCCCAAGACTCGGCCTCACGCTCTGGCCGGGTGACGATCACCACAGAGGTTTCAGCCATGCGATTTTTGAAGGGTCAATGCGCGCCAGCCTGGCGCAAAGCTTGGGCCACGCGCAGGCCCAGAGCCTCTGCATCGGGCAGGTCAGCCACCGGCGCCTCGTCATTGGCAGTGACCAACACGGTCGCGCCCTCCGGGTCGCCCCAAGCGGCACGCAGCTTGAGCACGCCGCCTTCGATGGTGGCGTGGGCCGCCAAAGGCATGGAGCAACTGCCGCCCATGGCTCGGCTCACGGCACGCTCGGCTGCCACCCGCCGCCACGATGGCGTGTCGGCCAACGGGCCCAGCAAAGCGCGCAAATCTGCACGTTCACTGCGAATTTCAATGCCCAAAGCACCTTGGCCGGCTGCTGGCAGCATCTGGTCAGTTTCAAAAATATGCCGAATGCGCTGGGTCAAACCCAGCCGCTTGAGGCCCGCAGCGGCCAACACAATGCCTGCGTATTGGCCTTCGTCGAGTTTGCGCAAACGGGTGTCCAGATTGCCGCGCAAGGGTTCGATCTTCAAATCGGGGCGCAAAGCGCGCAGTAACACCGTGCGACGCAAACTCGATGTGCCCACCACCGCGCCTTGTGGCAGGTCTTCCAGACGGGCATAAGCGGCAGACACCCAAGCATCGCGGGGGTCTTCGCGCTCCATCACACAGGCCAGATCAAATCCTTCGGGCATGTCCATGGGCACGTCCTTCAGGGAATGCACGGCAATGTCGGCACGCCCCTCCTGCAGGGCCACTTCGAGTTCCTTGACAAACAAGCCCTTGCCGCCGACCTTGCTCAGACTGCGGTCCAGGATCTGGTCACCTTGCGTGGTCATGCCCAGCAGGCTGACACGACAACCCAAACCCTCAAGCAGGGCTTTGACATGCTCTGCTTGCCAAAGCGCCAAACGGCTTTCACGGGTAGCAATCACGATGGAGGGGGCAGAAGTCGAAGACACGTTGAATTTCTCGTTGAATAGGCCTCATCACGATGAAACCAATTGGTAATTAATGGAGCACGGGCGATGCTAGCATGAGGTAACGAGACCACAAGCCTCGGCACGCCTCAGCCAAACCCACTTTCACTGAAACAATTCCAATGAAACAGGCCTCCCCAGACACTCTCGGCGCTACCCAAACAACCCGCACCAGCCAACGCACGGAAAAACGCGACAGCGAACGGCCCTTGGTTGAAGACATCCGACTACTGGGTCGCATCTTGGGTGACGTGATCCGGACGCAGGAAGGCCCTGAAGCCTATGAGCTGGTCGAGCAGATACGCAAGCTGTCGGTAGCATTTCGGCGTGATGCCGACCATGAGGCCGACAAGGCCTTGAAAAAACTGCTCAAAAGCCTGCCCGGCGACCGAGCCGTGAGCGTGATCCGCGCATTCACGTATTTCAGCCACTTGGCCAACCTGGCCGAAGACCGCCACCACATTCGCCGCCGCGCCATCCACGAACGCGCGGGTCACACCCAAGAAGGCAGCATCGATGTGGCACTTCAGCGCCTGCGCTGGGCGGGCATCACGCCCAAAAGCATCTCAGACATGCTGGCCACCAGCTACGTGGCCCCGGTGCTGACCGCGCACCCCACCGAAGTCCAGCGCAAAAGTATTTTGGATGCCGAGCGCGACATCGCCCACCTGCTGACCGAGCGCGACGCCATCAAGGCACGCGCTGCAGCCGTCAATGCGGCCAAAGACGCACTGAGCCCCAAAGAGCTGGCGGCCAATGAGTTGCAAATGCGCGCCCGCGTGATGCAGCTGTGGCAAACCCGCTTGCTGCGCTTTACCAAGCTCACGGTGGCCGACGAAATTGAAAACGCGCTGAGCTATTACGAAGCCACTTTCCTGCGCGAAATCCCCAAGCTGTATGCCGAGCTTGAAGAAGCCCTGCCTGGGCAGCCCATTGCCAGCTTTTTGCGGATGGGCCAATGGATTGGTGGTGACCGCGATGGCAACCCCAATGTGACCGCGCAAACATTGGCACACGCCCTAACCCGCCAAAGCGATGTGGCCCTGCGCCACTACCTGACCGAAGTGCATTTCTTGGGCAGCGAGTTGTCGCTGTCGGCCATGCTGGTGCCCTTTGGCCCCGACATGCAGGCCTTGGCCGCGCAGTCGCCTGATACCAACGAACACCGCCAGGACGAGCCGTATCGGCGGGCACTGACCGGCATGTATGCCCGCTTGGCCGCCACGCTAACCCACTTGACTGGGGGCGAAGCAGCACGCCACGCCGTGGCACCGCAAAACCCCTATGCCAACGCCGAAGCATTTTTGGCAGACCTGCGCGTGATCGAGGCATCACTGTGCAGCCACCACGCCGAAGCCGTTGCGGCCCAACGCCTGCACCCGCTGATCCGCGCGGTTGAGGTGTTCGGCTTTCACCTGGCCACCGTGGACCTGCGCCAAAGCTCGGACAAACACGAAGAAGTGGTGGCCGAACTGCTGACCACCGCGCGGGTAGAAAAAAACTACAGCCAACTCGACGAACACGCCAAACAAGCCCTGCTGCTGGGCCTGCTGAACGACGCCCGCCCGCTGCGCGTGCCGGGCGCCGACTACAGCGCCCATGCCACATCCGAACTGGCGATTTTTGAAATGGCCCGGCAAATGCTGGCCAGCTTTGGCAAACAAGCCATTCGCCACTACATCATCAGCCACACCGAAACCGTGAGCGACTTGCTGGAAGTGTTGTTGCTGCAAAAAGAAGCGGGGCTGTTGCGTGGCACGCTCGACGCGGAAGCTCGCAACGACCTGATCGTGGTGCCGCTGTTTGAGACGATTGAAGACCTGCGCAATGCCGCCCCCATCATGCGCGACTTTTACGCCCTGCCGGGTGTGGCCGCGCTGCTGCAACGCTCCGGTGGTGAGCAAGACATCATGCTGGGCTACTCAGACAGCAACAAAGATGGCGGCATCTTCACCAGCAACTGGGAGCTTTACCGCGCCGAGATCGCTTTGGTGGAACTGTTCGACAAACTCAAAAGCAGCCATGGCATTACTTTGCGCATGTTCCATGGCCGTGGCGGCACGGTGGGCCGAGGTGGTGGCCCCAGCTACCAAGCGATCTTGGCGCAGCCACCGGGCACCGTGCGCGGCCAGATTCGCCTGACCGAGCAAGGCGAAGTCATCGGCTCCAAATACGCCAACCCCGAAATTGGCCGCCGCAACCTCGAAACCTTGGTCGCCGCCACGCTCGAAGCCACACTGCTGCAACCGACCAAGCCCGCCACCCGGGCCTTTTTGGACGCCGCAGCCGAACTGTCCGAAGCCAGCATGGACGCCTACCGTGCCCTGGTCTATGAAACACCCGGCTTCACAGAGTACTTCTTTGGCGCAACCCCACTCAAAGAACTGGCGCAGCTGAACATCGGCTCACGCCCCGCCTCGCGCAAAGCCCTCGAAAAAATCGAAGACCTGCGGGCGATTCCTTGGGGTTTCAGCTGGGGCCAATGCCGCCTGACCTTGCCCGGCTGGCTGGGCTTTGGTTCGGCGGTGGCCGCCTACCTGGACAAGCCCACAGTGGCCGAACGCAAAGCCGCGCTGGCCCTGCTGCAAAAGATGTACCGGCAATGGCCGTTCTTTCGCACCCTGCTGTCCAACATGGACATGGTCTTGGCCAAGAGCGATTTGGCACTGGCCTCGCGTTACGCCGAGCTGGTCAGCGACAGCCGTTTGCGGAAAAAAATCTTCACCGCGATCGAAGCCGAATGGCACCGCACCGCGGACGCCCTGGCCCAGATCACCGGTGAAAAGAACCGCTTGGCCAGCAACCCGGCACTGGACCGCTCGATTCGCCACCGTTTTCCGTACATTGACCCTCTGCACCACCTCCAAGTCGAGCTGATCCGCCGCTACCGCGCGGGCTTGGCCGACGAACGGGTGCAGCGCGGCATCCACATCTCGATCAACGGGATTGCGGCAGGCTTGAGAAATACGGGCTGAGGGATTGGCGTGGACACTGTTTATGAACAGTCAAAGAGAGAAGTGGTAGGGCGTCACGGACTTGAACCGTGGACCAAAGGATTCTGGTTTGTGTGACTTTCGCCACTCCCTGGACTATGCCTTCATCGTAGCTTTCGCCTTAGACGGGCGCCGTCTAGTCTCTACACCTTCACAGTGATTTCTCACTGCGCTTGGCTCGGCATTGGCGTATGCATCGCTGCACTTAGCTTTCACCGAATTTGACGCCATTCACGCGAGGAGTTTCCTGCCTCGGTGCACAATTTTTATGAGTCCTCTGCTCTAACCAACTGAGCTAACGCCCCACTACAGCTGCTGATTGTAGTCGGGCCACTCGGCCATTTATTTAGACTGGCTCAATGCGTTGCTGACCAAGCGCGAGGTGATGTTGACGATCTGGATCATTCGGTCATAGGGCATGCGGGTCGGGCCAATCACGCCCAGCGTGCCCACAATCTGGCCATCCACCTCATAAGGGGAACTGACGACCGACAGTTCCTGCATGGGCACGATCTGGCTCTCGCCGCCTATATAGATGCGCACACCCTCGGCTTGGCTGGATACATCCAACAAGCGCATGAGCTGGGTTTTTTGCTCAAAAAGATCAAACGCCCTGCGCAAATGCCCCATGTCACTGGAAAAGTCGCTCACCGACAGCAAGTTGCGCTCGCCCGCGATGACCACTTCGTTTTGGTCTTCGGCCAGAGCCTCAGTACTGACCTTGACGGCCGCCTGCATGAGCGTGGCGATTTCGCTTTGCAAACTGACCAATTCTTGCTGCACACGGCTGCGCACTTGCTCAATGGCCATGCCGGCGTAGTGCGAATTAAGGAAATTCGAGGTTTCCAGCAGCTGGCTTTGGGAGTAGTCCGTCTCCGTCAACAAGATCCTGTTTTGAACATCGCCCTCAGGGGAAACAATGATCACCAACAAACGGCGCTCGGACAATCGCAAAAACTCGATGTGACGAAACACAGACGGTCTGCGCGGCGTCATGACCACGCCCACAAAGTGGGACAAGTTCGACAGCAAATTGGCTGCGCTGGCAATCACCCTTTGCGGTTGGTCTGGCGTCAGCGCCGGTGTCTCCAGACCATCGCGCTGAACGGTGAGCATGGTGTCGACAAACAAGCGGTAACCCCGGCTCGTTGGAATGCGCCCGGCAGAGGTGTGCGGGCTGGCAATCAGACCCAGCTCCTCCAGGTCCGACATGACGTTTCGGATGGTGGCGGGCGACAAGTCCAGGCCCGAGGCTTTGGAGAGCGTGCGCGAACCCACAGGTTGGCCGTCCGCGATATAGCGTTCAACCAGCGCTTTGAGCAATAACTTGGCACGATCATCTAGCATCCGGTCATTTTAATGATGTAATTTGCGGATGAGATCCAAATTCCGTCATGTTGCGCTCTTTGGCAAGTACCACACCACCGCCCACGGTGGGGGGCTTGAGAGTTCACGGCGTGTTCTGGACGATGTGGCCCAGTTCCTGACACGGCAAGGTTGCGATGTGGTGCTGGACAAAGAGACCGCCTTGCACACTGGGCTGAACCAATACCCCATGTTGGAGATGGCCGAGATCGGCACGCAGTGCGATCTGGGTTTGGTGATTGGCGGCGACGGCACCATGCTGGGCATTGGTCGCCAGATGGCCCGCTACGCCCTGCCCCTGATCGGCATCAACCAGGGGCGTCTCGGCTTCATCACAGACATCCCGATTCAAAGCTACCAAGATGTGTTGCAGCCCATGCTGCAAGGCAATTACCAGACCGAAGACCGCAGCTTGCTGCAAGCTCACGTCATGCGTGACCAGCGCAGCGTGTTCAGCGCTTTGGCCATGAACGACGTGGTCGTCAACCGAGGCGGCACCTCCGGCATGGTGGAGCTGCGCGTCGAAGTCGATGGCCGCTTTGTGGCCACCCAGCGTGCTGACGGCTTGATCATCGCCACGCCCACGGGCTCCACCGCTTATTCACTGTCGGTCGGCGGCCCCTTGATGCACCCGTCTATTGGCGGCTGGGTCATGGCGCCCATCGCGCCACACACCTTGTCCAACCGCCCGATCGTGCTGCCCGAATCTTCAGAGATCAGCATTGAAATCGTGGCTGGGCGCTACGTCAGCGCCAACTTTGACATGCAATCGCTGGCCGAACTGATGCTGGGCGACCGCATCACAGTGCAAAGATCTGAGCACAAAGTGCGGTTTTTGCACCCCGCTGGCTGGAACTACTTCGACACCTTGCGCAAAAAAATGCACTGGAATGAGGGTGTTTAAGCCGTGGCACTGACGCACATCACCCTGCGCGATTTTGTGATCGTGCACGAACTCGAACTCGATCTGGACAGCGGCTTCAGTGTGCTGACCGGCGAAACTGGCGCGGGCAAATCCATCTTGATCGATGCCCTGCAACTGGCCTTGGGTGCGCGTGCCGAATCGGGCGTAGTGCGCGAAGGCGCCACCCGCTGCGAAGTCTGCGCCGAATTCGAGCCCACGCACGCCATCCAGACCTGGCTCGAAGCCGCCGGTTTCGATGCCAACGCTCAATTGCTGCTGCGCCGCACGGTGGACACCTCGGGCAAAAGCCGCGCATGGATCAATGGCAGCCCAGCCACCGCCACGCAATTGCGCGAACTGGGGGAACAACTGCTGGACATCCATGGCCAACACGCCTGGCAAAGCCTGACCCGACCCGACGCGGTGCGTGGCCTGCTTGACGCCTATGCGGGCACAGATATCCGACCACTCAAAGCCGCGTGGCAAGTTTGGCGACAAGCCCAACAAGCCCTGGCCGAAGCCCAGCAAGCGCAAAGCACATTGGCCAACGAACGCGAACGGCTGGCCTGGCAAATCGGCGAACTTGAAAAGCTCAACCCCCAAATTGGTGAATGGCAAGACCTGAGCACGCAGCACAGCCGCTTGGCTAACGCGCAGGCCTTGATCGACGGGGCCAATCAAGCCACCCTCTTGCTTGAAGGCGATGACGAGGGCGGTGCGTTGCGCCAGTTGTCCCGCGCCATTCAAACCCTGCAGTCGCTGGGGCCATTTGAGCCTGAGTTCCATGCACTGGCCGACGTGCTGACGTCCGCCCAAGCCCAGGCCGAAGACGTGGCCCACAGCCTGCACGCTTATTTGCGCAAAACCGACCTGGACCCAGCACACCTGGCCCAGCTCGACGAACGCATGGGCCAGTGGTTGTCGCTGGCCCGCCGCTACAAAAAAACACCCGACGAATTGCCGCAGACACTCTCGGCCTGGCGCCAAGAATTGGTGCAACTCGATGCGGCAGCCGATCTGGACAACCTGCAAAAAGCCGAGCAAACCGCACAAGCCGCATGCATGAAAGAAGCCAAAGCGGTCTCTCGCCAACGTCAACAAGCGGCCAAGCCACTGGCCCAAGCCGTCAGCAGCGCCATGCAACAACTGGGCATGCAAGGCGGCCGCCTTGAAGTGCAACTGCAGGCGCTGGACGCGCCTGCGCAACATGGCCTTGAAGAAGTCAGCTTTTTGGTCGCCGGTCACGAGGGCAGCACACCGCGCCCGGTGGGCAAAGTGGCCTCTGGCGGTGAGCTGTCTCGCATCGCGCTGGCCATCGCGGTGACCACCAGCGAGCTGGGCGAGGCCGGCACCCTGATTTTTGACGAAGTGGACTCGGGTGTGGGCGGCGCTGTGGCAGAAACTGTGGGCCGACTGATGAAACAGCTGGGTGTGCACCGCCAAGTGTTGGCCGTCACTCACCTGCCCCAGGTAGCCGCCTGTGCTGACCACCATTTACTGGTCAGCAAAGCGGCTGCCCATGGACAAGTCAGCAGCCAGGTGCGGGCGGTCGAAAGCGAAGCGCGTGTGAGCGAAATCGCACGAATGCTGGGTGGCGAAAAGCTGTCGGACACCACCTTGGCCCACGCCAAAGAAATGCTGGGCGATGCCACTTTGAAACCCACGGGCCGAAAAGCCACACACCACTGAGCATGGACATCATCTTGATCACCGGCATGTCCGGCTCCGGCAAATCGGTCGCCTTGCACGCGCTTGAAGACGCTGGTTACTACTGCGTCGACAACCTGCCCCCCGAGTTACTGATCCCCTTTGTCAAACTCGAAGAGCAACAAAAAGAGCAACGCTTGGCGATTGCCATCGATGTGCGCAGTGCCAACTCATTGCACCTGATGCCCGAGCAAATGGCCCTGCTGCGCGACATGGGCATGACGGTTAAATCTGTGTTTTTGGATGCGACCTCTGACACCTTGCAGCGCCGCTATTCAGAAACGCGCCGCAAACACCCCTTGTCGGGCGGCAGCAAGCCCCAAAGTGACAAAGCGCTTTTTGAAACCATCGAGTTCGAACGCGAATTGCTGGCCGACTTGCGCGAGCGCGCGCACGTCATTGACACCAGTTTGCTGCGCTCTGCTCAACTGCAAACCTACATCAAAACCCTGGTCAGCGCCCCCTTGGCCCAGCTGACGCTGGTGTTTGAATCCTTTGCTTTCAAACGCGGCATTCCCACCGATGCAGACTATGTATTTGATGTGCGCATGCTGCCCAATCCGCATTACGAAAGCGCATTGAAACCCTTGACCGGACGTGATGAGCCTGTGCAGGCTTACCTGCGCCAGTCAGAAGAATTCGTTCAAATGCAGCTGCAGATTGAAGGCTTCCTCAAGCAATGGATTCCTGCCATTGAACGCGATCACCGCAGCTATGTCACGGTGGCCATCGGTTGCACCGGGGGCCAACACCGCTCGGTCTTCATGGTCGAGCAATTGGCATACAACTTTGGAGCCCGCTGGCTCACACTCAAACGGCACCGCGAACTTGACGCCATCTGAAACCGGTCGAGTGTCATCCGGTGACTGGCGCTTGCACCTCAACGACCGCGCCAAAAAGCACATCCGCAGCATCATTCAGGGCCAAGTTAACAAGTGCGTCAGGCCATCAACAAAGTCCTGATCGGGGCAGGCAAGCCCATATTGGGCCAAGTATCGGCATCCACCCACTGCCCTTCGCACACTGGCGCATGCGTGGCACTGCCCGTCATCCGCACGGGGTGCAAATAAAGATCGCGGTGGGTCAACACATGCTTCCACGACGCCATGTAATGCGCACTTTGCCCTTGCGCCCAGGCCGCCAGCAATTCATCTTCTGAATCAAATACCGGCAAACTGAACAAGCCCGCCCAGATGCCTTTGTCGGGCCGTTTTTGCAGCCAAACCTGACCCTGTGCATTGACCGCCCACAGCAACCACAAAGTGGCGCTGGAACGCTTGAGTTTGCGGGTCTTGACGGGATAAGCCAGAGGCTCACCCTGCGCTTTGGCCTGGCACAAACCGCTGACCGGACACGCTTCGCACTGCGCCTTGCGAGGCAAACAAACGGTGGCACCCAAATCCATCAGGGCCTGGGTATAGCGCGGCATGTCGACTGGTTTTTCTGGCAACAATGCTTGCGCCAGAGCCCACAAAGCCCTTTCATTTTTGAGCACTGCCAAGTCATCGCCATAGCCCAGCACGCGGGTCAGCACGCGTTTGACATTGCCGTCCAAAATCGCTGCACGCTCCTGAAAGCAAAACGCCGCAATCGCTGCAGCGGTGGAGCGGCCAATGCCCGGCAGGGTTTGCAGGTCTTCGGCAAGGCGGGGAAACGCCCCGCCAAAGCGCCCCATCACCTCTTGCGCACACTTGTGCAAATTGCGCGCGCGGCTGTAATAGCCCAAGCCACTCCACAGCGCCAACACATCATCTTGTGGTGCGGCCGCCAAAGCAGACACATCAGGAAAACGCGTCAAGAACCGGGGGAAATAGTCGAGCACGGTCGTCACTTGGGTCTGCTGCAACATGATCTCGGACAACCAGACGCGGTAAGGGTCTTGGGTGTTTTGCCACGGCAAGCCTTGGCGGCCGTGCTGGCGCTGCCAATCCACCATGCGACGGGCAAAACCTTCGGGCAAATCTTGGAGTGGACGCATCAGGGTTTCTGGCATACGGGGCAATAAAAAGTGGTGCGTTGGCCTTGCAGCATGGACCGGATCGGGGTGCCACAGACACGGCAAGGCTCACCCGCACGGCCGTACACGGCAGCCTCGAGCTGAAAGTAGCCGGTACGGCCCTCGGCGCTGACAAAATCTTTGAGTGAACTGCCGCCTTGCTCTACTGCGCGGTTCAGCACCTGAACAATGGCGGCATGCAACTTGGCCACACGCGGCCTGGACAAACGCGCCGCCTTGGTGGTCGGCCGGATACCGGCCATGAACAAAGCTTCGGACGCATAAATATTGCCCACCCCCACCACCACATCGCCCGCCAACAGCACCTGCTTGATGGCGGACTGGCGCTTTTTCAGGGCGTCGGCAAAAGCGGCAACATCAAACTGGCCATTCAACGGCTCCACACCCAACCGCCCCAGCAACTTTTGTGCTTCGGGGGAGGCCTCTGAGGGAGCCCAGACCACCGCACCAAAACGGCGCGGGTCATGCAAGCGCAACACCCCTTTGTCGGTGACCAGATCCATGTGGTCATGAGGCCCGGCTTCGGGCTGAGTGGGCGCAAAATTCAAGCTGCCCGACATGCCCAGGTGCACCAACAACAGCCCCTGATCCAGATCGAGCAAAAGGTATTTGCCCCGTCGGCGAACACCCAGCACCTGCTGGCCCACCAGGCTTTGAGGTGACAGCCCCAAAGGCCAGCGCAGGGGTTTGCCCATGTGCAAAGCCAAAATTTTGGCGGAGGCTATCCGGTTCGCAAAACTGCGACGGGTCACTTCAACTTCGGGGAGTTCAGGCATGCGAAGGGTAGACGCCCAAGAGGGCAATCTGCCCTGGACGCACTTGATTAAAAGGTGGCTGGATTATGATGGCCGACATGAAATTCTGGTTTCGACTTGCTGTCTTGTCCTCGTGTGTCGTCGGTGCTTGGGCGCAGCCTGCAGCACCCCAAACACAGGCCCCACCCCCACAGTCGGCCCTTGACGCCGTCTTGTTTTACCAAATCTTGCTGGGTGAGTTGAATGTCCGCCAAGGCTCACCAGGCAGTGGTTTTTCCATCCTGCTCGACGCCGCCCGTAAAACCCGCGACCCGGCCTTGTTTCAACGCGCCGTCGACATGGCACTGCAAGCCCGCTCCGGCGATGCCGCGTTGCAGGCGGCACAGAGCTGGAAAAGAGAAATCCCTACTGCGATTGAAGCTAACCGCTATGTGCTTCAAATTTTGCTTGCCTTGAACCGCATCGAAGAAGCCGGCAAAGCCCTTGCGGTATCCATTCATGAACTACCTCTCGACGAGCAGCAAGGCGCCATTGCCTCAGTGCCGCGTTTGTTTGGTGTGGTGCAAGACAAGCAGTTAGCCTCTGATGTGGTCGAAAAAGCTTTGACCCAAGCGCTCAACCATCCCCAAACGTCTGCTTCTGCGTGGACAACCGTGGGCCGCATGCGGCGTGACGCAGGTCAAATTAGCCGCGCGGTCGATGCTGCCACCAAAGGACACGCAGCAGATCCCAAGGCCACAGGCCCATTGGTACTGGCCCTGAGTTTGATGGTCAGCGCCAACAGCAGCCTCAAACCGATGGTCGACGCGGCCATGAAAACCGATGTTGTGCCTGAATTGCGCTTGGGCTATGCCCGGACCTTGCTCAGCCTGCAGCTTTCTGCAGAGGCCGTTGGGCAACTGATGCAACTCAACGCCAAACACCCCGATTTCGCAGAAGGCTGGCTGATTCATGGCTTGGTGTTGCTGGAAAACGGCCAACTGCCCGAGGCAGAAAAACGCCTGGAAAAGTATGTGGACCTCGTCGCCAACAGCAAAACACCAGAACACCAAGCCGGACTGGCCGAAGCATTGATGGCTTTGGCACAAATCGCTCAAAAGAATGGACAACTGGAACGTGCCAACCAATGGCTGGCTCGAGTGCCTGCTGGCGCAGACCCCATCAAATTGGCCAGCCGACAAGCCGCCCTTCTGGCCCAACAAGGTCGCCTGGACGAAGCACGGCACGTGCTGGCACAGATCAAACCTGCCAACGCGGAACAAGCCCGACGCAAGGTTTTGACCCAATCGTTCTGGCTGCGTGAACACCGCGAAGCCCAAGCCGCTTACGCACTGGTCAAAGCGGCGCTGGACAACACACCCGATGACACCGAGATGATCTCCGAGTTGGCCCTGATTTGCGAAAAACTCAAACGCGTTGACGAGATGGAAGCCCTGCTGCGCCAACTCATGGCCAAAGCCCCTCAGGACGCGCACGCATTCAATGCACTGGGTTACTCACTGGCGGACCGGAATATTCGCCTCGACGAAGCACAACAGTTGATCGAAAAAGCCGTGCAGTTATCTCCTCAGGACGCCTACATTCAAGACAGCCTGGGTTGGGTCACGTTCCGTCAGGGCAAGCACAAAGAGGCTTTGGCTATTTTGCAAGCTGCCTACAAATCCAGGCCCGATGCCGAGATTGCAGCCCACCTGGGCGAAGTTCTCTGGACCACTGGCCAAACCCGTGAAGCTGGCACCATCTGGCGCGAAGGCCTGCTGCTCAAAGCCGACAACGAAACCCTGGTTGAAACCCTCAAACGCTTTAACTTCAAACCATGAAGCGAAACGCACTGCAGCGTCGAGCATGGTTGTGCGTGTGTGGTTTTGGCATGCTCGCTTTGGCAGGCTGCGCCACCCCGCCTCCCCAAGCCACTGACACCACGACGTTCTGGTCCGGGCGTCTGGCGCTGCAACTGCTCAGCACGCCACCGCAGAGTTGGAGCGCCAGTTTTGAGCTGCAAGGCTCAGCCGAACAAGGCCAAATGACTTTGCTCAGCCCCATCGGAACCACCTTGGCACGCCTCAGCTGGACGCCCCAAGCCGCCTGGTTAGAACAAGGTCAAGACAAGACCGAAAGCAGCAACCTGCAAAGCCTGAGCCAACGTCTGACGGGCACAGACTTGCCCATTGCCGCTCTGTTTCAATGGCTGGAGGGAAAAGCCGCCGATGTGCCCGGCTGGCAAGTGGACTTTTCCGCACGCCCTGAAGGCCGTTTGACCGCGCGCAGAAGCACGCCCGCCCCCGAAGCTGTTTTGCGCGTCCTGCTCGACCGCTGAACAGTCTCGCCCAAACGCTGACGACAATCTTGCCCATGAAACAGCTGAACGACGTGCCTGCACCGGCCAAACTCAATTTGTTTTTGCACATCACAGGCCAACGCCCTGATGGCTATCACCTGCTTCAATCGGTGTTCATGCTCATTGATTGGTGCGACACCCTTCACTTCGAAAAACGCTCAGACGGCACCATCAGTCGCGAAGACCTGACCATCGCTCTGCCTGCCGACGACCTGATCACCCGCGCCGCCAGACTGCTGCAACGGCACACGGGCTGCACACAGGGCGCTCACATCGCCGTCGAAAAACAGATTCCGGCCCAAGCTGGCATGGGCGGCGGGTCTTCTGACGCAGCCACATGCCTGCTGGCACTCAACCAGCTGTGGGAATTGAAGCTGGGCCTTCCCGCACTCGAAAAACTGGGGCTGCAACTGGGTGCAGACGTGCCTTTTTTCTTGCGTGGACACAACGCCTGGGTAGAGGGCGTGGGCGAGCAAATCACCCCGATTTCCTTGCCGCCGGCGCAGTTTTGGGTGCTCAAACCCGACTCAGGTGTTGAGACTTCTCAAATTTTTACGCACCCAGCGCTTCAACGCGCCACAAAGCCTGCTATAATTTCGGTCTTCGCTGCAGCGCCATATGACTTCGGTCACAATGATCTGCAACCTGTTGCTCAAGCAATTTGTCCTGATGTTTCTAAAGCACTTCAAGTGCTTTCTAAAGCAGGCATGAATAGCAAGATGACGGGTTCTGGCAGTGCAGTGTTCGCACATTGCACAACAGGCATGACGCCGAGTCCGGTCCCAGACCACTGGCAAATGCGCAAATGCAGCAATATGGAAGTTCACCCTTTATTGGGCTGGGCGTCCAGCGATAGTTGATCGGTAGATCGCTGTTTTAGCGGTCAACCCGTGTAGGGGAGTCGCCAAGTTGGTTAAGGCACTGGATTTTGATTCCAGCATGCGAAGGTTCGAGTCCTTCTTCCCCTGCCAAATACGTTCATTCGTACAGGCCCTTTTTTCTGATCGCTGGAATGCACATGCAGCCTGCTTCACTCCCCCCCGAATTCATGCTGTTTACCGGCAATGCCAATCCCGTCTTGGCTGCCGAAATTGCCCGTTGCTTGGGCACACAGCTCGGTGCCGTCGATGTGGGTCGTTTCTCTGACGGTGAAGTCACTGTCGAGCTCAAACAAAACGTCCGCGCGCGCGAAGTGTTTGTGGTCCAGTCCACCTGCGCGCCGACCAACGAAAACCTGATGGAACTGCTGATCATGGTCGACGCGCTCAAACGCGCTTCGGCAGGTCGCATCAGTGCCGTCATTCCTTACTTTGGTTACGCCCGTCAAGACCGTCGCCCACGCTCTACCCGCGTGCCGATTTCGGCCAAAGTGGTCGCGAACATGCTGCAAGCCGTTGGCGTTGACCGCGTCTTGACCATGGACTTGCACGCCGACCAGATTCAGGGCTTCTTTGACATTCCGGTCGACAATATTTATGCGTCACCTGTTTTGTTGGGTGACCTGCGCCAACAAAACTACGACGACCTGATCGTTGTATCACCAGACGTTGGCGGTGTGGTGCGTGCACGCGCCTTGGCCAAGCAGCTTGGCTGCGACTTGGCCATCATCGACAAGCGCCGCCCCAAGGCTAACGTGAGCGAAGTCATGCACGTGATTGGCGAGATCGACGGCCGCAATTGCGTCATCATGGACGACATGATCGACACGGCAGGCACCTTGGTCAAAGCGGCCGAAGTGCTCAAAGAGCGTGGCGCCAAAAAGGTCTACGCCTATTGCACGCACCCGATTTTCTCGGGTCCGGCCATCGACCGCATCGCTAAGGGTGAAGCCCTCGACGAAGTCGTGGTCACCAACACCATCCCGTTGTCGGCAGAAGCCGCAGCGTGTGCCAAGATTCGCCAACTCTCCGTGGCTCCGCTGATCGCCGAAACGATCAACCGGATTGCGCACGGTGAGTCGGTGATGAGCCTGTTCTCCGATCCAAGCTGATCGGAAAAAGGCCAACCGCGGCCAGCCGTCCTTGTGGACTGGCTGGCTTTTTTGAGTCAGGGTCGCACTGGTCGCGGTGGACCCTAGAAGGAGAAATGTATGAAATTTGTCGCTTTTGAGCGCGCTAAGCAGGGCACGGGTGCGAGCCGCCGTCTCCGCAATTCCGGTCGCACACCTGGCATCGTTTACGGTTCCACATCGGCCCCTCAACTCATCGAGCTGGACCACAACGCTTTGTGGCATGCCCTGAAAAAAGAAGCTTTCCACGCTTCGATTCTGGATATGGAATTCGACGGCAAGTCCACCCAGGTTTTGCTGCGTGACTACCAGATGCATCCCTACAAGCAATTGGTGCAACACATCGACTTCCAGCGCGTTGATGCCAACACCACTTTGCACATGAAAGTGCCATTGCACTTCAGCGGCGAAGAAGAGTCTGAAGCCTTCAAGACCGACAAGTGCACGATCAACCACGTCGTGACCGAAATCGAAGTCGCTTGCTTGCCCGCCAACCTGCCCGAGTTCATTGCTGTGAACTTGGCTGGCCTGACCAAAGGCGTGTCGCTGCACCTGAACGACATCACTTTGCCCGCCGGCTGCAAGCCCGTGACCCACGGCAAGAAAAACCCAGTCTTGGTGACTGCGGTGGCTCCTGTGGAAGAAGTTGTGGCAGCTCCTGTGGCCGCTGCACCTGCAGACGCTAAAGGCAAGGGCAAAGGCAAGAAGTAATCTTCTCGTCTTTGGCTGAAACGCCTTCCTGCAAAAGGCCCGCACTGCGGGCCTTTTGCTTTGGTGCACAGGCACTGATGCCGGCTCACCGAGTGCCAAGGATAATCACGCACCATGATCAAACTCTTAGTCGGCCTGGGCAACCCGGGCAACGAATACGAAGACACCCGCCACAACGCCGGTTTTTGGTGGATTGATGCGGTCGCCCGCGAACTCAAGGTGTCACTGGTGCCCGAGCGCAGTTACCATGGCCTAATGGCACGCACCACCGTTAACGGCCAAACGGTGTGGTTGCTCGAACCCCAGACCTTCATGAACCTGTCGGGTAAATCGGTCAGTGCCTTGGCCCGGTTCTTCAAGATTCAGCCGCAAGAAATACTGGTGGCCCACGACGAACTGGACATTGTTCCGGGTGAAGCCAAACTCAAACTGGGCGGCAGCCACGCGGGGCACAACGGCCTGCGCGACATCCATGCCCAACTGGGCACCGCAGACTATTGGCGTTTGCGCATTGGCGTGGGCCATCCGGGCGACAAGGCCGAAGTGATCAGTTGGGTACTCAAAAAGCCGATACTGGAGCACCGAAAAGCCATCGAAGAAAGCATTCACCGCTCAGTCAAGTCTTTGCCGCTGTTGCTGGCCGGCGACATGGAAAAGGCCATGGTTCAAATTCACACCAGCAAGCCCCCTCGACCCAAACCGCCAAGACCCGTCAAAGCACCTGCCGCAGAGGACAGCACACCCGAGTGATTCGGGCGGCATGGGTCACCAAAACGCTCGACGTCATCGAACACAAAGCCTGCAGTTCACTGCCCCTGCAAGCGCCGGTATTTGGCCCACAGAGATTCCTGGTTTTCAACATGCTGCGGGTTGACTGGGATGCAAGCCACTGGACAGACCTGCACGCATTGGGGCTCATCGAAATGGCCAACGCATTCAGTGCACTTGGACGGGTCGATTTCATAAATCTCTTCGCCCAGATAAATGGCCTGGTTCGGGCACTCGGGCTCACACACATCGCAGTTGATGCATTCATCGGTGATCATCAGTGCCATGCAACAAGCTCCACACAAGTAAGCGTCAAATTCATGGCCAGATTATCGGCCACCCACAACACCCCGAGGACCGGCAGGGCTGCTCAGGTCGGCAGGGCTTTGCTTAGGGGCAAGATTCATCCGGCTTCAAACGCCTAAAATAAGACGCAGGAATCCATCATGAACGCTGACCTGCACTGCCACTCCGTTGTCTCTGACGGCACACTCACCCCCGAAGCCTTGGCCGAACGCGCCAAAACCAATGGCGTTGAACTCTGGGCACTGACCGACCACGACGAAGTGGGCGGGCAGGACCGCGCACTGGCCGCAGCGCGCTCACAAGGTCTGCCTTACCTGACAGGTACAGAAATTTCGGTCACATTTGCCAACCAGACCGTGCACATCGTGGGCTTGGGCTTTGACGCTCACAACACGGCCCTGGTCGAAGGTTTGCACCGCACCCGAGGTGGCCGCAGCGAACGCGCCCAAGAAATGTCAGACGGCCTGGCCAAAGTCGGCATCCTGAATGCCTACGAAGGCGCTTTGACCTATGTAGGCAACCCCGAACTGATTTCACGCACCCACTTTGCACGCCACCTGGTCGAGACAGGCGTGTGCAGCGACACTTCCGAGGTGTTTCGCAAATACCTGACCGAAGGCAAACCCGGTTACGTGCCCCACCGCTGGGCGCGTCTGCAAGAAGCGGTGCAATGGATCACCGATGCCGGCGGTATTGCCGTCATTGCCCACCCGGCACGCTACGGTTTCACACCCAACGAAGAATACGCGCTGTTCAGCGAATTCAAGGCCCACGGCGGACGTGGTGTGGAAGTCATCACCGGCAGCCACTCGTCGCAAGAAGCCGTGCGTTACGCGGAAACCGCCCTCGAATTTGACCTGGCCGCCTCTCGCGGCAGTGACTTTCACAGCCCCACTGAAAGTCGAATCGACCTGGGCACCCTGCCCCTCTTGCCCGGCCAACTGACCCCGGTCTGGCAATTGCTGGCCGACCGCATCCAGTGAGCCAAGCGCACGCCCGCCGTACGCTTCACGGCATCGGCTTTGCTGTCCTGGCCACTGCGTGCTTTGCCACGCTGGACACCACCACTCGGCACATCAGTGCAGGTTTGTCTGTTTTGGTGGCCCTGTGGTTTCGGTATGCCATCCAGGCACTCATCACCACCGCCGTGGTCTGGCCAGGCCGTGGCCGCAGTGTGCTACTGACCCAACACCCCCGTTTTCAGCTGGCGCGTGGTCTGTTGCTGTTTGCCTGCAGCATCCTGGCTTTTTACAGCCTCAAGTACATGCCGGTCGGCGAATTCACATCCATCGCGCTTTTGGCCCCACTGGTCATCACGCTGCTGGCCGCCTGGATGCTCAAAGAAAAAATCCGCCCCCTGCGCTGGATGCTCGTGGCCGGAGGCTTTGCAGGCACGCTGGTCATCATCCGGCCCGGCAGCCAACACTTTGACTGGACCGTGATCTTGCCGCTGATGCTGGTGGCCACCAATGCGGGCTTCCAGATCCTGACCAGCAAGATGGCGCAAACCGAAGACCCGATCACCATGCACTTTTACACCGGCTGGATCGGCACCATCTTGTCCTCATTGATCCTGCCGTTTGTCTGGCAAATGCCCCATGACTGGACGGTTTGGCTGCAACTGCTGTTGATGGGTGTGCTGGCCTCAATCGGGCATTTCTTGCTGATCCTGGCCTATGGCCGCGCACCTGCGGCCACGCTCACACCTTATATGTATGCGCAAATTGGTTTTGCCGTGATGGGGGGTTGGCTCGTCTTTGACCACTTGCCTGACCAATGGACATTTGCCGGCATGGGCATGGTGGCGCTGTGCGGAGCCTTGGGTGCTTGGCTCACGGTGCGCGAAACCCGCATCGCCATCCAGCCGCCAGAATCCTGATCTGTGGTTCGAGCACATTACCCGCACATTACCCAAACCTGACCGCAAGACCCCATGGCCCAGTTTTTTACTGTTCACCCCGAAAACCCGCAAGCCCGGCTGCTCAAGCAAGCCGTGCAACTGCTCAACCAAGGCAAGGTTTTAGCGGTGCCCACCGATTCCAGCTATGCGCTGGTCTGCCACCTGGACGACAAAAATGCCGCAGACCAATTGCGCCGCATTCGAGGCGTGGACGACAAACACCACCTGACCCTGCTCTGCCGCGACCTGAGCGAGCTGGCCAACTACGCCCGGGTGGACAACCAGCAGTTTCGCGCCATCAAACAAGTCACCCCCGGGCCTTTCACCTTCATTCTGGAAGCCACCAAAGAAGTGCCACGCCGGGTCAGCCACCCCCAACGCAAGACCATCGGCCTGCGTGTGCCCGATCACACAGTGCTGCAAGAATTGCTGGCCCTGCACGGTGCGCCGCTGCTGGCGGCCACACTCATCATGCCCGGCGAAGACCTGCCACTGAACGACCCCGAAGAGATTCGCGAACGCCTCGAGCATCAAGTGGGTGCCGTCATCGATGCTGGCGCCTGCTCGCTGGAGCCCACCACCGTGATCGACATGAGTGGCAACGAACCCCAAGTGCTGCGTCGCGGCCAAGGTGAACCAGCGCTCTTGGGTCTTTAAAGCCAGGTCTGAGACAATCAAGGGGTGAACATGTCTGAACTCATCCAAACCGTCCTCATCTATGCCTTGCCGGTGATCTTTGCGATCACCCTGCACGAGGCCGCTCACGGTTATGCCGCTCAGCGTTTGGGCGACAACACCGCCGCCATGATGGGGCGCGTGACGCTCAACCCATTGCCCCACATCGACCCGATGGGCACCATCTTGCTGCCCTTATTGCTTTATTTCAGCACGGGGGGGGCATTTTTGTTTGGTTACGCCAAACCCGTTCCCGTGCGCTTTGACCAGCTGCGCCACCCCAAACGCGACATGGTCTGGGTGGCACTGGCGGGGCCTGCTTCTAATTTGCTACAAGCACTGCTTTGGGGCGTGTTGCTCTACGTGTTGGCGGGCAGCGGCATGACCGAACGCTTCTTTCTTGAAATGTGCAAAGCCGGCATGCTGACCAACGTGGTCATGTTCGCCTTCAACCTGTTCCCACTGCCCCCGCTCGACGGCGGACGCATTGTGGTGGGCTTGCTGCCATGGCGGCAGGCTGTGCTCTTCTCCCGGGTCGAGCCTTGGGGCTTTTTCATCGTCATGGCGCTGGTCATCACGGGCGTCATCAGCGCTTGGTGGATGCAACCTTTGATGGGCGTCACCTTTGACTTGCTCAAGCTGACGCTCAGCCCGCTCGCCGCCCTGCTGCGCTGATTTTTCTTAGAATTCTTTTTCCCATGACCTCCAAGCCCCGTATCCGCGTCCTCACCGGCATCACCACCACTGGCACGCCCCATTTGGGCAACTATGTGGGCGCCATCCGACCCACCGTGCAAGCCAGCCGGGACAGCCAAACCGACGGTTTTTACTTTCTGGCCGACTACCATGCGCTCATCAAGTGCGATGAACCCGCGCGCATTCAGCGCTCGACACTCGAGATCGCCGCCAGCTGGATCGCCTCAGGCCTGGACCCTGAAAAAGTCACCTTTTATCGCCAATCCGACATCCCCGAGATTCCCGAACTCACGTGGTTTTTGACCTGCGTGACCGGCAAAGGCGTGCTCAACCGCGCGCACGCCTACAAAGCGGCGGTCGACAAAAACAACGCCGCTGGACATGACCCAGACAGTGACGTGAGTGCTGGCCTTTTCATGTACCCCGTGCTCATGGGTGCTGACATTTTGATGTTCAAGGCCCACAAAGTACCGGTTGGCCGCGACCAGATCCAGCACATCGAGATGGCACGCGACATGGCCTCCAGCTTCAACCACTTGTATGGAGAACACTTTGTGCTGCCCGAAGCCGTGGTTGAAGAATCCGTGGCCCTTTTGCCCGGCCTGGATGGCCGCAAAATGAGCAAGAGCTACGACAACACCATCCCACTGTTTGCCCCTGCCGCGCAAATGCGCAAGCAAATTGCAGGCATCGTGACCGACTCCAAAGCCCCGGGCGAACCCAAAACCACAGAAGGTTCTGCGCTGTTCCAGATTTACCAGGCCTTTGCCAATGTCGAAGAAACCGCCGCCATGGCCCAAGCCTATGCCGACGGTATTGCTTGGGGCGACGCCAAGCAAATGCTGTTTGAGCGCATCGACCGCGAAATCGCGCCCATGCGCGAGCAGTACCAGGCACTGATCAACAACCCGGCCCAAATGGACAAAATTTTGTTGGCCGGCGCCGACAAAGCGCGGCAACTCGCCACACCCTTCATGCGCGAAGTGCGTCATGCGGTCGGCTTGCGCGCCCTGTCATCGGGCACCGCAACACCAGCGGCCAAAGAAGCCAAAATCGCGGGCCCCAGTTTCAAGCAATACCGCGAAAAAGACGGGCAGTTCTACTTCAAACTGGTCGATGCTCAAGGCTTACTGATTTTGCAAAGCAAGGGCTTTGCATCGCCCAAGGAAGCGGGCCAGACCATTGCGCGATTGCAAACAGACGGCATTGCCAGCTTGTCGGACTTGAACAAGGTCCTGGTCTCATTGACGCCAGATCAAATCCTGACGCTGGATCGAGCGCTGGAATATTTGTCAAATTCGACAAAAAACAGTTAAATAATTTTTACACATTTGACGATTTATATTGCGAAAAATCACAATCAGGTGTATCCTTAAACTTTAAGCCTAATGCAGAGATCTAAAACATGACTGTATACGTCATCGATGACCACCCCTTGATGCGCGATGCGCTGACCATGCTCGTGCACCGTGTCAAGCCAGGATTGAAAATCATCCCGATCCATAAATTGAACGTGGTTGAATCCACGGTCGAAAAGAATGGTGTCCCCGAACTCTTCTGCCTGGACTTGCAACTGCCAGACACATTGGGCATGTCAGGTGTTCAGGTTCTGAAGGCCAAATTTCCAAATGTGCCGTTGGCCGTGGTTACCAGCGCAAGCGCCAGTGAGTTCGAAGCACGCTGCCTTGAGGCGGGTGCCAACGCTTTCATTGAAAAATCCAACAGCCCAACGCAAATCATTGCCGCATTGCGCAGTTTGCTGATCACGGAAGAGGAAGAGGTCAGTGAAGACGCCGCGCCTGCAGGCCCGACCAAACTGTCCAAGCGCCAAAAGCAATTGATTCTGATGTTGGACCAAGGTCTGTCTAACCGCGAAATTGCCGAAAAACTCGACATCAGCGAGCACACAGTCAAGGTGCACTTCTGGCGCCTGTTTCGCCGCTTGGGTGTCAACAGCCGTACACAAGCGCTGCACTTTGCACGCACCAACGGCTGGTTGGGCATTTAAATCAAAACAGGCACTTTTTTGTGCCTGTTTCTTCGTGACAACCGGCACATCTGTGCCGGTTTTGCATTGAGACTGCGATGGCCCGAATCGAGCGCCAGACTTGTGACCGTCAGGCTTGCACAGCTCAGTTCTTTTTCTTGTTGATGATGTCGGGCGTCACTGCGTCCAGCACATTCACAGTCGTCTTCACGCCATAGACCACCGCAGAGCCCGCTGCATCGGCAATGGCCAATACCGTGCAGCCCGAAAGGCCCACGACCAGAACGGTGCAAGACAAAAATACAAACAGATATTTCATGGCGAAAGGGTCAAATTTTTAAAAAGCAGTTGCCCACATGAAAGGCCATGCAGGCCATAAAAAAACCCCGCATCGGCAAACCAATGCGGGGTTTTAACTGGCGGAGGAGGAGGGATTCGAACCCTCGGTAGTGTTGCCACTACGCCTGATTTCGAGTCAGGTACATTCGACCACTCTGCCACCCCTCCTGAGTATTTGTCGAAGCCGTGATTCTAGCAGAGCGTTTCAAGGCTTTTTGGGCACCATCACCGCTGCGTTGCGTGGGGCCATGGTCATCGACACCACACTGCCGGCCAACATACCACCATCGACCATCTCGAACGTGGCTGTTCGCTCTTGCCGCGTCATGACCATGAAGCTATTTTTGCCTCGCACCGCCGACACCACCGTCCAGCCTTGTGCTGGATAGGTCTCAAGGAAGAACCGGTAGGCCCCGTCAAAATCGCGACCCACATCGAACACCACACGGCCCACCCAGTTGTCTCCGGCGCCAATGATCAAGGATTGATCGGCACGAATCACGGCGCCAGGCGGCAAAGGCAACTGCCCCAGCAACTGCAAGGGATTTTGAACTTTGCCGTCAGCGCCAACACCTACAGCAGGCGTGTTGTTCGTACTGGCACAGCCGATCAAGCCTGCGCCCGCCAAAACCGCCACCAAGAATGTCGCCAACCAACGATGAAAGGTCTTCATTCAAACACTCCAGGTGAAAATAAAGGGGTCAAGCACTGAGCAAGGCCACGCCACCCATGTATGGGCGCAGCGCCTCGGGCACGGTGACCGAGCCATCGGCGTTCTGGTAATTTTCGAGCACGGCCACCAGTGCACGACCCACCGCCAAGCCCGAACCATTCAAGGTGTGCACCAGTTCGTTCTTGCCTTGCGCGTTTTTAAAACGTGCCTGCAAGCGCCGCGCCTGAAAAGCTTCGCAGTTGGACACTGAACTGATCTCACGATAGGTGTTTTGTGCAGGCACCCACACCTCGAGGTCATAGGTCTTGCTGGCGCCAAAACCCATGTCGCCCGTGCACAAGCTCATCACGCGGTAAGGCAAGCCCAGCTTTTGCAAAACAGCCTCGGCGTGGCCGGTCATGGCTTCGAGGGCTTCGTAGCTTTTCTCGGGGTGCACGATCTGCACCATCTCGACTTTGTCAAACTGGTGCTGGCGGATCAGGCCACGGGTATCGCGCCCCGCACTGCCCGCTTCAGACCTGAAGCACGGCGTGTGCGCGGTCAACTTGATCGGCAAATCAACCTCTGACAGCACCTCGTCACGCACGACGTTGGTCAGCGTGACTTCGGATGTGGGGATCAGGTACAGCGCCTGGTTTTCTTCGCTGCCATCTTGACCGCCCTTATTGGCAGCAAACAAATCGGCTTCAAACTTGGGCAACTGGCCTGTGCCGCGCAGCGTGTCGCCGTTCACGATGTAAGGCGTATAGCACTCGGTGTAACCGTGCTCGTTGGTCTGCACATCCAGCATGAACTGAGCCAACGCGCGATGCAGGCGGGCCATAGGGCCGCGCATGAAGGTGAAACGCGAACCCGTCAGCTTGGTGCCGGTAGCAAAGTCGAGACCCAGCTTTTCACCAATGTCCACATGGTCCTTGACCTCGAAGTCAAAGCTCGGCACCGTGCCCCAACGACGCACCTCGACGTTGCCATGCTCATCGGCCCCCACAGGCACGGACTCGTGCGGCAAATTGGGTACCGCCAGCAACAGGGTTTGCAATTCGGACTGAATAAGCTCCAGGCGCTGGGCCGAAGCGTCCAGCTCTTCCTTGATGGCGCCCACCTGAGCCATCACGGCATCGGCTTCAGCGTGCTGGCCTTTGCCTTTGAGCATGCCAATTTGCTTGGACAGGTTGTTGCGCTGGCTTTGCAACTCTTCTGTGCGGGTTTGCAGCGTTTTGCGCTCGCCCTCCAGAGTGCGAAACGCATCCACGTTCAGGAAAGCCTGGGGATTTTTACGGGTCTGCAAACGCGCCACGGCAGCGTCGAGATCTTTGCGGAGAAGAACAATATCAAGCATGGGTGAGATTGTAGTGACCCGCGTTCGAGGGTATGGCAAAGGGACAAGGCAGACCAGCGGTCTTCCAACATCAAAGCTTCAAGCCCTTGGGCAGCGGAAACTTGATGGTTTCCTGAATGCCGTCCAGCGTGCGCACCGACACGGCACCCAAGGCCCTCAGGCGCGCAATCACCTCTTGCACCAACACATCCGGGGCCGAGGCCCCTGCCGTCAGGCCTACTTTTTGCGCACCCACAAACCAAGCGCCATCAAGGTCTGCGGCGCTGTCCACCATATAGGCCGGGGTGCCCAAACGGTCGGCCAACTCGCGCAGGCGGTTGCTGTTGGAACTGGTGGGACTGCCCACCACAATCACCAAATCCACCTGCGGGCTCATCAGCTTGACGGCGTCCTGGCGGTTTTGGGTGGCGTAGCAAATGTCTTGTTGTTTGGGCTCGCGCACCTGCGGAAAACGCGCCTTGACGGCCGCCACGATCTCGGCGGCGTCGTCCACACTCAAGGTGGTTTGCGTCACCACAGCCAGCAAGTCGGTCTGGGTCGGCTGCACCTTGGCCACATCGGCCACGTCTTCCACCAAGTGGATACCGCTGTCGAGCTGGCCCATGGTGCCTTCCACCTCAGGGTGGCCCTTGTGGCCGATCATGATGAACTCGTAACCCTCTTTGTCCAGCTTGGCCAACTCCACATGCACCTTGGTCACCAGAGGGCAGGTCGCATCAAAAATGCGAAAGCCCCGCGCCTGGGCCTCGTCTTGAATTGCACGGCTCACCCCATGCGCACTGAAAATCAACGTCGCGCCCGGCGGCACATCTGACAATTCTTCAATGAAAATCGCGCCCTTGGCCTTCAAGTCGTTGACCACATAGGTGTTGTGCACGATCTCATGGCGCACATAAATGGGTCGCCCAAACTTGGCCAGTGCGTGCTCCACGATGTCGATCGCCCGGTCGACCCCGGCGCAAAAGCCGCGGGGTTCGGCTAAAAAAATCTCGGTCATTACAGCACTCCGATCAGTTCAACCTCAAAGGTCACAGGCTGTCCGGCCAGCGGATGGTTGAAGTCAAATAACACCGCACCCGCCTCGCCCACCTCCAGCACCGTGCCAGCATAAGACCCCAGGCCATCGGGCGTCGGAAACTGCACCACATCGCCCGCTGCGTATTTTTCGGTCGGGTCACCCAGTTCATTCAGCAACTTGCGGGCAACCCATTGCTGCATATCGGCAATGTGCTCACCAAAAGCCTCACCCGCCGGGATCTCCATCACCACCCGGGTGCCTTCGGAAAGCCCCAACAAACGCTGCTCGACAGCGGGTGACAAAGTACCCGAACCCAGCGACAAGGTCGCGGGTTTTTCGTTGAACGTGTTGATGATGTCCCCCTGCGGCCCAGCCAGGCGGTAGTGAAGCGTCAAAAAAGAACCGGATTCGACAATGGACATAAGGGTTTTCTGGAATGCCGCAAACGCGGCCCAACAGGCATAAAGAAGGCACTATTGTAAAAAGCCCGGCTGACCCACCCCGCAAAAGGGACAAGAAGGACCGACGGCAGCTCCGGGGAGGGGCTTCGAATGAGCATCAAGGACTTGCCCGCCGAAGCGCGGCCGCGTGAGAAGTTGCTTGCCCGAGGCCCCCAGGCCCTGAGCGATGTGGAGCTGCTGGCCATCTTGCTGCGCACCGGCATGGCGGGTAAAAACGTGTTCCAACTGTCAGAAGAACTGCTGGGGCCTGACGGCATCGCGGGCCTGCTGCAGGCCACAGCACAGTCGCTCAAATTGGTCAAAGGGCTGGGTCCCGCCAAACAGGCTGAACTGTTGGCCGTGTTCGAGCTGGCCCGCCGTGCTTTGAGCCAGCGGCTGAAAGAGCGCGAAGCCTTCCATACGCCCGATGCCGTCAAACACTACCTGCAGCTGCAGCTGGCCCACAAAAACCACGAGGTGTTTGCCGTGCTGTTTCTGGACAACCAAAACCGCCTGCTGGCCCTAGAAGAACTTTTTCGCGGCACCCTCAGCCAAACCAGCGTTTATCCGCGTGAAGTCGTCCTGCGTGCCCTGCACCACCAGGCCGCCGCCGTGGTCTTGAGTCACAACCACCCCAGCGGCTCGGTGCAGCCCAGCAAGGCCGACGAACACCTCACCCAGACATTGAAAGCATCTTTGGCTCTGGTCGACGTGCGCGTGCTTGACCACATCATCGTGGGGCAAGGACAGGCATTTTCGATGGCGGAACAAGGCTTGATGTGACGCCCTGGCTGTCGTGGACACCCGGTCAAGCCGGGCATGGCCGCAGAACCGGCAAGTGCAGCCGCTAAACTCGTTGTTTTTCTTCACCGCTGCCGCCATGTCCCATTACCACCTCTACGCCATTGGCAACGCCTTGGTCGATACCGAATACGAAGTTTCTGACGAACTGCTGAGCGCCATGGGCGTGAGCAAGCGGCACATGACGCTGATCGACACCCCCCAACGCGCCGAATTACTGACCCATGTACAGGGCTTGCACGCGCGTCGCACAGGCGGTGGCTCGGCGGGAAACACCGTGGTGGCGCTGGCGCAATTGGGCGGCCAGGCGTTTTATTCGTGCCGCGTGGCCGACGACGAGCTGGGCACTTTTTACACACAAGACCTGCAAGCCAACGGCGTGGCCACCAACCTGACACACACGCGCCCGTCCGAAGGCCAAACCGGCAGCTGCATGGTGTTGGTCACCCCCGATGCCGAGCGCAGCATGTGCACCTTTTTGGGTGCTACTGCGCAGCTTGACGCCAGCGCTCTGCACCCGCACGACATTGAAAAGTCCCAGATTTATTACATGGAAGGCTACCTGGCCGCATCGCCCACGGGCCTGGAAGCCGCCGTCAAAGGCCGCCAGATCGCGATTGAAAACCGTGTCGCGACGGCCCTCACGCTCAGTGACGTGAGCATGATCAACTTCTGCAAAGCGGGCCTTGAGGCCATGATCGGCGACGGTCTGGACTATTTGTTTGCCAACGAAGAAGAGGCGCAAACCTGGTGCGACACCACCGACCTCGACGCCATCATCGGCCAGCTGTCACCCTTGGCCAAAACCGTGTGCCTGACGCGTGGCCCCAAAGGCTGCATCGTGGTGCAAGGCGGCAAGCGGACCGAAGTGCCCGCCGTGCCCACCCAAGCGGTGGACACCAACGGCGCAGGCGACATGTTTGCCGGCACCTTTTTGTACGGCATCACCCACGGCCACACGCCCGCACAAGCTGCGGCGCTGGCCAACCGCACCGCAGCAGCCGTGGTCAGCCAACACGGCAACCGCCTGACGGCGACGCAAATGCAAGCGATTCACACCGATTTCCAAAAGGTCTGAACATGAAAAAAATTCTTCTCCTTGGCTCCGGTGAACTCGGCAAAGAATTTGTCATCAGCGCCAAGCGTCTGGGCTGCCACGTCATTGCGTGCGACAGCTACGCGGGTGCGCCCGCCATGCAAGTGGCCGACGAATTTTGTGTCTTCAGCATGCTCGACGAAGCCCCACTGCGTGCCGCCATCGCCAAATACCAGCCCGACATGATCGTCCCCGAGATCGAAGCCATACGCACCGAAGTGCTGCTCGATGTCGAAAAAGAAGGCTTTGAAGTCATCCCCAGCGCCCGCGCTGCCAACCTGACCATGAACCGCGACCGCATCCGCGACGTGGCCGTGGGCCTGGGCGTGCGCACCGCCAAGTTCAGCTACGCCGATTCGGCCGCCGAGCTGCTGGCCCGCGCCACCGAAATCGGTTTCCCGGTGGTCATCAAACCCGTCATGAGCTCATCGGGCAAAGGCCAAAGCGTCGCCAAAACCACCGCCGACGTGCAGGCCAGCTGGGACTACGCCTGCGCAGGCATGCGTGGTGATCGCCAAAAAGTCATCGTCGAGGAATTCATCAACTTCGAATTTGAAATTACCCTGCTCACCGTCCGTCAGCGCAACGGTCAGACCTTGTTTTGCGAGCCCATCGGCCACGTTCAAGAGCGCGGTGACTACCAATACAGCTGGCAGCCCCAGCCCATGAAGCTCGACTATTTGAAAGCCGCACAAGACATGGCCGAAAAAGTCACCACCGACCTGGGCGGCGCAGGCCTGTTTGGCGTGGAATTTTTCGTAACGAAAGACGAAGTCATCTTCAGCGAACTAAGCCCCCGCCCGCACGACACGGGCATGGTCACCCTCATCAGCCAGAACCTGAGCGAATTCGACCTGCACGCGCGCGCCATTCTTGGCCTGCCTATCCCGCAGATCGAATGTGTGGAAGGTGCCAGCGCCGTGGTGCTGGCCGACAAAGAAGGCAAAGACCCGCGCTTTACCGGTGTCGAGTCCGCTCTAAGTGAGCCCGGCGTGGACGTGCGCATTTTCGGCAAGCCCACCACCCGCCCCTACCGCCGCATGGCCGTGGCCTTGGCTAAAGGCAGCAACGCACTTCAACGGGCACGGGATGCCGCAGGCAAGATTGCCGTGGTTTAAAGGCCAAGCCCAAAACCCGTGCGGGTCGCGACGTTGCAGCAAAAAGACTGGCAGAGTCGCGGGCTCTTGGGCTCTTGGGCTCTTGGGCTCTTGGGCTCTTGGGCTCTTGGGCTCTTGGGCTCTTGGCGATTTGACACGGCGATGGGTGCGAACAGGAAGTTTTGATTTTTGCATCACATCTTCCGGAATGGCGCAAAAATATGACATAATTTGCGTCTTCACGAATACCGCCCGGGTGGTGAAATTGGTAGACTCAGGGGACTCAAAATCCCCCGCCGCAAGGCGTGCCGGTTCGAGTCCGGCCCCGGGCACCAGACCAAAGCCGCAAGTTCTCGCAATTTGCGGCTTTTTTCTTGGGCGTTTCAAATCAATCGATCCCCGCACTCCAACGGTTGTCCCACGTCTTTTCGATTTGCCGCCGATCGCGTTTGGTGGGGCGGCCTTGCTCGATGCTGTGGGCGGGCTCGCGGGCTAGGTGGTTTTGTTCGGCGGCTTTTTGGCGGGCCTCGATGCTTTCTGGGGTTTCTGTGTACAACAACTGCGCCACCGGGGCCGGACCGCGCAAAGCGCTCACGCCTTGCACCACGACCGTGCGCTCAACAGCCCCTTGTCGCAGGCGCACAGTATCGCCCGGCTTGATTTCTTTAGAAGGCTTGGCATCTTGTCCATTGACCTGCACACGATTTTTGCCCACCTCATCGCTGGCGATGCTGCGGGTTTTGTAAAAACGTGCAGCCCACAGCCATTTGTCGATGCGCAACGAGCTCATCGCGCCCTCGCAAACAAGGCGCCTTGCGGGCTCAAGCCATCACGCACATGCGGATAGCGAAGCTGGATCTTCAGTTCCTTCTTCATGCGGGTGTTGTCCAGACGCCTTGACTCGTTCATGAAGCTCAACAACATCAATGGCAACGCTGCGTTGGCATCGGTGCGTGAAATGCGAGGGGGCTTGGGCAAGCCATACAAGTTGGCGGCCAAGTCAAAGTAGTCGCCCATTTTCAGATCGGTGTCGTCGGTCACATTGACCACGCGCTGGGGTTTGCCACGCCACAAAGCTGCGGCACAAGCCCGCGCCAGATCGTTGGCATGGATGTGGTTGGTGTACACATCTTCTTTGGCCACCAGCACGGGCGTGCCCTTGAGCAAGCGCTCACGGGGCGTGCCGCCCTCGCGGTCAGGCGCATAGATGCCGGGAATTCGCAGCACGCACACGCGCACGCCGCTGCGGCCTAAAAATCGCATCAAACTCTCGGCATCGACCCGGCGCTGAGCGCGGGGTGTGTGCGGTTTAACAGGGCGCGTTTCGCCAACGCGTTGACCAGCGCAATCGCCATACACGCCCGTGGTGGAGCCGTATACGAGGGCCAGTGGCGGCGTGCGCAAACGCAAAGCACGCACCAAGGCCAGGCTGCGCGGGTCTCGTTCAGACTCGCCACGGCGATCGGTGGGTGGAGGGGCCAAGTGAATCACTCGGTGGGCAAGGCCGGCCAAGCGTTTCAAACTGCGCGCATCGTCCAGATTGCCCTGCAAAGGGGTGATGCCGCAGGCCCGCAGCAAACGCACACGCTCGGGCGAAGAGGTCAGCGCCATCAAGCGCACACGCTGGCTTTGAGGCGCACCCAATTGGCCTGCTGTGCGCAAGCCCACATCGCCACAGCCCACGATCAAGATGCGCTGGCGGCGGAAGCGGGCAGGCAAAGCGCCCAAGGGGGTTTGGTTTGAAGGCAAAATCAGGGGTTCCGGGTCGAATGCAACCCCTCAAGGATACCCAAAAGATGAGCTTTCAAATTTCCGTACAGCCCAGTGGCCGCAGCTTCACTGCCGATGACAACGAAACCCTGTTGGCCGCTGGCATCCGCCAAGGCATCGGCCTGCCTTACGGCTGCAAAGACGGCGCCTGTGGCTCGTGCAAATGCAAAAAAATCTCGGGCACCGTGGTGCACGGCGCACACCAGGCCAAAGCCTTGAGCGACGAAGAAGAAGCACAAGGCTTGGTGCTGACTTGCTGCGCCACAGCACAAAGCGATGTGGTGCTCGAATCCAAGCAAGTCACTGCCGAGGGTGGCCTGCCCGTCAAGAAGATGCCGGTGCGCGTGGTCAGCCTGGAGAAAAAATCACACGATGTGATCGTGCTGAAACTGCAGTTGCCAGCCAATGACGTGATGAAGTTCCACGCTGGCCAGTACATCGAGTTTTTGCTGCGCGACGGTTCGCGCCGCAGCTACAGCATGGCCAACGCCCCGCACACGCTGGAAGTGGCACCGCCCACGGTGGAGCTGCACATCCGCCACATGCCCGGCGGCAAGTTCACCGACCCGGTTTTCACCACCATGAAGGAAAAAGACATCTTGCGTGCCGAAGGCCCGTACGGCAGTTTTTTCCTGCGTGAAGACAGCGACAAACCCATGGTGCTGCTGGCCTCGGGCACGGGCTTTGCGCCCATCAAGGCCTTGATTGAGCACATGCAGCACCGCGGCATCACCCGCCCGGCCACGCTGTATTGGGGCGGTCGCCGTCCGTCAGACCTGTACATGGCTGACTGGGTTGAAGCCCGCTTGGCCGAGATGCCCCACCTGCGCTATGTGCCGGTGATCTCGAATGCCGAGGCACAAGACGCATGGACGGGCCGCACGGGCTTTGTGCACCAGGCCGTGTTGCAAGACTTTCCAGACCTGTCGGGCCACCAGGTGTATGCCTGTGGTGCGCCCATCGTGGTGGACTCGGCCAAGCGCGACTATGTGGCGCAAGGCGGTTTGCCCGAAGAAGAGTTTTACGCTGACTCGTTCACGTCTGAGGCCGACAAGGCGAAAAGCTGAAGGGAATGTGGCGTTGTCATTTCGTGTCGGTCGAAGTTTTTGCGACCATACGATGGCAACGGTTCAGGCCCGCCTCGCAGCCCACGCACCGAACCACATGAATAGGACGCACCATGCATCGCCGTGATTTTTGCCTGAGCGCATTGACTGCCAGTTTGACTGCCCCGGCTTGGGCGCAAGGCAAGCCGATCCGCATCATCGTGCCCTATGCACCGGGTGGTCCGATTGATGTCTCGGCGCGGGCGCTGGCAGAGCGGGTCAAAGACAGTTTGGGCACCGTGATCATCGAGAACCGCCCCGGTGCGGGTGGCAATCTGGGCGCCGACTTGGTGGCCAAAGCCGCACCCGACGGCTTGACCATCGGCATCGCCGCCACCGCCACGCACGCCATCAACCCCTGGCTGTTCGCCAAGATGCCGTATGACGCCAGCCGCGACTTTGCGCCCATCACACAAATGCTGCGCGTGCCCAACGTGCTGGTGATGAACGCAGAAACAGCGCAGCGCCTGCACATCAACACCTTGGCCGATTTGGTGGCCTACGCCAAAGCCAACCCAGCCAAGCTGAACTTTGGCTCTGGTGGCAACGGCAGTGCGGGCCACCTGGCGGGTGAAATGTTCAAACGTGCCGCAGGCATTTTTGCGGTGCACATCCCCTACAGCGGGGGCAACCCGGCCCAACTGGCCTTGCTGTCGGGGCAGGTCGACTTCAACTTCGACAACCTGGCCACTGCAGCGGCCAACATCAAAGCGGGCAGGCTCAAAGCCCTGGCGGTGACCACGGCGCAACGCAGCGGCGCACTGCCCGACATTCCGGCCATGAGCGAAACCTTGAAAGACTTTTCTATCGACACTTGGTGGGGTTTGGTCGCACCTGCGGCCACGCCGCGCGATGTGGTGGACAAGCTGAACAGGGCTTTTGTTGCCGCGCTGCAAGCGCCCGAAACCAAAACCCGCTTCGCACAACTGCTGGCCGAACCCGTGGGCAACACACCCGAGCAATTTGGCGCTTTCATGAAAAAAGAGCTGGCGCGCTATGAAAACGTGGTCAAGGCCAGTGGCGCACGGGTGGATTGAGCAAACTGCAAACGAAACAAGCAAGTGGACCCCGGATCAAGTCCGGGGTGACAGCCTGAGGCGGCAACGGCCCATCGTCGGGCAAATGCAGTTCACTCGCCCAAATAAGCCGCCCGAACTTTGGGGTCTTCCAGCATGTCTTTGCCCACACCGGTCATGGTGATGAGGCCGGAGTCCATCACATAACCCCGATCGGCAATGGCCAATGCACGGCTGGCGTTTTGCTCCACCAGCAAGACGGTGACGCCCTGGGCATAAACATCACGCACCACCTCGAAGATCTTGTCGACCATGATGGGCGACAAGCCCATAGAAGGCTCGTCCAGCAGCAAGACTTTGGGGCGACTCATCAAGGCACGGCCCATCGCCAGCATCTGCTGCTCGCCCCCGGACATGGTGCCCGCCAACTGGTCCTTGCGTTCGCGCAGACGCGGGAAGATGGTGAACATCTTCTCGATGTCATCGGCGATGCCTGCGGCATCTGAGCGGATGTACGCGCCCATTTGCAGGTTTTCGATGATGGTCATGCGGGTGAACACGCCGCGGCCTTCCGGCACCATGGCCAAGCCTTGCTTGACCAAGTCCCAAGGGCCTTGGCCTTTGATGCTCTTGCCCAAATATTCGATGTCACCGGCTTGCAAGGGCAAGGTGCCGGTGATGGCTTTCATGGTGGTGGTTTTGCCCGCCCCGTTGGAGCCGATCAGCGACACCAATTCGCCTTCGCGCACTTCGAGGCTCACGCCTTTGACCGCCTGAATGCCGCCGTAGCCGACTTGCAGGTCTTTGACTTTCAAAAGGATGTCGGCCATCTCAGTGTCCTCCCGTGCCCAAATAGGCTTCAATCACTTTTTCATTTTTCTGCACCTCGGCAGGCGTGCCTTCGGCAATTTGCTTGCCGTAGTCGAGCACGGTGACGCGGTCACACAAGCCCATGACCAGCTTCACATCGTGCTCAATCAGCAAGATGGTGCGGTTGTCTTTGCGGATCTGGTCGATCAACTCGCGCAGCTGCACTTTTTCGGTCGCATTCATGCCAGCGGCAGGTTCGTCCAGGGCGATCAGTTGGGGATCGGTGGCCAAGGCGCGAGCGATCTCCAAGCGGCGTTGATCGCCATAAGACAGCGTGCGGGCCTTGTAGTCGGCGTATTTGCCAATGCCCACGTAGTCGAGCAACTCTTGCGAGCGTTGGGCAATGGCCGCCTCTTCGGCTTTGAAGCCAGGTGTGCGGAAAATCGCGCCCAGCAAACCCGAGTGGGTCCGCACATGGCGGCCCACCATCACGTTTTCCAGCGCCGTCATTTCGGCGAACAGACGGATGTTCTGGAAAGTGCGGGCAATGCCGGCTTTGGCCACTTCGTGCACCGCCGTGGGTTGGTAAGGCTTGCCTGCCAGCTCGAAGCTGCCACTGTCGGGCGTGTACAGGCCGGTGATCACATTGAAAAATGTGGTCTTGCCTGCGCCGTTGGGGCCGATCAGGCCATAGACCTGACCGCGCTGAATGGTCATGCCCACATCGGTGAGGGCCTGCAAACCGCCAAATCGCTTGGAAATACCCGAAACGTTGAGCACGGTGTCTTTGTTGGCTGTTGGATTCATGTTCTGCTCCTTCATTTCGTCTTGAGCGATTTGCCATGCTCAGGCGAAGGCCACAGCCCCCGAGGACGCATCAACATGATCACGATCATGGCCAACGCCACCAACAACTGCCGCATGATCGAGGCGTCCAAACGACCGCCTGTGATTTCTTGCAAAGGGCCCGCCACATAGCGCAGCACTTCGGGCAATGCCGACAACAAAATCGCGCCCAAAATCACCCCCGGCAAGTAGCCCAAGCCGCCCAAGACGACCATCGCCACAATCATCACCGACTCCATCAGGCTGAAGGACTCGGGCGAAATAAAGCCCTGGAAACCGGCAAACATGGCACCCGACACGCCGCCAAAAGTGGCGCCCATGCCAAAAGCCAGCAACTTCAGGTTACGTGTGTTCAAACCCATGGCCTTGGCAGCGATTTCGTCTTCACGAATGGCCATCCAAGCGCGCCCAATGCGAGAGATTTCCAAGCGGTGCGAGATCAAGATGGTGAACAGCACCAAGCTCAAGAACAGGTAGTAATACAACGACACCGAAGCGATTTCAAAATCGCCAATCACCAGCTTCTTGCCCAGGTTCAAGCCAAAGATCGAGATCGGATCGATCTGGTCCAGACCTTTGGGGCCGTTGGTGATGTTGACGGGATGGTCCAGGTTGTTCATGAACACGCGGATGATCTCGCCAAAACCCAAGGTCACGATGGCCAAATAGTCACCGCGCAGTTTGAGTGTGGGCGCGCCCAGCAACATGCCAAACAGGCCCGCCAACGCGGCCCCGACGGGCACGATGAGCCAAATCGGCATGTGCATGCCCGCAGGAAACGCGGCAGCGATCCACGCGAACGTGTTGGTCAGGTGAGGCGACGACAGCAAGCCGTACATGTAGGCGCCCACCGCAAAAAAGGCCACATAACCCAAGTCGAGCAAACCGGCATAGCCCACCACGATGTTCAGGCCGATGGCCAACAAGATGTAGAGCAAAGCCATGTCGGCAATGCGCACCCAGGCGTTGCCAAAAATTTGCAGAACCAGCGGCAGTGCAATGAGCGCCGCACCGATCAGCAGAAATTGAAGTGTTTTGTTGTTTTTCATGTCGACCTCCATCAAGCGCGATCGGCCACGCGTTCACCCATCAAGCCCGAAGGGCGCAGGGTCAAAACGATGATCAACACAATGAACGCAAAAATGTCGGTGTAATGGCTACCCAAAACGCCGCCTGTCAGGTGTCCGATGTAACCCGAGCCAATGGCCTCGATCAGCCCCAGCAAAATACCGCCAATCACCGCACCCGACAAGTTGCCAATGCCGCCAAACACCGCTGCGGTGAAGGCCTTCAGGCCGGGCAAAAAGCCCATGGCGTGTTGCGCAGTGCCGTAGTTCGAGGCGTACATGACGCCTGCAATGGCCGCCAAAATGGCACCGATCACAAAGGTGGCCGAAATCACCATGTCAGGCTTCACGCCCATCAAGCCCGCCACGCGGGGGTTCTCGGCGGTGGCGCGCATGGCGCGGCCCAGGCGGGTGTAGTTGACCAACCACATCAGCACAGCCAATGAGACGGCGGTCACACCCAAAATCATGATTTGCGTGGGTGTGATAACAACGCCGCCCATGTTGATCGGGGTGCTCGACAGCAATGTGGGGTACGCCTTGTAATTGGGTTTCCAGATGATCATGGCCAGCGTCTGCAGCAAGATACTCATGCCGATGGCGGTGATCAGGGGGGCCAACTTGGGGCTGTTGCGCAAAGGTCGGTAAGCGATCTTTTCAATGGAAAAATTCAAGGCCACGGCCACCACACAAGCGATCAGCGTGGCCAAAATCAGGATGACCCATCCTGGAGCGCCCGGCATGGCGTCGCGCATCATGCCGATGGCTGTCCAGCTCGTCAAAGCCCCCACCATCAGCACTTCACCGTGTGCAAAATTGATCAAGTTGATGATGCCGTAGACCATGGTGTAGCCCAAGGCCACCAAGGCGTACATGCTGCCCATGACCAGGCCGTTGATGACCTGCTGGAAGAAGACGTCCATATATTTCTCCGTGTTTTGACCCGCGCTTAGTGGGTCTTCGCTTCGGTTGTTGTTATCAAGTCAGGCACACCTTTTGGGCAAGCCCTGACCACTAGCAAAAAACCCGCCAGATCTGCGCAACATCGGGCGGGGTGGCGGGATTGTAGTGAAAGAAAGTATCGCGTCAGTATTCAATTTGCTCGGGAATTACCCTGTGCCTGAATTTCTCTTTCGCAGTTCTTCCAGTTTGTCCGCAATTTTGATCTCCAACCCCCTGCGCACAGGCCTGTAAAAGCCAGGTTCGGCCATGCCGTCGGGCAAATAGCGCTCGCCCGCCGCAAAGCCGCCTTCTTCGTCGTGCGCGTAGCGATAGCCCTTGCCGTAATCGAGGTTTTTCATCAGCTGGGTCGGGGCATTGCGCAAGTGCATGGGCACCGGGCGGGTGCCGTCTTTTTTGACGAATGCCTTGGCCTCGTTGAAGGCTTTGTAAGCGGCATTTGATTTGGGGGCCATGGCCAAATAAATCACGCACTGCGCCAGCGTCAACTCACCCTCGGGACTGCCCAAGCGTTCATACACATCGGCAGCATCCAAGGCCATGCGCAGCGCGCGCGGATCGGCCAAGCCAATGTCCTCGCTGGCCATGCGGATCAATCGCCTGGCCATGTAGCGCGGGTCTGCACCCCCATCAAGCATGCGGACGAACCAATACAGTGCGGCATCGGGGTCTGAGCCACGCACGGACTTGTGCAAGGCACTGATGGTGTCGTAGAACTGCTCGCCGCCTTTGTCGTAGCGGCGCATGCGTTCACCCAAGACCCGCATCAACCAGGTGTCCGTGACTGGGTCGATGGCCTCTTGCTTGGCCGCCATGGACAAGGTTTCAAGCGTGTTCAGCAAGCGCCTGGCATCGCCATCGGCATAGGCCAGCAAACGGGTCAAAGCCTCGGACTCAATTGAGGGAATCGCGTTGATGCCTTGCGCCCGAACCACGATTTTTTGCAGATCGTCTTCAGACAAGGGCTGAAGCACGTACACGGCAGCTCGCGAGAGCAAGGCCGAATTCACCTCGAAAGAAGGGTTTTCGGTGGTGGCGCCAATGAAAGTAAACAAGCCACTTTCAACGTGCGGCAAAAACGCGTCTTGCTGGCTTTTGTTGAAGCGGTGCACCTCGTCCACAAACATGATGGTGCGCTGCGGGTGCAGGCCAGTGCGGGCAGCCTCGGCTTTTTCAACCGCTTCACGGATGTCTTTGACGCCGCCTAAAACAGCGCTGATGCTGAGGAATTGTGCGTCAAAGGCATCGGCCATCAAGCGGGCAATCGTGGTTTTACCCACGCCTGGCGGGCCCCACAAAATACAGCTGTGCGGCTGGCCAGACTCGAACGCCAAACGCAAGGCCATGCCCTCGCCCAGCAAATGCTGCTGGCCAATCACCTCACCCAGGTGCTTTGGACGCAGGCGCTCGGCCAACGGTGCATGGGGCGACAAATTGACAGCTTTCATCCAACCTGCTCACACATCAAGGCTTGATCACATCAACACCGGCAGGGACTTTGAATGCAAATGTATGGGCAGGCAAGATCGGGTTGATCTCAAAACCCGAGAACGTCAGCACCGAACGCTGACCCAGGTTGTCCTGCACATCCAGCACGGCCAATTCAGGCCCTGCAGCAGCAGAACGCAAACCCATCATCACAGCGCGAATTTGCCCGTCTGGCGATTGAGGCGTGGCACGCACCCATTGCAACCCGTCCCGTTCGGGCTCGGGTGCGAATTGAAAATCGGCTTTCAAGGCTTGCAAGTCCGATGCAGCCGTCAACAAGGCGGCCGGGGTCGAGCCCAGCACCTGCGACTGCTTGCGCGCAGTGACCTGGTTCAACTCGACATCGTGCAGCCAAAGTGTTTGGCCATCGGCCACCAAGGTTTGCACAAAAGGCTTGCGGTAATCAAAGCGAAACTTGCCTGGGCGCTGGAATTCAAAACTGCCACTGGATGTTTTGCTGCGAGGCACCTGCCCGGCCCTGCTGGGCGAAGTGACCACCTGCGTGAACTGAGCACGCCCGCTGCGGGCTTGTTTCATGAACTGGGCCAACAGATCAACGCCATCGGCTTGGGCATGAACGCCCCAAGCCATTGTCGACACGGCCAACAAGCCCTTGCCCATGAATGCCAGCACCGTGCGGCGCGACCCCAATTTGTTTTGCATCATGGTCACTCGGCCCTGGCGGGCACCAAAATCTCTCGTTGTCCGCTGCCGCTCATGCTGCTGACCAAGCCGGCTTTTTCCATGTCTTCCACCAAGCGGGCTGCACGGTTGTAGCCAATCTTGAGGTGACGCTGGACCAAGGAGATGCTGGCTTTGCGGTTCTTCAGGACCACCTCGACCGCTTGGTCGTACATCGGGTCTTTTTCTGCGTTATCGCCCTCGCCCAGCATGCCGCCATCGTCGTCCACCGTGCCGCCTTCGAGCACGCCTTCGATGTAATCGGGCGCACCCTGGCTCTTGAGGTAGTTCACCACGCGGTGCACTTCTTCATCACTGACAAACGCACCGTGTACGCGGATCGGAAAACCAGTGCCCGAAGGCATGTAAAGCATGTCGCCCATGCCCAACAAGGCTTCAGCCCCCATTTGGTCGAGGATGGTGCGGCTGTCAATCTTGCTCGACACTTGAAACGCGATGCGGGTTGGAATATTGGCCTTGATCAGGCCGGTGATCACGTCCACGCTGGGGCGCTGTGTGGCCAAGATCAAGTGGATACCGGCCGCGCGGGCCTTTTGGGCCAGACGGGCAATGAGCTCTTCAATTTTCTTGCCCACCACCATCATCAAGTCGGCCAACTCATCGATCACCACCACGATGTGAGGCAAGCGCTTGAGCGGCTCGGGATCGTCCGGGGTCAGGCTGAACGGGTTATAGATGAACTCTTCGCGGGCCGTGGCTTCGTCAATCTTGACGTTGTAACCGGCCAAATTGCGCACGCCCATCTTGCTCATCAGCTTGTAGCGCTTTTCCATCTCGGCCACACACCAGTTGAGGCCGTGTGCGGCTTGGCGCATGTCGGTGACCACCGGGGCCAGCAGGTGCGGAATACCTTCGTAAACCGACATTTCCAGCATCTTGGGGTCGATCATCAGCAAGCGCACATCGCGGGCTTCGGCCTTGTAGAGCAGCGACAAAATCATGGCGTTGATTCCGACCGACTTGCCCGAGCCGGTGGTACCCGCCACCAACACGTGGGGCATCTTGGCCAGATCGGCCACCACCGGATTGCCAATGATGTCCTTGCCCAAGCCCATGGTCAGCATCGATTTGGCTTCGTTGTATACCTGAGAGCCCAAAATTTCACTGAGCTTGATCGACTGGCGCTTGGCATTGGGCAATTCCAAAGCCATGAAATTTTTACCAGGAATGGTTTCGATCACTCGAATCGACACCAGGCTGAGCGAACGCGCCAAGTCTTTGGCCAGGTTCACCACCTGAGAGCCTTTGACGCCCGTGGCAGGCTCGATCTCGTAACGCGTGATCACCGGGCCGGGGGCCGCAGCCACCACGCGCACCTCGACACCAAAATCCTTGAGCTTTTTCTCAATCAGGCGGCTGGTCATCTCCAGCGTCTCGGGCGACACTGTTTCTTGCCGGATCGACAGACTGTCGAGCAAATCCACTTGCGGCAGCTTGCTGTCGGGCAATTCTGTGAACAGTGGTTTTTGACGCTCTTTGACCACCCGGTCGCTGCGCGGCACATCCATGACGGCAGGCTCAATCACCATCGCTGGGGGCTGCGCTACAGGGATTGGCAAAGGCTCCAGATCCAGCTGCCCCCCAGGCGCCGGGGCCAAAGGGTCCATGTCCCACTGCGGCTCAATGGCTTGCATGGGCATGGCTTGTTGACGTTCGCGCAAAGCCTGCTGGCCCAATGCCAAGTCTTCCTGAATTTCTCGCTTTTCGTGGCGGGACTGGATCAAGCCATCAATGCGCCCGCCCACCACCTCGGCCAGCTGGCCCCAAGAAAAGCGGAACACCATTGCAACGCCGGTGACCACCAGCGCGATCCCCACCAATGCCGCACCCGTAAAGCCAAACCAGCGCACGCTGACTGTGCCCACCAAATAACCCAATGCGCCGCCACTGTGGCCGGGTAAATTGGCCTCTAAGCGGTACAAACGAGCCCACTCGATGCTGGCGCTTGCCGACAGCAAAACCAGCAAGCCGATCCAGAAAGTCCAACGACTGCGGCGCTCGTGGGCCGCAGGGGCCGAATCCTCCCCCGCTGAACCCCTCATCCAGCGAGCCAGACCCACCAACCAAGCGCGCCCAGCTGCCGCCAGACACCACCAAGCGGAATAGCCAAGTCCAAAATAAGCCAAGTCAGCCAACAAGGCCCCTCCCCGACCGATCCAGTTGCGTACCGTTTGTCCGCTGCCAGAGGTGGACCAAGCCGGATCGGAGGCTTGGTAACTCAGCAAAGCCAAAATGCACAGCAAAAGCAATGCGCCGCCCATCAACAAAGCGATTTCTTGGGCAAAGCGCGCCCAAAACGTTTGAGGTTCCTCAACCTCCTTGGCTCGGGCCGTGGGGTTGATCAATGTGTGCAGTGAATAGGTCATAAATTAGGCCTCAAGCTTACCCGATCAAGCCCCCCGTTCAGACCGCGCACGCGCCTGCATGAAACCCTCTCGGCCTGCTGACTTTGGTGGTTTCTTACAATAAGACCATTCGATGCATTGCATTGACTTTGTCTTTTAACCGCCCGCCTAACCCGATTGCACACCATGTCTGCCACATCCAAACACGCACAAGTCCTGATCCTCGGCTCCGGCCCTGCTGGTTACACCGCCGCCGTTTACGCCGCTCGCGCCAACCTGAAGCCTTTGTTGATCACCGGCATGGCCCAAGGGGGCCAGCTCATGACCACGACCGAAGTCGACAACTGGCCTGCTGACGTGAATGGCGTGCAGGGCCCCGAGCTGATGCAGCGCTTCCAGGAGCACGCCGAGCGCTTCAACACTGAAATCGTGTTCGACCACATCCACACCGTCAAACTCGACCAGCGCCCATTCACCCTCATCGGTGACAGCGGGACCTACACGTGCGATTCACTGATCATCGCCACGGGCGCTTCGGCCAAATACTTGGGGCTGCCTTCCGAAACCGCCTTCATGGGACGAGGGGTAAGCGGTTGCGCCACCTGCGACGGCTTTTTTTACCGCGAACAGCTGTGCTGCGTGGTCGGGGGTGGCAACACCGCCGTCGAAGAAGCGCTCTACCTGTCCAACATCGCCAGCACGGTCTATTTGATTCACCGCCGCGACAAGTTCAAGGCCGAACCGATCTTGGTCGACAAGCTGATGGAAAAGGTCGCTGCAGGCAAGATCGTGCTCAAAACCTTCCAGACCCTGGAAGAAGTGCTGGGTGACGCATCGGGCGTGACGGGCGTGCGCCTGAAAAGCACGGTGGACGGCAGCTTGCAAGACATCGAACTCAAAGGCTGCTTCATTGCCATCGGCCACGCCCCTAACACCGAAATTTTCCAGGGCCAACTCGATCTGGAAAACGGCTACATCGTGACCCAAAGCGGCCTCAAAGGTTTTGCCACCCAAACCTCGGTGCCCGGTGTTTTCGCTGCGGGCGATGTGCAAGACCACGTTTACCGCCAGGCCATCACCAGTGCCGGCACGGGCTGCATGGCGGCGCTGGATGCTCAGCGCTTTCTGGAACAAAACAACGGTTGACGACTGCACCCTGGTCAGCACAGCAGGCTGAAAAGGCGCTTGGGTGCCGCCTGCGCACCTGAGCAAAGGCGTTGCGGGTGCCAGCTAGGGTGATGTGGCAAAGCGAAGCGCCTCTGAACCCCGGCAGGCACCCGCAACGCCTCAGCACCGTGGGCAAAACAAGCGTCCATTTGTCACAAACCCCAACCCAAGAGCTCAAGCCCCAGCTTTCTGGCTATAATCCAAGGCTTTGCTGCTTCTGCTCGGACTCTTCGATCGGGATTACGGAAACAGCAATCTGGGATACCGCCACCCATCTTGGCGAGGTGAGGCTGGAACGCCAGGCTTCATGCAGTTCTGCATGAGACCCATCGGCACCAGCTGTTTTAAAAGTATCGGAGTGTCCACATGGCACGCGTTTGCGACGTAACGGGCAAAGGCCCAATGACGGGAAACAACGTTTCCCACGCCAACAATAAAACCAAGCGCCGGTTCCTGCCGAACCTGCAATACCGTCGTTTCTGGGTTGAAACAGAAAACCGTTGGGTGCGTCTGCGCGTTTCCAGCGCTGCTCTGCGCCTGATCGACAAAAATGGCATTGATGCCGTTCTCGCAGACCTGCGCGAACGCGGTCAAGCCTAAACCCAGAACATTAGGAGTCATACACCATGGCAACCAAAGGCGGACGCGAAAAAATCAAGCTGGAATCCACAGCTGGTACTGGTCACTTCTACACGACCAGCAAAAACAAGAAAACAATGCCCGAGAAAATGTCGATCATGAAGTTCGACCCAAAAGCTCGCAAGCACGTTGAATACAAGGAAATCAAGCTGAAGTAATTCAGCTTGTGCCTTCTCACAAAAAACCCGCCTCTGGCGGGTTTTTTGTTGTCTGATTCAAAGTCGAATTGACCGGTCGGTGGCTGTTGAGAGCGACCTCCCCACAACGGCCATCCCAAACCTGACCTGTGACCAATAACCGGGAACCATGCGCCCGAGCCAGCACTTTGAGTAAGCCCAAAGATGGACCTGTTTCAAGCCGGGGTGGCATCAAGTTTGCTGGAATGGCATTAAATGCCCACGCCACCATCCAAGGCAGGGTTTAAACCTGATCAACCCCATAGAAAAAGGGCCCGAAGGCCCTTTTGCATTGAACGCCGGGAGCCATCAGGCCATTTGGCGAACAGCTCGCAACTTCACTGAGAAATCACGCAAAGCTGCAATGCCACTTTCTTCGGCACGGCGGCACCAGGCTTGCAAATCGGCAGCCAGTTGCTCACGCGAATGTGAGGTGTTGAGCCAAATCTGGCTGAGTTCTTCACGCATTTGCACCATTTTGTCGAGGACTGGGCTGGCTGCACGGGCTTGTTTGAGCTGCGCTTGGGCATCAGCAGGCACCTTGGCCGCGTCTCGGTGCAACCAGCGATTGGCCGCTTGCATCACGCTGGCATCCACCTTGAGTTTGCTGGCCTCTTGTTGCAACACGCTGTGCAGATTGCGAGCGTAGTTGGCCATGACCTCGTAACGGTTGGCAATCAGGGCTTCCAGTGTCTTCTCGTCGGCCACAGGGCGGATATCACCATAAGCCAGACGCGGTGGCGTCTTTTTGACGGTGGCCATGCCCAGAGTTTCAAGGATGCGGATGTACAACCAGCCAATGTCGAACTCGTAGGGCTTGACCGACAGCTTGGCTGATGTGGGGTAAGTATGGTGGTTGTTGTGCAACTCTTCGCCACCGATCAGGATGCCCCAAGGCGAAATGTTGGTGCTGGCGTCATGCGCCTCAAAGTTGCGGTAACCCCAATAGTGCGCCGCACCGTTGATGATGCCGGCCGCCGTGATCGGGATCCAGGCCATTTGGACTGCCCACACGGTCAAACCCAGAAAACCGAACAAAGCCACGTCAATGATCAACATCAAGGCCACGCCCTGCCATGAAAAACGGGTGTACAAGTTGCGTTCGATCCAATCGTCTGGCGTGCCGTGGCCAAAGCGCTTCATGGTTTCCAGGTTCTTGGATTCCTTGCGGTACAACTCGGCACCCGTGAACAGCACGGTTTTAATGCCGTGCACGTGCGGGCTGTGCGGGTCTTCGGCTTGCTCACACTTGGCGTGGTGCTTGCGGTGAATGGCCGCCCACTCTTTGGTGACCTGGCCGGTGGTCAACCACAGCCAGAAACGGAAGAAATGCGAAGGAATGGCATGCAAGTCCAAAGCGCGGTGCGCCTGGTGACGGTGCAGGAAAATCGTGACACTGGCAATGGTGATGTGGGTCAGCCCCAAGGTGATCAACACCATCTGCCACCACGAAAAGTCGAACAAGCCGTGGCCCATCCACTGAATCACTGAATCCAAAAAGGCCCAATCAGGCAACAACATGAGTTTGTCTTTCTACTGACGCCTGATTTCAGGCAATTTGTCGATTTTAAGTTTTCCGTCCTCAAAAGGACAGCTTTTTCGACCGAATCCGCCAATAATGAGTCTTAAAATTTACTTTCGGACCCAAGCTGCGGCAAAAAATCCATCGGTGGCATGGCGATGTGGCCACAAGCGCAAAAACGTGCCACCTGGCAGGGCATCGGGATTGGCATCGCCCGATGGTGCCGGAGAACACAAGCTGGCCGCGTCTGGCACCTTGAGCCGCTCCAACTCTTGGGCGACGTTCAAGGGCACAAAGTCAGGATTGGCGGCACTGAAAGCTTGTGCGATCAGCTCATTCTCTTCTGGCAAGACACTGCAAGTGGCATAAACCAGCCGACCACCCGATTTGACCATGCGCGAAGCGCTTTGCAAGATGGCTTGCTGCTTTTCAGTCAACTCCTGAACAGCTTGGGGCTTCTGACGCCATTTCAAGTCAGGGTTACGGCGCAAGGTGCCAAGGCCTGAGCAAGGGGCATCGACCAGCACACGGTCGATCTTGCCCGCCAAACGTTTAACGCGGTCGTCGCGCTCATGCGCAATAGCGGCAGGATGCACGTTAGACAAACCGCTGCGGGCCATGCGCGGTTTGAGGGCGTCCAGGCGATGACCCGACACGTCAAAGGCATACAAACGGCCCGTGCTGCGCATGGCCGCGCCCAGCGCCAGCGTTTTACCGCCCGCACCGGCACAAAAATCCACCACCATTTCGCCGCGGTGCGCGTCCACCAGCAAGGCCAGCAACTGGGATCCTTCGTCTTGCACCTCGATGGCACCTCGGGTGAAGGCATCGGTCTTTTGCAAAGCAGGTTTGCCCTCAAGGCGCAAGCCCCAAGGCGAATAGGGTGTGACCGTGGACGAAATGCCCACTTGCGCCAGTTCTTTCTGGATATCGCTGCGTTTGGCCTGAAACATATTGACCCGCAAGTCGAGCGTGCCCGCTTGCTGCAAATTTTCGGCCAAGGCCCAGAAATCTTCACCCAATTGGGCTTGCAAGGCCTGCGCCATCCACTCAGGCAGGTTGTGGCGGTGTGGGGCCATCAAGGCATCAGCCGGGATGGCATCGCAAGTGGCCAACCACTGCTTTTCGGTGTCGTTCAGGGCTGCGGCCAAAAAGTCGCGTGGGCCAAAAAACCCCAGAATCGCCAACTTGCGCTCTTTGCCGCCAGAGCCTGATCGGGCTAATTGCTCAAACAGCAGTTTTTTGCGCAAAACGGCAAAGGCCGTTTCAGCCAAAGTGGCCCGCTCACGGGGACCAAGCGAGCGGTGCTCACGGAAATAACGCGACACCACAGCGTCGGCGGGATGTTCAAATTGGAGAACCAGCCTGACCAGATCGGCACAGGCGTCTAAAAGGGCTTTTGGATGCATGGGGCGTATTGTCCCATCCCGAACCCTTACCAATTGACCTCTTCCCAAGAAAGTCCCCATGTCCGAGCCACTGCCCCCCTTGATCGAAACCCCAAAGGGCCTGTACCAGCACTACAAAGGCGGACAGTACCGCGTGCTGGGCACCGTGCGCCACAGCGAAGACCTGCAAGCCATGACGCTGTACCAAGCCCTTTATGGTGAGCAAGGCCTGTGGGTCAGGCCTGCGGCCATGTTCGCGGATGTGGCTGAGTTCAACGGAAAAGTCCAGCCCCGCTTCACCCGAATCGGCGACTGAAAAAATCAGCCACCGCGCGCGGGTAAATCAGGTGCTCTTGCGTGAGCACGCGCGCAGCCAAGGCCTGAGCGGTGTCATTGGGCAGCACAGGCACCACCGCCTGAGCCAAAATTTGGCCATGGTCCAGCTCGGCCGTGACCTGGTGCACGGTGGCACCGGCAAAACGGCATCCGGCATCGATGGCACGCTGGTGCGTGTTCAGTCCGGCAAAAGCGGGCAACAGCGATGGGTGAATGTTGAGCAAGCGCCCCGCGTAGTGCGCCACAAAAGCGGGCGTGAGGATGCGCATGAAACCTGCCAACACCACCAAATCTGGGGAAAACCGATCGATTTGCGCCATCAACGCGGCGTCGAAATCTTCACGGCTGGCAAACGCCTTGTGGTCCAACACCGCCGTGGGGATGCCGTGGTCTTTGGCAAAGGCCAGCCCTTGCGCATCGGCCCGGTTGCTCACCACCGCAGCCACATGCGCGTGCAAGCGCTCACCCCAGCGGCCTTGCTCTGCTGCACGCACGATGGCGGCCATGTTGGAGCCCGAGCCGGAAATCAAAATGACAATGTTTTTCATGGTTTGGGCCCGATTATCCCTGCACACCTGCGCCAGCCCCATGCCCAAGCCAGACGCCGGCGCCGGCCTGTTTTGTCGCACCCAAGACAGGCCGGCCACGAAGGCGCATGATAAAAAGCACGACCGTTTGATTTTGCTTGCGCTGCGCATCCGAGCAGCCCCCCCACCACCGGAGAAAGTCCCCCATGGATTTGGCATTCACACCCGAAGAACTCGCTTTCCGCGATGAAATTCGCACTTGGGTCAAGGACAACTTGCCCGCTGACATTTCACACAAAGTGCACAACGCCATGCGTCTGACGCGCGACGACATGCAGCGCTGGGCCAAGATTCTGGGCAAAAAGGGGTGGTTGGGCTGGGGCTGGCCCACACAATTTGGTGGGCCGGGCTGGAATGCCATTCAGAAACATCTGTTCGAAGAAGAATGCGCCTTGGCCGGAGCGCCTCGCGTGGTGCCTTTTGGCCCCGTGATGGTCGCGCCCGTGATCATGGCTTTTGGCAATGCCGAGCAGCACAAACGCTTTTTGCCGGGCATCGCCAGCGGCGAGGTCTGGTGGAGTCAAGGTTACAGCGAGCCGGGCTCCGGCTCAGACTTGGCGTCACTGAAAACCCGAGCCGAACGCGTCGGCGACAAATACATCGTGAATGGCCAGAAAACCTGGACCACGCTGGGCCAGTACGGCGAATGGATTTTTTGCCTGGTGCGCACCAGCACCGATGGCAAACCCCAAACCGGCATTTCTTTCTTGCTGATCGACATGAAATCGCCCGGCATCACCGTGCGCCCCATCAAACTGCTCGACGGTGAATGCGAGGTCAACGAAGTCTGGTTTGACAACGTCGAAGTGCCCGCCGAAAACCTGGTCGGTGAAGAAAACAAGGGCTGGAACTACGCCAAGCACTTGCTGGCCCATGAGCGCACCAACATCGCCGATGTCAACCGCGCCAAGCGCGAGTTGGAGCGTCTCAAGCGCATTGCCAAAGCCGAGGGTGTGTATGACGACCTGCGCTTTCGCGACGAAATTGCCAAACTCGAAGTCGACATCGTCGCCCTCGAAATGCTGGTGCTGCGCGTCTTGTCAGCCGAAAAATCGGGCAAGAACTCACTCGACATCGCAGGTCTCTTGAAGATCAAGGGCAGTGAAATCCAGCAGCGCTACACCGAGCTGATGATGCAAGCCGCAGGGCCCTTTGCCCTGCCTTTCATCTTTGAAGCCATGGACGCTGGCTGGCAAGGCGACTTCCCCGGCGGTGTGGTCGCTAATGCGCCATTGGCTGCCAATTACTTCAACATGCGCAAGACCACCATTTATGGCGGCAGCAATGAAGTGCAACGCAACATCGTCGCGCAAACCGTGCTCGGCTGACCCGAAAGGATTTCAAAATGGATTTCGATTTTTCTGACGACCAAGAACAACTGCGCGACGCGGTGCGCAAATGGGTGGACAAGGGTTACGACTTTGACCGTCGCCGCGCCATCGTGGCGGCAGGCGGTTTTGACCGCGCTGCCTATGGCGAGTTGGCCGAGCTGGGGCTGACCGGCCTGTACGTGAGCGAAGAACACGGCGGTATGGGCATGGGCCCCACCGAAGCCATGGTGACGATGGAAGAGCTCGGCCGCGGCATTGTGCTCGAACCCCTGACCCAGACCCTGATCACCAGCGCCACACTGCAAACCCATGCACCTGCCGCACTGCAAGCGGCGTGGCTGCCGCGCATGGCGGCAGGCGAAGCAGTCGTGGTCTTGGCGCACCAAGAGCGTGGCGCACGTTACCTACTGAGCCGCTGCGCTGCACAAGGCAGCGAATCCAACGGCACATGGTCGGTCAGCGGCACCAAGAGCGTGGTGGCCGTGGGCGACCAAGCCGATGCCTTTGTGGTGCCTGCCACTGTGAACGGTCAGATCGCCCTGTTTTTGGTCGAACGCAGCGCCAGTGGTGTGAGCACCCAAGGCTATATCACACAAGACGGTTCACGCGCCGCTGAAGTGCTGCTGAACCAAGCCCCGGCACAGCTAATAACCTTGAATGGCTTGACGGCCCTTGAAGAAGCGGTGGACATTGGCATGGCCTGCGTTTGTGCCGAAGCCGTGGGCGTGATGGACAAGACCTTGGCCATCACCGTGGACTACATGAACACGCGCAAGCAATTTGGTGTGAACATCGCCAGTTTTCAGGCCTTGCGCCACCGCGTGGCCGACATGAAGATGCAACTGGAACTGGGCCGCTCCATGAGCTACTACGCCAGCCTGAAATTGCATGCCCCTGCTGAAGAACGCCGTCGCGCCATGGCCCGTGCCAAATACCAGCTGGGTGTGTCCATGCGCTTCATTGGGCAGCAAGCGGTGCAATTGCACGGCGGCATTGCGGTCACAGACGAATACATCGTGAGCCACTACTTCAAGAAACTGACGCAACTGGACATGAGCTTTGGCGACACATTGCACCAACTGGGCGAGGTGTCGGCACGCATGCAAGAGACCGCAGGCGTGTTTGCCTGATCCGGCTTGAAACCTTCAACAAGGGCTCCTCAAGGAGCCCTTGTTCATTCAGGATCTCGCACTCGCAAAAAGCTGGCAAAACGCGGCAAACCCGACGGGGTGCGGTCACGGTAGCGGTAAGTCACCCAAGCGCCAACCTGCGGCGGATCACGCCGCAGCGCATCGCTCAAGCCTGCGCCCAAGGCAAACCGCTGCCCTGAGGGCATTTGTAAGAGCAATGCCCCGGTTTGCCCCTGCAAGCGCCCCTTGCCCATTTGGTATCCCACCAGCCGAGCCTCTTCGTCAGCTTCTGGCTTGAATTTGTAAAGCGCATCGGATCGCCCGGCTCGCCAAAGGGCGTCGGTCCGGTGCAACACCAAGCCTTCACCACCGTTACGCACGGTCTCTTGCAACAGCGCCTTCAAAGCCGGAGCATCGTTGACAAGCTCTTGCCCCACCGGCACCAACCAAGGCACTCGTGCAGCCCCCACGGCAGATTGAACAAGGCGCACCCTGTCTTTGAACGGCGCGGTATTTTGAGGGGTGTCAAACACCAGGTATTTCACTGCACGCCAGGCATCGTCATCCGGCACAGCTTGGCGCACCACGCCCGACAAGCGGTCAAACTGCCCTCGCCCCATCCAGAGTTCGCCGTCCAACGGGGTGGCCGGCAAGGCCGACACAAACCAATTTGGGGCAGCCAGTAAACGTCCGCTGCGAAAGCGCAAAACCCGACCGTCCCAGACGGCACGCACACCGTCGAATTTTTCACTGACCAAAAAGCCTTGCGGTGATCGACCAAGGGGCCAGGACGTGGCCAATTGCACTTGAACTTGAACTTGCGCCGGGGCTTCTGACGCACTGTCATCTTTGGCCTCAGCGTCAGGGGCCAGCCATGCACCGATCCACAGCGCGAACAAAGTCTGCCGCCGGTTCAAGCCCGGGCCATGTGCTGGGTCATGGTCCGGATGCCGGGGATTGTCTTGTGAGTGAAACGGTTCAGTGCCGAAGGACTGTACAAATGTCGGTGTCTGCATGGTGTGTCTCCCTGAGGGTGGAAGGCCTTAATTTTTTGGCCTTTTGTTTTCAGAAAGACATCATGCGGCTGTTGGCCTGACAGTGCAAGCACCCGCACTGTGCAAGCGGTCGCAGAGGGCCGGCAGACTCAAACCATCAAACGCGAATTCTTGGGCACATGCGCCATCAGGAACGCCATCTGGTCAGACAAGATACGGCGATTGCGCAAAATGAAGTCTTCCCAAAGGCTGGGCACATAAGGTGCGTACAGCAGCGGCATGCGGGCCTGTTCGGGGGTGCGACTGCTTTTGCGGTGGTTACAAGAGCGGCAGGCCGTGACCACGTTCATCCAGTGGTCAGGGCCGTTTTGGCACAAGGGAACAATGTGCTCGCGCGTCAGCACCGATCCGTGAAAATGCCCACCACAATAAGCGCACACATTGCGGTCACGCACAAACAGTTTGGGATTGGTCAGCCCCGAACGCATGTCAAACGGGTTGATGCGGGGCACGCCCTGGGTGCCGATGATGCTGTTGACGGTGATGATGGATTGCTGCCCCGTGAGCGCGTTGTGCCCGCCACGAAAAACGGCGACTTGCTGCCCTGCTTCCCAGCGCACCTCGTCGGCGGCGTAGTGGGTGACCGCCTGCTCGAGTGAAATCCAAGATTGCGGCAGCCCTTGGGCCGAGAGTTTCAAAACCTTCACAGACGCCTCCATTCAACAGTTCAAAAACCACTGACACGAAAAGTTCCGTCGCGATCCTGTCCAGCATGGCTTGAAAAAAGGTCTCACTTCAAAGCTGCAAAAGGCCACGGGCTGGTGGATCGGGCTCAGTCACAATATACCCTCTTACTTTGACAATCCCGTGAATGCTGGCGCTTTGCTGGCCAGGCGGGTAACACCCAAGCGACATGAAGGTTTTCCGCGGCTTACATCACCCTGACCTGGCCCATGCCTGCGCCCTGACCATCGGCAATTTCGATGGCGTGCACCGCGGGCATCAGGCCATGCTGGCGCTGTTGCGCAGCGAAGCCGCCCATCGGGGCGTGCCCAGCTGCGTGATGACCTTCGAGCCGCACCCGCGCGATTACTTTGCCAAGGCGCTGAACAAGCCAGAACTGGCCCCTGCCCGCATCGCCACCCTGCGCGACAAGCTGCAAGAGCTGGAGCGCTGCGGCGTAGACCAAGTGGTGGTCTTGCCCTTCGATGCCGAACTGGCCAGCCAATCGCCCGATAACTTTATCCAGCAAGTGCTGATCGAGGGCCTGGGCGTGCGCTATGTGCAAGTCGGCGACGATTTCCGCTTTGGGGCCAAGCGGGCGGGCGATTACGCCATGCTCGACGCTGCGGGCCAGCGTCTGGGCTTTGATGTGGCTCGCATGAACAGCTACGAAGTGCACGGCCTGCGTGTATCCAGCTCGGCCGTGCGCGATGCCCTGGGTCAGGGTCGCCTGCATGATGTGCAAGCCCTGCTGGGCCGCCCCTACAGCATCAGCGGCCACGTGGTGCATGGGCGCAAGCTCGGGCGCGAACTGGCTGCCACCGCAGAAGGCGCGGGGGATGGTTTTCGGACCCTGAATTTGCGGTTTTCGCATTGGAAGCCTGCTGCCAGCGGCATCTTCGTGGTGCAAGTGCATGGCTTGACTCACTGCCCATTGAAAGGCGTCGCCAATCTGGGCATCAGGCCCTCTTTGGACCCCACCGATGTGAACGGTGGCCGGGTGCTGCTGGAGACCCACGCCTTCGACTGGCCCGCCGATCTGGGCCCCGAGGGGGGCTACGGTAAAATCATCCGCGTGGATCTGCTGCACAAACTACACGACGAACTCAAATACGACGGTCTGGACGCCCTGACAAAGGGCATTGCCAAAGACTGCGAAGACGCACAAGCGTGGTTTGCGACACGCCGTGGCGACAATGCCCAGTCTTTGAGCCGCCAGACCACCCGCGACCGAATTTGACGATCCGGCCCTCGTTTGCTGCCCTTCGACAGGCTCAGGGCGAACGACCTCAACGGCCCACCTCCTTTTGATCTCTCCGAACGGCCCGCCGCTCGGGCTGAGCTTGTCGAAGCCCTCCCGACTTGAAGCACCATGACCGAAGCCACAACCCCAGCCAGCACCGACTACCGCGCCACACTCAATCTGGCCGACACGCCCTTTCCCATGCGCGGTGACCTGCCCAAACGTGAGCCAGGCTGGGTGAACGACTGGAACGAAGGCGGTCTGTACAAAAAACTGCGCGCAGCACGCCAAGGCGCCCCGCTGTTTGTGCTGCACGACGGTCCACCCTACGCCAACGGCAAACTGCACATTGGCCACGCCCTCAACAAAGTGCTGAAAGACATGATCGTCAAATCCAAGCAACTCGCTGGTTTTGACGCGCAATACATCCCCGGCTGGGACTGCCACGGCCTGCCGATCGAAAACGCGATTGAAAAACTGCATGGCCGCAACCTCAGCCGCGACGACATGCAGGCCAAAAGCCGCGCCTTTGCCACCGAGCAGATCAACCAGCAGCGTGAAGACTTCAAGCGCCTGGGCGTGCTGGGCGATTGGGAGCGCCCCTACCGCACCATGGACTTCGCCAACGAAGCCGGTGAAATCCGTGCCTTCAAACGCGTGATCGAGCGCGGCTTTGTCTACCGCGGCCTCAAGCCCGTTTACTGGTGCTTTGACTGCGGCTCTTCTCTCGCCGAATTCGAGATCGAATACGCCGACAAAAAGAGCGACACGCTGGACGTGGCCTTTGAAGCCGATGACGCCGCTGCATTGGCTGCCGCCTTTGGCCTGCCCAAGCTGCCTGGCGAGGGCAGCAAAAAAGCCTTTGCCGTGATCTGGACCACCACCGCTTGGACCATCCCAGCTAACCAGGCGCTCAACGCCCACCCCGAGCTGGAATACGCGCTGGTGGACACGCCCCGTGGCGTGCTGCTGCTGGCCGCCAGCCTGGTCGAGAAGTGCCTGGAGCGCTACAAGCTGCAAGGCACCGTGATCGCCACCGCTGTGGGCGAAAAGCTGCGCGGCCTGGTGTTTCGTCACCCACTGCACGACACCGTGACCGCCGAAGAAGGCGGCCAATACAGCTACCGCCGCCAATCGCCGCTCTACCTGGCCGACTACGTGACCGCCACCGACGGCACCGGCATCGTGCACTCGGCCCCCGCCTATGGCGTGGACGACTTCAACTCTTGCGTGGCCCACGGCCTGAAATACGACGACATCCTCAACCCGGTTCAAGGCAACGGCGTGTATGCCGAAGAGCTGCCCTTCTTCGGTGGCCAGCACATCTGGAAAGCCTGCGCCCGCGTGATCGAGGTGCTGAGCCAAAGCGACCGCTTGATGGCCACGGTAGAAATCACCCACAGCTACCCGCACTGCTGGCGTCACAAAACCCCCGTTATCTACCGCGCTGCCGCCCAGTGGTTTGTGCGCATGGACGAGGGCGAGGGTGTTTTCACGAAAGACAAAGCGCCCAAGACTTTGCGCCAGTTGGCGCTCGATGCGATCGAGCACACCCAGTTCTACCCCGAAAACGGCAAAACCCGCCTGCGCGACATGATCGCCAACCGCCCCGACTGGTGCATCTCGCGCCAGCGCTCGTGGGGCGTGCCCGTGCCTTTCTTCTTGCACAAAGACAGTGGCGAGCTGCACCCGCGCACCATGGCCATCCTGGACCAGGCCGCTGACATTGTCGAAAAAGGCGGCATCGAAGCTTGGAGCCGCGTCACGGTGGAAGAGATTCTGGGCGCAGCCGATGCACCGCACTACACCAAGAGCACCGACATCTTGGAGGTCTGGTTTGACTCGGGCAGCACCTTCCAGCATGTGCTGCGCGGCAGCCACAAAGACGCGTACGGCGTGCCGCCCTTCCACAGCTCATCGGACAATTCCAGCCCCGAGGCCGATCTGTACCTGGAAGGCCACGACCAGCACCGGGGCTGGTTCCACAGCTCGCTGCTGCTGGGCTGCGCCTTGTATGACCGTGCGCCCTACAAAGGCCTGTTGACCCACGGCTTTGCCACCGACGGCCAAGGCCGCAAAATGAGCAAGTCGCTGGGCAACACCGTCGAGCCGCAAACCATCAACTCCAAAATGGGCGCTGAAATCGTGCGCCTTTGGGTGGCCAGCACCGACTATTCGGGTGACCTCAACATCGACGACAAAATCCTGGCCCGCGTGGTCGATGCGTACCGCCGCATCCGCAACACGCTGCGCTTTTTGATGGCCAACGTGAGTGACTTCGACCCGGCCAACGACACCGTGCCCGATGACCAATTGTTGGAAATCGACCGTTTTGCGCTGGCCCGTGCGGCCGAGTTGCAAGCCGATATTCGCGCCCACTTCGACGCGTATGAGTTCCACCCCGTGGTCTCCAAGTTGCAAATCTATTGCTCGGAAGACCTGGGCGCGTTTTATCTTGACGTGTTGAAAGACCGCCTGTACACCACGGCCCCCAAATCGTTGGCCCGCCGCAGTGCGCAAACAGCGCTCTACCGCATCACCCACGGCATGCTGCGCTGGATGGCACCTTTCCTGTCCTTCACGGCCGAAGAGGCCTGGGGTACTTTCGGCACATCCGAATCCATCTTCCTGGAAACCTTCAGCGACTTCGGTGCGGTCGATACACAACTGCTGGCCAAGTGGGCCCGCATCCGCGAAATCCGCGATCTGGTCAACAAGGACATCGAAACCTTGCGCACCGCAGGCCAAGTGGGCGCGTCGCTGCAAGCCGATATCACCTTGCAAGCGCCTGCAGCTGACCATGCCTTGCTGGCCAGCCTGGGCGAAGACATCAAGTTCGTGTTCATCACCTCCAAAGTGACTTTGCAGGCAGGGGAAACTCTGGCGGTGCAAGTGACCGCCAGCCAAGCCACCAAATGCGAACGCTGCTGGCACTACGCCGACGACGTGGGCCACGACGCCGCTCACCCCACGATTTGTGGCCGCTGCGTCAGCAACCTGCACGGCGCGGGCGAAACCCGCTTGATCGCCTGAATTTCACCCCCTAAAAGACAAGGCAAGCCCATGGCCAGCTCCAAAAAATTCGGCCATGGTGGCTCCAGCAAAAGCCAGGGCATGGCGCTCTGGCTAGGCATTGCCCTTTTGGTGCTTTTGCTAGATCAGTTCACCAAGGTGCTGGTACTAGGCGCTTTTCAGCTGGGTGACAGCACGCCGATCACCTCGTTTTTCAACCTGGTACGGGCACACAACCACGGTGCGGCCTTCTCGTTTCTGGCAGGTGCAGGCGGCTGGCAGCGCTGGTTCTTCACGGGCATCGGCGTCGTCGCTGCACTGTTCATGGTCTGGATGCTGCGCTCACATGCGGGCCAAAAACTGTTCAGCCTGGCCATCGCGCTGATTTTGGGCGGGGCCATCGGCAACGTGGTGGACCGCTTGCTGCACGGCTACGTGGTCGACTTTCTGGACTTTTATTGGGGTGCTTGGCACTTCCCGGCTTTCAACGTGGCCGATGCCGGCATCAGCGTGGGCGCAGCCTTGCTGATCCTGGATGAAATCTTGCGGGTGAGACGCGGTCGCTGATTCGCATCCGCCCACAAAAAAGCCCGCCGAAGCGGGCTTTTCAATTCAGACTCGTTTTACAGCGTGATGATGGTGCAACCCGTTGTCTTGCGGGCTTCCAGGGCGATGTGCGCATCTTGGATATTGGCCAAGGGAAAGGTCTGGTCGATGTGGATCTTGACCTTGCCACTGGTCACCGCCTCGAACAAATCATCGGCCATCTCTTGCGTGCTTTCACGTGTGGTGATGTGGCTGAACAAAGTCTGGCGCGTCACATAAACCGAACCCTTGGGGCCCAAAATGCCCGGCGAGAACGGGGCTACCGCGCCAGAAGCATTGCCAAAGCTGGCCATCAGACCAAACGGTGCCAGGCAGTCGAGTGATTTGTCCCAAGTGTCTTTGCCCACCGAGTCGTAAACCACCTTCACACCTTTGCCGCCCGTGATTTCTTTCACCCGAGCCTGGAAGTCGTCGGTCGAATAATTGATGCAAAACTCAGCGCCGTTGGCTTTGGCCAATGCGCACTTGGCATCGCTGCCCGCCGTGCCAATCAAGCGCAAGCCCAAAGCCTTGGCCCACTGGCAAGCGATCAGGCCCACACCACCGGCGGCAGCATGGAACAGCACAAAGTCTCCTGCCTTCAGGCCACCCTGGGGCAGCGTGCGTTTGAGCAAATATTGCGCCGTCAGGCCCTTGAGCATCATGGCCGCACCCGTCTCAAACGAGATCGCATCGGGCAATTTGCACACACACTTGGCAGGCATCACGCGCACCTCGCAATAGCTGCCGGGCGGCTGGCTGGCATAGGCTGCGCGATCACCCACTTTCAAATGCGTAACGCCCTCGCCCACCGCCTCGACCACGCCCGAAGCTTCCATACCCAGCTTGAGCGGCATGGGCAGCGGGTACAAACCACCGCGCTGGTACACGTCAATGAAGTTCAAGCCGATGGCCTTGTGGCGGATGCGGATCTCGCCGGGGCCGGGCTCACCCACGGTCACATCGACCAGTTTCATGACTTCGGGACCGCCGTTTTGGTCGATCTGGACTGCAAGGCTCATGGGGAAATTCTCCTGAATGGATGGAATCAAACGATGCGTGACTTTGCCACGAATCACATGCCTGCGTGCGGGGCGGGGACAGCTTCGCGACAGCGGGAAAACCCGAATGCCGATACAGTGCCGCATGTCTCAAAAACTCTCGCCCATGACCGCCCTGCTCCTGACGGTCCCTCCTTTGCTTTGGGCAGGCAATGCGGTGGTAGGCCGACTGGTCAGCACCTTGGTGCCGCCCATCACACTCAACTTTTTACGCTGGGCTGTCGCCTTGCTCATCTTGCTGCCACTGGCCTCTTGGGTGTTACGGCGCAGCAGTGGGCTGTGGTCACACTGGCGACGCTTTGCACTGCTCAGCTTGCTGGGCGTGGGTTGCTACAACGCGCTGCAATACCTGGCCTTGCAAACATCCACCCCACTCAACGTGACCTTGGTGGCGGCCAGTGGCCCCGTGTGGATGCTGGCCATCGGGGCGCTGTTTTTTCAGGCGCCGGTGCGCCGCGCACAAGTCTATGGCGCGACGCTCTCCATACTCGGCGTGTTGGTGGTGATGTCGCGGGGCGATTGGACACAGCTTATGGCGGTCCGCCTGGTGGCAGGCGACCTGTTCGTTTTGCTGGCCGTGGCTTGCTGGTCCTGGTACAGCTGGTTGCTCAGCCGCCGCGACGAGCCCGATGCCATTCGCAACGACTGGGCCGCCTTCTTGCTGGCGCAAGTGGTGTTTGGTCTGGTCTGGTCAGGCCTGTTTGCCGGGCTGGAATGGACCTTGACCGACGCCCACATCACTTGGGGTTGGCCACTGATCAGCGCACTGGCCTTTGTGGCCGTGGGGCCTGCGGTGCTGGCCTACCACTGCTGGGGCATCGGCGTGCAGCAAGCCGGACCTGCTGTGGCCGGATTCTTTGCCAACCTCACACCCTTGTTTGCGGCCATCTTTTCTGCTGCATTTTTGGGTGAGTTGCCGCACCTGTATCACGCGTTGGCGTTTGCGCTGATCATTGGCGGGATTGTGGTGTCGGCCAGGCAATAAGCTGCAAGGTTTTTGCTCAGCGGCATCAGGAATTTCTGAAGAGGATTCATGCTGCGATTGCAGGTGGTAATTTAGCAAAAGACTCTTTTGCAGCGGTTGCTGCCGGTCGGGGGTGTCAGCTTTGCGGTGCCTCACTTGTCAAAGCGCCCAACACTAGCTCCGCCATATTTTGGGATTGCTGGCTATGGTACGACTGCAAGCCCTTGACCGTACCGTGCCTGTCCTGCATATCCTCGTCCTGACTCGCCTTCAGTTTTCCATCCACCCGGGCAATCGGAATTTCGATTCCAACGATTCCACGCATCAGTTTGCGAATGTAGTCTGGCGGGGCATCTTCCACGCGCCAAGGCAGTGTTTGCCCGGACTCCTGGGAATCCGTCAGCCGATTGAGCATGTTCAGCATCCAGGTCGGGTCCTCAATCACGCGTGCCGTCCCGTGCGCATGAGCGACCACGTAATTCCAGGTGGGTACGACCTTCCCATGTTCAGCTTTTCCGGGATACCAACCGGGTGTGATGTAAGACTGGGCGCCTTGAAACATCACGACAGAAGGCGTGTCAGGCGGCAGCACTCGCCAGACACTGTTGGCACGTGCAACGTGGCCCAGCAGCGTTCCATAGGGGCCACGCGTTCTGTCCAGAAAGAACGGCACGTGGTTTGCAATCAGTCCTTCCTTTGCATGGCAGACCCAAGCACCCAGTGGATGGGCTTCCATGAGGGCGAGGACTGCGTCGCGGTCATTGAGTTGGTGATGCTTTTTGATGTACACGAATTCTCCTTATCAACTTGCCAGCGCATGCCTGACCAACAGGAGTGCCAAAACCCACATGGTCAAGCCTATCAGGCCATCAAGCACTTGCCATGCTTTGGGCTTGGCAAACCATGGTGCCAACCAGCGCGCACCAAATCCCAACATGCCAAACCAGAGCAGGCTGGCAAAGCTCGCTCCCGCCACAAACCACGGCCGCAATGCAAAAGGTTGCTGTGCACCAATGCTGCCGACCAGCAGCACGGTATCCAGGTACACATGGGGATTGAGCAAGGTAAAGGCAGCGGCCTGGGCCATGACACCGGCAAGGCGTAAACCCGTGCCAGATTCCTCTGCACGAAGTTGGTTGGATTGCCGGGCACGGCGCAGTGCCTTCCAACCATAGACCGCAAGAAACACAGCGCCAGCCAAGGCCAGTGCGTGTGCGAATTCCTGGTGCTCGCCTAGGGCCTGCGCCATTCCCAGGACACCGGCTGCAATCAGCACGGCGTCCGCCAAGGCGCAGAACAGTACCACGCTGCCCACGTGCTCGCGGCGCAAACCCTGGCGCAGCACAAAGGCATTTTGTGCGCCAATGGCGACGATGAGCCCCAGGCTCAAGGCCAGGCCCTGCACAAAGGCCGGGGCGATGATGGAAAAGGTGTCCAGCAGGTTTGACATCCCCCGAGATTGCCAGCCTTCGCAGATGAAGACAAACTATCATTGCTTCAGTAGATTAAGGAAAACTAAATTCATGCTGGACTACGCATCGCTTTCAGCTCTGGCCGCCGTGGTGCGCGAGGGCAGTTTCGAGAGGGCTGCGCGCGCACTGCACGTGACGCCTTCGGCCGTCTCCCAACGCATTCGCTTGCTGGAAGAGCGCATTGGCTGTGCCTTGGTAGTGCGCGGACAGCCCTGCCATGCCACCGAGACAGGGAGGCGACTCTGCCAGCATGTGGACCGGGTGCGATTGCTGGAGCATGAGCTCAATGGCGAAGTGCCGACCCTGGAACAGGATGCAGACACCCGTGTGCCATTGCCCATCGCAGTTAATGCCGACAGCCTGGCCACGTGGTTTGCACCTGCGCTTACGGCCTTCGCAGCAGCTGCGCCGGTTCTGATGGAGGTTGCGGTGGATGACCAAGACTACACATCCGAATGGTTGCGCTCCGGCAAGGTGCTGGCAGCCGTGACCGGCACTGCGCGTGCGGCCACCGGTTGCAATAGCCGCCCCCTGGGCGCCATGCGCTATCTGGCGGCGGCCAGCCCTGCCTTTGTGCAGCGATTCTTTGCCAGGGGAGTTGGCGCAGGCAGCCTGGCCCTGGCGCCCAGCCTGGTATTCAATCCCAAGGATGAACTGCAGTCTCGCTGGGTGCGGCGCCTTTGTCGCCGCCATGTAGAGTTGCCACGCCACACATTACCCTCGCCGCAAGCCTTTGTCGCCGCATCGCTTGCCGGAATGGGCTGGGGTCTGCATCCAGAGGCCTTAATCAGCCAGCATCTCAAGAGCGGCACCCTGCAGGAATTGGTACCCAACACATCATTGGACGTGCCTTTGTACTGGCAGCAGGCCCGGGCTGCTTCATCCCTGTTGGATGGGTTGACACGCGAAGTGTTTTCGGCAGCCAATGCTGCGCTCTTGCGGCGCTAGATTTGAATGTCAGCTCAGGGAACACCAAATTGCAAGTTGCAATATCCGCTTCCAGCCTAAAGAAGACCACTGAGCTCAAGCTAACAAACAAACCAGGGCCACTGCAATGGCCCAATAGCCATTGCAAAACTTCTGCCAAGTCACCAAGCCACTGTCAAAACGTCCCCGCGTAAGCCCCGCCATCGGCCAGCACGTTTTGACCCGTCATGTACGCCGCTTGCTGGCTGCACAAGAAGGCACAGATCGCACCAAACTCTTGCGGATTGCCGTAGCGCCCAGCCGGAATTTGCGCTTGCTGGATGGCACGCATCTCTTCCACCGTCTTGCCCTGTTTTTGTGCCATCGCAGGCAGCGTGGCGCGGATGCGGTCGGTGTCGAACTTGCCGGGCAGCAGGTTGTTGATGGTCACGCCTTGGGTGGCGATCTTGCTGCGCGATGCGCCCGCCACAAAACCCGTCAGGCCACTGCGCGCGCCGTTGGACAAGCCCAGCACATCAATGGGCGCTTTCACGGCGCTGGAAGTGATGTTGATGATGCGGCCAAAGCCGCGTGCCGCCATGCGGTCGACCGTGGCTTTGATCAGCTCAATCGGCGTGAGCATGTTGCCGTCGATGGCCTTGAGCCAGGCCTCACGGTCCCAGTCACGGAAGTCGCCCGGAGGTGGACCGCCCGCATTGGTCACCACGATGTCGTAGTCTTTGCCAGGGCCACCCGCCACGTTCCAGATGGCTTCGCGCCCGGCTTCGGTGGTGATGTCTTGCGCCACGGCAATCAATTGCACTTGGCCGCCTGTTTCGGCACGCAAGTCTTCAACCGCCTTGTTCAGCACCTCGGCACCTCGCGCCACCATGACCACGTTCACGCCTTCCAGCGCCAAGGCCCGTGCGCAACCCCAGCCCAAGCCTTTGCTCGCGCCACCCACCAAAGCCCATTTGCCTGCAATGCCTAAATCCATCTTGCTCTCCTGTTGATTTCAAACTTTGGGTGAGCGTGTCACCCAGAAAACGCCGGACAGTACCAGCACAGTACCGCCCACAATCCACATGTTGAAGGGCTCGTCCAAAATGAGCACGCCCATGAGCAGCGTGGACATCGGGCCAATCATGCCCGTCTGTGCCGTGAGGCCCGAGCCGATGCGTTCGATGGCCATCATGACCAGCACCACGGGCACGGCCGTGCAGGCTGTGGCATTGAGCAACGACAACCAAAGCACGGGCTCGGCCACCTGCGCCGCACCCAAAGGGCGAAGCAGCACAAACTGGCCGATGCAAAACACGCAAGCCACTGAGGTGGCCCAGCCCGCCAACCGCAAAGAACCCAGGCGCTGCACCATCTGGCCGCTGTAGCTCAGGTAAAGCGCGTAACTGATGGCGCTGCCCAGCACCAGCGCTGCGCCCAAAACGGCGTTCTTGCCATCCAAAGCCGCTTCGTGTCCGAACACCAGCATCACACCGGCGTAGCTGATCAGCATGCCCACGCCTTGGCGATAACTGATCTTGCGGCCATAAAGCAACCAACCCAGCACCAAGACCAGCGTGGGGTTGAGGTAAAGGATCAAGCGCTCCAGCGAAGCGCTGATGTATTCGAGCCCCCAAAAGTCTAGAAACGACGCCAGGTAATAACCACTGAAACCCAAGCCCAAAATGCCCAGCCAGTCACGCCCGGCGATGCGGGGCTTGCCGCGCCCGGCCCACCAGGCCATGAGCAAAAAAAGGGGCAAAGCAAACAGCATGCGGTACATGACCAGCGTGACCGCGTCCACGCCATGGCGGTAAGCCAGCTTGACGATGATGGCCTTGCCACTGAAGGCGATAGAGCCGGCCATGGCCATCAGCAAACCGGCCGTCATATTGGAAGACTTGAAAGAAGGCATGGTTCAACGGCCCGTGCGGGCCTTGACCCAGTTCAACAACGCTTCAGACGCGACCTCGGGTGTGGTGGCATGGTTCGCTTGCACCACCAGGTATTGGCTGTCAGCGTGCGCAGGCAATTTTTGGTAGATCGCGGCAGAGATGGAAGGGTACAGCGAGTCGTGGGTGCCAATGGCCCAGAACACCGGTACAGCTTTGCGAAAGTTCTGGGCGCTGAGTGCCATATTGGCCCAGCCCTGCGGATCAAAATAACTCCAAAGCGCAGCCGCAGGGGCCTTGACCTCCCGGCGCTGGCCTTGGTTGATGTCGGTCATCTCGACCAAAGCATCGCCTTGACCGGATGCCACCGCTTGACGTGCGGCATCAATGCCGCGACGAACTTCCGGAATCGGATAAAAGTTTTCAGGCACATGGCCCGGTGCCATGGGCAGCACCGCGTCGACATCACCCACTTGGGCCATGTACGCCAACGCGGCGTTGGCACCAAAACTTTGCCCGCCCACGGCGACCCATTGCACACCCGCTTGTCTGAACTCGCTGACCGCCTGGCGGATTTGCGCCACAGCTTCGGCATAGGGTTTGTCATACAAACGCAGACGAGACCAGGGCATCTCCAGCAACTTGACCTGGCAAGCGGGCTCGAGCTTTTGCAGCACGGGCTTGAGGTAGGGCGATTGGGGCATTCCCCATTTGCCATGCATCAACACCACGCCGCAAGAAACCGGCTCGGCCCAGGCCGGACTGCCGGACAAGGGGCCTGCAAGGACGAGCGCCAGTAGCGTTGCGCAGGGGCGCATCAAAAGCCCACAGCCTGCCCGTCACGGCGTGGGTCGCTGGCGGCCATGTAGCCCTCTATCGCTGGATCGCCCATGCGCCAGATGAACTGGCCTGCACCAAAGTCTTGGTACGAGTCGTTGATGATGTCCAGCTGATGGCCACGGGCGATCAGGCCTTGCACGGTCTGGCCATTCATCGCGGCTTCGACGTTGATGTTCATGCCGGTGTTGTAGCGCCAGCGCGGTGCGTCGCAAGCGGCTTGCGGGTTTTGCTTGTAGTCGAGCATGCGCACCAGGGTTTGCATGTGACCCTGCGGCTGCATGTTGCCGCCCATCACGCCGTAGCTCATGACGGGTTGGCCGTCTTGGGTGAGGAATGCCGGGATGATGGTCTGGAAAGGTCGTTTACCGGGCATGACCAGATTGGCCATGTTCGGGCCATGGGGGTTGGTGCTGAAACCGTGCCCCCGGTTTTGCAGGCTGATGCCGTAAGTCGGCTCCACCACACCCGAACCAAACCCCATGAAATTGCTCTGGATGAAGCTGACCATCATGCCGTTTTCATCGGCAGCCGTCAGGTAGATCGTGCCGCCCTTGACCGGGTTGCCGGCCTGGAAGTTTTGCGCCTTCTTCATGTCGATGAGCTTGGCACGACTGGCCAGATAGGCCGGGTCCAGCATCTGCTCGGGCGTGACTTCCATGTGACGTGGATCGGCCACGTAGCGGTACACGTCGGCAAAGGCCAACTTCATGGCTTCGATTTGCAGGTGCTGCGAATCGACACCATCCACAGCGTGGCTGGCCAAGTCAAAGTGGGACAGAATTCCGAGGGCGATCAGCGCGGCGATGCCCTGCCCGTTGGGCGGAATCTCGTGCAGGGTGTAGCCCCGGTAGTCTTGCGCAATGGGTTTGACCCATTCGGGCTTGAAGTCGGCCAGGTCTTTGGCGGTGATGCTGCCGCCATTTTCTTTGGCAAAGCGTTCAATGGCCTCGGCAATCTCGCCACCGTACAAAGCCTGGCCCTTGGTTGCGGCAATGGCTTTGAGGCCTCGCGCCGCGTTTTTGAACTGAAACAGCTCACCCACCTCGGGCGCACGACCCCAAGGCAAAAAGCTCTGCGCAAAACCGGGTTGCGACTGCAGCTCGGGCGTGGCCGCTGCCCACTTTTGCTGCACCACCACGGGAATCAAATAACCGCGCTCGGCCACTTCGATGGCGGGCTCCAGCAGGTCAGCAAAAGGCAACTTACCAAAGCGCTCACTCAAAGCGACCCAACCGGCCACCGCACCGGGCACGGTGACCGAGTCAAAGCCCCGTTTGGGTGGCGTGAGTGCATCGGTGCCGTATTTGCGGTGAAAGTAATCGGGCGTCCAGGTGGCGGGGGCCGGGCCTGACGAGTTCAGGCCGTGCAGCGCTTTGCCGTCCCACAAAATGGCAAACGCATCCGAGCCCAGGCCGCAGCTCACGGGCTCGGTCAAGGTGATGACAGCCGCAGCGGCGATGGCGGCATCGACCGCGTTGCCGCCCTTGAGCATCATGCGCAAGCCCGCTTGCGCGGCCAACGGGTGCGAGGTGGACACCACGTTGCGGGCAAACAGGGGCAAGCGGGTGCTGGTGTAGGGGTATTGGTTTTGAAAATGCATGTCAGTCCAGAGTGATCTTGCGTTCGGTAATGGTCTTTTTCCATTTGGCCGACTCTTTGGCCAGCATGCTGGTGAATTGCGCTGGCGTGCCGCCCACGGGCTCGATGCCAAAGCGTTGCAACTTGTCGATGACTTCTGGGTCTTGCAGCACTTGATTGGCAGCGGTGTTGACGCGGGCAACCACCTCGGGCGGCAAACCCTTGGGGCCAAACAAGCCAAACCAGGTGGTGGATTCGTAGCCAGGCAAAACATCGGCGATGGGCGGCACACCTGGGGCCAGCGGCGTGGCTTTGAGCGATGTCACACCCAGCGCACGCAAACGGCCATCGCGCACATGCGGTAAGCCGGTGGGCAAGCTGTCAAACAGCACATCCACTTTGCCACTGACCAGATCGGGAATGGCCAAAGCCGTGCCTTTGTAGGGGATGTGCACCACAAACACATTGGCCTGAGCTTTGAACAACTCGGCCGTCAACTGCACGATGGTGCCGTTGCCGCTAGAGGCGTAGTTCAAGCGACCCGGATTTTTTTGGGCGTACTCGATCCATTCCTTCACCGTCCTGGCTGGGGAGATGTTGGGCACCAGCATGATGCTGGGCGCGTTGCCCACTTGGCTGATAGGGGTGAAGTCTTTGACCGCGTCATAGGGCATGCGCGGGTTCAGGTTCGGGCCAATCGAGTGCGTGCTGGAGGTGGACAGCAACAAGGTGTAGCCATCGGGGCTGGCCTTGGCTGCCAAGTCTGAGCCCAAGGTGCCGCCAGCGCCTGGGCGGTTCTCGACCACCAGAGTCGTGCCCATTTTTTCGCCGAGCTTTTGAGACAGCGTTCGGGCAAACAAATCGGTGGCGCCACCGGCCGGGAACGGCACGATCAAACGCACGGGTTTGACGGGGTAGGAATGTGACTGGGCTTGCACCATTCCGCCACTGCCAAAGGCAAGGGCCGCGACACACAAACCACTCAGGAAATGTCTTTTTTTCATGAAAGCATCCTCTGCAAGACGCACTTGCCAAGCAACAAAAAAAATGATTTTCTCAGACCCAGTGCGTACACGCTGCACCCAAGTGACATGACCACACACGATACGTGCAGCACCAATGAAAACGGCCTCCGAAGAGGCCGTTGTACAGAGTCAAGTGGAAAAAATCACTCTTCCACGAAAGCCTCTTCGCGCTTGGACTTGATCGATGGCAAGGTCACGATCACCAAGAGAACCAATGAAGCGGCCAACAAGCTGGCAGACAAAGGACGCGTGACAAACACGCTCCATTCACCACGTGACAGCAGCATGGCGCGGCGCAGGTTTTCTTCCATCATCGGTCCGAGAATGAAACCCAGCAACAAAGGTGCAGGCTCCATGCCCAACTTGATGAAGCCGTAGCCCACCACACCAAACAAAGCCACCAGCCAAATGTCGAAGGTGTTGTTGTTGGTCGAGTAAACACCGATCGCACAGAACAGCACAATGGCAGGGAACAACCAGCGGTAAGGCACCGACAGCAACTTGATCCAGATGCCGATCAAAGGCAGGTTCAAGATCACCAACATCGCGTTGCCAATCCACATCGAGGCAATCAAGCCCCAGAACAACTCGGGGTTGCTGGTCATGACCTGAGGGCCAGGCTGAATATTGTGAATGGTCATGGCACCCACCATCAAAGCCATCACCGCGTTGGGTGGGATGCCCAAAGTCAGCAAAGGAATGAAAGAGGTCTGTGAAGCCGAGTTGTTGGCCGACTCTGGCGAAGCAACACCGCGGATGTTGCCTTGCCCGAAAGGCACTTCGCCTGGCTTGAGCTTGGTTTTCTTTTCGATGGTGTAAGCCGCAAACGAGGCCAGCAAAGCACCGCCACCGGGCAAGATGCCCAAAGCTGCGCCCAGGAAAGTACCGCGCAACACAGCAGGAACCATGTTTTTGAAGTCTTCCATCGTGGGCATCAAACCGGTCACTTTGGCTGTGAACACCTCGCGGTCTTCTTCTTTTTGGGACAGGTTGGAGATGATCTCGCCGTAACCAAAAACACCCATGGCGATGGTGATGAAACCCACACCGTCGGTCAGCTCAGGAATATCGAAGCTGAAACGGGCCACGCCGGAGTTGACGTCGGTACCGATCAGGCCCATCAACAAACCCAGCACGATCATGCCCACCGCTTTAACCAAAGAGCCAGAAGCCAGCACCACAGCACCGATCAGGCCCAAAATCATCAGCGAGAAATACTCGGCAGGACCAAATTTGAAAGCCACTTCGGTCAAGGGACCGGCAAAGGCCGCCAAAACCAGAGTACCCACGCAACCGGCAAAGAAAGAACCCAGACCAGCCGCTGCCAAAGCAGGGCCAGCTCGGCCTTTGCGGGCCATTTGGTAACCATCGATCATGGTCACAACCGATGAGGCTTCACCGGGCAGGTTCACCAGGATGGCGGTGGTAGAGCCGCCGTATTGGGCACCGTAATAAATACCGGCCAGCATGATCAATGCCGCAACTGGAGGCAGTGCGTAGGTGGCTGGCAACAACATGGCGATGGTGGCGACTGGGCCTATGCCAGGCAGCACACCGATCAGGGTGCCCAACAGGCAACCGATCAGCGCGTAAAGCAGGTTTTGAAAGGTGAACGCGACCCCAAAACCGAGTGCAAGGTTGTCAAACAATTCCATGAATTTTTCTCCTCAACCGGTGATGAATGTGGGCCAAACTGGGAACTGCAGTTTGAGCAACAGCACGAAAGCGCCGTAACTGCAGATGGACAGGACCGTGGCCAGAACCAGAACTTCTTTGAGATCAAACGTCTCACCGGCCAGGCTGACCACCAAGGTGGTGCCAAAAATCGCCGCGATCAAGCCCATGGCAGGCAGACCCACGCTGGGCAGGCCACCCAGCAAGATGCCAAACAACACGTTGCCGGCGATGATGAAGAACAAGGGCTTCCAGGCCCATGAACCGATCTTGTCACCGTCCTGGGTCTCGACCGTCAAGGACTTGAACATGACGAAGGCACCAATCAGCGCCAGCAAAATGCCCAACAGCAACGGAAAGTAGCCAGGCCCCATGCGGGCGCCACTGCCAACCGTGTAGTTGGTGGCACCGTAGGCGAAGGCTGCACCAGTGACTGTGTAGAACAGTCCGGAAAAAAAGTCTTTTTGACTCTTGATGTTCACGAGATATCTCCTCTAATTTGAGTTGATGAGATTCTGCGTGAACATTGCCGCTGCAGCGATGTGGCTTACACCTATGCACCAGGGGCAAAGAACCCATGGTTTACCCTAGGTGATCTTCATGCATGCACACGCTGCGGCGTGGCTTGGCGTGCACTTATTTGGTCAAGGGTTTGAAGACCTTGAGCCATTTCGGTGCGGGCAGGCCCCATTGGGTCTCCATGGCGGCGGCGGCCGACAACAAGGCATCGCGCGACGGGCGAGTGGCGGTGCGCTGGGCCAGCACAATGGCGTTGCCTTCACGGGTGGGTTTAAAGATCCACACCGCGTCTTCGCCAAATGCCGCGCAAATCTTCTCAACGCTTTCGCCATAACTGGACGAACGGCCAAACAGATTCACAGTCATACAGCCTTGCTGGGTCAGCAGTTCACGGCAGTGACGGTAAAAGTCGGGGGTGTCCAGCACAGGCGCAGCCGCTTCTTCGTCATACAGATCGACCTGCAGGGCATCGACCGTGCCACGCCATTCGTCCTTTTGAATTTCCAGGGCCGCATCGGCCAGCACGACACGCAAACGTTCGTCGTCCGGCGGCAGGCGGAACCAGCCCCGGCAGGCGTGCAGCACACCGGGGTTGAGCTCGACCGCAGTGCAGGTCATCTTGAGTTTTTTATAGCAAAACTTGGTGATGGTGCCCGCGCCCAAACCCAGCTGCATGGCATGCGCGCCCTTGACTTCCGCGTGCGGAAAAAAGAGCAACCAGCCGAACATGCGCTGTACATATTCCAGCTCGATGTCGAAGGGCCTGTCCAGGAACATTGAGCCCTGAATCCATTCGGTGCCCAGGTGCAGGTAACGGATCTCGCCGTCTTCGGAGAAATTGACTTCGGGCAGCTCAAGGCTGGGAGTGGAGGATTTTTTTCGGCTCATGGGGTCAGCACTGCCCGCCAGGCAGTGAGTTTTTGTTCAAAGGGACACGACGCATACGCCGGACGGGTCGATGGTAGGCGATGCAGCTCAACTCTTTCGGCCAAACCGGCCAGCACCCGTGTCTGGGTACAAGGGCCCGCCTTGGGCGGCAGAGCTTGCAAACGGGTGGGCGTGCCCGCAACCGGGGGCACCCCGGGTACACACGCCGTCATAAAGCCGCCAGTTTGGGCAAGACCCGCTGCGCATTGCAACAGGTGGCTGCAGCCACATCGGCGAGCGATGCGCCCCGCAATTCGGCCAGCACCTGCGCGATGCGGGGCAACTCGGCGGGACTGTTGCGCCCTTGTGTTGCGCCCTGCGCCCGCTGCTCTGCGGTTTGGTAAAGCCATTGCGGCGGCATGTCGGGCGCATCGGTTTCCAGCACGATAGCGCTCAAAGGCAAATCACACGCCAGGCGGCGCAGCTGCAAAGACCTTTCGTACGTCAGCGTGCCGCCAAAACCCAAAGCAAAGCCCCGGTCGACAAAAGCTTGCGCTTGTTGGCTGCTGCCATTGAAGGCGTGCGCGATGCCCGAAGTGACCGGCCACTGGCGCAAGCCTTTGAGCAAAAGATCGGCTGAGCGGCGCACATGCAAGATCACGGGCAGGCCGTGCTGCTGCGCCAGTTTCAGTTGCGCGGTATAAAAAAACCATTGGCGTGCGCGCATGTCGGCTGTGCACAGCGCAGGTACAAAAAAATCCAGACCGATCTCGCCCACCGCCACCAAGCGCGGGTCACCACAGCGCTCACGCAAAGCCCGATCAAGCGCTTGCAAATCGGCCTCTTGGGCCTGCGGCACATACAAAGGGTGGATGCCCAAAGCATAGGCATCGCCATGCTGCTCAGCCAATTGCACCACTTCGTCCCAGTGCTTCGCGTGCACCGCCGGGATCACACAGCGCGCAACGCCTGCCTGGCGGGCCGCCTGGCGAACCGCATCACGGTCGGCGTCAAACTCGGCCGCATCCAGATGGCAATGGGTGTCGATCCACATCCCGCGTCAGCGTTTTTTAGCGGACGCCAACAGGCGCTTGCAGCACGCCCTTGACCAGGTGCAACTGCCGGTCGCAGCGCGCGGCCAAGGCCTGGTCGTGCGTGACCACCACAAAAGCGGTGCCACGCTCGCGGGCCAGTTGCAGCATCAGCGTAAACACGCCATCGGCTGTTTCGCGGTCCAGGTTGCCGGTGGGCTCGTCGGCCAGCACACAGGCTGGGTCATTCACCAAGGCGCGGGCCAGGGCCACGCGCTGGCGCTCGCCACCCGACAGCTCCGAAGGACGGTGGTGGACACGTTCGCCCAAGCCCACACGTTGCAACCACTGGGTGGCCACAGCGGCGGCTTCGGCGCGGTCTTGCCTGCGAATCCACAAGGGCATGGCCACGTTGTCCAGCGCGCTGAATTCGGGCAGCAAATGGTGGAATTGGTAGACAAAACCCAGGTAGCGGTTGCGCCACTGGCCTTGCTCGGCGGCACTCAAGGCCGACAACAACTGCCCCTTGAGCTGCACCGTGCCCTGAGTGGGGGCATCGAGCCCACCCAGCAAATGCAGCAAGGTGCTTTTGCCCGAACCCGAAGCGCCCACGATGGCCAAGGTCTGTCCAGCGTGGACCTCCAGATCGACGCCTTGCAGCACAGTCACGTCCAAACGCCCTTCGGTGAAGCGCTTGGTCAGGCCCTGGGCCTTCAGCACCACTTCGTTTTTCATCTCATTCATAACGCAGCGCCTCTGCCGGATTGACCTGGCTGGCACGCCAGCTGGGGTAGAGCGTGGCCACAAAAGCCAGCACCAAGGAAATGATCGCCACCGGAAAAATGTCGCTGGCCAGCGGTTCGCTGGGCATGCGGCTGATCAGGTAAATGTCGCGTGGCAAAAAGCTGGCATTGAACAGCGTTTCCAGCGCGGGCACGATCACGTCAATGTTGAAGGCCACCAACAGGCCGAACAACAAGCCACTCATGGTGCCGATCACGCCCACGGTGGCACCTTGCACCACAAAGATGCCCATGATGCTGCGTGGGCTGGCACCCAGCGTGCGCAAGATGGCGATGTCGGCGCGCTTGTCGGTCACTGTCATCACCAGCGTGCTGACCAGGTTGAAAGCCGCCACCGCCACGATGAGGGTGAGGATGATGAACATCATGCGTTTTTCGACCTGCACGGCAGCAAACCAGGTCTTGTTTTGCTGGGTCCAGTCGCGCACAAAAAACTGCGGGCCCAAAGCCAATTGCAAGTCACGCGCCACTTCACGCGCCAAATGCAAATCACGCAACTTCAGGCGCACGCCGCTCGGGCCTTCCAGGCGGAACATGCGGGCAGCATCATCAACGTGCATGAGCGCCAGGGCCGAGTCGTATTCGTAGTGACCTGAAGAAAACGTGCCCACCACACCCATCTGTTTCATGCGCGGCACCACGCCCGCAGGTGTGATCTGGCCCGAAGGAGAAACCAATGTCACCGGGTCGCCCGACTGCACCCCCAGGTTGTTGGCCAAGTCGCGCCCCAACACCAAACCAAAACCGCCCGATTGCAAACGCGACAACACCCCGGCCTGCGTGTCCGATGACAAATCACTGACTTCAGGCTCCAGGGCTGGGTCAATGCCGCGCACCAGCACGCCCTTCATGTCCTCGCCCCGCGCCAGCAAAGCCTGCGCCGTGATGAAGGGCGCCGCCCCCACTACCTGCGGGTGGGCCTTCAGGCGGGCCAGCAAAGCAGGCAAATCGGCTACGGCAGCGCCGTCGGCGGCATAAACCTCGATGTGCGAGACCACGCCCAGCATGCGGTCGCGCACTTCTTTTTGAAACCCGTTCATCACGCTCAGCACGATGATCAGCGCCGCCACGCCCAGGCCAATGCCCATCATGGACACACCTGAGATAAAGGAAATGAAGCCATTGCGCCGGGTGGCGCGGCCTGCACGCGTATAGCGCCAACCCAGCACCAGCTCGTAGGGAATGTTTTTGAAAAATGACATAGGCCCGTATTGTGCAATGCGGCATGCGCTACTGCGACAATCTGAGCCCATGCACTTGATCATTCCCTACGCGGCCAGCCACAGCTTTAACGGTCAAGAGGCTTTGGCGGGCTTGCCCTTGCCGCATTTGCAAACGCTGCTGGCCCTTTTGCAGCGCCAGCAGGTGCTGCAAGACGCCGAACGCACACCGCTGCACCTGCCGCACGAGCGCCTGCAAGCCCAAGCCCTGGGCTGGCCCCACGAGGCCGACAGCCTGCCCTGGGCCGCCTGGCACCAATCACAGCAAGGCGCAATCAGTGCCCCCCCACAAGCCTGGATGACGCCCTGCCACTGGCAAATTGGCATGGACCAAGTGGTCATGGCCGACCCTTCGCATTTGCACCTGTCTGACACAGAGTCGCAACAACTTCTGCAGGCCATGCAACCGTTTTTGCAAGAGGATGGTCTGCAAGTCACCTGGCACAGCGCTTTGCGCTGGCATGCTCAGGGCCAACTGCTGGCCGATGTGCCCACCGCCTCGCTGGACCGTGTGATTGGCCAAAACGTGAAGCACTGGATGCCCGATCACCCCGCCTTGCGGCCTTTGCAACGCTTGCAAAGCGAGATGCAGATGCTGCTGTACAACCACCCCGTGAATGACGCGCGTGAGGCCCGCAGGCAACACACCGTCAATGCCTTTTGGCTGCACGGCGCAGGCAGCTTGCCGGCGGGCAGCCATGCAACGGCGCAGTCCGTTACCGTGACAGCGGCCTTGCGCACAAGCGCCTTGCACGGCGATGTGCAAGCTTGGCGACAAGCCTGGCAAATGCTGGACGGCACCGCGCTGGCCGACTTGCTGAAGCACCTGAAAGCCACCGGTCAGGGCACGCTCAGCCTGTGCAGCGAGCACACCGCCCACACCTACACGCCCGCCCCTGCCGCCTGGCACCAACGCATCGCGCGTGTCTTCAACAAAACCTCACCTGCGGCGGCATTGACCGCCTTGATCACCCCATGAATTTGCTCACCCGAGATGTGCCCCCCCGCAGTGCCTGGGCGCTGGAACAAGCGGGCATCCACCCGCTGCTGGCCCGCCTGTATGCGGCCCGTGGCGTGCAGTCCAAAGACGAACTCGACGATGCGCTGAACTTGCTACTGCCTCCGTCCGGCATGTTGGGCACCAACGAAGCGGCCAAACTGCTGGCTGACGCCATGGCCCAGAACAAGCGCCTGTGCATCGTGGCCGATTACGACTGCGACGGGGCCACGGCCTGCGCCGTGGCGGTGCGCGGCTTGCGCATGCTGGGTGCGCAAAACGTGAGTTATCTGGTGCCCGACCGCGTGGTGGACGGCTACGGCCTGACCCCGCCGATCGCCGAGCGTGTGCACGCGCAAGGTGCGGATGTGTTGATCACAGTGGACAACGGCATCGCCAGCGTGGCTGGCGTGCAAGCGGCGCAAGCGCTGGGCCTGCAGGTGCTGGTGACCGACCACCATCTGCCGGGCAGCGAATTGCCCAGCGCCGAAGTCATCGTCAACCCCAACCAGCCCGGCTGCAGTTTCACCAGCAAATCCATCGCGGGCGTGGGCGTGATGTTTTATGTGCTGCTGGCCCTGCGGGCCGAGCTGCGCCAGCGCGGGGTGTTTGATGCCAGCAACCAGCCCCGGCTAGACGCCCTGCTGCCGCTGGTGGCTTTGGGCACCGTGGCCGACGTGGTCAAGCTCGACCCCAACAACCGCCGCTTGGTGGCGCAAGGCCTGCGCCGCGTGCGTGCAGGGGCTTTGCCGCCCGGCATGGCGGCGCTGATGCGCACGGCCAGCCGCGAAACCGCCAAGGCCACCACCTTTGACTTTGGCTTCGCTTTGGGGCCGCGCATCAACGCCGCAGGCCGTCTGGCTGACATGACGCTGGGCATCGAGTGCCTGCTGACCGACGACGCAGGCCGCGCCGATGAGCTGGCCAAACAGCTGGACGCGATCAACCGCGAGCGCCGCGTGATCGAAGGCGACATGCGCGAGATGGCGATGGAGATGGCCGAGTCGCTGTTTGACGAAGGCGACGAGCCGCCACCGGCCATTTGCGTGTTCGATCCGGATTTTCACGAAGGCGTGGTGGGCATCGTGGCCTCGCGCATCAAGGACAAGCTGCACCGCCCCACCTTTGTCTTTGCCGCCAGCAGCGCGCCAGGCAAAGAACACGAACTCAAGGGCTCGGGCCGCTCGATTGCAGGCTTCCATTTGCGCGATGCGCTCGACCTGGTGGCCAAACGCGCCCCCGGCGTGCTGTTGCGCTTTGGCGGCCATGCCATGGCAGCGGGTTGCACCATTGCCGAAGAACACTTGGACTTGTTCGAGGAAACGCTGAACCAAGTCGCGCTGGAATGGCTGGACGCCGCCACACTGCAGCGCCGCTTGGAAACCGACGGCCCCTTGCCCGCCGAATACCGCCGGGTGGACTTGGTGGAGATGCTGCACCACGAAGTCTGGGGCCAAGGTTTTGCGCCGCCCGTGTTTTGCGAAGAGATCGAAGTGGTGTCGCAGCGGCTGGTGGGCGAAAAGCACCTGTCACTCAAGATGAAACACCAGGGTCAACCGGTCGACGGCATCTGGTTTGGCCGCACCGAGCCTTTGCCAGCGCGGGTGAAACTGGCTTATCGGCTGGACGCCGACGAGTGGCAGGGCCAAAAGCGGGTGCGATTTTTGGTGGAAGGCTCGGAGCTTTGAGCCTCAGTGCTTGGTCGCCACCTTGGCTTGCAAAGCATTGAGCACCGGCGCTGAGACCAAGCCCGACACATCACCACCCAGTTTGGAGATCTCGCGCACCAAGGTGCTGCTGATGTGTTGCACGCCCGCACTGGTGTGCAAAAACACGGTGTCCACCTCAGGGGCCAGATGGCGGTTCATGCCCGCCATTTGAGTTTCGTAGTCGTAATCGGTCACAGAGCGCAAACCGCGCACGATGAGCTGGGCGTTTTGCGCACGCACAAACTCCACGATCAGGCCGTCAAACGGCATCGCCTTCACGTTGGGGCAATCGACCAGTGCGGCCTGCGCCAGCGCCAGGCGCTCATCCAGCGAAAACAGGGTGTTTTTATGGTGCGCACGGGCCACAGCAATGATGACTTGGTCAAACATTTGCGCGGCACGCCGGATCGCGTCTTCGTGGCCCAGGGTCAGCGGGTCAAACGTGCCGGAATACACAGCGGTGACAGGGGCGGATTGGCTCATGGCAGGCTCCTTGCGGGCAGATGAAGTGACATCGGGAATTTATGCGGTGCGCTGCAACAGGTGGGCGTGGACCGCACCCGCTTTGAGGTGGCGCTCGCATTGCAAGCCCAAAGCAGCCAAGGCCTCGGCCGGCCACTGCACGGGCGCTTCGAGGTAGATCCAACCGCCTGCAGGCACCGCTTTGGCTGCGGCTTTCAGGGCGGGTTCAAACAAAGGGCCGTCAAAGGGAGGGTCGATGAACACCAAATCCACGCTGCCCGCAGGCAAACGGGCCAACGTGGTCACAGCATCCCCGCGCTGCACACTGACCATGCTGGCTTTGAGGCGCATGGCATTGTCTTGCAAGTCACGCACCAACACGGCGTCTTGCTCGACCATCAGCACATGGGCCGCACCGCGCGATGCAGCCTCCAGCCCCAACACACCCGTGCCCGCAAACGCATCCACACAGCGCCAGCCACTCAGGTCTTGGCCCAGCCAGTTGAACAGGGTTTCACGCACGCGGTCGGGGGTGGGGCGCAGACCCGGTTTGTCGATGACTTTCAGCCGAGTGCGTCGCCATTGCCCGCCAATGATGCGAATTTCGTGCGAAGGCGGGCCTTTGGGGACCCGGTGCTGGGGCTTTTTAGCAGCGGGCTTTCGGGCTGCGCCGCTGGTCGCCTGACGTGAAGATTTGGATGAGGGCATAGGCTGCAAGTGTAAAGGCCATGACCCCACATTCGCGGCTCAGGGCTGCGCGCCCAGCACCACGGTGACCATGCGCTGAGGCTGCAACACCCGGGCCATGGCGCGGCGCACATCGTCCAGGCTCACGCGCTCGACTTGCTGGGTCCAGGTGTCCAGGTAATTGAGTGGCAAGCGGTTCCAGGCGATGTTGGCCACGTTGTCCAGTAGCTTGCGGTTGCTGTCGATGCGCAGCGCGAAACCGCCCACCAGATTGGATTTGGCGGCCAGCAATTCGGCCTCGGTTGGGCCTGCGCTCACAAAGCCTTGCACCACTTCTTTGGCCACGGCCACGGCTTGGGTGGCTTGGTCAGGGCGAGTTTGCAAACCCACCGTGAACGCCCCGGCATGCAAGCCGGGTGAAAAATAGCTGTACACGCTGTAGCTCAGGCCGCGCTTTTCGCGCACCTGCTCGGTCAGACGCGACACGAATCCCCCGCCACCCAAAATGTGGTTGCCTACCAGCAAGGCAAAGAAATCCGGGTCATCGCGCTTATAGCCTGGCTGGCCGATCAACACATGGGCCTGGGCCGAATCAAAAGGCACACTCAGGTTTTGCGCTTCAGCCAAAGGGGCCACTTCGGGCACCGTAGGCAAGGGCTTGCACGATGAGGTGTTGGGCCACAGCGCCAGCAAACGCGTGACCAGCGCATCGGTCTGCGCCCGGGTGAGTGCGCCCACCACGCTCACCGATGCGCGGCAAGTTTGCAAGGATTGGGCATGCAAAGTGTGCAGGTCCTGCACGCCGATGCGTGACAAGGACTCGGCTGTGGTGTTGTAGCCGTAAGGGTGCACACCATACACCGCCGTGGCAAATTTTTGCTGCACCAAGGTAGCGGGTTTCGTCAGAGATTCCCGGATGGCAGCACTGATGCGTTCGCGGTCACGCAGCCACACGGCCTCGGGAAACGACGGGTGAGCCATTTGCCGGGCGGCCAGCGCGACGGCTTTGTCCAGCAGGTCGGGGTAACTCAGGCTGCGCAGCGAAAAACCCATGCGGTCCGCACCCGCACTGGCCCCAAAACTGGCGCCCAGATCGGCCCAGGCTTCACCGATTTGATTCTCATCCAGTGCTTGCGCATAAACCCCCGATCTGGCAGGTGCCGGACGCAAACCACTGGACATTTGTCCGGCCATCACCGAAGCCAGACCCGCTTGCGCAGCGGGGTCACGGCGGCTGCCTGCATCCAGGTCAATTTGCACGTCCACCATAGGAATCGCGTGGCTTTCGACCAGGTACACGCGGGCCCCACTGGCTTGTGTCCAGTGTTGAATGGGCAAAGCGGCATGCGCCCAAGTGCTGGCCAGCAAACAACTGCCCAGCCAGGCCACACGGGACACTCGCCCCCATGAACGAAGCGGGCGAGGCGAACCAGAAGACATCAACAACATAGAGGGTTTACTTTCACACGGGGTTTCGCAGTGGGCAGCCATCGAGGTCCATGTCGAGACACCGGTCAAAACCGACGCCGAACCCAGCCGCAAAGAACAAAGCAAGTGCATTCATGTCAGTGGCCAATGGCGATGCCCAACTCAATGACGCGCACCGGGAATAACGCGCTTGGCACGGGGCTGCCCCGACACCGCTTGCGGCCGCAAAGTGGCGACCGTGAGGCTGTCGTCGCCAAAGTATTTTTGGGCCACTGCCTGCACTTGGGATGGGGTCACTTGGCGCAAGCGCTGGATCAATTGGGCACCGTGATCGGCTGGCAAGCCCAGCGTCCAGGCCACGCCCAATTCGCGGGCTTGGTTGAAGACCGAGTCGAGCTTGTAGATTTCACTGGCCACCCATTGGGTCTTGACACGCTGCAACTCGGCATCGGTCACCCCTGCGGTGGCCACGCGCTGGATCTGGCCACGCAAGGCTGCTTCTAGCGCTTCGGGCGTTTGGCCCGGAGCAGGCACGCCTTCCAGATAAAAGAACTGAGGGCCACGGCCCATCAAACCATTGTGTGCGCCCACGCTATCGGCCAAACGCGGCTCACCCTGCGTCAAGGTCCGTTCCAAGCGGGCACCGCTGTAGCCATCCAGCACCGCCGCCAGCACCGTCAAGGCCAAGGCATCGTCGTGCTCGGGTGTGACCTCCAGACTGGCCAGGCGCGGCACTTTGAAGGCCAGCGCGACATACGACTGTTCGGCAGGCGCTTTGAACTCGAACCGGCGCAAGCCTTGCTGCGCGGGCTCTTGTTGAGGCTTACGCTCGGCCAAGGGCCGGGCAGGCATCACGCCGTAGTATTTTTCGGCCAGTGCTTTCACCTGCAAAGGATCGACATCGCCCGCGACGACCACGACCGCGTTGGCCGGTGTGTACCACTTGCGGTAAAAATCTCGGGCGTCTTGCGCCGTCATGGCTTCCAGATCGCTCATCCAGCCCACGATGGGGCGGCGATACGGCGATGCCGACAAAGCAGTGGCTGCCAGCATTTCGTGCAACTGGGCACGGGGGTTGTCGTCGGTGCGCAGGCGACGCTCCTCTTTGACCACCTCCAGCTCTTTGGCAAATTCGGCATCGGGCCACTGGTTATTGGCAAAGCGGTCAGCCTCCAGGCGCATCACAGCTTCAAGCTGACTGGACGGAATTTGCTGGTAATAGCCTGTGTAGTCTTTGGAGGTGAAGGCGTTTTCGCGCCCGCCCAAAGCGGCCACCCGGCGCGAAAATTCACCCGCAGCCAAATTCGGCGTGCCCTTGAACAGCATGTGCTCGAGCACATGGGCCACGCCACTGGTGCCATCGACCTCATCCATCGAACCCACCCGTACCCAGACCATGTGCACGGCAGTGGGGGCTCGGCGGTCGGGTTTGACCCACAGCGCCATGCCATTGGCCAAAGTGAAGCTGTGCACCTGGGCCGAGGCTGGGCCGCTGGTTTGTCCGGTGGCTGCCTGCTTGGCCTGAGGGGCCTGGGCCGATACGCCCCCAACGGCGGCCAGCAAGGCGGTGGCGACAGCGATACCCAAGAGAAAGTTCGGTTTCATAGAATGCATGATCCTTGAAATCCACACCATGTTCAGTTTCTTCAAAAAAAAATCCCTCTCACCCGAGGCTCAATCCGTTCCAGCCCCGGTCTCCGGCTTGGTCGCTGCACCTGCAAAGGCCCACGCTGAGCCTGTGTCGCAGCCATCTGCTGCGGCCTCAGACACGACAACCCCGCCATCGCCCCCGACAGCACCGCCGACAGCCCCTCCTGTGGCCCGCCAAGCTTGGCTGGACCGCTTGAAGGCGGGCTTGCGCAAGACGGGCTCTAGCATCGCCACCGTCTTCACCGGCACCCGGATTGACGACGAACTCTATGAAGAGCTGGAAACAGCGTTGCTGATGGCCGATACAGGCGTCAAAGCCACCGAGCATTTGCTGCAAGACCTCAAACGCCGCGTGAAAGAGAGCAAAACCACCGAAGCCTCACAGGTCAAGACCCTGCTGGCCGATGCCATCACCGACCTGCTTTTGCCCCTGCAAAAACCCTTGTCGATCGGCGACCACCAACCCACCGTGATCATGGTGGCGGGCGTCAATGGCGCAGGAAAAACCACCTCCATTGGCAAATTGACCAAGCACCTGGCCGACGAAGGCCTGAGCGTGCTGCTGGCGGCGGCCGACACCTTCCGTGCGGCGGCCAAGGAGCAACTGGCCGTTTGGGCCGACCGCAACACCGTCGAGATTGTCAGCCAGCAAGGCGGCGACCCGGCTGCCGTCAGCTTTGATGCCGTCACCGCAGGCCGCGCCCGGGGCCGCGATGTGGTGCTGGTGGACACCGCCGGCCGCTTGCCGACACAAACGCACCTGATGGAAGAGCTCAAAAAGATCAAGCGCGTGGTGCAAAAAGCCGACAGCACGGCCCCGCACGAGGTGCTGTTGGTGATCGACGGCAACACCGGCCAAAACGCTTTGGCCCAAGTGCGTGCTTTTGACGACACTTTGGGCCTGACCGGCCTGATCGTGACCAAGCTCGATGGCACAGCCAAAGGCGGCGTGTTGTGTGCCATTGCCCGCGAAAAACCGGTTCCGGTGTATTTCATCGGGGTGGGCGAAAAGCTGGAAGACCTCGAAACCTTCGATGCCCGGGAGTTTGCACAGGCCCTTTTGAGCTGATTGCCCAGCCAAATTCAAGCCACAGATCACGCCGAAATAAGGGTCTGGAATGTCAGCCAGCCCACAGACCGCCGACTGTAAGGCCCTGCAAAATCATGGAAAACCCTGATGCCCTCGCGGCATCAGCCCACACCACTTAGCACTCTCCCCTGCGGAGTGCTAATATCTCAGTATTCTGAAAGGAGTTCTGGTATGAACATTCAAACTGGTTCGCCCACCACTGCGATGACGCTGAGCAATCCATGGGCTGTGGTGCCCTCGCTCGGCCATCTGGACGCTTACATTTCTGCGGTCAACCGCATGCCCATGCTCACCCTTGAGGAAGAGCAAGAGGCCGCCCGCCAGCTCAAGGCCAACGACGACATCGAAGCCGCCCGCAAGCTGGTGCTCTCGCACCTGCGTTTGGTGGTGTCGGTGTCGCGCCAATACTTGGGCTATGGCCTGCCCCATGGCGACCTGATCCAAGAGGGCAATGTGGGCTTGATGAAGGCCGTCAAACGCTTTGACCCCGACCAAGGCGTGCGACTGGTGAGCTACGCGCTGCACTGGATCAAGGCCGAGATTCACGAATACATCCTGAAAAACTGGCGCATGGTCAAAGTCGCCACGACCAAAGCCCAGCGCAAACTGTTTTTCAATCTGCGCTCGATGAAGCAAAGCTACAAAGCTGACGCCGATGAAGGCACGCACCGCGACACGCTGACACCAGATCAGGTTGACTCGATGGCCCACAGCCTGAACGTCAAGCGCGAAGAAGTGCGCGAGATGGAAATGCGCATGTCTGGCGGCGATGTGCTTTTGGACCCCGCGCCATCCGATGATGGTGAACAGGCTTTTGGCCCGATCGCCTATTTGGCCGATGTCAACCACGAACCCACGGCCATGATCGAAGCGCACCAGCGTGACGTGATGGCCAGCGATGGCTTGGCCACGGCGCTCAATGCGCTGGACGAACGCAGCCGTCGCATCGTGGAAGAGCGTTGGCTCAAGGTGAACGACAACGGTTCCGGTGGCATGACTTTGCACGACCTGGCCGACGAATACGGCGTGAGCGCTGAGCGCATCCGCCAGATCGAAGTGGCGGCCATGAAAAAAATGAAAAAGGCGCTGGTCGAATTTGCCTGAGCACCCGCAGGCTTTTGCCTTCACGTTTTGCCTCCCCTTTTGCCATGTACCCGGTCTTGACCGGGTATTTTTTGGGCTGTCAGAGCCGAGGCCGATCCCCAAACAAGTGGCCGCGGTGCGCTAAAGTGACGGCTGTTTTGCGTCTTGAGGAATTCCCCATGAACATCGCCAAGCGGTTACCATTTGCACCCCGCTGGGCGCGGCGTGCCACCTGCGCATTTCTGGCACTGGTCATGGCCCCGGCTTGGGCCGCCGATTGGCCCACCCAAACCGTGCGCTTGGTGGTGGGCTTTCCAGCAGGCTCCAGCCCCGACCTGAGCGCTCGGGCTTTGGCAGAGCCTTTGGCCAAAGCACTGGGCCAAAACGTCGTGGTGGAAAACAAGGTCGGTGCCGGTGGCAACATCGCGGCCGATTTTGTGGCCAAGTCCACCGATGGCCACACCTTGGGTTTGATGATCAACGGCAACATGACGATTGCCCGCATCCTGAACCCCAAAGTACCGTACGACCCCTTGAAAGATCTGGCACCGATCAGCCTGATCGGCAAAGCCCCCTTGGTCCTCACCGTGCCTGCCAATGCGCCCGGCCAGACTGCAGCCGAGTGGCTGACCCAAGCCCAAAAAGCGGGCAACACGCTCAGCTATGCCTCGCCCGGGGTGGGCACAGTCGCGCATTTGGGCATGGAGCTGCTGAAAAGCAAGGCAGGCATCGCCCCCGTGCATGTGCCCTACCCTGGCAACCCGCAAATCATCACAGCCATGCTGGGCGGCCAAGTGCAATTGGCCTTGCTGCCGCCGGCCATGGCGGCTGCTCAGGTGAAAGCTGGCAAATTAAGAGCCATCGGCACCACCAGCACTGGGCGCAGCCCAGTCGCACCCGAGGTGCCCAGTCTGGCCGAGATCGGCGTGAAAAACTACCAGCTCGAGATCTGGAATGCCGTAGCCGCTCCCGTTTCGATGCCAGCGGCCGTGGCCAGCAAATTGTCGGCGGTGGTCAGCGACATCGTGCGCAGCTCTGACATGCGGGCACGCTTGTTTCAGCAGGGCTGGCAAGTGGTGGGCTCTTCGCCCGAAGGTTTGCGCAACCGCATCGATGCAGACACCCAGGCTTTGGGCGAGATCATTCACAGTCAAAAAATCGAACTGAATTGATCACCTGCGAGTGCCGGTGCCGTCCCTCTAGCAGTGGCACTCAGGGGAATCAAGCGCCGTCGGTGCCCGCCTGCATCACTTGCCGCTGAGCAAAATTTTGACATCGGCTGCCAGCGCTGCCGCACCACTGGCGTGGCGGTTGTACAGACGAATGCGGCCCTGCGGATCAAAGGTGAAGCTGCCTGCAGAGTGGTCCATGGTGTAGCTGGTAGGGGTTTTGCCTTCGACCTTTTTGTAATAGATCTTGAAGTCTTTGGTGACTTTGGGCAGTTGCTCGGCTGTGGGACGCAAGGCCACAAAGTCGGCCCCGAAATTGGCCATATAGGCCTGCAAAAGCTCGGGGGTGTCACGCTCGGGGTCGACCGTGATGAAAATGCTTTGCAAACGCGCCCCATCGGCCCCCAATAATTGCTTGGCCTCGGCCATCTCTTGCAAAGCAGTAGGGCAAACATCAGGGCATTGGGTATAGCCAAAAAACACCACAACCGCCTTGCCGGCATAGTCTTTCAAGGTACGGACCTGGCCATTCTGGTCACTCAGTTCCCAGCCTTGTGCATAGTCAGCGCCGGTGATGTCCACACCGCGAAATGCGGGCTTTTCCTGGCCACAACCCACAAAAGTCGACACACTGCCGACCATGCCCAGTGCCAAGGCCCACTTGGAGAAAATTCTGAATTGCGCCATGGTGAGCCTTAAAAAATATAGTGATCGAACAGCAAGGCGGCAAACAAGGCGCTCAGATGAATCAGTGAAAAACGGAAAGTTTTGCGCGCCAATTCGTCCGAATATTCACGGTACAGCGCCACCGCATAGCCTATGAAGCCGATGCTCAGCACCACGGCGACAACCAGATACAACCATGAGCTCATGCCATAAACAAAAGGCATGAGGCAAGACGCCATCAGAACGACGGTGTAAAGCAGAATTTGCAGACGCGTGAATTCATTGCCGTGCGTCACGGGCAACATGGGCAGGCCGGACTTGCGGTAATCCTCCACCCGATACAAGGCCAGTGCCCAGAAGTGCGGCGGTGTCCACAAGAAAATAATCAAGAACAAGATCAGCGCTTCTGGCCCCACCTGGCCCGTCATGGCCGCCCAACCCAGCACCGGAGGCATGGCTCCGCTGGCCCCACCGATCACGATATTTTGTGGCGTGAGCGGTTTCAAAATCACGGTGTAGACAATGGCATATCCCACGAACGTAGCAAAAGTCAGCCACATGGTGAGTGGGTTGACCATCAAATACAACACAGCCGAGCCCAACGCGCACAGAACAGCTGAAAACAACAAGGCTTGGCGGTCACTCAACTCGCCCTTGGCGGTCGGACGCCAGGCGGTGCGTTTCATCTTGGCATCGATGGTTTTTTCGACCAGGCAATTGAAAGCCGCCGCCGCACCCGCCACCAGCCAGATGCCGACGCAAGCCCACAGCCCCAACCTCAACTCGGCCATGCTGGGTGCACCCGGCACGGCAAGGACCATCCCGATCAAGGCACAAAAAACGATCAGTTGAACCACGCGCGGCTTGGTCAGTGCGTAATACTGGCGCCAAGCAGATGTTGGCAATGGGGCAGTGGCTGCAGTCATGCGACGGGCCTTGATGGGGTAAGTGAACGAGAAGAAAATTCGGTGCGGCTGACGCACAGCGCCCAGGTCAAGGTGACAACCATGGCAGCTGCACCACCGGTGTGCAGCACCGCGGCCAGCAAAGGCCAGCCCAGCACGACATTGCTCAGACCAGTAATGAACTGGAGGGCCGACAAGCGCAACAACCAGCGGCCAGCAGGTACGAGGCCTGGTTGCTGTCGTAAACGCCAACCCAACCACACCAACACCGCCAGCACCACCCAGGCGGCCGAGCGGTGCACAAAGTGAATGGACGACAGGGACACGAAGGGCAGGATCTGGCCGTCGGGAGTGTGACCCAACTCGCGCCAAAGGCTAAATCCCTGCCAGTCCATCGCAGGGAGCCATTGCCCATTGCAGGTCGGGAAATCGGGGCAAGCCAAGACCGCGTAATTGGTGCTGACCCATCCACCCAAAGCAATTTGCAGCCACAACAAGACAAAGCCAGCCCATATGCCCGCGCGCAAACCCGCCGGTACGGGCCTTGCGCCTGCTTCGCCATAGCGCACGGCCTGCGCCATCAGCAAGGCCAACAAGCCAATGCCAAACATGAGGTGCAAGGTGACGATGGCCGGAAACAACTTCATGGTGACGGTCAGTGCCCCAAAGGCGCCTTGCAAACACACCCACACCAGGGTGAAGGTGGGCCACCAGGGGTTGATGCTGTTCCTTTGGCGGCGCTGCCACCAAGTCATGAGGGCCAAGCTCAGGATCAACACCCCCACACCACTTGCCACATAGCGGTGCACCATCTCGATCCAGGCTTTGCTTTGCGTCACAGGGCCAGTGGGCATGGCGGTTTGGGCTGCAGTGATGTGGGTGCTGGCGCCCATCGGGCTGGCGCTGCCATAGCAACCGGGCCAGTCCGGGCAACCCAGTCCCGAATCAGTCAGGCGAGTAAAGGCACCGAACAACACGAGGTCAAACGTCAGGAACAAGGTGATGAGGGTCAGGGCCTTCAAACGCCCAGACGGCGTGGCGTTGCGTTGCCGCCAGAGCCACCAGCCCAAGGGCAATGCCGCCACAGCCAATCCCACAGCCATGAGCTGCAAAGTCGGCGCGAGGTTGTACAGGTCAACTTCGGTCATGTTTTATCGCCCGGCCTTGTCCCAAGAAGCTGACGCCTTGAGCAAACGCTCCAGATCGCGCTTGGCTTTGGAAGCACTGGGCACGTCCATGTGAGCTGGGAAACGCATCATGAAATTGCCCATCGGGTCGACCACATACAAATGGTCTTGCAGCTGCTGCCCTGCAGCGGGGCTGATCCAGCTTTGCACACTGGCCTTGTCCAGCCGAAGCACATGGGCCGTGCTCAGTGCGGGCAACAGCGTTTGCGCCACAGGTGCGTCATCGCTGACCAGCCAGAGCCGGTCCACACGGTCTTTGTCACGACCCAAAATTTCGCGCAACTGGCGCTGGAAATAAAGGTTTTGCTGGCACCGCTCGTCGCAAGCACCCGAGGACACCGTGACCAGCAACCACTGACCGCGCAGGCTGTCCAAGGTCACAGGCTCACCTTGCAGGTTTTTAGCGGTGGCTTGGGGCATGTCTTTTTGCGGCTGAATCAGTTCGCCATAAACACGACGCCCCTCTGGGCGCAACACGTAATAAGTGAAATACGAGGCCATGACAGGCGAGGCGCAGATCAGCATCATGGCAATCATCTTCCAGCGGCCCATGCGCGTGCGTTGCGCATCGGCCTGCACCACATCGCCCGGCAAGGGCATGTCATGCACCGTCATAGACAAGGGGCTGTCAGGCAGTTCTTTTTTGGCGGCGGGGTTGGACAATTTGAAACCAGACATAAAGTAAAGCGATCAGACCACTCAGGCCAAACCATTGAAATGCGTATCCGTAGTGCTTTTCGACACCACTGGCCACCACAGGCCATTCACGCAGCAGCCCTTCAGAAGCCGGGCCTGACTGCAACAAAGAAACTTCCAGCAAACCCAGACCGGTTTCTTGGCGAAATGCTTGCAGGTCGAGATTTTGCCGTATCGGGCCTTGTTCAACTCCGCCAAAATCGTAGAGCCTTGATGGCCATGGGGCCAAATGCCCCTCAACTTTGACTTGTCCCTCGGGGGTCTGGATAGCTGGCAACGCTGCCCGATCGTTAAACGACCGCTGCGCCCAACCGCGCTGCACCAAAATCACCCCATTCGTGCCCTCAATTTGCAAGGGCGTCAGCACGAAAAACCCCGGCTTGGCATTCATCTGGCGGTTTTCCAGAAACACAGAATGCTGCGGCAACCAGCGGCCCATCAGCACCATGCGCCGATGTATCAACCCTGCGCGTTGCGCTTGATCATCCAGCGCAGACCCCAAGGTGCGGCCATCCAAGGTCACTTTGTCTGCTTGCTGTGTTTTGGCGTCTTGGAAGGCTGTTTTTTCGGCTGCGCGACCCAGTTGCCACAGACCCAAGGAAAAGGTGACGCTCATGCCCAATAGGGCCATGCCAAGCACCAACCATCTTTGCCAGATCGGGGATTTCTCAGTCATTGGATAATGTGCTCATGAAAATTCTGGTTGCCATTGCATTTGTTGCCATCTTGGCGAGTCTGGTCTGGGCTTTGGTCCACATGATGCGGGGCCGACCTGCATCGCCTGAAGAGCAGCTGCCCAAAAAAAACAACATGGCCACAGCGCTGGCCTTTCGCGTTGGGTTCTCGATTGTCCTCTTCATCTGCGTGCTGATTTCATGGAAGATGGGCTGGATACAGCCCACGGGCATTCCGCCAGGCGCTTGATGGGTTTTATCGGGGATTGCTAAATTGGTTCCGCCTTCGGACGGCACAAATTTCGCCCACTCAAACCAAGCCCACCTTTCCAGCAACAAAAAAGCGCCCAAGGGCGCTTTTTTGCACAGGCCATACCGGACTTACATCCAATACACCAGGATGTACAAGCCCAACCAAACCACGTCCACAAAATGCCAATACCAGGCAGCGCCCTCAAAACCGAAGTGACGGTCTTGGGTGAAGTGGCCTTTTTGCAAACGCAAAGTGATGAACAACAACATCAACATGCCGACAAAAACGTGGAAGCCGTGAAAGCCGGTCAACATGTAAAAAGTCGAGCCATAAACGCCGGAGGACAACTTCAAGTTCAGATCGCCCCAAGCATGGGCGTATTCGTAACCCTGCACGACCAAGAAAATCACACCCAACAACACCGTCATCCACATGAACTTGATGGTTTTGCTGCGGTTACCTACCTGCAATGCATGGTGTGCAATAGTCAAAGTCACACCCGAAGTCAACAACAAAGCCGTGTTGATGGTGGGCAACCAAAATGGACCCACGGTCTGGAAGGGCTCAATGATGCCTGCTGGCGATGTCGTGGCACCAGCCATCATGCTAGGCCAAGCCGCTTTGAAGTCAGGCCAAAGCAATGCATTGTCGAGGCTGCCCAGTGCGGGCACCGAATGCGAACGGGCCCACCACAATGCGGTGAAAAAAGCGCCGAAGAACATGACTTCAGAGAAGATGAACCAGGTCATGCTCCAGCGGTAAGACAAATCGATCTTGCGACCGTACATGCCGCCTTCGCTCTCTTGAACGGCCTCAGAGAACCATTGGTACAAAACGATCAACCACCAAGCCATGCCAAAAAACAGGCAATACATGCCCCAATCGGCACCATTGATCCATTGACCTGCACCCAGGATCAGAAAGAACAAGCCGATAGCCGCCATGACGGGATGGCGCGACTCGTGCGGAACATAGTAATAAGGCGTGGTGCCGTGTGCGACTGAACTCATGGGGACTCCTGCTCTCTTCTTTCGAACTCTAATCTTGCTGCTTACAGACCCGTTGGCTGAAGCACAACCCAATTGACCAGGGCGATCAGCCCCAGGACAAATAAAAATGCCAACCCGATACCCACACCAATGATGTGGAACGGGTTGAGCTTTTCAATATCTTGCTGGCAGTCGGCATTCTTGCGAAGGCCAACAAATGACCACAGAACAGCCTGAATGGTACGGACCCAGGATGTTTTGCGCTCAGGCGACAGGTTGGGGTTGCTCATGAACCCAGACCCGACTTGACGGCCACGGGCTGCACAACAGCAGCCAAAGGCGCTGTGGGTGCGGCAGGTGTCTTGCCGCCCACTTCAAAGAAGGTGTATGACAGCGTGATGGTGGTGACGTCTTTGGACAACTTGGGGTCGATCACAAAGGCGACTGGCCAGGACTTCTTTTCACCTGGCTCCAACGTGTACTGGTTAAAACAGAAACATTCGAGCTTGTTGAAGTGGTTGGCCGCTTCGCGCGGTGCATAGCTGGGAATGGCTTGAGCCGCCATGCGGCGGTTTTGCACATTCTGGAACTCATACATCACAGTGCTCAGTTCACCCGGGTGAACCTGCATGGAGCGCTTTTCGGGTTTGAACTCCCAAGGGCCACGCACATTCGCGTCGAACTCGACGGTGATGGTGCGAGTGGTGTCGACCTGGCTGTTGCGCAGCACTTCGGCCGCTTTACCCGCCTTGGCATTGCCAGGAATCTGGGTCTCTGAAATCGACAGGATGTTGATGCCCGTCATCTCGCAGATGGCCTTGTAGATAGGAACCAGCGCGTAGCCGAAGCAGAACATGCCAGCGGTCACAACCGCCAGCTTGCCTACCATCTTCAGATTTTCACCGCGCAGATTCATCTCGGGTCTTTCAGCGGTTCAGCAACAGCAGCTTGGCCACGAACCCAACCAACACGGCGAGTGCTACCGTGGCCAAAATCAGGCCAAGGCGCACATTGCTTTTTCTTTGCTCAGGTGTCACGGCCATGTCGATCAACCAATCACGCGGGTCGCGGTGGCGTCCAGCTTAGGTGGGTTTTCAAAGGTGTGGAAAGGTGCTGGTGATGGCACTTCCCACTCAAGGCCTTCGGCAGCTTCCCAAGGTTTTTGAGGTGCTTTTTCGCCTTGACCGCGCATGGTTGGCAGCACCACGAACAAGAAGAAGTAAACCTGTGCAAAACCGAAGAAGAAAGCGCCAACCGAAGCGATCATGTTGAAGTCGGTGAACTGCATAGGGTAGTCGGCATAGCGACGTGGCATGCCCGCCAAACCCAAGAAATGCATCGGGAAGAACGTGACGTTGAAGGAAATCAACGACCACCAAAAGTGAATCTTGCCGCGTGTTTCGTTGTACATCACACCGGTCCACTTGGGCGACCAATAGTAGTAACCAGCGAACAGCGCAAACAATGAACCCGCCACCAACACATAGTGGAAGTGGGCCACCACGTAATAAGTGTCTTGCAACTGAATGTCGATCGGGGCCATGGCCAGGATCAGACCGGTGAAGCCACCCATGGTGAACACGAAGATGAAGCCCACAGCGAACAGCATGGGGGTTTCAAAAGTCATGGAACCACGCCACATGGTGGCGATCCAGTTGAAGATCTTCACAGCGGTTGGCACGGCAATCAGCATCGTGGCGTACATGAAGAACAGCTGGCCAGTCACGGGCATGCCGGTGGTGAACATGTGGTGAGCCCACACGATGAACGACAGAATGGCAATTGACGATGTGGCATACACCATGGAAGCGTAACCAAACAGCTTCTTGCGTGCAAAAGCGGGCACGATCTGGCTGATGATGCCGAAAGCCGGCAAGATCATGATGTACACCTCAGGGTGACCGAAGAACCAGAAAATGTGCTGGTACATGACCGGGTCACCGCCACCAGCGGGGTTGAAGAAACTGGTGCCGAAATGACGGTCTGTCAGTGTCATGGTGATCGCGCCAGCCAAAACAGGCATCACAGCGATCAACAGGTAAGCGGTGATGAGCCAGGTCCATGCGAACATGGGCATCTTCATCAAGGTCATGCCAGGTGCGCGCATGTTCAAGATGGTCACGATGATGTTGATCGAACCCATGATGGACGAAGCACCCAGGATGTGCATGGCAAAAATACCAGCGTCCATCGAGGGGCCCATTTGCAGAGTCAGGGGCGCGTAGAGGGTCCAGCCAGCAGCGGGTGCGCCGCCAGGCATGAAGAATGAACCGACCAGCATGCCAGCTGCAGGAATCATCAGCCAAAAGCTGAAGTTGTTCATGCGGGCAAAAGCCATGTCTGAAGCGCCGATTTGCAAAGGCAGCATCCAGTTTGCAAAACCCACGAAGGCGGGCATGATCGCGCCGAACACCATGATGATGCCGTGCATGGTAGTGAACTGATTGAACAGTTCAGGGTTGACCACTTGCAGGCCTGGCTGGAACAACTCAGCACGGATACCCAGTGCCAAGATGCCACCGATCATGAGCATGGTGAAGCTGAACAGCAGGTACAAAGTACCGATGTCTTTGTGGTTGGTGGCATACACCCAACGACGCCAGCCCGCAGGCGCGTGACCGTGATCGTCATGGGCGTGATCGTGATGGTCTAAAACGGCACTCATCTTGATTTCCTTTGATTTGAATACGGTACGGCTTATTTGCGAGCGGCCAGAACTTCAGCCGGTTGCACGATTTGCCCGGTCTTATTGGACCAGTTGTTCTTGGTGTAAGTGATCACAGCAGCGATCTCGGTGTCGGACAACTGTTTCCATGCGGGCATGGCACCGTTGTTTTGACCATTCAGCAAAACCGCCACCTGTTTGGACTTTTCGGCATCCAACACGACAGCCGAACCATCCAAAGGCTTGATAGCGCCAGCGCCTTTGCCGTTGGCTTGGTGGCAAGCAGCACAGTTGGCCGCGTAGACCTTCTCACCACGCTTGGCCAGATCGTCCAAGGCCCAGACTTTGGCTGGATCATCGGCTTTGGCTGCTTGTTTTTTCTTCTCTGCCACAACCCAAGCCGCGTAGTCTTCAGCAGACAACACCTTCACATGGATGGGCATGTAAGCGTGCTCTTTACCGCACAGCTCTTGACACTGACCGTAAAAATCACCCGTTTTCTCGGCGCGGAACCAGGTGTCACGCACGAAACCAGGAATTGCGTCTTGCTTGATACCGAAAGCAGGCACAGCAAAGGCATGAATCACGTCGTTGGCAGTGGTAATCACACGCACTTTCTGACCCACGGGCACCACCAGCGGATTATCAACTTTCAGCAAGTAGTTATCGCCCTCGGGCTTGCCCGCATCGGACATCGCACGCTGTGCAGAGTCCAAGGTAGAGATGTAGCTCAGACCTTCGCCTTCGCCTTTGATGTAGTCATAACCCCATTTCCACTGGTAACCAGTGGCCTTGACGGTCAGATCGGCGTTGGTGGTGTCTTTTTGAGCCACCAACACTTTGGTGGCGGGCAAAGCCATCAGGATCACAATCAGGAAAGGCACTGCGGTCCAAATCACCTCGACGGTGATGGACTCGGTGAAAGTCGCGGGTTTGTGGCCTACAGATTTGCGGTGCTTCCAAATGGAATAGAACATGACCGCAAAGACGGCAATGAAAATCACCGTGCAAAGGATCAACATGAACCAGTGCAGCCAGTGTTGCTCTTCAGCGATTTTGGTCGCTGCAGGTGCGAAGTTGAGCTGATTGACCGCTGGGCCGCCCGGCAAGTCATTGACCGCATGAGCAGCCGTGGCCAGCCATGCACCCGCAAAAATGCCCGCGCGGGATAGCAGCGAAGCCAATTGGTTGGAAATATTCTTCATGGTTCTCACTAACTTCCAAGACTCTGTTGAACTCACACCCTTGGCAAACTAGGCTAGGCCCCGTTTGCCGCCAGACATCACGCAGAACGCAACGCCCTTCTGATTTCTCGCGCCAACACTTGGCGCAACTCGGGGCGCACAAAACGCCCCACCTCGATCGAACGACCCTCACCCGACAATTCAATCAGGCTGTGGTCGCCAGACTTTGGCTCCACTCTGACCCATTGACGCGCAAACTCTGCCCGCTCAAGGCGCCCGGCAGATTCACATTCCACCACCAGGCTGGTGCCTTGCAATGAAATCCACTCACCATCAGTCGCGTGCCGTGCATAGGCCAAAAAAGCCAAACCAACCAACGTGATTTCCAAGCCTGCAAATGCCAACACCAAAGTAGCACCTTGCAGCCAGAAAAACAGCCCAATTCCCAATGACACCAAACACAAAGACAGGTAAAGCCAGCCCAACTGGGCGGGTGTTACCGAGCAATTGCGCCTGAGCCGCCAATGAATGGCAGGGCCAGACTCTTGTGCGAACTGGTATGTGGGATTTGACACGCGTCAACTTTCAATAACCTAACACGCTAACAAGCATGCATTGTGGCTAAAACCGGCCGGATTTTACCCGAGTTACGAAAGGGTTTTGATTCAACTCAAACTTTGTCGGCTTTACCCGTTGTGCTGTGCAACATTTGCCGCATCTGCTCAAGACCAATCTCTGTTTGCGCACTCACTCTGACGCGCGGCCGGGGTTTGAGGGCATGACCATACACAATTTCGAAACTCAGCGTCAACCGCCCGCCCTCTTCTGGGCGGGCCAGGGTCAATAAAAGCTGGTTCAGTTGATCGCGCCAACGGCGTCCACGCAAACCAGCAAAACGCTGAACATGGAGGTTTCGCCCCAACTCACGCAATTCGGCCAGCATGCGCTCAGGTGTTTCGTAAGTGAGGGTGATGCGCTCCATGTCCATCACAGGCTCTGCAAAACCCGCCTCGACCAACATGTCGCCCCAATCGTGCATGTCGGTAAATTCATGGGCGGGCTCAGGCCAGCCTTGCTGGGCATAGGCGTTGCGCAATTCCCGCAAAGTATCGGGACCCAAACAGGAAAACATCAAAAACCCATCCACCGCCAACGCACTGTGCCAGGTTCTCAGCAATTTTTGAGGTTGGGCAGCGGTGTGCAACAGCATATTGGCCCACAGCATATGGACTTGGCCCTCGGGTGGCAGCCCCACCTGAATGCGTGGCCCCAACCAGCGAGCAGCTTGCCACCAGTGTCCCTGCACCGCCGATCGTGCCGCCAACGCCTGGTCAGCGTACGCGCTGTTCAGCCACACCTGGGCCTTGGGGTAGCGTTTTTGCAAAGCCTTGTGCGCCAACAGGCCGCCACGCGCAGGCTCCCAATGCGCCCAAGTGGTCGGCTGCAGTTTGATGAAGTCCAGCCTGTCCTGCATGCGAGAGGCCACCTCTTCGTGCAGCCAGGGCGATCTCATCCCAACGGGGTACGCCGCCCAACGGGCAGCAGCAACAGGGTCCAGCGACGGGGGGCGTTCGGGTGCAGACATGGCCAAGGCAATAAAAAAAGGAAGCCTGTTCCAGGCGAACAACAGGTTCGGTCCTTGTGATCAGGGGGTGGCGGCAGTATATTGATTTCATGTGGCCCAACTGGTTCAAGGCAATAGGCTCAAAGCCCACGATGCACCGACCGGACCGTGCTTGGGGCTGGCTGCCCAGCCGCTGCGCAGTCTGCCAAAGCTGGCCGCAAGCCACCTTGTGTGATGCCTGCATCAGTCGCTTTGCGCAACCGCAGCACCGCTGCCTCACCTGCGCCCTGCCTTTGGCCCATCTGGCCGAACGATGCGGCACTTGCCTGAAATCCCCGCCACCACTGGATTTGTGCCTAACCGCCACGGCCTACGCCTGGCCCTGGGTCGACCTGATTGCCGACTTCAAATTTCACCAAAAGCCAGGATGGGTCGGGCCTTTGGCCACCCTGATGCTGAGCGCCCATTGGGCAGAAGACACCCTGGACGCGGCCGACTGGGTGCTGCCCATCCCGCTGTCAAAGCAGCGTCTGGCCGAGCGAGGCTACAACCAGGCCTGGCTGCTGGCACGTCAGCTCAGTCCGCACAAAGCGGATGCCCATTTGTTGCTGCGCACCCGCGACACGCCCTCACAGCGCAGCCTGCCCCGGGCTGATCGGCTGGCCAATCTGGTGGGCGCTTTTGCGGTAGAGCCCTTGCGTGCCGCACAACTGCGCGGCAAAAAGGTGGTCCTGGTGGACGACGTGATGACCAGCGGCGCCTCGCTGCACACCGCCGCCCGCGTGTTGCGCCAAGCTGGCGTGATCCATATCAGTACCCTGGTGCTGGCACGGACCGAAACACACCACGATGCCTGAATCCCCCATGGGTGACCGCAACAGCCAAGGCACAATACGGGCCATGTTTCATATCGTCTTGGTTGAGCCCGAAATCCCGCCGAACACCGGCAACATCATCCGGCTGGCCGCCAACACCGGCTGCACGCTGCACCTGATTGAGCCCCTGGGCTTTTCAATGGACGACAAACACATGCGACGCGCGGGCCTGGATTACCACGAGTACGCGGATTTGCGCCGTCATGCCGATTGGGCCTCTTTTTTGAACAGCGAAAAGCCAGATCCCCAACGCATGTTTGCTTTGACCACCCGAGGCAGTCGCGCTGCCCACGGTGTGGCCTTTGCGCCCGGCGACTGGTTGGTGTTTGGCTCTGAAACCCGGGGTCTGGCCCCTGAACTGCGCGAGCAGTTTGCGGCTGCACAGCGCATCCGCCTGCCCATGCGCGAAGGCCAGCGCAGCCTGAATCTGTCCAACGCCGTGGCGGTCAGTGTGTTCGAAGCCTGGCGGCAAAACGGCTTTGGCGGGGCCAGCGCTGACCCGAGCGGGGCTGTTCAGCCGTAAAGACGCACCAGCGACTCGGCTGCACACACCGGTTTGTCGCTGCCTTCACGTTCCAAGGTCACATTCCACTGCAATTGCAAACCATTGCCCTCAATGGGCGTGGCCGAATGCAAATGCAAATGCGCTCGCAATCGGCTGCCCACCGGCACTGGGGCCATGAATCGCACCTTGTTCAGGCCGTAATTGACCCCCATACGCGCCGAAGTGACGACGATGGTTTTGTCAAAAAATTGCGACAACAAGGACAAGGTCAAAAAGCCGTGCGCGATCGGCGCACCAAACGGGCCTTGCTTGGCCCTCTCCACGTCGACATGGATCCATTGGTGATCGCCCGTCGCCTCGGCAAACTGGTTGACTTGCTGTTGGGTGATCTCCACCCATTCGGTCGCGGCCACATCCTGGCCGACACAGGCGGCCAAATCGGCCAAGGTTGCAAATGTTTTCATGCGCCCACTGTATTCACCTTGTCAAAACCGGGCTGTCGATGTTGGGACACTGGCCAATGGCATGGCCAGAATTCGCCCGCACTCTTACGCTGTTTGCCACCACACGCCAACGGCACTGACGCTGCTGAACCTGACAAGTCCGGTTGCCGCCGCTGTCGTTTTTCGGCTCCGCCCGGCGGTGCCCCGTCAGCGCCCTGAATCGGCTGCGTCCGTGCGCATTTTGAGCAAATCAGCACGCAAGCGGGCCAGCTCGACACGGTAATTTTCGGCATCGCCGTAATCGGCAAAGCCGTGGTAGTGCGCATGGGCCTGCATTGTGCGGCGCGCGTGCTTGATGGGGCACCAGTATTGCTCGGTCAGGCCCACCACCTCGCGGCCATACGCCATCAAGCCGTTGCCGTAAGAACAATACGCACAGTTGATTTTTTCAAGCCAGTTCAAATAGGCCAAGTGAGTGCGATCGAACACAAAATAGTCGGCCCGCTTGACCCGAGGAATGCCGCACAAGGGGAAACAAACCCACTGGTACAGCGTGACAAAAGCATCGAGCAACAGCATCGGAAAAAGCACTGGGTAAATGAAGGGCACACACAGCACATGCCGCCACTCGGCCGTCAGCACATAGCCCCACAAACCGGCTTTGAAACGCTTTTGCTGGGCCAGCACTTCTTTTTCAAAGCGCACTTTGTGCACCTCAAAATCGGCCTGCCACTGCTGGCGTCGGCTTTTGGCCTCTTGCTCTATGGCCGCTTCCAGTTGCTGAATGCGGTCCAGAAATTCCTGAATTTTGGGGTTCATGAGGGCTCCTAGCACGGGCATGGGCAGACACACCCGGTTCACACAACAGTTCAAAGTGGGCCACATCCTTGGCCTGCTTGACTTTCATCAAAGCCTGCAATCGTCGGGCCTCACACACTGAACCATGGCAGCGGATCACCATAACACCACACAGGGCCTGACAACAGCCCAGGCGGCCACACGACTGGCACAAGACGGCACCAATGAAATCGGGCAAGCCAACCGACGCTCCGTGTGGCGTCGCCTGGCCGACATGTTGCGCCAACCCATGCTTGCCTTGCTGGTCACGGCAGCAGTGCTGTACATGCTGCTGGGGGACCTGACCGAGGGCATGACACTGTCTGTGTTTGTGCTGGCGGTGCTGGTGCTCAGTTTTTATCAGGAAGGGCAATCCGAAGCGGCCATCGAGGCCCTGCGGCAACTCACACAACCCCAGGCAAGGGTGCTGCGAGACGGGCAGACGCAGCTGATTCCTGCCAGCAACGTCGTTGTCGGAGACTGGCTGTTGCTGTCAGAAGGCGACAGGGTGGCCGCCGATGGCAGGCTGCTGACGGCCAACAACCTGCAAATTGACGAATCCCTGCTGACGGGTGAATCCATGGCCGTTGACAAGGTTCTGCCCGAAATGCCAGCCACAGACCGGCTGGCTGACCAGATTCCACTTCCAGCCTCGTGCGTTCATGGCGGCACTTTTGTGGTTCGTGGCAGTGGGCGTGCACAAGTCACCGCCACCGGCATGCACAGCCAGATTGGCCAGATCGGCCAAGCGCTGACCCAAGTGCAGCAGGCCGACACCCCCTTGCAACGACAAACCGCACGGCTGGTCAAAGTGCTGGCCAGCCTGGTGGGAGTGCTCTGTGTTGTGATGGTGCTGACCCTGGGTTGGCGCACCGGGCAATGGCTGCCTTCTTTGCTGGCAGGCATCGCCTTGGCCATGGCCATCCTGCCGGAAGAATATTCGGTGGTACTCACGCTGTTTCCGGCCATGGGGGCACGCCGACTGACACGCGAAGGCGTGCTCACCCGTCACATCAATGCCATCGAAACCCTGGGGGCAACCAGTGTGTTGTGTACCGACAAAACCGGCACCCTGACACAAAACCGCATGACCGTGACCGCGCTTGCGGTGCCAAGTCAGACAGGCATGGCAGAACCTGGCGACATCGTGCACTGGACCGATCCTTCGGGCACGCCCTACCCAACAACCCCTGCCGAGGCACCTCTGTCTTCGGCCTTTCACCCCTTGATCGAACACGCTATTTTGGCCAGCGCCCCCACGCCCTTTGACCCAATGGAAACCGCCTTCCATGCCATGGGCCAACGCCAGCTGAATGACACCAACCGGGCGTTCGGCGCGGGCCAACTGGTGCAAAGCTACGCCCTCAGCCCCAGCCTCAAAGCCATGTCGCATGTCTGGCAATTTGAGCAAGTGGAGGACCGCGTTGTCTCGGCCAAGGGCGCACCCGAGGCCATCATGGACCTGTGCCACCTGAGTGATGGCGAGCGCCAACGTTGGCTGACCTGCGTCGCACAGATGGCCGCGCAGGGCTTGCGTGTGCTGGCGGTGGCGCACAGTCGCTTTGAAGGCGATGACTACCCAGATAGCCCGCACGCTTTTGACTTTGAATGGCTGGGTCTGATCGGCCTGACCGACCCCTTGCGCCCCGAAATTCCGCAAGCCGTGGCCGACTGCCAATCGGCGGGCATCCAGGTCATCGTGATCACGGGCGACTTCCCGGTCACCGCCCGCGAAATCGCACGTCAAGCTGGGCTGCCAGAAGGCACCACGCTGAGCGGCGAAGAACTCGACCGCCTGAGCGATGCGGCCTTGCGTGAGCGCCTGAGCCACGTCACGGTGTGTGCACGCATCTCGCCGCACCAAAAGCTGCGCATTGTTCAAGCGCTGCAAGCCAACGGCGAAGTGGTGGCCATGACAGGCGACGGCGTGAACGACGCTCCGGCCCTGCAAGCCGCACATGTGGGCATCGCCATGGGCGCACGCGGTACCGATGTGGCACGGGAAGCTGCCGACCTGGTGCTGGTGGACGACAACTTTGCATCCATCGTGCGTGGCATTCGCTTGGGCCGACGCATCTTCGGCAATCTGCAAAAGTCGATGCACTACATCTTTGCCATCCACATCCCGATTGCCGGTATCGCGCTGATCCCCATGGTCATGGGCTGGCCTGCCCTGATGCTGCCGCTGCATGTCGCCTTGCTGGAACTGGTGATTGACCCGGCCTGCTCTTTGGCCTTTGAAAGCGAGCCCGAAGAAGCCGATGTGATGCAGCGCCCACCGCGCGACACCCATGCACCGCTGTTCGGCGCCCAAGCCATCCTCTTGGCCTTAGGCCAAGGCCTGTGCGTGCTGGCCAGTGTGGCACTGACCTTCGCTTTGGCACAAGTGGACTCGGGGGCCTGGCCCACCGCCTTGAGGAACAACTGGCCGGCCCAACTGCACCTGAGCTTGCTGAGTGAAGCACAAATACGCGCCATGGTCTTCATCACCTTGATCGCGGGCAATGCCGCCCTGATCTTGTCCAACCGTGCGGGCGGCGGCCATTTCTGGCACCACTTGCGCAAGCCCAATTCCGTGGCTTATGGGGTGATCGGACTCGCTTGGGTTTTTCTGGCCCTAGCCATCCATTGGCCTTGGCTGGCTGAGCCGTTGAAGTTTGAGCCTTTGCCCCTCTGGCCGACGCTCATCGCGACAGGATCCGGCTTGCTCAGTGGGGTCAGCGTGTCGCTGCTGCAATGGGTGGCCGCTGCAGGGCCTGCTCTGGCACGAACAGGACGTTGCTAGCGCGCAGGCCAAGTCAACACCACCCTCAAGCCGCCCAGTTCGGCGCTGCGCTCCACCAGGACGTGCAGGTGATAACGCTGCGCCAAGCGACGCACGATCGACCAGCCCAAGCCACTGCCGTCGGCACCATTGCCGGGCACCCGGAAAAACCGGTCCCCCAGACGTGACAGATCTGCATCGCTCAATCCCGGACCACTGTCTTGCACCACCAGACGCGGCAAGGGCAATGCATCCCATGCCACCTGAATGCGGGCACCTGCTGGGCTATAGCGCTGGGCGTTGTCCACCAAATTGCCCACCAGCACCCCCACCAAACCGGGCGGCATTGGCAAGGGCAATGTTTGCGGGGCGTCCAGACTCAGGATTTGTTGCTTGGCAACAGCCTGCGGCCCCAGGTCGGCCAAGGTCGCGCGGGTTTCAGCCACGGCGTCACACGCCACAGCCCCCGGTGCCACGCCATCGGCATCCAGCCGGGCCAATTGCAACAACTGGGCGACCAGCCGAGTGGCGCGGTCGCAGCCTTGCAGCACAGCGTCCAGCGCGGTTTGGCGCTCACTGCCCGTGTCGGTGCCACGGGCCACTTGTGCCTGCATGCGAATGGCGGCAATAGGCGTTCGCAATTCATGCGCGGCATCGGCTGTGAAGCGGCGTTCGCCGTCCATTTGTTGCGCCATTTGTTCGAACAAACGGTTCAGCGCCCTCACCAGCGGTTGCACCTCGGCAGAAACCCCCTCGCTCAAAGGCTGACGGGCATCGGGGTGACGCTGCGCGACGGTTTGGCTCAGTTGGCGCAAAGTACCCAAAGACTGAAAAATGGTGCCCCAGATCAACAAAGCCAACACCGGTAAAGCCAACAACATGGGCACGATGGCCGACTGCAATCCTGCGTTCAAAATGTCTTTGCGCGCCGTTTGCAATTCAGCCACCAGCACCCAAACATCGCTTTCACGTCCAGGCGTGGCAAAAACGCGCCAAGCTTGCTGTGCTTGCCATTGATTGGAAATACCGCTTTGCCCCAAGGGCGCCAAGGGCACCAAAGGGGCTTCGTTTGAACGAAAGATCAAGTCCTTCTCGTGCCAAATTTGAAAAGCCACGCGCGGTTGGTATTTGTGCAGCACAGCTGCCGTGGTGAAATCGTCATCGTGTTCATCGCTGGTTTGCACCGCCAGCACAGCGGCCGTTTGCGCCAAATGGGCGTCCAGCAACTCACTGAGCTCGTGCTCGGTCTTGAGCCAGGTCATCACCAACACCAGCGTCCAGATCAGCGTGGTGACGAACAACAAACTCAGCGACAAACGCCACTGCAAAGAAGTTGTACGCCACGCTGTCATGCGGAACCCAAAGGAGGGTCAGTCAGGGCAAGCGGCTTGATCTGCTGGGGCAACATATAGCCCACACCCCGCAAGGTCTCGATGACATCGGCACGGAGTTTTTTGCGCAGGTTGTAGATGTGCACCTCCACCGTGTTACTGCTCACCTCGGTGCCCCACTGGTACAAGTGCTGCTCAATTTGCCCACGCGTCAAAACACGGCCTGCATGCAACATGAAAATTTGCAGCAACTCGTATTCGCGCAGCGACAACTCCACAAGTCGCTCATCGAGCCAAACCTGACGGGACACCGGGTCAAGGCGCAAAGCCCCCGCCTTCAAGCTGGGTTCTGCGACCCCATGGGCCCTGCGTACCAAGGCGCGCAAACGAGCCGCCAGCTCCAACAGATCGACAGGCTTGACCAAATAATCGTCGGCACCGGCATCCAACCCCGCAATGCGATCGGGCACGCCATCGCGAGCGGTCAAGATCAATACCGGCGTGTTGATTTTTTGCCGTCGCACCGCCGACAGGCATTGCATCCCATCCTGGCGAGGCAAGCCCAAATCCAGTACTGAGGCCTGATAGACACCGGTCAACAACTCGCGCTCTGCCGCCACGCCGTCGCGCACCCAATCGATCTGGAAACCCTGCTGTTGCAGCCCCGCCTTGAGGCCAGAGCCCAGCAATTCATCATCTTCAGCCAGTAAAACGCGCATCTGAAAATCCTGAATGGGTGAATGAAAAATCAATCGTCATGGTCTTCAGATTGTGCCTTGCCGGGTGCAGCGACCAGTGCACTGACGCCAGGCTCAGGCGAGGTGTGCGGCGAAATCTGCCACTGCCAGACCCAGAAAAAAAGCACAGCAGCCAGCAGTAAAAGCGCCAAAACCGAGTGGTTCGACTTGATCAAGTCAGGCCCTGTGCCCTCCACACGCCCGGTGAGCATGGGGGTCGCCAGATTACGACGTCGCAGCAAGCTGAGGCCGATCACACCCGAAACGTGCGCCAGCACCGCCAGCAACATGACGTTGCCAAAGAGCTCGTGCACCTCTTCCATCCATTCCCCGGTGAACTCCTGGTAGGTGACATAACCCGACAAAACCACGGGTGCGATGGCCGACAAAACAAGAACTACCGACAGCGCCATGTACAGGTTTTGCGTCTGCCGCCAAGATGCCTGGCCTGTGCGCACGCCATTCCACCAAGCGCCCAGACCTCGCAACTTGCCCCACATCGCAGACAGGCGTGCATGGCGAGGCCCCATCAAACCCCACACCACACGAACAAGCAGCAAACCGCCCAGCGTGTAGCCCAGACTCACATGCACCAGCCTGAATATTTCACTCTCGGCAGTGAGGTAAGCACCCACAAAACTCAAAGCCAGCAAGGCATGCAAGACGCGGGTGAAAACATCCACCGTCCGCCGGGTGGGAGTCGTTGCATCGGTCTGCACATGCCCTAACGAAGAAGTATTCGACATCATTTCAACCTCGTGGTGTTCGTGAACGTTGCCCCACATCAGCGTGGAATACGCACTTGATGTTCATCAAAATTCCCCTGCTCGGCTTGGGTGTGGCAAGTGCCGCATTGGGCGGCACTCTTGATGCTGACGCGCTTCCAAACAGCGGCATCCAGCTCGCGGTGCTTGCGGGCAAACCAGGCCGAACGGGTGATGCGGTCTTCTGGCGGCTCTACGCGCACACGCTGGTAGGTTCCTGCGTTGGCCACTAGCCAGGCAGACACTTGCTGCACTTGCGCAGGCTCCAGCGATGCATCGGTGCCGTAATGACGGTCAAGCCTTGTCATGATGCGTCGCCACGATGGCGCGGGCAACATGCCCGGCGGGTAGGCCATGTGACAGGCCGCACATTCCTGCTTGTAAACGCTGAGCACCTGCGCGGGCATGAGGCGTCCATCGGCCACAGCAGGGACAGACACGGCCCAGACCAAGGCACAGAACAAGCCATGCAAAGACGCTGATTTCACAAAAAAATGGCGCTTCATTTCAAGCCAATCAGGTAAGCCAGCACATCCGCCTTTTCAATGGCCGTGCACTCGCGCGACAACACATCTTTGCAATTGCGTTTGAACCATTTGTCCACCTTGGCACTGTCGGTCAAGCGCTCGGCATTGAAGGCCGGTGCCAAGGCCGCGATCTTCTTGCCCGTGGACGCGTGCTGACTGTCGCGGGTCGGGGGCTGACCGTGGCACGACGCGCATGACCATTCACCACCCTGCCGCTGACCAAAAAACACTTGGCCCTTGACCGCATCACCGGCTTGTCCGGCAGCTTGTTGCCAACGCAACAATTCTGTTTGAGGTGTGGCCGCCATGGCCGGGACGCCCCCGATCAAAGCAAGCCCGATACCCGTTTCCACGGCCATGCGCCGGAATCTTCTGAAATTCAACATGAAATCAGCCTTTCATCTCAGCTTGAAGATTAAAGGCCTGACATGAAGTGGCTCTTAAAAGGAAGGCACCGGCCACAAGCGGCCAACATCACCAAAGATGGTGTAGTGCAAAGGTAGTTTGGTGGGCGTTGCAGACAAAAGGCAAGGTGAACCGGATAATCATCCACCGAATTTCAGAACGCACTGAAATACGAAACCAAGCGACTCAGTCGGTCAACGCTTCGATGCGGCTCGCGGGCAAAACCAACATGAACGTCGAGCCTTTGCCCACTTCGCTCTGGATGCGAAACTCACCGCCATGGCGTTGGACCACATGCTTGGCAATGGCCAGCCCCAAACCTGTGCCACCTGTTTCGCGTGATCGGCTGCGGTCCACGCGATAAAACCGCTCTGACAAGCGCGGCAAGTGCTCAGGTGAAATCCCTGGCCCAGTGTCGCTCACCGAAAAAGTGGCACCGTCCGACGTGCGGGACCAAGCCACATGAATCGCCCCACCGGCCGGGGTGTAGCGGATGGCATTGCTCACCAAATTAGACATGGCACTGAGCAATTCAGACTGCACACCCAACAAGGCCCAACGCGGTGCGGGCTCAAACACCAAATCGTGAACTGGCCCGCGTTCCTCCCCATCGTGGCCGGACAACACGCTGGACAGCGCCACCGCATCCGCGGCCAAGCGGCTCATCAATCCAGGCAAGTCCACCTTTTCGTACAAACCCGGTGGCAAACTGCCTTCGAGCTGGGACAAGGTCAACAAATCGGCCACCAGGCTTTGCATGCGTTCTGCTTGCACTGCCATCAGTTGCAAATAGCGCTGTTTTTCTGCTTCTGCCAAGGGAATGGATTGCAGGGTTTCAACAAAACCGCTCAGTACCGTCAAGGGTGTTCGAATCTCGTGCGACACATTCGCCACAAAATCACGGCGCATGGCATCGGCCAGCGTCACGGAGGTGATGTCGCGGGTCAGCAACAACAGCTGCCCCTCGCCATAGGCATGCAACTGCACCGACAACTTGGGGGTTTGTGCCAAGGAACTGGCTCGACCATCCATGACCACGTCCGAGTCGTGCACATCCAGGGCGAAATACTTGGAAAAAACCGGGTCGCGCACCAAGTGAACGATGTGCTGGTTCAAATCCCGTCGGGCATCCAGCCCCAAGTGGCTCGATGCGGTGGAATTGCACCACTCAATGCGGCCCTGGGCGTCGAGCAAAGTCACCCCGTTGGGTGAGGCTTGAATGGCTTGCAAGAAATACTGCAAACGCTGCTCTGCGGCTGCGGCCTGCTTTTCGCGTTGCCTCAACAAGCGCTGAATGCGGTGGGCGATCTCAGACCAAACACCTGTCCAAGGGAGCGGCGTATGCAGGTCAGCTTGGGACAACCAACGTTCTATGCGGTAGGTTTTCCAGATCAAAAAAACCGCAAAAACAAACACAGCCAGCAAAGCCGCCATAGCGGCCTCGGTCAAGCCAGTCCACCACCAAACCGGCAAAGCGACGACGGCGGTCCCCAAAAAAAGCTCAAGCAATGAGACGAGCATTCAAATACAAAGTTATGTCGAAGGTGAACCGGTCATGCGGTAACCGGCACCGCGAACGGTTTCGATCATACTGCCCGCCTCGCCCAAAGATTCGCGCAAGCGCTTGACGTGCACATCCACCGTGCGCTCTTCGATGTAAACGTGATCACCCCAGATTTTGTCCAGCAACATACCGCGCGTGTGCACACGCTCCGGGTGCCGCATCAGGTATTGCAAGAGCTTGAATTCGGTGGGGCCGACCTTGATGGGCTTGTCTTGCCAGCTCACGCGGTAAGTGTCCGCATCCAATTGCAAATCACCGAGCATGACGGCACCGCCCACAGATTCAGGCACCCGACGGCGCAACACAGCGCGAATTCGGGCCAGCAGTTCGCTCGGCGAAAACGGCTTGACGATGTAATCGTCGGCGCCAGCGTCCAGGCCCGCCACACGATCGGCTTCGTCGCCTCGCGCTGTGAGCATGAGAATCGGGACGGCCTTGGTCCGCGCGGATGAGCGCCAGCGTCGGGCCAATGCCAAACCGCTTTCACCGGGCAGCATCCAGTCCAGCAAAATCACATCGGGCAAGATGTCGTCCAGTTCGCGCTGCGCAGATTCAGAGTCCATGGCCCACACAGGTTGAAAACCGTTGTGGCGCAAGTTCACAGAAATCAACTCGGCGATCGCGGACTCATCCTCCACGATCAGAATTTTGGGCAGGCTTCTCATTGGACCGCTTTTTCAATTTCCGTCAATGCGGTGTGGCGCACATCGGCACCCTTGACCACGTAAATCACAAACTCGGCAATGTTCTTGGCGTGATCGCCAATGCGCTCGATCGCCTTGGCCACGAACAGCAAATCCAGACTGGCCGAAATGGTGCGTGGATCTTCCATCATGTAAGTGATCAACTTGCGCACAAAGCCGTTGAATTCGGCGTCGATCAGATCGTCTTCTTTCAAAATGACCAGCGCGGTGTTGACATCCAGACGCGCAAAGGCGTCCAGCGCTTTGCGCAGCAAGCCCGAAGCCAAATCCGAAGCGATGCGCAACTCGGATGAAGGCAGGTTGCGTGGGCTGCCTTGTTCAAGAATTTGTTTGACCATGCGGGCAATGCGCTCGGCTTCGTCACCCGCGCGTTCGAGGTTACCTGTGATCTTGGAGATCGCCATCAACAAGCGCAAATCGCGTGCGGTGGGCTGGCGACGGGCAATGATGGAAGCCAACTCGGCGTCAATTTCGACCTCGAGGGTGTTGACTTGCTTTTCAGTGGCAATGACTTGGTTGGCGACTTCCATGTTGAACTGGGCCAGGGAGTAGACGGCATGGCGCGTTTGCGACTCCACCAAACCACCGAGCTCCAGAACGCGCGATGACACGTTGGTCAAATCGGCATCGAATTGGCTAGAAATGTGTTTTTCCATGGTGCTTCTCCTGATCAGCCAAAACGGCCAGTGATGTAGTCTTCGGTCTCTTGACGGGCGGGCTTCATGAAAATCTGTTCGGTTTGACCGAACTCGACCAACTCGCCCAAATACATGTACGCCGTGAAATCAGACACACGGGCCGCTTGTTGCATGTTGTGCGTGACGATGGCCACGGTATGGTCTTTCTTCAACTCACTGACCAGTTCTTCGACCTTGGCCGTCGAGATGGGGTCAAGTGCAGAAGTGGGCTCGTCCAGCAAAATCACAGCAGGCTTAACGGCCACGCTGCGGGCAATGCACAGGCGTTGCTGCTGACCACCCGACAGCGACAAACCGCTTTGGCCCAGCTTGTCTTTGACTTCGTTCCAGATGGCCGCCTTGGTCAAAGCCCATTCCACACGCTCATCCATGTCGGCTCGGCCCAACTTCTCATACAAGCGAATGCCAAAGGCAATGTTGTCGTAGATGGACATCGGAAAGGGTGTCGGCTTTTGAAACACCATGCCAACACGGGCACGCAGCAAGTTCAGGTCTTGCTTCGCATCCAAGATGTTTTGCCCATCAAAATTGATCTCGCCTTCGGCACGCTGACCGGGATACAGGCTGTACATGCGGTTGAGTGTGCGCAGCAAAGTGGATTTGCCACAGCCCGAAGGACCGATGAAGGCCGTGACCTTGTTCTCGGCAATGTCGAGGTTGACGTTTTTCAGGCCTTTGAAGGTTCCGTAGAAAAAATTCAAATTGCGAATTTGAATCGCACTTTTCAAAGGCAGCGCTTGAGTTACAGGCATGTGGGTCCCATCATTCAAAAATTAGGCTTGGGCTTTGTCGCGGAAGAATGCGCGAGCCAAAATGTTCAAGATCAAAACGGTCAAAGTCACCAGCAAAGCACCCGCCCAAGCCAGACGAATCCAGTTGTCGTAGGGGCTCATGGCAAATTGGAAAATCACCACAGGCAGGTTGGCCATGGGCTTGCTCATGTCGGCATTGAAGAACTGGTTGTTCAGCGCCGTGAACAGCAAAGGTGCGGTTTCGCCACTGATGCGCGCAACGGCCAATAACAAGCCAGTGATCACGCCGCTCTTGGCCGCACGCAAGGTCACAGAGAGTGATACTTTCCAGCGCGGTGCACCCAGTGCAAAAGCGGCCTCGCGCAAATTACCAGGCACGAGACGCAGCATATTTTCTGTGGTCCGCATGATCACCGGCACGGCAATCAGGGTCAAAGCCAAGCTGCCGGCGTAGCCAGAAAAAGTCCCCAAAGTGGCCACCGCAATCGCGTAGACAAACAAGCCGATCACGATGGAGGGCGCTGACAACATGATGTCTGTGACAAAACGGGTCAGCTCGGCTGTTTTGCTCTGGTCGCCGTATTCGGTCAGGTAAATGCCCGCCAAAATGCCAACGGGTGTCGCCACCAACACGGTGAGTCCGACCATCATCAAGCTGCCCACAATGGCGTTGCGCAAGCCACCGCCTTCGGTGCCGGGGGCTGGTGTGTCCTGGGTCAGCAAGTTCAAATCCAGGGCGGCAAAACCGTTGGAGAACAACACCACCAAAATCCACAACAAGACCGTCAGGCCCAAGCCCATGGCGACCATGGAAGTCACCATGCCCCAGGCATTGGCCAGACGGCGACGGCGGTACAAACCTTCATTCATGTTCATCGCCATGTCAGAACCCCTTGGCTTTTTCAGCCCGATTGATCATGATTTTGGCAGCCGCCAAAACCACGAAAGTGATTACAAACAGCAAGAAGCCGAGCGCGAAAAGAGAAGAAATATGGAGGTCATCGGCTTCACCAAACTCGTTGGCGAGTGTGGAAGCGATGGAGGTGCCTGGCGAGAACAAGGACGTGGGCATGCGGTTGGCGTTGCCGATCACAAAGGTCACCGCCATGGTTTCACCCAATGCACGGCCCAAGCCCAGCATGATGCCGCCGATCACGCCTTTTTGGGTGTACGGCAGGACGATTTTGCGCACAACCTCCCAAGTGGTGCACCCCAGCCCGTAGGCCGACTCACGCAGGATGGGCGGTGTGATTTCGAACACATCGCGCATCACAGCGGCCACAAATGGCAAGACCATGAAGGCCAGCACAATGCCGGCAGCCATGATGCCCATGCCGTTGGTGGCGCCGCCAAACAAGAAACCGATCAGGGGCATGCCCCCCAGCAAATCACGCAGAGGCACCTGAACGTAATCGGCAAACAAGGGGGCGAAAACGAATAGGCCGAACATGCCATAAATGATGGACGGCACGGCCGCCAGCAACTCGATGGCAGTGCCTAAGGGGCGACGCAACCAAACAGGGCAGGTTTCGGTCAGAAAAACCGCAATGCCAAAGGCCAAGGGCACCGCCACCAGCATGGCAATGCCGGCACTGGCCAGTGTGCCCACGATGGCAATCGCCGCACCAAATTCTGCGTTGATGATGTCCCATTCAACGTACCAAATGAAGTGGGTACCGAACTTGGCAAATGTGGGCCACGCATTGATGAACAAGGACACGATGATCCCCGCCAAAGCCACCAGAACCAACAGGGAAAACAACTGCGTCAGGCGGTGAAACACCATGTCTTGCAGCCGCTGCCGCTTGACCACGGCCTGCATATTGCTTGCGCTGTCTGCACCGGAAAGGGGGGTTTGCATGTCTTGGCCCATCAAACAAATCTCATCCAACTAAAAAAAATGATCCGCCGGTCGCTGGATAACAACCGACGGATGGCAGGCATGGGCCTGGATTACTTCTGAATTTGCGACCAGACTTTGGAACGGATCTGATCGGTCAAGCTGTCAGGCAATGCCACATAGTCCAGATCAGCGGCCATTTTCTTGCCATTTTTGAAGGCGTAGTCAAAGAATTTCAGGGCTTCGGCAGAGGCCGCTTTGTCTGCGGGGTTCTTGTACATCAAGATGAATGAAGCCGTACTGACAGGCCAGCTGGTAGCACCTTTGGCATTGACCATGGACACGCCCATGCCCGGCACGCTGAACCAGTCGGCGCTGGCAGCCGCTGCGGCGAATGTCAAATCGTCTGGACTGACGTATTTGCCATCGGCGTTCTGAATTTGCATAAATGTCATCTTGTTCTTTTTGACATAAGCGTATTCCACGTAACCCAAAGAGCCTTTGACGCGGTTCACGTTGGCAGCCACACCTTCGTTGCCCTTGCCGCCGACCGATGTCGAGGCTGGCCACTTGACCGCAGCGCCCTTGCCCACCGAGTCAGCCCAGTCTTTGCTGACGGCACTCAGGTAATCGGTCCAGTTGAAGGTGGTGCCCGAACCGTCGGCGCGGTGCACGATGGTGATGATTTCGTTGGGCAGGTTTTTGCCAGGGTTCAGCGCTGCAAACTTGGGGTCGTTCCACTTGCTGATCTTGCCCATGAACATCTCGGCCATCACAGGTCCGGTCACGCGCAGTTCACCTGGCTTAAAACCGTCCAAGTTGATCACAGGAACAGTGCCGCCAATGACAGCCGGAAACTGGACCATGCCGTCTTTGTCGAGTTCTTCGCCTTTGACGGGCGCGTCGGTCGCACCGAAAGTCACGGTCTTGGCACGGATTTGCTTGATGCCACCGGACGAGCCGATAGATTGGTAGTTCATGCCAGTGCCGGTGGCAGCTTTGTAGCTTTCGGCCCACTTGGCGTAGATGGGGAATGGAAATGTGGCACCTGCGCCAGTGATGTCGGCGGCAAAACTGGCAGCGGCAACAGCGCTCAAGCCAATGGCGGCCACAAAAGATTTCAATTTCATCATGTCAACTCCTGTTCAGGGGTGAAAAATTCTAGACATCACCCACAAGGCTTTTGTGAGGACTGATTGAACTTTAGCGGTGTATTGTGACAATACCGTGTCAAAAATCACATTGACGGACAGGAACGCCTCGTTGGCAGCAGGTCAAATGCAGATTTTTTCTGGCCCACGTCAAAGGCCTGGTCAACATGCCAGCGCCTGGTCGGCTTACCCCAGCTGGCCAGGCGCACAGATCTCGAAATAGAACAGCCGACAGCCCAGACAATCCGATGGAAAGGGGGCATTTCGTGTGCGCGCACCCACAAGGGGCAACGCGCACATGAGCCTATTTACAGGCCGATCAAACCACCATCTTGGCGGGTGATGACAAGGGTGGCTGAGCGGGGACGACCCTGGGGACCGACACCCTGATTGCCAGGCCAAGTGCTCTGGGGCGCTTCACCGGACGACAAGGGCTTGGACAACTCGCCTGGGTGCTGAATGTTCACAAACAAGGTGCGGCCATCTGCGGTTTCGGTGATGCCCGTGACTTCTGCGCCGCTGGGTGAGACCAGGAAGCGGCGCAATTTGGCCTCACCCAAAGCAGCGCCTAAAAAAGTTTCTTGGGTGCCGGTTTGCTCAACGCCACCCACCACCATCTTGTTTTTGACAGTGACCTTGCCACCGTCGCCCACCTGACCAGGAATGGCGGCCAGCAGCATGCAGTTGGTTTCGTCGGTGTACGCGCCGTCGTCCGTTTGAATCCAGCAAATGCCGGTGGCTTTGCTGAACCACAAGCCATCAGGCGACGAAAACGAATTCTTGGCGGTCAGGCCCGACAAATTGGCATCGCCCATGTCTTCTTCAGCGCCAAACAAAAAGATGTCCCAAGCAAAGGCCTTGGCGGTGCTGCTGTGGCCAGCCTCTTTGAAACGGATGATGTGACCATTGGGGTTTCCGGCCATTTTTTTGCCGTCCAAGTCCATGTAAGCGCGGGGGTTGGCCGAGTCCACTTTGGTGGGCGTCCGGTTGGCGGCACTGTTGTTGGTCAGTGAAAAATAGATCTCACCATTGCGGTGGTTGACTGCGCCCCACTCTGGACGGTCCATCTTGGTGGCCCCGACCGCGTCTGCGGCATGCCGGGCGTTGACCAACACATCGGCCTGATTGGAAAATTGATAAGGCGCATGCTGAGCAACACGCGGGTCAGCGATGTTCAGCTCCAGCCATTCACCCTGCCCGCTCGCGTCAAAGCGAGCGACGTACAACTTGCCTTCACTCAGGTATTTGTCACCGGCCAGCATGCCGCCGCCCACATCACGCGGGTCCCACACGGCAGCGGTCACAAACTTGTAGATGTATTCGTTGCGCGAGTCACAGCCCATGTAAAACGCCAGCGGCTCACCTGCCTTGGGCACGCCACACACAGCGGCCTCGTGGGCAAAGCGGCCCATGGCCGTGCGCTTGGCAGGCGTGGAATTGGGTGCCAGCGGGTCGATCTCGACGATGAACCCAAAGGTATTGGCTTCGTTGCGGAAATCTTTCTCGGCACTGGCTCCCGAGGCAGCCAAGTTCCAACGGGCAAAGCGGTCGTCTGTGGCCGACACGGTGTACCAGCCTTGGCTGGCGGCTTTTTTGGCACCCGCAACCGGTGCCGCTGCAGCCACGCCGTAGCGTTTGCGCGAGGCGACTTCCTTGGCAGACAATGCCGCGCCTGCGCCAGTGGTCTGGAAGTAAAACGCCCAGTTTTCCTCGCAAGTCAAATAAGTGCCCCATGGGGTCTTGCCGTGACCGCAGTTATTGAGCGTGCCACGGGCCATGGCCCCTGCTGTGTCCCAGCGGCTGACCATGAAGTTGCGAACGTCTTCGATGTGCGCACGGGGACCGCTGACGCGCACGGGAGTTTGCGCTGTGATGCGGCGGTTCAGCGCCGAGTCTTGCTTGACGCGCCAGCCTTGCGGGGTCTTGACTATTTCGAACAGCGAAACGCCATGCAGGTTAATTTCTTTGAGCACTTCCAACTCAGGGCGAGTGCCCAAATCCCATTCGCCAAACTGGTCGAATTTTTTACCACTGACGTTGTTGGACGTCTGGCCATTGGGGTGCAGAAAATGCGCGTCGGCCGAGCTTTCGTGGTTGACACACAACACGGCGCGGCCCGTTTCTTTGTCGGAATATCGGCCATTCGAATCGATGTAATAAATGTCCATGCCGTCATGGTGATCGCCAACACGGCGTGACCAGTCGTCCGATTCGAGGCCTCGGTTGGAGTAAGCGGCCAACGCCGAATCCAGTGCATCACCTGTGGCGTGCAACACGCTGTACTGGTAGCCCGGAGGCAGCATCACGTTGTCGAGCAGGCTTTTTTCGACCGCTGCAAAACCCAAGGCGCTGGGCGCAGCGGCCATGCCAGAAGTCAGGGTTGCGCAGCCGGGCAACATGGCCAGGCCGGCCAAGCCCAAACCGCCGCGCAACAGGCCACGGCGCTGGGGGTTTTGCAAGGACTGGGCCAATACGTCCTGAAAGTGAGGGTTGTCAGAGGTGTTGCAAACAGGGTCAAAGTCGTGGTTGGACATGAAAAGCTCCAGTTAGAAAAGCTTGATTTCATGGTTTTACTGTGACGGCTTCATGGCTTTTTTTTGACAACTTGAAGACACCCAAAGCGCAAAGGCGCTGAAATGGCGCCGAACAAGTAGCGAACGGGTGTGTCATGGCGTCGTCATAAATTCATGACAAAATTCAAAGACTACATTTCCAGAATCATCGAAAGATAAAACATGAGAGTCGGTATCAACGGCATGGGCCGCATTGGCCGTTTGGCATTGCGTGCGGCCATGGGCGCCGCCGAGCGCCAGCCAGAGGACCCCCGCGCAGGCAATCGCCTGGAGGTGGTGCATCTGAACGAACTCAAAGGCGGCGCAGCGGCCACAGCGCATTTGCTGGCCTTTGACAGCGTGCAGGGCAAGTGGCGCGAGCGCATCGAAGCTGAGGGCGACAACCAAATCCGCATCGGCGAGCGCACCCTGGGCTTTTCATCACACGCGAACCCGGCCGACATTCCCTGGGGCGATATGGGTGTGGACCTGGTGCTCGAATGCACAGGCAAGTTCCTCAGCCCGGAAACCATTCAAGGCCACCTGGACCGGGGTGCCAAACGTGTCATCGTGGCCGCCCCCGTGAAGGTGGGCGATGTGTTGAACATCGTGGTGGGCATCAACCACACCCAATACAACCCCGCCAAAGACCGCATCGTCACGGCCGCCTCTTGCACCACCAACTGCCTGGCTCCAGTGGTCAAAGTGGTGCACGAAGCCATTGGCATTCGGCACGGGCAGATCACCACCATCCACGACCCCACCAACACCAACTTGGTGGTCGATGCGCCGCACAAAGACCTGCGTCGCGCCCGCAGCGCCATGACCAGTCTGGCCCCCACCACCACCGGCAGCGCCACGGCCATTGCCCTGATCTACCCCGAACTCAAGGGCAAGCTCAACGGCCATGCGGTGCGTGCCCCAGTGCTCAACGCTTCACTGACCGATTGCGTTTTCGAGATGAAGCGCGAGACCAGCGCCGAAGAAGTCAACGCCTTCTTTGCCGCCGCAGCCCAAGGCCCGCTGGCTGGCATCCTCGGTTACGAAACCCGCCCCTTGGTCAGCGCAGATTACGCCCGCGACACACGCAGCGCCATCGTGGACGCGCTGTCCACCCTGGTGACCGACGGCACGCTGCTGAAAATTTACGCTTGGTACGACAACGAAATGGGCTACGCCTGCCGCATGGTGGACTTGGCTTGCCACATGAACGAAGTCGGCATCTGAGATGAACACCGCTGAACGAAACTACGGCATCGTCACCGCAGCCTATTGGGGCTTCACCCTGACCGATGGCGCTTTGCGCATGCTGGTGCTGCTGCACTTTTACAAGCTGGGCTACTCGCCTTTCACGCTGGCTTTTTTGTTCTTGCTGTACGAAGCAGCGGGCGTGTTGGCCAACCTGATCGGCGGCTGGTTGGCCACACGCTATGGCATTGCCCGCATGCTCACGGTGGGCTTGGTCACACAAATCATCGGCTTTGGCTTGCTGTCGGCACTGCAACCCGACTGGACAGCCAGCATGTCGGTGGCATGGGTCGTGTTGTCGCAAGGGGTGTGCGGTGTGGCCAAAGACCTGACCAAGACCGCCAGCAAATCGGCCATCAAGATCACGCAAGCGCAAGCCAAAGACACTGGCAACGGCCAGTTGTTCAAATGGGTGGCCTGGTTCACCGGCAGCAAAAATGCCATGAAAGGTTTGGGCTTTTTTCTGGGCGGCCTGCTGCTGGAAACGCTGGGTTTTCAAGGCTCGCTCTGGGCCATGTCGGCCTTGCTCGGGCTGGTGCTGATCGGCGTGGTGAGCAGCTTGCCACCCATGATGGGCAAGAGCAAGCCGTCCAGTTCGGCGCGTGAACTGTTTGCCAAAAATGACGGCATCAACGCGCTGGCCGCTGCGCGGGTGGTCTTGTTTGGCGCACGCGATGTGTGGTTTGTGGTGGGTGTGCCCGTGTTTTTGTACTCGATGGGCTGGACCTTCACCATGGTGGGTGGCTTTTTGGCGGCCTGGACCATTGGCTACGGCCTGGTGCAGGCGCTGGCGCCACAACTGGTGAGGCGCAGCGCCGATGGTCTGAGCCGTGAGGTGCCCGCAGCGCGTTGGTGGTCGGCGGTGATCACGCTCATTCCACTCGGCATTGCCGCCGCCTTGTGGTGGCAGGCCCCCTATTTGCAGTGGTGGGTGGTGGGGGGTCTGAGCCTGTTCGGTTTTGCTTTTGCCATCAACTCGTCTGTCCACAGTTACCTGATCTTGGCCTATGCGGGCTCAGAAAAAGCCGCCGAAGATGTGGGCTTTTATTACGCCGCCAATGCGCTCGGACGCTTTATGGGCACCTTGCTGTCGGGCCTGCTGTACCAATGGGGTGGCCTGCTGTATGCCTTGTTGGGCTCGGCACTCATGCTGCTGGTGTGCTGGCTTGCCACCTTGCGCTTGCCTGTGGGCTTGCTGGTGCACAGTGCCTCTTCTGAGCCATCGGGTGCGCCATGAACGCCAACCCGGCATGGAGCACCATGGACGAAGAACTGGCCGTCAAGGCGCTGGCGGCTTTGGCACAAACATCGCGCCTGCGCGTGTTCCGGGCCATCGTGGGGGCGGGCCTTGAAGGCATGCAGCCAGGCCAGTTGTCGCAAACGCTGGACATACCGGCCAACACCTTGTCCTTTCACCTCAAAGAACTGCACCACGCTGGCTTGGCCAGCGTGCAACGCGAAGGGCGATTTTTGCGTTATTGCGCCAACATGCCTGCCATGCAAAGCTTGGTCGGTTTTTTGACCGACCACTGCTGCCAAGGTGTGCCCTGTGCCGAGATGCCGCTGGCGGCTTGTGGACAGCGCAAGGGCTAAAAATTGGACGAAGCGCAGCAAACCTCCTTGGTGCCTGCGGCCCTTATCGACTTGGGATTCGGCTTCGGCTCCGGCCGCCTTGTCATCAAGTCGACACACGTTCGTCACATAATCTGAAGCTTCTTTTGCCCACGTCGCTTTCCATGCAAACCAAGTCTCTCTTTGCTGCCATTGATCTGGGCTCCAACAGTTTTCGGCTCGAAATCGGCCAAATGGATGCGGGTCAGTTGCGGCGCGTGGAGTACATCAAAGAGACCGTTCGGCAAGGCAACGGTCTGGATGCCGATCGCAACCTGACCGATGAAGCCATGGAAAGGGGCTGGGACTGCCTGGCCCGTTTCGGCGAACGCATTGCGGGTTTCAGGCCCAGCCAGGTGCGTGCAGTGGCCACCCAAACCCTGCGCGAAGCGCGTAACCGCGATGTATTTTTGGCCAAGGCCAAACGCATACTGGGCTTTCCAATTGAGGTGATTGCAGGCAAAGAAGAAGCACGTCTGATCTATCTGGGCGTCTCACATTTGCTGCCACAGTCGCCTGAACGGCGCTTGGTGGTGGACATTGGGGGTCGATCCACCGAAATGATTTTGGGCCAAAACGAAAGCGCCAACACCCTGGAGTCTTACCGCGTAGGCAGTGTGGCGTGGTCGATGAAGTTTTTTCCAGAGAGTGTGTGGACCGCATCGGCCTTCAAGGCTGCCGAAATCGCAGCCAAAGCGGTGCTGGACGAAGCCTTCACCTTTTTCAACCGCAGCCACTGGGACAAGTGCTACGGCTCGTCGGGCACGGTGGGGGCGGTGTCTGATGTTTTGACCGCTTCAGGCTGGCCTGAGGGCAAAATCACCCGCGAAGGTCTGGCCTGGCTAAAAGACCGTTTGATCAAAGCCCACAAGCCAGACAACCTTCGGCTCGAAGGCGTCAAAGAAGACCGCAAGCCCGTCATTGGCGGTGGGCTGGCCGTCTTGCAAGCGGTATTTGACTTGCTGCAAATCGATGAAATGCAAGCCGCCCAAGGCGCGCTCAGGCATGGTGCGCTGTACGACCTGATCGACCGAGAAAGCACACAAGACGTGCGCTCTTCGATGGTCGATTGGCTGGCACAGCGCTTTGGCACCGACAAACTGCAAGCAGAACGGGTGTCCCGAACCGCCCAACATGTGCTGGCCGCCCTGATTCCAGACACAGCGGACACACCCGCCGGCGAGCGTCAGCGCTATTTGCAAAAACTGCACTGGGCTTGCCAGCTGCACGAAACCGGGCTGCGCATCTCGCACAGCGACTACCACAAGCATGGTGCTTACATTCTGGACAACACCGACCTGCCCGGCTTCACCCTGGACGAGCTGCACCGACTGAGCCAATTGGTGCTGGGCCACCGGGGAAAATTGCGCAAACTCGAAGTCAATATGGTGGACGCCAGCTTTGTGCAACAGCTCATGGCCCTGCGACTGGCGGTCATCTTGTGCCATGCACGAAGGGACCCGGACTTGTCGGGTCTGACCCTCGACTGCGACCCCCTGCGCCGCAGCGCCCGTCTGCGCATCAGCCAAAGCTGGGCCGAACTGTGGCCTCAATCAGCCCACCTTTTGCGCGAAGAAAAAACCGCTTGGCAAAAAACAGACTGGGCGTTTCAGGTTCATACAGATTGAACGGCTGGCTTGTGATTTTTTAATCAACGGTATAAACTGTATACACCGTTAATTTCAAAACCTCATTGACCATGAACACACCTTCCGCCACATCCGCCCAGGCCACAACTTCGGCCAACGCCGCCAACACCCCCGTGACCAGCAAAGCCACGGCGCCAGCAAGCAAGAAAACCGCCGTCCCGGCGAGCGCTGCGCCCACCAAGGCAGCCCCCAAAACCGGGCGCATGCAGTCCGCGTCCGTGAAGCCAGCAGTCAAGCCCAAGGTCAAGTCCAATGTGAAACCTGCCGTCAAGCCAAAGGCCGTCAAAAAGGCCAAGCCTGTCGCCCAATCGGCAGCAACAGCGCCCACAAAATCGCCTGCAAAATCGGCCAAAACAGTGCCGCCCAAGCCAAACACCAAGCCCACGGTGAACAAACCAGCAACAAGCCCCGCCAAGCCCTTGAAAGACAAAAAAGTCAAAGTGGTGCGTGACAGCTTCACCATCCCCAAAACCGAGCTGCTGCAAATCGGCGAGATGAAAAAGCGTGCTTTGACGCTGGGCGTTGGTGTCAAGAAAAGCGAGTTGATTCGTGCGGGCTTGAGCGCACTCAGCGGCATGACCGACGTCGCCTTCAAAAAGGCCCTGGCCAGCGTTCCGACCATCAAGACCGGTCGCCCCGCCAAAGACTGACGCAGGCTAGAGTTTTTCCGGAGAGGTCACGGCCAAAAGCACTGTTTGGTCTAGGCCTTCTCGGCTGCGTCGACGCAACCACCAAACAGCCCCTTTGCGGATGGTGCAAGCGTCATCCGGCATGCGCAGCAACTGAGCAATCACGCCGCCCAATGCGGGCTGATGCCCCACGAGCAGCACCGGGTACTTGGCATCGGGCCAACCTGAGGTTTCGAGCACATCCTGCACCGACGCACCGGGTGACAAGGCATCGCGCACTTTGTATTTACGCGCCAAGGCACGCACTGTTTGCTCGGCCCTGACGGCGGGGCTGCTCAGGATGCGCGTGCCTTGCGGCAATTGGCTTTCAAGCCAAGCCGCCATGCGTTCGGCTTGTTTGCGCCCACGGGGTGTCAAGGCCCTTTGCATGTCGTCGTCACCGGGCTCTGCATCATGGGCTTCGGCATGACGCCAAACAATCAAATCCATCGCACTCACTCCTCGCGGGCCGCGGCGCTGTAGCGCTGCATCAAGGCGTTTTGAGCACCATGGCCCGGCGCGGTCAATCCCACCCGGTGGTAGTGACCGTCGGGTGCCAAGTCCCAGGCATCAAGACCGTCGTGCAGATAGGCCATCAGGCATTCGTCGATGATGCGTTGACGCAAAAACGGGTCTGTCACGGGCCAGGCCAATTCGATCCTGCGCGTCATGTTGCGGCTCATCCAGTCGGCGCTCGACAAATACAGCGACTCGTCCTGGTCGGCGCAAAAATAAAACACACGGGAATGCTCTAAAAAACGGCCGATGACCGAGCGCACCCGGATGTTTTCACTCAAACCTGCAACGCGGGCAGGCAGCATGCAAGCGCCCCGAACGATCAAATCAATGTGGGCCCCTTTTTGGCCCGCCTCTAGCAAAGCCTCGATCAAGGGCATGTCGGTCAGCGCATTCATTTTGATGACAATGCGCCCTTTAGCGCCCCGCGCAGCCGCTTCACCCACGGCGGCAATGCGCGCCTGCATGTCGGCATGCAGCTGAAAAGGGGCCACCAAAAGACGCTTCATTTTCGGCAACCGGCTCTGGCTGGCCAAGTGGCCAAACAGCTGATCCATGTCCGACGTGATCTCGGCATCGGCCGTCAGGTAGCTGATGTCTGTATAGAGCGCGGCCGTGCGGCGGTTGTAATTGCCTGTCGACAAGTGCCCATATCGCCGCAAAAATCGCCCTTCACGACGTGTGACCAACAGCATTTTGGCGTGCGTCTTGAGCCCGACAATGCCGTACACCACCTGCACACCAATCGATTCAAGCTGTTCGGCCCAGTTGATGTTGGCCTCTTCGTCAAAACGCGCTTTCAACTCCACCACGGCCGTGACTTCCTTGCCACGGCGAACGGCCTCGCGCAGCAAATCCATCATGGTCGGGTCGCTACCCGCCCGGTAAATCGTCTGCTTGATCGCCAGCACATTCGGGTCCATGACGGCTTCGCGCAAAAACGCGAGCACGCCGTCGAAACTCTCAAACGGCTGGTGAATCATCACATCGCCCGCTTTGAGACGTGCAAATACCGAACCGTGTTGCGGCACCTGCGCAGGAAAACTGGCGGCGTAAGGCGGAAAGAGCAATTCCGGCGCATTGACCAGATCAATCAACTGCATCAAGCGGACCAAATTCACCGGTCCATTGACCCGGAAAACGGCCTCCTCTGGCAACTGGAATTCTTTGCGCAAAAATTCCGCCAACCGCGGTGCGCAGTTGGCAGAAACCTCCAAACGCACCGCCTGACCGTAGTGCCGGTGCTGCAGACCTTGGCGCAAGGCCATGCGCAAATTGGCGATTTCGTCTTCGTCCACCGCCAATTCGGAGTTGCGGGTGACCCGAAACTGCGAGAACTGCCCGACCTCGCGACCCGGAAACAATTCGGCCAAGTGCGCCCGGATCACGCTGGACAACATGACATAAGCGGTGGTGCCATCACACACCCTGGCCGGCAAAGAAATCAAGCGCGGCAGCACGCGTGGGACTTTGACAATCGCAATTTCATTGGACCGACCAAACGCGTCTTTGCCGGACAACTGAACAATGAAATTCAACGACTTGTTGGCCACTTGGGGAAAGGGGTGCGCAGGGTCCAAGCTCACAGGCACCAGCAAAGGCTGGACTTCGCGCTGAAAGTAGCTGCGCACCCACTGGCGCTGGGCGGCATTGCGCTCACCATGCGACAAGATGCGATAGCCCTTGCGCTGCAAGGTGGGCAACAAATCCTCGTTGTACAGCGCGTATTGGCGCGCCACCATGGCACCGGTTCTTTCGGCAATGACGGCCAGACTTTTTTGTGTGTAGGGCCCCGTTTTCAAACCCTGCAAACTGCCCATCACATGCGGCTCGGCGCGCACCTCAAAAAACTCATCTAGATTCGACGACACGATGCACAGGTAGCGCAGGCGCTCCAACACCGGCACTTCTGGGCGATGCGCCCAATCGAGCACACGCTCGTTGAAGGCCAAAATGCTCAGATCTCGGTCCAACAGGGCTTGCCGATCGTCTGCTGCTGAAGTCTCGACTTTTGAATGGGCCATGGCGTTGCTTGAAGGAATCAAAAATTTATTCTAGGAATTTGCCGTGTCAATTTGATGACAAGTCAGTGAATCAGGGATAAGGGTTGGCGTCACTGCCAACAGAAACCAGATTCGACTTGAACATCTCTACCGTCCTCGGCCAGCCAAAAGCCTCGGCGCGTTGTCGCGCTTCGCTGCGCGGCACTTGCAGACACTGTTGAAACGCGGCACTCAGATCTTCAGACAACACGCCACCCGTGGCCTTGCCATTGCCATCGCCTAAAACCTGCAAGGGCCCGTCCACCGGAAAGGCCGCCACAGGTGTGCCGCAGGCCATGGCTTCGAGCATGACCAAACCGAATGTTTCGTTGCGCGAAGGGAACACAAACACATCGGCAGCGGCATACACATCGGCCAACTGCTGGCGTGGCAGCACGCCCATCCAAACCACATCCGGATATCGCGCCTTGAGTTGCGCCTCCAGCGGGCCCACGCCACACACGATGCGGGTGCCCTGCAGTGGCAAGTCCAGAAAGGCATCGATGTTTTTTTCGTACGAAACACGGCCAACGAACAGCGCATAAGGGCGATTCCGGCCTTGCAAACTTGGGATTTCCAGAGGCACAGCACGGTGCTCAAACAAACCCAGATCGACACCGTGCGTCCAGGGCTTGAGCGACTTGAAGCCACGGCTTTGCAACATATTCAGAACGCCTTGCGTGGGCACCATCACACCCGATGACGGCCGGTGAAAGTGGCGAAACAAGCCGTAACCCAAAAACAAGGGCACACGCAGCGCGGCCTTGAGAATTTCAGGAAACTTGGTATGAAACGCGGTGGTGAATTTCCACCCCTTTTTCAGGCAATGTTTGCGCGCGGCCCAACCCAAAGGGCCTTCGGTGGCAATGTGGACCGCGTCGGGTTGCAGGTCATCGAGCATCGCAGCCAAGGCCTTGTAGGGACGCACCGCCAAGTCGATGCCGGCATAACCTGGACAACTGCGGCTTTTGAACAAGCCAGGGTGCAGCACCGAAACATCCACCCCCAAAGGCCCCAGCGCTTGCACCAATTCGTGCAAGGTCGTGACCACGCCATTGATTTGCGGATGCCAAGCATCGGTGATCAGTGCCAGTTTCATGCAACCACCGCCTCAGTCTCTGGCGCACGGTTCACGACCAGCGCCTGGGCACCCCAGTGAATGATCTCCAGCCGTCCGTCCGCATGCTCGACCAAGGCCGTTCGGCTTTCCACCCAATCGCCGTCGTTGCAATACAAAATGCCGTTCACATCGCGGATTTCGGCGTGGTGAATGTGCCCGCACACCACGCCATCAAAACCACGGCGCTTTGCCTCGTGCGCGACGGCCACTTCAAAGTCGCTGATGAAGTTGACCGCCTTTTTGACCTTGAGCTTGAGATAGGCCGACAAAGACCAGTACTCCAGCCCGATGCGGGCCCTGAAGCTGTTCAGGTGCCGGTTGATCTTGAGGGTCAACTCGTACAACCAGTCCCCCACATGCGCCAGCCACTTGGCGCACTGGATCACACCATCAAAATGGTCGCCATGCACCACCCAGAGCTTGCGTCCCGTGGCCGTGGTGTGTGCGGTGTCGTGTACCACCTCGACACCGCCAAACGCGTGCCCCACAAAATGCCGGGCAAATTCATCGTGGTTGCCCGGCACGTAGATCACGCGGCAACCTTTGCGCGCTCGGCGCAACAGTTTTTGCACCACATCGTTGTGGCTTTGCGGCCAAAACCAACGTCTGCGCAACTGCCAACCATCCACAATATCGCCCACCAGATACAGCATGTCGCTCGGGTGGTGTTTCAAAAAATCGAGCAAAGCCTCGGCCTGAAAACCTGGCGTACCAATGTGCAAGTCTGAAATGAAAATCGCCCGCAACCGCGGCCGGCCTGCTGGCGTTTCTTCGTCATCAAAACCATCACCACCGCCCGCATTCGTCATGGGCGAATCCAGACGAAAAGCACTCGCAATATCCGCATGTGCGGTTTTAAAAAGTGCCGTATTTTGCTGCGGGACCGGCGTAAAGATCATGCCGAACCCGCCGAAAAATGCTTGCGGTAGCGTGCAGGCAAATCCGCTGTGCGCATCATCATGGGCAAGTCGGCGGTGTTGAAATCCGGGTCCCAGGCGGGTGCCCCCAGAACCTTGGCACCCAGCCTCAAATAGCCCTTGATGAGCGCAGGCGGCTCGATCGACAAACTGTGGTCCAGCTCATCTACCGGCAAAGGCAGGCGGGGCCGGACATGGTGCTGGATATCGGCCAAGTGGGTTTGTCGCAGCTGGTGCCAGATGCTGGCGGCCACATTGCCTGTGACCACACCGTTGTGCAACATGGGGATGCTGGCGCACCCGATCATGGTGTCCAGACGGTTGCGGTCCATGAACTCGAACAAAGCCCCCCACAAGGCCATGATCACACCGCCCTGACGGTGCTCGGCATGCACACAACTGCGGCCCAGCTCAACCATGCGGTTGCGCATGCCGCGCAGGCGGGTCAAATCAAACTCGGTGTCGCTGTATGTACTGCCTGCGCGTTTGGCTTGGGCCGGCGTGAGCACACGGTAAGTGCCGATCACCCGCTCCGTTTGGCTGTGCCGCACCAACAGGTGTTCGCAATAGTCGTCAAATAAATCGATGTCATGACCGGGCACCTTGCACGACAGGCGTGCCCCCATTTCGGTGCCAAAGACATCAAACCTCAGTCTTTGCGCTTCGCGGACTTCGTCTTGATGCTTCGCCCAAGTGACGTGAATAGCGTTTTGGGCACGGCGAGGCAAGAAATCCACAGCGGAGTTGGACTGCGCCGGATGAAGTAACCCCCTGGGCAAACTGATCGGGGACAACGCGAACGTTGGATTTGGCAACTCTTTCATGACCAGCTCTCCTTTGAATCAATGACGCCATGATCCAAAGGTGCAATGACACAGAAAAGTCGTTTGCGTTAATGTTTTGTGACACTGCGATGTTTTGCAACATGCTGACCGCATCGCAGGGCAAGCCCAGTTGCGCAAAAAGTGAGTGAAATGGATGGTGGCTGTTGTCCATGTGCTGCGCCCCTTATTTTTCCAATACATAGTGTCCGGGCGCATCGTCCAAGGGCGATAAACCCATGTCGGGTGCGCCCATGCCGGGCAATGCCCCCAGTTCGCCAGAATGGTCTCGCAACCATGCCTGCCAATGCGGCCACCACGAACCGTCATGCCTGGCTGCCGCTTGCAACCAAGCATCGGGGTCCAGATACGGCCCGTCGTGTGGCCGGTTCAGCACTTGGTAGCTGCGCCCCGGCACCCCAGGCGGGTTGACGATGCCCACGTTGTGCCCCCCTGACGTCAACAAAAAAGTGGTGTCCACATTCGTCAGCAGGTGCAATTTATGCACCGAACGCCAGGGTGCGACGTGGTCACGGTCGGTGCCAATGGCATAGATCGGGCATTGAATGGCGGTCAAAGCCACCGGCTTGCCGTTCACGGGGTAACGGCCGCTGGCCAGATCGTTGTTCAAAAACATGCGGCGCAAATATTCGGCATGCATGCGGTAGGGCAAGCGGGTGCCATCGGCGTTCCAGGCCATCAGATCGCTCATGGGTGCGCGCTCGCCGAGCAAATAATCTTTCAGCAAACGCGACCAGATCAGGTCGTTCGAGTTCATCCACTGGAACGCACCCGCCATTTGCGTGCTGTCCAGATAGCCTCGGTCCCACATGATGTCTTCCAGGTGCGCGACCTGGCTGTCATCGATGAACAGCCCCAGCTCACCGGGCTCGGTAAAGTCGGTTTGTGCCGCCAGGAGCGTGATGCTGGCCAAGCGATCGTCGGCGTCTCTGGCCATGGCCGCTGCCGCAATGCTCAGCAGCGTACCGCCCAGGCAATACCCAACTGCATGCACTTTGCGTCTGGGCAACACAGCGCACGCCACCTCCAGGGCATCCATCACGCCCATGCGCAAATAATCGTCCAGATCAAGGTCGCGGTCATCGCCCCCGGGGTTGGCCCAGGACATGGCCATCACGGTGTGTCCCTGATCCACCAGATACTTGATCAGCGAGTTGTGCGGCGACAAATCAAGGATGTAGTACTTCATGATCCATGACGGCACGATCAACACCGGCTCGGGGTGCACCTGGTCGGTGGTGGGTGTGTACTGGATCAGCTCCATCAGAGGGTTGCGGTAAATGACCCGCCCCGGCGTAACGGCCACATTGCGCCCCACTTGGTACGCCTCGGCACCATGCGGTGGCTGGCCCGACTGCCAACGCTGGGTGTCCTCCAAGCAGTTCTGAAAACCCTGACGCAAATTGGCCCCCATGGTTTGTTGGGTGCGCTCCAGCACCTCGGGGTTGGTCACGACGAAATTGGCGGGAGAGACCATGTCAAGACACTGACGGGCCGCGAAATTGACCACCGACTCGTGGTGTGGCGACACCCCACGCACCCCAGTCGTCGCCTCTTGCCACCACTGTTGCGTGAGCAAAAAAGACTGGCTCATCGCATTGAAAGGCCAAGCCTGCCAAGCCGGGTGCACAAAACGCGTGTCGTGCAACAAGGGCTTGATGCAGGGTTTGCAATCGTCTATTTGGGCTTGGGCAACGAATTGGCTCCACTGCTGCAGGCTTTGCACCGCGAGTTGCAGCAGCTTGAGTTGTTCAGCAGGGTTTAAAAACAGGTGTGTCATCCAGTCGTCAAACGCCATGCGCAAAGACGCTGTAGAAACACCCTGCGTGTAGGGCGACAACTGGGTGTGTGCCCAACGGTCCAACAGGGGCCCAGGACGCGGGACATCAACAGAACGGGAATGGCGATGAATGTTCACGCCACCATGCTAGGCCGCACGCGGACCTTGGAACATTCACCGATCGGTGCATGCCATGCCCATCGGAGGGTACAGACCCTCCGGCCAAGTTCAGAGCATCATGCTCAACTGGAATACCGAGTTAGGCGCTCTTGGGATAAAGGGCGCTGGCATGGGTTTCAGTCGGAATTGACCGAACATGGATGTGACACGCGCATCACGGGTAACCAACGGGACAGCCACATCGTCAAGGGTCTGCTCCGAAAGGGCTTCCTGCAGATGCCGTTGAATCTCGGACTCCAGCGACTTCATCGGGTGCGAATCATCCGGGTACACCTCGTCAAAACTGTGCACCACTTCGAAGTGCTTCACCACGTCCCACAAAGTGATGTCTTCCGGGTTGCCACGAATCTGGTAACCACCGCCCGGACCACGGTGCGCGCGGATCAAACCGGCTTCGCGCAGCTCTTTCAGGATCGACTCGGTGTACGAGGACGACAGCCCTAAACCCGAGGCAATTTCTTCCGTTGTCACGGGTTCCACGACTGAACGAGAAGTAATAAAAACCGCGATATCGACGGCTTTGGCTGTTTTCTTCAAGATCATGGTTCGCTCCTAGTTTGAGTGGTTATTGTATTGTTTAAACAAACAAAAACCATGCATTACCTGTTTTTATCCCAAATAAATATCTTTTTGGCATAAAATATCTACTCAATACATAGACAAACTCATGAACACCCAGCACTTGCAAAGTCCGGCGTTGTACCGCATCGGCGCGATCTCGAAGCTCAGTGGCATCCCGGTGCCGACCTTGCGTGTCTGGCAAACGCGTTACAACGCGTTTTCGCCCGCCACCACGCAGGGGCAACACCGGCTGTACAACGACGATGATTTACGTAAGGCCGCGCTTCTCAAAACCTTGACACGCCAGGGTCACGCCATCAGCTTGATTGCAGGTTTGCCCAACCTCCAGTTGCAACAACTGTTGCAAACCAGTGTCGACATGGCGCGAGCCCCCTTGCAAAGCCCAGTAGCCGCCAGCCCAAGTCAGGGCGCGTGGGGCGTGGTGGGAAAGAGCCTGGCCGAACGATTGCAATCGACAGACTTCCAAGCATCACGCCAGGGCCATGCCCTGCACATAAGGCAGGTGTGGGCCGACCTGAATGAAGCCCTGAACGGCCCACTGGCTGGCCCATCGGACGAGCGCTTGGATGTGTTGCTGGTGTCGGTCAACAGTTTGAATGACCAGGCAGCGCAGCAGATTCTGAATCTGTCGCAACACCACAACGCCAGACTCACGGTGGTGCTGTATGGCTATGGCCAAAGCCACGCGCTCGCTCAACTGAGCCGCGCCGCATGCCAGGTGCACCGCAACACACTAGACGATTCAGCATTGGCCGACATCCTCCAAAGCGCTCGCCCTGCGTGGGTAGCGCCCACACGGTCATGGCGTGATACCGGCCAAGCGATCCCTCCCCGGCAGTTTTCCGACGCGGTGCTGCAGCGTGTGGCCAACATCCCCAGCCAAGTGCTGTGTGAATGCCCGAAACATGTGGCCGAGCTCATCGGGCAACTGGGTCGGTTCGAAGAGTACAGCCGCGACTGCCTGAACCAGAGCCCCAAAGACACCGAACTGCACACCCACCTGAACGCCATGGCCGCCACGGCGCGAGCCTTGTTTGAAGAAGCGCTGCAAATGGTGGCCGCACACGAAGGCATCTCGCTGCAAGAGCAGGCGTGATCGGCACCGCCACCAAGTTACCCACACAGTCACCCAAGAAGTCAGCACCATGAAACGCCATGTCGCAGCCACCCTTTTGGTGGTATCGGGCCTGTTGGTCGTCGACAGCCATGTCAACTGGGTCCCGCATGACGACGGAACCTTGTTAGAACTGAGTGGCCGCGTGTTTGACCCCAAAGGCTGGGCATCGGAACACTGGCGGCAACTTCACACGGATTGCCGAGGGGTCAACAGCGACGTGCCCCAGGCCACCGCCAACGCAGTGCTACAGGCCATCCAGCAGCACAGCCTGCCCGACTCAAAAGAAGCCCAACTTCTGCAATTGCGCCAGCAGGGCAATTGGGCCTTGGCCGAGGTGACTTTCAAAACGCTCAACCCCAGCATCTTGTTTTTGCGCCAATCAGAGGGTGTCTGGCAAATCCAGGACAGCGCGGTCTGGAGTGGCTCCACCGCCCCGTGGCATGCCCCCAATTTTGTGCGTCGCTACCTGCGCCAGCAAGCCCCCACAATCTGGGGTCAATTGCATGAAACGTGGCCTGAATCTCTGCTCGATTGCTTCGAGATCGACCTTGTGCGTTACGGCCAGGGCGGTGGCGGTCTCGGCCCTGTCGTCCTGAGCGGGAAAGACCGCCCATGACTTACCGTGTCGTCTGGTTCAAACGCGACCTGCGCCTGCAAGACCACGCCGCCCTGGCGCACGCCGCAGGCCAAGGGCCCGTGCTGTGCCTCTACATTGTCGAGCCCGATCTGTGGGCTCAGCCGGATGCGGCTTTGCAACACTTCGAATTTGTGCGCGAATCCCTGCAGGAACTGCAGCACGCGCTGAACACACTGGGCGGCAGTTTGCAAGTGCGCGTTGGCAATGCCGTGCAGGTGCTGGCCAAGCTGCACGCGCAAGCGCCATTTGCCGAGCTCGTGGCGCACGAGGAAACCGGCAACGCCTTCACTTTTGAACGTGATTTGCAAGTGGGTGCATGGTGCCGAAACCAAGGTGTGCGCTGGACCGAACTGGCGCAGTTTGGCGTGGTTCGCCGCCTGAAAAGTCGCAACACCTGGCATGCCCGTTGGGAAGCGCACATGGCTGCACCGCAAGCCGTCTTGCCTGATTTACGCTTTTTTAAGGCGTCTGAAAATTGCGGCCCTGAAGTGATGGACCCACCGCCCAACCTGCAGCACAACCCTGCCCAGCGCCAGCGTGGTGGACGCAGCGCGGCACTGAGCACCCTGCACAGTTTTTTGGACGCGCGGGCGCTGGGTTACCGGGGCGGCATCTCGTCGCCGCTGTCTTCGCCCGATGCGTGTTCACGCCTGTCTGCTTACCTGGCCTGGGGTTGCATCAGCCTGCGCGAAGTGGTGCAAAGCACGCGCGCCATGCTGGATGCCCTGCCGCCGCAAGCGGGAAGGCACCGGGCAGGCCTGGTGGGTTTCATGAGCCGCTTGTATTGGCACTGCCATTTCATCCAGAAGCTCGAGAGCGAGCCCGAAATCGAGTGGCGCAACATGCACCCCGGCTACGACGGCCTGCGCGAAGACGGCTGGAACGACGACCACTTTGCGGCACTGACTTCAGCGCGCACCGGTTGGCCCATGGTGGACGCCTGCGTGGTCATGCTGCACGAAACGGGATGGCTCAACTTTCGCATGCGGGCCATGCTGGTGTCGGTGGCGGCATACCCGCTGTGGCTCGACTGGCGGCCAGTAGGCCAATGGCTGGCCACCCAGTTCCTGGACTACGAACCGGGCATCCACTGGAGCCAGCTGCAAATGCAATCAGGCACCACGGGCATCAACACCACACGGGTTTACAACCCCATCAAACAAGCACAAGACCACGACCCCAAAGGTATTTTTGTGCGCCGCTGGCTGCCGCACATGCGGCGCGTCCCTGACTCTTGGCTGTTTGAACCGTGGCGTATGCCACCCGAAGTGCTGCGCCACTGTGGCCTGACCGTGGGCACAGGGCCGGACGCAGACATTCCCGAGCCCTTGGTCGATCTGGCCGAAGCCACCCGCACATCCAAAGCGGCGCTGCACGCGCGTCGGGCTGATCCCGAGGTCAAAGCCGGAAAAAAAGCCATCGTCGACAAGCACGCCTCGCGCCGCATCAACGGCTTGAAAACCACAAAAACAAAAGGCACGACCCGCTCAGGCGCTCGCAGCGCATCACGGCAATCAGTGACCGAAAACCCCTCACCCAGCCCGCAGCTGGGCTTTGACTTTTGAACATGCGCACCACCCTTTTCTGGTTTCGAAACGACTTGCGCCTGCACGACCAGCGCGCCTTGCAACGTGCGGCGGCACACGCCATTGCGCACAGCCAGCGCCTGCTGCTCGTCTATGTGCACGAACCCGCGCAAAACGAAGCGACCGCATGGGGCTTTCGCCGCATGGGTCAACACCGCAGGCGCTTTGTGGCTGACACGCTGCACGAGCTGCAGGCTTCGCTGCACGCCCTGGGACAACAGCTGGTTTTATTGCACGGTGCCGTGGCCGACGTGATGCCCGCCTGCGCACGCCACTTTGCAGCCGACACCGTGTTTGGCGAAGACATCGCCGCCCCCGAAGAACAAGCCCAGGTACAGGCCTTGCGCGATGCCGGTCTCACGGTGCACACCGTGTGGCAATCCAGCCTGCTCGAGCCCGAGGCCCTGCCTTTTGATGTGACCGAAATGCCGCAAGTGTTCACGGTGTTTCGCCAACGCATCGAAGCTGCGGGTCTTCAGCCCTTGCCACCGTTGCCAGCCCCTGTGCAGCTGCCCGCGCCGCCAGAAGCATTGACCACCCTGCCCGGCTGGACAGCAGACGCCGCCACGCTGCTGCAAGCACACACGCAAGATGCCGCGCACGAACGCGCCAACTTTCCGTACACCCAAGCCCATTGCCGGGGCGGCGAAAGCAGCGCCTTGGCGCACCTGCAAAACTACCTCACGCCCCCTTGGCCCGACCGCTACAAGCAAACCCGCAATGCCTTGCAAGGACGACACACCAGCAGCCACTGGTCACCCTGGCTGGCCACGGGCGCGGTATCGGCGCGCACTGTGTGGGCCGCGTTGCAGGCTTACGAGCAACAACACGGTGCCAACGACGGCACTTATTGGCTCTGGTTTGAACTGCTGTGGCGCGACAACTTTCGGTTTTTGCACCGGCAAATGGGCCGCCAGCTGTATGCCGCGCGGGGCTTGTCGCGGCTGCCCGCGCCCTCCCATTTTCCAAAAGACTTTCAGCGCTGGTGCAGCGGCAACACGGGCGAGCCCATCGTCGATGCGGGCATGCGCGAGCTGGCCGCCACGGGCTTCACTTCCAACCGCATGCGCCAGATCGTGGCCAGCTATCTGGTGCACGACCTGTGCTGCGACTGGCGTGCGGGGGCGGCTTGGTTCGAGTCGCAACTGGTCGACTTTGATGTCTGCAGCAACCAGGGCAACTGGCTGTATGTCAGTGGCCGGGGCACCGACCCGCGTGTGGGCAGGCGCTTCAACCCCGTCAAACAAACACAAGACCACGACCCGCAAGGCCGCTACCAGAAGGTCTGGCTGCAAAGCTGAACAGGCTTTGAACAAGCCCGATAATCCCAGCCATGTACGGAATTCAATCCTGGGGTGACACCCTGCGCTTGCTGGTCGAGTTGTCCGCGACCGCAGCCTTTGCCCTTTCTGGCCTGATGGAAGCGGCGCGCAAACGGCTCGATGCGGTCGGCGTGTGTGTAGTGGCCTTTTTGACCGCGTTTGGTGGCGGCACGCTGCGTGATTTGCTGCTCGACCAACGCCCCTTCTTTTGGGTTCAACACACCGAGATGCTCTGGGGCGTGCTGGTCCTGTGCGTGATAGCCATGTTGTTCATGCGCCAGCGGCATTTTGAGGTGACAGAAAAAGCCATTCTCTGGCCCGACGCGCTGGGCCTGGGCCTGTTCACTGCAACGGGGGTTCACCACGCGCTGCAAGCGCTCATGCCCGGCGTGGTTGCGGTGCTGATGGGCCTGATCACCGGGGTGTTTGGTGGCGTGCTGCGCGACATGGTGTGCAACGAAATCCCCACCGCCTTCAAGGACCACCGGCCCTATGCGGTGTGCGCATTTGCCGGGGGCTGGACCTATGTGGGCCTGTGGACCTTCGATGCACCTGGCTGGTTGGCGCTGCTGGGCTGTCTCGTCGTGACCGTAGGCTTGCGCGCCTTGGCGCTTTGGCGCAACTGGCAATTGCCCGCCTGGCGCGCCTGAATCACTGACGCCTGAAACCCCATGAACCCAAACGCCCCTGACTTGCTTGGCGGCCTCCTGTTTTCGCTGGCGGCCGGGCTCATGTGGGGCCTGGTGTTTGTAGGCCCCTTGATGCTGCCCGAGTACCCCGCCGCACTGCACACCTTCGGCCGCTATTTGGCGTTTGGCCTCATCGCGCTGCCCCTGGCATTTGTGGACCGCGCCGACATCCGACGTCTCAGCCGCACCGACTGGCTCGCGGCACTCAAACTGGCCGCTATTGGCAATGTGCTTTATTACCTGTTCCTGGCCAGCGCCATTCAGCGTGCCGGTGGCGCGCTGCCCACCATGATCATTGGCACTTTGCCCGTGGTGATTGCCATCTCGGCCAACGTGCTCAACCACCAGCGTGACGGGCGGTTTCCTTGGCTAAAACTCGCTCCCCCGCTGGCGCTTATCCTGCTGGGCATTGCCTGTGTCAACCATGTGGAATGGACGGCCCTCGTGCAAAACCCAGCGGGCGACACCACGCGCTACATCACGGGTGCCGTGCTGGCCGTGGGCGCGGTGGTTTGCTGGACCTGGTACCCCCTGAAAAACGCCGACTGGCTGCGCGGCCACCCCGACCGCAACCCCCGCGTCTGGGCCACAGCGCAAGGCCTGTCCACCTTGCCGCTTGCACTGCTGGGATATGCCGCTTTTTGGCTGTGGACGAGCGTCACCCACGACCCACTGCCCATGCCTCTGGGGCCACGCCCATTCGAATTCATCGGCCTCATGATGGCCATTGGCCTGTTCGCTTCATGGCTGGGCACGCTGTGCTGGAATGCGGCCAGCCAGCGCCTGCCCACCGCGCTGGCCGGGCAACTGATCGTGTTCGAGACCTTGGCGGCGCTGGCTTACGCCTTTTGGCTGCGTGGCCAATGGCCCGAACCACTCACGCTGACCGGCATTGCGCTGCTGGTGGCGGGGGTGATTGGCGGGGTGCGGGTCAAAGCGGTTTGAGGCGCCAACGCCAACGCGAAAGTCAAGGCCACTTAAAACTGACGCCACACCACCAAGCCCACAGACTGGCGGCCAATGACGGGCACGAGCCCGTACCGGTCCATCCACCACGCGCCCAAAGCCGCCCCCGCGATGTGCGAGGCCATGTCCAAATAGGCACTTGAGCGCTTGGCCCCCTTCGAGATCTGATAACTCTCTGAAAGCACGATCCCCGCGCTGCTGACGGCAAATCCGATCGCTGCGCGGTTCTCTGAATCGCTGTAAAACCGTGTGACGGCTCCCGCCAACAAGGCCCCGCCTGCGGCGTGGGACAGCTCGCTGCTCAACCCGTCATAGGCATGACAGGTGCCCATGAGTCCGCAAAGTACACCTATCCAGATTTTTTTCACAGCCAATGCTCCATTCACGGCACCCAAGACAGATGCCCAAGATGCAGAACACCGCACCAAGCGGCCTCTGCCAGTTGTGAATTTATAAGCTGTGCAATTCGAATAAACAGTGCAGCACCGCACTTAAAAGTGGGGCAGTCAAAACCTCACGCCAATACCTGTTGTGCGGCCAGCAGATAGAGCGGGATACCCAACAAAATATTGAACGGAAAAGTAAGCCCCAAGGACATGCCAAAGTACAGTGAGGGGCTGGCCTCTGGAATGGCATGGCGGATGACCGCGGGCACAGCAATGTAAGACGCACTGGCCGACAACACCATCAACAAGGCACCGTTGCCCGCCGACATGCCCAACGTCCATGCCAAGAACAAAGCCAAGCCGGCATGAACCAGGGGACCCAGCACGGCATACACCACGAGCCAAGGCGATTGCCCTTTGAGCTGCCCCATGTTGCGCGCTGCCAGTAAGCCCATATCAAGCAAAAAGAAAGCAAGCATGCCCTTGAACAGGTCCACAGAAAACGGCTTCATGGCCGACTGACCCGCTTCGCCCGTCATCAAACCAATCAGCATGGCGCCAAGCAAAAGCAGTTGTGCACCGTCCGTCAGCGCTTCGTGCAATATTTTCCCCAATGGTGGGTTGCTGCCAAGCAGCGACTTCTCGCCACGCTCTGCCAAATTGGTGCCAGCACGGCTGTTCATGCGGCGACGCACATGGTTAGCCATGAACACCGCGAACACGATCGCTGGCGACTCCATCAGGGCCATGGCAGCCGCCATGTGGCCACCAAACGCCACACCGAGGTTATCCAGATACTGCGAGGCCGTGATGAAAGTGACAGCACTGACCGAACCGTATGTGGCCGCAACGGCAGCCGCATCAAAGCCCGACAAGAAACGGCGCAAAACCATGTAACCGATCAGGGGCACTGAAAATGCCATCGCCAGTGCAGCCCCTAAGTCCACAAGGACGCCAGGGGTCAGCCCCGACTGCGCCAAAGCAAACCCACCCTTCAGGCCCAAAGCCATGAGCAAATACAGCGACAAGAAACGGGAAATGGGCGGGGGAATTTCCAGATTTGACTTCAAAGAACCGGCCAGAATGCCGAACACAAAGAACAAAATGGCGGGATCGGTGAAGTTGCTCATTTCAAGTCGATCTCGACACCCTGACACTCGGCCATCACGAGAGGGGTGTCAGTGCTGGTGGGACATTTCATGATGAAACCTTTGAATTTGGACAAGCGAAGCATTGGTCTAAAGCCGTTGCAGATTTTTCAACAGCATTTTTCGAGCCATTGGCACTTGAATTTACCGCTATAAATAGCAATCAAAAAGCAGATAATTTCTGATCCAGAATCCCGAAAAACCTCATCATGCGCACCACCTTTAACTACAAGCATTTGTATTATTTTTGGGTTGTCGCCAAAGAAGGCGGCATCACACGGGCCGCAGACAAACTCGATATGGCCGTGCAAACCGTCAGCGCCCAAGTGCGTGAACTGGAGCGCTCGTTGGGTTACGCCCTGCTCAAACCCGCAGGGCGCGGACTGGTGCTGACCGATGCGGGAGTGGCGGCCATGCAGCAAGCCGATCAAATTTTCCAGTTGGGTGAAGACCTGCCATCCAAGGTCCGAGACGCCGTCAGTTCCCCCACCGTGCGTTTGGCGGCAGGCATCTCTGATGGCCTGCCCAAGCTGGTGGTGCGCCGACTGATGCAAGCCGTGATGGGCGAACCTAATTTACGGTTGATCTGCCACGAAGGTGAATTTGACGGGCTGTTGGGTGACTTGGCCCTGCACCGCCTGGACGTGGTCTTGTCAGACCGCCCCGCTCCGAGCAACGCCAACATCAAGCTGTACAACCATGCGCTGGGCTCGTCCGCCGTGTCTTGGTATGGCAGCGCGGCACTGGTGAAGTCGGCCAAAAAGCAATTCCCGGCCAGCTTGGCCGATGTGCCGGTGCTGCTGCCCACAGGCCACACCGCTGTGCGCACACGCCTTGACCACTGGTTCGAGCACCATGCCATCACACCTCGTATCGTGGGTGAGTTCGAAGACAGCGCCTTGCTCAAGACCTTTGGTGAAAGTGGCATGGGTGTGTTCCCTGCTGCCGAATGGGTACACGAAGAATTGCTGGCGCACTACGATGTTCAGCGCCTAGGTCCTTGCGAAGGCGTGATGGAACACTTTTTTGCAATCGGGACAGAAAAGAAAGTTCAACACCCCTTGGTACAACGTCTGCTGCAAGCCACCGACTCAGCGGCTTGAGGGCTGCGCCGCCCAACAAAAAGCCCCTAGGCTGGAACACCCGGGGGCCAAACTGGCAAGGTCGATGGTCAGGTTTTGGACGTGCGCACGCTCAGCAGCATGGTCGCGGCCAAGATGCCCACCACCACCCCCAAGGAAATGCCCACTGGTATCTTGAACACGTCAATCAGGCACATCTTGGTGCCGATAAACACCAGGATCACGGCCAGACCGTAGTTGAGCAGGTGGAACTTGTTGGCCACAGCCGCCAACAAAAAGTACATGGCACGCAAACCCAAGATAGCGAACACGTTACTGGTCAAGACGATGAAAGGGTCCGAGGTGATGGCGAAAATCGCCGGTATCGAATCCACCGCAAAAATCACGTCGGTCAATGCGATCAAACAAATGACCATGAACAAGGGCGTTGCGATCTTCTTGCCATTTTCAAACGTCCAGAATTTTTCACCATCGTAGTTCTGGCTGACAGGCAAAACTTTGCGCAACAACTTCAGCGCTGGGTTGTCTTCTAGATCGGGCTCCTGGCCTGCTGCCCACCACATCTTGACGCCTGTGAGGATCAAGAAAGCGCCAAACACATACAACACCCAATGGAACTCTGACAACAACCAACCCCCCACCAAAATCATGAGTGTGCGCAGCACGATGGCACCAATGATGCCGATCATGAGCACACGCTTCTGAAAATTTGTGGGCACAGCGAAGTAACTAAAAATCATCAAGAAGACAAAAATGTTGTCCACTGCCAATGATTTTTCAATCAGATACCCGGTGAGAAACTCCAAAGATTTGGTGTTGGCGATCTCCACCGAACCTGTGGTGTCCTTGATGGCCCACCAGAACAAACCATTGAACAAGAAGCTGAGTGCAATCCAGATCAGTGACCAGTTCAGCGCTTCTTTGACGCCAATATCATGCGAGCCCTGTTTTTTGAGCACCACAAAATCCACAAACAGCGACACCAGCACGATGGCAATAAAACTAGCCCAGAGCCACAGGGGCGCGATGGTTTCCATAAAACACCTTTGCGTTATTAAAGACAATCCACAGTCAAAAAGACCTGCATTAGCGGGTAAATGATGGACCCTGTCACGCGCTAACTTCAGTGATCGACATCATGTATTTTTACTGAGTTATTGATCATGACACTCTTGAAAAAACAGAATATAGCACTTGGAATTGTTGCTGTTAAATGACGCTCGCAATGGGCAACATGCACGACATCTGTCCACTGGATGTGCCATGTCCCTTTTCAACTCAATGCGGTCGCTTGTGCAAAAAGCCATGCCCACCCGCGAAACCCTTGAGCAACACAGCTGGCTCCAACCGATTGCTCACCAGCTGCTGCATCCACAATTGTGGCGACTGCAACACGAGTCGGTGGCAAGGGGCGTGGCGATTGGGACTTTTTGGGCGTTTGTGATCCCGCTGGGTCAAACTTTTGCGGCGGCAGCACACTGCACTTGGTGGCGAGGCCATATTCCAGCGGCAGCCATCATGACCATGCTCACCAATCCTCTGACATTCGGATTTTGGCTTTGGTTGGCTTACCCTGTTGGCAACTTTTTTCTAGGGCTGCCGAACACTCCTGACGCCTTGCCGAGCACGGGATGGGGTGAAAGTTTGCGGGAAGTCGGTGGCCCTGTTCTGCTGGGCATGGGGATTTTTGGACTCGGCGGCGCCGTTTTGTCTTACCTGTTGGTCAAACTGAGCTGGCGTCTCAGGGTGGCATTTAAACGCCACCGGTCCAATGTCCGCGCATCCAAGTGCTGACCGGTCATCCCTGACTTGGCTGTATGGTGACCCCGGGCTTGACCCAGGGTCCGTCCCTCAAACCCGCTCGATGATCAGCGCAATGCCCTGACCCACGCCAATGCACATGGTGCACAGCGCATAGCGGCCAGCCGTTTGCTGCAAACGGTTGATGGCCGTGGTGGCCAGGCGAGCACCCGATGCCCCCAGCGGGTGACCCAAAGCAATCGCACCGCCCCAAGCGTTCACGCGGGCGTCGTCGTCTTTCAGACCCAACATGCGCAGCACGGCCAGGCCTTGTGCGGCAAAGGCTTCGTTCAGTTCGATCACATCCATGTGGTCGATGGTCAAGCCAGTTTGCGCTAACACCTTGAGCGTGGCTGGGGCCGGGCCAATGCCCATGACGCGCGGTGCGACACCGGCTGTGGCCATGCCCACAATGCGTGCTTTGGGCGTCAGGCCGTTTTTAGCGGCAGTGGCTTCGTCGGCCAACAACAAGGCGCATGCGCCATCGTTCACGCCCGAGGCATTGCCTGCGGTCACGGTGCCGTCCGGACGCACCACGCCTTTGAGCTTGGCCAGCGCTTCGAGGCTGGTCTCGCGGGGATGTTCGTCCGTATCCACAATGATGGCATCGCCCTTTTTCTGGGGGATGCTCACGCCCACAATTTCACGGGCCAGATGGCCGGCCTTGATGGCCGCCACCGCACGCAGCTGGCTGTTGTAGGCCATCAGATCTTGCGCTTCGCGTTCGATCTTGTAGTCGGTGGCCACGTTTTCGGCGGTCTCGGGCATCGAGTCCACGCCGTATTGGGCTTTCATCAGCTTGTTGACAAAGCGCCAGCCAATGGTGGTGTCGTACACCGCGTTGTTGCGACTGAAAGCGCTCTCGGCTTTGGGCATCACGAATGGAGCGCGGCTCATGCTCTCCACACCGCCTGCAATCATCAGACCGGCCTCACCGGCCTTGATGGCGCGAGCAGCGGTACCAATCGCGTCCAAGCCCGAGCCGCACAAGCGGTTGATGGTGGCGCCGGGCACATCGATCGGCAAACCGGCCAGCAAGCTGCTCATGTGGGCCACGTTGCGATTGTCTTCACCGGCCTGATTGGCGCAGCCGTAAAGCACGTCGGTCACAGCGGCCCAGTCCACATTGGGGTTGCGCGCCATCAGGGCACGCAGGGGAACAGCACCCAGGTCGTCGGTGCGCACGCTGGACAGCGCGCCACCGTAACGGCCAAAAGGGGTACGAATCGCGTCGCAAATGTAGGCTTGGTTCATGTTTTGAGTCTCCAAATTGATGTTGCATGCATTTTATTGCATGTTTCATGTGTATTGCTGAATTGATTCTAGGTGTTGAATCCACCATGGGCACGAGCGGCGCTGCCCGGGCTCAGGGGCCGGGGTGATGTGGCAAAGCGAAGCGCCTCTGAACCCCGGCCCCTGACCCCATCCCAACTCCACCCATGGGCTTCAAGTGCCGACATGACGGACAATTGGACCCATGCTGATTCAACCTTCACAAGCCGATGTGCGGCGCTTTTTTTGCGGCGTCTATGCCAAGGCCAAAACCGCTGCAACGCTCGAACCCATGGAAATGCTCGTCAGCCAATGGATTGATGAGCACCCCGAATACCACGCAGAACTGGCCGACATGGATGCCGCGCTGGCCAGCATGCACCAAGCCGATCCGAACAGGGAAAACCCCTTTTTGCACCTGTCCATGCACCTGTCCATCAGCGAGCAATGCAGCATAGATCAGCCGCGCGGTATCCGCCAGGCGGTGGAACTGCTGACCCACAGACTCAACTCGCTGCACGATGCCCACCACCAAGCCATGGAATGCTTGGGGCGCATGGTCCACGAAAGCCAGCGCTCAGGGCGCATGCCCGATGGCGAGGCCTACATCGCGTGCGTGCAACGGCACGCCACCAAAGACTGAGGAAAATCAGCTCGCGATGCGACTTTGGATGTGCGACAAGATGTCGGCCACAGCCACCTTGGTCGCTTCTGCATCGCGGCGATGCTGGTACTCGACCACACCGTCCTTCAGACCTTTGTCACCAACGGTGATGCGATGTGGCACACCAATCAACTCCCAGTCGGCAAACATGGCACCGGGGCGCTCGCCACGGTCGTCGAGGATCACGTCCACACCATCGGCCAGCAAAGCGCCGTAGATGCGCTCGGCCTCGGCCTTGACGGCTTCGCTGCGGTCCATGCCAATAGGGCAAACCACGGCTGTGAAAGGGGCAATCGCGTCAGGCCAAATGATGCCGCGCTCGTCGTGATTTTGCTCAATGGCAGCGGCAGGCAAGCGTGTGATGCCAATGCCGTAGCAGCCCATTTCGAGGAACTGTGGCTTGCCGTTCTCGTCCAAGAAAGTGGCGTTCATGGCCTTGGAATACTTGGTGCCCAAATAGAACACATGGCCCACTTCGATGCCGCGTTCAATGGCCAGCTCGCCTTGGCCATCGGGCGATTTGTCGCCGGCCACTACGTTACGAATGTCGGCCACCAGTGCAGGCTCGGGCAGGTCGCGGCCCCAGTTGACACCGGTGATGTGGAAGTCTTCTTCGTTGGCACCGCAGATCCAGTCGGCCATCACCGCCACGTCGCGGTCGGCCACCAAGTGAACGGGCTTTTTGAGGTTCAGCGGGCCGAGGTAGCCGGGCTTGCAGCCAAAGTGGTCTTCGATCTCACCCAATGTGGCAAAACGGAAACCACCTTCCATGCCGGGCAGCTTGCCCGCCTTGACTTCGTTCATGTCGTGGTCGCCGCGCAGCAACAAAAGCCAGACTTGGGACTTCACGATTTCGCCCTGCTCGTTCAGGGTGTCGGTGGCCAGCACCAAAGATTTGACGGTGGTGGACAAAGGCACATTCAGCAAAGCCGCCACGTCTTCGCAGGTGCTCTTGCCTGGGGTGGCCGTCTTGGTCAGGGCTTGTGTGGCAGCACCGCGTGGCTGACTCGGGGCCAGGGCCTCGGCTTTTTCCATGTTGGCGGCGTAGCTGCTGGATGGGCAATACACGATGGCGTCTTCACCCGTGGCCGCGATCACCTGGAACTCTTCGCTCAAGTCGCCGCCAATGGCGCCGCTGTCAGCGGCCACGGCACGGTAGGTCAGGCCAAAGCGGTCAAAGATCTTGCGGTAAGCCCCGGCCATGACCTGGTAGCTGGCCTTGGCACTGACCATGTCGCGGTCAAAACTGTAGGCATCTTTCATGGTGAACTCGCGTCCGCGCATCAGACCAAAGCGGGGGCGGCGTTCATCGCGGAATTTGGTCTGGATCTGATAGAAGTTTTTTGGCAGCTGTTTGTAGCTGCGCACTTCCTGGCGGACCACGTCGGTCACGACTTCTTCGCTGGTGGGCTGGATCACGAAATCACGACCATGGCGGTCCTTGATGCGCAAGAGTTCTGGGCCCATCTTGTCAAAACGACCTGTCTCTTGCCAAAGCTCTGCGGGTTGCACCACGGGCATGGTCATCTCAATGGCGCCCGCACGGTTCATCTCTTCGCGCACGATGGCCTCGACCTTGCGAATCACGCGCAAACCCATAGGCATGTAGTTGTAAATGCCGGCACCCAATTTTTTGATCAGCCCAGCCCGGGTCATCAGTTTGTGGCTGACGACTTCCGCATCAGCAGGCGCTTCTTTGAGGGTGGAAATAAGAAATTGGGAAGCTTTCATCGCGGCAGACTCAATGACAGGGGCATCAGGGGAAACATCCAATAGCGAGCACTGATACGGCGTGCATAATGGACACAATTTAAAAATTTGAGGTTGATTATGCTTGACCGTGAAGGCTTTAGGCCGAACGTCGGCATCATTCTGCTCAACCAGAGAAACCAGGTTTTCTGGGGCAAGCGCATACGCACCCACAGCTGGCAATTTCCGCAAGGTGGCATTGACCGGGGCGAAAGTCCTGAACAAGCCATGTTCCGAGAACTGCACGAAGAAGTGGGTCTCCATCCGGAGCATGTGCGCATCGTGGCCCGAACCCGTGACTGGTTGCGCTATGAGGTGCCAGACCGCTTCATCCGTCGGGATGCACGCGGCTTTTACAAGGGCCAGAAACAAATCTGGTTCCTGCTTCAGATGGTCACGCACGACCACCACTTGAATCTGCGCGCCACCGACCACCCAGAGTTTGACGCTTGGCGTTGGAACGATTATTGGGTACCACTGGATGTGGTGGTGGAATTCAAGCGCGGGGTTTATGAAATGGCGCTGACCGAGCTCTCGCGTTTTCTGCCACGCAATGACCGGCAAAACCGCTATTTGAGAGGTGGCAATCGTGGGCCACGCGAAGCCATGGAAGCTGAAAACGGCAGCATGGAGGTGCAGGTTCCGCCGCACATGGAACTGCCTCCGGGTGCCAGCTTCGACCCTAATCCGCAAGGGTGAACCACAAAAAGCCCGCATATGCGGGCTTTTTTAACTTCAGCGACTGAGGATCAGATTATCGCGGTGCACCATCTCGGCCTCCGCGGTGTACCCCAATAAAGCTTCGTAGTCGTGCGAGGGTTTGCGGCACAGCAAACGGGCTTCGGCACTGGCGTAGTTGGCAAGGCCCCGGGCAATTTCTGCACCTTGCTCGTCTTTGATGGCAATCACGTCGCCACGCGAAAAATCACCGACTACCCCGGTCATGCCAATGGGCAGCAAACTTTTACCTTCGGTCAGCACCTTGTGGGCCGCACCGGCGTCCACCGTCACTGCCCCCCGCAACTGCAGGTGATCGGCCATCCATTGTTTGCGGGCTTGTTGTTTGGCGGTTTGGGCCACCAGCAAAGTGCCCATGTTGTCACCTTGGCTCAGGCGCAGCAGCGCATCGGGCTCACGTCCCCAGGCGATCACGGTTGAGGCACCCGAACCCGCTGCACGCTTGGCCGCCAAAATTTTGGTGATCATGCCGCCTTTGCCGAGGCTTGAACCGGCACCACCGGCCATGGCTTCAAGAGCCACATCACCCGCTCGGGCTTCGTGCACAAAAGTGGCGGCAGGGTCTTTGCGCGGGTCGGCGGTGTACAGGCCTTTTTGGTCGGTCAAGATGACCAAAAGATCCGCCTCAATCAGGTTGGCCACCAGAGCACCCAAGGTGTCGTTGTCGCCAAACTTGATCTCGTCGTTGACGACCGTGTCGTTTTCGTTGATGACCGGCAGCACGCGGTGCTGCAACAAAGTCAGCAAAGTAGAGCGGGCATTGAGGTAGCGCTCGCGGTCAGCCAGGTCAGCATGCGTGAGCAGCACTTGGGCGCTGCCCATGCCGTTTTCGCGCAGCTTGGTTTCGTACATTTGCGCCAGGCCCATCTGGCCCACAGCTGCCGCCGCTTGCAAGGCCGGCACTTCGTTGGGGCGCGTGGTCCAACCCAGACGCTTCATGCCTTCGGCGATGGCACCGCTGGACACCATCACCACCTCTTTGCCTTGTGCGCTGAGCAGCGCCATCTGGCGACACCATTCGCCGATCGCGGCCTCGTCAAGCCCCCTGCCCTCGTTGGTCACCAAGCTGGAGCCCACTTTGACAACGATGCGACGGGCGTCACGCAACAGGGTGGAAACGGCAAAAGTGGTCATGCTCGGGTGTGTGCTTGGCGTTGAAACAGCGGGCGGCAAAATCCGACGTAAAACGCCGTGTTACTCGGCATCCGTAGGCATCGTCTTAAACCGCGGATCGTCTGCATCGGGCTCTTGTGGCTTGTCCTGTTCCGTGAAACGGGGATCAATGTCCACAACACCTTGCTCGATGATCTGCTGCGCCCTGATGTGCTTGTAAATCTCTTTGATCAACGGCTCACAACCTTCGCGGGTCAAGGCCGAAATCTGGAAGACAGGGCCTTTGTAGCGCATGCGCTTGATGAAGTCCTTGACACGGCCTTCGCGCTCTTCGGCAGGCACCATGTCCAGCTTGTTGAGCACCAACCAGCGCGGTTTGTTGTACAGGCCTGGATCGTATTTTTTGAGCTCGGCCACAATGGCCTTGGCTTGCTGCACCGGATCAACGTTCTCGTCAAAGGGCGCAAAGTCGACCACATGCAGCAGCAAACGGGTGCGCTGCAAATGGCGCAAAAACAAATGCCCCAAACCGGCACCTTCAGAGGCACCCTCAATCAAGCCCGGCACATCGGCCACCACAAAGCTTTGCTCTGGGCCCACGCGGACCACACCCAAGTTGGGGTGCAAAGTGGTAAAGGGGTAATCGGCGATTTTGGGGCGGGCGTTGGACACGGCCGCAATGAAAGTGGATTTGCCCGCATTGGGCATGCCGAGCAGACCGACATCGGCCAGCACTTTCAATTCGAGCTTGAGCTCTTTCTTTTCACCAAGCCAGCCCGGCGTTTTTTGGCGCGGGGCACGGTTGATGGCGCTTTTGAAGCGCATGTTGCCAAAACCACCGTCACCGCCCTTGGCGATCATGATGGTTTCACCCGGCACCAGCAGTTCATACAGCACTTCGCCGGTCTCGGCATCTGTGATGATGGTGCCCACAGGCATTTTCAGGGTGACATCGTCACCGGCAGCACCGAACATGTCGGAGCCCATGCCGTGCTGACCCCGCTTGGCCTCATGGCGGCGCGAATAGCGGTAATCGACCAAGGTGTTCAGGTTGATGTCGGCAAAGGCAAACACATGCCCGCCACGACCGCCGTCACCGCCGTTAGGGCCGCCGAATTCTTTGTACTTTTCATGGCGGAACGAGACGCAGCCGTTCCCGCCGTCACCTGCGGAGATGTCAATATAGGCTTCGTCAACGAACTTCATGAGATTTCCAGTGTAGCTTGGGCCCGCCGTCAAAATTCAAGCGGACCAAAATGCGAAAAGCCCCGGCTTGCGGGGCTCCTCTTCGCAATGGGCGAGACAGGCTTAAACAGCCGGAGTCACGTTCACCATGTGCTTGCTGAGCTCACCTTTGGTGGAAAACGACACGTGGCCGTCAACCAGGGCAAACAAAGTGTGGTCTTTGCCGATACCGACATTGTTGCCAGCATGGAACTTGGTACCACGTTGACGAACGATGATCGAGCCAGCGCTGATCAGTTCACCACCGAAAGCCTTGACACCCAGCATCTTTGGCTTGGAATCACGACCGTTGCGCGTAGAGCCGCCGCCTTTTTTCTGTGCCATGACCTATTCTCCTCAGGCAGAGATCGCGCCGATTTGCAGTTCTGTGAACTGCTGGCGGTGACCCTGACGTTTCTGATAGTGCTTACGACGGCGCATCTTGAAGATGTGCACTTTGTCGTGCTTGCCATGTGCCAAAACGGTGGCTTTGACTGTGGCGCCGGACACCAGGGGCGTGCCGATCTTGAGTTCAGCGCCGGTACCGACGGCCAAAACTTGATCAATCACGATTTCCTGGCCAACGTCCGCAGCAATCTGTTCTACTTTAATTTTTTCGCCAGCGACAACACGATACTGTTTGCCACCGGTTTTTATGACCGCGTACATAAATGACCTCTTTGAATGGAAGTTTCCAAGGGCTAATCCCCAAGGAACCCGAGATTCTAGCACGGCCCCTTGCCAAAAGACAAGCATCAGGACAAACCAAACAAGCTGGCCTCTGGCCAGAAGCCTTGCCATCAGGGGCAGTCTCTATAATGTGTGTGCATTCAAAATATGCCTGTATCCCTGTCCTTCCCGCCTCGGCCACGCCGAGTAACCCTGCTGGATATTCCATTTGTCTGACTCAGAACACAGCACTGCCGCCGTCCTTGACCTCGTGGCCTCCGACATGGCCGAAGTCGACCGGGTGATTGCCCAACGGCTGGATTCCGGCGTGCCCTTGGTGGGCGAGGTGGCGCGCTACATCATTTCTGCTGGTGGCAAACGCCTACGGCCAGTGCTCTTGTTGCTGATTTGCGGCGCACTGGGCTACACGGACAAGCAGCGCCACAACCTGGCCGCTGTGGTCGAATTCATCCACACGGCCACCTTGTTGCACGACGATGTGGTGGACGAATCCACCTTGCGACGTGGCCGCCCCACTGCAAACGAGAGTTTTGGCAACCCGGCCAGCGTGCTGGTAGGCGACTTTTTGTATTCCCGCGCCTTCCAAATGATGGTGGATGCCGAGAGCATGCGGGTCATGCAAACACTGGCCGATGCCACCAACGTGATCGCCGAAGGCGAAGTGCTGCAACTGATGAACATGCACGACGCCTCCCTCGACGAAGAAGGCTATCTGCGGGTGATTCGCTCAAAAACGGCCAAATTATTCGAAGCCAGCGCTCGATTGGGGGCCATTTTGGCAGGCAGCACCGCCTCGGTTGAAGCGGCCTGCGCTGACTACGGCCAAGCCTTAGGCACCGCTTTTCAGGTGATCGACGACGTGCTCGACTACGACGGCAACACGGCTGAAATGGGCAAAAACCTGGGCGATGACTTGCGCGAGGGCAAAGCCACACTGCCGCTGATTTTGGCCATGCAACGCGGCAGCGAAGTTCAGCGCCAAACCATTCGCGAAGCCATTGAAACCGGCAGCGTTGACCGACTTCCCGACATCGTCGCCATCGTGCGCGAAACAGGCGCCCTGGAGGCCACACGCAACGCGGCCGCATCCGAAGCCCAGCGCGCCATCGACGCCGCCATGCAACTGCCAGACAACGCGCACCGTCAAGCCATGCTGGTGCTGGCGTCTCAGCTGCTCAACCGCAGAACCTGACCGTTTTTGCCGCCGTTGAGCCGATCTCGGCTCCAGCACAACAACCGCCATCCAACGGTGATTCATGACGCATGCAAACAGACTAGATTGAAAACCATGAAACTGAAGCAAGCTAGCGCCTGTGTCCTCATGGCCTTTTCACTGTTCTGAACCAAGGCACTGCAGCCAGCACCCAATGGGAAGCCCTGACACTCAATGACCAAGGCTTGTTCTACATCGAGTCCAGCTCAGCGATTCACAAAATCGCCCGTCGCGTTTGTTGAATCGGGCACCTGCCGATTGGGCCCGCGTCCTTAGTTGACGGCGTCACGCAGGCGAATCACCTCGTCGCGTAAGTCGTGCGCCCAAGCGCGGCGATCACGGCCTTGGGCAAACTGCAATGGACCGAAATGGACCACCGCCGTGATGCGCGGCGCGGTCAGCGTGCGCCAAATGGAGCCCAGCAAAGTGTCATCACCGATGTAGCAAGGCGCAAAAGTCGGCTCACCACTTTGGGCATCCACAAACTGAATCGACATCGGCTGCACAGGGGCGTTGGCCTGAATGGCGGACTGGATCAGGTTGGCGTGAAAGGGCAGTAAATCGCGACCGTCACTGGTGGTGCCTTCAGGGAAAACCGCCACCACATCTCCGTTTTTCATGGCGTCGGCCATGTCCTTGACCATGCGCAGGGCATCTTTTCGGCTGGTGCGTTCAATGTAGAGGGTGCCTGCGCCTGTGGCCAAGGTGCCCACCAATGGCCAGTCGCGGATGTCGGACTTGGAGACAAATCGACAATGCCGCGCCGCGTGAATGACCGAGATGTCCAGCCATGAGATGTGGTTGGCCACAATGAGTGCCGGCCCATTTGGAACAGCTTGGCCCGTCACTTTGAGGTGAATGTCCCACAAAGCCAACAACTGCAAGGCCCAAGCCTGCACACGCATTTCTCGTTGCTCAGGTGCCAACTGGGGAAATCGGACGTCAATCAGCCACAGGCCAACCAGCACATGCCACACGCCACGCAGCATTTTCCAGATCGCACGCAAGGCGCGCGTCATGCCCTCAAGCTTCGAACGCCACATGCCCGCTGACCACAGTGGCCAGTACGCGGCCAGGCAACTCGTAGCCCGAGAACGGGGTGCTCTTGCCTTGGCTGCGCAATGCGGCTGCGGTCACGGGCCAGTGCCCTTGTGCTGACAACACACAGACGTCGGCCACGCCCCCCACCGCCAACTGCCCCACCGAGGCTTGCAATGTGCCCAGCGACTTGCCCAACACACGCGCCGGATCGGCGGTGATGCGCGAGATGACCTGAGACAAGGGCACGCCAGCGTCTTGACCCCACTTGAGGGCCAAGCTCCACAGCAACTCCAAGCCAGTGGCACCGGGTTCGGCTTCGGCAAATGGCAGCGCTTTGGCGTCGGCATCGACCGGGGTGTGGTCAGACACCAACGCATCCAGCGTGCCATCGGCCAGGCCAGCACGCAGCGCGTCGCGGTCGCGCTGCTGACGCAGCACGGGCGTCAGGCGCGCGCGGCTGTCAAAGTAGCCCATGTCGGCATCGGTCAAATGCAGCGAATTGATGCTGACGTCTGCAGTGATGGGCAAGCCCTCGGCCTTGGCTTGGCGCACCAACTCAACGCCTTGGGCGCTGCTGATACGGCACAAGTGCACGCGGGCACGGGTGCTGCGGACCAGCTCAAAAATAGTGTGCAGAGCGATGGTCTCGGCAGCCACAGACACACCGGACAAACCCATGCGCGTGGCCAGCGGGCCGCTGGCGGCCACACCTTTGCCAAGATGCAACTCTTGCGGGCGCAGCCAGACGGTGTAGTCAAACGTGCTGGCATATTGCAAGGCGCGCTGCAACACCTGAGTGCTCGGGATCGGCACCTCGGCCTGACTAAAGCCAACGCAACCTGCCGCCGTCAGCTGCCCCATCTCGGTCAGCACATCGCCTTTGAGGCCCAGCGTGAGTGCGCCCAAAGGCAGCACGCGGGCTTGGTGCAATTTTTCGGCACGGTAACGCAGCATCTCGACCAGCCCCGGCTCGTCGAGCACCGGGTCGGTGTCGGGTGAGCAAACCAAACTGGTCACACCACCGGCAACTGCTGCGGCCATTTCGCTTTCGAGCATGCCAGCGTGTTCCTGACCGGGTTCGCGCAAACGCGCGGCCAAGTCCACCAAACCAGGGGCCACGATGCAGCCCTTGGCATCGATCACACGGTTGGGGCTGAAGTCGGCAGGTGCTTGACCCACCGCCACAATGCGTCCGGCTGCAATGGCCACATCTGCCGCTTGATCGATGCCGCGGGCAGGGTCGATCACGCGGCCGTTTTGAATGAGGATCTTCATGTTCTTGTCCTTATGCCTCGTTACCGGCCACGATGCTCATCACCGCCATGCGCACGGCAATGCCGAAAGTCACCTGCGGCAAGATCACGCTTTGTTGGCCGTCCACCACCGCAGAGTCGATCTCGACGCCCCGGTTGATCGGGCCAGGGTGCATGACGATGGCATCGGGCTTGGCCAGTTGCAGTTTCTCGGGCGTGAGGCCAAAGCTCTCAAAGTATTCTTGGCTGGAGGGCAGCAGCGCGCCGCTCATGCGCTCATTTTGCAAGCGCAGCATGATGACCACGTCGCAGCCCTTGATGCCCTCTTCCAGGTTGTTGAACACCCGCACGCCCATTTGCGCCATGTCAGCGGGCACCAGGGTTTTGGGGCCCACCACACGCACTTCAGCGCAACCCAAGGTGGTCAGCGCATGAATATCAGACCGCGCGACACGTGAGTGCAACACGTCGCCCACGATGGCCACGGTGAGGTTGGTGAAGTCTTTTTTGTAGTGCCGGATGGTGTACATGTCCAGCAAACCCTGGGTAGGGTGAGCATGACGGCCATCACCTGCATTGACCACATGCACATGCGGCGCAACGTGCTGCGCGATCAAATAAGGTGCACCCGACTCGCTGTGGCGCACCACAAAGATATCGGCCGCCATGGCGCTCAGGTTGGCAATGGTGTCCAGCAGCGACTCGCCCTTGCTGGCCGACGAGCGTGCAATGTCGAGCGTGTAAACATCGGCCGACAACCGGGTGGCGGCGATGTCGAAGGTGGTGCGGGTGCGGGTGCTATTTTCAAAAAACAGGTTGAACACGCTTTTGCCGCGCAAAAGAGGCACTTTTTTGACTTCGCGGTCGCTCACGCTGACGAAGCTGGCTGCCGTGTCCAGAATGTGCGTCAGGATGTCTTTGGACAAGCCTTCGGTGGAGAGCAGGTGGATCAGCTCGCCGTTCTTGTTGAGTTGGGGGTTGTTGCGTCTGTAGAGCATGTTGTTTTCACCTCGTAGCTTGTGGCTGCGCTTTCAAGAAAGCGGGGCTTTGATCTCCACTTCAAAACTGAAATTTCCTGCCGAATCGCGGGCCAGCGCCAGCGATTGCGTTTCGGGCAGTGCCACGCGGGCGGCAGCAAAATCGGCCTGGATGGGCAACTGGCGACCACCCCGGTCCACCAGCACGGCAAGCTGCACGCGGGCAGGTCGGCCGTAGTCAAAAATCTCATTCAGCACTGCGCGGATGGTGCGGCCGGTGTACAGCACGTCGTCCAGCACCAGAATGTCAACGCCATCGACCTCAAACGGCAAGTGGGTTTGGCCCCCTGCCGAAAGGCCACGCTGCGCGAAGTCGTCACGGTGCATGACAGAAGACACCTGCCCCGCTTCACCACTCTGGCCCAAATCACGTTGCAGGCGCTCAGCCAGCCAGGCACCGCCAGAGGTGATGCCCACCAGGCGAGTGTCGGGCTTGCACAGGCTGCGCACGCCGCGCAGCAATTCAAGGTACAAGGCCTGTGCATCGAGGGCCAAAGCGCTCATGGGATATTCCTTAAAAACTGTTCCAGAATGATCGCGGCAGCCGCCGCATCGGCGTCTTTCGCGCCTTGCGAATGGGCTTCGGTGGTGGTGTAGCGCTCGTCTACCTCATACACCGCCAGACCAAAGCGGCCCCGCAGCTGACGGCCAAACTTGCGGGCGCGCAAGGTGTTTTCGTGCTCGCCGCCATCGGGGTGGGTAGGCACGCCAATCACCAGCGCGTCGGGCTGCCACTCTTTGATGCGTTCAGCGATCTTGGCAAACCGGGCATCGCCCTCAGCGGCAATCGTGCCTTGCGGGGTGGCCGTTTTCATCAAACGGTTGCCCACCGCCACGCCGGTGCGCTTGAGACCGTAGTCAAACGCCAGGAATGTCTGCTGGTTGGCAGGAACGGCGTGGTCAAGAAAGGCGCTCATGCGTGACCCGCTTCTGGCGAAAGCATCCAGCTTTTAAGGCCCAGCAAGTCCAGGGCACGGTCGTAGCGCTCGGCCATGGGGACATCAAAAATCACCTCGGCAGACGCTGGCACCGTGAGCCAAGTGTTTTCGCCCAATTCAGACTCCAACTGGCCCTCGCCCCAGGACGAATAACCCAAAGTGATCAACACCCGACGGGGCCCGGCCCCGGAAGACAAGGCTTCGAGCACATCGCGTGAGGTGGTCATCTCCAGGCCGCCCGGCACCGCGAGGGTCGAGGCGTAAACGGAGCCACCGCCCTCTTCGGGCTTGTCCATCACCACGGGGTCGTGCAGCACAAAGCCACGCTCGGTCTGCACCGGGCCGCCCTGCGAAACCGGGTTTTGCACCAGGTCTTCGCGGCGCAAAGGCAAATCCACCTTGTCAAACAAAAGGCGCATGCTGATGTCTGTCGGTTTGTTAATGATCAGGCCCATGGCCCCACGGGCGCTGTGCTCGCACATGTAAATAACACTGCGGGCAAAAGTCTCATCCTCCAACCCGGGCATGGCGATCAGGAAATGATGCTTGAGGTCGATGGAGGCACAATCTGTCATGCACCGATTTTAGCGGTCTGGCCCCTGCGGCTTGGGCTAAAGGTGTCTTGATTGATCCAACCCGGCAAACCCTGATGGAAACCCCTTTTTCTTGTGGCCTGGTCTGGCTGCGACGCGACCTGCGCGTGACCGACCATGCGGCCCTGTACCAAGCCCTGAAGCATTGCCAACGCGTGCATGTGGTGTTTGTGTTCGACACCGACATCTTGGACAGCCTGCCCCGCGCCGACCGCCGGGTGGAATTCATCCGGGAATCTCTGGTCGAAGTCGACGCCCAGCTGCGCGAACTGGCGGGCCAGCCACAAGCAGGCCTGATCGTGCGCCACGGCGTGGCCAAGGACAAAATCGTCAAACTGGCCCAGCACCTGCAAGCCCAAGCGGTGTTTGCCAACCACGACGACGAGCCCCAAGCTTTGGCGCGCGACATTCAGGTGCGCGGCCATCTGGCCGACCACGGCATCGTGCTGCACACCTTCAAGGACCATGTGGTTTTTGAGCGCAACGAAGTGCTAACCCAAATGGCCAAGCCCTTCAGCGTTTTTACCCCATACAAAAATGCTTGGCTGAAAAAAGTCACGTCTGAAGACCTGCAGGCTTTCGACGTGGCCCCACTGGCCAAACGCCTGGCACCACGACCCGACGATCTGGCCAAACCTGTGCCCAGCTTGCAAGATATCGGGTTTGAGCCCACCAACCTCAAGGCCCTGAAAATCCCGACGGGCGAATCGGGTGCCCAGGCCTTGTTGCACGACTTTTTGACGCGCATCGATGCATACGAAGACACGCGCAACTTCCCGGCCATCAAGGGGCCCAGCTATTTGAGCGTGCATTTGCGCTTTGGCACCGTGTCGATTCGCCAACTTGCCCGCGAGGCACACCCGCGCATGATGGCGGGCAGCGTGGGGGCCAGTGTTTGGCTGTCTGAACTGATCTGGCGTGACTTTTATGTGCAGGTGCTGCACAACTTTGCCCATGTGGGCCATGGCCAGAGCTTCAAGCCCGACTACGACGCCATCCACTGGGAGCACGGTCCCCACGCCCACAAACTGTTTGATGCCTGGTGCGAAGCCCGCACCGGCTACCCGCTGGTGGACGCGGCCATGCGCCAACTGAACCAGACCGGCTACATGCACAACCGCCTGCGCATGGTGGTGGCTAGCTTTTTGGTCAAGGATTTGGGCATTGATTGGCGCTGGGGCGAAAAATACTTTGCCACCCACCTGAACGACTTTGACCTCTCGGCCAACAACGGGGGCTGGCAGTGGGCCAGCTCCAGTGGGTGCGATGCACAGCCGTATTTCCGCATCTTCAACCCCATCAGTCAGAGCGAAAAATTCGACCCCGAGGGCAAATTCATCCGCCGCTATGTGCCCGAATTGGCGGCTTTGCCTGCCAAAGACCTGCACGCCCCCTGGCTGGCCAAGCCGCTTGAATTGCAAGCGGCCCAGGTGGTTATCGGCAAAACCTACCCGGCGCCCGTCGTGGACCACGCCGAGGCCCGCGAAAAAACGCTGGCAAGGTATGCCGTGGTCAAGAAAAAGCCGTCTGAATAAGACGGCTCGTCAGGCAGAAAAAGGAACTGTCAGTTGGAGGCTTTAGTACTGGCACGTGATTGCGAATAAGCGGCATGGTCAAAGCGCAAGCCCCGACCTGCGAGAGGCCAAACCAATCAGATGGCCACCATCTCAAAATCTTCTTTACGGGCAGCGCACTCGGGACATGTCCAGTTCATGGGCACGTCTTCCCATTTGGTGCCCGGTGCAATGCCGTGCTCAGGGTCGCCTTCGGCTTCGTCGTAAATCCAGCCGCAAATCAGGCACATCCAGGTTTTGTGTTCCATCACAGTGTCGCAATCAAAGAGTCGAATAGAATGTTTTGATTGTATCGGGCCCCGCCGAGTGCCCGGCTGAAGGCCTTCCGAAGCCCCCTGCAATTCGCCTTTCATGACCGACCACCACCCCGAATTCCCCCCAGAAACCGAGAGCCTCAACACTGAGGAAGAATCTGTCGGCTTGGCCTGCGTACTGTCGTTCAATGCGAACGATCCCAGCGGTGCGGGCGGCCTGAGCTGCGACGCCACAGCCATGGCCTCGGTCGGCGCGCATTGCCTGCCTGTGTGCACAGGTGCTTATGTGCGCGACACCAGCAGCATCACCGACTTTTACCCGCTCGACGAAGAAGCGGTGAACGACCAGGCCCGCGCTGTGGCCGAAGACGTGCCGGTGCAAGTCATCAAAGTCGGCTTTGCTGGAACCCCGGAAAGCCTGGCCACCATTGCCGCGCTGGCCGACGACTACGACGGCGTGCCCGTAGTGGCCTACATGCCCAACTTGTCTTGGTGGGAGGACGACAAGATCGACGCCTATCTGGACGCTTTTCGCGAACTGCTGCTACCGCAAACCAGCGTGCTGGTGGGCCACCACAGCACCTTGCGCCGCTGGCTGCTGCCCGAATGGACAGGCGATCGCAACCCCGGTCCCCGCGACATTGCCAAGGCCGCCGCTGAATTGGGCGTGCCTTACACCTTGGTCACCGGCCTGCCCTTGCCGGACCAGCACATAGACAATGCGTTGGCCTCGCCAGAAACGGTGATGGCCCACGAAAAGTTTGAACGCATTGAAGCGGTTTTTGCAGGCGCTGGCGACACGCTGACCGCTGCGCTGGCTGCGCTGCTGGCCACCGGCATGGACTTGCCCGAAGCCACCAACGAAGCTTTACATTACCTGGACCGTTGCCTGGACGAAGGCTTCCGACCCGGCATGGGCCAGGTCATTCCGGACCGCCTATTCTGGGCACTGCCCGACGACGAAGACACCGACGCAGAAGACGGCCCTGAAGTACACCCCGGTGCAGACTACTTTGAAGTGCCTTTCAACGAAACCAAACACTGAGCTTTGAGACCTGACATGACCGACCGCAACCAAACCCTTTTTGACCGCGCCGCCCTGGTGATCCCCGGTGGCGTCAACTCGCCTGTGCGTGCTTTTCGTGCCGTGGGCGGCACACCGCGTTTTGTGCAACGCGCACAAGGTGCGTATTTCTGGGACGCCAACGGGCAAAAATACATCGACTACATCGGCTCCTGGGGCCCGATGATCCTGGGCCACGGCCACCCCGCTGTGCTCGAAGCGGTGCAAAAAGCCGCGCTCGACGGCTTTTCGTTCGGTGCCCCGACCGAGCGCGAGATCGAGCTGGCCGAAGAAATCCTGAAACACGTCCCTTCGATGGAAATGGTGCGCCTGGTCAGCTCGGGCACCGAAGCGGGCATGAGCGCCCTGCGTCTGGCACGCGGGGCCACAGGTCGCAGCAAGTTCATCAAGTTTGAAGGCTGTTACCACGGCCATGCCGACGCGCTGCTGGTCAAAGCCGGCTCAGGCCTGGCCACTTTTGGCAACCCCACCAGCGCGGGCGTGCCGCCCGAAGTGGTTCGCGACACCCTCGTGCTGGAGTACAACAACATCACCGCCCTCGAAGAAACCTTTGCCCTGCACGGCAAGGAACTGGCCTGCGTGATGATCGAACCCATCGCTGGCAATATGAACTTTGTCCGCGCCAGTGTGCCCTTCATGAAGCGCTGCCGCGAGCTGTGTACCGAATACGGCGCCTTGCTGGTGTTTGACGAAGTCATGTCGGGTTTTCGCGTCGCACTGGGCAGCGCGCAAAGCGTTTATGCACAAGCCATCCCTGGCTTCAAGCCCGACATGACGGTGCTGGGCAAAGTGATTGGCGGCGGCATGCCTTTGGCGGCCTTTGGCGGCCCACGCGAAATCATGCGCCAGCTGGCCCCCACCGGCCCGGTTTACCAAGCGGGCACGCTCAGTGGCAACCCGGTGGCCACCGCCTGTGGCCTGACCACACTGCGCGAGATCGCCAAACCCGGCTTCTGGGACGCCTTGAGCGCCCGCACACAAAGCCTGGTCGATGGACTCAAAGGCGCTGCCGCTGCGGCGGGCGTGCCTTTCAGTGCAGACTGCCAAGGCGGTATGTTCGGCTTTTTCTTGCTGCCTGAACTGGCCCAAAACTATGCCCAGGTCATGACCAGCGACAGCCCCAAGTTCAACAAGCTGTTCCATGGTTTGCTGGATGGCGGCGTCTACATTGCGCCCGCACTTTACGAAGCCGGTTTTGTGAGCGCCGCCCACACCGAAGCCGACATTGCCGAGACCGTGCGGGTGGCCGCTGACGTGTTCAAGACGCTTTGATTGACTGATCGTTTGCCATGCCGTTTGCCGTGTATCGGCCTACCTTAAACCAGCGATAATTCGCCCCTGCATTCACGTCCGGACCGGGCGCTTGCCCACCCCTAGGACTTCCCCATGAAAAAGAACTTTCCCCTGCAAGCTGAAGGCAAGCACCCCGACCGCGTACTCGAAGCTGTCAAGCACGAGATCCGCAAATACTTCAAGCGCGAGCGCAACCGCGCCGTGCCCAAAGGCGTGGACTTTTGGGACTTTGACTGCAAAGTAGGTTTGAGCGCCGACACCGCCGAAGTGGTGCGCGTGAGTGCCGTGATCGAAGCGGTGGACGTTGCTGCCAAATCGGGTGCGAGCTCGGTTTATGTCGAGATTTTGAGCAAGCACGGCGTGCGCGTGCTCAAGGCGCAGGATCAAGGTGATGCTGTTGCGCATTTCGACGATTTGAACAACGCCTGATTTTCCAGGCTCTGCCCGCCACAAAGCCCCAAGAAATGGATGCCCGATCAAGTCGGGCATGACAAGAAACTTGTCATACCCGCGCAGGCGGGTATCCATAAACCATCACCCTGGATACCGGATTAAATCGGTATGACAAGAAACTTGTCATACCCGCGCACGCGGGTATCCATGACCCCAACAGTTTGGATGCCGTATCAAGTCGGGTGTGACAAAAAACTGTCATACCCGCGCACGCGGGTATCCATGACCCCAACAGTTTGGATGCCCTATCAAGTCGGGTGTGACAAAACCAAGGGGGCGATTTCTCGCTCTGCTCGGTTTAGTGCGAACCCGCGGCAGCAGCGGCAGCCCGCAGTTTGTCTTTCTTGCTCAAACGTGAACCCTTGATGCCGCCGTTGCCTGGAGAAGGCTGCGGCGGGGTTTCGGTTTGCTCAAAGCCTGGGATTTGCTCCAAAGCGAGTTCCAGGCTTTCGCGTTTCTGGATCAGCTGCCAGTGCGCCAGCGCAGCGGCAGTGACAAAGCTCACGGCATCACCGTGCGCCCCGGCACGGCCCGTGCGGCCAATGCGGTGGGTGTAATCGGTGGCCGAGCGCGGCAGGTCGTAGTTGACGACCACGGGCAGCATGGCGATGTCGATGCCGCGTGAGGCCAGGTCGGTGGTGACCACCACGTCCCAGCGGCCGGCTTTGAATTCGCTCAAAACCTCCTGGCGCGCGCCTTGGCTCATCTCGCCGTGGAAAGGCGTGGCGAACACGCCCGCCTTGTAAAGCTTGTTCGCCACATGCTCGCAGGCGTAGCGCGTGGCGACAAACACCAACAACTGCTTCCAGCCGTTTTCGGCAATCAGGTGACGCAGCAAAGCCGTGCGGCTTTTCTCGTCCACGGCGATGACGCGTTGGCTGATGTCGGGTTTGTGGCCCTCAAAGGCCTCGACCGTGATGCGCGCCGGATCGTGCAACAACTTGGCCGCCAAGGCTTCCACCTCGGGCGCAAAGGTGGCCGAAAACAGCAAGGTTTGGCGCTGCGCGGGCAGCAGCGCCAGCACGCGTTGCAACTCTTCGGCAAAACCCAGATCCAGCAAGCGATCGGCTTCGTCCAGCACCAAGTGCTGCACGTCGGCCAGGCGCACGGCGTTTTGCTCGATCAGGTCGAGCAAACGGCCGGGCGTGGCCACCACGATGTCGGCACCGCCGCGCAGCGCCATCATTTGCGGGTTGACCGAGACACCACCAAACACGGTGATCACCTTGAGCGACTGCGGCAGCTTGTAAGTCAGATTGGCCAGCACATCGCCTACCTGAACCGCCAATTCGCGCGTTGGCACCAACACCAGCGTTCGCACGGGGCGGCGAAAGTTGGTCTGGCGCGGTGCGGCCAGCAAGTGCTGCAACAGCGGCAGCACAAAAGCCAGCGTCTTGCCCGAACCGGTCGGGGCGGTGGCCCACACGTCGGCAGACTTCAAGGCAACGGGAATCGCCTCGGCCTGAATGGGGGTGGGGGCGTACAAACCCATATCGCCCACGGCACGCAAGAGCGCGGGGGTCAGGCCGAGTGATTCAAATGTCAATGCAATCTTTCTGTCATTGGGAATAGAAGCGATTTTTCGCTTCAATGCCGGAAATGGCGCACGCCGGTGAACACCATCGCCACGCCACGCTCGTTCGCCGCGTCGATCACTTCCTGGTCACGCATTGAGCCACCGGGCTGTGCCACGCAAGTCGCACCTGCATCGACCACCACATCCAAGCCGTCGCGGAAGGGGAAAAAAGCGTCGCTGGCCACCACCGTGTTTTGCAGGCTCAACTTGGCAGCTTCGGCCTTGATGCTGGCGATGCGGGCAGAGTCCAGGCGGCTCATCTGGCCTGCGCCCACGCCCATGGTCATGCCGTTCTTGCAGAACACGATGGCGTTGGATTTAACAAACTTGGCCACTTTCCAGGCAAACAACAGATCGTGCAGTTCTTCGGGAGTGGGTTGCTTGACCGTGACGATCTTGAGATCGGCCAAAGCCAACTCATGGTTGTCGGCGCTTTGCAGCAACAGGCCTGAGCCCACGCGCTTGGTTTCCAAAGCGTTGCGCACTTGGCCGTAAATGGCAGGCAAGGCGATTTTCATCAAACGCACATTGACTTTGCTCTTGAACACGTCGAGTGCTTCGGCGCTGAAATCGGGGGCCATCAGCACTTCGACGAACTGCTTGCTCACGGCCTCGGCCGCGGCTTTGTCGACGGGGCGATTGAAGGCGATGATGCCGCCAAAGGCGCTGGTGGGGTCGGTTTGGAAGGCCTTGCTGTAGGCCTCCAAGGCGGTCGCGCCCACGGCCACGCCACAGGGGTTGGCGTGTTTGACGATCACACACGCAGAGGTGTCAAAACTCTTCACACATTCCCATGCCGCATCGGCATCGGCGATGTTGTTGTAGCTGAGCTCTTTGCCCTGCAGTTGCACGCCTGTGGCCAGCGAACCAGCAGCGGGCGACAGGTCGCGGTACCAAGCGGCTTGCTGGTGGCTGTTTTCGCCATAGCGCAGGTCTTGCACTTTGACGTATTGCTCGTTGAATTGGCCACTGAATTGGGCACGCTCGGGCACGTATTCTTCGCTCAGTTTTTCGGCTTCAAATTTCACACTGGACAAGTAGTTGCTGATCGCGCCGTCGTATTGGCTGATGCGATTGAAGGCGGCCACAGACAGGGCAAAGCGCAACTTGTCACTGAGTTTGCCACTGGCTTTGAGCTCGGCCATCACCGCGGGGTATTGGCTGGCGTCGGTGACGATGCCCACGTCTTTCCAGTTCTTGGCGGCAGAGCGCACCATGGCAGGACCGCCAATGTCGATGTTTTCAATCGCGTCGGCCAGGGTGCAACCGGGCTGGGCCACGGTGGCTTCAAACGGGTACAAATTCACAATCAGCAAATCAATCGTGTCGATGCCATGCGCTTGCAAAGCAGCCATGTGCTCGGGCGTGTCGCGGCGGGCCAGCAGGCCGCCGTGCACTTTGGGATGCAGGGTTTTGACACGGCCGTCCAGCATTTCAGGGAACTGGGTGACTTCGGCCACCTCGGTCACGGGCAGGCCTTGCTCGGCCAGCAGTTTGGCGGTGCCGCCAGTAGAAATCAGGCTCACGCCCAAGGCATGCAGCTCTTTCGCCAGGTCGACGATGCCGGTTTTGTCAGAGACGGAAATCAGGGCGCGCATAAATAACTTTCTCAATCAGGAATCAGGAGTCAGGGCAGGAGATAGGCCGAGGTAAACGGTTTCGGCGAGGAGGGTGCGTATTTTTAAAATCAGCAGATCGGGCAAGTCACAGGTTTTCGAGTTGTGTTTTGCGGCGTTGTTTATTTCAGGAGATCGTGCTCCAGCAATTTTTTGCGCAAGGTGTTGCGGTTCAGGCCCAGCCATTCGGCGGCGCGGGACTGGTTTTGGCCAGACTGGCTCATCACCACATCCAACAGGGGTTTTTCCACCAGCTTGACCAGCATGTCGTACAGCCCGGTCGGGTCGGTGCCATCCAAGTCGCGGAAGTAGTTGTCCAGGTTGTCCCGGATGCAGGTTTCAATCGATTGGGGTTCGCTCATTGCAATGTCTCCAAAAACGGCTGTGCACGCTGTGCGGGCAAGCGGTCCATCTGGTTGGCCAAGCCGTCCAAGTAATGGGCCACCGCAGCCAACTGCTGCGGGGCGGTGTTCAGGGTGTTCATGTGGTCTCGAAATGCGTCGCCACCGGGCAGGTGACCCACGTACCAACCGATGTGTTTGCGGGCCGAACGCACTCCGGTGTATTCGCCATACAGGCTGTAATGGTCTTGCAAGTGCTCAAGCAAGGCGCGGCGCACTTCAGCCACCAGCGGTGGGGCCAGGTGCTCACCCGTGGCGAGAAAGTGTTCGATTTCGCGAAAAATCCAGGGGCTGCCTTGTGCGGCGCGACCCACCATCACGGCGTCGGCCCCGGTGAACTTCAGCACATCGCGCGCTTTTTCAGGTGAATCGATGTCGCCGTTGGCAACGACCGGAATGCGCAAAGAGGCTTTCACGGCGGCCACGGTGTCGTATTCGGCCAGGCCTTTGTAGCCCTGCTCACGGGTGCGGCCGTGGACGGTGACCATCTGAACGCCGGCACTCTCGGCGGCACGGGCCAGACTCAGCGCGTTCTTTTCGGCATCGCACCAGCCCGTGCGCATCTTCAAGGTCACGGGCACGCCGTGCGGCTGTGCTGCCGCCACCACGGCAGAAATGATCTCCAGCGCCAGCGGCTCGTCTTGCATCAGGGCAGAACCGGCCCATTTGTTGCAGACCTTTTTGGCCGGGCAGCCCATGTTGATGTCGATGATTTGCGCACCCCGGTCGATGTTGTAACGAGTGGCGTCGGCCATCATTTGCGCTTCGGTGCCGGCAATCTGCACGGCAATCGGCCCCGGCTCGCCATCGTGGTTGGCTCGGCGCGATGTTTTGAGTGATGCCCACAGGTCGGGCCGGGATGTCACCATTTCGCTCACGGCATAGCCCGCCCCAAACTGTCTGCACAGCTGGCGAAAAGGCCGGTCCGTCACGCCCGCCATGGGGGCAACGAACAAGTTGTTCGGCAATGGGTAAGGGCCAATCTGCATGACTGGTAGATGCTGGAATGTGGGGGGTGCCTGAATAGGAGGTACGATTGTAATTGCTTAATATTTCAGCAGCTGACATGTGAATGTGCTAAGCGCTGATGCAGCGCAAACGCCCCATCGCTCAACGCCTTGTGCACCCCGCTACACTGAGTCTGATGGAAATTTGGCTCAATCAATTGCTGCAATGGCTGGCTTTGCCACAGCACGGCCTCGGCACCGTGTTTGTGGTGTCTTTCATCTCGGCCACCTTGCTGCCCATGGGCTCCGAGCCCGCCGTGTTTGGCTTGGTCAAACTCAACCCCGAACTGTTCTGGCCCGTCATTGGGGTGGCCACTGCGGGCAACACTTTGGGCGGCATGCTCAGCTGGTGGATGGGCTGGGGCACGCACCAAGCGGTGGACCGTTGGAAACAATCCAGCTCAGACCGGCAGGCCCTGAAATGGCTTGAAAAACTCGGTCCCAAAGCTTGCCTGCTGTCGTGGTTGCCGGTGGTGGGCGACCCGATTTGTGCCGTGGCGGGTTGGCTCAAGATGCCGTTTTGGCCTTGCACCTTGTACATGGCCACTGGTAAATTCGTGCGCTATCTGGTCATGACGGCATTGCTGCTGTGGGTGTTCCCCGGATAGTTACAAGCGCTGTCAGCGCACCACGTGGTGCAGCGCTTGCCCCGATGCAAATCGGCGCAAGTTGTCCAAAAACATCTGACTGACCCGTTTTTCGTTGCCGTCCGAATGTCCCGCGGCATGGGGCGTGACCATGACCTGCGGCATGGCCCACAGCGGTGAGTCACGCTGCAAGGGTTCATGCTGAAACACGTCCAGAAACGCACCGCCCAGGTGCCCGCTTTGCAGGGCTGCAACCAAAGCAGACTGGTCAACCACCTCACCACGCGCCACATTGATCAAATGTGCCCCTTTGGGCAAGGCGGCCAACGCATGCACGTTGACCAGTTGGCGGGTTTTGTCGGTCAAAGGGCACGCCAGAATCAACCAATCGGTGCGGGGCAACACCTGCTGCAGCTGCTCAAAAGTAACCCGCTCCACGGCATCGGCCTGTAACGGGCTTTGCGGCCCTGCATGCTGGCGCACCGCCACCACCTTGAGCCCCAACGCCTGCAACAAACTGCTGAGCTTTTGGCCAATGGGCCCCCAGCCGACGATGGTGGCCGTCTGACCCGGCAGGTCGCGAGGCGTACGCTCACCGAGCATGGGTATCCATTGCTGCGCCTGTTGCTCGGCCCACAGCATCGGAAAACGCCGCGCCAGAGCCAACAGCCCCGCCAAAGCCATGGTCGCCACAACTTGCGCGTTAGCCCCGGATGAGGTGGCGATTTGTACCCCCCTGGCGCGCAAGTCCAAGTAAATCTGACGATCTGCTCCAGCCGAGTGAATGTGCACCCACTGCAAGCCTGGCGATTGGCGCAACAAGTCATACACCTGCTGCAGAGCCGGGTGAATTTCGTGCTTGGTCGAGGCGCCCGTGACCTCGCGCGAGATGAAGGCCAGATCGGCGTCGGTGCGCTTCGAAGCCACCGCGGCATCAAGCGCCAGCAACTCATAAGGCTGTGCGCCCATGATCTCAGCCACCGCTTCGCCCAGTTGCGCCATGCTGGGCTTCGACATCAGGATGCGCAAGGGTTGGGGGTGTTGTCGGTTCAACGGAGGCCTCAAGTCTTGTAGCTCGGGTCCATGCGATCTAGCTTGCGCAGCAAGGCTGGCCACTCCATCAGGCCGTAGGGCCTGCGGGTGCTGGGCTGGTAGTTGTTCCAGGTTTCTTCCAGCACATCCGGCGCCACTTTGACAAACGGGGTGTTGCAGCCCATGGCCGCCAGCTGGGCGTGACATGCCAACTCCAAACGGTGCATCCAATTGAAGGCCTCACCCACGCTGCGCCCCACGGTGAGTGCGCCGTGGTTGCGCAAAATCAGGGCTTCGCCCTGCCCCAAGTCTTGCACCAACGAGGCTTGCTCGTCCAGATTCAGCACCACGCCCTGGTAGTCGTGGTAGCCGATCTTGAGGAAACGCATCGCGGTTTGCGTGATGGGCAACAAGCCGCATTCGAGCGAAGACACCGCCATCGAGGCCCAGCTGTGCGTGTGGATCACACAATCCACCTCGGGTCTGGCTGCATGCACCGCGCTGTGGATGACATAACCGGCCTTGTTGATGCCGTAGTTCAAATCGCCGAAATCAGGCGTGGACAAGATGTTGCCATCGTGGTCGATCTTGATCAGGCTGGAGGCGGTGATTTCTTCGTACATCATGCCGTAGGCATTGATAAGAAAGGCCCCGTCCTCGCCGGGCACCCGAGACGAAATGTGGTTGGCCATCATGTCGGACATGCCGTAAATGGCCACCAGACGGTAACAAGCGGCCAAGTCGACACGGGCCTGCCATTCTGCGGGTGTGCAACGCGGCTGCATCGATTCAATTTTCAGAAATCCGTTTTCGACCATGGCAACTCCTTCGGGTGTGTGATTTTTATGTCGCTCACCAGTGACAACGTTCAGCACGAGCACGAGCACGAGCATGAGCACAAGCATGAAACACCTGTCTCAACTGGTCGCAGATTACGGGTCAAGCCGCTATGGCTTGCCACAAAAGGCGAAGTGTAATGTCCGCAAGCCGGACACATGCCCATGATGCTGATGCTTGCGAGACAGCGACAAAATCCGCATGGCATTCTGGGTTGGCTGGATACCAGCAGTCCCGTTCACCCACAAAAAAACCGCTCACTTAGAGCGGTTTTTGGCGGGGCGGGGCTGAAGCAGGAGCTGAATCAAGAGCTGAACAAGAAGTTCATCACATCGCCATCTTTGACCACGTAGTCCTTGCCTTCGGCGCGCATCTTGCCCGCGTCTTTGGCCCCTTGCTCGCCCTTGAAGGCAATGAAGTCGTCAAACGCGATGGTCTGGGCGCGGATGTAGCCTTTTTCAAAGTCGGTGTGGATCACGCCAGCAGCTTGCGGGCCGGTGTCACCCACATGGATGGTCCAGGCACGGACTTCTTTCACGCCAGCAGTGAAATAGGTTTGCAGGCCCAGCAGGGTGTAAGCCGAGCGGATCAGGCGGTTCAGGCCGGGCTCGTCCTGGCCAATTTCCTTCAAGAATTCCAGGCGGTCGGCGTCGTCCATCTCGGACAACTCGGCTTCGATCTTGGCGCAGATGGCCACCACGGGCGCGTTTTGCTTGGCGGCAAAGGCCTTGAGGCGGTCCAGGAAAGGGTTGTTCTCAAAGCCGTCTTCAGACACGTTGGCCACGAACATGGCAGGCTTGGCCGTGATCAAGAAAAACTGCTGCAACTGGGCGCGTTCTTCCTTGCTGAAGTCAATCGTGCGCACCGGCTGAGTGTCGTTCAGGGCGGCTTGGCACTTTTCCAAAATCGCCACCTGTTTAATGGACTCTTTGTCACCCGAGCGTGCGGTCTTGCTCACGCGGTGCAGGGTTTTTTCGACCGCTGCCAAGTCGGCCAGGCACAACTCGGTCTGGATGACCTCGATGTCGGCAATCGGATCCACCTTGTTGGCGACGTGGATCACGTTGTCATCTTCAAAGCAGCGCACCACGTTGACGATGGCATCGGTTTCGCGGATGTGGGCCAAAAACTTGTTGCCCAAGCCTTCGCCCGTGCTGGCACCGGCCACCAAGCCCGCAATGTCCACAAACTCGACAATGGCAGGCACGATGCGCTCTGGGGTGATGATTTCGGCCAACTGCTGCAAGCGCGGATCGGGCACTTCGACCACGCCCGTGTTGGGCTCGATGGTGCAAAAAGGATAGTTTTCAGCCGCAATACCGGCTTTGGTCAGGGCGTTAAAAAGGGTGGATTTGCCCACGTTGGGCAAACCCACGATGCCGCATTTGAGGCTCATGGAAGACTTTCGGTGATTCGGGAGAAATTCTTGAATTAACCGGCGATTTTAACGGCTGGGTTTGCACCGGTGGGCCACCTACAATGCGGACATGGCAAACCCTCCCGATATTTGCATCCGTGGTGCCGGCATTGTGGGCCGCACTTTGGCCTTGTTGCTGGCCCGTGAACAACTGAACGTGGCCTTGGTCGAGGCCCCCGCCCCAGAGACCGCCGCTGACGTACGGGCTTATTCGCTCAACGGCGCGGCCATGGCTTTATTGCAAGACCTGCGCTGCTGGCCAGAAAGCCCTGCGGTCACGCCCGTACACCAAATGCAGGTGTGGGGCGATCATGGCGGCCAGCTGAACTTTGGCGCAAACGCGCTCGGCGTGGGTGAGCTCAACTGGATGGTGGACGTGCCGGTGCTGCAAGACCGGCTGGCCCAGGCCGTGCAGTTTCAGCCCCACATTCAAGTGGTCAATGCCCCTGTGGCCGCGCCGCTCACCGTGGTCTGCGAAGGCCGCGCCAGCCAAACCCGGGCCGAGCTAGGGGTGGGCTTTGACATCACGCATTACGAGCAGCATGCCGTGGCGACCCGCTTGGTGTGCGAACAAGCGCACCAGGGCATCGCACGGCAATGGTTTGGCTGGAGCCAAGTGCCCGGCATGTCGGAAGCCCAGGCCGAAATTCTGGCTTTATTGCCCATGGGCGGACATGACGGCGGGCACGAGGTGGCCTTGGTCTGGTCGGTCCACCCGCTGCGAGCCCAAGAGTTGATGTCACTGCCCCCGGAAGACTTTTCCGCCGCGCTGGCCCAAGCATGCGGGCACGCTTTGGGAGACATGCAATTGTCGGCATCGCGTGCGGTATGGCCGCTGCAACTGGCCCGCGCCAAGCGCTGGATCGGCGCCATGCCTGGCTCCGCCAAACAATCTTTTGCCCTGGCTGGTGATGCCGCCCACACTGTGCACCCGCTGGCGGGCCAAGGCCTGAACATGGGCCTGGCCGATGTGGCCGAGCTGGTGCGCGTGATCCGGGCCAAAGAATTTTGGCGGCCACTGCACGACCTGAAACTGCTGCGCCGCTACGAGCGCGCCCGCCAAGCCGATGTGCAGGCCATGGGGCTGGTGACAGACGGACTGCAACGCTTGTTTGCCCTGCCTGGCCCCGTCTGGCAAAACCTGCGCAACTGGGGCATGCAGGGCTTTGACCGCAGCGGCCCAATCAAACAATGGATGACGCAACAAGCCATGGGCCAATCGGCGCCTGGTTCGCGTTGACCCTCTGCCCCTCTGTTTTTGAATCCGAAAGAAATCCCATGAACTTTGTCCGCTTGATGCAGGTGTCGCTGTTGGCACTGGCATCTTTGTCCACCAGCCTTGTTTTTGCACAAGAAGCCACCATCCGTAAAAACCTGAGCGAGCGCTTGGCCAATCTGCCCAAAATCGACGAGGTCAGCAAAACCCCCATGAACGGCTTGTATGAAGTGCGCATGGGCAACGAGGTGATGTACAGCGATGCCGAGGGCAACTTTTTGATTCAGGGTGCGCTGATCGACGTGAAGCAAAAGCGCAACCTGACCGAAGAGCGCATGGAGAAACTCTCGTCCATTCCGTTTGACCAATTGCCTTTAAAAACCGCATTCACTCAGGTGCGTGGCAACGGCAAACGCAAACTGGCCGTGTTTGCCGACCCCAACTGCGGCTACTGCAAGCGCTTCGAGAAAGACCTGCAAAAACTGGACAACGTGACCATTCACCACTTCCTGTACCCCATTTTGGGAGAGGATTCACGCACCAAATCGCGCAACATTTGGTGCGCCAAAGACAAGGCCAAAACCTGGAACGACTGGATGATCAACGGCACCACACCGGCCACCGCCAACTGCGATGCCTCTTCGATCGACACCATCGTGGAGTTTGGCAAGAAACAACGCATCACCGGCACGCCGATGATCTTGTTTGCCGACGGCACACGCTTGCCGGGCGCCGTGCCCATTGCCCAAGTCGAAAAAATGCTGGCTGAAATCAAATGATGCAAACACCCCACACCGAAGACCCAACCTGGCACTTGATTCGCCGCCTCGGCTACGCCGGACTGATCCCATTCGTCTTTTTGGCCTTGTGTCTGTGGCTGGTCGGCCCAGACCTTCACCCTTATGTGGCGCTGTCCATGCAAAGCTACGGCGCGGTGATCGTGTCGTTTTTGGGCGGGATCCATTGGGGCGTGGGTTTTCGCAATGCGCTGATCACCCCCAGCGCACCGCGCATCCATTTCACTTGGGGCGTGGTGCCCACCTTGCTGGCCTGGGTGGCCGTGATGATGCCCGCCTTTGCTGGTTTGCCTCTGCTGGGCTTTGTGTTGATTGGCTGTTATGTCATGGACCGCCGCACCTGGCCTGCAGCCGGCCTGGCACCTTGGTTGCCCATGCGCTTGCAGTTGACCATCGTGGCCAGCATGAGCTGCTTTTTGGCCGCGGGCGCAACCTGAACCCACAACACGCACCAAACAAGCATGACCGCCATCCACTACAGCGTTGAAGCTGCCGATCTGCATGCGCACCTGTTTAGGGTGACGCTCACCATCACCCAACCCGCATCACAGCAAACAGTGTCGCTGCCGGTCTGGATTCCGGGCAGTTATCTGGTGCGCGAGTTTGCCAAAAACCTGCAAAACCTGACGGCAAAACAAGGCCGCCGCACATTGGCATTGGCCCAACGTGACAAATGCACTTGGGACATCGCCTGCAAGCCGGGCCAGCCGCTGGTGCTGAGCTACGAGGTCTGTGCCTTTGACAACTCGGTCCGCACCGCCTGGCTCGACAGCCAGCGCGGCTTTTTCAACGGCACCAGCCTGTGCCTGCGGGTGCATGGGCAAGAAACACAGCCGCACCAACTGCAGCTGAACCCGGTCAAGGGCCAAGCCGATTGGCAAGCGGCCACGGGCCTGAACCCCATCAAGACCGACAAAAAAGGCTTTGGCTTGTACCAAGCGGCCGACTACGACGAACTGGTGGACTGCCCGGTGGAGATGGGCACATTCTGGAGCGGCCACTTTGTGGCCTGTGGCATCCCGCACCGCTTTGTGGTGGCCGGAGCCCTACCCTCATTTGATGGCACCCGCTTATTGGCCGACACGCAAAAAATCTGCGAAGTCGAAATCCGCTTCTGGCACGGTGCAGGCAAACAAGCGGGCAGCAAAGCGCCGCACAAAAACTACCTGTTCATGCTCAATGCCGTGCACGACGGCTACGGCGGTCTGGAACACCGCAACAGCACCGCCCTGATTTGCAACCGAGCCGATCTGCCGCGCCAAAAAAATCAGCCTGCCAATCAGCACACCAACGAGGGCTACACCACCTTGCTGGGTCTGATCAGCCACGAATACTTTCACACCTGGAACGTCAAGCAGCTGCGCCCCGATGCCTTTGCCCGTTACGACTACACACAAGAAAACCACACACAGCTGCTGTGGTTCTTCGAGGGTTTCACCAGCTATTACGACGACCTGCTGCTGCGCCGCGCAGGCCTGATCGACGATGCCACCTATCTCAAGCTGCTGGGCAAAACCATCGCCCAGGTTCAGCAAACCCCAGGCCGCCACGTGCAGACGTTGGCACAGGCCAGCTTTGATGCTTGGGTGAAGTACTACCGGCAAGACGAAAACACCCCCAACGCGACCGTGAGTTACTACACCAAGGGCTCGCTGGTGGCGCTGTGCCTGGATCTGGCTTTGCGCAAAGAAGGGCACACGCTGGACGCCGTGATGCGTGGACTCTGGAAACGCTGCAAAGCCGGCCCCATGCGCGAACAAGACCTGCTGGACGAACTGCACGCCCGCACCAAACGCAGCTGGCAACCCGAAATCCAGACCTGGGTGCACAGCACCGCAGACCTGCCACTGCGCGATTTATTGTCAGGACAAGGCATCGAAGTGAGTGCCGAGATCGCCACCATGGCGCAGCGCCTGGGTTTGCGCGTGAGCGAAGCCGGGGGCAGCGTGCACATCAAAGGCGTGCTGCGTGGCAGCGCCGCCGAAGCGGCCGGGATGGCCGCGGGCGATGAATGGCTGGGGCTGGATGTGGGGGAAACACCGGCAGCCCGCGCCCAAGGCGGCAGCTGGCGTCTGAACAAGCTGGACGACCTGCCCGCCTTGATGGGCCGTGAACACCAACTGGTGGCGCTGGTTTCGCGCGACAAACGCCTGCTGCGCTTGCACCTGAAAGTGCCTGCACAGGCCAGCAGCTGGAAACTGGCAATGCCTGCGCAAAGAAAAGCGGGCCAGTGGCCCGCTGTCTGATCGGCTAACCGAGCTTTACTTGCCGCGCAAATCCACCACGCGTTTGGCCTTGCCTTGGCTGCGCTCGACGCCGCCTTCGGCCTTGAGCTCGATCGCCACGCTCGAGCCAATGTAAACCTTGATCTCGTGCTGCAACATCTTGGCTGCGGCACGGGCTTCGATGCTGTCGGGTGACACGCCGGGCCGGGTTTCGATCAACACTTTCAAGTCGTCCATCGGGCCATCACGGGTCAGCACGCACTGGTAATGCGGGGCCAGCTCACTGCGCTTCAAGATCAGCTCTTCGATCTGGCTGGGGAACACATTCACGCCCCGGATGATCATCATGTCGTCACTGCGGCCGGTGATTTTTTCCATGCGGCGCATGCTGCGGGCGGTACCGGGCAGCAGGCGGGTCAGGTCGCGGGTGCGGTAACGGATGATAGGCAGTGCTTCTTTGGTCAGGCTGGTGAAGACCAGCTCGCCCATCTCGCCATCGGCCACCGGCTCGCCCGTTTCGGGGTGGATGATTTCGGGGTAAAAATGGTCTTCCCAGATGGTCGGTCCGTCCTTGGTCTCGATGCATTCGCTGGCCACGCCTGGTCCCATCACTTCAGACAAGCCATAAATGTCCACTGCGTCGATGTTCATGCGTTTTTCGATCGCGGCACGCATGTCGTTGGTCCAAGGCTCGGCCCCAAAGATGCCGATACGCAGTGAGCTGGTCTTGGGGTCGATGCCCTGACGCTCGAACTCGTCTGCAATCGCCAGCATGTAACTGGGCGTGACCATGATGATGTTGGACTTGAAGTCCTGAATCAGCTGCACCTGGCGCTCGGTCTGGCCACCGCCAAAAGGCACAACCGTCAGGCCCAACTTTTCGGCGCCATAGTGCGCCCCCATGCCGCCCGTGAACAGGCCATAGCCGTAGCTGATATGCACCATGTCGCCGGGCTTGGCACCGCCTGCGCGGATGCTTCGGGCGACGACGGTGGACCAAGTGTCGATGTCTTTGAGCGTGTAGCCCACCACCGTGGGCTTGCCGGTGGTGCCACTAGAGGCGTGGATGCGTGCGCACTTTTCACGCGGCACGGCGAACATGCCAAACGGGTAGCTGTCGCGCAGGTCCGACTTGGTGGTGAAGGGGAACTTGGCGATGTCGGCCAGCGTTTTGCAGTCGTCCGGATGCACGCCTGCGGCGTCGAACTTGGCACGGTAAACCGGCGAATTGGCATAGGCATGCTGCAGCGTCTGCTGCAGGCGCTTGAGTTGCAGGCTGCGCAGCTCGTCGATGCTGGCCTTTTCAATCGGCTCTAGGGGGAAAGCTTTTTCAGTCATGTATGACTCCGAAATCAAAAATCAATAAGGGCGGTATTCAGGTGCGGGCGCTTGGAGGCATGGATTCCCGCCTGCGCGGGAATGACAAAGGACACGCGGGAATGACAAAGGACGCGCGGGAATGACAAAGGACACGCGGGAATGACAAAGGACGCGCGGGAGTGACTCACGTCATTCCGGCACCACGGTGCCCGGAATCTGCGCGCTCTTGCCACGGAACATGGCGATCACTTCGCCGTTTTGGTTCGTGACCTTCATGTCATAGATGCCGTGACGGCCACTGAGCGTTTGCTCTATGCCTTCGCAGGTCAGCACATCGCCCTGCTTGCCGGGCTTCAAAAACTCGATGCTGCAGCCTGCGGCCACCGCGTTCTTGTTGTAACTGTTGCAAGCAAAGGCAAAGGTCGAATCTGCCAGGGTGAAGATGAAGCCGCCGTGGCAAATTTGATGGCCATTCAGGTGCAATGCTTTGACGACCATGCGCATCACGGCGCGGCCGGGTTCGCAGGCCAGCAACTCCATGCCCATGGTGTCTTTGGAGGCCACGTCAACGGCGAACATGGTTTCGCCCACCAAACGGGCCAAGGCTTTGGGGTCGTTCATCATTCGCCTTTGAATTCAGGGGCACGTTTTTCAAGGAAAGCGTTGACGCCTTCCATGTAGTCATGCGTTTTACCCAGAGCAGATTGCGTGTCGCGCTCGACATTCAGATGCGCATCCAACGAACGAGTGCCCGCATCGCGCAACAGGTGGCGGGTGGCGACCAGGGCCTTGGTCGGCATCACGGCCAACTTGTCGGCCAGCTTCAACGCTGCGGCTACGCAATCGTCGGCCACATCCCAGATCAGCCCCCACTCTTTGGCTTTGTCTGCGCTCAGCTTGTCACCGGTCATGGCCAGCGCCAAAGCGCGGGGCAGGCCCAGACGTTCGACCAGCAGCCAGCTGCCACCCGCATCGGGAATCAGGCCGATCTTGCTGAAGGCCTGAACAAAGCTGGCCGTGGGTGCGGCAATGGCGATGTCGCAGGCCATGGCCACCGAGGCACCCGCGCCAGCGGCCACGCCGTTGACCGCACAGATGACCGGCATGTCCAGCGATTGCAGGCGGCGCGTGGTGGGATTAAAAGCGTCGTGGATCACCGGACCGGGGTCAGCGCGTCCCAGCAAGCCGGGACCGGGCGTGAAGTCGAGTTCGGACAGGTCCAACCCGGCACAAAAACCGCGGCCGGCCCCGGTCAGCACCAGGGCACGCACGGCAGGATTGGCCTCAGCCTGGTCCAGCACCGACCACAGGGTTTGGTGCATTTCGCGGGTGAAGCTGTTGAGGGCTTGGGGGCGGTTGAGGGTGACCAGCGCCACCGCGCCTCGCACCTCGTACAACACCGATGCGGTCGATTCGGTCATGTGATGTCTCCTGAATCCGTGAATGTACCATTACCCGACCGCTCGGTTGGTTAATGTTTTCCCTCATACGAGAGCCTGAGTTGACAGCCTGAATTCAGGGCGCGTGGTTATAGTGAACACAGAATTTCACACCCTTTTGGAGAAGCACTTGAGCTACGAAACCATCGAAGTCCGCACCGAAGGCGGCAAAGTCGGCATCATCACCCTGAACCGCCCCAAAGCGCTCAATGCGCTGAACAGCCAGCTCATGGACGAGCTGGGCGCGGCTCTCAAGGCTTTCGATGCCGACGAAGCCATTGGTTGCATGGTCATCACCGGCAGTGAAAAAGCCTTCGCCGCAGGTGCCGACATTTCGGCCATGGCCAAGTACAACTTTCACGAGGTCTACAAACAAGACTTCATCACCCGCAACTGGGAAACCATCCGCAGCATCCGCAAGCCGGTGATCGCGGCCGTGGCCGGTTTTGCGCTGGGCGGCGGCTGCGAGCTGGCCATGATGTGCGACTTCATCATCGCCGCCGACAACGCCAAGTTCGGCCAGCCCGAAATCAAGATCGGCATCATCCCCGGCGCCGGTGGTACACAGCGTCTGCCCCGCGCCATGGGCAAATCCAAGGCCATGGACTTGGTACTGACGGGCCGCATGATGGACGCCACCGAGGCCGAGCGCGGCGGTTTGGTGAGCCGCGTGGTGCCACTGGACAAGCTGATGGACGAAGCCCTGGGCGCGGCACTGATGATCTGTGGTTACGGCCAACTGGCCACCATGGCCGCCAAGGAGAGTGTCAACCGCGCCTTTGAAAGCGGCCTGTCAGACGGCGTGATGTTCGAGCGCCGCATGTTCCACGGCCTGTTTGCAACCGCCGACCAGAAAGAAGGCATGGACGCGTTTTTGAACAAACGTGCGCCGAACTTTGTCAACGGTTGAGCGACGTGTCTTTCACTGATTTCTGGACATCCGCTTCAGGGGCACAACGATCCTCTTCGACTGAAGTGCAATTGACAGAAATCAGATTCCCCACTTCAACAACAGGCGCTTGCCCAGCACGCTGATCCAGATCGATTTCCATTAACTTGGCCTCTGATACTTTGCTGGTTTCACGTAATTTCACCAATTCAGACAGCTCATTGGGCTCCGATGCAATCACTGCACCTGATGACTTCAATGCACTGATGGTTGCAGAGGACGGCCGGTTGCCAAACTTGATCCTTGGTGCGCCCCCGCTTGAGGACACCATGCGACCTTGACCCACGGCAAAGTCCACGTCGCCTGAGGCAGAGTTGAATTCCAAAGCGGTACTGCCAGAAGATGTATCAATTACAAACCTGTTGGCCAGATAAATTTGTTGTCCCGTAGTTTCGACATTGCCCGCAAAGCGGATGGTGCCGGCATTGGCCACAACAGGTGCGTCATAGCTGGTCTGGCTTGGCGAGGGGGCAACGCCATCTGCAAGTCTGTCAAAGCCCACAACATCGAGACGCGCAACAGTGGCAGTCAGTCCTGCCAACGACCGCACAGAGCCCACATCGGCAGCAAAATGGATCTCAGGCTCGGGCAAACGACTGTCCAAACTGATGGCCCGGGCATCCAAAGTATAGAGACCATCGGTGCCGCCGTAACCATCTACGCGGCCGTTAAAGGTGATTTTCGGATCCATTGAATAGACACGCCGATAAGCACCGTTGTAAGCCGTACCCCCTACGTATGTTGCACCGTTGAATGCAATTTCTTCATACGCAGCAATATCCCCCAAGACATTGATAGTCGGTGCCGTCACATCGAAACGGTAAATGCCATAGTGACGTGTGTAGCTGTCCAACAAAGAAGAACCTCCATTAAACGCCGCATCAAAGCCCACTTTGTCATTGAACGTCACTTCGCCTGCCGCCTGAATTTGCAAACTGCGTAAATTTGTTTTTGCGTAACCACCACCATCCACTGTGCCCAAGTAGTTCAGGCTACCGGTTAATGACACCATGCGCACCGGATAGGCAATGGCAGTTCCACCGGTTTCGGTAGTCAGCGTGACCCCTTGTGAGCCCGCATCACGGGCCGTACGCATGTCCAAATCATTCGCCATGGTGATGTTGTTAAAAACCTGATCGCCCACCGTTGTCACAGAGCCAAACTGGTTACCCAGTCGCGTAATGCCAATAGCTTGCGTCACGCCTGCCTGAGAGTCAGCGGTGGTGCTGAAACGCTGCAAAGGTCTAAGCAAGCCCACCGAACGAACGAATGTCACAGTGCCTGAACCAGCCCGAATGGCCAGCGAATAAGGTGCATCCGCGGCACTGTCAACGTACCCATCAAATTTCATAGCCATTGGGCTGGCGTTGGATGTCGTCAGTGTCACATCAGCAGCGACCGTCACATCACCTGAATAGGTTTGAGTGCCGGTAGTCGTGACGTTGGCAGCGACGTTCGAAGCACCCGTTATGCTCAAATTCGTGATGCCACTGAATGCACCTGCGATATCGGCCGCACCCGTGATCGTTAAGGCGTTGCCGCCACCGGCCAGCATGCTTTGTGTGTTCACTGTCGAGGCGGTCAAGGTGCGGTCGCCACCGCTCAGCGTCACGGCACCGGTGTAGGTTTGCGAGCCACTGGTCGTGACGTTCGCACCGATGTTGGCAGTGCCCGATACGCTTAAATTCGTGATGCCACTGAACGCGCCATTGATGTCCGCCGCACCCGTGATCGCCAGCGCGTTGTCGCCACCGGCCAGCGTGCTTTGCGTGTTCACTGTCGAGGCGGTCAAGGTACGGTCGCCGCCGCTCAAAGTCACAGCGCCACCATAGGTCTGCGTGCCCGTGGTCGTGACATTCGCACCAATGTTCGAAGTGCCCGACACGCTCAAATTCGTGATGACGCTAAAGGCGCCATCGATATCAGCGGAACCCGTGATCGTCAAGGCGTTGCCGCCACCGGCCAAAGTACTCTGCGTATTCACTGTCGAGGCAGTCAAGGTGCGGTCACCACCGCTCAAAGTCACAGCACCACCATAGGTCTGCGTGCCCGTGGTCGTGACATTCGCGCCGATATTCGAAGTGCCCGATACGCTCAGGTTCGTGATACCGCTGAATGCGCCATCGATGTCGGCCGCACCGGTGATGGTCAACGCATTGCCGCCACCGGCCAACGAGCTTTGCGTGTTGATGCTGGAGCCTGTCAAGATGCGATCGCCGCCGCTCAAAGTCACAGCACCACCATAGGTCTGCGTGCCCGTGGTCGTGACATTCGCGCCGATATTCGAAGTGCCCGATACGCTCAGGTTCGTGATACCACTGAAGGCGCCATCGATGTCGGCCGCACCCGTGATGGTCAGCGCATTGCCGCCACCGGCCAACGAGCTTTGCGTGTTGATGCTGGAGCCTGTCAAGATGCGATCGCCGCCGCTCAAAGTCACAGCGCCACCATAGGTCTGCGTGCCTGTGGTCGTGACATTCGCGCCGATATTCGAAGTGACCGACACGCTCAGGTTCGTAATACCGCTGAATGCGCCATCGATGTCGGCCGCACCCGTGATGGTCAGCGCGTTGCCGCCACCGGCCAACGAGCTTTGCGTGTTGATGCTAGAGCCTGTCAAGATGCGATCGCCGCCACTCAAGGTCACCGCACCACCAAAGGTTTGTGTGCCCGTGGTCGTGACGTTTGCACCGATGTTGGCCACCCCAGACACGAACAGGTTGGTGATACCGCTGAATGCACCTGCGAAATCGGCCGAACCTATGATCGTCAAGGCGTTGCCGCCACCGACCAAAGTACTCTGCGTATTCACTGTCGAGGCAGTCAAGGTGCGGTCACCACCGCTCAAAGTCACAGCACCACCATAGGTTTGCGTGCCTGTGGTCGTGACATTCGCACCAATGTTCGAAGTGCCCGACACGCTCAAATTCGTGATGCCGCTAAAGGCGCCATCGATATCAGCGGAACCCGTGATCGTCAGCGCGTTGTCGCCACCGGCCCCAATGTTCGAAGTGCCCGACACGCTCAAATTCGTGATGCCGCTAAAGGCGCCATCGATATCAGCGGAACCCGTGATCGTCAGCGCGTTGTCGCCACCGGCCAGCGTGCTTTGCGTGTTCACTGTCGAGGCGATCAAGGTACGGTCGCCACCGCTCAGCATCACGGCACCGGTGTAGGTTTGCGAGCCACTGGTCGCGACGTTCGCACCGATGTTGGCAGTGCCCGATACGCTTAAATTCGTGATGCCACTGAACGCGCCATTGATGTCGGCCGCACCGGTGATCGTCAACGCATTACCGCCACCGGCCAACGTGCTTTGCGTGTTCACTGTCGAGGCGGTCAAGGTACGGTCGCCGCCGCTCAAAGTCACAGCGCCACCATAGGTCTGCGTGCCCGTGGTCGTGACGTTTGCACCGATGTTGGCAGTGCCCGACAAGCTCAGGTTCGTGATACCGCTGAATGCGCCATCGATGTCGGCCGCACCCGTGATGGTCAGCGCGTTGCCGCCACCGGCCAACGAGCTTTGCGTGTTGATACTGGAACCGGTCAAAGTACGATCGCCGCCGCTCAAGGTCACCGCACCACCAAAGGTTTGTGTGCCCGTGGTCGTGACGTTTGCACCGATGTTGGCCACCCCAGACACGAACAGGTTGGTGATACCACTGAATGCACCTGCGATATCGGCCGAACCCGTGATCGTCACCGCATTGCCGCCACCGGCCAGCGTGCTTTGCGTGTTCACTGTCGAGGCGGTCAAGGTACGGTCGCCACCACTCAATGTCACAGCGCCTCCATAGGTCTGTGTTCCCATGGTCGTGACGTTCGCATCGATGTTCGCCGTGCCCGATACGCTTAAATTAGTGATGCCACTGAACGCGCCATTGATGTCCGCCGCACCCGTGATCGTCAGCGCGTTGTCGCCACCGGCCAACGAGCTTTGCGTGTTGATTCTGGAGCCTGTCAAGATGCGGTCACCACCGCTCAAGGTCACCGCACCTGCGTAGGTTTGCGTGCCCGTGGTCGTGACATTCGCACCGATGTTGGCAGTGCCCGATACGCTCAAATTCGTGATGCTGCTGAGGGCGCCATCGATGTCGGCCGCACCGGTGATGGTCAACGCATTGCCGCCACCGGCCAACGTGCTTTGCGTGTTCACTGTCGAGGCGGTCAAGGTACGGTCGCCACCGCTTAGAGTCACGGCACCTGCGTAAGTCTGCGTGCCCGTGGTCGTGACGTTCGCACCGATGTTGGCAGTGCCCGACACGCTCAAGTTTGTAATACCGCTGAATGCGCCGTCGATGTCGGCCGCACCCGTGATGGTCAGCGCATTGCCGCCACCGGCCAAGGTACTTTGGGTGTTGATGGTGGCACCAGTCAGCGTGCGATCTCCGCCTCTGAGTGACACCGCACCTGCGTAGGTTTGCGTGCCCGTGGTCGTGACATTCGCGCCGATATTCGAAGTGCCCGATACGCTCAGGTTCGTGATACCGCTGAATGCGCCATCGATGTCGGCCGCACCCGTGATCGTCAAGGCGTTGCCGCCACCGGCCAGCGTGCTTTGCGTGTTCACTGTCGAGCCAATGTTCGAAGTGCCCGACACGCTCAAATTCGTGATGCCGCTAAAGGCGCCATCGATATCAGCGGAACCCGTGATCGTCAGCGCGTTGTCGCCACCGGCCAGCGTGCTTTGCGTGTTCACTGTCGAGGCGATCAAGGTACGGTCGCCGCCGCTCAAAGTCACAGCGCCACCATAGGTCTGCGTGCCCGTGGTCGTGACATTCGCGCCGATATTCGCAGTGCCCGACACGCTCAGGTTAGTGATGCCGCTGAACGCGCCTCCGATGTCGGACGCACCCGTGATCGTCAAGGCGTTGCCACCACCCACCAGAGTGCTTCGTGTGTTGATGGTGGAGCCAGTCAACGTTCGGTCACCACCACTCAATGTAACGGCGCTAGCGTAGGTCTGGGTGCCCGTGGTTGTGATGTCTGCACCGATTTTCGAAGCTCCGGTGATGCTCAGATTGCTGATACCACTGAGTACGCCGGCGATGTCGGCTGCGCCCATGATGGTCAAAGCGTTGCCACCGCCCACCAGGGTGCTTTGCGTGATCACTGTGGGGCCGGTCAACGTCCGGTCACCACCACTCAATGTAACGACGCCCGCGTAGGTCTGGTTGCCCGTGGTCGTGATGTCTGCACCGATGTTCGAAGCACCGTTGATGCTCAAGTTGGTGATGCCGCTGTAAGCGCCATCGATGGTCGCCGCACCCCTGATGGTCAATGCGTTACCGCCACCGGCCAAAGTAGCTCGGGTGTTAACAATGCTGCCAGTCAAAGTACGGACACTACCGCTCAGGGTGACCACATCGGTGTAGGTCTGCGTACCGCTGGTGGTGACGTCAGCGCCAATGTTCGCAACACCTGTGACACTCAAATTATCCAGCGCTACGGCTTGGCCTACCGCGCCTGCGAATGTCAGGTTTCCAGTGCCGCTGACGGTCAGGTCATGCGCGCCATCGATCGTTCCGGTGACAGTGATCGCCCCACCAGTAACCCAACGACTGTCCGCAGCGAGGGTAACCGCACCGCCCAAAATGGCTTCGCTAGCGCTGCTGTTTGTGATCGCACCACCGTTGCTCATCCCTGCGCCTGACACGCTCAAGGCGTTGGTAATTGTTTTTCCATTCAGATCCAGGGCCGCACCAGAGGCAATGCTGACACCTGCCGTTCCAAAACCGACGTTGTGTCCCAGCTTGACCATACCCTCGGTGATGGCGGTTCCTCCGCTGAACGTGTTGTTGCCCTCCAGCGACATCGTGCCCGCACCTGTCTTGGTCAAGCCGCCAGTCCCTGCCACCACACCGGCATAACTCACACTCACCGATGGATCGGTCTGGAAGATCGCGCCGTTGCTGCCCAAGGTCATGCCCCGCGCATTGGCCAAGGTCACATTGGCCGTCAACTGCAGCGTGCCGCCATTGATCGTCAACGAATTGGCAACAGTACCGTTGGGCACAGCACCTAAGTTTCTATCCGCAGAGATTTTGAGCGTGCCCGCATTAACGGCCACGCCGCCTGTGAAGTCATTAACGCCCGACAGCGTCAAGGTGCCTGCGCCCGCCTTGCTCAGCGAGCCACCACCCGAAATCACGCCGTTGATCTGTCCCACACCGGATTCGCTCAAGGTCAATCGGTTGTTGCCCAAACTGATCGCCGCCGCATTCAACCCATTGGCTGACAATTGACTGTCAGCATCCAAGTGCAAGGCTCCTGCATAGGTTTGTGCACCACTGCTGCTGATGTTGGCGCTGAGGGTCGAAGCACCTGAGATGCTCAAGCTGGCAAGCCCGCTGTAATGGCCATTGATGACGGCATCACCGGTGAAGGTCAGGGCGTTGTTGCCACCGATCAGCGTGCTTTGTGTCTGAATGACCGAACCCGTCAATGCTCGGTTTCCCCCGCTGAGTGTGACTGTGCCGCCGTAAGTTTGAGTACCGCTGGTGATCACATCTGCGCCAAGCGTCGTCGCGCCGACGATGTCCAAGCTGGACAGCATCGCGCTCTGCCCGACACCCGAAAGCAATTGCACTGCGCCATTCGAGATCGTCAGCGATTGAGCACCAGACGCACTGGCGTTCACCGCACCCTGAATATTGAGGCCACCGGCACTGCTCCAGGTGCTGTTGCCCAAAAGCGTGACCCCGCCATGCAGTGTGGCCACGCTGTTGCTGCTGTTGGTGATCGCACCACCATTGTTGATGCCTGAACCAGTCACGCTAAGTGCATTGGCAATGGTTTTTCCATTGATGTCTAAGGCCGCACCTGAAGCAACGCTCGCCGCTGCAGTACCTAGTCCCGCATTACTGCCTAACTTGACTAAACCGACGTTGATTTGGGTGCCCCCACTGTAGGTGTTTTGCGCGTTGAGCTGCAATGTACCGCCACCCACCTTAGTCAGAGCATGCGCACCCGAAATCACACCATCCACCGCCAACGTGTCGCCTGCACCGATATCGAATGTGCTGCTGCCCGTCATCGAGATGGTGCCGCCCCACTGGCTGCTGGCGTCCTTCAAAGTGCCGCCCTGCAACACCAAGCCCTCTGCTGCTACCGTCACCCCCGCCAAGTCCAGCGTTGCTCCGCTGGCCAAAGTCGTGCCCCCTGCCGCGCTGCCCAAGNCCGTCATCGAGATGGTGCCGCCCCACTGGCTGCTGGCGTCCTTCAAAGTGCCGCCCTGCAACACCAAGCCCTCTGCTGCTACCGTCACCCCCGCCAAGTCCAGCGTTGCTCCGCTGGCCAAAGTCGTGCCCCCTGCCGCGCTGCCCAAGCCCGTGTTGCTGGCCACCACCACCGTGCCCGAGCTGATCGTGGTCTCRCCCGTGTACGTGTTGTCTCCACTCAAAGTGATCACCCCTGCGCCACTGAGYGTCAGCCCAAAGCTGCCCGAGATGTCACCCGACAGCGTCACGCTCGAGCCCGCTCCCGCCTCAATCACACTGTCGGCCGTCAGCGTCATATCGCCCGCCAACACCCCGTTAAGAATCCGACCACCGGCCACGGTTACAGGCTCTTGTACGCTCAATTCGTTCAGATCCAGCGTGCCGTTGGCCCCCACTGTGGTGCCACTGGCCGATGCCGCTGCACCCAGCGCATGTGCGTGGCCAAGTTTCAAAGTGCCCGCATTCACATTGGTGGTACCGCTGTAGGTGTTGTCCCCGTTGAGGCTCAAGGTGCCCATGCCCTTTTTGACCAACGCGCCTGTACCGCTCACGACGCCTTCAATCTTGGAATCATCGTCCGTGTTGTTGATGCTCAGCGTATAGGCCAGGGAGCCCGACTGGAGCGACACCGCCGCCATGTTGATGCCTGAGCCTGCTAATTCGGCGTTGGCACTCAAGGTGGCTGCGCCCAGATAAGTCTGGGTGCYTGTGGTTGTGACGTTCGCACCGATKTTKGCAGTGCCAGACACGCTCAGGTGGGTGAGGCCTGTGTAAGCACCGCCAATGTCGGCCGCACCCGTGATCGTCAAGGCGTTGCCGCCACCGGCCAACGTGCTTTGCGTGTTCACTGTCGAGGCGGTCAAGGTGCGATCACCGCCGCTCAAAGTCACAGCGCCACCATAGGTCTGCGTGCCTGTGGTGGTGACGTTGGCACCAAGGTTCGAATCCCCGCTGATGCTCAAAGCGGTGAGGCCGGTGAACGCACCATCAACATCCGCTGCACCAGTGATGGTCAACGCATTGCCGCCACCGGCCAGCGTGCTTTGCGTGTTCACTGTTGAGGCGGTCAAGGTACGGTCGCCGCC
>NZ_FBYA01000002.1:585000-597513 GCF_001517545.1 Limnohabitans sp. Rim47 | reverse complement strand
GCATCGAGCGGGTAGCGCTCGAGTGGCTGCAGGGTGACTTCGGTGGCGTAGTCGACATTGGTGGCCAGGCCCATGAAGCTGCCGGCTTTGGCGCGGGTGTCACGGTATTCAGGCAGATAACGGCCCGCTTGGCGCATCAGCCACACGGGTGTGTGGTCGGTGGCTTGGCGCAGGCAGGCGCGCAAGAAGGTGTCGTTTTGGAGGGGGGCAAAAGAAGAGGTGCTCATGCCCCGATTGTCGCAGGCTGTGGACAGGGGGCTGTGCGGGCATTCGCGAGCATCCCCTTCCCACAGCCGCTGTGCGCGGCTATTGCGGCAGCTTTTGCAGCGCCGCCTGCACTTCGGCCACGCTGGGCAACTCAGAGAACAGCACAACGGCTTGGTTTGGCGAGTACAAGGCATACACCGGCACGCCGCTGCGGCCCAAGTCTGTCAATGCTTGGGTGATGGCCGGGTCGCGTCGCGTCCAGTCGGCCCGCAACAGCACCACCTTGCGGGCCGCAAAGTCGGCCAACAAGGGCGCATGGGCCAGGGTGGTTTTTTTGTTGTACTGGCAGGTCACGCACCAAGCGGCTGTGAAGTCCACAAACACGGAGCGACCAGCGGCCAAGTGGGCTTGTTGTTGCGAAGCGCTCCAGGCTTGCCATGGGTTGGTGTTGTGGTCCAGTTTGTTCACGCTGTCGCTGGCGCTGGTATTCGTCCCATTGCTTTCAATGGCGCTGACCGGGGATTCACGCAAAGCCAGGGGCAACCAACTGCTGCCCAGCCAGAGCAAGACACTCAAAGCCAGCCCGCTCATGACCCAGCGGGTGCGGCCCGCCAAACCCAAGGCCCAGGCCAGCCAGGCCACGGTCAGCAACAATGCCAACAGGCCGCTGGCACCATCAATGCCGGTTTGTTGTCCCAACACCCAGAGCAGCCAGATGACCGTGGCGAACATCGGAAACGCCATGGCCTGTCGGAACACCACCATCCAGGCACCGGGGCGTGGCAGTGCGCGGGCGATGCCGGGCCACACGCTGGCCGCCAGATAGGGCAAAGCCATGCCCACACCCATGGCGGCAAACACCATGAGCGCTTGCCACACGGGCAGCGCAATGGCCAAGCCCAAAGAGGCGCCCATGAACGGCGCGGTGCAGGGCGATGCCACGGCCACGGCCAGCACGCCTGACAAACCGGCGTTCACCGTGGGGTGGCGGCTTTGCAGGGAAGCCAAGCTGCTGGGCAGCATCTGACCAAACTCGAAAACGCCCGCCAGGTTCAAGCCCAACAGGGTGAACAACAGGGCCAAACCAGCCACCACAGGCGGCGATTGCAATTGAAAGCCCCAGCCCAGTTGCTCGCCCGCTGCCCGCAGGCCCAGCATCAGGCCCCCCAGCAGCATGAAAGACAGCACCACGCCCGCGGTATAAGCCAGCCCGGCGGCGCGGTGTTGGGCCTGTGCGGTGTCTGGTGATGCGTTGGTTTGTGCAAAGCCAAGCACCTTGATGGCCAGCACCGGAAACACGCAAGGCATGAGGTTGAGCAACAAGCCGCCCAGCAGGGCACCCAAAATGGCCAGTGTCAGGCTGAGCGCGGTGGTGGGCTGGCTGGCCAGGGGCTTGTCTGCGATGCGGGCGTTGTCGGCCAGGGCTTTGGCCAGCGCAGGTGATATTTCGACAGGCGCCAGTGGCTGCCGTTCAGGCCAAGTGCCTTGCACGGGCGTGGCAATCTCAAAAGCCGGGGCCTGGGGTGCAGATTCAGGGCCTTGGGCGATCACCCAGCGCATGGTTTGCGGGTTGTCGCCGCGTTCTTCAGAAACCGGGATTTTGGCGTTCCAGACGGCGCCTTGCCAGCTTTGTGTCCAGCCTTTGCCCTGCGTTGCGGCGTTGTGCACCACGCTGGCCGTGACCGCAAAAGCGCTGAGTTGCTGGCCGCGCCATTGCGCTGGCAGGCCGTGCACGCGCAAGTTGAGTTGCTGGCCGTTGTCAGACACGGTGGTTTGTCCGCCCGTGATCCAGGTGCTGCCTTGTTGCCGCTGGGGCAAGCCCTGGGGGCTGAGCTTTCGGGTGGCTTCAAACAGCGCTGCTTGCTGCGTTTGGGGGGCGGCAGAGGGCAGGTTCAGTGCAAATTGGCCTTCTTGTGGGATGCATTCCTGGCGGCACACCAGCCATTCGGCTTGCAGCTGAATCGGCAGCTGACCTTGGGTCGGAAACTGGAAGTCTGCGCTCACCGTCACGGGCACGGCGAGCAGCAGCTTGCCTTCGTAGCCGTAGTTGGCCAGCGTACCAATCGGGATTTTTTTAGGCAAAGGCCAGGCGATCTCGCCCGCCTGCAAGCCCGCAGGCAGCTGCCACTGCAAACGTGTGGGCAAGCCCGAATCACCGGGGTTTTGCCAGTAGGTATGCCAATGCGGTTGATGCTGAATCTGCAGGCCCAGCCAGAACGTTTGTCCGGCTTGAATGCCCTGGGGTGCATGCACCAACAGCTCGGCCCGCACCTGGTCGGTAACGACCACGTTGCTGGCCTTGGGCAGCAAGGCCGAAACGCCCGGGACGCTAGAGGATGCGGCTTTGGACGAAAACAGCGAACTTGTTTGAGCCAGGCTGGGCTGAGTTGCACCTGCCAAGACAAAGAGCAAGGTCAAGCCAAGCCTAGCGACCACCCTATGGCGAGCAGTCCCGTCACGAAAAAACGCAAAAACCTTCAACATCAACTCCTGATTTCAGCCCCCATCACCGCAGGCGGGGGCTCTGAGAAGGGCACTGTACACCGCCCCGGCGTGCCAAAGCTCAATTAAGATGGCCCCATGCAAAACCCTTCGCGTTTCTGGGCCGACTGGACCACCACCGATTTCCAAGCGCTGGCGCTGGACCAGGCCATTGCCGTGCTGCCCGTCGCGGCGACCGAGCAACACGGCCCGCACCTGCCGCTGTCGGTCGACACTGACTTGGTCAATGGTGTGGTGGCGGCCTGCTTGCCGCACTTGCCAGCCGACTTGCCCGCTTTGTTTTTGCCCACCCAAACGGTGGGCCTGAGCCCTGAGCACGCCCGCTTTGCCGGCACTTTGACGCTGAAGGCCGAAACCGTCATCCGACTGTGGACCGACATCGGTGAGTCGGTTGCGGCCAGCGGTATCCGCAAACTGGTTTTGCTCAATGCCCACGGTGGACAAGTCAGCGTCATGGACATCGTGGCACGCGACCTGCGTGCCCGCTTGGGCCTGTTGGTTTACAGCGTGAGTTGGTTCAATTTGCCGCTGCGAGATGCGCAGGGCGGCGATGTGAACGCGCTGTTCAGCGCCGACGAACACCGATTCGGCGTGCACGCGGGGGATGCCGAAACCTCGATGATGCGGGCGTTGCGCCCAGAGTGTGTGCGCATGGACCAGGCGAAAAATTTTCGCTCCACCTCGCAAGACCGCGCTGAGCGCTTCGAGATTCTGGGCAACGGCAAAAGTGCCAAGCTGGGCTGGCAAATGCAAGACTACAACCGCTATGGTGCTGCTGGCAATGCGGCCGCCGCCACCGTGCAAAAAGGCCAGGCTTTGTTGGACGCCTCAGGCCGGGCCCTGGCGCAGTTGTTGGGTGAAATCGACCGCTTGCCGTCCGACACGCTGACCGACCAGATCGGCTGATCCGGTCGCTGATCGGGTCGGGCGCTCAGAATGTGGGCGGCACCAGTTCGCAGTGGTCGCGGCTCACGCTTTTGGGGTACTCGCGGGTGGTGTCGATGCAACCGCCTTGTGCATAAACCCCTTTGGGGTCGCGCATGCGCAGCATGCGCTCCAACACGTTGGCGGTGGCTTGGGGGTTGGCTTGGGTTTGGGCCACATGCGCCTCGACCACCGATTCATCCATTTGCAGCTCGCCTTGGGCATCGGTGTAAACGCCGTCTTTCCAGTGGAAGATTTCGATGGCTTTGGACTCTAGCGTGAAGGGCGTGTCGCGCTTCCAGAAGTTGCTGAACAAGCCGCCGCCCATGTACATGACCCAAGAGCCTTCGTAGCCTGTGACGTCGGATGAACGCTCATCCGGGTTGCGAAACCACAGCCGATCGCCGGGCACATAAAAACGGGCGGGCAAAGGTGCATCCATGCTGCCGTACTCGATCAGATAGAGCTCATGGAATTGACCTGAGCGCACGGCATGGACTTCATTGAGGCTTTGCAACTGGGCCAGCAGTTCGGGATGCTCTGTTTTCAGCTCTTGCGCGATGCCCAGCAAGATCACATATTCGGTGGCCCGGTAGCAAGAAAAATCGTAGAGTTTTCCGGTCATGTCGGGTTGTGTGGCGGCGGTCAGCGCGTCCACCAGACAGCAGCCGGGTTGGAGAATGAAGCCTGCGTCGTCACCACCATCTTGCCAATAAGCCTGAGGCCGTTCGGCCGCTTCGGTTTTGAAGGCCAGCGTGGTTTTCTGGGCGGCCAGTGCCATGTTGCGGCGCACCCGGATGTGCGATGTCAGCGATGCCAGGGTGGCAAACTGAAAACGGTGTGGCGAGCCCAGCAAGGTCACCCAGATTTCGCGCTCTAAAGCCCACGCTTTGTCGGTGTGCTGGCTGTGGCCGAGTCGGTCGTGCAAAGCCAAGGTGTCGTGCCCGGGCATGCAGTGCTGTCGAAACTCAGTTCGCAGGTTGCAGATCAGGGCAACTTGAGTGCCTTGCATGGGCACCACCAAGGTTTGCACCGCCGAGGCCAGCGCCCATTTGTCCAGCAGCGCCGTCAACTCCCTCGCCAGCTGGTCGGCGTCAGCAGCTTGAGTGGAGGTGATCTGGATGCCACCCTCTGAAGACATCAGGGCCAGCCAAGTGGTCGAACTGTTCATCAATTAATTTTGCCCGCAAATCGAAGCGGTTTTGCCTAGGGAATGTACTTGTGGCGAGCCGCTTGGCCGTGAGCGCACCCCACGTTTCAGGCGAACGTGATCCATCCTTTGTGTGCGTCGTTATCCAGGTGCGGCAGCGTGTTGTAAGTCAGCAGCATGTGCCGCTTGGGGGTGAACACCAATTCGGTCAGCGCGGTGTTGCGGATGCGCAGGTTCAGCTCGATGGTGGTCTCGGGCGGCGTGCCCAGAACCCGGCCCACAGCCGTAGAGATGGGGCCGCCGCTGGAGACAATCAGCACATTGCCTGAATGGTTTTGTCGCACATGGTCCAGCGCCGCCTCGATGCCACTCACAAAGTCGGCGTAGCTGGGCATGTTGCGTGGTTGCGTGTGGCCCGCCATCCAGGCCTGCAGGGCGTCGCGCAGCAGGCGAAAGTGGTGGCGGTACAACTCGGGCGTGTCGGGTTTGGCCAGGGGTTCGGGGTGAATGGCCTCGATGAGCGCGTGGCTGTCGTATTCGTTCAGGCCCGGCCAGACCGCAGGCATGTGGGGCAGACCTGCGCCCTCGGCAATGCCTTCCCAAGTTTGGCGATGGCGCTTCAGGCTGCCCATCATCACGGCCTCAATGGGCTGGCCCTGCAATTTGGGCCGCAGGTATTCGCCCAGACGCACCGATTGTTGATGGCCCAGCGGGCTGAGTTGATCGTAGTCATCGGCCCCGAAGGAGGCTTGTCCGTGGCGGACCAGATAGAGTATTCCCATGGGCAACCATTGTGCGCAGCCTAGGCGCTTGTATCTGTCGCTGGGGTGATCAGATCGTTACCGAGCCCTCGATGCAGCCGACCACATCACCACCCACCCAAACCTGCCCTTGTGCGTCTTGCGACAAGAACACCTGCCCGGCACGACCCAACACCGTACCTTGGCGGGCGCTGTACGCCGCTGGCATGTGGCCATCGGCGATCAGCCATTGCGCGAGCGATGCATTCAGGCTACCGGTCACCGGGTCTTCTGCGATCCCGACAGGGGCAGCAAAGGCGCGCACCTCCAGATCGGTCGGGTCGTTGGGGATGCGGCTTGAAGCGGCAAAGGCGCGTGCCTCGCGGTTGGCGCGGCGGATCAGGCCACCTGCATCGGCTTCGCGCTTGGCCGCCACGCCGACCTTGGTGTTCAGGCGTTTGAGCGCCGCGTGGTCAGGCTCCAGCGCGAGCAAACGGTCCACCGAGTCGATCAACAGGCCCAGCCAGTGCGGCCCGTTGTTCAGGTTTTGCGCGGCCAGCACATCGTTGGCATGCAGGCCCAGTGCCACCAGCACCTCAGCCAGTTGCGCTGGCGCGGGTGTCTGGCGTTGCAATGCGGGCGCTGCAAATGCCCAACGCCCATCGACTGATTTCAAGGTGACCAAACCCACGCCGCACTCCTGCACCAATTGACCACTTTGCCGGGGCTGGCCGCCTGCTTGTCGCCAAGCATGGGCGGTGCCCAGTGTGGGGTGCCCGGCAAAAGGCAATTCGGCACCGGGCGTGAAGATGCGCACCCGGTAATCGGCACCGCCTGCGGCCCCTGCGGGCGTGGGCGGCAACACAAAAGTGGTTTCGCTCAGCTGCGTCCAAGCGGCAAAGGCCTGCATCTGCGCGTCGCTCAGGCCCTCGCCGTCCAACACCACGGCCAGCGGGTTACCCAGAAAGGCGGTGTCGGTGAAGACATCGACTTGTTGGAATGCGCGTTGTTTCATGGCGGTAGTTTTGTCTGGTGTTGGGCAAGAGCGCCATCGACCCATTAGGCCGAGCGGCAGCAGAGGGCTCGGGACGGCATTTTCGACGGCAATTTGGCGGGTCAGTGCGTTAAAGTGATTCGCGGATCGCAGCGGCCAGCGCCGCCATGCCGGTGTTGATCTGGTCCACAGTGGCCGTCACGAAGGACAGGCGCAGTGTGCTTTCGTTGGCACCGCCTTCTTCGTGGGTGGCGTAGAAAGCCGAGCCGGGCACAAAGGCCACGCCCTTTTTCACGGCTTTGTCCAGCAAGGGAATGGCTTTCAGGCCTGCGGGCAATTGCACCCACAGGAACATGCCGCCTGCTGGGCGGTTCCATGTCAGGCCCAGCCCCGCCATTTCACGGTCCAGTGCGGCCAGCATGGCTTCGCACTGCTGTTTGTAGAGCGCACGAATGGTGGGCACATGGCGGTCAATGAAGCCGTCCTTGATGACCTCTGCCACCACACGTTGGTTGAAGCTGGGCGTGTGCAGGTCGGCCGCTTGCTTGGCTTGTAGCAGTTTGGGGTAAAGCGCTTTGGGCGCAACCAGATAGCCTAGGCGCAGGCCGGGGGCCAAGATTTTGGAAAACGAGCCCAGGTACACACTGCCCTCGGGGTGGCGCGAGCTGAGCGAGGGCGCAGGCGGTGCGTCAAACCACAGGTCGCCGTAGGGGTTGTCTTCGATGATCGGCAGGCCGTTTTCGATGGCCAACTGGGCCACGGCAGCGCGGCGCTCTTCGGTCATGGTTCGACCGGTGGGGTTCTGGAAGTTGGGCAGCAAATACACAAAACGGGCTTTGTCGGCCCCTGTGCCGACTTTGGCCCGCAGATCGGCGGCGTCCACACCGTGCTCGTCGCTGTCCACGCTCACCACGGTGGGCTCCATCGGGGTGAAGGCTTGCAAGGCGCCCAAATAGGTGGGGGTTTCGACCAAGATGCGGCTGCCTGCGTCGATCAGGATCTTGGCCACTAGGTCCAGACCTTGTTGGCTGCCGGTGGTGATGAGCACTTGGTCGGGGCTGACGTTCATGCCCTGCTTGAGCAGGTCTTGCGCAACCCATTCGCGCAAGGGCGCATAGCCCTCGCTGGCCGCATATTGCAAGGCGGCTTTGCCGTCCTGGCTGAGTACGCGTTCGCTGGCTTCGCGCATGGCATCAATAGGGAAGGTCTGGGGCGATGGCAGGCCGCCAGCAAAGCTGATGATGCCGGGCAGTTCGGTGACCTTGAGGATTTCGCGGATCACCGAAGGGTTCATTTTTTCGGCACGTTGGGCCAGGGTCCAGTTCATGTTGTGCTCCTTGAAACTGTGGTTATTGGGGTGGCTGGGGTGTTGGTCATGCGCCGCCCCATGAAGACGGTCAGCACCACCAGCAGGGCAAAGCCCAGCGTCATCGCATCCAGCGATTCTCCCAGCAAAGGGACGGCGGCCAAGATGGAAATGAAAGGTTGCAGCAATTGGGTCTGGCTGACGCGCAGAGGCCCGCCCAGCGACAGGCCGCGAAACCAGGCGAAAAAGCCCGCCCACATGGAGAACACGCCGACATACAGCAATGCCAGCCACGCGGTGGGGGCAATGGCGTGTTCTGGCCAAGTAAGCCAAGCGCCGGGCAAGGTGATGGGCAAAGCCATGACGCAGACCCAACTGATGACCTTTTCGGCCCCCAGACTGGCCGTGACCTTGGCCCCGGCCACATAACCCAGCGATGCGGCGATCACCGCGCCCAGCAGCAGGGTGTCGGCCCAGCTCAGGCCAACGCCGTGTCCCATTTGCATGGCGCGCAACACGCTGTAGACCGCCACCAGCCCGCTGCCCAAACCGGCAAACACCCAAAACCCCCAGCGTGCCCGCTGGTGCATGAGCCAGGCGGCTGCCGCAGCAGTGGCCAGTGGCAGCAAAGCGGTGATGACGGCGGCGTGGCTGGCGGTCACATGGCGCAGCGCCCAGCCCAGCAGCAAGGGATAGCCCACCACGTTGCCAGCCAGCGACAGCCACAAAGAGCCGCGTTGTGCTGCTTTGGGCCAAGGCGCGCGAACGGCCAGCAGGTACAGCGCCGACAAACCACCCGCCAGCGCCGCGCGTGCGAAAGTGACAAACCAGGGGGACAGCTGCGGTGCTTCAACCGTGCCGGTGGCCAAGCGGGTCATGGGCAGGGTGAGGGCAAAAATCACCACGCCCAGCAAGCCGAGCCAAAGCCCCCGGTTTTCGCGTTGTGTGTGTGCGTCGGTCATGTGATTCAAGGCGTGAGTGGTGCGATTCAGGCTGCGCTTTGGCGCAAGCCGTTGAGGATCCACAGCACGGTGCCCAAAAGCGCGATCGACATGCAGCGGTTGAACATCAACAAGCGGCGACCTTGCGCCAGCCAATGCCGCAGCATCGACCCCGCCACGGCATAGACCAAATTGCTGACAAAACCATAGGCCACCATGATGGGCAAAAGCAGCAGCGTGCGCTCGGCACCGTCATCCCGACCGGCGATCCACCCGGCCACGATGGCCAGGGCCAGCATCCAGGCCTTGATGTTGAGAAACTGCAAACCCACGCCCTGCACAAAGCCCACCTGCAGTTTGCTGCTGTCGGTCTGTTGCAAGCTGCCGCTTCGCCACAAACGCGAGGCCAGCCACAGCAAATAAGCATTGCCCAACACCACGATGCCCCAGCGCAAGGGCGGGAAGGCCACCACCAAACCGCCCAGGCCTGTGGCGCACAGGATGAACAAAATGCCCCAGCCCACCGGCACGGCCAGCACAAAGCGCATGGCGTGCCGCAAGCCGTGGTTGGCGGCCATGGCAGTCGACAGGGTGGTGTTTGGCCCGGGGGTGAAGCTGCTCACGGTGGCGAGCACCAAGAGGGCGCTGAGTTCAGAAGAAGTCATGGCTTTGAATGTAGTGCTGAAATGAGTACAGTACCAATACAGTTTGTGAGATCATTTTGGAAACTGTATCGCTTTGCTTGACCGCACACTTTTGGAATGCCGCCCATGTCTTTGCTCAGCCGTGAATCCAGCCAGCCTCTGACCGAACAGCTCGCTCAGCGCTTTGTGGCGCGCATGCGAGACCAGTTGCTGGTCTCGGGTGCGCGTTTGCCTTCGGTGCGGCAGTGCGCCCAAATGCACGGGGTGAGCGCATCGACCGTGGTGGCCGCTTACGACTGGCTGGTGGCGCAGGGCTGGGTCGAGGCACGCCCGAACCGGGGGGTTTTTGTGCGGGACCGGACGCAGCGCATGCCGCCTGCAGCGTCCTTGGCCGCAAGCGCGGCATCCCATCCGCCGCCTGTGAATGCCGCCAGCCTGATTCGGGGCATGTTCCACCAACCCAGTGCCGAGCCGCAGCCGGGCATGGGGGTGTTTCCACCGGACTGGCTGGATGCCGATTTTTTGTCGGCCGCTTTGCGCAAAGTGGTCAGCAGTCCGGCTTTGCGTGAGTCTTCTTTGCGCTACGGCGAGCCGCAGGGGGATACGGGTTTGCGCGACATTTTGTCGGCCAAGTTGGCCAGCATGGGCATGCACGCCGCACCGGGGCAGTTGATCACCACGGTGGGGGCGACCCATGCGCTGGACATCATCAGCCGGACTTTGTTGCGTCCCGGCGATTGTGTGATGGTCGAAGAACCTGGCTGGGCCATTGAATTTGCCCGGCTGCAAAACTTGGGGGTTCGCATCCTGCCCGTGCCGCGCCTAGAGACAGGCCCCGATTTAGAAGTGGTCGAGCGCTATGCCCAGATGCATGCGCCCAAGATGATGGTCAGCGTGTCGGTTTTGCACAATCCCACGGGCTACGGCTTGTCTTTGCCGGTGGCGCACCAGCTGGTTAACCTGGCGCACCGCTACAACTTTCATGTGGTCGAAGACGATACCTACGGGCACATGGCCTCGGCGCATGCGGTGCGTTTGTCTGTGCTCGATGGGCTGCAAAAAACCATTTATGTCAGCGGCTATGCCAAGATCTTGGCGCCCAGTTGGCGTGTGGGCTACCTGGCGGCTCCGGCTGATCTGAAGGATGCTTTTTTAGACACCAAGCTCTTGTCCACGCTCACCACGCCCGTGTTGTTTGAAAAGGCGCTGGCGCTGTGTCTGGAGCAAGGCGCCATCCGGCGGCACACCGAGCGCTTGTCGCAGTTGTTGGACGCCGCCCGCAGCCGCAGCGTGAAGCTGGCGCTGGCGCACGGTTGCCAATTTGTGGCACCGCCCCAAGGCCTCTTCGGCTGGGTCGATGTGGGCGTGGACACCGATCTGCTGGCCTTGCGCATGCACGACGCCGGCTACCTGCTGGCCCCCGGTTCCTTGTTCCATGCTGACCGCAGGCCGGGCTCGTTCATGCGGGTGAACTTTGCCAGCACGCAAGATGACAGGTTCTGGCGCGCCTTGGCCAAGACGCGTGAGGACCTGTTGTGAGGCTGAAATCCAGCGTCTGATTTCAGCGCTTGATCTCAGCGGTTGGAGAGTATTTCCCAGCGCTCCATCGCGGTCAGCAGCAGATCGTCGATCTCGGTATCGCGCCTGAACAGTTGTTGCGCCAGCCCGGGGTCGCGTTGGTAAACGCTGCCATCGGCCAGTTGCGCACGGGTGAGGGCTTGTTCTTTCTCCAGTGCCTCGATCTTGCCGGGCAGCTCGGCCAGTTCGCGTTGCTCTTTGTAGCTGAGCTTGCTGCGGGCCGGTGCGGCGGTTGCGGGCGCTGCAGGTGTGGGCGTTGCAGCGGTGCTCGTGGCTGTGGTGGCTTGTGGTGCGCTTGCACTGCGTTGCGCGGTTTGAGCACGAATGGCTTGGGCGCGTTTGGACTGCACCAACCAGTCTTGCACCGAGCCTTCGTATTCGCGCCAGAAACCGGGCTGGTCTGGTGCGCTTTCGCAGGCGATGATGCCGGTGACGACGTTGTCCATGAAAGCGCGGTCGTGGCTGACCAAGAACACCGTGCCTTCGTAGGTTTGCAGCAGCTCTTCCAGCAATTCCAAGGTTTCGATGTCCAAGTCGTTGGTCGGTTCGTCGAGTACCAACACGTTGGCAGGCCGCGCAAACAACCGCGCCAGCAGCAAGCGGTTACGCTCACCACCCGACAATGAGCGCACGGGCGATGTGCCGCGGGCGGGCGAGAACAAAAAGTCGCCCAGATAGCTCTTGACGTGTTGACGTTTATTGCCGATCTCGATCCACTCACTGCCAGGACTGATGAAGTCTTCCAGCGTGGCGTCCAAGTCAAGTGCATCGCGCATCTGGTCAAAGTAGGCCACTTCGAGTTTGGTGCCACGGCGCACTTCGCCGCTGTCTGCTTCAAGTTCGCCCAAAATCAGTTTGAGCAAGGTGGTCTTACCGGCACCGTTGGGGCCAAGCAGACCGATCTTGTCGCCCCGCAGCAAGGTGCCGGTGAACTTTTGGATCACGGTGCGCACCGAGCCATCGGGTTGGGTGAAGCTTTTGCTGACGTCGGTCAGCTCGGCCACCAGCTTGCCGCTCGGAACGCCTGAAGCCACTTCCATCCGGACATTGCCCACTTTTTCGCGGCGCGCAGCACGTTCTCCACGCAGGTTTTGCAGGCGTGTGATGCGGCTTTGGCTGCGGGTGCGTCGAGCTTCCACGCCTTTGCGAATCCAGATTTCTTCCTGGGCCAGCAACTTGTCGGCCTTGGCCTGAATCACGTCCTCTTGCGCCAACTGCTCTTCTTTTTGAATTTGATATTGCGCAAAATTGCCAGGATAGGGGCGCAGCTTGCCCCGGTCCAACTCCACAATGCGGGTCGCAATGCGGTCCAGAAACGCCCGGTCGTGCGTGATGGCGATCACGCTGCCCTTGAAGTCAATCAGCAAGTCTTCCAGCCAAGTGATGGCGTTCAGGTCAAGGTGGTTGGTGGGCTCATCTAATAAGAGCACATCGGGACGGGTGACCAAGGCTTGGGCCAAGGCCACACGCTTGCGCATACCCCCGGACAGCGATTGCACCACCGCGTTCGGATCCAGCTGCAGGCGC
>NZ_FBYA01000002.1:0-580000 GCF_001517545.1 Limnohabitans sp. Rim47 | reverse complement strand
CCTTGTCGGGTAAGTTCCGACCTGCACGAATGGCGTAACGATGGCCACACTGTCTCCTCCTGAGACTCAGCGAAGTTGAAATGTTTGTGATGATGCAATCTCCCCGCGGAAAGACGGAAAGACCCCATGAACCTTTACTGTAGCTTTGTATTGGACTTTGAACAGATCTGTGTAGGATAGGTGGGAGGCTTTGAAGTGTGGTCGCTAGATCGCATGGAGCCAACGTTGAAATACCACCCTGGTGTGTTTGAGGTTCTAACCTAGGTCCATTATCTGGATCGGGGACAGTGCATGGTAGGCAGTTTGACTGGGGCGGTCTCCTCCCAAAGCGTAACGGAGGAGTTCGAAGGTACGCTAGTTACGGTCGGACATCGTGATAATAGTGCAATGGCATAAGCGTGCTTAACTGCGAGACTGACAAGTCGAGCAGATACGAAAGTAGGACATAGTGATCCGGTGGTTCTGTATGGAAGGGCCATCGCTCAACGGATAAAAGGTACTCTGGGGATAACAGGCTGATACCGCCCAAGAGTTCATATCGACGGCGGTGTTTGGCACCTCGATGTCGGCTCATCTCATCCTGGGGCTGTAGCCGGTCCCAAGGGTATGGCTGTTCGCCATTTAAAGAGGTACGTGAGCTGGGTTTAAAACGTCGTGAGACAGTTTGGTCCCTATCTTCCGTGGGCGCTGCAGATTTGAGGAAGCCTGCTCCTAGTACGAGAGGACCGGAGTGGACACACCTCTGGTGTATCGGTTGTCACGCCAGTGGCATTGCCGAGTAGCTAAGTGTGGAAGAGATAACCGCTGAAAGCATCTAAGCGGGAAACTCGTTTCAAGATGAGATCTGCCGGGGCCTTGAGCCCCCTAAAGAGTCGTTCAAGACCAGGACGTTGATAGGCAGGGTGTGGAAGCGCAGTAATGCGTTAAGCTAACCTGTACTAATTGCTCGTGAGGCTTGACCCTATAACTTTGATCACACGTCGCAAGATGTGCATTGGTCAAGGAAGTTATGCCAAGTTGACGCATTCAAAAAAGGTGAGAGACTGGGTGAAAGCCTGGTGAACAAGCCTAAAATCTGATTCGAAGCTCTATGAATTCGTTGTCTTGATTGGATCAAGATGACACCAAGTTATGCCTGATGACCATAGCAAGTTGGTCCCACTCCTTCCCATCTCGAACAGGACAGTGAAACGACTTAGCGCCGATGATAGTGCGGATTCCCGTGTGAAAGTAGGTCATCGTCAGGCTTCTAACAGCCCAAAACGCCTCACCCTTCGGTGGGGCGTTTTTTCTTGCCTGTCACGTATTTCCCCCTCGCTTTCTATGCCTAAACTTCGGGTTACTACTCGATTGACGGCAATTTTATTTGCTTAAATACTTGAGGCTTCAAATATACAGACCTCAATTTATGGGTCTTGTTTCCAACAGCATAGAGAGTGAACATGAAAATCGTGTGCATTGGCGGTGGTCCTTCAGGCTTGTACTTTGCATTGTTAATGAAGAAACTCGGCCCCCACCACGACATCACGGTGGTCGAGCGCAACAAGCCTTACGACACCTTTGGATGGGGCGTGGTGTTTTCCGATCAAACGCTTGAAAACATGCGCCAGTGGGACATTGAAACTGCCCATGAAGTGCAAGAAGCGTTTAACCATTGGGATGACATTGAGCTTCACATCAAAGACCGTGTGATTCGCTCAGGTGGGCACGGTTTTGTGGGCATTGGGCGTAGAAAACTGCTCAACATCCTGCAAGCACGTTGTGAACAGCTCGGTGTCCAATTGCAATTCGAGCAAGACGTACAGTCGGATTTGGATTTTCCGGACGCCGATTTGGTCATTGCCAGCGACGGCATCAATTCGCGAGTGCGCAGCCGCATGCCCGAGGTCTTTCAACCCGACATCGTGACGCGACCCAATCGGTATATTTGGTTGGGAACTCAGCGCAAGTACGACGCGTTTACTTTCTTGTTTGAAAAGACGGCGCATGGCTGGTTCCAGGCCCATGTGTATCAATTTGATGCACAGACCTCGACCTTCATCGTCGAGTGTCCAGAGCATGTCTGGCTTGCGCATGGCTTGGACCAAGCAGATCAAGAGGCATCCATCGCCTTTTGTGAAAAGCTTTTTGCGAAGAACCTGAATGGCGAAAAGTTGATGACCAATGCACGCCACTTGAGAGGATCTGCTTGGCTGAATTTCCAGCGTGTGAAGTGCGCCAACTGGTCGCATTTCAACGGCAACAGCCATGTTGTGCTGATGGGGGATGCGGTGCACACCGCGCACTTTGCGATTGGTTCGGGCACCAAACTCGCGCTGGAAGATGCCATCGAATTGGTGCGGCAGTTCAATGCGATTGGCGATACGGCAGACTGCATACCTCACGTGCTCAAGCAATACCAAGCAGTGCGCGAGATCGATGTGATCCGGCTCCAAAATGCAGCCTGGAATGCAATGGAATGGTTTGAGGTGTGTGGTGAGCGCTACTGCGATCAACTCGATCCTGAGCAGTTCATGTATTCCATGTTGACCCGCAGCCAGCGCATCAGCCATGAGAATTTGCGATTGCGCGACAAGGCCTGGCTCGAAGGTTATGAGGCTTGGTTTGCTGCCCGCACTGAGACGCCGCGTGTGCGACCACCGATGTTTACATCCTATACACAGCGCTCGGTCACGTTGAAGAACAGAGTGATGGTGTCACCCATGGCGCAATACATGGCGCACGACGGGCGTGTGGGTGACGATCATTTGGTGCACTTGGGCGCACGCGCCATGGGGGGGGCCGGACTCGTGATGGTGGAGATGACCGCGCCCAGCGCAGATGGGCGCATCACACATGGCTGTCCCGGCCTCTGGAATGAGGCGCAAACCGCCGATTTCAAACGCATCACCGACTGGGTGCACGAAAAAACCGACGCCAAAATCGGCTTGCAACTGGGCCACGCCGGTCCCAAAGGCTCAAGCTGTCGGCCCTGGCAAGGTGCAGGCATGGATCAGCCTGTACCCGCAGACGACCCAGAAGGCAACTGGTCATTGATGGCCGCTTCAAAGATCGCATACTTGACGCAGGGTGCTTTGCCTCGGGCCATGAACCGAGCCGACATGGACCGGGTCAAAGCCGACTTTGTGGCCTGCACGCAGCGCGCAGCACAGGCGGGCTTTGATTGGCTTGAGCTGCACTGTGCGCATGGTTATTTGTTGTCCAGCTTCATCAGCCCGATCACCAACCACCGAGTGGATGAGTATGGCGGCTCACTGGACAAGCGACTGCGCTACCCACTTGAGGTTTTTGAGGCCGTGCGTGCCGCATGGCCACCGCATTTGCCCATGTCGGTGCGCATCTCTGCGCACGACTGGGTTGAGGGTGGCATCACGCCCACCGATGCCGTCGAGATCGCGCGCGCCTTCAAAGCCGCAGGAGCCGACATGATCGATTGCTCGTCGGGGCAAGTCAGTGCACAGCAAAAGCCGACCTACGGACGCATGTACCAGACCCCGTTTGCCGATCGCATCCGCCAAGAGGCGGGCATCGCCACCATCGCCGTGGGCGCCATATCAGAGGCGGACCACGTCAACAGCATCTTGGCCGCAGGCCGTGCCGACCTGTGTGCGGTGGCCAGGCCGCACTTGGCCAATCCCGCATGGACACTGACAGAAGCGGCACGCATCGGATTCAAAGACATCGAGTGGCCGCGTGCTTATGTCTCGGGCAAAGCGCAACTCGAAGCCGGCTTTGCTCGCGAACGCGCACAACAAACTGCCAGCAAAGGAGACTGAGATGCAAAACCGCCATGCCCTGATCACGGGTGCAGGCGCTGGCATTGGAGCTGCCATCGCCATGGCACTGGCGCGCGCGGGCTGCCGCTTGACCCTGTGTGGCCGATCATCAGACAAATTGCAATCGCAAGCCGAGACTTTGCGTGCGCAAGTGCCTGAGCTGGCTGTCCTGATCTCGCCCATGGATGTCACAGATGAGAAGTCCGTGCAAGCCGCCGTGCAGCAGGCGCAGGCCCGTTTGGGCCCGGTCAATGTCTTGGTCAACAACGCAGGCCAAGCGCAAAGCCAGCCCTTTGGCAAGACCGATGCCGCGCTGTGGCAACACATGTTGAACGTCAACCTGACCGGCAGCTACCACTGCATCCAGGCCGTTTTGCCAGGCATGCTCGAAGCGGCACAGACCGGAACGCCGGGTCGCATCGTCAACATCGCCAGCACAGCGGGACTCAAAGGCTATGCCTATGTGAGCGCCTATGTGGCGGCCAAGCACGGCGTGGTCGGCTTGACCAAAGCCTTGGCCTTGGAGCTGGCCCGCAAAGGCGTGACGGTGAACGCGATTTGCCCTGGCTACACCGAGACAGACATCGTGCGTGAAGCGGTGCAGAACATCGTGCGTAAAACAGGCAAGAGCGAAGCTGAAGCGAGACAAGCGCTGGCTGTGAGCAACCCTCAGCAGCGGCTGGTGCAGGCACACGAAGTGGCGCAAAGCGTGCTGTGGTTGTGTGCACAAGGCAGTGATGCCATCAACGGCCAAGCGATTGCCATCGATGGCGGGGAGATGGCGGCATGAGCGCACACACCCACACCGACATGGAAGTGCGAGCCCACGCCGATCACCATGCCTCGCTGCGCCTGTGGCTGCGTCTGTTGTCGGCCACCACCCGCATGGAAGACACCATCCGTCAACGCTTGCGAGAGCAGTTTGGCATCACCTTGCCACGCTTTGACCTGATGGCACAGTTGGAGCGCGAGCCGCAAGGCTTGTCGATGAGCGAGTTGTCCCGCCGCATGATGGTCACAGGCGGCAACGTGACCAGCATCGTGGACCAGCTCGAAAAAGAACAACTGGTGCAGCGCCAAGCCCAGCCGGGTGATCGGCGTGCCTATGCCGTGCACCTGACACCCGCTGGGCGAGGCGTTTTCGCCGCCATGGCGATGGCCCACGAAAACTGGGTCGTCGAACTGATGTCGCCGCTGTCAGCGTCAGAGCAAGAACAACTGCACCAACTGCTGGGGATTCTCAAGACAGGCCCCATCAAGCCGCAGACCAAAAGCCACCACACCATCCTCACTCAGGAGAGCGCATGAGCCCACGTCACCTGCCCGGCCAGCCGCATCAATTGCCGCGCCACAACCAGCCCATGGCGGGTTATCAGCCCGAGCATTTTTTGCTGTCTGTCAAAGACGGTGTGGCCACCGTCAGCCTGAACCGCCCGGAGCGCAAGAACCCTTTGTCCTTTGATTCGTATGCCGAGTTGCGCGACTTTTTCCGTGCGTTGGCCTATGCACCCGACATCCACGCCGTGGTGATCACCGGCGCGAGCGGCAACTTTTGCTCGGGCGGCGATGTGCACGAAATCATTGGCCCGCTGACCAAGCTGGACATGCCGGGCCTGCTGGCCTTTACCCGCATGACGGGCGATTTGGTCAAAGCCATGCGCGCATGCCCACAGCCCATCATTGCCGCCATCGATGGTGTGTGCGCCGGCGCGGGCGCCATTTTGGCGATGGCCTCGGATCTGCGTTACGGCACTGAGCGCAGCAAAACCTATTTCTTGTTCAACAAGGTGGGCTTGGCGGGCTGCGACATGGGCGCTTGTGCACTCTTGCCGCGCATCATTGGGCAAGGACGCGCCAGTGAGCTGCTGTTCACCGGTCGCGGCTTGGGCGCATTGGAGGCTGAGCGCTGGGGGTTTTACAACCGTGTGTGCACCACCGACGAGGTCTTGGACCAAGCGCAGACCATGGCCGCACAGCTGGTGTCAGGCCCCACCTTTGCCAATGGCATCACCAAGAAAATGCTGCAACAAGAATGGAACATGGGGGTGGACGAAGCCATTGAGGCCGAAGCCCAAGCCCAAGCCATCTGCATGGCCACCAACGATTTCCACAGGGCCTATCACGCCTTTGTGGCCAAACAAACGCCTGTGTTTGAAGGGGACTGAACCATGAATGACCTTGCAAACAGTCACCCGGCTGAACTTGACTGGCCCTTTTTTGAAGACAGTCACCGCGACTTCAAAGCACGTCTGGACGACTGGTGCAAGACGCATCTGGCCCACGCGCACCACGACGAAAGCCGCGACGCGATGGACGCCGAATGCATTCGGCTGGTGCGCTTGTTGGGCGCAGGCGGCTGGCTTAAATATGCGGTGTCCGGTGTGTCCTATGGTGCGGCGTCCGATGTGATCGACACCCGTCAGTTGTGTCTGCTGCGCGAAACGCTGGCCTTTCACAACGGCCTATCTGACTTTGCCTTTGCCATGCAAGGCTTGGGCACAGGCGCCATCAGTCTGATGGGTAACGCCGATCAAAAGCAGCGTTATTTGCCGCGCGTGGCATCTGGGCAAGCCTTGTCGGCCTTTGCCTTGAGCGAGCCCGATGCGGGCTCCGATGTGGCCGCCATGCAGTGCAGCGCCACGGCCACGGCAGATGGCTATGTGCTGAATGGCCGCAAGACCTGGATCAGCAACGGGGGCATTGCCGACTTTTATGTGGTGTTCGCCCGCACGGGCGAGGCCCCCGGCGAAGGATTGAGTGGCTCCCCTGGCCGGGGTGCCAAGGGCATCTCGGCTTTCATTGTCGACGCCGACACGCCTGGCCTGACGATTGAAGAGCGCATTGACGTGGTCGCACCGCACCCACTGGCCACGCTTCAGTTTGACAACTGCCAAGTGGCTGCGAACCAGCGCATTGGCGAAGCGGGCCAAGGCTTCAAAGTGGCCATGGCCACGCTCGATGTGTTCCGCACCTCGGTAGCGGCGGCCGCTCTGGGCTTTGCTCGGCGCGCGCTGCACGAGTCCATCGCTTGGGCGCGTTCACGCCAGATGTTTGGCCAGAGCTTGGGCGACTTCCAGATCACCCAGACCAAGATCGCCCAAATGGCCACCCTGTTGGACGCAGCCACGCTCTTGACGTATCGGGCCGCTTGGCTGCGTGACCAAGGCACTCGCATCACGCGCGAGGCGGCCATGGCCAAGTTGTGCGCCACCGAAAACGCGCAGCAAATCATCGACATGGCTGTGCAGATGCACGGCGGCATGGGCGTCAAAAAAGGCGTGATGGTGGAGTCGCTGTACCGCGAAATCCGGGCGTTGCGCATTTACGAAGGTGCGACAGAAGTTCAGCAGCTGATCATTGGCAAGGACTTGTTGAAAGGGTGACTGCATGCTTGTTTAGCTGTTGAAAGGCCTGGGGGCGGGGGCCTCATGCTGCGGGGGTACGCAGAAATCGGCCCCCGCCCCCAGGTCTTTCAACAGCATGGTGCAACAAGCTCAGTCAAGAAGAAAAACGGAGACAGACAACATGACGAACTGGAACCAGTTATTGCCCAGCAGCCACACCGACACGTTTGCGCGCGACCGACTGCCGCCCAAAGACCAACTGCCCGTGTTCATCGCCGACCGGCCTGAGCTGAACTATCCGGATGTGCTGAACTGCGCGGTGGAACTGGTGGATCTGCATGTGCAGGCGGGCCGAGGCGACCGCATGGCGCTGCATGGCGTGAGTGATTTCAACACGGGCGCTGGCGACTTCAGCTGGACCTATGCGCAGTTGCAAGACAAGAGCAAACGCATCGCCCAAGTTCTGACCCAGGACATGGGTCTCGTGCCTGGCAACCGCATTTTGCTGCGCGGCGGCAACAGCCCCATGATGGCGGCTTGCTTGCTGGGCGCGCTCAAGGCGGGCATGGTGGCGGTGCCCACCATGCCGCTGCTGCGTGCAGGCGAGCTGGCGCAAATCATCGACAAAGCGCAGGTCAGCGCCGCGCTGTGCGACAGCCTGCTGGCCGATGAACTGCAGCACTGCATGACGCCCGGTCACCCCAGCCACACGGCCAGCTTGCAGCAGCTGGTGCAGTTCCGCAGCGATGCCGCCGATGGCCTGGAGCACCGCATGGCCCGGCAGAGTGGCGCGTACACCCCGCACCCGACCAGCCGCGACGACGTGTGCCTGATCGCCTTTACCAGCGGCACCACCGGCAAGCCCAAGGGCACCATGCACTTTCACCGCGATGTGCTGGCCATGTGCGATTTGTTCCCGCGCCACATCTTGCGCATGGGTGAAAACGATGTGGTGTGCGGCACGCCGCCCATTGCCTTCACCTTCGGGCTGGGGGGGCTTCTGGCGTTCCCGCTGCGCTATGGTGCCAGCACCGTGCTGCTGGAAAAGCACACGCCAGACAGCTTGCTGCAAACCATTGCCAAGTACCGCGCCACGCAGTGCTACACCGCCCCCACCATGTACCGCCAGATGGCCCCTTTGGCCGCGCAGCACGACCTGCGCAGCTTGACGCACCCCGTCTCGGCGGGTGAAGCCTTGCCCGACGCCACCCGCCAGTTGTGGAAGCAGGCCACGGGCCTTGAGATGACCGATGGCATTGGTGGCACCGAAGTGATCCACATCTACATCTCCAGCGCAGGCCAACAGGTGCGTGCCGGCAGCATTGGCCAAGTGGTGCCCGGTTACGAGGCGCAAATCGTGGACGACGACATGCAGCCTGTGCCACCGGGCAGCGTGGGGCGCCTGGCTGTGCGTGGCCCCACCGGCTGCAAATACTTGGCCGACCCGCGCCAGCGAGACTATGTGAAAGACGGTTGGAACTTGCCCGGTGACACCTTCGTCATGGATGCCGATGGCTACTTCAGCTACCAGGCGCGCAACGACGACATGATCATCTCGGCCGGCTACAACATCGCTGGCCCTGAGGTCGAGGGTGCTTTGCTGCAACACCCTGCCGTGGCCGAGTGCGGAGTGGTGGGCATGCCCGATGAAGACCGAGGCCAGATCGTGCACGCTTGTGTGGTGCTCAAACCCGGCCACATAGGCGATGCCGCCATGGAAAAAGCCTTGCAGGAACACGTCAAGCAAAGCATCGCCCCCTTCAAGTACCCGCGCAAGGTGGTCTTCATGGAGGCCTTGCCCCGCACCGAAACCGGCAAGCTGCAACGCTTCAAGTTGCGACAAATCTCAAGCCACTGATTTTGCGGGGCCGGCCTTTCGCTCAGCCCCCACTGAACCCAAGGAAACCACATGTTCAATGTTTTGCAACCCGAAGGATGGGCTCCCGCCAAAGGCTATGCCAACGGCATCGAAGCGCGTGGCCGCATGGTGTTTGTGGCCGGCATGATCGGCTGGAACGGGCAAGCCCAGTTCGAGACCGATGACTTTGTCGCGCAATGCCGCCAGGCCTTGCAAAACATCGTCGACACACTGGCCTGTGCTGGTGCTGGCCCCCAACACATGGCCCGCATGACTTGGTACGTCAAAGACAAAAAAGAATACCTGGCCCGTGGCCGCGAATTGGGCAAGGTTTACCAAGAGGTCATTGGCAAAAACTACCCCGCCATGACGCTGGTGCAGGTGGCTGATTTGGTGGAAGACCGTGCGTTGGTGGAGATTGAAGTGACTGCGGTTGTGCCGGAATAGCGCTTTTGCTGCGGCCCGTGTTGGGGCTAAAGCCGCCGATCTGCCCATCAACGTGCTGCTTTCTCATCCTCGCAGCGTAATCAGCCGTTCCAGTGCCCGCTTGAGTTGATCGACTTCGGGCGCACCGATGTCGGCCGTGACCTGCGCTTCATGCGCCTGCGCCTGGGCCAGCAAGGGTTTGACTTTGCGTCGACCCGCAGGCGTCAGGCTCACCAAGGATTGGCGTTTGTCGTGCGGTGCATCGCAGCGTTGCACCCAACCGGATTCTTCCATGCGCCCGACCAATTTGGTCACGGTCGGTTGCTTGGCCAAAACGATGTCGACCAACTCGCCCACACTCAAACTGTCTTTGCCCGACAAGCTTGCCATGACGCGCCACTCCATCAGGGAGAGGCCGCTGGCCTCGACCACGGCGTGGAACTCGCTCGAAATCAAATGGCTGGCGCGTGCCAACAAATAGGCCAGGTAGTCGTCAACAAAGCCTGCTGAGTTGCTCATGCCAGTGGCGTGGTGGTGCTGAACTGACCGCCCTGGTAAACGAGTGGGGCCTGGCCCTCGCTGAAACCGCAGCGTTCTACTTCGCCCACAAAAATCACATGGTCACCTTCTTCGTGGCGGCTGCGGTTGTGGCATTCAAACCAGGCCAGAGCGCCTTTCAAAATGGGCAGTCCGGCTTGCCCCAGGGTGTAGGCGGTGTCGGCAAACCGGTCGCCTTTGCCGTAGGCAAAGCGATTGCACAAGTCGAGCTGGTCTGCGGCCAGCACATTCACCACATAGTGCGTGCCCGCATGGAACAGCGGCAAGCTGCTGGCCCGGTGGCCCAAGCTCCACAGCACGAGCGGCGGCGTGAGCGACACCGAATTGAACGAGCTGGCCGTGATGCCCACAAAGCCGCTGCTGGCCGATTCCCCTTTTTGTGCGCCGGGCGCAAAGGTGGTGATGACGGTCACGCCTGTGGCAAAGCGCGACAGGGCCTGCCTGAAATGAGGCGTTTCAAAGTCAGGGCTCAGCGGCTGAATGGACGGCGGTAGGTTAGGGCGCATAGGGTCATTATGGATGAATTTATATGAATATTCATATAAACTGTTTGGCAAGAGGTGGGGTGCGTCGTGCACCCTGTCCGTCAGTTCAGGAGGTCTTCATGTTGGTGGAAAAGATCGAACACAAATGGTTGGCGGCGTTTGTCCGCACCTTCACTTTGTGCAAAGTGCAGCCCGGCGAAGTGGTGGCCATTTTGGCCGAAACCCAGTCGCGGCGCGTGAACGTCGACCTTGCCCGTCTGGCCTTGGAAAGCATGGGGGCCAAGGTGTTCGAATTGACGCTCACCACGCCCGCGCTGACCGCGCCTGCGCCCGTCCGGTCCACCGGAGCCAGCGACGCCATTGCGCAGCTCAGCCCGGTGGTGGCCGCGCTGGCCCGTGCCGATATGGTGGTTGATTGCACGGTGGAGGGCTTGCTGCACGCGCCCGAGTTACCGACCATCATGAAAGGCGTTGACGGGCACATGCCTCGCTTGCTGATGGTGTCCAACGAGCACCCTGAAATATTGGAGCGCACCGTGCCCGACCCGGCGCTCGAAGGCGTGGTGCGTTCGGCCATGAAGAAGCTGCGCAGCGCACAGCAAATGCACGTCACGTCTGCCGCTGGCACCGACCTGCGTGTGAATCTGAAACAGGGCGACAAGCAAGCCGTGGTCGGCGGCGTGTGGGGCTTTTGCCCCAAGCCGGGCATGGTCTCGCACTGGCCTGCGGGCCTGGCGCTGGCCTTCCCGGCGGCGGGCAGTGTCAATGGCACCTTGGTCATGGCCCCCGGCGATGTGAACCTGACCTTCAAAAGCTATTTGCGAGACACGATCCGCCTGTCGGTCGAAAACGACAGCGTGATTCAGATCGAGGGCGAAGGAGTGGATGTGGACATGATGCGCGGCTACTGGAAAGCCTGGGAAGACGCAGAGGGCCACCGCGCCGCCTATGCGGTCTCGCATGTGGGCTTTGGCCTGAACCCGGCCGCGCGTTGGGATGCCATGGCTTTTTATGACAAGCGCGACTGCAATGGCACCGAGCTGCGTGCTTTTGCGGGCAACTTTTTGTATTCGACCGGGGCCAACGAAGTCGCGGGCCGCCACACGCTGGGTCACTTTGATTTGCCCATGCGCGGTTGCACCATCCGGCTCGATGACACGGTGGTGGTCGATGCGGGCCAAGTCGTGAGCGCGGCGCTGGCATGAATGCACCTGCATTCACCGATGTGGGCCAGCCCACACAGCCCGCCGTGGTGTTCTTGCATGGCGTGGGCGGTGGCAGGTACGGCTGGGCAGCGCAGCAAGCGCATGTGGCCGCAATGGGCTGGCGCAGTCTGGCCTGGGACATGCCGGGTTATGGCGACAGCGACATGGTCAGCCCGTATGACTTTGCCCACTTGGCGCAATCCTTGTGGTCCATGCTGGACGCTGCCGGTATTCAACAAGCGGTCTTGGTCGGCCACAGCATGGGGGCCATGGTGGCCTTGCAGGCCTGGACTCAGGCGCCCCAGCGCATCCGAGGCCTGCTGCTGGCGGCCAGCAGCCCGGCCTTTGGCCACAGCGACGGCGATTTCCAAAAGCATTTTTTGGCGCAACGCATGGCCCCTTTGGACGCCGGCAAAACCATGGGCGACATTGCAGACAAGCTGATCCCCAGCATGGCCGCACCCGGTGGCGATGCCGCCCACGTCATTCCTGACAAGCTCAAGTCGGCGCACCACAGCATGTCTGCCGTGCCGCCCGCCACCTACCGCGCCGCCTTGCATGCGCTGGTGCAATTTGAGCAACGTGCCGCTTTGCCCACCCTCAGCGTGCCGGTGTTGTGTTTGGCCGCAGAGCACGACCGCACCGCGTCGCCCGCCGTGATGGAACGCATGGCGCAAAAGATCCCTGGTGCGCGTTATGCCTGCTTGGCTGGCGCAGGGCACTTGCTGCACTGCGAACAGCCCACGGCATTCAACGCCGAACTGGAACAATTTCTGAAGGACGTGAAACCATGAGTGCAGAGCAAGACAAAACCCCGTCAATCGCCATGCCGATCTGTGGCGACGACTATCCCCTGACCGATCAACAACAAAAGCTGATGGCCTTGGCCCGTCAGCTGGGCCGCGACAAATTCGCCCCGCGTGCCGCCCAGCTCGACCGCGATGCACAGTTCCCCTTTGCCAACTACGACGACATGCGCGATGCAGGTTTGTTGGCGCTGTGCGTGCCCGAAGCGCATGGCGGTCACGGTGCCGACTACGCCACCTACGCCATGGTGTCTGCCGAAATCGGGCGCTACTGTGGCGCCACCGCGCTCACCTTCAACATGCATGTCTGCACCATGCTTTGGAGCGGCTTGTTGTCTGAAGACCTGGAGATGACACCTGAGCAACGCGCCATTCACCGCACGCACCAGGCCACACACTTTGCCCGCGTGGTGAAAGATGGGGCGATTTATGCGCAGCCTTTCTCAGAGGGCGGTGCAGCAGCGTCTGGTGCTCAGCCTTTTGGCACCATCGCCGTCAAGGTCGAGGGCGGCTGGAAGATCAATGGCAAAAAAATCTTCGCCTCGCTGTCGGATGCGGCTGACTTTTTTGGCGTGCTGTGCACCGAGAAGAAAGAGGGCACCGACCTCTCGCGCCGCGACACCTTGTACCTGGCCGTGCCGCGCACCGCGCCGGGCCTCACGGTGGAGGGCGACTGGGACCCGCTGGGCATGCGTGCCACGGTGTCGCGCAACCTGCTGTTCAAAGACGTGTTCGTGCCCGACGACGCGGCGCTCATGCCGCAGGGCCTGTACTTCCAGGCCGCCAGCCGTTGGCCGCACATGTTCATGACCCTCTCGCCCACTTACATGGGCATTGCGCAGGCCGCATACGACTTCACGGTGGCCTATTTGCGAGGCGAGATTGCGGGCACTGGCCCCATCAAGCGCCGCCAGTTTGCGACCAAGCAGATCGCCGTGGCCGAGATGTTCATCAAGCTCGAACAAACCCGCAACCTGTTTTTGCGCGCCATCGAAGATGCCAAGGTCGAGCCCAGCAAATCCGCCCGACTGCGGGCTTATGCGGCCCAGTACACCATCATGGAAAACGCGCAAGACATCGCCCGCTTGGCCATCCGCACCTGCGGCGGTCAGTCCATGCTCAAAAGCCTGCCGCTGGAGCGCCTGTACCGCGATGCACGCTGCGGCTCGCTCATGCTGCCCTGGACGGCCGAGCTGTGCCTGGACCGCATCGGCCGTGAAGCCTTGTACGAAGCTGGCGAAAAAGACGAATGATGTCGGGCCACGAGACCAGCCCCATCGCGGCCCGATTTGCGCAACTGGCGCAAACGCATGGCGCACAGGCGGCCATGACTTTTCGGGGTGACGCGCGCAAGCCTGACGGCACTTTGGCCTATGACTTCGCCAAGTTCTGGCGTCGTGTCGAACGCGTCACCGCGCACTTGCAGTCCACCTGGGGCGTGCAAAGCGGTGAGCGAGTGGCTTGGTTGGGCTTTAACCACGAGTTGCAACTGGTCACGTTGGTGGCCTGTGCCCGATTGGGGGCGATTTTTTTGCCGCTCAATTTTCGCTTGGCGGTGCCCGAGTTGCAGCAAGTCATGCAGGACGCCCAGCCGCGCCTGTTGGTGCACGACACCCACCATGCCGACACGGCCCAGGCCTTGCAAGCCCCTGCTTTACAGCACACCCAGCATGACACGCTGATTGCCACCGCATCGCCACGCGCACTGCCACGCGCACTGCCACGACACGAAGTGCACAGTGACATGCCCTTGCTCTTGGTCTACACCTCGGGTACCACGGGCGAACCCAAAGGGGCCGTGCACACGCAAGCCGCTCTGATGGCCAATGCCCGTGCCAGTGCATGGGCGCATGACTTTCGCCGTGCGGGGGCGAACCCCAATGTGCCCGGCGACAAGTTGCTGTCCACGCTGCCCATGTTCCATGTGGGGGGGCTGTGCATCCAGACCTTGCCCGCCTTGCTGTCGGGCGTGGAGGTGGTGCTGCACACGCGCTTTGACCCCTCGGCCTGGCTGGATGAAATGGCCATCAGCCAACCCACGTTGTCGCTGTTGGTGCCCGCCACCATGCGTGCGCTGTTTGATCACCCGCGCTGGGCCAGCACATCGCTGGCCTGTTTGCGCGGCATCATGACCGGTTCGTCCACTGTGCCTGTGGCCTACCTCGAAACGCTGCACGCACGCGGTGTGCCGGTGGGTCAGGTGTATGGCACCACAGAGACGGGCCCTGTGTCCATCGTGCTGCGACTGCCAGACGCTGTGGCCCGCGTGGGTGCTTCGGGTTGGCCGCAGCCCGAGGCGCAGGTCAAACTGATCGACACACGGTGCCAAGAAGTCGGCCCCGGTGAGACGGGTGAAGTCTGCGTCCGCGCTCCTAACCTCATGCGCGGCTACTGGCATCTGAAAGGGCAAAGCGGCGTGGGTCTGCAAGACGGCTGGTTCCACTCCGGCGACCTCGGTCAGCGTGCGCCGGACGGCTGCATCACCATCGTGGGGCGCAGCAAAGACATGGTGATTTCGGGCGGCGAAAACATCTACCCTGCAGAAATCGAAAACCAGCTCGTGACCCTGCCGGGCGTCGCCGAATGCGCCGTGGTCGGCCTGGCCGATGTCCGTTGGGGCGAGGTGCCGGTGGCTGTGTTGGTGCGCAGCGCCGATGCGTTGGGGCAAGGGCTCACGCCCGAAGCGGTGCTGTTGCACTTGCAAAGCCGCATCGCCCGCTTCAAGTTGCCACGGCGAGTGGTCTTCATGGCCAGCTTGCCCAAAAGCGCTTTGGGCAAAGTGCTAAAGCCCGCCCTGCAGGCCCTTTTGACCGGGACAAACCCTTAAAACAGGCCCTTTTCTTCGCCTGTGCGACAGTGTATCAGAGGGTGAGTGGCATCATGTTTTGCACACATTGCCAGGAGACAAACATGGTTCATTTTTCAAGCAAGCTCTCAAATTCCCTCACCCGCCGCCCCGTCTTGGGCATGGCCGCTGCGGTGTTGTTGTCAACCACCTCGATGGCTTGGGCGCAAACCGCCTGGCCCAACAAGCCCGTCAAGATCGTTGTGCCCTTCGCACCCGGCGGCACCACAGACATCTTGGCCCGAGCCATCGCGCCCGACCTGAGCAAAGTCTTTGGCCAGTCCTTTGTGATCGAGAACAAAGGCGGTGCGGGTGGCAATCTGGGCGCCGATCAAGTGGCCAAATCGGCTGGCGACGGCTACACGCTGCTCATGGGCACCGTGGGCACGCACGGCATCAACCGCGCCCTTTACAACAAGCTGCCCTATGACCCCATCAAAGACTTCGCGCCCATCACCTTGGTCGCTGGCGTGCCCAATGTCATGGTGGTCAACGCCGATAAGGCGGCGGCCAACAAGATCAACAGCGTCAACGATTTCATCAAGTACGCCCGCGCCAACCCCGGCAAACTGAACATGGCCTCTAGCGGCAATGGCACCTCGATCCATTTGGCGGGTGAGCTGTTCAAGTCGCAAACCGGCACCTTCATGGCGCACATTCCTTACCGGGGCTCCGGCCCGGCCTTGCTCGATTTGGCGGGCGGCAGCATGGACGTCATGTTCGACAACTTGCCCTCGGCCATGGCACTCATCAAGGCGGGCAAAATCAAAGCGCTGGCCGTGACCAGTGGCCAGCGATCAGCGGCCATGCCTGACTTGCCCACCGTGGAAGAAGCGGCGGGCCTCAAAGGCTTTGAAGCCAGCAGCTGGTTTGGCTTGCTGGCCCCCGCAGGCACGCCCCCTGATGTGGTCAACCGCATCCAGCAAGAAGTGGCCAAGTCATTGGCCAGCCCCGCCATGAAAGAGCGCCTGACCACCCTGGGTGCCATCCCCAGCGGCAACACGCCTGCGCAGTTTGCGGCGCTGATTGCCGCAGAGCACATGAAATGGGCCGAAGTGGTTAAGGCCTCGGGTGCCAAGGTCGACTGATGAACTGGTTTGACGGCTTCGAGCGGCAAACGCTCACGGTGGCGGGCTTGCCTGTGTGTTTTCGGCGCACGGCCGATTGGGCAGCGCAAGCGCACTTGCCCGTGCTGATTTTGTTGCACGGCTTTCCGCAAACCCATGTCATGTGGCACCGCGTCGCGCAGCGTTTGGGCGGTCGCTATCGACTGGTGATGCCCGACCTGCGCGGTTATGGCGATTCGTCACACGCTGTGGGCGATGCGCAGCACCTGCACTACAGCAAACGTGCCATGGCGCAAGAAGTGGTGGGCTTGCTCGACGCTTTGGGTGTGGTCGACTTTTTCTTGTGCGGCCACGACCGGGGCGGTCGCGTGGCGCACCGCTTGGCGCTGGACCATGCCGACCGCGTGAAAAAGTTGTGCGTGATCGACATCGCGCCCACTTTCGACATGTACAGCGGCCATTGGGGAAAAACGCCTGAAGTCGCAGGCCCGGTGGCCGACCCCTACTTTACTTTTGCGCAGGCCTATTACCACTGGTTTCATCTGACGCAGCCCGCGCCCTTGCCCGAGTTCATGATCGGTGGCAACCCCAAGGCTTATCTGCACGCCAAGCTGGGCGGCTGGGGCAGTCAAGGGCTGGGCTATATAGAGCCCGAAGCGCTGGCCGAATACGAGCGCGCTTTTTGCAACCCGGCGCTGAACGACCAAGGCTGGTCAGCCGCCATCCACAGTGCCGCCGAAGACTACCGAGCCAGCGCAGGCATTGACTTGCAGCACGACCGCGAGGGCCGCGAGCACGGCGACAAAATCGCTTGCGACACCTTGGTCTTGTGGGGCGAGCGGGGCGTGGTCAACCGCATGTTCAAGCCGGTTGCGCTGTGGCAAGCGCAATGTGTTGGGCGTGTCAGTGGCCAGATCATGCCTTCGGGGCACTTCATTCCCGAAGAGCTGCCCGAGGCGACCAGCGACGCGCTGGCGCAGTGGATGGTTTGAGCTCATTCGCCATCCCTGACTTGCTCGGGGGTCCATGCCTTCGTCGGTCATGGATACCCGCCTTCGCGGGTATGACATCTGTCTTTTGTCCCCCCAACTAAGCATCTGCCCCCCAACTAAGCATCTGTCATCTCGACTAAGCTTCTGTCATCCCGACTGAGCTTCTGTCATCCCGGACTTGATCCGGGATCTAGCGTTGCTTCTGACTCAAGCCCCGCAGCACTTTTTGTATTTTTTGCCGCTGCCGCACGAGCACGCATCGTTGCGGCCGGGCGTGGCGGCTTTGATGACCTGTGTCACACGCGGGCCGATGTTGCGCCAGATCTCACGCAGGTCATACACCGCCCACAGCGCTTCGCCATAGGCGTTCAGGCGGTTTTCGCTCACGCTGGGTGGGCCGTCTTCTGACAGGGCCGACAAGGTGGGTACATCGGTGTCGTCTTCGGTCAAGGCCACGATGGCTTCGAGCGACAAGTCGTGCCACTTGGCGGCGTCTTTGTCTTTGGGGGTGGCCCATTCATCGGCCCAGTTTTCCACCGCGAACATGAATCCCAGCGCCCACACCTGGGCAAATGAGGGGATCTCGCCGTCTTCGATTTCTTCACGCTCTTCGGGGGGCAGCGAAGCGATCGCGCCACGCACGTCCATCACCTCAGGCGCATAGGCCTTGTCGTCGTCCAGTGCTTCGACCGGGGTGTCGAGAGCCAGCTTGATCTCGTCAAAACGGCGCTGCCACAAAGCCATGAACTGCTGGCGCTGGACGTCGTCAGCAAAGCTGCCGCCTTCTGCATCGTCTGGGTCAATGCCCAACAGCATGGGCAGCCACTCGTCTTCGGGAATGGCGCGTCGGCTACAGACCAAGGCGGCCATGAAGCCCTCACAAAATTCCCACTGCGGTGTTTCTTCAAAACGCTCGCGCAGGTCGTCCAAGATGTTGTCCAGGGTGTCAAAGTCTTCGGCTTCCAAGCCAGCGGTCGTGTTCATGGTGTGTTCCTTTTGCAATGCAAGGATTGTAGGAGGCGCGTTGGCTGGCGACGGGTTCAGGGCGTGGCCGGGTTCATCACCACACCGCAGCGTTCAAGGCGTTTTTTCATGCAGAGCACTTGTGCGTCTTTGCTGTGCAAGGCGGCGGTGTGGGTCACGGCCAGGTCGATGAACATTTGGTCGTCGGGGTCTTTGCAGACGTACTCTGCTTTGGGCGCATCGGGGTGCAGCTGCGCCCAGCGGTCAAAGTGGCCGAGCACGGTGTCAGCGGGGATTTGGCGGTGCGTGAGGCGTTTGACGATTTGCGGGTAAGCCAGCACGCGGGCCAGTTCCTCGCGCATGGCGGCGGTGGCCAGCCAGTGTGTGCGGCCTGTCTCGACGCTCACGCGCAGCGCTTCGGCCTTGGGTTCGTCAAACACCCACAGGTCGAGCACGATGTTGGTGTCCAGCACGCGGCGTGACGGGGTTTGAACCCCCTCTGCGCTCGGACCCTCACTCAGAATTGTGCCGACCTCAAGGTTCAATACAGCGCCCCGCTCCAAATTCATGACGTAGACGTTTCCGATGTGTCGGGGCCTGAGGTGAGCGTTGGGCTGTTGCTGCCATCGCTTGGTGTGCGCTTCAAGCTGCCTTTGATCATGTCAAAGCGGAACAGGCGGCATTCGATGGGGCCGTTCCACATGGGCACGCGGCGCGATTCTTTCAGGCGCATTTTGCTGGGCAGCTTCAGGTCGGGCGTGAGCATCCAGGCGCTCCAGCCGCTGTAGTTTTTCTTCCAGTGGCTGGCCAGTTGGGCGAAGAAGTCGACGCTGTCGTCGCCGTCATTGGTCTGCGCGGTTTCGCGGTGGTGGCTTTGGTCGGCTGCTCGGGTGCTTGAACGCGCATCGGCCAAGGCCCCGGGCTGGAAGCTGTCACGCCCACGACCGGCCACACCGGCAGCTGCAATGCGCTCGCCATAGGGCGGGTTGAGCAGCATGACGCCCGGGGTCTCGCTGGGCGGCATGCGTTGCAGCGCGTCACCACCCCGGAACTCGATCACGCCCGACACGCCTGCGCGCTCGGCATTGCGCTCGGCAAAGTCGACCATTCGGAAAGCCACGTCGCTGCCAAAAATGGGCGCAGTGGGTTCGTGCTCGTGGTCGCGGGCTTCTTCGATCAAGCCTTGCCAGACATGGTTTTGGAAGGGCAGCAATTTCTCGAAGCCAAAGCGGCGTTGCAAACCAGGGGCGATGCCGCAGGCGATTTGCGCCGCCTCAATCGGGATCGTGCCGCTGCCGCAGCAGGGGTCGTACAAAGGCACGGTGGCGTCCCAGCCACTGGCCGCAATCATGGCCGCAGCCAGGGTTTCCTTCAGCGGGGCATCGCCCTTGTCGGTGCGCCAGCCGCGCTTGAACAGCGGTTCGCCCGAGGTGTCGATGTAGAGCGTGAGGGTTTCGGGCGTGACGTGGGCATAAATGCGCACATCGGGCCAGCTGGTGTCCACGTTCGGGCGCTCGCCGCGCTTGGCGCGAAAGCGGTCGGCCACCGCGTCTTTGATTTTGAGGGCGGCAAAGTTCAGGCTGGTCAGCGGGCTGTGTTGCGCGGTGATGTCGATCTTGAAGGTTTGCTTGGGCGTGAACCAGATTTCCCAGGCCACTTCGCTGGCGGCTTGGTACAGGTCGTTTTCGTTGCGGTAGTCGGTGACTGACAGCTGAACCAGCACGCGCTGGGTCAAGCGACTGTGCAGGTTGATGCGCATCGCGTCGCGCCAAGAGGCGCGGGCCATCACACCGCCGCGTCCGGTCATCAGGTCGTTGCCGGTCAGGCCCGTGATGGCGTGCACCTCGTCGGCTAAAAAGCCCTCAACGCCAGCGGCGCAAGGCATGAACAGGTTCAATGAATTCACTCGAATACTCTCAAAGGGTTTTGCGCAGGTTCGCAGGCGCGATCTTCAGGGCTTCGCGGTATTTGGCCACCGTGCGGCGTGCGCAGTCGATGCCTTGCTCTTTCAGCATTTCTGAAATTTGGTTGTCCGACAGGGGCTTGGCGGGTTTTTCGGCCGCCACAAACTGCTTGATCAGCGCGCGCACAGCCGTGCTCGATGCCGCGCTGCCACTGTCGGTGCCCAGGCCCGAGCCAAAGAAATACTTCAGCTCAAATGTGCCTTGCGGCGTGGACATGTATTTGGCCGTGGTCACGCGGCTGATGGTGGACTCGTGCATGCCCAACTCGTCGGCGATCTCGCGCAGCACCAGCGGGCGCATGGCCAGCTCGCCGTGCGTGAGGAAGTTCTTTTGCCGCTCCACGATGGCAGTTGACACGCGCAAGATGGTGTCAAAACGCTGCTGGATGTTTTTGATGAACCAGCGCGCTTCTTGCAGGCGCTGCTGCAAACCGGCATGCGATGAACCCTTGCTGCCGCGCAAGGCGTTGGCATAAATGTCGTGCACGCGCAGCTTGGGCATCACATCGGGGTTGAGTTGGATGCGGAATTTGGGCGTGGCCGTTTTGCTGGTGTTCACCACCAGCACGTCGGGGATGATGATGTTCTGTTCGGCTTGGGCGAAGGGGCGGCCCGGTTTGGGTTCAAGTCGGGCGATGAAGGGGATGGCGGCTTTGACCACGGCCTCGTCCAGACCACAGGCCACGGCCAGGCGTTTGTAGTCGCGCTTGGCCAGCATCTCCAGCGGTTGCGCGCATACGGCCAGAGCGGCTTGGGCGACCTCGTCGTCTGGCGCGTCCTTGAGCCATGCCTTGATCTGGATGCGCATGCACTCGGCCAGATCGCGCGCGCCCACACCCACGGGCTCGAGCGATTGCAGCAAACCCAGCGCCACGGTGAAGCGGTGGACCAGTTCGTCCAGTTGTTCAAAGTCGTCGCTGCCCGCCAAGCTGGCGGCCAATTCAGGCAGGGCGTCGGTCAGGTAGCCATCGTCGTTGAGCGACTCGATCAAAAAGCGCAGGGCCGCACGGTCGATCTCGGACAGGCGCAGCGACAAGGCCTGGCGGTGCAAAAAGTCGGTGAGTGAGCCGCTGCTGCGGGCCAGGTCGATGGCGTCGGCGGTTTCTTCGCCATTGTTTTGGCGCGGTCCGGCATCGCCGCCCCATTCGCTGTCGTCGGGGCGCATGTCCACGCTGCCGTCGCCGTCCCAGCTTTCGGCCACATCGGTCACTGCTTCGTCGCTGCTTTCGCTGGCGCTGTCGTCGCTGCTGCTGGACGTGCTGGCGCTTTCGCTCACCCGGTCGCCCAGGCTGACGCGGGTGTCGGTTTGGTCCAGGCCAAAGGCCTCGGAGGCCGCTTCTTCTTCGCTGCGCTCAAGAAATGGGTTTTCGTCCAGCATCTGGTCGACTTCTTGCGACAGCTCCAGTGTGGACAGTTGCAGCAGGCGGATCGATTGTTGCAACTGGGGCGTGAGCGCCAGGTGCTGGGACATGCGCAGCGACAGACCGGGTTTCATGGCTGTGCTTTCATGGCGTGGACCTTGGGTTTGCTCATCACATCCGGAAGTGTTCGCCCAGGTACACGCGTCGCACCTCGGCGTTGGACACGATCTCGTCAGGGGTGCCCGCCGCTAGCACACGGCCCTCGCTGATGATGTAGGCGTGGTCGCAAATGCCCAAGGTTTCGCGCACGTTGTGGTCGGTGATCAGCACTCCGATGCCGCGTTGCTTGAGGAAGGCGATGATGCGCTGGATCTCGATCACGGCGATCGGGTCAATGCCGGCAAAGGGCTCGTCCAACAAGATGAAACGCGGGTCGGTGGCCAAGGCGCGGGCAATTTCGACGCGGCGGCGTTCGCCCCCTGACAGCGCGACAGCAGGGGAATCGCGCAGGTGATCGACGCGCAGGTCGGCCAGCAGCTCGCTCAGGCGTTGTTCAATGTCGGTCGATGAGAGTGCATGACCCTGCGCGTCGGTTTGCAGCTCCAGAATGGCGCGCACGTTGTCAGCCACCGACAGTTTGCGAAAAATCGAGGCCTCTTGCGGCAGATACGACAGGCCCATTCGCGAGCGCTTGTGAATGGGCATGCGCGTGACGTCTTGCCCATCGATCATGATTTGGCCGCCATCACCACGCACCAAGCCCACGATCATGTAAAAGGAGGTGGTTTTGCCTGCGCCGTTGGGGCCGAGCAAACCCACCACTTCGCCCTTGTCTACTTGCACTGACACGTCGTGCACCACTTTGCGGCTGCCATAAGCCTTTTTCAGGTGGTGCGCTTCCAGTCGGCTGGGCACGAGTGGTTCACTCATGGTTTTTTACTTTCGCCTGTGTTGGGGCTGATCCGCAAAGCAGGGATGGCCGTTGTCGGAGCGAGAGGCGTTGTTGCAGGGCTTGTTTTTCTGGGCGTCAGCACGGCGCGTACGCGCTGATCGCGCGGGTCCGAGGTTGGGGTGCTTTTGGGCAGACCGTCCACAGTCATGACTTCGGTGATGTTGTTAAAAATGATTTTTTGACCATTGAGTTGGTCGGCCAAAACGGTGCCGCGCAAAATCCGGACCTCTGCCCGCTGAATCAGCGTCACCTCATCGGCCTGGCTGTCATAGATGGCCATTTCGCCTTCACCTTCGGTGAATTCGTCGACGCCTTCGCGTTTTTGCCGAAAGAAGACGCGTTCGTTCGGTGCGGCCCAAACGTGCGCCACTTGCTGGCCGTTTTTGTCTTGCTGCACGTCCATGCGATCGCCGCGCAAAACCATGGTGCCTTTGAACGCCACCACCTTGCCTGTGAAATGGGTGAGCAGTTTGATTTCGTCGTGGCGCATGGCATCCGCCTCAATCAGCATGGGCTTGTCGCGGTCGGCTTTTTCGGCCCACACAGGCGTGCAAAACACACAGAGCGCTGCGGCGACGAGGCTGATGGCACGGAGAATTGTCATGGGGCATGAATCTTGCTGGTGACGAATTTTGATTGTAGTTGCAAGAGTGGGCAGATCGGCCTTGCAGAGCACGCCAAGGCATAAAAAAGCCCGCTCTGGTGGCTCACCGGCGGGCTTGGGTTGGGGKTGTTGGCGCAGATTCAGCTTTTGGGCTTGGCGGCTGGCGTGCTGGTTTGGGCAGGGCGCGATTGGGCGATCAAGGATTCGGTGATTTTCAAGGCGCGGTCCATGCCGCCAGCCAGGCTGCCGTCAATGTAATAACGACCCGCCACGCCCAATGACGGCACACCTTCCACCTTGAAGTCGTTTTGCAACTGGACGGCACGCTTGAGCTTGCTGGCCACGCCAAATGACTTGTAGATTTCGTTGAATTTGACTTTGTCCACGCCCTGCTGTTCTGCCCAGGCCAGCACGCTGGCATCGGTGTTCAGGGCCAACTTGCCCACATGGATCGCCGCAAACACCTTGGGGTGGAGCGTGTCCAGCAAATTCATGGCTTCGATGGTGAAAAACAGGCGCTGCTGCGGCGCAAAGTCTTCGCGGAACGAGACGGGAATGCGGCGCACCACCACGTCTTTCGGGGCATTTTTGACCCATTGGGCAAATGTCGGTTCAAACGCGTTGCAGTGCGAGCAGCTGTACCAGAAGAACTCGATGACTTCGACCTTGCCTGTGCCTGTTTCAGTGGCCACAGGGCGGTCCAGCGTCAGGAAGTCTTTGCCTGACTTGAACAGGGCGGCTTGAGCCCAAGCGGCAGAGGTGCCGAGCCAGGCAGCGGCAGTGACCAAGGCAGTAGAGAAGAAACGGCGGTCCATGTGTGGGTTCCTCATGACTCTTAAGTAAGGTGTGGGTTCAGCGCTGAACACGCACCAGCGTGTTGTCAATGCCACCGCTTTCCAGGCGGGTGCGAATTTTTTCAGCGGCAGTTTTGTCTGCAAAGGGCCCCAAGCGTACACGGAACACGGTGCGCCCGGCTTGATCCCGTTCAGAGACCTTCGCGTCCAGGCCCATCATGGCCAGTTTGGCTTTTTGGGCGTCGGCATCGTTGCTGGTTCGGTAAGCGCCCACCTGAATGACGTAATCAAACGGATCGGCGCTGGTGCTGGCAGCCGCAGGGGTAGACAGGCCGGATTTGGTTTTGGCCAAATCCCCCAAAGGGTCGGCCGTGACCGCTTGGCGTTGCTCGGTCTTGGGCGCTTCTGTCGCGCTTTTGCCGGTTCCGACGGGGTTGGCTTTGTCTGCGGCCGTGTTGGCGGCTGGCACAGACGGTGACTGTGGCGCAGCAGGCGTTGCGGGTGGTGTAGGGACTTCAGCAGGTGCTTTGGGCTGCAACACACCGTTCGGATTCCAGTCCTTGTTTTTCGCGGTCTCCTGCACGTCCTGGTCGTTGGTGCGAGTCTGGTTTTTGTTGGAAAAAGGGGTCGGCACTTTGGTCACGTAAATGGCCACGGCCAATGCCACGCCCAAGCCCAGCACCAGTCCAATGATGAAACCGAGGAAAGTACCGCCGCGTTGGGGGTGGAGTTGCATGTTGTGATCCCTGTTTACATTTTTTGCGGAGCCGATACGCCCAGCACTTTGAGGCCATTGCGCAGCACCTGTGCCGTAGCCGCTACCAGCGCCAAGCGGGCTTTTTTGACGGCTTCGTCGTCCACCAAAATGCGTTCGGCGTCGTAGTAGCTGTGGTACAGCGAGGCCAAATCGCGCAGATAAAACGTCACATCGTGCGGCGCAAAGTCGTTGGCGGCCGCCGTCAGCATTTCGGGGTATTTGGCCAAGGCCAGCATCAGCGCGTGGGCCTGCGGGCTTTGCAGTGGCGACAAATCGACCTTGGCCAGTGTGGCGGGGTCGCCACCGTCTTTGTCTTTCCATGCGGCCAGAACCGAGCAGATGCGGGCGTGGGCATATTGCACGTAGTACACCGGGTTGTCGTTGTTTTGCGCCAGGGCCAGGTCGATGTCGAAGATGTATTCGGTGTCGGGCTTGCGTGACAGCAAGAAGAAACGCACAGCGTCTTTGCTGGTCCACTCGATCAGGTCGCGCAGCGTAACGTAGCTGCCCGCACGCTTGGAGATCTTGACCTCTTCGCCGCCGCGCATCACGCGCACCATGGTGTGCAGCACGTAGTCAGGATAGCCCTCGGGGATGCCCACATCGGCCGCTTGCAAGCCTGCACGTACGCGGGCAATGGTGCCGTGGTGGTCGGTGCCTTGAATGTTGACTACACGGCCAAAACCGCGCTCCCACTTGGTGATGTGGTAGGCCACATCGGGCACAAAGTAGGTGTAACTGCCGTCGCCTTTGCGCATGACGCGGTCTTTGTCGTCGCCGTAATCGGTGGATTTGAGCCACAGCGCGCCATCTTGTTCGTAGGTCTTGCCCGCATCGCGCAGTTTTTGCACGGCAGCGTCGACCTTGCCGCTGGTGTACAGGCTCGACTCCAAATAGTAGTTGTCGAACTTGACGTCAAAGGCCTTCAAGTCCAGGTCTTGTTCGTGGCGCAGGTAGGCCACGGCGAACTGGCGCATGCCGTCCAGGTCATTCACATCGCCGCTGCCCGTGAACTCACGGTCATCGGACTTGACGGTCTTTTGGGCCAGAAAATCGTTGGCGATGTCTTGGATGTAGTCGCCGTTGTAAGCCGGTGCATTTTCGCCACTGGGCCACTCGGCATCGCCTGGCTTGAAGCCCTTGGCGCGCAATTGGGTGGAGTTGGCCAGGGTGCCAATTTGCACACCCGCGTCGTTGTAATAAAACTCGCGGTAGACCTGTTGGCCTTGTGTGGCGAGCAAATTGCAAATAGCGTCGCCCAAAGCCGCTTGGCGGCCGTGGCCCACGTGCAGCGGGCCAGTGGGGTTGGCCGAGACGAATTCGACCAGCACCTTGTTGGGCTGGGCAGCTTGGTCGCCAAAGCATTCGGCCGCTTGCAAAACCTCGTGCACCACCGCTTGTTTGGCCGCGTCTTTCAGGCGAATGTTGATGAAACCCGGGCCAGCGATCTCGATGGCCTCGACCCAACGCTCGAAAGCAGGTGTGCTCAACAAGGCGGTGCGCAGAGTTTCGGACAGTTGACGTGGGTTTTGCTTGAGGGCTTTGGCCAGCTGCATGGCGGCTGTGCAGGCCAGGTCGCCGTGGGCGGCCACTTTGGGCGATTCAAAGGCCGCACGCGCACCCGCGCCGGTTTGGAGTTTTTCAAGCTCGGTGGCCAGGGCCGTGAGCAAATGTTGTTTGGCTAAGAGCATAGGGCACGATTTTACGGGGCTGGGCCAGGGATCACGCGGAGGACAAGCTTGCGGGGCGTATTTAAGTGCAGCAAATTACAGTTGGTCACAACTGGCGTCAACAGTGGTGGGCTTTTGAGCGTTAATTAAAGACCTGCACCTCTGTGTAGGCTTTTTTGACTGTTGATCATTTTTTTGGGAGTTCATTCATGCGTCATTCCATCTCTATCGCTGCACTCGGTTTTGCCTTGATTTCTGGCGTGGCTTTTGCGGCTGACCCTGTCAAGCCAGCGGCCGCTGCTGCGCCCGTGGCTGCTGTTGCCGCTCCTGCGGCCGCTGCTGCCATGCCTGCGACGCCAGCCGCTCCTGCGGCTGATAAAACCCCACAACAAAGCAAAATGGCCATGTGCAACAAAGACGCCGATGGCAAAAAGGGCGATGAGCGCAAAGCCTTCATGAAGACTTGCTTGAGCGCCAAAAAGCCTGCTACCCAGCAAAGCAAGATGAAAACCTGCAACACCGAAGCCTCGGGTAAAAAAGGCGACGAACGCAAGGCCTTCATGTCTGAATGCCTGAAGAAGTGATGTCACTGGTTCGGTGAACCTAGCGGTTCACCCGTTCAGACAGTAAAAAGCCCGGGCATGCCCGGGCTTTTTTGTGGTCCTGAGGTGCTCAAGTCGCCGAGCGACTCAGTCTGACGCGGTTTGCCAATAGCCGGGTTGCGCGTAGTGGCGTTTCAGGTAGTCAATCCACAGCCGCACCCGCAATGGCAGGTGCTTGCGCTGGGGAAACACCACAAAAATTCCGTTCGGGGACGCGGCAAAGTCTTCCAGCACAGCCACCAACTGGCCCGACTGGATTTCGCTTTCGACTTCCCAGGTGCTGCGCCACGCTATGCCATAACCTGCCAGGCACCAGTCGTGTAACACCTGCCCATCTGAGCAGTCCAGTGGCCCGCCAGGGCGCAGGTGCACCACGTCGTGGCCGCTGTCGGCTGGGGTGCGAAAAGCCCAACCCCGGGTTTGTGAGGCGTCGCTCGACAATGTCAGGCAGTCGTGTTGCAGCAAGTCTGACGGCTGCAAAGGCGTGCCGCGCCGCGCCAAATAGGCCGGGGTGGCCACGCACAGGCGGCGGTTGTCGGCCATGCGCACGCTCACCAGCGACGAGTCGGGCAGGTCGCCCACCCGCACCGCGCAATCAAAGCCCTCGGCGGCCAAGTCCACCACCCGGTCGCTCAGGTTCAGCGAGATCGACACATCGGGATGCAGTTCGCGAAAACGCGGCACCAGCGGGGCCACATGGCGACGACCAAACCCGGCCGGTGCGGTGATGCGCAAATGCCCGCTGGCCTTCACGCCGCCAGCCGAGACACTGGCCTCGGCATTGGCCACTTCAGAGAGCAGGCGCTGACAATCTTCTAGAAAAGCACTGCCTTCGTGGGTGAGCGTGATGCGGCGCGTGGTGCGCACCAGCAGCTTCACGCCCAGGTTTTCTTCCAGCGCATCGAGTCGCCTGCCAATGATGGCCGGGGCCACGCCCTCAGCCCGGGCTGCAGCAGTCAGGCTGCCTTTGGTGGCAACCGCGACAAAGGTTTCGAAGGCTTTGAACTTGTCCATGCGGCCCGATTATGCGGGTTCAGGGTTGCAATGCGGGTGTGGTTGCGGGTGATTGGTGCTCAAAGAGGTGGTCAATGGCCGAGCCAGCCCTTGGGCAAACCCGCCTCAGGCGTCATGCCGTAAATAGGCTCGCCGGGCAGCCCGGCTTGCAGCGGCAGGCGAGCCGCCATGAGTTGGGGCAGGTCGATGCCTGTCGATACACCCATGGCCTCGAGCATGAAGACAAGGTCTTCGGTGACCACATTGCCCGAAGCGCCCGGGGCATAAGGGCAGCCCCCCAAACCACCCAGCGAGCTGTCAAAGGTGCGCACACCGGCCTCGTAAGCGGCCAGGCAATTGGCCAAGCCCAGGCCTCGGGTGTTGTGCATGTGGGCCGAGCCGGTGAGCGGGCCAATTTCTTGAAACAAGCGCTTGAACAAGCGGCTCACTTGCGCCGGGTTGCCCATGCCGGTGGTGTCCGACAGGCCGATCTCGTCCACGCCCGCTTCGGCCAGCAGCAGCGCCAGGCGCACCACATCGTCCTCTGGGACCGCCCCTTGCAAGGTGCAGCCAAAGGCGGTGGACATGCCGATTTCGACGGGCACCTTGGGCGCGATGTCGTCACGCAGCTGCAATACGGCTCGCACTTCTTCCACCATGGCCGTGGGCGTTTTGCGCACATTGGCCATCGAATGGGCTGGGCTGGCCGAAACCGGCAAAGTGAGCTTTTGTGCGCCCGCTTGCAAGGCCGCTTGTGCGCCGCGCAGATTGGGCACCAGCGCCATCACCCGCACACGGCTGTGGCGCAGCGCGTGCTGCACCACTTGCGCGGCATCGGCCATTTGAGGCAGCAGCTTGGCGGGCACGAACGAGGCCACTTCGATCTCGCGCAGGCCCGCTGCCGCCAGCGCGTCGATCCAACGCAGCTTATCGGCCGTGGGCATGGTGGCTTTGACCGATTGCAGGCCATCGCGTGGGCCGACTTCGCTGATCAGAACTTGCGGGGTGTTGGGGCGTGTCATGCCTGAATTAAACCGCAGTGCGGCAAGGTGCCAAACCACGCGCTGCGTGGGCGCATTTGTGTCTAAAAGTCATGGGTCTATGAAGTTTGGACGGGTTTATCGGTGTCTAAATTTAGAATAGAGTGCTTTCTTACTTTGGCCAATCTGCAGCTTGACGGTTTTGCAAACGGCCAGCCCCGAATTTTTTGACCAGACCCCAGAGGTTTTCATGACTGCACGCACCGCGATCCATCACCTGCAAGTGGCCAATCCCTTGCTGAGTTTTATCAACGACCAAATGCTGCCCGCCACAGGCGTGGACCAAGACAAGTTCTGGAAAGGCTTCAACGACATCGTGGCCGATCTGGCACCGAAAAACATCGCGTTGCTGGCCGAGCGTGACCGCATCCAGACCGCCATGGACGAATGGCACAGCGCCAACCCCGGCCCGGTCAGCGAAGGCAAGGCCATGAAGGCCTACCGCAAATACCTGAGCCAAATCGGCTATTTGGTGCCCGAGCCCAAGAACGCGCAGGCCACCACCGCCAATGTGGACGCCGAGCTGGCCAAGCTGGCTGGCCCTCAGCTGGTGGTGCCGATTTTGAACGCCCGCTACGCTCTGAACGCCGCCAACGCCCGTTGGGGCAGCTTGTACGACGCGCTGTACGGCACCGACGCCATTTCTGAGGCCGATGGTTGCGAAAAAGGCTCGGGCTACAACCCCAAGCGCGGCGCCAAAGTCATCGACTATTGCCGCAACGTGCTCGACCGCACCGCCCCCCTGAAGACCGGCTCGCACGTGGGCAGCCAAGGCTACGCGGTCAAGGCCGGCAAACTGGTGGTGACGCTGGCCAACGGCAAGAACACCACCTTGGCCGATGCCAAGCAATTTGTGGGTTACACCGGCGATGCCAAGGCCCCCGCTTCGGTGCTGTTCGTGCACAACGGCATTCACCTCGACTTGCAAATCAACAAGTCCACCGCCATCGGCAAGACCGATCCGGCGGGCGTGTCCGATCTGATTGCCGAAAGCGCCTTGTCCACCATCTTGGATTTGGAAGATTCTGTGGCCGCTGTGGATGCCGACGACAAAGTGCTGGCCTACGCCAACTGGCTGGGCATCTTGCAAGGCACCTTGAGCGAAGAAGTGCAAAAGGGCGGCAAGACCTTCACCCGCACCATGAATGCTGACCGCGAGTACACCAAGCCCGCAGGCAAAGGCACGGTGTCTTTGCATGGCCGCTCGCTCATGTTTGTGCGCAACGTCGGTCACTTGATGACCAACCCCGCCATCCTCTACAAAGCCGCTGACGGCAGCATGAAAGAGATCCCCGAGGGCATCCTCGACGCCATGGTCACTGTGACCTGCGCCTTGGTCGACTTGCAGAAAAAATCGTCGCACCCGCTGCGCAATAGCCGCACAGGCAGCGTCTACATCGTCAAGCCCAAAATGCACGGCCCCGCCGAAGTGGCCTTTGCCGACGAGTTGTTTGGCCGTGTCGAAAAGGTGATTGGCATGAAGCCGTCCACCGTCAAGCTGGGCATCATGGACGAAGAGCGCCGCACCAGCGCCAACCTCAAGGCCTGCATTGCCGCCGCCAAGAGCCGCGTTGCCTTCATCAACACCGGCTTCCTCGACCGCACCGGCGACGAAATGCACACCTGCATGCTGGCCGGCCCCGTCATGCGCAAGGGCGACATCAAAAACAGCGTGTGGCTGGGCGCCTATGAAAAGAACAACGTCAACGTGGGCCTGGCTTGCGGTCTGCGCGGACGCGCCCAGATTGGCAAAGGCATGTGGGCCATGCCCGACCTGATGGCCGACATGCTCAAGGCCAAGATTGGTCACCCCTTGGCCGGTGCCAACACCGCTTGGGTGCCAAGCCCGACGGCCGCCACACTGCACGCCATGCACTACCACCAGGTCGACGTGCCCGCGCTGCAAAAGCAAATGGAAAAGGCGGTGGCCAAGCAAGACGCCAAAGTGCTGCGCGACGAAACCCTGAACCAGTTGCTGCAGTTCCCTGTGGTGGCCAAAGACGCCGCCAACTGGTCTGAAGAAGACAAGCAAAAGGAGCTCGACAACAACGCCCAAGGCATCTTGGGTTATGTGGTGCGCTGGGTTGACCAAGGCGTCGGTTGCTCGAAGGTGCCCGACATCAATGGCGTGGGCCTGATGGAAGACCGCGCCACCTTGCGCATTTCGAGCCAGCACATGGCCAACTGGATGCACCATGGCGTGGTGAGCGAAAAGCAAGTCAAACAAACCATGGAGCGCATGGCCGCCGTGGTGGACGCACAAAACGCCGGTGATGCGGCTTACCAGCCCATGGCAGGCAACTTTGCCAAGTCGGCCGCCTACAAAGCCGCTTGCGATCTGGTCTTCAAAGGCAAAGCGCAACCGAGCGGTTACACAGAGCCACTGCTGCACGCCTGGCGCTTGAAGGTCAAGGCCGCCTGAAATGGGCCAGACCGGACACGGTCTAACACTTGAAAAAACGGCTCCTTCGGGAGCCGTTTTGCTGTGGGTCATGCCTTGCTGTGCCGGGCATGCCTGAAAATAGGGTTTTTTGGAGAGTGCGATGCGCTGGATAGACCGAATTCCCATGCTTTGGTTGGTGGCCATCGCCGTTTATCTGGCGGGCGCACCTTTTGTGCCCGAGCCGCACTTGGTCGAAAAGTGGCGCATGCTCACCGAGGGTCATTTGAGCAAGCCCATCGACATCTTTGATTTTTTCTTGCACAACGCGCCCATGGGGGTGCTGGCCATTCGCCTGTGGCGTGATGCGCAGCGTCGCAGGCAGCGCCCAGACTGAGCCCTCCCTTTGCCGTCCGGCTATGAATCCTTGCATCAGCCCTCATTTGACCCAAAATGCTGACCCCATCCCATGAACTTTTCCTTGCCTGCCGTTGACCCTTGCCTCTGCCCTTTGTGCGGACAGTCCAATGCCTGCGTCATGGCCACGCCTGCGACCACAGCCGGTGCCGTTGCCGTTGCCGTTGCCGTTGCCGTTGCTGCAGCGCCCGGGCCGTGCTGGTGCACGCGTGGGCACTTCAGTGCCGAGTTGCTGAAGCAGGTGCCCGAAGCTGCGCGCAACAAGGCCTGCATTTGCGCGGCGTGTGCTAGGGCGTCAAAAGGTAAATTGGATGGTGACAACACATGACCTTGCTCCAAGGCCTTTGCAAGCTGTGTGCCCCGTTGGTCGCCCGGAAAATGGGCGAGTCCAGCACAGCCCTCAAGAAAGACTGAACCATGTGCCAACTGCTCGGCATGAACTGCAACACCCCCACCGACGTGACCTTCAGCTTCAGCGGGTTTGCGCAGCGCGGCGGCATCACCGACCACCACGGGGACGGCTGGGGCATCGCCTTTTTTGAAGGGCAGGGCGTGCGCCACTTTGTGGACCACCAAAGCGCCAGCAGCTCACCCATTGCCGAGTTGATTCGCCGTTATCCCATCCAAAGCCGCAACGTCATTGCCCACATCCGCAAAGCCACGCAAGGCGAGGTGAGCCTGGAAAACTGCCACCCGTTTGTGCGTGAGCTGTGGGGCCGTTATTGGGTCTTTGCACACAACGGCAATTTGGTGGACTACGCGCCGCATTTGCATGGCAGCTTCAAGCCGGTGGGTCAGACCGACAGCGAACGCGCGTTTTGCTGGCTCATGCAAGAGCTGGCCAAGTCACACGCCAGCGTACCCAGCGTGACAGAGTTGACATTGACTTTGCGCGAACTTGTGCCACAAATCGCCCGGTTTGGCACCTTCAACTTTTTGTTGTCGAACGGCCAAGCGCTGTGGGCGCATGCCAGCACCCAGCTGCATTACGTGCTGCGCCGTCACCCTTTCACGCAAGCGACTTTGAGTGATGAGGACCTGAGTGTGAACTTTGCCGACCACACCCGTGACAGCGATCGGGTGGCTGTGGTGGTGACCGCCCCGCTGACCACCGATGAAGCCTGGGTCGCGTTTGAGCCGGGCCGGGTTTACACCTTTGAAGACGGGGATCTGAAAGCGCAGGTCTAAAACAAAGTGTGTGGGCTTCAAGGCGCAGCGCTTACAGCGCGGCTTCCACCGCGTCCATGAACAGGGCCGCCACATCGCAGCCCATCTGGTCGGTGATTTCCTGAAAGCAAGTCGGGCTGGTCACGTTGATCTCGGTCAGGCTGTCGCCGATGATGTCCAAGCCCACCAGCATCAAGCCCCGTGCGAACAAGATCGGCCCCAAGGCCTCAGCAATTTCACGGTCGCGCGCAGAGATGGGCTGGGCCACGCCCTTGCCACCAGCGGCCAAATTGCCGCGCACTTCACCGCCTTGGGGAATCCGGGCCAAGCAAAACGGCACCGGCTTGCCACCGATCAGCAACACCCGCTTGTCGCCTTGGGCGATGCCGGGCAAAAACTTTTGCACCATCACGGTTTGCTGGCCATCGCGATTGAGCGTTTCGATGATCGCGCCCAGGTTCAAACCGTCTGCGCCGACCTTGAAGATGCCCATGCCGCCCATGCCGTCCAAGGGCTTCAAGATGATGTCGCCGTGGCTGGCGTGGAATGCGCGGATGTCGGCCTCGTTGCGGGTGACCAGCGTGGGCGCAATGAACTGAGGGAACTCCAATATCGCCAGCTTCTCGGGGTGGTTGCGCAGCGCCGCCGGGCTGTTGAAGACCTTGGCCCCTTCGCGCTCGGCCTGACTCAGCAAATGGGTGGCGTAAAAGTATTCACTGTCAAAAGGCGGGTCCTTGCGCATGACCACGGCGTCAAAGTCTTTGAGTGCGGCGCGGCCTGTGCCTGTTTCGTTAAACCAGGCTGTGGGCTCGCCTGTCAGGTGGATCTCACGCACCCGGGCTGATACCACTTCCCCTTGTTGCCAACGCACATCGGTCATCTCGCAGGCCGCGACTTGGTGGCCACGCTTTTGCGCCTCGCGCATCATGGAGAACGTGGTGTCCTTGTAGATTTTGAAAGACTCAAGGGGATCGGCGACGAACAGTATTTTCATCATGTCATTTTAGGGTTGAGGCTTTGTCCCTGCGGTCTTTCAGGTGTCTGATGCAGGCGTAAATGGGCACGTTTTACTGGAACGCCACTTCAGCAAAGCTGCGCAGTTTGCGGCTGTGCAGTTGGGCCGGACCTGCCGCACGCAGCAATTCGAGGGCGCGGATGCCGATTTGCAGGTGCTGATTCACCCGCTCGCGGTAAAAGTGGTTGGCCATGCCGGGCAGCTTGATCTCGCCGTGCAGCGGCTTGTCGCTCACGCACAGCAAGGTGCCGTAGGGCACTCGAAACCGGAAGCCATTGGCCGCGATGGTGGCGCTTTCCATGTCGAGCGCGACGGCACGGCTCTGGCTGAAGCGGCGTTGGGGCGTGTTGTCGGGCAGCAGCTCCCAGTTGCGGTTGTCGGTGCTGGCCACCGTGCCGGTACGCATCAGGCGTTTGAGGTCCGCCCCATGGCAACCCGTGACTTCGGACACGGCACGTTCGAGCGCCACCTGAATTTCGGCCAGCGCTGGAATCGGCACCCACAAGGGCAGTTCTTCGTCCAGCACATGGTCTTCGCGCACATAGGCGTGGGCCAGCACATAGTCGCCCAGCTCTTGCGTGGTGCGCAGCCCGGCGCAATGGCCCAGCATCAGCCAACTGTGTGGGCGCAGCACCGCGATGTGGTCGGTGATGGTTTTGGCATTGGCCGGCCCCACGCCGATGTTGACCATGGTGATGCCGCTGTGGTCTTCGCGCACCAGGTGGTAGCCCGGCATCTGCGGCAGGCGTGGTGGCGTTTGGCCCAGCGCATCCTCAGGTTCGGCATACAGGCCCACTCGCCGCGTGACCACATTGCCCGGCTCCACAAACGCCACATAAGGGCTGTCGGCTTTGGCCATTTCGGCATGGCCCAGCGCAATGAATTCGTCGATGTAAAACTGGTAGTTGGTGAACAGCACAAAGTTTTGAAAGTGCACCGGGTTGGTGCCGCAGTAGTGGCGCAGCCGGTGCAAGGAATAGTCGATGCGCGGTGCGGTGAACAGCGACAGCGGCGCGGGCTGGCCGGGCGCAGGCTCGTAGGTGCCGTTGGCAATGCCATCGTCCATGGCCGTCAGATCGGGCAGGTCAAACACCTCGCGCATTTGGCTGCGGCGCTCGGCGTTCATCTCGCCCTCAATGTGGTCGTTTTCGGCAAATGAAAAATGCACCGGTATCGGCAACTGACTGGTGCCCACTTCAAGCGCTACGCCATGGTTGGCCAGCAACAGGGCGAACTGCTGGCGCAGGTACACGGCAAAAAGGTCAGGGCGCGTCAGCGTGGTTTCGTAACGCCCAGCGGTCGCCACAAAACCATAACTCAGCCATTCGGCCTCTAGGCTCTTGGGGGGCACCCAGCCGGTGGTGGTCTGCAGCCGCACAAAAGGGTAGCAGGCGCGCACCTTGTCGGCCATCGGTTCACCGGCCACATAGCGGCGCATCGCATCGCGCAGGTGGCTCAGGCTTTGGTCATAAATGGCCTGAACCCGCGCCAGGGCGGCATCGGCGTTGTCAAACACTTCGGGGGCGATGAAAGGAGTGGGTCTTTGCATGACCCCATTGTGCACAAGCCGCATGACGGTTTTTCCGGTTATGGCCGGGTGCATCAGCCTTCGGATAATCAGTGGTTGTTGACCCAGTTTTCGACGGTCAGTCCGGCAAAGTCACGGAAGTCGGCTTCGTTGTTGGTGACCAGCGTCACCCCCAGCGACAAAGCGTGAGAGGCGATCAGCTTGTCCAGGGCATCTTTGTTGCGCTCGCGGTGGGCTGCACGCATCGGGCCGTAGCTGCGCGCCGCACGGGCATCAAAAGGGACTGCCAAGATGTCCTCAAGCAAGCTGTCAAGCAACGCCTGGTTTCGGGCTTGCGCCTCCCCCGAGCAAGCCACGCCGAACTCCAGTTCGGCCAATGTGATGGCCGACATCACCACATCCCCGACAAAACAGTCTGCAAAACGCGCTTGAACTTGCGGCGGCTGATGCTTCATCAGGTAAATGCAGATATTGGTGTCCAGCATGTACTTGGCTTTCATAAGGCCTCGCGCTCGCCTTCGATGTTGAGTGCCCGACCTTCGCTCATGAAGTCAGGCGAGAACTGAGCCAGCTTGCCCATGACATCGCCCATGCGCTTACGGGCTGGTCGAATGCGCAACTCGTCACCGATGCGTTCGATGTCGAGCTCGATGTCCCAGCTGCCGTAAGCCAGCTCGGCCGGAATACGTACGGCTTGCGAGTTGCCGTTTTTGAACAGTTTGGTGTTGGCCATGTCAGACCTTTCATTGCTGGATGTACATGTACATCCTAGCAAATGCCCGGTGACTTGTAAATACATGGATCTACAAATCTCGGCTCGTTGGGGCCAAAGCCGCCGACCCACAAGACACCTTGAGAGGTGGGTGGCTTCAGCCCTGACACGGGGCGTTCACATGTTGCGCCGGTACTGTCCACCCACCTCGAACAAGGCATTGGTGATCTGACCCAGCGAGCACACCCGCACCGCATCCATCAGCACCTCGAACACATTGCCGTTGTCGATCACGGCTTGTTGCAGGCGTTTGAGCATCGCCGGGGATTCTTTGGCGTGCAGTGTGTGGAAGTCCGTCAATCGTTGCAACTGCGACTGCTTTTCTTCTTCGGTCGAGCGGGCCAGTTCCAGCGTTTCCATCACTTCGTCGCCCTTGGGGTTGCGGAAGGTGTTGACACCGATGATGGGCAGTTCGCCTGTGTGCTTGAGCATTTCGTAATGCATCGATTCGTCTTGGATCTTGCCACGCTGGTAGCCGGTTTCCATCGCACCCAGCACACCGCCACGCTCGGCGATTTTTTCAAACTCGGCCAGCACGGCTTCTTCGAGCAACTCGGTCAGCTCTTCGATGATGAAAGCGCCTTGGCTCGGGTTCTCGTTTTTGGCCAGGCCCCATTCGCGGTTGATGATCATCTGGATCGCCATCGCGCGGCGCACCGAGTCTTCGGTGGGCGTGGTGATGGCTTCGTCAAAAGCATTGGTGTGCAAGCTGTTGCAGTTGTCGTAGATCGCGATCAGCGCTTGCAGCGTGGTGCGGATGTCGTTGAACTGGATCTCTTGCGCGTGCAAGCTTCGGCCCGAGGTTTGGATGTGGTACTTGAGCTTTTGGCTGCGTTCGTTCGCGCCGTATTTCTCCTTCATGGCCACGGCCCAGATGCGGCGCGCCACGCGGCCGAGCACGGTGTATTCCGGGTCCATGCCGTTGCTGAAGAAGAAGCTCAAGTTGGGCGCGAAGTCGTCGATGTGCATGCCACGCGCCAGATACGCTTCCACAAAAGTGAAGCCGTTGGACAGCGTGAAGGCCAGTTGGCTGATCGGGTTGGCCCCGGCTTCAGCGATGTGGTAACCGCTGATGGACACCGAGTAAAAGTTGCGCACGTCGTGGTGCACAAAATACTGCGCGATGTCGCCCATGACCTTGAGCGAAAACTCGGTCGAGAAGATGCAGGTGTTTTGGCCCTGGTCTTCTTTCAAAATGTCGGCCTGCACCGTGCCGCGCACATTGGCCAGCACCCATTCCTTGATCTTGGCGGTCTCGGTGTCGGTGGGCTCGCGGCCATTTTCAGTTTTGAACTTGTCGATGTTCTGGTCGATCGCCGTGTTCATGAACATGGCCAAGATGGACGGCGCAGGGCCATTGATCGTCATCGACACGCTGGTCGTCGGGTTGCACAGGTCAAAGCCCGAATAGAGCACCTTCATGTCGTCCAGCGTGGCCACGTTCACGCCCGAGTTGCCGATCTTGCCGTAGATGTCGGGGCGCAGGTCGGGGTCGTTGCCGTAAAGCGTGACCGAGTCGAAGGCGGTTGACAGGCGTTTTGCGGGCAAGCCTTCGCTCACCAGTTTGAAGCGGCGGTTGGTGCGGAAGGGGTCGCCTTCACCCGCGAACATGCGGGTGGGGTCTTCGCCCTCGCGCTTGAAGGCAAAGGTGCCTGCGGTGTAAGGGTAGCTGCCGGGCACGTTGTCCAGCATCAGCCACTTGAGCACTTCACCGTCGTCTTCGTACTGAGGCAGTGCGACCTTGCGGATGGTGGTGCCGCTCAAGCTCTTGGTGGTGAGCGCGGTGCGAATTTCTTTGTCGCGAATCTTCACTACATACTCGTCGCCCGCGTAGGCTTTTTGCATGTCGGGCCATTGGGCCAGCAGTTTGCGTGCGGTCGGGTCTTGGGTTTGTTCGCGGCTCACGGCCAAGTCCAGCGCGGCTTCGGCGGCCTTGGCGCGACCGGCCTTACCCACTTCGAGCATGCGGGCTGCAGCACGCAGTTGCTGAATCTCACGGGCCAGACGCGACTGGTCGATGGCGCGTTTTTTGTAGCCACGCACCGTGTCGCTGATCTCGGCCAGATAGCGTGTCCGCGCTGAAGGCACGACCGGGTTTTGGTGGGTGCTGTGACGCACACTCACCACGGGCAAACGACCTTCGGTGGTCGGCATGCCCAGTTCGGCCAGACGTGTTTTGAGAGCCTGATAAAGCGCCGTTACGCCGTCGTCGTTGAAGCGGGCGGCCATGGTGCCAAACACCGGCATCTGCTCGGTCGGCACGGTCCAGGCTTCTTTGTTGCGCTGCACCTGCTTGGCCACATCGCGCAGGGCATCGCTGGCCCCTTTGCGGTCGAACTTGTTGATGGCAACAAACTCGGCAAAATCCAGCATGTCGATTTTTTCGAGCTGGCTGGCCGCGCCAAACTCGGGCGTCATCACATACATGGGCACATCAACGTGCGGCACGATGGCCGCGTCGCCTTGGCCAATGCCCGAGGTTTCGACCACGATCACATCAAAGCCGGCCACCTTGCAAGCCGCGATCACATCGGGCAGGGCGGCTGAGATTTCGCTGCCAAAGTCTCGCGTGGCCAGTGAGCGCATGAACACGCGTGGGCCTTGAGACCAAGGGCTGATGGCGTTCATGCGGATGCGGTCGCCCAGCAACGCGCCACCGCTCTTGCGGCGGGATGGGTCGATAGAGATCACGGCCACGCGCAGCGCGTCGTTCTGGTCCAAGCGCAGACGGCGGATCAGCTCGTCGGTCAGCGAAGACTTGCCCGCACCGCCAGTGCCGGTGATGCCCAGCACAGGCACCTGCTTTTGTGCCGCTTGTTCGCGCACCGCTTGGACCACGCTGGCGGCGGCCTTGTCGTTCTCCAAAGCGGTGATCAGCTGCGCCAGGGCATGCCAGTTCATCTCGCCGTGACCCTGAATGGCGCTCACGTCTTTCGGTGCCAGCGGGCTCACGTCTTGGTCGCAACGCATCACCATCTCGCCGATCATCCCGGCCAGGCCCATCTTCTGGCCGTCTTCGGGGCTGAAAATGCGCACGCCTTTTTCTGCCAGTGCGCGAATTTCAGACGGCACGATCACGCCCCCGCCGCCGCCAAACACCTTGATGTGCTCACCGCCTCGCGCCTTCAGCAAATCCACCATGTAGCTGAAGTATTCGTTGTGCCCGCCCTGGTAAGAGCTGATGGCGATGCCTTGCGCGTCTTCTTGCAGTGCGGCGGTCACCACTTCGTCGACCGATCGGTTGTGGCCCAGGTGGATGACTTCGGTGCCCATGCTTTGCAGGATGCGCCGCATGATGTTGATGGCCGCGTCGTGCCCGTCAAACAGGCTGGCGGCGGTGACAAAACGCACTTTGTTGGTGGGGCGGTATTCGGCCAGGGCTTTGAATTCAGCAGACAGGTCGGTCATGGTTGTCTCTTGGTTTGTACGGTTGACGTTGACGTAAACGTCAATCAAGACCCGCATCTTATCCGGTAGCGGCTTTCCTGTCACTGACGGCCCCTTGTCAGGGCGAAGAGACCTAAAAAGCTATCATTCAAGCCCGATTCAAACCGACAGGACCAGCCCATGAATGCGCCTCAAACCCCATCCCCGTCCGGCGTGCAGCCTGCGACTGGCTATGCCGGTGACATCAGCCCCGATTTGGCCTGGGCCTGGGTCCAGTCGGGCGAGGCCGAACTGGTGGATGTGCGCAGCGATGCTGAGCGTGCCTGGGTGGGCTTTGTGCCCGGTGCCCATGCGTTGGCCTGGAAGCAGTGGCCCGGCATGGCGATGAACCCGGCGTTTGACGCGGGCGTGCAGGCCCTGGGCGCTGGCGGTAAAAAGCTGGTGCTGCTGTGCCGAAGCGGCGTGCGTTCGATTGCTGCGGCGCAGCGGGCCAACGAGCTGGGGCTAGAGGCTTACAACATTTTGGAAGGTTTTGAGGGCGATCCGGACGGCAATGCGCACCGTGGTTTGACGGGCGGTTGGCGCTTTCGCGGCTTGCCTTGGCAGCAAAATTGATCGACCGCCGCCATGAATTCACCTGTGCAAAAGCTGTTGGACCGCATCGAAGCCAAACGCGAAGAGGTGACCGCCCTCACGCAAGACCTGGTGCGCATCCCCACCGTCAACCCGCCGGGTGACGCTTATGAAGCGTGTGCCCATTTCATCGGAGAACGGCTGGCCAAAAAAGGCTTTGCGGTCGAATATGTTCGGGCCATAGGCGCGCCGGGCGACAGCGACAGCCACCCGCGCACCAATGTGGTGGCGCGCTGGCAAGGGCGGGCGCCGGGCGAGTGCGTGCATTTCAACAGCCACATCGACGTGGTGGAGGCCGGGCCGGGCTGGACCTATGAGCCCTTTGGTGGGCAAGTGGCCCACGGGCGCGTGTATGGCCGTGGCAGCTGCGACATGAAGGGCGGCTTGGCGGCCAGCATCATCGCCTGCGAAGCCTTGATCGAGTCTGGGCTGCCGATTCCCGGAGCGCTGGAGATCAGCGGCACCGTGGACGAAGAATCTGGCGGCTTTGCGGGCGTGGGCTATTTGGCCGAGCGCGGTTACTTCAGCAAACCGCGTGTGCACCATGTGATCATTCCCGAGCCTTTGGGGGTGGACCGCATTTGCTTAGGGCACCGGGGTGTGTGGTGGGGCGAGGTGGAGACGCGGGGGCGCATCGCGCATGGCTCCATGCCGTTTTTGGGCGACAGTGCCATCAACCACATGAGTGCCTTCATCCATTTGCTGGAGACGCAGTTGCAGCCACGCCTGCAAGGCCGCCACACTGCCGAACCGGTGGAGCCACCGGGCGCACGTGTGAGCACCCTCAACATCAACAGCATCCACGGCGGTCAGGTGGAGCAGCACTATGCCAACGACGCGCGTGGCTGGCCTACGGCGCAAACGCCCGCACCGGTGGTGGCACACAGCTGCCGCACGGTGCTGGACCGCCGGTTCATCGCCGAAGAAAACCTCGAAGCCGTCAAGCAGGAAATCATCGACATGCTTGACGAGCTCAAGCGCACGCGGCCAGGCTTTGAGTACGGCATTCGCGACATCATGAGTTTTGTGCCCACCGCCACGCCCAAAGACGCGCCCGTGGTGGATGCCACAGCCCGTGCCATTGCGCGGGTGTTGGGGCGAGAGCCGAGCTACATTGCCAGCCCCGGCACCTATGACCAAAAGCACATCGTGCGCACAGGCAAGCTGCAAGACTGCATCGCTTACGGCCCCGGCATCCTCGACCTGGCGCACCAGCCCGACGAATACGTGGGCATTCAGGAGCTGGTCGATTCGGCCAAGATCATGGCGCTGGCTTCGCTGGACTTGACGGGCTGGACCCGCATGGCCGCCACCTGAAAGTCGGGGAGATGGACCCCCGATCTGGTCGGGGGTGACAAAAAAGGGGTGCGGGGGTGACAAAAAAAGGTGCGTGGGTGGCAAAAGAAAGCCAGCTGGGATGACAAAGACGGATCACGTTCTGGGTGACTGTACGGGCGTGGCCTGAAGGGGTTTGTCATCCCGGGCGAAGACCCGGGATCCATGTCTTAAGTGCCTTCGGGGCGCATGGCGATCATGTCCTGATTGGCCATTTCGTAGGCGTGGGCCAGTTTCAGCAAGTCAAGATCCCCTTGCGGTTTGCCGATCAGGGCCAAACCCATGGGCAAGCCATTGGCCCCAAAGCCTGCAGGCACGCTGATCGACGGCAAGCCCGCAAAGGTGGCGTAAATCACCACTTCCATCCAGCGGTGGTAAGTGTCCATGGCTTGGCCTGCTATGTTTTGTGGCCAGCGCATGTGCACATCAAATGGCCAAACCTGCGCCACCGGAATGGCCAGCACATCAAACTTTTCAAACAGTTGCAACATGCTTTGGTAAAAGCGCGTGCGGCTGGCACTGGCCGACATGAGCTGCGCGCCGTTCAGGGTGAGCGACTGGTCGTGCTCCCAAAGGGCTTCGGGTTTGATGTGGGCGCGGTTGGCAGGCTTGACTAAAAAGGGCGCGACACGCGGTCCGACCAGGGCCTGACGCCACACCAGCCAGGCCTGCCAAATCTGCTCGGGCGGCATGCCCAACACCGCTTCGTCTACGGTGCAGCCCATGCCCGAAAAACGGTTCAGGGCCGATTGGCACAGCTCTAGAATGCCTTCTTCCATGGGCAAATAGCCCTGCAGGTTGCCCAGCCAACCGATGCGCTGGTCTGTCGAGTCGCTGTTCAATGGGCCTGCAAAAACGGCGGGGTCTTGCGTCAAGCTCAAGGGGTTTTTAGCGTGCGGCCCCGCTTGCGTTGACAGCAACAGGGCCAGGTCGCGCACATGCCGCGCCATCGGGCCTTCGGTGCCCAGTTGGGCCAAGAAAACATCTTGCGCGGGCCACATGGGCACGCGGCCTTGAGAGGGGCGCAGGCCAAACACGTGGTTCCAGCCTGCGGGGTTGCGCAAGCTGCCCATGAAGTCAGAACCATCGGCCACGGGCAACATGCGCTGCGCCAGTGCAACGGCTGCACCGCCACTGCTGCCACCCGCTGATTTGCTCGGGTCCCAAGCGTTGCGGGTGGGGCCAAACACTTCGTTGAAGGTGTGCGAGCCCAGGCCAAACTCGGGGGTGTTGGTTTTGCCAATCACGATGGCGCCTGCGGCTTTCATGCGCTGCGCCATCAGGCCGTCTTCGCTGGCCACAAAGTCTTTCATCAGCGGCGAGCCCAGTGTGGTCCGCAGGCCTTGTGCATGGCTCAGATCTTTGATGGCCTGTGGCATGCCGTGCATCCAGCCCATCGATTGGTCACGCGCCAATTGCGCATCGCGTTCGTCGGCTTGTTGCAGCAGCAGGTCGTGCGGAACGCGGCTGACAATCGCGTTGCTGTCCGGGTTGAGCCGGTCAATCTGCGTCAGCGTGGCGGTCATGACCTCGCGGCAGGACACCTGTTTTTGGTGGATGGCTTGGGACAGCGCCTGAGCGCTCAGGTGGGGAATGTCATGAGGTCGGGAGGGCATGAAAGTCATTATCATGCTGCCATGACTTTTTTAGCACTTGACGTCGGCAACACCCGGCTCAAATGGGCGCTCTACGAGCGGCCCCACCCAGATGCCGCTTTGCTGGCCCATGGCGCGGAGTTTCTGGAAAACATCGACCGCTTGGCCGAAGGCCCTTGGGCTGGTTTGGCCGAGCCGGATCAGATGCTGGGCTGCGTGGTGGCGGGCGATGCCATCAAGCGTCGGGTGCAAGAGCAGTTGGAGATTTGGGACATCACCCCCAATTGGGTGGTGCCCAGCGTTGCCGAGGCCGGCCTGACGAATGGTTACGACCACCCTAGCCGCTTGGGGGCTGACCGCTGGGTGGCCATGATCGGCGCTCGCCAGCGCATGTTGGCAGTCGGTGGCGAGCCGAGCCCCTTGGTGGTGGTCATGGTGGGCACGGCTGTGACGGTCGAGGCGATCGATGCCGAGGGCCGATTCTTGGGGGGCTTGATCTTGCCGGGCCACGGCATCATGCTGCGGGCGCTCGAGTCCGGCACGGCCGGCTTGCATGTGCCGACCGGAGAGGTGACACCTTTCCCGACCAACACCAGCGATGCCCTGACCAGCGGTGGCACTTACGCCATTGCCGGGGCATGCGAGCGCATGGTGCAGCACCTGCGCGAACACACCAGGCAAGAGCCCGTGTGCATCATGACGGGTGGTGCGGGCTGGAAAATGGCGCCCAGCATGTCGCTGCAATTTGAATTGGTGGACAACCTGATTTTTGACGGCCTGCTGGCCATGGCTGCCCAGCGTTACGCTTGACAGCGGCGTGTGTCGTTCAGCGTTCAGCTGCGCTGTAAGCGGCTGTCAAACCTTGCAGATGGCTTTGCAAATCGGGGCTTGCCATGTAAGGTGTTAACAGTGCCAGCACATGCTGTGCGCCACGGGTCAGGGCCAGCCCGGCGCTGGCGGGCTCCAAGGCTTGTCGTGGGTTGCGCACATATTCATAGCTCAGCCAATACGTGACCATCACCGACATGCTGGCCGAGAGGGTTTCGATGCTGTCCGGGTCGATGCGCATCAGTTCCGCGGCGGCCAACGACTCCAGCATCAATCTGAAAGCATGGGTTTTGCGTTCCAGCACCGCGTGAAAATGCGTTTCGAGGTGACGATTGCCCGACAACAGGTTGTTCAGGTCGCGGTACAAAAAACGGTGGTTCCAGACCTGCTCAAACAGCGAGTGCAGAAAAAACCAGGCGTCTTCGATGTCTTGCACATCGGGTGCCGCATCCAGTAGCCCCAGCATGGCCACTTCGTACTGGTCAAACAAGCGGTTGACCAGGGCGTCTTTGGACGCGAAGTGGTAGTACAAATTGCCAGGACTGATGTTGAGTTCAGCCGAGATCAGCGTCGTTGAGACATTGGGCTCGCCAAACCGGTTGAACAGTTCCAGCGTGACCTCGGCAATGCGCTCGGCGGTGCGGCGGGGTGCTTTTTTGGCCATGACGGAGGGCTGTTCGGGTCAGTCAAGCCGATTTTTTGGCCGTCTTCGCAGACTTGGTCGTCTTGGCGCCCTTGGTCGGTGCTGTGGCCGTGGCCGATTTTCGGGGCGCTGCCGCTTTGGCCTTGGCTGGGGCCGAAGCGGGCTTGCGTGTCTCGGCGCCGGACAATGCCGCAAGCTGCGCTTCGAGTTGTGCAACGCGGTCGTTCAGAATCTGAATGTCCAGCAAGGTGGGCATGCCCAAACGGTGCAAGGCCTTGGCCACGCGGTCTTCAAACAAGTGCTCCAGTTTGTCCACACGCCCCGAGGCTTGCTGGCCAAAATCACTCGCCATGTGGCTCAAACGTTCGGTGGCTTCATGCAGACGTTGCTGCGCTTCTGCCTGGCTTTTGCGCTGAAAAGCCAGACCGTCGTTCACCAGCGCTTCAATGGCTTTGCTGCCTTGCTCTTGGGCTTTGGCCATGGCCCCCAAGCCCGCAAGCCACACATGCTGGGCTGGCGGGGTTTGACTGTCTGGTTGAGACTTGGTTGTTGCTTTGTCGCGTGAAGAGTCGTCTGATTTGGCCATGGTGAACTTCCTGAACAGGCTGCCACTTTAACCTGCGTGCCTGTGCAATGCTTCTAGAATCACGAAATTGAGGCGCAACGTCCCGTAGTGCCCACTTTCCCTCATCCTCATGACCATTCTCGTCACCGGCGGTGCCGGCTTCATTGGTGCCAACTTTGTCCTTGACTGGCTGGCCGCTTGCGATGAGCCTGTGATCAACCTCGACAAGCTCACCTACGCGGGCAACCCCGAAACCCTGGCAAGCCTGCAAGGCGATGCCCGCCACCAGTGGGTGCAGGGCGACATTGGCGATGCGGCCTTGGTCAGCCGCTTGCTGGTCGAGCACAGGCCGCGTGCCGTGGTCAACTTTGCCGCCGAAAGCCATGTGGACCGCTCCATCCATGGCCCGGGCGAATTCATCGAGACCAACATCGTGGGCACCTTCAATTTGCTGGAGTCGGTGCGTGGGTATTGGCAGGCTTTGCCCAAAGGGGAGATGGATCCCCGCGTTTGCGGGGATGACAAAGCGCTGACACAAACAGCGTTCCGCTTTTTGCACGTCTCTACCGACGAGGTGTATGGCTCGCTGGCCAAAGGCGACCCTGCTTTTGCCGAAACGCACCGCTACGAGCCCAACAGCCCTTACAGCGCCAGCAAAGCCGCATCCGACCATTTGGTCCGCGCCTGGCACCACACCTACGGCCTGCCGGTGCTCACCACCAACTGCAGCAACAACTACGGCCCGTATCACTTTCCAGAAAAACTCATCCCGCTGATGATCGTCAATGCCCTGGCAGGCAAGCCCTTGCCGGTGTATGGCGACGGCATGCAAATTCGCGACTGGCTTTACGTCAAAGACCACTGCAGCGCCATCCGCCGCGTGCTCGAAGCCGGGCGCTTGGGGGAGGTTTATAACGTGGGCGGTTGGAACGAGAAGCCCAACATCGAGATCGTGCAAACCATCTGCAAGCTGCTCGACGAAATGCGCCCCAAAGCCGATGGCAGCTACGCCAGCCAGATCACCTACGTCACCGACCGCCCTGGCCATGACCGCCGCTACGCGATCGACGCCCGCAAACTCGAAGCCGAGCTGGGCTGGAAGCCTGCCGAGACCTTTGAGAGCGGCATCCGCAAGACGGTGGAGTGGTACTTGGCCAACCCCGAATGGGTGGCCCATGTGCAAAGCGGAGCCTACCGCGAGTGGGTGCAAAAACAATACAGCGCCTCATGAAAATCTTGCTGCTGGGCAAAAACGGCCAGGTGGGCTGGGAGCTGCAACGCAGCCTGGCCCCGCTGGGCGAGGTGCTGGCGCTGGACCGACACAGCACCGATTTTTGCGGCGATTTGAGCCAGCCAGCGCGCTTGGCTCAAACTGTTTTGGCTTACCGCCCCGACGTGATCGTCAATGCCGCCGCGCACACCGCGGTGGACAAAGCCGAGGGTGAACCTGAACTGGCCAGAGGCCTCAATGCCACCGCGCCCGCCGCATTGGCGCAAGCGGCGGCCCAAGTCGGTGCCTGGCTGGTGCATTACTCGACCGACTATGTGTTCAACGGTCAGGGCGATCAGCCCTGGCAAGAAGGCGATACCACCGGCCCGCTGAGCGTGTATGGCCAGACCAAGCTGGAAGGCGAGCAAGCCATCGTCGCCACTGGCTGCAAGCATTTGATTTTTCGCACCAGCTGGGTCTATGCCGCGCGGGGCGGTAACTTTGCCAAAACCATGTTGCGCCTGGCCGGTGAACGCGAACGCCTGACGGTGATTGACGACCAATACGGCGCACCCACGGGGGCTGATTTGATTGCCGATGTGACGGCACACGCGATCCGCAGTGCCCTTCAGCAGACCGCGCTGGCGGGTATTTACCATTTGGTGGCCGCTGGCGAAACCACCTGGCACGGCTACGCCAGTCATGTGATCGCGCAAGCCCGAAAGCTTGAGCCCGATGGTGGCTTGAAAGTCAGCGAGATCGCACCCGTGCCCACCACGGCTTTCCCCACACCCGCCAAGCGCCCATTGAACTCACGTTTGAACACCCACAAACTGCAACATGCCTTTGGTTTGGTGCTGCCCCCTTGGCAGCAAGGCGTTGACCGCATGCTGGCCGAGATACTCTGAATCGTCACGGGCTTGCGGCACAATCCCTTCGGACTGTTGAACCATATTTTTGAAACTTCGTTACGCACCATGACCGACCACACTGCAGCCCCTACCGTCGCCCCCACTGTTGCTCCGCATGACCAAGCCCAGATCCTGGCGCAGGCCATGCCTTACATCCGCAAGTTCCATGGCAAAACGTTGGTCATCAAATATGGCGGCAATGCCATGACCGACCCGGCTTTGCAGCAAGCATTTGCCGAAGACGTGGTGCTGCTCAAGCTGGTGGGCATGAACCCGGTGGTGGTGCACGGTGGTGGCCCGCAAATTGAAACGGCCTTGAAGCGTTTGGGCAAAAAGGGCGAGTTCATTCAAGGCATGCGCGTGACCGATGCAGAGACAATGGAAGTGGTCGAATGGGTCTTGGGCGGCGAGGTGCAGCAAGACATCGTGGGCATGATCAACCGCGCAGGCGGCAAAGCGGTGGGCCTGACAGGCCGTGATGGGGGCTTGATTCGTGCCAAAAAACTGCGCTTGGTGGACAGCCAAGACCCAACCAAAGAGCACGATGTGGGTCAGGTCGGCGAGATCGAAAGCATCGACCCCTCGATCCTCACTTGCTTGCAAGACGATGCTTTCATTCCCGTGGTCAGCCCCATCGGTTTTGGTGTCAATAATGAAAGCTACAACATCAACGCCGATGTGGTGGCTGCCAAGCTAGCCACCGTGCTGCAAGCCGAAAAGTTGCTCATGCTCACCAACATCCGTGGCGTGCTGGACAAGCAGGGTGAACTGTTAACCGAACTGACGCCCAGCCGCATCGACGAGTTGTGCGCCGACGGCACCATCAGCGGCGGCATGATTCCCAAGATCGCGGGCGCGCTCGATGCCGCCAAGAGCGGTGTGAACGCGGTGCACATCATCGACGGCCGTGTGCCCCACGCCATGCTGCTGGAAGTGCTGTCTGAACAAGCGTTCGGCACCATGATCCGCAGCCGCTGATGTCGACACACAGCGCAGCAGCTACAGGCTTGAATAAAGGGGCAGACATGGGTGAGCCAGACACAGCGGGCGAGCGTTATTCAGAAGACGACGCCACGCCTGCACGCAAGCGCCCACGTCCGGGCGAGAGGCGCTTGCAAATTTTGCAAACGCTGGCATCCATGCTGGAGCAACCCGGGGCCGAACGCGTGACCACGGCCAGCCTGGCCGCCAAGATTGGCGTGAGCGAAGCGGCTTTGTACCGGCACTTTGCCAGCAAAGCGCAGATGTTCGAAGGCTTGATTGATTTTGTCGACCAGTCGGTGATCGGCCTGATTCGGCAGGTGACAGATCGCGAGGCCGCAGGCCCTTTGCAAGCGAGCCGCATCGTGGCCTTGTTGTTGCAGTTTGCCGAAAAAAATCCGGGCATGAGCCGCGTGATGATTGGCGATGCCCTGGTGCTGGAGCATGAGCGCTTGCAAGAGCGCATCAACTTGCTGTTTGACAAGATCGAAGCGCAGCTGCGTCAATCGCTTAAAACCAGTGATTCGCCCACGCCGACAGCCGATGCACAAGTTGCCGCCTCTTTGCTGGTGGCTTTCATGCAAGGGCGCTTGCAGCGCTTTGCGCGTTCGGGCTTCAAACGCTTGCCCTCTGAGCATCTGCAGGCGGCGTTGACCAAAATGTTGTAAAAGCGCCTTGCCTCAACAATTGGCCCGTCGATGATCTGCCACCAAGCGGTCATCGAAGTTCATTTCCGGGCTTCTCAGGGCCCGATGCTTGGTGGTTCGCCCTTTCATGCGCTTGCGCCACAAGCGAAAAGAGTTGGGCTGAAGCTCGTGCCGCATGAGGCGAATGACATCCGCTTCTGACCATCCCATGCGCTCCTGAATGGTCTCAAAGGCCGTCCGATCTTCCCAAGCCATCTGAATAATGGCCGAAATATCCCCATCGGAAAGGCTTGAAAGTCGTTGAGAGAATTTGGTCTCCACGGCGATGCTCCATGATGAAAAAACGTTTTTTAAAAACACGGGGTGTGTAACTTTGCAGGCAGTGTGCCTGCAAACACCAATGCCCCAGTGTTGAATGGGGTAAAGCACCGATCTGAAGGTCACGTTGTGGTCGCTTGCCATAAGCTGTATTGATTGAATGCAGACGGCAGCCACTACACAAAGCAAGAAATGAACGAAGCTGATTTCAAAATTCTGTTTGTCTGCATGGGCAATATCTGTCGAAGCCCCACAGCAGAAGCTGTTTTTTTCAAGAGACTGTCTGATCGAGACGTCTTGCACAAGGTCAAAATTGATTCAGCAGGAACGCACAACTTCCATCCCAACGCTCCACCCGATGAACGCAGCCAGACGCATGCGCTCAAAAGAGGTTATGACCTGTCCAACTTGCGGGCGAGATCGGTTGTTGAAAGTGACTTTGAAGAGTTTGATTTGCTTTTGACGATGGATTGGGACAACCGTGCGCTCTTGGAGGAAAGATGCCCCGCACAGCATCTTCACAAGATCCGAGGTTTGGCTGAATTTTTACAAACAACACAGGCCTCGGTCATACCTGATCCCTACTACGGTGGGGCGCAGGGGTTTGAACATGTATTGGATTTGATCGAAGAAGCCAGCGACGGCCTTATGAAATTCATCATTCACAAGGTTCAGTCATGAAGCCCACGAGCTCAGCGGTCATTGAGTTGAGAGATCTACAGCTCAAAACAGACATCGGAACTTATGGCGCCAACGACACCAGGCCAGATGTCCATCTGCTCGATTTGACACTTGGGATTGCGGTCAATCAAGTGGTCATTTCCCAAGATGGCATGGCGCATGTATTCGACTACGACCCGCTGGTGCTAGAAATCGACCGACTCGCAGCAGACGGTCACTATGAAACGCAGGAGCGGCTCATCACGCGCATTGCAAGTGCATGTGCGGCCTACCCAGCCATCAAGCACATGGAGATCAGCCTGAAAAAATCACCCGTGCGATCGGGCAACGGATCGCTGGGCGTTCGCCTGTCGCTTGATGAAATCGCAACCGATGCACTGCGACCCGATCGAACCCGGCCCACTGTTTAGACGCATCTGATCAAGTCGTGCTGGCTTGCTTGTTCCCGCGACCTCCAACGTCGACTTATATTTTTTATGCCGCAAGACAACTTAGAAGTAACGCCCGACCATTTGGCGATCTTGAACTTTAAAGTGTCCTCGATGGACTGGTTGGAATTGAGCCCAGACGGACATCGCAGGGCCAAACTCACGCCCGCTGGCTTATTGGAGTGGTTGGTGCCATGAATCGGCTTGGTGCTGGGGTTGTTTGGACATCGCAGTGCGTGGGGGGGGTGGCCGCTAGAGGCTGGGAGCGGTCACAGCCGTTTCCATTCGTTAGGCGGTGCTCGACCCAAAGCGGACGGTCGCAAGTGGAGAATGCAGACTTTCAACGTCTCACATAAATGGCGTCTTAATGCTTGCGGTGCAAGTCCAAAAACATTCGCTTAATGGAGGGACCAGACAGCAATCCAGGACGGGTGAGGAACCCAATCTTCTATCTATTTCTATGCTTGTCTAACGTAATATAGATATACTTGCATAGCAATTTATAGACTTCACTCCACAGGAGATCCCATGGACGCCGTACGAAACCCATTTGCCCCGGGCGCTGGAAGTAGACCGCCAGAGCTTGCCGGACGGGAAGCCATCCTTCAGGACGCGCAGATAGCTATACAAAGGGCGCTTTTAGGTAAGCCTAGTCGCTCACAGATGCTGCTTGGCCTGCGTGGTGTAGGGAAGACGGTGCTGCTGAACAAAATCGAAGAGATAGCCGAAGCAGCGGGGCACGTTACATCCTCAATCGAAGCGCCAGAGGGAAAGGCGCTCAGTGAGTTACTGGTGCCACGGATCAATCAAGCCTTGCGAAAACTCTCGACTTCCGAGAACGCGAAGGCCAAAGCCCATCAGGCTCTTCGGGCACTTCGCTCGTTCGCATCTACGTTCAAGCTCGCGTACGGTGATGCTTCAATTTCAGTTGATCCGGAAGTAGGCGTCGCAGATAGCGGCGATATGGAGGCTGATCTACCCGAATTGTTCGTACGCGTAGGCGAGGCTGCAAAGGCCGCTGGTAAGGCTTGGACGCTTCTCATAGACGAAGTTCAGTACCTGCGCCCTAAAGATCTGGCAGCTCTGATAGTTGCGCTACACAAGGTTAACCAGAAAGACCTGCCGGTTTTATTCTTCGGTGCAGGGCTGCCACAGGTTGCGGCTCTTTCGGGCGATGCGAAATCCTATGCTGAACGGCTCTTTCACTACCCTGCGGTGGGTGCGCTTGAGGATAAAGATGCGGAGATCGCAATTAGGCAGCCAATCGAGGGTGAAGGTGAGGGAGTTGACGACAACGCGATCAGAGAGATACTTGCAAAGACCAAAGGCTATCCCTACTTTTTGCAGGAGTGGGGCTATCAGTGCTGGAACCTCGCCGAGGGGCCGCTCATCAAGCTGGAGGATGCATCAAAGGCTGCAGGAGAGGCGACAAAACGGCTTGACGAAGGCTTTTTCAAGGTGCGATTTGATCGCTTAACACCTAAGGAACGAGAGTACGTTATCGCCATGGCCAAACTTGGTGCAGGGCCGTATCGATCATCAGATGTCGCAGACGCACTAAAAGAAACCCATAAAAGCCTGGGGCCGCGGCGCGCACAGATCATCAGCAAGGGCATGATCTACAGCCCATCTCACGGAGACATTGCTTTCACCGTTCCCCTTTTCAACGAGTACCTTATTCGGAACTACGTGGAGAGCGCAAGGAAAACGTAGCTGCACGCAGGGAGAATGAGCGGAGTGATTCACCACCCAAGGTGGTGCAGGTTTCGAAGAAACTTAATCGCTCTTTTCTATGCTTGCTATGCAAGTCGAATGACCTCTTGGTGAAAGTGTGTTTGAGGGACAGTTCATTGCAGGTAGCTGGCAATCTTCTATGTGAGCCGATGACCGCTCCCGCTGTAAAGCAGCCCACGAAAGATCAACGAACATCACCAGTTCCACAACGTCCCATCGTGCTGCAGCCGGTTCACCGGCAGATAGGCCCTTTGGTACGGGTACTTGGCGGCCAGCTTTTCGTCGATGTCCACGCCGTGACCGGGTGATTCGCCGCAATACATCATGCCGCGCTCAAAGCGCCAGTCGTGCGGGAAGACAGACAGCATTTCTTCGCTGTGCGGCATGTACTCTTGCACGCCAAAGTTGGGCACCCAGGTGTCAAAGTGCAGTGCCGCGCCCATGCAAACCGGTGACAGGTCGGTCGCGCCGTGGCAGCCGGTGCGCACCTGGTAGAGGCTGGCCAAGTCGGCAATGCGCCGCAGGTGCGTGATGCCTCCCGCGTGGACCACGGTGGTGCGGATGTAGTCGATCAGTTGTTTTTCGATCAGCGTCTTGCAGTCCCAGATGCTGTTGAAAATCTCGCCCACCGCAATCGGCGTGGTGGTGTGGTGGCGAATCCACTGAAACGCGTCCTGGTTTTCGGCAGGCGTCGGGTCTTCCATCCAGAACATGCGCACAGGCTCCAGCGCTTTGCCCAGCTGGCCTGCTTCAATTGGGGTCAGTCGGTGGTGCACGTCGTGCAGCAAATGGATGTCGGGGCCTATGGCTTCCCGCACGGCTTCAAACAGACCGGGCGTGTGGCGCAAATATTTTTCGGTGCTCCAGTCGTGCTCGCTGGGCAGGTTGCCGTCGGCAGGTTCGTACATGCTGTTGGCACCGCTGACGCCATAGACCTTGTTCAGGCCCGGCACGCCACTTTGGGCACGGATGGCCAAGTAGCCTTCTTCTTTGTGGCGCAAAACTTCATCGACCGTCTCAGCTGTGTCGCGGCCGTTGGCGTGGCCATAGACCATCACCCCGGTTCGGCTGCGCCCGCCCAACAGTTGGTACAGCGGCATGTTCGCCATCTTGGCTTTGATGTCCCACAGCGCAGTGTCTACCGCGGCAATCGCGCTCATGGTCACCGGGCCACGCCGCCAGTAGGCGCCCTTGTAAAGGTATTGCCAGATGTCCTCGATCTGCTGCGGGTCGCGTCCTATTAGGCAGGGAATCAGGTGGTCTTCGAGGTAGCTGACCACGGCCAGCTCGCGGCCATTGAGCGTGGCATCGCCGATGCCGGTGACGCCCTGGTCGGTTTCGATTTTAAGGGTGACGAAGTTGCGGCCTGGGCTGCAGACAATGACGCGTGCGGCGGTGATTTTCATGGCTCAGGCCTCAAGAGAGAGCAGTTGCTGGATGGCGAGGTCCACACCGTTTTGCAGGACTTGTTGGTGCCAGTGCATGACGCGGTTGATCCATGCGGTGTTGTTGGGCAGGGCGCTGCCCCACAGGTCTTCGCGGGACAGTAAGGCGCGAACGCACGCGGCGCTTTCGCTGTGCTGGGCGGCACCCAGGGCGGTCAGGCTTGCCGCTTGCGGGTCGTTCAGCGCATAGGTCTGGTCGCTTTCGTCCACACCCAATGTGTAGCGCAAAAACACCGCTGCTGCCAGTGCGTGGTGGTCAAACGAAGCGCCCTTGGCGATTTGCCCCAGCACCGAGGGTGGCCAGCGTTGTGGAATTTTTTGTGAGTTGTCGGTGGCGATCTGGTGCACGCTGTGCTTCAGATACGGGTTGGCAAAGCGGGCAATCAGGGCGTCGCGATACTCGGCCCAGTCGCTGCGGCTCAGGTGCGGCGCGACTTCCTTGCTCATCAGTTGGTGAACAAATGTTTTGATGTGTGCCGCGCCAATGCAGCTGGCAATATAGGGCCGCGCGGTCACGGCACCCATCAAGGCCATGGCCGTGTGACTGCCGTTGAGCATGCGCAGTTTGGCTTCTTCGTAGCTGTGCACATCGCGCGTCACGCGCACGCCCGTGTTTTGCAGCAGGGCGGCATCTAGCGGGTCGGCAAACCGGTCTTCAATCACCCATTCCCAAAACCCTTCGGTGCTCAGGGCGCAGGTGTCCTGCAGGCCCAGTGCCTCTTGGGCAGCGACCAACACTTCGGGCGTGGCGGCGGGCACGATGCGGTCGACCATGCTGCACGGAAAGGCGCATTGCGCGTCCAGCCAGCACAGCAGCGCTGCATTTTGCGGTGCAGTGTCATTTGCTTGGATCGCAGCTTTGACCAAGGCTTGCAGCTTGTGGCCATTGCCTTGCAAGTTGTCGCATGAGGCGATGGTGAGGCCGGGCAGGCCAGCCTGTTGGCGCAGGCGCAAGCCGTCCAGCAGCAGCTGGCCCAGCGCGGGTGTGTAGCCTTTTTCGGTCACGGTGAGTGTGACCCAGCGGGTGCTGGGTGCTGCAATGGCTTGCACCACCGCATCGCGTTCGGTGGCGGCCACGTTCATGCGCCAAAGGGCGCCGGGCACTTGCCACTTCACGCCGTTCGCATCGGCGATGCGCACGGCATACAGGCCGTCTTGTGCTTTGAGCTGGTTCACCAGGTCGGGTCTTGTCATGCCCACGCCGTGGATGCCCCAGCGCGTGTCGCCACCGGTCAGCAACTGGTTAAACACTATGGCTTGGTGGGCTCGGTGGAAAGCACCCAGGCCCAAATGCACCACGCCCGGCGCGACAGTGCTGCGGTCATACGTCGGGGTCTGGATGGTCGCGGGAAGCGATGTCAAAGTGAGGGCTGAAAGTTGCATGAATTGTGGGGATGGACCCCGAATCAAGTCCGGGGTGACGGTTGATACGTTGAGGCTGGGGGGCTGTTGTTAAGTTGGGGTCGAGGTGACAGTTGTTAAGTTGGGTCTAGCGTCGCCGTTGTCTGGTTAAGTCTTTTGCGACTGTTGGAGTTTTTGTTCGGATGCCTCGATCTCGGCCCAGGTGGTGTCGTCGATCCAGATGCCGTTTTGTTCGCGCTCGGCGCGGGCAGTGCGTTCGGGTTCGCCCGCCATGTGCACGCCGTCACTGCCCGGGGCATCGGGACTTTGGCGCAGCCAGTCGGCAAAGGCCAGGGCTTCTTGCTCGAACATGTCTTGTGTGCCCAGGCGCACCGGGTCGATCAGCATGGTCAGCATGCCATTCAGCACGGCGCGTTGCTGGTCGGCTTCGCGATGCCATGTGCCACTGCCGGTCAGTGCGCCGCCCAGCAGTTCGCAGGCCACGGCCATGCCAAAACCTTTGTGGTCGCCAAAGGTCATGAGTGCGCCAAACAGACCGTTGGTCTGCGGTACCACCACCACGCCCGGGTCGGTGGTGGGGTGGCCATTTTCGTCAATCAAATAACCGGGTGGCACTTGCTCGCCCTTGTTGTGCGCCACGCGCATCTTGCCCTGTGCCACGCGGCTGGTGGCAAAGTCCAGCACAAAGGGTGCGCGGCTGCCCATGGGCACGCCGATGCAGCAGGGGTTGGTGCCAAAGCGCCCATCGCCACCGCCAAAAGGCGCGACCACGGGGCGCGAAAGCACGTTGACAAAATGCACCGACACCAGACCTTGTGCCACGGCCATTTCGGCAAAGTGGCCGATGCGCCCCAAGTGGTGCGAGCGGCTCAGGGCCACGGTGCATACCCCGTGTTGCTTGGCACGATCAATGCCCATTTGCATGGCTTGCACGCCAGTGATCTGGCCATAGCCGCGCTGGCCGTCCAGGTTCAACAGTGGGCCGGTGTCAAGCAAGACCTTGACGCCGGTGTTGGGACTCAAGCCACCTTCGAGCACGGCGTCCACATAGCGCGGCACCATGCCGACACCGTGCGAGTCGTGACCACTCAGGTTGGCCATCACCAAGTTGTCGGCCACCTGCGCGGCTTCAGCCGGTGTGCTGCCCGTCATGGCGATGATGCGGGTGATGTGTTGGCGCAGATCGGTGGCCTGGATGCGTTGGCTCATGGGGATCCTTATCAGTCATTGATTTACTCTTGTCACCCCGGGCTTGACCCGGGGTCCATCTTGAGGGTTGCTCATGGCGCTAGACCACATGGATCCCGGATCAAGTCCGGGATGACGAGCGAGGGGGCGCTCACATCACCGCGCCCACTTGCCATGGCACAAACTCGTTTTGCCCGTAGCCGTGGCGTTCGCTCTTGGTGGGTTCGCCCGAAGCGGTGGCCAGGATCATTTCGAAAATGCACTGGCCCATTTCTGCGATGCTCACGCCGCCGTCCACGATCTCACCGCAGTTCAGGTCCATGTCCTCTTCTTGTTTTTTCCACAGCGCGGTGTTGGTCGAAAACTTCAGGCTGGGCGAAGGCGCGCAGCCATACGCGCTGCCGCGACCGGTGGTAAAGCAGATCAGGTTGGCACCGCCTGCCACTTGGCCAGTGGCGCTGACGGGGTCGTAACCTGGCGTGTCCATGTAGACGAATCCCTTGGCTTGCACCGGTTCGGCGTATTCGTAAACCGCCTGCAGGTTGCTGGTGCCGCCTTTGGCCACGGCGCCGAGCGACTTTTCAAGGATGGTGGTCAGGCCGCCGGCCTTGTTGCCGGGCGAGGGGTTGTTGTTCATTTCGCCGCCGTTGATGGCGGTGTAGTTCTCCCACCATTTGATGCGCTCGATCAGTTTGTGCGCCACTTCGGGCTTGACGGCACGTCGTGTGAGCAAATGTTCGGCCCCATAAATCTCAGGTGTTTCGCTCAGGATTGCGGTGCCGCCATGCTGGACCAGCAGGTCGACCGCCGCACCCAGCGCCGGGTTGGCGCTGATGCCCGAATAACCGTCCGATCCACCGCACTGCAAACCCACTGTGATGTGTTCAGCACTGCAAGGCTGGCGCGTGATGGCATTGGCGCGGGGCAGCATTTCTTCGATCAGCTTGATCCCTTTTTCGACAGTGAGGCGTGTGCCACCCGTGTCCTGGATATTGAAGACTTTCAGTGTGTCGCCCTCGCGCAGGCTGCTGTGTGCCAGCCAGGTGTTGAGTTGGTTGGCTTCACAGCCCAAGCCCACGACGACCACACCCCAGAAGTTGGCGTGCGTGGCGTAACCGGCCAAAGTGCGTTCGAGCAGCTGGATGCCCAGCCCTTCGGTGTCCATGCCGCAGCCAGTGCCGTGGGTCAAGGCGACCACGCCATCCACATGGGGGAAGTTGGCCAACGCTTGTGGGTTGTTGCGCTTGGAGAAATGGTCGGCAATGGCGCGTGCAGCGGTGGCTGAGCAGTTGACGCTGGACAGCACACCAATGTAGTTGCGCGTGGCCACGCGACCGTCCGCACGCTGGTAGCCCATGAAGGTGGCCTGTTTGCGCACGGGTTCGGGCTTGACGTCTTGCCCGATGGCGTAGTCGCGCTCGAAGTTGCCTTTTTCGGCGCCCATGTTCAGGTTGTGCGTGTGCACATGTTCGCCCGGCGCAATGGCTTGCGATGCGAAACCAATGATCTGGTTGTAGCGGCGCACGGGCTCGTTTGCAGCAATGGCGCGAGTGGCGATTTTGTGGCCGGGCGGTATGAGCCCACGTACGGCAACACCGTCAACGGCGCTGCCGCTCATGAGTTGAGCGCGGGCGATGACCACGTCATCGGCTGGGTGTAAACGGATGAAAGAATGGGACATGTTTTGAATCGGTTGGGGACGGCGCCGAGCCGTTGTGCCACAGGGTCAATAAAATTGTTTGGGCAACCACAGCACCAAGCTGGGGACGTAGGTGATGACGGCCAAGCTGCCCAGCAAGGGGAACAGCCAAGGCAAGATGGCGCGGGTGGTGGCTTCGACGCTCAGGCGCGCCACGCGGGCCAGCACAAACAGCACCATGCCCATAGGCGGGTGCAGCAAACCAATCATCAGGTTCAGTACCATGACCAGGCCAAAGTGCACCAGGTCAATGCCCAGCTTCTGGCAAATGGGCACCAGGATTGGCACAAGAATGGTGATGGCGGCTGTGGGTTCCAGAAAGCATCCGACAAAAAGCATCAGCAAGTTGGCCAACAGCAGAAATATCCATGGCTCTTGTGTGAAACCCAGCACCCAGGCGCTGATGGCGGTGGTCACGCCGGTGGCCGTGAGCATCCAGCCAAAAATGCTGGCCGCAGCCACGATGAACAGCACGGTGGCCGTGGTCTCTACGGTGTCGAGGCAAATCTTCACGAACATTTTGAAGTTGAGCGTGCGATACCAAAAGAAACCCAATGCAATGGCCCAGACGCAAGCGGCGATTGCGCCTTCGGTGGGGGTGAAGACGCCCGTGGTCATGCCACCAATCAACAGTACCGGCGTCATGATGGGCAAGACTGCCTGGAAGTTGAAGAATTTGTCGGCGGCGAACAAGATGAACAAGGCTGCAAATACGGTGATTTGCGGTGGCGCACCCATGGCCGTAACCAGCCACCAAATAGACAGGGGCCAAACGATCACCACAGCAGTTTCGATGAGTGCTTTGATGACTTTGGACCACTCGAATTTGACGTCCGCACCCCAGCCGTTTTTGTGCGCAAAATAAGCCACAGTCAGCATCATCAACACGGCCATCAAAATACCGGGCAGGATGCCTGCAAGAAACAAGGCACCGACGGAAACGTTGGCCATCATGCCGTAGATCACAAAGGGCAAGCTCGGCGGAATGATGGGGCCGAGCGTGGCCGATGCGGCCGTAACGCCCACCGCAAATTCGGTGCTGTAGCCATGGTCTTTCATGGCCTTGATCTCGATGGTGCCCAGCCCTGCCGCATCGGCAATGGCTGTGCCGCTCATGCCGGCAAACACGACCGAGCCGACCACGTTGACGTGGCCCAGTCCACCCTTAAGCCAGCCCACCAGGGCCAGCGCGTAGTTGTAGATGCGGTTGGTGATGCCCGCGTTGTTCATCAGGTTGCCGGCCAAAATGAAAAAGGGCACGGCCAGCAGCGGAAAGCTGTCGATGCCCGAGACCATGCGGTGGATGACCACAAACGGCGGAGAGCTTTCGACAAAAAACAAATAGAGCAAGGACGCGCCCGCCATGGCAATCGCCACCGGGATACCGCCACTCATAAGAATCAGAAAAAGGATCTTGAGCATGGGAGAACTTTCTAGAGGGGCGGTTTCAACGGTCAGTCATTTCAGACTCGGGGCGTTGCAGCACGGTATAGCCGCGTTGCCAATGCACGCGGGCCACCCAGATGGCGCGCAGGCACATGGTGGCAAAGCCGACCATCACCACGCCATAAATCAGGTTCATGGGCAAGTCGATGATGGTCATCTTGTAGTTGCCCAGTTTCTCCATCATTTGCCCTGTCAGGACGGTGGCGGCGGCGAAAAAGGCGATGCGCATCACGTCGACCACGGTGCCCATGGCGCGCGACAGCCATGTGGGCATGAAGCGGTAAAAGAAATCGACTTGAATGTGGTTGTTCTTGGCCACGCCAATGGTCGCGCCAGTAAAGACGGTGGCGATCAGCAAATAGCGGGCAATTTCTTCGGTCCATGAAGCCGAATCGTTCATCACGTAACGTGTCAGAAATTGGTAAAAAACCGTCAGACCCAAGGTCCAGAAAAATGCCAATGCCACCCAGGCTTCAATGGGCGTGCCCGACAGATCCACTTCATCGTCGGTGGCGTGGAATTGGCCATCGTCGCCCATGACTTTGGGCATGGCGTCGAGATCGGGGAGTTCACTCATGGCGGGTCCTTGGATTCAAAAACTGGCGCAGACCAGACCCCTGTGGGCCTGATCTGCTCAATCCGTGCGGGGCGCACGGACAAAAGATCACTTGGCGGCTTGGATCTTGTCGAAGTCAGCACGGGTGAAGCCCATCGACTCCAATGGTGCGTTTTTGAGCACTGCGTCCTGGAACGACTTGCGGTCCACTTGAACGATTTGCAGACCTTTTTTCTTGAACTCGTCAACCAACTCGGCTTCACGTTTTTTGATCTTGCCAGTCGATCGGTTGGCGGCTTCCTGCGTCACTTCGGTGAACATTTTCTTTTCGGCATCGCTGAGTTTGTTCCAGACGTGAGGGGCCACTTGGGTAGTCAGTCCGTCCACGATGTGGCCGGTCAGCATGATGGCTTTTTGCACTTCGTAGAACTTCTTGGCCTCGATGGTGGTCAGTGGGTTTTCCTGCGCTTCTACGGTGCCGTTTTGCAGGGCCAGATACACCTCGGCAAATGCGATGGGCGTGGGGTTGGCGCCGCAAGATTTTGGCGTGGCGGTGTAAGCAGGCACATCCGGCACGCGAATCTTCAGGCCTTTCATGCCTTCGCAGGTGGTGAAGGCTTTTTGTGCAGTGGTGTGGCGAGCGCCGTAATAGGTGTAGGCCGTGACCTGGATGCCTGTTTTCGCGCGGTAGTCATTGACCATCTCTTGGAAAAGTGGGCTCTTGGAGTAGGCGATCAGGTGGTCGCCGTCACGGAAGATGAAGGGGTAGTAAGCAATGCCAAAGCGAGGGTAGGTGCGTGCAGCGAAAGAGGTGCCGCTGATGATCATGTCCACCGTGCCCAAGGTCAGCCCTTGGTTGATGTCGGTTTCTTTGCCCAAAGTAGAGGCAGGGAAGACTTGGATATCGAACTTGCCGTTGCTGCGTTTTTTGATTTCTTCTGCGGCCCAGACCGAGTCGATGTGGTACGGCTCAGACGTTTCGTAGGCGTGGGCCCACTTTAGTTTTTGTTGCGCTTGCGCACCTGTGCTGATCAGCACAGAGCCGACCGCAACAGCGCCCAATGCGGCCAGGGTTTTCAGGGTGAATCGTTTGCTCATCGTTGTCTCCTTGTGGTTTTTGAAAATTGCTGACGCGAAAAACGGTATACCCCTAGCGGGCGGGAGCGCGGCGCCAGCTCGCGCTGTATCTTTTGTGGGCTTGTTTCAGGTGCTTTTGCATGGCTTTGCGTGCACCTGCGCTGTCACGCGCTTCGATGGCGTCCAGCACGGCCTGGTGTTCTGTAATGGCGGCTTGCCAAGAAGCGGGGTGCTCGAAATAGTCGCCCAGACGTTCAAACAAGGGGCCGTTGCGGGCGAGCCAAAAACGTTGCACGGTGTCGAGCAGCACGCCGTTGCCGCAGGCTTTGGCGATGCCCTCATGGAAGGCTTCATCGCCCCAGCGAGGGACTTCGTCGCGGGCGGCTTCCAGTTTCATTTTTTGCAAGCCTGCTCGGATGACTTGCAAGTCTTTCTTTTGGGCGTTTTGGGCAGCCAAGGCAGCCACTTCGGCTTCGACCAGAATTCGGGCGCTCATCACTTCCAGGGGGCCCCACTCGGCCGGGGCATCGCTTTGAGCGCCATTGCTTTTGTTGTGCGGTGAGTTGATGTTTTGCACGTAAATGCCTGAACCCATGCGCACTTCGATCATGCCTTCGACTTCAAGTGCAATGAGTGCTTCGCGCACCGAGGGACGGCTCACGCCCAGTTGTAACGCCAGATCGCGTTCGGCCGGCAAGCGCGAACCCACTGCGAATTCGCCAGACGCCATCAGTTGCCTCAGTTGCTCGGCAATCTGGCGGTACAGGCGCAGGGGTTCAACGGTTTGTATGGGCATTTGGCGAATCAGGGATAACGTGAATTGGACAAGTGGTCAGACCAGTTGCACAATCATCACATGTTCACATTTGCCGCGTCAAGCCATTTCAACTCCGCACAAACCCGCATGTCAGAGGTCGCAAAACGATCTCTTGTGGTGTGGACCGGATGCGATCTTCAAGGTCTTGACTTTTTCTAACTTGCTGCATTTTTCCGATGTCCTCAGTCACCATTGACCGCGTCAGCCTACGGCAAGTGAATTTGCCGCCGAAGGTGCTTCGCACCGACGCGATTCAGTCGTTCGTGACGCAAGAAACCATCTTGCTCACCCTGCACTGCAGCGACGGCATTGCGGCCACGGGCTACGCCTACACCATCGGCACGGGGGGCTCTTCTGTCCTTGCTTTGCTCAAGGACCACTTGGCACCCCGTTTGATCGGTCGCGATCCGGTGATGGTCGAGGCCATCTGGAAAGACTTGTTTTTTCATACCCACGCCACGGCCGTGGGCGCGATGACCAGTCTGGCGTTGGCCTGTGTCGACACCGCCTTGTGGGATTGGCGCGCGCAAAGCCAAGGCCTGCCGCTGTGGCAGTTATTGGGTGGTGCGCAAAAACGCGTACCGCTTTACACCACCGAAGGCGGCTGGTTGCATTTGTCGCCTGAGGCGCTGGTGGATCAGACCCTGGAGGCGCAAGCCCAGGGCTTTAAAGGGGCCAAGATCAAGATCGGCCGTCCTCATGTCAGTGAAGACGTGGCCCGCTTGAGCGCTGTGCGCGATGCGGTGGGGCCAGCGTTTGAGCTGATGACCGATGCCAACCAGGGCTTCAACCGCGCCGAGTCCGTGCGCCGGGCGCGGGCGTTTGATGGTTTGGGGCTGGCGTGGATGGAAGAGCCGCTGCCTGCCGAAGACGTGTCGGGCCACCGCCAGTTGCGTGAGCACACGACCATTCCGGTGGCGGTGGGCGAGTCGATGTACCACCCGATGCAGTTCCGTGAATACCTGGAGCAGGGCGCTTGCTCGATCGTGCAGCCCGATGTAGCCCGCATTGGCGGCATCACGCCCTGGATCAAGACGGCGCATTTGGCCGAGACGTTTGACGTGGCGGTGTGTCCTCACTTCTTGATGGAGTTGCATGTGAGCCTTTGCGCCGCCGTGCCCAACGCCACTTGGGTCGAATACATTCCGCAACTGGACGACATCACCACTTCGCGCATGCGGGTGTCTGATGGTTTCGCCCATCCACCCGACACCGCAGGTCTGGGCATTGCCTGGGACTGGTCCGCCATCACACAAAGACAAACCACTTATCTGGAGATCAAGGCACTATGAGACTCAAAGGAAAAACCGCGCTGGTGACCGCCGCTGGGCAAGGCATTGGCCAGGCTGCTGCGCTGGCCATGGCCGCAGAAGGCGCCATCGTTTACGCCACCGATGTGAATGCCGAGTTGCTCAAGTCTTACCAAGGCGTGGCGAATGTGCACACCGCCGTGCTCAACGTGCTTGACAAAGCCGCGATTGCCGCCCAGGTGGCCAGCATGGACCGCATCGATGTGATCTTCAATTGCGCAGGTTTTGTGCACAACGGCAGCATTGTGGAGGCCAAAGACGACGAGTGGGAATTCGCGTTCAACCTGAACGTGCGTTCGCAGTTCTGGATGATTCAGGCGGCCATTCCCAAAATGGTGGCGCAGTTCGAGAAAGACGGCCGTGGCGGCAGCATCATCAACATGGCCAGCGTGTGTTCCAGCGTGAAGGGCTTGCCCAACCGCTTCATCTACGGCACCAGCAAGGCCGCAGTGATTGGCCTCACCAAGAGTGTGGCGGCTGACTTTGTACGCCAGGGCATCCGTTGCAATGCGATTTGCCCTGGCACCGTGGACACCCCTTCGCTGCAAGACCGCATCAACAGCTACGCCGATCCGGTGCAGGCGCGCAAGGACTTCATCAACCGCCAGCCCATGGGCAGACTGGCGCAGGCGGCAGAGATCGCGCCCATCGTCACCTTCTTGGCCTCTGACGAATCCATCTTCGCCACGGGCAATGCCTACATGGTCGATGGTGGCATGACCATTTGAGTTTCAGAAAGACAGACATGAATTTGCTGGACATGAAAGGCCGCCACGCGGTCATCACGGGCGCAGCCACTGGCTTGGGTTTTGCCATTGCCCAACGCATGCTGGCTTCGGGGGCCCGAGTGACGGTCTGGGATCGCGATGCGGCGGGCATGATCGTCGCCGCCGAACAACTGCGAAAGCAACAGCCAGGCGCTGTCGTCAACACGGTGCAGGTCGATGTGACGAGCCACGATTCGGTGGTGCAAGCCACGGCGCAAACCACCGCTTTGGCCGATGTGGATGTGTTGGTCAACAGCGCTGGCATCACCGGCCCCAATGTCAAGGTGTGGGATTACCCGGTTGACGCTTGGAAGCAGGTGTTTGATGTGAATGTGCATGGTTTGTTTTATTGCTGCCGCGAACTCAGCGCCCAGATGAAGGCGCGCAACTACGGTCGCATCGTCAACATCGCTTCGGTTGCGGGCAAGGACGGCAACCCCAATGCCAGCGCTTACAGTGCCAGCAAGGCGGCCGTCATTGGCCTCACCAAATCGCTGGGCAAAGAGCTCGCCGACACGGGGGTGCGGGTGAACTGTGTCACCCCGGCGGCTGTCAAGACGGCGATTTTTGATCAAATGTCGCCAGAGCACATCCAGTTCATGTTGTCCAAGATTCCGATGGCCCGCTTTGGCGAGCCCGAAGAAGTCGCCGCCATGGTGACCTGGTTGAGCACCGAAGAATGTTCCTTTTCCACCGGCGCGGTCTTTGACTTGTCGGGTGGCCGTTCGACTTATTGATTTTTTACACACTGAGAGGTTTTATGAAACTCGTTCGCTATGGCCAACCCGGCAAAGAAAAACCAGGTCTGATCGACGTCGATGGCCGCTTGCGCGACCTGAGTGGCGTGGTGAAAGACATTTCCCCTGAGTTGCTCAACGACAAGGCGCTGGCCAAGCTGGCCAAAGTCAAGACCGACAAGCTGCCTTTGGTGCGCGGCAAAAAGCGCTTTGGCACGCCCATCTCGTACACCAGCAAATTCATTGCCATTGGCCTGAACTATGCCGATCACGCGGCCGAATCCGGCATGCCCATTCCGGCTGAACCGATTGTGTTCACCAAGGCCATTTCTTGCATTCAGGGCGCAGACGATGACGTCATGCTGCCCAAAGGCTCCAAGAAGACCGACTGGGAGGTCGAGTTGGGCATCGTCATTGGCACGCGCACACGCTATGTGTCGCAAAAAGATGCCTTGAACCACGTGGCTGGTTATTGCGTCATCAACGACGTGAGCGAGCGCGAATACCAGCTCGAACGCGGCGCCACATGGGACAAGGGCAAGGGTTGCGACACCTTCGGCCCCGTCGGCCCATGGTTGGTCACGCGCGACGAAGTGCCTAACCCGCAAGCCCTGGGCATGTGGCTGGACGTGAACGGCGTGCGCATGCAAACCGGCACCACCAAGACCATGATTTTTGGCGTGGCCAAACTGGTCAGCTATGTGAGCCAGTTCATGACCCTCGAGGCCGGCGACATCATCACAACCGGCACCCCTCCGGGCGTGGGCATGGGCATCAAAAAAGACGGCAAGCCCGCACCTGTGTTCTTGAAGCGTGGCGACGTGATGCGCTTGGGCATTGATGGCCTGGGTGAGCAAAGCCAGAAAGTGGTGGCTTTCAAAGCCTGATGTTTTTCGACTTGACCTGGGAGATCCTGCTTGGCGAGCATGGATACCCGGTCAAGCCGGGTATGACATTGAATTTGCACGTGTCCGTTGCTTGTCACTCGGGCTTTTGCTCGTCACTTGGGCTTTTGCTTGTCACTCGGGCCGTTGCTTGTCACTCGGGCCGTTGCTTGTCACTCGGGCCGTTGCTTGTCACTCGGGCCGTTGCTTGTCACCCCCGACCTGATCGGGGGTCTATAGCGCCCCCCGCATGCGCGGCTTGTTGTGGCGGTTGTTGCCCCTGATTTACCCTTGCTTGCCCAAGTGGTTTGGTCTTTTGCAAAATTTTGGTGCAAAATAGAACGACCGTTCTTTTTTGATGCACCATGACCGATCACAAAAAAACCCAAAAAGTAGAAAGCTTGCCCGTTCCAGAAGCGGGTCGGCGAGTGCTCATCAAAGGTCAGCAAACCAAGACCGTCATCATCGATGCCGCGTTGGGCCTGGCCTCGCAAATTGGGCTTGAAGGGCTGTCCATTGGGGCGGTGGCTGAGGTCACGGGCATGAGCAAGTCGGGCGTTTTTGCGCACTTTGGCTCGCGTGAAGAGCTGCAAATTTCGGTCATTCGCGAATACCACGACCGTTTTGAGGCAGAGGTGTTTTACGCCGCCATGCAAAAACCCCGAGGCGTGGCGCGACTGCAAGCCATGTTCGACAACTGGATGGTGCAGACCTCCGCTGAAATCGATTCTGGTTGTATTTACATCAGTGGCGCAGTCGAGTTTGACGACCGTATGGGCCCTGTTCGCGATGCTTTGGCCTCATCGGTGACCACTTGGCAAACGGCCTTGCGCCGTGCCGTCGAGCTGGCGCAGGCCGAAGGGCAATTGAGCCTAGAGTCAGATGCTCACCAGATTGCCTTCGAAATTCATGGCTTGATTTTGGCCTTGCACTACGAGGCGCGTTTTTTGCGCAACCCCGCTGCCACCGACCGCGCAAGGCGAGGGTTCTCGCACATTCTGGCGCGCTACGCCACAGAGCCAACACCGGCGCCAGTCAAAACCCCTGACGTTGCAGCCCCGTCCGCTCAATGGGCGTCGTTGGCCAAGACGCAGCGCAAGAACAGCGACCACTGATTTTTGCTTTTACCCCCCCGATCTTCATTTTCAAGGAGTCTTCATGCCTGTCTACAACCCGCCCCTTCGCGACATGCAGTTTGTCTTGCATGAGTTGCTCAATGTCACCGACGAATTCAAGGCCTTGCCCAAGCATGCCGAAACCGACGTCGACACCATCAATGCGGTGCTCGAAGAAGGCGGCAAGTTTGCGGCCGAAGTGGTGTTTCCGATCAATATCTCAGGCGACACGCAGGGCTGCACATTGAACCGCGACACGCATGACGTGAAGGCGCCAGATGGTTTCAAAGCGGCTTACGCGCAATATGTCGCCGGCGGTTGGCCTGCACTCAGCTGTGACCCCGAGTTTGGCGGGCAAGGCTTGCCGTTTGTGGTCAACCAGTGCTTTTACGAGATGCTCAACTCGTCCAACCAGGCTTGGACCATGTACCCCGGCCTGTCGCATGGCGCTTATGAAGCTCTGCACGCTCACGGCACGCCCGAGCAAAAAGCCCTTTATTTGCCCAAGCTGACCAGTGGCGAGTGGACCGGCACCATGTGCCTGACCGAACCGCACTGCGGGACCGATTTGGGCCTGCTGCGCAGCAAGGCCGAGCCGCAAGCCGATGGCACCTATCGCATCACCGGTCAAAAGATTTTCATCAGCGCAGGCGAGCACGATTTGGCCGCCAACATCGTGCACCTGGTGTTGGCCCGTCTGCCCGATGCGCCGCCCGGCAGCAAAGGCATCAGTCTGTTCTTGGTGCCCAAGTTCAAGGTGGCCGCAGATGGCGCCATCGGTGAGCGCAACGGCATTTATTGCGGTGGCCTTGAGCACAAGATGGGCATTCATGGCAACGCCACTTGCCAGATGGTGCTCGACGAGGCAGTGGGCACTCTGGTGGGCCAGCCCAACAAGGGCCTGGCCGCCATGTTTGTGATGATGAATGCGGCCCGTTTGGGCGTGGGCAACCAGTCACTGGGACTGACCGAGGTGGCCTATCAAAATGCCTTGGCCTATGCCAAAGACCGCGTGCAGATGCGTTCACTGACAGGCGTTAAAGCGCCAGGCAAGCCGGCCGATCCAATCATCGTGCACCCCGATGTGCGCCGCATGCTGTTGACGGCCAAGGCTTACGCCGAAGGTGGCCGCGCTCTGGCTTGCTATTGCGCCTTGCTGCTCGACAAAGAAATCAACCACCCTGACGAAGCGGTACGTGCCGAAGCGGCCGAGCTGGTGGCCTTGCTGACGCCCATCGTCAAAGCCTTCACCACCGACAACGCCTGGGAGGCGACGTCCGCCTGCCAGCAGGTCTTTGGTGGTCACGGCTACATCAAGGAATGGGGCATGGAGCAGTTTGTGCGCGATGCCCGCATCAACATGATTTATGAGGGCACCAACACGATCCAGTCGCTCGACTTGCTGGGTCGCAAGGTGCTTGGCAACCAGGGTGCATCGCTCAAAAAGTTTGGCAAATTGGTCGAGCAACTGGTCAAGGCCGAAATGGCCAACGAAGCCATGGGCGAGTTCATCAAACCACTGGCCGATCTGGGCCAAAAGCTCACGCAGCTCACGGGTGAAGTGGGCATGAAAGCCATGAGCAATGCCGATGAAGTGGGTGCGGCTGCGGTGGATTACTTGCGCGTGGTGGGGCACTTGGTGCTGGCTTACTTCTGGGCTCGCTCGGCACAAATCGCCTTGAAGAAATTGGCCGAAGCCGAAGAAGAAGCCCAACGCCCAGACCCCTTCTACCAAGCTAAATTGCAGACGGCGCGTTTTTACTTCACCCGCCTGATGCCCGAGACCTCGAGCCTGATGCGCCGCATCCGTGCGGGCAGCGATGTGCTCATGGACACCGACGCGGCACTGGCATGAAGGCCAGCTATCTGAACAGAAAGAACACCATGATCAAAACCGCACTGACCCTGAGCCTCGGCTTGCTGACCCTGGCCGCCCAAGCCCAAATGAGCCCGGTGGGCCTGTGGCGCAGCATTGACGACGAGAGCAAGCAGCCCAAAGCAGAGATTCGCATCAGCCAGAACGCGGCCGGAAGCCTGTCGGGTGTGGTCGAAAAATCGTTGTTGACCACGCCCAGCGCTGAGACCCATTGCAGTTTGTGCACCGATGACCGCAAAGACAAGCCGAAAATCGGCATGGAAATCATCCGGGGCGGTCAACAAGGCGACGGCAAAATGGTGTGGGAAGGTGGGAAAATTCTTGATCCCGAGAACGGCAAAAACTACAGCCTGCGTTTGACGCCGATTGACGGTGGCAAAAAGCTCGAGGTCCGGGGTTACATCGGTACGCCCCTGTTGGGACGCACCCAAACCTGGATTCGGGTTCAGTAAACCGGTTTTTGCGCGGACCCACACTCACCGCCACACACAAGGAACACCATGTCTGACATCCTGACCCACATCGACGCCGGGGTGATGACCATCACCTTCAACCGGCTGGACAAAAAGAACTCCATCACATCGGCCATGTACGCCGCCATGGCCGACGCCGTGGCCCAAGCTGCAGCGGATGCCCGTGTGCGGGTGGTGCTGTTTCAGGGCCATGAAAGCGTCTTCAGTGCGGGCAATGACATCGGTGATTTTTTGAACCAGCCGCCCAGCACACAAGACTCGCCCGTTTTCCGTTTTTTGCGTGGCATTGCGACATTTGAAAAGCCGCTGATGGCCGCTGTGGCCGGGCCTGCCGTGGGCATTGGCACCACCCTGCTGTTTCATTGCGACCTGGTTTACGCAGGCGACAACGCTGCGTTTTCCATGCCTTTTGTGAACTTGGGTCTTTGCCCCGAAGCGGCCTCAAGCCTGCTGGCTCCGCGCATGTTTGGCTATCACCGGGCGGCCGAGGCGTTGCTCATGGGTGACCCCTTCTTTGCCGAGGGTGCCCAAGAAGTCGGGCTGGTCAACCGTGTCGTGCCGCCCACCGAAGTCAATGGCTACGCCCAAGCACAGGCACGCAAGCTCGCTGCCAAACCCTTGTCCTCACTCATTGAGACCAAGCGTTTGATGAAAGGTGGCTACCAGCAAGAGGTGCTGCAAAAAATGGACGAAGAAGGCAAAAGCTTTGGCCGTATGCTGAAAGAGCCGGCCGCCAAAGAAGCCTTTGGGGCTTTCATGGAAAAGCGCAAGCCTGATTTTTCGAAGCTCTAAATTTGGGCGCAGCGCCAAAGCCACCGACCTGCAAATCAGATGCCCCATCGCACAAACTCACCCGTTGTCTTTGAGCCCGAATACCTCGAGGGCTTTCGCCAGATTTACGAAGAAAAAATCGTCTTCAACAAGACACTGGGGCTCAAACTGGTGAAAGTCACACCCGAAGGGGTGGAGGCCCGCATCGACATGCGGCCCGAGTTGGTGGGGCACTTTGCCTACAACCGCATCCATGGCGGTGTCATCAGTGCGGTGCTGGATGCCATCGGCAGTGCGGCCGTGATGGCGGCCTTGGCCGCCAAGCACATGGATGAGACCCCCGCCAAGCGATTGGAGCGTTTTGCCAAGCTGGGCACGATTGACTTGCGGGTGGACTATTTGCGCCCCGGCATTGGCGAGCATTTCACCGTCACGGCCCATGCGCTGCGCGTGGGCTCTCGGGTGGGGTCATCGCGCATGGAGTTTTGTGGTCCGGACGGCACCTTGATGTCCACCGGCGCTGCCGCCTACATCGTGTCCTGATCGCGCCGCTGGCGCTTTGTTTCAATGATCTGTGTCTGAATGAACGCAGGCCGGGACGGCTTTGCAAGGTACTGACGCTGGGTGCCGACTTGGCTCAGCGTTTCATTCTGCCGGTACGGCCCGTGGTTGGCCTTGCTCGTCCACCGCCACATAGGTCAGATGGGCCTCGGTCACCTTGATGTACTGGCCTTGCAGCTGAAACCGCTCGGCAAACACCTCGACCTTCACCGTGACCGATGTGCGGCCCACCCGCACGATGCGTGAAAAAAACGACAAAATGTCGCCCACTTTGACCGGTTGCTTGAAGATGAATTCGTTCACCGCCACCGTCACCATGCGACCCCGCACGCGCCTTGCAGGCAGCACGGCTCCGGCCAAGTCGACTTGGGCCATGACCCAGCCGCCAAAAATGTCGCCACTGGCATTGCAGTCGGCGGGCATGGGAATGACCTTGAGCACCAATTCCTGGTCTGTGGGCAAAGCCACGGTGTGAGGGCGGAGGGTTTCAGACATGGGCACAATCGGGTGAACTAAAAACTGGATTGTCCCTTATGCGCCACCACGGCGAACCTGCTGCCCCTGCTTCTTCTGCCACGCCCCAGCCTGTGCCTGTCTCAGGCCATGTGCCCCAGCCACCCGCGGGCGGCGATTGGCAAACCCTGTCGCGTCTGTTGCCTTACCTTTGGCAATACAAGTGGCGGGTGGTCATCGCCTTGAGCCTGATGGTCGGTGCCAAGCTGGCCAACGTCAGCGTGCCTCTGCTGCTCAAGGAGTTGGTCGATGCCATGAGCTTGAAACCCGGCGACCCGCAAGCGGTGCTGGTGGTGCCCGTGGCTTTGCTGGTGGGCTATGGCGCTTTGCGCTTGCTGACTTCGGCCTTCACCGAGTTGCGCGAGCTGGTGTTTGCCAAGGCCACGCAAGGTGCATCGCGCAGCATCGCCCTGCAAACCTTCGAGCACCTGCACGCCTTGAGTCTGCGTTTTCACTTGGCACGGCAGACCGGAGGCATGACCCGCGATATCGAGCGTGGCGTGCGTGGCATCGAATCACTGATTTCCTATTCGCTCTACAGCATCATCCCGACGCTGATCGAGGTGGGCTTGGTGTTGACCATTTTGGCGGTCAAATTCGATGCCTGGTTCGCGGTCATCACGCTGCTGGCGCTGGCCTTGTACATCTTTTTCACGGTGCGCATCACCGAGTGGCGGACCCAGTTTCGCAAGCAAGCCAACGAGTTTGACTCGGCAGCCCACACGCGGGCCATCGATTCGCTTTTGAATTACGAAACCGTCAAATACTTTGGCAACGAGGTGTTTGAAGCTGGGCGTTATGACGAAAGCCTGGAGCGCTTGCGCGTGGCCCGGCTCAAGGCACAAACGACGTTGTCGGTGCTCAACACCGGGCAGCAGCTGATCATTGCGGCTGCCTTGGTGGCCATGCTGTGGCGTGCCACCGAAGGCGTGGTGGCCGGGCGCATGACTTTGGGCGATCTGGTCATGATCAACGCGTTCATGATCCAGCTTTACATCCCGCTCAACTTCTTGGGCGTGCTCTACCGTGAGATCAAGCAAAGCCTGACCGACCTGGACAAGATGTTTGTGCTGATGGACCGCGAACGCGAAGTGGCCGATGCGCCGGGTGCGCCCGTGCTGGCCTTGCAAGGTGCGCCCGATGTGGTGTTTGACCGCGTGTCTTTTGCCTACGAAAGCGACCGCCCGATCCTCAAGGACATCAGCTTCACCATTCCGGCTGGCAAGACTGTGGCGGTCGTTGGCCCCTCGGGTTCGGGCAAGTCCACATTGGCGCGATTGATGTTCCGCTTTTACGACGTGCAGCAAGGCTTCATCCGAATCGCGGGGCAAGACATCCGTCAGGTCACACAGGCCAGTGTGCGCAAGTCGCTTGGCATCGTGCCGCAAGACACTGTTTTGTTCAACGACAGCGTGGCCTACAACATCGCTTATGGTCGCCCTGGTGCGAGCCAGACCGACATCGAAAGCGCAGCGCGGGCTGCCCGCATCCACGACTTCATCGCGTCTACGCCCAAGGGCTACAAAACCTCGGTGGGCGAGCGTGGGCTGAAGCTCTCAGGCGGCGAGAAACAGCGCGTGGCCATCGCCCGCACCTTGCTCAAAGACCCGCCGATTTTGGTGTTTGACGAAGCCACTTCGGCGCTGGACTCGGCCAACGAACGGGCCATTCAGGCCGAGCTGGCCAGTGTGGCGCAAAACAAAACCACCTTGGTGATCGCGCACCGTTTGTCCACCGTGGTCGATGCGCACGAAATTCTGGTGATGGATGCCGGGCAAATCATCGAGCGCGGCAACCACGCCACTTTGCTGGCATTGCAAGGGCGCTATGCCAATATGTGGGCACTGCAACAATCGGCAGAGTGAACGGATTGCAAGACGCTGGCTTGAGCTCCGACCTGCAGGGGCGTGTTGCGGCCCCATAATCTTCGCCCATGGAAACCAAATGGCTTGAAGATTTTGTGAGCTTGGCTGAAACCCGCAGTTTCAGCCGCTCAGCGCAGTTGCGGCATGTGACGCAACCCGCCTTTTCCCGGCGTATCCAGTCACTGGAGGCTTGGGCAGGGGCTGATTTGGTGGACCGCAGCTCTTACCCCACCAAACTCACCCCAGCGGGTGAGACCTTGTACGCCCAGGCGCTCGAGGTGTTGCAGTCTTTGCAGAACACCCGAGCCATGCTGCGTGGCCACAATTCGGCCGGACAGGACTTTATCGAGTTCGCGGTCCCGCACACCTTGGCGTTTACTTTTTTCCCATCTTGGGTCGCGGGCTTGCGCGAAGGTTTTGGTCCGATCAAAAGTCGTTTGATCGCCCTGAACGTGCACGATGCCGCCATGCGCTTGGTCGAAGGTGGTTGTGACCTCTTGATCACGTACCACCATCCCTCGCAGCCCTTGCAACTTGATGCCGAGCGTTACGAAATGGTAGTTTTGGGGCAAGAGGTGATTGCGCCCTATGCCAAAGCGGGGTCGGATGGCTTGGCTGTTTTCAATTTGCCCGGCACGGTGGCGTGGCCTTTGCCCTATTTGGGTTATGCGCCGGGGGCTTATTTGGGGGGGATCACCGACTGGATACTCAAGCAATCGAAAACCCCCATTCACTTTGAGCGTGTTTATGAAACCGACATGGCAGAAGGCCTGAAGGTCATGGCCATGGAAGGGCATGGCATTGCTTTTTTACCGCGCAGTGCCGTTAAAAAAGAAGTCCAAGCGGGCGCATTGGTCGAGGTGGGTTTGCCTGAAGGGAACGCGCTTGCGCTGACCATGGAGGTCCGGGCTTACCGTGAAAAACCGAATGCCAAACACTTGGAGCCGGGCGCGGCTCAGCAGTTGTGGCTGCATTTGACGCAAAGAGCGGCCTCTGTTCATTCGTCCCGCTGAGCGCATTGATTCATGCATTTTTTGCATGACAATCGAGGGTACTCACGGAGGCTTGAAAGACCATAAACAGACTACATTCCTTTCACGTTTTCTTTCGGGCACATTTTGTGCTCAATAAAACTGTAGATCAGCCGCTGTGCATCGTTGTGGTGCAGCAGAAGTGATCACCCTGGTCAAGGCAAGCCCTAGGGAAGCTCCTAGGCGATCCGGACTTGGATTTGGCATTTAATTAACCGGTGGCGTTTTGCTGCTCAATATTGAAAAAGAGGATACTAACCATGAAAAAACATGCACAAACCGTAATCGGTGCCGTTTTGGCTACTGCAGGCCTGTTGGCTGGTACATCGGCCATGGCTGGCAAAACCCTTGACCAGATCAAGCAGCGCGGACAAATCGTTTGCGGTGTCAACACAGGTCTGGCGGGTTTTTCTGCTGCCGACTCCAGTGGCAACTGGTCTGGCCTGGATGTTGACCACTGCCGGGCCCTGGCTGCTGCTGTGCTGAGCGATGCCAGCAAGGTCAAATATGTTCCCCTGACAGCGCAACAGCGTTTCACCGCTTTGCAATCTGGCGAAGTGGACGTCTTGGCCCGCAACACCACCAACACCCTGAACCGTGACGGTTCCTTGGGCCTGCACTTCATTGGTGCCAACTACTACGACGGCCAAGGTTTCATGGTGCCAAAGGGCAAAATCACCAGCGCCAAGCAGCTCAAGGGCGCTACCGTTTGCGTGCAATCCGGCACCACCACCGAGAAAAACCTGACCGATTTCTCCCGTGCCAACAAGCTCAATCTGAAGCCTGTGGTGTTTGAAAAAGTCGAAGCCGCAACCGGTGCTTACTTTTCTGGCCGTTGCCAGGCGTACACCACCGACGCATCCGGCCTGGCCTCGGTGCGTGCCAAGGAAGCCAAAGATCCTGCTGCACACGTCGTGCTGTCGGACTTGATCTCGAAAGAGCCACTGGGCCCAATGGTTCGCCGTGGTGACGACGAGTGGTTCGCCATCAACAAGTGGGTTCTGAGTGGTCTGGTCGAAGCCGAAGAGTACGGCATCACCCAAGCCAACGTGGAACAAATGAAGAGCAGCGACAACCCGCAAGTGGGCCGTTTGTTGGGTGCCACCGAAGACCTGGGCAAGCACCTGGGTCTGGACAAGGAGTGGTTGGCCCGTGCCATCAAGACGACCGGTAACTACGGCGAAATGTTCGAGCGCAACGTCGGTCCTAAAACTGCCATCAACTTGCCCCGGGGTCTGAACAACCAGTGGAACAAGGGCGGTTTGATGTACGCATCTCCACTGCGTTGATTTTCAGCCTTCTGTAAAGGCTCTGGATACGCCCCTTCGTGGGGCGTATCTTTTGCAACCGTGGTTTTCTTCAGGCCCAGCACATGTCCCATTTTTCCATGATCGAGGCCAGGCCATTGCCTGGGAAAAAAAACCGATCCATCTCGTGGCGTAGCCGCGAAGGGCGTTCGGTCATTTACCAGATCGTCGCGATCCTTTCGGTCCTGGCGCTGGTCGGTTTGCTGGTCAGCAACACGCTGACCAACATGCGTTTGCGCGGCATCCAAAGCGGGTATGACTTCTTGTTTCAGCCCTTTGGCTTTGACATCAGCGAAACGCTGATTGAATACGCGCCCAACAGCACCTATTTGGTGGCCTTTCTGATTGGCATGCTCAACACCCTCAAGGTGGCATTGATCGGCATTGCACTGGCCACGCTTTTGGGCGTGTTGGTTGGGGTTGGTCGCTTTTCTGCCAACTTTTTGGTGCGCAAGATTTGTTACGGCTTTGTCGAGTTTTTCCGCAATGTACCCGTTTACCTGCAACTGCTCATTTGGTATCTGGTCTTCACGGAGGCCTTGCCTGATTTCGACAAAGCCTGGACCTTGGGCCATTTTTACTTGAGCAAAAACGGCGTTTCCTTCCCTTGGCCTGTGTGGCAAATGGGGCAGACGCTGGCCCTTCTGGGGGCTGCGCTGGGGGGTGTTTTTGCCATTTATTACCGCCGCAAGGCCAAGGCGCATTTCGACCAAACCGGTCAGACACGCCCGGTTTTGTGGGTGTCTATGGCGGTCACATTGGCGTTGGCTGTGCTCGGTTGGCTGTTAGGCGGTGCGCCTTCTGAATGGAATCTGCCCAAAGTGGGCGATTTCCAGATTGAAAACGGCGGTGTGTTCAGTCCTGAATTCATGGCGTTGCTGTGCGGGCTGGTGTTCTACACGGCTTCGTTCATTGCCGAGGTGGTGCGATCGGGTATTGCCTCTGTTTCACTGGGGCAGCACGAGGCTTCCGCGTCTTTGGGTTTGACCAAAAGCCAGTCGATGCGCCTGGTGGTGTTGCCGCAGGCCTTGCGCGTGATCATTCCGCCCTTGACCAGCCAATACCTGAACCTGACCAAAAACTCCTCTTTGGCGGTGGCCATCGGCTACCCTGAGTTGGTCTCGATTGCCAACACCACACTCAATCAGACAGGCCGCGCCATCGAGGCGCTGTCCATTGTGATGTTGGTGTACCTGACCCTGTCTCTCATCACGTCGGCTCTCATGAACTGGTTCAATGCCAGTGCCGCCATCCAGGAGCGTTGACATGAGCACAATTTTTAAATCAATCGATGCCCGGCCCATGCCGGGCAGCAGGTCCGGGCCGCTGGCTTGGCTGCGGGTCAACCTGTTTTCCAGTGCAGGCAGCAGTCTGCTGTCGTTGGGCTTGCTCGGGCTGGGCGTTTGGGTGTTGGTCGCGTCCATGGACTGGGCGGTTTTGCATGCCGTTTTCAATGCCAATCTGCAGTCATGCAATGAGTTGCGGGGTGTGGGGGCTTGCTGGGGCGTGATTTCAGAAAAAGGCCGCCTCATCGTGATGGGCCGCTACCCAGAAGCCGAACACTGGCGTCCTGTGATCGCGACCGCCTTGATGCTGGGCGTGGTGGTGCTCAGTTGCATGCCGAGGTTTTGGAACAAGGCCTTGCCCTTGCTCTGGGCCGTCATGCTGACAGTCTATTTTGTGCTGATGAAGGGTGGTTTTTGGGGCCTGACCGCGGTGGACACCGACCAGTGGGGCGGATTTCCGCTCACGGTCATGCTGACCGTGATCTCCATGACGTTGGCATTCCCGCTGGCCATTTTCGTGGCGCTGGGCAGACGCTCCAGCATGCCTGCCATCCGAACTTTGTGCACCTTGTACGTTGAGCTGATCCGTGGTGTGCCTCTGATCACGGTGTTGTTCATGGCCTCGTTCATGCTGCCGCTGTTCATGCCGGAAGGCGTCAAGATCGATGTGTTGCTGCGCGTGGTTGTGGGCATCACGCTGTTCTCAGCCGCTTACATGGCTGAGGTGATTCGCGGTGGCTTGCAAGCCTTGCCCAAGGGGCAGACCGAAGCTGCTGCCACACTGGGCCTGAGTTACTGGCAAGTCCAGCGCATGATTGTGTTGCCGCAGGCCTTGGCCACCGTGGTGCCGTCCATCATGAACACGTTCATTGGCTTGTTCAAAGACACCTCGTTGGTAACCATCGTCTCTTTGTACGAACTCACCGGCGCATTGGGCCTGGCACTGAACTCGGATGCCGACTGGCGTCCTTTCAAGATCGAAGCCTACCTCTTCATCACCTTCATTTATTTCGCATTTTGCTTTGCCATGTCTCGTTACAGCCTGTGGATTGAAGACCGCACGGCCGTGAGCAAAGTTCGCTGAACGAAAGACTCTCATGACCTCCAACGCTACCCCCCTTATCGAGTTCAAAGGCGTTAACAAGTGGTATGCCAGCAATGGCTACCATGTGTTGCGCGATGTGAACTTGCAGTTTGCCAAAGGCGAGAAAGTCGTCATTTGCGGTCCATCCGGCTCGGGCAAGTCCACATTGATTCGCTGTATCAACGCACTGGAGGAATACCAAGAAGGCACCCTGACCGTTGACGGCACGGTGTTGGGCGATGACCTCAAGGGCATCGACAAAGTGCGCCGCGAAGTCGGCATGGTGTTCCAGCAGTTCAACCTTTTTCCACACCTGACTGTGCTGGAAAACCTGATCTTGTCGCCCACTTGGGTGGCTAAGATGCCGCGCAAGGAAGCCATCGAAAAAGCCATGGTTCAACTTGAGCGCGTGCGCATTGTCGAACACGCCCACAAATACCCTCTGCAGTTGTCCGGTGGCCAGCAGCAGCGTGTGGCGATTGCTCGGGCGCTGTGTCTGACCCCCAAAATCATGCTGTTCGATGAGCCCACTTCGGCGCTCGATCCGGAAATGATCAAGGAAGTGCTGGACGTGATGATTGAGCTGACCAGTCAAGGCATGACCATGCTGTGCGTGACGCACGAAATGGGTTTTGCCAAAGCCGTGGCCGACCGCGTCATCTTCATGGACCAAGGCCAGGTGGTCGAGCAAGCGCCGCCGCAACAGTTCTTTGACTCGCCGCAAACCGACCGGGCACAAGACTTCTTGTCCAAGATCCTGGGACATTGAGGGGCTTTAGGGCTTCCACGGCCACAGCCTTGTCTGGGTTTGGCCCGTGGGGTGCCGGTTTGAGACAATACGCTTATGACTCAAGAAATCACCCTTACCCGCCCCGATGACTGGCACCTGCATGTGCGCGACGGCGCTGCATTGAACGTAGTGGTGCCGCACACCGCAGCCCAGTTTGGCCGCGCGGTCATCATGCCCAACCTCAAACCGCCCGTGACCACTGCCGAGCAGGCGCTGGCTTACAAGGCACGCATTCAGGCTGCCGTGCCCCAAGGCATGGCTTTTGAGCCCTTGATGACGCTGTACCTGACCGATAACCTCAATCCGGCAGAAATCGCCCGCGCCAAGGCCGCAGGTGTCGTGGCTTGCAAGCTCTATCCAGCGGGTGCTACCACCAACAGCGACGCTGGCGTGACCGACCTGCGCAAAATCTACCCCGTGCTCGAAGCCATGCAGCGTGAAGGCATGCTGCTCTTGGTGCACGGCGAAGTCACTTCACCAGACATCGACCTGTTTGACCGCGAAGCGGTGTTCATCGAGCAGCAGCTCAAGCCGCTGCGCCGCGATTTTCCGGGCCTCAAAATCGTGATGGAACACATCACCACGAAAGAAGCTGCGCAATACGTGGCCGAAGGCGATGCGAATCTGGGTGCCACCATCACCGCGCACCACCTGCTGTACAACCGCAACGCCCTTTTTACGGGCGGCATTCGCCCTCATTACTACTGCCTGCCCGTGCTCAAGCGCGAGACGCATCGGCTGGCGCTGGTGCAAGCGGCGACCAGTGGCAACGCCCGTTTCTTTTTGGGCACCGACAGCGCGCCGCATCCGGCGCACCTGAAAGAACACGCCACAGGCTGTGCGGGTTGCTACACCGCGCATGCCGCCATCGAGATGTATGCCGAGGCCTTTGACCATGCGGGGGCCTTGGCGCAGCTTGAGGCTTTTGCCAGTTTCAACGGGGCCGATTTTTACGGTCTGCCTCGCAACAGCGGCACCATCACGCTGCGCCGCGAAAGCTGGACACCTGCCGAAAGCTTCGCCTTGGGTGAGGCTGAACTCAAACCCCTGCGTTCAGGTGAAAGTCTGCCGTGGCGTCTGGTGGGTGTCTGAAGTCCGACCCGAATCGACCCGGTTGCCGTTGCGAAAGTACATCGGCCCTGGGCGTACCAGATATCGACTGGTCCGCCCCGTGGTTGCATGACTGGCGCGGTGTGGGCGAACCCATTGCCCGCCAGATCGTGGCGGGCAGCCCCCAAGCGCAGGCCTTGAACCAGGCAGGCCGTGCGCCAGTGCGGTTCGTTCCGCAACGCGACTTGCCGGATGGTCAGGCCTACGAAGACTACATTTTTTCCACGGCTCAGGTGCCCACCCGCGAGGGTCTGCACGACTTCTTCAATGCCTTGTGCTGGATGCATTTCCCGCTGGCTAAAAAGCGCTTGAACCAGCTACAGGCCCGTGAAATTGCCCGCGCTGGGGTAGGGCAGGTGCGTGGCCCGGTGCGCGATGCCGCCACGGTGTTCGACGAAAACGCGTTGCTGATCCAGCCTTCAGACGCCTTGTGGGACGCCTTGACTGAGCACCGCTGGGCGGACGCTTTTGTGGGCTTGCGTGCCGAGTGGCCTCAAACCCGGTTGTGGGCTTTCGGCCATGCCGCGCTCGAAAAAGCGGTCCAACCCTACAAATCCATCACCGTGCACATGTGGCGTGTGCCCTTATCGCTCGCCCCTGCCGACATTGATGCCTGGCTGGCGCAAGACCTGACGGCCGACAAACTGTCGCGCAAACCTTTCAGCCCCTTGCCTGTTTTAGGCGTGCCCGGTTGGTGGGCGGCCAACGAAGATCCGGCTTTCTACGAAGACACCCGTGTGTTTCGCCCGCACCGCGTCAAAGCGAGGGCAGAAAAACCGTACGCCAATCAGGAAATCCTTCCCCTCGCTTGATTTTGCTTGGCAAGCCCCTAACATTCCCACCAACGTACCCGCGTCTTTCGGGTTGAAAGTGAACCTTCCATGAAACGAATTTTCTTGTTTGTCTTGACCAACCTGGCTGTTGTGGTGGTGTTGGGCATCGTTGCCAATTTGCTGGGGGTCAACCGTTTCCTGACCGCCAACGGCCTGAATCTGGGTGCCTTGCTCGGTTACGCCTTGATTATGGGTTTTGGTGGCGCCATCATTTCTTTGCTCATGAGCAAGTGGATCGCCAAGATGTCCTCGGGCGTGCGAGTGATCGAGCAGCCCGCCAATGCTGACGAAGCCTGGATCGTTGAAACCGTCCGCAAGTTCGCCGACAAGGCGGGCATCGGCATGCCGGAGGTGGGTATTTTTGAGGGCGACCCGAATGCGTTTGCCACAGGCGCTTTTCGCGACTCGGCGCTGGTAGCGGTGTCTACTGGCTTGCTGCAAAACATGACGCACGAAGAAGTCGAGGCCGTCATTGGCCACGAAATCGCGCACATCGCCAACGGCGACATGGTCACCATGACGCTCATCCAGGGCGTGATGAACACCTTTGTGGTGTTTATCTCGCGCGTGGTGGGTTACGGCGTGGACAGCTTCTTGCGCAAGAACGACGAAGAAAGCAGCGGCCCTGGCATTGGCTATTTTGTGACCACCATCGTCATGGACATTTTGTTGGGTTTTGTCGCCGCCATCATCGTGGCCTGGTTCAGCCGTCAGCGCGAATTCCGTGCCGACGCGGGTGCCGCCAAATTGATGGGCCGCAAGCAACCCATGATCAACGCACTGGCTCGCTTGGGTGGTGTGCATACGGCCGAGCTGCCCAAGAGCATGGCTGCAATGGGCATTGCTGGCGGCATCGGCCAGTTGTTCAGCACCCATCCGCCGATTGAAGAGCGCATTGCCGCGCTGCAAAACAGCGCCGGTTAAATTCCCCAAAGCCACGTAACCCAAGTGACCCGCTTGGGCGATGACTCTGCCTAAGATGGCAGGGTGACTCTTATTTATCTTGGCGATTGCGCATGAAACCGCGCAAAGCCTTTTTCTCACCTCCTCGTCAGTGGCTGCTTGCGCACCACCGCAGTCGGCGCTCTTTTGCGGCCTGGCCGGTGGCCGTGCGCGGCATGGTCTGGATGGTTTGCGGCGGCTTGTTGTTCTCAATGCTCAACACCATCGCACGCCAACTGACGCTGCATCTGGATGTCTACCAGTCTCAATTCTTGCGTTACCTGTTTGGGCTGTTGGTGATCCTGCCCTGGGTTTTTCGGGACGGTTGGCGCACCTACATGCCAGTCAATATGGCGGGGCAGTTCTGGCGAGGTGGGGTGCACACCGTGGGCCTGATTTTGTGGTTCACCGCCTTGCCCCAAATCCCCTTGGCCGACATGACAGCCATCGGTTTCACTGGGCCGATTTTCATCATGATCGGAGCAGCCTGGTTTTTGGGTGAGCCCATGCGCAAAGACCGCTGGATCGCAGCCATTGTCGGTTTTGCGGGGGTGTTGGTGGTGGTTTTGCCCAAGATGTCGGGCGATGGTGGCTGGTTCAACCTGGTCATGCTGGCTTCGTCACCCGTGTTTGCGGCCTCGTTTTTGATCACCAAAGCGCTGACCCGTTACGAAAAACCGGGCGTCATCGTGCTGTGGCAAGCCCTTACGGTGTCTGTGCTCAGCCTGCCCATGGCTTTGCCCCATTGGCAAATGCCTACGCCGTTGCAATGGCTGGGCTTTGCGGCCACGGGCATGCTGGGCACACTGGCCCACTATTGCCTGACGCGGGCGTTCGCTTTGGCCGACATTTCGGCCACCCAGTCGCTGCGTTTTTTGGACTTGGTTTGGGCCTCGGTGTTGGGCTGGCTGGTGTTCGGCGATGTGCCCAGTCGGTCCACCTGGTTGGGCGCAGTCGTCATTTTGTCTGCCACGGTGTGGATCGCCCGACGCGAGAGCAAACGACCCACCGTCGTTTCTGATTGAAGCCTTGCAAAAGCGAGTCTCTGCTCACGAATGCTGGTGCCATCGTGCAGGTTGAAGGGTTTTCTTTCAATCCGGGTTCGATACACCAGAAGCCACATGCCCGGATGGCACATGCCGTGCGGCCGATTCGATGTGACCGGTTTGGTCGTCAAAGAAAAAATCGGGCTCGAACTCGCGCAAGAACTCGCCTTTGGGCAGACCGCCCAAAAACATGGCCTCGTCCACCTCAATGTTCCAGTCCATCAGCGTGCGAATGGCGCGTTCGTGTGCCGGGGCGCTGCGGGCGGTGACCAAGGCGGTGCGAATGCGCATAGCGGGCGTGCCTTCTTGTTGCAAGCGGTGCAAGGCGGCCAGCAAAGGTTTGAAAGGCCCTGCTAGCAAGGGTTGACCCGCTTTGTCGCGCTCGTGGGCCTGAAAAGCCGAAAGGCCTTCGGCCTGAAATACCCGCTCTGCCTCGTCTGAAAACAGCACCGCATCACCGTCAAAAGCGATGCGCACTTCGTGGGGGTGTGCTTCAGAAGCCAGCGCCGAATGCGGGTACACCTGTGCGGCTGGCACGCCCGCACCCAAGGCCGCACGCACGTCCGATAAATGTGTGGACAAAAACAAATTGGCATTCAGGGGCTTCAGATAGCGCCAAGGCGGTTGTCCCCGCGTGAAACTGCCGCGCTGAATGGGCAGGCCGTAATGCTGCGCCGAACGAAACACCCGCATGCCCGAAACCGGGTCGTTGCGCGACAAGATGACCACCTCTACCCGCTGCGCATCGGCATCGTTGAAGGCCAGCAGCTTGCGCACCAAAGAAAAGGCCACGCCGGGCTTGGCGGGCTCCTCTAGCCGCTCCAGCTGCAGTTTCATGTAAGCCCGGTCATCGCCTTGCTCGAACAGGCGGTTTTCTTCTTCAAAGTCGAACAAAGCCCGCGATGAAATCGCGACGACGAGTTGGCCTTCAAGGGATGCGGGCATGGTGGACCCTTTGGGTTTCAGTTGCGCAAAAACAAGCGATAAACCGGATTATTCGTCTCTTCTGCATACGGATACCCCAATGCTTCCAGAAATTTGGCAAATGCTTTGTCGTCTTTGGGCGGCACCTGCAGGCCGACCAAAATCCGGCCGTAGTCGGCACCCTGGTTGCGGTAGTGGAAAAGGCTGATGTTCCAGCCTGGACGCATCAGGCTCAAAAATTTGAGCAAGGCGCCCGGACGCTCAGGAAACTCAAAGCGCAGCAGGCGCTCGTCTTGTGACATGGCCGAGTGCCCGCCCACCATGTGGCGGATGTGCTCTTTAGCCAGTTCGTCGTGTGTCAGGTCGATGGCCGTGAACTTGTGCTTGTTGAAGTTGGCGGTGATCTTGGTGCTCTCGCCCTTGGCCGAAGTACTCAGGCCCAAAAACACATGGGCTTTGTTCGAATCGCTCATGCGGTAGTTGAACTCGGTCACATTGCGCGGGCCGCCGGGCAGGCTGCCAATCAGTTCCAAAAAGCGCTTGAAGCTGCCGCGCTCTTCGGGGATCGTCACCGCAAAAAGCGCTTCTTTTTCTTCGCCCACGTCGGCGCGTTCGGCCACAAAGCGCAGGCGGTCAAAATTCATGTTGGCACCGCACAAAATGGCGGCATAGGTCTGGCCTTTGGTCTTGTGCGTGGCCACATACTGCTTGATGGCGGCCACGGCCAGCGCGCCTGCAGGCTCCACGATCGAGCGGGTGTCCACAAACACATCCTTGATGGCCGCACACACGGCGTCGGTGTCCACGGTCATGTATTCGTCCACCAGATGGCGTGCGACGCGGAAGGTTTCTTCGCCCACCAACTTGACCGCGGTGCCGTCTGAGAACAAGCCCACATCGGGCAAGGTCACGCGTTTTTTGGCTGCCACAGACTGCATCATCGCGTTCGAATCGTTCATTTGCACGCCGATCACCTTCACCTCGGGGCGGACTGCTTTGATGTAGTTGGCCACGCCCGAGATCAAGCCGCCGCCGCCAATGGCCACAAACACGGCATCGAGTGGGCCTTGGTGTTGACGCAGCATTTCCATGGCAATCGTGCCTTGGCCGGCAATGACATCCGGGTCATCAAAGGGGTGCACAAAGGACAGGCCCTGCTTCTTTTGTAAAGTCAGCGCGTGGTTGTAGGCGTCGGAATAGCTGTCGCCATACAACACCACATCGCCCCCAAAACTCTTGACCGCGTCGACCTTGACCTGCGGCGTGGTGGTCGGCATGACGATCACGGCGCGGGTGCCCAGTTTGCTGGCGCTGAGTGCCACGCCCTGCGCGTGGTTGCCGGCCGAGGCGCAAATCACGCCCTTCTTGAGCTGCTCGGGCGTCAGGTGCGCCATCTTGTTGTAAGCCCCGCGCAGTTTGAAGCTGTGCACGGGTTGCTGGTCTTCGCGCTTCAAAAGCACCTGGTTGCCCAAGCGGCGAGACAAGTTCTTTGCGGGTTCCAGGGCCGACTCGGTGGCCACGTCGTACACGCGGGCGTTGAGGATTTTGATCAGGTAATCGGCAGGGCGGAGTTTGGATGTGGTCATGTCGGCTATGTCACAGGCCCGCGCAAGAGGTGGGCGATGGTTTGATCATAGCGTGCGGGCCTGGCCATCTTTTTAGAACTTGATGTCCATGGCAATACGCAGGGTGCGGCCGTAATAGTTGTCATAGCGCGTGTCAGACAACGTCGAGCTAAGGTAGGGGCTGTTGTAACGAATGGGCGGTGTGCGGTTGGTTAGGTTGGCAATATGCACTCGTATGCTGATGGCAGGTGTCCACCGGTACACCCCGGAGACATCCAGGGTCCAATGATCCGGTACGCGGTGCGTGAATTGGTCGCCTACAAAGTTGCCTTGTGAGTCGATCAAGGCCGGCATGAGCTCATCGTTGCCAGAGTGGTAGTTGACATGCGCCGTGACACTGAAATCCCGGGATTCGAGTGACGTCGTCAGACGCAGCATGTTGCGTGCCACCACCGTGCCTGTCGCAGTATCGTAATTGCCCAGATTGGAGATGGGTGTCTGGCCGGGGTAAGTGCTGCGCTTTGACTTCATGTTGTAAGTGCCTTCCAGTCCGATCCAAAGCCGGCCCATGCTCACAGGCCAGCGGTAGCGCATTTGGTAGTCAACACCTGATTTGCTCATAATGCCCTGGTTAAACGGCTTGAAAAGGTATCGGTTTTTTCCTGCGCTGTTGTAATTGCTGGTGTAGTAAAGCGCTTTTAGCGTCGGGTCGTTCCAGATCTGATCGTCGGTCCAAGTGCCAAAGACATCGCGCACATCCAGTGCCCAATAGTCCAACCCCAAGCTCCACTGTGGTGTTGGTTGATACAGCATGCCCAAGCTCCATTGCCTTGAATTTTCAGGTTTCAGATCTGGGTTGCCGACCGAGTAGTAATCGGTGCTGCTGGTCAAAGCGAAACGGCTGTAATTGCTGGCGCTGGTTTGGGCAAGGGTGGGGGCCCGGAAGCCGGTGCCAGTGCTGATGCGCACATGGGTGTTGTCGGCCACTTCCAGTTTGGCACCCAGCTTACCTGTCAGGACGTTGCCAAAGTCACTGAACTGTTCGGCTCGCAAACTTGAGACGAACTCAAGTCGGTCCCACAAAGGCAGCTGCAGCTCCAGGGCCGCACCACTGTTGTCCCGCTTGAAAGGATAGTCCTTACGGTTCACCGCCAGTTCATTGATCAGTTGCGATTGGGTATTGAACAGCACCGTCCCAAGTTTGATGTCTCCCCACGCGGTTTCGCCCACTGTTCGCGAAGCTTGCAACTGCGTGTCTTGCAAGCGCGTGCGGTATTCCTGTGAGCTTGTGGGCTTTGCAAAGCGAGCTTTTATTTTGGCCCAGGTTGCATCAGAGTAACTGGCGGGGTCTTGCTGGCGCTCTGCGGTGGTCAGGATGGTTCCCCAGTCTGAACCTTGGGTGAAACCGCCCCGGTTGACCGTTTCAAAGTGGTTTTCTGCGCGGGTGTGGCTCGCTGTGAAATACCAGTTGTTCCATTCACCACGAACACCGATCACAGCCCTGTGGTTGTATTGTTTTTCTTTGGCAAAACCCGGGTTGAAATCTTCCGCATCGTAAAGGGTGTTGCCTTGGATGGCGCGTCCGTTGACGATGCGGCGATAGTCACTGAACTGCTGTTGATAACCGATCTCGGAAAAAACAGACAGCGTGGCATCGATGCGCTTTTCAAACGCCATCCACAAAGTGGTGTTGTCATAAGCCGGGTACAGGTAAGTGTCTCGCAACTGGCTGGTCTGGCACTGGTAAGGCGTAGGCCAACTCGTGTCTCTGCGGGTCACGGTGTAATCAAAGCCGGCAGGGCACAACGACGGATGGGTGCTGTTGCTCAGCAGTTGCGCTGGCGCGTTGTGTGGAAACATGTTTTGCGGCACGAAATACACAGGGTTGCCTTGTGCGTCGTGCCCATAAAGCTGTGTGCGAAGGTCTGTGTAAGCGCGGTCACGCATGCGCACCGCGTCACGCTGTTGCGTTTCCAGATGCATGGACAAAGCATACCCATCCAGATCCAGTTTGCCTTTGCCCCAACTGATGCCAGCGCTGTTGCCATCGCCAGCGCCTTGGGTGGTCAGTTTTTCTGCAGTCATGCTGAGTCCGGGGGCTTGCTGCAGCGTGATCAAGTTCACGACTCCGGCAATCGCATCGCTGCCATAGAGGGACGAGGCACCGTCGGTCAAAATCTCGACCCTGTCAATGGCGCGCAGGGGAACCATCGACAAATCAACAGCCGTGCGGTCCACCTGAGGGCGTTGTTTGGCAAAAGAAGGTGATCTGCGCCCGTTGATCAAGACCAATGTGCCCGCTTCATAGCCATGAATGGCTGCCGACCGGTAGCCTCCCTCGCCCTTGATGTTGGTGCCGCCTGATTCGGTGTATGAATGCATCGATGAAAGGCTTTGAATCAGCTCGGGCACCGACTGAACGCCCATACGTTCGATTTCTTTACGGTCAATGACGCGCACCGGCAATGCTTCGCGGTCACGTGGATGGACCACGCTGGAGCCTGTGATCTCTACCCGCTCGAATTGGCGGTATTCAGGTGCTTTGTCCACGATGTTGACTTGGTATTCAGCCCAAGTCGTTAGCGGCAGCAACCCAAGACCCCAGGCGGCACAACATGCCAGTAACGAACGGCATCCCAGTTTTAAGTGGGGGATAACGTTTGGGAGCACAGCAGAATGGAAACGCATGATCCGCCCTTTCTGTCATTTTTGAGGTATGACAAACAAAGCCAAGAGATGTGAAATTAAACCATCAATGCTATTAAAGTATTCAAAAATTGATTTTTAAGACAAAAAAATGCCCCGAACCTTGCGGATCGGGGCAAATCCACCTTTTCAGAGGGTGGAGGAGACAACTGGCGCGTACAAAAAAGCACGCTTGTTCGTAATTGTACGGGTGTTTTTGTTGCGATGCAGCATACGCAGGCTCACAAAATGTAAAAAATCGTCAAATGTTTGAGTGCGATTGGTGGCATCAGTCAGCACCGATTTGATCGGGGGTCATGCAGCCCCACTCTTCACCCCCGGCTCGACCGGGGGTCTATGCAGCCCCACCCGTCACCCCCGGCTCGACCGGGGGTCTATGCAGCCCTACCCGTCACCCCCGGCTCGAAGGGGGTCTATGCCTTTGGCGGTTATGGATACCCGGTCAAGCCGGGTATGACAAAGTTATGAGCCGGGTATGACAAAGTTATGAGTCGGGCAGGACAAAGTTATGAGGCGGGCAGGACAAAGTTATGAGGCGGGCCGGACAATGTTGTGAGTTGGGTAAGATAAATTTACGCGCTCGGTACAGCAAATTTTCCCTTAGGTAATCGCGTAGTCAGGCCATTTCAGCAACTGCGCTTGGGTACCATAGGCTCACAAATCACCTGGTTCACAGGTCATGCCACTCACCAAGGAAATGAACATGGAATGCACAGTCACCTGGACCGGCGCTGCCGGCACCCGCTCAGGCATGGGCTTTTTGGCTGAAACCGGCTCGGGCCACGTGGTGGCCATGGATGGCGCACCCGATGCGGCCAAGCCTGAAAACGGCGGACAAAACCTGGCACCTCGCCCCATGGAAATGCTGTTGGCAGGTACTGGCGGTTGTACCGCTTACGATGTGGTGCTCATCTTGAAGCGAGGTCGCCATGACGTGCGCGGCTGCAGCGTCAAAATCAGCAGCGAACGTGCCGAGGTGGACCCCAAAGTCTTCACCCGCATCAATATGCACTTCACCGTCACCGCCAAGGGCGTGCCCGCCAGCGCGATTGAGCGGGCCATTGCCATGAGCCACGACAAATACTGCTCGGCCAGCATCATGCTGGGTAAAACCGCAGAGATCACCACCAGCTTTGAGGTGGTGGAAGCGGCTTGAATCCAGTATCCTCAAAAGTATGAGACTTTCCCCCCAATCACGAGCCATCATTCAACAGGCTGTCGCGCTTCGCTGGGGCGACTTGGCTGTGGTGCGTTTGTTTGGCTCTCGATTGGATGACTCGGCAAAGGGGGGGGACATCGACTTGCACATACAAGTTCAAGGTAAAGTCAACAACCCATTATGGGAAGCCTCATTGCTGGCTGCGCAACTGCAGAGGCAGCTTGATGGACGCAAAGTGGATGTCCGCTTATTGGACGCAACGCAGAATATTTTGTCCGTTGATACGGTGGCACTTTCAGAAGGCGTTTTGCTGACATGACCCCCAATTCACAAAGCTTGAAAGACAAACTCTCCCCAGGCGAGCGTCAACGCTTGTCTGGCCTGCTCAAAACAGCACAGGCTGAATTGCTCCACTTGCAGCAAACTGATCAGCGGCTATTTGGCAGACCCTTCAGTCCTGAAGGCTTGGTGAGCCACTTGGAAGACATCGATTTTTCTGAGCGGGTTGACGCTTTTGTGGCTCGTTTCGGCCGGCTACAAGATTTACTGGGGGATAAGCTGCTGCCTGCATGGCTCAGAACCATGGAGGAAGGCGTTGGCGCAGTGCTGGAGAATCTGGACCGAGCTGAAAGGCTCGGGCTGATCGATGGTGCCGATGATTGGTTGGCCGTGCGTAAGTTGCGCAATGTGATGGTGCACGAATATATCGATCGTGCCGAAACCCTGCACATGGCCCTTTACGCAGCACATGCCCATGTGGGCATGCTGGCGCAGACCGTGGAAAGATTCAAACTGCGCACCCAAAATCTACTGGCCTGACGGGTAACAATGCAAACGGTCGTTCCCGGCCAGCAGCGATGCTGGAGTGACCGTGACGCAACTCAAGATGTTCGCCAGAGTTTGGCCGTCAAACCCGATGCGCCACCGTGGTCATCACTTTGGCCGCCAGCGCCATCACTGATTTGACCGGGCCGGGCAGTTCAGCCGCCCCAGCCTTCATGGCCATTTGGGCGTGGGCGATTTCGTCGGCCTTCATTTGCACCACGATGGCACGCGATGCGCTGTCGGCAGCAGGCAGCAAATCCATGTGACTTTGCAGGTGAGCTTCGACCTGCCGCTCGGTCTCGACCACAAAGCCCAGACTCACCTTGTCGCCGCCCAGCTTGCCTGCGGCGTACCCAATGGCAAAGGCACCGGCATACCAAAGCGGGTTGAGCAGCGAGGGGCGGCCCTTCAACTCAGTCAGTCGCTGCTGCGTCCATGCCAGGTGATCGGTTTCTTCGCGGCTCGCTTCGACCAACTGGGCCCGCAAGTCTAGGTTTTGACAGGCTAGCGTTTGTCCGGTGTAAAGCGCCTGAGCGCATACCTCGCCGACATGGTTCACGCGCATCAGCGCGGCAGACTCGCGGCGCTCGGCATCGGTCAGCTCCAGCTCGGAGGTGGCGGCCATTGGGGTAGGGCGGCTGGCGCGAGGTTCGGCCCACAGAGTGCGCAAAGCGCTGTCAGCGGCCAGTATCAAAGCGTGGGTGTTCATAGGGGCTAGCTTAGCAAATAGCGCCCAAACCGTGCGCTGTGGGATTGTGTTGGCTACTTTGCGGCTTCATGCAAAGGCTGTTATTTCTCAACCGATACTTTTGACAGTCGCTGGAAGTTATTGAATTCATTGATAAAAATAGAGTGAAAGTGATTCAAATAAAGGCCGTCACTCTTGGTTTGTTGCAGGGATGCAACGAAAAAGCCCTTTATTCTTTGAAATTCTTGGAAAAGACGCGCAGCTCTGGTCGAATACACACAACCTTCCGAATTTGGAGGTTGGCTAAGCGTTCAGACAGGTGGTTTTCACCTGGCGGATTCAAGGCTCTTTTTAAAACTTTGGAGAAACTCTCAATGAAAAAAACTCTGATTGCTCTGGCTACATTGGCAGCCGTTTCGGGCACCGCTTTCGCTCAATCTTCGGTGTCTTTGACCGGTAAGCTGCGTTTTGCTTACGGCGAAGCCAAAACTGCTGCTGGCGCTAAAACAACTGGTATCGGCGTTACCGACGGTGACTGGAACATCGCTGCTGTGGAAGACTTGGGCGGTGGCTTGAAGGCCGGCGCTAACATGGCTCTGCGCTTGCGCGGCCGTGACGCTGCCAACGACACTTTGGCTGGTGGTGCTTTGACTGACGGCAATGGCGCACGCCCACGTGACTCGAGCATGTACGTGACTGGCGATTTCGGTACTGTGACTATTGGTGCCATTGAAGCCGGCAACGGCATCTTGGGTTTGGTCACTGCTGGCGGCCCAACTTACATCGGCTTGGATAACGGCGCTCAATTGGCCGCTGCTTCCAACGTTGATTTGTTGTCTTACCGCACTCCAACTATGAGCGGTTTCTCCGCTGTTGCCATGATGATCGATGCTGTTGGCGGTGGCGGTGCTGAAGCTGCTTCTAAGCAAGCTAATGCAACATTGGTTGGCTTCAACTATGCAAATGGCCCACTGTCATTGGCTTTGGACTTGACCAACTACAGTGCAAACGCTTACTCAGTTGCTAACGGCATTGCAATGTACGCACCTACAGGAACGTCTGCCGCAGCAACTGCTGCGGTGCAAGCTGCTATTACTGCAGGTGGCGTTCCTGATAGCCGTACTCGCATGAGCGCTAACTACAACCTGGGCGTTGCCATTGTGGGCGCTGGTTACCAGACTGCCAAGAACGCTGCTGGTATCAAGAAAAATGAAACCGCTGTTAGCGTGTCTGCTCCATTTGGCGCCTTCAACGTTGGCGCTGTGTACGCTACCAGCAAGACTGACGGCGTCGATGGCAACAACACAGGTTACGACTTGTCTGCCCAGTACAACCTGAGCAAGCGCACTTACGTGGCGTTGCAAACTCAGTCCACCAAAACTGTTGGTGTTGCTGGTACTGCTACCAACACACGCGTTCAGTTGGCTCACTCTTTCTAATCCCCCGCTGGCGCAAGCCAGCTGAGGTTTAAAAGACTAAAAACCCACCGTGGCAACACGGGGGGTTTTTTTACGCCTGCTCGCTGTGCGTTGCAGTCAGCAAACAACGGCACGCAAAGTTGGCATGCTCTCAATAAAGGTGGCATGCCCTCAAATCTATAAACACTTTTTATCTGATCAGCACAAAGCCGTCTGCTGTGCCGATTGCATCCAGACAGCCGGGCGTTCAATGGGTAAGCGTGCCGAGCTCTAAAGCTGGCAAGCGCCGGAAGTGGCGTGCACCGCCAACGTGCGATGGGAAGTTGCAAACATCATTGTCTCGAAGGCTCAACGGTAGCCCCGCCTCCCGGACCTGCCCGGAACAGGCCTCTAACCGACGATTAAATCGGACTAAGGAACCGTAGCGGCTGCACCAACACTGTGCAGCACCAGTGTTTTCCCTTGAGTGCGTTGTTTGCTGACTGCAACGCACAGCGAGCAGGCAAGAAAAAACCCACCGTGTTGCCACGGTGGGTTTTTAGTCTTTTAAACCTCAGCTGGCTTACGCCAGCGTGGGATTAGAAGGAGTGCAACAAGCGAGCACGCAGCAATGTGTCAGCAGCTGCGCCAGTCTTCTTCCAAGAAGCACGAGCAACTTGCAAGCTTGTGCGCTGACTGAAAGCGTAGTTCACGCCGAATTCATTGCCAGTTGTCTTGGTAGTAGCGCCGTCATCCTTGCTGGAAGCGTACACAGCACCAACAGTGAACGCACCCAAAGGAGCGCTCACGCCGTATGTCATTTGCTTGTTGTCTTTGTTAGCAGCAGTCACATAGGACTTGACTTGGTAACCCAAGCCAACAGTTGCCACGCCCAAGTTGTAGCTGGCGCTGACGCGAGTGCGGTTGTCAACAGCTTTGACGGCTGCAGTTGCAGCTGCAACAACAGTCGCGCCGGAAGGCAACGTGTCTGTAGCAGCGTAAGCAGTCAGAGTTTGGCTAGCAGAAGGCAGGTAGGTACCACCAACAGCAGCAGCATCAGCGTACTTGCTGTAGTCAGAGAAGTCAGCCGACAGGTTCAATGCACCAGCTGTGTAACCAACAGCAAACACAGAGATATTGCCTTTTGTACGTGCAACATCACCCACGCCGTCGATCACGGAAGCCTTCAAAGTCAAACCAGTTGCCAATGTTGGCAGTGTGTAAGACACGATGTCAACGTTAACAGCACCGTCCAACACTTTGCCGTCCAAACCAATCACGGGGGCACCAGCTTGACCCAAGCCCATGATGCCGTTACCAGCTTCGATGGCACCAGCAGTGATGGAGCCGAATGCGCCGGACAAGCCGATGGTTGCATCGCGACCGTCAACAACGGAAGCTTGTGCACCGCGACCGCGCAGTTTCAAAGCCAAAGAAGCATTGGCTTTCAAGCCACCGCCCAAGTCTTCAACAGCTGCAGCAACCAAGTCGCCGTCAGTTGCTTGGAAACCGGCTGTTTTCACGCCAGCTGCAGTTTTTGCATCTGTATATGCATAGCCAAACTTACCGGTCAAAGACACCGAAGATTGAGCGAAAGCGGTGCCCGAAACGGCTGCCAATGTAGCCAGAGCAATCAATCAACGCCAGAAGGCCGATCTCTGGTGAGATGAACCTATTTTCCCAATGCCTCGCGTTGACGGATGATGACCTGGTGCATTTTCTGGCGTGTTGCTCGCCGGATGTCAAAGGATTCGACAAGTGCAGGCCACTGGTCAACCACTTCGAGCATGGCATCCAGCCTTTGCGCTGCCCACCTTGCATCAAGCCCGCCTTGCTGCGCCAGTTGTGTCAAATGGCTGCGCTCAATGTGCCGCCCTTCGCCGCAAACATCCATCTGGTGCACCCCGCCGGGACCTTCGCAGTACGTGAGGTCAAAACACGGGGCCATCTTCCAGTGTCGTTGCGCATCCATGCGATAAGCCAGGTTTTTGGCATGGTCATCCCGGTTGTGAAACAGCACATTGAAGACCGCACGCTCAAACGCTTTTTGCACCTCGCGCTCATCGCGCGTGATCATGCGTGTCGCGCGCAGAAAAGTGGTGTAGTCCACTGCCGACGGAATTCTGAAGTCCGCGTGCAGAAAACCGGCCAGTGAATGGATGGGGACACGCAACCCCTGCGCCAGATCGAAGCGTTCAATGCCCAGTGCGGCTTGTTGTGGGCTCAAATCGAACACCCGTGTGGTGGGCACATCCAGACCACATGCGCTGGCCAGCTGCGCATAAAACGCCTCGATGGCACACACCTCTTTGTGCTCACCCAAGGCCTGGAATTTGACCAACCAGCCTGACCCCGATGGCATGGCTGTCGTGCTGATACGCGCCGTCGCCGGATCGTAGAACACCAAAACTTTGGGCCTGGCCCCCTGCGGAGAGCCGCCCAGCATGGCCAGTTTTTGAAGGGTTTGAGTGTCCTCACCTTGCAAAACCAGCGCTGTTTCGTTAGCCAAGGCGACAAGATCCACCGCCTCGGGCATGACATCACCTTGTGAATCAGGCTCATACGTGAGCGCGCCCAGTCCACGATGACCGATGAAGCTCAAGCGGTCCAGCGGTGAACACTGTTCTGGCCGAAGCCCTTGTTTTCTGAAGAGCCTGTCCATGAGCAGCATGCCCCAGCCATCGGGCAAGGAGTCTGCAAACAGGCCTGGCAAGCGCCAAAAATGCCTCGGGAAATTGCCCATGGCCTGTTTTTGCAACGGCAAATGCCTTGGCGACAAATCAAGTCCTTCGACCAAGGCTTGAGCCGAATACTCAAAAAGCAGATGCTGCCCATCGTCGGCCAGCGTGCCCAAAAGCCAGTTTTCGCCCCAGCCTTCATAACGGACTTGTACTTTTTTCACGGCGTTGCCTTCCGAATGCGGCGCGTGCGAGAGACACGCTGGCGAGCCGGTTTTTGTTGCTGCGCCATGTCCGCAATGGACGCGACAACGGGTTTGAACAAGGGCTGCAATTGCCCCTCTTGACCGAGACACTGGACCAGTTTGATCCAGGCGATGACCGAAGCTTTGCCCGTGTTTTCGAGCGTGTTGAGCGTGCTGCGAGACACGCCCATGCGCTCGGCCATGTCGGCTTGGGCAATCTCTTTTTGAATACGCAAGCGTTTCAATCGCTGCGCCAAGGCCAGTGATATCTCTTCGGCCGAAGAGAAGTTAAAGTCTAAAAATTCCGTCATTGTTCGATTTTATTCGAACAATGATGGATATTTCAATCTTTAAATAACCCTGTGGCATCAGATCACCGCGTGACAAGCGATCTTGATGCCTTTGAAATCCCGCAGTGGCGGGCGCTCGGCACGGCAGATGTCGGTGGCCTGCGGGCAGCGGGGGTGAAAAGTGCAGCCGCTGGGTGGGTTCAGCGGGTTGGGCACTTCGCCTTGCACGGGGGTGCGGGCGCGGCCGGTGTCGTGCATTTTGGGAATCGCGTCCAAGAGCATCTTGGTATATGGGTGCTGCGGGTTGCCAAACAGGGTGTGCTTGTCGGCCAGCTCAACCAGTCGGCCCAAATACATCACGCCCACTTGGTCGCTCACATGGCGCACCACAGCCAGGTTGTGGCTGATGAACAAATACGTCAGGCCCCGCTCGCGTTGCAGGTCTTTCATGATGTTGAGCACTTGCGCTTGCACGCTCACATCCAGCGCCGAGGTCGGCTCGTCACAGACCAAAAACTCGGGTGCGGTGGCCAAAGCGCGGGCGATCGAGATGCGCTGGCGTTGCCCACCCGAAAACTGGTGCGGGTACTTGACCATATCCAGCGGCGACAAGCCTACCGACTGCAGCAACTCGGCCACGCGGGCCTTGAGCTCATTGGCATCGCTGATCAGGCCGTGCTCTTTGAGCGGCTCGCCAATGATGTTGTCCACTGTCCAACGTGGGTTCAGGCTGGCATAGGGGTCTTGAAAAATCATCTGAATGCGCTGGCGCATTTTTTGAGAATCAGACGACTTGAACGCCGCGTGCGCGTCTTGCCCGTCGAAGGTCAGGCCGCCGCGAGTGGGTTCGTACAAGCCCACCAGCAAGCGGGCCACGGTGCTTTTGCCGCAGCCGGATTCGCCCACCAAGGCCAGTGTTTTGCCGCGTTCGATCTCGAAGCTCACGCCGTCTACGGCGTTGAGCATCTGGCGTGGTTTGCGCTCGATCACACGGTTGAGCCAAGGCGCCGACACGTCGAAGGTTTTGGCCAGGTCGTGCGCGACGACGAGTGGCTGAGGTTTTGTACCGCTCATGCTGCGCTCCCGTCGTGCAGCCAGCAGGCGGCGCGGTTGACGCCGGTGTTGACCAACTCGGGCCGGTCTTGGCGGCAGCGGTCAAAGGCTTTGGGGCAGCGTGGGTTGAAGGCGCAGCCTTGCGGGATGGCGTTCAGGCGCGGCATGGCCCCGTCGATCTGGTTGAGCCGTTCACGGTCACTGTCCATGTCGGGGATCGAGGCCATCAGGCCTGCGGTGTAAGGGTGGGCCGGGTGGTTGATGACTTGGTGCACCGGGCCGATTTCGGCCACACGCCCGGCGTACAACACGGCCACACGGTCACAGGTTTCGGCGATCACGCCCATGTCGTGCGTGATCAGCATGACCGCAGCGCCACGGTCTTTGCAGACCTTTTTGAGCAAGCTGATGATCTGCGCCTGAATGGACACATCCAGCGCCGTGGTGGGCTCGTCGGCCACGATCAACTGAGGCTCGGCGGCCAAGGCCAGTGCGATCACCACGCGCTGACGCATGCCGCCAGAAAACTGGTGTGGGTAGTGGTCGATGCGCTCTTCGGCGGCAGAAATGCCGGTGTCTTTGAGCAACTGAACAGCGCGTTGGCGGGCCTCTTGGGGCGTCACTGGCAGGTGGGCCAGGATCGTCTCGGTCAGCTGCCGACCGATGGTGTACAGCGGGTTGAGCGAGGTCAATGGGTCCTGAAAAATGGCTCCGATCTTGCGGCCTCGAATGTGGCGCATCTGGTCGGCGTTCAGGTGGTCTATGCGTTGACCTTCCAGCAAAATCTGTCCGCTTGCCACACGGCCCGGTGGCTCCAGCAGGCCAATGATGGCGGCCCCAGTCAGTGACTTTCCGGCACCCGATTCGCCCACCACCCCCAAGATTTCGCCGGGTGCGATGTCGAAAGAAATATCGTCCAGCGCACGCAGCGTGCCGTGGCGGCTGGGGAATTCCACCACCAGGTTTTTGACTTGTAAAAGACTCATCGCAATCTCGGGTTCAGCGCGTCGCGCAACCAGTCACCCAGCAAATTGACCGACAGGGCGATCAGCACCAGCATCAGCCCCGGAAAAATCGTGATCCACCATTCGCCCGAGAACAAATAGTCGTTGCCCACGCGAATCAGCGTGCCCAGCGAGGGCGATGTGGGCGGCGCACCCACGCCCAAAAACGACAACGTGGCCTCGGTGATGATGGCCGTGGCCACCTGGATGGTGGCCAGCACCATGACAGGGCCCATGACGTTGGGCAGCACATGCTTGAACATGATGCGCAATGGGGCCACGCCCGTCACCCGGGCAGCCTGCACGTATTCCTTGTTGCGCTCGACCAGGGTGGTGCCGCGCACGGTGCGGGCGTATTGCACCCAGCCCGTGAGAGAGATCGAGATGATCAGCACGCCGAATGCCAAGGATTCGTGCGCGTCAGGAAACAAGGCACGCCCCACGCCCGCGATCAACAAGGCCACCAAAATGGCGGGGAACGACAGCATCACATCGCAAAGACGCATCAGCAAAGCGTCGACCCAACCACCGCGAAAGCCCGCCAACAAGCCCATGCCCACACCCACTACCACCGACAGAATCACAGAAGCGATGCCCACCACCAGTGAGATGCGCGAGCCGTAGATGAGTGCCGACAAGATGTCTCGCCCCTGGTCATCGGTGCCGAGCAAAAATTTGCTGCTGCCGCCCTCCAGCCATGCGGGCGGCAAGCGGGCGTCGCTCAGCTCCAGGGTGGCCAGATCAAACGGGTTGGTGGGCGAGACCCAGCCGGCAAAGACCGAACAAAAAAGGCAAACAAAGGCGATGCCAGCCGCCACCATCGCCGTGGGTGATTGGCGAAAGCTGTAACCGATGTCGCTGTTCAGCCAGCGCTGCAATGCGTTCATGGCTTATTTGACTGTGATGGACTTGAAAGGCATGTAGTTGTCACCGCGTTGCACCAGCGAGACCTTTTTGCTGGTGCCCCACGCCAAAGCCTGTTGGTGCAAAGGCAGATGACCGATGTCGGCGCTGTGCAGCTCGAACACTTCGCGGATCATGGCGTTGCGCTTGGTCTGATCGGTCTCGCTTTGGATCTTGACGGTCAGTTCATCGACCTTGGGGTTGCAATAAGCACCCAGGTTGAACTGGCCTGTGCCTTTGTCGTCCACACAACGCATGAGTGCATTCAGGGCGTTGTGCGCGTCGTAGGTGCTGGGCGTCCAGCCCAACAAATAGAAGCTGGTGTCGCGGCGCAAGATTTTGGGGAAATAAGTGCCCTTGGTTTCGGCCTTCAGATTGATCTTGATGCCGACACGTGCCAAATTGGCGGCCACGGCTTCGCAGATCTGGCCGTCGTTCACATAGCGGTCGTTGGGGCAGTTCATGTCCACCGAAAAGCCTGTGGCGTAACCGGCTTCGGCCAGCAATTTTTTAGACGCTTCGGGGTCAAAGGGGAGGCGCTTGTTCAGCTCGGGGTTGTAGCCGTTGATGCCGGGGCCCACCATCAAGGCGGAGTTGTTGGAGGCACCGCGCATCACGGTGCGCTTGATGCCTTCCATGTCAATGGCCTGGTAAAAAGCCTGGCGCACGCGCTTGTCCTTGAAGGGGTTTTTGCCCTTCACGCTGGAATACAGCAACTCATCGCGCTTTTGGTCCATGCCCAAAAAGATGGTGCGCAGTTCAGGGCCGACCAAGGCGCGGGTGTTGGCACCCGCGTTGATGCGGGGCACGTCTTGCACGGGCACGGGTTCCATGATGTCGATCTCGCCCGACAGCAACGCCGCCACTCGGGTCGGGTCATTGGCGATGACAGAAAAGATCACTTCGTCCACGTTGCCATCGATCTTGCCCCAGTAGTTGCCGTTGCGCACAAAGGTGGTGCGCACGTTGGGCTGACGCTCACGCAGACGGTAAGGGCCTGTGCCGTTGGCACGGAAAGAGGCCGCGTTTTCGATGCCCTTGCGACGGTCCACCGGGCGGGTGGCCTGGTTTTCCTCACACCACTTCTTGCTCATGATGTACACGGTCGACAAGACGTTGGGCAGGATCGGAAACGGTGCCTTGGTTTCGATCTCGATGGTGTGGCTGCCCAACTTGCGCACTTCCTTGATGTCGTTGGTGTTGCTGCGCATGTCAGAGCCTTCGCCTGCGGCACGGTTCAGCGAGAACACCACATCGTCGGCGGTGAAAGGCGTGTCGTCATGAAAGCGCACGTTCTTGCGCAATTCGAAACGCCACACGGTGGGCGCAGTTTGCTTCCAAGAAGCCGCCAGACCCGGCTCAAACGTCAGGTCTTTGCTCACACCCACCAGCGACTCGTACACGTTGTTGGTCACGCTCAGCTGCAACGATTCGTTGAGCGAGTGCGGGTCCATCGACAAGGCGTCACCCTGGTTGGCAATGCGCACAGTGGCGGCTTGTGCCACGCCCAGTGACATGGCTGACACCAAGGCAGCGGCCATCAAAGAACGAGAGAGTTTGGAAGTGCGCATGAAAGACTCCTGGGGTTGAATGTGATCGGGTGTCAAGGCTGAATGGCTTTGTCCAAAGGCAGGGCCTGCTCGACCAAACTGGCATGCAGTGCAGCGCCTAAGGGCAAAATTTCGTCGTTGAAGTCGTAGCGGCTGTTGTGCAACGGGTGCGGGCCGGGGCCATGCGGCAAGCCTTGCCCTATGCGAATGTAAGCACCGGGTTTGGCTTGCAGCATGAAAGAAAAATCTTCACCGCCCATGCTGGGCAGCATGTTGCGCCAGACCTTGTCTTCGCCCACCAGGCTGGCAGCCACATCGCAGGCAAATTGCGCTTCGGGCAAGGTGTTCACCGTGGCGGGGTACACGCGCTCGTAGGTCAATTCGGCCGAGGCACCAAAGCCCTGGGCAATGCCGGTGCACAAAGAACGCAAGCGGTCTTCGATCAGGTCTTGCACGCTTTCGCTGTAGGTGCGCACCGTGCCGACCAAAGTCACCTCACCGGGAATCACGCTCATGGCACCGGGGTTGCCGCCTTGCATCGAGCAGATGCTGACCACCGCTTGGTCAAATGCCGAAAGGTTGCGCGACACCACGCTTTGCGCAGCGGTGATGATGTGGCCCGCCACCAGCACCGGGTCCACGCCTTGGTGCGGGCGAGCGCCGTGGCCCCCTTTGCCGCGAATCAAGATCTCGATCCTGTCGACCGCCGCCTGCATGGGGCCGGGCGTGATGCCAATCACCCCCAAAGGGGTTTCGGGCGAGTTGTGTTGGGCGTAGACCTGTTCGCACGGAAAGCGCTCAAACAAGCCGTCTTGCATCATGGCGCGGGCACCGGCATAGCCTTCTTCGCCGGGTTGAAAAATCAGCACGGCCGTGCCATCAAAGCGGCGGGTTTCGGCCAGATAGCGTGCCGCCCCCATCAGCATGGCGGTGTGGCCGTCGTGTCCACAACCGTGCATCAGGCCGGGCGTGGATGATTTCCAGGTGCACTCGTTGAACTCGGTCAGGGGCAGGGCATCCATGTCGGCACGCAAGCCCACCATGCGACCCAGGTTGCTGGCCGAGCGGCCTTGGCCGTGCACCAAAGCCACCACGCCGGTTTTTCCGATGCCGGTGTGGATGCTGTCCACGCCGCAAACCTTGAGCATTTCGGCCACGCGGGCCGAGGTGTAGACCTCTTCAAAGCCCAGTTCAGGATGGGCATGCAGGTCGCGCCGAAAAGCCGTGAGCTCGGGGTGGAACTGGGCGATGCGCGCAAACGCAGCGCCACGCCCCAGAACCGATTGCAAAGAAGCGCCCATGTTCAGTGTCCCCCCGGCTTGCCCACGCGCAGGCGCGGGTCGACCACAAAATAAAGCAAATCAACCACCAGGTTGATGAGCACAAAGATCAGGGCAATCAGGCACAAATAAGCCGCCATGACCGGGATGTCGGCAAAGGTCACCGCTTGAATGAACAGCAGGCCCATGCCGGGCCACTGAAAAACCGTCTCGGTGATGATGGCAAACGCGATCAAACCACCCAGCTGCAAGCCCGTGATGGTGAGCACCGGCACCAAGGTGTTTTTGAGCGCATGGCCAAAGTGAATGGCACGATTGGACAAGCCCCGAGCGCGGGCAAATTTGATGTAGTCGGTGCGCAGCACCTCCAGCATCTCGGCGCGCACCAAACGCATGATCAAGGTCAGCTGAAAAATCGCCAGCGTGACCGCGGGCAGCACGATGTGGTGCCAGCCCTTGGCCGTCATCAAGCCACTCGACCACCAGCCCATTTGCACCACTTCGCCACGGCCAAAGCTGGGGAACCAGCCCAGCATCACAGCAAACACCAAGATCAGCAAGATGCCAATCAGGAAGGTGGGCAGCGACACCCCAAGCAACGACACGGTCATGATGAGTTGGCTGATCCAGGTGCCACGGCGCAGCGCCGCATAAACCCCCATGGGCACCCCGATGGCCAATGCCAAGGTGGCGGCCACCAGCGCCAGTTCTAGCGTGGCGGGCAAGCGCTCGGCGATCAGGCGCGAGACCTTGGCGCCTTGGCGCAAGCTGAGTCCAAACTCGCCTTGCACTGCGTTGGACAAGAAGTGCCAGAACTGCACAAAGAAAGGCTGATCAAGGCCCAAGCCTTGCCGCAACTCCTTGATTTGATCGGGTGTGGCGTCTTGCCCCAGCAAAAACACCACCGGGTCACCGACATACTGGAACAGCAAAAACGCGATGAAAGCGACCGTGACCATGACGACCACGGCCTGAATCAGCCGCTGCAAAATAAAGGCCAGCATCAATTGACCTTGATCAGTGTCCAATCGAGGCGGTTGTCAGCGCGGTGCACCACGTCGACGTTTTTCTTCATGGCCCAGGGGATGACCTGGTTGTGCAGCGGGATGTGCGCCACGGTGTCGTTTTGCAATTGCAGGCCTTCGGTCAGCAGGCGGTTGCGCACGGGCAAATCGGTCTCGGTCTTGATGCGGTCCACCACATAGTCCATGCGCTGGTTGCTGTAGCGCCCTACGTTGTAGTTGCCATCGCCACCCGCACCCACCGTGCGCACCAAGGATTGCAGGCTGTACAAACCGTCAAAGGTGGGCACACCCCAGCCGAGCATGTAAATGCTGGCTTCGTAGCGCTGGATCATGGGGAAGTAAGTTACCAATGGCATGGTGCGCAGCTTGGCTTTCACCCCCACCTTGGCCCACATGGCGGTGATGGCCTGGCAAATTTCTTCGTCGTTGATGTAACGGTTGTTGGGGCAGGCAAAGTCCACTTCAAAACCTTGCGGATAACCCGCTTCGGTCAGCAGCTTTTTGGCATCGTCTTGCGAATAAGGAAAGCGCTTGTGCACGGCTTCTGTCCAGCCATTGACCTGGGGCGACACCAACGCCCCCGTGGTTTGCGACAAGCCACGCATGGTCACGCGGTGAATCGTTTCGATGTCGATCGCTTGGTAAAGCGCTTTGCGCACCTTCACATCCTTGAGCGGGTTTTTGCCCTTAACGTTGGAGCCAGGCAGTTCGGCCCGGTTTTGGTCCATGCCCAAAAAGATGGTGCGGTTTTCCACCCCGTCGATCACTTTCAGGTTGGCGTTGCTGCGCATGCGGCCCAGGTCTTGCGGGCTGGGGTCGAGCACAAAATCAATTTCGCCGGACAACAAGGCCGCAGCGCGTGTGGCTTCGTTCTTGATGGGGGTGTAAATGATCTCAGTCACGTTGGTGGGGACCTCGGCCCAGCCCCACCAGTTGGGGTTTTTGACCAGCACCAGCTTTTGATCGGGCTGCCATTCTTTGACCATGTAAGCGCCACTGCCCATGGCGTTGCGGTGGGCAAAGTTTTCGTCTTTGGACTTGGAATCTTTGGGTTCTACCGACTTGTTCTTTTCGGCCCAGGCTTTGCTCATGATGCGCAGCTCGGTCAGCTGGTTCAGCAGCACCGGGTTGGGGCCACTCAAAATGATGTCCACTGTGTTGGCATCGACCTTGACGATGCGGCTAAAGCCTTGGGTGTACACGTTGAAGTTGGAGGTCTTGGCGCGGGCGCGATCCAGAGAAAAAACCACATCGTCGGCCGTCAAGGCCGAACCATCGCTGAACTTCACGCCCTTGCGCAAATTGAAGCGGTACTGGGTGCCCGAGATTTCTTTCCAGGAGCTGGCCAGCTTGGGCTCGATCTTGAAGGTGTTGCTGTTGTAGTAGACCAGCGAGTCAAAAATCGCCGCATGCACGCCATTGCCCAAGGCGTTGTTTTGCGAGTGGATGTCGAGTGTGGGAATGTCACTGGCGCTGGACCATTTGAAAGGCTTGGCCTGCACGGCGGCAGCGCCCATCAAGCCAGCCAAACCCAAAGACAGCACCAATGTGGTGGTGCGGACAGACAAACTTGCGGCATTTTTCATCAAAGTCACCTTGATCCTGGAATGAAAGATTCAGAGATGAATAATATGCAACATTCAGGCCCGCATCAGGGAGAGGGAATTCCCCCAAACCAGGTGTCGCGCACAAGACTGGTGCGCACCTCAATCAAAGCGGATGTCGCCGTACCAGGCCCGCACGTTGCTGCGGGTGTTGTCGCTGTCGGTCATGATGGCCACGGCCACCAAAGCGCCGGGGGCTTCGCCAAAAGCTTTTTCGTAATCGGCCCTCACATCGCGCTCGTAGCGACGCCACTGCATCACGTGCTTCGGCCCTGACTCCACCACTATTTTGCGTACACGGTCGGTGCGCGGGTTGACGATGACCGAATCTACCGGACGGTGGTTTGACCACACGTACATCAAAGTGGCATAGGGCAAGGGCTCGCCGGTCAGCGCTTCGGTCAGGTCGCTGAGCATCGCGTTTTTGGCCGAAAAGCGGCTGCGGTCGCCTTCAAATGCCAAGATCAAACGCACCGGTGAATCATCACGGTCACGGTCAGCCATGTCGGCCTCGGCCATGAGGTTTTCCACTTGCCATTCAAACTGCAGCCGCCCCAACTTTTCGGGGGCCACCTTGACGCGCTGTCGCAGCAAACTGGCCGACGATTGCGCATGGGCTTGCAGGGCGTGGCGATGGCCCTGCTTTTCCAGTTTGAAGGCGGTGCGCAACTTGCCGGGCAAAGACACAGCCTCCCATTTCGCTTTGTCTTGTGGGCGGAAATGCAGACCGCCTTGTGCAGGCATCGAAATCACCACGTCCGATTTTTCTTCATTCACGCCCTGGCTGGCGCATCCGCTCAACACAGCAAGGCACAGCACGCCTAGAGCGCTCCAGCCCCATGACCCAGTGAAAACCATGAATGCCCTTTCAACACAGATGCAAGACAATCGCGCTTGCAGGCAACCGTCAATTCTGATTCATTTTTTTATTTATTCATTCTGGAAGCATCGTCATGTTCAACCGCCGCCAGTTGCTTCAATCCTTGGCTCTGAGCACATTGCCCGCTGGCTGGGCGCACGCCCAATCGGTGTTCCCTTCCAAGCCGCTCAAAATCGTGGTGCCCTTTGGTGCAGGCGGCGTGGCCGATCTGACGGCACGCGCTGTGGCCCAAAAATTGTCTGAAAATTTAGGACAGCCGGTCATCATCGACAACCGCCCGGGCGCCGGCGGCATCGTGGCGGGCGAACTGGTGGCCAAGGCCGCCGCCGACGGCCACACTTTGCTGCTGATGTCCAACGGCACGGCCGTGAGTGCTGGTTTGTTCAAGGCCCTGCCCTTCAATCCACGCAGCGACTTTGCGCCTGTTTCTTTGTTGGGCTTGTTCGACATTGCCATCGTCGTGCCAGAGTCGTCACCACACAAAACCCTGGCGGAGTTGGTCAGCTTCGGGCGTGCCAACCCGGGCAAGCTCAACATGGGCACCATCAACATCGGCAGCACCCAGCACCTGGCGGCTGAACTGTTCAGGTCGCAGGCCAATTTGATCAGCCAGATCATTCCCTACAACGGCACGCCAGCGGTGATCAACGCCTTGCGGGGCGGCCAGGTGGATGCGGTGGTGGAAATTCTGGGACCGCTCAAACCGCAGATCAGCGCCAAAGCCGTGCGCTTGCTCGGTGTCATGGGCGCAAGCCGCCCTAAAGACCAGCCGCAAGTGCCGGTGGTGCGAGAGCTGCCGGGCCTGAGCAACTTCAACGTGTCATCCTGGAATGCCTTGGCAGCGCCCGCCAAAACGCCCAAAGCCGTGGTCGATCGCCTGAGCGCCGAAGTGGCCAAAGTGCTGTCAGAACCCGAGATGGTGCAGCGCCTGGCCGGCTTCAACGTCGAAGCCAAAGCCAGCACGCCGGCGCAATTGGCGCAGTTGCTGGACAGCGACATCAAGCGCTGGGGCGATGTGATTCAAAAGGCGGGGATACCGCAGCAGTGAGGTTCAGACGGCTGAAGACTCAGTCGTCCAAGCCGCCCACCGCAAGCACATCCCAGCAAGCCCCCATGGTGTGATAGTCCACCTTGCCTGCGGGTGATTTGGTGTTTTCAAGCTTGCGGCCATCGGCACCCAAGATACGGAACCACGCACCGTGTTGGTGGTCCACCATGTGCAACCAACTCCATTGCCACAGTGCTTGGTATTGCTTCAAAAATTCAGCCTCACCCGTGTGTCGCCACAAGCGCCACGCGCTGGCGAATGACTCTGCCTGGACCCAAAAATATTTATCGGAATCACAAGGCGATCGGTCTGGCGCGAAACCATAAATCAACCCACCGTGTTGCGCATCCCAGCCATGACGGTAGGCCTCTTGCTGCAAATGGACCGCCCGATCGACCCAACCGTTTTGTGGGCGGTGCTGATGGGCCATCATGAGCAATTTGGCCCACTCTGTTTGATGTCCTGTCTGAAATCCCCAAGGTTTGAAAATATTGCCCGGATTGTTTTTGTTGTAGTCCCAATCGATTGACCAATCAGCTCGATAGTGCTCCCAGACCAAGCCGCCTGCGGTGTCTGCGAGATCGAAAGCAAAGCGCTCAATCAACACTTCGGCCCGATCGAGGTACCTGACTTCTCCCGTGAACTCGTACGCAGCCAGGCAAGCTTCGCACATGTGCATGTTGGCGTTTTGGCCGCGGTAATCCAGTAACTGACCGTCGGGCGTGATCTCGTCGGCATAAGCGCCATCGGCGGCACTGAAAAACGCGTCGTTCATGCGTGCAAAGGCGGCTTCCACATCCTGGCGCGTGGCACATCCCACGCTGAAAGCATGGGCTTGTGCCAGCAGCACAAAAGCTTGTCCGTAGGCCATGACCGTGGCGTCTTCAATGTGGCCATGGTCGACCGTCCAGGCATACAAACCATCGGGCCGGCGAAACGCCTCCAAATGGGCGATGCCATGACGTGCCCAATCGGCGACGGCCGAGCGGCCGGTGTGGCGCTTGGCCATCGCGCCATTGAACACAAAGCGGGTGGCGCTGACCAAATGACGGTGCGTGGTGTTGTAGACCGTGCCGTCGTCCAGAAAGTAATGAAAAAATCCGCCCTTGGGATCTACCGCTCTTGGCTCGTAAAAGTGCAAGGTGTCAGCGATGTGCTGTTCTAAAAAACGACGACTTTGAAAATTCACGACAAGCATCTCCTTTCGACTCAGTGGGCAACCGGTGCATCAGACGAGCGAGGCACCAACACAACGGGCTCCAGATAGTGCAGAGACTCAGGCGATTCACCCGCCAGCACCGAAAGCAAGACTTGGCCTAAATGTTGTCCATTCTCGAAAATACGGTGCTCAATGGTCGACAGCGGTGGGTTGCTGTAGCGTCCGGCGTCGCTGTTGCCATAGCCCATGATCGAGATATCCGAGCCCACACGCAGCCCAATGGCTCGGCATGCGGCCATAGCGCCGATGGCCATGGCATCGGTGGCACACAACAAGGCCGTCGGACGGTCTTCTAAAGCCAACACCTGTTGCGCCATGGAAAAACCACCTGTTTCAGACAAATGACCGTGCACGATCAAGCGCTTATCCACCTTTAAGTTGGCCTGTTTCAAGGCATTCAAATAGCCTTGCTGGCGCAACTGGGCAAAGGTGTATTCGGCAGGCCCGTTGAGCAAAGCAATTCTTTGATGACCGAAGGCAATTTGGCGTTGCGCCGCCATGAAAAAAGCCATTTCGTTGTCGGTATCCACCCAGGCGTGGCCCGTGCTGTCGGCACAGCGCCCATAGGTCACAAAGGGTTTGTCGTGTTCAAACATCAAGCCGACACGCTGATCAACCAAGCGGGTTCGCACAATGACAAAGGCATCAAACCAGCCACTGCGAATGAAGTTTTCGTAAACACCGCGCTCTTGTTCGGGTGTTGAGATGGCCGAAGTCGTGGCCATCAAGCTGTACCCCGCTGGCTCCAAAACGCTGGAAGTGCCGCCCAGCAAACTGGAGTACATCGAGTCAATGAACTGGCCACCTTCTTGCGATGTCGGCAACACCACGCCAATCGCACCGGATTTGCCTGATTTGAGCCTTCTGGCACCCGGATGCGGTTTGTACCCCAGAGCCTGAGCACGCTCCATGACTCTGAGTCGCGTGGATTCAGCCACATCGGTATAGCCATTTAAGGCGCGGGAGACGGTCGAAACCGACAGTCCAAGATCTTGAGCCAGGTGAACAATCGACATGGAACAGATATTAACCAGTCACAGAAACTGTCAGGCGCTTAGCAGTGCTTGTGAATCGTCCATGCTCAAGAATTCAATCACCATTGCAGCGGTCCAGGTGAATGTGCCGCCGCCCAAGGCCTCGCCTGTCATGGGGTGGTAGTACTCGGAACAGCCGCTTTTTTGAATGCACTGAAGGCTCGCTTGCACCACACGATGGGCCAACTCGGTCTGTCCACATTGGCGCAGGCCCGTGATGAGCAAGAAGTTGACGATCAGCCAAGATGGCCCGCGCCAGTAACGTTTGCCGTCAAAACGCTTGTCCAAAGGGTCCATGCTGCAAACACCAAACGGTGCTTTGTCCAGCCAATCGGCCAATCGGCCACTCAAGTCGGCCACGTGTTCGTGCCCTTGCGGCAACACCAGCAAAGGCAACAAGCCCCCCACGCTGGCGCTGTTGACGCGTTGGCCAGTCCGGCGATTCAGACACGCATACTGCTTCAAATCGGCATGCCACAAAGTGTCCATGGCCTCAATGGATCGGGCCGCACGCTCGCTCAGTCTGTGGGCCAGCGCTTTGTCACCCAGCCGTTCGGCCAAGCGCGACAGCGCCAACTCAGAGTGAATCAAGATCGCATTGAATCCGGGGTCGACCACCTGAAAGGGGGAAGCATCGTGCAAGCGCGTGTTGTCCCACTTGAGGGCGCGAAAGCACTCCAGCAAGGCCACATAGCGGTCGTATTCAAATGCGGTGGGCCGTTGACTGGCATCGACGTGCGTGATGTCTTTGCGCTGGTAAGGTGAGATGCCCTCTGTGGGCACTTGGGCCAAGGCATCGTCCCAATCGCAAGAATTGTCACGACCCGACTCCCAAGGGTGCAAAAGCGCGACAACCCCTGTGCCTTGAGGATCACGACAACGGTAAAACCAGTCATGCCAACGTGCAGCGGCCTGTACCAGGCTGCGGCAACGCGATTCGCTCCGATGGTCCGGGTTTTCACGCAAAAAGAGTTGCTCCAGCACCATGCCCAAAACGGGCGGCTGGGTGATGCCCGACGTGGGGGTGGGGCGACCGGTCTGCCATACGTCCGGGCCGGGGAAGTAGCCTTCATCGCGTTCGTGGAAAACAATGTGCGGCACCATGCCATCTGGCCACTGGTGGGCCATCAAGGTCTCGACTTCGGTCCACGCGCGATCAGGGCTTAGTCTGAACTGCCCCAGTGCCGTCAAACACGAGTCCCAGTTCCATTGAAAAGGGTACAAGCCATGGGTTGGAACGGTGTAATGGCCCTTGTCGTTGAGTCGCAAAATGCGCTCGGCTTCTTGCAGCATGTCTTCGGTGTTCATGGCTTCTCTATCAAACAATGACCAAACGTCCGCCAGCGTCATACCAACGAATGCGGGTTAAATCAGGTTGCAAGTGCAAAACCTGCTTGGGGGACAGCGCCATGTCGGATGGCAAAGCCGCCCGAAAGACGTCCTGCGCCTGCAATGCGGTGACCAAGGTATGGGCACCCAATGGCTCAATGACATCAGCCTGCAACTTCAGCCCCTCATCTGCCGGGTGCAAATCTTCGGGCCTGACACCCAGCGTGAGCGCTGCATGCCCAGTGGGTCCGCTCAAACGCATGCCGGCCACTTCATAAACCCCATCCTGCACAGCCTGCGCAGGTAAAAAATTCATGGGCGGGTTGCCAATAAAGCCCGCTACAAACGTGGTGGCCGGATTGCGGTAAATCTCGATGGGCGTGTCGCACTGAACAATCACGCCTTGGTCCATGATGGCGATCCGATCGGCCAGACTCATGGCTTCGACTTGGTCGTGCGTGACATAAATAGTGCTGGCTTGGCTCTTGGCCAAAATCGTCTTGAGCTCGGCGCGCATTTCCAATCGAAGCAAAGCGTCCAGGTTGGACAGCGGTTCGTCCATCAGGATGACTTTGGGCTCGACCGCCAATGCCCGCGCCAGGGCCACACGTTGGCGCTGTCCGCCAGAAAGCTGTCCCGAATATCGGTGCAGCAACACTTCCAGGTGCACCAACTCGGCGACTTCTTGGACTTTTTTCTCAACCCAGGCCTGTGGTTTTTTTTGCATGCGCAAACCAAATGCGATGTTTTCAAAAACCGTCAAGTGTGGAAATACAGCGTAGTTTTGAAACACCATGGACAGGCCGCGGTCCCTGGGTGCCAAATTGTCAATGCGGTTCTCGCCGACATGAATGTGACCGCCATCCGCAGTCTCCAAACCGGCCATGATGCGCAGCAAAGTCGATTTGCCGCAGCCCGATGCCCCCAGTAAAACCAAGAATTCTTGGTCAGCAATTTGCAGATCAATGCCTTTGAGAGCACGGAACTCACCAAAGGATTTTTCGATATTTTGTATTTGAATCTGAGCCATTTTTTTCATCGATTGGAAATGCCCCACATCGCAAACATGTGTTTGCGAATCAGGAACATGAAAACAGCTGCCGGCAAGACCAGCAGGGCACCCCCCGCAAACTTCAAATGCAAAGGCGCATAGTCCAAACTTTGCAGCAAGAGGGCCGTGAGTGTTCTGTTTTGCACGGTCAAGACCGAAGCAGCGAACACCTCATTCCAGGAAATAATGAAAGCAAAAACCGCCGACGCCACCATGCCGGGCAAGGCCAAAGGCAGCACCACACGGGTGAAGGCCTGCAGTTTGTTGCAGCCAAAAACCCATGCGGCTTCTTCCAGTTCAACCGGAATGCCTGAGAACAAGGAATAGGTGATCAACACAGAGAACGGCAAGGCCAGCATGGTGTGAACCAAGGCCAAACCCATCAATGAGTCGTCGATGCCCAGCCGAATGAAATAAACCGTCAATGGCAAAGCCAGCAGTGGCAACGGAAACGCACGCGTCAACATGATGAGCATGCGAAAACCACCCTTGCCCTTGAATTCATAGCGCGCCAAAGCGTAGCCCGCTGGTGCGCCCAAAGCGATGGCCCCCACCATGGTCATCACAGCCACCGCCAAAGAATTCAGCAAGGATTTCAAAACGCCTTCGTAGGCCAGCAAGTATTGGATGCTGCCCATGTCAACGGCAGGCAACCACTTTTTGGGGAATGCATTGACAGCCTCTGGCGTCGACAAGGCATTGGCGATCAAAAAATAAATGGGCAGAACAACCCACAAGCAAACCAGCGTTGCCCCCGTCACCAAAATCATCCGGGTACGGCGCTGTCTTTGCGCCAGCGTCAGCACTGAACGGGTCATGTCGAGGCTCCTGGCGGCGTGCGCAAGACACGCAGATAAATGAGGGTGGACACGATGGACACGCCCAAAATGACCATGGCCATGGCGGCCGCAACAGGCCCATCTTGCAAATTGAATTGCCAGTTGTAGGTCTCACTCATCAAGACCGGGAACTTGGTGCCCGACAAAGCGGCCACCACCGCAAACACCTCAAAAGCCAGGATGGTTCGCAAGATCAAGGCGGTTTGCAGACTGGGCTTGAGCAAGGGCAACGTCACATGCCTGAACTTTTGCCAGGCACTGGCACCGAATACATCGGCCGCTTCGCCGTACTCTTTGGGGATCAGTCCCATGCCGGAGACCAGAATCACCAAAACAATCGCGGTAGCGCGCCAGACTTCAGCCAAGACAACGGCCAGCAACAAAGTGCCCGTGTTTTGAAAAGCCAAGAAATTTAAAGGCTCAGAGGCCGCACCCAGTGAGACAAGCACCGAATTGAGAAACCCTGTTTGCTCAAAAATGGCCAGCCAAATGATGCCGGCAGCCAAGTCTGAAATACCCAAGGGCACCGTCCAGACATACAGCAACAAATCACGGCCCTTGCGTATCTGGCACAGCATTTGGGCCATGGCCAGAGCCAACACCAACTGCAAAGGAATCACCAGCACGGCCAACCACAAGGTATTTTGGAGAGCAGCGCCAAACTTCCAGTGCTGAGTCATTTGTTGAAATGCCGCCAGCGAAAACCCGCCGTTGGAACCGGTAAAGGCCAGACTGGCCACGCCATAAAACGGCACGACAAACAGCGCCACCGTGAAAAGCGTTGCAGGCGCAATCAGCCAATAGGGCAATAGACGTTGATTCATGTTTTCATGCTTCAGGGGTTAATCACAACTGTCCAACGTCATCCCGCGTGATTCGTCATTCCCGCGTTCGCGGGAATGACGGGGATTTAGAGAAACTCACTTAACAGGACAAGCGCCCACGGATGGTTTGTCGGGTTCCCAGCAAGGCGCATTGGCTTCTTGCATGAGCTTGCGCAGGGTGGCGGCTTGTTCGTCCAGAACCGCTTTGACCGGTTGTCCGGCCAACACCACACGCTCAAAGGTGTCTACATAAACCTGGTTGAACTTGCCCCCCAGTGCGCCCAAGCCCACAGGCAAGAGGCCTGGGTTGGCATCTGCTGAACCTGCTTGCTTGCTGATGGCTTCTGCGGTGATGCGCACCGACGCAGGCATGTCTGCCGGAATCTTGATGTCCACCGTGGGGAAAAAGTTGGTGGCGCGCAAAGTGGCCAACTGCACTTCGGGTGTCATGAGGTAGGCCACCAGTTTTTCTGCCCCGGCTTTGTCGGGCGCAGTTTTGGGAATGGCCAATCCAGCCAACACCGGCATAAAGCCGCGTCCTGTTGGACCGCTGGGTGCAGGGAAAGCCACGAAGTCATTGGGCTTTGCATTGAACGCATCGGCCAGGCGCGCAATGTGGTCAAAAGCCACCCAGACTTGCTCATTCTTCAGGGGCTCTTGCATCTGGTTAAAGCCAGTGGACGATGCGTGCGTGTATTTCCAGAGTTCTTTGAACATGTTCCAACCCGCCTCGGCTCCTGCAGAACGGAATTCTGTGACCATGGAGTCTGCGTAAGAGGGGTAGAGATAGCCTTGGAAGAACCGGTGCTTCAAGCCTTGTGGGCCAGCCGGAAAGCCGAACTTGGGGCCGCCGGTTTTTTCAGCCAAATTTTTGGACCATGTCACCAATTGGTCATAGGTCAATTTGTTGATGTCTGCGCCAGCGGGCAAATAAGGCAAGGCTTTTTTATTGGCCGCCATGACAAAAGTGGCCTGCATCCAGGGGACATACTTTTGCTCTGACGTGCCGAGTTTGCCGAGTTTGACAAATGCCGGACTGACTTTGGCTGTGGCACCCAGTTTGCTCAAATCTTGCAGGTCTTTGGTGTTGCTCGACAAACCACCGTGCAAAGCGCCCAGCAAGCCAATGCTGCCTTTGCCCGCTTGCAATTCGGCGTTCAGACGGGTGAAGTAAGGACCGTCGTTGTTGGTCACGAACTCAACGGGCACGGGGCTGTTCTTCAGGACCACCTCGCGCACATCTTTTTGCTCGTTGACCGGCGTGGCCTGCGTTGACCAAAACAACACCGATTGCGCATGGGCCGATGCCGTTGCCAATAGCGACAGTCCGAATCCGACCAGCAACTGCGCGGCGGGACGTTTCATGTGTTTCATCCAATTCTCCTTGTGCAATATCGGGCGGTATCGTCCGAAAAATAACCGATTCAAAACCAGCCAAAAACGTTTTTGGAAAATGGAGTGTCTCAACTTGCTGGGCTCAAAAAAAGGGGGTTTACCCTAGTTTTCGAGCAAAAAAACAAACATGGCGTCAGAGGTATTCAAGCAAAGGGAAGGCCTTGCACAGGCAAGCGCTAGGGCGGTCGGTCACATTCGACAGACGCTGTATGGGGGGCAGTTCAGATGCAGCCTCGACCACCTTGCCCTGGGTGGTCGAGTTAAAGGGTGTCAGAAAGCCAGCGTTTCCGAGACAGGATCATCGAACCTGGGCAAAGCCCCGGCTGAGGCATTCGCCACAGGAATCTGCGCACCAGAGCGGGCGAACAGCGGCAGGCGGTTCAAGGGTGCACTGACGACGTGTTCAGTGCCCGCCGCCAAGGGGGTGCGGGTGTAAAAATCAAACCAGCTTTCGCCCGGCGGCAGCTGGGGCAAGTACACCCGGCGTTGCGTGTCGCCTTGCGCCACGACGGGCGCCACCAGCAAGGCATCGCCCAACATGAAATCGTCACAGTCCTGCAGGCAACGCGCATCGTTCGGGAAGTTGAAAAACGTGGGCCGAATGATGGGCTTGTGCTTTTGGCTGGCCGCTTCAAAGCATTGCCACATGTAGGGCAACAGCCGGTAGCGCAATCGGATGGCCTGGGTGACCGCTTCGGTGACCTCCGGGTGCATCCAGGGCAAATTGCTGACATTGCCCTCTTTCCATGAATTCATCACCATGCGCGGGTTCAGGCTGCACGCTTGCACCCAGCGCAGGAACAATTCAGGATCAGGGATCGGCCCGTAAAAACCACCCACGTCATGCCCGATATTGAACATGCCCGACAGGCTCATTTGCAAGCCGGTACGGATGTTCCACTTCAAACTGGCCCAGCTGGTGGTGTTGTCACCAGACCAGGTTTGGGCATAGCGCTGCAGGCCTGGTGGCCCCGCACGGGTGATGGTGAAGACCAAATCATCTTGCCCGGTTTCGCGGGCATGGGCTTGCTGCGACTCAAAGGTGGCACGCGTCATCAGCAACCCGTGCAAAGGGCGGCTGCGGTGCATGGGCATGGTTTGCCCCAGGCCTGCGCTGAAGGCGTCTTCGGCCTGAATGGCGTATTCGTTGTTGTCGTTCCAACCCACGTCAATGCCGCGTTGCAAAATCTGCGCCTTGAGCTGTGACTGCCACCACTGAATGGCCTGTGCGCGGGTGAAGTCCAGGTGCGAACCCTGGCCATCCCAATAAGGCTCGACCACAGGCTGGCGCGTGTCTTCGTGCTCGATGAATGCGCCTTGCTTGGCCAACTCGGCATAGGCCGGATGGTCGTCCAGCAAGCAGGGCTTGAGGTTGGCCACCAGCTTCATGCCGGCGGCATGGAACTTGGCGTTGACCCTTTCAGGATCCGGGAACTTGCTGGTGTTCCAGGTGAACACATAGCGTTGCTTGCCCCGACTCGAATAACCCGAGCCATAGTGGAAAGACGAGATCGGCACGCCATGCTGCTGACACTCGTCGACAAACGACTCCAGCAACTGCTGTGCATTGGGCGAATCGGCCAAGCCCATGGCGGTCTGGGCAAAGCCCAAAGTCCAGCGCGGTGGCAGCAAGGTGCCGCCAACCAGCTGTACAAATTGCGCCACCACCTGTGCCGGTGTCTCACCCACCATCAGGTAATAGTCCAGATCGCCATCGTCAATTTCGGTGGTGCGAAACAAGCCGTGGTAGTTGTCGTGCTCGCAGCCCAGATCGAAGGTGCAAGCGGACAAGGTGTCGTAATAAATACCGACCCACAAACCGTCGACCGTGCGGGTCATCAAGAAGGGCCAATGCTTGTACAGAGGGTCGCCACGCTCCGGGTCATAGCCGATCGAGTCTTGGCCCAAACAACGCAAACGCCGGCCATGCAAGTTCAGCGGCCCGGTCTTGTCGCCCAGACCAAAGTAATGCTCGCGCGGATCGCGCACCACACAGTGGCGCACCAGCCCTGTGCGCTTCTCGCTCAAATACGCACTGGTCACACGGTCGGACTGAAAAACCTTGCCGCTGCCGGGCTGCGACCATTCCAGACGCACGGGGTCTCCGTTGCCGCCTGTCCAGTGCACCGCCAGTTTGCCGGTCTGCAGACCTTGACCGTTCGCAGACGCCTTCAGCTGGGGCCGCGCAAAACCCGCCAAACTGGCGCGCTCTCGGCCTTGCCAGGCGACATCTTCACCTGCAACCGGGGCAATGGCCCAGGTTCGAGGTTCTTTGTAATCTTGCGCCGGTTGCCAGCTCACACGCGCCAGGCTGTCTGACAAAAACACCAAGCGCAGCTGACCACCCGGGGTGAGCGGGGCGAACGCATCGGCATCGGGTGCGCCGGGTTGGGCTTTCCAACCAGAAGTAGCCACGGGTTTCATACAGCCGCCTTTTCAATGCGCTGGTCTTGTGCGTCAAAGACATGCAAATGGTGTTCGGCCACACGCATGTGAATGGTCTGCCCCGCCGACAGTGCGTGCTCGCCATCGACCAACAGCTCCACCCGGGTCTGGTCTTGCAGCTCGGCATGCACCAAGCGTTGGGCGCCCATGTATTCGGCGTGGCGCACGGTCATGGACAAACCCTCACCTGGCCCACAAGCCAGCCAATGCTCGGGTCGGATGCCCACTTGATGCGCCTGCGCTGGCACCCACGCCGACAAAGCAGGGCAGGCGCGAACCAAGGCCGCAGGCATGAAGTTCATGCGCGGGCTGCCAATGAAACCGGCCACAAAAGTGTTGCAAGGTTTTTCATACAAGGACACCGGGGTGCCCACCTGCTCCACAAGACCGGCCCGCAACACCACAATCTTGTCGGCCATGGTCATGGCCTCCACCTGGTCATGCGTCACGTAAACCATGGTCGCGCCCAAGCGCTGATGCAGCTCACGCAACTCGCTGCGCATGGACACACGCAACTCGGCATCCAGGTTGGACAGCGGTTCGTCGAACAGAAAAATCTTGGGGTTGCGCACAATGGCGCGGCCAATCGCCACCCGCTGACGCTGCCCGCCCGACAGCTGGGTCGGCCGTCGCTGCAGCAAGGCATCCAGCCTGAGCAAACTGGCCGCCTCATGCACCTTGCGCTCAATTTCTGCACGCGGCACTTTGGCGTTTTCAAGGCCAAAGGCCATGTTGTCATACACCGTCATGTGCGGATACAGCGCGTACGACTGGAACACCATGGCACAGCCACGCTCGGCGGCCCCAACGTCGTTGACACGCTGACCGTCGATCAGCAAATCACCATCGGTGGGCGCATCCAGCCCGGCGATCATGCGCAAAAGCGTAGATTTACCGCAGCCGGAGGGGCCGACAAAGACCACAAACTCGCCGTGGGCCACCTGCAAATCCACGCCGTGGATCACCGAGGTTTGGTCAAACTTTTTATAAAGGGCACGCAATTCAAGAGTGGACACGATCGACTACCTGACAAAAATAGAAAAACAAACCGCTCACTTCACCCCGGCACCTGCAATGCCGGTGGTGATGTAACGTTGAAGGAAAGCAAACACCAAGGTGACGGGCAACAAGGTGATGACTGTCATGGCCAACAGGTAGTGCCACTGGGTGTTGAGCTCGCCCTGGAACGAGTTGAGCGCGAGTTGCAAAGTAAAAAACTCGTTTTTGGACAACACGATCAAGGGCAGCAAGAAATCGTTCCAGCGCCACATGACCGAGAAAATAGCCAGCACCGCCAGCGCGGGTGCCGACAAGGGCAACACGATGCGCCAATAAATGCGCCATTCACTGGCGTGGTCCATGCGGGCCGCCTCGATCAGCTCGTCCGGAATGGTCAGCATGTACTGTCGGAGCAAAAAGACCCCGGTGGGCGTGGCCACCGCCGGCAAGATCACGCCCCACAAACTGTTGAGCATGCCGACATGGTTGATGACCAAAAACACCGGCACCAAAATGATGGTGGGCGGAATCATCAGCGTGGCGATGATGAGGAGGAACACCCCCTTTTGCCCGCGAAACTTGAATTTGGACAAGGCAAACGCGGCCATGGAGTTGAAGAGCAAGGTCAGCACCGTGGCCACCACCGTGATGAACACACTGTTCCACAGGTAGGTGCCAAAGGTGAACTTGCCAAACAACTCGGTGTAGTTGCCCCAGGCGAACTTCAAGGTATTGACCGGCTCGCGTTGACGGATGTTGACCTGCACCCGATCTTCAGGTGCCGCAGGGTCCACCATGCTGGCCATGATGCCCATGCGCTGAACCTGGGCCATTTCGCGTTTCCGGCCATCGTCGAGTGTCACGGTAAACAGCGGCAAGGGTTTGTCGTGCCCCGCGACCACCACTGTTTTTTGTGTGTAAGGCATGAACGTGGGTGGAAATTGCCCAATGGCCGCCTCGGTCTTGAACGAGGACATGACCAGCCAGACCACCGGCGCGAACATGGTGAACAAACCCACCACCAGGTAGGTGTAACTGAGCACGTCGGTCCAATCCAGACGCTGACGCCCTCGCGTACGCAACAGAAAATTCATCCAGCCCATCTCAGCGCCCCTTCTGACCAGCTTCGCTGGCCCGCGTCAGACGCAACTGCGCCAAAGTCAACACAATCAAGAAAAACGCCAGCGCCAATGAAGCGGCCGCAGCCAAACCGTACAAATGGATTTGCTCCGCGAATCCGGTTTGGTAAATGAACTGGACAATGAACGTGGTGGCCGATCCCGGGCCGCCACCGGTCAAGACAAACACCTCGTCAAAAACCTGCACCGCGCGGATGGCGGCCAGCACCAACACCACGATCAGGTTGGGCATCAACAAAGGCAAAGTGATGCGGGTCAAGGTGCGCCAAGGGCTGGCGCGGTCCATCTCAGCGGCTTCGTACAAATCTTTCGGAATGGCCTGAAGTCCGGCCAGCAAAATCAGGGTGTAAAAGCCCATGTGCGCCCAGATTGACACGAACACGGTCCAGAAAAAAGCCCAACCCGATTCGGTCAACCACTGCACGGGCGACATCTCTAGCGCCACCAAGCCCGCATTGAACGCGCCTTGGCTTTGCAGCAACCATTTCCAGATCAACGCCACCACCACGGGTGACAGCAAGACCGGGTAGAAAAACACCCCACGCCAAAACCCCCGCCCTAAGATTTTGCGGTTGAGCACCAGCGCCGTGACCATGGCCAGCAAGACCATCAAGCCCACCTGGATGAAACTGAACTTCACGGTGTTGAAAATCGCACGCCAAAAGACGTCTTTGCGGCAAGTCGACAAGTCGAGGTAGCTGCCGCATTCAAACAAAATCTGAAAATTCTCAGCCCCCGTGTAAGGACGGCTCAAGGGCATCAACTGCACGCCGCCCGTCACCGCGTAGATCAGGTTGATCAGGATTGGCAAAAAGCAAAACAAGCCAAACACGATCAGGTTGGGTGCGACAAACAGCCACCCCAGCCGCTGCAGACCCAAGCGCTGCTGCCCGAACCTGAAAAAAGGTTCCAGCAAATTGAAAAAGAAGGCGAGAAATCTCATGAAAAAAACCTCACCCCACCGTCAAAGCGGGGCGATCTGCAAACCAATGGGGAAGCGGTGTGGGCATTTCCATGCCCACACCTGCGTTGCCAAACTCAGCCCAGACTTACTTCTGGGCTTGCTTGACGGCGTCTTGCATGTCAGAGCTGATCTTGTTGACCGCCTCGTCCGTGCTCATCTCGCCCACAATCGCCTGCGTCACACGGCTGACCGTGGGCAACATGATGGCGCGGTTCAACTTGTAGCCTTGGAATTGATAGGCCACTGGTGCGAGTTGCGCCACACCGGCACTGAACACGCCCAAAGCGGCTTTGGCTGCAGGCTTGGCGCTGGCGTAGTCCACGCCTTTTTTGGCCAGACCAGCGTGTGCGGGAATGTTGTTGGTGCGGGCACTGAACTCGGCATAGGCGGCCTCAGACGCCATGAAGTCCATGAAGGCACCCACTTCTTTGGGTGACTTGCTGGTTTTCAAGGCCACCCAAGCCGCGCCACCGGGGATGCCCGAGCATGCGGCAGGACCGCAAGGGTTGGGCACCGCGACCCAGTCAAAATTGCTGCCCACTTTGTTTTGCAGGTTGCCAATTTGCCAGCTGCCGGCCAGCACCATGGCCACGTTGCCGTTGATGAACTCATCGATCGACGACGCGTAGGTCGAACCCCCTGTGCCGGCCCAAACTTCGCGCATCATGCCGCCGTCTTTGTGCCACGCGACAAATTTGTTGACCGTGGTTTTATAACCGGCATCGATGACGGGGTTGCCCTGTGCATCAAAAATTTTGGCGCCGTAACTGATAGCGGGGCCTGCAAAACGGTGGCCCGATCGGTCCCAGGCCGCAGCGGCCTTGAGTTGGGTGGCCTTGGCCACTTTGCGGCTGGCCTCCATCCAGTCGTCCCAAGTGGCCTTGGCGCCGGGCATGGGCACTTTGGCTTGTTCAAACAAGGTCTTGTTCACGAACGGGCCGGTCATGGTCAATTGCGACATGAAGCCGTAAATGCCTTTGTCGCTTGCGCTGGGGCGCAGCCAAGGGGCGGTGGCGCCAAAGTTGTCATCCCAGTATTTGCGGTTTTTGAGGTGCGAAGAAATGTCCATGTAGTACTTGGACAGGCCACCCAGATCGGTCACACGCGCAATGTCAGGGCCTTGGCCTGCGGCCAACTGCACGGGCAACTGCTCCACAATGGTTTTGTAGGGCACGGTGTCAATGACCACTTTGGTGCCGGGATTTTGGGCCTCAAAGCGCTTGGCCAGCTCGGCCGTGACCTCGCACTCCACGCCGTCCTGGTAGCACATGACGCGGATCTCTCCTGCATGGGCAAAACCCGCCAAAGCGGACAAACCTGCGGCCAAAGCCAGGGGACGAATAAAAACAGATTTCATGGTTGACTCCTCGTTTAGTGATGAAATGAATATAGTTCAATGACGCTGAAACACGCTTATCGTTTACACGAATGCTGAATGAATCGACTCTCCCGTCGCCGCATGCGACGCCACACCTCGCAGCTCTCGAGACCCTGTTTGGGGGCTTCGTGCCGCATGACGGGGTTGTGCAAACGCAGCGCATGCACCGGCTTTTGCAAACCGACCGCGAGTTGGAGTTGTGGCGTGTCAGTGTGGGCAGGCCTGCCTGGATCAGCTGGACCTTGACGCTGATTTGGCCTCGCCACACCAAACGCTGCCCGGTGCTGCTCAGCCCCGATGCTTGCTGGCCACATGTTTTGGGCAACGACGCCGTCTTGGCCACGCTGCAACAAGGCACTGCGCTGGCCTGGTTCAACCGCACCGAACTGGCTTTTGACAATGACACTGCGCAGCGCGAAGGTCCGGTCTTTGAACACTGGCCACACCTGAGCAGCGGGTGTCTGGCGGTCTGGGCGTGGGGCCTGCAAGGCTGTGTAGATGCCTTGCGGCAGATCGACGACGACCGAATGTCCGGCATCGCCGTGGCAGGCCATTCCAGAGGTGGCAAAGCCGCCTTGCTGGCCACGGCCCTTGATGACCGCATCGACGCCGTCATCGCTCACAACAGTGGCACCGCCGGCGCAGCGTCTTTGACCATCACCCCGCCCAGCGCCGAAAGCCTGAGCCAACTGGCGAGCCGATTCCCCCACTGGCTGGGCCCGGACACCCAGCAAGCGCCTGTGCGCGGCCACCTGATGGCCATTGATGCCCCCCGCTTTTTGCTGGAACACATCGCGCCGCGTGGCGTGTGTCTGATCCAGGCCAGCGATGACCTGTGGGCCAACCCCGAAGGCACCCGGCACATGGCTGAGGTGCTGGGTCCGCATTGGCAAGGGCACCCTCGCCGATTGCAATGGCACGAGCGAACAGGCGGGCACGCCATGACCGCTGCCGACTGGCAAAAGGCCGCGCATTTTGTGCGCGAAGTGCTGGGCTGATGCAAGCTGCACAGCGGGCATCGCTTTAAATTTGACCCAGCGCATAAGCGCCTTGAGTCAGGTCAATGGCTTGGCCCGTGCGTGCTGACTCTTGTGCGGCCAGACCCATCAGCACAGCGGCCAGGCCGTCTTTCAAACCGACCTCGACCTGGCCCACGCCGCGCACCACCGCATTGAAGCGCTGGTGCTGGTAAAACGTGGAGCCGTTGTGGTCTCCTGCGGCCAAGGCCACAGGGTCAACCGGCACATCCAGCTCGAGCGGACCCTTGGGGTCACGGGGGCTGATCACCACTTTGGGCACTGGCGGCTCGCCGAGATGGGCTGGCCAAAAACGGCCTGGCCCCGGCACAAAGCACTCGGCCTTGCCACGCGATCCCAATACCGAAATTTCTTCCTGGTAACGCGCGCCCTCGGCGAACATGCACAACTCCAGCAAAGCACGCTGGCCGTTGGCAAAGTCCACGACCACATAGGCGTTGTCCAAAATATCGGGCACACCATCGGCATAGCGCTCGTCTAGGTGGTTGTGCGCCACCGAAGCGGACGCATACACCCGCACCGGTTCGCTGCGCAGCACATGCCGCATGAGGTCAAAAAAGTGGCAGCATTTTTCGACCAGCGTGCCCCCGGTGTAACGGTTAAAACGGTTCCAGTCGCCTACCTTGACCAGGAAGGGAAAGCGGTGCTCGCGAATGGACAGCATGGCGAGCGGCCCGGTGTTTTGCTGGCTGTGTGCTTCTTCGGTCAAGCGGGCCACAGGCGGCATGTAGCGGTATTCCATCGCCACCCAGATCGGCGCAGCATAAGCGTGCCCCAACAAGGCCAGCTCGCGCAACTCATCGAGCGATGTGCAAGCAGGCTTTTCGAGCAGGACGGGCAAGGGGCGCAATGCGGCGATCTCGGCCAACTGCTGTGCGTGCCTGAAATTGGGGCTGGCCACCAGCAAACAATCCACATCGGGCGCAGTGACCACCTCGGCCAGACTCGCGGCACGCTGGCTGCCGCGTGCCAGCGCCAGACTGGCAGCGGCCATCGCGTCATCCGGTTCAAAGATCCGGGTCACCGAGGCACCGGGCAACAGGGCGATGTTGCGCAGATGTTCTTGCCCCATCATGCCGCAGCCGATGATGCCGTAGCGCACATTGGAAATCGTATCGGTGCTCACAAAAATACCTCCATCACATTCATAAACCAGCCAAGTCTGCCGGACTCAGCTGGTATTGCCGGCACAAAGCCAAAAACGCGGGCAACGCCGGGTCGATGCCCGTTTCTTGCTGCAACAACTCGGCCACGCGCGGGGCCATCTGCTCGGCCAAGCGGGCATCGAGAAACAACACACGCCAGCGCCTGGCCAGCATGTCCTCGACCGTGACAGCCCACTCCGAGCGCGCACAGTAGCGGACCATCGCCGCTGTCAAACCCAAGCCGAGCAACTCATCGCTGCCGGGCACATTCAACACCTTTGCCGCCTCAGACCCCAGCAAATGCGCACCTGGCGCTTCACGCAAACTGGTGGGCAGCGCACCGGCAGCAGGCGCACCAAACAAAGTGTGGCTTTCGGTGTGGGCCACACACCGGGCCGTCGGCAAATCGCCAGAGGCCACCAAGGTGCTCAACACCTCTTGCGCCATGCTGCGGTAAGTCGTCCATTTGCCGCCGGTCACGGTCACAAAGCCAGGCGCTTCGCGGGCGATCAGGTGTTCGCGTGACATTTGCGCCGTTTGCCCCTGCTGGCCATGTCTGTTGTCCACCAAAGGGCGCAAGCCCACCCAGACACTCTTCACATCGTGTGCCTGCAAGCGAACGCCCAAGGCGCGTGCTGTCTCACCCCACAAAAAGGCCAACTCCTCGGCCATGGGACGCGGCTCCAGCGGGGCGTCGTCACGCGGGGTGTCGGTGGTGCCGATCACCGTGGCCCCCAACCATGGCACAGCAAACAGCACACGCCCATCGGTGGTTCGCGGCACCAGCACCGCCTCGTTCAGCGGCAAACGCGCACGGTCCACCACCAGATGCACGCCTTGGCTCGGCTTGACCAGGCCCTGCAGTGCCGATGAACGCGATGACGATGTCTTTGACACCGCTGTCTGCGGCACTGCAGACAAAGCCAGCTGCCGCAAGCCATCGACCCAAACGCCAGTGGCATTGACCACGCAATGCGCCCGCAAGGTGATTTGCTGACCATTCAGGGCATCTTGCAGCGTCACTTCCCAATCTTTGTCGTGCTGCTTCAGGGCAACCACACGGGTGTGGTTGCGCACTCGGGCACCTGCGGCCTGTGCGGTCCGGGCCAAGGCCAATGCCAGCCGCGCATCCTCAAATTGACCATCCCAATACCGCACCCCGGCCACCGTGCCGGGCAATGCCACTCCGCTGTCACGCAGGCTGCGCTGGCTGATGGACTCGGTGGCCCCCAAACTCAAGCGGCCTGCCAGCCACTGGTACAGCTTGAGCCCCAAAGCCGTGATGGCCCACGCCAGCCAGCGCCGCTCGTGCACCACAAAAGGCAGGGGCTGCGCCAAATGGGGGGCCAGGCCCAACACAATGGCCCGTTCACGCAAAGCCTCGCGCACCAGCTTGATACGCCCCTGCGCCAAATAGCGCACCCCGCCGTGCAACAACTTGGTCGAACGTGACGACGTGCCACAGGCAAAATCGCGCGCCTCGACCAGCGCCACGCGTCGCCCCTCCAGTGCCGCTTGCACGGCCACACCCAGACCGGTGGCACCGCCACCGATCACCAGCACATCGCAGGGTGCCTGGGTCCAGTCTGAAAGATCAGGTCGAAACATAATGGAGCGCTAAATATGATTATTTATGTTCGTTTATTTTCTTTTGAGGGTTATATAACAAAAGGAAATGATCACATATGCTCGAAATCCCTAGTTTTGCAACATCAAAAACCGGTTACAACAGGGCCATGACCATGGCACTCAATCCCAGACAACAAGCCATGCTGCACCATGTGCGCGAGCATGGCAGCCTCAAAACAGAGGCTTTGGCAGCCCAATTCGGCACCACACTGCAAACCATCCGCCGTGACATCCAGCGACTGACAGAAACCGGGGCCATGGAACGGTTTCATGGTGGCGTGCGCGCCATTGACAGCAGCACCCGCAACACCACTTACACCCAGCGTCAGCGCACCCATGCCGAGGCCAAGCAGCGCATTGCACGCACCGTGGCGGCAGCCATCCCGCCGGGTGCCAGCTTGTTCATGAACATTGGCACCACCGTCGAAGCCGTGGCCAGCGAACTGCTGCACCATGCTGATCTGCGGGTGATCACCAACAATTTGCATGTGGCCCGCACCTTGACGGCCAATCCCCAGTGCGAAGTGCTCATGGCCGGCGGCACGGTGCGCCACGAAGACTTGGGCGTGGTGGGAGAAGCGGCGTTGTCGTTCATCCGCCAATTCAAGGTGGACATCGGCCTGATCGGCATCAGCGGCATCGACGCCGATGGCACCCTGCGCGACTTCGACATGCGCGAAGTCATGGTGGCGCGGGCCATCGTCGAGCAATCTCGCCAGGTCTGGCTGGTGGCCGACCACAGCAAATTTGGCCGTGCAGCCATGATTGAGATGGCACCGCTCAAAGTGCTGCACACCTTGTTCACCGACGCGCCTCTTGCCCCTGATTTCGAGAGCCTCTTGCGCGATCAAGCTGTTCGCTGCGTCGTGGCGCCCCCCAAAGACATGTCTTCGGACACCTCCACTGACAAGCCATGACACAGCCCACTTATTTGCTCGCACTCGACCAGGGCACCTCCAGCTCCCGGGCCATTGTTTTCAACGACCACGGCCACATCGTCGGCACGGCGCAACAAGAATTCCCGCAAATTTACCCCCAACCAGGCTGGGTAGAACACGACCCCTTGAGTCTGTGGCACAGCCAACGCGACACAGCGCAAAAGGTGCTCGCCCAATGCAACTTGACGGCCGCCGATATCCGGGGCGTGGGCATCACCAACCAGCGCGAAACCACACTGCTGTGGAACCGCCAGACCGGCGTGCCACTGCACAACGCCATCGTCTGGCAAGACCGGCGCACCGAAGCGCTGTGCCAGCAATGGCGCGAACAAGGGGTGGAGCCGCTCATTCAGCAGCGCACCGGCTTGCGACTCGACGCCTATTTCTCGGCCACCAAATTGCGCTGGTTGCTCGACCACATTCCTGGTGCCCGTGCACAAGCACAAGCCGGTGAACTGGCTTTTGGCACCGTAGACACTTGGCTGATTTGGCAATTGACGGGGGGTCAAAGCCACCGCACCGACATCAGCAACGCCAGTCGCACCTTGCTGCTGAACATCCACACCGGGCAATGGGACGATGAGTTGCTCGATTTGTTCGACATTCCTCGCGCCGTGTTGCCCGAGGTGCATGCCTCTGTGGCCGATTTTGGGCGGGTGCAAACCGGCTTGCTTGGGCCTGGGCTGGGGCCGGTCATTGGCGGTGTGGCGGGCGACCAACAATCGGCCTTGCTGGGACAAGCTTGCTTGCAAGCAGGCGAGGTCAAAAACACCTATGGCACGGGCTGCTTCATGCTCATGCACACCGGGCACAGCGCACTGCAAAGCCACAACGGACTCTTGACCACCTGTGCCGCCCAACTGCAGACCAAGGCCCCGCCCGAATACGCCTTGGAAGGCAGCGTATTCATGGGCGGTGCGGTGGTGCAATGGCTGCGCGATGGCCTCAAAGCCATCACGCACAGCAGTGAAGTGGAAGCGCTGGCCGCGAGCGTGAACGACAGCGATGGCGTGGTGCTTGTGCCGGCATTTGCCGGTTTGGGTGCGCCCTATTGGCTGCCCCATGCACGCGGCAGCATTCAGGGCTTGACCCGTGGCAGCGGTGTGGCCCACATTGCCCGCGCTGCGCTCGAAAGCATCGCGCTGCAAAGCACCGTGCTGCTGCAAGCCATGCAAAAAGACGCCAGTCACCTGCCGCACCTGCAAGTCAAGGCGTTGCGCGTGGACGGCGGTGCCTGCAGCAATAACTTGCTCATGCAAATGCAAGCCGACCTGATGGGCTTACCCGTGGTCAGGCCTCAAACCACCGAAACCACCGCCCTGGGGGCGGCTTTGATGGCAGGTCTACAGCAAGGCGTGTTCATCGAACCGGGTGAGCTGCGCGAGCGGCTGGCCACCGAACGTGTTTTCGCGCCGCAATGGAGCCGAGACCAGGCTGAGGCCAAACTGGCCGCTTGGGCGACCGCCGTTCAGCGCAGCTGAAAACCCGACACCAAACTAAAACCCACCAAATTTCGACCACCTAACTTCAATAGCCAAAAGGCAAAAGCCAAAAGGCAAAAGGCAAAAGGCAAAAGCTAAAGCGTTTTTCACCCAAACCAATGGCCGCTTAAATGGCCTCCATCTGGATGCCTTGCTGGCGCACCACTTTCTTCCAGCCATCCAAATCACTGCGAATGAACCTGTCCATGTGCGCCACACCTTGCGGGGCTGGCTCCAGGGCGTCGGCCTTGAAACGCGCTTGCACATCGGGCATGGCCGTGATGCGGCCAATGGCCTGACCCAAACGCGCCACCACATCGGCGGGCGTGCCTTTGGGCGCCACCAAACCAAAGTAATTCAGGGCACTCAAATCGGACAAACCTTGCTCGGCCAGTCCGTGCACTTGCGGTAAAGACGGGTGACGCTGCGCGGTGGTCACCGCCAGGGGCTTGATGCGGCCATCGCGCACAAAAGGGGCCAAGGCCGGGATCGTGCCTGTGAGCAAGTGGATTTGCCCGCCGATCATGTCCAGTGTGGCGGGGGCGATGCCGCGGTAAGGAATGTGCACGATCGACACCCCTTTTTTCGCCTTCAGCTGTTCCAGCACCAAGTGATTGATACCGCCTGCGCCCGCAGAGCCGTAATTGAGCTGCCCAGGTCGGGTTTGGGCATAGGCCACCAATTCGGCCAGCGTGTTGATAGGCAAATCCTTGTTGCAAGCCCACATCAAAGGCCCTTCGGCCACCATGCCAATGGGCGCAAAACTGGCCACCGGGTCATAACCCGCAGTGGGCAACACCGCAGGCACGGTGGTAAAAGGTGCCGCGACCAGCAAAAGCGTGTGACCGTCAGCCGGACTTTGCGCCACATACTGAGTGCCAATCGCCCCCGAAGCACCGGTGCGGTTCTCGACCACCACGCTGGCACCCCACAAATCCCCCAACTTCTGCGCCAACAAACGCCCCATGGCATCGGTGCCCGCGCCTGCGGCAAATGGCACCACGATGCGCACCGGTTTATCAGGGTAAGTGGCCGCTTGCGCACCCAGTGCGTGCACAAAACTGCCGACCGCAGCCGAAGCCAGCCATTGGCGGCGAGAAAAATGAGGCAAGGTCATGGGGTACAAAAATGTCAAAACAATGGTCAGATTGTCATCTAACGACATGTCGGCTGAATGACAAAAACCCACCTGACCGCAGACAAGCCATAAAAAAACCCACCGAGTTGCCGCGGTGGGTTTTTGAGTCTTTTAAACCTCAGCTGGCTTGCGCCAGCGGGGGATTAGAAGGAGTGAGCCAACTGAACGCGTGTGTTGGTAGCGGATGCAGTGGCACCAGCAGTCTTAGTGGACTGAGCTTGCAATGCCACGTAAGTGCGCTTGCTCAGGTTGTACTGAACAGCCAGGTCGTAACCTGTGTTGTTGCCCGCGGTGCCATCGGTCTTGCTGGTAGCGTACACAGCGCCAACGTTGAATGCGCCGAAAGGAGCAGACACGCTGATAGCGGTTTCTTTCTTGGCAGCAGCAGCGCCGTTGTCAGCGTTCTGGTAACCAGCGCCCACAATGGCAACGCCCAGGTTGTAGTTGGCGCTGATGCGAGTGCGGCTGTTAGCAGCAGCAGCGAAGGAAGAACCGTACTTGGTCACGTCCAAAGCAGCAGACACAGGACCGTTGGCGTAGTTAGCGCCGTAAAGGGTCAAAGCACCACCGTTTTGTGAACCGCCGCCGCCCACTGCGTCCAATGTGGCCGCTTTGAAGCTGAAACCGTTCATGGCGGGGCTGGTGTATTGCAGGATGTCAACGTTGGAAGCACCGGCCAATTGCACGCCGTTATCCAAGCCGATGTAAGTTGGGCCGCCAGCAGTGACCAAGCCCAAGATGCCGTTGCCGGCTTCAATGGCACCAACAGTCACGGTACCGAAATCGCCAGTCACGTACATGCTGGAGTCACGTGGACGTGCGCCAACGCCTGTAGAAGTGGCGTCAGTGGCAGCGTCACGGCCGCGCAAACGCAGAGCCATGTTAGCGCCGGCCTTCAAGCCACCGCCCAAGTCTTCCACAGCAGCGATGTTCCAGTCACCGTCGGTAACGCCAACACCAGTTGTTTTGACGCCAGCGTCAGTTTTGGCAGTGCCGTAAGCAAAACGCAGCTTACCTGTCAAAGACACGGAAGACTGAGCGAAAGCAGCGCCCGAAGCGGCCATAACAGCCAGAGCAACTAGGGTGAAATGAGACGCTCTGTGCTGTGCAATACGGACATGAACGTCAGTCTGTCTTAATCTAACTTATATGATCATAAATTTTTCAAATGTTAACAAATTAGTTGGTTTAACTGAATTTTTATCGGATACGCTAAATTTGGTTGGAGAATGTGGTAACTCACCTCTTCTTGTTCTTCACGAAAACAAGCCGGCTTTTTATGTGGTGCCCGTCAAAAGTTGGGATTTGATGGGTGTGCGCGCCAAAACCCAGGGCGGCATCGAGGTCGGCCAGCAAGCCGTGGCTCAAGCCCCCGCGCTCGTCTTGGACAAGCCGCGTCAAAGTCTCAAGGCTGATCCGATTGGGGCCTTTGCCACAGACCAGCGGAGCTTTGAGAAGAAAAACAACTTCAATTTCATCGCTGAGAAATTATTGGACACCGAGTGGGAGCGTGTCGGTCGTGGCGAGTTGAGTGCCGCATCGGTAGGAATTCAGAAAAACAGACTCGAAGCCCATGTGTTGCCGTTTTTCAGATACGTTGCCCCCACCCAAGTGACGCATGTGGATCTGGACGGTTTTGTGTCGCGCTTGACGCAACACCAGCTCAGCTCCACCACCGTTTCTCAGTATCTGGTGCTGGTCAGAAAGTTGCTGAAGCTGGCGGTTCGTCAAGGCTTGTTGAAAGAGGTGCCTGAATTTCCGCGCATCAAGGTGATCACCAAGCCGCGATCGATGTTGTCTTTGCTGGAATACCGTAAGTTGGCGCATACGGCACTGAAAATGTCCCGATCGGGTGTGCAGGCCCCACCGCTCAAATCGTCAGATGGGCATCGGGATCGGTTTTGGGTTGCACCCAGAAATATGTTGTTGGCCCCCGATATGTTTTGGGTCATCCGCTTCATGGTGAACAGTTTTTTCAGGCCCGGTGACTTGCGGCAACTGAAGCACAAACACGTCACCGTGGTGCGGGGTGAGTCGGTTTATTTGCGCTTGAATCTTCCCGAGACCAAGAAGCACGACAAACCGATGGTGACGATGCAAGCGGCGGTCCATGTGTACGAGTCGGCGTTGCGCCACGCCAAAGCGCAGGGGTTTGGGCAGCCAGATGATTTTGTGTTCTTGCCGGCCGAAAAAGACCGGAACTACGCACTGGCGGTGCTCGGTTTTTGGTTCAAGTGGGTCATGCGTGAGGCTGGTTTGCCCACAACAGATGACAACAACCGACCCCGAACGCTTTATTGTTTGCGGCACACTTCCATCATGTTCCGTCTGTTGTACGGGCAGGGCATTGATATGTTGACCTTGGCCCGCAATGCCAGAACTTCGGTGCAGATGATTGAGCGGTTTTATGCCTCGACTTTGGATGGCGAAATGAATGTGTCGATGATCCAAAGTCGACGCAGCAAGAAGAAAAGCACTTGAACTCAGTGCAAATTCAGCGCGTATGCATCAACCCGGTTTGATGTCTGCTTTGATCACCACTTCTTTCCAGCGCGATTGTTCGCGGGCAATAAAGGCCCCGTATTCGCTGGCAGGGCCGCCGCCTGCAATGGCGCTTTCGGCCGCGTACTTGGCGATGACGTCGGGTGATTTCATGGCTTTTGCGCACTCTTGCTGCAGTTTGAGCAAAATTTCGGGTGGTGTGCCTGCGCGTGCGGTGATGCCGTACCACTGCACGGTTTCAAAGTCTTTGTAGCCCAGCTCGGCCACTGTTGGCACATCAGGCAAGACCGAAATGCGTTCGCGCGTGCCCACCGCAATGCAGCGCAGCGTGCCGCTTTTGATGTGGGGCAACAAAGCAGGTGTGCCCGCCGAAAACAACTGTATGCGGCCTGCCAGAACGTCGTTGAGGGCTGGGCCGGTGCCCCGGTAGGGGATGTGCGTGATGAACATGCCGGTGGCCAGCTTGAGCGCTTCCATGGCCAAATGGCCCGCGCTGGCGTTGCCTGCTGAAGCGTAGTTCAGCTGGCCGGGCCGTGACTTGACATAGGCTACCAAGGACTTCATGTCGGTGGCGGGCACGTCTTTGTGCACCACAAACAAGCTGGGCACGCGCGACAGCAGGGTGACGGGCACAAAATCTTTGTTTACGTCGTAGCCGCTGTCGGGGTAAATCAGGGGGTTGACCGCCATGAGACCGATGTGACTCATGACGATGGTGTAGCCATCAGCAGGCATGCGCATGACTTCTTGCATGGCGGGCACGCCGCCGCCGCCGCCTTTGTTGTCGATGACGAAGGCAACCCCCATTTGTTTGGTCAACTCAGCCGCGATGGTGCGTGCCACGATGCTGGAGGTGCCGCCCGGTGCGAACGGCACGATCCAGCGGATGGGTTTGTTGGGCCAGGCCGATTGCGCATGACCAGACACCCCCGTGGCCGCCAAGCCCGCCGCGCCCATCCACTTGAGGTAGTCACGGCGTTGGATGAGGGCGGAATCTTGTTCGTTCATGTCTCAGACCTTGTGAAAATTTAACCACTGATCACAACAAAAATGCGCACGTTTTCAAAGAGGGTTTTTACGGATCAAGAGGACGTCTTGGCGCGAAACAGTCGCCAAAGCGCGGGCCCGATCAGCAGCAGCGCGGCAATGGCCATCAAGCTGCCCGACAGCGGTCGGGTGAAGAACGTAGACCATTCGCCTTGGCTGATGGTCAGGGCCTGCCGCATGGACTGTTCACCCAGTGGCGCGAGGATCAGGCCGACGATCAGGGGCGCAGCCGGAAAGTCAAAGCGCCGCATGATGTAGCCCAGCAGGCCGAACACGAACAGCAAGCCCACGTTGAACACCGAGTTGCCTGCGCCATAAACGCCTGCGGTCGAGATCACGATGATGCCGGCGTAGAGCCAAGGCGGTGGGATCTTGAGCAGCTTGACCCACAGGCTGACCAGGGGCAGGTTGAGCACCAGCAAAATCACGTTGCCAATATAGAGGCTGGCGATCAGGGTCCACACCAAGCTGCCTTGTTGGCTGAACAGTTGTGGGCCGGTCTGGATGCCGTAGCCTTCAAAGGCCGACAGCATGATGGCCGCAGTGGCCGAGGTGGGGATGCCCAAGGTGAGCAATGGCATCAGCACACCCGCTGCCGCAGCGTTGTTGGCGGCTTCGGGGCCCGCCACGCCTTCGATCGCGCCGTGGCCAAATTCTTCGGGGTGCTTGGAGAGTTTTTTCTCGGTGTAATAGGACAGCAAGGTGGGCAATTCGGCACCGCCTGCGGGCATGGCCCCAATGGGGAAGCCAAAAAGGGCGCCTCGGAACCAGGGTTTCCAAGAGCGTGACCAGTCACTCTTGCTCATCCACAGGCTGCCCGTCAATTTCATGACTTCGCCAGTCTTGGATTCGCGCCCTTGCCAGGCCAGATACAAGGCTTCGCCCACTGCAAACAGTCCCACCGCGGCAACAGTCACTTCGATGCCGTCGAGCAACTCAGGGCGGCCAAACGTGAAGCGGGGTTGACCTGTCTGCAAGTCAACGCCGACCATGCCCAGCATCAGGCCCAGACCCAACGTAACCAGGCCTCGCAGCATAGAGTTGCCCAGTACAGCCGACACTGCCACGACCGACACCACCATGAGGCTGAAGTATTCGGCCGGGCCAAAAGCCAGCGCGGCCTCAACCACCCAAGGGGCGACAAAGGTCAAGGCCAGCGTGCCGATGGTGCCGGCCACAAAACTGCCGATGGCCGCAGTGGCCAGTGCTTGGCCAGCACGCCCTTTGCGGGCCATTTTGTTGCCTTCGAGTGCGGTGACCACCGCCGATGATTCGCCTGGCGTGTTGAGCAAAATGGAGGTGGTGGAGCCGCCATAGGCCGCGCCGTAATAAATGCCCGCGAACATGACGAACATGCTGGTGGCGGGCACGTGGTAGGTCAGGGGCAGCAGCAAGGCGATGGTCAGGGCCGGGCCAATGCCAGGCAGCACGCCCACCAAAGTGCCGACAAAGCAACCGACGAAACCCCACATCAGGGTGGTGGGTTGCAGGGCATTGGCAAAGCCACCCATCAGAGCGTTAAAAGCTTCCATGAGGTATCCGATCGAAAAACGTGAAACGTCGAGGCTGAGTGCTCAGAACTCAGCGTTAAGCGGGCCAGGCCCGCGTCAAATCAACCAAGGCAGTGCAGGGCCCAAGCCCACACCCAACAGTTGGGCAAAGACAAACCAGAACGTGCTGGCAATGACCGCGCAAATGCCGGCCGACTTGAGGTTCAGTGGGGCATCGAAAGCACGGGCAACGCCCATGCCGCACAAGGTGCCGGGAATCACAAAACCCAGTGGTGTCACCAGCGCAATGAATGCCACGCCGCCGCCCAGCAAGCTGAGCACGCGGGCATTCGCGCCGGGCAGGGGCGATTGGTCCGGAGCCTGGCTTTCGTCAGCTTGTCTGCCGCGCCAGGCGCTGATGCCATAAAGCACGGCGAACACGCTGAGCGCGGCCACGATCACACCCGGGGCCAGCACAGGGCCCACGGTCATCTGCATCAACGATTCAGGAATGACCGTGACCTGCCAGGCGGCCACCCCGCACAGGGCGACCAACAAAAGGGCAACATGAAAAGGTGTCATGCCAGACCCAGCTCTTTCATCAAGACGATTTTTTCTTCGATGTCTTTGGCCAAGTCACGCTCAAACGGGCGCTCGGTCATGAAGGCGTCGGTCCATTTGCGTGTTTCCAGTTCTTGACGCCACTGGGCCGATGCGTTGAGTTTGGTGACGAAGTCGATCATGGCTTCGCGCTGAGCGGCCGAGATGCCGGGAGGCGCAAACACGCCGCGCCAGTTGGATTCGGTGACGTTGACGCCCAACTCGGTCAGGGTGGGCACGCTGACACCCGGGATGCGGCGCTTGCCCGACACGGCCAATGGGATCATGCGGCCGGCTTTGATTTGCTCTTCGAACTCAGACCAGCCCGAAATGCCCGCGGTGACCTGGCCGCCCAGGATGGCCGCGTTGGCGGGGCCACCACCGGCAAACGCCACATAGGCGGCTTCGCGGGGGTTTTTGCCCAAGGCTTTGATGAGCATGCCCAAGATCAGGTGGTCGGTGCCGCCAGCGCTGCCGCCTGCGACCGACACGGCCTTGGGGTTGGCCTTGATGGCCGCTTCCAAGTCTTTCCAGGACTTGATCTTGCCGTTGGCAGGCACCACGATCACGCCGGCTTCTTCGGTCAGGCGGGCGATGGCTGTGACGTCTTTGATGGTGACGGGGCTCTTGTTGGCGATGCCTGCGCCGATCATGACCGAGCCGCCGACCATGAGGGTGTTGCCCTGGCCTTTGCGCTGGTTCACAAAACGGGGCAGACCGACCATGCCGCCAGCGCCGCCGACGTTTTCAAATTGCATATTGCCCACCAGGCCTGCGGCCTTGGCTGCACGCTCCATGGCACGGGCAGTGCCGTCCCAGCCGCCGCCAGGTGCTGCGGGCACAAACATGTTCATGTTGGCAATCAGGGGTTTGGCCTGAGCCCATGCGGGCAGGGCCATGGACGCACCTGCGGCAGCGCTGAGGGCCAGAAAGTCGCGTTTGGACATTTGCATTTCAGTCTCCTGTGTAAAAATCAAAGCACCACTGCCAATCAGGCTGGCAGACAGCCACCATTTTGAGCTTGGGCACGGCCCCAAGCTGTCAATCACCTGTCAATTTCGTTCAGTGAATACCCTAAAGCCCCAGATCTTGTTGGTCGAAGACACGCCAGACATTTCGTTGTGGTTGGGCACGGCTTTGCGTCAAGGCGGCATGACGGTCAGTTTTGCCACCGATGGCCTGCAAGCCGACCAGTGTTTGCAGCCGGGCCATGGTTTTGACGCGGTTTTGCTCGATTTGCAGCTGCCCGGACGCGACGGCTTGAGCGTGCTGCAAGCCCTGCGCGAGCGCGGCGATGCCGTGCCGGTGCTGATTTTGACGGCCCGTGCCAGCGTGCCCGACCGGGTGTTGGGTTTGAACATGGGGGCTGACGACTATTTGCCCAAACCCTTTGATTTGAGCGAGTTGGAGGCGCGTTTGCAGGTGTTGCTGCGCCGCCATGGCCGCATCAAGCCTGCTGTGCTGCGCTGCGGACCGCTTGAGATGCAGGTCGACAGCGGTGCCGTTCAGCTCCATGGCCAGCCCTTGGCCTTGACCAAGCGCGAAGCCGCTGCGCTGCGGGTGCTGCTGGAGTCGCCGCAGCGCACGGTGAGCAAAGAGCAACTGCATGCCGACGTGTTTGCCGACGAGGCCACCGGGCTGGAGGCGGTGGAGGTGCTGATTTACCGTTTGCGCAAAAAGTTCGAGTCGGCGCTGGCCAGCGCGGCAGGCCAGCCCGAAGTCACCATCACCACGTTTCGCGGCATGGGCTACATGCTGACCCTGCCAGCGGGGCAGGCCGTTTGAGCAAGAGCCCCATGCCTGCCAGCCGATTCAAAGCGGTCGCCTCTTTGCGCAGGCGCTTGCTGAGTTGGATCTTGTGGCCTTTGATGGGCTTGATCGGGGTGAACGCCTGGGTGGGCTATGGCAATGCGGTGCAAGCGGCCAACGAAGCCTACGACCGTTCTTTGTACTTGGCGGCCCGCACCTTGGCCGAAGAGCTGGAGTGGCGCGATGGCCGCTTGCAATTGGATGTGCTCAAAGCGGCTGGCTATCTGTTTGAAAATCACACAGGTTCGCGCCTGTTTTACAAGGTCACCTCGGTCGGGGGACAGTGGTTGGCCGGCGATGCCGCGCTGCCCAGCGCCCCTGTGCGTGACAAATCGGCGGTCAAGTACTTTGCCTTGGTTCAGTTTGACGATGGCGTGTACCTGAACCAGCCCGTGCGTCTGGCCGAGCTGACCCACGTCATGGAAGAGACGGGGCCGGCCGAGGCGCTCATCAAGATCACCGTGGCCGAAACCATGGAAGCGCGGCAACAACTCATTCAGCATATTTTGTGGGACACCTTGGGCAGCCAAGGTTTGTTGCTCTTGGCCGCTGCGCTGTTGGTGGTGTTGGGCGTGCAGCGCGGGATTCGGCCACTGGAGGCGTTTCGCCAACAACTGGCGCACAAAGCAGATGACGATTTTTCGCCCATTCAGCCGCCCGATTTGCCACGCGAGTTGCGTCCGCTGATCGACACGCTCAACAGCTACCTGGAGCGACTGGGACGGCTGATCGATATTCGCAAACGTTTTTTGGACAACGCGGCGCACCAACTGCGCACGCCCTTGACCGCCCTGAAAACCCAGCTGGCATTGGCGCAGCGCAACGCCGAGCCTGAGCAGGCGCAAGCCTTGATGTCGGCCGCACGCCAAACCACCGACGACGCGGTGCGCTTGACCGAACAACTGCTGGCCATGACCCGTGTCGAGCACGCCCGCGAAATGCACAGCCCCCAAACCGTGGATGTGGTGGCGCTGGCCAAGCGGGTGACGCAAGAGCATTTGATGCGTGCCCACCAATTGGGCGATGACCTGGGGCTGGAGTTGCAAGTGGCCCAATGCGAGGTGCACGGCGTGGACTTGTTGCTGCACGAGGCCTTGAGCAATTTGATCGACAACGCCATTCACCACGGGCCTGCGGGCACGCAGATCACGGTGCGGGTGGGCGCGCACTGGTTTGAAGTGGAAGACGATGGTCCGGGCATCGCGCCAGAGCACCAAGCACATGTGTTCGAGCGCTTTTACCGCGCCGCGCCTTCGGGCTTGTCGGGCAGTGGTTTGGGTTTGGCCATCGTGAAAGAAATCGCCAGCCAGCACGGTGCCCAAGTCAGTGTGCGCAGCCCAGTGCACGGCGGCTGCGGCACCGCAATACGCCTCAGCTGGGCATAACGCCTTCGCTGCGCATGGTTACCCGGTCGAGCCGGGTATGACAAGTGCTTGTGCTGGGTATGGCAAGTGCTTGTGCTGGGTATGACCAATTTGTCACCCCCGACTTGATCGGGGGTCCATGCCCTTTGCGGTCAGGTGTAGCGTTTGCTGCGCAGGTTGTTCTTCATGTCGCGCAAATTGGGTTGCAGTTCTTCGCCAATGCGCAGGGCCACTGTGGTGGCCAAAATGTCGATGATCAGCAAGTGCAACAGACGCGAGACCATGGGGCTGTATTTGTCGTAGCCCTCGGGGTGGTCGGCTGTCAGGTGGATGTGCCCGGCACTGGCCAAGGGTGAGCCGCTGGCGGTGATGACAATGGTGGTCGCACCTTGCTTTTTGGCGATGTCGCAGGCGTCCATCAGGTCACGGGTGCGGCCCGAGTTGGAGATGATCACAGCGCAGTCGCCCGGCTTGAGCATCGAGGCGCTCATGACTTGCATGTGGCCGTCGCTGTAGGCAATGGCATTCACGCCCAGGCGAAAGAATTTGTGCTGTGCGTCTTGCGCCACGATGCCGGAGTTGCCCACGCCATAAAACTCGATGCGTCGGTTGGTCTTTTGGGTCGCGGCCAGGGCTTGGGCAGCGTGCTCTAAAGCAAACGAGCTGGCGTCGTTGCGGTACTTCAAAAACGCCGCCACCGTGTTGTCGATCACCTTGACCGCGATGTCGCTGGTTTTGTCGTCCACGTCCACACTGCGGTGGATGAAGGGCACGCCTTCGCTCACGCTGCCGGCCAGTTTGAGTTTGAAGTCCGACAGGCCGTCGTAGCCCATGCTGCGGCAAAAGCGCACCACAGTCGGTTTGCTCACATGCGAGCGATCGGCCAGTTCGGTGACCGGCAAGTTGGCAAAAGCCCGAGGATCGGCCAGCACCAGCTTGCCCACACGTTGCTCGGCCGGGGCCAGGGAGGGCAAAGAAGCCTTGATTCGTTCGAGCATGGTGTGTCTTTCGGTTTAAATTTCTTCGGACCAGCAAAAGCCGTCGCGCGCAATCATCGCGCTCGATGCGCTCGGGCCCCAGGTGCCTGCGGCGTAAGGGCGTGGGCCGATGGTGTCGTTTTTCCAGTGTTGCAGGATCGGCTCGACCCAGCGCCAAGCTTCTTCTTGTTCGTCGCTGCGCACGAACAGGTTCAGGCGGCCATCGAGCACGTCGAGCAGCAGGCGTTCGTAAGCGCCCACGCGCTGGCTGCCAAAGCGCTTGTCAAAGTCCAGATCCAGGTGCACCGGGCTCAGGGTGGCACCGCTGCTGCCTTCGCCGCGCTTGCTTTGGCCTTGCGCAAACAGGTGCAGCTCCAGCCCGTCCTTGGGTTGCAGGTGGATGACGAGTTTGTTGGCATGTCCCACTGGGCTCTTGAAAATCTCGTGCGGCGTCTGGCGGAAATTGATCTCGATGTGCGCCTCGCGTGAGGCCATGCGCTTGCCGGTACGGATATAAAACGGCACGCCCGCCCATCGCCAGTTGGCGATCTCGGTGCGCAGCGCCACAAAGGTCTCGGTGCCGCTGCTGGGGTTCACGCCGGGCTCCTCGCGGTAGCCGGCCACAGCATGGCCAAAGACGTTGCCCGCGCTGTATTGGCCCCGGATCACATGCTGGCTGAGCGTTTCGGGTGTCCAGCGTTTCAGGGCGCGAAGCACCTTGAGTTTTTCGTCGCGAATCGCGTCGGCATGGGCGTTGATGGGCGGCTCCATGGCGATCGCGCACAGCAGTTGCAGCGCATGGTTTTGCACCATGTCGCGCAGTGCGCCGGTGGTCTCGTAAAAGCCACCGCGTTTTTCTACGCCCAGCTCTTCGGACATGGTGATCTGGATGTTGGCAATGTGCTCGCGCCGCCACAGGGGTTCAAACAGGGCGTTGCCAAAGCGCATGGCAAACAGGTTTTGCACCGCAGGTTTGCCCAGATAGTGGTCGATGCGGAAGATCTGCTGCTCTTTGAAGACCTTGCCCACCGCTTCGTTGATGGCGCGGTTGGAGGCCAGGTCGTGGCCCAGCGGCTTTTCGAGCACGATGCGGGTCTTGGGCGTGTTCAGCCCGTTGGCGGCCAGTTGCTCGCACACCGTGGTGAACAAGCTGGGCGCGGTGGACAAATACATCACCACGTTGTCGGTTTCGCGTTCGGCCAAGCGGGCTGACAGCATGGCGTATGCCTCTGGTTTGGACAAGTCCATGCGCACGTAGCACAGCATGCTGGCAAAGCGGGCAAATTCTTCAGGGTTGGGGCGCTTGTCACCTTCGACCTGTTCAAAGCGCGACTGGATTTGCTGGCGGTATTGTTCGTCCGTCAGGTCGTCGCGGCCCACGCCGATGATGCGACCGCCTTCGGGCAGGGTGTCGTGTCGGAAGGCCTGAAACAAGGCAGGCATGAGTTTGCGCCAGACCAGATCGCCCGTGCCGCCAAAGAAAACAAGATCAAAAGCCATGATGTTCTTGAGTTACATGAAAAATTGATTTGTAATGTAACTTTGTTTCACGGATAATTCAAGCCAGCTTTCAAATACCCGACAAATATTTCATCTGCAGGCATGCCGCTGTTGCAGCAGCAATCACCCTGACGGAGGTTTGTCCCCCTTTTTGCCAACTTGTACGCAACGCCATGAACCAACTCGACGCTCTCAAACAATTCACCACCGTGGTGGCCGATACCGGTGACTTCAAGCAATTGGCCCAGTTTCAGCCGCAAGACGCGACGACCAACCCGTCGCTGATCCTCAAGGCGGTGCAAAAGCCCGAATATGCGCCCTTGTTGACCGAGTCTGTGGCGGCCCACCGTGGCCAGCCGCTGGACGTGGTGATGGACCATTTGCTGGTGCGTTTTGGCTGCGAAATATTGAAGACCATTCCCGGCCGTGTCTCGACCGAAGTGGACGCTCGCCTGAGCTTTGACACCGCCGCCACCGTGGCGCGGGCCCGCCGCATCATGGCGCTTTACGAGGCGCAAGGCATTGGGCGTGAGCGCGTGTTGATCAAGATCGCCTCGACTTGGGAAGGCATTCAGGCCGCAGCCGAGCTGGAGCGCGAAGGCATCCGCTGCAACCTGACGCTGTTGTTCGCGTTTTGCCAGGCCGTGGCCTGTGGCCAAGCCAAAGTGCAGCTGATCTCGCCTTTTGTGGGCCGCATTTACGACTGGTACAAAAAGACCGCTGGCGCTGCTTGGGACGAGGCTGCCAAGTCGGGCGCGAACGACCCCGGTGTGCAGTCGGTGCGGGCCATCTTCAACCATTACAAGAAACACGGCATTGCCACCGAAGTCATGGGCGCGTCGTTTCGCAACGTGGGCCAGATCACGGCTTTGGCCGGTTGCGATTTGCTGACCATCAGCCCTGAGCTGTTGGCCCAGCTGGCCGCCACCGATGCGCCTTTGGGCCTGGCACTCGATGCCGCTGCCGCGAAAACGATGGACTTGCCCGCGATGGCTTATGACGAAGCTTCGTTCCGCCTGGCGCTGAACGAAGACGCGATGGCCACCGAGAAGCTGGCCGAAGGCATCCGAGCCTTCTGTGCCGATGCGGTCAAGTTGGAAGACATGATGAAGAAGGCCTGAACATGCGTTGTGACCAAACCCCGGCTTGGAAGGCCTTGCAGGCCCACGCGGGCCACTTTGCCGACTTTGATTTGCGCAGCGCTTTTGCCGCCGATGCGCAACGTGCCGATACCCTGAGCCAGCAAGCGGCCCATGTGTTCGCCGATTTGTCTAAAAACCATGTGGATGCCGCCACCGAAGCGCTGCTGCAAGAGCTGGCGCGCCAAACCGGTTTGACCGCGCACCGCGATGCCATGTTTCGGGGTGAGCACATCAACCACACCGAAGACCGGCCTGTGATGCATTGGTTGCTGCGGCAACCCGAGGGCTCTTTGGCTGGCCCATTGGCCGAGCCCTTGAAGCTGGTGCACGGCACCCTGAAGCCCATGCTGGCTTACGCTGAGCAAATTCGCGCCGACGCTCAGATCACCGATGTGGTGAACATCGGCATTGGGGGCTCCGACTTGGGGCCGCAAATGGCGGTGCTGGCGCTGCAGGACTTTGTGCTGCCGGGCAAGCGCTTTCACTTTGTTTCGAATGTGGACGGACATGAACTGGCCGCTGTGCTCAAGGGCTTGAAGGCTGAGAACACGCTGTTCTTGATCGCATCGAAAACCTTCACCACCACCGAAACCATGACCAACGCCCGTTCGGCTTTGCAGTGGTTTCGGGCACAAGGCGGCCACGATGTGGCCCGCCACTTTGCCGCGCTCACCACCAACGTGGCGGCTGCAGCCGAGTTCGGCATCAGCACCACCTTTGGCTTTTGGGATTGGGTGGGCGGTCGCTATTCCATGTGGTCGGCCATTGGCTTGCCAGTAGCCATTGCCATCGGCGCTCAGGGCTTCAAAGAACTGCTGGCGGGCGCACATGCGATGGACCAGCACTTTCAGACCGCACCACCAGAGGCCAATTTGCCTGTGCGTTTGGGCCTGCTGGATGTTTGGTACCGCAACTTTTTGAACTACACCAGCCGCTCGATTGCGCCCTACCACAGCGCTTTGCGACGCGTGCCTGCGTATTTGCAACAGCTCGAGATGGAGAGCAACGGCAAGCGTGTGGACCGCAATGGCCAAGCGCTGCCTTATGGCACTTCGCCGGTGTTGTGGGGCGAGCCGGGCACCAACGGGCAGCACGCTTATTTTCAGATGCTGCACCAGGGCACCGACGTGGTGCCGCTGGAGTTCATCGCCGTGAAAAAGCCCACGCACAGCCTGAAAGACCACCACGAATTGTTGCTGGCCAATGTGATCGCGCAGGCGCAGGCCCTGATGTTAGGCAAGGACGACGAGGGCGGGCACAAGCACTTCACGGGCAACCGGCCCAGCACGTTTTTGTTGCTTGATGAGTTGACCCCCGCCAGCTTGGGCGCATTGATTGCCCTGCAAGAACACCGCGTGTTCGTCAGCGGCTCGGTCTGGGGCATCAACAGTTTTGACCAATGGGGTGTGGAGCTGGGCAAAGTGCTGGCCAAAGACATCCATGCCCGCATCGTGTCGGGTGACGCGACGGGGCTGGACGCTTCGACGGCAGCTTTGTTGCAGCGCTTGCGTGCTTGAGCGCGGGGGGCATACCCCCGCCGCCCTGTTTTAGCCCTATCTTTGCCGCGTCACGGCCGACTGCACGCCTTTGTTTGAATCGAGGATTCGAGGCGTTCATGGGGTGCCAGCACCAAGGCCTTGTGGCTTGGGTCTGCACGGGCGGCAGGTGTTCGCTTATGATCAAAAGATGCGCCGCTTTTTTCTTTGTTTCCTGCTTTGTCTGATGCCCTTGCGGCTGTGGGCCGGGGCTTGGATGACGATGCCAGAAAGCAGCGCGCATCACCTGCCAACACAGGTTCATGCCAGCGCCATGCCACAGGCTGGGCTTGAGGCGCAGGCGGCCCACGACTGCCATGAAAGCATGGCACCGTCTCAGGCTGCGAGTGATGACGCCCATCCCCGAGCCGATTGCCATGATGCGACTTGTCAGCTCTGTGGCGTGTGCCATCAAAGCGCCAGCTTGGCCTGGTGGCCACTGGTGTTGCCCGTGTTTCAGTCTCACCCACTGCCCATCGGTGAGACACGACAACCTGCAGGCCAGGCAATTTCGCCGCTCATCAAACCCCCGATTTCCTGAGTTTCACGCCACAGTTGCGTCTGCTTGCCACTGAGGCAAGCAGGTGCCGTGTTCGTTTCGTTCAGGAAATCGGTATGAAGATGTTTATCAAACGCATGCAGGGTGCATCAACCCTGCTCGCTGCCTTGCTGACGGTCATGGGGCCCAAAGCCATGGCGCAAACCCACAGTGAGCCTGCCCACAGCCATGGGCACACGGCACCGCCCGCTGTCCCGTTTGCTGCTCCGTCATCGGGTCGTGAAGGCAATGCCCCGTTGAGTTGGCAGGATGCCAACCAGGCGGTGGGCCAGTTTCCGCGTGGCCATGCAGATTTGCTGCGCTGGGAGAAAAACAACACGCCGCAGACACAGGATGTGCCTGCAACTTCTGAGGCCGGTCAGCTGACGCTGGCACGTGCCATCCGTTTGGCCTTGCAAGAAGAGGCGAAGTGGCTCAAACCCGGCATGAGTGCCTTAGAGCAGGCCCAAGTGCGCCAGCAAGCGGCGGCTTTGCGCTGGCAAGTGCAAAAGTTGTGGGTCGATGCGGTGGTCAGCCGCCAGTCGGTCGCGCTCAGCCGTGACATTGTGGCAGTGGCAGAAGCCGGGGCCGAGTTGGGCCAACGCATGGCGCAGGTGGGCAACTGGAGTCGTGCACGCCAAATCCAGGAAGAGCTGCCGCTGTGGGAGGCCCGCACACGCTTGGACAAAGCCCAGCTGCAAGCTGAGCGCACAAGTCACGCGCTGTGGCAACGCGTCGGTGCTGGTATGACGGTGCAAGCGATGGCGCAGCAGCTGCCCTTGCACTTGCCCAAGCAGCTGCCGGAAAGAGCGTCGGAGAACATGTCTCAGCAAATGCCGCAGCAAGTGCCTGATCTGGCGACATCGGGTGCGCTTGAGGTGCCAGCGCTTGGCCCGCTGGCCGATGTGGCGGCCTTGCAGGCGCAGGCACTCCGGGCGAATTTGCGCTGGGCTTTGGACGACCTGCAGGCCCAACGCCTGATGGCGGGCCTGGGGCTGAACGCAGCCGACTTGCAAGCGGCCGAAGCAGCCCTGATCGCGCAGTCCGGGCAGGCTGGCCAGGATGCGCCCTTATGGAACCCGCGCACCCTTCGCTGGGGCCACGAGGTGGAGGCCGCTTGGCAAGCGCGCCGACAGGCCGATCGCCTGGCACGGCAGATTCGGGCCGATGTGCAAGTGGCGGTGACCGCTTTGCAGGTGGCCCGGCAGACGGCGCACAACACGCAGGCCGAAGTGCTGCGTTTGCACACCGAGCTCTTGCAAGAAACCGGGCTGCGTTACAACGGCATGCTCAAAAGCACGTGGGACTTGCTGGCCGGTGCCCGCACCCGCATCGACAGCGTGGACGCGGCCTTGCAAGCGCAGCGCCAGGCTTGGTTGGCTCAGGCCGATCTGGCCGCTGTGCTGGCTGGCTTGCCTTATGCGCCGGGCACCGATGCCGCTGACGCGTCCCAATCCACCAACCCCACCAAACCCACCAACCCCAACACCGCAGGACATTGACCATGCAACGCCGAGATTTTTTTCACAAAGCCATGGCCGCCGCAGGCAGCGTGGCCGGTACCGTGGCAGGGGCTGCTGTCGCCACCACCGCTGTCAGCCGCAGCGCATTGGCCGCCTTGCCCGAGCCCGTCATTCAGACCCGCCCCAACACCGCGCCGCCTTGGACCCCCCCGGGCGTGACGGGCGCAGGGCGTCCCTACAAGCCGGTGGTCACCCTGAACGGCTGGACTTTGCCCTTTCGCATGAAGGACGGCGTGAAAGAGTTCCACCTGGTGGCCGAGCCGGTGGTGCGCGAAATGGCACCGGGCTTTGTCGTGAACATGTGGGGTTACAACGGCCAAAGCCCCGGCCCGACCATCGAGGTGGTTGAGGGCGACAAGGTGCGCATTTATGTGACCAACAAATTGCCCGAGCACACCACCGTGCACTGGCACGGCCAGCGCCTGCCCAACGGCATGGACGGCGTGGGAGGCTTGAACCAAAGGCAGATTCCCGTGGGCAAAACCTGGGTTTACGAGTTTGTGGCGCGCCGCCCCGGCACCTTCATGTACCACCCGCACGCTGACGAGATGACGCAAATGGCCATGGGCATGATGGGCCTGTGGATCACCCACCCCAAAGGCCCGCACCCGCTGATCGCCGAGGTGGACCGCGATTACGCCTTTTTGCTCAACGCGTTTGATGTGACGCCGGGTGCCAAAACGCCCAACGTCAACACCATGCTGGACCAGAACATTTGGAGCTGGAACAGCCGCGTGTTTCCGGGCATCAGCCCGCTGGTGGCACGCTTGCACGACCGTGTGCGCGTGCGTGTGGGCAACCTGACCATGACCAACCACCCGGTACACATCCATGGCATTGAGTTTGAGGTGACCGGCACCGACGGCGGCCCCGTGCCCAAAACGGCGCGCTGGCCCGAGGTGACCACCGACGTGGCGGTGGGCCAGATGCGGCAGCTGGAGTTTGTCGCTGACGAGCCCGGCGACTGGGCCATGCACTGCCACAAGAGCCACCACACCATGGGGGCCATGGGCCACGATGTGCCCACCATGATCGGTGTGGACCACCGGGGGCTGGTCCAAAAAATCGGCAAACTCATTCCCGACTACATGGTCATGGGTGAGCGCGGCATGGCCGATATGGGCGCGATGGAAATGGAGTTGCCCGCCAACACTTTCCCCATGATGACCGGCACCGGCCCTTATGGCCCGGTGGAGATGGGCGGCATGTTCACCACGCTCAAAGTGCGGGCAGAGCAAAAGCGCGGTGATTACAGTGACCCCGGCGATTACAAACAACCGGTGGGCACGCAAGCGCATGAATACACGGGCCCGGTGATGGACACGCCGCGTGCGCCGGATGCACCCGCGCCCGCCGCCGCATCTGCCCAACCTGCGGTGCCTGCTGCCAATGCACGCAAACCCGAAAGCCACAAACACCACTGAGCACGCGCCTGAGTACCTTCGCCAAGTCGGGGCTTGGGTCTTCACATTCACAATCACATTCACTCTTCAGAAATCGCCATGAACAAATCACTGACCTTTTTGTTGTTGAGCGCTGGCCTGCTGACCATGCCCGCAGCCCACGCGCATTCGCCTGCTGCCCATCAAGGCCACCATGCCAAAGCCCAGGAAGCCGCACCTGCCGAGCAAAAAGACTGGGGCATCGCAGGTGATCCGAAAAAAGCAACACGCACCATTGAGATCCGCATGACCGACGACATGCGTTTCGCGCCCAAAGAGATCCAGATCAAGCTGGGCGAGACCGTGCGATTGGTGGCAGTGAACGCGGGCAAGACGCTGCACGAGATCGTGATCGGCACGCCGTCAGAGCTGAAAGCGCATGCAGAGATGATGAAAAAGCACCCGGGTATGGAACACGACGAACCCTATATGGCGCATGTGAACGCAGGTCAGAAAGGGGCCATCGTCTGGACCTTCAACCGCGCAGGCAGCTTTGAATTTGCCTGCCTGATTCCAGGCCATTTTGAAGCCGGCATGGTCGGCCGTATCACCGTCAAATAAGGTGTAAAGCAATGACAAATTCGCAATTCACCATCCTTTCAAGACGCCAATGGCTGGCAGCCGCCGCCTTGTTGACCATCACCGGTTTTCAGCGCACCGCGCTGGCGCAGGCCAACACGGTGCAGGTCTGGAAAGACCCCAACTGCGGCTGTTGCCACTTGTGGGTAGAGCACCTGCAGGCCAGTGGTTTCAAAGTGGAGGTGCGCGACGTGGGCAACACCGCTGCCCGCAAGCGACTGGGCATGCCCGAGAAACTGGGCTCGTGCCACACCGCCACCGTGGGCGGCTACGTCATCGAGGGCCATGTGCCCGCCACCGACATCCACCGCCTGCTCAAAGAGCGGCCTGTCGCTTTGGGCTTGGCGGTTCCGGGCATGCCCATTGGCAGCCCGGGCATGGATGGCCCCGAATACAAAGGCCGCAAAGACGCTTACGACGTGTTGCTGGTGCAAAAAGACGGCAGCACCCAAAGTTTTCAACGCTACCCGGGCCAAGGCCGCATGGCGCAGCGCGGGGGCGTGCAGCGCGTAAGCGATTCGGCAGTGACCTTGCCCTGGGTCATGGCCGAAGTGCGGCGCGTGGACAAGGCGGCTGGCAAGGTGGCGCTCAAGCACGGTGAGATCCCGAATCTGGACATGCCGCCCATGAGCATGGTGTTTCAGGTGAAAACGCCTGCCCAACTCGAGGTCTTGCAAGTCGGCCAGAAGGTGCGCTTTCAGGCGGTGCAGGAAAACGGCGCTTACTGGGTGGTGCAGATCGAGGCAACGGCCCTTTGACGTTTGGCACCAAGGTACGCTGATTTTCAGGTTGGCCTGAGTTCAGTGGCTTTGATAACTGTTCTGTTGAGGCTGTTTTCGATAATCAATATTGAAAACACCAACAGAGGAGATGGATGTGCTGAACAGTGCTGCAGCCATTGGCGTTATCTTGGGATCAGCGTGGTTTGCCGCTGTGCCAGAACCCACCTCAGTCAACAAAGAAACCGTGAGCGTTTCTTACATGACCGATGTACACAACAAAGAATGGGACCTTTCCCTGACGAAAGACAAAAGCGCCATCGATGTGTCTTACCAGTCCAAGCCGACCCGCTTTTATGGCCTGCGATATGGCGCGTCTGCCATGCTGAATGCACAAGGCACTGACATGTTTGGTCCGGGCATTGGTAAAACCATCGACGTCAAAGGCTTTGACATGACGCTGTTCATTTACCCCTCTTATTCGGTCATCAAAGGCGATGACCGGGTTCGTTCACTGAGTGGGCGTTTTAACTTCCGAACCACTTTTGATGTGATGTACCGCCTCAACGCCAAGACGAAGTTGGGCATTGGCCTGATGCACATCAGCAATGGTGGCTACAAAGAGCCTAATCAAGGGCTGGAAGCGGTTCGACTGACTTTGGGACGCGACTTTTGAAGCAGGAATCAGTGGCGTTTATGACGGACTCAGCCCGTCGGCATAAAAAAAGCCCCGCAAGGCGTTCACCTTGCGGGGCTTTGTTTTGGCCGGGTGAGGGCGCAAACCCTCAGTCCGGACAGCCGGGCATTTACATGCCCATGCCGCCCATACCACCCATGCCGCCCATGTCAGGCATGCCGCCAGCGCCGGACTCTTCTTTTGGCGCTTCGGAAATCATGCACTCGGTGGTCAACATCAAAGAGGCCACAGACGCTGCGTTTTGCAAAGCAGTGCGTGTCACTTTGGTGGGATCCAGAATGCCCATTTCGATCATGTCGCCGTAGGTGTCGTTGGCGGCGTTGAAGCCGTAGTTGCCTTTGCCGGCCAACACCGCGTTCACCACCACCGATGGCTCGCCGCCAGCGTTGTACACGATCTCGCGCAGAGGCGCTTCGATGGCTTTCAACACCAGTTTGATACCAGCTTCTTGGTCAGCGTTGTCGCCTTTGATGACGCCAGCGGTTTGACGTGCACGCAGCAATGCCACGCCGCCGCCAGCCACGATGCCTTCTTCCACAGCAGCGCGGGTAGCGTGCAGGGCGTCTTCAACGCGGGCTTTCTTTTCTTTCATTTCGACTTCGGTGGCAGCGCCAACCTTGATCACGGCCACACCGCCAGCCAACTTGGCCACGCGCTCTTGCAGCTTTTCGCGGTCGTAGTCAGAAGTGGCTTCTTCGATTTGCACGCGCACTTGTTTGACGCGAGCTTCGATGTCAATAGCTGCACCAGCGCCGTCGATGATGATGGTGTTTTCTTTGCCCACTTCGATGCGCTTGGCTTGGCCCAGATCGGCCAAAGTCACTTTTTCGAGGGTCAAGCCCACTTCTTCAGCGATCACTTTGCCGCCGGTCAAGATGGCGATGTCTTCCAACATGGCTTTGCGACGGTCACCAAAGCCAGGGGCCTTGACAGCCACGACCTTCAAGATGCCGCGGATGGTGTTGACCACCAAAGTCGCCAAGGCTTCGCCTTCGACTTCTTCAGCAATGATCAACAAAGGACGGCCAGCTTTGGCAACGGCTTCCAGTGTTGGCAGCAGATCGCGGATGTTGCTGATCTTCTTGTCGAACAACAGCACGAAGGGGTTGTCCAGCAAAGCAGCTTGCTTTTCGGGGTTGTTGATGAAGTAAGGCGACAGGTAGCCGCGGTCGAACTGCATGCCTTCAACGATGTCGAGTTCGTTGTCCAAAGACTTGCCGTCTTCGACAGTGATCACGCCTTCTTTGCCCACTTTGTCCATGGCTTTGGCGATGATGTCACCGATGCTGTGGTCGCTGTTGGCAGAGATCGAGCCGACTTGGGCGATTTCTTTGGTCGTTGTGGTGGCCTTGGTGGCTTTCTTCAACTCTTCGATCAAAGCAGCAACCGCTTTGTCGATGCCGCGCTTCAGGTCCATGGGGTTCATGCCTGCAGCCACGTACTTCATGCCTTCGCGCACGATGGCTTGAGCCAACACGGTCGCAGTCGTTGTGCCGTCACCAGCGTTGTCAGACGTCTTGGAGGCGACTTCCTTGACCATCTGCGCGCCCATGTTTTGCAGCTTGTCTTTGAGTTCGATTTCCTTGGCCACGGACACACCGTCTTTGGTCACGGTAGGGGCGCCGAAAGAACGCTCCAGAACCACGTTACGGCCCTTAGGGCCCAGAGTCACTTTGACCGCGTTGGCCAAAATGTTCACGCCTTCAACCATGCGTGCGCGGGCTTCGCCGCCGAAAATTACGTCTTTTGCTGCCATTTTGATAGCTCCTAATGCTTGAAATTATTTAATCGGTTGAGGACAGGGCGAACGGGCGCTTCGCGCGTCGTTCGGACTGTCCCGCAAGTTATTCAACTACCGCGAACAGGTCTTCTTCTTTCATGACCAACAGTTCGTCGCCGTCGACTTTGACGGTCTGGCCGCTGTATTTGCCGAACAATACGCGGTCGCCGACTTTCACGGTCAAGGCTTTCAGATCGCCTTTGTCGTTGGTTTTGCCAGGGCCGACGGCCAAGACTTCACCTTGGTCTGGCTTTTCAGCAGCCGAATCGGGGATCACGATGCCCGAGGCTGTTTTGGTTTCGCTTTCGATACGCTTGACGATCACGCGATCGCCCAAAGGACGCAGTTTCATGGAATCTCCTGGATTTGAAACAAGGGTTGAAAAACAAAAGCACCTGAAAAGGGTGCTGCTGAAATCTGAGGAGAAGGGTGTTTGTTAGCACTCAACTCCATCGAGTGCTAATGATAAGGGCATTTGGACTTATTTCAAGTGCTAAGCCGCCATTGGGGTGTTTTCACGGAGGGTGTTGGGCTCATCCGAATCTGCGTCGTGGGCGTGCGCCGTGCCCAAAAGGTAGCCAAAAACGAGGTCGCTGCTGATGTCGCCCTCAAACAGGCTGATTTTTGGGGACAAGTGCAAAGGGCTGCTGGGCGGCAGTTCTCTGCTGTTGTAGACCACGATGTGGGCGGTGTGCATCAGTTTTTCTTGTAAATCAAGCGGCGAAGTGTGCAACCACGGAATCCGGGCATCGATGAAAAAAGCCCCCACAGTCTGGTGAATGCCCAACAGATCCAAAGGGTGGGTGATGACCTTGACCTGCTCCCATTGGCCCAATTTGCTCAAAGCAACGGGTTGGTGTTGGCTGTCGTGCAAAACGCAAATTAAAGGGCTGACGGCCTCGGTTGTTGACGTCTGGCAGCCATGCTGCTTGCAATACTGACTGAGAGACGAGGACAAAATTCGGCGGTGTCCCCCTTGAGTGATAAAGGCTTTGAAGATGCCGTTTTCCACCATGCGCTGGACGGTGCCCACCGACAGGCCCAGCACTTTGGCTGCTTGGCTGGTGCTGAAATAGGCTTGATTGATGTGGGTGTTTTTCATGTTGAATTCTTCAAGTGAGGCGTACAAAGCGAGGTTTGAAGTTTTTGGGACCTTTGAATGTTATGGCGCGCTTTGCTGCTGCGGTGGGGCATGAACCAGTAGCGGAATGAACAAAAACAGGTAGCCGCCCTCTGCCTTGTCCGGTTTGTCGATGCCGTTGTCAGTTCAGGGCAAAATCACCCCCCATGCTCAGTTGGTTCCGTTTCTTTTCCCGATGGCCCTTGTGGGCCCTGCACGCTCTTGGCAGCGTGGGGGGCTGGCTGGCTTGGTGTTTTTCGGGGCATTACAGACGTCGGTTTTTGGACAATGCGCGCCGTGCCGGTCTGGGCTGGGGCGCTGTTTGGCAAGCCGTGGGGCAAGCCGGACGCATGTCGGCAGAACTGCCGCGTTTGTGGCTGGGCAGCACGCCGCCTGTGGTTTGGGCCGAAGACCGCGCCGCAGTGGAGGCGTATGCCAGCGGCCAAGGCGTGTTGTTCTTGACCCCGCACATGGGTTGCTTCGAGATCACGGCCCAGGCCTTGGCCTTGCGGTTTTCTGCGCAACATGGCCCTTTGACTGTGCTGTACCGTCCCGCCCGCCATGCCGGTTTGGGCGAAGTCATGACTTTGGCTCGCCAGCGCACTGGGCTGGAAGCGGTGCCCACTACTTTGGCGGGCGTTCGGAGCATGATCAAGGCGCTGCGTTCGGGGCGTGCGGTGGGTTTGCTGCCTGACCAGGTGCCGCCTGAGGGCATGGGGCAGTGGGCCCCGTTTTTTGGCCAGTCGGCATACACCATGACACTGGCCACCCGGCTGGCTTTGCAAACCGGTGCCCGGGTGGTGTTGATCTGGGGTGAGCGCTTGCCATGGGGGCGCGGCTACCGTTTGCACACCCAGGCCTTGGGTCACGCCCTGTCAGACGATCTGGACACTGCGGTGGTGCAGATCAATCAGGCCATGGAGGCCATGATCTTGCAATGCCCTTCTCAGTACATCTGGGGCTATGCCCGTTACAAGAATCCCCGGCCCCAGGCCTGAGCGGAAATCACATGGTGAATTTGCTGATCGCTTTTTTGCGCCTTTTTGCGCGCCTGCCTTTGTCTTGGGTCAGGGCTGCTGGTTATGGGCTGGGGTGGTTGCTCTGGCATGTGGCTGGCAAGCGCCGCCGGATTGTGCTGGTCAATTTGCAAAAGTGCCTGCCTGAGTTGTCTGCCGCCGAACGCGAGGCTTTGGCCTTTCGGCACTTTATTTTGTTTGGACAGTCGGTGATGGACCGTGCCTGGCTTTGGCACGCGCCCGAGGCCTTGGTGCGGCAACGCCTGCGCTGGGTGGGCGACTTGCCCGCTTTGCAAGCGCCAGGCCCCTTGGTCATGTTTGCCCCGCATTTTGTCGGACTGGATGCGGGCGGCCTGGCGGTATCGCTGGATGTGCCCGGGCCGGTGGCTTTCATTTTTGTGGGGCAGTCGCGTCCGGCGGTCGAGGCTTGGGTGCGCCAGGGGCGTGAGCGGTCAGGCAATGTACGACCCTATTTTCGGCATCAGGGCATGCGCCAAATTTTGGCGGGCATCAAAAAAGGCGAGCCTTTGCACCTGTCGCCCGACATGGATTTTGGGCGCACTGAGTCGATTTTTGTGCCTTTCATGGGCGTTGAAAAAGCAGCCACAGTGCCCTCGCTGTCGCGCTTGTCCAAGGTGGCCGGAGCCCGTGTGGTGCCGGTGGTCACGCGCATGACGCCAGCGGGCTACGACATCGAAGTGCATGCGCCACTGGACAACTTTCCCACGGCCGATCTGGTGCAAGACACCACCCGCATGAACGCGCTGTTGGCCGACTGGGTGCGCACCATGCCCGAGCAGTATTACTGGGTGCACAAGCGCTTCAAGACGCGGCCCGAGGGCGATCCAGGCTTTTATTGAGCGCCACGTTTCACTCGGGCTGTGGCTTCAGAAAGGCCGCTATTTCTGAGCGCACCCGCGCCACTTGTTCGTGCACCACCCAGTGCGTGGCCTGCGCGATGGGCACCAACTTCAAGTCGGGGATGTGCGAGTCAAGTCCCTCGGTCAGGCAGGGCAGCAATGCCACATCGTCTTGCGCCCACAGCACCAGCGTGGGCACGTCAATCTGCAGCGCCTCAGGCGGAATCTGCACAGCCGAAGCCGCCGGATCTTGTGCGGTGGCTGGCCGCAAGGGCGAAGCGCGGTAGTAATTGAGGCCGCCTTGCAAACCATGCTGCCAGACTTGGCGGTATTGGGCTTTCACTTCGGGCGTGAGCCAATCCGGATCTGTCGGTGCGCGAAGGCCGTCTGCGGCCGATGCAGCCGTGGCGTGTTGGCCGGTCAAAAAAGCAAACAAGCCTTCAAAGTCGTTAGTGGCCAACTGAGTTGCGGCATCGGCTTGGACCAGAAAATTCATGTACGCGCTGGCCGCTTGTTGTGCCGGATGGCTTTGCAGGGCCTTGAGCAAAGGACCGGGATGGGGCGAGTTGATGATGACCAGTTGGTCCAATTGCTCGGGGTGCTGGTTGGCCAGGCTCCAGGCCACAGCGCCACCCCAGTCGTGGGCCACTAACGCGGCCAGTGGGGTTTGGCCAGACTCCGCCTCGATCAATGCCACGATATCCTGCACCAGATACTTGGCCCGATAGGCCTTGACATCTTCGGGGGTGCTGGAGCGTTCGTAGCCGCGCAGATTGGGCGCCACGCAGCGGTAGCCGCCGTTTGCGGGTTTTGCAAAGTGGATTAGCAAAGTGTCCCAAACCCAAGCCGCTTCGGGAAAGCCGTGCAGGAACATCAGCACTGGCCGGCCTTTTTCACCGCAAGCACGGCAGCTCAAGGTGATGCCGTGGGGCAGTTCTTGCTGCCAGGTTTGAATGTCTGGGTGCATCGGGAACACGCGGCATCACTCCTTGTGCGGCGGTGATCCAGTGAGCTCAGCAGCTGGAGTTCACTCGTCCAGGGCTTCGGGTTCTGCTTCGGGCGGCTCGGTCGGCGAAGGCGAAGGCGCTGTGCCCGCGGAGGGGTGAGTCCAGTCCCACAGCAACTTGGCCACCTCGTCGACGCCTTGTTTTTTCAGGGCCGAGAAGAGTTTCACCTCGCCGCCGCCCGCTTGCAGTCGCGCAATCGACAAGGCCTTGGCCTGTTCGGCGCGGGTCAGCTTGTCGGCTTTGGTCAAGATGATCAAAAACTTCAGGCCTTCTTCGACCCGGGGGCGGATGACTTCGAGCAGGATGTCGTCCAGCTCAGTCAGGCCATGGCGCGGGTCGCACATCATGACGATGCCGGTCAGGTTTTCGCGGCTGACCAAATAGTTGGCCATGACCTGCTGCCAGCGCAGCTTGTCCATTTTGGCCACGGCGGCGTAGCCGTAGCCGGGCAAGTCGGCCAACACCGTGTCAGTGATGCCCTGTTTGCCCAGTGCAAACAGATTGATGTGCTGGGTGCGGCCGGGTTTTTTGGACGCAAAAGCCAGCTGTTTTTTCTGCGTCAAGGTGTTGATGCAAGTGGACTTGCCCGCATTAGATCGACCCACAAAGGCGATTTCAGGGGTGTCCATCTCGGGCAAATGGTGCAGCTGCGCGGCGGTGGTCAGAAAGCGGGCGGTGTGCATCCAGCCCATGGGCGTGACCGCCGGTGGGGTGGCGGGCGCGGCTTGGGGCGAGGGGGTGGAAACGCGGGGGCTGGAGCTCATAAATCAGGGGGACCTTGGGTCGTCAGGAAACTGACGCAGACCTCATTGTAGAATCCTTGGGTTTTGCGCCCCCATTCTTCCAACTATTGGACGACGCCCATGAAGTCTCTTGCCTCTTTCCTGATGTCCGTCACCCTGTCCGCCGTTGTGGCAGGTTCTGCTTTGGCCAATCCCGCAGCGGCCCCGGCTGCTGCCAAGCCTGATTTGGCCAAGGGCGAAGCCGCATTTGCGATGTGCGTGGCTTGCCACGCCGCTGACGGCAATTCGACCACGCCGGTCAACCCCAAGCTGTCGCAGCAACACCCCGAATATCTGATCAAGCAGTTGCATGAATTCAAGTCAGGCAAACGCGCCAACGCTGTGATGAGCGGCATGGTGGCTGGCTTGAGCGACGACGACATGCGCAACATCGCTTACTGGCTCGCATCCAAGCAAGCCAAGCCCGGTTTTGCCAAAGAAAAAGACACCGTGGCCTTGGGTGAGCGCATTTACCGTGGTGGCATTCCAGACCGCCAGATCGCCGCTTGCGCCAGCTGCCACTCGCCTAACGGCGCTGGCATGCCTGCCCAGTACCCCCGCATGTCTGGCCAGCACGCCGACTACACCGCAGCCCAGTTGGTGCAATTCCGTGACGGTATTCGCAAGAACAGCGTCCAGATGACTCAGGTCGCAGCCAAGCTGAACGACCGTGAAATCAAGGCCGTGTCCGATTACATCGCCGGTTTGCGTTGAGCTGCCACCCCGCGCCACTACCCAAGGCATTCCCCTGAGTCAATGGGGTCTTCAGCCCGTGATCAGCTGCCTGAGCCACAATCAGGCCCCCGGCTGTGACGTGACAATCAAGGTCGGATTTCCGGCCTTTTTTGTTTGTGGCGGGCCCTTGGTCCGCTTTTGTTTGTCTGTGGACACCTTTTCACCATGACGTCTGTAGCCTCCAGCCCTGAATCTGAACGTGACTCGCCCCGCTGGCAAGCTGTGCTGGAGCTCCTGTCGTCGATGCGGTTCGCGATTTCGCTGCTGACCATCATTTGCATTGCGTCGGTCATTGGCACGGTGCTCAAACAAAACGAACCTGCCACCAATTACGTCAACCAGTTCGGGCCTTTTTGGGCCGAATTTTTTGCCACCCTGAAACTGAATGCGGTGTACAGCGCATGGTGGTTTTTGCTGATTTTGGCGTTCTTGGTGCTCAGCACCAGCTTGTGCATTGCGCGCAACACGCCCAAGATCCTGGCCGATCTCAAGACGTACAAAGAAAACATCCGTGAGCAAAGCCTGAAGGCTTTTCATCACAAGGCTGAGGGCAGTCTGCACGACGCGCCCGAAGCGGCTGCTCACCGCTTGGGGGAGTTGCTGGCCACCGGCGGCTGGAAGGTGAAATTGCAATCGCGCGAGACCCCGCAAGGCACCGGCTGGATGCTGGCGGCCAAGGCGGGCGCGGCCAACAAACTCGGTTACATCGCGGCGCACTCGGCCATTGTGTTGGTGTGCGTGGGCGGTTTGCTCGATGGCGATTTGATGGTGCGTGCCCAGATGTGGTTTGGCGGCAAAGCGGTTTACAGCGGTGGCGGCTTGATCGCCGATGTGCCCGCGCAGCACCGCTTGTCTGAGCGCAACCCGGCTTTCCGAGGCAATCTGATGGTGGCCGAAGACACGGCTTCGAGCACTGCCATCTTGAGCCAATCCAGCGGCATCTTGTTGCAAGACCTGCCCTTTACGATCGAACTCAAGAAATTCATCGTCGAGTATTACTCGACTGGCATGCCCAAGCTGTTTGCCAGCGACATCGTGATCCACGACAAAGCCACGGGCGAGAAAAAAGACGCCCGCGTCGAAGTCAACCACCCTGCCAGCTACAAAGGCATCGAAATTTACCAGTCGAGCTTTGACGACGGTGGCTCTAGCGTCAAGCTGCAGGCCGTGCCCATGGCTGCAGCCACACGGGCTTTTGAAGTCAACGGCACGATCGGTGGCAGCACCGAGCTGAGCAATGGGCCCGAGAAAATGAGCCTCGAGTTCACCGGCCTGCGCGTCATCAACGTGGAAAACATGTCGGGCAACGGCGCACAAGGGCAGGGCGTGGACGTGCGCAAAGTCGATTTGCGCAGCGCCATTGACCAGCGCATGGGATCGGGCCACAAAACCACCCAAACGAAAGAACTGCGCAACGTGGGCCCGAGCGTGAGCTACAAGCTGCGCGACGCTGCAGGCCAGGCCCGTGAATACAACAACTACATGCTGCCGGTGGACGCGGGCGACGGCGTGCCGGTGTTTTTGCTGGGCATGCGTGAGAAACCAAGTGAGCCTTATCGCTACTTGCGCCCGCCAGCCGATGAAGACGGCAATCTGGACGGATTCCTCCGCTTGCGTTCGGCCTTGGCCGATGCCAGCTTGCGCGAGCGTGCGGTGCAACGGTATGCCCGCAAGGCGGTCGACCCGCAGCGGCCAGAATTGACGCAGCAGTTGGCCGGTTCGGCCGCCCGCGCTTTGGGCTTGTTTGCTGGGCTTGAGTCGGTGCAGGGCAAAAAAGTGGCAGGCTTGCAAGCGTTGGCCGATTTTCTGGAAGTCAACGTACCCGAGGCTGAACGCGCCCGAGCAGGCGAGATGTTTGTGCGCATCCTGAACGGCACCCTGCTGGAGCTGGATGCTGTGGCGCGTGAGCAGGCGGCCGCCAAACCGTTGCCCGCTGACAAGGTGCAAGGCTTCATGTCGCAGTCGGTGCTGGCGCTGAGCGACGCGCCGTTTTACCCCGCGCCCATGACGTTCTTGTTGAAAGACTTCAAGCAGGTCCAGGCCAGCGTGTTTCAGGTGGCCAGAGCCCCAGGCAAAAATGTGGTCTATTTGGGCTGCTTTTTTCTGATCCTGGGTGTTTTTGCGATGCTCTACGTGCGTGAGCGCCGCCTGTGGGTGTGGCTGGCCCCCCAAGCGGGTGGCTCGCAAGCCACCTTGGCCCTGTCGTCCAATCGCAAAACCATGGACATGGACCGTGAATTTGACCAACTGAGTGCCCGTTTGCTGGGACGTCCCGAGAAAAACCAATGACGACTACTGTGACTTTGAACCCCGGTTACTTCTCTCGCCGCAGTACCCTTGACTGGGGCTTTGCCGTGCTGGCGCTGCTGGGCATGCTGTTTGCCTTCAGCCGTTACAGCCAGGCGATGGACGTTTACGAGCAAGGCATCTTGGTGGCCAGTGTGCCGGCGGCTGTTGCCTTGGCCTGGTTTTGGCGCCCTATGCGCACGCTGATGCTGGTGGTGGCGGGCTTGTCCTTGTTCGCCATCAACGCCTATCAGGGCGATTTGGCGCGTGCCGAGCAGGTGTTCTGGCTGAAGTATTTCCTGTCCAGCCAATCTGCCATTTTGTGGATGAGCATGGTGTTTTTCATCAGCACCGTGTTTTATTGGGCGGGCATGTTCATTCGCGGTCAAGGCGACACCCTTGAAACCTTGGGTAGCCGCATGGCCTGGGTGGCCGTGGCATTGGCTTTGATCGGCACCATGGTGCGCTGGTACGAGAGCTACTTGATCGGTGCCGATGTGGGCCACATTCCGGTCAGCAATCTGTACGAAGTGTTTGTCATGTTTTGCTGGATGACGGCTGGCTTTTACCTGTATTACGAAAACCATTACCGCACCCGCGCTTTGGGCGCATTTGTGATGCTGGTGGTCAGCGCAGCGGTTGGCTTTTTGCTGTGGTACACCTTGGTGCGAGAGGCACACGCCATCCAGCCCTTGGTGCCCGCCCTCAAAAGTTGGTGGATGAAGCTGCATGTGCCTGCGAACTTCATTGGCTATGGCACCTTTGCACTGGCGGCGATGGTGGCCTTTGCCTACCTGATCAAGCAAACCGCCGGCGAGACCCGTTGGTACAAGCTCGCGCCCCTGTGGTTGCTGGGGATTGTCTTGTGCTTTGAGCCGGTGGTGTTCCGCAAGTCTCCTACCGAAGGCGGCAGTGGCTACTGGATGGTCTATTTCGGCATTTCGGCCCTGATCGTGGCCAGTATTTTGTTCGGCCGTCGCCGCATTGCCGAGCGCTTGCCGTCTTTTGAAATTTTGGACGATGTGATGTACAAATCCATCGCCGTGGGCTTCGCCTTTTTCACCATCGCCACCGTGCTGGGTGCCCTGTGGGCGGCCGAGGCCTGGGGCGGTTACTGGAGCTGGGACCCGAAAGAAACTTGGGCCTTGATCGTCTGGCTCAACTACGCAGCCTGGTTGCACATGCGCCTGATGAAGGGCCTGCGCGGCACGGTGGCCGCTTGGTGGGCCTTGATGGGCTTGGCCGTCACCACCTTTGCGTTTTTGGGTGTCAACATGTTCTTGAGCGGCTTGCACAGCTACGGCACGCTCTGATCTTGTCACGCTCAGAGCTTGCTTTGGCCTGTGCCTTTTGTAGGCAGAGCTATGCCTTAGTCCCTTGTGATCACCGCTTGCCAGCAGTGGGCTTGCCCGGCAGACGCTGCTTTGGCGAGGGTTTCTGAAAAAGTCCAGAATACGACGCTGTCTCTAGCCTTTAATAGGACCGTCCATGATCATTCAGACAGACAATTCAGGTTTTCGGCACCCCATTGCGAGCGAAATCACCTCCGAATCGAACTACCAGACTCGGCGCGACCTCATCCGCAACCTGGCCGCAGGCTCTGCGGGCTTGGCTTTGACAGCCTGGGGCGCACGCGAGGCGCATGCACAAACGCCCCATGCAGGGCAGTTGGCCGCTCTCGCTTCAAAGCCCTCGGCGGTGCCCGGTGCCCTGACCATGGACAAGCTCACGGCCTACAAAGACGCCACCAGTTACAACAACTTCTACGAATTTGGCACCGATAAATCCGACCCCGCCAAGCGTGCCCATACCTTAGTCACCCAGCCATGGACGGTGGCGATCGAGGGCTTGGTCAAAAAGCCGGGCCGCTATGGCTTGGAAGACTTGATGAAGCTCAGCGCCATGGAAGAGCGCATTTACCGTCTGCGCTGTGTAGAAGGCTGGTCGATGGTGATCCCTTGGATTGGCTATTCGCTGGCCGAATTGATCCGTAAGGTGGAGCCCCAGCCGGGGGCTCAATTTGTGGAGTTCATCACGCAGTCTGACCCCAAGACCATGCCCGGTGTGCGCGGTGGCGCGCTGGATTGGCCTTATGTCGAAGCCCTGCGCATGGACGAAGCCATGCATCCCTTGACCTTGCTGGCTTTTGGCATGTATGGCGAAGTCATGCCCAAGCAAAACGGAGCTCCGCTGCGTTTGGTGGTGCCTTGGAAATACGGCTTCAAGAGCGGCAAAAGCCTGGTCAAAATCCGCTTCACCGACAAGCAGCCCGTGTCGTCGTGGGAAAAGGCCGCACCGCAAGAATATGGTTTTTATTCCAATGTGAACCCGAACGTGGACCACCCGCGCTGGAGCCAGGCCACCGAGCGCCGCATTGGCGAAGATGGTTTGTTGGCCAAAAAACGCAAAACGCTGATGTTCAACGGTTATGAAGCGCAAGTGGGGCAGCTTTACGCGGGCATGGACTTGAAGAAGTTTTTTTGATGCCTATTCGGGCGCAAGCGTTGCAGGCATGAGAGCGGCCCTCCGCCATCCGGCCGCTTGGTGGGCGCTGTTGCTCATCGGCTTGCTGCCGTTCTTCTGCTTGGTCGTTTTGACGCTGCAAGACCAGTTAGGGGCCAATCCGACCGAATATTTGACCCGGGCGACGGGCGATTGGACTTTGCGCAGTTTGTGCGTGGTGCTGGCGGTGACGCCCTTGCGGGTGATGTCAGGCTGGCCAGAGTGGCTGCGCTTTCGCCGAATGCTGGGCTTGCTCACTTATTTATATGCGGTGCTGCACTTGGCTTGCTATGCCTGGTTTGACATGGGGCTGGACTTGGCCGACATCTTGGCCGACATCCCCAAGCGCACCTTCATTTTGGTGGGCTTTGCCGCTTGGTTGCTGCTGACGGCCATGGCCTTGACCTCATTCAATCGGGCCATTCGCTGGCTGGGTGGGCTGCGTTGGCGAGCGCTGCACCGCAGTGTGTATGCAGTGGCCCTGTTGGCGGTGCTGCATTTTTGGTGGATGCGAGCGGGCAAAAACAATTTTGCCGAAGTGCTGGTGTATGCCGCAGTGCTGGCCTTGCTGTTGGCTTGGCGCGTCTGGCGTCGCTGGCGTCAGGCCGCTCAGCCGGGGTGATGGGCCAGGGGCATCGCCCCCTGGCACTCACAGATCAAACCAGTTGTTCCAGCGCAAAGGTGTCGAACGCTGATTCGCGCTGACGGATCAAGTGGGCCTGCGTGCCGTCCACCAAAATCTCAGCCGCGCGACCGCGCGTGTTGTAGTTGCTGGCCATGCTCATGCAATAAGCACCCGCCGACAACACGGCCAAGGTATCACCGGCTTGTACCAGCAGTTGACGGTCGCGGCCGAGCCAGTCGCCACTCTCGCACACCGGCCCCACGATGTCGTACAGCGTGCCATCGGCGTTGGCAGAGCCCGCGCGGGGTGTGACCGGCACGATCTGGTGAAAGGCTTGGTACATCGCCGGGCGGGGCAAGTCGTTCATCGCAGCGTCCACGATGCAAAAGTTTTTTTGCTCGCCGGGTTTGAGGTACAGCACTTCCGTCAGGCACACGCCAGCGTTGCCCACCAGCGAGCGGCCTGGCTCGATCATGATGGGGCGCTGGCCGTAGCCGCGGGCGTCCAGCTTGGCCAGCAGCTGTGCCCACAGCGCATCGGCCTCAGGCGGAGTGTCGCCGTTGTAGTTGATGCCCAGACCACCACCAAAGTCGATGTGCGCGATCGGGATGCCTGCCGCTTCGATCTCGCCCACCAAGTCCAGCACGCGGTCCATGGCATCCAGGTAAGGCGTGGTTTCGGTGATTTGTGAGCCGATGTGGCAGTCGATGCCCACGACTTTCAGGCCCGGTAAGTGGGCCGCATGGCGGTAGGCGCGCAGGGCATCTTCGTGCGCAATGCCGAATTTGTTGCCTTTGAGACCCGTCGAAATGTAGGGATGGGTCTTGGCATCTACATTGGGGTTCACGCGCAAGCTGACCGGGGCTTGCTTGCCCAGTTGGAGCGCCACATCGTTGAGCACGTCGAGTTCGGCTTCGCTTTCGACGTTGAAGCAACCGATGCCCACTTGCAGGGCCTGCTTCATCTCATGGCGGGTTTTGCCGACGCCCGAAAAAATGACTTTCGCCGGGTCTGCACCAGCGGCCAGCACGCGGGCCAGTTCGCCGCCCGAGACGGTGTCAAAACCGCAACCGGCTTGCGCAAAGACTTGCAACACGGCCAAGGTGGAGTTGGCTTTCATGGCGTAGCAAATTTGGGCTTGGCGTCCGGCAAAGCCGCGCTGGTAGGCGGTCAGCGCCGACAGCATGGCCGCTTTCGAATAGACAAAAAGCGGCGTGCCATGTTCGCGGGCCAGATCGGACAGGCGAACGCCTTCCACCATGAGTTGATCGCCCAGGTAGGCGATGTGGGGTTGGCCGGGCAAGTTTGTGGGGGTGACAATGGCGTTCATTGGGGTGCGGCAGTGGTTGCTTCGGGGGCGGTAACGGGGCTTGTGGTCGGGGCGCTGGAGGGCGCTGTCGCAGGCCAGAGCTTCAAGGTTTGATGCAGGGGCGCGCGACCGGCAGACTCCGGGGTGCTGGGCAAAACCAAGGCCCCTTTTTGACCGCAAGCGGTCAACATCGCCGCACCACCTGCAAGGGCATGCGCCATGACTAGAATCTTCAATACCTTCAACATGCAGCGATTGTAATGACCGACCTTGAATTTCTGGACCAAGCTGAACGTCTGCTCGCGGGCGTGGAGATCAGCAGCGATCGCCTGAACGACGACACCGACGCCGATATCGACAACCAGCGCACCGGGGGCATGGTCACTCTCACCTTTCCTAACCGCAGCCAGATCGTGATCAACCTTCAAAAGCCCCTGCACGAGGTGTGGTTGGCAGCCCGTTGCGGTGGTTTCCATTACAAGTTTGACGGTGCCCATTGGATGGACACCAAGGGTCAGGGTGAGTTTTGGGAAAGCCTGTCGCGTTACGCGTCAGAACAAGCCGGTCAAAGCCTGTTCTTCAAGCCCTGAGCAGGGGGCCATGCACAAGGCGCTGGCCTCGTGCATCCGGTTGGGCGTTGCCAGCCTTCAGTTTCTGAATAAATCCAGAATCCGGTTGCGTTCTTCGGCAGGTGGTGTGGCATTGCGACTTTGGCTCGAGCCATCTCCACCGGTGCCCAATGTGCTGATCGCTCCGCCTTTGGCGTATTCCTCGTACATCCAGTCGCCACCGACGTTCACCAGACCCTCGGGAACGGCGGGCTCTGAAACCGGGATATTGCGCAAAGCCGTTTCCATGAAATTGATCCAGACAGGCAAGCTCAAGCCGCCACCCGTTTCGCGGTCACCCAGCTTGCGCGGGGTGTCGTACCCGATCCACACCACCGCGGCCAGATTGGGTTGGTAGCCCGCAAACCACGCGTCCATCGCGTCGTTGGTCGTGCCGGTTTTGCCATAAATATCAGGGCGTTTGAGTGTGGCCTGAGCGCGAGCGGCAGTGCCTGAGCGTGTCACTTCTTGCAACAAACTGGTCATGACAAATGCATTGCGTGCGGGAATGGCCGAGGATGCTTCATCCATTTGCACGGCGGCAGGGCTGTCTACCAGCACCCGGTCTTTGAAATCGGTGATGCGTGTAATCAGGTGCGGCTGAACCCGATGGCCGCCGTTGGCGAACACCGAGTAGCCCGTGGCCATTTGCATCGGTGTGACCGAACCCGCGCCCAGCGCCATCGTCAAATAAGCCGGGTGCTTGTCTTCGTCGAAACCAAAACGGGTGATCCATTCTTGGGCAGGGCGTGCGCCGACCGCTTGCAATACCCGAATCGAGACCATGTTTTTCGATTTCGCCAAACCGGTGCGCAGGCTCATCGGGCCATCAAATTTGCCGTCGTAGTTCTTGGGCTCCCAAGGCTGCCCGCCTGTCACGCCACTGTCGAAAAACAAGGGCGCATCGTTGACCACGGTGGCTGGGGTGAAGCCTTTTTCCAGTGCCGCGGAGTAAATAAAGGGTTTGAAGCTGGAGCCCGGTTGACGCCAGGCCTGAGTGACGTGGTTGAATTTGTTTTTGCCAAAATCAAAGCCCCCGACCAAGGCGCGGATGGCGCCGCTCCGCGGCGTGAGTGCCACCAAAGCACCTTCGACTTCGGGCAGTTGGGTGATTTCCCATGCACCTTTGGTGGTTTGAGTGACGCGGATCAAAGCGCCTTTGCGCACCTGTTTGGCCGGTGGGGTCTTGTCAGACAGCCCGGATTGCACGGGTTTGAGGCCATCGCCTGTGATGCTGATCTGTTCGCCGTTTTGGCGAACCACCACCACTTTGCGTGGAGAGGCTTCTAGCACCACTGCCGACAGCACATCACCGTTGTCGGGATGGTCTTCTAGCGCGTCATCGATCGCGTCTTCCATCTTTTTGGGGTCGGCGGGCAGGTCGATGAATTTTTCGGGGCCGCGGTAAATTTGGCGGCGTTCAAAATCCATGATGCCTTGGCGCAGCGCTCTGTAAGCGGCTATTTGCTCGGCCGATTGGACGGTGGTGTAGACGTTCAGGCCGCGTGTGTAGGTTTCTTGACCATATTGGGCAAAAACCATTTGCCGCACAGTTTCGGCCAAATATTCGGCATGAAGGATTTTTTTGTCCGCAGCAGACCGCAGCTTGAGCGGCTCGGCTTTGGCCGCTTTGGCTTCGGCCGCAGAGATGTACTTGCTGTCTTCCATCCGTTCGATGATGTACAGCTGGCGCGAGCGGGCGCGTTTGGGGTTGCTGATCGGGTTGTAGGCCGATGGGGCTTTGGGCAAGCCCGCCAGCATGGCGGCTTCAGCGATGGTGATCTCTTTGAGCGGTTTGCCAAAATAAATTTCGCACGCCGATGCAAAACCATAGGCCCGGTTGCCCAAGAAAATCTGGTTCATGTAGATCTCAAGGATCTGGTCCTTGGTCAACATGTGTTCGAGCTTGTAGGTCAGCAAAATTTCATAAATTTTGCGGGTGTAAGTTTTCTCGGATGACAGGTACACATTGCGGGCCACCTGCATGGTGATGGTCGATGCGCCCTGGCTTTTCACGCGGCCAATGTTGGCCACACCTGCACGCAAAATGCCCAGGTAGTCCACGCCGCCGTGCTGGTAGAAGCGGTTGTCCTCGATGGACAGGACCGCGTCTTTCATCACCTGAGGGATGTCCTTGAAGGGCGTGAGGTTGCGGCGCTCTTCACCAAACTCGCCCATCAGTTGGCCGTCTTCTGTGAAGACACGCAAAGGCAGCTTCGGCTTGTAATCGGCCAAGTCTGAAATGTCGGGCAAGTTGGGGTAAGCGATGACCATGGCCACACCCACCACCATCAGGATGGACACCAACCCAGCGGCCGCCAGGCCCATGGCCCACGCAGCCAATTTGACAAGCCATGACAGAGCGTTTGGCGCTGGGGCCTGCTCTTTGCGAGGTTGCTTTTCTGGAGAGGCGGTGTCTTTGTAGGGCATAGGTGGGCTGTTGGGGCAGCCAACAAGGTGCGGGCTGCTCGCCATTATAAAAATCCTGGGCACAGCGCTAGGAAGTTTGAAAATAAAAATGAATTAATTGGTTTTAGAAAAATTGTCACCAAAGCTGATTCATGTTACAAAACCTCTCTTGGAAGGCCATTCCGGCCACTTCCCAGGAGGCTTGGCATGCAGGCATTGGCGCAGTGGTGGCAGCGATTGACTTCCCGATCGGTTCATCAAGCATGGGGTTTGGCCCCGCAGGGAGTGGCATGGGCCCTGGTGGGTCTGGCCCGACAAAACCATGAGCTGGCCAGGGTCCACACCACCTTGTCATTGCAGGCACCCGCCCACTCAGGTTTGCTGGATCTGGCTTGGTTGAGCCATGCCTTGCGCCAAAACGGGCGTTTGCGTGGCGGATTCATGCATCGTTTGAACATGGCTTTTCCTGCCGCCCATTTGCAAGAGGGCATCATTCATTTCCCGGCGCAGTTGCCCGAACAAGATTGGCCTTATGAGGTGCAGCTGGAGGTGTCTCAGGCGCTCCAGTTGGCACCCGATGAGGTGAGTTTTGACTTTGCACCCGAGCCGTTGACCAAGGGACTGGTGCAGCGAGTTCACTGGATCGGTTGCGCACAGGCGCACATGCTTGAGTTTAAAAACTGCACGCGTGCGGCAGGCTGGCGCTTGGCCGCCGTCGAATCTGAAGCCCAAGCTGCATGGCGTGGCGTTCGCGCATTGCAGGGCGGCGTGTCCAGTTTGTTGACCCAAGCCCCTCAAGATTGGCAATTTCGACTGAGAATTCAGAGCAGCGCCATTCCGGCGAGTGCGCTCATGGATTCAGACGCGGCGATGGAAGAGGCCATCGGGCAAGTTTTGAGCTCGCCGACAGGGGCCCGTTTGGTCGCGTCGGGTCTTGCACTGAAAGCCTGGCAGTGATGCGCGCACTGAACTTGCTGCATTACCCCACTTTGGCTCGGCAACAAAAGGTGTTCCACCGTTGGTGGAGCAGCCTGGCGGGCTTGTTGTTGGGTGGCGCTGTGGCTTGGGGGTGGTTGCAATGGCAAGACATTCAGACGCTGCGTCTGCAGCAAACGCAAAGTCTCCTGCAAACGAGCTTGGCCACGCGCCATCAGCAGGCCAAAGAAGCCTTGCAGGGCCAAACTCAACTGCGCTTGCAAGCTGCGCAGCTGGTGCAGCTGAGGCAGATCGCGCAGCATCAGCAGGCTTGGGCATCGCTGCACGACCTGTTGCAAATGGAAGCAGGGCGCAGCGGTTTGCAATTGGGCCGCTTGCAGTCAGATGCTGAAAAAATCGAATTGCATGGCACGACCGCCGATGTGGCTGCGATGACCGATGCCCAGCAACGGCTGACCGACCAGCTCGATCATCCCTTGGGGTTGGTGAGCATCACCACCGGGCCCCATGCCAGCGTGGACTTTGTCTGGCAAACCCATTTACCCGCAGTGCAGGGGGTTTCAAGCGCCCCGCTTTCACGCGCATCGGGACCGAAGCCATGAACCCGGATTCAGTCGATGGTGTTCAACTCCCGTTGGCACACGGGTTGTCAAGGGATGCCTTGAACTGGCCCCACTGGCAACGCTTGGCTGAACGCTTTTTGCGCCGATGGGGGTTTGCGCTGTCTGGTTTGGTTTTGGGCTTATGGGGTGTTTGGGTGGCTCAGTTGCAGGTCAGTGAGGACCATTCACGCGTCGCGCAGGCGGTAGCGCATTTACACCAACAGCTGGCCGCCGTGCCTGCGGGTTTGTCGGGCCCACCTGCGAAGGCTTTGTCGCCCGACCAGCAGAGCATGCTGGCGAGCTTGCCGGGTGAGGCTCGGCAAGCGCAAATCTGGGACGATTTGCAACAAGCATTGACGGGGCACGGATTGCGCCTGCTGTCTTTGCGCCCATTGCCGCCTACCCCGGCCGATGCGGCTGGCGGGCGTTTGCCCAGCCAAGCGGTGGCGGTGCGTTTGGTGGGCCGTTTTGAGGATTGGTCGAGCGTGTGGTCTACCTTGACGCAAGCTGGACCCGTGTGTTCCATCGACCGAATCAGCGTGGCGGCGACGGCCAACCCGGCAGAGGTCCAGATCGAAGCGTTGCTGCGCGTCTGGACCCGCCCAGGTGCCGTGGGCGTGCACTCGCTGATGCCGCCAGAGGGGACATGGGTCGCCTCCGTCATGGCGGCACACCGCCAGTCTGGCCACCTTGAACCGGTCTTGTTTGCGCAGGCCAGGGGTTCAGGGCCCCTGGCTGATGGCGCGGTTGTGCGCTTGGCGGCTTCGGCCGATCACAGCGACGCAAGCGGATCGGGTGTTGCGGGGGTATCAGGGGCCGCGATTGAAGACGCGAATGCAGTGCCCGAAGACCCTCGTCAGTGGCCATTGGCGCGTGTGCGTTTGATCGGGCTTTGGCAACAAGGCGAGGATCGACAGGCGATTTTGTCGGCAGGGCCGCATTGGGCTCGAGTGACTCAGGGCCAACGTGTCACGCAAGAAGGGCACCGCGTCGCTGCTATCACCGATGCCGGTGTGAGCTTGCGCTTGGCGCGGGGGCCTATGTTGGTGCTCGGTTGGGACGAACGGCGTGACGAAACAAAAGACAGGATCAAGCGATGATGACCTTCAAAAAATCTGGCGCTCGTGGGTGCTTAGGTTGGGGCCTGTGGGGGTGCCTGAGTTGTGGCGCCTTCGGTGTTGCGCTGTCGTCATTGGCGCAAACGCCCGAAGCGCTTGCGCCGCAGCCGTCGTCGGTGGTCGGTATGACTTCGGTGGTCCCCGGGCTTGTGCCTGGTTTTGTGCCGGGCGGCAAGCCGATCAGCCTGAACTTTCAGAATATCGACATCAAAGCGCTGTTGCAGGTTTTTGCTGATTTTTCGGGCCTGAATGTGGTGCCGACCGACAGCGTGAGTGGGCCCGTGAGCGTGCGTTTAAACGATGTGCCGTGGCAGCAAGCCCTGGGCATTGTGTTGCAGTCCAAAGGCCTGATTTCGCGTCAGGAGGGCCGTGTTTTGTGGGTGGCACCACAAGGCGAATGGGCCTTGCGTGAAAAAAAACAACTCGACGCCCAAGCTGCACTGGACGCTGTGAGCCCTTTGCAAATGCTGTCCTTGCGTTTGCAATATGCCCGCGCCACCGAAGTGGCGCAGCGTTTGCAAGGCGGCGCAGCAGGCAGCAGCGGGGGGCGTTGGTTGAGTGCTCGCGGCAGTGTATTGGCCGAGCCTCGGACCAACCAGATTTTCATTTCAGACCTGCCCGTTCGTTTGCTGGATATTGAAAAAGTGCTGGCTCAGTTGGATGTTCCGGTGCGGCAGGTCCTGATCGAGGCCCGCATCGTTGAAGCCGATGACCAGTTTGGCCAATCGCTCGGGGTGCGGCTGGGGGCAGGTCTGGCGATCCCCATGAAGGTGCAAGGCCGGTCCAACACCCTGGCCCTGGGGGCCAACAACCAGCCCGCAGCGGCCGGCACAGTGGCTGGCAATCAGGTCAACCTGCCTGCAGGATTGGCCGGACAAACGCTCAACAACCCGGCCACTTTTGCCGTATCGCTGTTCAACGCCGCCGCCGATCGGTTCATCAATGTGGAAATTTCGGCTTTGGAGGCAGCAGGTTTGGGCAAGGTGGTGTCGCGGCCCCGCGTGGTCACAGCCGACCAGACCAAGGCCTTGATCGAGCAGGGCACCGAGCTGCCTTATCAAATCGCCGTGGGCACTGGCGTGACCGCCATTTCTTTCAGAAAGGCCAACCTCAAGCTCGAGGTGACGCCCCAAATCACCCCCGATGGTTCTGTTGTGCTGGATGTGGACGTGAACCGCGACAGCGTCGGGCAACTCACGCCGGCGGGTTATGCCATCAACACCAAGCATGTGAAGACCCAGGTGCGGGTGGAAGACGGTGGCACCGTGGTGCTGGGCGGCATTTACGAAGAAACCAACCGCAGCGACGAAGCCAAAGTCCCCGGTTTGGGCGATGTGCCTGGCTTGGGCTGGCTGTTTAAAAACCGCGATCAGACCCGACGCAAAAGCGAGTTGTTGATTTTCCTGACGCCTCGGGTGGTGGCCGATGGCCCTGCCGCACTGCCACCCTGAAGCAGGGTTCCCTCTGACCTTTGCCTAAAGGGCCATGCGGGTCAAGCCGGTCGAATACACTTGCAGGCTCTGAAGCGCTGGCCATTTTTTTGTGTGGTCAAGCCGATATTTCCAGTGTGAGACTTCCTTGAGCATCATTTTCGTGGGCCTTCCAGGCTCGGGCAAAACCACCATTGGCCGGCAGCTGGCACGCCGTCTGGGGCTGCCCTTTGTCGATTCCGACCATGTGATCGAGCACCGTCTGGGCTGCTCGATCCGGGAATTCTTTGCCCGCGAAGGTGAAGACAGCTTCCGCGACGTCGAGCAACAGGTGCTTGACGATCTGACCCAAACCCATAAGGGCGTGATCGCCACCGGGGGCGGTTCTGTCTTGCGCGAAGCCAACCGCCGCCATTTGCGCGAGCGCGGCCATGTGATTTACCTGCGGTCCACGCCTGAAGACGTGTTTCGCCGTGTGCGCCACGACACTGCGCGGCCTTTGTTGCAGGTGGATGACCCGCTCAGCCGTTTGCGGACTTTGTTTGAAGCGCGAGACCCGCTGTACCGCGATGCTGCCCACTTTGTCATCGAAACCGGACGCCCTTCGGTGGCCACGCTGGTCAACATGATCGTCATGCAGCTGGAGTTGGCAGGCCATTTGCCCGCGCCAAAGCCAGCCCCCAACCAACCCGCGGCCAGCGCCTGAACCACAGGCCAAAGCCCCTACACTTGGGGGCTATGTCAGAGCACACCCCCACCCTTGAACAGGTCACCATTTCGCTGGACGACCGCAGTTACGACATCCACATTGGCCAAGGCCTGATGGGCCGCCCAGGCACTTGGGCCGGGCTGCCCAAAGCGCAGACGGCCATGATCGTGACCAACGAGACCATTGCCCCGTTGTACGAAGCCGCTTTGCGCAAGGCCATCGCTGCACACTACAAGCAGGTGCACACCGTGGTCTTGCCCGATGGCGAGGCCCACAAAGACTGGCAGACCTTGAACCTGATTTTTGACGCACTGCTGTCCAAAGGCTGCGACCGCAAGACCGTGTTGTTTGCCTTGGGCGGTGGCGTGATCGGCGACATGACTGGCTTTGCGGCTGCCAGCTACATGCGTGGCGTGCCTTTTGTGCAGGTGCCGACCACGCTTTTGTCGCAGGTCGACTCGTCGGTGGGCGGCAAAACCGCCATCAACCACCCGCTGGGCAAAAACATGATCGGCGCTTTTTACCAGCCGGTGCGTGTGGTCTGTGACCTGAACAGCTTGCAAACCTTGCCGCCACGCGAGCTGAGCGCGGGCTTGGCCGAAGTCATCAAATACGGCCCGATTGCCGACATGGCGTTTTTGGACTGGATCGAGGCGAACATCGACGCCCTCATCGCGCAAGAGCCGCAAGCGCTGGCCCATGCGGTCAAACGCAGCTGCGAGATCAAGGCCTGGGTGGTCGGGCAAGACGAACGCGAAGCGGGCCTGCGGGCCATCTTGAACTTTGGCCACACCTTTGGCCACGCCATCGAAGCCGGTCTGGGCTTTGGTGTTTGGCTGCACGGCGAGGCCGTGGGCTGTGGCATGGTCATGGCGGCCGAGTTGTCACACCGTTTGGGCCAAGTCGATGCCGCTTTTGTCGCGCGTTTGCGTGCCTTGATCGAACGCGCCGGATTGCCCGTGCGTGGCCCGGTCATCGATGCCAGTGACAACGCGGGGCATTACATCGAACACATGCGCCTCGATAAAAAAGCCGTGGGCGGCGACATCCAGTTTGTGGTGATCGACGGCCCCGGCCACGCCGCCGTCTGCGGCGCACCCGACGCCTTGGTGCGCGACGTGATCAACGCGTGCTGCGCCTAAAGCCTTGCCATGCCACTGAGTGAAATGGCTGAACTGCCGGGCCAAGCAGGCGGCCTGTTGTCGGCGCTGGCTTGCGACCCAGCGCAAAGCCGAGGCCGACGCCACCCCGAGCCTGCCGCGCCCACGCGCAATGCCTACCAAAGAGACCGCGACCGCATCGTGCATTCCACCGCGTTTCGGCGCTTGGTTTACAAGACGCAGGTGTTCTTGAACCACGAAGGCGATTTGTTCCGCACGCGCTTGACGCATTCGCTGGAGGTGGCGCAGCTGGGCCGTTCGATTGCCCGCGCGCTGGGGCTCCACGAAGATTTGGTGGAGGCCGTGGCGCTGGCGCACGACCTGGGCCACACGCCGTTTGGCCATGCTGGGCAAGATGCGCTGAACGCGTGCATGGCCGAGCACGGCGGCTTTGAGCACAACCTGCAAAGCCTGCGCGTGGTGGACCAACTGGAAGAGCGATACCCCGCGTTTGATGGCCTGAACCTGAGTTTTGAAACCCGCGAAGGCGTGCTCAAACATTGCTCGCGAGCCAACGCCGAGCAACTGGAGCTGGCCGAGCCGGGCGGGGTGGGGCGCCGCTTCATCGATCGCACCCAGCCCAGCTTGGAAGCGCAGTTGTGCAATTTGGCCGACGCGATTGCGTACAACGCGCACGACATCGACGACGGCGTGCGCTCGGGCCTGATCAGCATCGAGCAATTGCTGCAGGTCGAGTTGTTTGCGCATTACCACCAGCAGGCAGTGTGCGAACACCCGGCGCTGGCGCACAAGCCCCGCCGGCTTTTGTACGAGACCATCCGTCGCATGCTGAGCGACCAGGTGTATGACGTGATCGACACCACCCGCCAGGCCGTGGCGCTGGCAGGGGTGCAAAGCGCAGACGAAGCCCGCTTGGCCGGACCTTTGGTGGGCTTCAGTCCGCAGATGAAAGCCCGCACGGGCGAGTTGAAGAAGTTTTTGTTTGCCAGTCTGTATCGCCATCCGCAAGTGATGCAAACCACCGGCCAGGCCCAGCAAGCCGTGCGCGAATTGTTTGAGGCCTATGTGCGCCAGCCCAGCGAAATGCCCAGCGACTTTGCGGCCAGCGCCGATCTGCACCGCAGCGTGGCCGATTACATTGCGGGCATGACCGACCGCTTTGCCCTGCGCGAACACGAACGCCTGACCGGGCGCAAGCTGCTGTGAGCCTATTGAGCGGTCTTTGTGGGAGCGAGCCCTTGCTCGCGAATGTGCGAGCAGTCAAGGCTTGTGATGACTGCCCGATGTTCTGACCGCGCCGCCTGGCTGGTCGTGCTGGCCGGGGGCGTGGCGGCCTTGCAGGTCGGCAAACTCCCACCTGCTTTGCCCGCGCTGCAGGCTGAGCTGGGCCTGACGCTGGTGCAGTCCGGTTTCCTCTTGTCCATCGTTCAGTTGGCGGGTTTGAGTCTGGCCGTGTTCATGGGTTTGTGGGCCGACGGCATGGGCCTCAAACGCAGCATGGTGCGCGGCCTGTGCCTGCTGGCGCTGGCCAGTGGTTTGGGCGGTTTGGCCACCTCGGTCACCTCTTTGCTGGCGCTGCGGGCCATCGAAGGCCTGGGCTTTTTGCTGGTCGCTTTGCCTGCCCCCGCCTTGATCCGCCGCTTGGTGCCGCCTGCGCAGCTGTCCGGCATGTTGGGGGTGTGGGGCGCGTACATGCCCACGGGCACCGCGCTGGCTTTGTTGGCGGGGCCGCTGTTCATTCCGGCCTGGGGTTGGAGCGCATGGTGGTGGTGGTTTTCCGCCGTGTCGCTGGCCATGGCCGTGTGGCTGTGGCGCAGCGTCCCTGCCGATCCCAGCGCGGCGCTGGTCACGGCGGGGCAGGGCGCATGCGCCCGCTTGCACCGCACATTGAGCACGCGCGGCCCCTGGTTGGTGGCACTCACTTTTGCCATGTATTCGGGCCAGTGGTTGGCGGTGGTTGGGTTTTTGCCCTCGATCTATGCCGCAGCGGGTGTGAGCGGGGCTGTGCTGGGCGTGCTCACAGCCTTGGCGGCAGCGGTTAACATCGTGGGCAACATGGCCTCGGGCCGTTTGCTGCAAAGCGGTTGGGCAGCTCGCGCTACGCTGTGGCTGGGCTTTGGTGCGATGGCGCTGGGCAGCACGGTGGCCTTTGCCTCGTTCACCGAAGGCCTCCCTTGGCTGCGTTTTGCCGGAGTGCTGCTGTTTTCGGGTGTGGGCGGGTTGGTGCCGGGTACCTTGTTCAGTCTGGCTGTGCGCCTGGCCCCGGGTGAACAGCAAGTGGCCACCACCGTGGGCTGGGTGCAGCAACTGTCGGCCTTGGGCCAGTTTGTCGGGCCGCCCGTGGTGGCCAGCGTGGCCGCAACTGCAGGCGGCTGGCAGCTCACGCCGCTGGTCACCGTGGGGTGCTGTGTGGTCGGCGCGGCCTTGGCTTGGGCGGCTGGGCGAGAGCTGGAGCGACAAACGATGCAGGCACAATCTCGCCCATGACCGATATGAACACCCCCGAAATCGCCGACACCGTTCGCTGGCTCGAACGCGCCGTGATAGGCCTGAACCTGTGCCCATTTGCCAAAGCCCCGCATGTGAAGGGCCAAATCCACTATGTGGTGAGCGAGGCCAAAGGCCTTGAAGGTTTGCGTGACGAGTTGATCGAGCAGTTGCAGGCGCTGGCCGCCATGCCCGCCGAAGAGCGTGAGACCGTGCTCTTGATCGTGCCGCAGATGCTGCAGGATTTTCTGGAGTTCAACGATTTTCTGGACGAAGCCGATGCGGTGCTGCAAGAGCTGGACATGGAGGGCGAATTTCAGGTGGCGAGTTTTCACCCGCAGTTCCAGTTTGCCGACACCGAGCCGGATGACATTGGCAATTTCACCAACCGCTCGCCCTACCCCACGCTGCATTTGCTGCGTGAGGAAAGCATCGACCGGGCGGTGGAGGCTTTTCCTGAAGCCGAAATGATTTACGAGACCAATATGGCGACCCTGGAAAAGCTGGGTGCCGAGGGCTGGAAAAAGCTGGCTGTCGGTCCCACACCATGAAAACTCCCACACGCGCTCCCAAGACGCCCTCCGCCAGCCCTGCCGCATTGCCCCCCGAAGTGCGCCCCGGCCAGTCGGTCGAATTGCTCAAGCAACTGCACATCCTCACGCGCGATGGCAAGCTCAACCAGGATTCGCGTCGCAAGCTCAAACAGGTCTACCACCTGTTCCAGTTCATCGAAAAGCTGCTGCTCGAACTGCCCGCCAGCGAGGCTGGCCCGACACTGGCCGACCACGGTGCAGGCAAGTCGTATTTGGGTTTCATCGTTTACGACTTGTTTTTCAAAGCCTTGGGCCAAGGCACGATTTATGGCATCGAGACGCGCAGCGAATTGGTCGAATCGTCCAAAGCCTTGGCCCAGCGTCTGCTGTTTGAGCGGATGCAGTTTCTCAACCTGAGTGTGGCCGAATCGGCCCAAAGCAGCGCGCTGCCACCGCAAATCGACGTGGTCACCGCGCTGCACGCCTGCGACACCGCCACCGACGATGCCATTGCCTTTGGCCTGCTAAAGAAGGCCAAATACATGGTGCTGGTGCCTTGCTGTCAGGCTGAATTGGCCCGGGCGCTGAACCACAACAAGGCGTTGAATTTGCAGCGCACGCCCTTGGCTGAGTTGTGGCGGCACCCCTTGCACACACGCGAAGTGGGCAGCCAACTCACCAACGTGCTGCGCTGCCTGTACCTGGAGTCACAAGGCTATCAAGTCACCGTGACCGAACTGGTGGGCTGGGAGCACAGCATGAAGAATGAACTGATTTTGGCCAAATACACCGGTCAGAAAAAACGCGCCTCGGGCGAGCGCCTGCTGGCGCTGCTCAAGGAGTTTGGCATTGATGGGTTAGCTTTTTTGCGCTACCCGTCTACAGTCCAGCTGAACTGAGCAGTTGCGAAGGTTTGACATGGAGAGCCTCAGCTATTTTTTTGAGGCCCATCAAAGTCAGATTATGTTCTCCGCGTTCCACGCCGCCCATGTAAGAGCGGTCAAGCTCGGCATTGTGTGCCAGTGCTTCTTGTGAAATGCCCGATTCAAGCCGCAAATTTTTAATGACCAACCCCAAAGCCTTAAGGTCTTCGTTGCCAGCATGTTTTGGTGAGGGCTTTGCCATGCCCGCGATAATTCTTTGTTGACGGACATAAAACCACGGGATAAAATACCCAAACCGTTCAATTGGCGGTCATTTCTAGAAAGGATAACTGTGAAACTCATTACAAAATTCGCATTGGGCTTGGCATTGATTTCAGGTTTATCAATTGCATTTGCACAGTCATGCAAACCCGGTGAAAAAGTGCGCTGCACAAAACAAGGTAACCAAACAACTTGTGAATGCACATATTGGTGAATTTATTCAAGTTGCCCTCTTGATTTAGGTTGACGCCTAAAGCTTGAAGAGACTTCAGTTTTTTCTGCAAAAAGACGCCCGATGCAATGTATCGGGCGTCTTTTTTCCGCGAGTAATGGTGGTGATAGGTTTAATCGGGGTCAGATCCCAATTAAACTGGCCTCTCTTTCAGTGAACTCCAATATGGCCCGCCAACCCCGCCTCACCGTTGCCGCTTACCCGCACCATGTCATCCAGCGCGGCAATGACCGTCAGCCCATCGTGCGCGACGATGCCGATCGTGAGCGTTTGCTGGCCCTTTGGCAAGAACACGCACAGGCTTTCAAGGTGGCCATTCATGCCTGGGTGATCATGGACAACCACTTTCATTTGTTGGTCACACCCGAAACGGATGAGGGTTTGCCAAAAATGATGCAGGCGGTGGGTCGGGCCTATGTGCGCTACTTCAATCTGCGCCATCAACGTACCGGCACATTGTGGGAGGGCCGTTACCGCAGCAATTTGATTGAGAGTGAGCGCTATCTTTTGGCTTGCATGGTCTACATAGACCTGAACCCCGTTCGTGCGGGCATGGTGGCGCAATCGGCGGACTTCAAGTGGTCCAGCCACAGGCACTGTATTGGTCAGGCGAGTGCCCCATGGGTGACCCCGCACGCCCTGTTTTGGGGCTTGGGCAACACGCCGTTTGCACGCGAGGCCGCTTATGCCGAGCTGGTTCAGGCGGGTTTGGCCTTGTCGGACAAAGACAAGCTGAGCCGCAGTGCCTTATCGGGTTGGGCGTTGGGTTCGGACGAATTTGTGAGTGAGTTGCAGCAATCCACGACGCGCCGCCTGGTGCCGGGCAAGGCCGGTCGACCTTTTAAAAAGACAGTGAATTTAACCTGTCCCCAATTGATTGGCCGTCTTGGTTAACCTTGAAATAATTGGGATCTGACCCCAATTAATTTTCTTGGCATGGATGCTGCAGTGCACTACACTCTTCAGTCTGCGTAAAAACCCTTAGGAGCGCGCCATGACCACGGCATCCGAAAAAGAACATTTCCAATCCACCGGTCTCTATGACCCGGCCAATGAGCACGATGCATGCGGTGTGGGCTTTGTGGCTCACATCAAGGGTCACAAGACCCATGCCATCGTCACGCAAGCGCTCTTGATTTTGCAAAACCTGGACCACCGGGGTGCTGTGGGTGCCGATGCGCTCATGGGCGATGGTGCCGGTATCTTGATTCAGCTGCCCGATGCGCTTTACCGCGACGAAATGGCCAAGCAGGGCATTGCGCTGCCGCCTTTCGGTGAATACGGCGTGGGCATGGTGTTTTTGCCCAAAGAACACGCCTCGCGCATGGCATGCGAACAAGAGCTTGAACGCGCTGTCAAGGCCGAGGGACAAGTGGTGTTGGGCTGGCGCGATGTGCCGGTCAACCGCGAGATGCCCATGTCGCCTCGTGTGCGCGAAAAAGAGCCAGTCATGCGCCAGATCTTCATCGGCCGTGGCGCCGATGTGATCGTGCAAGATGCCCTTGAGCGCAAGTTGTATGTGATTCGCAAAACCGCCAGCGCGGCCATCCAGGCCTTGAATCTGACGCACAGCAACGAGTACTACATCCCCAGCATGTCCAGCCGCACTGCGGTGTACAAGGGCTTGCTGCTGGCTGACCAAGTGGGCACCTATTACCTCGACTTGCAAGACGAGCGTTGCGTCTCGGCCTTGGGTTTGGTGCACCAGCGCTTCTCGACCAACACTTTCCCCGAGTGGCCATTGGCGCACCCTTACCGTTATGTGGCGCACAACGGCGAGATCAACACCGTCAAGGGCAACTACAACTGGATGAAGGCCCGCGAAGGCGTGATGTCCTCGCCCGTGTTGGCTGGCGACCTGCAAAAGCTGTATCCCATCAGCTTCGCTGGTCAGTCTGATACCGCCACTTTTGACAACTGCCTGGAATTGCTGACCATGGCGGGCTACCCCATCAGCCAGGCTGTGATGATGATGATCCCAGAGCCATGGGAGCAGCACACCACCATGGACGAGCGCCGCAAGGCCTTCTATGAATACCACGCCGCCATGCTGGAGCCATGGGACGGTCCTGCATCGATCGTGTTCACCGATGGCCGTCAGATCGGCGCCACACTGGACCGCAACGGCTTGCGTCCATCGCGCTACATCATCACCGACGACGACATGGTCATCATGGGTTCGGAAACCGGCGTGTTGCCGATCCCCGAAAGCAAGATCGTGCGCAAGTGGCGTCTGCAGCCCGGCAAGATGTTCCTGATCGATCTGGAACAAGGTCGCATGATTGACGACGAAGAGCTCAAGTCGAGCTTGGCCAGCAGCAAACCGTACAAGCAGTGGATCGAAAACCTGCGCGTCAAGCTGGACGATGTGGCCGCAGCCCCTGTGGCGGCGGCTTCTGCTGTGCAATTGCTGGACTTGCAACAAGCCTTTGGCACCACGCAAGAAGACATCAAGTTCTTGCTGGCCCCCATGGCCCAAGCGGGTGAAGAAGCCCTGGGCTCCATGGGCAATGACAGCCCGCTGGCCGTCTTGTCCGACAAGAACAAGCCGCTGTACAACTACTTCAAGCAGTTGTTCGCGCAAGTGACCAACCCGCCGATTGACCCGATTCGTGAAGCGATCGTGATGTCGCTGGTGTCCTTTATTGGCCCCAAGCCCAACCTGTTGGACATCAACCAGGTCAACCCGCCCATGCGCCTCGAAGTCAGCCAGCCGGTGCTGGACTTTGCTGACATGGCTAAGTTGCGCAACATCGAGCAAGCCACCAAGGGCAAGTTCAAGAGCGCCACGCTGGACATCACTTACCCTGTGTCGTGGGGGCATGAAGGCGTTGAAGCCAAGCTGGCTTCTTTGTGCGCTGAAGCCGTGGACGCCATCAAGGGCGGCCACAACATTCTGATCATCAGCGACCGCGGTGTGAACGCCACCCAGGTGGCTGTGCCAGCCTTGCTGGCGCTGTCGGCCATTCACCAGCATTTGGTGAGTGAAGGTCTGCGCACCACCGCAGGCTTGGTGGTTGAAACCGGTACCGCCCGCGAAGTGCACCACTTCGCCGTGTTGGCCGGTTACGGTGCCGAAGCCGTGCACCCTTACCTCGCCATGGAAACCTTGGCGGCCATGCACAAGGAATTGTCCGGTGACTTGTCGGCCGAAAAGGCCATCTACAACTACGTCAAGGCGATTGGCAAGGGCTTGTCCAAGATCATGTCCAAGATGGGCGTGAGCACCTACATGTCGTATTGCGGTGCGCAGCTGTTTGAAGCCATCGGCATCAACAGCGAAACCATCAACAAGTACTTCACCGGCACGGCCAGCCGAGTGGGCGGCATCGGCGTGTTCGAAATCGCCGAAGAAGCCATCCGCATGCACACAGCTGCGTTCGGTGATGACCCGTTGCTGGCCACCATGCTGGATGCAGGCGGCGAATACGCTTGGCGCGCCCGTGGCGAAGAGCACATGTGGACGCCTGACGCGATTGCCAAGTTGCAGCACTCCACCCGTGCCAACAACTTCAGCACCTACAAGGAATACGCCCAGATCATCAACGACCAGAGCAAGCGCCACATGACCTTGCGCGGTTTGTTCGAGTTCAAGATCGATCCGTCCAAAGCCATCCCGCTCGAGCAGGTCGAGCCTGCGGCAGAGATCGTCAAGCGCTTCGCCACGGGTGCGATGTCTTTGGGTTCGATTTCTACCGAAGCGCACGCTACTCTGGCTGTGGCCATGAACCGCATTGGCGGTAAGAGCAACACCGGTGAAGGCGGTGAAGACTCGGCACGTTATCGCAATGAGCTCAAGGGCATCCCGATCAAGCAGGGTGATTCCTTGAAGAGCGTGATCGGTGCCGAAAACGTCGAAGTCGACTTGCCCTTGCGCGATGGCGATTCTTTGCGTTCACGCATCAAGCAGGTGGCCTCGGGCCGGTTTGGCGTCACGGCCGAATACCTGTCCAGCGCTGACCAGATCCAGATCAAGATGGCTCAGGGCGCCAAGCCCGGTGAAGGCGGTCAGTTGCCTGGTGGCAAGGTGTCCGATTACATCGGCAAGTTGCGTCATTCTGTGCCCGGCGTCGGTTTGATCTCGCCACCGCCCCACCATGACATTTACTCGATCGAGGACTTGGCCCAGCTGATCCACGACCTCAAGAACGTGGCACCACACAGCGACATCAGCGTCAAGCTGGTGTCTGAAATCGGCGTTGGCACCATCGCTGCCGGTGTGGCCAAGTGCAAGAGCGACCACCTCGTGATCGCGGGTCACGACGGCGGCACGGGCGCATCGCCTTGGTCGTCGGTCAAGCATGCGGGCTCACCTTGGGAAATCGGCTTGGCCGAAACCCAGCAGACCTTGGTGCTTAACGGTTTGCGCGGTCGCATTCGTGTGCAAGCTGACGGTCAGATGAAAACCGGTCGTGACGTGGCCATCGGTGCTTTGCTGGGCGCCGACGAGTTCGGCTTTGCCACTGCGCCGCTGGTGGTTGAGGGCTGCATCATGATGCGCAAGTGCCACCTGAACACCTGCCCGGTGGGCGTGGCCACACAAGATCCCGAGTTGCGCAAAAAATTCTCGGGCAAGCCCGAGCACGTCGTGAACTACTTCTTCTTCATCGCTGAAGAAGCGCGTCAGATCATGGCCCAGTTGGGCATCGCCAAGTTCGACGATCTGGTGGGTCGTGCCGACCTGCTCGACATGAAAACAGGCGTTGAACACTGGAAAGCCAAAGGCTTGGACTTCAGCCGTCTGCTGGCTGTGCCACAAGTGCCTGCCGATGTGGCAGTGCGCCATGTGTCCACTCAGGACCACGGTCTTGAAAAGGCCCTCGACAACGTGTTGATCGCCAAGAGCCGCGCAGCCATCGACAAGGGCGAAAAAGTCCAGTTCATGGAAGTCACCCGCAACGTGAACCGTTCCGTCGGTGCCATGTTGTCCGGTGCCGTGACCAAGGTGCACCCCGAGGGTCTGCCAGACGACACCCTGCGCATCCAGCTGGAAGGCACAGGCGGTCAATCCTTTGGTGCGTTCCTGGCCAAAGGCATCACCTTGTATTTGATCGGTGAAGCCAACGACTACACCGGCAAAGGCCTGTCGGGCGGCCGCGTGGTGGTGCGCCCAAGTTTGGAGTTCCGTGGCGTGGCATCGCAAAACATCATCGTGGGCAACACCGTCATGTACGGCGCTACCAGTGGTGAAGCTTTCTTTGCGGGTGTGGGCGGCGAGCGTTTCGCCGTGCGTTTGTCGGGTGCCACGGCCGTGGTCGAAGGCACTGGCGACCATGGTTGCGAATACATGACTGGCGGCACCGTGGCGGTGCTGGGCAAGACAGGTCGCAACTTTGGTGCAGGCATGAGCGGTGGTTTGGCGTACGTGTATGACGAAGACGGCCAATTTGCTTCGCGTTGCAACACCGCCATGGTCAGCATGGAAAAGGTGCTGACCACTGCCGAGCAGGAAGCGCAAATTGACCGCAATGTGTGGCACCGTGACCAGACCGACGAAACGCAGCTGAAGAAACTGCTGGAAGACCACCACAAGTGGACCGGCAGCCAGCGTGCCCGCGAGTTGTTAGACAACTGGGCCACGGCCCGCGCCAAGTTTGTCAAGGTCTTCCCGAACGAATACAAGCGTGCTCTCGGCGAAATCAATGCCCGCAAAGCCGCCAAGGCCACCCAGCCTGTGGCCGCCTGAGCCGAACGTCAAGATTGAAGGAATAGCATCATGGGAAAAATCACAGGCTTCATGGAATTCGAGCGCATCGAAGAAGGTTACAAACCCGTCGCCGAGCGCTTGAAGAACTACGGTGAGTTCGTGATCGGTTTGACCGACGAGCAAGCCAAGAAACAGGCTGCGCGTTGCATGGATTGCGGCACGCCGTTTTGCAACAACGGTTGCCCGGTCAACAACATCATTCCAGACTTCAACAATCTGGTGTTTGAAGGCGACTGGAAAAACGCGATCGAAGTGCTGCACAGCACCAACAACTTCCCCGAGTTCACGGGCCGTATCTGCCCTGCACCTTGCGAGGCGGCTTGTGTGGTCAATGTGAACGACGATGCCGTGGGCATCAAGTCGATCGAGCACGCCATCATCGACCGCGCTTGGGCCGAGGGCTGGGTCACACCTCGTCCTGCCAAAGTCAAGACCGGTAAAAAAGTGGCTGTGATTGGTGCGGGCCCCGCTGGCCTCGCTGCTGCACAGCAGCTGGCCCGTGCAGGTCACGATGTGACCTTGTTCGAAAAGAACGACCGTGTGGGCGGCTTGCTGCGCTACGGTATCCCCGACTTCAAGATGGAAAAGACGCACATCGACCGCCGTGTTAAACAGCTCGAAGCCGAAGGCGTGACCATCCGCACCAGCGTGCTGGTCGGCAGTTGGCCCAAAGACTCCAAGGTCACCAACTGGGCCAAGGAAACCATCTCGGCAGAGCAGCTCAAGAAAGACTTTGACGCGGTGTTGCTGACTGGCGGTTCCGAGCAGTCGCGTGACTTGCCTGTGCCCGGTCGCGATCTGGACGGCATCCACTTTGCGATGGAGTTTTTGCCCCAGCAAAACAAGGTGAATGCGGGCGACAAGCTCAAAGGTCAGTTGCGTGCCGATGGCAAAAACGTCATCGTGATCGGTGGCGGTGACACCGGCTCGGATTGCGTGGGCACATCCAACCGCCACGGTGCCGTCAGCGTCACGCAGTTCGAGGTGATGCCTGAGCCACCCAAAGAAGAAAACCGCCCGCTCACCTGGCCTTACTGGCCCATGAAGCTGCGCACTTCTTCTTCGCACGATGAAGGCTGCACCCGCGAATTTGCGGTGTCGACCAAGGAATTCATTGGCGAAAAAGGCAAGGTCACGGGTTTGAAGACGGTGCACGTTGAGTTCAAAGACGGCAAGATGGTCGAGATTCCAGGCTCTGAAAAAGAATACAAAGCCGACTTGGTCTTGTTGGCCATGGGCTTTGTGAACCCGGTCGCGACCGTGCTCGAAGCCTTTGGCGTAGACAAAGATGCCCGTGGCAACGCCAAGGCCAGCACCGACTTCACAGGCGGCTATGCCACCAATGTGGACAAGGTGTTTGCTGCGGGCGACATGCGCCGTGGGCAATCGTTGGTGGTCTGGGCCATTCGCGAAGGTCGTCAGGCCGCACGTTCGGTGGATGAGTTTTTGATGGGCAAAAGCGACCTGCCGCGCTAAGGCTGACCGGTTCTAGGTAAAATCCCTAGAACACCAAGGTTTACAAAGCGTTGACCTTGGGGCCATAACATCACAAGAGCCGGACAATCCGGCTCTTGTTTTTCATGAACACCACATCTGCACCACACCTTGTTGAATTGCGCGACCTGAGCTTTGGGTACGGCGACCGAGTCATCTTGAAGAACCTGAGCTTCAACGTGCCTCGTGGCCAAGTCACGGCTTTGATGGGGGTGTCCGGTGGGGGTAAAACAACCGTGCTGAGGCTGATAGGTGGTCAGATTCGCGCCAGCCAAGGCCAGATGCTGTTTGATGGCGACGACATCACCACCATGCGCCAGACCGCGTTGTATGCAGCCCGTCGCCGCATGGGCATGCTGTTCCAGTTTGGCGCTTTGTTCACCGACATGAGTGTGTTCGACAACGTGGCCTTCCCCTTGCGAGAGCACACCCGTTTGTCTGAGGATCTGATCCGCGACATCGTGCTCATGAAGCTGGATGCGGTGGGCTTGCGGGGTGCACGTGACCTGAAACCCTCAGAAATTTCCGGTGGCATGAGCCGCCGTGTGGCCTTGGCTCGCGCCATTGCACTCGATCCCGATCTCATCATGTACGACGAGCCCTTTGCCGGACTCGATCCTATTTCGCTGGGCACGGCAGCACGCCTGATTCGCCGCTTGAACGACAGCTTGGGCATCACCAGCGTGGTCGTGTCGCACGATGTGACCGAGACCTTTGAGATCGCTGACCATGTGGTCATTTTGGCCAATGGCGGCGTGGCAGCGCAAGGCACGCCCGCTGAGTTGCGCGTCAGCACTGACCCCTTGATCCACCAGTTTGTGCATGCGCTCAGCGACGGCCCCGTGCCTTTCCATTACCCGGCCCCCTCGACAGCGCAAGACTACGACCGGAGGGCTGCATGATCACCGCTGTGTTGGGCGCATTGGGCGCATCCACCCGCCAGATGCTGACGGATTGGGGCTTTGGTGCTCGCCTGTTCTTTAAATTGTTGGGCATGTCGGGCGCAGCCCTTAAGCGCTTTGGCCTGGTGCGTGACCAAGTGCATTTTTTGGGCAATTATTCGCTGGCCATCATCACCGTGTCGGGCTTGTTTGTGGGCTTTGTGTTGAGTTTGCAGGGCTACTACACCTTGCAACGCTATGGCTCCGCCGAGGCGCTGGGCTTGTTGGTCGCCCTGAGCCTGGTGCGCGAACTTGGGCCTGTGGTGGCGGCCTTGCTTTATGCTGGTCGCGCAGGGGCCTCACTCACGGCCGAGATCGGTCTGATGCGTGCGGGCGAACAACTCACGGCCTTGGAAATGATGGCCGTGGACCCCATTCAGCGCATCCTGGCGCCGCGCTTTTGGGGCGGCATCATTGCCTTGCCCCTGTTAGCGGCCGTGTTCAGCGCAGTCGGTATCCTGGGTGGCTATGTGGTGGGCGTGCTGCTGATTGGCGTCGATTCGGGGTCGTTCTGGAGCCAGATGCAAGGCGGCGTTGATGTCTTCAAAGACGTGGGCAACGGCATCGTCAAAAGTGTGGTGTTTGCCGTTGCTGTGACTTTCATTGCCTTGCTCCAGGGGTATGTGGCCAAGCCCACGCCCGAGGGTGTGGCCAGTGCCACCACGCGCAGCGTGGTGGTTTCTTCCTTGTCGGTGTTGGGACTGGATTTCATCCTGACCGCGATGATGTTCAGTATTTGAGGAGGACGGCATGCAACGTTCAAAAAATGATGTGTGGGTTGGTTTGTTTGTTTTGTTGGGTGCCGTGGCCGTGCTGTTTCTGGCACTCAAGGCCGCCAACCTGCTGACCTTGAACTTCAATGCCAGCTACGATGTCAGCGCCAAATTTGACAACATTGGTGGCCTCAAGTCGGGCGCCGCCGTCAAGAGCGCCGGTGTGGTGGTTGGCCGTGTCAAAAAAATCGAATTTGATGGTGAGTCGTTTCAGGCCAAGGTCACTTTGGCTTTGCAGTCGGAACACACGTTTCCCAAGGACAGCGCCCTGAAAATCCTCACCAGTGGCCTGCTGGGCGAGCAATATCTGGATGTGTCGCCCGGTGCAGATGAAAAAAATCTGGTAGCCGGTGACCGAATTGGATCGACCCAGTCAGCGGTCATTCTGGAAAATTTGATCAGCCAATTCTTGTTTAGCCAAGCCGAAAAACCGGCAGCAGAAAGTCAAAAACCATGAGCCACTCCATGCGAAAAATTTTACTGCTGTGCGCTGGCTTCATGGTGTTGGCCTTGCAGGGCTGTGCCAGTGTTCAGCATGCGGACGTGCGCGACCCTTGGGAGTCAATGAACCGAAGTGTTTACAACTTCAATGACGCGCTGGACAACCTGGCCCTCAAGCCTGCAGCGAAGGCCTATACCGCTGTGTTGCCCAGCCCGGTGCGTACCGGCATTCACAATTTTTTGGGTAATCTGGGCGATGTGTGGACCATGGCCAATAGCGCTATGCAATTGAAGGGCCAAGCCACCGTTGAAACGCTCATGCGCATCAGCGTGAATACATTTTTGGGTTTGGGTGGCGTGCTGGATGTGGCCACAGAAATGCGACTTGAGAAACGCAAAGAGGACTTTGGTCAGACCTTGGGTTATTGGGGCGTCAAGCCCGGGCCATATGTGGTGTTGCCTCTGTTTGGGCCCTCGACTTTGCGAGACACGTTTGCCATGCCGCTCGACATGAAGGGCAATCTCGTGCAGAAATTCAACGATGCCGCGACCCGCAACGTTCTTTCCGTGACGGGTGCATTGGATGTGCGTGCTGATTTGCTTCAGACTGTTGATGTCATCAAGGCAGCCGCCTTGGACCCTTACACATTTGTTCGGGATGGGTATCTGCAAAAACGGATCAATGACATTCACGACGGCAATCCACCGCCGGTTTTTGACTACTCTGAGTCAGAGGCGCCCTGAACTGCGTCCATGGCGGGACGGCCTGCCTCTCGTTACAGTTGTTACAAGAGTCCTGCCTCTTGACCGTATAGTTAGCTGATGAAAAACATGTCCGTATTGCCTGTGAATCGCCGCCATCTTTTGACCACCGTCGGTGTTTTGGCGCTGTGCTGCGCCGGGATGCCCGCTTGGGCTGCAGACGAAGCCGCTGAGGCCTTCATCAAACGCATTACCAACGACACCTTGAACACCATCAAGGCCGACAAGGCTTTGCGAAATGGCGACATCGGCAAAATCATGCAACTGGTCGACAGCCAACTGATGCCGCATGTGAATTTTCGCCGCATGACCGCATTGGCCACAGGGCCAGCCTGGCGAAAAGCCACGCCAGAACAGCAAAAACGCCTGCAAGATGAATTCAAGGTTTTGTTGGTGCGCACCTATTCCGGAGCGCTCAGTCAGGTCAGTGACCAGGTCGTGGTGGTCAAGCCTTTGCGTGCTGGCCAAGAAGACAAAAATCTGGTGGTCAACACCGAAGTGAGAGGCAAAGGTGACCCGATCCAGTTGGACTATCGCCTTGAAAAAACGCCCGGTGAAGGTGATGGCTGGATGATCTTTGACCTGAATGTTCTCGGTGTCTGGTTGGTCGAAAATTACCGCACCCAATTCACCAAAGAAATCAATGCCGGTGGTATCGATGCGCTGATCGCCAGCTTGGCCGCGCGTAACAAAACCAACGCCAAAGCTTCCTGAGTCAGTCGAACATGATCAGCGCATTGACTTTGCCTCAGACCTTGTTGCATGACCAAGCGGACGCTTGTTTGGCCGAGTGGGTGGCGCGATTGCCTCTGGATGCGAAGCCCGACGTTGAAGTGGACGCCTCTGAGTTGGTCGCGTTTGACTCTTCGGTTTTGGCCGTTTTGCTGGGCTTGCGCCGTGTGGTCTTGGCGCACGACGGTTCATTGCAGATCAGGGGAATGACGTCCCGTCTGCGCGAATTGGCCAGTTTGTACGGTGTGCTGGACTTGCTTGTGCAGGTCTGAATAGCCGGTTTTGGGGTCTTTTTGCCCCGATCCCCCACTATTGCTCTGGGGGCAGTAGGCCAGCACTTAAAATACAGCCCTTCCATGCCCGCGCTCTCATTCCAATCCGTCTCTAAAACCTACGCAGCCAAACAGGCGGGTGCAGCTGCGTTCCAAGCGCTCGACCAGGTCAGCTTTGACGTTCAGGAGGGCGAGTTCTTTGGCCTGCTCGGTCCCAACGGCGCAGGCAAAACCACTTTGATCAGCACCTTGGCAGGCTTGACCCGTGCAAGCCAAGGCAAAGTGCTGGTCCATGGCCACGATGTACAAGCCGACTACGCCACAGCGCGGCGCTTGCTGGGCGTGGTGCCGCAAGAGCTGGTGTTTGACCCTTTTTTCACAGTTCGTGAGTCTTTGCGCATTCAGTCGGGCTATTTCGGTGTCAAGAACAACGACGCCTGGATCGACGAGCTGCTGGACAGCCTGGGCCTGGCCGACAAAGCGGGCTCCAATATGCGCCAACTCTCGGGTGGCATGAAGCGCCGTGTGCTGGTGGCGCAAGCCTTGGTGCATAAACCACGTGTGATCGTGCTCGACGAGCCGACCGCCGGGGTCGATGTCGAGCTGCGTCAAACGCTGTGGCAGTTCATCGCCAAACTCAACAAGCAAGGCCACACCGTCTTGCTGACCACCCATTACCTTGAAGAGGCCGAGGCCTTGTGCGGACGCATCGCCATGCTCAAGCGTGGTCAGTTGCTGGCGCTGGAGCGCACCTCGGATTTGCTGCGCTCGGCCACCAGCCAGGTGCTGCGCTTCAAACTCGATGGCGACTTGCCACCGGCGGTGGCGGCCATGGCCCGCGTGACGGGCCGCATCGTGCAATTGCCGGTGCACAACGCGGTCGAGATTGAAAACCACTTGGCCACCCTGCGAACGGCGGGTTTGGTGGTCGAAGACGTCGAGATCCGACAGGCCGACCTGGAAGACGTGTTTTTGGAAGTCATGAACCGCAAAGGGGTTGCTGCATGAGCACCGCAAAGCCATCCCCTGAATCTCCCGTTTCCGGTGGTGAGCTGCTTGAGGTGGCGGTGCATGGCGGATTCATGCTCGGCTGGCAAACCCTTTTATACAAAGAAGTGTTGCGTTTCTGGAAAGTGGCTTTCCAAACTGTGGCCGCGCCCGTGCTGACCTCGGTGCTCTACATGCTGATCTTCGGCCATGTGCTGGAAGACCACGTCAAGGTGTACGACCAAGTGCCTTACACCTCTTTTTTGCTGCCGGGCCTGATCATGATGGGCGTGTTGCAAAACGCCTTCGCCAACAGTTCGTCAAGTTTGGTGCAGAGCAAGATCATGGGCAGTCTGGTGTTTTTGCTGCTCACGCCTTTGTCGCACCGCAGCTGGTTTGTAGCCTATGTGGGCTCGTCGGTGGTGCGTGGTTTGGCCGTGGGCCTGGGTGTCTTTGTCATCACCGGCTGGATGGTCAACATCCACTTTGTCAATCTGCTGTGGATTTTGACTTTCGCCTTGATGGGTGCGGCCATGATGGGCGCTTTGGGTGTGATCGCCGGTCTGTGGGCTGAAAAGTTTGACCAGATGGCGGCCTTCCAGAACTTCGTCATCATGCCCATGACCTTTTTGTCGGGCGTGTTTTATTCCATTCATTCTTTGCCGCCGTTTTGGCAAAAAATCAGCCACTTGAACCCGTTTTTCTACATGATTGACGGTTTTCGTTATGGCTTTTTTGGCCAAAGCGACGTTTCACCCTGGACCAGTCTGGCCGTGGTGGGCACTGCCTTGGTGCTCATCAGCAGCCTGACCCTTCACCTTTTGCGCACCGGCTACAAAATCCGGAGCTGAACCCCCATGAACGCAGAGCAACTTCAAGCCATCATCGCCGCAGGCCTCACTTGCACCCACCTCAGCGTGGAGGGCGATGGCCGACATTGGAGCGCCGTGGTGGTGTCTGAAGCCTTTGCCGGTATGCGCCCCATTGCCCGCCACCAACGCGTGTACGCAACGCTGGGCCAAAAAATGCACACCGACGAAGTGCATGCTTTGTCGATGAAGACCTACACGCCCGCCGAGTGGGCCGCGCAAGCGAACTGATCGCTTCTCACCACTTGAGCCCTCGCTAAAACGCACACTGAGCTGATCCATGGACAAACTGAAAATTCGCGGCGGCAAGCGCCTGCAAGGCACGCTGGATGTGGCGGGTGCCAAAAACGCGGCCTTGCCCGAGCTGTGCGCCGCCTTGTTGTGCGCCGAGCCTGTGACGTTGGCCAATGTGCCGCGCCTGCAAGACGTTTCGACCATGCTCAAGCTGATCCGCAACATGGGCGTGACGGCCGAGCATCACGAAGACGGTCGCGTCACACTGGATGCGGGTGGCCTGAACAACCCCGAAGCGCCTTACGAATTGGTCAAAACCATGCGCGCTTCGGTGCTGGCATTGGGGCCTTTGCTGGCCCGTTTTGGCCATGCCAAGGTGTCGCTCCCTGGCGGTTGCGCCATCGGTTCGCGTCCGGTGGACCAGCACATCAAGGGCCTGCAGGCCATGGGGGCCGAGATCACGGTGGACCATGGGTACATGCTGGCCAGTTTGCCTGCAGGCCGCACGCGCCTGAAGGGCGCGCACATCACCACCGACATGGTCACCGTGACCGGCACTGAAAATTTCATGATGGCGGCGACTTTGGCCGAAGGCGAGACCGTGCTTGAAAACGCCGCACAAGAGCCTGAAATTGGCGATCTGGCCGAGATGCTCATCAAGATGGGCGCCAAGATCGAAGGCCATGGCACACGCCGCATTCGCATCCAAGGGGTTGAGCGTTTGCATGGCTGCCAGCACCAAGTGGTGGCTGACCGCATCGAGGCGGGCACGTTTTTGTGCGCTGTCGCTGCCACGGGCGGTGATGTGGTCTTGCGCCACGGCCGTGCCGACCACCTCGAAGTGGTCATCGAAAAACTGCGCGACGCCGGTGCCACCATCGAAGTGGGCGAAGGCTTTATCCGCGTCAAGGCCGATGGCCGACTGAAGGCTCAGAGCTTTCGCACCACCGAATACCCGGGCTTCCCGACCGACATGCAGGCCCAGTTCATGGCGCTCAACTGCATCTCGCAAGGCACGAGCAAAGTGACCGAAACCATCTTTGAAAACCGCTTCATGCACGTCAACGAGTTGGTGCGCTTGGGTGCTCATATCCAGATCGATGGCAAGGTCTCGGTGATCGAAGGGGTGGATAAATTGTCGGGTGCCATCGTCATGGCCACTGACTTGCGGGCCTCTGCCAGCCTGGTGATTGCTGGTTTGGTGGCCGAAGGCGAAACCATTGTCGACCGCATTTACCACCTGGACCGCGGCTATGACCGCATGGAACTGAAACTGCGCGGCCTGGGGGCCGACATCGAAAGAGTGAAATGATCACGCTGGCCCTGTCCAAAGGACGCATCTTTGACGAAACCTTGCCGCTGCTGCTGGCCGCTGGCATCGAGGTGCTCGAAGACCCCGAAAAATCACGCAAGCTGATTTTGCCCACCAACCAGGCCAATGTGCGCGTGGTGCTGGTGCGAGCCAGCGATGTGCCCACCTATGTGGAGTACGGTGGTGCCGATTTGGGTGTGACCGGTCTCGACACCCTGATCGAGCACGGCGGTCAAGGCTTGTACCAGCCGCTGGACCTGAACATTGCCAAGTGCCGCATGAGCGTGGCCGTGCGTGCTGACTACGACTACGCCAGTGCCGTGCGCACCGGCTCTCGCCTGAAAGTGGCCACCAAATACACCGCGATTGCCCGTGACTTTTTTGCCACCAAGGGTGTGCACGTTGACCTGATCAAACTCTATGGCAGCATGGAGTTGGCCCCGTTGACTGGCTTGGCCGATGCGATTGTCGATCTGGTGTCGACGGGCAACACGCTCAAGGCCAACCACCTGGTCGAGGTCGAACGCATCATGGACATCAGCTCGCGCTTGGTGGTTAACCAAGCCGCACTCAAGCTCAAGCAAGCGCCGATCCGGGCCATCATCGACGCCTTTGCGGGCGCTGTGAAAAAAGACTGAAAGACATGAACGCTATGGGCCTGCTCGCCAAACCCTTGCAACTGAACACGGCTGATGCCGGTTTTGAAGCGGCCTTTGCTGCCCGCCTGCATTGGTCTGCAGACACCGACGCCGCCATTGAGCAGCGTGTGGCCGACATTCTGGCCGATGTGCAAAAGCGTGGCGATGCGGCCGTGCTCGATTACACCCAGCGATTTGACGGCCTGCAAGCGGCTGATGTGAAGGCGCTGGAGATCACCCAAGCCGAGTTGCAAGCGGCGCTCGACAGCCTGCCCGCTGCACAGCGCGAAGCCTTGCAGGCCGCTGCGGCCCGTGTGCGCAAGTACCACGAGGCACAAAAGAAAGCTTCGGGCGAAAGCTGGAGCTACCGCGATGAAGACGGCACCTTGCTGGGCCAAAAAGTCACGCCGCTCGACCGCGTGGGCATTTATGTGCCCGGTGGCAAAGCGGCTTACCCCTCTTCGGTGTTGATGAACGCCATCCCTGCGCATGTGGCGGGTGTGCAAGAGATCATCATGGTGGTGCCCACGCCCGCTGGTGTGCGCAACCCGCTGGTGCTGGCCGCTGCCTGTGTGGCCGGTGTGAGCCGCGCCTTCACCGTGGGCGGTGCACAGGCTGTTGCGGCGCTGGCCTATGGCACCGCCACCATCCCCAAGGTGGACAAAATCACCGGCCCGGGCAATGCCTATGTGGCCAGCGCCAAAAAGCGCGTGTTTGGCACCGTGGGCATCGACATGATTGCGGGTCCGAGTGAAATTTTGGTGTTGGCCGACGGCACCACGCCCGCCGAATGGGTGGCGATGGACCTGTTCAGCCAGGCCGAGCACGACGAGCTGGCGCAAAGCATTTTGCTGTGCCCTGATGCGGCTTACATCGCTGAGGTGCAAGCCGCCATCGACCGCCTGCTGCCCACCATGCCGCGCCGAGAGATCATCGCCAAGAGCCTGAACGACCGAGGCGCGCTGATCCTCACGCGCAGCATGGAAGAAGCCTGCGCCATCAGCAACCGCATCGCGCCCGAACACTTGGAGGTGTCGAGCAGTGAGCCCCACCGTTGGGAGCCTTTGCTGCGCCATGCAGGCGCGATCTTTTTGGGCGCGTTCACCAGCGAAAGTTTGGGCGACTACTGCGCAGGCCCCAATCACGTGTTGCCCACCAGCGGAACGGCGCGGTTCTCTTCGCCTTTGGGTGTTTATGACTTCCAGAAACGCTCCAGCCTGATTGAGGTTAGCGAAGCCGGTGCCCAGCCCTTGGGCCGCATTGCCGCCGAACTGGCTTACGGCGAAGGCCTGCAAGCCCATGCCCGCGCCGCCGAGTTGCGTTTGAACCCTGTGCCCCCGATGCGAGAGATGAAATGAGCAACGTCAGCCCCAAATTGATGCAACGCATTCGCCAAGACGTGCAGTCCATGCACGCCTACGCCATCCAGGATTCGGTGGGCATGGTCAAGCTCGACGCGATGGAAAACCCGCACAGATTGCCCGCAGATTTGCAAAAGGCTTTGGGCGAGCGGCTGGGTGCCTTGTCGCTGAACCGCTACCCCGATGGCCGTGTGAACGATTTGCGCCATGCACTGGCCCAGCACGCGAGCATGCCCGAGGGCTTCGACATCATGTTGGGCAACGGCTCGGACGAGCTGATTTCGCTGTTGGCGCTGGCTTGCGACGTCCCTGGCGCTGCCATCCTCGCCCCGCTGCCAGGCTTTGTGATGTACGCCATGAGCGCCCAGCTGCAAGGCCTGGCCTTTCACGGTGTGCCGCTCACGGCCGATTTTGAACTCGATGAAACTGCCATGCTGGCCGCCATTGCCGAGCACAAGCCTTCCATCGTTTACTTGGCTTACCCCAACAACCCCACGGGCAATTTGTGGAACGACGATGTGATCGAAAAGATCGTGCTCGCGCAAGGTGCCCAAGGTGGGCTGGTTGTCATGGACGAGGCTTACCAGCCCTTTGCCAGCCGAAGCTACATCGACCGCATCACGGGCCACTCGCATGTGCTTTTGATGCGCACGCTCAGCAAGTTCGGTTTGGCCGGTGTGCGTTTGGGTTACATGGTGGGCCCCAAAGCCTTGGTGGCCGAGGTCGACAAAGTCCGCCCGCCCTACAACATCAGTGTGCTCAATTGCGAGTGCGCCTTGTTTGCCTTGGAGCACGCCGAGGTGTTTGCCGCACAGGCCAAAGACCTGCGCGAACAGCGTGCCCGTTTGCAGCGTGAATTGGCTGCATTGCCCGGCGTGTCGCCGTTCCCAAGCGAAGCCAATATGATTTTGGCCCGCGTGCCCGATGCGGCCAAAACCTTTGAAGGTCTGAAGGCGCACGGTGTGCTGATCAAGAACGTTTCTAAAATGCACCCACTGCTGGCCAATTGCCTGCGCCTGACGGTGGGCACCGCCGCAGAAAACGACCAACTCCTTGCCGCTTTGAAAGCCTCCTTATGAACAGCAGCGCTGACCGCACAGCCAACGTGACCCGCAAGACGGCCGAGACGAACATCCGCGTCGCCATCAACCTGGATGGCACCGGCCAGGCCAAGCTGGCCACAGGCATCGGTTTTCTGGACCACATGCTCGACCAAATTGCGCGCCACGGCCTGATCGATCTGGACATCAGCTGCGAAGGCGACTTGCACATCGATGGTCACCACACCGTAGAAGACATCGGCATCACCTTGGGCCAGGCGTTTTCTCAGGCCATGGGCGACAAAAAAGGCATTCGCCGTTACGGCCATTCATACGTGCCGTTGGACGAAGCCTTGAGCCGAGTGGTGGTGGATTTTTCAGGTCGCCCCGGCCTGCACATGGATGTGAAGTTCACGTCCGGCTCGCTGGGCGCCTTGGATACGCAGCTGGTGTACGAGTTTTTCCAGGGCTTTGTGAACCACGCCCTCTGCACCTTGCACATCGACAACCTCAAGGGCGTGAACGCGCACCATCAGTGCGAGACGATTTTCAAGGCCTTTGCCCGCGCTGTGCGTGCAGCGCTCGAACTCGATCCGCGCTCGGCCGGTGTGATTCCCTCCACCAAAGGCAGCCTCTGACATGAGCGTCAACCGCGTCGCCGTCGTCGATTACGGCATGGGCAATTTGCGCTCTGTGGCGCAAGCGGTGATCCATGCCGCGTCCAGCGTCGACCATGCCGAAGTCACCGTGACCTCCAACCCACAGGTCGTACGCGATGCGCACCGTGTGGTTTTGCCAGGGCAGGGCGCCATGCCCGACTGCATGCGTGAGCTGCGCGAATCGGGCCTGATGGACGCCGTGCTCGAAGCGGCCGTCAGCAAACCGCTGTTTGGCGTGTGTGTCGGCATGCAGATGCTGCTCGATCACAGCAACGAGGGCGACACGCCGGGCTTGGGCCTGATCCCAGGCAAGGTGGTTAAGTTCGATTTGGCGGGGCAAATTCAACCCGACGGCACCCGCTACAAAGTGCCACAAATGGGCTGGAACCAGGTGGGGCAAGCCCAGCCCGCGCACGCTCTTTGGCAGGGCATTGACGATGGCAGCTGGTATTATTTTGTGCACAGCTTCTATGCCCAGGTGGTCAACCCTGCGCACAGTGCGGCCGAAACCGATTACGGCGGTCGTTTTGCTTGTGCGATTGCCCGTGACAATATTTTCGCAACCCAGTTTCACCCCGAAAAAAGCGCAAACCAAGGGTTGGCCTTGTTCCGCAATTTCCTCCACTGGCAGCCTTGAGTGGTTTTACTGCCGTTTTCCTTCCACCTGCTTTTAATTTGCCATGATTCTGATCCCCGCCATTGACCTCAAAGACGGCCATTGCGTTCGCCTCAAACAGGGCGATATGGACCAAGCCACGACCTTCGGTGAAGACCCTGCTGCCATGGCCCGCACTTGGCTCGAAAAAGGCGCACGTCGCTTGCATCTGGTCGATCTGAATGGCGCGTTTGCCGGCAAGCCGCAAAATTTTGGGGCCATCAAATCCATCCTCAAGGCGGTGGGCGATGACATTCCGGTGCAACTGGGCGGCGGCATCCGTGATCTGGACACGATCGAAAAATACATCGACAGCGGCCTGCGCTACGTCATCATCGGCACCGCCGCCGTCAAGAACCCCGGTTTTTTGAAAGACGCCTGCACTGCCTTTGGCGGCCATATCATTGTGGGTTTGGACGCCAAGGATGGCAAAGTCGCCACAGACGGCTGGAGCAAGCTCACGGGTCATGAAGTCGTGGACTTGGCCAAAAAGTTCGAAGACTGGGGCGTCGAGTCCATCATCTACACGGACATCGGCCGTGATGGCATGCTCAGCGGCATCAACATCGACGCCACCGTCAAGCTGGCGCAGGCCCTCACCATCCCCGTTATCGCATCGGGCGGCCTGTCCAACATGGCCGACATTGAGCAGCTGTGCGCGGTGGAAGGCGAAGGCGTGGAAGGCGTGATCTGCGGCCGCGCTGTGTATTCGGGCGACCTCGACTTTGCGCTGGCGCAACAACGCGCCGACGAACTCAACGGTTGAAATCCACAGGAAATTCCAGATGACCGGGCAGGCCACTTGTCGCGACACCGTGTTCGCAGGCCTGCCGGCTTGCGAGTTGGCCTTGCCCACGGGCGACCGCTTGGTGGTCGCGCTGCACGGCGCGCATGTGCTGTCCTGGGTGTCGGGCGGGCAAGAACAGCTTTACCTCAGTCCTCAAAGCGTGATGGACGGCCAAGCCGCCATTCGAGGCGGTGTGCCTGTGTGCTTTCCGCAGTTCAACCAGCGCGGCCCCATGGCCGATCGGCTGCCTAAACACGGTTTTGCACGAAACGTGGCTTGGCAGGCTGACGCGCCCGACTTGCGTGCAGACCATGCGCGGCTCACGCTGCGCTTGAGCGACAACGCCCAGACCCTCGCCTGGTGGCCGCAAGCGTTTGAGCTGCAATTGCAAATCGACTTGAGCTCTGCCGAAGTGCAGCTGACGCTGAGGGTGCACAACACCGACACTCAACCGTTGGCGTTTTCGGGCGCATTGCACACTTACTTGGCAGTGCCTGACGTGACCGTTGCAACATTGCATGGCCTGGGTGGACAGCCCGAATGGGATTCGCTCAGCGACACCCATGCGTTAGCCGCTGATGCGCTGCGTTTTGTGGCCGAATTTGACCGCGTTTACGAGGCCGATGCCAAAACGTCCGCACAAGCCTTGACGCTCAACCAGACCTTGCGCATCAGCCAAAGCCCCAGCTGGGCCAACACGGTGGTCTGGAACCCCGCGCAAGACCTCTGCAAGCGCTTGGCTGACATGCCCGATGAGGGCTGGCGGCACATGTTGTGCGTTGAAGCCGCGCAGGTTTATGAACCCATTACCTTGTCTGCGGGCGGGCGATGGGAAGGCTGGCAGCGCTTGCAAGCGCTGGCCCACTGAGATTTGAAAAGAGACCCCCATGCTGGCCAAACGCATCATTCCTTGCCTCGACGTGACCGGCGGTCGCGTGGTCAAAGGCGTTAACTTTGTCGAACTGCGCGATGCCGGAGACCCGGTCGAAATCGCGGCCCGTTACAACGAGCAGGGTGCAGACGAGCTGACTTTCCTCGACATCACCGCGACCAGCGACGGCCGTGACGTGATCCTGCACATCATCGAAGCCGTGGCCAGCCAGGTTTTCATCCCGCTCACGGTGGGTGGCGGTGTGCGCACGGTGGAAGACGTGCGCCGCTTGCTCAACGCCGGGGCCGACAAGACCAGCTTCAACTCGGCCGCGATTGCCAACCCCCAAGTCATCCGCGAAGCCTCGGCCAAATACGGGGCGCAGTGTATCGTGGTCGCCATCGACGCCAAGCGCCGCAGCGCCGAAGACGAGCAACGCATCGGCACGAATGGTTTGCCCATGGGCCCGGGCTGGGACGTGTACAGCCACGGTGGCCGTAAAAACGTGGGCCTAGACGCGGTGGCCTGGGCCACGCAAATGGCCGAATACGGCGCAGGCGAAATCTTGCTGACCAGCATGGACCGTGACGGCACCAAAAGCGGCTTTGACTTGCCGCTGACCCGCGCCGTGAGCGACGCCGTGAGCGTGCCCGTGATCGCATCAGGCGGTGTGGGCAACCTCGACCACTTGGCCGACGGCGTGAGCATCGGCGGCGCGGATGCGGTGCTGGCCGCCAGCATCTTTCACTATGGTGAATACACGGTGCAGCAAGCCAAAGAGCGGATGCGGGAACGTGGCATTCAGGTCAGGTTGTGAACATGAATTGGCTCGACAAAATCAAATGGGATGACAAAGGTCTGGTGCCGGTCATCGCTCAGGAAAACCACAGCGGCGATGTGCTGATGTTTGCGTGGATGAACCGCGAGGCGCTGCAAAAGACGGCCGAGCTGAAGCGGGCTGTGTACTTCAGCCGCTCGCGCAACAAACTGTGGTTCAAGGGCGAAGAGTCCGGCCATGTGCAGACGGTGCATGACATTCGCCTCGACTGCGACAACGATGTGGTGTTGCTCAAAGTCACCCAGTTGGGGCACGAGCCTGGCATTGCCTGCCACACGGGCCGCCACAGCTGCTTTTTCCAGAGCCTGCAAGCCGACGCTTGGCAGGCTACTGACCCGGTCTTGAAAGACCCTGAAACCATTTACAAGTGATTGCCATGAGCTTGACCGATTCCCCATCCCCGTCGTCAGAAGACACGTTGGCGCAGTCTTCAGAAGACACGTTGGCGCGTCTGGCCGCCATCATCGAAAGCCGTAAGGCGGTCAACGGCGGCGATCCTGAAAAAAGCTACGTAGCCCGACTGCTGCACAAAGGACCCGACGCCTTTTTGAAGAAGATTGGCGAAGAAGCCACTGAAACCGTCATGGCCGCCAAGGATGTGGACCATGGCGGTGATGCCAGCAAGCTGGTCTATGAAGTGGCCGATTTGTGGTTCCACAGCATGATCGCGCTGGCGCACTATGGCCTGACACCCGCTGATGTGGTCAATGAGCTAGCCCGCCGCGAAGGCCTGAGCGGGCTGGAGGAAAAAGCCCTGCGCAAGGTGCAAGAGCGCGAGCGGCTCGGAGAATAAGCCGTGAACCAACCGCTTCCCCATGAGCAGCCGCTGGACGACAGCACCCGCACCATCAGCTGGGTCAGCTACATCCTGCACCTGATCGTGGCGGTGAGTGCCGTGGTGCCTGGCGCGCAAATGGGCCCGGCCTTGCTGGTGGTGGCTCTGATCATCGACCTGGTTAAAAAAGGCGACGCCGCAGGCTGGGAGGCCACACATTTCAGTTACCGCATCCGCACCGTGATTTGGGCGGCTGTGTTGTATTTGGTGACGTTCCCGCTTTGGTTCTTCTTTGTGTTGCCGGGCTGGCTGGCCTGGGTGGGTATTTCCATCTGGTTTTTGTACCGCATCGTGCTGGGCATGGTGCGTTTGAATGGGCAGCGCCCAGTGACCGACTGAATTTTGACTTTAGACAACGATCAAGCCATGACCGACGCCAACTGTATTTTTTGCAAAATCATCGCGGGTCAAATCCCGTCGCGCAAAGTGTACGAAGACGAACATGTGTTCGCTTTCCACGACATCGCCCCTTGGGCGCCTGTCCATTTCCTGATCATTCCCAAGCTGCACATCCCGTCGATGGCCCAGTTGGCCCCGGAGCATGCTGGTTTGATGGGCCACATGATGACCTTGGCTCCCAAACTGGCCCTGCAAGCGGGTTGCACGCCTTACCCCGAGGGCGGTTTCCGCATCGTGGTCAATAACGGCGCCGAAGGCGGGCAGGAAGTGCATCACCTGCACATGCACGTCATGGGCGGTCCGCGCCCCTGGCTCAAGGGCTAAAGCGGGCTTGTCAACAAGCGGGCGCACCTCAATTCCTTGTTCAAGCAAGGCAGATCGGTTTTGGGGGGTATCACCCCTTAGAATCTTGCAACTACGTTAGGAGATATTCATGGGTTCCTTTTCCATTTGGCACTGGCTGATCGTGCTGTTGATCGTGGTCATGGTGTTTGGCACCAAAAAGCTCAAAAACATGGGCTCTGACTTGGGTGGTGCCGTCAAAGGCTTTAAAGACGGCATGAAAGAGGGCGGCACCAAGCCTGAAGCCGAGTCGCCAGTGGCGGGTCAAGTGACTTCTTCGGCCCAAGCCGAAAAGACCACCATCGACGTCGAAGCCAAGACCAAGTCTTGATACTTGAACGACCGAACGCTGCACTGTGCTGGACTTAAGCTTTTCGAAAATGGCGCTCATCGGGGTGGTGGCGTTGATCGTCATCGGCCCCGAAAAACTGCCCAAAGTGGCCCGCACCATGGGCACTTTACTGGGCAAGGCCCAGCGTTACGTCGCCGATGTCAAGGCCGAGGTGAACCGGTCCATGGACCTGGAAGAGCTTAAAAAGATGAAAGAGACCATGGAAACGGCGGCTCGCGAAGTCGAGCAAACCGTTCAAACCACGGCCTCTGATTTTGAAAAAGACTGGGCCGACACCACGGCCGGGCTGAACAGTGATCTGCCCGCCATTGAGCCCCCACCGCCTTATTACGTGCGGCCTGATAAGAATTGGCGTCTCAAGCGGGGTGCGATGCCTCAGTGGTACAAAGCCCGATCCGGGGTCCGAACCAAAGCGCTTTCGGGTGCCGCACGCGTAGCCCGTTACCGGCCCAAGCCCCTCAATTCTGTGTGACGCTTGCGCACCTTGGGTGCGCAACGTCCAACCGACTCCCCCAATGTCCGAAACCCCTTCCCAGTCCGACGACGAACTCAAAGGTTCTGAGCAACCTTTTGTGGCGCACCTGATCGAGTTGCGCGACCGCCTGATCTGGGCCGTGGCCGCTGTGGCGGTGGCAGCTGCTGCGCTGGCCATATACCCTGGCCCCGGCAATTTGTACGATATTTTGGCAGCACCTTTGGTGGTGCATTTGCCCAAAGGCGCCACCTTGATCGCCACCTCGGTCATCTCTCCGTTCATGGTGCCGCTCAAGATTTTGCTGATGGCCGCGTTTTTGATCGCTTTGCCCGTGGTGCTTTACCAAGTCTGGGCGTTCATTGCGCCAGGTCTTTACAGCCATGAGAAGAAATTGGTCATGCCTTTGGTGGTCTCCAGCACTTTGTTGTTTTTCACTGGGGTGGCGTTTTGTTACTTCTTTGTCTTCGGCCAGGTGTTCAGCTTCATCCAGAGCTTTGCCCCCAAAAGCATCACGGCCGCGCCTGACATTGAGGCTTATTTGAGTTTTGTGTTGTCCATGTTCTTGGCCTTCGGATTGGCTTTTGAGGTGCCTGTTGCCGTCGTTGTGTTGGCCCGCATGGGTGTGGTCAGCGTGCAAAAACTCAAGGATTTCCGGGGTTATTTTGTGGTGTTGGCTTTTGTGATTGCAGCCGTGGTCACCCCGCCCGATGTGGTGTCGCAATTGGCCTTGGCCATCCCGATGTGCTTGTTGTATGAGCTGGGCATCTGGGCCGCACAAATTTTCATCAAACACACGCAGCCGCCGCAAGATCCTGAAGTCGCCTCTTGACGGCATCGGATTTACCAAAACAAAAGAGGCCGACAGGCCTCTTTTGCATGAAGCAGGAAGTCATTATCGCGTCGGGAATTTATTTGCGCACTTTGTTGGCTGCAGGCCGTTCGGCCGGGGTCAAGCGCAAATTGACTTCGCCTTGGCGACGCCAAACCTTCACCTCGGCAGGTTCACCAGGCTTCAAGCTGGCCACCTGAACCAACAACTCGGCCACATTGCTCACAGGCTGCCCAGCCACCTTGACGATCACGTCACCGGGGCGAATGCCGGCATTGGCGGCGGGCCCGTTTTTCAGCACGCCCGTGATAACAACCCCCGAAGGCAGGACCTGGCCAGACTTGGGGAGTTGAAAGCTTTCGACCAATTCGGCGGACATGTCTTGCGGCTCGACCCCGATCCAGCCCCGGATGACTTTGCCATTTTTCAGTAAATCTTGCATGACTTGCTTGGCCGTAGAGATCGGGATGGCAAAGCCAATGCCCATGCTGCCGCCAGAACGGGAATAAATGGCCGTGTTGATGCCCATCAGGTGGCCATTCACATCCACCAATGCACCGCCCGAGTTGCCGGGGTTGATGGCGGCATCGGTTTGTATGAAGTTTTCGAACGTGTTGATGCCCAGCTGGCTGCGGCCCAAGGCGCTGACGATGCCCGATGTCACGGTTTGGCCCACGCCAAAGGGGTTGCCAATGGCCAGCACCACATCGCCTACCTGTAGGTTTTGGGTTTGTCCCAGCACAATCACGGGCAATTTTTCGAGCGTGATTTTCAGCAGTGCCAGATCGGTGTCAGGGTCGGTGCCGATGACTTTGGCCGCAGCACGGCGGCCATCGGCCAGCACGACTTCGATGTCGTCCGCATCCTCAATGACATGGTTGTTGGTCAGGATGTGGCCTTCGGGGCTGACAATGACGCCACTGCCCAGCCCGGCTGGATTTTGTTCTTCCTGCTCACCATAGAAAAATTTAAACCAAGGGTCTTGGCTCTGGGGGCTTTGTGAGCTGGCTTTGCTGGTGTTGATGCTGACCACCGCTGGCGACGCTTGGCGGGCGGGCGCGCTCAGGCTGCCCACCGGACGGCTCAGCGGTGAACCTGCGGGAGCCTGTAGCAAAGTCATCCCGTCGGTCGAGCGCTGCGCACTGCGCAACCATTCGGGCTGGAGTGTGGCCACCACAAACCAGACCGCCAACAAGACCGTCACCCATTGCGAAAAGAGGAGCCAATAACGTTTCATGGGCCCAATTGTCCTTGATTCGCGGCATTCGCCCAGTTACAAGGGCCGCTCTTGGTGGCCCAAACCATACAAGCCTTGCGCCACAATACCCATCCCGTCCTGAAAGCGCAGCCGATGACCAATGCCAAAACCCTGGGCCAGGCCTTTGATGCCCTGCTCCAACCCGATAAGTTCCGCGATTACGGCCCCAATGGCTTGCAGGTCGAAGGTGACCGCGAGGTGAAATTGCTGGTCAGTGGTGTCACTGCCAGTCGGGCCCTGATCGAAGCGGCGATTGAAGCCGATGCCGATGCCATTTTTGTGCACCATGGCCTTTTTTGGAAAGGCCAGGACGGGCGTGTCACTGGCTGGATGCGTGAACGGCTGCGCTTGTTATTGACCCATGGCATTCATTTGTTTGCTTACCACCTGCCGCTGGATGCGCACCCCGAATTGGGCAATAACGCTCAGCTGGCCCGTGTTTTAGGCCTGCAAGCCGATGGTCGATTTGGCGAGCAGGATTTGGGCTTTGTGGGCACTGGTGTCAAGACATGGGCCAGCCCTCAGGCCTTGGCCGACCATGTGGCCGCTGTTCTCGGACGCTCGGTGATTTGCGCGGGTGACAGCAATCGCCCCGTTCGCCGAGTGGGTTGGTGCACGGGTGGAGCGCAAGGCTACTTTGAAGCCGCCATTGCTCAAGGTGTGGATGTCTTCATCACGGGCGAAATATCAGAGCCCCAAGCCCATCTGGCCAGAGAAACCGGCGTGGCCTTTCTGGCTTGTGGGCACCATGCGAGTGAGCGTTACGGAGCCCCCGCTGTGGCTGCTCTCGTGGCGCAAGACCTGGACATACAACACCGTTTCATTGACATCGACAACCCGGCTTGAGGTGCGCACGCATGACTTTTGAATCCGCTCCGCCGACGCCCTTGATCCAGCAAGCCATCGCCCTCACGCCGGGCGACCCTTGCGGTATTGGGCCTGAAATCATTGCCCGTGCGTGGTGCCTTGCGCCTGAGTCGACTCAAGGTTGTTTTGTGGCGGGCGATGTGGGCTTGATGCGCCGCGCCATGGCTTTGGTGCAGGCGGTACAGACCTTTCCGGTGGTCGAAATTCAAGCCCCGAACGAGGCCCTGAATGTTCCGCTCCGGTGTTTGCCTGTTTTGCAGGTGGTGCCGGTGTCTCCTGTATTGCCTTGGGGGTGCATCGATGGCCGTGCCGGGCAATTGGCGGGTGAAGCCGTCTTGTGGGCTACACGGGCTGCATTGCGGGGCGAGTTGGCCGGGCTGGTCACTGCACCTTTGCACAAAGAAGCCTTGCACGCCGCTGGTGCGCCTTACAACCAATACCCTGGACACACCGAGTTGTTGCAAGCCGAAGCGGCCCGGCATGCGGGGGTGACTATCGAGCAGATGCCGGTGCGCATGATGCTGGCCAACAACGAGCTGCGCACGGTGCTGGTGAGCATCCATGTGTCGCTGCGCGATGCCTTGGACGCCATCACGTTCGAGCGTGTCTTGCAAACCCTTGCCATCACCGATGCGTCTTTGTCGAAAATATTGGGCCGCAGGCCTCGGATGGCTGTGGCGGGTGTCAATCCGCATGCAGGCGAGGGAGGTTTGTTTGGGCGCGAAGAAATCGACATTCTGCAGCCCTGTCTCGCCGCAGCCAGGCAGCATGGGATGGATGTGCATGGCCCTTATGCCCCTGACACTGTTTTCATGCGGGCCCGCAAGCAGTCCGATGGCCGGCGTGAATTTGATGTGGTCATTGCGATGTACCACGATCAGGGCTTGATCCCGGTGAAATACATGGGGGTGGAGCAGGGAGTGAACGTGACCCTGGGGCTGCCGCTGGTGAGAACCAGCCCGGACCACGGTACGGCTATGGACCTGGCAGGCAAAGGCGTGGCCGATGCCAGCAGCATGATCCAGGCCATCCGCATGGCACGCCAGATGGTCAGTGGCGAGCACTGACCACCGGGGACCTTAGCCTTTGGTTTTCAGGCTGTCGCGGATTTCACGCAACAACATCACGTCCTCAGGCGTGATGGGGGCCGCTTCTGGGGCTGCAGAGTCCGCTTTGGCAGTGCTCATGCGGTTCATTTGACGGATCATTAAAAAGATGATCAAGGCCAAGATGACGAAATTCAGCGCCACCGTGATGAAGTTACCGTAAGCAAATACAGACCCCAGTTTTTTGGCTTCGAGCAGGGTCAAGCCAGCCGTTTGACCCGCCAATGCAACGTAGTAATTTGAGAAATCAAGGCCGCCAAAGAGCTTGCTGACCAAGGGCATGATCAGGTCGCTGACAGCCGAGTCCACGATTTTTCCGAATGCGCCGCCAATAATCACACCCACAGCAAGGTCCATGACATTGCCCTTGACCACGAAAGTTTTGAATTCTTGAGAAAAAGTCATTTAAAAAACCTCTGAAATAATGAAGAGAGGGCTATTGTGCAGCATGACAAGCAAGGTGATAAGGGTTGTAAGTCATTTGTCTGTTTCACTCCGCTACAATCTCGGGTTGACCCTGATAACGACTCGCTAGAGGATTCCCATGAGTGACACCCCAGTCGACAGCAGCAAACGGACCTGGCTGATTGCCTCCGGTTGCGCAGGTGCCGTAGGCGCTGGCTTTGTGGCCACCCCCTTCGTCAGCAGCTTTCAACCTTCCGAACGCGCCAAAGCGGCGGGCGCGGCCGTAGAAGTGGATATTTCCGCTTTGAATCCAGGCGAAAAGCTAACCGTCGAATGGCGCGGCAAGCCCGTATGGATCATGAAGCGTTCGCCCGAACAGCTTGAATCTCTCAAGAAAATCGAGGGCCAACTGGCCGATCCAGCCTCCAATCGCACGGCCTATCCGACCCCCGAATACGCCAAAAATGGCCACCGCTCCATCAAGCCCGAAATCATGGTAGCGGTGGGTATTTGTACCCACTTGGGTTGCTCGCCAGGGGATAAGTTCGCGACGGGCCCTCAGCCCTCGCTCCCTGATGACTGGACGGGTGGTTTCTTGTGTGCTTGCCATGGCTCAACATTCGATTTGGCTGGCCGCGTTTTCAAGAACAAGCCTGCACCGGATAACCTCGAAGTGCCTCCGCACATGTACCTGTCCGACACCAAATTGATCATTGGTGAAGACAAGAAGGCCTGATGGAGAACGACATGGCTGAATTCAAAGAAATTTCCCCCAACGCCCCCGCTGGCGAAAAGCTCCTTAACTGGGTTGACAACCGCTTCCCGGCTTCCAAGCTTTACAAAGAGCATCTGTCTGAGTATTACGCACCTAAGAACTTCAACTTCTGGTACTTCTTTGGCTCGCTGGCTTTGCTTGTGCTGGTGATTCAGATCGTCACCGGTATTTTCTTGGTCATGCATTACAAGCCTGATGCGGCTGTGGCATTCGCCTCGGTTGAATACATCATGCGCGATGTGCCTTGGGGCTGGTTGATCCGTTACATGCACTCCACAGGCGCATCTGCGTTTTTTGTGGTCGTGTATCTGCACATGTTTCGTGGCCTGATGTACGGCAGCTACCGCAAACCGCGCGAGCTGGTCTGGATCTTCGGTTGTGCGATTTTCTTGTGCCTGATGGCAGAAGCCTTTATGGGTTATCTCTTGCCATGGGGTCAGATGTCCTATTGGGGCGCTCAAGTGATCGTGAACTTGTTCTCGGCCATTCCGTTCATCGGTCCTGATCTGGCCCTGCTGATCCGCGGCGACTTTGTGGTGGGCGATGCCACGTTGAACCGTTTCTTCAGCTTCCACGTGATTGCCGTGCCCTTGGTTTTGTTGGGCCTGGTTGTGGCACACATCATTGCTTTGCACGAAGTCGGCTCCAACAACCCCGATGGCGTTGAAATCAAGGGCCCGAACGCCCCCAAAGATGCTCAAGGGCACCCTTTGGACGGTATTCCATTCCACCCTTATTACTCTGTGCACGACATCATGGGTGTCAGCGTCTTTTTGATGGTGTTCACGGCGATCGTGTTTTTTGCACCTGAATTGGGTGGTTACTTCCTCGAATACAACAACTTCATCCCTGCTGATCCGTTGACCACACCTTTGCACATTGCACCTGTCTGGTACTTCACGCCCTTTTACTCGATGCTGCGTGCCATCACCAGTGAGATGATGTACGCCTTGATCGCCTGCGTGGTGATCGGCGCTGTATTGGCTGTGGCGAAGGGTAAGTTGCCCCAGTTGCTCAAGGGTGCCGTGATTGGTGCGGCCGTGGTGATCTCTGCCTTGATGATGGCCATTGATGCCAAATTCTGGGGTGTGGTCGTCATGGGTGGCGCTGTCATCATCCTGTTCTTCTTGCCATGGCTCGACAACAGCCCGGTCAAGTCGATCCGCTACCGTCCTGACTGGCACAAGTATTTGTATGCCGTGTTTGTGATCAACTTCCTGATCTTGGGCTATTTGGGTGTGCAGCCGCCATCGCCTATCGGTGAGCGCGTTTCCCAAGTCGGTTCCCTGTTCTATTTTGGCTTCTTCCTGTTGATGCCTTGGTGGAGCAAGCTGGGTACGCCCAAGCAGGTTCCTGACCGCGTGACCTTCACGCCTCACTGAGATCACGGAGATTCAAGAACATGAAAAACATCAAGAAACTCGCGTTGGGCTTTGTGATGGCCCTGGGCTTGCTGTCTGGCGCCCAAGCTTCTGGCGGCAATGCCATCGCTTGGGACAAAGCACCTAACAAGACAAACGATTTGGCTGCTTTGCAACATGGCGCAAAACTGTTCGTTAACTACTGTCTGAACTGCCACTCCGCTGCGTTCATGCGTTACAACCGTTTGAAAGACATCGGTTTGACTGAGCAACAGATCAAAGACAACCTGTTGTTTGCGACCACCAAGGTTGGCGACACCATGAAGGCTGCGATTGATCCTGTTCAGGCCAAAGAGTGGTTCGGCAAGAACCCGCCTGATCTGACCTTGATGGCACGTTCGCGTGCAGGTCACGGTGGTACGGGCGCTGATTACCTGTACACCTACCTGCGCAGCTACCACCGCGACGATACCAAGTTGACAGGTTGGAACAACTTGGCCTATCCCAACGTGGGTATGCCCAATCCTTTGTGGGAATTGCAGGGTGAGCGTGAGCCTGTGTACGAAGACAAAGAAGAACACGGCCACACGGTCCAAATCTTCAAAGGCTGGAAGCAAGTCAAGCCCGGCACCATGACGCCTTTGCAGTACGACCAAGCCATTGGTGATCTGGTGGGTTACATGCAGTGGATGGCAGAGCCAGCCCAGAACACCCGAGTTCGCATAGGCGTCTGGGTTCTGATTTTCTTGTCATTCTTCACCTTTATCGCCTGGCGTCTGAATGCCGCGTATTGGAAAGACATCAAGTAATTGATTTTTCACCCGGCAGCATTGCTGGGTCTTGTGGAGTGGCAGGTCTTTGGGCCTTCCACTCTTTTTGATTTTTTGAGGAGCCTTTGCCATGATGGTGCTTTATTCCGGAACCACTTGCCCTTTTTCCCATCGTTGCCGCTTTGTGCTGTTCGAAAAAGGCATGGATTTCGAAATCCGTGACGTGGACCTCTACAACAAGCCCGAAGACATCAATGTGATGAATCCGTACGGCCAAGTCCCGATTTTGGTCGAGCGTGATTTGATCCTCTACGAATCAAACATCATCAACGAGTACATCGATGAGCGTTTTCCGCACCCTCAACTGATGCCCGGTGACCCGGTTGACCGTGCCCGTGTGCGCTTGTTCTTGCTCAACTTTGAGAAAGAGCTGTTTGCTCATGTGTTGACGCTGGAGAACCGCGCCCTCAAAGGCAACGACAAAGCCCTGGAAAAAGCGCGCTCGCACATTCGCGATCGCTTGACCCAATTGGCGCCGGTGTTCTTGAAGAACAAGTTCATGCTGGGTGACAACTTCTCCATGCTTGACGTGGCGATCGCGCCGTTGCTTTGGCGTCTGGATTACTACGGCATCGAGCTCAGCAAAAATGCGGCACCTTTGCTCAAGTATGCTGAGCGCATCTTTTCGCGCCCTGCCTACATTGAGGCATTGACGCCGTCCGAAAAGGTCATGCGCAAGTAAGTTCGGGTGGAGCCTACGATGATCAGTGACACTGAATTGCCGTCAACACGCCCCTATTTGATTCGGGCTTTGTACGAGTGGTGCTCCGAAAACGGCTTCACACCTTATGTGGCCGTCAAGGTGGACAACTCCGTGCAGGTGCCGCGCGAATATGTTCAAGGGGGCGAGATTGTGCTGAATGTCAGCATGGACGCCACCAGTTCGCTCAAGTTAGGCAATGAGTTCATCGAATTCAAAGCGCGATTTGGCGGAAAGTCTCGCGACATCATGGTCCCGATCCATCGCGTCATGGCGATCTATGCCCGTGAGAATGGCCAAGGCATGGCGTTTCCTGTCAGCGACGATTCAGCTGCGTCCTTGACCCCATTGACCCCATTGACGCCCTTGGGCCTTAATGATGCCAACGCGGTGGAGGAGGGTGACCCCACACCGCCCAGCACAAGTCCTGCTCGTCCGGCCCTTAAACGGATTAAGTGAAAAAATTAACAGCTGCGACCGCGAAGATGGGCTTGTAGCAAGTTAGAATTCAGCCCGTGCCGCTTTAGCTCAGTTGGTAGAGCACCCGCCTTGTAAGCGGTAGGTCGTCAGTTCGAATCCGACAAGCGGCACCAGAAACCTGAAAAGGCCCTGATCCAAGATCAGGGCCTTTTTTTTTCAAATAACCAGCGGCTTGAGTCAACCGCCTTGGCGGATCACATCGTGCGGTTTTGCACTTTGATGCGAATGCTGCTGACCTGCAGGCCCTTCTGGTTCAAATGGGCTTGAAGGGACGGGACCAGTTGGCGCAGTTTGGCAGCCACAGCGTTGGAGCTGACCAACAGGCACCAGCATCCGTCTTCAATCGGTCCCGCCTGAACACTGGCTCGCAAGGGGGCTGGCAGCAAAGTGCGAATGGCTTGCAAGCGGGCTGAGGAATCGCGCACCAATCCAGCCAACCGCGCAAAAGTAGGTGATTCTTGCGCGGCTTGTTGCAGGGGAATGGCTTGGTGGCGTCTTTGCATGGATGAAGCTGAAGCCGCTCATTATCCGGCAGCTTGTCAAGCCGAAAGCCTGCCCCTAAAAGCCAGCACCAAAAGAGGCAGTCCCAGAGGCTAAAATCAGCAGGTTAAGCTGGCGCCTGTGGTGGCCCGCTGGGGCAAGTGGGATATGACTTCGCTGGCCCGGTTTTCTCTGAACCCTTTAACTTGACAGGATAGACGGTCTGTCTCTCAGCCTTGGCTGAAGGTGGATCTTGTAGACATGGCCATCCCATTCCTCACTAAAATTTTCGGCAGCCGCAACGACCGCCTGCTCAAGCAATACCGCAAAACAGTGGAGCGCATCAACGCACTGGAAGCCGGACTGGAGTCTTTGAGTGACGACGAACTGCGTGGCAAAACCCAGGCGTTTCGTGATCGCTTTGCCGCTGGCGAAACGCTCGATGCTTTGCTGCCCGAAGCTTTTGCCGTGGTGCGTGAAGGCTCCAAACGCGTCATGAAGATGCGGCACTTCGATGTGCAGATGTCTGGTGGCATTGCCTTGCACAACGGCAAAATTGCCGAAATGCGCACGGGCGAGGGCAAAACCCTGACCTCCACATTGCCCGCTTACCTGAACGCATTGGCAGGCAAAGGCGTGCATGTGGTCACCGTGAACGACTACCTGGCCAGCCGCGATGCGCGTTGGATGGGCAAGCTGTTCAACTTTTTGGGTTTGTCGGTCGGTATCAACCTCGCCCAGATGTCGCGCGAAGAAAAGCAAGCCGCCTACAACTCGGACATCACTTACGGCACCAACAACGAATACGGTTTTGACTACTTGCGCGACAACATGGTCTATGAAGCCCATGACCGCGTGCAGCGCCCTCTGAACTACGCCATCATCGATGAGGTCGACTCAATCCTGATCGATGAGGCACGAACGCCCTTGATCATCAGCGGCCAGGCTGAAGACCACACCGCGACCTACTTGTCAATGAAGCAGGTTGTGCCTTTGCTCACCCGCCAGGAAGGCGAAGCCGACCCTCGCACGGGCGAAGGCATCATCACTCCCGGTGACTTCACCTTGGATGAAAAATCGCACCAGATTTTCCTGACCGAGCAAGGTCACGAAAAAGCAGAAGCGGTGTTGGCCCAAATGGGTTTGATCCCTGAAGGCGCGAGCCTTTACGACCCGGCCAACATCACCTTGATGCACCACTTGAACGCTGCTTTGCGTGGACAACACCTGTACCACCGCGATCAGCACTATGTGGTGCAAGAAGGCGAAATCGTCATCGTGGACGAATTCACGGGCCGCTTGATGACCGGTCGGCGCTGGAGCGATGGTTTGCATCAAGCGGTGGAAGCCAAAGAAGGCGTGCAAATCCAGGCCGAAAACCAGACGCTGGCCTCCATCACCTTCCAAAACTATTTCCGCCTGTACAACAAGATCGGTGGCATGACCGGAACGGCCGATACCGAAGCGTATGAGTTTCAGGAAATTTATGGCCTGGAGACGGTGGTCATTCCGCCGCACCGCAAAAGCCAGCGTGAAGACCAACTCGACCGTGTGTACAAGACATCACAAGAGCGGTACAACGCCGCGATTACCGATATTCGCGAATGCCACGAGCGCGGTCAGCCTGTGCTGGTGGGCACCACCTCGATCGAAAACTCTGAGTTGATTGCCCAGCTGCTGACGAAAGAGAAGTTGCCGCACCAGGTGCTTAATGCCAAGCAGCACGCCCGCGAGGCCGACATCGTGGCCCAGGCAGGCCGCCCCGGCATGATCACGATCGCGACCAATATGGCCGGTCGTGGCACCGACATCGTACTGGGTGGCAACATCGAAAAAGACATCCAGGCTGCTGAGACCGGCGAAAGTTTGTCTGAAGAGGCCCGCCACATTCGCGTGGCAGAGCTGCGCGAGCAATGGAAAATGGTGCACGAACAAGTCAAGGCTTTGGGTGGTCTGCGCATCATCGCCACCGAGCGCCATGAGTCGCGCCGCATTGACAACCAATTGCGTGGCCGTTCGGGTCGCCAGGGCGATCCCGGTTCTTCACGTTTCTACTTGAGCCTGGACGATCCACTGATGCGCATTTTTGCGGGTGATCGCGTGCGCGCCATCATGGACCGTTTGAAAATGCCTGAAGGCGAGGCCATCGAGGCGGGCATCGTCACGCGCAGCATTGAAAGCGCGCAGCGCAAAGTGGAGTCGCGTAACTTCGACATCCGCAAGCAATTGCTGGAATACGACGATGTGTCCAACGACCAGCGCAAAGTGATCTACCAGCAGCGCAATGACATTCTGGATGCCGCAGACCTGCACAGCCAGATCGCTTCATTGCGTGAAGGCTGCTTTGTCGACTTGGTGCGCCAATATGTGCCTGCCGAGTCGGTGGAGGAGCAATGGGACTTGGCCAGCCTTGAGAAAGCGTTGGCCGACGAGTGGTTGTTGCAGGTCAACTTGCGCGAGAAGGTCCAGGCCTCCAATGCCATCACTGACGAAGAAATTCTGGAGATGGTGGTGGCCACGGCCAACTCCCATTTCCAGGCCAAGCTCGACAGCGTGGGTGCTGAGAACTTCGTCTCGTTTGAACGCATGGTCTTGCTGCAAAGCATCGACACGCACTGGCGCGAGCACCTGAGCGCACTGGACTATCTGCGCCAAGGTATCCACTTGCGTGGTTATGCGCAAAAGCAACCCAAGCAGGAATACAAGCGCGAAGCGTTTGAGTTGTTTGGTCAGTTGCTCGATGCGGTCAAAAACGAAGTCACCCGCACCTTGATGACGGTGCGCATTGATTCGGGCGACCAGATCGAACAGGCGGCTCAAGACATTGAGGAGCGTGCCGAGCACATCAGCAACGTGACCTACAGCGCTCCCGACGAGTCGGGTGAGCCGCAAACCGTGGCCGTTGATCTGGCGGGTTTGCAGCAAGCCTTTGGCCCTGTCGGACGCAACGAGCCTTGCCCTTGTGGCAGCGGCAAGAAGTTCAAGCAATGCCACGGCAAACTCGCCTGAGTTTGCTGCGCGGATGAGACGGGCTTCGGCCCGTTTCGTTTGTGTGCGTCCGAAAAATTATTTTCTGTTTTCCTGAAGGATCGCCATGCCTGTGAATTTGCCACCATTGGACCCCGCCCAATTGAGCCCGATTGCGGGCGTTCGCATTGGCATTGCCGAAGCCGGCGTGCGCAAAGCCAACCGCAAAGACTTGACCGTTTTTTTGTTGGAGCCAGGTGCCAGTGTGGCGGGCGTGTTCACCAGCAACCGCTTTTGTGCTGCGCCCGTTCAAGTGTGCCGTGAGCACTTGGCCGTGGGCAGCGACGTGCGGGCCTTGGTCATCAACACCGGCAACGCCAACGCGGGTACCGGCGCACCGGGTTTGGCCCATGCCCGCCAGACCTGTGACGCGCTGGCCAAGTTGCTGCAATGCACGCCTGTGCAAATCTTGCCGTTTTCGACCGGCGTGATCATGGAGCCTTTGCCGGTGGACCGCATTGTGGCGGGCTTGCCCGCTGCTTTGGCCGACGCGCAAGCCGCGCACTGGGCCAAGGCGGCTGAAGGCATCATGACCACCGACACCCTGCCCAAAGCAGCCAGCACGCAGGTGAAAGTGGGCGGCCAGACGGTCAGCATCACCGGCATCAGCAAAGGTGCAGGCATGATTCGCCCCAACATGGCCACCATGCTGGGCTTTGTGGCCACAGATGCCTGCATCGATCCTGCTTTGTTGGCCCCACTGGCCAAACAATTGGCCGATGGTTCGTTCAACCGCATCACGATCGATGGCGACACCTCTACCAACGACTCGTTCATGCTGATCGCCACGCACAAGGCAGGTAACGCGCTCATCACTTCGCTGGACAGTGCTGACGGCCAGGCCTTGGTGCAGGGCTTGATGCAAGTGGCACGCCAGCTGGCGCATGCCATCGTGCGCGATGGCGAAGGTGCCACCAAGTTCATCACAGTCCAAGTCGAGGGGGGTAGCACGGGCGAAGAGTGCCGTCAGGTGGCGTACGCCATCGCGCATTCGCCCTTGGTCAAAACCGCGTTCTTCGCCAGTGACCCGAATCTGGGCCGCATTCTGGCAGCGGTGGGCTATGCGGGTATCACCGATCTAGACCAAGGTTTGATCGAGTTACACCTGGACGATGTGCATGTGGTGTCGCAAGGCGGGCGCCGTGCCGAATACCGCGAAGAAGACGGTCAACGCGTTATGAAGGGCAGCGAGATCACTGTGCGTGTGGGCCTGGGCCGAGGCACAGCCAGCGACACGGTGTGGACCTGCGACTTGAGCCACGAATACGTCACCATCAACGCGGATTACCGTTCATGAACTCAGTCGCCCCATCTGCATTGGACCAACTGCTGGCCAAAGTCAGCCAGTTGGTGGACCGCATCGAGTCGGTTTTGCCTCAGCCCTTGTCCGCCCCTGATTGGACGCAGGCCATTGCCTGGCGTTACCGCAAGCGCTCGTCCGGCCATGGCGTGCTGGAGCCGGTGCGCCATGTGGCCGCCATGACGCTGGCTGATCTGAAGGAAATCGACGATCAAAAGGAAAAGCTGCAACGCAATACTGAGCAGTTTGTGCGGGGCCGCCCGGCCAACAACGTGCTGCTGACGGGCGCACGCGGCACTGGTAAATCGTCGCTCATCAAGGCCTGTCTGAATACCTATGCACCCCAAGGTTTGCGCCTGATCGAGGTGGACAAGGAAGACCTGATCGATCTGCCCGACATCATCGAGGTGGTGGCCGGACGCGATGAAAAGTTCATTGTGTATTGCGACGACCTGAGTTTCGAAGATGGTGAGCCGGGCTACAAGGCGCTCAAATCCATCCTCGACGGCACTGTGGCGGCATCGACCCCTAATGTGTTGGTGTACGCCACCAGCAACCGACGCCATTTGCTGCCCGAGTACATGAGCGAGAACCTCACCTACAAACACACCGACGACGGCGAAGTGCATCCGGGCGAAGGCGTGGAAGAGAAAATCTCGCTGTCCGAGCGCTTTGGTTTGTGGATCAGTTTCTACCCCTTCTCGCAAGACGAGTACCTGACCATTGCGGGTCAGTGGCTCTGCGCCTTGGGTGCCACAACTGCGCAAATCGATGCGGCCCGACCCAATGCTTTGTTGTGGGCCTTGGAGCGCGGTTCGCGCAGTGGCCGTGTGGCTTACCAGTTTGCACGCGACATGATGGGTCGCCAATCGGATCAGGCATGAGCACCGGCTTGTTGGTGGCCGACGGGGAACGCGCTCGCGAATTCGTGGGAACAGACCAGACCGAACGTGCGGTGGTCGATGTGGCGGTTGGCGTGTTGATGCAAACCGATGGCCAGTTTTTACTGACCTCGCGCCCTGATGGCAAGGTCTACGCAGGCTATTGGGAGTTTCCTGGCGGCAAGCTGGAAGCCGGTGAATCGGTCGAACAAGCCCTGCGCCGAGAGTTGCAAGAAGAGTTGGGCATCACCATCGGCGAGACGCAAGCCTGGAAAACCCAGATGGTCGATTACCCGCACGCCTTGGTGCGGCTGCATTTTTGCAAAGTCTGGCATTGGCAAGGCGAGCTGCAAATGCGCGAAGGCCAGTCGCATGCCTGGCAGAGTTTGCCGGTGCGCGTGGTGCCGGTGCTGCCGGGTACGGTGCCGGTACTGGGCTGGTTGGCCGAAGAGCGTGAGTTCAGCGGTGCCACGCACAGCTGAATTTCGCTGGGCGCGGGCGTGTTGCTGGTTTATTGCAAACGCGGATCGCCAAAGGGCTCGTCGGGCGGCGTTTCGTCGGGCAGTTTGAACTCTTCACTGGCCCAAGCCCCCAAGTCAACACCCTTGCAGCGGGCGCTGCAAAACGGGCGATAGGGGTTGGTGCTGCTGTAAAGGCTCAGGCCAGCACAGGCGGGGCAGCGTACCTTGCGCGGTGCGAAGTCTTGAGGCGTGCTCGAGTTGCTCATGCGCACAAAGACATCTCAAAAGGCACGTCCTCGGAGGTGGCCAGTAACTTGCCATCGCTTTGCTGTTGCAGCATGCGGATCACCACCAGCAAACGGTTGCAACTGATTTCAGGGGTGATGCCCAATGAGGGGTCAATTTTGAGCCGCAACAGCTGAAACGTGCGTCCCTGCGGCAGGTTTTGCTGCAGTTGTCCTGCCGTGGCCATGACTTTTTGACTGCTGCCGGATTCGCGCAACATTTTCAGCAGCAACTGGACAGATTGGGCCAAGGGGCCGAACGGCGCAACCCATTGCGCCAAATCGCTGGAACGGCTTGGCGCATCGTGGTGTTGCCAAGCAAAATAGGCGGGTAAATCAAACTCGCAAGTGCCGCCAGGGATGACAGCGCGGCTGCGCAAAGCCATCAGGAAATCGTTGTCGTTCAGGCTTTGGCCAATTTTGCCGCTGACCTGGTTGAGCGCTTCAAAGTGGTCATCCAGTTGGGCAATCAGTCCATCAAGGGCTTTTTCGGAGATGGCCGGATTGCCACGGTAGCCGTTGTACAGCTGCTTTTGGCGTTCGAGGTCTTTCAGCACATCAGACTTCAACTCTGAGCGCGAGGCCACTTCGGTGATTTCGAATAAAGTGGTCAGCGCAAAGTGGTGATCAAGCGCCTCCGTGCGGGCCATTAATTGGCCCAAGCGGTTGAACAATTGTTGCAGGCGCAGGTAAGTGCGGATGCGTTCGTTGAAGGGGTATTCGTACAGTATCACGCGGCGTTTTCCAGTGCCGCCATCATAGCCCGAAGTCAGCCGCCAGCAGAGCCACTTGCGCCTCTAATTGAGCCAGATTCAGGCCTTGGTTGAAGACCACCATATCGGCACAGGCCAAGCGTTGTGGGCGTGAGGTTTGGAGGGCGATGATGCGGTCGATTTCTTCGGCTGCCAGCCCACTGCGGGCCATGACCCGTTGGCTTTGTGTGGCGGCATCGCAGTCCACCACCATCACCCGGTCTACTTGCTTGCGCCAGCGTTCGCCCGATTCAACCAGCAGGGGAACGTCAAACACCAAACAGCGCTGGCCGTTTTGCAAGGCAGTCTGTGCTTGCTCTGTGGTGATCTGGCTCACCAGCGGGTGAATAATGGCTTCAAGCTGTTTTTTGGCATCGGCAGATTTGAAAATCTGATCACGCATGGCTTGCCGATCCATGGCGCCATGGGCATCGATCATTTGGGGTCCGAAGACTTGAACAATGGAAGCGATAGCCCGTCCGCCCGGGGCCGTCACACTGCGTGAAATCGCGTCAGCGTCGATCACTGCGGCACCACGGGCTGCCAACATGGCGGCCACGGTGCTTTTGCCGCTGCCGATGCCACCAGTCAGGCCGATGCGCCAAATACGCGGAGTTTTCATGTTTAAACAGCCAAGCCCGGCAGGTGACCAAAAGCCATGACCCACAAACCTGCCAAGGCCAAAAAAGGTCCAAACGGAATATAGCCGTCTTCGGGCAGGCGCTGGCGCACCCGCAGCCAGATACCCACGATGGCACCTGTGATGGAGGCTATCAGCACCAGCGACAGCAATGCGGGCCAGCCCAGCCAGGCGCCCAGCCCAGCCAGCAGTTTGAAGTCACCCTGGCCCATGCCCTCTTTGCCAGTTATCAGCTTAAAGAGCCAATAAACCGACCACAAAAACAGGTAACCCGCCACGGCCCCCCACAAGGCCGTGGACAAACTGACATCGCTCAGCCCCAGGCTGGCCGCCAACAAACCAGCCCACACCAACGGTTGGGTGATGGCATCGGGCAGCAAGGTGGTGTCGGCGTCAATGGCCGCCAAGGTCAGCAAAGCGGCTGCAAAACCCGCCCAGGCCAAAGCGGCGCCGCTCATGCCGTATCGGGAAAAGCTCCAGACAAATAAAACACTGGTCAACAGTTCAATGACCGGGTAGCGCCAGCCTATTGCCGAGTGGCATTGGCTGCAACGACCCTTGAGCACCAGGTAACTGAGCACCGGGATGTTTTCGGACCATGACAGCTCATGCCCGCAGTGGGGGCAATGCGATCTGGGCACGGCGATGTTGAAAGACTTGGGTGTCTGCAAAGTCGTGTGGCTGTCAGGGCCTTGTTCACGAATGGCCTCAGCCCATTGCGCCTCCAGCATGAGGGGCAGTCGGTAAATGACCACATTCAGGAAGCTGCCCACCACCAAGCCCAGCACGGCTGCTGCACTCCAAAAAGGTAAATCAATGGCCATTTCAGAACACCTGACCCAAGCGAAAAATAGGCAGATACATGGCCACAAGAATACCGCCAATCAGACCGCCTAGGACGACAATGATCAAGGGTTCGAGCAAACTGGACAGGCCGTTGACCCGGTCATCCAGCTCGGTTTCCATCAGGCCACCCGCGCGTGCGAGCAACTGGTCCATGGCCCCGGTCTCTTCGCCCGTGGCGCACAGCTGCACGATCATGGGCGGAAAACGGCCGCATTGGGCCATGCCTTCACTCAACCGGCTGCCTTGTGTCACCTGCCTTTGCAATTGCAATGTCACACCTTCATACACGCTGTGGTCGCAGGCTTGGGCCACTGGCCCCAATGCTTCTGCCAAGGGAACGCCTGCCGACACCAAGGCTGACAAGGTTTGCGCCCATCGTGCCACCACCGCCGTGCCCATCAGCGGCCCCAAAATGGGCAATTTGAGCAACCAGCGGTCTTTGGCTGCTTTGAACCTGGCTTGACCCGCTTGCGGGCGCTGCCAAAACCAGATGCACAGCAACGCGACCACAACGGCCACAGGGCCAGATGCGCTCAAGCCGTCGCTCAGTGCCACCACCATTTGTGTGGCCCAGGGCAATTCGGCCCCGAACGACTTGAACACGTCTTCGAACACGGGCACCACAAACACCAAGATCAGCACCAGCACGGAGATGGCCACCCCCATCACCGCCGTGGGGTACACCAGCGCTGAACGCACGCGCGAGCGCAAGGCCTCGTTTTTCTCGAGTGTGTGCGCCAGGCGCTCCATCATGGTGTCCAGAATGCCTGCCGACTCGCCCGCTTGAACCATGCTGGTGTAAAGCCTTGTGAAATGGGCCGGATGCCTGGCCAAGGCCTCATGCAAAGCCGAGCCAGACGCCACGTCGTTGTGCACTTGTTGCACGATGTTCAAAAGCGCCACAGACGTCAGGCTGCGCGACAACATGTCCAACGACTGCAAAAGGGGAACCCCCGCCCGCAGCAGTGCTGCCAACTGCCGGGTCATGAGCGACAGGTCGCCAGGGCGCACGCGGGGCGGTCTGTCCCACCACAAACGCTGCAGCCGCACCGACTGCACGCCTTGTCTGCGCAATTGGGCGCGGGCCAGACCGGCTGTGAGTGCATTCAGGCGTCCTTGAGCGGGGCGGCCTTGGGCATCTTGACCCTGCCATGCAAAAACCGGGGTCGAGGTCGGGGTTGATGTGTCGTGTTGGCTCATGCACCGTACCGCGTGTTGGCCAAAACCTCGTCGAGCGAGGTGATGCCTTTGAGTACTTTTCGCAGACCTGCCAGACGCAATGACGCGACCCCCTCACGCTGCGCCAGTTGGGTCATTTCCTGGTTCCCCGCATCGCCCAAAATCAGGGCCTGCATGTCTGCACTCACGGGCATGACCTGAAAAATGCCGGTGCGCCCCGCAAACCCTTTGTGGCAATGTGCGCAACCCACAGGCTTGAAGGTTTCAACGGCATCGCCGAGCAGCAAATCGGCGGGCAGACCTGCTTGCAGCAACACCTGCGCAGGCAGGGACACGCGTTCTTTGCAAAGTGGGCACAGACAGCGCACCAGGCGCTGGGCCGTGATCAGGGTCACGCTGGCCGCAATGTTGTATGAGGCTGCGCCCATGTTGCGCAAGCGCACCAAGGTGCTGGGCGCGTCGTTGGTGTGCAAGGTGGACAACACCAGATGGCCTGTCTGGGCCGCCTGGATGGCGATGTTGGCCGTCTCCAGGTCGCGCACCTCGCCGACCATCAAGACATCCGGGTCCTGTCGCAAAAAAGCACGCAAAGCGATGGCAAATGTCAGGCCAGGCTTGTCTTGCACATTCACTTGGTTGATGCCTTGCAGCTGAATTTCGCAAGGGTCTTCCACCGTGGCGATGTTCACTTCGGGCGTGTTGAGTCGGTTCAGACAGGCATAAAGCGATTGCGTTTTGCCCGAGCCCGTGGGCCCGGTCACCAGCACCATGCCGTGGGGGCGGTGAATCGCTTCCACCAGGCGAGCCAAGTCTTCACTCTCGTAACCCAGTTGGTTCAAGTCAAGTTGGGCCTGAGCGGAGTCGAGCACCCGGATTACCAGCTTTTCGCCAAACAAGGTGGGTAAGGTGCTGACACGCAAGTCCAGTGCGCGGCCGTTGGCCAATTGCAGCTTCATGCGACCGTCTTGAGGCAGGCGTTTTTCGGCAATGTCCAACCGCGAGAGCACCTTGATGCGTGAGGACAGTCGGTCTTTCAGTGCCATGGGCGGTGTTGCAATTTCGCGCAATTCGCCGTCGATGCGCATGCGGACCCGGTAATGGTGTTCATACGGTTCAAAGTGCAAGTCCGAGGCTTTGAGGGTGACCGCCTGTTCCAGCAGTTGCTGGACCCAGTGCACCACAGGCGCATCGTCGATCGCCCCTAACTTTTGCGGGTTGCCGAGTTTGTCCAGCATGGCGCCTCCGTGAACTATTTGGTATTAAAAACAAAGGGTGATCATGGGCCGCATTGTGAATTTTGTAAACGGGTGCATTGACCTGCGGCAGCATTCAGTTTTAGGGAGCGTCATCGACAGATTGCATCAACCGTCTGAGTGATTTAAAACAAAGCCTGAAACGTAATATCAGTTAGCATTTAAATTCGAATCTTCCATTGAGCCCACACATGAAATTCATCGGTTTGTTATGGCTTGCGTGTTGCCTTCCTGCTTGGGCTGACCACTACAGCCCCATCGCAGTCTGGCAAACCGTGCCCTTCATCAAGGGGCAGGACTTGTGCCAGTTCCAAGATGCTTATGCAAGTACGGCGCAAGAAAATCACAAAAACCTGAGTCAGCAACTCATCCATTTGCTCAATGCCGGCGCAGACCCTGCACAGTTGCTTGATTTGCTCAACGCACTAGACCGCAACACCCAACTCAATCGTGAGCGAGCCACTGCGGGCAAGGGAATGGATGTGTTGCTCGAAGGCAGTCTCAAAGCCTCCTTGGATGCCCAGTACACCCAACTGCAGCCACGCAATCGCAACATCACCTTCTTCAATCCGGCCCCCATTTACGCATTGGCCCGCGATTTGCGCGATGAAAAACGACAAGGTTATCTGGACACAGGGATGCTGGGAAAACTCAATGCCATGGCGTGGGGTACTTACTCTTATGCGCCGACTTGCAAGGGTGATCTGTTGGTGACTTTGCATATCCAGGTCATCTCGGGGCGGACATATAACTATCAAGCCAGGGGCCGACCCGATCAAGTCATGCAGGCCATCAGCGGTCAGTTGTTTGCGGAGTTTCAGCACACGCAATTCCCATCCAAAGTCAAGATGGGCAATCGCACGCTTGAGCTGATTGGTGCACCGGGTGTGCCGATCAGTCACACCAGCAGTGCGACAGCAGCAGAGCGGACCTGCCGCAGCATTCAGACGCGACTGCCGACGGCAGAAGAATACGAATTCGTTTCCAATCTGGGAGACTGGAACCAAGGAGTCAAAACGGTCGGGCGTGTTTGGGCTCTGGCAAACCAAATGGTCTTAGCGCCCGATTTGCCCAACCCTTCACCGATTCGTCCGGAAATCGAAGTTCGTGCGAACGAACTCTATTACTACTGCGTCAGGTGATGGTGGTGGTGCCTATCCGGCCACATCTTCCGGTCTAAACAAAGCGATCAAGCACTTTGTGAAACGAACTTGACCGGCTGGTATTGCGGGTCGGTGTGTTCGCAGGCCTCTGCCTTGGCGCAAGGCATTTGACAGAGTTCGCGGTTGTAAACCGGGCAGGCGCGGTTGAAGGTGACGACGTGGTCCACCTCGGCGCGTATGCCGATCCATTCACCCAGTTTGTGATCGTGGTGGCTGGGGACGTGGGCCATCAGCAGGTCGCCACTGGGCAGCCGCAGGGTGTATAAAAATTCAGATCCGCGAAAGGCCTTGCGGATGATTTCGGCCTTCACCGGGGCATGGTCGTCGTGCACGATGTCGTCGGCCCGCAGCAATACGTCACATTGGCCGCCCTCAAAGGCGCATGGCAAGGGGCATTCGGCCACATCGGTCAATGTGCCCACCGGTGTGTCCACCATCACTTGGCCATTCACTTCGCGCAGCGTCGCGGGGGTGAAAACACCGTGGCCGATGAAGTCGGCGACAAAACGGGTGGCGGGGCGGTGGTACAGGCTGTAGGCATCGTCCCACTGGTGGAGGATGCCCTCGTTCATCACGCCAATCACGTCGCCAATTGCAAAGGCTTCGAGCTGGTCGTGCGTCACCAACAGGGCGGTGGCTTTGGCGGCTTTCAGGATGTTGCGCACCTCGTGTGCGAGGCGTTCGCGCAGGTCAATGTCGAGGTTGGAAAAAGGCTCGTCCAGCAGCAGCAAGTCGGGTTGGGGGGCCAAAGCCCGGGCCAGTGCCACGCGTTGCTGTTGGCCACCCGACAGCTCGTGTGGGTAGCGTTTGTCTGCCCCTTCCAGGCCAACCAGGGTCAGTACTTCGGTCACGCGCTTTTGGCGTTCGGCTTTGGGCAGGTGCGCCAGTCCAAAGCCCACGTTGCGGCCCACATCCATATGGGGAAACAGCGCGTAGTCCTGAAATACCATGCCAATGCGACGGCGCTCGGCCGGTTCGGTGTGACCGGGTTCGCTGACCACGCGGTCAGACAGCAATATTTTTCCGCCCGAGACCGGCTCCAGTCCGGCCACCGCACGCAGCAGCGTGGTTTTGCCGCAGCCAGATGGCCCGATCAATACGCCAATGTCGCCAGCATGCAAGCCCAGGTTGACCCCTCTCACGGCGGGCGTAGGGTTGCCGGGGTATTGAATGTCCAGTTGGCGCAATTCTAAAAACATGGGTTGAATTGTAGGCAGGTTGGGTCGGCCTCTCTTGGCCGAGGGCTGATCTCCATCAGGCGGGCTCCTACAATAAGCCATGACCTTGTTGAACCCGCTTTCTTGATGCTAAACACCCTGGCCCGCCGTTTATCGGGGCTCCCTTCTTTGTTTTACGCCTTGCTGGCATTGGCTTTGGCCTTACCGGTGTTGGCCGTGCTGGGTTCGTGGCTGCAATGGAGCGGGCCAAGCGCCGATATCTTGCTGGAAATGGGTCGCACCGTGCTGCCCGATTACGCGCTGACCACACTAGGTTTGTGCCTGATGGTGGCTGTAGGCGTGACGGTGCTCGGGCTGGCCACGGCGGCGCTGGTCACCTTGTTCGATTTTCCGGGGCGGGGCGCTTTTGAATGGCTGCTGCTTTTGCCTTTGGCCATGCCCGCTTATGTGGTGGCCTATGCCTACACCGACTTTTTGCAGTTCAGCGGGCCACTGCAGGTGGCCTTGCGCGAAGCGCTGGGTTTACAAGGTCGGCTGTGGCCCGATGTGCGAAGCGTTTGGGGCGCGGCGCTGGTGTTCACCTTGTCGCTTTACCCGTATGTGTATTTGCTGGCCCGCACGGCCTTGGTCGAGCGGGCTTCGGGCTTGATGGAAGCGGCCCGACTGCTGGGCGCACCGCTGTCACGCCGCATTCGCGAAATTGCCCTGCCGTTGGCCCGCCCGGCAGTGGCCGCTGGGGTGGCGCTGGCGCTGATGGAAACGCTGGCTGATTTTGGGGTGTCCAGCTATTTCGGTATCCAGACTTTCACGGCCGGCATTTACAAAGCCTGGTTGTCCATGGACAACCGCATTGCGGCGGCGCAATTGGCCACCGTGCTGTTGGCCGTGGTGGTGGTCTTGCTTCAGCTGGAGCAGCGTGCACAAAAGCGCATGCGTTTCAACCAAGGGCGCGGCTCGCGTCAGGGCTCTGCCGAGGCGCAACCCGTTGCGTTGCAGGGTGCTTCCCGGGTCATGGCTTGGGCCGTTTGCAGCTTGCCCGTGATGCTGGGTTTTGTTTTGCCGGTTTTCATCATGTTGCGGGCCATGGCGGGGGAGACCTCCGAACTGCCTTGGGAGCGCTTTGCTCAATGGGCGCTGACCAGTTTGCGTCTGGGCGCGGTGACCGCATTGTTGGCCGTGGGCGTGGCGCTCGCTTTGGCCTTCAGTGTGCGCACCCGCGCAGACCGCATCAGCCAAGGGGCCATTCAGTTGGTGGGTTTGGGTTATGCCATTCCTGGCGCGGTGGTGGTGGTGGGCTTGCTTTTGCCCGTGGGCTGGATTCAGCAGACTTGGCCCGCATCGTCGGCTGGCGCATGGATCACGGCCACTTCTTTGGGGCTGGTCTGGGCCTATCTCGTGCGCTTTTGCGCGGTGGCGCTGCAGTCGGTGCAAAGCGGCTATGCCCGCATTCCGGCCAGCCTGGACGATTCCGCCCGCATGCTGGGCGTGACCGGTTGGGGCCTGATGCGCCGTGTGCACGCGCCCTTGCTGAAACGCACCACCCTGGCCGCCATGCTGTTGGTGTTTGTGGACGTGATGAAAGAGCTGCCCGCCACCATGGTGTTGAGGCCTTTCAACAGCGACACGCTGGCCGTGGTGGCCTACCAATTGGCGCGGGATGAGCGCCTGGGAGAAGCAGCTTTGCCCTCGTTGGCGCTGGTGCTGGTGGGTTTGATCCCCGTGATCCTGCTCAGCCGGACGTTGCGGCAAACGAAATCCTGAAAGCATGAACGGACGGGGGCGTGATACCCCTTTCGCGTTGGCTTAAACGGACTTCTTCTCGTACAGGGATTGTTCTTCGATGATCTGCCGGACGATGGCCCGGGCATGGTCTTCTGTGAGGCTGAATTCTTGGCGCAAGTGTTCAATGGTTCGTCGCTCTTTGGCACTCAGGTGACCGTCTTTGAGGATTTCTTCGACCTCGGTGGTGAATTCGATTTCCTGTGTCCGCACGCGAGTTCCAAATGCCGATGCCACGATGCCGGTCAACAGCGCCACCGTGAAAACCCCGGACAGTGCCGTGAAAGCCCCAATCACTTTGCCCCAGACCGAGATGGGCGTTGCATCGCCATACCCCACGGTGGTGATGGTGACGATGGACCACCACATCGCATCGGGAATCGTGCCGAATTTGTCAGGTTGCAAGGCGTGCTCGGCGTAGTGCATCAGGCATGAGGTAATGAGGATCGACAGGGCCAGCAGGTAAAGCGCCGAGATGAAGGCGTCTCTTTCTGCATAGATGGAGGCAATCAGGTCTTCTAGTGCGGTGGAGTAATGCGACAACTTCAAGATGCGCATGATCCGGATGACACGCAAAAAGCGCAAATCAAGACCGGGCAACAAGGATTGCAAAAAGAAGGGCAAGACTGCGAGCAAATCAACCAAGCCGTGAAAACTGAGCATGTAACGCAGCCGTCGGCGTACCACAGTGTGCTGAGCGTGTTTGTTTTTTTCTGCGGCCGTCCAGATCCGCAGCAGGTATTCCACACTGAAAAACAGCACCGACGCCATGTCGAACACCGTCAAGATGCCGCCGTATTGAGCTTGAATTGCTGGAACGGATTCAAGCATGACGGCCGCGACATTGAAGAGCACCATCAAGGTCAGCACCCATGAAAATAACCAAGCGGCCTTTTTGTCTTTGTGGCCCTTGAGTTCCAAAATCAGGAACAAACGTTGTCTCAGTGGATGGTGTGCAGTCATGAGCCGATATTAGACAAGAACAGGGGCCTGGCCGCCACTTTGAACAGGCTTTGACGCGGTGTTTTACCGCAGGGTGGCGGCATCAGTGCGGCTATATCTTGTTCTTTGTATAAGCAAACTACAAATCAATGGTTCGACCTTGGCTAGAAATTGGCCACAATGCGGCAGTCCCCTGTCCTTTTGAGGGCGGTTGCACGCTCTTTTTGTTGGACAATCGTGCAGCCATTCGAGCAACAATGGAAACAGAAAATATGGCCAAAAAAGCCCCCCCAGAAGACAACGTCCTGACCGAATCGGAAGAGGTGTTTGAAAAAGCCGCCGAGGTCTTTCGTGTCATGTCTGCCCCCATGCGCCTGCGCATCATCAGTGCCTTGTGCAATGGTGAAAAAAATGTAGGTGAATTGCTAAGCGAAATCGACACCACCCAGCCCAACATGTCGCAGCACCTGAATACGCTGTACCAGGCGGGCGTACTGGGCAAGCGCCGCGATGGCGTACAAATTTACTACCGCATTGTCAACGACCGTGTGGTCACGCTGTGCCGCGCGGTGTGCGTGCAGATCGCCAGTGAAGTTGATTGAAAGAACGGCGTCAGTTTCGGGCCGGGTTTTCACGGGCCCACCAGCCCTGCCGATCACGCTACCATCCATCCATAAGGAGTTACTAATGAAGCGTTCCCTGTTTTTGATCACTGGCCTGTTGGCCTTCACCCTGTCCTGGGCCGATATCAAAGTGGTTTATCACTTGAGCGAAGGAATTCCGCAGGCTTCGCGTGCCATCGGCAACATCCGCAATCACCTGGCCGCCGACCCGACGGTCAAGATCGTGGTGGTCACCCATGGCTTGGGCATCGACTTTTTGTTGGACGGTGCCACCAACCAGATGGACCAGCCATTCGCTGGTAGCGTCAGTGATCTCGCCAGCAAAGGCGTTGAGTTTCGGGTGTGCAACAACACCTTGGTGAGCCGAAAAATTTCTCCGAATAAATTGTTGATGGAAACCAAGGTGGTGCCTTCGGGCGTCGCTGAAGTGGCCAAGTTGCAGGCCAACGAGAAATTTGTCTATTTGCGTCCCTGATGGGCGCTGAGACGTCCATTCGTCCTGTCTGTCTTTTTCGAGGAAAACCATGAAGATTCAACACGCTTTGACAGCGGCTGCTTTGCTTGCCCTGTCTGGCCTGGCACAAGCCCAGGTCGATCCGCTGCATGTGCGCAGCTGGGCCGCTTCTTGCGCCGCTTGCCACGGTACCGATGGCCGTGCTCAGCCCGGCATGGAGTCCTTGGCCGGGGGCAACAAAGATGACATGGTCAAGAAAATGCTCGACTTCAAAGCTGGCCGCAAGCCCGCCACCATCATGCACCAGCTGTCCAAGGGCTATTCCGACGAGCAAATCGTTGCCATCGCCAGCTACTTTGCTGCACAAAAGAAATAAGGAAAACCGCCATGCAACGTCGTCATTTTTTGCAGACCGGCTCCGCTTTGGGTGCTATGGGCCTGGTTTCTGGTTGTGCCACCGTGGGTGGCGGCAGCGGCCCTAAAGTGGTGGTCATTGGTGGGGGCTACTCGGGGGCGACGGCAGCCAAATACCTGCGCCTGTGGTCTGAACACAAGATCCAGGTCACCTTGGTCGAGCCCAATGAGTCCTTCATTTCGTGCCCCATGTCCAACTTGGTGATCGGCGGCAGCAAAACCATTGCCGAGATCACCACGCCCTATGACAACCTGACCAAGCGCCACGGTGTCACGATCGTCAAAGACCGTGTCAACAGCATCGACGCCGACAAACGCATCGTCAAATTGGCAGGTGGCACCGAGCTGACTTATGACCGCTTGATCGTTTCGCCAGGTGTCGACTTTATGTGGGAAACATTGCCTGGCATGAACAAGGCGGGTGCCAAAGACAAGGTCATGCACGCTTGGAAAGCGGGTGCCCAAACCGTCACGCTGCGCAAGCAACTCGAAGCCATGCCCGACGGCGGCGTCTTTGCCATGTCGATTCCGCTGGCTCCTTACCGCTGCCCTCCCGGCCCTTATGAACGTGCTTGCCAAGTGGCCGAGTACTTCACCAAGGCCAAGCCCAAGAGCAAGGTGCTGATTCTGGACGCTAACGACGACGTGACCTCTAAAGGCCCGTTGTTCAAAAAGGCCTGGGCCGAGCGTTACAAAGGCATCGTCGAATACCGTGGCAAACACAACGTGACCGATGTCGATGCGGCTACCAACACCTTGAAGTTCGAGTTTAACGACGACATCAAGGCCAATGTGTTGAACGTGATTCCCAGCATGCGTGCCGGCGACATTGCCGTCAATGCCGGCTTGGCCACAGCCAATAAGCGCTGGTGCGAAGTGGATTTCCTGACCTTTGAGTCCAAGGCTGCCAAAAATGTGCACGTTCTGGGCGACTCGATTCAGATTGCGCCGGGTATGCCCAAGTCGGGCCACATGGCCAACCAGCACGGCAAGACCTGCGCCGCGGCGGTCATCGCCTTGTTGATGGGCAAAGAAGTCAATCCGATGCCCATCTACAACAACACCTGCTACAGCTTTGTCAGCTCGGAAGACGTCGTTCACGTTTCCAGCGTGCACAAATACGACGCCGACAAAAAGACCATGCTGGCCGTGCCCGGTTCTGGTGGGGTGTCGAGTGCCGCCAACGAGCTGGAAGGCCGCTACGCCTTGGCTTGGGCGCGCAACATTTGGGCCGATACGCTGGCTTGATGAGGCCTTGAAGAAGCGCCGCAGTCACGAGACTGGCGGCGTTTTTTTTATGGTTTTTTTTGGTTTTGCATTTTGATGCGTTCGATGTCGAGGTGGATCATGGACATTCGTTTTACTCCCAGTCGTTTGGCTTCTGCTGTCTTATGGTTGTGTGCAGCTTGGCTTTCATCCTCGGCCATGGCGCAGGCTGACGAAGCCCGTGCCAAAAAAATCGTGGGCGGTGTTTGTTTTGTCTGTCATGGCGCTGAGGGCGAATCGTCCAGTGAGGTGTTTCCGCGCTTGGCAGGCCAGCACTGGGAATACACAGCCAAGCAGCTGGAAAACTTCAAGACCGGCAAACGCAAAAGCACAGCCATGGCCGACATGGTGGCCAAGCTGACACCCGATGAAATGGTGGCGCTGGGCCAGTTCTTTGAAAAGAAAACCATCGAGGTCGAACCGCCCAAAGATGCCGGGCTGGCTGCTGTGGGTAAATACATATTCCACAACGGCAACAAATACAGTGGCTTGGCCGCTTGTGCGAGCTGTCACGGTGCCGAGGCCAAGGGTACGGCCGCTTTGCCGCGTTTGGCAGGACAGTATTCGGGCTACACCGAAACCCAGCTCAAGCAGTTCAACCTGCGCGAACGCACCAATGACAATGCCGTCATGCACGCCATTGCCAGCAAAATGTCGCCGCTTGAAATGGCCGCCGTGGCCGAATACCTGAGTGGCAAATAAGCGCTCTGACGGGCCCACATCTGCTTGAATGCGCGTCACCCGTTGTGGCGATGGTGCCTCGCTGAGCACTTCTCATTTCCCGCAATCGGCGAAGGGCGCGGGGTCTGCGCCAAGCCTCGCCTCATCAAGGTCTCTTGAAACCTTCGGCGGGCAATGACGTCGGTTTGGCAGAAGCCCCACCATCGAGCCAACGGTCGGTCAGGCCTGCGCCCACCCACATGCCCACCAGGCTTAACCAGGCGGTCAGGGCAAAAATAGCCCCGCCCGTCACGCCAGCGCCTACGGCGCAGCCACCTGCCAGCATCGAGCCAAAGCCCATCAAGACGGCGCCGCCGATGTAGCGGCGCATGCTGTAGCCGTCAGAAAACCCCTCCAGCTTCCAGTCTTTGCCGATCAGTGCGCCGATCAAGGAACCGATGAAGACCCCGGGCATCAGACCAAAGTCAAAACCGATGGCCGGTGCGGGCCAATGCAACACCCGCATCAACCACTCGGCGGAGGGGCCGCTGAAAGTCAGGCCCTGAATTTGCACGGGCTCAAACGACTCGGCAGCCACCCATTGGCTGAAGCCCCAGGCTGCCGCCACCGACAAGCCGGTGCCAATACCGCCCAACCACATCCATTTGTTGCGTTGCGGGCTGCGCAATGCAAAAAACAAGGCCGCCGCCAGCCAGATGCCGCCCATGAACAAACCTGCCCAATGGTCCATGCCCGTCAGGGCCAGCAGGTCTCGTGGCGCACCGCCGTCAACAGTCCACCAACTGCTGATGTGGGTTCGCAAGGGCGACAGTGCGCCCGCCAAAGCGGCCTGCGCGGTCACGGCAAAGATCAGCCCCGAAAGCAGGGCACGCAAATTGCCGTTGGCAGATAGCACCAACAAACGGCTGGCGCAGCCGCGCGTCATGACCATGCCCACGCCAAACAGCAAGCCCCCGATCATGGCGCCCGAGATGCTGCCTTTGGCCGAAATCTGCCGTGCACTGCCCGTGTCCAGCCAGCCCATCAAAACCATGAGCTGCACACCAATCACCGCCGAGGCAAAGGCCAGCAGCCACACCGACAACTTATCGCCAAAGCGGCGGTGCCAAAACTCAATGACTGCTGCACGCAGGCAAAAACGTGAGCGCTGAGCCAAAAATCCAAAGGACAAACCAATCAGACCACCGCCCGCGGCCAGCACGCTGCCTTGTCCGTAACCCTCTAACCATTGCGCCATTGACATGGGTTGCTCCATTCATATCAGTCGTTGCTGATGTGAAATGTACGCCTTAACCGGTCGTTCGCAATTGACGCGCATCAAGACAAGCAAGACTCAGATCGGCCAGCCCATGCGGCGGTTGATGCGCCAGGCCATGCCTGCACCCAGCCAAATAGCGATCAGGGTCAGCCAAGCCGTGAGCGAGAACAGTGAGCCCCCGGTCATGCCCGCGCCCACGGTGCACCCTCCGGCCAGCACAGCACCAAAACCCATGAGCACGGCTCCGAGCAGGTAATGGCCCAGCTTGTTCTCGGTTTTGAATCCTTCGAGCTTGAAGTCGCCCCCAGCCAGTGCGCCCAGCAAAGAGCCCAAGAACGTTGCAGGCAGCAAGCCCGCGTCAAAGCCTGCGCTGGGTGAAGTGCTGGTGGACAGAGCGCGCATCAGCATCTCAGCTGATCCGCTGCTGAAACTCAGACTCTGGATTTGAACCGCTTCGAAAGATTGCAGTGCGATGGCTTGGGTCAGACCCCAGCCCAAAGCAATGCTCAGACCTGCGATGATCGCGCCCAGCGCCAGGCCCCAGCGGCGTTGGTGGGTCTTGAAGAAAAAGTAAAAACCGGTAGCCAAAGCCAGCAAGGCCAACACCATTCCACCCGATGGGCCGATGCTCGAGAGTTGCAGCAAGTCGCGCGAAGGCCCGCCGTTAACGGGCCACCAAGCAGCCATGGCTTGGCGGGCCGGGGCCAGCCAACCGGCAATGCTGGCCTGAACCGTGACCGCAAACACCAAGCCCGAGAGCAGGGCGCGTAAATTGCCGTTCGCCGACAAGATCAGCAAACGGCTGGCGCAGCCGCGCGTGAGGATCATGCCCGCACCAAAAAACAAGCCGCCCAAAACAGCTCCAGAAATGCTGCCGAGCGGGGCTATGTAACGCGAATCCGATGGTTTGAGCCAGCCCGCCAGAACCAGGGCCTGCACGCCCACCAAGCAAGCCCCAAAGGCCAGCCACCAAACGCTGAATCGATCACCCGGCTGGCCGTCGCAGCATTCGATCACAGCCGCGCGGGCGCAAAACCGGGTGCGCTGGGCGGCCAGGCCAAAGATGAAACCGACCAAGGCACCCGCCATCGCCAGTACAGTCGAGTCTCCCCAGGTTTCGAGCAAGCTTGCGAGATTCACGGATTTCTCCAATAATTCATTGGTTTCTTATATTCAAAAGCAACGGAATGGCAGAGCCTTTTCCGCCTGCGCAAAACCCGCTATTGTCCACGTTCTGCAAGCCATGAACCACCCTGTCAGCCTCTTTCAACCTCCTGTTTGGCATCGTCGTGACTGGCTTTTACGGGTGGGGGTATCACTTTGCGCAACACCCGCGCTGGCTCAGTCTGGTGGTGCCGCCACCTTGCCCGCAGCCCAGTCGCTGCCCGACGAATTGGCCCGTGCCCTTAAAAACAAACAGCCTCTGATCGTCATGGTCAGTTTGGAGGGGTGTGTGTTTTGCCGTCAAGCCCGGCAAAGCCACCTCTCGCCCATGCAGAAAACGGGCACCGTCATCGTTCAGGTGGACATGCGTCAGAACCAGCCCGTGCTCGACTTTGCGGGCAAGCTCACCACCCACGATCAGCTCACCCGCCAGTGGAAAGTCTCCATCACGCCCACCTTGCTGTTTTTTGGACCTGGGGGCAACGAGGTGGCCGAGCGCATGGAGGGGGCCTATTTGCCCGACTTTTACGGCCCGTACCTCGAAGAGCGCATCGTCCAAGGGCGCAAAGCCCTTTAAGTTATGTCGTTGCGTCAGCGGAACGCACGGCGGACGTGCTAGATTCAAAAGATGATTCCCATCAAGATTGACTCGGCCTGGAAAGGCACCTCGGACTGCCGCAACTGTGGTATCCGAGACATGGTGCTGTTTGCCGACTTGAACGAGCAAGACTTTGGCGAAATCCACACACCCATTGACGACATGGTGTTTGCTGCCGACGACGCTCTCTATACCGAAGGCGAATCCGCCTTGGGCGTGTTCACGCTGCGCAAAGGCATGGTCAAGCTGGTGCGGGCCACCGCCGACGGGCGTGAGCGCATCGTGCGCGTGCTGCGCCCGGGGGATGTGATCGGCCTGGAAGCGCTGGCCAATGCACGTTATGACAGTGAAGCCATCGCCCTGGTTGAAGCGCAGGTCTGTCGAATCCCGTTGGCGGTCTTGCACCACTTGTCTGCCAATTCGCCGCGCCTGCACAAGCGCCTGATGCAAAAGTGGCAGCAAGCCCTGAAAGATGCCGATGACTGGCTGGCCGACTTGAATTTCGGCTCGGCCCGCCAACGCGTGGCCGCCCTGGCCCTGAAGATGCGTGATCCCGATCAGCCCGATATCACTTCGTTTTTTGCACGCGACGATATGGGCGCCATGCTCGACATCAAACTCGAAACCGTGAGTCGCGAAATCAGCGCGTTGGTGCGCGACGGTGCCCTGAAGCCTTGCGACAAACAAGGCAGACGCTATGAAATCACCAACGAAGCCCTGTTAATGCGCTAACGCTTCAGCACCATGGAGTGGCTTAAAACTCGTCTTTGACGCTGGTCAGGCCCAGTGCGTCCCAGTCCAGCATGCCACCACGGTAGTAATAAATTTTGTCAGCTGGAAAGCCATCGCGCGTCATCGCTTTGATGGCCATGGGGCTTTGTGGGCAGACTGGGCCGTTGCAAAAAGCGTAAACTTTTTTGGCCGATTCGCAGCTCCACTGGCTGCCGTTTTTCTTGCAGCCCAACTCGTTCATGCGGGCAGCGACTTCTGTGTAAGGAATGCCGATCGAGCCGGGAATGGTGCCTTTGACACGGTCATTGGTGTCGCGCATATCGACCACCAGGGCATTGCGGTCGCTCAGGGCTTCAAGGATTTCAATCTCGCCAACCGGGTGCACGCCAGGCACAGGCACCAGGGGTTGCAGGTTGCCGGCGTTTTTGGCGCAAGCTGTCATGGTGCGAGTGATGGCGATCGGGCCTTTGACGGTGTTCACGGTCACCGATTTTTGGGTGTCGATGATGTTCAAAGAGGTGCCGACCGCGATGGTGGCGGCTTGGCCAAAGGCCACGCTTGAGAGGCTTATGCCCAGAATCCAGGCAGCGATGTGTTTCATGTGGTGTCTCCGTCAACAGTAAAAAAAAAGCCCAAGCCTTTGGGCTGTGCCGAATTCTAAAAAAGCGCGTAAATATTGATTTGATCTATGTCAATTTCGTTTTGGCGATGTGATGGATCATCCTGTCCAACACAACACAAAGGAGACAGATAAATGGCCCACATCGTGATTATTGGCGCAGGCATTGGTGGCATGCCCATGGCATTTGAAATGAAAGAGCAGGCGCGGGCTGAAGACCGGGTGACGGTCATCAGCGATTCGTCCAAGTTTCACTTTGTGCCTTCCAATCCTTGGGTGGCCGTGGATTGGCGAAAGCGCAAAGACATCGAGATGGAGATCCAACCTGCGCTCAATCGCAAAGGGATTGAAGCCATCACGCAAAGCGCCAAGCGCGTGCATCCCGAGCGTAACCAAGTTGAATTGCTTGATGGCTCAGTGGTGGATTACGACTATTTGGTCATTGCCACGGGTCCAAAATTGGCTTTTGATGAAATCCCAGGCATGGGGCCAGACGGCTATTCGCAGTCCATATGCCATGTGTCGCACGCTGAAAAAGCCAAACTCAACTGGGACAGATTCACTGCCGATCCAGGCCCCATCGTGGTTGGCGCGGTGCAAGGCGCGTCGTGTTTTGGTCCTGCTTATGAATACGCCATGATCATGGATACCGATCTGCGTCGCCGCAAAATTCGCGACAAGGTGCCTATGACCTATGTCACTTCAGAGCCTTACATTGGCCACCTGGGTTTGGGTGGGGTTGGCGATTCAAAAGGCTTGCTCGAGTCGGCCATGCGAGATCGTCACATCAAGTGGATTTGCAATGCTAAGACCACCAAGATCGAAGATGGCCAAATGTTTGTCACTGAGCATGACGACAACGGGCAGCCCAAGAAAGAGCATGTTTTACCCTTCAAACACTCGATGATGTTGCCCGCCTTCAAGGGTGTCGATGCTGTTTTCGGCATCGAGGGCCTGACCAACCCTCGCGGCTTCATCACGATTGATGAACACCAGCGCAACCCCAAGTTCACCAACATTTTCAGTGTGGGTGTGTGTGTGGCGATCCCGCCTGTGGAAGCGACCCCCATTCCGGTGGGGACCCCCAAAACGGGTTTCATGATCGAGTCGATGGTCACGGCCACGGCGCACAACATTCGCGAGATGCTGGACGGGAAAGAACCGACGCACAAAGCCACTTGGAATACCGTGTGCCTTGCTGACTTTGGCGACACGGGTGCTGCTTTCGTGGCCTTGCCGCAGATCCCGCCACGCAATGTGAGCTGGTTTGCAGAAGGCAAGTGGGTTCACTTGGCCAAAGTGGCGTTTGAAAAGTACTTCATGCGCAAAATGCAAAAAGGCACGTCCGAGCCGTTCTACGAAAAAATGGTCATGGACATGATGGGCATCGTCAAGCTCAAAGGCAAAAAGTAAGCCTTTCAATCAATGACACGCTCAATTGGCCGGTCAAAAGGGCAGGAATCGCCCAAATTGATCGGCCAATTGTTTTTCGCCTTGCTCAAGCATGAAGTAGCGAAACGATTCCGCTGCAGGTGAGAGCATTTTGGATTGGGTGTGCACCACGTTCCATGAACGCACCACGGGTGCGCCTTCCACATCGAGCATCCGGATCAGGTTGTGCTCGAGCTCCAGGCCAATGGTGTGCAGCGACAAAAAGCCCAGGCCCAGTCCCGCCATCACAGCTTGCTTGATGATTTCGTTGCTGTGCAGTTCGATTTTCATGCGCGGCTCGACGTGTGTGTCTTCAAAAAAATTTTCCATTGCGGCGCGGGTGCCTGCGCCTTTTTCGCGCACGATGAAGTCGAAGGGTCGCAGGTCTTCCACGCGCAGGTGGTCGCGATGAGCCAGAGGGTGGTCCACGGCTGCGACAAAGACATGCGGGTGGGCTGCAAAAGGCTCTGCGCGGGTCTTCAGCTCTTTGGGAGGGCGGCCCATCACGGCGATGTCGACTTCGCTGTTTTGCAGCATGCCGACCAGTTGGTCACGGTTGCCGATCGAGATTTGAATGTCCACTCCTGGGTGCAGTGTGCGAAATTCGGCAAGCAAGCGCATCAAAAAATACTTGGCGGTGCTGACAAAACCGATGGTCAGGACGCCTGTTTCGGCCCGCTGTAATCGAGCTGCAGCGTCTTCAGCGTCTTTCACGGTGGCCAGAATTTTTCGTGCATAGACCAGCATGTATTCGCCGGTGGTGGTCAGGCTCACTTGCTTGCCGCGTCGCTCAAACAGGGGCATGCCTACATGGCCTTCGAGTTCTTTGACCTGCATGGTCACGGCCGGTGGGGTGAGGTGCAGGTTTTCGGCCGCACGCACAAAGCTCAGGTGACGGGCCACCTCGTTGAACACGCGAAGTTGGCGGAAGGTGGCGTTCTTCATTCAGTCTTTGCTTAATTTAGTTGCGATTAATATTGAATTTACGTTATTGCAGAAGATTTTTAAAGTCCAGTCATTGCCCCAACCCACAAATTTGACTGGAGACTGAAAATGGACCAAAGCGCACGATATGCCGACCTGAGCCTCAAAGAAGAGGACCTCATCAAAGGCGGTCGCCACATTCTGGTGGCCTACAAAATGAAGCCCAAAGCCGGTTATGGCTACCTGGAGGCGGCGGCGCACTTTGCCGCTGAGTCCTCCACGGGCACCAACGTGGAAGTGTCCACCACCGACGACTTCACCAAAGGCCTCGACGCCTTGGTGTACTACATCGACGAAGCCACTGAGGACATGCGCATCGCCTACCCGATGGATTTGTTTGACCGCAATGTGACCGATGGCCGCATGATGATGGTCTCGATCCTGACTTTGGTCATTGGCAACAATCAGGGCATGGGCGATATCCAGCACGCCAAGATCCACGACATTTATTTCCCCGAGCGCGCCATCCAGTTGTTCGATGGCCCGAGCAAAGACATCTCGGACATGTGGCGCATCTTGGGCCGCCCCATCAAAGACGGTGGCTACATTGCCGGCACCATCATCAAGCCCAAGTTGGGCCTGCGCCCCGAGCCCTTTGCGCAAGCCGCTTACCAATTCTGGCTGGGTGGTGACTTCATCAAAAACGATGAGCCACAAGGCAACCAGGTGTTTGCACCCATGAAGAAAACCATCCCGCTGGTGGTCGATGCCATGAAGCGCGCCATGGACGAAACCGGCCAAGCTAAATTGTTCTCGGCCAACATCACCGCCGACGACCACTATGAGATGTGCGCTCGCGCCGATTTCATCTTGGAAGCCTTTGGCCCTGACGCTGACAAAGTAGCTTTCCTGGTGGATGGCTTTGTGGGCGGCCCCGGCATGATCACCACCGCACGCCGTCAATACCCGAACCAATACCTGCACTACCATCGCGCAGGCCACGGTATGGTCACCAGCCCCAGTGCCAAGCGCGGTTACACCGCCTTTGTGCTGGCCAAGATTTCGCGCTTGCAGGGGGCCTCGGGCATCCACGTTGGCACCATGGGTTACGGCAAGATGGAAGGCGAAAACGACGACCGCATGATCGCCTACATGATCGAGCGGGACGAGTGCCAAGGCCCGGTCTACTTTCAGAAGTGGTACGGCATGAAGCCCACCACTCCCATCATCTCTGGCGGCATGAACGCGCTGCGGCTGCCAGGCTTCTTCCAAAACTTGGGCCACGGCAACGTGATCAACACGTCTGGTGGCGGCTCCTACGGCCATATCGACAGCCCAGCTGCTGGCGCGATTTCTCTGCGTCAATCGTATGAGTGCTGGAAGTCGGGTGCTGATCCGATCGAGTTCGCCAAAGAACACAAAGAATTCGCCCGTGCGTTCGCTTCATTCCCCGGCGACGCTGACAAGCTCTTCCCAGGCTGGCGTGACAAGTTGTCGGCACACAAGTAAGCCGAGCCTCACGTCCAAAAACAGGAACCCCTATGACCAGCGAACCCCTGTATCACCCGCAAGGCGATGAGTTGGCTCTGTACGAAGCCGCTTATGCAGCGCGTTTGCCCGTCATGGTCAAGGGCCCCACGGGCTGCGGTAAATCGCGCTTTGTGGAGCACATGGCTTGGCGCTTGGGCAAGCCACTGATCACGGTGGCTTGCAACGAGGACATGACGGCCTCCGATTTGGTGGGCCGCTATTTGCTCGACAGCCAGGGCACGCGGTGGGTGGACGGGCCGCTGACACAAGCGGCCCGCACCGGGGCCATCTGTTATTTGGACGAAGTGGTAGAGGCGCGGCAAGACACCACAGTGGTCATTCATGCACTGACCGACCACCGCCGTAGTTTGCCTATCGACAAAAAAGCGGAGGTTGTGCAAGCCCACCCAGACTTTCAATTGGTCATCTCGTACAACCCCGGCTACCAAAGCGCGATGAAGGATTTAAAGCCTTCGACCAAACAACGCTTTGTGGCTTTTGATTTTGATTACCCCTTGCCCGAGTTGGAAACCCAAATCGTGGCGAGTGAAACGGGCATCGACACAGCCACAGCCACGCAGCTGGTGCGTATCGCTGGAGCGGCGCGTGCACTCAAGGGCCACGGCCTGAGTGAAGGCGTGTCCACCCGCTTGCTGGTGTATGCGGCACAGTTGATGCGCCAAGGCGTTGCACCACGCGACGCTTGCCGCATGGCCATGGTGCGCCCCATCACCGATGACTTGGACATCAGACAAAGCCTGGACCATGCCATCGATGCCTGTTGGGGCTGACCCCAACCCCAACTCCAACGCGCCTTGGGCACATGACCCCCAAGTGTTGGCGGGCTGGCAAGCCCTGGACTGTGCTTTGCCCGCCGTGCGCCCGGTGTTTGAAGCCTGCGCACACGAATCCATTGCGCGTCTGAGCCCTGCCTCTTTGCAAGCCTTTTGGCAGGGTGGTCGTCAGCTGGGCAAACTCGGCCGTGGTGCGGCTCCCGTGCTGGCATGGCTGACCTATTGGCCTGAAGTGGTGGAAGCTTTGGGCGAGAGCGCTGCGGAACAGGCCTTAGAGGCTGTCATGGCCTTGTTGCTGCGCATGCACAAGTCGCCCAACAGTGCCGCGATGGCTCACTTGCTCACCAGCCTCGGGCCTGTGGCCCAGCGCTTGGGTGGTTTGTCTGTGTTGCAAGCGTATTTGCAGACGGTCGGTCATTTCATGGATCGCACCACCGGCTCTATCCATGGCCGACAAGCCACCTTGCCCAGCGCGGGTTTGTCTGAGTTGCTGCTTCAAGCTCCGCGACTGCTTCAAACCTTGTCCTTGGCAGGCTGGCAAGCGTGGGTGGATTTTGGGGCGCGTGCGTATGCGCATCACCCACCCCAACAAGAAGACTACTTTGCCTTGCGCAGCCCCGACAGCTTTGCGGTGTTGCAGCGTGAACGCCACGGCACTTTGCTGCGTGATGCCGAGCGCACGCTCAGCCTGAGCTTGCAAGCCATGTGGCAATTGGAAGCTCATGTGCTTCCCTTGCCCACTGCACAGATGAGTGCAGAGCATGGGGTGCAGAGTGTGTCGGTCTTGCCTTGTTTGTTGCTGGAATCGACCGACAAAGGGCCCAGCTATGCCATGGGTTTGCCTGATGTACTGGATGAGCACCATGGCGTGAGCGCCTTAGACCGTTACCGCCTTATGCTCATGCACATGGCCGGGCACATCCGTTGGTCCACGCCCTGCATTGCCGACAACTGGAGCCCGATGCAGAGGCTAGCGGTTGAATGGTTTGAAGACACGCGCATCGATTGGCTATTGATGCGCACTTGGCCTGGTCTGCGAAACAGCCTGTTGGCCCTGTACCCACCCGTGCAAGAGAGCGATTGCAACGAGGCCACGCATGCCTGTGTGCTGCACCGCCTTAGCGTGTGGAGCCGCAGTGTGCTAAATGACAACTTTGTGGTGCAAGACACGCAGCTGCGTGAATGGCGCGAGCGCTTCATGGCCTTGGTGGATGGGAAAGGGCATGGCACGAATACCGAGCAGGGCGTTGTCACGGGCCAGGTGAGCACGGCCCAAGTGGCACAGTTGGCGCTTCAGTTTGTGGCCCGCACACGCCGCCCCAGTGATGCCCAAGCGCAGGTGCATTTCGAACACACGCAAGTGGACTGGCGTGACGACAACCGCCACCTTTGGCAATTCATTGAAGACGGTGACGAAGAAGACACCGCGCCCAGCCCCACACGTCTGGCGGATGAAGAGCTGCACAGCTTGCCGCCGCAGCTCTACCCCGAGTGGGATTATTTGGCCGGCAGTGAGCGCCCCGACTGGGTGAGAGTGTTTGAATACCTGCACCCACAGGGCCATGCGTCAGACATTGACCAATTGCTACTGCGTCATGCCGGACTGTCTAAACGTCTGCAACGTTTGCTCGATCAACTCAAACCTCAAGGCCGTACCCGCGAGCGGCATTTGGAAAATGGCAGTGAGTTGGACTTGGATGTGGCCTTGGCTGCGCACATCGACCTGAAAACGGGCCACACCCCGAGCTACCGCTTGGAGCAGCACATCAAACCTGTTGAGCGTGATGTGAGTGTGCAACTGGTGATGGATTTGTCGGCTTCGCTGAACGAAAAAGCGCCAGGTGCTGATCAAACCGTTTTGCAAATCAGCCAAGAGTCGGTGGCCCTGTTGGCGTGGGCTTTGCACCAGCTAGGCGACGCTCTGGCCATTGGCGGGTTCCACTCCAACACCCGCCATGATGTGCGCTACATGCACATCAAAGGCTTTGAAGAAAGCTGGGCCGCCCCCGTCAAGGCGCGACTGGCCGCTTTGGAGCCCGCATATTCCACTCGCATGGGCGTGGCTATCCGGCATGCGGCGCGCACCTTGGTGCAACGCCCAAGCGCCAAGAAGATTTTGCTTGTGCTGACCGACGGAGAACCGTCGGACGTGGACGTCTCCGACCCCAACTACCTCATGCACGATGCCCGCCAAGTGGTGCACAGCTTGCAATCGCAAGGTGTCTTTGTGTGGTGCATCCAGTTGCACCCCGCGCATGAGGCTAGCGTGCGCCATGTTTTTGGCGACCATTGCACTCTGGTGGACCGCTTACAGCAACTGCCAGAAAGGCTGGCCAGTTTGTTTTTCAAGTTGACGCGCTGAAGCCTCTGAAGCAGTGCAGGCGACAATCTCAATTCAGTCTTCTGAAAAGGGTTCTTGGCATGTCATTCCAGTGGTTTGTTTTTGGTCAGGTCAAGCCTGAATACGCGGTGCCCGTGCTCAATGAGCGGGCGGTCCGTGCGGGTGCAGGTCTCTTGTTTTTCTTTGCCATGGCATCTTTCATGAACGCTTGGCTGATGGGTAATTTCGCGCCCACGCGTGTGTTTGTGCTGGCTTTCTTGTTCGATTTTTTGGTGCGATTGTTCGTTAACCCGGCTTACGCACCGAGTTTGGTGATAGGTCAATGGCTGGTGCGACGCCAGCAGCCCGAATGGACGGGCGCTCCCCAAAAGCGCTTTGCTTGGGTCATTGGTTTGTTGCTGGCGTTGACCATGTTTTTTCTGGTGGTGGTGCAGGGCGCTGTGGGCCCGATCAACTTGCTGGTGTGTGGTTTGTGTCTGATGCTCTTGTTCTTTGAGAGCGCTTTCGGCATCTGTATCGGCTGCTGGATTTACAACCGATTCAATGCCGAACAGGCCCGCTTGTGCCCGGGTGGGGCTTGCGAATACATGCCTCCGTCTTCAGAGCGTTTGGGGCTTGGCCATGTCTTGCCCTTGGTGCTGCTGGCCTTGGTTGTGGTTCTGGCGGTATCCCATGAAAAGAGCCGCGCTGAGCCTGCCGCGCAGCCCGGCACCACCGAACCAGGCTTGCCCTCAGCAGCGGATCCGGCCGAGATCGCGCGCTGCAAGGTGCCTGATTTCGCCAAAGCCATGGGCCATGAGGCGAAATGGAAGTTGCACAACAACTGCCGCTGACTTTCAACTGACCTGGGTTTCAAGCGTGGCCAAGCAAGGCCTTGGAATTCTTGGGTATGGGAGCGAGAAGATCAACGGCCTGTTTGGCTGGAGCCCCATCGGTCCATCAGACGCTGGTCGCGAGCACTTTCGGCTTCGATGCTTTCTTTGGGCAATTGCCGCAGGCACTCTTCCATCGCTTGTGGGTCAAGTTTGGCCGCCGGGGTGGGCGCAGCCACCACTTGGGGCGATCGGCCATCCCAAGCAAACGGATTGCGAAAAACGGGTGGGTCGGGCAGGCAGTCGTCTTTGTAAAGAGGGGGGCCGTCGTTGGCAAAGGGCGAAAAGGAAATGGTTTTCTCAAACACCAAAGACTTGCCGGTCGGGGTGGGCGGTAGCGGGGGCATGTTTTTGATGGCTTGGCGGGCCAGTTGTTCCGCCATAGCCGAGGTGGTCCACAGAGTTTGAACCTGCATCAAGCTGCCGTCTGGCGCGATTTCGATGCGAAAGCGCACCATGCCTTGATCGGGGCCTTCTACGGCGGTGCCCATCATGCTGCGCACTTGCTGCCCCCAGTTGTAACGGTAGCCCTTGCTGTTTTTGTTGGTGTAGTTGGCGGCAAAAGCCCAATCTTCGGCCGTGGGCGGCGCAGGTGCTGCCATGCTTGCACGAAGGCTGTCCGGCGAGGCGGTAGACAAAGATGCAGCCGAAGGCATCGCCAAAACTGCGTCTGTTCGGGGCTGAAGGGCGGCAGTGGGCTTGCTAACTGGGGGAGCGGGTTCGGGCAAGTCCTGACGCGGTGCTGGAATGAGTTCCAGCAAGACGACTTTTTCAGAGACTTTGGGCGCATCAGCCGGGCTGACGTATTTGAAACGGTAGTCGCTGACCAGCAACCACACGGCCGCGTGCAAGGCCAGAGTGAGGTAAACGGCGAAGAAGTGTTTGTCTCTGAACATGAGTCGCCGAAGCTTTTTTTGGAAGTCGTACCTTCATTCGACGACAATATTCATCGCTGCTGATATTAACCGACGAATTGGAGATGACATGACTGTCCGAACGCTGTGCCTTGTGGCCGCCACTGCTTGCAGCTTGCTGCTGACCACCGCTGCTTGCGCCGACAACAAAGCGATTGTTACCGACGAGATGGAGGCGTATCTGGAGTTTGTGGACTACGGCGGCGGTGTGATTTTTGCCGAGCAAATTCCCAAAGACGAGTGGCCCAAAATGATGTTGATCGATGCGCGTGATTCGGCGCAATTTGCCAAGGGACACATCCCTGGCGCGGTCAACATGGACTGGCGTCAGGTGCTGGCCAAGCGCAACACCATTCCCAAAAACAAGCCGGTGCTGATTTACTGCAACACCGGGTCGCTGTCGGCACAAGCCGGTTTTGCGCTACGCGTGGCGGGCTGGGACAACGTGCGAATTTTGCAAGGCGGCATGGAGGAGTGGAAAGCCAAAGGCGGCTTTGACGCAGCAGCCAAAGCGGCTGGACCGGCCAAGCATTGAACGCAGCCCTTGTTGAGTCAAGTCATGTCCGAGGCCAATTGGTAGCGGTACAGTTAAACACGTGAAAAGCGTGAATAGCGTCCATGAAGGCTGTCAAACCGATGGATGCCCTCTTACCAAATCTGCCCTGAGTTCAGTTTCTATGCACATCGAATCGCTTTTTGATCCGGCCACGTTCACCTTCAGCCACATCCTGGCCGACCTGAGCACCCGGCAGTGCGCCTTGATCGACAGCGTGCTTGACTACGACCCCAAGTCGGGCCGCACCCAAACCGCCAGCGCCGATCAGTTGGTGGCGCGCGTGAAGGCGCTTGACCTGCGTGTGCAATGGATCTTGGAGACGCATGTGCACGCCGACCATTTGTCGGCCGCGCCCTATTTGCAAAAGCAGCTGGGTGGCCAATTGGCCATTGGCTCGCACATCACTACCGTGCAAAACGTTTTTGGCAAGCTCTTCAATGCGGGCACCGAATTCGCCCGCGACGGCAGTCAGTTCGATCGTTTGCTGGGCGACGGCGAAACATTTCAGATTGGCGCTTTGCAGGCGCAGGCCCTGCACACTCCCGGCCACACCCCGGCGTGCATGACCTATGTGGTCACAGATGCCAGTGTCGATCCTTCGCGGCAGGTGGCCTTTGTGGGCGACACCTTGTTCATGCCCGACTACGGTACGGCGCGCTGCGACTTTCCTGGGGGCAGTGCCAGCGTGTTGTTCCAGTCGATCCAGAAAGTGCTCAGCTTGCCCGACAGCACCGAGCTGTACTTGTGCCATGACTACCCGCCGGAGACCCGCCAGCCCCAATGCGTGACCACCGTGGCCGAGCAGAAAAAGGCCAATGTGCATGTGCACCAAGGCGTGAGTGAGGCCGAGTTTGTGGCCATGCGCGAAAAGCGCGATGCCACTTTGTCCATGCCCGTGCTGATCTTGCCTTCGGTGCAGGTGAACATGCGTGCCGGTCAAATGCCACCGCCCGAAGACAATGGCCAGCGTTACCTGAAAATTCCAGTCGATGCACTCTGAAGCCCGTATGGCTTGCTTTGCGCTGGTATCACCGGCCAAGGTCACAAGTGTGCTGCTTTTGATGCGGGTGATCGTCGCCTTTTTGCCTTTTGGGGGCTTTTTTATATCGGCTGCTTGTTAGCCACTTGGACTGAGCCGAGTGTGGCTTGATCGAGCAGTTAATGCACTGTATTGCTGTTGATAGGCTGCCGAGTTAAGCATTTGCTTAATTAATCAGTTGCCAATATTGAATTGTCCTGAGCTGCTGACTTTCTTAAAGTGGAGACCTTCCTCATTCCGAAGGCCTTCACACCATGCTGCAAGCATTGATCTTTGACGTAGACGGCACATTGGCCGACACCGAAATGGCCCATTTGGCAGCGTTCAACCACGCTTTCGCCGAGATGGGGATGGACTGGCGCTGGGATGTGCCGCTGTACACCCGCTTGTTGGCGGTGTCGGGTGGCAAAGAGCGCATCAAGGCGTATTGGCAAACGCTGGAGACCCAGCCCAAGGACATCACGGGCGCGGGCATGCAGGAAACCATTGACCGACTGCATGAGATCAAGACCGCCTCATATGAGCAAGCCGTTCAAGACGGTGCGGTGCACATGCGCCCGGGGGTGCTGGCGCTGCTGTCGGCCGCCAGTGCGGCCGGGATGCGCCTAGCCATTGCCACCACCACCTCGCCCGTGAACATCGCAGCCTTGCTGCGCCAAGCCATCGGCCCGGACTGGCGGCTGAATTTTTCGGTGATCGAAGATGCCTCGACCGCGCCGCGAAAAAAACCCGACCCGATGGTCTACCAGCAAACCCTCTCGCGCTTGGGTTTGGCCCCCGAGCACTGCCTGGCGTTTGAGGATTCCGAGAACGGCCTGCGCGCCGCTATGGCCGCAGGTCTGTCCACGGTCATCACCCCCAACGACTTCACCGCCGAGCACGATTTCAAAGGCGCATTGCGCATCTGCCCCAGCCTGCAGGGCGTGGGCTTGGCGCAGTTGAGTGAATGGCACCACAACGCTTTCAAGGCCCAAGCATGAACCCCGTCCGCATTGCTCCCTCCATCTTGTCCGCCGACTTTGCCCGTTTGGGCGAAGAGGTTCGCGCCATTGAAGCCGCAGGCGCAGACTGGGTGCACTTTGACGTGATGGACAACCATTACGTGCCCAACCTGACCATTGGCCCGCTGGTGTGCGAGGCGATCCGCCCACATGTCCAGATTCCGATCGATGTGCATTTGATGGTCGAGCCGGTCGATGCCTTGGTGCCTTTGTTTGCCAAGGCCGGGGCCAACATCATCACCTTTCACCCGGAAGCCAGCCGCCATGTGGACCGCACCTTGCAAATGATCCGCGACCACGGCTGCAAAGCGGGCCTGGTGTTCAACCCGGCCACGCCGCTGGAGTGGATGGACCATGTAATGGACCGCCTGGACGTGGTCTTGCTCATGAGCGTGAACCCCGGTTTTGGTGGCCAGAAATTCATCCCCTCGACTTTGCCCAAGTTGCAAGCGGCCCGCCAGCGCATCAACACCCATGTGGCCCGGGGTGGCCAGCCCATCTTGCTGGAGGTGGATGGCGGCGTGAAGACCGACAACATCGCGCAGATCGTGGCGGCCGGAGCCGACACCTGCGTGGCAGGCAGCGCCGTGTTCGGTGCGCCCGATGCTGATGGGGGCTACAGGGGGGTGATGCAAGCCCTCAAGCAAGCCGCTGTGGCTTGAGTCAGATTCCGATTTCCCGAATTCTTAAAACTTCAGAGAGTGTTGACCCCATGTCCTTGAGCCCCCGCACCACGCCCACCTTGACACAGTACCTGATCGAAGAGCGTCGTCGTTTTCCCGATGCCAGTGGTGACTTCAATGCCCTGATTTTGGATGTAGCCATGGCCTGCAAAGCCATTGCCAAATCGGTGGCCTATGGCGCTTTGGCCGACATGTACGGCAACCACGCAGCAGACGCCGGTGGCAGCATCAATGTGCAAGGCGAGACCCAGAAAAAGCTGGACGTGGTGAGCAACGAGTTGTTCATCCGCATGAACGAGTGGGGTGGTCACTTGGCCGGCATGGCTTCTGAAGAGATGGACTTGCCCTACGACATTCCACCGCAACACCCTCGGGGCAAATACCTGCTGGTGTTTGACCCGTTGGATGGCTCCAGCAACATCGACGTGAATGTGTCGGTGGGCAGCATCTTCAGCGTGCTGCGTGCGCCCGACGCCACCGCTGAGGGTGGACCTTTGACCGAGGCCGATTTCTTCCAACCAGGGACCTGCCAGATTGCCGCCGGTTATGCCTTGTACGGCCCCACCACCATGCTGGTGCTGAGCGTGGGCAATGGCGTGGCCGGTTTCACACTCGACCCGGTGATGGGGGAGTTCATGCTGACTCACCCGGAATTGCGCGTGCCCGAAGACACCCAGGAGTTCGCCATCAACGCCTCCAACAGCCGCTTTTGGGAAGCTCCGGTCAAGCGCTATGTGGACGAGTGCCTGGCCGGCAAAACCGGCCCGCGTGGCAAGGACTTCAACATGCGCTGGATCGCCTCCATGGTGGCGGAAGCCCACCGCATCTTGATGCGCGGCGGCGTATTCATGTACCCGCGCGACACCAAAGACCCGAGCAAGCCCGGTCGTCTGCGCCTGCTGTACGAGGCCAACCCGGTCGGCTTCATCATGGAGCAGGCTGGGGGCCGTGCCAGCACGGGTCAGGTGCCCATGTTGAGTGTGCAGCCCACCAGCTTGCACCAGCGCATTGGCCTGGTGTTTGGCTCTAAAAACGAGGTTGAACGCATTGAGCGTTACCACGCTGAACCGACCCAGCAAGACAGCTTTGCACCACTGTTTGCCGAGCGCAGCCTGTTCCGCGACTGAGCGTGTTGGCCTGACTTCACCAAGATTGACAAAACTACAAGGAGACTTTCATGTCTGAACGCCACCCCATCATCGCCATCACCGGCTCATCTGGCGCGGGCACCTCGACGGTGACGCGCACCTTTTCCAATATTTTCCGGCGAGAAGGTGTTCATGCAGCCATCATTGAAGGCGACAGCTTTCACCGCTTTGACCGAAAGGAAATGAAGGTTCGCCAAGCCCAGGCTGAAAAAGAAGGCAACAAGAATTTCAGCCATTTTGGCTCGGACAACAACCTCTTTGGCGACATCGAAAGCCTGTTTCGTTCGTATGGCGAGACAGGCCAAGGTCAATCGCGTAAATACCTGCACAACGCCGAAGAGGCCGCTCCCTATCAGCAGGAGCCTGGCACATTTACGCCATGGGAGACCTTGCCTGCCGACACGGACATGCTGTTCTACGAAGGCCTGCATGGCGCAGTGGTCACCCCGGAGCACAACATTGCCCAATACCCCGACTTGCGCGTGGGCGTGGTGCCGGTCATCAACCTGGAGTGGATTCAGAAACTCTGGCGCGACAAGCACCAGCGCGGTTACAGCACTGAGGCTGTGACCGACACCATCTTGCGCCGCATGCCCGATTATGTGAACTACATCGTGCCGCAGTTCGCGCACACGCATGTCAACTTTCAGCGGGTGCCCATGGTGGATACGTCCAACCCCTTCATTTCGCGTGACATCCCGTCAGCCGACGAGAGCATGGTGGTGATCCGCTTTGCCAACCCCAAGGGCATTGACTTCCCCTACTTGCTCAACATGATCAACGATTCCTGGATGAGCCGTGCCAACACCATTGTGGTTCCCGGAGGCAAGATGGAGATTGCCATGCAGCTCATCTTTACGCCCTTTGTTTGGCGCATGATGGAGCGCCGCAAACGGGCGCTGGGCCAGGCTTGATCAGAACGGAGTCACACAGATGATCACCCCTGCACACCCCACCCCCGAGATGGCCAGTCGCATGGCCAACGCCATACGCATGCTGGCCGTTGATGCGGTCGAAGCCGCCAAATCCGGTCACCCCGGTGCCCCGATGGGCATGGCAGACATAGCCGAAGTGCTATGGAACCGCCACCTCAAGCACAACCCACTCAATCCGCAATGGCCTGACCGCGATCGTTTTGTGCTGTCCAACGGCCACGGCTCCATGTTGATATACGCCTTGCTGCACCTCACGGGTTACGACTTACCCATAGAGGAGTTGAAAAAGTTCCGCCAGCTCCACAGCAAGACACCTGGGCATCCAGAGGTCGACATCACGCCCGGCGTGGAAACGACCACCGGCCCCTTGGGTCAGGGCATCACCAACGCCGTCGGTATGGCCATGGCTGAAAAATTGTTGGCGCAAGAATTCAACCGCGAAGAGGATGGTCGGCGTTTTGACATCGTGGACCATATGACCTACGTGTTCCTGGGCGATGGTTGCCTGATGGAAGGCATCAGCCACGAAGCGTGCTCGCTGGCGGGCACCCTGCGCCTGTCCAAGCTGGTGGCGCTGTACGACGACAACGGCATCTCGATCGATGGCCATGTGCAAGGCTGGTTCACCGACGACACGCCCAAGCGCTTTGAAGCCTACGGCTGGAACGTCATCGCTAAGGTCGATGGGCATGACTCGCAAGCTGTGAACGCCGCGATCGAGGCGGCTAAGGCACAAGCTGGTAGCGTCGATGGGAAACCCACCTTAATTTGTTGCCAAACCGTGATTGGTCAAGGTTCCCCGAACAAGGCGGGTACACACGATGTACATGGTGCAGCATTGGGCTCAGCTGAAGTGAGTGCGACTCGTGAAGCCTTGAACTGGCCTTATGCCCCATTTGAGATTCCGATGGATGTGAAGCAATCTTGGGATGCGACAGCGCGTGGGGTACGTGCACAGACGCAATGGGACCACCTGTTTGCCAGCTATAAAGTACTTTACCCACAAGAAGCGGCCGAATACATGCGACGCATGCAAGGCGATTTGAGCGCTGCTTACGCACAAGGCTTACAAAATGCTTTTGCTGCGATTGTGGCCAGACCCGACGCGGTGGCCACACGCAAGGCCAGCCAAAATGCGCTGGACTTGCTAGCCCCATTGTTGCCTGAATTTTTCGGCGGCAGTGCCGATCTCACAGGCTCCAATTTGACAAATTTCAAAACCTGCATCAAGGCTGGTCGAGACACTTGGGGCAACCACCTGTCTTATGGTGTTCGCGAGTTTGGCATGGCCGCCATGATGAACGGGATGGCGTTGCATGGCGGGTACATCCCCTATGGAGGAACCTTCCTCACGTTCTCAGACTATTCGCGCAACGCCATCCGCATGGCCGCCTTGATGAAGAAACGCGTGATCCATGTTTTTACGCACGACTCGATTGGTTTGGGTGAAGATGGTCCGACCCATCAAAGCGTGGAGCATGTGCCGAGCTTGCGCATCATTCCCGGGCTGGACGTGTGGCGACCCGCTGACGGACTGGAGACTGCAGTGGCTTGGGCCTGTGCGGTGGAGCGCTGTGATGGTCCGAGCGTCCTGGCGTTGTCACGCCAGAATCTGCCTCAATTGCTGAGCAATGTAGCTGATGCCGATAAGGTGCGTCAGGGCGGTTACATCTTGTCGGACATGCCGGGGGCGCAAGCCATCATCGTGGCTACCGGATCAGAAACCTCTTTGGCCATGAAGGCCCAGGCAGAACTGGCTTTGCAAGGATTAGCCTCCCGTGTGGTGTCAATGCCTTGTACCAATGTGTTTGATCGCCAAACTCAAGCCTATCAAGAAATGGTCTTGCCGCTGGGCTTGCCCACAGTCGCTGTCGAAGCTGCTCACCCTGATTTTTGGCGTAAATACGTTGGACGAACTGGCATGGTGATTGGCATTGCCAGCTTCGGCGAATCGGCCCCGGCCCCGGCTTTGTATGCCCACTTTGGCATCACCACTGAGCGCGTCTGCGAGGCGGTGCGCACCTTGGTACACCGCCACACCCATCGACAGACGGTCCCTTTGCCCGCACACATCGTGCCTTCGGACAATTGAAGGCGGCACACATGACTGCAGACAAGCAAGCCTATTTTTTTGACCTCGACGGCACCTTGGTCGAAACTGCCCCAGAAATTGCCGATGCGGTAAACGACACCTTGTGCTACTTTGATTGGCCCAAGGTCTCGCAGCAGCAAGTGAACGACTGGATTGGCCATGGCACTAAAGAACTTTTGATTCAGGCCTTGGCCAGTGTCACCCACACTCCTGTGGCATCGGTGCGCACAGGCCCAGACCTCAAGCAAGCACTGCCAATTTTTGACCGCTACTACCAGGCCCGTTGCGGCACACGAAGCCACCTGTACCCGAATGTGCGTGAAGTTTTGGCGGTTTTGCGTGCACGCGGTTGCAAGCTGGCCGTGGTTACCAACAAGGAAGGCCGCTACACCGATACGGTGCTCCGTGTACACGGGCTGCTAGAGGCCTTTGATGTGGTGGTCAGTGGTGACAGCTTTCCGGTGAAAAAACCTGATCCCACCAGCGTGGTCGACTGTTTGAGTCGCTGGGACTTGAAGGCCTCGCAAGCCTTGTTTGTTGGTGACTCTTCGATTGATGCAGCCACCGCACGCAATGCGGGCGTGCCGGTTTGGCTTCTGCCCTATGGTTACAACATGGGCGAGTCGGTACACGCTTGCGCCCCTGATCGTGTGATCGACGATTTTTCTGCACTGCTGTGATTTTTTTCTCGCTGCACCCGTGATAGCCGTGGTGCGCAGACTTCTTAAATGCAATGTTTTCAAAATGAAAGTGACTGACATGACTATAAAAATTGGCATCAATGGCTTTGGCCGTATCGGCCGCATGGTGTTTCGCGCTGCGGTGCAAAATTTTCAAGATGTCGAGATCGTTGCCATCAACGACCTGCTTGAGCCTGAGTATTTGGCATATATGTTGCAGTACGACAGCGTGCACGGTCGCTTTGAAGGCACGGTGTCTGTTGAGGGCAGTACCCTGATTGTCAACGGTCACAAAATTCGCCTGACGCAAGAGCGTGATCCTGCCCACCTTCAATGGAGCGAAGTGGGGGCTGAGGTTGTAATAGAAGCTACTGGCCTCTTTTTAGACAAAGAAGGTGCGGGCAAGCACCTGGCTGCAGGGGCTAAGAAGGTGGTCATTTCGGCTCCGTCTAAAGACGACACGCCTATGTTTGTGTTCGGTGTGAACCATGCGACCTATGCCGGTCAAACCATCGTCAGCAATGCCAGTTGCACCACCAACGCATTGGCCCCTTTGGCCAAAGTTTTGAACGACAAATGGGGCATCAAGCGGGGATTAATGACCACCGTGCACGCTGCCACCGCCACCCAAAAAACGGTTGATGGCCCGAGCAACAAGGACTGGCGGGGTGGTCGCGGTATCTTGGAAAATATCATCCCCAGTAGTACTGGTGCGGCCAAGGCTGTTGGGGTGGTGATTCCTGAGATCAAGGGCAAGCTGACGGGCGTGTCGGTGCGTGTGCCTACCAGCGATGTGTCGCTGGTTGATTTGACGGTGGAGTTGGCTACACCGGCCACTTACGCCGAGATTTGCGCAGAGATGAAGGCCCAAAGTCAGGGCGCGCTTCAGCGCGTATTGGGTTACACCGAAGCCAAAGTGGTGTCCACTGATTTTCGGGGCGAGGTATGTACCTCCGTTTTCGATGCCGAAGCCGGTATGGCACTCGACAGCACCTTTGTGAAGCTGATGGCTTGGTATGACAACGAATGGGGTTATTCAAACAAGTGCCTTGAGATGGCCCGTGTGGTGTCTGGTGCTGCTGGGGGTGCGCGATGAAAGTCTTGCGTTTATCCGATGTCGTAAAAAGCGGCTTTGCTGAAAACCGTCGCGTTTTCATCCGTGCCGACCTGAACGTGCCGCAGGCCGACGACGGCAGCATCACCGAAGACACGCGTGTGCGGGCCAGCGTGCCCTGCATCCAGATGGCGCTGGCCGCTGGTGCGGCCGTCATGGTGACCAGCCACTTGGGTCGCCCTACCGAAGGCGAGTTCAAGCCCGAAGACTCGTTGGCCCCGGTGGCCAAGCGTCTGGCTCAGTTGCTTGGCCGTGATGTGCCGCTGGTGGCCGATTGGGTCGATGGCGTGACGGTGGCCCCCGGCCAGGTCGTGCTGCTCGAGAACTGCCGCGTTAACAAGGGCGAGAAGAAAAACAACGAAGCGCTGGCCCGCAAGATGGCCGCGCTGTGCGACATCTACGTGAACGACGCTTTTGGCACCGCCCACCGCGCCGAAGGCACCACCTACGGCATTGCGCAGTTTGCGCCCATCGCTTGCGCTGGCCCCTTGTTGGCCGCCGAAATCGACGCCATCGGCAAAGCCCTGGCCAAGCCGAAGCGCCCGCTGGCGGCCATTGTGGCGGCCCACCGCGCCGAAGGCACCACCTACGGCATTGCGCAGTTTGCGCCCATCGCTTGCGCTGGCCCCTTGTTGGCCGCCGAAATCGACGCCATCGGCAAAGCCCTGGCCAAGCCGAAGCGCCCGCTGGCGGCCATTGTGGCGGGCAGCAAAGTCAGCACCAAGCTGACCATCCTCAAAAGCCTGTCGCAAAACGTGGACCAACTGATTGTGGGTGGCGGCATTGCCAACACCTTCATGCTGGCGGCGGGTCTGAAGATCGGCAAGAGCTTGGCCGAAGCCGACTTGGTGGACGAAGCCAAGGCGGTGATCGAGGCCATGAAAGCCCGTGGGGCCGAAGTGCCGATCCCAACCGATGTGGTGGTGGCCAAGACCTTTGCGGCGGATGCGGTGGCCACGGTGAAAAAAGCCACCGAGGTGGCTGATGACGACCTGATTTTGGACATCGGCCCCGAGACGGCGGCCAAGCTGGCGGCGCAGCTCAAGCAGGCGGGCACGATTGTGTGGAACGGGCCGGTGGGCGTGTTTGAGTTTGCGGCCTTTGAAAACGGCACCAAGGTGATTGCGCAGGCGATTGCCGAGTCCAGCGCGTTCAGCATCGCAGGCGGTGGTGACACCTTGGCGGCGATTGCCAAATATGGCATTGAAAAGCAGGTGGGCTACATCTCGACAGGTGGCGGCGCGTTCCTCGAAATCCTCGAAGGCAAGACCTTGCCNCGCAGGCGGTGGTGACACCTTGGCGGCGATTGCCAAATATGGCATTGAAAAGCAGGTGGGCTACATCTCGACAGGTGGCGGCGCGTTCCTCGAAATCCTCGAAGGCAAGACCTTGCCCGCATTTGAGATCTTGGCCAAGCGCGCTGCGGCAGATTGAACATCATTCTTCGACATTTATTTTTTCAGGAACACCCTTATGGCATTGGTTTCATTGCGTCAAGTCCTCGATCACGCAGCCGAATTTGGCTACGGCATCCCCGCATTTAACGTCAACAACCTGGAGCAGGTCCAGGCCATCATGGAGGCCGCACAGGCCACCGACAGCCCGGTCATCTTGCAAGCTTCTGCCGGGGCTCGAAAGTACGCGGGCGAGGCGTACTTGCGGCATCTGGTGCTGGCTGCGATCGAGACACACCCCGACATACCCGTGGTGTTGCACCAAGATCACGGTGCGACGCCCGCACAGTGCCAACAGTCCATCCGTTCGGGTTTTTCCAGCGTGATGATGGACGGCTCACTCATGGCCGATGCCAAAACCCCGGCAAGCTATGCGTACAACGTGGAGGTGACCCAAAAAGTGTGCGACATGGCGCATGCCGTGGGGGTGTCGGTTGAAGGCGAGCTGGGCTGCTTGGGTTCGTTGGAGACGGGCGAAGCCGGTGAAGAAGATGGCGTGGGGGCTGAGGGCAAACTCAGCCATGAGCAGATGCTGACCGACCCGATCCAAGCCAAAGACTTTGTGGCGAAAACCGGTGTGGATGCTTTGGCCATTGCCATCGGTACAAGCCATGGTGCTTATAAATTCACCCGTCCGCCAACAGGTGACATCCTGGCCATGGACCGCATTGCCGCCATCCATGCAGCAATTCCTGACACCCACTTGGTGATGCATGGCAGCTCCAGCGTGCCACAAGAGTGGTTGCAAATCATTCGCCAATACGGTGGCGATATCAAAGAAACTTATGGCGTGCCCGTTGAAGAGATTGTGCGCGGCATCCAAAGTGGTGTGCGCAAGGTCAACATCGACACCGATATTCGTTTGGCCATGACGGGGGCCATGCGCCAGTTGTTCGCTCAACAAGCTTCGGAGTTTGATCCGCGCAAAGCGCTGACTGCGGCCAAAAAAGCCGCAGCAGGCATTGTCAAAGCACGTTTCGAAGCGTTTGGTTGCGCTGGACACGCCAGCAAGATCAAGCCCGTCAGCTTGGATTTGATGGCGACGCGGTACGCTAAATGAAGTGAGCCAAAATTAATTAAGTAAACTCTTATATAGTTTGAGTTATGGGGTGTGTTTGGTACTCATACCCTGATTGGGGGGCTCTTTCACCGGAGCCCCCTTTTTTTCATGTTCACCAATGCAGCAGACACAAAGGCATCATTCATGTGCAGACAGTCGGGGGTTTACTGATGTCGTGCGAAATGAAGCTGTGGCAGCTCAGCGCTTCGTTACCGTTCGCGCAGCTTGAGGATTCACAAGGCTTAACGGCTCAAGGGGTAAAAGGTTTTTTATGCGAATGAGCAAGCGCAGCCAACTGGCTGTGACAGCCTTGGTTGAGGTAGCGCTTCGTGAATGCGAAGGCCCTGTGTCTTTGGTTGCCATTCAGTCCCGTCACAACATCACCAAGACACGGTTAGAGCAAATTTTCAGCAAGCTTCGTCAATCTCATCTGGTGGATAGCACCATTGGCCCTGGTGGTGGTTACAGCTTGGCCATGGAGGCTGAGCAGATCAGTGTTGCCGATATCGTGTTGGCCATGGAACCAATGGATGCCTTCTTGCAAGTTGGTGAGGCTTCTTCGGTCAGCGATCGTTTGTGGCTGCAACTGAATCAGAAAATGATGCAGGATCTTCAAAGCATCAGTTTGAAGCAACTTGTAAACGCCCAAAGTCTTGAAGACGCTAAGCAAAAGCAGGCTTAGCTCTCAGCTCAGTCAATGGCTTTGCGGGCTGTTAATCCCAGCAGACCTGACATGCCTTTGTGTCCTGTGCCCTCAGTGATTTCGGCGTCGTAGGTGCGAAGGTCCAGAATTTCCAGGTGCCCAAAAGCATCCTGCATCAGGGCTTCGTCGTACAGATGGTCCAGCTTGCCGGGGCCGCCCGTGTTGTAGTTCAGTTGACTCGGGGTGTAGCCCTGAATGATCAAGGTGCCGCCAGGCTTAAGGCTCGCGTCCAAGCGGGCGAACAACTGGGTCCGCTCCTCGGCCGTTGCGAATTGGAAAAAGATGCCCACGACGTTGTCGTAATGAGCGGGCTTCCAGTCAAATGACTGCCAGTCGCTGCAGACAAAATTCACGTTCACATGTCGGCCGCTGGCCATGGCCTTCGCCTTGCGAATCGCATTTTCGGAAAAATCAAACGCATCAACTTGCAAGCCTTGCTGGGCTAGCCAAACGCCGTTGCGGCCTTCGCCATCGGCCACGGCCAGCGCGGTGCCCGTTACCAAGTGGGCAGCTTGAGTTTGCAAATACGCATTGGGTGCTTCGCCAAATACATAGTGCGCGGCCGCAAAGCGTTGATTCCATGTGTGTCGAGGATTTTGAAAAGTGCTCATTTAAAAGTGTTTTCAGAAGGTTGAGTCAGGTTTGTCATCAATTGAGTATATTTGCCGTGACTTATAAACTTTTTGGAATGTTGCCATCATGCTGTCTCGATTTTTCCCCCTCGTATTTCTGATGGCCGCCGCGCTCGCCCTGCAAGCTTGCGGCCCCGAAGCGGCGCTGCCGAATGTATCGCTGGAGCAAGCCCGTGCCGAGCATGAGGCGGGCAAGGTGTTGATGATCGACATTCGCGAGCCGCAAGAGCACGCCACGGGCGTGGCGCAAGGCGTGGTCTTGCTGCCCATGAGTCAGGTGGCGCAACGTGTGGCCGAAATCCCTAAACGAGCCGATCAGCCGGTCTTGCTCATCTGCAATACCCAAAATCGTTCGCGGGCCGTGACCGAGGCTTTGAAAGACCAGGGCTTCACCAACATTCGCTATGTGAATGGCGGCATGAGCGAGTGGGCCAAGCGGGGCTGGCCCATGGTCAAGCCGCAAGATTCTCTGGCTCCAAGCAAGCCCTGAGTGCGAAAACCCAGCCCATCATCTGGGCTGGTCAAGGGCGAGCTGTTCCTGTGAATGCCTTGATCTAAGGCAAGTCCAGGTGCACCCTGTAGATATAGACTGATACTTATATATAAGCCTTGGGGCACGCGCAAAAGCTTGCCTTTACGGCGTTCAGTTTGTAGCCACGACATGAAAGGTGAAGCCCATGAGCACTTTTGACCATCCCGGCCTGATGCAAGACATCAACGAATGCCTGGTTCCGTTTCGCAAAAGCCAGCCGGATGTCATGAAGGCCTTTGGCCAGCTGGCTCAGGCGGCCATGACCGAGGGCGCGCTCAGCACCAAGCACAAAGAGCTGATGGCGCTGGCCATTGGGGTCACACAGCGCTGCTCGGGTTGCATCGGGTTTCACGTCAAAGCCTTGATCAAGCTGGGGGCCACCCGGGCCGAGCTCGAAGAAATGCTGGCTGTGTGCGTCTACATGGGCGGCGGCCCCGCCTTGATGTACGCGGCTGAAGCCGTCAAGGCGTGGGATGACCTGCAAGCAGGGCACGCCTGAGCCATGACCGAAAAACTGATCACGGTCACATTGACCCAACAACAAGATTACCGTTTTGACATTCGCTTTGACGACAGCATGCCCGTATTGACCAGCGACGAGCCCGCGCCTTTGGGGACAGGCCAAGGCCCCTCGCCCGTGCAGTTGTTGTGTGCGTCGGTGGGCAATTGCCTGAGCGATTCGCTGCTGTTTGCCCTGCGCAAATTCAAGCAAGAACCCGAACCTCTTCGCTGCCAAGTGCAAGCCCAGGTGGGCCGAAATGCCGAAGGCCGCATGCGCGTGCTGGAGATGGTAGCCACTTTGCACTTGGGGGTGAGCGCCGCCAAGCTGGAGCAGCTGGAGCGTGTGCTGGGCCAGTTCGAGGGCTTTTGCACGGTCACCCAAAGTGTGGGTCAGGGCATCCCGATTCAGGTGCGTGTGCTCGATGCCGATGGGCTGCTGCTGAAGTCCTGAGACATTCAGAAGCGCGGGGTCTCAGGCGAATTTGGTCAGCATTTCCGCCACATGCTCGGGTGACTGGTCGCCTTGTTCGATCATGCAACCGACCATGGAGAAAAAGGATTTGTCGAGCGCTTTGCGGGCTGCAGCCATTTGCTGGGCAATTTTTTCGCAATCCGCATCGGCCTCGATCAGCTTTTGCAAACCGCGCAGCTGACCTTCAATTCGGGCCAGGCGGGCACACAGGTTTTTCTTTTTTTCAGCGTTCACGATGCGACTCATGCAGGTCTCCTGATGGGCCCCTGAACAGAGGGTAGGGCCAATGCGGCATCATGATAGCTTTTTGCGATGTCCGCGGCGTTTCAGTTGAACAAAGCCCGGTCACTGGATGTCTGTTGGTACTGCCGGGCAATGTTGGTGCAGACCAGGTCGCACAAGGCGTAAATCGAAGGGTCGGTCACTTTGTAAAACACGCTCGTGCCTCGGCTTTCGCGTGCCACGATGCCGTGTTGCGCCAGATAAGACAAGTGGCGTGAGACGTTGGCAGCCGAATAACCCGACAACTGGGCCAATTCGCCCACGTTGTGCTCGGTGTCGCGCAGCAGGTTAAGAATTTGCAGACGTGTGGGCTCCGACAGCGCCTGGAAATAGGCTGCAATCTGTTCAAGTGCTTTGGCCGGCAAATCTTTCATGGGTGCTCCACTACACATTCTAGGGATGCCGTCTGTCGCAAAATGTTTGACCGGCTATCGAATTTGATTGTATCATTGCGTATGTACGCAAACAACTAAATTTGTAAATACAACGGTTTGATGGAGATGCACCGATGAACAGACGCTTGATTTTGGCTGCGGCCATGGCATTCTCAGGCTTGCCAACGGCCCCCGTTTGGGCCGCAGACGACACAGCAGGGGTCAAAAGCGTGGCGGCCAAAGCCAGCGCATCAAGTACGCAAGAGCTGAGCCTTGACGCTGTGGTCGAGGCGGTGCGCCAGGCGACTTTGTCGAGCCAAGTGGCTGGGGCCATCGTCATATTGAACGTCAAGGCCGGTGAACAGGTGCGTGCTGGGCAGGAACTGCTGCGCATCGATGCCAGTGCAGCCCAGCAAAACGTGGTGGGCAGCACCGCCCAACTCGAAGCCGCACAGGCTAACTTGCGCGCGGTCAGCAAAGAGCTCGACCGTCAGAAGCAACTATTTCAAAAGCAATACATCAGCCAGGGCGCACTTGATCGCACCCAAGCCCAGTTCGAAGCTGCCCAGGCCCAGGTGCAAGCTCAGCAAGCGCAAACCCGAGCAGCCCAAACCCAGACCGGGTTTTTCAGCGTGCGTGCCCCGTTCAATGGTGTGGTGTCCGATGTGACCGTTACCTTGGGTGACATGGCCATGCCAGGCCGTCCACTGGTGACCTTGCACGATCCTTCGGCTTTGCGCGTGAGCGCGGCCGTGCCACAGTCAATGATCGATGGCGTGCGTGCCCAGTTGAAGGCGGTGCGATATGACATTGCTGGCCACAAAAGTGCGGTCGCAGCCAGCGTGCAGTTGCTGCCCGCCGTGGACCCCGTGACACACACTGCGCAGCTGCGTGTGGCTTTGCCTGCAGGCACTGAGGGCTTGGTGCCCGGCATGTTTGCCCGAGTCTGGGTGCCTGCTGCCAACACCTCGGGTGAAGCCCGAGAGGGGCGTGTGTTTTTGCCTCTGACCGCCATCGTGCGCCGTGCCGAGATGACCGGCGTATACGTGATAGATGCCCAAGGCAAGCCGCGTTTGCGGCAGGTTCGCTTGGGCCGCACAGCAGGCCAGACTGTTGAAATTTTGGCGGGTGTGAGCGATGGTGAGAACGTCGTGACAGAGCCCGCCACCCTCGGCCAAAAAACCGGAAAGTGACCCCATGAGCGAGCAAAAAATGGGTGTGTCGGGTCGCATCTCGGCAGCTTTCCAAAGCGCACAGATCACGCCTCTCTTGGCGCTGGTGGCATTTTTGCTGGGTGTGTTTGCCGTGATGGTGACGCCCCGCGAGGAAGAGCCGCAAATCAATGTGACCATGGCCAATGTGATCGCGCCCTTTCCCGGCGCCTCGGTGCGCGATGTGGAGCAAATGGTGGCGATTCCGGCAGAGCAGGTGCTGTCCAAGATTGCCGGTGTTGAGCATGTTTATTCGGTCTCTCGCCCTGGCGTGGCCGTCATGACAGTGCAGTTCAAGGTGGGCGTGCCGCGCACCGAGGCGCTGGTCAAGTTGCACGACACAATCCGCGAAAACGCCGATTGGTTGCCTCGTAACCTGGGCCTGCCCGAACCCCTGATCAAGCCCAAGGGCATCGACGACGTGCCGATCGTGTCACTCACCTTGCATGGCCGTACGCCAGAGGTCAGCGCTTTTGAGTTGGAGCGTGTGGCGCACAGCATCGAGGCCGATATCAAGCGCGTGCCAGGCACCCGGGATGTGGTCACCCTCGGTGGTCCGCACCGCGCGGCGCTGGTGCAAATCGACCCGCAGCGCATGAATGGCTCTGGTGTCACTGTGCACGATGTGCGCATGGCCCTGCAATCTGCCAACTTGGGCTTGCCCGTGGGTGAATTGTTGGGTGGTAACCAAAGCGTGGCCATCGAGGCTGGACCCCATTTGACGCAGGCCAGTGAAGTGGCCGATTTGGTGGTGCAGGTGGTGCAGGGCAAGCCAGTGTTCCTGAAAGATGTGGCCACTGTGAAAGATGGCCCGATGCCCGCGGAGCGATACGTTTGGCACGGCAACAACGTCAAAAATGGCGGTGAGGAATTTGCGGCCGTGACGCTGTCGATCACCAAAAAATCGGGTGAAAACGCCATCGATGTGGCGAATGGCGTGAAAACCCGTGTCGAGAAACTGCGGGACACAGTGATCCCTGACGACGTTGTCGTAGTGGAGACCCGTAATTACGGCGAGACCGCCAACGACAAAGCGAAAAAGTTGATCCAAAAACTGCTGTTCGCCACGGCGTCTGTGGTGGCCTTGGTGTTCATGGCGCTGGGTCGCCGCGAAGCCGCCATCGTCGGTGTGGCCGTGATTTTGACGCTGACAGCGACCTTGTTCGCGTCTTGGGCCTGGGGCTTTACGCTCAACCGCGTGTCGCTGTTTGCCTTGATTTTTTCCATTGGCATTTTGGTCGACGACGCGATCGTGGTGGTTGAGAACATCCATCGCCACCAGCAGCTTTATCCGGGCAAGAGCATTCGCGAAATCATTCCTGGTGCGGTGGACGAAGTCGGTGGCCCCACCATCTTGGCCACCTTCACGGTGATCGCTGCTTTGTTGCCTATGGCTTTTGTCAGTGGCCTGATGGGCCCCTACATGAGCCCGATCCCGATCAATGCCAGCTTGGGCATGCTGCTGTCGCTGGCCATTGCGTTTGTCATCACGCCTTGGTTGTCGGGCATGTGGATGAAGCCGTCTGACCACGCACACGGCGAGAACGCCTCAGGGGGCGGTCACACTGGCCTGAGCGCCAAGCTCGAACCCCTGTTTGAAAAGATTTTCAAGCCATTGCTGGACACGCAAAAAGGCGGTCAAAACCGCAAGTTGCTGGGCTTGGGCATTGCCGGTTTGATTGCCTTGTCTTTGGTGCTGCCTGCGACGGGTTTGGTCATGCTCAAGATGCTGCCTTTTGACGACAAGTCGGAGTTTCAGGTTGTGGTGGACATGCCTGCAGGCACGCCTCTTGAGAAAACCGCAGCCGTGATGCGTGAGTTGGGTGGCCTTTTGGCCACGGTGCCCGAGGTCACTCACTACCAGGCTTACGTGGGTACGGCTTCGCCCATCAATTTCAATGGTTTGGTGCGTCAGTATTACCTGCGTGCTGGCAGTGAACTGGGTGACATCCAAGTCAACTTGGTGCGCAAGTCCGAGCGCAGCGACAAGAGCCATGTCATCGCCACTCGTGTGCGTCCGGCCTTGCAAGAGATTGGCCGTAAACACGGTGCCAATGTCAAGGTGGTCGAAGTGCCGCCGGGCCCGCCTGTGATGTCGCCCATCGTGGCTGAAATTTATGGTCCTGATGCCGAGGGACGCCGTCAGGTGGCCAAATCGGTGCGTTCGGTCTTTGAAAAGACCGAAGGCGTGGTGGACATCGACGACAGCTCGATCGCCGATGCACCGCGCAAGGTTTTGCTGGTGGACCGCCGCAAGGCCGCTGTGCTGGGTGTGTCGCAACAAGCCATCGTGACCACTTTGCGTGCCGGTTTGGCTGGCGAATCGGTCACTTACCTGCATGACGGCAGCAAATACCCGGTGCCCGCCTTGATTCAGTTGCCCGAGCAACTGCATGGCGATCTGGATGCTTTGTTGCAACTGGGCGTTAAAACCGCCACGGGCAAAGTGGTGGCGATGCGCGAGTTGGTCACCGTCAGCGACACCTTGCGTGAGCAGCCCATCATTCACAAGGACATGCTGCCCGTTAATTTTGTCAACGCCGACATGGCGGGCAAGGTGGACAGCCCCTTGTACGGCTTGTTCAAGATGCGCGGCGATGTGGCCAAAATCCAGGGGCCCGACGGTGCGCGGGTCGAAGAATATTTCATCAGTCAGCCTGACGATGCCTGGCGCGGTTACGGCATCAAGTGGGACGGCGAATGGCAGATTACATACGAGACGTTTCGTGACATGGGCGCAGCCTATGGCGTTGGTCTGATCCTGATCTATTTGTTGGTGGTGGCACAGTTTGGGTCGTACCTCACGCCGCTGATCATCATGGCGCCTATTCCCTTGACCATCATTGGTGTGATGCCGGGCCACGCTCTGCTGAATGCGCAGTACACAGCCACCAGCATGATCGGCATGATCGCGCTGGCGGGCATCATCGTGCGCAACTCGATTTTGTTGGTGGACTTCATCAACTTGCAAGTGCAAACCGGCATGGATTTCAAGCGGGCCATCGTGCAATCGGCCATCACCCGCGCCCAGCCCATCATGCTCACGGGCCTGGCGGCCATGATCGGGGCCTTTTTCATTGTGGATGACCCCATCTTCAACGGCTTGGCTATTTCGCTGATTTTTGGCATCTTTGTGTCTACGGTGCTGACGCTGGTTGTCATCCCGACTTTGTATTACGTCGCGTACCGGAAAAAGTACGAGGCCTGAGTTTTTTCATCAACAGGAGTTTGAATCATGAAATCTTGGCAAATCGTTCGGTTGGTCGCAGGGACCTTCATCTTGCTGTCTTTGGCTTTGGGCGTGCAGGGCAGCCCCATTTTTGTGAGCGCGTGGTGGCTGGCTTTCACCGCTTTTGTGGGCGCTAACCTGCTGCAAAGCGCACTGACCAAGTGGTGCTTGATGGAGTCCATCTTGCGCAAACTGGGTGTTGAGGCTGGCAGCTGATTTGACGGTACACACGACATGAGCGCGCCCTTATTCAAACCCCGGCCACTGAGCGGCTGGGTGCTGGCGGCCTTGCTGGCCAGCCCTTCTGTGCAAGCTTTGGATTTGCTGCAAACCTGGGACCAGGCGCGTCAGCACGACCCGCAGATGCAGGTGGTTCAGGCTACGCGCTCATCTGTGCAAGCCTATGAAGCGCAGGCCAAAGCCCTTTGGCGTCCGGTGCTGATGGGCAGTGCCAGTGTGGGGGCCATGTCGGCAGATACCAGCACGCAGGGGGCACAGTTTGCTGTGGGCGGGCAGCCGGCCATGCCTGGCAGCTTTGCCACCGCGGCCAGTGCTGCCACCTCAACACGTTGGTCTTTGCAAGCCAAGCAAGCGCTGTACAGCCCTGAGCGCCAGGCGCAGCAAGCTCAGTTGCAAAAAGCTGCTAGCGTGGCCGAACTGCGTGCCGATTGGGCGCAGCAGCAGTTCATGCAGCTCACTGCGCAAAGGTATTTCAACTTGCTGGTGGCGGAGCGCCAGCAACAGGTGCTGAAAAACCAGCATGCCGCCGTCAGCCGTTCGCTGACCGAAGTCAAAGACCGTTTTGCACTGGGCGATTTTCCTGTGACCGATACGCACGAAGCCATGGCCCGTGCCACGGGCCTGCAAGCACAGTTGCTCGCCGCCGAAAGCGATGTACTAATGGCCCGCAGCGTGCTGGCCGAATCCACCCGCTTGAGCGTCGATGCCCTGAATCTCCATGCGCCCAAAACCGAATGGACATTGACTGCCGTCCCCGCTTTGGCGCAGGTTCAAGAGCAGGTGCGCCAAGCCAACACAGGCGTGTTGTTGCAAAAAGCCCAGTGGGATGTGGCCTTGCAAGAGCTTAAAAAGCACGAGCGCAGCGGCGGTATCACGCTCGATTTTGTGGCCTCTGCAGGGCGGGACCGCCTGAGCGGGGAGGGCGATTTTGGCCCATCTTCCAACACCCAAACCCAGCAGATGCTCGGCCTGAGCCTGAATGTGCCTTTGTACACAGGCGGCTGGCGCAGCGGCAAATTGCAAGAGGCGGTGAGCGCGGCAGACAAAGCCTCAGCCGAATACGACTTGGCTCTGCAACAAGCGCAACAGCAAGCCCGTTCGGTGTGGCTGGCCTTGCAAACCGGGCCTGCCCGTTTGGCGGCCATGAAGGCATCGTGGCAAGCCAGTGCGGCTCGGCTCGATGCCACCCGTTTGGGTCGGCAAGTGGGCGACCGCACCACGCTGGAACTGCTGCAAGCCGAAAACGATGCGGCCCAGGCCGAGCTGGCGTGGTTGCGTGCACAGGCTGACTTGCTGCTCACGCAATTGCAACTGGATGCTTTGACCGGTGCCATGTCGGTGCAAAGCCTGCAAGTCCTCAATGCCCATTTAGCCCCTTGATTTATCAGATTTCGAACTGGAGAAGACCGACATGAAAACAGCCCATGACTTGGTGTCGCAAGCCAAAACTGACATCCGCGAAATTGCCCTGCAAGAAGCCGAGGCGGCCATCCAGCAAGCGGATGTGTTGATCGATGTGCGCGAAGCCGATGAATTTGCGGCGGGCCATTTGCCGGGCGCTGTGTTGGTGCCACGGGGCTTACTGGAGTTCAAGCTCAGCGGCACGCCCGCTTTGTCGAGCCGCGACCTGAAGGTGGTGTTGTATTGCAAAACCAGTGGTCGTGCCGCGCTTGCTGCGCAAACCATGCAAAGCATGGGCTACTTGAATGTGAGTTCGATTGCGGGCGGCTTTGATGCCTGGGTTGCTGCCGGTAAATTGATGGTCAAACCCGAACAACCATCGTTCGAGTGATTCTGGTGGTCGATATCGGCGTTTTATTTTTGCTGCCTCAGTGAAATCCCTGATGAGCGAATGAGCTCGAAGTGTCCAAAGGGGCTTCGATTTCGGTTAAATTAGCCGCCAGTTATATTTATTCTTTCAGGAGCTCTCATGAAATTAATTTTTGCCGTTGCCGCCGTGTCGGCCTTGTTGTCTGCCCCCGCTTTTGCCAACATGGACATGGCCAAGAAAAACGCTTGCATGGCCTGCCATGCGGTCGACAAAAAACTGGTTGGCCCTGCTTACCAAGACGTCGCTAAAAAATATGCTGGTCAAAAAGACGCTGTCGCCACTTTGGCCAAGAACATCAAGGCGGGTGGTTCAGGAAAATGGGGCCCAATTCCCATGCCCGCACAAGCCGCTTTGAGCGATGCCGATGCGCAAACTTTGGCTGCCTGGATCTTGGCGGGTGCCAAGTAAATTCAACCTCCCGCTCAACGGGTCAAAAGTCATGATTGTTTAGAAAGCTCGATTGGTACTCGTGGCTTTTTTCTTGCCGCTCAAAGGTTATCCTTTGAGCGGCTTTTTTAATGGGAGAAAACATGAAATTGCACACGTCTTTGCTGCTGGCCTGCACTGCTTCCTTCTTTACGGTCTGTGTCCAGGCACAACCCGCGATCTTCAAAGATGCGGATTACAAGTTGGGCGAAAAATTAATCGCTGACAACCATTGCGTGGCTTGCCATGTGGGCAAAGTCGGGGGTGATGGCAGTGCCATCTATAAACCCCAGGGCCGCATCAACAGTACCGCGTTGCTGCGAGGCATGGTCGAGCAATGCAACACCGAATTGAATTTGGGCATGTTCCCTGAAGAGGTCAATTCGGTCGCTGCGGTACTCAATCGAAACCACTACAAGTTCAAGTGAGGCATTAAGAGCTCTAATTGATTTGAGCTGACAAATACCTTACCCCATAGGGTATAGGGTATCTGCCAATACCCGTTTTCTTCTGCGTCAAGGATGATCGATATCAACCCAGCAAGGCACATGGTGTGCCTGCTTGGCACCCTTCATTGCAAGACTTCAGGAGAACATCAATGCGCAAAGCTTTCACATGGATGAAATGGGCCGTTTTGGCCAGCTCGATCTGGTTGACCGGTTGCGGCACCATCAGCACCCTCGGTAAGTTGGAGTCTGGTGCGGGCGCAGAAGCCAGTCGCATGTGGGATCGTTGGGTTGACGGAGAAGGCGACATCGCTGTGGCCACCACCTGGGAGCGCAAAGTCAAGCAGGGCGTGACCGCCCAAGAGGTCGAGCAAGTCCTCAAACAAGTGGCGACAGAGCGCAATATGCGCGATGTGGGCACTTTGCCTTTGTCAAAAGAGCTCGAAGCACGTTCGGGCAAAAAAGAAAAACTGCTGACCGTCTACTCGTTCTGTTCGCCTGCGACAGCACGCCGCATGGTCGATTTCAGCCCACACATGGCCGCTTACTTGCCTTGCCGTGTGTCCATGGTTGAAAAAGAAGACGGCCTGTGGCTGTACACACTCAACATGGACATGATGGTCAAGATGGGCCGCAAGCTGCCATCGCCCCTCAAAGAAGAAGCCAAAGCTGTTCGCGACACCATTTGGGAAATGATGGAACGCGGCAGCAAGGGTGAGTTTTGATCTGACAAAAACTGGAGACAACAATGAAAAAAATCAACACTTTGCGCGCCACCGTGTTAGCCGCTGTTTTGGCAACGGGTTCGGCAGCTTGGGCTACCAATGGCATGTTGATGGAGGGCTATGGCCCTGAGTCGCTAGCACAGGGCGGAGCATCTACAGCTTATTACAACGGTACGGCCGGCATGATGAACAATCCTGCAACATTGCAATTGGGGGTGGTTGGTTCCCGTCTTGATGTGGCTATGGGGATATTGGGGCCTAACGTTAAATCAAGTGTGCAAGGAATGCCTGTAGCTTCATCCAGTGGAACTTCTTACGTCATGCCAGCTTTGGGCTGGGTTCGTAAGAGCGATCAGATGACATGGGGTGTTGGTATTTTTGGACAAGGTGGCATGGGGACTGAATACGGAGCTGACAGTTTCTTGGCTATGGGGTCTGGCAGTGGTGTGCGCTCTGAATTGGGTGCAGGTCGTGTGATTTTTCCGTTGTCTTTCAAAGTCAACGAGCAATTGAGTGTCGGTGGTTCTCTGGACTACACATGGTCGGGACTTGACATGAAGATGGCAGCAAGTGGGCAGCAGTTAGGGGGTATGGTTACGGGTATGCCATCTGGGAATTTGGGCAGTGCTCTTCCGCAGCTTGCTGCGGCGTCATGGGCACGAATTGATTTTTCGAACAACAGTGATTTTTCAGGTGCAGCAACATCTACCGGCTGGACTGGCAAGTTGGGTGCTGTTTACCAAGCTAGCCCTAATTTGTCTCTGGGCATCACGCACCACCTAAAAACCAATGTGGGTGATATGAAAACAAATTCTACTGGTGCAAGCATGAGCGCTGCAGGTGGATTCATGGACCAAGGACAAATCATCGTTCGTGATTTTCAAATGCCTAGCAGCACAGCCTTGGGCTTGGCCTTCAAAGCCAATTCTGCTTTGACATTGGTCGCAGATATCAAGAGAATTAGATGGCACGATGTGATGAAAAGTTTCAATATGACTTACATCAGTGCAGGTATGGGCGGACAGGTTGACTTTTCAATGCCTCAAAACTGGAAAGATCAAACCGTGGTGTCTTTGGGTGGGTCTTACAAAACGAGTGAAGTTCTTGTCTTGCGTGCAGGCTTCAACCAATCTAGCAATCCGATACCAGACAATTACGTTAACCCACTGTTTCCTGCAATTGTGAAAAAGCACTTTACTGCGGGTATGAGCTATCGGATCACCGATAAGTTGGGCTTGGATGCAGCGGTATCACACGCACCGAATGTGTCTGTTACCTCGGGTTCTGGTGTGAGCATTTCGCATGCACAAACCAATTATCAATTTCTCATGAACTACAGCTATTGATGATGGCAACCCTCTGATCAGAGATTTTTTTGATCAGAGGTGTGTTGGTGTAATCCCTGAATCAGATTCATCGTTTATCGTATATATTCGCACATCCGAATATACGAACCTAACAGCAAAGCACGCATGAGCGAAGAAATGGATGAAGTGTTTGATAAGGCGGCTGAGTTGTTTGCCGTACTGTCAACCCCCATTCGTTTACGCATCATCAGCGAGCTGTGCCAAGGGGAAAAAAACGTAGGGCAATTGCTGGACCACATTGACGTGGCTCAACCCAATATGTCGCAGCATCTGAACATCATGTACAGGGCGGGTATTTTGGGCAAACGTCGTCAAGGGGCTCAGATGTTTTATCGGATTGCAGACGAATCTGCTGTGGTGGTTTGCCGTGCTGTGTGCACACAGGTGGCCATTGATGCGGCAGTAAATTGAAAACTCAAAACGAGGAGTTTGTGTGAAAGAAGACAGCATCCATTCAGGAAGAGTGCAAAAAGCACCTGAAAACTTCCTGACCCAAAGTGGCGTCAAGGAGGTTTTTGCCGAAGGCAAAAAAGGCCGCCGTGATTTCATTCGCAACGCCTTTGCAGCTGCGGCTGCAGGTGCCGCGGCCCCCATGGCCATGGCCCAAGGCAACCCAGTGCCCGTCGAGGGCGGCGATCCCAACATCTTGACCTTGCCCGAGCACGCAGTGGGCTTGGGTCAAGGTGTGGCGGTCGAAGGGTACGGCAAGCCCTCCAAGTTCGAAGCGAACTTGCAGCGCCGCCAAAGCCCCGGCCTCACACAGACCACTCAGGCTTCGGTGTCGTTCGCGCCGCTGCAGTCATTGTTTGGCATCGTCACGCCAAGTGGTTTGCACTTCGAGCGGCACCACCAAGGCTGGTGGGACATCGATCCCTCCAAGCACCGTTTCATGATCAACGGCATGGTCAAAAAGAACATGGTTTTCACCATGGACGAGATCATGCGTTTGCCTTCGGTCTCGCGTTTCCACTTCATTGAGTGTGGCGCCAACAGCGCGACCGAGTGGGGCAACGTGGCCGTGCCCACCGTGCAATACACACACGGCATGTTGTCGTGCAGCGAGTTCACTGGCGTGCCCTTGATCACTTTGCTGGAGTTGGCGGGTGCTGACCTGAAAAACGGCAAGTTTGTGTTGGCTGAAGGCGGTGATGGTTCGTCCATGACCCGCACCATTCCGATGAGCTTGATCACTTCGGGTGAAGTCATCGTGGCCTATGGTCAGAACGGTGAAATGCTTCGCCCCGAAAACGGTTATCCCCTGCGTTTGGTGGTGCCCGGTGTGCAGGGCGTGAGCTGGGTCAAGTACCTGCGCCGCGTCGAAGTGGGCGACAAGCCCTATGCCGCCAAGGACGAAGCGATTCACTACATCGATTTGCAACCCGGAGGCATGCATCGCCAGTACACCAACATTCAGGAAGTCAAAAGCGTGGTGACTACGCCATCGGGTGGCCAGGTGTTGCTGGACAAAGGTTTTTACAACATCACTGGCCTGGCTTGGTCAGGCAAAGGCAAGATTAAACGCGTGGACGTGTCTACCGACGGTGGTCGCAATTGGCGCCAGGCTCGACTGGAAACACCGGTCTTGTCCAAAGCCTTGTCACGTTTCAACCTCGACTGGGTGTGGGACGGTAAGCCCGCCATCATCCAAAGCCGTGCGCAAGACGACACAGGACATGTGCAGCCCACCTACCAGCAGTTGCGCGGTGTGCGAGGTACGCGTTCGATTTATCACAACAATGCCATCCAGTCGTGGTTGGTTCAGGAAAACGGTGAGGTGAAAAATGTCCAGGTTTCGTAATGCCGTTTTGACGGTGGCCTTACTGGCAGTGGCTGGTATGGCCTCTGCCCAGAGTTCAAAGTTTCCCGGTGTGGGCCGTGATGCCACGCCCAAAGAAGTAGCCAAATGGGACATCGATGTGCGTCCCGATTTCAAGGGCTTGCCTGCGGGTTCGGGTTCAGTCGCCAAAGGCCAAGATGTGTGGGAGGGCAAGTGTGCTCACTGCCATGGTGTGTTTGGTGAGTCTGGTGAAGTGTTCAGCCCTTTGATTGGCGGCACCACGGCTGAGGACATCAAGAATGGGCGCGTGGCCAACTTGAACCGTTCGGACTACCCCGGTCGGACCACGATCATGAAAGTGGCGACAGTCTCGACCGTGTGGGATTACATCAACCGAGCCATGCCTTGGACCAGCCCCAAGAGCTTGACCACTGAAGAGGTCTATGCTGTGACGGCGTTTTTGCTGAACTTGGCCAATATCGTGCCTGACAACTACGTGCTGTCAGACAAGAACATCGCCGAAGTGCAAGCCCGCATGCCCAACCGCAATGGCATGCAAACCCAGCATGCGATGTGGCCAGGCAACGAGTTTGCAGGCGTTAAAAAACCTGACACAGCCAATAAAGTTTGCATGAAAGACTGCACGCCAGAACCCAAAGTGGCTTCTTTCTTGCCCGACTTTGCACGCAATGCCCATGGCAACTTGCTCGAGCAAAACCGAATCGTGGGTGCTCAGCGCGGCGCAGACACGACCAAGCCTGAACCCAAGGCCGGTACACCCGTGGCCGCAGTTGCCCCTGTTGCAGCAGCCAAGCCAGAAAACAACGAAGCTAAAGCGGCGATTGCACTTTTGAACAAGTACAGCTGCACTGCATGTCATGGCGTCGACAAGAAGATCGTCGGACCTGGCTTCAATGAAGTTGCCAAGAAAAATGCCGGAAAAGTAGACTATTTGACAGGCAAAATCAAGGCCGGGGGTGTTGGCGTTTACGGACAAATACCGATGCCGCCACAATCGCTGCCTGAGGCTGACGCCAAGAAAATTGCCGAATGGATTTCCAAGGGGGCCAGCAAGTAATACGGGCTTTACCCGTTGTACTGCTGAACCTGTTTCAATAGCATCACTCAATCATCAAGGAGATATCAGATGCAAAACCGTCGTGAGACACTCAAGCAAACCGCTGTTGTGGCGGGCCTCTTGGCCACTGCTGGCTTCCCTCAGTTTGCCCACGCTGCATTCAACAAAGCCGCATTCGACGCGAAGTCGGTGCAAGACGCCGCCAAAGCCGCTGGTGCTTCCAGTTTGGCTGAGAGCAAAGACGTGACCATCACCGGTCCGGACATCGCCGAAAACGGTGCAGTGGTGCCTTTGGGTGCCAGCACAGCGCTGCCAGGTGTCAAGCACATGCTGATTTTGGTCGAGAAGAACCCAGCAGCCCTCGTGGCCATGTTCCATGTGTCCGATGCCGTGGAAACCAATTTCACGACCCGCGCAAAAATGGGCCAGTCTTCCGATGTCTACGCTGTGGCCATCATGAACGACGGCAAAGCCTTGTGGGCCAAAAAAGAAGTCAAGGTCACCTTGGGTGGTTGCGGCGGTTAAGCCCTGCAAACATTCGACCTCACATTGATTCATTGAAAGATTTAGGAGAAAAAAATGGCAGATCCAATGCGCATTCGTGCCCAAGCCTCGGGCGACAAAGCAACTGTCCGTGTGCTGATGAGCCACGAGATGGAATCCGGTCAGCGCAAAGACGCGGCTGGCAAAACCGTGCCCGCCTGGTACATCCAGGAAGTCACAGCCAACCTCAACGGCAAGCAAGTGCTGGCCGCTGAATGGGGTCCTGCAGTGTCCAAAAACCCGTTTCTGCAATTCGCTGTCAAAGGCGCTAAGGCCGGTGACAAAATTGCAGTGACTTGGAAAGACAACAAGGGCGAGAGCCGCACCGACGAAGCCACGGTGTCGTGATCTTCTGTTGAGTTGGAAAAGGGTGAAGTCAGCACTTCACCCTTTTTGCGTTTGATCAAACCAAAGAGGTGACAATGAAAAAAGCAGCAACCCTTTCGATGGCAGCGGCCTTGGCCCTGTCTTTAGCGCCGGCAATGGCCCAAAAAACGGCCAGCCAAGGCATTGATGAATACCGCGCCATGTTGCAAGACGGCAACCCAGCTGAACTTTTTGAAGCCAAAGGCGAAGACCTCTGGAAAATGGCGCGTGGACCCAAAAATGCCTCGCTCGAAAAGTGCGATCTGGGTCAAGGGCCAGGGGTGGTGAAAGGTGCTTTTGTCGCCTTGCCTCGTTATTTTGCTGACACCCAACGCATGCAAGACCTGGAATCCCGTCTTGTCACCTGCATGGAAACTTTGCAAGGCTTCAATGCCGCTGAAATTTCCAAGACTGCTTTTGGGCGTGGCGAAATGGCCAACGTTACCGCTTTGGCCACTTGGATCGCTGCCGAATCCAAGGGCTTGAAGTTCAACCTCTCTCAGTCACACCAGCAAGAACAAACGTTCTACGAAGTGGGCAAGCGTCTGTTCTTTCAACGTGGCGGCCCCCATGATTTTTCTTGCGCGTCTTGCCACGGCGAAGAGGGCAAACGCATTCGCTTGCAAGACTTGCCGATTCTGAGCAAGAACCCCGGTGACGGCGTTGGTTTTGCTGCCTGGCCTGCCTACCGCGTGTCGAATGGCCAGATGTGGAGCATGCAATTGCGCCTGAACGATTGCTACCGCCAGCAACGCTTCCCTTATCCCGGTTTTGCCAGTGACGCCACTGTCGCTTTGGCCACCTATTTGGGCGTGAATGCCAAGGGTGCTGTCTCGATCGCACCGGCCATCAAACGCTGACCTGACCAGGAGAACCACATGAACAAAAAGACCCAACTTGTATTGGCCAGCTTGGCGGCCGCTTTGGTGGCTGCAGGCTGCGCATCCGGCCCATCACTTGCCGAACTGAACGCTTTGACCGACAAAATTGTCAAGACTTCTTTCCGTGACGAAGGTGCTGTCAAAGTAGAGCGCATCACCGCCACTGACGAAACCAATCGCGCTTGCAGCGACGCCGATGTGGCTGGCAAGCCGCTGGATGAAAAAACGGCCAAGGCCATCGAAGAAGCCAACTTCAAAGCCATCAAGTGGCCATCGGATGGGCAATTCATTGGCGACTGGAAAGAGGGTGAAAAAATTGCCCAAAGTGGCCGAGGCTTGACTTGGAGCGATACGGCCGATACGGTCAATGGTGGCAATTGCTACAACTGCCACCAAATAGACAACAAAGAGATTTCCTACGGCACGATTGGTCCGAGCTTGTACAACTACGGAAAGATCCGTGGCGTGTCCAATCCGAACGATCCTGCCAGCAAAGCCATCGTCGAATACACCTGGGGCAAGATCTGGAACGCCAAGGCTTACAACGCCTGCTCCAACATGCCACGCGCTGGCCACATGGGCATCTTGAACGAGACCCAAGTGCGCCACATCGTTGGCTTGTTGCTTGATCCCAAATCGCCCGTTAACCAGTAAGCCCTCGAAAACCCGGCTTGCCCGGGTTTTTTAGCCCCGTATATATCAGTGATTGCAAATATGAATCTCTCCAAACGCGAATTTATCCAAGTCATGGGTGCCGGCACAATGGCCGGCATGAGCATGGGCTCTTTTGCCGAAGCCAGTGCGGCCACGGCTTCCAACGGCCTGTACGACATTCCGAAGTTCGGCAATGTGTCGTTTTTGCACATGACCGATTGCCATGCGCAGCTCAAGCCGATTTATTTCCGCGAGCCCAGCATCAACATGGGCATTGGCTCCATGCAGGGCAATTTGCCGCATTTGGTGGGTGAGTATTTGTTGCAAGTGGCCAAGATCCGTCCGGGCACCGCCGAGGCGCATGCCTTGACGTTCCTTGATTACGAAAAAGCCGCCAAACGTTACGGCAAAGTCGGCGGTTTTGCGCACTTGGCCACGTTGGTCAAACGCATGAAGGCCAGCCGTCCCGGCGCTTTGTTGCTCGACGGTGGCGACACTTGGCAGGGCTCGGGCACCAGCCTGTGGACCAACGGTCAGGACATGGTCGATGCCTGTAAATTGCTGGGCGTCGACGTGATGACAGGGCACTGGGAATTCACCTTGGGCATGGAGCGCGTGAAAGAAATCGTTGAGAAAGACTTCGCTGGCAAGGTCGATTTTGTGGCGCAGAACGTCAAGACCAATGACTTTGGCGATCCGGTTTTCAAGCCTTATGTGATCCGCGAAATCAATGGCGTGCCTTGCGCCATCATCGGCCAGGCGTTTCCCTACACCCCGATTGCGAACCCGCGTTACATGGTGGCCGACTGGGAGTTCGGCATCCAGGACGAGAACATGCAAAAGATGGTCAACGAAGCCCGTGGCAAAGGTGCTCAGGTCGTTGTCGTCATCAGCCACAACGGCATGGACGTGGACTTGAAGATGGCCAGCCGCGTGAGCGGCATCGATGCCATCATGGGCGGTCACACGCACGATGGCATGCCTGTGGCCTCGATCATCGCCAACAAAGGCGGCAAGACGTTGGTCACCAATGCGGGCTCTAATGGCAAGTTTCTGGGTGTGCTCGACTTTGATGTCAAAGACAAAAAGGTCAGTGACTTCCGCTACAAGTTGTTGCCTGTGTTCTCCAACATGCTGCCGGCCGATCCCGAGATGGACGCTTTGATCACCAAGATCCGTGCACCCTACGAGTCCAAACTGTCTGAAAAGCTGGCTGTAACCGATGGCATGTTGTACCGCCGTGGCAACTTCAATGGCACTGGCGACCAGTTGCTGGTCGATGCGTTGTTAGATGTGCAAGGTGCCGAAATTGCTTTCTCTCCTGGCTTCCGCTGGGGCACCACGCTGTTGCCAGGTCAGGCCATCACACGCGAATGGTTGCTCGACATGACCGCCACCACTTACTCGTATGCCACGGTGACCGAGATGACGGGCGAGACCATCAAGACCGTCCTAGAAGACGTAGCCGACAACTTGTTTAACCCCGATCCTTATTACCAACAAGGTGGTGACATGGTGCGCGTGGGCGGTTTGTCATACAGCTGTAACCCGGTGGGTACCATGGGCAATCGCATCGGCGATTTGCGTCTGAAAGGTCAACTCATTGATGCCGGTAAAAAGTACAAGGTCGCGGGTTGGGCCCCTGTGGCCGAAGAAGCCCGCACCCAGGGCAACAAACAAGTCTGGGATGTGGTGGAGACCTGGCTCAAGGCTCAAGGTGGCCGGGTCAAGCCGCGCAAGCTCAATGCCCCAAAAATCATGGGCGCTTTGCCAAACAAAGGCTACGCTGCGTGATGGACAAACACAGTGCCGAAAGGCACTGTGTTTTTGCGTGAGGGGATCCCAATGAAAAGAAGACATTTGATATTGGGCAGTGCCGTATTGGGCAGTGCCGCTTTGTGGCCTGAGGCCCGTTTGCTGGCACAACAAACGCAGGAGTTCATTGAAGGACCGCCCGTGGCAGACATTCCTGCCAAACAATTGTCGGCGCACGTCTGGCTGATCTACTCTACCGATGGGTTTCCCACCCCTGAAAACCGTGGCATGATGGCCAATGTGATTTTTGTCGTGACCTCGGCTGGTGTGGTGGTGATCGACTCAGGTGCCTCTTTGCAAATCGGCCAAATGGCCATCCGCATGATCCGCAAGGTGACCGACAAGCCTGTGGTGGCTGTGTTCAATAGTCATTACCACGGCGACCATTGGCTGGGTAACCACGCTTTTGTCAAAACCTACGGCGACAAGCTGCCCATTTATGCATTGCCCAGCACCATGGAAAAACTCAAGGGGGCAGAGGGCAATCTTTGGCGCAGTCTGATGGAGCGCTGGACCAACCAGTCCACCTTGGGCACCGAGGTGGTCTTGCCCAACACGCCAGTTCAGCACGGCCAGGTGATTCAGTTTGGCGACGTGAGCTTGCGCATGCACCATTACGGCACGGCGCACACCCCTTCTGATTTGTGCGTGGAAGTAGTGCAGGACAAGCTCACCGCAGTGGGCGATATCGCCATGACCAACCGCATTGCCAACATGGACGAAGGCTCATACCCTGGCACCTTCAAATACTACAAAGCGCTGATGGCGGCAGCGGGCGAACAGATCTGGGTGCCGGGCCATGGCCAGCCCGGTAAAGACCTGCTCCAGACTTATGGTGATTTCTTGGCGGGCATATGGGCGCCTTGCCTGAAGGCGGTCGAAGACGGTCAGTCAGAAGCCGAGGCCAAACTGGCCGTCTTGAAAGACCCGCGTGTGACCTTGCGTGCCAAGACCATGCAGGGCTATGAAGGCAACATCGGCAAGTACATCAGCTTGGCCTATCTCGAAGCTGAAAAAGTGGCATTTTGAAGGGGCCAACGCACACAGCGCTGTGAAGTTCCCTGGGCAATGCCTGCACGTGTACCGACGCGAACTTGCAAGCCAATGGCATTTTCATGAGCGGTGGAGATCAGTCCAAACTTATGGATGCCTTGTGGGACACCCCGGCCTACCAGTCACTGCACCAGTCCTTTCACCTGAACCGTTTTTGCTGGGGGTCGGTATCGACGAAGATACCGCTTTGGTGATCGAGCGGGGCGCTGCCATTGAAGTCATTGGCCAAGGCACCGTGACCTTGATTGATCCGTCGCAGATGCAATCCAATGTGAACGAACTTGAAAGCCTTGAGCAGATTGAAATGCTGGGCGTTCAGTTGCACCTGCTGCCATCGGGACATCGTTACAGCGTGAACTCTGTGGGGCAAACAGCTCGGGCAGCCCCATTGCAACGAGCCATTCAGCGTTTGGTGGCGGCAGGGCCGATCAGGGGGTGAACGACCGGCAGGGCAGTGCAGACGTTTTAAGTTTGGTGCCCCCGACAGGAATCGAACCTGTATCACTCCCTTAGGAGGGGAGAGTTCTATCCATTGAACTACGGTGGCAATGCGCAGTATTTTACAGGGCCGCCTTGCAGCCAAAGACTCACTTGCTGAGCATCCGCATCGCATCTTCCAACCCCTTGAGGGTCAGTGGATACATGCGGTTGCTCATGAGCTGCTGAATGATCGAAATGCTTTGGCGGTACTGCCAGACGCCTTGTGGCTCGGGGTTGATCCAGGCGAACTTGGGGAAGGTGTGCGTCAGGCGTTGCAGCCACTCGGCCCCGGCCTCTTCGTTGTTGTATTCGACGCTGCCGCCTTTTTGCAAAATCTCATAAGGGCTCATGGTGGCGTCCCCGATGAAGATCAGCTTGTAGTCTTTGTTGTATTTGCGCAGGATGTCCCAGGTTGGAAACTTCTCTGCATAGCGGCGCTTGTTGTTCTTCCACATGAAGTCATAGACGCAGTTGTGGAAGTAATAAAAATCAAGGTGCTTGAACTCGGCCTTGACGGCCGAAAACATTTCTTCGACGCGGGCAATGTGGTCGTCCATGGTGCCGCCCACATCCATGAGCAGCAGCACCTTCACGTTGTTATGGCGCTCCGGCCGCATCATGATGTCGAGGTAACCGGCATTGGCTGCGGTCTTGCGTATGGTGCCGTCCAAGTCCAGCTCGTCGTGTGAACCTTCGCGGGCGAAACGGCGCAAGCGGCGCAGAGCCACTTTGATGTTGCGCGTGCCCAGCTCTTGCTGGTCGTCGTAGTCCTTGTAGGCCCGTTGTTCCCACACCTTGACAGCACTCTTGTTGCCACCTTTGCCGCCGATGCGGATGCCCTGCGGGTTGTGTCCACCGTTGCCAAAGGGAGAGGTGCCGCCTTTTCCGATCCACTTGTTGCCGCCTTCGTGGCGTTCTTTTTGTTCTTCGAGGCGTTTTTTTAGCGTCTCCATCAACTCGTCCCAGCCCATCTTCTCGATGGCCGCTTTTTGTTCGGGCGTGAGTTCTTTTTGCAGGATTTTTTCGAGCCAGTCGAGCGGCACTTCTTTGGTGAAGTCGGTCAGCATCTCCACGCCCTTGAAGTAGGCGCCAAAAGCTTTGTCAAACTTGTCGAAATGCTTTTCGTCTTTGACCATGACCGTTCGGGCCAGGTGGTAAAAATCGTCGATGCTGCAGGCCTCAGATGCCGGGCCGACCACATTGGCTTGCAAGGCTTCCAGCAGGGTCAGGTACTCGCGCACCGAAACCGGTAACTTGGCTGCACGCAGAGTGTAGAAAAAATCGATCAGCATGGCCGTTTGCCCTCGAGGCCGTTGCGGCTCAATTGAAAGTCCAGATGCGCCTTCACCGACGGCCACTCGCTGGCGATGATGCTGTACACGCAGGTGTCGCGCAGGCTGCCTGCCGCCATGGGGTGCGGGTTGATTTGGTGGCTGCGCAGCACGCCGTCGAGCTTGGCGCCCAAGCGCTCGATGGCACGTCGGCTTTGCTGGTTGAAGTAATGCGTGCGCAACTCCACCGCGATGCAGCCCAGTTGCTCAAATGCATGGGTCAGCAACAGGCGTTTGGCCTCGGTGTTCAGCGGGCTGCGTTGCACGCTTTGGCGGTACCAGGTCGAGCCGATTTCGACGCGGCGGTGGGTCGCATCGATGTTCATGTAAGTGGTCATGCCGACGGCGCGGCCAGATGCCGGCTCGATCACGGCAAACGGACACATGCTGCCTTTGGTTTGCAAGTCAAGTCGGCGTGTGATTTCGGCGGCCATGCCCTCGGGGGTGGGAATGGCGGTGTACCAAAGCTGCCAGAGTTCACCATCGCACACGGCCTCCACCAGATCGTCGTGGTGTGTGGCAGCCAGAGGCACCAGTGCCACATGCTGACCGCTCAGGGTTGTGGGGGTGATCCAGGCGCTCATGACGGTGTGTCGGAATCTTTGGATTTTTGTTTACCGCGCCAAAAGCGCGCCAGGTGTAAGCCAGCGCCGCCGCCCAGGCCGACCAGCAAAATGCCGCCGATGCTGGCGTTGTCATAGCCTGCGCTGAAAATGTTCCAGCCGAGCAACTTGCCGGCCCAATAGCCAGCCAAGGCACCGCCAACGAAGCCGACAGCGTCAGACAGGCCTTCGAGCAAGGGGTTGGGTGTAGTCATGGCGGCAGCTCAGCGGTTGCGCTGGTTCATGAACACCAGCTTTTCAAACAAAGTCACGTCTTGCTCGTTTTTCAGCAGGGCACCCACCAGCGGTGGGACAGACACTTTTTGGTCCGCGCTTTGCAGGGCTTCGAGGGGGATGTCTTCGGCCACCAACAGCTTGAGCCAGTCCAACAGCTCGCTGGTCGAGGGCTTTTTCTTCAGGCCTGGCAGGTTGCGGACGTCATAAAACGTCTTGAGCGCCAAGGCCAGCAGGTCTTGCTTGAGCGTGGGGAAGTGCACCGCCACAATTTGGCGCATGGTGTCCGCTTCGGGGAACTTGATGTAGTGAAAGAAGCAGCGGCGCAAAAAGGCGTCGGGCAGTTCTTTTTCGTTGTTCGAGGTGATGAAAACCAACGGGCGGGTTTTGGCCTTGATCAGTTGGCGTGTTTCATAGCAGTAAAACTCCATGCGGTCGATTTCACGCAACAGGTCGTTGGGGAATTCGATGTCGGCTTTGTCGATTTCATCGATCAAGATGGCCACCGGGGTTTCCGAGGTGAAGGCCTGCCACAGCACGCCCTTGATGATGTAGTTCTCGATGTCCTTGACCTTTGCCTCACCCAGCTGGCTGTCGCGCAGTCGGCTGACGGCGTCGTATTCGTACAAGCCTTGCTGTGCTTTGGTGGTGGATTTGATGTGCCACTGCAGCAGCGGCAGGCCCAAGGCTTGGGCTACTTCTTCGGCCAGCATGGTCTTGCCGGTGCCTGGTTCACCCTTGACCAGCAAAGGCCGCTTGAGTGTGATGGCAGCGTTCACGGCCAGCATCAGGTCCTGAGTGGCGACGTAGTTTTCGGTACCTTGGAATTTCATGATCGGAGAGTTCTCAAAAACAGGAAAGAAGCTTGTCAGGATTATGAGGGCCAGCCCGATATAATCCGCAGTTGATTTTTATCAATCATTTGGATTGTGTAAGCAAAATGAACCAGCTCCTGACCTCAATGTTTGCCTTGGCTGTCGCCTCAGTGACCGCTATTTCCGCCCATGCCCAAGAGATCAAGGGCGATGCCAAAGCCGCTGAACAGAAGATTGCCATGTGCATCGGCTGCCACGGCATCAAGGGCTACCAAGCCAGTTTCCCTGAGGTTTATCGCGTGCCGATGATCTCCGGCCAAAATGCAAAATACATCGCTTCGGCCCTTACCGCCTACAAAAAAGGGGAGCGCAAGCACCCCACCATGCGCGGCATTGCGAATAGCCTGAGCGATCAAGACATCGCTGACCTGTCCGCTTATTACGAGCAACACGGCAAAACCGAGCCTGTGGCCACAGCGCCCAAGACCCCCGATGCCAAAGTGGCTGCTTTGCTGCAAAAGGGCGCTTGCGTCTCTTGCCACGGCGACAACTTCTCCAAGCCCATTGACCCGAGCTACCCTAAGATTGCCGGCCAGCACAAAGACTTCTTGTTCGTGGCCCTCAAATCTTACAAAGTGGAAAACCAAGCCACTTGGGGTCGCAACAATGGCGTGATGGGTGGCATCGCCAAGCAGTTCTCCAATACCGAATTGAAAGCGATTGCGGGTTACATCGGTTCTCTGGACGGCGATGTGAAAGTCATTCCACAATCGAAGTTCCGTTGAGCTGAACTCGGTAGAAAGCAAAAAGCCAGTCAATTGACTGGCTTTTTTCATGGCTTCGGGGCTTTAAATTCAGACCCTTGAGACCAAGGGTGTGTGCCCGCCAGGCTAATCAGGCTTGGCCGTTGATCACCTGTTGCAATTCGCCCGATTCGTACATTTCCATCATGATGTCCGAGCCGCCAATAAACTCGCCCTTGACGTAGAGCTGGGGAATGGTGGGCCAGTTACTGTATTCCTTGATGCCCTGGCGAATCTCTGCATCGTCCAGTACGTTGACTGTCTTGACGGTCTTGGTATCGACGCCAACGGCCTTCAGGATCTGAATGGCACGGCCAGAAAAACCGCACATGGGGAAGCTGGCGCTGCCCTTCATGAACAGGGTGATGTCGTTGCCTTTGACGAGTTCGTCGATGCGTTGTTGGGTGTCGCTCATGGTCTTTGCTCCAAATGGTGCCGATTTCGGATGGTGTGGATTATCTCTCTGATTCAAAGCACCCACCTGTGCAACGGTCAACACCCGACAGATCCTGGTGTGACCGGACCAGTCCAAACCCTGCCTCGCGCAGCAGTTGCTGCACGGCTTGGGCCTGATCCCATCCATGTTCCAGCAAAAGCCAGCCGCCCGGGGTCAATCGGCTGGGGGCTTGGCCAATGATCTGGCGAATGTCATCGAGCCCATCGGCACCGCTGGTCAGGGCTTGCAAGGGCTCGTGGGTCAGGGCCGCCAGGTGCGGGTCATGCTCGGCCACATAAGGGGGGTTGGAGACGATCAACTCAAACGGGCCTGCCACCGCATCCATCCAGTGGCTGCGCACAAATTGCACCGGTAAATTCAGACGTTGTGCATTGGCGCTGGCCACGGCCAAAGCGTCTTCACTGGCGTCCACCGCCCACACCTGTGCATCGGGGCGTGCATGTTGCAGGGCCAAAGCCACCGCGCCGCTGCCGGTGCCCAAGTCGAGAATGCGCCAGCTGGTGGTGTTCGGTGCATGGTGTGCAGGCAGGGTGGCCAAGGCCCATTCCACCAGGGTTTCGGTGTCGGGGCGCGGGTCCAGCACTCGGGCATCCACAGCCAAGGTCAATCCAAAAAAATCTTTTCGCCCGGTGATGTAGGCCACCGGCTCGCCGCCCTGGCGGCGCTGGAGCGCGTCTTGCCATGTGGCTTGCTGTATGGACGTCAGGCTGTCGCGGTCGTGGGCCAGCAGCCAGGCACGGTCATGCAGTGGTCGGCCCACGCTGTGCAGCAGCAGCACCTGTGCGTCGACTCGGGCCATGCCCTGTGCATGGGCCTGGCTCAGGCATTGGGCCAAGGTGAGGGGGGCGGCGTTCATTAAGCGGTTGCCCCGATTTCCAGCGCGGCCAGTTGCTCGGCCGCTTCGTAGCTTTGCAAGGCGTGAACCACGTCTTGCAAATCGCCTTCCATGATGCTCAGCAGCTTGTACAAGGTCAGGTTGATGCGGTGGTCGGTCAGGCGGCCTTGCGGGAAGTTGTAAGTGCGGATGCGGTCTGAGCGGTCGCCGCTGCCAATCAGGCTTTTGCGCTCGGCGGCGTCTTTTGCGGCGCGTTCGGCGCGGTCTTTTTCTTGAATGCGAGCGGTGAGCACTTTCAGGGCCTGGGCCTTGTTGCTGTGCTGGCTGCGACCATCTTGGCACTCGGCCACGATGCCGGTGGGCAAGTGGGTGATGCGCACCGCCGAGTCGGTTTTGTTGATGTGCTGCCCGCCCGCACCGCTGGCGCGGTAGGTGTCAATGCGCAAATCCGAGGGGTTGATCTTGATGGCTTCGGCTTCGTCCGGCTCGGCCAAGACCGCCACGGTGCAGGCGCTGGTGTGGATGCGGCCTTGTGTTTCGGTGGCGGGCACGCGCTGCACGCGGTGACCGCCCGACTCGAATTTGAGTGCGCCATAAACGTTGTCGCCTTCGATGCGGACCACCACTTCTTTGTAGCCGCCCAATTCACTCACCGATTCCGAAACGATCTCGCACCGCCAGCCTTGGCTCTCGGCAAAGCGCGAGTACATGCGCAGCAAGTCGCCGGCGAAAAGGGCCGACTCGTCGCCCCCGGTGCCGGCGCGGATTTCGACAAAAGCTGGGCGAGCGTCGTCGGGGTCTTTGGGCAGCAGCATGCGCTGCAAATCGGCCTCGAGTGTTTGCAGCTCGGCCACAGCGCTGCTGACTTCTTCTTCGGCCATCTCACGCAGCTCGGCGTCGGCCAGCATGGCTTGTGCGGCAGCCAGGTCGGCGTTGCATTGCTGAAATCGGGCAAATCGGGTCGCTACGGCATTGACCTCGGCGTGTTCACGCGAGAGCTTCAGGAACTGCGCCATGTCGGCCATGATGTCTTCGCGGGACAACAAAAAGTCCAGCTCGGTCAGGCGCAAGGCGTAGCGTTCGAGTTGTTGGATGAGAAAGGGTTTCATGGGACGGTGACTTGAATAGGACGCGTTTTGTAGGAGCTTGCCTGCAAGCGATGGTCGGGCGACCATCAGGCTCCATCGCCAGCAGGCTGGCTCCTACAAAAAAGGGGGTGTTTTCGTGGAGCCGGGGGCAGATCACGGATGGGCGATCAGTGCCAGCCGCTAACGCTCTTGACGCAAAAACAGCCGCTGCACCGTCTGCATGGTCAGCTCGCGGTGGGCGGGGTCGGCGCTGCGCAGTTCGGCCAAAGCGCCGTGCAGCATCTTTTGGGTCAGGCCTTTGGCAAGGGCGTCCAGCACCGCCTCGGGCTCGTCACCTTTGGCTAGCAGTTTTCGGGCGCGGGCCAGTTCGGCCTCGCGCCAAGCATCGGCCTGGGTCTGTAATTGCTGGATCAGGGGCACCAAATCGCGTTGTCCCAGCCAGTGGCTGAAGCTTTGTACACCCGCGTCAATGATGACTTCGGCCTCGGCAACAGCGGCTTGGCGTTGCGCCTGACCCGCTTGGACCACGCTGGCCAGATCGTCCACGGTGTAGAGGTAAACGTCCTCCAGCGCCTTGACTTCGGGCTCGATGTCGCGTGGCACCGCCAAGTCGACCATGAACATGGGGCGGTGCTTGCGTTTTTTCAATGCCCGCTCGACAGCGCCCAAGCCGATCAAGGGCAGGGTGCTGGCGGTGCAACTGATGACGGCATCAAATTCGTGCAAACGGTCGGGCAGGTCGGCCAAGCGCATGACTTCGGCACCAAAGCGGCTGGCGAGTTTTTCGCCGCGCTCCAGGCTGCGGTTGGCAATCGCCATGGCTTTTGGCTGTTTGGCGGCAAAGTGGGTCACCACCAGCTCGATCATCTCGCCCGCGCCCACAAACAGCACCTTGATGTCTTTGAGGTCTTCAAACAGCTGGCTGGCCAAGCGCACCGAGGCGGCGGCCATGCTGATCGAGTGAGCCCCGATTTCGGTGGCTGTGCGCACCTCTTTGGCCACGGCAAAGCTGCGCTGGAACAACTGGTTGAGCGTGCTGCCCAAGGCACCGGCCTGTTCGGCAGCGCGCACCGCGTCTTTGAGCTGGCCCAAAATTTGCGCTTCACCCAAGACCATCGAGTCCAGCCCGCTGGCCACCCGAAAAGCGTGCCGGGCGGCCTCGTTGCCTTCGAGCAAGTAAGTGTGTGATTGGAGTTCTTGTGTCGAGACACCACCGGCCTGGGCCAACCAGCGCAAGGTGTCGGCGGTGGCCGGGTGGTCGGCGGCGCAATAAATTTCGGTGCGGTTGCAGGTAGACAAAATCGCCGCTTCGGGTGTTTGGTCCAGGTTCAAGGCCATATTGGCCCGCAAACCCTGCAAAGTGGGGGCCAGTTGGTCCAAGGCGAAGGCAAACCGGCCGCGCAGATCCAGCGGCGCAGTGGTGTGATTCAAGCCCAGAGTCCAAACTGCCATGCGCCGATTATAGAAACCCCCTCGTGGCGACGGTTAGACATCCAACACGAGGGTGCTTTGGGTGCACAATTGCCGGCGCACTTCGCGCCCACTCACTCTGTTCATCAACCGTTCAAGACCCATGACCGTCTGGCAATTGACCCTGCATTTGTTCAATTTTGTGTTGCCAGCGCTGGCCATGGCGCTGCTGATGCCTTGGGCTGGGCGTTGGGTGATGGGTGTCGGCGGCACACCCGTCAAGCGCCGCATGCTGGTTCATGCTGTGGTGGGCGTTCTGGTGCTGGTTGCAGGGCTGGTGCTGCAAGGCAACGATGGAAAAATGAGCACCTACATGGCGCTGGTGTTGGTGACAGCAACTGCCGAGTGGTGGATGCTGCGTGGCTGGACACGCTCATAAACCCCTTGTCAGCAGTTCGTTAAAGCGATCGTTGCTCTCAAAACACCGCAGTCATATCCTGCAGGTCATTTTGAGAGGCATCAAGCCGGACTGAACAGATCCACCCGGTCGGTGATGATGCCGTCGGTGCCCAGGGTCAGCAGGTGCTGGGCGGCATCGAGGTCATTGACGGTGTAGCTCAGGCAGCGCAGGCCTGCGCCGTGCACTTGGGCCACGGTGACGGTGTCCCACAGGGCGTAGTTGGCGACCACGGCCACGCAGTCCAGCTCAAGGGCTTTCTCAAACCAGCCGTGCCACAGCGTGTCTACCAGCAAGCCTCTTGGCAGCAGGGGGGCGACCGCTTTGGCCGTGGCCAAGGCCTCGGGTTGGAACGAGGTCAAAAGCGGCGGCACTTTGGCCCCTTGCCAGAGCCTGGTAGCCAGACGGGCCACGGCTTCGCCTGTGGCTGCTTCGGTGCCCGGGGTGGGTTTGATCTCGATGTTCAGGTGGTGGCCATGGGCCAGGCAAAACCCGGCCAGCGCTTCAAGCGTGGGCAAAGGTTCGCCCGCATAGCGGCGCGAATGCCAGCTGCCCGCATCAAGCTGCGACAGCGCTTGCCAGCTTTGTTCGCCCCCAATGCCTTGGCCGTTGGTGGTGCGTTCCAGTGTGGCATCGTGCATCAGGAAGACCACACCGTCGGCGCTGAGCTTGGCGTCGCATTCGAACATGCGAAAGCCGTGTGTTGCGCCCAGTTCAAACGCGGCCAGGGTGTTTTCGGGAGCGAGTTTGCCAGCGCCTCGGTGGGCGATCCAGCGCGGGTAGGGCCAGTGTGTCATGGGCAGTTCAGGCGATGCGTTTTTGGGTCTGGGCGTCAAACCAGTGCACCCGGTCGGCGCGGGGCGTGGCCCAAAAGCTTTGGCCTGGTTGCGGTGGCGCAACCGATTCGTCCAGTCGCAAGGTGAGGGTTTCATCACCCAAACGGGCGTGCACCAGGCGCTCTGCACCGAGCAGTTCCACCGTGTCGGCGGTCAATGACCATCCGCCGACGTTTTGAACGGGTGTGATGTCCAGGTGCTCGGGCCGAATGCCCAAAATGCGATTTTCGGCGGTGCCCGGGGCGTGCCGTAGCAAGTTCATGGGCGGCGAGCCGATGAAGCTGGCCACAAAGGTGCTGGCGGGTCGGTTGTAGACCTCCTCGGGCGTGCCAAATTGCTCCATGTGACCGCCGTTCATCACGATCATGCGCTGGGCCAGTGTCATGGCTTCGACCTGGTCGTGCGTGACGAACAGGCTGGTGATGCCCAATTCGCGGTGCAGTTTTTGAATCTCCAGCCGGGTCTGCGCACGCAGTTTGGCGTCGAGGTTGGACAGCGGCTCGTCAAACAAAAATACCTGCGGCTGGCGCACGATGGCTCGGCCCATGGCCACGCGCTGGCGCTGACCTCCTGACAGCTCGCGGGGCTTGCGCTGCAGCAGGTGCGAGAGTTCCAGAATGCCGGCGGCCTTGTCCACACGGGCCTTGATTTCTTCGATCGGTCGTTTGGCGATCTTCAGGCCATAGGCCATGTTGTCGAACACGCTCATGTGCGGGTAAAGCGCGTAGTTCTGGAACACCATGGCAATGTCGCGCTCAGCGGGTTCCAGATCATTGACCACGCGAGAGCCGATCGAGATGGTGCCGCCCGAGATGTCTTCGAGGCCCGCCACCATGCGCAGCAAGGTGGATTTGCCACAGCCCGAAGGCCCGACGATGACCACAAATTCACCGTCGCTGATGTTGGCGCTCAGGTCGTGGATAACGGTGTTGGCCTTGGCCCCAGTGCCATAGGTTTTGAGGATGTGGGAGAGGGTGATGGAAGCCATGATTTTTTTACTAATTTGACGGGGACAGAGCAACGCTTCGCAGTGGTCTGTCCCTCGGTTTATTCAGACGGGGACAGAGCAACGCTTCGCATTGGTCTGTCCCCGGGTTTTTAATTTGACGGGGACAGAGCAACGCTTCGCATTGGTCTGTCCCCGGTGTAATTACTTTTCCGTGTCAACCAGGCCTTTGACGAACCATTTTTGCATCAGCACCACGACCAGTGCCGGTGGCAGCATGGCCAGGATGGCGGCGGCCATGACCACGTTCCATTCGGTCCATGACTCGCCCGAAATCAGGCGCTTGATGCCCAGCACCACTGGGTACATGTCTTCGCTGGTGGTCACCAGCAGTGGCCACAGGTATTGGTTCCAGCCATAAATGAACTGGATGACAAACAGCGCCGCGATGTTGGTGGCCGACAGGGGCAGCAGCACATCCTTGAAAAAGCGCATTGGCCCGGCCCCGTCCATGCGGGCGGCCTCAACCAGCTCGTCTGGAATGGTCAGAAAAAATTGCCTGAATAAAAAAGTGGCTGTGGCCGAGGCGATCAGTGGCACCGTGAGCCCAGCAAAGCTGTTGAGCATGCCAAGACCCGCCACCACCTCGTAAGTGGGGCTGATGCGCACCTCGACCGGCAACATCAGGGTGACAAAGATCATCCAGAACACCAGATTGCGCAGCGGAAAGCGGAAATACACGATGGCAAAGGCCGACAGCAGCGAGATGGCGATCTTGCCAATCGCAATGCCCAGGGCGCTGACCAGGCTGATCTGCATCATGGGCCACATGGCGGGCAGCGGGCTGCCTTGTGAGTTGGGGCCGCCAAACAGGGTTAGGCGGTAAGTCTCCCAAAAGTGGCCACCCGGCAGCAGCGACATGGGCACGCTCTGGTTGATTTGTTGGGCGGTTTGGGTCGAGCCGACAAAAGTCAGGTACAGCGGGAAGGCCACTATGGCCACGCCAATGAGCAAGATGATATGCCGCAGGATCTGCAGGCCGGGGCGTCGTTCGATCATGTCAGTATTGAACTTTCTTCTCGACAAATTTGAACTGCAAGACGGTGAGGGCCACCACGATCACCATCAGCACCACCGACTGCGCCGCCGAGCTGCCCATGTCCATGGCCTTGAAGCCGTCGTAATACACCTTGTAAACCAGTATGGCCGTGTCCTTGCCCGGCCCGCCGTGAGTGGTGGCATCCACGATGGCAAAGGTGTCAAAGAAGGCGTAAACGATGTTGATCACCAGCAAAAAGAAGGTGGTGGGCGACAAAAGCGGGAACACGATGGTCCAGAAGCGTCGCCAGGGGCTGGCCCCGTCAATGGCCGCCGCTTCGATGAGTGATTTGGGAATGGATTGCAAACCCGCCAGAAAAAACAGAAAGTTATAGGAAATTTGCTTCCAGACCGCAGCCATCACGATGAGTGCCATGGCGTGGTTGGGGTTGAGCAGGTGGTTCCACTCGATGCCGATGGACCGCAGCGCATAGCCCACCACGCCCATGGGCGAGGCAAACATGAACAGCCACAACACGCCAGCCACGACCGGGGCCACCGCATAGGGCCAGATCAACAGCGTTTTGTACAGGCCCGCGCCACGCCCGACGCGGTCCGCCATCACGGCCAGCAGCAACGACACCGACAAGCCCACCACGGCCACTAAAAGTGAAAACACGGCGGTGGTTTTAAACGATTCCAGATAGCCGCTGTCGTGCCAGAGTCGGGAGAAGTTCTCCATGCCCACAAATTCCCGGGATGCGCCAAAGGCATCTTCTTGCACCACGCTTTGGTAAAGCGCTTGCCCGGCAGGCCAGAAAAAGAAAACCAAAACGATGCTCAGCTGCGGCGCAATCAGCAGCCACGGTAGCCAGCGGGATTTGAAACGGACGCGTTTTTCCATAAATGCTTTGCAAGGCCTGCGTGTGAAGTGTCAGATCAGAATGGCGGCGTTAAAAACGCCCATGCAAAAGTATCCGCCCAAAATGCGCAAAAGCAGAGGCGCTGCCTCTGCTTTTGCGCCATGCCCACCGCCCCGGTGGGCGCATGGGGCATCAGCGTTGCATCACTTGTTGGCTTTTTCGAAGCGTTCGAGTTGTTCGTTGCCGCGTTTGATGGCCATGTCCAGGGCTTCCTTGGTGCCCTTTTTACCGCTCCACACGCCTTCGAGTTCCTCGTCAATGATGGTGCGGATTTGCACAAAGTTACCCAGACGCACGCCACGCGACTTGTCGGTGGTTTTGCGGATCATCTGCGTCACCGAAACGTCGGTGCCGGGGTTCTTTTTGTAGAAACCGGCCTTCTCGGTCAACTCGAAAGAGGCCGTGGTGACCGGCAGGTAGCCCGTGCGCTGGTGGCTGGCCGCGGCCACATCGGCCTTGGACAGGTGAGCAAAGAACTGGGCCACACCTTTGTATTCAGGCGCTTTCTTGCCGCTCATCACCCACAGGCTGGCACCGCCGATCACGGTGTTTTGCGGTGCGCCGTTCACGTCAGGGTAATAAGGCAGGGTGCCGATGCCGTAGCCAAATTTGCCGTTGCGCACCACGCTGCCATACAGCGCAGATGAGCCGGTGGCCATGGCGCATTCGCCTGAGACAAAGGTGGCGTCAGCTGCGTTACCGCGGCCTTTGTAGACAAACAGGCCCTGCTTGGCCATGTTGGCCAGGTTGTCGATGTGGCGCACATGCAAGGGGGTGTTGAAGCTCAGACGTGCGTCCATGCCGCGCATGCCGTTGCCCTTGGTGGCAAATTCGGTGTTGTGCCAGGCCGAGAAGCTTTCCAGCTGCGTCCAGCTGATCCAGCTGGTGGTGAAGGGGCACTTGTGGCCGCTGGCCTTGAGCTTGGCAGCAGCCAGCGCCACCTCAGGCCAGGTGGTGGGCGGCGTGTTGGGGTCCAGGCCCGCGGCCTTGAAGGCGTCCTTGTTGTAATGAAAAACAGGGGTGGAGCTGTTGAACGGGAAGCTCAGCATCTGGCCGTTGGGCGCGGTGTAGTAACCGGCCACGGCGGGCACATAGGCGTTTTGGTCGAATTTCAGGCCGGCATCGGTCATGACCTTGCCCACTGGCACGATGGCACCCTTGCTGGCCATCATGGTGGCGGTGCCCACTTCAAACACCTGCAGGATGTGCGGCGCGTTGCCTGCTCGGTAAGCGGCAATCGCTGCGGTCATGGATTCGTCGTAGCTGCCTTTGAAGGTGGGTACGATTTTGTAGTCCTTTTGGCTGGCGTTGAAGTCCTTGGCCAGGTCGTTGACCCACTCGCCCAAGGCGCCGCCCATGGAGTGCCACCACTGGATTTCGGTTTGGGCTTGGGCAGAAAGGCTGGCCAAGCTCAAGGCCAAAGCGGAAAGAGTCAGTTTGAGTTTCATGGCAATTCCTGAAGAAATGAGTGTCTTGCTTAAAAAGTAAGCAAATCCCAGCGCGAGTGTGGCACTGGTTCATGGCCAAAGTATTTAAATAGCATGACCAATTTGTGACAACCCGGGGTTTCCATGACGCCCAGAGCCTTGGGCGACTGGTGTCCCTCTGTTCGGCGTGTGTTTGTTGCACTGCGGTAACATTCACCCCCAGCCGGTTTGACGCCCCGTCCAGGTCTGGCTGACCGCGTTTTTAGAACGCATTTGACCGCGCCCATCCCTATGAATGCACCCACCACGCTCCAACATTTGATGCAAGCCGATGCCGATGCGCCTCGCCTGCGCGAGATTCCCTACAACTACACGAGCTTTTCTGACCGCGAAATCGTGGTGCGTTTGCTGGGGGAGCCTGCCTGGGGATTGCTCAACCAACTGCGTCAAGAGCGTGGCACAGGCCGTTCGGCTCGCATGTTGTACGAGGTGCTGGGTGACATTTGGGTGGTCGAGCGCAACCCTTATTTGCAAGACGATCTGCTGGACAACCCCGGCCGCCGCAAACTGCTGGTCGAGGCCTTGCAGCACCGCTTGGGTGAGGTGCAAAAGCGCCGCACCCCCGAGGCAGATGCCTCTCGCGATGCTTTGGTGGGCCAGTTGCTGGATTTGGCCACGCAGGCGGTGACGCAATTCAGCGAACGTTTCGTGCGAATGGCCAAGCTGCGCAGCCAAGTGCAAAAGACCTTGGGGCGCCTGACGGCCAAGGACAACATCAAGTTCGACGGCCTCTCGCGGGTGAGCCACGTGACCGACGCGACCGACTGGCGCGTGGAATACCCCTTTGTGGTGCTGACCCCCGACTCCGAGACCGAGATGGCCGGACTGGTCAAAGGCTGTATCGACCTGGGCCTGACCATCGTCCCTCGGGGCGGCGGCACAGGTTATACCGGTGGCGCGATCCCGCTGACCTGGAAGAGCGCGGTCATCAACACCGAAAAGCTCGAAGCCATGACCGAGGTCGAGATGATCGACCTGCCCGGTATCGCCCACCCAATTCCGACCATTTATACCGAAGCCGGTGTGGTCACCCAGCGCGTGGCCGATGCGGCCGAGCGCGGCGGTTTTGTCTTTGCGGTGGACCCAACTTCGGCCGAAGCCAGCTGCATTGGCGGCAACATCGCCATGAACGCGGGTGGCAAAAAAGCGGTGCTTTGGGGTACGGCGCTCGACAACCTGGCCAGCTGGCGCATGGTCACCCCCGATGCGGAATGGCTGGACGTGGTGCGCATGGACCACAACATGGGCAAGATCCACGACGCCGAAGTGGCCACTTTTGAGCTGCGCTATTTCAAGGCCGATGGCAAAACCCCGATCCGCACCGAAACCTTGGTGATCCCGGGCAAGACATTCCGCAAAGAAGGTCTGGGCAAAGACGTGACCGACAAGTTCTTGAGCGGGCTGCCCGGCGTGCAAAAAGAAGGCTGCGACGGCCTGATCACCAGCGCCCGCTGGGTCGTGCACCGCATGCCCACACACACCCGCACCGTGTGCATGGAGTTCTTTGGTCACGCCCGCGAGGCTGTGCCGAGCATCGTCGAGATCAAAGACTTCATGTTTGCCGAGCAAAAGCGCACGGGCACCGTGATGGCAGGCCTGGAGCACCTGGACGACCGCTATTTGCGGGCGGTGGGGTATTCCACCAAGTCCAAGCGCGGTGGCTTTCCCAAGATGGTGCTGATCGGGGACATCGCTGGCGACAACGCCGACGATGTGGCCAAGGCCACGTCTGAGATCGTGCGCATTGCGAATTCGCGCAGCGGCGAAGGCTTCATCGCCATCAGCCCCGAGGCTCGCAAGAAGTTCTGGCTAGACCGCAAGAAAACGGCCGCCATCTCGCGCCACACCAATGCCTTCAAGGTCAACGAAGACGTGGTGATCCCGCTGCCTCGTATGGCCGAGTACACCGACGGCATCGAGCGAATCAACATCGAATTGAGCTTGCGCAACAAGCTGCACTTTTGCCGTGAACTCGAAGCCTTTTTGGAGCGTGGCAACTTGCCTTTGGGAAAGCAAGACGACGCCAACGAGATCGCTTCGGCCGAGCTCTTGGAAGACCGCGTGGCGCAAGCCTTGGCGGTGGTGCGCGAGGTGCAAGCGCAGTGGCAAGGCTGGCTGACGCAAGTGGATGCCTTGTTCCCCCAGTTGCAAGACCACACTTTGCGGGCCAGCTGGAAGACGCAAATCCGCCCAGCTTTCCAGAACATCTTTTCCGGCTCGGCCTTTTTGCCGATCCTGACCGAAGTCAATGCCATCCACCAGCGCGTGCTCAAGGGCCGGGTATGGGTGGCGCTGCACATGCATGCCGGTGACGGCAATGTGCACACCAACATCCCGGTCAACAGTGACAACTACGAGATGTTGCAAACCGCCCACGAAGCAGTGGCCCGCATCATGGTGCTGGCCCGCAGCCTGGATGGCGTGATTTCGGGCGAACACGGCATTGGCATCACCAAACTGGAGTTTTTGACCGACGCCGAGTTGGCCAACTTCACCGCTTACAAGGCCAAGGTGGACCCGCAAGGCCGCTTCAACAAAGGCAAGCTGCTCCGCGGCGCGGCCCTGACCGGACTGGGTGACGATGTGCACGCGGCCGATTTGACGCACGCCTACACCCCCAGCTTTGGCCTGATGGGCCATGAGTCGCTGATCATGCAGCAGTCGGACATTGGCGAAATTGCCGCCAGCGTGAAAGACTGCTTGCGTTGCGGCAAGTGCAAGCCCGTGTGCGCCACGCATGTGCCACGTGCCAATTTGCTGTACAGCCCACGCAACAAAATTCTGGCGACCTCGTTGCTGGTCGAGGCTTTCCTGTACGAGGAGCAAACCCGCCGGGGCATTTCCATCAAGCACTGGCAAGAGTTTGAAGACGTGGCCGACCACTGCACCGTTTGCCACAAGTGCCTGACGCCTTGCCCGGTGAACATCGACTTTGGCGAAGTGTCGATGAACATGCGCAACCTGTTGCGCAAGATGGGGCAAAAGAGCTTCCGTCCTGGCAATGCCGCGGCCATGTTCATGCTCAACGCGACCAACCCCGAAACCATCAAGCTGGCGCGAGCCGCCATGGTGGGTGTCGGCATGCGTGCGCAGCGCTTTGTGGCCGGTTTGCTCAAGGGCGTGGCCCGCAAGCAAACCAGTGCGCCACCTGCATCGGTGGGCACCGCGCCCATCAAAGAGCAGGTGATCCACTTCATCAACAAAAAGATGCCGGGCAACTTGCCCAAGAAAACAGCGCGTGCTTTGCTCGACATCGAAGACAACGATTACGTGCCGATCATCCGCGACCCGAAAGCCACTTCTTCGGAATCCGAGGCGGTGTTTTACTTCCCGGGCTGTGGCTCCGAGCGCCTGTTCAGCCAGGTGGGTTTGGCCACCCAGGCCATGCTCTGGCATGTGGGCGTGCAGACCGTGTTGCCACCGGGCTACCTGTGCTGCGGCTACCCGCAAAAAGGCTCGGGCCAGTTCGACAAGGCCGAAAAAATCATCACCGACAACCGCGTGCTGTTCCACCGGGTGGCGAACACGCTCAACTACTTGGACATCAAGACGGTGGTGGTCAGCTGCGGCACCTGCTACGACCAGCTGCAGGGTTACGAGTTTGACAAGATTTTCCCTGGCTGCCGCATCATCGACATCCATGAGTTCCTGCTCGAAAAAGGCATGAAGCTGGATGCGGGCGGTGCTTATCTGTACCACGACCCTTGCCACAGCCCCATGAAGCAGCAAGAGCCCATGAAAACCGTCAAGGCCTTGATGGGTGACAACGTGATCGAAAGCAAGCGTTGCTGTGGCGAGTCGGGCACGCTGGGCGTGACGCGCCCCGACATCTCGACCCAGGTTCGTTTCCGCAAAGAAGAGGAGTTGCTCAAGGGCGAAGCCGCTTTGCGTTCGAGCGGTGCCCTGGCCCCGCAAGCCAACGTCAAGATCCTGACCAGTTGCCCCAGCTGCCTGCAAGGTTTGTCGCGCTTTGGCGATGACATGAAAAATGGCCTTCTTGAAGCCGACTACATCGTGGTCGAGATGGCCAAGCACATCCTGGGTGAGAACTGGATGCCTGAGTACGTGAGCGCTGCCAATGCCGGTGGCATTGAACGTGTGTTGGTTTAACCGCTGAAAGCAGAACATGGCCGGATTGAAAAAAGAAACCCCCACACCCGAGTCATTGACGGTGCATGGTCAGAGCAAGGTGCTGGAAATCGGCTTTTCTGACGGGGCGCAGTTCCGCATCCCGTTCGAGTTGATGCGCGTGTACTCGCCATCGGCCGAGGTACAGGGCCACGGCCCGGGCCAGGAAGTGCTGCAAACGGGCAAACGCAACGTGTCGATTGCTGAGATCGAGCCCGTGGGCAATTACGCGGTCAAACCCACTTTTTCAGACGGCCATGAGTCGGGACTTTTTACTTGGGAATACCTGTATTTTTTGGGCTCTCAGCAAGACGCGCTGTGGCAACAATATGAAGACCGCCTGCAAGCTGCGGGGGTCAGTCGTGATGCGCCCATGTTCGAAAAAGCGGGCAGCAGCTGCGGTCATAGCCATTGAATTTCAGGTTGAAAGAGTTGCCATGAGCACCACCCATTTCGGTTTCAAGACCGTCGACGAAAAAGAAAAAGCCCAGCACGTCCGCGGCGTGTTTGACTCTGTCGCGTCCAAATACGACGTGATGAACGACCTGATGTCGATGGGCTTGCACCGCGTGTGGAAGGCCTACACCGTGCAGGTGGCCAACCTCAAAGAGGGCGATCAGGTGCTGGACATCGCGGGCGGCACAGGCGACTTGTCGATGGCGTTTGCCAAAAAAGTGGGGGCCACCGGGCGTGTGGTCCACACCGACATCAACGAAGCCATGCTCTCCACCGGACGCGACCGCCTGGTTGACCTGGGGCTTGCGCTGCCCACGCTGGTGTGCGATGCCGAGAAGTTACCGTTCCCCGACAAGCACTTCAACGTGGTCAGCGTGGCCTTTGGCTTGCGCAACATGACGCACAAAGATGTGGCACTCAAGGAGATGTGCCGCGTGCTCAAGCCCGGTGGCAAATTGCTGGTGCTGGAGTTTTCCAAAGTGGCCAAGCCGCTGGAGAAGGTCTACGACTGGTACAGCTTCAAGATCTTGCCGCACATGGGCAAGCTGGTGGCGGGTGATGCCGACAGTTACCGTTATCTGGCCGAATCCATCCGGATGCACCCCAGCCAGGATGAGCTGAAAACCCTTATGAAAAGCAGCGGATTTGGCCATGTCGATTTTCACAATTTGTCGGCCGGGGTGGTAGCCTTACACATGGGTATCAAATGTTGATGCTCATTTGATCAATTTTTGGACCGAAGTTGGAGACACCATGAACAAGTTGATGACACTGATGCTCGCAGGCGTATTGGCCCTGGGTAGCCTCAATGCCGAAGCCGCCCGCCGCATGGGGGGTGGCAAGTCCATTGGCCAGCAATCGAATCAGGTCACCAAACGTGATGCAGCGCCTCAAACGCCCGCTGCACCTGCCCAAAATGCCGCAACTGCCAACGCCGCCAAGCCGGCTGCTGCACCCGCCCCCGCTGCGCCCAAGAAGCCTTGGGGTGCCATGCTGGGTGGCTTGGCCGCAGGCCTCGGCCTGGCTTGGCTGGCCCATTCCTTGGGGATGGGCGGTGCCTTTGGCAACGTCCTGATGGCGTTGTTGATCGGTGTGGCTGTGATGGCCGCGATTGGCATGTTCATGCGCTCACGGCGCAATGCGGTATCGGGCAACCAAGGCGGTTTCGCTTATCAAGGTGCGGGTACCTCGGCTGATCAGCCTGCATCATTCAAGCAGTACAACCCAGAAAAAGTGGGCAACGACGCTTCGGCTCGTCCTTGGGAAGGCCAAAACACCCGCTTTGAGAGCTCGGCTGTCGAGGCCAGCACCGGCTCCATGATTGGCTCAGCCCTGAGTGGCAATCAAGCTTGGGGTATTCCCGCCGGATTTGACGTGGACAGTTTCGTCACGGCAGCCAAGCGCAATTTTGTGACTTTGCAAGACGCCTGGGACCGCTCGGACATTGCCATGCTGCGTTCCATGATGACCGACACCATGGTGTCCGAGATCCGCAGCCAGTTGGCCGAACGTGAAAGCCAGTTCCCCGGCCAGCCCAACAAGACCGAAGTGGTCATGCTGGAAGCCCAGTTGCTGGGTATTGAAGAGCAGGCCGATGTTTATTTGGCCAGCGTCGAGTTCAACGGCATGATCCGCGAAGACGCGTCCGCAGGCCCCAGCTCATTCCGTGAAGTCTGGAACATGACCAAATCCAAACAAGGCGGCGGCTGGTTGGTCGCTGGCGTGCAAGCACTCCAATAAAGCCTGGCCCCGAATGGGGCTCCGCTTTCGGGAATAATCGGGGACTATGGCAACACAGTCCCCTTTTTCATGGGCCACTCAGGCTCTTCCCGATATGGTCAGCCAAATGGCTGCGAATTTTCAACCCCCGGCTTGGGTGGTTGATGAGTCGGTCAACCGTCTCGTACTTTTCCTCAACCACGTATTGATGAGCGAACCTGAGGCCATGGCCCGCTTGGCTCGGCAAAAAGGCCAGCGCATCGAGCTGGTCTGGGACCGTATCCAGCTTCAGATCACGCCCACCCCGGCGGGTTTGTTGGAGCGGGGTCGTTTTGACGGCTTTGATTTGCGCTTGTCTGTGACCGAGGAGTCGCCTGTCTCTTTGGCCTCGGCCCTGGCGCGGGGTGACAAACCCAAAGTTCGCATCGAGGGCGATGTGCAACTGGCGGCTGAAGTCAACTGGTTGATCGACCATGTGCGCTGGGACGCCGAAGAAGACCTGGCCCGTTTGGTGGGAGATGCTGCAGCCCATACCCTTGCGCAGGCTGCACGCAAAGCCATGCAAGCGCTGCGCGGTTTTGTCGCCCAGCGCGCCCCGGGCACGTCAGTCGGTGCTGCAGCATGAGCCGCATCGGTCGCGGCGCGTTCATTGTCTTCATCGTCCTGCGCTACGGCCTGGATGAGCTGGTGCTCTCCAGTTTTCGAAAACCCTGGATTCGACTGTTGGCCCGGATTCTGTCGCTGGGCCGTGACCTGAGGTCTCCCCGTGCCGAGCGTTTGCGCGAGGCGCTGGAGCGGCTGGGGCCCATCTTTGTGAAGTTCGGTCAGGTGCTTTCTACCCGGCGTGATTTGTTGCCTTTGGACATCGCTGAAGAGCTGGCGAAGTTGCAGGATCGCGTGCCGCCTTTCAGCTCCGACATCGCTGTGGCCACCATTGAACGTGCATTTCATAAACCGGTGGACGAAGTTTTTGAAAGCTTTGAACGTCAGCCCGTGGCCAGCGCCTCCATTGCGCAGGTCCACTTTGCCACCTTGCGCAGCAAGTCGGGCGAACTTCGCGAAGTGGCGGTGAAGGTGTTGCGTCCCGGCATGCTGCCGGTGATTCAAAAAGACCTGAGCCTGATGCGCATGATGGCCGGCTGGGTTGAAAACCTGAGCGCGGACGGCAAACGGCTCAAGCCCCGCGAAGTGGTGGCCGAATTCGACAAATACCTGAACGATGAGCTCGATTTGGTGCGCGAAGCCGCCAATGCGGCCCAGCTGCGTCGCAACATGCAGGGCCTTGATCTGGTGCTGATCCCTGAGATGATCTGGGACTTCTGTCAGCCCGAGGTGATCGTGATGGAGCGCATGAACGGTGTGCCCATCAGTCATGTGGAGCGCCTGCGTGCCGCTGGTGTGGACATTCCCAAGCTGGCCCGCGATGGCGTGACCTTGTTTTTTACCCAGGTGTTCCGCGACGGTTTTTTCCATGCCGATATGCACCCGGGCAACATCCAGGTCAGCTTGGCACCCGAGACGTTTGGCCGCTACATCTCCTTGGACTTCGGCATCGTGGGCACGCTCACCGAATACGACAAAGAGTATCTGGCGCAAAACTTCACGGCATTTTTCCGCCGCGATTACAAACGCGTGGCCGAGCTGCACATCGAATCGGGCTGGGTGCCCGCAGACACCCGTGTGGATGAGTTGGAGTCGGCCATCCGTGCGGTGTGCGAACCGTATTTCGATCGCCCACTCAAAGAAATCTCACTGGGCATGGTATTGATGCGCTTGTTCCAGACTTCTCGCCGTTTCCAGGTCGAGATTCAGCCTCAGCTGGTCTTGCTGCAAAAAACTCTGCTCAACATCGAGGGCCTGGGTCGCCAGCTCGACCCCGAATTAGACTTGTGGAGCACAGCCAAGCCCTTCTTGGAAAAATGGATGCTGGACCAGATTGGCCCCAAGAAATTGCTGGAGCAGTTGAAAGACCAAGCACCGCATTACGCCAAGCTGCTGCCCCAGTTGCCACGCTTGTTGCACGAGTACCTGCAAAGACCGCGTCAACAAGACGCTCGTCAGCTGGATAAATTGCTGGCAGAGCAACGTCGCACCAATGCTTTGCTGCAAATCCTGCTTTATTTGGGCATGGGTTTCATCATGAGCTTGCTGGCTTTTCAGGTCTGGGTTTATTTGCCGACCCTTTAAACCGAGGCCCTTAACGGGTAGCTTTCGGCTTAGGCGCCGTTTGACACCCGGGCCTTGTGTGCCTGCCGCGCGGTGTAAATGCCAAAGCCGATGACCGCCAAGGTCACCACCAGCATGAGCAGGCTGGCCGCTGCGTAAATGGAGGGGTTGACCCCCCGTCTGGCGTAACTGAAGATGACCTGCGGCAAGGTGGTTACGCCCGGACCCGACAAAAACTCTGAGACGACCACATCGTCAAATGACAAGGTGAACGTCAGCAGCCAGGCGGCCAACAGCGCTTGAGAGATGTTGGGCAGAGTCACCAGAAAAAACACCTGACTGGGCTTGCACCCCAAGTCCATGGCAGCTTCTTCGATCGAGCGGTCCATTTCTTTCAAGCGTGACTGGATCACCACGGTGGCATAAGCCATGCCCAAGAGCACATGGCCGAGCACGATGGTGGTCATGCCGCGTTCGGGCCAGCCAAAAACGCGCTGTGTGCCCACCGACAGCAGCAGCAGCGACAGGCCAATGATCACTTCGGGCATGACCAGTGGGGCATTGAGCATGGCACTGAACAGGTTGCGGCCTTTGAAACGGGTGTAACGCACCAGTGCATAGGCGGCCAAGGTGGCCAACACCACCGAGAAAGAGGCGCTGATCACCGCCACTTTGAGCGAGAGCCAAAACCCTTCGAGCAGTCGCGAGTCGCGGGCCAGCGCTTCGTACCAGCGCCAAGAAAAGCCCGTGAAATGGCTGTCTTGTCGGGTGCTGTTGAAAGAAAACACCACCAAGAACGCCAAGGGTGCGTACAAAAAGGCGTAGATGCAGCTCATCCACACTTTGCCAATGTGGGCTTGGATGTGGCGCATCATGCTCGCTCCTCTTGGGCCTGACGGGAGACCCGGGCGTTGTACCAAGCCAGCGGAATGACAACCCACAAAATCATCATGATGGCCAGTGCTGAAGCGCGCGGCCAGTTGTTGCTGCTGAACATTTCATCCCAAACCACACGGCCGATCATCACGTTTTCGGCACCACCGAGCAGCGAGGGAATCACAAATTCACCCAAGCACGGGATGAACACCAGCATCGAGCCCGCCACGATGCCAGCACGGCTGAGCGGTACGGTGATCAAGCAAAACGCCTTCCAAGGGCTGGCGCCCAAGTCATACGCCGCTTCGAGCAATCGGGTGTCCAGCTTGACCAGTGTGGCGTACAGCGGCAACACCATGAAGGGCAGGTAAACATAGGTCATGCCCACCAGCATCGAAATGTCGGTGTAAAGCATTTGCACCGGCTCGGTGATCAGGCCCAAGGCGATCAGCGCGTTGTTGATGATCCCCTGGTCGGCCAAGATGCCTTTCCAGGCATACACGCGCAGCAAAAACGATGTCCAAAAAGGCAGCATCACCATCAGCAGCAAAACAGGGCGCGTGTTGGCCGACGATCTGGCCAAAAAGTAGGCAAAGGGGTAGCCCAGCAGCAGGCAAAAAAACGTGGTCCAAAAAGCGTATTTCAGCGACAGCAGATACGACTCGGTGTACAGCGTCTGGCCCAATTCACCACTGTCATCGACCACCAGGCTGATGTAGTGGCTCAACTTCAGATGCATTTTCCAGCCACCGGCTTCGGTGTGCGACAACAAGCTGGCAAAGGGGTTGAGCTGATCGCCCATGTCGGTCACGCTCAGGCGCATCAGGATCAAAAAGGGCACCGCAAAGAACACCCACAACCACACAAAGGGGATGCCCAGCACCGTGCGCCGCCCCAAGCGCAGGCGCTCCACCAATTGAGACAGCAAATGGATCATGACGACAACAACACCCCGGCCTGGGTGCCCCATGAGCAATAAACGGTGTCGCCCCACACGATATCGCCTTCGTGGTTGCGGCTGCGGTTGGTCTGGGTGACCTTGATCACGCTGTGATCGGACAACTGCACCACATAAGTGCTGTAGCTGCCCATGTAGGCGATTTCGCGCACCACGCCCGAGACCACATTGGCAGTTTCAGCCGATCCGGCCAGCGGGGCGCGTTTGTCGATCTGGATTTTTTCTGGGCGAACGGCCAATGCCAGCGCCATGCCCAAAGGGTGAGAGGTGCCATGGCCGAGCGTGAAACGGCCTTGCGGCGTGGTGAGCTCGGATTCGCTGGCCTCGGTGCGCGACAAGTGCCCGTCAAACAGGTTCACATTGCCAATGAAATCGGCCACAAAGCGGCAACTGGGGGCTTCATAGACCTCGGTGGGGCTGCCCAGCTGCAAGATGCGGCCATGGCTCATCACGGCGATGCGCGAAGCCATGGTCATGGCCTCTTCTTGGTCATGGGTGACCATCACGCACGTCACGCCAATTGATTCGATGATGTTGACCAGTTCAAACTGGGTTTGCTCGCGCAGTTTTTTGTCCAATGCGCCCAAGGGCTCGTCCAGCAGCAGCAGCTGGGGTTTGCGGGCCAGGCTGCGGGCCAAGGCCACACGCTGTTGCTGCCCGCCTGACAGTTGGTGCGGTTTGCGGCTGGCAAATTTTTGCAATTGCACCAAGTCGAGCATGGCTTGCACGCGCTCGCTGATGCTGTCTTTGTCCATGCCCATGCGGCGCAGGCCAAAGGCGATGTTTTCGCACACCGACAGATGGGGAAACAGCGCATACGACTGGAACATCATGTTGATGGGGCGCTCATAAGGCGGCAGCTGGCTGATGTCTTGGCCGCCCAAAAAAATCTGACCTGCCGAAGGCGTCTCAAACCCAGCCAACATGCGCAGCAAGGTCGACTTGCCGCAACCGGAGCTGCCAAGCAAGGCAAAGATTTCACCTTTGCCAATGTTCAGCGACACATCGTCGACCGCGGTCACGCTGTCAAATCGCTTGACCAGGTTCTGAATCTGGAGAAATTCGGCTCGGTCGGAGGGCACAGGGGGCGTCATGTCGTCTTTCTGAACTCAAGAAAAAGGCTGTGCACATGGGACACATGTGCACAGCCTGATTTCAATCACGCGGCAAGAGGCGCGTTGTCATTTGCCTTTTTTGAAGGCGGTGTAGACCGATGTCATGGATTCGCGCGTGGCGTTGGACAGGCTGGAAGGCGAGACCGCCACTTGCAGTGCGGCAGCATCCAAGAAAACAGCCTTGTTGTTGGCCACTTCGGGGGTGACTTGTGCCACGCTGGCCTTGTTGGCGGTGGCGTAGCTCAGCTCATTGGTCAGCGATGCAGACACTTCTGGCTTCAAAAAGTAATTGATGAAGGCCATGGCGTTGTTGGGGTGCTTGGCATCCTTGGGCACGGCCAGGTTGTCAAAGAACAGCAGGCCACCGGTTTTGGGCAACAAGGCTTCGATCTCTTGACCGCTCTTGTTTTCCACGGCGCGCGAGCTGGCGATGTTGATGTCACCCGCCCAGCCCAAGGCCACACAGGCTTTGCCACCGGCCAGATCGTCGATCATGGTGCTGGAGAACAAGCGGATGTCTTTGCGCACTTTGCTCAGCATCTCGCCAGCGGCCTTGTGGTCAGCCGGGTCCGCAGAGTAGGCGTCTTTGCCAATGTAGTGCAGGGCTGGCGGCATGATTTCGGTGGGCGAATCGAGGTAAGCAATGCCGCAGGACTTGAGTTTGCTGGTGTAGGTAGGGTTGAACACCAGATCCCAAGCGTTTTCGGGCATGGGGGTATTGCCCAGCGCTTTGGCCACTTTGGCTTTGTTGATGCCAACGGTGGTGAAACTCCAAGCCCAAGGAATCAGGTGAGCGTTGCCGGGATCAACCTTGTCGAGCTTGGCCATGATGGCGGGGTCCAGATTGGCCAGATTGGGGATTTGGGCCTTGTCCAGGGGGCGCAGCAAACCGGCTTCGATTTGGGACTTGGCAAAAACCGCGCCGGGCACCACCAGGTCATAACCCGAGTTGCCAGCGATCAGCTTGGCTTGCAGGGCTTCGTTGTTCTCAAAGGTTTGGTAGTTGACCTTGATGCCCGTTTCTTTTTCGAAATTGGCCACCATATCTTGGGTGATGTAGTCGGGCCAGTTGTAAATGTTCAACACTTTCTCTTCGGTGTTGACCGGGGCCGCTGCAGTCACGGGGGCCTTGGGGGCTTCTTCTTTTTTGCCGCACGCGGCCAAGGCCAAAGCACACAAAGCGGTCAGTAAAAAACGTTTGTTCATGATCGTGAAAGCTCCATAAATCTTGGGGGTGCAGGGCCGCATCGGGTCGCCACCAGACAGGCCTGCGCAGAATTGTATAAGAGAGAACTTTGCCCGTGTCTGCGTGGTTTGACCACCCCTGTGACTTCGGGGCCGAGATGTTTCAAGCAGCATGTCCAGGCAGGCAAGGGGTTCGACTTACAATTTAGGGTTGAAAAAATATTTCCAGGAACCTCTTCATGCCCATTTACGCCTACAAGTGCGACGCCTGCGGCCATGCTAAGGATGTGCTGCAAAAAATGTCCGATGCGGCCCTGACCGAATGCCCCGCCTGCGGTGCCCCCCAGTTCAGCAAACAACTGACAGCCCCTGGTTTCCAGCTCAAGGGCACAGGCTGGTATGCCACCGATTTCAAGGGCGGCGGAGCCACAGGTGCCGCAGCCTCCACAGCCGTTGCTACTGATGCCGCAGCATCTGCCACTTCTGACGCCCCGAGTGCCAGTGCGGGTGCAGCCGAGTCGAGCACGCCAGCGGCCTCCGGTGGCTGTGCGGCATCTTGCGCCTGCCACTGACTTGCCCACATTGATTGTCCCTTCATGAAACAACGCAGCTTCAAACAGTACTTCATCACCGGTCTCCTGGTGTGGCTGCCCATGGGCATCACCGTCTGGGTTTTGACCTGGTTAGTAGGGCTGCTGGATGGCATTTTTCTGGCCATTTTGCTGGCCGCAGACACCCTGATCCCAGGCATGCACAAGCTGGCCGAGTTGCTGCGCGGTGTGCCTGGCCTTGGCGTGATTTTGGTGGCCTTGGTGATTTTTTCCACGGGTGTTTTTGTGGCCAACATGTTTGGCCAATGGTGGCTGCGCAAGTGGGACAACCTGATGAACCGCATCCCGGTGGTGCGCAGCATTTACACCAGCGTCAAGCAGGTGGCTGACACCCTGTTTTCGGGCAGCGGCAATGCTTTTTCAAAGGCTTTGCTGGTGCAGTACCCGCGCCAAGGTTCATGGACCATTGCCTTTTTGACCGGCACACCCGGCGGTGAGGTGGCCAAACACTTGGGCCAGCCCATGGTCAGTGTTTATGTGCCCACCACACCCAACCCGACTTCGGGCTTCTTCCTGATGATGCCCAAAGCCGATGTGATCGAACTCGAGATGAGCGTTGATGACGCGTTGAAATACATCATCTCCATGGGTGTTGTGGTTCCAGGCGGTCCCGACGCCTTGCCTGTCGCCCCAGCGGCCTCCAAACAGCCTTTGTGAGCGGGTTAGCCCATTGCCTTCCAGCTTGCACGCCACACAATTTCAGAATTAAGAAAGTCCAACAACATGTCCATGCGTTCCCACTATTGCGGTCTGGTGACCGAAGCCCTGACCGGTCAAACCGTGAGCCTTTGCGGCTGGGTCAACCGCCGTCGTGACCACGGCGGCGTGATCTTTATCGACCTGCGTGACCGCGAAGGCTACGTGCAGGTGGTGTGCGACCCGGATCGCCCCGAGATGTTCAAGGTGGCCGAAGACGTGCGCAACGAGTATTGCGTGCAGATCAAAGGCGTGGTGCGTGCCCGCCCAGATGGCACCACCAATGACAACATGAAAAGCGGCAAGATCGAAGTGCTGTGCCACGAACTGATCGTGCTCAATGCCTCCGTCACACCGCCTTTCCAGATCGACGAAGAAAACCTGTCCGAGACGACCCGCCTCACGCACCGCGTGTTAGACCTGCGCCGTCCGTACATGCAAAACAACCTGATGCTGCGCTACAAGGTCTCGATGGAAGTGCGCAAGTACCTCGATGAAAACGGTTTCATCGACATCGAAACGCCCATGCTCACCAAGAGCACACCTGAAGGTGCGCGTGATTATTTGGTGCCCAGCCGTGTTCACGATGGCCAGTTCTTTGCCTTGCCCCAGTCGCCTCAGCTGTTCAAACAGCTGCTCATGGTGGCGGGCTATGACCGTTACTACCAGATCACCAAGTGCTTCCGCGACGAAGACCTGCGTGCTGACCGCCAGCCCGAATTCACCCAGATCGATATCGAAACATCGTTCCTGACCGAAGAAGAAATCCGCGACATGTTCCAGAGCATGATCAAGCGCGTTTTCCAGAAAACCATTGGTGTTGACCTGGGCGAGTTCCCGGTCATGACTTACCAGGATGCCATGCACATCTACGGCTCCGACAAGCCTGATCTGCGCGTGAAACTGCAGTTCACCGAAGTGACCGATGTCATGGGCGATGTGGACTTCAAAGTGTTCTCGGGTGCGGCCAACATGAAAGGTGGCCGCGTGGTCGCACTGCGCGTGCCCAACGGCTCGGTCGAAGGCGGCGGCATCAGCCGTGGCGAGATCGACGCCTACACCGAGTTCGTCAAGATCTACGGTGCCAAAGGCTTGGCCTACATCCGCGTCAACGACCTGTCCAAAGGCCGCGATGGCTTGCAGTCGCCCATCGTCAAGAACATCCATGACGCGGCCTTGACCGCTGTGCTGGAGCGGTCGGGTGCCCAAAACGGCGACCTGATTTTCTTCGGTGCCGATAAGGAAAAAATCGTCAACGACGCCATTGGTGCCTTGCGCATCAAGATTGGTCACAGCGAGTTCGGCAAGAAAAATGGCCTGTTTGAAGACCGTTGGGCGCCGATGTGGGTGGTTGACTTCCCCATGTTCGAATACGACGACGAAAACCAGCGCTATACCGCTGTACACCACCCCTTCACCGCGCCCAAAGATGGCCACGAAGACTGGATGGTCACCGCCCCCGAGAAGTGCATCTCCAAGGGCTACGACATGGTGTTGAACGGCTGGGAAATGGGCGGCGGCTCGGTGCGTATCCACCGCGCTGACGTGCAGCAAAAAGTGTTTGATGCGCTCAAGATCACGCCCGAAGAAGCCCAACTCAAGTTCGGCTTTTTGCTTGACGCACTGCAATACGGTGCGCCTCCACACGGCGGCCTGGCCTTCGGCCTCGACCGCATCGTTACGCTCATGACCCGCGCTGAGTCCATTCGAGACGTGATTGCTTTCCCCAAGACCCAACGTGCCCAGTGCTTGCTGACCCAAGCCCCAAGCCCGGTGGACGAAAAGCAGTTGCGCGAATTGCACATTCGCTTGCGCAATCTGGACGCGGTCAAAGCAGCGTAAGTCGCGCTAGCTAACCCAACACCCGCCATAAACAATGCCACCTTCGGGTGGCATTGGTTTTTGTGGACTCCGGCTTGTCGTGTCGTTTACTGTGCAGCTTCTTTCAACTCCAGAGGATGTGTTGCGACACAAAAAAGGCCTCAAAACCGAAGTCTTGAAGCCTTTGATGTCTGAGCTCAGCGAGACGCTGAACTGGAAATTTTGCAACGGCATTGCTGCCGTTAACGGGATTCGCAGGGCTTAGTAGCCGCCGCGGCCGCCGCCACCACCGCCGTAGCCGCCACCGCCGGAGCGATCGCCGCCACCGCCGTAGCCGCCACCACCGGAACGGCCACCGCCGTAGCCGCCGCCACCGGAGCGATCACCGCCACCGCCGTAACCGCCACCACCACCGAAACCACCAGTACGTGGAGGACGTGCCTCCATTGGACGGGCTTCGTTCACGGTGATGCTACGGCCACCCAAAGACTGGCCATTCATGCCAGCAATAGCGGCTTGTGCTTCGGCATCGCTGCCCATTTCCACAAAACCGAAGCCTTTGGAGCGACCTGTGTCGCGTTCCATCATGACTTTTGCGCTGGTGATGGCGCCGAATTCGCCGAATGCCTGCTGCAGGTCTTCGTCGCGGACGGTGTACGGCAGGTTGCCGACGTAAAGTTTATTGCCCATGGAGGACTCCTCAGAAATACAAAAAAACAAAGCGATGGGGTCCCGAAAGCACAACAAACTGAAAACTGCCGCCGTAGCGCGCGAAACTGACCGATCACCTGACTTGTGCCGTTTTTTATGACGTACACGCACGCATTATGGGGCATAGATCAGCTTGCGGGAGTTTTTATGCCATTTGCAGCACCGAAGTCTGTGGCAAATCCGCAGGCACTTCATAGTCCGCCACGATCCAGGCACGGTCGGAGTGCTCAGCGTTTTCATGCAAAAAGTCTTTGATCACCCGAATGGAGGCTTGGTCAAGCGAGGCAAAAGGTTGGTCAAGCAAGGTGACGGTGGCGCCCGATGCCAGGGCAGCGATCAGCATGACTTTGCGGCGGCTGCCAGTGGAGAGCATGTACAGCGGTTTGTGCTGATGCCTTTCCATGCCCAGCGCTTCGGACAGGTTTTGCAGCAGTTCATTGTTCCATTGGGGGTGTCGGGTTTGAAGCTGGTCCCAGCAGGCTTGCACGGTGGTTTGGTCGTGCTCGGGGCCCTTCAGGTCGGCCCAGAAGACGCCGCCCGGTGGCGTTTTGAGAGTGCCCCCGAGCGGCTGCAAATCGCCTGCCAGCAGTCGCAGCAGGCTGGTTTTGCCGCAGCCCTCGTCACCGCACACCCAGTGCAAGCCGGCAGACCAGGCAAAACTCAGATTTTCAATGGCCATGTGGTCGGCAGGCCCGCCGCTTAATCGGCAGGTTTGCAGCAACAAAGGCACTAAATTGGCGGGTGAAGACGACATGGCTCAATCCTAGCAAGACCTGCGCTGCCTAGAATGACTGCGTGACCTCAACGAACTACAAAATTCCCCAATCTGTTCTGGTGGTGATCTACACCCTCAGCGGCCAAGTTTTGCTGATTCGGCGGACCGACGCAGGCACTTGGCAGTCGGTCACCGGAAGCAAGGATTTTTGGGACGAAGACTGGGCCGATACGGCCGCGCGCGAGGTGCAAGAGGAAACCGGCATTGATGCGCGACACCCCCAGTGCCGCTTGCAAGACTGGCAGCTGGAAAACGTGTACGACATTTACCCCATGTGGCGCTGGCGCTATGCCCCTGAAGTCAGCCGCAACACCGAGCGGGTGTTTGGCCTGTGCGTGCCCGAGCAAACGCCCATTACCCTAAGCCCTGCCGAGCACACCGATTGGCAATGGCTGCATTGGCGGGCCGCTGCGGACCATTGTTTTTCGCCATCCAATGCCGAGGCCATTTTGATGCTGCCGCGTTTTGAGAACCAGATTGGCCTTTGATGCCGCAGCGACACGAGCACCCCATCTTGCGCGTGGCCACCTACAACATCCACAAAGGTGTGCAGGGCTTGGGGCCTGCGCGGCGGCTGGAGATCCACAACTTGGCGCACGCGGTGGAGCAGCTCGACGCCGACATCGTGTGTTTGCAAGAAGTGCGCCGCATGCACCGCCGCGAAGAACGCTACTTTTCTCAGTGGCCCAGTCAGCCGCAAGCCGACTATCTGGCGCCTGAAGGCTACGAGTCGGTTTACCGCACCAACGCCATCACCCGCCATGGCGAGCACGGCAATGCCTTGCTGTCGCGCTGGCCCGTGTTGTCGCACCACCACCAAGACATCTCGGACCACCGCTTTGAGCAGCGGGGTTTGCTGCACACCACGGTTCAAGTGGTAGACCGGCTACTGCATGTGGTTGTGGTTCATTTGGGCCTGGTGCCCGCCAGCCGGGTGCGTCAAGTGGCGCAGTTGCTGGCCTTCATCGACCAGACCATCCCGGCCCATGCGCCCGTGTTGGTGGCGGGTGACTTCAATGACTGGGGCACTGGCCTGGGGCGGCGCATGGCCAAGGCGGGCTTTGGCGAATGGCGTGAGCAGCCCACGCCCACCTATCCCTCGCGTTTGCCCCTGAACCAGCTTGACCATGTCTATGCACGCGGGCTGACCCCCGTTCACGCCATGGCCCCTGTCGGTCGCATATGGCAGCGCATGTCTGACCATTTGCCCTTGGTCGCCGAGTTCGCCTGGACGGATTGAACATGCGCTACGGCCCGCCCTTGCGAGACGGTCATCAGATCCGCTTGATCGAAGGCGGGCAAGCCTATTTCGAGGCCTTGGTCTCTGCGCTGGAGCAGGCCCGGTCGCAGGTGCACATCGAGACCTATATTTTTGATTTTCATGGCGCAGCGGCCATGGTGGCCGAGGCGCTGGAGCGGGCCGCTTTGCGGGGTTTGCGCGTTTGGGTGGTGGTCGATGGGGTGGGCACCCCCAGCTTGCCGCCTGAGTGGCGTGAGCGTTTTGTGCGTGCGGGGGTTGAATGGCGGGTGTATTCCCCCTTGGGCACTTTGGGTTTGTTGATCCCCAGCCGTTGGCGGCGCCTGCATCGCAAGCTGTGCGTGATCGACGGGCATCTGGCTTTTTGTGGCGGCATCAATATTCTTGACGACTGGTACGACCCGCACCATGGCACCCTGGCCCAGCCGCGGCTGGACTTTGCCGTTTGCGCACGGGGCGCTTTGGTGCAGCAAATGCAAGAAACCATGGCGCAACTGTGGTGGCGCATCCAGGGTGTGCGTCATGTCCGGCAGCAACAGTTTCCGGAGGCGTTCAGCTCCTTTCGGGCGGCAGGGCTGCATTTGCCCTGGACCCGTGACGATGCGCACGCGCTGGATGGCCGTTTGGTGGCCAAGGCGGGCTTGCTGTTGCGTGACAACGTGTTGTACCGCAGCCAGATTGAACGCGCTTATTTGAAAGCGATTGGCGCTGCCCGTCATGAAATCGTCATCGCCAACGCCTATTTTTTGCCTGGACGCCGCTTGCGCAAAGCCCTGATCCACGCTGCGCAGCGGGGCGTGCGGGTGCGTTTGCTGCTGCAAGGACGTTACGAATACTTCATGCAATACCACGCAGCCCGCCCGGTGTATGGCGTGTTGTTGGCTGCTGGTATCGAGATCCACGAGTACGAGGCCAGCTTTTTGCACGCCAAAGTGGCCGTGATCGACCCGAACAACGAGCGGCCCTGGGCCACGGTGGGCTCGTCCAATCTGGACCCGCTCAGCCTCTTGTTGGCGCGTGAGGCCAATGTGGTGGTGGCCGACAAAGCTTTTGCCCAGCAGCTTTACCAGCGCTTGCACTCGGCGATCGTGCAGCAAAGCAAGCCGGTGCTGGCTGAGTTGGATCTCCAAAGGGCCTGGCACCAAAGGTGGCGTGACCGGTTGGCCTTTGGCTTGATGCGGCTGGCGCTGTTTTTGAGCGGTAACCGCTACTGAGCGGGTGATCCCCCCCGCTTGGAATGGGCGTTATGTCTCAGGGGAAGCAGGGGTATCAATCGCTGTTACGATCCTCGCCATGTTAATGAAAGCCCCAGACGCCATGACTGCTTCTGCCGCCACGCCCGAAGACGAAGGCGTACCTGTTTCCGTCAAGATCCGCGAGCGCATCAATGCGGCCCGCAAGCGCTTCCATGCCAACGACAACATTGCCGAATTCATCGAACCCGGCGAGTTGGAAAAATTGCTGGACGAAGTCACCGGCAAAATGGCGGGTGTGCTCGACAGCTTGGTCATCGACACCGTGAACGACCACAACACGGGCGACACCGCGCGCCGCGTGGCCAAGATGTACCTGAAAGAAGTGTTCAAAGGCCGCTATGTTGAGGGGCCCGAGATCACCGAATTCCCCAATGCCGAGCACCTGAACGAGCTGATGATCGTCGGCCCCATCACCGTGCGCAGCGCCTGCAGCCACCACTTTTGCCCCGTGATTGGCAAGATCTGGATCGGCGTGCTGCCCAACGAACACACCAACGTGATTGGCCTGTCCAAATATGCCCGCTTGGCCGAATGGATCATGGGTCGTCCCCAAATCCAGGAAGAAGCCGTGGTGCAACTGGCCGACCTGATCCAGCGCAAAACCCAACCTGATGGTCTGGCCATCGTCATGGAAGCCAGCCACTACTGCATGGGGTGGCGTGGCGTGAAAGACATGGACAGCAAAATGATCAACTCGGTCATGCGCGGTGCCTTCCTCAAGGACGTCAACCTGCGTCGTGAATTTTTGGCCCTGATTCCCGGAAAGAACTGATCCATGTTGGTACGCCTGCTTTACGCCAGCCGCGCTGTAGACCCCCGCCCCGAGATGATCGACTCGATCCTCGCCCAGTCGCGCCAATTCAACCCCAGTACCGGCATCACCGGCATCCTTTGCTATGGTGGTGGTATTTTCCTGCAAGCCATCGAAGGCGGCCGTGGGGCTGTCAGCGAGTTGTACGGACACATCCAGAAAGATGCCCGCCACAAAGAAGTGGTCTTGCTGCATTACGAAGAGATCACCGAGCGCCGCTTTGGCGGCTGGACGATGGGCCAGGTCGACACCTCGCGAGTCAACACCAACATCCTGCTCAAATACGCCGAGCGTGCCGAGTTGGACCCGTACAGCGTGTCGGGCAAAGTCTCATTGGCTTTGCTCGAAGAGCTGATGGCCACCGCGTCCATCATCGGGCGCGCCTGATCCGATGCAGCTCATCGGCTGCGACTTCTCCAGCAGCCCCAGCAAACGCAAGCCCATCGTGCTGGCGCTGGGCCAAGCCCGCCAGGGCAGGGTGCAACTGCAAGCGCTGAAAACCTTTGACACCCTGACTGCGTTTGGCCAATGGCTTGCGCAGCCTGCCGACTGGGTGGGCGGCTTTGACTTGCCCTTTGGCCTTCCACGAGAGCTGGTGCAGACGCTGGGCTGGCCCACCAACTGGGCCGCCTGCATGGACCACTACTGCGCCTTGGAGCGCCCCCAAATCCGCGAGCAATTTGCAGCGTTTTGCAACGCCCGCCCAGTGGGTGGCAAGTTTGCCCACCGCGCTGCCGACAAACCCGCGGGTTCCAGCCCCTCTATGAAATGGGTCAACCCGCCTGTGGCCTACATGCTGCACGCGGGCGTGCCTCTGCTGCGTCAGGCGGGTGTGCACCTGCCCGGCCTGCACGCAGGCGATGTGCGTCGTGTGGCGCTAGAGGCCTACCCCGGCCTGCTGGCGCGCGAGGTACTGGGCAACACCAGCTACAAAAGCGACGACAAAGCCAAACAAACCCCCGAACGCCTGTTGGCCCGGCGCGAACTGCTGAGCGCACTGGAGCGCGGGCAAACCCGCCTGGGCTTGCGCCTGGTGGCCAGCAACGCTCTGATGGGTCGTCTGGCTGACGATGCCAGCGGTGATGCACTCGATGCCACCCTTTGCCTGATGCAGGCGGCTTGGGCGCAGCAACAGCACGAAGCCGGACACCCGCAATACGGCCTACCGCCTTGCGATCCGCTGGAGGGATGGATCGTTACCTGTTGATGCCCATCCAATACGGCCTATTGGGGGCAGTTGACGGTAGGCTTCAACAAGCCGGCAACTGTTGAAGAGTCTTTGACTCAAACTGGCGATTGGCTTAAGCCGGGTACATTCAGTATCAGCGCTATGGCACCGGGCTTGCGCCCATGGGACCTTTTCCCAAAGCGGCTTCAGGGCCGCCGAATCGGGCACAGCGAGGATCTGAAGTTGCTCTAAGTGGTGCTGCCTGCGGTCGTCGAGACCGAGACGGTCGACAGTGTCAAACCCTGAATAAGAAGGCCCTATGTTCCGAAGTTTCTTTCTCTCACGCCGCTGGGCCTTGTGGTCTTGGGGAGGTTTGTTGGTGTTGGTGGCGCTGGTGTTCATCACCGTGCAGCAGACGGTCAAGCTCAACACTTGGTATGGCCAGTTTTATGACTTGCTGCAAAAACCTGAACAAGCGGGTGGTTTGGCCATGTTTTGGGGTTTCATGCAGCAGTTTGCGTGGATCGCTTTTCCCTACATGTTGCTGCGCAGCCTTGAAACCTATTTGGCCTCGCACTACGCTTTTCGGTGGCGTCAGGCCATGACCGAGACGTATTTGCCGCGCTGGCAAAAAACGAGCGAGACGGTCGAAGGGGCTTCGCAGCGCATTCAAGAAGACTGCATGCGTTTTGCCCGCCAGACCGAGAACCTGGGCTTGGGATTGGTGCGGGCGGTGCTCACGCTGGCATCGTTCATTCCGATTTTGTGGGGGCTGTCTCAGGGCATGGCCATTGCTTGGTTGCAGTTTGAGGGGTCTCTGTTTTGGGTGGCACTGTTTACTGCGCTGGGCGGTACGGTGTTGTCGTGGTTTGTGGGCATTCACTTGCCGGGGCTGGAGTACAACAACCAGAAGACCGAGGCCGCTTTGCGCAAGGATTTGGTGTATGCCGAAGACGACCGCAGCCGCATGGACTTGCCCACGGTTTTGAATTTGTTCGCCGGGGTGCGCTTGAACAATTTCCGCTTGTTCAACCATTACGCCTACTTCAACCTCTGGAGCAATTTTTACAGCCAGTCGACGGTGATTTTTCCGTACCTGCTGATGGGGCCATCGCTGTTTACCGGGCTGATCACGCTGGGCGTGATTCAGCAAGTGAGCAATGCGTTTGGCAAAGTCAATGAAGCGTTTTCTTACCTGATTGAGCGATGGACCGACATCACAGAATTGCGTTCGATTCACAAGCGCTTGACCGAATTTGAAAAGAGCTTGGCATAAGGGTCGGCAAGTAGACTTGGCAGGGATCGAGCCGAACATGGATCAGGTGGTTGCTTCTGACCTGATTTCCGCTGAAGCTTGTGGCTTGGGTTGGCAGGAGTCCTTGCAGCTGCTGGCGCTGTTGGTCAAGGCTGAAATTCCGGCTTGACTCGCTTCAAATGGCCGCTGCCGCAATGTCGTCGGGCAGTGGGGCCAATTGCGCCAAGGCTTGCAGGGCCTCGGCATCGGTGCGGTAGAGCTTGAGATAAGGGCTGTCCTGGAGCTCACCTGCGCGGCGCAAGGCGGTTTCCACGGGCAGTTTGATGCCGCTGATGTGCAGGGTGATGCCCCGGCTGGCCAGTTGCCGGTGCAGCTGGCCAAAGGTCTCCACACCCGTCACGTCGATTCGGTTGATGGGTTGCGCAAACAGGCAAACATGCTTCACCTCGCGGTGGCGGGCCAGGTGGTCGGTGATGGCCCGGTCAAAGTCGCTGGCGGCGGCAAAGTCCAGTTCGGCATCCATGCGCAGCGCGTAGAGGTGCAGAGCCAGTGGGGGCAGTTTCCACAGATGGCGGTCGCGCAGGCTGCCGTCGGGGTGCAGGCCCACTTCGATGATGCGCGGGTGCAGGCGCGTGTGCAAAAAGTGGCTCAGGCCCACCAGCACCCCGGTCATCACACCCCAGTAAATGCGCGGCGCGGTCAATAAGGTCATGACAAAGGTGATGCCCGCTGTCATGGTTTCGATGCGGCCGATGCGCCAGAGCGTCAAAAACTGGCGGGGCTGGAACAAATTGAGCACAGCCACGATCACGGCCGCCGACATGACCGAGCGCGGCACGTATTGCAGCGCGGGCATGAGTATCAGCAAGGCCAGCAGCACAAAGCCCACCGAGGCGACCACGGCCCAGCCCGAGCGTGCACCGGCATAAAGCATGAGTGCGGAGCGCGAAAACGAGGTGCTGGTGGCAAAACTGCCTGAAAAGGCAGAGGCCAGTTTGGCCAGTCCCTGGCTGAACAGTTCGGTGCTGTCGTCCCAGCGCTTGCCGTCGCGTCTACATTCGATGCGGGCACTGGAGGCGGTTTCTAAAAAACTGACCAACGCGATCACCATGGCGGGAACCCAAAGCTGGTTGAGCACCGTCAGGCCGGGCCAATGGGGCCCATAAAAGCCGGGCAAGCCCGAAGGCAGCAAACCGACCACCGCGCCGTGCGCCTGGTAATCGGTGGCATAAGCGACGGCCGAGGCGATGCCCATGACGATCATGATGCCGGGCCAGCGCGGCTTGGAATGCCGCAACAAAAGCAGCGCCACCAGGCTGCTGAGTCCGAACAGGGCGGACCAGCCGGTCAGCCAGGCGGGCCAACTTTGCACATGCCAATGCCAGGCTTCTATGCCCAGCAAACCGGGCACTTGCGAAGCCATGATCAGCAAGGAGGCCGCTTGGGTGAACCCCATCATCACGGGCGCACTGACCAGGTTGATGAGCCAGCCGTAGTTGCCCAGCCCCAGCAACAGTTGAATGGCCCCCGACAGCAGTGACAACCACACCGCCAGCGCCACCCATTCGGGCGAGCCGGGTTCGGCCATGCCCGTCAGCGATGCCTCAATCAGCACGCAAGTGAGCGCGGCTGGCCCCACCGACAAGCGGTTGGCGCTGCCGAACAATACGGCCAGCAGGGCGGGAATCAGGCAGGTGTAAAGGCCTGTGACCAGCGGCATGCCAGCCAGCCCCGCGTAGGCCACGGCCTGCGGCACCATGACCAGAGCCACCGTCAGCCCGGCCAGCACTTCGGTGCGGGCCAGATGGGCGGTCAGGCGAGGCCAGTGGCGGAAGGTTAAAAATCGTTGCATATCAGGCATGCCTGATCTTAGCCGCCCTGCGTTCAGCGCTGCGGCATGTCTTTGACCGAATAACCCAGACTGATGGTCGCGTCTTCGGGAATGGCGGGTACGCTGGCATCCCAGGCTTCCCAAGCGGCTCGCAGGCTTTGCAGCTTTCCGGGCTGGTGTTTGGCCAGGTTGGCGCGTTCGCGCTCATCAGCCGGGATGTTGAACAAATAGTCGTTGCCGTCGACCCGTAGGTATTTGTAGTCACCCATGCGCAGGGCGCGCTGGCCACGGTGGTTCATGCGCCAATACAGGGGCCGCTCGAACTGGTGCTGTGCATCGCGCAGCACGGGAGCCAGCGACACCCCGTCAAAAGGGTGCTTGGCATCCGCTTTTGCGCCAGCCAGTTCGACCATGGTGGCCGACCAGTCCATGGTCATGCAGTGCTGGGTCGAGGTGCCACCCGGCGCGATGAAGCCGGGCCAATGCGCGATCCACGGAACACGGATACCGCCTTCGGTCAGGTCCATCTTGCCGCCGACCAGAGGCCAGTTGTCGCTGAAGCGTTCGCCGCCGTTGTCGCTGGTGAAGACGATCAGGGTGTTGTCGATCTGGCCTGTCTTTTTGAGGGCGTCCACCACCCAGCCAATGCCTTCGTCCATGTGGTGGATCATGCGGTGGTAGGTGTGGATGTTGCCGCCATGCAGGTGGAACAGGTTGTCCTTGACCTCTTGGGCCAATGCGTGGTCTTCGCGCGTTTCCCAGGGCCAGTGCGGCGCGGTGTAGTGCAGGCTCAAGAAAAATGGTGTGCCCTGTGCAGCGCCGGGGGCCATGCGGTTCACAAAGTCCACCGCTTTTTGTGAAATCAGGTCGGTCAGATAGCCGTCTTCGTGCTTTTCTTCTTCGTTGGTGTACAGGTCGTGCGTGCCGTTGTTGCTGGCATGGGTGAAGTAGTCCACCCCGCCCGACATGGGGCCAAAAAATTCTTCGTAGCCAGACTTGATCGGGCTGAAGTGGGGCGGGTAGCCCAGGTGCCATTTGCCAATCAGCGCGGTGCGGTAGCCACTGGCCTTGAGCAGTGATGGCAGTGTGGGGTGCTCGGGTGGCAGGCCCAGCACGGTGCTGCCTTTGCTTTTGCTGTTGATGGGCTCATCGGCCCCGCCGCGAAGGCGGTACTGGTAGCGCGCCGTCATGAGCGCAAAACGCGTGGGCGAGCACACGGGTGAATTGGCATAACCCTGAGTGAACTTGAGGCCTGCAGCGGCCAGTTGGTCGAGCACGGGCGAGACTTTGCCGAACTTTGCATCGCGGCCGCCGTAGCAGCCCAGGTCGGCAAAGCCGAGGTCGTCGGCCACGATGAAGATGATGTTGGGGCGTTGTGCCGTGGTGTGGGTCATGGCGTTCATTCGACTTTCATGCCCGTGGACTTGACCACGCGGCCGTAGCGCTGGGATTGGTCGCTCAGACGTTTGACCGCGTCCGCTCCGATCAGACCTTCGTAGAAAAGATCCATGCCCGCCAGTTGAGTTTGTTTGTCGGGCCGGTTCAAGGCGTCGGTGAAGGCTTTTTGCAGCCATTGCACCACGGGCTCGGGTGTGGCTGCGGGCACCATGGCGATGTAGAGCACCTCCAGCTCCAGATCCTTCAAGCCCGCTTCGGCCACAGTGGGAATCTCCGGTGCCGAGCGTGAACGCTGGCGGCTGGTCACGGCCAGCGCGGTGATCTTGCCGGTCTTCACATGGGGCAGCATGCCGGGTGTGGCCAGCACGCCCGCATCCACTTCGCCAGCCAGCACAGCGGTCACGGCTGGGGTGTTGCCTTTGTAGGGCACATGCTGAATGGTGATGCCCGCCGCGTCCATGAAAATTTCGGCTGCCAAATGACCCGGGCTGCCACTGCCTGCGCTGCTGAAGTTCAGACCCTTGCCTTTGCCTTGGGCGATCAGGTCTTTGATTGTTTTGAAGCCGGTGCTGGGGTGTGCACCGACCAGCAGGCCCGAAGAGACCATGACCATGATGGGTCGCAGGTCCGCCGGCTTGAAGGCCATGTTTTTGTAGATGTATGGATTGACCGTGAAGGTGGTGTCGATGCCGAACAACACGGTGTAACCATCGGACGGGCTCTTGGCCACAAAGTCAGCCCCGATGTTGCCGCCTGCGCCGGCTTTGTTTTCAACCACGACCGCCTGCTTGGACTGGGTGGTGATGTACTCACCGACTGAACGGGCTAAAAAATCAGCCGGGCCGCCCGCCGGGAAGTTGGTGATGAATTTGATGGGTTTGCTGGGGTAGCTTTGGGCCCATGCAGGGACTGAAAGGGTGCAGGCGGCCATGCTCAGGCAAAGCGCTGCGCGCCAAGGTGTCAGTGATTTTTTCATGTGCGTTTTGTGTGTCGGTGGGTGATCAGCGTGCAGCCGATGCAGAGTGCGGAGCGCTTGGAAAGCAGAGTGCGGACAGGCCACCCCTTCAGTCCAGCTGAACGCCCGTGGCTTTGATGGGTTTTTCCCAGCGATTGAGATCGGCTTTTTGTGCTGCAGCCAGATCGACCGAGTTAGAGCCAATGGGCTCATAGCCGAGCTTGAGCATCTTGTCTTTCATGGCCGGGTCGCGCGCGATTTTCATCATGGCTTTTTCAAGGCGACCAAGTGCATCGCCTTTGAGTCCGGCAGGGCCATACATGGCAAACCAGGCCGTTGCATCCATGTTGATGCCTGATTCTTTGAGCGTGGGCACTTCGGGCACTTGCGGGTCGCGCTGGCTGCCGGTCACGGCAATGATGCGGACCTTGCCCGCGCGGTGCATTTCGGCGGTTTCGGACACCACGTCAAATTTGTAGCCGATGTGGCCGCCCAGCAGCGCGTTGTTGGCCGGTGCGCCGCCCTGGAAAGGCACATGGTTCAGGCTGATGCCCGCCGATTGCTCCATCAACACGCCCATGAAGTGTGGCAAGGTGCCCGCGCCAGGGGTGCCGTAGCTGGCATTGCCTGGATCGCTCTTGGCTTTGGCCACCAACTCAGCCACATTTTTCACGTTGCTGGCGGGGCCGGACACCACGCCAAACTGGAAGCGGGCGATCTGCGAGACGGGGGTGAAGTCTTTTACCGCGTCGTAGTCGAGCTTTTTATAAACATGGGGAAACAACACCATGGGGCCGCTGGGCAACACGATCACAGTCTGGCCATCGGGTTTGGCGACCTTGACTGCATTCAAGGCAATGCGTCCACCTGCGCCGGGTTTGTTGTCCACGACGATGGTGCCAAAGTCTTCACGCAGGGCGTCGGCCACCATGCGGGCCAAAATGTCTGCGGAGCCGCCGGGCGGAAAACCCACCACGATCTTGAGCGGCGGTTTGTCTTGCGCCTGCAGGCTGGGCGAGAGTGCAGCCAAAGAAAGCGCGAGCAGGCCCAAACTCCAGCGGCTGAAGTGGCGGCTGAAGTGGCGGGTGCTGTGGCCGGTGGTGCTTTGGATCGAATGCATGAATGTCTCCGTTTGTGCGGGGCTGAAACGTCCCCTGTTAAAAGCGCAAGCCAACGCAGAATGTAGTGGCTTGACCGACAATTGATCTAATCAACCATCCCCCCTGAAAACCCTGATGCCTTTGTCCCCATCCCAACGTTTGGCGTCGATTGACGACCTGCTTTTGTACAGGCTGGGCCGTTTGTCGAGCGTGGCGGGGACCATGGTGGTGCGCTTGTGTGAGGGCGGTTATGGCATTACCCGGCGCGAATGGGCCGTGGTGGCCCAACTCTATGAAAACGGCAGCTTACCGCCGTCGGCCCTGGCCGAGCGGATGCACCGTGATCGCGCCCGCACCTCGCGCACCTTGACGGCATTGGGGCACAAACAACTGGTGCTGCGCACCATCCCCGCCAACGACCGGCGCAGCGCGTTGGTGAGCCTGACGCCAGCAGGGCGGCAGCTGTATGAAGCTTTGATGCCCCAGATTCAGGCCATCAACAGCCAAATTTTGAAAGCACTGCAGCCCGAAGAAGCCGCTCGATTTGACGAAGCGCTGGAGCGCTTACAGGCCCGCGCCCAAAGCTTGTTGACCGAGCTGAGCCCCGACCTGCCCAAGGCCAATCGCCGCCAGGGACAACGCGGCAAGGATGCTTCATGACGTTATGGCGTCAGTGGTTTTGTGCTTTGGCCTTGGCACTGCCTTGTGCGGGGCAGGCTTCTGAGGTTTGGACAGGCTGGGTCAGTTGGGTCATGGATGGCGACACGGTTTTATTGGTGCGTGAAGGCCAGCATGAGCCTGTCAAATTGCGCATTGAAGGCATTGACGCCCCCGAAATTTGCCAACCCGGCGGAGCTGAAGCCCGCGATGCAATGATCCGCCTGGCGCTGCGCAAGCCGGTTCAGGTGCTTGACCATGGCCACGATGTTTATGGCCGACAGATTGGCCGTTTGTCCATAGACGGTGTGGATTTGGGGGCCGAGATGGTGCGCTCCGGCATGGCTTGGGCCTACCGGTTTCGCACGGGTAAAGGCCCGTATGCAGACCTGCAACGCCAGGCCCAAACACAAAAAATAGGGATGTTTGCGGCAGACGAAGTCGCCATGTCGCCATCTGTGTTCAGAAAATTCCATGGCACTTGCCACGGCAGCTGAGCGCCGCTAGCGCTTGCATTGATGCGCAGGTTGCAGCAGCTTGTTCTGTTTATAAGTGGTGGCTGGCGCGGACCGGATCAACCTTGACGGTACGCCGCGCACACCGGGCAGAGCGGGTTGCGCTGCATGCGGATATCGGTCCACGACAGCGCGCGCCCGTCGAGCATCAGCAAACGCCCGGCCATGTGGCTGCCCATGCCGCTCAAAATCTTGAGGGCTTCGGCGGCTTGCACCGTGCCGATGATGCCCACCAGCGGTGCGAACACGCCCATGGTGGCGCAGCGGGTTTCTTCAGGCGCTTGCTCGGGGGGGAAGATGCAGGCGTAGCAGGGGGCGTCGTGCTGAGTGCTGTCAAAGACCGAGACTTGTCCGTCCATGCGGATGGCGGCACCCGATACCAGGGGTTTGCGGTGTTTCACGCAGGCCAGATTCACGGCCTGGCGGGTTTCGAAGTTGTCGCAGCAGTCCAGCACCACGTCGGCTTGGGCCACCAGTTTGTCGAGCAAGGCCGCGTCGGCCCGCTGAGTGATGGCGCTCACTTGTGTGTCGGGGTTGATCTGCCCAATGGCCGTCCGTACAGAATCAGCCTTGTACTGGCCCACCCGGTCCAAAGTGTGGGCAATTTGGCGCTGCAAGTTGGTGGCGTCCACAAGGTCGTGATCGACCACGGTGATGTGGCCGACTCCGGCACTGCCCAAATACAGGCTGACCGGCGAGCCCAGCCCTCCGGCACCGATGATCAGGGCGTGTGAGGCCAGCAGGTTTTCCTGGCCGTCGATGCCCAGCTCATTGAGCAGGATGTGCCGCGAATAGCGCAGCAGTTGCGCGTCATCCATTCGCGTTGTCCATGGCGCTCAGTCTTCTTTCTTTTCGGTCTTGCGTTCGGCCAGTGTGGTGCTGGCTTTGACCGGCAGGCCTTTGAGCTGGTTCAGGGCCTGGATCAACTGGAAGTCTTTGTCCGAGCCGAACTCGGGCAGGCGGCGTTCAGCCACGGGTTTTTTGGACTCTTCTTCCAGCTTTTTGAGGGCGTCTTCACGGGCTTTTTCGCGGGCCGGGTCTTTTTTCTCTTCGGCTTCTTTGCCGTTGGACAGGTGTTTTTCGAGATCGGCTTCGCGGGTGCGCAAGGCCGAGAACACATTGCCGTTTTCGGTTTCGTCCAGCATCACCTCGGGCACGATGCCTTTGGCCTGGATGGCGCGGCCATTGGGCGTGTAGTAACGGGCGGTGGTGATCTTGAGCGCCGTGTCAGGCCCCAATTGGCGCACGGTTTGCACTGAGCCCTTGCCAAAGGTTTGGCTGCCCATCAGGGTGCCGCGCTTGTAGTCTTGCAGTGCACCGGCCACGATTTCGCTGGCCGAGGCCGAGCCTTCGTTGACCAGCACCACCAAAGGCACTTTTTTCAAGGCGCCGCCCGTGGCTTGCGTCATGTGGGTGATCGGGTCGTTGCTGCTGTTGCGACGCCAGAACTGGGGCGTGGCTTTGTAGGTGAATTTGCTTTCTTCGAGCTGGCCATTGGTGGTGACCACCGTGACGTTTTCAGGCAAGAAGGCGGCAGACAGGGCCACCGCCGCATCCAGCAGGCCACCCGGGTCGTTGCGCAAGTCGAGCACCAAGCCTTTGAGCTTGGGGTCTTCTTTGTACATTTCTTCGATTTTGCGGGCGAAATCATCCACCGTGCGTTCCTGGAACTGCGACACGCGAATCCAGCCGTAGCCCGGCTCGATCAGCTTGGACTTGACTGACTGGGTCTTGATTTCTTCGCGGACGATGGTGACCGGGAAGGTGCGGTTTTCAGACTTACGGAAGATGGTCAGCAACACCTTGGTTTTGGGTTCGCCACGCATGCGCTTGACCGCTTCGTTGAGCGACAGCCCTTTGACCGCCGTGTCGTTGATCTTGGTGATCAGGTCGTTGGTTTTGAGGCCAGCACGGTCGGCTGGGGAGCCTTCAATGGGCGAAACGATCTTGACCAAACCGTCTTCTTGGCTGATCTCGATGCCTACGCCTACAAATTTCCCCGAGGTGCCCTCGGAAAATTCTTTGAAGCTCTTTTTGTCGAAATACTGAGAGTGCGGGTCCAGACTGGCCACCATGCCTGAAATGGCTTCAGTGATCAGCTTTTTCTCGTCCACAGGCTCGACGTAGTCACTTTTGACCATGCCAAAGACAGCCGCCAGTTGCTGCAGCTCTTCGAGTGGCAAGGGCGCCATGTTGCCGCGTGCCACCGTTTGCAAAGACATGGTGGTCAGTGCGCCAGCCAGTGCGCCTATGCCGATCCAGCCCGCGATCTTGAGTTTTTGTCCCATGTGCTTGTATGTTCCCAGTGAGAAGCGGCCCAATATACACCCGCCAGTGACGGGTGTTTGTCCGAACCATAAATCACCTTGTGCAAGGTCGGTTTGGCTCAGGCTTTGCCTTGGTTGGCCACTGCGGCAGCGGCTTTTGCTGCGGCTTCGGCATCGCCTAAGTAGTAGTGGCGGATGGGCTTTAGATTGTCGTCCAGCTCGTACACCAGCGGGATGCCGTTGGGGATGTTCAGGTTCACGATGTCGGTGTCCGAAATGCCGTCCAGGTACTTGATCAGGGCGCGAATCGAGTTGCCGTGCGCCGCGATCAGCACGCGCTTGCCGGCCTTGATGCTGGGGGCGATGCTGTCGTTCCAGGCGGGCAGCACGCGGGCCACGGTGTCTTTCAGGCACTCGGTCAGTGGCACCGATTCGACGTCCACATTGGCATAGCGCCGGTCGCTGCGCTCGCAGCGGGGATCTGTGGCTTCCAACGCCGGAGGAGGCGTGTCGTAGCTGCGACGCCAGATGAGCACCTGCTCATCGCCGAATTGCTTGGCCATGTCAGCCTTGTTCAGGCCTTGCAGGGCACCGTAGTGGCGCTCGTTCAGGCGGTAGTCCTTGACCACCGGCAGCCAGGTGCGGTCCATCTCGTCCAGGGTGTACCAAAGGGTGTGGATGGCGCGTTTGAGGACCGAGGTGTAGCAAAGATCAAAGTCCCAGCCTTCGGCTTTGAGCAGCTTACCGGCCGACATGGCCTGGCTTACGCCGGTGGGGGTCAGGTCGACATCGGTCCAGCCCGTGAAGCGGTTTTCGAGGTTCCAGGTGGATTCGCCGTGGCGGATGAGGACGATTTTGTACATGGTGAGGCAACAGCTGGGCTGTAAAAACAAGGGGTCAAAACAGAGGACAAGTCCATCATTTTAGAATCGCTGCTTGGCGGTCCGCTGACGGACCGGTGTTTTTTGGCTTACAAAGGTCTGATTCGTGAAATTTCTCCTCGACAACTGGATGCTCATCACCGTGGCTTTGGCTTCGGGCGTGGCTTTGCTTTTTCCTGTTCTGAACAAAGGCAGTGGCCTCAGCCCCCAAGACATGGTGCAGCTGATGAACCGCGAAAAAGCCATCGTGATTGACGTGTGCGAGCCCGACGAATTTGCGCGTGGCCATGTGATCGGTGCCAAAAACCTGCCCTTGGGCCAACTCGAAGACAAATTGGCCCAACTGGTCAAAAGTAAATCGGCCCAAGTGGTGATGGTTTGCCAGGTGGGCGCGCGTTCGGCCCGTGCTGCAGCGACTGCCCGCAAGCTGGGTTTTGAAAATGTGCAGTCTTTGTCGGGTGGACTCAATGCCTGGCAAGCGGCCAGCATGCCTGTTGAAAAAGCCTGATTCAAGGAGCACCTCATGCAAGCCGTCAAGATGTACACCACCGCCGTTTGCCCTTATTGCATCCGTGCCAAGCAATTGCTCAAAGCCAAAGGCGTTGAGCAGATTGAAGAAATCCGCATCGACCTGGACCCTGTTCAGCGCGACCACATGATGCAGACCACCGGCCGCCGCACCGTGCCGCAAATCTATGTGGGCGATACCCATGTGGGTGGCTGCGACGACCTGATGGCGCTCGATGCCAAAGGCGGTTTGCTGCCTTTGTTGCAAGCGGCCTGAACTCGCGTGGGTTGTCACTGACGCCCTAGGGTTTTCACAGGCAGGCCTCGGGCCGAGGCCTGATTCTGATCGCCGATAATTCACCTGTTTCATCCTTGGGCGGTTCTCTGTGAACTGCCCGTATTTTTTGAAGAGATTTTCATGACCGATACCGCTGTCAACACCGAAGCCCAAGCCCCTGTTTTTCAGATTCAGCGCGTTTACCTGAAAGAGGCTTCACTCGAGCAGCCCAATTCGCCCGCTATCTTGCTGGAGCAGCAGCAGCCCAGCGTGGACATTCAGTTGGGCGTGGAAGCCACCCCCGTGGCCGATGGCGTGTTCGAAGTCTGCGTGACCGCAACAGTGCACACCAAAATCGCCGACAAGACCGTGTTTTTGGTCGAGTGCAAGCAAGGCGGCATCTTCGAAATCCGCAACGTGCCCGAAGACCAGATGGGTGCCATCATGGGCATCGCCTGCCCGCAAATCGTTTACCCCTATCTGCGCGGCAACGTGGCCGACTTGATTACCCGTGCTGGCTTCCCGCCTGTGCACTTGGCCGAAATCAACTTCCAGGCCATGTACGAGCAGCAGCAAGCCCAGCAAGCTGCGGCCCCTCAGCAGTAAAAACAGCACGCGCCCGGCATGCAGATCACCATCATCGGTGCGGGGGCTTGGGGCACAGCGCTGGCCATTGCCGCCAGTCGCCAGCCTATGGCCCACCGGGTGAGTCTGCATGCACGCGACGCAGCCCAGGCGCAAGCCATGCAGCAGCAGCGCAGTAATGAGCGCTATTTGCCTGGCATCGCGCTGCCTGCCGATCTGGCCATCACGTCGGGCCCGCTGGCCTCGCTGGTGCAACACGCCAGCGCCGAAGACCTGTTCATCATCGCCACCCCCATGGCTGGCCTGCGCAGCACTTTGCAAGCGCTGCAGGGTGTGCCCGCCTCTGTGGCCTGGTTGAGCAAAGGCTTTGAGGCCGACACGGGCCTCATGCCGCATGAGGTGCAAGCTCAGGTCGCGCCCGCGCTGCTGGCCGGGGCTTTGAATGGGCCCAGCTTTGCCCAAGAGGTGGCCCGCAGCCAGCCCACCGCTCTGGTGGCCGCCAGTGCGCACGCGTCGGTGCGCGAGGCGCTGGTCAAGGCTTTTCATGGCGCTGCGCTGCGTGTGTATGCCAACGACGACATCGTCGGGGTTGAAGTCGGTGGTGCCGTCAAAAACGTGCTGGCCATTGCCACGGGTCTTTGTGACGGCCTGGACTTGGGGTTGAACGCCCGGGCGGCACTCATCACACGTGGGCTGGCCGAAATGACCCGTTTGGGCCTGGCACTGGGTGCCAAGCCAGAAACCTTCATGGGCCTGTCGGGCTTGGGTGACTTGGTGTTGACCGCCACAGGTGACCTCAGCCGCAACCGCAAAGTAGGCCTGTTGTTGGCGCAAGGCCTGAGCCTGGCGCAGGCGGTGACCTCACTGGGTCATGTGGCCGAAGGCGTCTACAGCGCGCGCACTGTGTGGCAACGCGCCCAGAGTTTGGGCGTTGACATGCCCATCACCGAGGCAGTGGTCGCGCTGCTCGATGGACGTCTGAAGGCGTCTGAGGCGGTGCAGGTCTTGATGGGTCGCGGGCCTCGGGGCGAAGCTGTTTAAGACCTCTGATCAGCCGTGACGGTGGACTCAGATTTCGAAGTTGTCGATCAGTCGTGTGGCACCCAGTTTTGCCGCGCCCAACACCACCAGCGCATCACCCGCCTGCGGCGCTTGCAGGTCGTGGCGACGGCGAACCGTGAGGTAGTCGGTTTGCCAGCCACGTTGGCGCAGGCCTGCCATGGCCTTGGCCTCTAGTGCGGGCAAATGGGTGTGCAGCGCATCGGCAGCCGCCAAGGCATCTCGCCCCAGTTCACGCAAAGCCAATGACAGTTGCACCGCTTCGGCGCGTTCGGCTTCTGACAGGTAACCGTTGCGCGAACTCAAGGCCAGGCCATCGGCAGCCCGGCAGGTCTCGACGCCCATCACTTCAAGGGGCAGCGCCAACTGGCGCACCATCTGGCGGATCACCATGAGCTGCTGGTAGTCCTTTTTACCAAACACGGCCACGCCCTCGGCCTTGCCTGCAAACACGCTCATGAACAGCTTCATGACCACGGTGGACACACCCGTGAAAAAGCCCGGGCGGAATTCGCCTTCCAAGATGTCGCCCAGCACCGGGTCGGCTTGAACCTTGACGGTTTGGCGCTCGGGGTACAGGTCGGTCTCGCGCGGGGCAAACACGACGTCGCAGCCTGCGGCCTCCAGCTTGGCGCAGTCGGCTTCCCAGGTGCGGGGGTAACTGTCAAAGTCTTCGTGGGGCAAAAACTGCAAGCGGTTGACGAAGATGCTGGCCACGGTGCAGTCGCCCAGCGGTTTGGCTCGGTCGATCAGAGTGGTGTGACCTGCGTGCAAATTGCCCATGGTGGGCACAAAGGCGGGGCGGCTGCTGTGGGCCAGGTGCTGGCGCAGTTCGGCGATGGAGCGGGCGATGAGCATGGATAAAGTCGCGGTGGGTCGTTGGCTGTGGCGCTGCTGTGAACTTGTTGCGTCGCCCGCATCGTTCGAGCAAAAGCGTTGGCCTGTGGGCAAGATCAGTGAGGGGTTCCGGGCTCAGTTGGGCGTGTAAGCCAGTCGCACATAAATGGGCGCAAAGGCCTCGGCCTGGGTGATCTCGATCAGGGTTTCTTTGGCCAGTTCAAGCAGGGCGATGAAGGTCACCACCAGCACGGGCGTGCCTAAGGTGGGGTCGAACAGGTGCTCAAACTCCACAAATTTGCGGCCTTGCAGGTGCTTGAGCACGATGGTCATGTGCTCGCGCACACTCAGTTCTTCGCGGCTGATCTTATGGTGCTGAACCAAATTGGCGCGTTTCAAGATGTCACGCCAGGCCGCTTGCAGTTCGTCCATGCTGACGTCCGGGAAGCGCGGTTGCAGACTTTGCTCAATGTAGACCTGGGTCTGCAAAAAATCGCGACCGTATTGAGGAATCATGTTCAGCTGCATGGAGGCGAGCTTCATCTGCTCGTATTCGAGCAGACGGCGCACCAGTTCGGCTCGTGGGTCTTCGGCTTCTTCGCCTTCGGCCCCCTTTTTGGGCGGCAGCAGCATGCGCGATTTGATCTCGATCAGCATGGCCGCCATCAGCAGGTATTCGGCCGCCAGTTCCAGATTGCGCTGCCGGATTTCTTCAACATAGGTCAGGTATTGGCGCGTGACGCCTGCCATCGGAATGTCGAGGATGTTGAAGTTTTGTTTTCGAATCAAATAGAGCAGCAAATCCAGAGGGCCTTCGAAAGCCTCCAGAAACACCTCCAGCGCATCCGGCGGGATGTACAGGTCGGTAGGCATCGAAAACAGCGGTTCGCCATACAAACGGGCCACGGCCACATGGTCAACCACCAGTGGCATGGACGCAGGTGCGTCTTGCAGCGGCACAGGCAGCTCGGTGGGTGGGGTGAAAGCGGTCATGGGCGAGCCAGTGGTGAACGCCGCAGCAGGAAATGGGTTCGCCCGCGCAGCGCTCAGCCTGAAATTCAGGTCGGTTGGGTCTGGTAAACGTAGGGCTTTTGGGCCACACGCGCTTCTTTGAATTCTTGTTGTTCGTTACGGCTCAGTTGTTTGTCCCACAGCAAAGCACGGCCTTGACGCTGCTCGGCTTCGAGCTCGGGGCGGTGCGCCTTCAGTTGCTCAATGAACTGTGTGGTGTCCGAGGTGTAGTCAGGACGGCGAAAAATGGACATGGAGGACTTTCTGGCAGACAAAGTGGGGTGAGCCGGGTGCTCAATCAGGCACGCTGCAAACCGAAGGTGAGGATTTTACTGGCCCGGACGCATCACCAAGCTGACGGCCCGCTGCAGGCCGGCAGGCAGGTCTGGCTCGAGCCGCCCTTCCAGGTGTTCCAGCAGGCCACTGCGTCCGGCGATGTCCAGAGGTTGGTGGAACAAACCACAAATGATCAGCTGCACCTCTTTTTTACGGCAGGTGTCGATCAGGTTCATCAGGGCATCGGCCCCCGAAGAATCCACATAAATCACGTTTTTCAGGTCAAGCACCAGCACGGGGGTGTGGGTCTTGTCTTCGATGTCCTCGATCAACTTGACGGCCCCAAAAAACAGCGCTCCGTACAAGCGCCAAGCCTGAATCTGGGCCTCGTGCCCTGCCAGTCCGGGATGCTCCAGACCACTGACGGGTTCGCTGCGGCTCAGGCTCGAGATTCGGTAAATGAAGGTCAGGCAGGCTGTGATCAGGCCCACCTCCACAGCGACCGTGAGGTCAAACACCACCGTCAAAAAGAACACCGCCAACAAGGTGGCGCGGTAGGGCAGGCGGTAATGGCGAAGCAGCAAAAACTCGCGCCATTCGCCCATGTTCCAGGCCACAAACAACAATATTGCCGCTAACGCCGCCAAGGGCACGTGCCCGGCCAAAGGCGCCGCCAGCAAGACCACGGCGAGCAAGGTCAGTGCATGCACCATGCCCGAAATGGGGCTGCTGCCCCCGCTTTTGATGTTGGTGATGGTTCGGGCAATCGTGCCGGTTGCCGGCATGCCTCCAAAGAAAGGGGTCACAAAGTTGGCCACGCCCTGCGCCATCAACTCTTGGTTGGGGTTGTGTCGGTCGCCGATCATGCCGTCGGCAATCCGAGCGCACAGCAGCGATTCGATCGCCCCCAACAGCGCCAAGGTCAGCGTGGGCATGAGCAAAAAGCGGGCACTGTCCCAGCTGAACGCAGGCCACTGGAAACTGGGCATGACCGCCGGAATGCCACCGAATTTGCTGCCGATGGTTTCCACCGGCAAGGACAGCCCCAGGCAAGCCAGCGTGGCAAACAGCAAGGCAATGATGGAGCCCGGCACCAAGCTGACCCAGCGGTAAGCGGTGTTTTCGAGGCGGCGGCCCAAACGCATCCAGCCGACCAGCAGCGACAAAGAGCCCAAGGCCACGAGCAATGCGGCCAGATTGGCGGTGTGCAGGTTTTGGCCCAAGACATTCAGCATGCTGAAAAAGTCCGCGGGCATAGCCTGAATTTTCAGACCCATCAAGTCCTTGACCTGCGACAGCATGATCAGCACCGCGATGCCGTTGGTGAAGCCGATCACGACCGACACCGGGATGAAACGGACCAAAGAGCCGAGCCGGAACAAGCCCATCAAAAAAAGCAAAACCCCCGACATGGCCGTGGCCAGAATCAGGTTGGCCAGGCCGTAGCGCTCGACGATGCCGTAGACGATGACGATGAACGCACCTGCCGGACCGCCAATTTGAACGCGACTGCCACCCAAGGCCGAGATCAAAAAGCCCGCAATGATGGCGGTGAACAGGCCCGCTTCGGGCTTCAGGCCCGAGGCGATGGCAAAGGCCATGGCCAGCGGCAAAGCAACCACCCCCACCGTAATGCCCGCGCCAATGTCTTGGGTCAAGCGTTGGCGGTTGTAGCCGGCCAGACTGTCCAGCAATCGGGGTCTGAAAAAGTGGGTTGCTTGTGGCCAGTTCATGGGATGGTGTTTATTCAAGGCGTGGCCGAAAATCACGCGGCACGTTGAAGCAAGTCATCAAGCAAGGGGCGCAGGCTCAGCAGCCAGAGCAGCACAGCCAAGGCCTCGGGGCTTCGTTGCACATCGGTCCATCCACGGATCAGGGGGAACATGTGCAGCGTTTCGGGTGTGCTCAGGGATCAGTGAATCCGCATGCCGGGCTTGGCACCGGGCCAAGGGTGCAGCACGTGGATGCCCGGTTCGGCTTTTTCATCGGCGTGGCTGGCGGCCAGCACCATGCCCTCGCTCACGCCAAATTTCATCTTGCGCGGTGCCAAATTGGCCACCATCACCGTCAGTTTGCCGATCAGGTCTTCGGGCTTGTACATGCTGGCGATGCCGCTGAAGACATTGCGGGTGCGTCCTTCGCCCACATCCAGTGTCAGGCGCAAGAGCTTCACCGAGCCTTCCACCGGTTCGCAGTTCACGATTTCAGCGATGCGCAGGTCCACCTTGGCAAAGTCGTCGATGGAGATGGTCTCTGCAATCGGTTCGCCACCGGGGACGAGTGCAGGCACAACAGGCTCTGGCGCTTCAAAGAGCGATTCAAGTTGCTTGATGTCCACACGCTGCATCAGGTGCTGGTAGGCGTTGATGCCGTGGCCTGCACCCAGCAGGGTCTGCGCTGCGTCAAAGGTGAAGGGGGCGACGTTCAAGAACGATTCGACCTGAGCGGCCAAAGCGGGTAGCACGGGTTTGAGCTGCAGCGTGAGCAGGCGGAAGGCTTCGATGCAGGCGCTGCACACATCGTGCAGGCGTGCATCCATGCCTTCTTGCTTGGCCAGCTCCCAAGGCTTGTTTTGGTCCACATAGGCGTTGACCTTGTCGGCCAGCAGCATGGCTTCGCGCAGAGCCTTGCCGTATTCGCGTTCTTCGTAAAAGGCGGCAATGCCGGGCGTTGCACTTTGCAGTGCCGCCAGCAGGGCTTGGCCGTCGGCGCTGACGGTGCCCAGTTGGCCGTTAAAACGCTTGGCAATGAACCCGGCCGAGCGTGAAGCGATGTTGATGAACTTGCCCACCAAGTCGCTGTTGACGCGGGCCATGAAGTCTTCGGCATTGAAGTCGATGTCTTCGTTGCGGCCTGATAGCTTGGCGGCCAGGTAGTAGCGCAGCCACTCGGGGTTCATGCCCAGGCTCAAGTACTTGAGCGGGTCCAGGCCCGTGCCCCGGCTCTTGCTCATTTTTTCGCCGTTGTTCACCGTCAAAAAGCCGTGCACGTTCACCTTGTTGGGCGTCTTGCGGCCAGAAAAGTGCAGCATGGCGGGCCAGAACAGGGTGTGGAAGGTGACGATGTCCTTGCCGATGAAGTGGATCTGCTCCAGATTCGGGTTGGCCATGTAGGCGTCGTAGTCTTCACCGCGTTTGTCCAGCAGGTTTTTGAGTGATGCCAGATAGCCCACAGGCGCGTCCAGCCAGACATAAAAGTATTTGCCCGGCGCATCCGGAATTTCGATGCCGAAGTAGGGCGCATCGCGCGAAATGTCCCAGTCGCCCAAGCCTTCGCTGGTGCTGCCATCGGGGTTGGTGCGCACACTGAACCATTCTTTGACCTTGTTGGCCACCTCGGGCTGCAGTTTGCCGTCTTGCGTCCACTGGGTCAAAAACGCCACGCAGCGCGGGTCAGACAGCTTGAAGAAAAAGTGCTCCGAGGTTTTCAGCTCGGGCTTGGCCCCCGACAGGGCCGAAAACGGCTTGATCAGGTCGGTCGGGGCATAGACCGCGCCGCAGACCTCGCAGTTGTCGCCGTACTGGTCTTTGGCGTGGCACTTGGGGCACTCGCCTTTGATGAAGCGATCGGGCAAAAACATGTTCTTCTCGGGGTCGAAGAACTGTTCGACGGCACGCACTTCGATAAGTGAGCCGCCATCAGCAGCGCTGATGTCGCGCAGGTCCCGGTAAATCTGGCGGGCCAACTCGTGGTTTTCCGGCGCGTCGGTGCTGTGCCAGTTGTCAAAAGCGATGTGAAAACCGTCCAGATAGGGCTTGCGGCCCGCCGCGATGTCGGCCACGAACTGCTGGGGTGTCTTGCCGGCTTTTTCGGCGGCGATCATGATCGGTGCGCCGTGCGTGTCGTCGGCACCCACAAAGTTCACCTGGTTGCCCTGCATTCTTTGGTAACGCACCCAGATGTCGGCCTGGATGTATTCCATGATGTGGCCGATGTGAAAGTTGCCGTTGGCGTAGGGCAGGGCGGTGGTGACGAAGAGTTGGCGCTTGGACATGTCGGGGGTGGCTTGAAACCTTGAAGGCAAGCTTTTGATTTTAGACGCTAACAGCCTGCGGCTCCGCTGTGCCGGATGGCCGCCTCTGTGGCCATCAGGCCTTGGCGGTCCAGCCAAAGAACCGCGCAATCTCGTCCCGTTGTTGTTGGGCATCGGATTCGCCCAAGGCCATCAGTTCACGGGTGTAAGCCGCTTCAAACAGCAGGTAGCTGAGCAGTGCATTGCCTTGCCCGTGAAAAGTGGTCTGGCTTGCCCCCAGGGTGCGCAGCAGGCTTTTGACCGTTTGCGGCAAGGCGTCGGCGTGTCGAGCAGCGATTTCATCCAGCCGCTGTGATGGGGCGATCAGCAGCAGTTCAATGGGTCGCAGGTGGGTGTCCAGGCGTTTTTCAATGGGAATCAGTTGCAAGGTCTGATTGATCCGTTGCATGCGTTCGACATCAACCGCCAATGAATCCAGAAAGATGCTCGACAAAGCGTGCCCGGCAATCTGGGCCAAAGAAGGGTACGAGGGTTCTTGCGTAGACACCTGGCGAGGCTCCAGCATGCGGCCAGCCCCGATGACCAGGATTTTGCTGGCACCCAAGTGGATGGCCGGTGAAATCGGGGCCGTCTGCCGCATTGAGCCATCACCAAAATAGGCTGTTCCCTGAGGGCCCTCGAGCCGCATGGCCGGAAAAATGAACGGAATCGCTGAACTGGCGAGTAAATGTGGGTGCGACAGGCGGCCATGTTGAGCCAATCGCTGGTTCCGGACCCAGGGGGTGACCGGGCGACAGCTTTCATAAAAGGTGACGTGTTCGCCCGTGCTGTAGCTGGACGCTGTGATGGCGAGTGCCTGTAAATGCCCATCCCGAAGCAGGCGTGGCAGTCGTTCCAGGTCAATGCGTTCTTGCAACAAATCGCGCAAAGGGTCATTGTTCAGCAGCGATTTGGGGCGGAGTCGTTTTTGCGTGATCAACCAGCCCAGTGACAGCAGAGACACCCAGCGTGCCCCTGAACGGATCATGCCCAGGATGTCAGATCGGTAGACTTGTTCGACTTGAAAGTGGCTCCAAACATGGACGAGGTCTTCCATGGCCTGGTCAAAATGATCGGCACGGCAGGCTAAAAAAGCGGCGTTGATGGCGCCGGCCGAGGTGCCCGATATCACCGGAAAAGGATTGCCCTGGGCTGCGCCGGCTTCGCGTCGCATGCGAGCGATGGCGGCGAGCACACCAACTTGGTACGCGGCACGGGCCCCGCCGCCTGAAAGTATCAATCCTGTTGTGTCACTCATCACGTCCATCCTAGCGGCGTTTCAACCATGAGAAATCAGGGGACACCCGCGCTTGGGTAGACTTCGGTACCTTTTTTTGTGAATGAATTCCGATGGCCAGCTCAGAACAATTGCTCCAAGCCCTGCAAACCGTGATCGATCCGAACACCGCAAAGGACTTTGTGTCTACCAAAGCCCTCAAGAATTTGGTGGTCGAGGGCGGTGATGTGTCCTTTGATGTGGAACTGGGCTATCCCGCCAAGAGCCAGATCCCGGCGCTGCGCCAGGCGCTGATTGCCGCAGCCAAGGGCGTGGCGGGCGTGACCAACGTGTCGGCTAATGTGATCAGCAAGATCGCAGCCCACTCGGCGCAGCGCGGCGTGGCGCTGCTGCCGCAGGTCAAAAACATCGTGGCCGTGGCTTCGGGCAAGGGTGGCGTGGGCAAAAGCACCACCGCCGTCAACCTGGCGCTGGCGCTGGCGGCCGAGGGTGCCAAAGTGGGCTTGCTGGATGCCGACATTTACGGCCCGAGCCAACCCATGATGATGGGCATCGAGGGCCGCCCCGAAAGCGAAGACGGCCAGACCATGGACCCCATGGAGAACTACGGCGTGCAGGTCATGTCGATCGGTTTTCTGGTCAGCCAAGACGAGGCCATGATCTGGCGCGGCCCTATGGCCACACAAGCGCTGGAGCAGCTGCTGCGTCAGACCAACTGGAAAGAACTCGATTATTTGATCGTGGACATGCCACCCGGCACGGGCGATATCCAGCTGACCTTGTCGCAGCGCGTGCCCATGACGGGCGCGGTGATCGTGACCACGCCGCAAGACATTGCCTTGCTGGATGCCAAAAAAGGCGTGAAGATGTTCGAGAAAGTCGGCGTGCCGATTTTGGGCTTGGTTGAAAACATGGCTGTGCACGTCTGCACAAATTGCGGCCATGTGGAGCACATTTTTGGCGCCGATGGCGGCAAGAAAATGGCCGCCGAGTACGGCATGGACTATCTGGGCGCGTTGCCCCTGGACATGCAAATTCGCCTGCAGGCCGACAACGGCAAGCCCACGGTGGTGTCCGATCCTGACGGCGAGGTGGCCCAGATTTACAAGGCTGTTGCGCGTCAGGTGGCGGTCAAGATCGCAGCCAAGGCCAAGGATTTTTCGTCCAAGTTCCCGACCATCAAGGTCAGCAAGGACACCTGATCTGACATCTGCCCGTGCATTAACAGCCGAGGCTTTTGTTTCATGAGTGGGCTGTCTTTTCCAGATCCCGCAATCGGAATCGCTGGATCTTGCCCGTGGCTGTTTTGGGCAATTCCGCCACAAATTCAATGAATCGTGGGTATTTGTAGGGTGCCAGGCGTTCTTTGACGAAAGCTTTGACTTCGTCTTGCGTCAGGCTTTGGCCCTGTTTGAGCACGATGAAGGCCTTGGTCTTGGTCAGACCGTCGGTGTCTTCCTTGCCGATCACGGCCGCTTCCAGAATGGCTGGGTGCTGCACCAAGGTGGCCTCAACTTCAAAAGGCGAGACATAGATGCCGCTGACCTTGAGCATGTCGTCGTTGCGGCCCGCATAGGTGTAGTAGCCGTCGGGGTCGCGGGTGTACTTGTCGCCGCTCTTGGTCCAGACACCCTGGAAGGTGTCGCGGGTTTTTTCGCGGTTGTTCCAGTACATGAGCGCACTGCTGGGACCTTGGATGTAGAGGTCGCCGATTTCGTTGTGGCCGGTGACTACGCTGCCGTCTTCGTTGCGCAACTCCACCTCGTAGCCTGATACGGCTTTGCCAGTGGTGCCGTAGCGCACGTCGCCGGGGCGGTTGGACAGGAAGACGTGCAGCATTTCGGTCGATCCGATCCCGTCAATGATTTCGCAGCCAAAGTGGGCGGTCCAGCGCTCGCCGATGTCGCGTGGCAGTGCTTCACCCGCCGACGAGCACAGGCGCAGGGCGACCCGGTTCTTTGCGGGCAAGTCAGGGCTGGCCAGCATGCCGCCGTAGCCAGTGGGCGCACCATAGAACACGGTGGGCTGGTGATCAACCATGCGCTTGAATGTGGCCAAGGGGGTGGGGCGCTCGGCCATCAACACCACGCTCGCGCCCACGCTCAAGGGGAAGGTCAGGGCATTGCCCAGCCCATAGGCGAAAAACAGCTTGGCCGCCGAAAACACCACATCACTTTCGCGCAGTGCAAGCACGTCTTTGCCATACAACTCGGCCGTCCAGTAAAGGTTTCCCTGGCTGTGCACAGTGCCTTTGGGTTTGCCCGTGGAGCCGGATGAATACAGCCAGAAAGCCGGTTCATCCGCCAGCGTGGACGCGGGCAACGCGGGGTTGCTTTGCCGGACGAAATCGGCCATGTCGAATTGTCCTTGCGAAAGCGCAGCGCTGGGGCGCGAAACCACCACATGCTGCACCTCGGTTTTGACCTGGTCCATCGCGGCTTGCAAGGTGGGCAGCAAAGCGCCTGATACCAGTGCCGCCTGGGCGCGGCTGTTGGTCAACATGAAGGCATAGTCTTCGGCTGTGAGCAAGGTGTTGACTGCCACGGGGACCACGCCCGCATAAAGCGAGCCCAAAAAGGCCACGACCCAGTCGCTGCTGTCATGCATGAGCAGCAATACGCGATCTTCGCGTTTGAGGCCCATGGCCTTGAGGCCGCCCGCAAATCGACGAATCTGTTCGGTCAGTTCGCCATAGGTCACCGAACCCACATCGTCGATCAAGGCGGTTTTGTTCGGTCGTGAGGCGTTGTTGGCGATCAGGTGTTGTGCAAAGTTGAAGTCTGCAGATGGTGCATTCACGGTGCGGGTCATGTTTGTCTCCTCGGGTGTTTGTTATGTTGGCCAGATTTTTTGTTCTGGCCATAGGGGATTTAACGGGGCGCGTTGCCGGTTCACAGGGGCAGTGCCATGCCTTGTGTCGCCAGTTGGTCCAGGGCCAGCGAGCTGCCTTGAACGGCGCTGCGGCGGTGGTAGAAATTGAGCGCCCTGAGGCCACCCAGTTCTTCGCCGCCACCGGCTCGGCCGGGGCCACCGTGCAGGCTCATGGGCATCACGTTGCCGTGGCCACTGTGCAGGGCCGCTACATCGGGCGAAATCGCATGCACACGCCCGTGGCTGCTGGCCAATTCGACCGAAGCCTGGACCGTGAAAACGGGGTCTTCGCTGTAGACCGAGCACACCAACGAACCCTCGCCCCGGCGGATCATGGTGTAAGCCTCTTCAATGCTGTCGTAAGGCATCAGGGTGGACACCGGGCCAAACACCTCGACCGCGTGCAGCACTTGGGCAGTCATGGGCGTTTCAGTGCCCAGCAGCACAGGGGCGACGCAGGCACTCGATGCGTCGGCGTCCACCAGTGCGGTGGCGCTGCCATCAAACAGCACGGTAGCTTCTGTCTTGAGCTGAACCAAACCTGCCAGTACGCTGGCTTTTTGTTCCTGGCTGACCAAAGCGCCCATGCGCACGGAGTCGTTGCGGGGGTTGCCCACGGTGGTTTTGGCGAGTTTCGCGCCAATGGCCTCAGCCGTGGCCTTGTACAAAGCGCGAGGCACAAAGATGCGGCGGATGGCGGTGCATTTTTGACCTGATTTGACAGTCATCTCACGGCTGACTTCGTTCACCAACAGCTTGAAAGCCTCGCTCTCGGCCGTGGCTGCGGGTGACAGCAGGGCCGAATTCAGGCTGTCGGCCTCGATGTTGCAGCGCACCGACAGCTCGGTCACGGCGCGGTGGCTGCGGATGATCTTGCCGGTCTCGGCTGAGCCGGTGAACGACACCACATCAAACGATTTGAGCTGGTCCATGAGGCCCGCTGACGAGCCGCAAATGACCGACAACGCACCGACAGGCAACACGCCCGCATCCACCACGTCTTTGACCATGCGCTGGGTCAACCACGCGGTGGCGGTGGCGGGCTTGATGATGACGGGCACGCCCGACAGCAAAGCCGGGGCTGCTTTTTCCCAAAGGCCCCAGCTGGGGAAGTTGAAGGCGTTGATGAACAAAGCCACGCCATGGGTGGGCACCTGGATGTGCTGAGTCTGGAAGGCCGGGTCTTTGGCCATGCGGATGCGCTGACCGTCCAGCAGCAGCTTGGCTTCGCCCAAAGCTGCACCTTGTTTGGCGTAATAACCCAGCGTGAAGATGGCGCCATCAATGTCCACACCCGAGTCCTTGGCCACGGTGCCGCTGTTGGCGGTGGCGATCTGGTCATAAGCGTCGCGGTTGGCCTGCAGCACATCGGTGATTTTGCTCAGCAAGCTGGCACGCTGGCCGTAGCTCATTGCGCGCAGCGCAGCGCCACCTTGTTCGCGGGCAAACGCAAAGCCTTCGGCCAAGTCGATGCCTGCACTCGAGACGCGGGCCAACTCGGTGCCCAGCACGGGGTCAAACAGGGGCGTGCCTTCGCCCGTGCCGGTTTGCCAGCGGCCTGCGATGAAGTTGGGGAGCAAAGAGGTGGTCATGTGCTTGGCTTTCAGAGGGTCGATTGAAGACGACCGTTTCGGGTGAGCATGCACTGGCATGCAACAAAAAACTGTTCTTGCTGTTCAGTTGGCGGTATAAACAGCAGCTGATGCACTATTGTGCTTGCCTGTGAGTATGCATTAAAGTGCATGTTTTGGGGTTGTTGAAATTTAAGGGTTTTCCCTTGTTTGTAATCAAAGGTTGAGCATGACATCTCAAGAGTCCACGTTGATGGAGCCGTCCGAGCCCGAGACCAAGCGCAGTCCGTTTCTGGAAGCGCTGGGTGATCGGGTGCGCACTTTGCGTTCGCGCAAGGGCATGACGCGCCGCGCCGTGGCGGTGGCGGCCGACGTGTCTGAGCGCCACTTGGCCAACCTCGAATACGGCACCGGCAACGTGTCGGTGTTGGTGTTGTTGCAAGTGGCCAATGCCCTGCAATGCTCGCTGGCCGAGTTGCTGGGCGATGTGACCACCACTTCGCCCGAATGGTTGCTGATCCGTGAATTGCTCTCCAAACGCAGCGAGGCCGATTTGCGCCGCGTGCGCGTGCAGTTGAGCGACATGTTTGGCGAGGGCGGTAACGCGCAAGAGCGCAAAAACCGCATCGCCTTGATTGGCCTGCGTGGCGCGGGCAAAACCTCGCTGGGGCAGCGTCTGGCCAATGACATGGGCTTTCCCTTCATTGAGCTCAGCCGCGAGATTGAGCAGTTTGCGGGCTGCCAGATCAGTGAGATCCACAACCTGTACGGTGCCAACGCTTACCGCCGTTACGAGCGTCGCGCTCTGGAAGAAGCCATCCAGATCTACCCCGAAGTGGTGATCGCCACCCCCGGCGGTCTGGTGTCCGATTCGGCCAACTTCAACTTGCTGCTCTCGCACTGCACCACCGTCTGGTTGCAAGCCGATGCGGTCGACCACATGGGCCGCGTGGCCGCTCAAGGCGACATGCGCCCCATGGCTGCCAGCCGCGAGGCGATGGAAGACCTCAAGCGCATTCTGGAAGGGCGCTCGGCCTTTTATTCCAAAGCCGATCTCGCTATCAATACGAGTGCGCGCACCGAAGACCAGGCATTTGACGCCTTGCGTACTTCGGTTCGCCAACATTTGCAATTGCCGGCTTGATGCCGTGGTGATATTTCATTTCCTAGGGAAAACACTTAGTAAATGCAATAAAGTGCATGTTGCTGTTCCGGGGTGTCTGCACTAAACTTCAGCTCAACATGCAGTGAAATGCATTTTTTGACAGAAATCAAATCCACCACCCCTTAACGGAGACATCCATGACCGCAGCGCCACAGGTTGACTACCAAACCAACCCTTCTCAATACAAGCACATCAACCTGGCCTTTGACGGCGAGATCGCCACCCTGTCGATCAACATCAACGAAGACGCCGGCCTTCGCCCTGGTTACAAACTCAAGCTCAACAGCTATGACTTGGGCGTGGACATCGAATTGCACGACGCTTTGCAGCGCATCCGTTTTGAGCACCCAGAAGTGCGCTCGGTGGTGGTGACCAGCCTGAAAGACCGCGTGTTCTGTTCCGGTGCCAACATCTTCATGTTGGGCGTTTCCAGCCACGGCTGGAAAGTGAACTTCTGCAAGTTCACCAACGAAACCCGCAACGGCATCGAAGACTCCAGCAAGCACGATGGCCTGAAATTTGTCGCCGCCCTGAACGGCGCTTGCGCGGGTGGTGGCTACGAGCTGGCCCTGGCTTGCGATGAAATCGTGTTGGTGGACGACCGTTCCAGCGCCGTGTCACTGCCTGAAGTGCCTTTGCTGGGCGTTTTGCCTGGCACAGGCGGCTTGACCCGCGTGACCGACAAGCGCCATGTGCGCCACGACCTGGCCGACATTTTCTGCACCAGCGTCGAAGGCGTTCGCGGCCAAAAAGCAGTGGACTGGCGGCTGGTGGACGCGGTGGCCAAGCCGGCCTTGTTCAAAGAGGCTGTTCAGGCCCGCGCCACCCAGCTGGCCGCTGGCAGCAACCGCCCTGTCGGTGTCAAAGGCGTGACCCTGACACCTTTGAACCGCACCATCGCGGCCGACAGCCTGAGCTACACCAACGTGACTGTAGAGATCGACCGCGCCAAGCGCATCGCCACCTTCACGGTCAAGGCCCCGGCCACAGCGCAACCCACCGACATCGCAGGCATTCAAGCCGCAGGTGTGAACTGGTGGCCGCTGCAAATGGTGCGTGAACTCGACGACGCCATCCTGCACATGCGCACCAACGAACTCGAAATGGGGACTTGGATCATCAAGACGTCCGGTGATGCCGCCGCTGTGTTGGCGTCCGACGCGACCATGCTGGCTAACAAAGACCACTGGTTCGTGCGTGAAACCATCGGCCACCTGCGCCGCACCCTGGCCCGCATGGACGTGACCTCGCGCAGCCTGTTCGCCTTGGTCGAAGAAGGGACATGTTTTGTCGGCACACTCGCCGAGCTGGCTTTCTGTGCTGACCGCGCCTACATGCTGGCTTTGCCGGACGACGCTGACAAGGCCCCCAAGATTCAGTTGAACGAAATGAACTTCGGTTTCTTCCCCATGGTCAATGACCAGACCCGTCTGCAGCGCCGTTTTTACGAAGAAGTGCCTGCGATGGACGCTGCACGCGGTGCCATCGGCAAGGCGCTGGACGCCGACGCGGCGCTGGCCTTGGGTTTGGTGACAGCGGCACCCGATGACATCGACTGGGCCGACGAAATTCGCCTGGCTCTGGAAGAGCGCACCTCCATGTCGCCCGATGCATTGACTGGCCTGGAAGCCAACCTGCGTTTTGCCCAAAAAGAAAACATGGCCACCCGCATTTTTGGTCGCCTGACTGCTTGGCAAAACTGGATCTTCCAGCGCCCCAACGCCGTGGGCGAAAAAGGGGCCTTGAAGGTTTACGGCAAAGGCGAAAAAGTTCAGTTCGACATGAACCGCGTCTGATGTTTTTGCGTTGTGCAGCAGGCTTCCCGGTGGTGCCTGCTGCAACCGAAATTTGACCCCACCGTTGCTTTAATTTCTGGAGACTCTCATGTCCGGTATCAACTACAGCGAAAAAATTCCCAACAACGTCAATCTGTCGGAAGACCGTACCTTGCAGCGTGCCCTCGAGCAGTGGCAGCCCAACTTCATCAACTGGTGGGACGACATGGGCCCCGAAGGCTCCACCGACATGGACGTGTACCTGCGCACCGCCGTGAGCGTGGACCCGCAAGGCTGGGCCCAGTTCGGTCACGTCAAGATGCGCGATTACCGTTGGGGCGTTTTTCTGAACCCCGGTGAACAAGACCGCAAGATCCATTTTGGCGACAATATCGGTGAAAAAGCCTGGCAAGACGTGCCTGGCGAACACCGCGCCAACCTGCGCCGCATCATCGTGACCCAGGGCGACACCGAGCCAGCGTCTGTTGAGCAGCAACGCCACTTGGGCCTGACCGCGCCCAGCATGTACGACTTGCGCAACCTGTTCCAGATCAACGTCGAAGAAGGCCGTCACCTGTGGGCCATGGTCTATCTGCTGCACAAATACTTCGGCAAAGATGGCCGCGAAGAAGCCGATGCCTTGTTGCAACGCAACAGCGGCAACGATGACAACCCACGCATCTTGCAAGCCTTCAACGAGAAGACGCCTGACTGGTTGTCGTTCTTCATGTTCACTTACTTCACTGACCGTGACGGCAAGTTCCAGTTGTGCGCATTGGCCGAGTCGGCATTCGACCCATTGGCCCGCACCACCAAGTTCATGTTGACCGAAGAAGCGCACCACATGTTTGTGGGCGAGTCCGGCGTGAGCCGCACCATCCAGCGCACAGTCGACGTGATGAATCAGCTCAAAACCGACGACGTGGCCAAGCTGCGCGCTGCCGGTGTGATCGATCTGCCGACCATCCAGCGTTACATCAACTTCCACTTTTCGGTGACCATCGACCTGTTCGGTGCCGACGAGTCGTCTAATGCCGCCACCTTCTACAGCTCTGGCTTGAAAGGCCGCTACGAAGAAGGCAAGCGGGGTGATGACCACGTCCTGAAGGGCAACAGCTACAAGATCCTGTCGGTCGAAGACGGCAAATTGATCGAAAAAGAAGTGCCGATGCTCAACGCTTTGAACGAAGTGCTGCGCGACGACTACATCACCGATTCCAAAGGCGGCATCGAGCGCTGGAACCGTGTGATCTCCAAGGCAGGCATTCCTTTCACATTGACCGCGCCACACAAGGCTTTCCACCGCAACATCGGCTCTTTGTCCGGCTCCAAGATCACGCCCGATGGCCGTGTGGTGACCGATGAGCAGTGGATGGCGCAGGTGGGTGAGTGGTTGCCTACCAACGAAGACCGCGCTTACGTGGCCAGCCTGATGGGCCGTGTCGTTGAGCCAGGCAAGTTTGCCAACTGGATCGCGCCACCCGTCATGGGCATCAACCGTCAGCCCGTGGACTTTGATTACGTCCGTTTCAACTGATGCGTTGAGCTTTTGATCGACTGCTGCTCCTGCTTGGTTGCGGGGGCAGCAGTTGACAGAGGAAGAGGCGGGTTTCTCATACGGGGTACCGAAAAATTTTCACCCGCCCCTTCCTCTGTCAACTGCATGGGGTTTGCTTTGTGATTTGAATGTGTTGCCTTGATGGAAGGCAGCCATTGAAAGGGCAAGGGGCGGGTTCCTCATGACGGGGTACCGAAAATCGTCACCCACCCCTTGCCCTTTCAATGGCATGGTGTGCACTGTGCATAAGGGTGCCGGTAGACTCCATGCGCTTGAGTAGGCACTGAGCGACGCTATGGCCCCCAGCCATGGCGTTGCGGACCTGAGCAAACCAAAAACAAAAGTCGAAGACACAACAAGAAAGCCAAGACATGAGCACTGAATCGACCCTGATCAAACAGCACGTCATCGACCCCGAGATCTGCATCCGCTGCAACACCTGCGAGGCGATCTGCCCGGTCGGGGCCATCACCCATGACTCGCTCAACTACGTGGTTAAGGCCGACATCTGCAACTCGTGCATGGACTGCATCTCCCCATGCCCCACAGGCTCGATTGACAACTGGCGCATGATGCCCAAGGCCAAGGCCTACAGCATCGAAGAACAACTCAAGTGGGATGAACTGCCTGCCGAGCTCAATGATGCAGAGCTGGCGGCTGCCGGTGGTGAATCCGGTGACGCTGCGACAACGCAAGACAGTTCTGCCGATGCCGCCTCGGCCGCATCTGTTGTGAGTACCGCCACCGCTTCGGCTTTCAACTCGGCCCAATTTGGTGCGACCATTCCCCCGTGGTCGGCTGCCCACGCTTACACCAACCTGTATGGCCCCAAAGCCGCAGAGAAAACCATCACTGCCACCGTGACCGGCAACCTGCGCGTGACCGAAGTGGGCAAGGAATACGACACCCACCACATCGTGCTGGATTTTGGCAACCTGCCTTTCCCCGTGCTCGAAGGCCAGTCGATCGGCATCCTGCCACCCGGCGAAGATGCCAAAGGCAAGCCACACCACGCTCGGCAATACTCAATTGCCAGCCCCCGCAATGGCGAGCGTCCGGGTCACAACAACCTGTCGCTGACCATCAAGCGCGTGCTCGAAGACCACGACGGCCAACCCGTGCGCGGTGTCGGCTCCAACTACATGTGCGATTTGAATGTGGGTGACAAGGTCCAGGTGATCGGGCCGTTTGGCGCGAGCTTCCTCATGCCCAACCACCCCAAGAGCAACATCGTCATGATCTGCACCGGCACGGGGTCAGCCCCCATGCGGGCCATGACCGAATGGCGTCGCCGCCTGCGTGCCAGCGGCAAGTTCGAGGGTGGCAAGTTGATGCTTTTCTTTGGTGCTCGAACACCTGCCGAGTTGCCTTACTTTGGCCCGCTCAACAACCTGCCCAAAGATTTTATTGACACCGAATTCGCCTTCTCGCGCGAAGAGGGCAAGACCAAGCGTTACGTGCAGGATGCCCTGCGCGACCGTGCTGCCGATGTGGCGGCTTTGCTCAAAGACGGCAACACCTGTTTTTACGTGTGTGGCCTTAAAAGCATGGAAGAGGGCGTGGTCATGGCCTTGCGCGACATCGCACAAAACGCGGGTCTTGACTGGGACGCCATCGGAGGCACGCTCAAAAAAGAGGGCCGCCTGCACCTTGAGACTTACTGATCTAAGCGCATCGCCTCATGAAGCACCTGAAGGTCTCGATCTGCGGGTATGCCAGGGGCCAGTCTTTATCAGCGCTTGTTCATGGCCGCCATGAATTTCTCAAACGGATGTGACAATTTCGCATGCAGACCGATTCCATTTCTGAAACCCGTATCGGACTGAATGCGCTGCGTGACCAATTGCGCAAGCCCCGGTCGCAACTCAAAGGCCGTCAGTCCACGCCCGAGGCCCGCGCCGAGGTGCAGGGCCTGATCGGTTTGCCGCCCTTAAACGGCCATCGCCGCGATTTGCTGATCGAGCACTTGCATGTGCTCAACGACCATTTTCATGGCCTGTTCGAACGCCACATCGTGGCACTGGCCACCGAGATGCGTTTGCCCGTGGTCGAGGTGTTCGAAGTCGCTTCTTTCTACCACCACTTCGACATCCTGAAAGACAACGAAGTCGCCCCGAGCATCACTGTGCGCGTGTGCGACAGCCTGAGCTGCACCCTGGCAGGCAGTAACGCCTTGCTGCGCCAATTGCAAAACGAGTTGCTGAATGTGAAGGTGGTGCCGGTGCCTTGCCTGGGCCGTTGCGAGCAGGCACCGGCCGTGCAAGTGGGCCAGCAGGCTGTGGCGCAAGCCACGGTGGCGGCGGTGACCCAGCGTGTGACCGCACAGCAGACAGCACCGAATCCCTTGCCAGAGGCCATTCGCTTCGACGCTTACCAACGGGCGGGTGGTTACCAGTTGGCTTTGCAGGTGGCGGCGGATTTGAAACACCACGAATCGGTCATCGAATGCCTGGAGTCCTCGGGCCTGCGCGGTTTGGGCGGCGCGGGTTTTCCGGCTGGGCGCAAATGGCGCATCGTGCGCAGCCAGCCAGGCCCGCGCCTGATGGCCGTGAACATCGACGAAGGCGAGCCCGGCACCTTCAAGGACCGCACCTGTCTAGAGGCCGACCCGCATCGTTTTTTGGAGGGCGTGCTGATAGCTGCCAGCGTGGTGGGCTGTGAAGCGGTCTACATCTACCTGCGTGACGAGTACCACGAAGCGCGCGTGTTGCTGACCGAAGAATTGGCCGCGTTGAAACTGAACCCGCCTTGCGCCTTGCCGCGCATCGAGTTGCGCCGGGGTGCGGGGGCTTACATCTGCGGCGAAGAATCCGCCATGATCGAAAGCATTGAGGGCAAGCGCGGCGAGCCACGGCTGCGCCCGCCTTACATCGCCGAGGTGGGCCTGTTTGGCCGACCGACGCTGGAGCACAACTTTGAGACGCTTTACTGGATTCGCGAGCTGCTTGAGCAGGGTGCTGCCAGCTTTGCCGCACATGGGCGTCATGGTCGCCAAGGCCTGCGCCGCTTCAGCGTGAGCGGGCGTGTGAGCCAGCCGGGTGTCAAGCTCGCACCTGCGGGCATCACGCTGCGCGAACTGGTGGACGAATACTGCGGCGGCATGGCCGAGGGGCAAACGCTGTATGCCTATTTGCCCGGAGGGGCCAGTGGCGGCATTTTGCCTGCCCGCCTGGCCGATGTGCCGCTTGACTTCGACACCCTGCAACCGCATGGCTGCTTCATCGGCTCGGCCGCTGTGATGGTGCTGGGCCAGGACGACAGTGCCCGCGAAGCGGCTTTGAATGTGATGAAGTTCTTTGCCCACGAAAGCTGTGGCCAGTGCACCCCCTGCCGCGTGGGCACCGACAAAGCGGCGCAACTCATGGCCGCCCGGTTGTGGGATGCTGACACGCTGCAAGACTTGGCGCAGGTCATGGGCGATGCCTCCATTTGTGGCTTGGGCCAAGCCGCACCCAACCCGATCCGATGTGTGCTGGATTATTTTCCGCACGAAGTGGGGGGCCGCGCATGAGCACCGTTCAATTCACGCTCAATGGCCAAGCCGTCGAGGCACCCGTTGGCAAAAGCATTTTCAACATCGCCAAAGACTTGGGGCTGTCCATTCCGCATTTGTGCCACAAGGAGGGCTTGGTGCCCGACGGCAACTGCCGCGCCTGTGTGGTCGAGGTCGCCGGTGAGCGCACCCTCGCGCCCAGCTGCTGCCGCAGTGCCACACCCGGCATGCAGGTGCGCACTGACAGCGAACGTGCCGTCAAAAGCCAAAAAATGGTGCTTGAGATGTTGCTGGCCGATCTGCCTGAGCAAGGCTACAAATGGCTCGATGACCGTGCCGAAGCCCCGCATGGTGAGCTGAGTCAGTGGGCCGAGCACCACGGCGTGCAGGTGCGCCCCGCACTCGCTGAATTGCGCCGTGAGGCCGTCCCCGCCGACCTGTCCCATCCCGCCATGGCCGTCAACTTGGATGCCTGCATTCAGTGCAACCGCTGCGAACGCGCTTGCCGTGACCTGCAGGTCAACGACGTGATCGGTCTGGCCTTCCGGGGTGCGCACACGCAGGTGGTGTTTGACCTGGCCGACCCGATGGGCGGCAGCTCTTGTGTAGGCTGTGGCGAATGCGTGCAGGCCTGCCCGACGGGCGCGCTCATGCCCAAGAGCCAAATGGGTCCGCAAAAGGTGGACCGCGAGGTGGACTCGGTCTGCCCGTTTTGCGGCGTGGGCTGTCTCGTCAGCTTCCAAGTCAAAAACGAAAAGATCGTCAGCGTCAAAGGCCGCGAAGGCCCGGCCAACGAAGGGCGTTTGTGTGTCAAGGGCCGCTTCGGCATGGACTACATCCACAGCCCTGACCGCATCACGAAGCCGCTGATCCGAAAAAGCGGCGTGGCCAAGGACCTGAATCTGATTGACGGCCACACCGATTGGCGCGAGGTCTTCCGCGAAGCGACTTGGCAAGAAGCGCTCGAACTTGCAACGCAGCCGCTCAATGCTTTGCGCCAGCAACATGGCCCCAAATCGCTCGCCGGTTTCGGCTCGGCCAAGGGCAGCAACGAAGAGGCCTACTTGTTCCAGAAGTTGGTGCGCACCGGCTTTGGCAGCAACAACGTGGACCACTGCACTCGCCTGTGCCACGCCTCCAGCGTGGCGGCACTGCTTGAAGGCGTGGGCTCGGGTGCGGTCAGCAACCCCGTGCGCGATGTCGAGCATTCAGACCTCATCATCGTGATCGGCTCCAACCCGACGGCCAACCACCCGGTGGCAGCCACCTGGATGAAGAACGCCGCCCAGCGCGGCACCCGCATTGTGCTGGCCGACCCGCGCATCACCGACATCGGTCGCCACACTTGGCGCACGCTGCAGTTCAAGGCCGACACCGATGTGGCCTTGCTCAACGCCATGCTGCACGTCATCGTCACCGAAAACCTGTGCGATGAAAAGTTTTTGAGCCAACGTGCTGACAACGTGGCCGAACTCAAGGCCCATGTGCAGGGCTTCACGCCCGAGGCCATGAGCCTGGTTTGCGGCATCCCGGCCGAGACGATCCGCGAAGTGGCGAGGGCCTATGCCACTGCCAAAGCCGCCATGATCTTGTGGGGCATGGGCGTGAGCCAGCATGTGCACGGCACCGACAACGTGCGCTGTCTGATCGCGCTGGCAAGCATCACCGGTCAGATTGGTCGCCCCGGCACGGGCCTGCACCCACTGCGTGGTCAGAACAACGTGCAGGGTGCGAGCGACGCGGGTTTGATCCCGATGATGTACCCCAACTACCAGCGCGTGAATGACAAGTCGGCGCACGACTGGTTCGAGAAATTTTGGAACACAACACTGGACGACCAGCCCGGCTACACGGTGGTCGAAATCATGCACAAGGCGCTTGCACCTGAGAGCGACCCGCACAAGGTGCGCGGCATGTACATCATGGGCGAGAACCCGGCCATGAGCGACCCCGACCTGAACCACGCCCGCCATGCGCTGGCGAGCTTGCAGCATCTTGTGGTTCAAGACATCTTTTTGACCGAAACCGCCTGGCTGGCCGATGTGGTGCTGCCCGCCAGCGCTTGGCCCGAAAAAACCGGCACCGTCAGCAACACCGACCGTACGGTGCAAATGGGCCGTCAGGCGGTGCTGCCGCCAGGCGACGCTAAGCCCGATTTGTGGATCATTCAGCAGATCGCCGAACGCATGGGCCTCTGCTGGCCTTACGCTGGCGAACACGATGGCGTGGCAGCGGTGTATGACGAAATGCGTCAGGCCATGGCCCCGGCGATTGGCGGCATTGACTGGGCGCGGCTGAACGCGGGCTCGGTCACTTACCCCTGTGTGAGTGCTGACGATCCCGGTCAACCCATCGTCTTCCATGACCATTTCCCTACCCAAGATGGCCGTGTTTGGCTGGTGCCCGTCGAGGTGATCCCGGCCAACGAGCAGCCCGATGCCGACTACCCCATGGTGCTCATTACCGGGCGGCAGCTGGAGCACTGGCACACCGGCAGCATGACGCGCCGGGCCACGGTGCTCGATGCGCTCGAACCTGCGGCCACCGCGTCGATGTGCAGCGCCGACTTAGCCCGACTCGGCCTGCAAGCCGGGCAACGCGTGCGCATTGCGTCACGCCGGGGCGAAGTTGAGCTGCAAGTTCGCTGCGATGACGGCACGCCGCTGGGCGCGGTGTTCATTCCGTTTGCCTATGTCGAGGCGGCAGCCAACGAGCTGACCAATGCGGCACTTGATCCGTTTGGCAAGATCCCGGAGTTCAAATACTGCGCGGTGCGGGTCTCGGCGCTCCAGCCCTCATAATCCGGCGCTGCCCACCTCTTGTGCTGCATGCCTTGCAGCACATGGGCTTCATCCAGACCACCGGGGGGGATTTCGCTTGAACATTGACGTGCAAACCATTTTCTGGATGGATGCTTTTCTTTACCTGGTGCTGCACGCGGCCATCTGGTATGGCATGGCGCGCTACCGCAGTGGGCTGGTCACGTTGTGGAGTGTCTCGGGCATCTTCAGTGCGCTGGGGGTTTGGGTGTTGGGTTGCCGGGGCCTCTTGCCCACCGATGCGGTGGTCTTTTGGGGCGTGTTGTTCATGGCCTTGGGCAATTTCGGGAGGCAGGCCGCATTGCGTTCTCTGGATGGACCTGCCGACCGCCGCTGGCTATGGGGCATGGGTTCGTTCTACGGGGTGTACCTGCTGGCCACGTACGGCTTTTACTTTTCGGGTGGCTCCGAGGCCGGCGTGATTCTTCTTTTTTACGGGTTTTACACCCTCAATTGCCTGGAATATGTGGTGTCAGGACGGCGCATTGGCGTCACGCACGACCCTTTTGGCTCCAGGGCCGTGCAGTTGGCCGGGTGGTTGCTGGTGGGTAGTCTGGGCATCAAGACCTTGGCATTATTGGGCGGTTGGGGTGCTGTGGATTTGTACGACATGTCCTGGGACCAAGCGGTGGTGTTTGGGGGCCAGTTTGTCGCCGTCACCATGCTCAGTGTGGGCTTCATGCAAATATTTGTGGACCAGATTCACAAAGGTCAGATTCAGGCTGAGCAGGGCCTGGCGCGTGAGCAGGAACGCTCGGCTTTGTTGCTGCAACACTCAGAAGATTTGTCGGTGCTTCTCAGTGAACGCGAAGAAATCATCCGACAGCTGACACTGTCTAACAAAAGTGCGGGCATGGGGGCGTTGGTGGCCAGCATCGCCCATGAGCTGAACCAACCCCTGACCACCATCGTGCTCAAGACCGAGCTGATTGAGTCACACCTTCAGCGCAACCGTGACCCGCAAGCCGCACTGGCCGAAGCCCACAAATTGGCCGACCTTATCCGGGAAGACACACGCCAAGCCGCCGCCATCATTCGCACCTTGCGCAGCATGTTTGCCACCGGCAAGGGTGAATATGCCCGAATTGACCTGGCCCAAAAGGTGCAAAACGTGGTCAACATCGCACGCACCCATGCCAAGCGGTGTGACATCGAAATCGACCTCAATTTGAACGAGCCTTTGCTGTTGACAGGGGACGCCACCCAGTTGCAGCAAGTGGTGCTCAATTTGCTGAACAACGCCATCGATGCACTGGTCGAAAAGTCGGTGCAGCCCTCCCGCATTTCAATTTCCGGGCAGGTTCGCCCTGACTGGATCGATTTGCGCATTGCAGACAACGGTTGCGGCATCGATGACGCTCAAAAACAGGACGTATTTGCCCTGTTCAAAACATCCAAATCAAAAGGGATGGGCGTGGGTTTGTGGCTTAGCCAGTCGATTGTGGCGTCTCATGGCGGTCATTTGAGCTTCGAGAGCGAGCCAGGCCAAGGTACGGTATTCTTGTTGAGTTTGCCCACACGCGACGATGTGTTGGCATCTTGATGTTCCATTTCTCCAAGGGTTTAGCTGTTCATGTCTTCTCGTCCGCAAATTGACGTGGCTGTTTTGATGCGCCGAGAGGCGGTGCAAGGGCCCATGGCGCGTTGGCAAGCTTGGCGTTGGGTGCTGGCCGATGTGGTGCCCAACGAAGCCGGCTTTGGCGCAGCCCCCCGCAAGCTGCGCCAAGCTGAGACGGAGTCGCTTTGGCTTCACCCTGGCTGGTCGGTGACGCTTTTTGCCGACGATGCCGAAGGCTATTGGCTCAATGCCACCTCGCCCACACCGTGCTACTTCGTCATGTGGCGAGTCATCGACGCCGAAGACGGCAGCGAGCCGCTGGCCGTGCCACAAGCCGTGAGCCTGAGTTACCACGATGCAGGCCGTTGGCTGGACGCACAGGAAACCGTAGAAACCGCAGTGGCCTCTCCCGACGTGGTCGAGTGGATGCGTGCTTTCGCCGAGCAGCACTTTGTACCTGAAGAAAAAAAGCGCCAACGCCCGCAGAGTTTTCAGCGCCTGACCGACCGTTTTGGCCAACCCGTCTCTGTCAGCACCGACAGCAAACGCAAAGGCGCAAGGCCGGTCCCATGAGCGATCACTTTTTAAGTCGTTGGTCGCGTCGCAAGCAGGGCCTTGATACCAACGAGACGCCAAAGACCGAGCCCGCCAAGCCACCTCAAACGGCTCCGTCAGCCGTTTTGCCCCAGCTTCGGGCTAACGAACAACCACAGCCACAGCCAAGCACCGCAGCGAGATCGGCCTTGGTTGCCACCAATGCACCTGCCGAGGGGCCGCAAGCCCCAGTGCCCACCATGCAAGACGTGCAAGGGCTGACGCCATCCTCTGACTTTCAGACGTTCATGCGCCAAGGGGTGCCTGGTGAGGTGCGCAACGCGGCCATGAAAAAACTTTTCACCGATCCGCACTTCAACGTGATGGATGGACTCGACATCTACATCGGCGACTACAACACCCCAGACCCTTTGCCTGCGGGCATGCTCGAAAAAATGGTCGGTGCCGAGTTGTTGAACCTGTTCCCTAAAAAGGCCCAGATCGACACGCCCCATGCCGATGCGACCGACGTACAGGAAAACCCTGACCAAAGTCCTGACGCGCCGGAAGGCTCGCCACTTGTGGCACAGTCGCCGCCATCCCCAATGACCCAGGCACCGCAGCCCACTCCGGCGCTGCAGGCATCCGAACCGATAGAACATGACCACCCTGATTTGCAACTGCAACCAAACCATGCCCCTGCAAGCCCAAGCCCTGGGCAAAGCACTGGGTGAAGACCTGACGCTGCACACGACCTTGTGCCGCCGTGAGGCTGGGCAATTTCAGAAAGCCGTGAAAACCGGTGAGACCGTGGTGGTGGCCTGCACCCAGGAAAAACGCCTTTTCAGTGAACTGGCCGAGCAGACCGAGGGCGCGATCTCCCCCATTCGCTTTGTCAACATCCGCGAAACCGGTGGTTGGGGCCGTGAAGCCGAATACGCCATGCCCAAAATGGCCGCCTTGCTGGCCGCAGCCCGTCTGCCCGAGCCCGAGCCGGTCCCTACCGTCACTTACAAAAGCGAAGGGCGCGTGCTCATCATCGGTGCCATGGATGCCGCCGAGCACGCGGCGGGCTTCTTGTCGGATGCGATGCAAGTCACCGTATTTACCCAGGGCCCGGGCAAGGCCGGCGGCAGCCAAGAGCGGCGCTTTCCGGTGTTGGCCGGGCGTTTGCAAAGCCTGAAGGGCTGGTTGGGCGCGTTTGACGTGTCGTGGGACGCCAGCAACCCGATTGACCTGGACCTGTGCACCCGCTGCAACGCTTGCGTCGCCGCTTGCCCGGAACAGGCCATTGGCCTTGACTACCAGATCGACTTGTCGCGCTGCAGCTCGCATCGCGACTGCGTCAAGGTGTGCGAGGCCGCAGGCGCCATCGATTTCACCCGCGCTGCCCGTCCCCAAACCGAGCGCTTCGATGTGGTGCTGGACTTGCGCGGTGACCAAGCCTCGCCTACTTTCAGCGCGCACGCTTTGCCCCAAGGCTATTTCCGCTGGGATGGCCAAGACCTGAAAACTTTGCTGAAAGTGCGTGAACTGGTTGGCGAGTTTGAAAAACCCCGTTTCTTTGCGTACAAACAAAAGCTCTGCGCTCACAGCCGCAACGAGCAAGTCGGCTGCAATGCGTGCATCGACATCTGCTCGGCCGAAGCCGTGCGCTCCGACAAAAGCCGCCAGCAAATCGTGGTCAACCCCAACCTGTGCGTGGGCTGTGGTGCCTGCACCACGGCTTGCCCCACAGGCGCACTCACCTACGCCTACCCGCGCCCGGCAGAGCAGGGCGCCAAGATCCGCAGCTTGTTGGGTACCTACCAGGCCGCAGGCGGGCGAGATGCCGCTTTGCTCTTGCACAGCCAGGACGGTGGCCAGGCCTTGATCGACGAGCTGGGCCGGGGTGCGCGGCTGGGCGTCATGCAAGGTGTGCCCGCCCGCGTGATGCCAGTGGCCTTGTGGCACACGGCCAGCGTGGGCATGGAGCTGTGGCTGTCGGCTGTGGCCTATGGCGCACGGCAAGTCATGGTCTTGCTCACGCACGAAGAAGCGCCGCAGTACCGCGCTGCGCTGATGGAACAAATGGCCGTGGCCCAAAGCCTGCTGAACGGCCTGGGCTATACCGGCGTTCACTTCCAATTAATCGAGGCAAAAACCGCATCTTCTTTGGACGGGGATTTGCAGCGACTGTGTGCCCGCAGCCGCAAGGCTTCTGCCATGCCCACAGGCCCGGCCATCGCCGCCCGCCATGCGGTGCAAGCCGAAAAGCGCAGCAACCTAGAGCTGGTCATCGACCATTTGATGGCCCAGTCCCCCGTGATGGCGCTGGACGAAACCACTCGCCCCAAAGCACTCGACTTGCCCGCCGCAGGGTCGCCACTGGGCACCATCACGGTCGACGGCAGCAAATGCACGCTGTGCATGAGCTGCGTCGGCGCTTGCCCGTCGTCAGCCCTGCAGGACAACCCGCTACAGCCCGAGATCCGGTTTGTCGAGAAGAACTGTGTGCAATGCGGTTTGTGTGCCAAGACCTGCCCTGAAGACGCGATCGCGCTGCAGTCTAGGCTGTCGCTGGTGCCCGAGCGCCAGCAACCGCGCGTGCTGCACGGCAGCCCGCCCTATGCCTGCATTCGTTGCAGCAAACCTTTTGGCACCCTCAAAGGCATCGAGACTATGCTGGGCCGTCTGGCAGGGCACAGCATGTTCCAGGGCGCGGCCCTCGAGCGCCTCAAAATGTGTGGTGACTGTCGCGTCGTGGACATGTTCACCGACGCCAACCAGGTCCACATCAGCGGCACCCAGTCGCCTTCCAAACCCCAATGATTTTTTTGCCATGAGCCAAGACCTGAACCTGTCCACCAGCAGCCACGCGCTGGACGAAGAGACCGCCCGCGCCGAAGTCTATGGCCTGCTGTCGCTGCTGTATTACCAAGCGCCCAGCGCCGAGCTGCTGAGCCAGTTGCAAGTGGCCGTGACCGAAGCACCCGATGCCGGCGGCTTTTTGGAGGAGCCCTGGCGCGAGCTGGTGTCCAGTGCCCGCAGCCTGAGCCAATCTCAGATTGCCGCAGAATTCACCAGCCTCTTTGGCGGCGTGGGCAAGCCCGAGGTGTATCTGTTTGGCTCGCATTACCTGAGTGGTTTTCTGAATGAAAAACCACTGGTGCGTTTGCGCGATGACTTGGCCGAACTCGGTTTGGCCCGCAGCGAGGACATGTTTGAAACCGAAGACCATGTGGCTTATGTGTTTGAGGTCATGCGCTTCCTGATCGCGGGCGATGACGTAGCGGTGTCCAACCTGACCCGCCAGCAGGCGTTTTTTACCCAGCATGTCCAATCTTGGTTGCCCGCGATGTGCCAGACCCTGCAATCCCAGCCCCGGGCGGTTTTTTATGCGCGGCTGGCCGCCTTCACCGAAGCCTTCATCAGCGTGGAGTCACAAGGATTCGACTTGGTTGCTTGATTGAAAAAATTTGTGTTTTGAGTTGAGAAACTGTCATCTGAAAGTTGAATCTTAAAAAGATCAAGCACTTGCGCTGAGTCCTGCAGTTGGCCGTGTTGAAAATGAGCTTTTTGGTGCTCATTATTTGAGCATGTACCCAAGTCACATAAGGGTTTATGACCTTGAGCAGCACCATTGACGCGGTTAACATGTCCTATGAAACTAATTGCCTAGGCCATTAGTTGTTTTGCTGAACATTACCTGGAGTCTCTGATGTCTTCCAAAACTTCCCCTCTTTCGCGTCGCAGCCTGTTTTCGGGCGCTGCAACCGTTGGCGCTGTAGCCGCTGTGTCCGCTGTTTTGCCGGGTGTTGTCAAGCAGGCAGTCCCCGTGGCTGTGGCCTTGCCAAAACCTACACGCGGTGGTGGTTACATGCTGAGTGAACACGTTCAGCAGTACTACAAGACCACCCGCGTCTGATTTCTCCTTCGCTCTCTTTCCTGTTCATTTCCAACTGGAGCCCTCCATGTTGCTGACCAAAAAACAAACCGGCACGGCCGGTGTCGCATCTTCCCCTTTCATCCACAGCCTGCGCCGTGGTTTGTCGCAAGCTTTGCCCACATTGGATCGACGCAGCTTTTTGCGCCGTTCTGGTTTGGGTGTCGGCGTGGGCCTGGCCGCATCGCAGCTGAGCTTGGTGCAAAAAGCCCAAGCCGCGACTGGCGCAGCCATCCTGGGGGCTGGCAAGGTTGAAGTCAAACGCACCATCTGCACACACTGCTCTGTGGGTTGCGCGGTCGATGCGGTTGTCGAAAACGGTGTCTGGGTCCGCCAAGAGGCGGTCTTTGATTCGCCAATCAACCTCGGCGCCCACTGCGCCAAAGGTGCTGCTCTGCGCGAGCACGGCCACGGCGAATACCGCCTGCGTTACCCCATGAAGTTGGTCAACGGCAAGTACGAGCGCATCAGCTGGGACACAGCCCTGACCGAGATCAGTGCCAAGATGTTGGAGCTGCGCAAAGCCAGCGGCCCAGACAGCGTGTACTTCATCGGTTCTTCCAAGCACAACAACGAGCAGGCCTATTTGCTGCGCAAGTTTGTCAGCTTCTGGGGCACCAACAACTGCGACCACCAAGCCCGCATTTGCCACTCCACCACAGTGGCCGGTGTGGCCAACACGTGGGGTTATGGCGCCATGACCAACTCGTACAACGACATGCAAAACAGCAAGGTCGCTTTGTACATTGGCTCCAATGCGGCCGAAGCGCACCCTGTTTCCATGTTGCACATGCTGCACGCCAAAGAAAACGGCTGCAAGATGATCGTGGTCGATCCACGCTTCACCCGTACTGCAGCCAAGGCTGACGAGTACGTGCGCATCCGTTCAGGCACCGACATACCGTTCCTGTTTGGTGTGTTGTTTCACATCTTCAAAAACGGCTGGGAAGACAAAAAATACATCAACGACCGTGTCTATGGCATGGACGCGATCAAAGCCGAGGTGCTGGCCAAATGGACACCCGATAAGGTGGAAGAAGCCTGTGGCGTCAAAGAAGACCAAGTCTTCAAGATCGCCAAGATGCTGCACGAGAACAATCCCGGCACCATCGTCTGGTGCATGGGCCAGACCCAACACACCATTGGCAACGCCATCGTGCGTGCTTCATGCATCTTGCAGCTGGCTTTGGGCAACGTCGGCAAGTCCGGCGGCGGCACCAACATTTTTCGTGGCCACGACAACGTGCAAGGCGCGACCGATGTTGGCCCCAACCCGGACTCTCTGCCCGGTTATTACGGCTTGGCCGAAGGCTCGTGGAAGCACTTCGCCAAGGCTTGGGGCGTTGATTTTGAGTGGATCAAAAAGCAGTTTGCCAGCCCCGCCATGATGGGCAAAAACGGCATCACCGTGTCCCGCTGGATTGACGGTGTGCTTGAGAACAACGAGCTGATTGACCAAGACAGCAACCTGCGCGGCGTCTTTTATTGGGGCCATGCCCCCAACTCGCAGACCCGCGGTCTGGACATGAAGCGCGCCATGGACAAGCTTGACTTGTTGGTGGTGGTTGATCCTTATCCATCGGCCACAGCCGCCATGGCCGCGATGCCGGGCAAGGCCGAAGACCTGAACCCTAACCGCGCCGTGTACCTGCTGCCAGCAGCCACGCAGTTTGAAACCAGCGGTTCGTGCACCGCGTCCAACCGCTCCTTGCAGTGGCGCGAGAAGGTCATTGATCCTTTGTGGGAAAGCCGCAGCGATCACATGATCATGCAGCAGTTCGCCGACAAGCTGGGCTTTGGCAAAGAGCTGTCCAAGAACTACAAAATGCAAAAGGTCAAGGGCATGGACGAGCCCATGCCCGAAGATATCCTGCGCGAAATCAACAAGTGCGTCTGGACCATCGGCTACACCGGTCAGAGCCCTGAGCGCCTGAAGGCCCACATGAAGAACATGAATGTGTTTGATGTGAAAACCTTGAAGGCCAAAGGCGGCAAAGACAAGGAAACCGGCTACGACTTCACGGGTGATTACTTTGGCCTGCCTTGGCCTTGCTACGGCACGCCCGAGCTCAAGCACCCTGGCTCCCCCAATTTGTACGACACGTCCAAGCACGTCATGGATGGCGGCGGAAACTTCCGCGCCAACTTCGGTGTGGAGCGTGAAGGCAAGAGCCTGCTGGCCGAAGACGGCTCGCATTCTATGGGCGCTGACATCACCACCGGCTACCCTGAGCTTGACCACATCCTGCTGAAAAAACTGGGCTGGTGGGACGAGTTGACCGAAGGCGAAAAAACAGCGGCCGAAGGCAAGAACTGGAAGACCGATTCTTCGGGCGGCATGATCCGCGTGTTCATGAAAGAACACGGCTGCCACCCATTCGGCAACGCCAAAGCGCGTGCTGTGGTCTGGAACTTCCCCGACCCTATTCCGCAGCATCGTGAGCCTTTGTACGGCACCCGTCCGGACATGATGGCCAAGTACCCCACGCACGACGACAAAAAAGCCTTCTGGCGTCTGCCCACCTTGTACAAAACCGTGCAGGACAAAAACATCGCCGACAAGGCGCACGAAAAGTACCCGCTCATCCTGACCTCGGGACGTTTGGTCGAGTACGAAGGCGGCGGCGAAGAAACCCGATCCAACCCTTGGCTGGCCGAGTTGCAACAAGAGGCTTTTGTCGAGATCAACCCCAAGACAGCCGCTGACCGTGGCATTCGCAATGGCGACCGCGTCTGGCTGTTGGGTGCTACCGGCGCACGCCTGAACGTGCAGGCCTTGGTCACCGAGCGCGTGGACACCGGCACGGTGTGGATGCCTTTCCACTTCTCGGGTCGTTGGCAAGGTGCCGACATGTTGGCGCACTACCCCAAAGGGGCCGCGCCCATCGTGCGCGGCGAAGCGGTCAACACCGCCACTACCTACGGTTATGACAGCGTCACCATGATGCAAGAGACCAAGACCACCATCTGCAACATCGAGAAGGCTTGAGGAGAACACGATGGCACGAATGAAATTTATTTGCGATGCAGAGCGCTGCATCGAATGCAACGGCTGCGTCACCGCTTGTAAAAACGAACACGAAGTCCCGTGGGGTGTGAACCGCCGTCGCGTGGTCACCTTGAACGACGGCGTTCCCGGTGAAAAGTCGATCTCGGTCGCCTGCATGCACTGCTCTGATGCACCTTGCATGGCGGTCTGCCCGGTCAACTGCTTCTACAAAACCGAAGAAGGCGTGGTTCTGCACGACAAGGACATCTGCATTGGCTGCGGCTACTGCTCGTATGCCTGCCCGTTTGGTGCCCCCCAGTTCCCAAGCCAAGGCACTTTTGGTGTGCGCGGCAAGATGGACAAGTGCACCTTTTGCGCCGGTGGCCCTGAAGAGCATGGCAGCCAGTCCGAGTTCGAGAAATACGGCCGCAACCGCCTGGCCGAAGGCAAGCTGCCGGCTTGCGCCGAAATGTGCTCGACCAAAGCGCTGCTCGCCGGTGACGGCGATGTCATCACCGACATCTTGCGCGGCCGTGTGATCAGCCGAGGCAAGGGTGCCGAAGTCTGGGGCTGGGGCACCGCTTACGGTAACCAAGCCAAACAAGGAGCCTGATCATGAAAGCAGCTTTGATCGTCTGCGCCGCTGCCTTGCTGACCGCCTGTGGCGAAAAACCGCAAGAAGTCAAAGGCGTGAGAACCGACATGCCGCCCTATCAAGGCACTGGTGTCGCCTCTTTCACCGAACCTGGCTGGAAAGCCGGTGACAAAGACGGGTGGGCCAACCACCTCAAGGCCCGTGCCACTTACGGCATGAACGACCACGTTCGCGCACCCAAGTGAGCGCCAAGGAGAAGTTCATGCGTCGCATGTTATTGACTGTTGGGCTGGCCTTGGCGGCGTTGGGGGTTTCTGCCCAAACGGCTGTGCCCGCTGCTCAGGCTGAAACCAGCCTCGGTGTGAAAAGCGCCAATGTCTTTCAATTGGCCCCGGGCGCCGACGCCGATCCCAAGTACAAGGACCAGACCAACGCTGAGCGTGGCCAGGTTCAACCCGGCAACAACGCGCCCATGTGGCGCGCGGTGGGGCAGGGCGTGACCGGTTACAGCAGCTTGCCCAAAAGCGAGGCGCCAGAAGCCGGCAACCTGATCCAGCCCTTTGTGCAATACCCCGGTTCTCGCTTGGCTTCGGCGGGCGAGTCTTGGCGTCAGGTGCGCAACAAAATCATCATCCCTTATGGCGCGGCACTTTTGCTGATCGCTGTTGGGGCGATGGCGCTGTTTTATTTCAGCAAGGGCACGATCGAGCTGCATGGTGAAGAAACCGGTCGCAAGATCGAACGCTTTACCCCGTTCGAGCGCTCGGCCCACTGGGCCAACGCCATTGCATTTGTGACTTTGGCCATCTCGGGCGTGGTCATGGCGTATGGCAAATTCTTTTTGCTGCCCGTCATCGGTGCCACCTTGTTTGGCTGGCTGACCTATGCCTTGAAAAACCTGCACAACTTTGCAGGCCCCTTGTTTGCGGTGTCTCTGGTGGTGGTGTTTGTCACCTTCCTCAAAGACAATATGCCCAGCAAACACGACATGGTCTGGTTGCTCAAGGGCGGCGGCTTGTTCTCGAACACCGAAGTGCCTTCTCACCGCTTCAATGCGGGTGAGAAGGTGGTGTTTTGGGGCGGCGTGTTGTTCCTCGGGGCCATTGTTGTGGCGTCCGGCTTGGTGCTCGACAAGTTGATCCCTGGCCTCATTTATGAGCGCAGCACCATGCAGATCGCCAACATGGTTCACGGTGTCGCCACCTTGTTCATGATGGCCATGTTCATCGGCCACATCTACATGGGCACCATTGGCATGCGCGGCGCCTACAAGGCCATGCGCGAAGGCTACGTCGACGAGACCTGGGCCAAAGAGCACCATGAACTCTGGTACGACGACGTCAAGGCCGGCAAGATTCCGGCTCAGCGCTCTGTGCCCGCGTCATCGGCACCCGTTGCCACCGCATCTGCTGCATCTACGGCTTCGGTTTGAGCCAGGAGAACACCATGAAAAAACAACTGCTTGTCATCTCTGCACTGGCCATCAGCTTTTGCGCTGTGGCCAAACTCCCCGCACCCAGCGAAGAAGCCAAAGCCAAAGCGGCCGAAGCCGCCGCCAAAACGGCGCACGGCAACAAAGTAGCCGACTACCAACTGTGCAAGTCACGCGAAAAAGCGGCTGCGCACTACCTTAAGACGCAAGGCAAGGGCAAGGCATCACCTACCGCAACGCCGGCTTGCGTGGACCCCGGTGCTTACAAACCAGCCCCGCCCGTGGCTGCGGCACCTGCTGCGGCCCCTGCGCCTGCGCCGGCCGCAGCCCCTGCTGCAGCCAAGCCCGCTGCTGTACCCGCCAAGAAAAGCTGATCGCTTTCAAGGCTGATTTTTTTCGTACGTCCTGAAAATCCCCCGTCGGCAACGGCGGGGGATTTTTACGTTAGGCTCAAGCCATGTCTGTTGTTCTAAACGCTTCTGCGGCCGCACCGGTCTTGTCCAAGCCCCAAATTACCCGAGCGCGTGCGCCTCTTACGCGCACCGTGTCTGTATGCAATGAGTTCGGCGAAACATCCGAGACGCAAATCCCCGCCGAGCGAGCGCTCACCATCTATTTGGACAAAAAAGAGCTGGTGACACTGATGACCTTGGGTGCAGAGCCCGAATGGCTGGTGCTGGGCTTTTTGCGCAACCAGCGGTTGATCGATTCGGTCGAGCAGATCGAATCCATCACGGTGGACTGGACAATTGGTGAGGGCGAAATGGGTGAGCCTGGCGTGGCCGCTGTCAAGACCCGTGAGAACGCCCATGTGGTCATTGAGCGCAGCGCCGACCGTGTGGTGACCACCGGCTGCGGTCAGGGCAGTGTGTTCGGCGATTTGATGGCCCACATTGATGAGATCGAATTGCCCGCCGCCCAGATCACACAGGGCCAACTCTATGGCTTGGTCAATGCCATCCGCTTGCAAGAAACCACCTACAAATCGTCCGGCTCGGTACACGGCTGTGCCTTGTTTCAGGGCGATCAAATGCTCATGTTCGTCGAAGACGTGGGGCGTCACAACGCGGTCGATACCATCGCTGGTTGGATGTGGATGAACGACATCGATGGGCAAGACAAGGTCTTTTACACAACAGGCCGATTGACCAGCGAGATGGTCATCAAGTCCGCCCAGATGGGGGTGCCCGTGGTCGTTTCGCGCAGCGGCATTACGCAAATGGGTCTCGACGTCGCCAAGCGCCTGGGCTTGTGTGCCATCGGTCGCGCCACCAACAAGCGCTTCTTGTGTTTCAGCGGCCCCGAGCGCCTGGTCTGGCAAGCTGAACTGGCCTGACCCTCCTTCGCAATCAGGGGCTAGCGCCCACGAAATCACGGATGCCGCAGGGCTGTGGTCGGTTTCCCATGTGGCCGAATGTTGGCGCGGTTTTAAAAAATGCCTTGGCTGCCGACGTGAATAGCTTGTGCGGTAAGGTGGCGACATGAAACAACAAGGATGGATGCACGGCCTGCGGCTGGGTGGACGCAATTTGTGGCGTGATTTGCGTGCGGGCGAGTTGCGGCTGCTGATGCTGTCGGTGTCATTGGCGGTGGCCGCACTCACGGCGGTGGGTTTTTTGGCCGACCGCATGCAGTCGGGTTTGTGGCGCGATGCGAGGCAATTGCTGGGCGGTGACGCGGTGGTCGTCAGCGACCAAAAAACCCCGGCGGCCTTTGTGCAGCAAGCCTACAGCATGGGCTTGCAAACCAACACCAATGTGAGCTTTCCGACCATGGTCCGCGCCATGGCCGAACAAGGCGGGGCCAGCCGTTTGGTGGCCTTGAAAGCCGTAGAGCCGGGCTACCCTTTGCGCGGTCAGTTGCAGCTCATGCCGGGTGCGCCTGCAGCGGCCCCACACGTCGCCGCTCATCTGGGCATTCCCCCGGTGGGAGAGGTCTGGGTCGATCCGGCCTTGCTCGACAACCTGCAACTGCAAACTGGGCAATGGCTGGGCTTGGGTGATCGCCGTTTTCGCATTTCTGCCGTCATTGAACGCGAACCCGACCGGGGAGCTGGCTTCATGACCTTTGCCCCTCGCGTCATGATGAACGCGGCCGATCTGGCTTCGACCGGATTGGTGCAACCGGCCAGCCGCGTGACGTGGCGATTGGCGGTGGCGGGTGATGCGGCCAACGCCGAGCGCTTTGTGCAATGGGCCAAGCCCGAGGTCGAACGCTCACATGTGCGCGGCGTGCAGATCGAATCGCTCGACAGTGGCCGTCCCGAAATGCGCCAGACGCTGGACCGTGCGTCGCAGTTTTTGAACTTGGTGGCCCTGTTGGCCGCCTTGCTGTGTGCCGTGGCCGTGGCCTTGGCAGCTCGCAGCTTTGCCGAACGGCAGCTCGATGCCTGTGCCTTGCTCAGGGTTTTGGGGCAAAGCCAGCGCACACTCACCTTGAGTTACGGGCTAGAGTTTTTGGGCGCTGGCTTGCTGGCCAGTGCCGTGGGCGTGCTGGCGGGCTACGCCGTGCACTTGGGTTTTGTGGTCTTGTTGGCGGGCTTGGTCGATGCCCAACTGCCCGCCGCCACAGCGCAACCGGCCTTGATGGGCATGGCCATGGGCCTGACTTTGCTGGTGGCCTTTGGGTTGCCGCCTGTGTTGCAGTTGGCGCAGGTGCCGCCATTGCGCGTCATCCGCCGCGACCTGGGCGGCTTGCAAGTGCGTTCGGGTTTGGTTTTGTTCATGGGCTTGGTGGGCTTTGCCCTGACCTTGCTCATGGTCAGCCGCAACCTGACTTTGGGTTTGATCACCGTGGGCGGTTTTGCGTTCGCTTTGCTCGTCTTTGCCGGTCTGGCTGCCGCCGCTTTGTGGCTGCTGCGGCGCACCGTGCCGGGCGAGCAAGCGCCGCGCTGGTTGCGCCTGGCCACGCGCCAGGTGGCCGCACGCCCGGTGTTCGCGGTGGTGCAAGTCAGTGCCTTGTCGGTCGGCTTGTTGGCCTTGTCTTTGCTGGTGTTGCTGCGCACCGACCTGATCGCCAGTTGGCGGCAGGCCACGCCGGCCAACGCGCCCGACCGATTTGTCATTAACGTGCAGCCCGAACAGGCCAGCGACTTTTTGGCCAGCCTGAACAAAGCCGGTGTGCAATCGCCCGACTGGTTTCCCATGATCCGGGGTCGCTTGGTGGCCATCAATGGCCGTGAGGTCGGCCCCAACGACTTTGAAGCCGACCGTGCCAAACGCTTGATCGACCGTGAGATCAACCTGTCGCACTCGGCCACATTGCCCGCTCACAACCCCCTGACGGGCGGCCAATGGGTGCCCGAAGAAGCCGACGGCGTGAGTGTGGAGCAAGGCATTGCCGACACGCTGGGCCTGAAACTGGGCGACCAGTTGCGCTTTGACATTGCTGGTCAGCCTCGCGAAGCGCGCATCACCAGTCTGCGCAAAGTGGACTGGACGTCGATGCGGGCCAACTTTTTCATGATGTTCCCCGTCTCGCAAATGCCCGACCTGCCCATGAGCTACATGGCCGCCTTCCGTTCGCCAGCCAGCGCGGTGGGTTTTGACAACGCGCTGGTCAACCAGTTTCCCAACATCACCAGCGTCGACATGCGCAGCACCTTGGCCCAGGTTCAGCGCGTCATGGACCAGGTGATCCGGGCGGTGGAATATTTGTTTGCCTTCACGCTGGCCGCTGGCCTGATGGTCCTCTTGGCCGCCGTGGGCGCCAGTCGTCAGGCACGCGAACGCGAATACGCCATCATGCGGGCGCTCGGGGCAGGGCGCTCTTTGTTGGCGCAAGTGCAGCGCACCGAGCTGTTGGGCCTGGGCTGGTTGGCCGGCTTCATGGCCAGCAGCATGGCCTTGGTGGTGGGTTGGGCGCTGGCCCGTTTTGCTTTCGAGTTTGCTTGGCAACCGCCCCTGTGGGCACCCTTGGCGGGCGGTGCCTTGGGCGCTTTGCTGGCGTGGACAGCGGGCAGCCTCAGCTTGTCGGGCGTGCTGCGCCAGCCGGTCATGCAAACTCTGCGGCAAGCGGCAGAGTAATGCCTGAATACCCGCCTGCGCGGGCATGACACTGACTGTCACCTCCCCGACCCGATAGGGGGTCCATGCCTTTTTATTGGGGTCAGATCCCAATTGTTAGATCCCAATTGTTTGTCGGTGGATGGCCTTTGCGGGGGGGCTTACTCTGCAGCCCAATGTGTGAAAGGGCTGTGGCCACCCTTCGTGCTCAGGGGCTCGCACGTACTTCAATTTGGCAGACCTCTTCCGGCAAAATACAAACTATGCAAATTGAAGACAAACCCCCGTTCGACACCCCATTCGAGTGGATCGGCGGAGAGCCCCCGGTGCGGGCCTTGGTCGACCGTTTTTACGACCTGATGGACCTCGAGCACGGCTACAAAGAACTGCGTGCAGCCCACGGCAATACCTTGCAAGACGCGCGAGACAAATTGTTTTGGTTCTTGTGCGGCTGGCTTGGCGGTCCAGAGCATTACACCGAACGCTTTGGCCACCCGCGCCTGCGCATGCGCCACATGCCGTTCTCGATTGGTGTTCTTGAGCGCGATCAATGGCTGGCCTGCATGGACCAAGCCATGCAGGAAACCCAGCTCGATCCCGTGCTGCGCGAGCGCCTGAACGCCAGTTTCTTCAAAACCGCTGACTGGATGCGCAACCGAGGCGTTTGAAGCAGGTTGACATGGAAAGCCGCCCCTGCAGCCGAAGGTGTGAAAGGGCGCGGTGCCCGTCAAACAACATCCTTTTGTGGCACGATCACCGGGTGAAAATCAACTCCCTGCAAGACCTCAAAAAAGTCCAGAAAACGCTGGCCGAGGCCCACCAAAAAGCCCAAGCCGAAGAGGCCGCTCGCATTGCCGCAGCGCGTCAGCGCGAAGCCGAGGCCAACCTGTTTGCGCGTGCAGTCGGGGTGGTCCAGCGCATGCCCTTGCATGACCAAGCCAGCATCAGCCCGCCAGCGCCAGCCCCTGTGGCGGCGCAGCGGCAAAAGGACGAAGCAGCCGTTTTGCGCGATGCCTTGAGTGATGGTTTTGACGTCAGTACCTTGCTCGACACCGACGACGCCTTGAGTTTTCGGCGTCCTGGCATCGGCATCGACGTGACCCAAAAGTTGCGCAAAGGGGGCTGGTCTATTCAGCGTGAGATTGATTTGCACGGCCTGCGCAGCGACGAAGCCCGCGTGGCATTGGCCGAATTCATCCGCATTGCCCACCGTCAAGGTTTGCGTTGCCTGCGCGTGGTGCATGGCAAAGGTCTGGGCTCGCCCGGCAAAACGTCGGTCCTCAAGCCCAAGGTGCACAGCTGGTTGATTCAAAAGAACCAGGTCATGGCCTTTGTTCAGGCCAAACCCGCAGAAGGGGGTGCGGGCGCCTTGCTGGTGTTGCTCAAACCAGGCGGCTGACTGCGGTCCTGTCGTCATTCACGCCTGCGCTGGAATGACAGTGAATAATTGGGGTGAAAGAATCGGTGTCGGCCCCCATTTGTTCTTTCCTGTTCATTTACCCCGGCTTTTGCGCCTGTTCGCACGTCACCTGAATCAACTCAGTCTGCCCGTTAGAACCGAGTCGCATCGCGCTCAGGCAGCCGCCCCACACGCAACCGGTGTCCAGCGCCCACACATCGCTGCGTTGCAATGGGCCCAAGGTTGACCAATGCCCAAAGGCCACCGTGACATGGGCCGTTTGCCTGCCCGGCACGTCAAACCAAGGCATCAAGCCTGCGGGTGCCGCATCGGCCCCTTCTTTGGCCGCGAACGCCATCACGCCATCGGCCGAGCAAAAGCGCAGCCGTGTCAGTGCGTTCACGACCACCCGCAAACGTGCCACGCCCACCAAGTCATCGCGCCAAGCCGCAGGCTCGTTGCCATACATCTGGTGTAAAAAATCGCTCAAATCAGGCCCTTGCAAAACCGACTCGACCTCGCCTGCCAAAGCCAATGTTTGCGCGGCCGTCCACGTCGGCAAAACCCCTGCGTGCACCATCAGCACATCGTGTTCCCAAATGGCCATGCGCTGGTGGCGCAGCCAGTCCAGCAGGGCAGGGCGGTCATCTGCCTGCAAGATGCCCTCCAGCGTATCCATCGGCTTGAGCCGCCCAGCCCCAGCGGCCACGGCCAACAAATGCAAGTCGTGGTTGCCCAAAACGCATTGCACCGAGCTGCCCATCGCCATCAAGCGCCGCAACACCTGAGGCGATGCAGGTCCCCGGTTCACCAGATCGCCCAAAACATACAAAGCATCGCGGCTTGGCGAGAAATCAATCTCGTCCAGCAAGCGCCCCAAAGGCGCATCACAGCCCTGAACATCACCTACCCAATAAACTGACATAAGTACCTCTTTGGTGGATTGTCCCAAATCATTCGCCATGCAGTTAGCGGGCATAGACCCCCGATCAAGTCGGGGGTGACATAAGTCAAATGTCATGCCCACCCACATGTCATGCCTGTCCACATGTCATGCCCGCGAATGCGGGTATCCACAACAGCCGAAGCCATAGACCCCCGATCAAGTCGGGGGTGACATAAGTCACATGTCATGCCTGTCCACATGTCATGCCCGCGAATGCGGGTATCCACAACAGCCGAAGCCATAGACCCCCGATCAGGTCGGGGGTGACATAAGTCACATGTCATGCCCACCCACATGTCATGCCCACCCACATGTCATGCCCACCCACATGTCATGCCCACCCACATGTCATGCCCACCCACATGTCATGCCCGCGAATGCGGGTATCCACAACAGCCGAAGCCATAGACCTCTACTCAATCCGACTTGACAAGTGCCACCCACCACTCTTGGCACAATGGCGGTTATGGATTTTTTWTTGATCGCTTTCCTCACCCTGCTCAACGGGGTGTTTGCCATGTCAGAGCTGGCGTTGGCCTCCAGCCGCAAGGCACGCCTGGCTGCCATGGAGGAGGCGGGTGACAAAGGCGCCCACGCCGCCCTCAAACTGCTCGAAGAACCCACCCAGTTTTTGTCCACGGTGCAGGTGGGCATCACCTCTATCGGCGTGCTCAACGGCATCGTGGGCGAGGCCGCGTTCAGTTCCGGCCTTGCCCTCAACCTCGTGCAGTGGGGCCTGACTGAACCGGTCGCTGCCATCACGGCCACCGCCATTGTCGTGACCCTCATCACCTTCACCACCATCATCTTTGGCGAACTGGTGCCCAAGCGCATTGGCCAGCTTTACCCCGAGGCCGTGGCCCGCTTGGTGGCGCGGCCCATGGCTTGGCTGGCCAAAGCCGCTGGCCCCTTTGTCAAATTGCTCTCGCTGTCCACGCAGGGCATGCTCAAGCTCATGCGCATCGACAGCAAAGGCAGCCGCGCCGTGACCGAAGAAGAAATCACGGCCAGCCTGGTCGAAGGCGTGGATGCCGGACTCATCGAAGAACACGAACACCAAATGGTGCGCAACGTGTTTCACCTCGATGACCGTGCGCTCACCTCCATGATGACGCCGCGCAGCGACATCCAGTGGCTCGAAGCCAGCCTCACACCGCAACAAGCCATGGACCGCATCAACCAAATGAGGGGCGAAGGCAACCACTCCTGGTATCCAGTTTGCCGCGACGGCTTGGGCCACATCATTGGCGTCATCAGCCTCTCACACCTGCTGGCGCTGCCGCATGGGGACGAACGCACGCTCGAAAACCATGCTCAAACCGCCCACTTTGTGCCCGAAACCCTAACCGGAATGGAGCTGCTCGAACAAATGCGCGACCAATCGAGCCGAATGCTCTTTGTGGTCGACGAATACGGCGAAGTGCAAGGCCTGCTTACTCCGCTTGACTTGCTCGAAGCCATCACAGGAGAGCTCAAGCCTGACATCCAAACCGACGCCTGGGCCACCCAAAACGAAGACGGCAGCTGGCTGCTCGACGGCATCATGCCCGTCAACGAACTCAAAGCCCGCTTGGACATCAAAGAACTGCCGGCTGAAGACAAAAACCGCTACAACACCCTTGCCGGCCTGCTCATGTACGCAACGGGCCAACTGCCCAGCCAAGGACAGGTCATCGAGTTGGCCGACTGGCGCTTTGAAGTCGTCACCCTCGACGGCCGCCGCATCGACAAAATAGCCGCCTTACAAAAGCCGGCGTTCCTCGTTTCATAAGTTGCCGCTGACCCGTCCTGCCAGAGGTTGGCACCTTTTGATAAGTCATCCCTTGCTCTTGATTTGTCATACCCGGTTGTTAATTTGTCATACCCGGAACGTAATTTTTCATACCTAGAACGGAATTTGTCATACCTAGAACGGAATTTGTCATACCCGGCTTGACCGGGTATCCATAACAGCCGAAGGCATAGACCCCCGATCAGGTCGGGGGTGACAAAATCGGGGCATCATCTCTGCGCTTAATTTGTCATGCCCAATCGTTTATTTGTCATGCCCAATCGTTTATTTGTCCTACCCAATCGTTTATTTGTCCTACCCAATCGTTAATTTGTCATACCCAATCGTTAATTTGTCATACCCGGCTTGACCGGGTATCCATCTCTTGTGTATCGTTCAAATTTAAAATACGCTGAGCCATGGCTTATTTTGTCTACATTCTTGCAAGTCAAAAAAATGGCACTTTGTACGTGGGTGTCACGAATGATTTGATTCGACGAACTCATGAACACAAGCAACATATTGTCGATGGATTCACTGAACGTTATGGCGTGACTGATCTGGTTTGGTTTGATCAAACCGACAGCGTTCAAGAAGCGATTGCCTACGAAAAACGCTTGAAACACTGGAAGCGCGAATGGAAGATTGCCCTGATCGAAAAAGAAAATGCCAATTGGGTCGATCTTTATGAATCCATTTTGTAATTAATAACCAAATGAATACTCTAGGTCGTCGACCAGGGCTAGGGTGACGAATAAAAAGAAGTGGACCCCCGATCCAGTCGGGGGTGACAAAAGTGAGGCGTCAAACCGGCACTTCGCTCGCCATATCCGGCACTTCGCTCGCCATATCCGGCACTTCGCTCGCCATATCCGGCACTTCGCTCGCCATATCCGGCACTTCGCTCGCCATATCCGGCACTTCGTTCGTCATGCCCGGCTTGACCGGGTATCTATCCCCTCCAAGCACAGCGCGTAATACAACGGAAAAAATAATTTACTGCGCATGTCACTGATCAAAAATGAAATTAACCAACAACGTAAAGCGATCATGACATTAAAAATTCAGGCAGCTATCTCTATGAAATTACAGAGATGTGTGTATATCTAAATTCAATATTACCAAGACAATCTTTGGTGTATATTAACGGCTCTTACTTTTTAATCAGGACTTAACATGACCGCAAGCTACAAAGAATTACTGGCTCAACGTGAAGCCTTGGAGCAAGCCATTGCCCAAGCTCGCCAAAGCGAAATCTCCAGCGCCGTTGCCAAGGTGCGCGAACTGGTGGCTGAATTCGGTCTGACCGTTCAAGACGTCTTTCCTGGCCGTGCCACTAAATCGGGTGCACCTAAAGCGGTCAGCAAAGTCGCCGCAAAATACCGCGACCCCGCTACCGGCCAAACTTGGACAGGCCGTGGCAAAGCCCCAAAATGGATTGACGGCAAAGACCGTACTCCATTTGTCATTTCCTGACACGCAAGGCAGGCAGCCAGCCCTTTGCGGGCTTGCCAGCCCATCAAGCGAAACAGCTTATTGAAGAGCGCAACCTTTTTATCGCTGGTTCATGCAACAAAGCCCCGCACATGCGGGGCTTTGTTTTTTATCGCATTCATTCGAGGTAGAGTATTCAAATACTTAAAATTTGAATCATAGAAAGTCAGAAAACACCAATGACCCAGAACCCGCTCACCCCAGACACTCTGTTTGGCGACGCCCCCCCACCCGATCGTTGGTACCTCGCCTACACCAAACCCCGCCAAGAGCAAATCGCCCAAGTCAACCTTGAACAGCAAGCCTTCGAAGCCTATTTGCCACTCTACAAAAAGTTCAAAAAAACAGAACAGGGGCCGGTCGCGCTGTTTGAACCCATGTTTCCGCGCTACATCCTCTTCAGGCCCAGCAAGCCCGAGCAAAGCATCTCGGCCGTGCGCAGTACCAAAGGCATCGCCACCATCGTGCGTTTTGGCTTTGAGCCCGCCATGCTTCACGATGACCTTGTGCAACGCATCCGCCAACTCGAACAAGACCGTCAGCATGCCACCCTGCAAGAGCTCAACAACCTCAAAGCCGGCCAAAGTGTGCGCCTCAAACACACCGCCCTTGGCGGCGTCGAAGGCCTGATTCAAAGCGTCTCCAGCAAACGCGTCGCTGTCCTGTTGGAAATTTTGGGCCGACCCACGGTCGTCCAACTTGAGCACCACCAGGTCGAGGTCAACACCTGATCAGAAATAAATTTGGCTGAGGCCCATAACAAGTGACGCCTTATGACTCTAAAATCGATAATTAATTTTTTGTCAGCATCTTTTGTCTACATCAGTTGTCCCTAACCCCTTGCCGCAACACATCGCCATCATCATGGATGGCAATCGCCGTTGGGCCAAAAAACGCTTCATGCCAGCCGCGCTGGGGCACGCCTCAGGGGCCAAGCGGGTGCGTGACATTGTGCGAGCCTGCTCCGACATGGGTGTTGCCCACCTAAGCCTCTTCGCATTTAGCACCGAAAACTGGAAGCGGCCCGAAGAAGAAGTCTCTAGCCTCTTGGGCCTGTTTATGACTTACTTGCAAAAAGAAGTCGATGGCATGAACGCCAACGGCGTGCGCCTGCGGCTGGTGGGAGAAAAAAGCCGTTTTGCGCCCGTCATGCAAGAACTGATCACGCGGGCCGAGCAACAAACTGCCCACAACAGCAAAATCACACTCACCGTATGCGTGAACTACGGTGGCCGTTGGGACATGGTTCAGGCTGCCCAAGCATGGCAACAAGCCCACCCCGAACAAAGCCTGCAAGCCCTGACTGAAGAAGCCCTGGCTTCCCACCTCAGCACCGCGTATGCGCCCGAAATCGACCTGCTCATCCGCACAGGCGGAGAGTCCCGCATCAGCAATTTCATGTTGTGGCAAGCGGCCTATGCCGAACTGTTTTTTACCGACGACCTCTGGCCCGATTTTTCGCCAGACCGGCTTCAGCAAGCGGTCGAGTGGTTTGTCCTGCGCGACCGACGTTTCGGCTCGTCAGCCCCACTCTGAACTGACAGCATTCCTGTGCGCTTGTTAGGGTCGCCTTAACCCCCTGCGAGCCGCCATATGCTCAACTTGGATAGGGTGGCAAACGCCTTGCACATAGTAAAAAATAACTGCAAATAAGTTATTTATTTGAGAATTGCTTGCTCCGAATAAATGCATGATAAATTGTATAAAATACATTTCATATATGGATTCTGAGGTCATTTTTTTTCACCAAATTAATAGCTCAAAAGAATCCAATCTCCAGTCTTGATGTCATGTGCAAATGCAGCATCAGGCACTGCGGTAGCTTGCAGTGAACTACCGACTCATAGCCAATACCCACCTTCAAGCGTTGCTTAGACCGTTTTCATGCCTACACAAATCCAGCAAATTGCCCGGCGCACGCCTATAGTTTTGAACGCATTGAACGTGGTTGTCTGGGCCTGCTGCAGCCTGCCTGCTGCAGCGCAGTTTCAGGCGCAGTCCCAAAGCCCGGGCGCTGCAGATGCAGCCACAGCAATACCTGTTGCCGTACCAAGTGCGGCTCAAGGTTTAGCAGTGGGTCTTGCAGTCCAGCCCACTTTGCCCCAGCGCCCCGACCTTGGTGTCGCTGATACCGTCCGCCAACAACAGCCCACCTCCCTGCGTGAACGTAAACTCCCAGTGCCCAGCCAATTTCAACGCTTTGTGCAAGAAAGCACAGGTCAATTGCTGGCCCACTTTGGTGCTGAGCTGTTTGACAACCCCCAAGCCTACGCAGCCGATGCGGCAGCTCCTGCACCGGCTGAATACGTATTGGGCCAAGGCGACGAAGTGCGAATCCAGATCTGGGGCGCTGTGGACTATGCAGGAAGTCAAACACTCGATCGCAATGGCCAAATCAGTCTGCCCAAAATCGGCACCCTTAACCTGAGCGGTGTTCAAGTCAAAGACCTCGAAACTACCCTGCGCAAACACGTGGCCACCGTGTTCAACAATGTCACGCTCAACGCCAGTTTGGGTAAATTACGCGGTATCACCGTGTATGTGGTGGGCCAGGCCCAGCAGCCCGGCACCTACAACCTCAGCAGTCTGTCCACCTTGGTTAACGCCGTGTTTGCCAGTGGTGGCCCTGGCATCAACGGCAGCATGCGCAGCATTCAGCTCAAGCGGGCTGGGAAAACCGTCACCACTCTCGATCTCTACGACTTCATTGCCCAAGGTGACAAATCCAAAGACACCGCCCTGCAACCTGGCGACGTCATCATGATTCCGCCCGTCGGCCCTCGCATGGCTCTCACGGGTGCCACCGACCACGGTGCCATTTATGAACTCAAACCCGGCACCACCATACAAAATCTGTTGGCATTGGGCGGCGGTGTGCCCGCATTGGCCAGCACACAAAAAGCACTGATTGAAAGTATTGGTTCCGATCCCCAGGCCCCCCGTCAAGTGCAAGACATTGCACTGGCCGGCGCAGGTTTGGCTCAAACGCTCAAAGATGGCGACGTCTTGACTTTGTTGCCCATCAGCCACGCTTTTGGCAACGCCGTCACGCTGCAAGGCAATGTCGCTCAACCGTTGCGTCACAAATGGATGCCCAGAATGCGCATCAGTGACGTCATCCCTGATCGTGAAGCACTGCTCACTCCTGATTACTACAAACGCAAAAACCAACTGGTCCAAGCGATTGACCAAAGCAAAGACATCAAAGAGGCAGGCAGCCGCATCAATGAACGCGTGCGCAGCATGGTCGATCAAATCAACTGGGACTACGCCGTCATTGAACGCCTCAACACCATCGAACTGCGCACTGACCTTATCCCCTTCAACTTGGGTAAAGCCGTCATCCAGAAAGACCCTGCCCATAACCTGCCACTGCAAGCTGGTGACGTCATCACCATCTTGAGCAGCACCGATGTGCGCTTGCCACTGGCGCGCCAGTCACGCCTCGTGCGCATCGAAGGTGAAGTCGCTGCCCCCGGCGTCTACCAGGCGTTGCCTGGTGAAACCTTGCCCCAGCTCATTGCCCGTGTGGGCGGCTTGGCGTCACAAGCCTATTTGTACGGCACCGAATTCACCCGTGAATCAGTGCGTAAACAGCAACAACAAAACCTGGATACCGTCATCCGCCGGCTCGAGGCACAAGCCCAAAGCGCCAACGCTACCCTGACCGCCAATCTCACGGGCGACCGCGCAACCCAAGCCTCGACCATGCAACAGCAGCAAATGGCCCAACAACGCGCCCAGATCGACAAGCTCAAAGCCATGCGCAGCCAAGGTCGCGTCTCGCTCGAACTCGACCCTGAAAAAATCACCGCCACCAATGCCCTGGGCGAGCTGCCCAATCTGCCCTTGGAAGACGGCGACGCCATCCTGGTGCCTAGCCTGCCTGCGTTTGTCTCTGCCGCAGGCAGCGTCAACAATGAAAACGTCATGATCTACAAAGCCGGACGTACCGTGGGTGAGGTCATCAAATCCGCAGGGCTGACCGAGGACGCCGAAGCCAGTGAAGCCTTTGTGCTTCGTGCCGATGGCTCGGTGCTTAGTCGCCGTGCCGCAGGCTTTTTTAGCAGTTTCGACAGCACCAAAGTCATGCCCGGTGATACCGTCATCGTGCCCGCCAAGGTCGACCGTGAAAGCGGCTACAACTTCTTGGTCCGTGCACTCAAAGATTGGACCCAGATTTTCAGTAACCTTGGCATAGGCGCAGCCGCGATCAAAACACTGAAAAATTGACCGGTGATACGCTACCTCAACTGTCGTACCCGTCCTAACTTTCTTACCCGCGAATGCGGGTATCCATGACACCGAACCCAGAGATACCCGATGAAGTCGGGCATGACAAAAGTCCCACTCTCATGACCGACACCTCACACATTCCCGAACAAGCAGAGGACGAGATCAGCCTGCTCGACCTGCTGCAAACCATCGTCGACAACCTGCGCTTGCTCATCCTGGGGCCGCTCGTGGTGGGCTTGGTCGCTTTGGGTATCAGCTTTGCTGTGCCTCCCACGTTCACAGCCACCGTCAAATTCCTCCCGCCCCAGCAACAGCAAAGCGCCGCCGCCAGCATGTTGGCCAGCTTGGGCGGGCTGGGTGGTTTGGCCGGGGCCGCTGCAGGCATCAAAAACCCCGCCGACCAATACCTCGCCTTCATGAAAAGCAACAGCGTGCAAGACGCGCTGATTGAGCGCTTCAAACTGGAAGAGCGCTATGCAACCCAATTTAAAACCGACACCCGCGCTGTGCTGACTGGCAACACCCGTGCTGTCAGTGGCAAAGACGGCTTAATTAGCATTGAAATCGATGACAAAGACCCCCAATTTGCTGCCGACCTGGCCAACGCCCATGTGCAAGAGCTGCAACAACTGCTGGCCCGTCTGGCCGTCACCGAAGCCCAGCAGCGACGTGCCTTTTTCGAGAAACAACTCAGCTTGGTTCAAGACAAAATGATTGCTGCTGAGCAGTCCCTGCGCGCTACTGGCGTCAACAGCAGCGTGCTCAAATCTAACCCCACATCGGCCGTGGCTGGCGTGGCCGCACTCAAGGCCCAAGTCACCGCCCAAGAAGTTAAAGTGGGTGCCATGCGTGGCTATTTGGCCGACACGGCGCCTGACTTCAAGCAAGCCCTGAACGAGCTGTCCAACCTGCGTGCCCAACTGGCCAAACAAGAAAAAGACGAACCTGCCAGCGCCGCAGGGCAGGGCGATTACGTGGCCAAGTACCGCGAATTCAAATACCAGGAAACCCTGTTCGACTTGTTTGCCAAACAGTTTGAGCTGGCTAAAATCGATGAATCCCGCGAAGGCGCCGTCATCCAAGTGCTCGACGCAGCCCAGCCGCCCGAGAAAAAAGCCAAACCCAAAAAAGCACTCATCGCCATCGTCGCTACCTTAGCCGCAGGCTTTGCTTTTTTGCTCTTCGTCTTCATCCGCCAAGCTCTGCGCAACGCCAACAAAGACCCAGAATCCGCCCAAAAACTAGCTGATCTCAAAACCGGTTGGCAAAAAGCCCTTGGAAAAGCCAATTAAACGGCTTGGTTTTTTATCTGAGCTTGCCCCTGCAAGCGAATCCTTGCAAACAACCGGCATGAGCAAATCCACTCGTCAACCATGAATCTTCTCAACGCCCTCCACGGCGTATTTCTATCCCCCGCTTTACATGCCGCAGGCTGGGGCTTTGCCAGCAGCTTCTCGCTGAGTGTGTTCTTGGTGCTGACCAAGCGCTGGCACGGATCTTTTAGCATGGACTTCACCGACGGCGTGCAAAAGTTCCACACTGCACCCACACCTCGCGTTGGCGGCATCCCTGTTGTGTTGGGTTTGGTGGTGACCTGGTTCAAAGCACCGCCAGACGTTCAAGCCTTGCTCACCCCCATCCTGTTTGCCGGCATGCCTGCCTTTTTGTTTGGTGTGGCCGAAGACATCACCAAACGCGTGGGCGTCATGCAGCGCCTGTTGGCCACCATGGCATCGGGCCTGATGGCCTGGTACATCACAGATCACGCCATCACCCGTGTCGACATCTGGGGCGTGGACTGGCTCATGCAATTCACAGTGGTTTCGGTGTTGTTCACCGCTTTTGTGGTGGGAGGCGTGGCCAATAGTGTCAACATCATCGACGGTTTTAATGGCCTGGCCAGCACCATGTCGGCTCTGGGTTTTGTAGGCTACGCCTTGATCGCCTGGCAAGTGGGTGACACCACGCTTGCCAGTGTGGCGCTGCTCTTGGCCGCTTGTGTGTGGGGTTTCTTTTGGGTCAACTGGCCCTTTGGCAAACTTTTCTTGGGTGATGGTGGCTCCTACTTCATCGGCTTTGCTCTCGCTTGGGTGGCTGTGCTGCTCATTGAGCGCAACCCCGGAGTGTCTACTTTTGCGGCCCTCATGGTCTGCGTGCACCCCATCACCGAAGTGTTGTTCAGCATCTTCCGCCGCAAAGTGCGCAAAGACCACCCCGGCATGCCTGACAGCTTGCATTTTCACAGCCTGTTCAAGCGGCGTTATGTGGCGGGCTGGTTTGGCCAATACGCCAATGGCATCCGCAACTCCATTACGGGCGTGTTGATCGGTTTGATGACTTTGACCGCGGTCGTGCTGGCCAACTTCACCTATGCGTCTAAAACGGTCTCCACTTTGATGTACGTGGGGTTGTGCTTGGGCTACGTGGCCATCTATGCCCGTATGGTGCGGCACCACTGGTGTTCGCCCATTGACTTTTTGCTCGTCAAGCCAAAGGACAGGCGGGTCAAAACCTAATTCAAATCCGCACCTCAAAATAAAAGGCCCTGCAGTGTGAACTGTGGGGTCTTTTTTTGGGCTGGGACTTTGGGGCCTCAGACAACCACTGAGCGTAAAAATTTTCTCGTGTTCATTTGACTCCATCAACTCACACTGGGTGAACTCACCCGACACACCAGCGCCTTGCACCAAGCGCTGTTGGGCAGGCTCCAGCTGCTGGGTCGCATCAGTCGACAGAGCGTGTGGTGCGACAGCGCAGCAATCGGGCGTTTTCTTGAATCTAAAGATGGAGCGTGTTTGGCAAAAGAACTGTGCCAATCATGATGACGCGATGAAGGATGTGTGGGTCAGTGGGTGAACAGGCGCACCAGGCCTTTGAGTGTGAATAGATGGCCGGGGTTGCTGGTTTCGTTCAAGAGGCCGGATATTCGTTGGCGCAGTCGGACACTTTTTTGGGCACGCCAGATGACGAGATCTGCCAGCCAGGGGTAGAGGCTGAAGATTTGTGCTCGTTCATACAGTTTGAAGCGGGGGCGCAGCGCATCTATTTGGCTTTGGTAGTGCGCAAGCAGTTGGTCTTCTTTCAGCTGACCATTCAGCAAGATGGCTTGAGCGGCAAGCATGCCGGTTTCCAGCGCTTTTCCAATGCCTTCGCCAGTCAGCGCATAGGTGCTGCCCGCTGCTTCTCCCGTCACCATGAGTCCGGGGCGTGAAAGTTGCGCGCCCTCCAGGGTGCAGCGCAGTGGCGCACCTTTGAGTGGTCCAAGTTGTTCGCCGTCGTTGATCAACTGCTTGGCTGATTCGGACAGTTGGCTGAGTTGGTCAAACATGTCATGCAAATTGGTGTCGGCCACTTTGCTGCGCGCAGTGGCCCGTTGCCCAAGCAGGCCTCCGCCAGTGTTGAATACGCCCACGCCGACATTGAAGACGCCGTTGCCACAGGGAAAGATCCAGCCGTAACCCGGTGCAAGAGATTTGTGAAAAATGACTTCCAGTTGGGTGATATCGCTGGCCATCGCATCGTTCTTGATGTAGCAGCGCATGGCGACGGCACTGGGGGCTTGGCGATGCGTCATACGTGCTGAACTGAGCGCGGCAGGCACGGCACCGGTGGCCAAAATAACCCAGTCGGCACGTATTTTTCGGGTGTGCTCGCCTTGGCTGAGGTGGGCCCCGACCACGCGACCTTCTTCTTCCATCAGCTGGGTGAACCGCAGGGGGGCAAACATGCGGGCACCTTTGGCCACGGCGGCTTTGCAGACGATGTCGTCGAGCTGTTTGCGAGGCAACACGGCAAGTGTGCCTTGGATGTCGATTCTTTTGCCCCGTGGGCTTGTGCACGACAAGTGACTGGCCAGTTGGGCGTGTTGCATGACTTCATCTAAGAGTCCGAGCTTGGCCAGTGCTTGATGTGCATCGGGAATTAAGCCATCGCCGCAGACTTTGTCGCGCGGAAACGCATGTTGGTCTACCAGCACAACGTCCAGACCCGCCTGGGCCAATGTGATGGCTGCGGCAGATCCTGCGGGACCTGCGCCGATGATCAGCACATCGCAGCATGCGGGCAGAAATTCGATGGCGGTATTCATAGATACAGAGCTTACTGGAAGTGAATGTGACTTTAGTCTTTCGCCCCTTGGCCTCGAGAGGGGTTTTACAATGCTCAATGGCCAAGGCATTAAGTTACTGTTCGGCGTTTATCTCTTTTTTAACCTCATATTTAAATACCACCGACGATGACTTTTGCAATATGCATTGCCTTGCTGAAGGTGTTGCTCGGTGGGGTGATTGTGGGTTTGCTGCATGAATCGCCGCAGGGGCTGACCTTGATTTTGTTGGGGATCGTTTTTCTGAAGTTTTTCAGACACCGGCACAACGAGAATTTCTTGCGTTACAAATACAGGGTTGTGGCTGGCATGCTGGTCAGTTTTTGTCTGGGGGCTTTTTCGGAGTGGCTTGGCACAGAAAACGGGTGGTGGGTTTATCACTTGTATGAAAACACCAAGGTGAAGTTTCCGCCTTGGGTTCCAGTGGCTTGGGCTATTGCCTACCGGATAATTTTTGAGTTGGAAGAGAACTGGTTTTCCAGATTACCGGCACTCAAAAAGATTTTGGCCATTTCTTTGGCAGCATTGTTGTTGCCGCCGCTTGGCGAGATCATCGCGATGCATTTAGGAACCTGGCGCTACACCTTTGAACCGCAATTTTTGATGATGCCATTGCAGGCGGTCATCTTGATTGCGTTGGTGCATTTGTTGTGCAACTACCTGGTCAAGTTATCTACGCAAGGAAAGACAAATACATGACAAATCGAAAAGGTATTATTTTGGCCGGTGGCTCAGGCACCCGGCTTTACCCCGTAACGCAGGCGGTCAGCAAGCAGCTGATGCCGGTGTACGACAAACCCATGGTGTATTACCCGCTGACCACGCTGATGCTTGCAGGCATCAAGGATGTGTTGTTGATCAGCACACCACAAGATACGCCTCGCTTTGCCGACCTTTTGGGCGATGGCAGTCAGTGGGGCATGAACATTCAATATGCTGCGCAGCCCAGCCCCGATGGCTTGGCGCAGGCCTACATCATTGGCAAAGATTTTGTAGGCAACGACCCGAGTGCATTGGTGCTGGGCGACAACATTTATTACGGGCACGATTTGGTGAAGTTGCTGGCCAGTGCGAATGACCGCTCCAGCGGTGCCAGCGTTTTTGCCTACCATGTGCATGACCCGGAACGCTATGGCGTTGTGGATTTTGATGCTGATTTCAAAGCGCTGAGCATCGAAGAAAAGCCCGCCCAACCCAAGAGCAGCTATGCCGTGACAGGCTTGTACTTTTATGACCAGCAGGTGTGTGACATCGCGGCCAGCATTAAGCCATCGCTGCGAGGCGAGCTGGAAATCACCGACGTGAACAAGCGTTATCTGGAGCTGGGACAGATGAACGTCGAGATCATGGGCCGAGGCTACGCCTGGCTGGACACCGGCACGCATGACAGTTTGCTGGAGGCAGCGGGCTTTATTGCCACACTGCAAAAGCGCCAGGGCCTGATGGTGGCCTGCCCCGAAGAAATTGCCTTTGCCCAGAAGTGGATTGATGCCGCAGCGGTGCAGAAACTGGCTGCGCCTTTGGCCAAGAATGGATATGGGCAGTATTTGTTGAACCTGATCAAGTAAGCTCCTTTCGCCTTAGCAGCGACTTTTGTCACACCCGTTCTTGGGTCATGCCTGCGAAGGCGTTTATTCATAACAGCCGAATCCATGGACCCCTGATCGAGTCGGGGGTGACATGTACAAAGTAACAACCTCATGCCTTACAACGTTACCCCAACTGCCATCTCCGATGTGCTGATCCTTGAGCCCAAGGTCTTTGGTGATGCGCGGGGCTTTTTTTATGAGTCGTTTAATGCCCGTGATTTCTCCCAAGTGACTGGCCTAGATGTGAGCTTTGTTCAAGACAACCACAGCAAATCGGTCAAAGGGGTGTTGCGTGGTTTGCATTACCAGATCCAGCATCCTCAGGGAAAGTTGGTGCGTGTGGTGCAGGGCGAGGTTTTTGATGTGGTGGTGGATTTGCGCAAAACCGCAGCCACCTTTGGTCAATGGGATGGTGTGCACTTGAGCGCCGACAACCATCGCCAGTTGTGGGTGCCGCCAGGTTTTGCGCATGGGTTTGTTGTGCTGAGTGAAACTGCAGAATTTCTTTACAAGACCACTGATTACTGGTTTCCAGAGTACGAGCGCAGCTTGCTCTGGAACGACCCGGCGATTGGCATTGAGTGGCCTATCGATTTCGAGCCGCAGTTGGCTGCCAAGGACCAGGCGGGGCGTTTGCTCTGTGATGCAGAGGTGTTTGACGATGGGGCTTCAGCATGATGGGCTTTCGCGCTGGCTTGTTGCTGCTGTGTTGTTGGGTCATGTCGAGCGGCGCAGCTGCGCAAGGCACTGCGTCCGTTTCGCCGAGCCCAGACGCTTTGTTGCCCACCACGCCAGTGACGTGGTCGCTGACCCAGGAGACTTGGAATTTGCCTGCTGGTGAAACCATGGGTATGACGGGTGGCAATCTTTGGTGGGGCGTCAATGAGCAGCTGAAATTGGGCTTGGCTTCTTATGGGGCCACGCGGGGTGAACGGGGTGGCTTTATTACTTTAGGGGTGGCCAGTGAGCTGCAACACCGTTGGAGCCACGATTGGAGCAGTACGTTGGGCTTGTATGTGGGCGCAGGTGGCGGGCGCGGGGGGCAGACCTTGGCGGGCGGTGGTTTGATGTTGCGCACCGATGTGGGCTTGGCTTATGACACGCAGCGTTGGGGTCGCTTCGGGGCGGGGGTGAGTCATGTGCGCTTTCCCGATGGCACGATCAGCAGCACTCAGCCGTTTGTTCGGTATGACTACAGCTTTAACAGTTTGTTTTTGGGCGGTCACTTGCAGTCTGTGTCGGGCAGCGTGAATGCGGGCGCTATAGGGATGAAACCACTGGCTACCCGAGGGCAAGAGTTTGCCTTAGTGGCCAGGGATATGCGCTTGTCAGCTCAGGCTGGTGCCTCATCGGACACCCGCATGCAGTTGTTGGGCGTGGAGTGGACGGCAGACCTCGATAAGCGCTGGTTTTTAAAGCTGGAGTCCGAAGGCGCGATGGGCGGCCAAAGCAGTGGGTACATGCAAATTCTGGCGGGTGGCGGCTACCGTTTGCCTGTGTGGCAGGGCGGTGCAGTCAAGATACATGCCGCGCTCGGCCCAGCTGGAGGGGGTGCCGTGGACACCCGTGGGGGCTTGATTTGGGATGCCGGTGTGGCTTTGCAGCAGCGCCTGTCGCGACACAATTCGCTTGAACTGGCTTGGGGCAAAGTAGGTGGTTTTTCTGGCCACTTTAAAGGTGACAGTGTGGGCGTCAAGTGGGTGCACCATTTTTCTCGCCCCGAAGTGGGGTCTGAGCCTGTGAATGCTTTGGCATTGGCGGGCTTGGATGCTCAAAATTTACGCATTCGTTTAGTGCAACAAACCTACAAAGGGGCTGCTACAGCTTGGCGCACCACTTACCCCGGCCTCGCGGTGAGTAACTTGGGGGTACAGCTGGATTACTTTATGACACCGGCAGACCAAACCACGCAATGGTTTGTGTCGGGCCAAGGTTTGGCCGCCTACAAGGGGCAGGCGGGCGCTTACATGACGGGTTTAGTTGGGGGCGGTGTGCATCGCTTGTTGCCTAGGAATTGGTTTGCCGAGGCAGAGGCTTTGGTTGGTGCAGGCGGTGGCGGTGGCTTGGCCACGGGCGGTGGTTTGGTGGGGCAGTTCAATGCAGGCTTGGGATACAGGCTATCAAAGCAACTGTCGATCATGGGAACAGCCGGATACATCGACGCATTGCGCGGAGACTTCAAAGCCAAGGTGTTGGGTCTTGCTGCGGTGTATGACTTGACGACGTTTGCAGGGCGTTGATCTAAAACTTAGCGGATGGTGTTGCTATACAGGGCGTAGCGTTGGTAAATTTTGATCAAGTGCGGGTGTCTGGTTGGCAGGCCGGATGATTGAATGCGCTGAATCACTTGTTTGTGGAAATTTCTCTTGGACTGCCCTTTGAGGGCATTTTTGAATTTCTTGATGAGCTTCTTGAGTCGCAGAGAGAGTCCCTTTTGGGTGAATTCGTCGGTGTTGGTGTTGTGCGCGTGTATCCACTACCAGATCAGTGGTTCGGCCATGAACCGGGGCATTCAAGTTATGGCAAAGTACGGCCATGATTTATCCGACCATTGAAGATGCGATTGGCAAGACACCGCTGGTGGCTTTGCAGCGTTTGGGGGCTGCCGACAGGGTGGCGCGAAGCAATGTGATTTTGGGCAAGCTGGAGGGCAACAACCCTGCGGGCTCAGTCAAGGACAGGCCTGCTTTGTCGATGATCCGCCGGGCCGAAGAGCGCGGTGAGATCAAGCCCGGTGACACACTGATTGAAGCCACATCGGGCAACACGGGTATCGCGTTGGCCATGGCCGCAGCCATCAGGGGTTACCGCATGATTTTGATCATGCCCGAGGACTTGTCGATCGAGCGGGCACAGACCATGAAGGCGTTTGGTGCCGAGCTGATCCTCACGCCCAAAAGTGGTGGCATGGAGTACGCCCGTGACCTGGCCGACAACATGGCCGCGCAGGGCAAGGGCCGCATTCTTGACCAATTTGCTAACGCCGATAACCCGCGCATCCATTACGAGACCACCGGCCCCGAAATTTGGGAGCAAACCGGCGGCAAGATCACCCACTTTGTGAGCGCCATGGGCACCACCGGCACCATCACGGGGGTGTCGCGGTTTTTGAAAGAAAAGAACCCAGCGATCCGCATCATTGGTGCCCAGCCCAGCGAGGGCTCGCGCATTCCGGGCATTCGCAAATGGCCCGAAGAGTATCTGCCCAAGATTTACGACCCCACCCAGGTGGACGAGTTGGTTTATGTGAGCCAGGGCGATGCTGAAGAAACTTGCCGCCAGATGGCCCGCACCGAAGGCATTTTTGCCGGCATCTCGGCCGCCGGCGCCTGCTGGGTTGCGCAGCAAGTGGCCAAGACGGCGCAAAACGCCACCATCGTGTTCATCGTGTGCGATCGCGGTGACCGCTATTTGTCTACGGGCGTGTTTCCCGCCTGAACCCAAGATGCACCATGGCTGAATTTCGTTTTTGTCCGCAGTGCGCCACGCCCTTGGCTTGGATTTCGCAAATGGAAGATGGCGGTGAGACCCTGCGTCTTCGTTGCACGGCGTGCGACTTTACGCACTGGAACAACCCCACGCCGGTTTTGGCGGGCATTGTGCAGGTGGGCGATCAGATTTTGCTGGCCCGCAATGCCGCCTGGCCAGGCCGGCGGTTTGCGTTGATCACCGGCTTTATGGAGGCAGGCGAGACGCCCGAAGAAGGCATCACGCGTGAGATCGCCGAGGAGACCAATTTGAAGGTTTCGGCGCTCAAGTTGATTGGTGCGTACGATTTTCAGCGCATGAACCAGGTGATCATCGCTTACCACGCAGTGGCCGAGGGCGATGTGCGTTTGTCGCCCGAGCTGGCCGAGTACAAGATGTTTGACTTCAAGGACTTGATTTGCTGGCCTGCGGGGACCGGCTATGCCTTGGGGGATTGGTTGCGCACCATCGGCATCGAGCCCACCTTCATGACATGGGAAGAGCGTGCCGCGCAAAGCCAGGAAGCGAATCAGGACACATGATGCACATCGACAAAGAAATTGACACCAGTGGCTTGAACTGCCCCTTGCCTATTTTGAAGGCCAAGAAAGCCTTGAATGACATGAGCAGCGGCCAGGTGCTCAAGGTGATCGCGACCGACCCTGGGGCCTGGCGCGATTTTGAGGCGTTTGCTCGTCAGACCGGCAACGATTTGCTGATGCAGGAAAAGACCGAGACGGCGTTTGTGTTTGCGCTCAAACGGCGCTGATCAGAGGCTCAGGCCTTTGAGGTATTCGCGGAACGATGCACCCACTTGCGGGTGTTGCAAGGCCAGTTCAACGGTGGCCTCTAGAAAACCTTCTTTGCTGCCGCAGTCGTAGCGCTTGCCTTCGTACTGGAAGGCATAGACCGCTTCGCGTTGCATCAAGCGGGCGATGGCATCGGTAAGTTGAATCTCGCCACCCACACCCGTGGGCTGGTTGCGGATTTCCTCAAAAATACCGGGCGTGAGGATGTAGCGGCCTGCCACGCCCATGCGCGATGGGGCTTTGTCGGGGCTGGGCTTTTCCACAATTTTTTCGACACGCAACAGTTGCTTGCCTGCCGATTCGCCTGCCGATTCGCCTGCCACGATGCCATAGCGTTTGACGTGTTCCAGCGGCACTTCTTGCACCGCCAAAATGGAGCGGCCTTGCTGCGTGTGCGCAGCCACCATTTGGCTCAGCACCGAAGGCCCGCCTTGCAAGCCGACCATCAAGTCATCGGCCAGCAGCACGGCAAAGGGCTCGTTGCCCACCATGGCTTCGGCGCACAGCACCGCATGGCCCAGGCCCAGCGAGCGCGGTTGGCGAACATAGGCGCAAACCATGTCGTCGGGCTGCACCGAGCGCACCAAGGCCAGCAGCTCGTCTTTATGGGCGGCTTCGAGTTCGCTCTCGAGTTCGTACGCGGTGTCGAAGTGGTCTTCGATGGCCCGCTTGCTGCGGCCCGTGACAAAGATCATGTGCCGCACGCCCGCGCTGTAGGCTTCTTCTACGGCGTACTGGATCAAGGGTTTGTCGACCACCGGCAGCATTTCTTTGGGGGCGGCTTTGGTGGCAGGCAAAAAGCGCGTGCCCAACCCAGCCACCGGGAACACGGCTTTGCGAATCACGTTGTGGCTCATAACTTAACCCAGACGTTGCAGTTGTTGGCGGATTTTTTCGACGGTGGCTGTGAAGTCGGCCACGCGTTTCTTGGCTTCATCGATCACGGCAGGGGGTGCCTTGGCCACAAAGGCTTCATTGCTCAGCTTGGCGTTGGCTTTGGTGATTTCACCTTCCAGACGAGCGGCTTCCTTGGTCAGGCGAATTTTTTCTGCGGCCGCATCCACTTCGATGAACAGGCATAGGCGTGCTTCGCCCACCACCGCCACGGGCGCAGCTTGTGCAGCGGCAGCCCACTCGGCTTCGTCGGTGAAGACCTTGACTTCGCTGAGCTTGGCCAGCGCTTGCAGTACAGGCGCTGCGCTTTGCATGAAGCTGGTGTCGCCCAGCACGTAAAGGGGCATGCGGGTGGCGGGAGACACATTCATCTCGCCACGCAGGTTGCGGCAGGCGTCGACCAAGGTTTTGAGCTTGGCCACATGCGCTTCGGCTTGATCGTCGATGCGCTCGGGCTGGCTCACGGGGTAGGCCGCGATGCTGACCGATTCGCCCGGACGGCCTGCCACCACCGACACTTTTTGCCAAAGTTCTTCGGTGATGAACGGGATGATCGGGTGGGCCAACCGCATGATGGTTTCGAGCGTGCGGATCAAGGTGCGGCGCGTGGCGCGTTTTTGCGCATCGTCGCCGGTGTTCATCTGTACCTTGGCGATTTCGAGGTACCAGTCGCAAAACTCGTTCCAGACAAAGTCGTAAATCGTGTTGGCCACGTTGTCGAGGCGGTACTCGGCAAAGCCTTTGGCCACGTCGGCTTCTACGCGTTGCAGTTGCGAGCTGATCCAGCGGTCGGCTTGGCTGAAGGCCAGGTAGCCGTGCACCGGGCCGCCCACTTCGCATTCGACTTTGGTGTGTTCTTTCAGTCCGCAGTCTTGGCCTTCGCAGTTCATCAGCACAAAGCGGGTGGCGTTCCACAGTTTGTTGCAGAAGTTGCGATAGCCCTCGCAACGCTTGGAGTCAAAGTTGATGCTGCGGCCCAGACTGGCGAGTGCCGCAAAGGTGAAGCGCAGGGCGTCGGCACCGTAGGCCGGGATGCCTTCGGGGAATTCTTTTTCGGTTTGCTTGCGCACTTTGGGCGCGGTCTCGGGTTTGCGCAGGCCTTGGGTGCGTTTGTCGAGCAGGGGCTCCAAGGTGATGCCGTCGATCAAGTCGACCGGGTCGAGCACGTTGCCTTCGGACTTGCTCATTTTTTTGCCCTGCGCATCAAGCACCAGGCCGTGGATGTAGACGTGCTTGAACGGCACTTTGCCTGTGAAGTGGGTGGTCATCATGATCATCCGGGCGACCCAGAAGAAGATGATGTCGTAGCCGGTGACCAGTACGCTGCTGGGCAGGTAGAGGTCGTAGTCGCTGAGGCTGTTGTTTGTTCCGCTGGCGAGCGTGCCGGAACCGGTCTTGCTCCCACTCGCTTCGCTCGCAAAGTCGCTGCGTCCGGCTCCGGCACGCTTGCCAGCTGCGTTGTGGGTGTTGGTTCCGCTGTCGGCAGTGGCACCGCCGGTCGTGCTCATACTCGCTGCGCTCGCAAAGTCGCTGCGTCCGGCTTCGGCACGCTCGCCAGCTGCGGCGTTGGGCCAGCCCATTGTTGAGAATGGGACCAATGCGCTGGAGTACCAGGTGTCGAGCACGTCTTCGTCACGCTTGAGTGTTTTGCCGGGCGAGACCTTGTCGGCCTGAGCTTGCGCCTCGGCTTCATTGCGCGCCACGTACACCTTGCCATCTTCGTCGTACCAAGCCGGAATCTGGTGGCCCCACCAGAGTTGGCGGCTGATGCACCAGTCGGTGATGTTGTTCATCCACTGGTTGTAGGTGTTGACCCAGTTCTCGGGCACGAATTTCACTTCGCCCGATTGCACCGCGTCAATCGCTTTTTGCGCGATGCTCTTGCCGGTGGCGTCGCCTTGGCCGACCTGGTTCATGGCGACGAACCACTGGTCGGTCAGCATGGGCTCGATCACTTGGCCGGTGCGGGCGCAGCGGGGCACCATGAGCTTGTGCTTTTTGACCTCGACCAAATGGCCTGCAGCTTCGAGGTCGGCCACCACGGCTTTGCGGGCCACAAAGCGGTCCAGGCCGCGGTATTTTTCGGGAATAAGTTTGTAAGTCGATGGCCCAGTTTGTGCGGGACCATCGGCCACTCTTACGCCCCCACTATTAGGCGCTTTGTACTTGAACGAATAATCTGAACCAACAGTTGACTTGAGTCTTGCGTCTAAGGTGAATAACTCAATGAGTCCATGATTTGGTAATAAATTGAAATCTGGATGATCTTTATGTCGTAACCAAACACCATAATCATTGTGATCGTGCGCGGGCGTGACCTTGACGACACCGGTGCCGAAGTCTTTGTCCACGTAGTCGTCTGCGATCACCGGGATGGTGCGACCGCACAAAGGCAGGTTGACCTGCTTGCCGATCAAGGCGCTGTAGCGCTCGTCTTCGGGGTGCACCATCACGGCCACGTCGCCCAGCAGGGTTTCGGGGCGGGTGGTGGCCACGGTCAGGCTGCCAGACCCATCGGCCAGGTCATAGCGGATGTGCCACATCGAGCCGTCTTCTTCGGCGCTTTCCACTTCCAGATCGGACACCGCGCTTTGCAGCACCGGGTCCCAGTTGACCAAGCGTTTGCCGCGGTAGATCAGGCCTTGTTCGTAGAGCTGCACAAAGGTTTCGGTCACGGTTTTGGACAGTTTGGGGTCCATCGTGAAGTATTCGCGGCTCCAGTCCACGCTGTCGCCCATGCGGCGCATCTGGCGGGTGATGGTGCTGCCCGATTCTTCTTTCCACTCCCACACTTTGCTCACAAAGTTTTTGCGTGCTTCGGCAGGTGTGGGCCCCATGTCGTGGCGGCTGATGCCTTGGGCTTGCAGCTGGCGCTCCACCACAATTTGGGTGGCAATGCCGGCGTGGTCGGTGCCCGGAATCCAGGCGGTGTTGTGCCCCGACATGCGGTGGTAACGCGTCAACGAGTCCATGATGGTCTGGTTGAAGGCGTGGCCCATGTGCAGCGTGCCGGTCACGTTGGGCGGTGGCAGCTGGATAGCAAAAGCGGGTGCGCCGTCTTTGGGCATTTGCGTGCCCCGGAAACCGGCCACACCGTAGCCACGTTTTTCCCATTCGGGACCCCAATGGGCTTCGAGTGCAGCGGGTTCAAACGATTTGGACAGGCTCTCAAGGCCGGGTTGGTTCAAGGCAGGGGCAGGCGCGTTGCTCATGGCGGGGGGCTTCTTAAAAAGAAAAACGGCACCTCAGCAGATGCCGCGCAGGACGGTCAAAGTCCAAAAGGGTGATTTTACCTAGCCCACTCGGGCTCCTGTGGTCGGGCGCACCTTGGCTGACCCCATAGGCCCGCTAAATTCATGTCATTGAATCAATTTATTGGGCAGAGTCAGTGCTCTGGGGGTAACCTGCAACTCTCTGGCGATCATGCCAGGGCATTCAAGGTTCAAAACCCATCAAGGAGATTTCCATGGCAGCACTCAAAGGCTCGCGCACGGAGCAGTGCCTGAAAGACGCCTTCGCAGGCGAATCGCAGGCCAATCGTCGCTATTTGTACTTCGCGAACAAGGCGGACATTGAAGGCCAGAACGACGTGGCAGCCCTGTTCCGTTCCACCGCCGAAGGCGAGACCGGCCACGCCCACGGTCACTTGGAGTTTCTGGAGCAATCGGGCGACCCGGCCACCGGACTGCCCATTGGCTCGACGCGGCAAAACCTGGCCTCGGCCGTGGCAGGCGAAACCCATGAGTACACCGACATGTACCCGGGCATGGCCAAGACCGCCCGTGAAGAAGGTTTTGATGAAGTGGCCGACTGGTTTGAAACACTGGCCAAGGCCGAGCGTTCACACGCCAACCGCTATCAAAAAGCCCTGAACGAACTGGTCGATTGATTCGCAGGTTTCGGTCGCCCCGCTGCGTGCCCAAGCGCAGCGGGTTTTTCTCAGGGTTTGGGCGGCAAAGCCCTCAGAAAAACCTCCAAAAACAAAACCGAAGGAGCACAGCATGGCCAAAGAAGGCAACCTTGAAGCCCCCACACGGCACGCTCTGGACTGGCAAAACCCGGACTTTTATAACGAAGACAAGTGCCTGAATGAGTTGGAGCGCATCTTTGACATCTGCCACGGTTGCCGCCGTTGTGTGAGCTTGTGCAACGCCTTTCCGACCTTGTTTGACCTGGTCGACGAGAGCAGCACCCTGGAAGTCGATGGGGTGGACAAAAAGGATTACTGGAAAGTGGTGGACCAGTGCTACATGTGCGACCTGTGCTACATGACCAAGTGCCCTTACACCCCACCGCACGCCTGGAACCTGGACTTCCCACACACCATGCTGCGGGCCAAGGCCATCAAGTTCCAAAAAGGGGAAGTGGGCATGGCCGAGAAGCTGTTGGCCTCCACCGATGTGCATGGCTCGTTGGCCGGTATCCCCATCGTGGTGCAGGCGGTCAACGCCATCAACCAAACGGCCGCCGCCCGCAGTGTGATGGAAAGCGTGGCGGGCGTGGACAAAAACGCGTGGTTGCCCTCACTGGCGACCCAAAAATTCCGATCCAGTGCGCCGGTTGCTAAATCGGTCAAGGTGATCGACGGCGACAAGACACCGGGCAAAGTGGCCATTTATGCCACTTGCTACATCAACTACAACGAGCCCGGCATTGGCCACGATTTGCTCAAAATCTTGGACCACAACGACATTCCCTATGTCTTGGTCGAGAAAGAAAAGTGCTGCGGCATGCCCAAGCTGGAATTGGGCGATCTGGACTCGGTCAAGGCCTCGAAAGAAGCCAACATTCCGATGCTGGCCCAATACGCCAAAGACGGCTTTGCCATCTTGGCGGCAGTGCCCAGCTGCGCCTTGATGTTCAAGCAAGAGATTCCGCTGATGTTCCCCGATTGCGCCGACACGCAGTTGGTCAAAGATGCGGTGTGGGACCCGTTTGAATATTTCATGGCCCGCAAGCGCGATGGCTTGTTGAAAACCGAGTTCCCGCAAAAGCTGGGCAATGTGAGCTATCAGATTCCTTGTCACGGCCGGGTGCAGAACATTGGCAAAAAGACCGAAGAAATGCTCAAGATGATCCCGGACACCGAGATCAACACCATCGAGCGCTGCTCAGGCCACGCCGGCACCTATGGTGTGAAAAAAGGCTCACACGACATGGCGATGAAAATCGGCAAGCCGGTGTTCAAAGCCATGGCCACCATGAAGGACGGCTCCAAGCCCGACTTCATCAGCTCCGACTGCCCACTGGGCGGTCATCACATCGCCCAGGGCTTTGAGGTCAACGGTCTGGGTGCCCCCGAACTGAACCACCCCCTGACCTTGGTGCGCAAAGCCTACGGCCTCAAATAAGGAAAACCGCCATGCAACTGACCGGAAAAATCACGCCCGAGACCCTGATGTCGCTGGAGGCCTATACCAAATGGCGCAAGGTCCACAAGCCCGAAGTCATCGCCCACCGCAAGCTGCGCAGCGTGCAGCTGGGCGAGCACATCAACGTGCAGTTTGAGAGCGAAACCACCATCCGCTATCAGATCCAGGAGATGCTGCGCATCGAAAAAGTCTTTGAAGAAGAAGGCATCCTGCAAGAGATCGAGGCCTATGCCCCCTTGGTGCCGGATGGCAGCAACTGGAAGGCCACCATGATGATCGAGTACACCGACATCCACGAACGCAAGCGCGAGTTGGCCAAGCTGATCGGCGTGGAAGACCGCTTGTTTGTCGAGGTCGAGGGCCATGCCCGCGTGTATGCCATTGCCGACGAAGACCTGGACCGCGAGACCGACGAGAAAACCTCGGCCGTTCACTTTGTGCGCTTTGAGTTGACGCCGGTCATGTGCGCCGCTGTCAAGGCGGGGGCGGGCGTCAAGCTGGGGTGCGACCACACGCATTACCCCTCGCATGTCGAAATCTTTCCCGACACTTTGGCCAGCTTGGCGGGTGATTTGAAGTAAGCCGCACGCGCCTCTAAACGCAAAAAAGCCGGAGCAGGCCATAAGGCCTGCTCCGGCTTTTTCACGTTGGGCGATCAGTCGAGTTTGATGTTCGCGGCCTTGATGGCTTGGGTCCAGTCGGCGATGTCGCGGTCGAGCAGCTTGGTCATTTCGGTTGGAGCCACAAAACGCACTTCAATGCCTGCCGCGTCGGCGCGTTGCTTGCTCTCGGGCAGATCCAGGCTGCGTTTGACGGCGTCGGCCAGTTGGTTCACTGTGCTGGCCGGTGTGCCCGCTGGGGCGTACAGGGCCACCCACGATTCGAGGTCAAAGTTGGGGTAACCGGCCTCGGCCATGGTGGGCACTTGGGGCATGCCCGCGTGGCGCTTTTTGCCCGTGACGGCCAAGGCCTTGAGCTTGCCGGCCTGAATGTGCTGCATCACCGAAGGCGGCGTGGTCATGAACACCTGCACTTGCCCCGACAGCACGTCGGCAATGGCCTGGCCCGAACCTTTGTAGGGGACATGCACCAGGTCCACCCCGGTTTGCTGTTTGAAGATTTCGGTGCCGATGTGCGAAACCGAGCCATTGCCCTGCGAGGCGTAGTTCAGCTTGCCTGCATTTTGTTTGGCGTAGGCGATGAATTCCTTCATGTTGCTGACCGGCACCGAAGGGTGCACGGCCACCACGTTGGTCGCGACCGTGATCAGGCCCACCGGGGTCAGGTCTTTCAGTTCCCAGGGCAGCTTGTTCATCAAGATCGGGTTGGCGACGTGGTAGCCCGAGTACGACACCAGCAAGGTGTGGCCGTCTTTGGCGCTGCGGGCCACTTGCTGGTAAGCCAGGTTGCCGCTGGCACCGCCTTTGTTTTCCACCACGATGGACTGGCCAATCAAGCGCCCCAGCGGCTCGGAAATCAGGCGGGCCGATGTGTCGACCAAGCCGCCCGGTGGCACGGGCACCACCAGCGTGATCGGCTTGCTGGGGAAGGCTTGGGCCATCAGGGCCAGGGGCGCGCACAGGCTGGCCAAGGCCAGCAGGCGGGTGATTTTTCGACTCAAAGTGCGGTGTGTGTTCATGTTTGTCTCTCTTTTTTGGGGAAGGTCAGAAATCAGCGCATGCCGATTTTGGCGTCGTTGAAAATGTTTTTGGCTTCGCGGGGCAAGCTGCGCCAGTACTGTTGTTGCGCATCGACGGTGCCACCCAATGCCACAGCCGCTTCCCAACCCCAGCGGGGCTTGTACAAAAAGCTGCGGGCCAGCGCCACCAGGTCGGCATCGCCCCGCTGCAGCACGGCTTCGGCTTGGGCGGGCTCGGTGATCAGGCCGACGGCGATGGTGGTCAGGCCCGATGCGGCTTTGACTGCTTTGGCCAAGTGCAATTGGTATTCGGGGCCAATGGCGATTTTTTGCAAAGGCGACACGCCGCCCGACGAGATGTGCACGAACTGCGCTCCGGCTTGCTTGAGCCGCACGGACAACTCGGCGGTTTCTTCGATCGTCCAGCCGCCATCGACCCAGTCAGTGCCCGAGATGCGCATGCCCAGCGTGCCGCCAAAAGCTTCGCGCACGGCTTTGAAGACTTCCAGCGGAAAGCGGATGCGGTTTTCAAACGAACCACCGTATGGGTCGGTGCGCTGGTTGGAAATGGGTGACAAAAACTGGTGTAGCAAATAGCCGTGTGCGGCGTGCAGCTCGATGGCCTCGATGCCCAAAGCGTGGCTGCGCAAAGCGGTGTTCACAAAGTCGGCCTTGATTTGCGCGATGTCGGCCAGGCTCAGTTCGGTGGGCGCGGCTTCTTGTGGCAAGTGGGGCAGGGCGCTGGGTGCCACGGTTTGCCAGCCACCATCGGCGGGGGCGATCAGCATGCCACCGTTCCAGGGGGCTGCGCTCGATGCCTTGCGGCCAGCATGGCTGATTTGGATGCACACGGGAATTTGCGGAGCCAGGCGGCGGGCGCGGTGCAGTTTATCTGCCAAAGCGGCTTGGGTGGCGTCGTCCCACAGGCCCAGGCAGCCGGGGCTGATGCGACCGACCGCCGACACCGCTGTGGCTTCGATGGTGAACAAGCCTGCACCGCTGTTGAGCAAGTTGGCCCAGTGTGTCAGGTGCCAGTCGGTGGCCCGGCCGTTATCGGCCGAGTATTGGCACATGGGCGCGATGACGATGCGGTTGGGCAAGGTAAGCGGGCCCGATGGCGCGTTGAAAGTGAAGGGCGTGAAGAGCAGGCTCATGGGGCTGGTTGTGGGTGTTGTGTTGCGGCTTAGCACGCGATAACAGACTTAGCCTCGCATCTTATGGAAAACCGCGAGGATGCTTATCCGCTGGGTGACATCACCCCTGTCACTCCTGTCACTCCTGTCATCCCGGTCATCCCGGTCATCCCGGTCATCCCTGTCACCCCTGTCACCCCTGTCACCCCTGTCACCCCTGTCACCCCTGTCACCCCGGACTTGATCCGGGGTCCATGTGTTGGCTTTTGCGCGGGGCGCAAGGCAAAGCGGGGATGGATCCCGGGTCAAGCCCGGGATGACGGTTGGGTGGTCAAGGATGACGGTCGGGTGGTCAAGGACGACGGTTGGGTGGTCCAGGATGACGGTTGGGTGGTCAAGGATGACGGTCGGGTGGTCCAGGATGACGGTTGGGTGGTCAAGGATGACGGTCGGGTGGTCAAGGACGACGGTTGGGTGGTCAAGGACGACGGTCGGGTGGTCAAGGACGACGGTTGGTTAAGCCCGGGGTGACGGTTGGTTGGGCAGGCGCAAAGGTGTCCCAAAGTGTCCATTCCGTGGGCAAGGGCGATGCCAGTTGCAGCAGCTGGCCGCTGATGGGGTGGGGCAGTGCCAGACTTTCGGCATGCAGCCACAGCCGTTGTAGCCCGATCAAGTCGGCCACGGCCCGGTTGAGCGGGCCCTTGCCGTGCGTGGCATCGCCCAAGATCGGGTGGGCGATGTGTTTCATGTGGCGGCGCAACTGGTGGCGGCGGCCCGTCAGCGGCTGCAGGGCCACTTCGGCGCAGCGGGTGCTGGCAAAGCCTTGCTGGGGCAAGGGCAGTTCGAAGCGGCGCAGGGCGGTAAAGCGGCTTTGGGCGTGCTGCGATTCAAGGCGCTCGGTGCGCATGTCGTCGGGCATGCGTTTCAGCGCGTGGTCGATCAGCCCCGCATCGGCTGGCCAGCCACGCACCATGGCGCGGTAGGTCTTTTGCAGGTTTTGGCCGCTTTCAAAGGCTTGGCCCAACCAACGGGCGGTCTCTTGGTTCAGGGCAAACAGCAGCACGCCGCTGGTGCCTTTGTCTAACCTGTGCGCGGGCCACACCGGGCGGCCCAGCTGGTCACGCAGCATTTGCAGGGCAAACCGGGTTTCACCCGCGTCCAGACCAGTGCGATGCACCAACAGGCCGGGCGGCTTGGTCACGGCTGCAAGATAATCGTCGAGGTAAAGGATATCGAGCATGTTGTTCTTATTGTCACCCGCCAAATCTCTGGATTACGAAACCCCCGCAGGCGATGTGCCGCACACGCTGCCCCAGTTTGTGCCGCAGTCGCAGGCCCTGATCGAGGTGCTGCGCCAAAAATCGCCCCAGCAAATTGCCGAATTGATGGACTTGTCGGACGCACTGTCGGCTTTGAACGTGGCCCGCTACGAAGCCTGGGCACCCAAGTTCACTGCCAAAAACGCCAAGCAAGCCGTGCTGGCCTTCAATGGCGATGTGTACGACGGCCTGGACGCCAAGACTTTGTCAGCGCAAGACCTGCAATGGGCGCAAACCCATGTGGGTATTTTGAGTGGGCTGTATGGCGTGCTGCGCCCGCTGGACTGGATGCAGCCCTACCGCCTAGAGATGGGCACCACGCTGCAAACCGACCAGGGCAGCAACCTCTACAAGTTTTGGGGGGCGCAAATTGCGCAGTACCTTAACGCCCAGCTGGCCAAAGACAAAACCCCGGTCATCGTGAACCTGGCTTCGCAGGAGTATTTCAAGTCGGTCGACCGCAAAACGCTGAAAGCCCGCGTGATCGAGTGCGTGTTTGAAGACTTCAAGGGCGGCAAATACAAAATCATCAGTTTCAACGCCAAGCGGGCGCGGGGCTTGATGGCGCGGTATGCCATTCAGAACAAAATCAGTCACCCAGAAGGCCTGCTTGGCTTTGATCTGGCGGGCTATGCCTACGACCCGCAGGTGTCTGAGCCTGACCGTTTGGTTTTTCGACGCAAGGTGCAAGCATGAGCATGAACTCTCCAGAACACACCCCCGAGCACACCCCGGAACAATCGCAGCTGGGCAAGACCAGCGCCTATGTGGACCAGTACGACGCCAGTTTGCTGTTCCCGATTCCTCGCGCCACCAAACGCGCCGAGATCGGGGTAACCGGGCAGCCCGTGTTTTTTGGGGCTGATTTGTGGACCGCGTTTGAGCTTTCCTGGCTCAACCCCAAGGGCAAGCCGCAAGTGGCCTTGGCGCACATCACGGTGCCCGCCGAAAGCACCCACATCGTCGAAAGCAAGTCCTTCAAGTTGTACCTCAACAGCTTCAACAACACGCGGCTCGAAAGCGCCGATGTGGTCCGCGATTTGATTCGCCGCGACATCAGCGCAGTCATTTGGCACGGTGGCGCGGTGCAGGCCAGTGTGGGCGTCAAGCTGCTGTTGCAAGAAAAATTTGACGCCGAGCCCGTGCACGAGTTGGACGGTTTGAACCTCGACCGCATGGACATCGAGTGCAGTCGCTACCAGCCCGCACCCGATTTGCTGACCGCCAACGCCGAAGAACTGCCGGTGTCAGAAACGCTGGTCAGCCACTTGCTCAAAAGCAATTGCCTGGTCACCGGCCAGCCCGATTGGGGCAGTGTGCAAATCACCTACAGCGGCCCACAAATAGACCAAGCGGGCTTGCTGCAATACATCGTGAGTTTTCGCAACCACAACGAGTTTCATGAGCAATGCGTCGAGCGCATCTTCATGGACATCTGGACGCGCTGCAAACCGACCCAGCTCACGGTGTATGCCCGCTACACCCGCCGTGGAGGGCTGGACATCAACCCCTGGCGCACCAGCCATCCGGGTGCGGTGCCGCCGAACGTGCGCACGGCGCGGCAGTAAGCCCGTTCAACTCAAGCGTGGCGGGGGCCGGGCCGGGTCAAATCACCTGATCAATGGCCTGACGGTAGTGAAGCCGCCATCGACAGCCAAGGTTTGTCCTGTCAAACGCGCTGCATCTGGCGACAACAACCAATCCATGACCGATGCCACATCTTGGGCGGACTGGATGCCGCCCAAGGGGTACTGTTTGCCTGCGGCCTCGCGCATGGCAGGCAACTTGAGCATCCCTGCCGTCATGCCTGTTTCGGTCAGCCCCGGAGCAACCGCGTTCACACGCACGCCCTGGGCTGCGTAGGTTGCTGCAGCACTGCGGACCAAAGCCTCCACGCCGCCTTTGGCCGCCGCAATGGCTTCATGGTTCGCCACGCCGATTTGTGCAACAACCGAACTTGCAAAAACCGCTGCACCAGGACCGCCGTTGAGCCCGGTGATCCAGGCTTGAAGCATCCAAAGGCTGCTTTCAAGGTTGATCCTCAAAACATCCCGAATCTGCTCTTCGCGTGACCGGTGCAACGAGGCCACCAAAGTGCTGCCCACAGCGTGCGCTAAAAAAGAAGGTGACAGCCCCCACTGTGATTGGCACATGTCCACAGCGCTGGTGGCTCCTTGTGGCGTGGTGGTGTCCGCTTCAATGTGCAGGTCGGCTGCCACCTCTTTCAAGCGCGACAGGTCTCGCCCCACTGCGGCCACTTGGAGTCCACGCGTTTTCAAACGCGCCACTAAAGCGCGACCAATCCCGCCGCTTGCGCCAGTGACCAAAACGATCGAGTTCAGAGTCATTTTTTATCCTTGTGTTGTTAAAAAATCAGCCATTTCCGCTTTGTTGGTCGGTGACCAAGCGGTCAAATTTTCAAAGGCGCACCGTAACCCGTCAGCTCCAAATAACCATGGCCGAGCAAACGCTCTCCTTGCATCAGACTGACCGCACCTTCCCAATAAAAACCGCCGGTGCTGGCGCGTGCATCGACCTCTTGGCCCAGCATGAGCGGCACCAGTCTGTAGCGGTCATCGCCCACCCACAAGTCCATGGGCAGTGGGTAGTCGATCAATGACTTGCCTCGCCAACTTCCTGCCGGTTCCCACCGAAGGCCCTGCCAGCCTTTAGCAGCTCGGCCCGCGCGATCACGGGCATCCACATGCGCGTGAATTGACGCCGCTTTCTCGTTGCGAATCCGAAAAGCCATCAGAGTGCCGCCATCGAGCAAGTTGATGCCCAGCCAGTCCCACCCCACGGCCCCAGGCATCATCAATTGACTCGACCACTCGTGATCGAGCCAGGCTTTCCCCTCTAGTGCCTGGGTTTGCTTTCCCAAAATCACATCGGCTTTCACACTCAAAGGCGCACGGCTGTAATAGTGGCTTGCCTGCAGGGCAGCGGGGCCTTTGGACGAGAAGCCGTCTTGACCCCGCAAAAGTGCAGGCTGTGCGGCGCTGGCATCAAACGACAGTGAAAAACCTTCGCCTGCAAAGCGGCCTTTGTAGGCCTCGCCCCCTGCGCCTTGAACACGGCGTAAATGCCAATCTTCAAATTGCACATCGGTGTCGGACGTCTCGGCTCGCAGCAGCGATCCGCCCAACCGACCCGCTCGGTTGGCATGTAAAAAAGCATTTTTTGGGGCCGCTGCCACTGCCGCATGCGCAAAAAGCAATTGCGTTGGGGCCAGTCGACTGGGGTTCTCAGGCGCATGTTGGGTACGGCTGCGAAAAAAGGTCAACTGAAAACCCATGGCCGACGGCCCCTGTCCCAGCCACCCCGTCAGGTACCACCACTCGGTGCGGTAGTCAGGGTGCGATCCATGGTCTCTGGGAAAGTCCAAGCGACGCGGTTTGACGGGTGGATAAAACGGTGCATCTGCAGTTGTCGCAGCGGCAACATGCGCAGGCCAAGGTGACAGGCCTGCCACCATCAAGGCTGCGGTTTGGAGGGTCAATCGCCGATTTGGAGGGGGTTGTGTCATGTCATTCACCAATCGGCCCTCAGGCTCTCGGCCAAGCGTTTTGCATCAAGCCCTCGGCCTGCCGCCCAACGCGCCGCCAGCACGCCCAGCACCAGCAGCAACGCACTGATTGCCAACCATTGCCCTTTGTCAAAATGCGTGTTCATGGTCCAGTGAAATGACTCTGGGTTCACTTTGTGGATCAAGATCTGGCTCATCAAACCCCCCAAGACACTGGCCCACACCACGGCCACAGTCAACAGCAAACCGACCTCTAAAGACACCAAGCGCAGGCGGTCTGTCTTTGACATGCCAAGGTGCGCCAGCAATCCGAATTCGCGCCGCCTCAAAAGCAACTGGCCGGTGACGCCTGCGGCCACCGAAAACAGGGCCACAAACAAAGCAGCGGCTTCCAGGGCGTAGGTCATGGCGAAACTGCGGTCAAAAATTTTGAGCGAGAGCTGGCGCACATCACTGGCGCTGATCCATTTGAGCTGCGTGAGTTCAGGCACTTGGCGCTGGATGCTGGAGATGACTTGCGCTGTATCTGCGCCGTCTTCTAGCCAGACCGACACGTTGGAGCGCGAACGGTCGCCTGTGATGGCTTCGTAGTCTGCGGTCGACATCACCACGGAGCCGTGTTGGCGGCCGTAGTCTCGGTACAAGCCGCCGACCCAGACCTTGAGCTCCTTGGATGAGCCTTGTGGGCGCAGTGGCAAGCGGGCTTCTTTACCCACACGCCAGCCGTACAGATCGGCCATGGCCTCGGAGCCAAAAACCACCAAGTGGTCTGGGTCATCAACAGGCGGCAACTTGGACAAGCCCACCAAGGCCACCGACTGCATGGGGTTTTGCAAGTTCAAAGGTTTAGCGATCAAGACCACCTCAGGGCGGTCGTTGGAGAGGCGGAGGTTTCTTTGCCGACTGGTTTCAACCCTTTGCACTAGAGGCACTTGGGCGAGCAAGGTCTGGATTGACGGGTCAAAACCTGGCTGATCCACCATCGACTGGCTGCTGGTGTACAGGTCAGCAGGCAAGACCAAACCCAACCAATCAGACACCGAAGTCCTGAAGCTGCTGACCATGACCATCATCGCCACCGTCAATGAAAACGCGGCCACCGTGCCCGCAATCAAAGGCGTGGCCGCCGAGGGCGCTTGCGCCAGTCGCCAAACCGCCAAGCGCACCACCGCCGGTATGCGCACAGACGCCACGCTGTGCGACAGCCCACCCCAGAGCTTGGACAAAATCCAAGGCACAGCCAAGAGCCCGGCGCACAGCAGGGCCGCAATGGCCCCGTAGGCGGCCCAGGGCAATTCATCCATCGTGGGCAACATGAGCAACACCATGGACAGCGCAGCGCTCAGCAGACTCCATTTCAAGGTGGGCAAGCGCAGCACCAGCGTTTCGGCCTGGCCCGCGCGCAACAAAGCCATAGGCCGACGCCAATTGATTTGCGACAAAGGCAACCATGCAGACGCTAAACCCATCAGCACCGCAGCCATGGCAAAAACAAACAATGCCACCCAGTCGATGACCATGGCGGCGGGCGCACCCGAAAAATAGCTGCCGCCCAAATCACCACCCACAATGCGCATCAAAATGGCCGCCAACAACAAGCCCAGGCCCACACCCAACACGCCACCCAAAGCGCCAATCAGCCCGCCCTGCGCCCAGACAAAGCGCCGAAGCCACGACTCACTGGCCCCCAGCACGCCCAACAAAGCCAGCTCGGCCCGCTGACGGACGATGGACAAATTGACCGCTGTGGACACCAAAAAGCCCCCCGTCAGCAAGGCCACCATGGCCAGCACCGTCAGGTTCACGCGGTAGGCCCGCGACAGCAGCGACATGCGCCGTTCACGGTCTTGCGTGGCCACCAGTTGCAGAGGTTCAGACTGTGCTGTCAATGCATCACTCAGCCCTTGCGTGCTTTGCCAGTCCTCTAGGCGAAGGTCGAGCCGTGACACCACGCCCAGCCGCTTGAATGCCCATTGCGCACTGCCAATGTCCATCACGCCAATCACTTGCGATGCAGCGCCCGGCACCTCTCCCGCCACCTGCAAGGACACCCAATCGAGGCCATGCCGTAGGCGAATGCTGTCGCCCACCTGCACGTTCAAAGCGTCCAAGGCTGCACGCGACAAAAAAAGCGCCTTGGCATTGAACAAATCACCGGCATCGCCCGAGGCAGAGGGCAGCAAAGACGGCGACACCACGGCGGCCTTAAAAACATCCAGGCCCAGCACCGTCAGTCGGTCGGTCCGCACCACCAGCACAGGGCTTACTGTGTGAATGCCCAAAGCCGACCGACGACGGTCCCAATCCTCGATTTGCCGGTCATCCATCTCGCCCAAAGGGGCCACCAGTTGTGCTGAGGCTTGTCCATTGACCGTATCCAAGGCTTGGCCAAATGAGGCGAGTGCCGAATGGTTGACGGTGTGGATGGCCACCGCCAGCATCACGCCGATGGCCACCATCACAAGCGCAACCAACCAGCGCGTCCAAGCTTGAATGGAAGCGCCTTTCAGCAGCCACAAGAAAAGGACCTGCTGGCCTCTCAAGCTCAACACACCAAGCCTTGTTTGGTCAGTCGCAGCGTTCTGTCCATGGCCCGTGCAGCCTCATCAGAATGGGTGACCATGACCAAACTCGTCCGGCGCTCTCGGCACAAGCCAGTCAGCAGGGCCAGCGACTTGGCAGCGGTGTCGGTGTCCAGATTGCCGGTCGGCTCGTCGGCAAACACCACTTGGGGCCGATGCACCAGCGCACGCGCCAGTGCGACGCGTTGCTGTTCACCACCCGACAAACGGGTGGGCTTGGCGTCTAGCCGTGTGGCCAAGCCCAGGTCGCCCAACAGTTCCCGTGCCAACTTGGCAGCGTCCTGACCAGACGCTCCGCCCAACAGACAAGGCACCATGACGTTTTGAAGTGCTGACAAATGCGGCAGCAGGTGAAACGCCTGAAATACAAAGCCCATGTCTGTTTGACGACAAGCGCGCCGCTGCTCAGCCGTCCATGCAGAAGTGGGCTCGCCAGACCAATGCACTTCGCCATGGGTCGGGACTTCGAGCCCCGCCATGATGTTCAACAACGTGGATTTGCCGCAGCCCGACGTGCCTTGAATGGCCACATGCTCATCCAGCGCCAAGTCAAACGACAGGCCTTCAAAAAGCCATTCGCCGGGCAGGTGGGCGTGCCCCACAGAAATTAAACTTAAAACAGACATGAATCAAAGCCGGAGTGCGTGAGGTGTGAATGCGGGGTGCCGATGGTGTGATGCTTTTTCAATTGTGTCGGTAATTGTGATTTGCCACGCCAAGCTCTGCCCAATGGGCCTGACAGTCAGCCCACTTTGTGGGTTTAGGTAGGATCTGGGCGCAGCACTCCACCCACGGCTATTTAATGAAGCCCCCAGACACCGAATTTCCTGTTCTTCTAGGCCTTGCCCCCACCGCCCCTTGCGCTGTTCAACAAGAGTTACGCCATGTGCGTGCACTCATGCAATTGGAGCAAAAGGAAGACCAAGCGCAATTCAAACTCAAAAACGCCAGTGCCAGCATCAAAGAGCGCCGCAGGCGTGGCTTGACCTGGTACCCCGTCACCATCACCCAAGAAGACATCGGTTTTGGGGGCAAAGTGGTGCTGGAGCTAGAGCGTCCGGCGCATCGGCAAGACCTGCATTTGTTTCAGGTGGGTAAAAACGCTTGTGTGTTCAGCAATGCGCCCGCCTACTCAGGGCCTGACCGGCCCGTGCTGAGCGGCGTGGTAACCAGCGTGCGGCGCAACAAACTGCTGTTTGCCACGACCAAAGAGTCGCTGCCCGATTGGGTGCTGGAGGGCAGCACGCTCGGCATTGACCTCACTTTTGACGAGGTGAGCTACCGCGAGATGCACCAAGCGCTGGGCGACGTCATGGGCGCACACGGCAACCGCTTGGCCGAACTGCGCGACGTGCTGCTGGGGGCCAGGCAGGCCAGCTTTCGCGAGCCCAAAGCCGACGACCTGTTTTACCCGAGTGCACTCAACGATTCGCAGCTGACGGCTGTGCGCCATGTGATCGCGGCGCAAGACGTGGCCATCATCCACGGCCCGCCCGGCACAGGCAAAACCACCACGCTGGTGCAGGCCATTTTGGAAACCATACGGCGCGAGCGGCGCGTGCTGGTGTGCGCCCCCTCCAACACGGCCGTAGACCTGCTGACAGAAAAGTTGGCCGAGCGCGGTGTGAATGTGATCCGCATGGGCAACCCCAGCCGCGTGTCAGACCTGCTGCTCAAGCACACGCTCGACGCCGGGGTGATGGCCCACGCCAGCTACGCCAAGATGCACGCGATGCGCCAAACCGCTGAACAGCACCGCGAGACGGCCAGTGAACTGTCCAAAGAAGGCGTTCGCAATTTTGGTTTTGAGGGGCGGCAACACCGCCAATGGCTGCGCGAAGAAGCACGCAGGCTGCGCCAAGCCGCCGACGATTTAGAGCGCTTTATGACCGAGGACGTGCTCGAATCGGTGCAGGTCATTACCTGCACGCTGGTGGGTGCCAGCCACCGGCACATTCGCCACCTGAGCTTTGAGACTGTCTTTATTGACGAAGCCGCCCAGGCCCTGGAGCCGGGTTGCTGGATTCCGATTGCCAAGGGCCAGCGCATTGTTTTGGCGGGCGACCACCACCAGTTGCCGCCCACCGTGAAAAGCGAAAAAGCCGCCCGCGAAGGCCTGCGCGAAACCCTGTTTGAAAAGTGCATCCAGCGGCAGCCACAAACGGCCCGCATGCTCACCGTGCAATACCGCATGCACGCGCACATCATGGGCTTCAGCTCCGAGAAGTTTTATGGCGGCCAACTGGTGGCGCACCCCAGCGTGCGCCATGCCGACTTGGCCGCATATGACCCGCGCTTTAATGCCCCGCGTTTTAATGACCCACGCTTTGCACCCGACCTGCCTGTGGAATTCATCGACACGGCGGGCTGCGGTTATCAAGAACTGGCCATTCCCGAAAGCCGCTCAACCGCCAACCCCGAAGAAGCCCACCTGCTGCTGGAGCGCCTGGCGCAGCTGCTGGCCCAAACGCAGGCACCCGGCGAACCCACCGACCCAGATCAGCGCCCGCTGACCATTGGCGTGATCGCGCCGTACCGCGCCCAAATCAACTATTTGAAAGACGCCATCGAAGACAGCGAAGTGCTGAATGGTTTGCTGCTGCAACGCAGGCTCAGCGTGGGCACCGTCGATTCGTTTCAGGGCCAAGAGCGCGACATCATTGCCATCACCCTGACACGCAGCAACCCCCAAGGCGAGATCGGCTTCCTGTCTGACATACGCCGCATGAACGTGGGCATGACCCGCGCACGGCGCAAGCTGCTGCTGGTGGGCGATTCGTCCACGCTTTGCAGCCATCCGTTTTTTGGGGAGTTGTTGGCTTATGTGAAGGGGGTGGGGGGCTATCGCATGGCCCAAACAGTCGTTGGATAGATGGCCCGTTCGACTTTTTAGGCCATCCAGTCTTCAAGTTTCAAGCTCGGCACCCGCTTAAAGTGCCGTGTGTTGTGGCTCACCAAGGGCAGGCCAAGTCAAAAACCCACAGCTGCATTGGTCTTGACACCGCGCACGATGCGATTTTCATTCCATTCAAATCATATATTGATATGATTAAGCCATGAAATCATATCAACGTTGGATTTGGCAGCTGCCAGAGTGGCCAGCATTGGCGTTCGACGCGCAGCGAATCCAGGCGCCATTGGCGGCCGCAAGAACATTCCAAGGATTTCTACTTGGCAAAGCGGAGGCGATTGGCCTGGAAGGGCTGCAGCCCCACATCCGTGACTCGTTGACGCAAGAGGCATTGACCACCTCTGCGATTGAAGGCGAAAAGCTGGACCCTGAAAGTGTTCGCTCCTCCGTCGCCCGGCGCTTGGGGCTCGACACGTCGGGTGCCCCCGTGCGCGAAGGCAGGCGCAACATCGAGGGACTGATCGATGTGTTGCAAGACGCCACCCTCAACACTGACGCACCCTTGACGCTCGAGCGCCTGTGCAGTTGGCACGGGGCGCTTTTCCCCACGGGTTTTTCGGGCATGCAGCGCATCGATGTGGGCGCTCTGCGTTCTGTGCCCATGGAGATCGTCAGTGGGGCCGTGGGCCACAGCAAGGTGCATTACGCCGCGCCACCCGCTGAAGGTCTAGCCGAGCAGATGGACGCTTTTTTGAACTGGTTCAACCAAACCCAGCCCAAAGTCGGGCCGCAGCCCATGGACGGCTTGGTGCGTGCCGCAGTCTCGCATCTGTGGTTCGAGACGCTGCATCCTTTTGACGATGGCAACGGGCGCCTTGGCCGGGCCATCTTGCAACTGGCACTGGGCCAAGACATGGGCCAGCCTGGGCGAATCGTGACACTGTCGCGGCAAATCGAGTCGTGCAAAGACCAGTATTACCGCGAGCTAGAGCGGGCACAACGCTCTAAAAGCATGGACGTGACGGCATGGGTCGAATGGATGCTGGCGCAAATTGATCTGGCCAACGAATTCGCCAACCGCACCATTGATTCCGCCATTCAACGCATTCGGTTTCAGGCCCAAATGTCATCGGTCACTCTCAATGAGCGACAGCAAAAAACAATGAAGAAGCTTCTGGATGCTGGCCCCAAAGGTTACGAAGGCGGCATGACCACGCGCAAGCACGAGCGGATTGCGCAAACCTCCACACCCACCGCAGCCCGAGACCTCATCGATCTGGAACGGCTTGGGCTGCTCACCCGATGCGGTGACGGCCGTTCGACACGGTATTACCCCGCGATAGAAGGCTGGGCCGAGGACGATGCCAAATTGGGAAAATCCAGCCGGACTTGAGGCCAAAGACACAAAGCGTGGTGGCACGCATCGAAAGTGGCAGGGGCGCGCCATCGATGCGAACAGCCCAACTCTTTGCCAGTGCCGTGTGAGTGCGTGCTGTGGTGCGCATGGGGCCTTTGACGGCAGCATGCCAGCGGCTGCAATGCAGGCGCAGCGTGGACACCGTAGATTCGTTTCAGGGCCAAGAGCGCGACATCATGGCCATCACCTTGACGCGCAGCAACCCCCAAGGCGAGATCGGCTTCCTGTCTGATGACATCCGCCTCATGAACGTGGGCATGACCCGCGCACGGCGCAAGCTGCTGCTGGTGGGCGATTCGTCCACGCTTTGCAGGCATCCGTTTTTTGTGGAGTTGTTGGCTTATGTGACGGGGGTGGGGGGCTACCGGACATCGCATCAGATTGGCAAACAGACTTGATAATTTATAACTTGCTTAATTCCCGAACTTTAGTGATGAAGGGTTGAAAATTCAAAAAGTCTTCTGCTTTTGAATTTTGAAGTACATGGCTCTCAAAGTCTCGTTTTCGTGTTTCATCAAAATTTTCTCTTACTGTGCCTTGCGATGATGTGATTCTTGTTAGAAATGGTTCAAATAGATAATTTGGCAAAAGATTCTCTATGCCTTTTGTGGTGTATTTGTTGTCTGGGTTTCTTGAAAAAATAAATGGATGAGTAGAATTTTCATCTTGTAATTTGTTTGTAATATCTTTGGCGTCGCAATCCCAGACAAAGAGAACTTTATTTTTGTGCGTAACGCGCACAAAAAAATCAAATACTGTTTTCAATTGAGACTTTCCAGTCATTGATTCAAGCCCTTCAATGATCTTAACTTCGTGCTCAAGATTTTCAAGTTCAAGTACTTTTTGTAAAATAATTGTGTTATTTCCTTCTGTGAAAATATTAATTTTGTTTATAGCTACTTGATCAAATAGTAAAATTCCCTCATTGAGGGTGGCAAACCCTTCTGTCAAAATTGATAATGCTGAGTGCCTATCTCTTTTTTCTATTCTGTTGTTGCCTGCACGATTCATGACGTAAATAGATTCTTCAGGACAGAGTGCAATTGTTGAAGGTGAATGAGTAACTAGGATAACTTTTACATTGCTCTTTAGGAACACCGCATGAATTACATTCAACATATTTTTAATCATTGATGGGTGCAAAGAGGCATCCAATTCATCCAGCAAAAGTACATTAGGAAAGTACTGATCAGATTTTGATTTATAAATAGATGCCACTAAAGCCATCAAAATGCGCTCACCTGATGACAAACTGCTAAAATCAACTTGAAGATTAGGATTCTCAGTGTGAATCAGTTTTAATATAAAGTTTTCGCGAATATCAATGCCTTCTGGAGAATTTATTCTGTAATTCAGAGTATTAAAAGATTCGAGTATCCTGTTTAGTATCTCCCATGGTTTTTCGCCATGCTGTTTGATGAACTCGCTCTCAGTAAAAACTCTGTGGTTTGCTTTTCTTTTTTCATTACGGAATTGCGAAAATTCATTTTGTTCATATTTGACGTGATAATCCCAAATTACTTTCCCTATCATTGCAGGTAAAAAGTCTTGCTTGGTCATAAAAGGTTTGTACCGTGCTTTAAACTCCTCTTCGTTGACTTCATCAATGCTGTAAGGTAGCGTTTTAATCATTGCCAAGATGGCAATCACATAGGGGTGTTGGCCTATTTGAAAATGGTTTTTCACCTGTTGTATGTATGCCTCGGGTAGCTCATTACACGCCCATAGGGGAATATTTTTAATCTCGCATTGCTCTATTAGTTTTTCGTACGTATCACCAATGGATTGCTTCCACGTATGCAGTTGCTGCGCAACTTGTTGTTGGAAAAAATTCCAAGCTTGATCTGCCTCTTGATAGATTTGTTGTGCGTTGTGGTGACTTTCATTTTCAAGTCGGAAGTTTTCGAAATTGAATCTGGCAATTTTCAGCTCGTAAGTGTTATCAATAATTACTTGCTTTGATTCAATGGCTTCAAGTAGTTGACTTTTCCCAGAGCCGTTAAGACCTGTCAAAACAATGAAGTCTGGTGCATTAATTTCATTAAAAAATTCAATAGATTTATATTGTGATTGAAATGTGATTTTCATTTTTATGTCTTTTTGGAATTGATTAGGTTTTTCGCTGGCTAGATCTAGGCTTTAACTGTTGTAATTTTTTTACGGTACGTGTGATGGGCAGCAAGCTGGTGATGCGTTGGTACAGCTCGAAGAGGAAGGCCACGCGTTCGGCGTCGGAGGCGTAGGTCTTTTTTCCGCCGCTGGGTTGGTAGGCGGTGTCTACGGCGGTGTCTAGTTTTTGGTGGGCCTTGAGCAGGGCCGGGGGCATGGTCAGCGGGTCGTAGAGGTCGGCCAGTGACGAGCTTGCAAATTGGGTGCGGGCGTCGAGCACGCATTGGGCGGCTTGTTCGATGGCGGTGCGGTGTTTGTCGCTGAGCGCTTCGCCAGCGAAGCCGGGCCAGGGGTAGTTGTTGTAGACGATGCTGGCGGAATAGCTGTAATCACTTTTTAGTCGACCACAGGTGTAACGCATCCAAGCGTTGTGCATCGTGCTGCAAAGGACACCAAACTGGAAAAGTGTGCCATCAGGAATGGTTTGAATTTTGTTGCTTGGAACAATATCGGAACTTAAAAAACCGATAGGTATGAATTTGCGACGTTCTGACGAAACTTCGGGAATTGCAATGAAGTTCTTTTTGGGTTGACGAAGCTCCCCAAAAATTGAAGGCGCATCAGCCAGTTGAACGGTGGCAGTTTTGGTGCTGGCCAAGCGCATGGCTTTGACTGCCTGCACTCGCTTCATCACTTCTGGCATGGCGCGTAGTTCGTTGGGCGGGCAGTCCACCAGCCACAAGCACCAGCGTGCCGTGCTGTTGATGAACTCTTCCGAGCCTAAAAATGGGCGTATCCATTGAGCAGCTTGTGGCTCTGCGGCCAGCAGGGCCGCTTTGTCTTCATCGTCCAGCAGCAAGTTGCCCCCATCGGTGGGTTTGCTGCCATTGGTCATTTCTGGCACAGCGCAAATGGGCGTGCGGCGTTTGTTCAGAAAAACATCCGGCGCATCCACCAAATACGCATTGATGCGCTTAACAGGCACGGCATGCGGCAGGCCTTTGATGTCTTCGTATTCGTAAATGGTTTTGACGGCTTGGTTCTCGGGGCCAAAGCCTACGATCACGCAATGCACGGCGGCTTTGCCGCTGGCCTCGTTGCTCCACTGAAAGGTGCGATGTGCAAAGTGGGTGTGCATGCCCAGGCGCTGCATCTCGCCCCACAGCACGGCCACTTGTTCGCCTTGCGTGATGCTGTTGGTCGATACAAAGGCGCATAGGGGCATGGATGCCGGTTCAAGCCCGGCATGACACGGGGTTGCTGGCCTTGTGTAACGGGCGGCCAGCACGTACCAGCCGCACACAAAGTCCAGATCACCCGCGCCGTGTATGCCGTGCAGCACCGCAGCCAGGTCGGCTTTTTGTTCTTTGCTTTGGTAGGTCTTGCCTAAAAACGGTGGATTGCCCAGCACATAACTGCACCGCTCTGCAGGCAGCACTTCGCTCCAGTCCAGCCGCAGCGCGTTGGCGTGTCGGATGCCGGGTGAACTTTTGAGCGGGATGCGGGCAAAGTACAGACCAAACTCCACGCTCACGCGCAGGTTCATTTGGTGGTCCACCAGCCACAGGGCCACTTGGGCAATTTGGGCCGGGAATTCTTCGATCTCGATGCCAAAGAATTGGTCCACGTTCACGCCGATCAGGCCATGCACGTCCACCGCCAGTTGGCCTTTGTGGGCGCTGAGCTCGTTGTCGGCACGCAGCACCTTCAGTTCCAGCTCGCGCAGTTCGCGGTAGCTGATGACCAAAAAGTTGCCGCACCCACAGGCGGGGTCAAAAAACGTCAGCTGTCGCAGTTTTTTGTGAAACTCAAACAGCTTGTTGCGATGGCCTTTCACACGCTCAAACTCGGCGTGCAGTTCATCTAAAAACAGGGGCTTGATGAGCTTGAGGATGTTGGCCTCAGACGTGTAGTGCGCGCCCAGGTTGCGGCGGGCTTTTTCGTCCATGATGCTCTGAAACAAGCTGCCAAAAATGGCCGGGCTGATGGCCGACCAGTCGAGCCCGCAGGCGTCCAGCAGGGCTTCGCGCATGGCGGTGCTGAAGTCGGCCATGGGCAGGGTTTCTTCAAACAGGCGGCCGTTGATGTAGGCGAATTGGCCCAGTTGTTCGTCGGTGTTTTTGTTGCGCTGGCTTTCGTGCGTGTTGAGCACCTGAAACAGTTGCCCCAAGCGCGGGCCTAGGTCTGAACCGTCGGGCGCGGTGCGTTCTTCGACAAAGTCTCTGAACGATTGCGCGGGCTGAAAAATGCCGGTGTCGTCGGCAAACAAACAAAACAACAAACGCACCAGCAGCACCTCGAGCGCGTGGCCGCTGTAGCCACTGTCTTTGAGGGCGTCGTGCAGGCGGCCCAGCGCCATCGCGGCTTTGATGTTGACCGGGTTTTCGGCCTGGATGTCTTGCACCTTGTAGCCCGCCAGCAGGCCAAAATGTTTGATGTGTTTGTGCAGGTGCCGCAGCTCAAACGCCATCGTCTCGCCCGTGGCCAGGCGGTGCACCCGAAAGTGGGCAAAGTCACACACGATCACCAACTGCGGCAGGTCACGCTCGACCAGGTTGTGCAGGTAGCCAATGGCTTGGTCCATGGCGGCATCCAGGCTTTTGCCGCGCGATTTGTGTTCGACCAACAGGACGCCAGGCCAAAACAGGTCCATAAAGCCTTGGGCACCGCCTAATTTTTTGACGTGCAACTCGAACGTGGCGACTCGTTTGTTGGTGATGCCAAAGATTTCAAAGAAGTCGATCCAGAAGGGCTTGGCTTCGCTGTCTTCATTGCTGGCGTCGGCCCAGGTCTTGCTAAAAAGCAATGCTCTGGATTTGATTTCGTTCCAATTAAGACCCATTAAGTGCTCGCAAAGTGAGCTTGGATCGTATATGAAAGTTTTAGGTTTTTGTTTGGGGTGACACCTCGGTTGTATTTATTGATCTGTCCCTGTGAGGTTTGCAGATGTCAGGGACACGTTGTTGCCGTGGTTGGGGGATGGATCCCGGGTCTTCGCCCGGGATGACAGACGTTTACTTTTGCTCGGGATGGCAGGCATTTACTTTTGCTTGGGATGACAGGCATTTACTTTTGCCTAGGATGGCAGGCATTTGCCTGTCGCTCGGGATGACTGGCATTTGCTAATTTGGCGCGATTGTTTAAAATCGCGCCAATCATGTCAGATTTCAACACTCAACTTTTGATCGCTATTCAGGCCCAACCAGATGGCTTGTCACTTGTGGAGGCCCTTGCAAAATGGCCTGATGTACCGCGCCGCAGCTTGCAAAGAGCTTTGGCAAACTGGGTGGTTGAAGGCGAAATCGCGCCAGTTGGCAAGGCTCGTGCTACCCGTTATGTCGCCAAATTGAAAATCGCGCCAAAAGTACTGGCTTATCCCTTACCCACTCCAGCGGGGCTGTCAGAGTCGTCCGCTTGGCGTGCCGAAGAAGAACTCTCCACCGGGCAGTGGCCTTTGTCGCCCGACAGCCAAGACATCCGGGCCTATCTGGCCCAGCCGTGGGGCACGCGGCAACCGGTGGGCTACAACTCCGAGTTTTTGCAGTCCTACCAGCCCAACGTTACGTTTTATCTGCCTCAGCCTGTGCGGGCGCAGTTGCACCGCATGGGCCGCACCGGGCAAAGTCCTCAGCCCGCAGGCACTTATGGCCGCGCTGTGCTCGACCGTTTGCTGATCGATTTGTCTTGGGCGTCCAGCCACTTGGAGGGCAACACCTATTCGCGGCTCGACACACAAGCCCTGATCGCTAACGGCCAGCAGGCGCAAGGCCACGGCGTAACCGAAACGCAGATGATCTTGAACCACAAGGCCGCCATCGAGCTGGTGATGGACAACGTGGACGCGACGCAAATGAGCCGTTATTTGCTGATGAACCTGCACAGCGCCTTGTCAGAAAACCTGCTTGAAAGCCCCGAAGACGAAGGCCGCCTGCGTGTGCACCCGGTGCAGATCGGGCAGAGCCTTTACCGGCCACCCACCGGGCAAACGCTGCTCGGTACCCTGGTTGACGAAGTGATCGCCAAATTCAACGCGATCGAAGACCCGTTTGAGCAGTCGTTTTTTGCCATGGTGCACTTGCCTTATTTGCAGCCCTTTGCTGATTGCAACAAGCGCACCTCGCGTCTGCTTGCCAACTGGCCGCTGCTGCGCGCCAACCTCTGCCCGCTCACGTTTTTGGGTGTGTCACAAGCTTGGTACACCAGCGCCATGCTGGGCGTTTATGAAATGAACCGGGTTGAGCTGCTGCGCGATCTGTTCATGTGGGCCTATGAGCGCTCGACCAAGGAATACCTGACGGCCCGCTCGGGTGTGGTGGAGCCCGATTTGCTGCGGCTGACCTACCGCGATGCCATCAAAAAGATCGTCAAAGCCGTGGTGCAAAACCCCGAGCAAGACCCGTTGGCGCTGGTGGCAAGCCAAGTGGCCCTGGCCGCACCTGGACCGGACCGCGAAGACGTGCGTGCACTGGTTATCCAAGAGCTGCGGCGTTTGCACGAAGGTGTGCTGGCCCGTTATGGCCTGCGCCCCGCAGAGCTGGAGCGCTGGCGCAGCATTCAGGGCTGAAGCCAGCCAATCAGTTGTTGCATGGATGTGGGAGGCTGCCCCTGCGGCCGAATGTCTTTGGCCGCAAGCCGATTTCAGCGGCCCAATCCTTCCAGCACATTCACCGTGTTCACCCCCACCTCGGCCACGGCATAGCCGCCTTCAAACGTCAGCACCGTCGGCAGCCCCAATTGCGCAATGGCTTGCCCCAGCTTCAGGTAATCGGCACTGCGCAGCTTGAAGCCCGAGATCGGGTCGCCCTCAAACGTGTCCAGCCCCAGCGGCACCACCAGCGCTTGCGGCGCAAAGTCGCTGACCGCTTGCATGGCGGTTTGCAGCGTGGCCCACCAGACTTCAAAGCCGGTGCCGCGTGGCAAAGGCAGGTTCAGGTTAAAGCCCTCTCCAGCCCCCGCGCCGCGCTCGTCGGCATGGCCTAAAAAGAACGGGTATTCGGTGCGGGGATCGCCGTGAACCGAGGCGGTGAACACATCGCCTCGCTCATAAAAAATGGTCTGCGTGCCGTTGCCGTGGTGATAGTCCACATCCAGCACGGCCACGCGCTGCAGCCCGCCGTCGCGCAGGGCTTGCGCGGCCACGGCGGCGTTGTTGATGAAGCAATAACCGCCCATGTAGTTCGGCCCAGCATGGTGGCCCGGTGGGCGGGTCAGTGCCATGGCGAATCGATCACCCGCCAGCACCGCTTGCGCAGCCGCCAGTGCGCAGGCCGCGCCCTCGCGTGCGGCGGCCCAGCTGCCTGCCATCAAGGGTGTGCCCGAGTCAAACGCGTATTGCCCCAGCCGCGCCGCAAAGTTGAGCGGCGGCACATCGGTGCGAAAGCCGTGTTTTGACGCCAGCGGCCAGACCGAGGGCAGGGCGTCTACCGCCGCATTGGCCGGGTCCAGCGCCACCCAGTCGCGCCAAGCGCGCGCCAAAAAGTCCAAGTAGTCGGCGCTGTGCACTCGGCGCAAAGCCGCGTCCAGCGGCAGGTCGGCCGCAGGCTGCACCAAACTGCCCACGGGCCGCCGCGCCAGTTCATCCAGCACATGCTGCAAGCGCTGCGGCACTTCGTGGCAATCGACCAAGCGGCCACGGAACATTTCTTGGCGGCCTGCGTGCTCGGCGTGTTGGGTGTTGTGGAAGATTTTCATGGGCTGACGGTTGCCACCTGGAATGTGACTGATTTTCAGGCTTTGGGTTTTGAGTTATTTGATCCGTTTGCGGCTGAGTAAGCGGTCAGTTTTAGAAGGCTTGGAGCGGTCCATCAAAAGTGATGATCCAGCATCACCCAAACTCCCGAAACCCTTTGAGCGCTGGCAGTGGCGCAAAGTTGGCCTCGCGCTTTTGCTGAAACGCACTGATGGCCTCGCGCACATTGGCGTTGCTCCAGATCGCGCCTTGCAGCCAGCCCATGTGGCGCAGGCTGTCTTCAGTGCTGTGGTCGCGGGCGTAGTGCAGCACTTGCTTGGTGCCCCAGATGGCCACGGGTGGTTTGCTGGCAATCTCTTTGGCCGCTTGCAGGGCGGCGGCCACGGCGGCCTCGTGGGTGGGCAGCACCTCGTTGACCAAGCCATAGGCCAGCGCTTTGTCGGCACCGAGGCGTCGGCCTGTGTAGGCCAGTTCTTTGACGAGCGCCATGGGCAGCAGCTTGGGCAGGCGCTGCAAGGTGCCCACATCGGCCACCATGCCGATATTGATTTCCTGGATGCAGAAGAACGCATCGGCCGAGGCATAGCGCATGCAGCAAGCCGTCACCATGTCCACCGCGCCGCCAATGCAGCCGCCGTGGATGGCCGCGATCACCGGGATGCGCAGTTCTTCGAGCAGGGTAAAGGTGCGCTGCATGTCGGTCAGCAGGTCGTACACAGCCGAGCGGCCTTCGGCACTGGTGTCGTCCATTTGAATAGCGCTGCCAAAGGTTTGCAGGTCCATGCCCGCGCTGAAGTGTTTGCCCGTGCTCGAGATCACCAGCGCCCGTGCAGTGCCCGCTTTGTGGATGTCGGTCAGCACCTCGTGCAGCTCGCGCCAAAAAGTGGGGTGCATGGTGTTCATCGCCTCGGGGCGGTTCATCACCAAGTGCGCGACGTACTGGTCAGTCGTTAGAGCAAAGCAGTTGAGTTTGTTTGTGGGGTGTCTCATCTGGGTCAATGTAGCGGCTGGCAGATGGCGTTGCTGTCGCGGCTTTGACCTTGTCTGATCAGGCTCGTCAGGTTTTGTAAATGATAGTAATATACAAATCATGATTGATTTCTCAACCATCGTCGGCTTCGAATGGGATGCAGGCAACGAGCGAAAGAATGACAAACATAGCGTCAGTACGGCAGAGGCTGAGCAGGTTTTCTTCAATGCGCCTTTGCTTTTTTTGAACGATGTGGCGCACAGTGAGAGTGAAGCCCGGCTTCACGCGTTGGGCATGACGGACGAAGGTCGGCGCTTGCACATCACCTTCACTTTGCGCCGATCAGGCGAGTTAATTCGCGTGATTTCAGCACGGAACATGCACAGAAAGGAGCGCAGTTTTTATGAACAAGCAGACAGCTAAGCAACCGATTCCCAAATTCAAGACAGAGGCACAAGAGCGCGCTTACTGGGAGTCAGATACAAAAGGTCAAGACTCCACCGTGCATGTGGACTGGACAAAGGCGCAAAAAGTGAAATTACCCAACTTGCGCCCCACCACCAAGACCATTTCATTGCGACTGCCCCAGCATTTGCTTGACAGCATCAAGGTCGCTGCCAACGCACGGGATGTGCCTTATCAGTCGCTCATCAAGGTCTGGCTGCAGGAGAAGTTGCACAGCCATTGACAGGTTTGGCGGCCCTCAGTCGTCCGTGAACATCAGCTGCGCTTGAGGCCCATGGCCCTGTTCTTCTGCAGCCATAGGGTGACTGATCGTTGCAGTCGCTGTCCCCGTCTTGACCAGCGAGCCCACCCGCACGCCCAGCAGGCGCACGCGGCGTGACAAGTCCACCCGTTTCAAGCACTGCCCCGCGACTTGGCGGATTTGTTTGGCGTCAGCCGTGTAACCGGGCAATGACTGGTCGCGCGTGACGGCCTGAAAGTTGTCATAGCGCAGCTTGATGCCGATGGTTTTGCCTTCGTAGCCTTTGCGTTGCAAATCGGCCGCCACCTGTTCACACAAGCGGGTGAACACTGCGCCCAGCTCGGCCCGGTCGCGCACGGCGTGCAGGTCGCGCTCGAATGTGGTTTCGCGGCTCATGCTGACAGGTTCGCTCTCGGTTTCGATCGGGCGATCGTCGCGGCCCCAAGCGGCATCAAACAGCCAGGCGCCGTAGCTTTTGCCAAAGTGTTCCACCAGCCAGTGCTGTTCACGTGCAGCCAAGTCGCCGATGGTGTGGATGCCAAAGCGTTGCAGTTTTTCATCGGCCTTGGGGCCGACGCCGTTGATCTTGCGGCAAGCCAGCGGCCAGATCAGGCTTTGCAGGTCGGCCTCGTGCACGATGGAGATGCCCTTGGGTTTGTTGAACTCGCTGGCCATTTTGGCGATCAGTTTGTTGGGGGCCACGCCAATCGAGCAGGTCAGGCCGGTGGCGTCGGAAATGCTTTTTTGGATCAAGCGGGCCAGCACCCGCCCGCCTTCGCGCTGGCCGCCGGGCACATGGGTGAAGTCGATGTAGACCTCGTCCACGCCCCGGTCCTGCATGACAGGGGCGATGTCGAGGATGATGCTTTTGAAGGTGCGCGAGTAATGCCGATAGCGCTCAAAGTCCACAGGCAAAAGGATCGCTTGCGGGCACAGTTTGGCGGCTTTCATCAGGCCCATGGCCGAACCGATGCCAAATTGCCGGGCCGCATAGGTGGCGGTGGTGATGACGCCGCGCCCGGTGTAGCCTTCGATGCGCGGGAAAAAATCCACCGGGATGCGGTCCAGCCGTTCGGCAAAGGTGGCTTCGGTCCATTCGCTATCGGGGTAAGCCGTTTGCAGCTTGCCCAGCAGGTCGTCTTCTTTGCGTCGGCCACCGCCAATGACCACGGGCAAGCCCTTGAGCTGTGGGTAGCGCAGCAACTCGCAGGAGGCGTAAAAAGCGTCCATGTCGAGGTGGGCAATGCGGCGCGGCAGACCTGCGCTGTGGGATTGAGCGATGGGGGCGGTATCGGGTGGCACCGCCGAAGGATAACGCCAAGTTCAGCCTCTACGGCCTGGCGATTAACATCCGGCCTGTAGGTACAAATAAAAAGGGATGGATATGAACAAGCAGTTTGTGATCGGTGCGCTAGGCGTTGCCGTGTGGGGTTTGGTGGCTTGCTCACCATTGAGCTCGGGGCATGCGCAAGCTTGGAGCCCCAAAGCCTTGCTCGAAACGCATTGGGTAGACGCAGGTCCCAAGCTGGGGCAGTTGCCGGCCAGTCTGGACATTGCCAGCACGGGCCAAATTTCAGGTCATACCGGTTGCAACCGGTATTTCGGCAAAGCCGATATCGGCCCTGATTCGCTGCGTTGGGTGCAGATGGGGTCGACCCGCATGTACTGTTTTCAGCCGGGGGTGATGGAGACTGAAGACCGGTTTTTGCAGGCCATGGCCCAAACCCGTTCAGCCCGGCAAGAGCAGGGTCAATTGCTGTTATTGGACGAGGCGGGGCAGGTGTTGTGGCGCTTTAAACCCAAAGGCTGATCTTTCAGCCAAGCTTGGGTTCGGGCATCAGACCGGAAACGTGCCGGGCAGCAAGATGCTTTTGTCCACCGTCTGGATGTCGGTGCGCCCACAAAAGGCCATGGTCACGTCCAGCTCTTTGTGGATGATTTGCAGGGCTTTGGTCACGCCTTCTTCGCCCATGGCGCCCAGGCCATAAACCATGGCGCGGCCGATCATGGTGCCTTTGGCGCCCAGCGCCCAGGCCTTGAGCACGTCTTGGCCGCTGCGGATGCCGCCGTCCATCCAAACCTCGATCTGGCTGCCCACGGCGGCCACGATGGCGGGCAGGGCTTCGATGCTGCTGGGTGCGCCGTCAAGCTGGCGGCCGCCGTGGTTGCTGACCACGATCGCGTCGGCACCGCTGGCCACGGCCAGTTGGGCGTCTTCCACGTCCATGATGCCTTTGAGGATCAGCTTGCCGCCCCATTGTTTTTTGACCCAAGCCACGTCCTCCCAGTTGAGGGTCGGGTCAAACTGCTCGTTGGTCCATGAGGCCAGCGACTTCATGTTGGTCACGGCTTTCACATGGCCCACCAAGTTGCCAAAGGTGTGGCGTTTGGTGCCCGCCATGCCCAAGCACCAGCGCGGCTTGGTCATCAGGTTGATGATGTTGGCGATGGTGGGACGGGGTGGCGCGGTCAGGCCGTTTTTGAGGTCTTTGTGGCGCTGGCCAATCACCTGCAAATCGAGCGTGAGCACCAGGGCGCTCACGTTGGCGGCTTTGCAGCGGTCAATCATGCGGGCCATGGCCTCGCGGTCGCGCATCATGTAAAGCTGAAACCAAAACGGCGCTTGCGTGTGGGCCGCGATGTCTTCGATGGAGCAGATGCTCATGGTCGACAGCGTGAAAGGAATGCCGAATTTTTTGGCGGCCATGGCCGCGTGCATTTCGCCGTCGGCGTGTTGCATGCCGGTCAGACCCACAGGGGCGATGCACACGGGCATTTTGGTGTCGATGCCCACCATCTTGGTGGCGGTGCTGCGGTTTTCCATGTTCACGGCCACACGCTGACGCAGCTTGATCTTGTGAAAATCGCTTTCGTTGGCGCGGTAGGTGCCCTCGGTCCATGAGCCGCTGTCGGCGTAGTCGTAGAACATGCGCGGCACGCGCTTTTCGGCCAAAACGCGCAAGTCTTCGATGTTGGTGATCACGGGCATGGGTTGTCTCCTGCGGGGGTGTAGCGATTTTTGAAAGCCACCCATCGTAGCCTCAGCCCATTGCAGGGGCTGTGAAACTTGGCTCAGGCCATTTGAAATTTTTGGGGCCTGCCCGTTTTTGCTTTGCCAGGGTTGCGCTCAGCCGTGAGGTGTTGCCTTGACGAACGCGCCGCCTTGGTAAATGGCGGCCGGGTCTTGCTTGTCAATCGTCTGCTGGCGCGCTTCGACGGCATGGCGGAACACGTCAGAAGAGTCTTGTGGCCGGTAGCCAATGTGTTTGGCGTGGGTGTTGTCCCACCAGGTGGTTTGGTTGTCCGACATGCCGTAGATGATGCTGTGACCCACGATGGGGGCAGTCAGGGCTGCCACCACAAGGCGCTCTAAGTCGTCATAGCTCAGATACGTGGCCAGCATGCGGCGGTCGCGCGGTTCGGTAAATGATGAGCCGATGCGGATGCTCACCGTTTCTACGCCCCAACGGTCCCAATACAGCTGGGCCAGGTCTTCGCCAAAGGCTTTTGACAGGCCATAAAACCCATCGGGCTTGGGCGGCATGCGGGTGTTGACCACTTCGTCCTGGCGGTAAAAACCAGTCACATGGTTGGAGCTGGCAAACACGATGCGCTTGACGCCTTTCAGTCGGGCCGCTTCGTACAGGTTGACCATGCCCACAATGTTGCCCGCCAGGATCGGCGCCCAGGGCTGCTCGGTCGAGACACCGCCCATGTGCACCACGGCGCTCACACCGTCGAGCAATGACAGCATGTGTTCGGCGTCTTCGAGCGATGCCGTCTGAACCTCTTCACCCGCTGCCGCAGGCCCCAGGTCACGGCGGTGGCTGACGCGCAGCACGTCGCAATAAGCCTTCAGGCGGGGGCGCAGTTCTTGCCCCAGGTTGCCGCCAGCGCCCGTGAGCAGCAAGCGTGGAAACCGGATGCCTGAATTGGATGTGGGTGTGGATGTGTTTGGCATGTGTTGTTCCGTGCTCAAGATTTGAACCGGCCAGCCAAAGCGGTGGCACTGTCGCGCAACACGTTCTGGTCGGCACCCACGGCCACAAACAGGCAGCCTTGTTCAACATAGTGTTGGGCCAGGGCTTCGTCGCCAGTGAGGATGCCAGCCGCTTTGCCGCAAGCGCGGATGCGGGCAATGGATTCGTCGATCACCTTCAGCACCTCGGGGTGCTTGGGGTTGCCCAGGTGGCCGAGCGCTGCCGACAAATCACCGGGGCCAATGAACACGCCATCCACACCGTCTACGTTGGCGATGGCTTCGATGTTTTGCAGGCCTTGCACTGTCTCTACTTGCAGCAGCACGCAAATTTCTTCGCTGCTGTGCTGGGCATAGCCTTTGACACGGCCATAGTGACTGGCGCGTGGCGCACCCGCATAACCGCGCACACCTTGTGGCGGATAACGGGTGTAAGACACCGCTTGTTGGGCCTCTTGTGCGGTCTGGATATAGGGCACCAAGAGCGTCTGCACACCCACATCGAGCAAGCGTTTGAAGGTCACCATGTCGTTCCAAGGTGGACGCACGATCGGGGTGGTGGGGCTGCCCTTCATGGCTTGCAGCTGGGCCAGGATTTCGGGCAGGTCGTTGGGTGAATGCTCCATGTCCAGCAGCAGCCAGTCAAAGCCGCAGTGCGCCAAAATTTCGGTGCTGATGTTGCTGCACAGGTGCGACCACAGACCGATTTGTTTTTGACCCGACTGGATCGCGTGTTTGAAATGGTTGAGGGGCATGTCCATGGATGTGTCTCTGGTGTTGGGTGTTTCGACGTCTGGAATTCAGTTGCCTGCGATCTGGAAGTTGGCCGCGATTTCAAGCGCCCGCACCAAACCCGAATGGTCCCAGGCCGCGCCGCCGTGGGCGATGCAGCTGTTCATCAGTTGTTGTGCGTTGGCGGTGTTGGGCAGGCTCAGGCCCATGGCCTTGGCGCCTTCCAGTGCCAGATTCAGGTCTTTTTGGTGCAGCTCGATGCGGAAACCTGGGTTGAAAGTGCGTTTGATCATGCGTTCGCCATGTAGCTCCAGAATGCGGCTGGTGGCCAGGCCCCCCATCAGGGCTTGCCGCACTTTGGCCGGGTCGGCCCCCGCTTTGGCCGCAAACAGCAGGGCCTCGCCCACCGCTTCGATGTTGAGCGCCACGATGATCTGGTTGGCCACTTTGCAGGTTTGTCCGCTGCCGTTGTCGCCGATCAAGGTGATGTTTTTGCCCATCAAGGCGAACAGGGGTTGCACCTTGTTGAAAGTGGCCTCGCTGCCGCCCACCATGATGGTCAGACTGGCTGCTTTGGCACCCACTTCACCGCCTGAAACGGGGGCGTCCAGATAGTCACAGCCCAAGGCGTTGATTTGCGCGGCGAACGTTTTGGTGGCGATGGGCGAGATGGAGCTCATGTCCACCACCGTCTTGCCTGCGCTCAGGGCTTTGGCCACGCCGTGCTCGCCAAACAACACGTCTTGAACGTGCGGGGTGTCGGGCACCATGGTGAAGATGATGTCGGCATGCTGAGCCACTTCGGCGGGGCTGGCGCAGGCTTTGGCCCCTTGGGTTGTCAGTTCCTCTGGTGTGCCGCTGCGCGAGTGCACAAAGAGTTCATGGCCAGCGGCCAGCAGATGCCCAACCATGGGTTTGCCCATGATGCCCAGTCCGATAAATCCCAATTTCATGTGTTGCTCCAAATCCGGTAGGTGTGTGTTGTCGAAGTGTTCAGTGCCGGTTGTGATCGCCAAGGATCAGCGAACCAGTGCGGGCATCTTGGGGTTGAATGTCCAGCCGGGTATCAAATACTGCATGGCCATGGCGTCGTCGCGCGAGCCCAGGCCGTGCTGCAAATACAGCTGGTGTGCGCGTTCGATGGCGGCCATGTCAACATCAATGCCCAAGCCGGGCTTGGCGGGTACATCCACATAGCCGTCCTTGATTTGCAGCGGCATTTGCGTGAGGAACTGACCGTCTTGCCAAATCCAGTGCGTGTCGATGGCCGTGACCTTGCCAGGTGCGGCTGCCGCACAGTGGGTGAACATGGCCAGTGAAATGTCAAAGTGGTTGTTGGAGTGTGAGCCCCAGGTCAGGTCGTACATCTGGCACAGCTGCGCCACGCGCACCGAGCCTTGCAGCGTCCAGAAATGCGGGTCGGCCAGCGGAATGTCGACCGACTGCAACTGGATGCTGTGGGCCATCTCGCGCCAGTCGGTGGCGACCATGTTGGTGGCGGTGAGCAAGCCCGTGGCGCGGCGGAATTCGGCCATGATTTCGCGGCCCGAAAACACGCCTTCTGCACCGCAAGGGTCTTCGGCATAGGCCATGGTGTCGCGGTGGTCGCGCAGCAGTCGGATCGCGTCTTTGAGCAGCCAGCCGCCATTCGGGTCGAGTGTGATGCGGGCTTTTGGAAAGCGTTCGTGCAGGGCCACGATGGCCTCGACTTCTTCTTCGCCGCGCAGCACGCCACCTTTGAGTTTGAAGTCTTGAAATCCGTAACGCGCTTGCGCGGCTTCGGCCAAGCGCACCACAGCCTCGGCAGTCAGGGCTTTTTCGTGGCGCAGGCGCAGCCAGTCGTCGGACTGGTCGGGTTCGCTGCGGTAGGCCAGATCAGTTTGTTGGCGGTCGCCCACATAAAACAGATAACCCAGCATTTGTACGCGGGTGCGTTGCTGGCCCTGGCCCAACAAGGCGCACACGGGCACGTTGAGGTGCTGGCCCAGCAGGTCGAGCAGGGCGCTTTCTACGGCGGTGACGGCGTGGATGGTGACGCGCAAGTCAAAAGTCTGGTTGCCTCTGCCACCACTGTCGCGGTCAGCAAACTGTTGGCGCATGGCATTGAGCAGGCGGTTGTAGTCGCCCACGGGCTGGCCTTCGATTAGGGACCTTGCGTCATTCAGGGTCTGGCGGATTTTTTCGCCGCCGGGCACCTCGCCCAAGCCGGTTCGACCCGCCGAGTCGGTCAGGATGACGATGTTGCGTGTGAAAAACGGTCCGTGCGCCCCGCTCAGGTTGAGCAGCATGCCGTCGTGGCCTGCAACGGGAACCACCTGCATGCGTGTGATCACGGGGGTTGATGGGGTCTTGGACATGGCGTAAATGGCTGTTAATTTAGCAGACATCGTACAACTTAGTCGGGTTTGTGGGGGTCCGTATTAACCCTTGTTGGGGGCTCAGGAGTGGCTGGAGATCCCTTTTTTATGGCGGTCACGGCTGTTGGACAGGTGGGTACGCATCGCTGCGCGTGCGGATTCGGCATCTTGAGCCGTGATGGCGTTCAGGATGTTTTCATGCTCCTGATGGACGCGCCGCAAATAGCCGAGGCGTTGGGGCTCTTCTGGCGATGTGGTCTCGATGCGCGCTCTGGGAATGGCTTGCGACCCCAGCGAATTCATCATGTCGGCAAAGTGGTTGTTTTGCGTGGCGCGGGCGATTTCGTGGTGAAACTGGAAATCGGCCGCGATGGCATCTCGGCCTTCTTCGATGGCGCTCAAAAAGGCGGCCATGGCGTCCTGCATCACACGCAAATTGCCCTCGTTGCGTCTGACAGCAGCCAGTGCGGCGGCTTCGGTTTCAATGCTGATGCGCAATTCCAGCAAGGCAATCACGTCGTGCAAAGTGCCCAATTGGTTGGGATTGATGCGAAAAGAGGGGGTGTCTGTCTGCGTCAAAACAAAGGTGCCGATGCCGTGCCGAGTCTCTACCAAACTGGCGGCCTGGAGTTTGGATATCGCTTCCCTGACCACAGTTCGGCTGACCCCAAAGCGCGCCATGATGGCCGCTTCGGTGGGTAATTTTTGGCCGCTGTTCAGGGTGCCATTTTGAATTTCGGTGCTCAATTGATCGACGAGCCCGAAGGTCAAACTCCGTGTTTTGCGCTTTGGGGCTTCGGCTGTTGGTGTGTTCATCGGGTAAATACCCATTTTGGTTTGATGGTGTGACTTGCACAATTAACTTGTACGACAACAGATCACTGTGCTTAAGTAGCAATGTATCAGAACACCCACGTTGATGGCCACTCTTTCATGACCCCTTGTCAAACCATTGCCGATACACAAGACCGTGTGGGTGAGTCCCCTGTGTGGGATGTCCGCTCGCAGCGTTTGTGGTGGGTGGACATTGAAGGCCCCTTCGTTCGTTGCTGCCAACCGGGCTCTTTGGAGCCGGTGCAGTCGTGGCGCATGCCTGAGCGCGTGGGTTGCATTGCCTTGACTGGCGTTCAAGGGCAATTGGTCGCGGCCATGGAAACCGGCATTGCGCGCATCACCTTGCATGAAGGTGCCCAAGCAAACGTGCAGTGGCTGGCACGTATCACCCATCCCGCAGCGGGCATGCGCTTCAATGACGGCCGCTGTGATGCCAGTGGGCGTTTGTGGGTGGGCACCATGGTGATGGACATGTCTTTGGCTTCATCACAAGGCGGGCTTTATTGCCTGGACGAGCGTGGCTTGACGGGGCCACACGTCACGGGCTTGCGCACGCCCAATGGCTTGGGCATGAGCCCCGATGGCCGAGTGTTGTATTTGTCTGACTCGCATCCCACGGTGCAAAAAATTTGGGCTTTTGACCTGGATGTGGTCACAGGCACGCTGAGCCAGCAGCGCCTGTTTGTGGACATGAACCCGTGGCCGGGACGCCCTGATGGTGCGGCCGTGGATGCGCAAGGGCATTACTGGATATGCGGCAACGATGCGGGACAGATCCATGCATTTGATGCCCAGGGCCACTGGGCCCGGTCGCTGACCGTACCCATGCCCAAGCCTTCTATGTGCGCGTTTGGGGGGGCAGAGCTGGACCAGTTGTTGGTGACCTCGATCATTCCCGCGCAAACCACAGAGGCCGCAAGAGGTTTGAGCGGCGCTGTGATCGCTTTGCAGCCCGGTGTGCGCGGCATGCCGGAGCCTGTTTTTTCCCGTTTTCCCGCAAGTGTTTGATGGTGTGTTTTAAAAAATTTTTAACTCTGGAGACTTTCATGCTGAAACTCAAACCTTCTTTGATGGCGATCGCTGCTGGCTTGGCCCTGTCGGCACAGGCTGCTGAATTTCGCTCGGCAGACATCCACAATGCCGACGACTATCCAACCGTGGTGGCGGTCAAGCACATGAGCACGGTGCTCGATAAATTGTCGGGCGGCAAGCACAAGATCAAGGTCTTCAACAAAGGCGCACTGGGCTCCGAAAAAGAGACCATCGACCAAGTGAAAATCGGTGCGCTCGACATGGTGCGCGTCAACGTCGCTCCCATGAATGGCGTCTGCCCCATGACCATGGTGCCCACTATGCCGTTTTTGTTCCGCTCGGTGGAGCACATGCGCCATGCGCTGGACGGCCCTGTGGGCGCCGAAATCCTCAAGAGCTGCGAAGCTGTGGGTTACGTGGGCTTGGCTTTTTATGACAGCGGTGCCCGCTCCATTTACGCCAAGAAAGCCATCAAGAGCGTGGCCGATGCCAAGGGTCTGAAGATCCGTGTGCAGCAGTCTGATCTGTGGGTGGCGCTGGTCAGTGCCATGGGCGCCAACGCCACGCCCATGCCTTATGGCGAGGTCTATACCGGCCTGAAGACGGGGCTGATCGATGCTGCTGAAAACAACATCCCTTCGTTTGATACGGCCAAACATGTGGAAGCTGTGAAGGTTTATTCCAAAACCGAGCACTCCATGGCCCCTGAGATTTTGGTGATGTCCAAGGTCACTTGGGACAAGTTGCCTGCCAACGAGCAAGCCATGGTCCGTCAGGCGGCGAAAGAGTCGGTGGCCGTTCAGCGCAAAGCATGGGACGAAGCCGAAAGCAAATCACTGGCCAATGTCAAGGCCGCAGGTGCCGAGATTGTCGAAGTGGACAAGAAGTCTTTCCAGGCTGTGATGGGTCCGGTGTACGACAAGTTCATGACCACGCCCGAAATGAAGCGTGCGATTAAAGCCATTCAAGACACCAAGTAAGCGTTTTTCCCCTGTGCCCCTGGCGAGAGACGGGGGCTGGAGTTTTTGATGTTCACCAAATTTTGTGCAACGGTCTCCAAGATCTGTCTGGTGCTGGCCGTGATCGGCCTGATTGCCGTGATCTTGTGTGTTCAGTGGCAGGTCATTGGGCGTTATGTTTTCAATGACACCCCGACCTGGGCCGAAGCCTTGGCGATGTTGATCGTGCTGTTCGTCACGGCCTTTGGTTTGGCCGTTGGGGTGCGTGATGCGGGCCACATCGGGCTGGAATCCCTGGTGGTCTTGTTGCCTGAAAAATGGCAGCACCGCATTGAAATCTTGATCCATGCGCTGGTGGCCCTTTTTGGCTACCTGATGGTTCAGGGGGGCTGGCTTTGGGCTTCTGCCAAGTGGGATGAAAAGAAACCGATGCTGCCAGTGCCTGACGGCATCGACTATGTGCCCGTGATCATCGCGGGGGCTTTGATTTTGCTTTTCTCGATTGAACACATCGTGGCCTTGCTGCGCGGTGAGCTTGTAAAGCCTGTTTGGGATTGATGCCATGGAATTGACTGTTCTTGCCCTCAGCTTTACTTTGCTGCTGATCTTGGGTGTTCCGGTGGCTTTCGCCATCGGCCTGTCTTCTGTCGCCACCATCATGGCCGCCGGCTTGCCGGTGGCCATGGTGTTTCAAAAAATGGTCGGAGGCATGCAGGTGTTCTCCTTTCTGGCCATTCCGTTTTTTGTTTTTGCGGGTGAGTTGATGCTTTATGGCGGCATCGCCGACCGCATCGTGCGCTTTGCCAACAGTCTGGTCGGCCATGTGCGGGGCGGTTTGGGCATGAGCAATGTGATCGGCTGCACCATTTTTGGGGGTGTAGCGGGCTCGCCATTGGCCGATGTCTCGGCCATGGGCTCGGTGATGATTCCGCTCATGAAAAAAGAAGGCTATGACGCCGACTATGCCGTGAATGTGACCACACACGCGGCTTTGGTGGGGGCCATCATGCCCACCTCGCACAACATGATCATCTTCACGCTGGCCGCTTCGGGCCTGGCGTCGGTCAGTGTGCTGGGCTTGATTTTGGCGGGTCTGGTGCCTGCCATCATCTTGACGTTGTGCAACCTGGGGGCCGCCTATTGGGTGGCGGTGCGCCGGGGCTATCCGATCCACGGCCATTTCCCTGGCTGGCTGGAGGTGCTGAAGGCTTTTGGCGCGGCCTTGCCCGGACTTTTTGTGGTGGTGATCATTTTGGGCGGCATTTTGTCGGGCGCTTTCACGGCCACCGAGTCGGCCTCGATTGCCGTGGCCTGGGCTTTGTTTGTCACTGTGGTCGTGTACCGCACCTTGACTTTCAATAATTTTCTGAAAGCCTGCGCCAAGGCTTGTAAAACTACAGGCGTGGTGCTTTTGTTGATCGGCATTTCCAATGCCTTTGGCTATTTCATGGCTTTGTATGAAGTGCCGCAGTTGACCGGGGCGTTGATGCAAAAAGTCAGCACCGAGCCCTGGATCATCTTTTTGATGATCAACATCTTGTTGTTCATCCTCGGCACCTTTTTGGACATGGCGGCCACCATCCTAATTTGCACCCCGATCTTCTTGCCGATTGCCATGCACTTTGGTATGGACCCGATGCAGTTCGGCATCATGTTGTTGATCAACTGTGCCCTGGGCCTTAACACGCCGCCTGTTGGAACGGTCCAGTTTGTGGGTTGCGCCATTGGCGGGATTTCGGTGGGGCAGGTCATGCGCACCATTGCGCCTTTTTATGGTGCTTTGACCTTGGCCATGCTGCTGGTAACTTATGTGCCTCAGTTCACCTTGTGGTTGCCTAATTTGCTCAAGTAAGCCATGTTGAAGCAGCACACCATCCGACGCGTGCAGGTCACGCCCATCGCCTTTCGCGATCCGCCTTTGCTCAATGCAGCAGGCATTCACGAACCTTGGGCCCTGCGCTCTATCATCCAAATCGAAACCAGTTGCGCACGCGTGGGCATCAACGAGACCTATGGCGACCAGGCCATGCTGGACGTGCTGGCCAAAGCCGCACCCGCCTTAGAAGGCCTGTCGCCCTGGGACCTGAACGCGATGGAAACGCGTGTACGGGCACTGGTGCAGCCCGATGGGCACACCTCGGAGTTTTTGGGGGAACAGATCTCCTTGGCCCCGGGCACCCATGTGTCCAAAAACGTGGCCAAGGTCATCAGTGCCTTTGAAGTTGCCATGCTGGACCTGCAGGGGCAGTTGGCCAACGCACCGGTGGTGGATCTGCTGGGCGGCGCCGCACGCGATGCGGTGCCTTTCAGTGCTTATTTGTTTTTTAAATACGCCGAGCACATCGACCAGCCTTACGCCGCCGACCCTTTTGGCGAAGGCATTGCCCCCGCGCAGATGGTGGCGCAGGCGCGCCGCATGATCGAGCAGTACGGCTTCAAGAGCATCAAACTCAAGGCGGGCGCTCTGCCCCCGGCGCAAGAAGTGGCCGCCCTGCTGGCGCTGGCCAAAGCCTTTCCGGGCGCGCCGCTGCGCATCGACCCCAACGCCAACTGGACCGTGGCCACCAGCCTCAAGGTGGTCGAGCAGCTTCGCGGCGTGCTGGAGTATTACGAAGACCCGGCCCCCGGCCTGCAGGGCATGGCCGAGGTTGCACGGGCTTGTGATGTGCCGCTGGCCACCAACATGGTCGTGACCGACTACAAAGAGTTTGCGGACAACGTGCGCCTGGGTTGTCCGGTGCGCATCGTGCTTTCTGACCACCACTACTGGGGTGGCTTGCGCACCACGCAACAGCTCGCGCGCCTGTGCCAGACCTTTGACATGGGCTTGTCCATGCACTCCAACTCGCACTTGGGCATCAGCCTGACCGCGATGACCCACCTGGCCGCATCGGTGCCGCACCTGGCCTACGCATGTGACACCCATTACCCTTGGCAGGACGAGGAAATCGTGAAGGGCGGTCGCCTCCAATTTGAAAACGGCAGTTTGCGCGTACCGCGTGGCCCGGGCCTGGGTGTCTCCATTGATCCCCAAGCGATGGAACGCCTGCACGACAACTGGCTGCACTGCGGCATTCGCAACCGCGACGACTTGGGCCAGATGCGCAAGTACGACCCCACTTTCACGGGCAAACAGCCTCGTTATTGACATGATCACACCCCTGCGTTCTTTGGCCATTCGCATGCACCCGAATGACAATGTGGCCATCATCGCCAACGATGGCGGTCTCCCCGCAGGCACCGTCTTGCCCGAAGGCTTGACCTTGCGTGACAAGGTCCCACAAGGCCACAAGGTGGCCTTGAAAGACATTGCCGTAGGCCAGGCTGTGCTGCGTTACAACGTGCCGGTGGGCTTTGCCCGAGAAGCGATCGCGGCGGGCAGTTGGGTGCACGAGCGAATCTTGGACATTCCGCCTGCGCGTGAACTGCAAGACCTGCCCATGGCCACGGTCCCCGCGCCTCAGTGGGCACAGCTGGAGGGCCACACCTTTGAAGGTTATGTGAACGCCAACGGCTCGGTGGGCACGCGCAACCTGCTGGCCATCAGCACCACGGTGCAGTGCGTGGCAGGCGTGGTCAAGATCGCTGTTGAGCGCATCGAGCGCGAGCTGTTGCCGATGTACCCGAATGTGGACGGTGTGGTGGGCCTGGAGCACACCTATGGCTGTGGTGTTGCAATCGACGCGCCCGGCGCTGAGATTCCGATCCGCACGCTGCGAAACATCAGCCTCAACCCCAACTTTGGTGATGAGGTCATGGTGGTGAGTTTGGGTTGCGAAAAGCTGCAACCATCGCGATTGTTGCCGCCCGGCAGCTTCCCGGTGCACGACGCGCGTGACAAAGACAAAGGCCCTGATCTGGTGTGCCTGCAGGACGACGAACACGTGGGCTTCATGTCCATGATCGACGACATCGTGCAGCGTGCCCGACCCCACTTGGCGCGCCTGAATGCCCGCCGTCGCCAGACCGTACCTGCCAGCGCCTTGGTAGTGGGCGTGCAGTGCGGCGGGAGTGACGCGTTTTCTGGCGTGACCGCCAACCCGGCGGTGGGCTATATGGCCGACCTGATCGTACGCACCGGCGGCACCGTGATGTTCTCGGAAAACACCGAGGTACGCGATGCGGTGGAGCAGCTCACCAGCCGCGCCGCCACGTTTAAGGTTGCACAAGACGTGGTGCGTGAACTCGGCTGGTACGACCAGTATCTTGACCGTGGCCGGGCAGACCGCACCGCCAACACCACGCCGGGCAACAAGGCCGGAGGCTTGTCCAATATCGCTGAAAAAGCCATGGGCTCGATCATCAAGAGCGGTAGCGGGGCGATTGCCAGCGTGCTCGCGCCGGGCGACAAGCTCAAGCCAGATCAAAAGGGGCTGGTCTTTGCCGCTACGCCTGCCAGTGATTTCATCTGCGGCACGCTGCAATTGGCTGCTGGCATGAATGTGCACGTGTTCACCACCGGGCGCGGCACGCCTTATGGTTTGCAGGCCTGCCCGGTGGTCAAGGTGGCGACGCGCAGCGACTTGGCACGCCGCTGGCACGACTTGATGGATTTCAATGCGGGCCAGATCGCCGATGGTGCGATGACGATTGAAGAAGCGGGCTGGGCGCTGTTCCACATGCTGCTGGAAACCGCCAGCGGCAAACGAACTTGGGCCGAGCACTGGAAACTGCACAACGCGCTGGTGCTGTTCAACCCCGCACCGATTACCTGATTTTTTGACACCACTTTTTGATTTTTTAAAACCATAACTCGAGGAGACAACCATGATGAAAAAACGCCAACTGCTGACTGCGATCGGCCTTGCCGGTCTGGGCTTGCTGGGCCAGGGGCAGGCCATTGCACAAGCCGACTACCCCAACAAACCCATCAAGCTGATCGTGGCTTTTCCACCCGGAGGCACCAGCGATGTCATGGGCCGCCTGGTGGCGGAAGAGCTGGGCAAGGTGCTCAAGCAGCCTATCGTGGTGGAGAACATTGCCGGTGCCGGCGGCATCGTGGGCATGGACCGTGCACTCAAACTGCCAGCCGACGGCTACACCCTGATCCAGTCCGGGGTAGGGCAAAACGCGGTGGCACACGGCTTGGATGCCAACCTCAAGTACAACTCGATGACCGACTTCATCCACCTGTCGCAGGTGAACTCCGGCCCCAACGTGTTGCTGGTGCATCCTTCGCAGCCTTTCAAGACGGTGAAGGACCTGGTGGACTACGCCAAGAAGAACCCGGGCAAGCTGGACTACGGCTTCACCCACGCGGCTTCGGGTCACATGGCGATGGAACTGTTCAAGCAGACTACCGGCATCTTCCTGACCGGCATCCCCTACAAGGGCGGTGGCCCCATGCTCAACGACCTGTTGGCTGGCACCATCCCCATGGTATTCCTGAACCAGGACGTGGCCTTGCCCCATGTGAAGGCGGGCAAATTGCGCGCGATTGCAGTCTCCAGCAAAGAGCGCAACTCGCTCTATCCTGATACCCCCACCGTGGCGGAGTCCGGCTACAAGGGTTTTGAGGCCACTTCATGGTCCGGTATTTCTGTGGCCAAGGGCACACCGCAAGCGATTGTGGACAAGCTCGAGGCGGGCATGGCCCAGGCCATGAAATCCGATGCTTTCAGGAACCGCCTGACTTCGGTTGGTTTTGTGGTGCCCCCCTCGGGCAGCAAGCACTATGTGGCTTTCCTCAAGTCCGAACTGGACCAGTGGACCCGCGTCATCAAGGCTGCGGGCATCAAAGCCGAATAAGGATTTCAAATGTCTGACGCTATTTCCTGGGTCCGCGTTTCGGCATGCACCTTGCCCTTGGCCAACCCGATCAGCGACGCCAAGGTGCTGACCGGTCGGCAAAAGCCGATGACCGAAATCGCTATCTTGTTTGTTGAAATCAAGACCCGGGACGGTGCCGAGGGCGTAGGCTTCAGCTATTCAAAACGTGCAGGTGGCCCCGGCCAGTTTGCGCATGCCAAAGAGATTGCACCGGTCTTGATCGGCGAAGACCCCAACGACATCGCCAAGCTTTGGGACAAGCTTTGCTGGGCTGGGGCTTCGGTGGGCCGCAGCGGTTTGAGCGTGCAGGCCATTGGCGCGTTCGATGTGGCCCTGTGGGACATGAAGGCCAAACGCGCAGGCTTGTCGTTGGCCAAGCTGCTGGGCACGCACAGAGACAGCGTGCGCTGCTACAACACCTCGGGCGGGTTTTTGCATACGCCGCTCGACCAGTTGCTGGTCAACGCTGCGGCCTCGGTAGACCAGGGCATTGGCGGCATCAAGCTCAAAGTAGGGCAGCCCGACTGCGATAAAGACATCGAGCGTGTGAGTGCCGTGCGCCAGCATCTGGGTGACCGCTTTCCGATCATGGTGGACGCCAACCAGCAATGGGACCGCCCGACCGCGCAGCGCATGTGCCGCCGTTTCGAGCCCATGAACCTGATCTGGATTGAGGAGCCTCTGGACGCCTATGACCACGAAGGCCACGCCGCGCTGGCCGCCCAGTTCGACACCCCCATTGCGACGGGCGAAATGCTCACCAGCGTGCAGGAGCACTGGGACCTGATTCGCCACCGCGCAGCCGATTTTCTGATGCCCGACGGCCCGCGTGTGGGCGGCATCACTCCTTTTCTCAAGATCGCGCAGTTGGCCGAGCACGCAGGCATCATGTTGGCCCCGCACTTTGCCATGGAGCTGCACATCCACTTGGCAGCCCATTACAAAACCGAACCGTGGGTCGAGCACTTTGAATGGCTCGAACCGCTGTTCAACGAGCGCATCCAGATCAAAGACGGCCGCATGCGGGTGCCTACCCGGCTTGGCCTGGGTGTTTCATTGAGCGAACAGGCCCGGCGGTGGACTCAGGGCAGTTTTGAGTTTTCGTGATGACAGCATTTTTTTAAACCGGAGATGGGTATGAACAAGTCATTTTTATTTGCTGCATTGACAGCGGTTCTGATCACGCCCATGGTACCTGCTTGGGCACAGGCAACCTACCCGACCAAACCCATCAAAATTGTGGTGCCGTTTCCGGCGGGTGGAACGTCAGATGTCTTGGCCAGAATTTTTGGGCAAAAAATCACCGAGAGTTGGGGGCAAGCCGTGGTGGTCGAAAACCGTCCTGGCTCCAGCGGTAACCTGGGGGCTGATGCGGTGGCCAAGTCAGCCGCCGATGGCCATACCTTGGTGCTGATGGATGTGGGCAATTTGGTGATCAGCCCTGCTTTATTCAAACTGCCCTTCAATGCTGAGAAAGACTTTGCACCTGTCGCCATGGTGGCCTATTCCCCCCACTTGCTGGCGGTCAGCACCAAAGTGCCTGCCAACACACCGGCAGAATTGGTGGCCTATGCCAAATCTCAAAAGGGCAAGCTCAATTACGCCGTGGCTGCAGGCATGGGCAGCGCCTCGCATCTGGCTGGCGTCATGTACGCGCAGCGCAACGGCTTTGAGTGGGGTTATGTGCCTTACAAAGGCGGTGCACAAGCCATCACCGATTTGATCGGTGGACAAGTTGACGTCATGTTCAATGGCATGGTGGCCACTTATCCGCACGTCAAGGCGGGCAAGATCAAATTGATCGCCATCTCGAGCACCAAACGCAACGCACAAATGCCTGAAACGCCCACCGTTTCGGAGTCGTTGCCCGGCTTTTTGACAGGAAGTTTTCAGGGGCTGCTGGCGCCAGCGGGCACACCCAAGGCGGTCATTGACAAATTGCATGCCGAGATTCAACGCATTGCCGCCCTGCCAGAGATCAAAGAGCGTTTGACGGCGTTGGGCGCAGAGCCCTCTGGCATGACACCCGACCAATTCGCCCAATGGATGCGCTCAGAAATTCCAGCGATGGCCAAAATCGTCAAGGACGAAAAAATCACGCTGGAGTGACCAGCGCTTGAACTGTACCGAACCCGCGTTTGGACCCGTTTCAAAAAGGCCTCAACCTGTCAGGGGTTGAGGGCCCATTGGGGACGGCTTAACTGCAGCTCACGCTGCCGCAGCCCGACATGGTCACGTTTTTGATGGCCGATGGGTCGGCCAGGGTTTCAGTCACGCTGTCAAAGCCCACCGACTTCAGGTGCGCCGCCAAGCCAGCGTCCATGCTGTTGGCATGCCCAGGGAACCACTCGGCCAGCGCTTCGGCCATGCGGGTGATGATTTGCTTGTCGGTGTCCAGATAGTGGGCTTCGACCACGCGCATGGTTTCCAAAATGGTGGCGTGGTGCTCGGCGTGGCAGTTGTCGGCCGAAAAGCCGGTGGCCAGCATCCAGCGCTCTTCCTGCGCAAAGTGCTCCACCGTGTGGTTTAAAAACTCTTTGTAAACCGGCAGTTGCTCGTCTTCAGGGGTGGCCAAGATCGTGTTGATCATGTCCACAAACTCCTGGTGGGTTTCGTCCATGCGTGCATCGCCTGTGTTGAGCGAATCGGTCCAGGGCATCAGGGTGGGCGTGGTTTCGGCAATGGTGGTCATGGTGTGCATGAAAAGACAATGGGTTTGCAAGAAGGCCGGTCGGCCCGCAAATTATCGCGGATGTCATCGCCGGCTGGGTTTCATGGTCTTTCTTTGCATCGAAGTTCAAGCCGTGGTTTGCTTGGGCTATGAGATCCGGAATCGGGCCATGCCATAGAGCGGGCCGCCCGTGAACATGTGCCAGTACATCTCGGCCCAAGTGGAACCCAATCCATAAGCCTCAGACACACTGTGCTGAGACACCAATTCCAATCGCGGGTGCACATGGGAGATCTCTTGGCCGTTGTGCACGCCCCAGGCAAAAGGGGCATCGGGTTCCTCTTGAGGCTTCAGTATCGCTGTAGGGCCTACGGCCAAAGGGGATATGAAATCCAGCAACAGTTCAGAGCCATCGGGCGCGTTTTCACAGATCTCCTGAATGATGCGGTTCACCTTGAAGGGCTGCAAATACATCAACACCCCTTCGCAAACCAACAAAACCGGCTGCCTTGAATGACGCTGGTGCCCCGTCAGACCTTGCCACCAGCCTGGCTGGGTGATGTCCATGGCGTGGCTATCACATTGCGAAGACGTTGGCGGAATCAACAACTGGCGCAGTTCAATCACTTGCTCCAGATCCACATCCACCCACGCGTTGTTGTCTTGGCCAAGCCATTGGAAATAATGCGCCAATCCCGCACCCAGATTGACACCCAGACCCTCGGGGTGGCGGGTAAAAAAATCGCGGCCCATTTGTTTGATCAGGCCGGTTCGCCAAAGCACATTGACCACGACAGGCAGATCACTGAGGTGGGTTTGTGCCTCGGTGCCCAGGGCTGAGAGCAGTTGTCGTGCATAGCGGTCATGGGGATCCAATGCCGGAAACGAAGCACCGCCTTGCGCACGGGCCGCCAATGGCACCAGCAAGGTGCGCGGCACCCCTTGCAGTTTTTCAATTTGAGACGACTGGGTGTGGAATTGCATGCGTGACCTCCTCGGAACTCATCCGTTTCTCTAAGTCAACAGCAGTGGTTTGTGCTGTGACGCGCTAACAGGGGTCAGTCTTGGGCCTTGGACTCATAGGGTCTGTGCGTGGCCGTACCCAGACCGCAAAAGCCCATAAAACCAAACGCACGCAGCCCTCACGGCGTGGGCCCACCTTGCACCGTCTTCACGATGGACGAGCCCACGATCAGGGCGGTTATCACCTGGGCCATGGCCACGGAAGGTGCCAGGACCATGGCCAGGGAAAGTGCCAGTGAAAGGGGCCTGGTCAATAGGCCCCATGCTGGGACGGGCAAGGCGCAGCAGACGCGACACATCCTGCGGCCATGTCAAAACCAAGGTCTTGGCCTGAATTTCGCCTTGCAGTGAATCCAGTTGTTGTCCGGCAATGCCCACAGTGCGATCTTGCACACAGATGCGTTTGTGCGTGAAAGCCCAATACAAGCGTGGGTTCACGACCCACGGCCTCTGCGCCAAATTGGCCGCAATGCGTTCAATGTTTGCATCAACATGCGCTGATGCTCGTCAGGTTTTCAGGGGGCGGGTGAACCCAATGGCCCGTGTTTGATTCGCTTCAAACGAAGTGCTTGCCCAATTAAATGCTTGCCCAATGGGCTGGCATGTCGCTGATCAGGCAAGACGCACTCGGTGACGCGCAATTTGCAGACGCACTTGCGCGGGCGCAGTGCCACCCAGCGTGTTGCGGGCGTTCAAAGACCCTTGCAGGCTGAGCGGACCGAACACATCGGCTTCGATGCGGCTGTCAAACTTTTGCAGGGTTTCGAGCGGCAACTCTGACAGGTCCACGCCCAGGCCCTGGGCGGTCTTGACCGCATGGGCCACCACTTCGTGGGCATCACGGAAGGGCAGGCCTTTCTTGACCAAATAGTCGGCCAAGTCGGTGGCGGTGGCGTAGCCTTTTTTCACGGCAGCTTCCATGGCAGCGGCATTCACAGTGATGCCGCCTTCCTTCTGGCCCGTGGCCGGGTTGACTTGGCCGCCGACCATTTCGCTGAAGATGCGCAGGGTGTCCTTGAGCGTGTCCACGGTGTCGAACAGCGGCTCTTTGTCTTCCTGGTTGTCCTTGTTGTAGGCCAGGGGCTGGCCCTTCATCAAGGTGATCAGGCCCATCAAGTGGCCGACCACGCGGCCTGTCTTGCCGCGCGCCAGCTCGGGCACGTCGGGGTTTTTCTTCTGCGGCATGATGGAAGAGCCCGTGGTGAAACGGTCGGCAATGCGCACAAAGCCAAAGTTCTGGCTCATCCACAAGATCAGTTCTTCGCTGAAGCGGCTGATGTGCACCATGCTCAGGCTGGCCGCAGCGCTGAATTCGATGGCAAAGTCGCGGTCGCTCACGCCGTCCAGGCTGTTTTGGCAGACCTGTGGGTGGCCGTGTTCATCGACCATGCCCAAGGTGCGGGCCACGCGTTCGCGGTCCAGTGGGTAGGTGGTGCCAGCCAGGGCGGCGCTGCCCAATGGCAGGCGGTTGGTGCGGCGGCGCACGTCCACCATGCGCTCGGCGTCACGGGCAAACATTTCGACATAGGCCAGCAAATGGTGCGCAAAGCTCACGGGCTGGGCCACTTGCAGGTGGGTAAAGCCGGGCAGGATCACTTCGACGTTTTGCTCGGCCACATCGACCAGTGACTTTTGCAGGTCGGCCAGCAAATCGATGATCACGTCCATCTCGCTGCGCAGCCACAGGCGCACATCGGTGGCCACTTGGTCGTTGCGGCTGCGCCCGGTGTGCAGGCGTTTGCCCGCGTCGCCCACCAGTTGGGTCAGGCGCGCTTCGATGTTCAGGTGCACGTCTTCCAGGTCGAGCTTCCATTCAAAAGCACCCGATTCGATCTCTTGCGTGATCTGCGCCATGCCGCGCTGGATGTCGGCCAGGTCGCTGGTGCCGATGATCTTTTGCGCAGCCAGCATGTCGGCGTGGGCCAGCGAGCCCTGGATGTCGGCTTGCCACAGGCGCTTGTCAAAGAACACGCTGGCGGTGTAGCGCTTGACCAACTCGCTCATGGGTTCAGAAAAGAGCGCGGACCAGGCTTGGGATTTTTTGTCGAGTTGGTTTGTCATAGGTGAAGGATTTTATCGGACCGCTGCCAGGCAGAGGCCGCAGGCACTGTCCCGCCAGTTGTTTCGATGCTCTTTGCTTGTCGTATGGCGTCGAGCGTGGCTAGTGCCGTGGCTTCGGCGGCCATCACGGTGAGGAGCATCAGGTCGGCCGGGCTGGTTTCGGTGCCGGTGGCCATGGCAAACAAGGTGTCACCGTCGAGCGGGGTATGGGCGGGCCGGATGCTGCGGGCCAGTCCGTCGTGGGCGCTCATGGCCAGGCGTTTGGCCTGTGCTTTGGTGAGTGTGGCGTTGGTGGCCACCACCCCGATGGTGGTGTTGGTGCCGGGCAATGGGCGCTGGCCGCGCTCGCCCGCCAACAAGGCGCGTTGGCTGTCCAGCAGGCCCGTGCCGTCGGCTGTGCGGGCACCTGCCAATAGCTGCCCGTTGGCCGGGTCGATCACATCGCCCACCGCGTTGCAGGCCACCAAGGCACCGACCACCCAGGGGCCTACGCGCACGCTGGCGTTGCCAATGCCCCCTTTCATGCAGCGGTCCAGACCAAACAGTTTGCCCACGCAGGCGCCCGCACCCGCGCCCACATTGCCTGCCGCCGGCAGTGCGGCAGATGCCGCTTGGCAGGCGGCGTAACCCGCCTGGGCTTGGGGGCGTGCTTTGGGGTCGTCGCCTGGGCGGACCACAGGCAAGTCAAACAAGACGGCCGCAGGCACGATGGGCACGCGGCCATAGCCGGTTTCAAAGCCAATGCCGTGTTCCTCCAGCCACCGCACCACGCCGCTGGCGGCATCCAGACCAAAAGCACTGCCACCACTGAGCAGCACGGCATGCACTTTGTCTACCAAATTGGCGGGGTCGAGTAAATCGGTCTCGCGCGTGCCTGGCGCGGCACCTCGTACGTCCACCGCGCCCACAGCGCCGTCAGGGGCCAGCACCACCGAGCAGCCCGTCAGGCGTTCGCCGAGCGTGAAGTGGCCGACCTGTAAACCCGGCACATCCACAATGCTGCCGTGTTCGCTGTTTACAATCATTTGCGATGCCATTGAAAACCCTGTTCATCGTTGCTCACAGACCCCAAGGATAGCGCGTGCCCCTGTTCGTTTTGAGACGGCTGCTGAGCTTTGTGTTGACCCTGCTGGCCACGTCGGTCGTGGTGTTTGCCGTGCTGGAATTGCTGCCCGGCAATGCGGCCCAGGTGATTTTGGGCGAAACGGCCACGCCCGAGTCGATGGCCGCCATGGAAGACAAGCTGGGCCTGAACCAGCCTGCAGCCGCCCGCTATGCGAATTGGGTCGGTGGGTTGTTGCAGGGGCAAACCGGTTTGAGCATTTCCTACGAGACCCCCACCGCCCAGTTGATGGCCGAGCGTTTGCAAGTCACTTTGCCGCTGGCCGTCATGGCCATGGGCTTGACGGTGGCGTTGGCGCTGGCGCTGGGCATCTATGCCGCCTCGCAGCAAAACAAGGCGGGTGATGTGGGGGTGATGACGCTCAGCCAGTTGGGCCTGGCTTTGCCGAATTTTTGGCTGGCCATCTTGTTGATTTTGCTGTTCGCGGTCCACTTGGAGTGGGTCAGCGCAGGCGGTTTTCCGGGATGGACAGAAGAAACAGGTGGCGGGATGGTCGAGGGCCTCAAGGCCCTGCTGCTGCCGGCCATGGCACTGGCGGCGGTGCAAACGGCGATTTTGACGCGGGTGACGCGCTCGGCCGTGCTTGATACTTTGCGTGAAGATTTTGTGCGAACCGCAAGGGCCAAAGGGCTGTCGCGTCGGCAAGTGTTGTGGGGGCATGTGTTGCGCAATGCCATGATCCCGGTGCTCACGGTGATGGGCTTGCAGTTTGGCAACCTGATCACCAGCGCCATCGTGATTGAAAACGTGTTTGTGCTGCCGGGCATCGGGCGGCTGATCTTTCAGGCCATTGCCAACCGCGATCTGATCGTGGTGCGCGATGTGGTCATGTTGCTGGCCGCCTTGGTCATCCTCATCAATTTTTTTATTGATGTGCTTTACGCATGGATTGATCCACGTCTGAAGGCGGGCCATGCCGGATAAAAACACGTTTATCCGTCGCGCTTGTCGGCACCCCAGTTTCGTGGCAGGCGGGGCCGTGGTGTTGCTGATGGTGTCGTGTGCGCTGCTGTCTTTGTTTTGGTCGCCTTACCCGGCGGGCGACATCGACATCCCCAACAAACTGGCCATGCCCAGCGCAGCGCATTGGATGGGCACAGACAGCTTGGGGCGCGACATCGGCACTTTGCTCTTGGTTGGCAGTCAAAATTCTTTGTTGGTGGGCTTCATCGCGGTGGGCATCGGCTTGGGGGTGGGCGTGCCTTTGGGCTTGTTGGCGTCAGCGCAGCGTGGCTGGGTTGAGGAAGTCATCATGCGGGCATCGGACTTCACCTTTGCCTTTCCTGCTTTGTTGTCGGCCATCATGCTGACTGCCATTTACGGACCGGGTTTGGTGGTCAGCATAGTGGCCATTGGCATTTTCAACATCCCGGTTTTTGCCCGCATCACCCGTGGCGCGGCCAATGCCGTGTGGTCGCGCGACTTCACTGCCGCCGCCCGCGCCGCAGGCCAAGGGCCGCTGGCCATCACATGGGTGCATGTGTTGCCCAACATCGCCAGTGTGCTGATCGTGCAGTCCACCATCCAGTTTGCCATCGCCATTTTGGCCGAGGCGGCGCTGTCTTACCTGGGCTTGGGCACGCAACCGCCGCAGCCCAGTTGGGGTCGCATGCTCAATGAGGCGCAATCGCAAATGTTCCAAGCCCCCTTGTTGGCGGTTTACCCGGGTGCTGCCATTGCGCTGGCGGTGTTGGGCTTGAACCTGTTGGGCGATGGCTTGCGCGATGTGCTGGACCCGCGTTTGGCCAGACAAAGGTGAACGCGCATGGCTGACATGTCCACCGCCAAGCCTTTGCTGCAAGTGACTGACTTGCGGCTCACTTTGCCCACGGCACGGGGGTGGGCGCAGGCCCTGCGTGGCGTTTCGCTGCAACTCGAACGGGGCCAGACGGTCGGTTTGATTGGTGAAAGTGGTTGCGGCAAATCGCTCACCGCTTTGGCATTGATGGGCTTGTTGCCCGAACGCGCACAGGTCAGCGGATCGATTTTGTTCCAAGGCCAAGAGCTGGTGGACATGCCCGAGGCCCAACTGTGCCCGTTGCGCGGGGCGCGCATGGCCATGATTTTTCAAGAGCCGATGACGGCACTCAACCCGCTGCACCCCATCTGGAAACAAATTGCCGAGCCCTTGCGCTTGCACCAGCACATGGGGGTGGCCGAGGCCAAGGCGCGTGCCCTGCAATTGCTCGATCGTGTGCAGCTGCCTCGGGCGCGAGAGCGTCTTGACGCGTATCCGCACGAGCTGTCAGGCGGTCAGCGACAGCGCGTCATGATTTCCATGGCCTTGGCCTGTAGCCCTGACCTGCTGATTGCCGACGAACCCACCACGGCGCTGGATGTCACGGTGCAAAAAGAGGTGCTGGCCTTGATCAAGCAATTGGTCAATGAAGACGGCATGGGCCTGCTGCTGATCAGCCATGATCTGGGCCTGATGCAAGACCAGGTGGACCGTGTGATGGTCATGTATGGTGGCTCGGTGGTTGAAAGCGCGGCCACCGCTGATTTGTTTGCCCACCGAGCACACCCCTACACGCGGGGGCTGTTTGCTGCGCGGCCACGTTTGGGCTTGGCCCGCGGGACACGCTTGAACACGATTGCCGGCAGCGTGCCTGAGTTAATGGATTTGCCGACGGGCTGTGCTTTTGCGGACCGCTGCGCTTGGGCTGTAGACGATTGCCGTCGCACTCCGCCTCAAGCCGAAACCGTGCCACCGTCCAGCCCCACCGATCAAGCCCATGTGGTGTGTTGTCCGCGCTGGAGGCTGTCATGACGAAGGCCCAGAAACCGACCATGCCACCGCTGCTGGAAGTTCGGCAGTTGGGGCGGCGTTTTGCCCTGCCGCGATCGTCCCTGTGGGGCCCCGCCAACAGCTTGCAGGCCTTGTCGAACGTGAGTTTCAAGCTGCAGCCGGGCAAGAGCTTGGGCATTGTGGGGGAGTCTGGCTCCGGCAAATCGACGCTGGCCCGTTTGGTGATGGCGCTCGATCAACCCAGCGAAGGGCAGGTGTTGTTCAACGGCGTGGATCTGCATCAGGCCAGCACGTCCCAGTTGCGGCATCTGCGCAGCGGTTTTCAAATGGTTTTTCAAGACCCTTACGGTTCGCTTGATCCGCGCCAAAAAGTGCTCGGCATCGTGACCGAGCCGATCTGGACTTTGCAGCCCCCTGCCGACCGTCGTTCGGCGATGCGCGAGTCCGCCTTCAATAGCGCCGAGCTGCGCGACCGCGCCGTGAGTCAAACCGAGCTGCGCGACCGCGCCGCTGAGGCCTTGAGCGAAGTGGGCCTCAGAACCGCCGATCTGGACAAATACCCCCATGAATTTTCGGGGGGGCAACGCCAGCGCATTGCCATCGCCCGGGCCTTGATCACCCGCCCTTCCTTGATCGTGGCCGACGAGCCGGTGAGTGCCCTGGATGTGTCTGTGCAAGCGCAGGTGCTCAACCTGATGATGGACCTGCAAGATCGTCACGGATTGAGCTATTTGTTGGTCAGCCACGACCTTGCCGTCGTTAATCTCATGTGCGACGATGTGTTGGTTTTACAGTCTGGCCAAGTGGTTGAACAAGACTCCTCAGCACAAATTTTTCAGCATGCCGCGCATCCTTACACTCGGATGCTCATTTCAGCCGTGCCCGGTACACGGGACGCATTTTTAGATCAGGAGAAAACATGAAAGTTCAATTCCCCATCACGCGCCGCACTGTAAGCTTGAGCGCGGTGGCCCTGCTGGCGGCCAGCTTGTCCTGGGCACCGTTGCAGGCGCAAGCTCAATCGCGCAAGGACAGCGTGATTTTGGGCATGATTTTGGAGCCCACCAGCCTCGATCCCACCATGGCCCCAGCTGCGGCCATTGGCGAAGTGGTGCACTACAACATCCTCGAAGGCCTGACCAAGATCAACGTCGATGGCTCCATCAGTCCCTTGCTGGCCGAGAGCTGGAAAATGGACGCCGATGGCAAGGCCTACACCTTCAAGTTGCGCAAGGGCGTGAGGTTTCAGGATGGCAGTCCTTTTGACTCTGCGGCAGTGAAGTTCAGTGTTGAACGTGCCAAAGATCCCAAGAGCACGAACAAAGCCAAAGGTGCCGTGTTCAACAACATCAGCCACATTTCAACGCCCGATGCGCACACCGTGGTGCTGGTGCTGAACAACCCGGATGGCAACTTCTTGTTCCGCATGGGTGAAAACACAGCGGTCATCCTGCACCCCGACAGCGCGGCCAACGCTGCCACCAAGCCGATCGGCACAGGCCCCTACAAACTCGACAGCTGGGCCAAGGGCACGGCCGTCACGCTGTCTAAATGGGATGGTTTTCGCGATGCCAACGCGATCAAGGTGAAGAAAGTCACTTTCCGTTTCATCAACGATTCGGCTGCACAGGTGGCTGCTTTGTTGGCTGGCGACATCGATGGCATGCCCCGCTTTCAATCGCCACAAAGCCTGAAGCAGTTTCAGGCCGACAAGCGCTTCATGGTTGAAGTCGGCAGCACGGCAGGCAAGGGCATCATGACCATCAACAACCGCAAGAAGCCGTTTGACGATGTGCGCGTGCGCCGTGCTTTGTCGCATGCGATCGATAAAAAGGCGTTCATCGATGGTGTTTTTGAAGGGCTCGCCAAACCCATCGGCAGTCACATGGCCCCCACCGATGCGGGCTATGTCGAGTTGAGCGGCATTTATGCGTACGACCCGGAAAAAGCCAAAGCCCTGCTCAAGGAAGCCGGTGTCCAGACACCGCTGAACGTGACCTTGACCTTGCCGCCGCCACCCTATGCACGCAAGGGCGGCGAGATTCTCGCGGCACAACTGGCCAAGGTGGGCATCATCGCCAAGATCGAAAACGTCGAATGGGCTCAATGGCTGGGCGGTACCTTCAAGGGCAACTTTGACCTGACGGTCATCAATCACGTTGAGCCACTGGACTATATGAACTATGCCAACCCGCAGTATTACTGGGGGTACGACAGCAAGGCTTTCCGTGATCTGGCGGCCAAACATTCTTCGACCACGGCAGCCAAGGAGCGCACCCAGTTGTTTGGCGACATGCAACGTCTGATTGCCAAGGATGCAGTCAATGTGTTTTTGTTCAATGCATCCAACACATCGGTGTATCGCAAAGGCCTGAAGGGCCTGTGGTCGAGCTCGCCGGTTTTTGCGAACGACATGTCAGCAGTTTCCTGGCAATAAATTGTGGGCAGGCTCAAATGGGCCAAAAAAGCTTGCTATAATTCGATGCATGATGCGGCTGTAGCTCAGCTGGATAGAGTACTTGGCTACGAACCAAGGGGTCGTGGGTTCGATTCCTGCCAGCCGCACCAAAAATTAGAAAGCCCACAACGAAAGTTGTGGGCTTTTTCTATTTCTGCTCCTCAAAATGTGCCGCCAAAAGCGCGCGTTCGTCACCATCCAGAGACCCTTGCGTCTTTCACTTGCCTCTGTAGCATCACGACATGAGCAAAGCCCCCAACCAAGACACCGACGATGACGACGACTTGGGTTTGCCCGCCTTGCCCAAAGGTGCGCGCAATTACATGACGCCAGCAGGTTATGCCCGTTTGAGGGCCGAGCTCTTTGGGTTGATCGACGATGAGCGTCCCAAGGTGGTTGAGATCGTGCACTGGGCGGCCAGCAATGGTGACCGATCAGAAAACGGTGACTACATTTATGGCAAAAAACGCTTGCGTGAAATAGACAGGCGGATTCGTTTCCTGACCAAGCGTCTGGAGCTGGCCGAAGTGGTGGACCCGGCGGTGCACCACGGCAGCGATCAGGTTTTTTTTGGTGCCACGGTCACCTATGTCGAAGCCTCGGGCACCGAACGCACGGTGACGATTTTGGGCATTGACGAAGCTGACAGTTTGCAAGGACAGGTCAGTTGGGTCTCGCCAATCGCACGTACCTTGGTCAAGTCACGCGAAGGCGACGAGCTCAGGTTGGTCACGCCTGCAGGTGTGCTGGAGATCGAGGTTTTGCAGGTCAGCTATCCTGCCCCGCCTGGGGAGCAGGCCTGAGGCCGCCTTAACAGGCCGCCTTAACAGGCCGCCTTAACAGGCCGCCTTAAGAGGCCGAGCTGCCTTTGTTGGTTTGTCGGTTTGCCTGGATCACGGAAGGTGTGCGTTTGAGGTGGCGCAGCACTTGTTCGAGGTGAGTGGTGTCGCGCACGGCGACCACGAACTTCAACTCGGCCGTGTCTTGCGGGGTTTCGTGCCCCATGTCGACGTGAACGATATCGGTTTCGGCGCTGGCCAATGCCCCAGCCACTCTGGCCAAGACCCCTTTGCCGTTGACGACGGTGACATTGATGCTGGTTTCAAAATTGCGCGTTAACTCGTCTGACCATTCGACGCCGATGAAGCGCTCACGGTCCTTGTGTTCCAGTTTTCTTGCCGTGGCGCAGTCACGGGTGTGCACGGCCAAACCTTCACCACGGCCCAAATAGCCCACGATGTCGTCACCCGGCAAGGGACGACAACAGCGTGAATAGACCACCGATGCGTTTTCACTGCCATCGAGGGTAATAGCGCCTTGCGAGATGGATTCGTGCGCGGTGAAGCGCTCTCGGGTCATCAGCAATGCATCGGGTTTTTGGCCCAATTCTGACAACAAGGCGGCCAAGCGCTTGGCCACGATGGTGGCAATGCGTTTGCCTAAACCGATGTCCATCAACAAATCTTGCTGGTTGCGGTTGCCTGTGAAGCGCAACAGTTTTTCCCACAGCGCTTGGTGTGCATCGTCGTCCGCAGGCAGTTTGTCGATGCCCTCTGCGCGCAACGATTGGGTCAGGAGTTTTTCACCCAGCTCAACCGACTCGGTCTGTGCCATGGTTTTGAGGTGGTGGCGAATTTTGGAGCGCGCCCGTCCGGTGCGCACAAAACCCAGCCAGGCCGGGTTGGGGGCAGACACCGGTGCGGTGATCACTTCGATCACATCGCCGTTTTTGAGCTCGGTGCGCAGTGGCACCTGGTCGCCATTGATGCGGGCCGCTATCGCATGGTCACCCACCCGGCTGTGGATGGCGTAGGCAAAGTCCACCACTGTGGCACCGCGCGGCAAGGCCATGATCTGGCTCTTGGGCGTGAACACATAAACCGCATCGGGGAACAGGTCGACCTTGACGTGGTCCCAAAACTCAGCCGCATCGCGCGTCTCGGTCTGGATGTCCAAAAGCGATTGCAGCCACTGCGTGCCCAAACGCTCTGACTGGGCATTGGCCGATGCGTGTTCTTTGTAAAGCCAATGCGCGGCCACACCTGACTCGGCCACCAGGTGCATGGCCTCGGTGCGCATCTGGAACTCGACGTTCACACCCGACGGGCCCACCAGCGTGGTGTGCAGTGATTGATAACCGTTGACCTTGGCAATGGCGATGTGGTCTTTGAACTTGCCAGGTACGGGCTTGTAGATCTGGTGCAGCCAGCCGAGGGCGGTGTAGCAGTCAATGACGGAGGGCACGATGACCCGAAAGCCATAAATGTCGGTCACCTGGGCAAAGCTCAGGTGTTTTTCATCCATCTTTTTGTAGATGGAATAGAGCGTTTTTTCGCGTCCACTGATGCGCACATCCATCTTGGCCTGCGCAAACACGGCTTCCACATCGACTTGCACCTTTTGAATCAGATCGCGGCGGCGGTTGCGGGCCCGTGACACGGCCTTGGTCAGCACCGCATAGCGCCAGGGCAGCAGGTGTTTGAACGACAGGTCTTGCAGTTCGCGGTAAATCTGGTTCAAGCCCAAGCGGTGGGCAATGGGCGCGTAAATTTCGAGTGTTTCCGAGGCAATTCGGCCCCACTTGCTGCGCGGCATGTCCGACATGGTGCGCATGTTGTGGGTGCGGTCGGCCAGCTTGATGAGGATGACACGCACATCGCGGGCCATGGCCAGCAGCATTTTGCGAAACGACTCGGCTTGGTTTTCTTCGCGGGTGTTGAACTCCAGCTTGTCCAGCTTGGTCAGGCCATCGACCAGTTCAGCCACTGGTGAGCCAAAGCGCTCGATCAACTCGATCTTGGTGACGCCGCAGTCTTCCATGGCGTCGTGCAACAAAGCGGCGGCCAAGGCTTGGGCGTCCAACTTCCATTCGGTGCACAAACCCGCCACCGCAATGGGGTGGGTGATATAGGGTTCGCCACTTTTGCGCATTTGCCCCAAGTGGGCTTCGTCAGCAAACTTGTAGGCTTTGCGCACCATCTCCGTTTCGGCTTCGTTCAGGTAACCGAGTTGAGCCTCCAGCACCGCAAAGCTGGCAGCTGCCGCATTGGCCGCAGCCGGTGGCACGGCCTTGGCGCGGCTGTGACCTGCTTTGGAGGATGGGGGCGTTGCATTACTCATGACATCAATGTAACGCAAGGCGTTGCTGGCTTTTTCGTGGGACAAAAAAAAGCCCCATCACTGGGGCTTTTGTGACCCGGCAGGTGCCGGGTGAGGTGCGGATCAGGAAACGCGTTTGAGCATTTCGACGCCGACTTTGCCTGCAGCAATTTCGCGCAAGGCGGTCACGCAAGGCTTGTTTTTGCTTTCAATGCGGGGTGTATGACCTTGGCTCAGCATGCGGGCTCGGTAGGTGGCAGCCAAAACCAGCTGAAAGCGGTTAGGGATCTGTTCCAGGCAATCTTCAACAGTGATGCGGGCCATGATGTTTTCCTTGAGAATTTCTGAGCGAGATTCAAGCAATTTTGAGCGCTTGAAAGGTGTCAGGCCGTGCTCGGCGCTGGACGTGGTACTTGAGCCGCTGGGCGTGAACAACCGCTTTGAGGTCAAACAGGGCACGATCAAATACTTCGTTGATTATAACGAAGTCGAATTCCTGGGCCTGAGCCATTTCGACAGCGGCATTTTGCAAGCGCAGCTCAATGATCTCGGCCGTGTCCTCGCCGCGCCGCTCCAGGCGCGAGCGCAATTCTTCCCAGCTGGGCGGCAAGATGAAGATCAGCACCGCGTTGGCATACATCTTCTTGATCTGCAAGGCACCCTGGTAATCGATTTCCAGAATCACATCGGCCCCTTGGGCCATGCGGTCTTCGATCATCTTTTTGGAGGTGCCGTAGCGCTGGCCGTGGACATGCGCCCACTCGACAAAGGCATCGCCGAGCACCATGGCGTCAAATTCCTGAACGGATGCGAAAAAGTACTCGCGCCCGTGCTTTTCTTGTCCGCGCGGGGGGCGGGTGGTGTGCGAGACCGTGGGCTGGACGCGCGAGTCCAGCTCCATCAAGGCTTTCACCAGACTGGATTTGCCGGCCCCGCTGGGGGCGGCCACGACAAAGAGGTTTCCGGGGTAATCCATGCTCAGGTTCTTTATTCGATGTTCTGGACTTGTTCGCGCATTTGCTCGATCAGCACCTTCATGTCCACAGAAATGCGGGTCATTTCCAGCACGGCCGATTTGGAGCCCAGCGTGTTGGCTTCGCGGTGCAGTTCCTGAATCAAAAAGTCCAGGCGTTTGCCGATGTCGCCGCCTTTGGTCAGCAGGCGGGAGATTTCGTCCAAGTGCGAGCGCAGGCGGGTCAGCTCTTCGGCCACGTCGATGCGGATAGCAAAGGCCGTGGCCTCGGTCAGGGCACGGTCTTGCGCGGCTTCGGGCAGGTGGCTGCCGTCGGCCAGTGCCATGGCGTCTTTCCAGCGCTCCAGAAAGCGTTGGCGTTGTTGTTCAACGAGTTGTGGCACCAGCGGCACCGCTTGTTCCGCCAAGCTCAGCAGCTGGGTGATGTGACCTTGCAGCATGTCGGTCAGGCGAGCACCTTCGCGGGAGCGGGCTTCGCGCAGGGCATCTACTGCCCGGGTGGCCAGTTGCATCCAGGCGGCTTCGTCGGGTGCGGCTTGGCCCGAGCTGCCAGCCGTCATGCGCAGCACATCGGCCACGCTCAAAGGGCGGGCATCGGGCAACCAATCCTGAATTTTGTCTTGCAGGGCGGCGATTTTTTGCAGCGCTTGGTGGTTGGGCGTTTGCAGCGCAGCGCCATCGCCCGCATCTTGGCTGGCACGCACTTCCACTTTGCCGCGCTTGATTTGGCGGGTGATCAGCTCGCGCAGGCCGGGTTCGAGCTGGCGCAGCTCTTCTGGCAGCCGAAAGCTCAGGTCCAGAAAACGGCTGTTGACCGAGCGGATTTCCAGGCCCAATCGTGCTGTGGGGCCTGTGCTGGCAGGGGCCTCGCCCTCGGTGGGCAGCGGGCTGTGCTGCACGCTGGCGTACCCGGTCATACTGTAAACTGGCATCGGTCAAATTCCTTGGGACAGCACAGCCCTTCTTCGCTTGCAAGAAAGAGACTGGAGCGCTGCAAATGGGCCGCACAAGGTGCGAACACCAAACCGTGGATTATCGCAAACTCTCTGCCTGCCCCCCATTGCTGGCACGCTTCAAACCTACTTTTACACACACCATGAACACCACGACTGCCTCTTATGTCCGAACCGGTCGCGCCGCCGATGCTTTGCGCCCTGTGCGCATCACCCGCGGTTACACCGTTCACGCCGAAGGCTCGGTGCTGATCGAGTTTGGCCAGACCCGAGTGTTGTGCACCGCTTCGGTGGAAGAAAAAGTGCCGGGCCACAAAAAAGGCAGCGGCGAAGGCTGGGTGACGGCCGAATACGGCATGCTGCCTCGCGCCACACACACACGCGGCGACCGGGAAGCCGCACGCGGCAAGCAAAGCGGCCGCACGCAAGAGATTCAGCGCCTGATTGGCCGGTCATTGCGTGCCGTTTTTGACCTCAAGAAACTGGGCGAACGCACCATTCACCTCGATTGCGACGTGCTTCAGGCCGATGGCGGCACCCGCACCGCCAGCATTACGGGCGCTTTTGTGGCGGCGCAAGACGCCGTCAACTGGCTGATGGCCACCGGCAAACTGAGCGAATCGCCGATCCTGGATCGCGTGGCCGCCATTTCGGTGGGCCTGAAAAACGGCACAGCCTTGCTGGATTTGGACTACCCCGAAGACTCGGCCTGCGACACCGACATGAACGTGGTCATGACCGGATCGGGCAATTTTGTGGAAGTGCAAGGCACAGCCGAAGGCGTGGCCTTCACCCGTGTCGAGATGGACCGCATGTTGGCACTGGCCGAAAACGGCATTGCGCAACTGGTGCAGCTGCAAAAGCAGGCGCACGACGCGCCCAAAACTCTCACTTTCACAGCTTGAAGTGTGGGTGACGGTGTCATGAAAATCGTTCTTGCTTCCAACAACGCTGGCAAATTGGCCGAACTGCAAACCCTGTTTTCACCATTGCGCATGACGCTGGTGCGCCAGTCTGAGCTGAACATCCCGGAGGCCGAAGAACCGTTCAAAACCTTTGTTGAAAACGCTTTGGCCAAAGCCCGTCATGCAGCGCAACTCAGCGGTTTGCCTGCCTTGGCCGATGACGCGGGTCTGTGTGTGGACGCATTTGGTGGTCAGCCCGGTGTGGACACGGCGTACTACGCTACCCGCTTTGGCTACCCCAAAAGCGATGACAACAACGTGACCGCGTTGCTGGAACAAATGCAAGGCATCGCCAACCGACGCGCCGCCATGGTCAGCACGCTGGTGGCTGTGCGCAGCGCCGATGACCCGGAACCTCTGATTGCAGTGGGCCGGGTGGTGGGCGAGATCACCCGTGAGCGTTTGGGTAGCAACGGTTTTGGCTTCGATCCGGTCATGTTTTTGCCCGAGTTTGGCAAGACCTTTGCCCAACTGCCCACCGAAGTCAAAAACGCCAACAGCCACCGGGGCCGTGCGGCTCAGGCCATGCTGGCGCTGATGCGCGATCGTTGGTCGGACCACGTATCAACATGAGCCTGTCATGAATCCAATGTTGGACCCGGTGCACGCCATGCGCCCTGGCTTGCTGCAACTGAACGCGTTGCCGCCGCTGTCGCTGTACGTGCACCTGCCCTGGTGCATCAAAAAGTGCCCGTATTGCGACTTCAATTCACACGAGTTCCGAGCCGGGGCCGACGCGCCTTCGACGCAAGACGCCTACATTGACGCGCTTTTTGCTGACCTTGAAGCCAGCTTGCCCTTGATCTGGGGCCGCAGCATCCAGACGGTGTTTTTGGGTGGCGGCACGCCCAGCCTGTTTTCACCCGATGCCATTGACCGTTTGATCGGCGGCATCCGTGCCCGTGTGCGCTTGGCGCCCAATGCCGAAGTGACCATGGAAGCGAACCCCGGTACCTTTGAAAAAGACCGCTTCAAGGCTTTCCGCCAGGCCGGCATCAGCCGTTTGTCGATTGGGGTACAAAGTTTTGACAACGCACACCTCAAAGCACTGGGCCGGGTGCACGACCGCGACCAAGCCTTGGCCGCCGTGACCGAAGCCGCGCAGGTGTTTGACACCTTCAACCTGGACCTGATGTACGCCTTGCCGGGCCAGACGCTGGAAGGCCTGACGCAAGACATCCAGACTGCACTGGCTTTTGCGCCACCGCACATCTCGATTTATCACCTGACGATCGAGCCCAACACGGTGTTCGCCAAGTTTCCGCCCACTTTGCCCGAAGACGATTTGGCCTACGAAATGATGGACCGCATCACCGAGCTGACCGCGTCGGCCGGGCTGGACCGGTACGAAGTGTCGGCCTACGCCAAGCCGGGACACCAGTGCGCGCACAACCTGAACTATTGGCAGTTTGGTGACTACTTGGGCGTTGGCGCCGGGGCGCACAGCAAACTCAGTTTCGCGCACCGCGTGCTGCGGCAGGTGCGTTACCGCGAGCCTGCCCTTTATATGCAGCAAGCCATGAAGGGCGAGCCGGTCACGCAAAGCACCGAGGTGTCACGCCAGGAACTGCCCTTTGAGTTCATGCTCAATGCCTTGCGCCTGCGCGGTGGTTTTGCCCTGGCCGACTATGTGGACCGCACGGGCTTGGCCATGACCAGCATTCAGCAGGGCCTGCAAGAGGCCGAAAAACTGGGTTTGATCGGACGTGACCTGCACCGGGTTTGGCCGACAGAAAAGGGTTTCGACTTTTTGAGCGACTTGCAGGCACTCTTCCTGGCAGAGTGAGCCTGTCACTCGTCAAGGCGTATCAGAGCGCCTTGATTTTCATCTGCGAGAGCAGCAGTTTGAAGGTGTAGAGCATCAGCAAAGAGCCAATCGCATCGCCAATGAACATGGGCCAGACGTCGACCCAAATGTTCACATCGGCGCGTTCCATCACCAGCCACAGCAGTTGATGGGCCACTGCACTGGCGGCCGCAAAAATCAAGGTGAAATTGAGCAGACTTTGGGTGGTCATGCCTCGCAGTAGACGGGCAGTTTGTTGGCCTTTGGCTAGGACCTTCATGACTGCAAAGGGGGTGAAACCCGAAACCATGCCGGTGAGCAACACCAGCCACGGCTGACTTTCCAGTGAGCCTTGGTCAAGGTACCAAGTGCCCAACATGATCCCTGTGGCGCCCGGCAGGCCCAAAATCAAGACCAGCACGATGCGAAAGCCTGCGGGTAAAAATACCCAATTGACGCCTTTTGCGTACGCCAAGTTTGAAAAAAGCCAACCATTGAGGTGGAAGAAGCTCACGAACAACGCGGCACTGCCCAAGGTCAGTGCCGCTGTTTCAAAAGCTTCTTGAGGGGCGATCTTCATGCCGCTTGGGATTGGTGCACCTGCTGCATGGATTGACCGAGGTGACTGAAATACTCCAATGTCCGTTCGGTCGGAATCAGAAATTTGGCCCGGCGATCACCCTCCAGGTTAAGGGTGCTGAGCATGTCTTTTCCGCGCAAACGGGTGATGCGTTTGTGCAAAGTCGCGGGCGAGCCTAAATCGGCCAAGCCAATGGCCTCGCGCACGGTCATGGGACTGTTTTCGTACCAGCGCAAAACCACCGCTTGCAACAAGGCGCTTTCGTTGGCATCCATTTCCATGCCACTGGGCAAGGCTTGAATGACTTTGGCCAGTTGCAAAAAACGCAAATAAGCGGTAACAAAGAGGGATTGTGAATTTTCCATGGTCCTTAAACATTTAGGATGGAAATTAAGTATAGTATTTTTATCGGCTTTGTTTCGATTTTGTTGATATTAGCGATTGATTATTTGTCAGCCAATTGACAAATTTGAGTCGCCAAGATCTTTTGACCTGTCCCACAAAGCAAAAAGCGCTCTAAAAGAGCGCTTTTTGCGTGAGGTCTTGGCGGAAGCGGTGAGATTCGAACTCACGGACCCTTTCGAGTCGCCGGTTTTCAAGACCGGTGCAATCGACCACTCTGCCACGCTTCCTTGGGGGCAGATTGTAACGGCTTAAAACCTTGAATTTGGCGTCGATCGGGGCCCAAGCGGTTCAGGCGTGTTTCAGCATGCCCCTTTTTTCAATAAACGCCACCACTTCGGCCAGCCCCGCTTGTGTTTTCAAGTTGGTCATGACCCATGGACGTGTTTCGGGGTTGGGGCGCATGCGGTCGGTGTCGGCCCGCATCACATCCAAGGACGCGCCCACATGAGTGGCCAAGTCGGTTTTGTTGATCACAAACAAGTCGCTCTTGGTGATGCCGGGGCCACCTTTGCGTGGAATTTTTTCGCCGGCGGCCACATCGATCACGTAAATCGTGAGGTCACTCAACTCGGGGCTGAAGGTGGCGGCCAGGTTGTCGCCACCGCTTTCAATGAAGACCACATCGGCGTTGGGAAACTTTTCCAACATGCGGTCAATCGCTTCGAGGTTGATGGACGCGTCTTCTCGGATGGCCGTGTGCGGGCAACCCCCAGTTTCCACGCCCATGATGCGTTCAGCGGGCAGGGCGCCGCTTTCGGTCAGCAACCTTTGGTCTTCCTTGGTGTAAATGTCGTTGGTGATGGCAATCAGGTCCCAGCGCTCGCGCATGTTTTTGCAGAGCATTTCGAGCAGGGTGGTTTTGCCAGAGCCCACAGGCCCGCCAATGCCCACGCGCAGGGGCGGCAGTTTTTGGGTTCGGTTGGGGATGTGGTGCAAGGGCGTATTCATGATCTGAAGATCCTGGAGTATTGGGTTTCGTGGCGGGCCGACAAGATGGCCAGCATGGGGCTGAAAGCTTGGCGATCTTCGTCGCTCAAGTGCATGGCGGTGTGCACCGCCACAGGGATTTCGCGGGCCAGCCTGGCCAACATGCGTTGGCCTGCGCTTTGGCCCAGAGGCACTGCTTTAAGGGCGGCTTGGGTCATGTTTTCGGCCCAACCAAAGGCGCAGGCTTGCAGGGCCTGATCCAGCGGCGAATGAGACAAAGACAGCGCCAAGGCCATGGCCAGCGGGAAGGTGGGTGGCAATTGAGCGCAACACGCCAGTTGCGACGCTCTGGCTTGTTGCAGGTTGCGCAGCCAGTCCAGCAACGAGCGCCCCATTTGTTCGGTTTGCAGGCGCATCTCGGCGGTTTCGCGGGTGGCCATGACCCAGTCGTTCAGGGCTTGCAGCCGGGCCGTGTCATCGCTTTGCCAAGCGGGGATGGCTTGGGCCAGCACGGCCATGTCGCCGCGCGACTGCGTCAGGTGCAGCTGGTCGACCAACCAGTCCGTGCCACTGTGTTCGTCGTGCACCAAGCCTTGTTCAATGGCCGCTTCGAGCCCTTCGGAATACGAAAAACCCCCAATCGGCAGCGCGGGCGACGCGAGCCAGATCAGTTGCAGCAGGCCCGATGGCGCGGTGTCAGTGTTCATGCTTGCAGTCGGGGCCGTGCACATGGGGTGCGGCGCTTGTGGCCTGCTCATCGTGTGAATGTGCGTGGTCGTGGTGATGTCCATGACCGCCGTGCGAATGGCCACTGTGGTCACCATAAGCGCCGCTTTCTGGTTCAAACGGTTCGGACACTTGAACCACGGTCATGTGCATGGCCCGCAGCATGTCGGCCAGCACATGGTCGGGCTCGATCTTGAGGTGGTCCGGTTTCAGCTCGATCGGGACATGGCGGTTGCCCAAGTGGTAGGCCGCACGAGTCAGGTCGAACGGGCTGCCGTGCTCGGTGCCGGCGGTGATGCGCAACACGTCTTGCGGCGCGGCCTCCACCCGGACCAGCGAGCCGTCTTCGGCCACCAGCACATCGCCGCCGCGCACCACGGTGCCTCGGGGCAAGAAGATGCCCAGCTGGCGCTGGCTGCTGTCCACCGCGTCAAAGCGGCTTTTTTGGCGGGTGTCCCAGTCCAGCGTGATGGTGCTGGCGCGTTGCACCAGCACGCGGGCCAGGCCACGGCCTTGGGGCATGAGTTTGGAACAAGTGATCATCAAAATAAAAAGTAGCGTTGCGTCATGGGCAAGCTGGTGGCGGGCTCACACACCAGCAGTTGTCCGTCGGCCCGCACGGCATAGGTCTGTGCATCGACTTCCATGCGGGGCGCGTAGTCATTGTGGAGCATGTCTTTTTTGCCGACTTGGCGGATATTCTTCACAGCCGACAAGGTTTTTTGCAGGCCATAACGCGCACCCACGCCCGCTTGCAAACCGGCTTGCGAGACAAAGGTCAGCGAGCCCCGTGTCAGTGCACCGCCAAAGCTGCCAAACATGGGCCGGTAATGCACCGGCTGCGGCGTGGGAATCGACGCGTTCGGGTCGCCCATGGCGGCCAGTGCGATGAAGCCGCCTTTCATGACGATGGCGGGTTTGACGCCAAAGAAGGCCGGCTTCCAGATCACCAAGTCGGCCCACTTGCCCACCTCGATGCTGCCCACTTCGTGGCTCATGCCGTGTGCAATAGCGGGGTTGATCGTGTACTTGGCGATGTAGCGTTTGACGCGGGCGTTGTCGTGTCGATCGGTGTCGCCGGGCAAGCTGCCGCGTTGCTGCTTCATCTTGTGTGCGGTCTGCCAGGTGCGGATGATGACCTCGCCCACCCGGCCCATGGCCTGGCTGTCGCTGCTCATCATGCTGATGGCCCCCAAATCGTGCAGGATGTCTTCGGCTGCAATCGTTTCCTTGCGGATGCGGCTTTCGGCAAAGGCCAGGTCTTCGGCAATCGCCGGGTCCAGGTGGTGGCAAACCATCAGCATGTCCACATGCTCGTCCAGGGTGTTGATGGTGTAAGGCCGTGTGGGGTTGGTCGATGAGGGCAGCACATTGGCTTCGCCCACCACTTTCAAAATGTCGGGCGCGTGCCCGCCGCCCGCGCCTTCGGTGTGAAAGGTGTGGATGGTGCGGCCTTTGAAGGCGGCCACCGTGTCTTCTACGAAGCCCGACTCGTTGAGCGTGTCGGTGTGGATGGCCACCTGGGTGTCGGTTTCTTCGGCCACGCTCAGGCAGTTGTCAATGGCTGCGGGCGTGGTGCCCCAGTCTTCGTGCAGCTTCAAACCAATGGCGCCTGCGCTGATCTGCTCGTGCAGCGCGGCAGGCAACGTGGCATTGCCCTTGCCCAGAAAACCCAGGTTCATCGGAAAGGCGTCAGCCGCCTGCATCATGCGTTCGATGTTGAAGGGGCCGGGCGTGCAAGTGGTGGCAAAGGTGCCGGTGGCCGGGCCGGTGCCGCCACCCAACATGGTGGTCACGCCGCTGGCCAGCGCTTCGTCGATCTGCTGGGGCGCGATGAAATGGATGTGGCTGTCGATGCCGCCTGCGGTGACGATCAGGCCTTCGCAGCTGATGATCTCGGTGCCGGGGCCAATCACGATGTCCACGCCCGGTTGGGTGTCGGGGTTACCCGCCTTGCCAATGGCCGCGATGCGGTTGCCCTTGAGGCCAATATCGGCTTTGACGATGCCCCAGTGGTCGATGATGAGGGCGTTGGTCAGCACGCAGTCCATCGCGCCAGGCGCTTCAGGGCCCGTTCCGTAGGCGGCATTGGTGCGCTGCGATTGCGACATGCCATCGCGGATCGTTTTGCCTCCGCCAAACTTGACCTCTTCGCCATAGCCACCGGCTTGCAGGGTGAAGTCTTTTTCAACTTCGACGATCAGGGCGGTGTCGGCCAGCCGAACGCGGTCGCCCACGGTGGGGCCGAACATTTCGGCATAAGCGCGTTTGTCGATGTGGGCCATGTCAGTTGCCTTTGCTGTTCGGGGTGACAAGTGCACCGTTGGTCAGTCCTCTGAAGCCATACACCACGCGGTCACCGGCGTAGTCCACCAGCTCCACCGTGCGTTGTTGGCCGGGCTCAAAGCGCACGGCGGTGCCCGAGGTGATGTTCAGGCGCATGCCTTGTGCGGCGGTGCGGTCGAATTTCAAGCCGGCATTGGTTTCGGCAAAGTGGTAGTGCGAGCCCACCTGAATCGGGCGGTCGCTGGCGTTTTGCACCACCAGCGTGCAGGTTCGGCGGCCCACGTTCAGCGCAAGCTGACCGGGGTCAATCAAAAGTTCTCCAGGCGTCATCTCGGGCTCACTTTTTGCCGAAGTAAAACGCCACCGCCACCAAGGCGGCAGCGACCACAAAACCGAGTGCATCGGTGGCGTGCCAATGGGTGCTGCCCAGGCCATGGCCCTCGTGAGCCCAAGCGGTGTTGCCCAGGTTGAACAGTGCGAGGCCAAGTGTCAAAGCGAATTTTTTCATGTGTGATTCCTGGGGTTCAAACAATGGGTTGGTGCACGGTCACCAATTTGGTGCCGTCTGGAAAAGTGGCTTCGACTTGGATGTCGGGGATCATTTCGGCGATGCCGTCCATCACGTCTTGACGAGTCAAAACGCTGCGGCCTTCGCTCATGAGTTGCGCCACCGTCTTGCCGTCCCGTGCGCCTTCCATGACGGCTGCACTGATCAGCGCAATGGCTTCGGGGTAGTTCAGTTTGAGGCCGCGTGCTTTGCGGCGCTCGGCCAAAAGGCCTGCCGTGAAGATCAGCAGCTTGTCTTTTTCGCGAGGGGTGAGTTCCATTTTGGTGCGCTCTGGTTGAATTGGTGCATTGGATGATTTCAATGTAGCAAAGAGCGTGCCCCTTTATAGGGAGCCACTCAATTTCTAGGGAAATGCCCTTCCTTGTTGGCGGGCGTCAGGGCTTTTGCGTGGGTTGGCACGGTGATTGCAAGAGCAGGTTCAGCGTTGCAAGTCTCCGCGTGTTTGAAAACCTACTTTCCTGATTGGAGTGATCTCATGATGAACCGTCGTGGCAATCTCAAAGCCCTCGCAACTGCCGCAGCCTTGGTGGCGGGCAGTTTGACTTTCTCGGTCCAGGCACTGGCCGCTGACACCATCAAGGTGGGCGTGTTGCACAGCTTGTCAGGCACCATGGCCATTTCTGAAACCGTGTTGAAAGACACCGTGCTCATGGCCATTGACGAGATCAACGCCAAGGGCGGTGTGCTGGGCAAAAAGCTGGAGCCCGTGATCGTGGACCCCGCTTCCAACTGGCCTTTGTTTGCTGAAAAAACCAAACAGTTGCTGGGTCAAGACAAGGTCTCGGTGATCTTCGGCTGCTGGACTTCGGTGTCGCGCAAGTCGGTGCTGCCCGTCGTCGAAGAAATGAACGGCCTGTTGTTCTACCCCGTGCAATACGAAGGTGAAGAGCTGTCGAAAAACGTGTTCTACACCGGTGCAGCGCCCAACCAGCAAGCCATTCCTGCAGTGGACTACCTGATGAGCAAAGAAGGCGGCGCAGCCAAGCGCTGGGTCTTGCTGGGCACCGACTATGTGTACCCCCGCACCACCAACAAAATCTTGCGCGCTTACTTGAAAAGCAAAGGCGTTAAAGAGTCTGACATCGACGAAAAATACACCCCGTTTGGCCACAGCGATTACCAAACCATCGTGGCCGATGTGAAGAAATTCTCAGCCGGTGGCAAGACCGCCGTGGTCTCCACCATCAACGGTGACTCCAACGTGCCTTTCTACAAAGAGCTGGGCAATGCGGGCCTGAAAGCCAAAGACGTGCCGGTGGTCGCCTTCTCGGTGGGTGAAGAAGAGCTGCGTGGCGTGGACACCAAGCCTTTGGTCGGTCACTTGGCGGCATGGAACTATTTCATGTCCATCAAGAACCCGGCCAACGACGAGTTCACTAAAAAATGGGCGGCTTATGCCAAAGCCAAAAACATCGCTGGGCACAAAGACAAGCCTTTGACGAACGACCCGATGGAAGCGACTTACATCGGCATCAACATGTGGAAGCAAGCGGTTGAAAAAGCCAAGTCGACCGACACCGACAAAGTGATCGCGGCCATGGCGGGTCAGACCTTCAAGGCACCTTCTGGCATCACCAGCAAGATGGACGAGAAAAACCACCACCTGCACAAGTCGGTGTTCATTGGCGAGATCAAGGCCGACGGTCAATTCAACGTGGTCTGGAAGACACCCGGCCCGGTCAAAGCCAAGCCATGGAGCCCTTACATCCCCGGCAACGACGTCAAGCCTGACGAACCTGCCAAGAAGTGATGGGGTCTGCATGTCATTCCTGCTCCGGCGGGAATCCATGACAGTCAACGAGATGGATCCCCGCATTTGCGGGGATGACAGGACACTTGTCATTCATGAGATTGACGAAAAAACGGTCATTCCCGCGCACGCGGGAATCCATTTCATGCCCAAGATGGCCTTGGCGAGCAACTGCTCAACATGAGATGAGAAAAATGAAAAGATGGATTGTGAAAGGCGCGTTGATTGCCAGTGCGGTGTGGGGTCTGTCGGCCGCGCAGGCCCTGACGATGGACGAAGCCCGTGCCATGGCAACCGGCGACAGCGATGCCCGCGTCGAGGCTTTGGCACAAGCGGTGGCGCAAGGCGATGACAAAACCGCCGCCTATTTGCAGGCGCTGGCCGACGATGTGGTCAAGATCGCCAAAGACCAGGTGCTGGTCGTGCGTGATGGTCAGGGCACAGACCCAGTGACAGGCCAGTCTGTCCCCGTGCCCGCAGACGCCGAAGATGTGATGTTGAACAACCGCCTGCGTGGCGAGATCGACACAGCGCTTGCTGCCCTCAAGTTGTTCAGCGCCGATGTCAAGGTGCGCCGTCTGGCGGCCTTATCACTGCTCAAAGAGCCTGATGCCAGTCGCAAGCCTTTGCTGGAAAAAGCACTGGCGGCTGAAAAAGATGCCACCGTGCAAAATCTGGTGCGCCAGGCCCGCGCGGCCGCGCTGCTGAACAGCGATGTACCGAATGACCGTTTGCTGGCCGCCCGCGAGTTGGCCGACAGCAAACAGCCAGAGACCTTGTTGTTGCTCAACCAGCGCCTGGCTGATGAGCAAGAACCTTCGGTCAAGAAACAAATTCAGACTTCGTTGGCCGCTGTGCAGACCAGTTTGCGCTGGGGCGAGCGCTTGGGCGCGCTCTTTACGGGGGCCAGCCTGGGCTCGATCTTGCTGCTGGTGGCACTGGGGCTGGCCATCACGTATGGCCTGATGGGTGTGATCAACATGGCGCATGGCGAGCTGATGATGATTGGTGCCTACGCCACCTATGTGGTGCAAGCCTTGTTTCGGGATTACCTGCCCGGCGCGTTTGACGCTTATCTGTTGGTGGCGATTCCGGTGGCGTTCATCACCTCTGCCTTGGTGGGGGCGGTGATGGAGCGCACCGTGCTCAAGCATTTGTATGGCCGCCCTTTGGAAACTTTGCTGGCCACTTGGGGCATCAGCCTGGTGCTGATGCAAGGCGTGCGCAGCTTGTTTGGTGCGCAAAACGTGGGCGTCGAAAACCCTTCATGGATGAGCGGTTCGCTGCCATTGCTGCCCAACCTGCAATTGCCCTGGAACCGTGTGTTGATCATTGTGTTTGCCGCCGCCGTGCTGGTGGGCATGGCGCTGTTGATTGGCAAAACGCGGCTGGGCCTGTTTGTGCGTGGGGTCACGCAAAACCGCCCCATGGCTTCGTGCATGGGCGTCAACACCGCCCGCATCGACACCTATGCCTTTGCCCTGGGTTCGGGCATCGCCGGTTTGGCCGGTTGCGCTTTGAGTCAGGTGGGCAACGTCGGCCCTGATCTGGGTCAAAGCTACATCGTGGACTCGTTCATGGTGGTGGTGCTCGGCGGCGTGGGCCAATTGGCGGGCACCGTGTATGCCGCGCTGGGCCTGGGCCTGGTCAACAAGTTGCTCGAAGGCTGGACCGGCGCTGTGCTGGCCAAGATCTGCGTGCTGGTGTTCATCATCGTCTTCATCCAGAAGCGCCCCCAAGGCATCTTCGCGATGAAGGGTCGCAGTGCTGAAGCGTGAATATGAGCATGAACATGACGTCATTTAAATTACCGACTCCTGCGCCCCTGTTGGGGCGCAAAGCCTGGACGGCTTTCTTGCTGGCGCTGATCGCCGTGGGCTTTTTGGCCCCGGTGCTCAATTTGTGGGTGCCTGCAGGCAACCCCTTGCATCTGAGCGACTTTGCGGTGTCGCTGATCGGCAAGATCATGTGCTACGCCATTTGCGCCTTGGCCATGGACCTGGTCTGGGGCTACACCGGCATTTTGTCGCTGGGCCACGGCCTGTTCTTCGCTCTAGGTGGCTACGTCATGGGCATGTACCTCATGCGTCAGATCGGCCAGGACGGCAACTACAAAAGTGACTTGCCCGACTTCATGGTCTTTTTGGACTGGAAAGAACTGCCTTGGCACTGGATGCTGTCGGACAGCTTTGTGGCCACACTGATTTTGGTGGTGTTGGTGCCAGGCTTCATCGCTTTTGTGTTTGGTTATTTCGCTTTCCGTTCGCGCATCAAAGGGGTGTACTTTTCCATCATCACCCAGGCCATGACCTATGCGGCGATGCTGCTGTTTTTCCGCAATGAAACTGGCTTTGGTGGCAACAACGGCTTCACCGACTTCAAGCGCATTCTGGACCTGCCGATCGCCACCCCCCACATGCGCATGAGCTTGTTTGTCATCACAGGCGTGACGTTGCTGGGTTTCTATTTGTTCTCGCGCTGGTTGGTGGGCAGCAAATATGGCCGCGTGTTGCAAGCCATTCGCGATGCCGAAACGCGGGTCATGTTTTCGGGCTATTCGCCACTGCCTTACAAGCTGAGCATTTGGGTGATCTCGGCGGTGATGTGCGGCATTGCAGGCGCTTTGTATGTGCCGCAGGTGGGCATCATCAACCCCGGTGAAATGAGCGCCGCCAATTCGATTGAGATGGCGGTGTGGGCCGCAGTCGGGGGGCGTGGCACTTTGATGGGACCGATCTTGGGCGCGTTTTTGGTCAACGGGGCCAAAAGCTGGCTCACCGTGACCGCGCCAGAATTTTGGCTGTACTTTTTAGGGGCGCTCTTCATCGCTGTGACCTTGTACCTGCCGCAAGGCGTGGTGGGGCTGGTGGCCAAATTCAAGAACAAAAAAGGCGGTGCCGCATGACCCCCGATCTTTTGAAACAGGGCGCGCAGCGCATTGCCCAGTCGGCGCAACAGCGTGTGGAGTCCACCGAGTCGGGGGGGCGAACTGCCGGTTATGGCCGTGTGCTGCAAGACGCCAAAGAGGTGGATGTGACGCATGGCCGCATCTTGTATTTGGAAGATGTGAGTGTGAGCTTTGACGGCTTCAAGGCCATCAACAAACTGTCGCTCGACATCGCCCCCGGTGAATTGCGCTGCATCATCGGCCCCAACGGTGCGGGCAAAACCACCATGATGGACATCATCACGGGCAAGACCCGACCTGACGAGGGCACGGTGTTTTTTGGCAGCACCCTCGATTTGCTGCGCCACAACGAACCCGAGATCGCCCAGCTGGGCATTGGTCGCAAGTTCCAAAAGCCCACGGTGTTTGAGCATTTAAGCGTGTTTGAAAACCTCGAGCTGGCTTTGAAAACACCCAAAGGCGTGAAGGCCTCGATGTTCTTCAAGCTTGACTCACGCCAGAGCGATCGCTTGGCCGAGGTGCTGCACACCATCCACCTCGCTGACAGTGTGCGGGTGCAAGCAGGCACGCTCAGCCATGGTCAAAAACAGTGGCTTGAGATCGGCATGCTGCTCATGCAAGACCCTAAATTGCTGCTGCTGGACGAACCCGTGGCCGGTATGACCGACCATGAAACAGAGCGCACCGCCGAGTTGTTTTTGACGCTCAAGGGCAAGCACTCGTTGATGGTGGTTGAGCACGACATGGGCTTTATTCGGACCATCTCGGACATCGTCACCGTGCTGTGCGATGGCTCGGTGCTGGCCCAGGGCACGCTCGATCAAGTGCAGGCCGATGAGCGGGTGATTGAAGTTTATTTGGGACGTTGACCATGACAAGTCATCCCGGACTTGATCCGGGATCCATGTCCGATTCACCTGTACCGAACAAGTTGGTGCCAACACATCAAACAGAGAAAACATGCTGACAGTCCAAAACATTCACCAATACTACGGCGGCTCCCACATCCTTCGCGATGTGAGCCTGTCTGCCGCGCAAGGGCAGGTCACCGTCTTGCTGGGCCGCAACGGCGTGGGCAAAACCACGCTACTCAAATCGCTCATGGGCCTGGTGCCGATCAAAAGCGGCAGCGTGCTGCTGGACGGCAAAGAGCTGAGCAACGCCAAGCCTTATGAACGCGCCGCCGCAGGCATTGGCTATGTCCCCCAAGGCCGCGAAATCTTTGCGCGCCTCACGGTGGAAGACAACCTGCTGATGGGCTTGGCGACACAGCCCGGCGGCACGCCCATCCCGCCTGAGTTGTTTGAACTGTTTCCGGTGCTCAAACAAATGTTGCACCGCCGAGGTGGTGACCTCTCCGGCGGTCAGCAACAGCAACTGGCCATTGCCCGCGCTTTGGCGGCCAAGCCGCGTTTGCTGATTCTGGACGAACCCACCGAAGGCATCCAGCCCAGCATCATCAAAGACATTGGCCGCGTGATCCGCCAGCTGGCCGACGTGGGCCTGCAAGGCCAGCGCATGGCGGTGTTGTTGTGCGAGCAGTACTACGACTTTGCCGAAGAACTGGCCGACCAGTACTTGGTCATGGAGCGCGGCGAGGTGATTGCGCGTGGGCCGGGCAGCGAGATGAAGGCCAAGAACATTCAGCAGCTGGTGGCGATTTGAGGCTCCCCATGGCATGCCCGCGAACGCGGGTGTGCATTTGGCGCACTGGATACCCGCATTCGCGGGTATGACAGCTATTGGATATGACTGCTATTGAGGATGACTGCTATTGAGGATGACTGCTATTGAGGATGACTGCTATTGAGGATGACGGTCATGCAGGCTGGTCAGAGGTTCCACAACCGTGGCACATGCCCCGGCAAACCCCACATCTCATGTCGCCACGCCGCCCACACTTGCCGCAGCAATTGCATGGCCGGTTCGGTCACGGGTGATAGCACCCGCAGCACGATGATTTGTTTGTGGGGCAATGTCGCGCCCGCCGTCAGGCGCAGGGATGAGGCTTCGGTCAGGTCACGTGCGCAGGCCAAGGCGCGATCTGCGCGTTCAGCCGCGATGGCGCTGCCTGCCGCAAACACCAGCGTGGCCATGCAGCGCTGGCCTGCCAAGCCGAGCGGGCTGTTCATCAATCGGGTGTCGGTGGCGCTGATCGTGCCGCGCTCCAGCCAGACACCGGGGATCTCCATGTGCTGGCGAAACGTGCCTTGTGCGAAGGGCAAGTCTGCCGCAGGCAGGCCCAGCGCCGTGATGTCCCAGGTCATCATTTCTGCGCCGGGCGCCAGATCGAACACGGCGCGGTTGAGGCCGTCGCACCCGTTGTAGGCAATCGCCTCCAAGGGCAACCATTCCAGCCGAGCACCGCTTTCCACTCGGGCATGCACTTGCTGCTTGGCCAAGCCCGCATCAGACCGGTAAAAGCGTGTGGCCCCCGGTGTGGTGACCAGGCCATGGGCACCCGCGCCCACGGTGACTTGCATGTCCAGCGTGTCGCCGCCCACCAAGCCGCTGGGCGGGTGCACCAGCACGTTGTGGCAGACCGCATCGCCTTCGGGGTAAAGGCTTTGCAAAATGCGCAGCGGGCCTTGGTGCAGGTAGCGGGCCACGCTGCGCTCAGACTCTAGGGTGTAGTCGAGCTGGAGGCTGGCGTGCCAGGTCATGTGCGTGCCCGTGGCCGGTGGCGAGGTGCACGCTGAACCGGGTCGAGCTTCATTCGCCTTGCGAGCCGCGGTGCGCCCAGCCGGTGGTGTGTTTTTCGATGGCGCTGAACAGTTCGTACATGATCATGGCCATGGCGCCCACCACCACCAAGCCCGAAAACGCCAGGCCCATTTGCATGGCCGAACCGGCCGAGATCAGCAGGTAGCCAATGCCTTCGTTCGAGGCGGTCATCTCTGACACGGTGGTGCCCACAAAGGCCAAGGTGATGGCCACTTTGAGTGAGCCATAAAAGTAGGGCATGGAGCGGGGCAGGCCGACTTTGACCAGCACATCCCAGCGCTTGGCACCCAGCACGCGCAGCACGTCTTCCAGTTCAGGCTCCAGTGTGGCCAAACCCGTGGCGATGTTCACCATGATGGGGAAGAAGCTGATCAGGAAAGCCGTGAGGATGGCCGGGCCAATGCCGATGCCAAACCACACCACCAAGATCGGCACAAACGCCGCTTTGGGCAGCGCGTTGAAAGCGGTCATGAGCGGGTACACGGCGGCATAGGCCAGGCGCGAGCTGCCGATGATGAAGCCCAGCAAGACGCCCACCACGATGGCGATGCCAAAGCCCACCATCGTCACCCAAAAAGTGCGCCAGGCATGACCGGCGATCACGTCTTTGAATTCGATGGTTTGTTGCGCGATGCGCGAGGGGCTAGGGAAGACGAATTCCGACACGTTGAAGGCGCGGCACAGTACTTCCCAGATCAAGATGCTGATCACCAGCAGTGCCCAAGGTGCCCAGCGTTCGAGGGTTTTGTGGTTCATGAAAGGACTCCCGCTTATTGGTTGATCGCCGCACCGGTCTTGCGCATGGCGCCGATGTGGCCGCGCAGCTCGTGCACGATGTTGGTGAATTCGGGGGTGTATGTGATCTCGAGATCACGCGGGCGCGGCAGATCGATCTCGCGTTTGACGACAAAGCGGCCAGGGCTCTTGCTCATCACATACACCGTGTCGGCCAAAAACACCGATTCGCGCAGGTCGTGCGTGACCAGGATGACGTTGAATTTTTGCTCGGTCCACAGGTCTCGCAAGATGCACCAGAGTTCTTCGCGTGTGAATGCATCGAGCGCGCCAAAGGGCTCGTCGAGCAGCAGCATTTTGGGCTCATGGATCAGGGCGCGGCAGATGCTGGCGCGTTGTTGCATACCGCCCGAAAGTTGCCAAGGAAACTTGTCTTCGTAGCCACCCAGGCCCACCGTGTTGAGCAGCTTGCGGGCACGTTCGATGTATTCGGCCTTCTTTTGCTTGAAGTTGGAACGGTAGGGCTCCACGATTTCGAGCGGCAAAAGCACGTTGTCGAGCGTGGTGCGCCAAGGCAGCAAAGACGAGGCTTGAAACGCCATGCCGCTGATTTTGAGCGGCCCCGTGACCGGCTGACCATCGACCAAGATGCGGCCTTTGCTGGGCATCTTCAGGCCCGTGGTCAGTTTCATGAAGGTCGATTTACCGCAGCCCGATGGGCCGACGATGGCAATGAACTCGCCTTGCTTGACCTGCAGGTTGATGTCTTCCACCGCAAAGTGGTTTTGCGCCAGCAACTCGTCGTTGTAGGCCAGCCAGACATTCTGGAAATCGACGAATGCGTCTTGGGACATAAGTGGCTTTGAAAAGGGTTCGAAAGTGTGCGAAAAGACCGTTCGAAAAAACCCACCAGCCCCTGAGGGCGCGGGTGGGTTGGGGCCGCGCTGCAATGGCGCGGCAGCCGTGTTGGGGTCTTGCGCATGGCAAGACCGCCAGTGCGGGCTTTACTTTTTGGGCTTGGGCAGAATGTCCAGCTCTTTGGACGTGGGCAGGAACGAACCGTTCCAGATGTCATCCACTTTCACGCGGGTCTTGGTGTTGAAGGCGTCAGACACTTGCGAGGCCATGAGCGTCAGGCGTGGGCCATTGATTTGGCCAAAGCCTTCAGCACGGGCCGATGGGCTGTTGATCACGGTGTCAATGGCCAATTGCAGGCGGCGTGTTTCCAGGGCCACGTTGATGATGCCGTCACGCGCTTTGACCGACTCAATGGCTTTGGCTGGGTCGGCGATCACGTCTTTGGCCCCTTTGGTGAAGGCACTCAGGAAGGCTTTTACGGCGGCTGGGTTTTCCTTCAAGATTTTGGGCGAGGCGATGATCGCGTTGCCATAAAGCTTGACGCCAAAGTCAGGGTACTGCATGACCACCACGTCTTCGGCTTTCACGCCACGCGCTTCGATGTTGAGCAAGGAGGTAAAGGTGAAACCTGTGATGGCGTCCACATCGCCGCGCACCAACATGGTTTCGCGCAAAGGGGGGTCCATCGCGGTCCAGGCCACGTTGCCAATGCCGTTGGCTTTCTGGAAGATAGGGAAAGCGCGGCGGCCTGCGTCAAACACCGGAGCGCCCAGCTTCTTGCCAGCCAAGTCGGCGGGGGTTTTGATGCCGGACTTCTTCAGGGCCATGACCGAAGCGGGGGTGTTGTTGTAGACCATCATGATGGCCACAGGCTTGTTGGGTGCGTCGGGGTTGTTGGCGTGAAACTCCATCAACGCCGCCAGATCGGCAAAGCCCAGGTCATAAGTGCCCGAAGCCACGCGCGTGACCGCGCCACCCGAACCGTTGCCCGAGTCCACTGTCACGTCCAGCTTGGCATCCTTGAAATAGCCTTTGGCCGCGGGTTGCAAAAAGAACGCGGCAGGGCCTTCAAAGCGCCAGTCCAGCTGAAATTTGATGGGGGTTGTTTGGGCTTGTGCGGTGCCAAAAGCGGCAGCAGCAGCCAACACGGCGGTGGCCTTGAGTAAGAAACGCTTGTTCATGAGGTGCTCCAGGGTCAAATAAACGGTGAATCTTGTCTAGCAAAATCGGTGCCATTATCGACCATGGGTCTGACGGCCCATGTCAGGTCCATCCCCTAGAAATTCTCATTTTTGGTGCAACTTGGCTGGGTTGGTGCACCAAATTGGCGTATGCGCTCACACGCTCATCAACGTCATGGACCCCCGATCCAGTCGGGGGTGACAGAGGCCGCAATCATGGACCCCCGATCCAGTCGGGGGTGACAGAGGCCGAAATCATTGACCCCCGATCCAGTCGGGGGTGACAGAGGCCGAAATCATGGACCCCCGATTCAGTCAGGGTGACCAGTGTGTTGTCATGCCCGGCTTGACCGGGTATCCATGTCTTCTTTTGCCTTGGTTCAGTGCGCCTCGGCCTGCTTGGCGGCCTCGATCGCGTCGCGGTTGTCACCGCTGGCGCCATTGAAGAACAGGTTCAAAGCCACTGCGCTGAGGGACGCCAGCAAGATGCCCGACTCGATCAGCGGGTGCAGGCCATGCGGCATCCACTGTTTGAAGTTGGGCGCGATCAGCGGGATCATGCCGATGCCGATCGAAATCGCCACGATCATCGCGTTGAAGCGGTTGTTCTTGAAGTCCACATTGCCCAGGATGCGGATGCCAGTGGCCGCCACCATGCCGAACATCACCAGACCCGCGCCGCCCAGCACCACGGTGGGCAGTGATTCGATCAGTGCAGCCATCTTGGGCAAGAGGCCCAAAGCCACCAGAATCAAACCACCGGCCACGCACACAAAGCGGCTTTTCACGCCCGTCACCGCCACCAAGCCCACGTTTTGCGAGAAGCTGGTGTAGGGGAAAGTGTTGAAAATGCCGCCGATCAGCGTGCCCAGGCCGTCGGTGCGAAGACCGCGTGTGAGCGCGGCTTGGTCGACCTTTTTGTCGGTCATTTCGCCCAAGGCCAAAAACATGCCGGTCGACTCGATCATCACCACAATCATGACCAATGTCATGGTCAGGATCAGCACCGGCTCAAACACCGGCATGCCGAAGTGAAACGGTGTGATGACATCAAACCAGGCGGCTTTGCCGACTTTGTCGAAGTTCATCAGGCCCATGGCTGTGGCCACTACGCCGCCGATCACGATGCCCAAGAGCACCGAGATGTTGGCCAAAAAGCCTTTGGCATAGCGTGCGATCAACATGATGGAGACCAGCACCAAAGCCGCAATACCCACGCCAGTCAGGTCGGCGTATTTGGGGTTAGGCATCTTGGGCAAGAGCGCCAGGTCTTTGGGAATGGCGGGCAATGTGGAGCCCGGTGCGCCAGCCGCCGCGGTGGCGGCATCCAGCCAAGCTTTGTGCTCGGGCGTCACGATGCTGGGCGCAGTGGGGCCAAAGGGGTTGCCAAAAATCCAGTTGATGCCGATGCGCATCAAGCTGATGCCGATCACGGCAATGATGGTGCCGGTGACCACAGGCGGGAAGAAGCGCAACAAGCGGCTCACCAGCGGCGCGATCAGGATCGAGATGATGCCCGCCCCAATGATGGAGCCGAAGATCAGCTGTGCCCCCAGCTCGCCCGGGTTGGCGTTGGCCATGGCCACCATGGGTGCCACAGACGCGAACGTCACGCCCATCATCACGGGCAGGCGAATGCCAAACCACTGTGTGGCCCCCAGCGATTGGATCAGGGTGACCAAGCCGCAGCAAAACAGGTCAGCCGAAATCAGGTAGGCCACGTCTTGCGGGCTCAGTTTGAGGGCGCGGCCCACGATCAGGGGCACGGCCACGGCACCGGCGTACATCACCAGCACATGTTGCAGGCCCAAAGCGGCGAGCTTGCCATTGGGCAAATGCTCGTCCACGGGGTGGATGGTTGAACTCATGGAGGTGTCTCCTGAAAAGTAAACAGAGGGAAAATTGCAAACAGGCTAAATGTGTGCCTCTTTGTGTTTCAAACTGTATACAAAAAATCCAAGACTGACCTCAGGGATTACCCAGGTGCTCTAAAACACCTCGCAGTCGTTCTCCTAATGATCAAGATCAAATTCAACCAGGGCATTGGGTCAGATACTTGAACCCGTCACCGTCGAAAACCTTTCGAGGGTCTTCACACAAGGTTTTGACATGAAAAATATCCATCCGATCGATCGCTGGCTGCGTCTGGCATTGGCCATTGGTTTGGTTCAATGGGCTTATTTCTGGTCGATGTCGGCCGCTCAATGGCCGGTTTATGCCGGGGCGGCGATTCTGGTCGGGACGGCGTTGGTTCAGTTTTGTCCGTTGTACCGGGTATTGGGCGTAAGCACCGCAAGCCGTTCGGCGGGTGAGTTGGGCATGGCGTGGAAAGCCTTGGGATGGGCCGCTTTGCTGGCCTTGCTGGTCGGTGGCAGCTATGGCAGTGCGGCCTTTAGCCGAAAACTCTTTCTTGAAGAGTTCAACGCCATGAACCATTTTTACAAGCAAACCTTGTTCTTGACGGGCAAGAATGAGCGGGAAAAGGCCAACGCCGACTATGACCGCTTGATGCCGGCTTGGCTTGCATTTCAGTCGAAGTACACAAAATACCGCCCCTATGCGTTGCGCACTGACACCCAATTGAGCGCCGACCTCGTGTCGGTGCAGGCCATGCTGACCGGCGTTGAGCCAGCGGTTCGCAGCGGCGATCTGCAGCAAGCCCATTTGGATCTGGAAAAGGTGCGCCCAGTGTTTCAGGACATGCTCAAGCGCAATGGCGTCTCGTTGTTGTCAGTGGCTTTGGTCGATTTTCACGACAACATGGAGCAGATACTTGATGCGGCACAAGCCCGAGATGTTCAGAAAATCATCGCGCTTTATCCCGCCGTCAGCGACAAACTTCGACAAGTGGAAGAGCAAGCCAACGATGCCGACATTCAGACCATTCGTCAGCACCTGGATGCGTTGATGGCGATGGCGCAAGCAGACAAGCGCGATGGCTTGTCAGGCCAGGCCGACAAGCTCAAGAGCAGCTTCGTGAAGGTGTACCTTCAACGTGGTTGATGGCGCGCAGGTGGCGCAGCTGGGCTGACTTCAGCGCTGGCCATCAGACCCATCAGACCCATCAGACCCATCAGACCAGCAAATCCAGCAAGGTCCGCGCAATCACTTTGGTGGCGCGGCGCAGGTCCTCCAGCTGCACATGCTCGTCTGAGCGCTTGGCATTGGACTCGCGCACGGTGCGCGGGCCTGCGCCATAGATCACGCCGGGGATGCCGCGCTCCACATACAGGCGCACGTCGGTGTAGAGCGGCGTGCCCACAGCAGGGATGGCTTCGCCAAAGAGTTCGCCACCGTGCTTTTGGATCGCGTCGACCATGGGCTGGTTGCCCGCCAAGGGCTTCATGGCGTTGGCCAGCAGCATGCGGCGCACATCCACTTTGAGTTCTTGTCCGCCGCGTGGGGGCTTGAAGCTGGCGGCCGCATCGGCAATGGTTTGGCGGATGCTGGCTTCGACTTCGGCGGGGTTTTCTTCGGGGATCATGCGGCGGTCAAGTTTGAAGACGACCTTGCCGGGCACCACATTGGTGTTGGTGCCGCCACTGATCTGACCCACGTTCAGGTAGGGGTGTGTGATGCCCTCGACCTGGGATGTGACTTTTAAATACTGGGTGTTCAGTGCGTGTAGTGCGTTCAAGATGTGCACCGCGCCCTGCAGTGCATCGGTGCCGCTGTCGGGGATGGCGGCGTGCGCCATCTCGCCTTGCACCGTCACTTCCATTTGCAGGCAGCCGTTGTGCGCGGTGACCACCTGGTAGCTGAAGCCTGCGGCGATCATCAAATCAGGCTGGGTTAAGCCCTTGGCCAGCAGCCAACCGGGACCCATTTCGCCACCGAATTCTTCGTCGTACGTGAAGTGCAGTTCCACGCCGCCTTTGAGTGGGGCTTTCAGCGATTCGAGTGCCCGCGTGGCAAATGTGAAGGTGGAAAAGTCGCACTTGCTCACGGCAGTGGCGCGGCCATACATCGCGCCGTTGTGAATCTCGCCGCCGTAGGGTGGGAAAGTCCAGCCTTCGCCGGGGGGCACGACGTCGCCGTGGGCGTTCAGCGCAATGGTTTTGCCCTCGCCATACTTGCGGCGCACGATCAGGTTGGTGATCGACTCCAGCCCATAGGCTTTGACTTCGGAGGCAGGAACAGGGTGTTTTTCGGCCTCAAAGCCCATGGGCTTGAGCAGCTCGGCGGTGCGCTCGGCATGAGGCGCGTTGTTGCCGGGCGGGGTGTCGGTGGGCACCTGCACCAGCGCCTGCAAAAACTGCACCTGTTCGTCAAAGTGCGCGTCGATCCAAGTGTCGAGTTGTTCGTATTGTTGTGAGTGATTGACGTGGAGGGCGCTCATGACAGTTCCTGAGAGAGTTGGTTCAAAACATGGGTGAAAGCGTCGACGCACAGCTGCATGTCGCAGCTGGTGGTCGATTCGAGCGGGTTGTGGCTGATGCCTGCGTTTTCGCCACGCACAAACAACATGGCTTGCGGCATGACTTCGTGCAGCTTCATGGCGTCGTGGCCCGCGCCGCTGGGCAGCTTGAAAAGCGGCACACCCAGGGCGTTTACGGCACGTTCCCAGCGGGCTTGCCACTCGGGGGCGCTGGGCGCAGCGGCAGCGCTCATGGTGCGTTCGGCGCTGTAGCGCACGCTGCGACGCTCGCTGATGGCGTGCAGTTGGGCCATCACGTCGGCGACCAGCGCATCGCGCTGCGCGTCGGTGGGGGCGCGCATGTCCAGGCTGAAGGTGCAGCGTCCCGGCACCACATTGATCGAGCCGTTGGGCACATTCAGCTGGCCGATGGTGGCCACAGAGTCGCCGTCTTGGGCGGCACGTTGCTCCATGTAAAGCGCCAGTTCGGCCACGGCGCAGGCCGCATCGCGACGGCGGTCCATGGGGGTGGTGCCTGCGTGGCTGGCGGTGCCGAGGATCTCGCACAGGTAGCGCTCGCTGCCGTTGATGGAGGTGACCACGCCCAGTGGGATGTTCACTTCGTTGAGCACCGGGCCTTGCTCGATGTGCACTTCGACAAAGCCCAGGTACTGCGCCGGGTCGCGCTGGATTTTGGGAATGTCTTCCACACACAGGCCCGCGTGTTGCATGGCCGCGCGCATGGTGATGCCGTCGGCATCTTGTTGTGCCAGCCATTCGGGCTTGAAGTCACCGATCAAGGCACCAGAGCCCAAGAAGGTGGCTTTGTAACGCTGGCCTTCTTCTTCAGAAAAGGCCACCACCTCGATGCCAAAGGGCAGGCGTTGCCCCTGCTGGTGCAGCTGCTGCACACAGGCCATGGGCACAAAGATGCCCAAGCGGCCGTCATATTTGCCGCCGTTGCGCACGGTGTCGTAGTGGCTGCCGGTCAACAGGTATTTGCCGCCTGATGTGGCGGGGTGGTAACGGCCCACCACGTTGCCCACAGCGTCGGTGTGTACCTCGTCAAAGCCGCAGTCGCGCATGTTTTGCGTGATGCGCTGGGCACACGCCCGGTGCGCATCGGTCAAGTAAGTGACGGTGAGTTGGCCCAGCTCGGCAAAGCCGGGGTCCGAGTGTTGCGCAAGCATTTCCTGCCAGTCCCATACCTGATGGCCCAGCGTGGGCTCGAAGTCAAACTTGTCGTTCAGGCGAATTTCAACGATGCGGTGGATGTTGCGCAGGCACTCTTGCAATTCAAAGTCGGGGTGGCCGTGCAGGCGGCGCTCAAACGCGTCGATGATCTGCCGTTTGTTGTAACCCACGCCCCGTGGGCCGCGCACCGCCAAGATGAAGGGCCAGCCAAACTTGGCGTTGTAGTCGGCGTTGAGCTGTTGGATTTGGGCGAACTCTTGGGGCGTGCAGTCGGTCAGGCCCGCCTTGGTTTGTTCGTTCGTGGATTCTGCCGTGAGCGTTTTACTGACCATGGCCTTGCCCGCCAGTTCCGGGTGGGCACGGATGAGACCAAGTTGCGCCTCGCGCCCAGCGTGGGTCAAGACTTCGCACATGGCGTGTTTCAGATGCGCCAGCGATGTGAAGGGGCGCTCGTTCAGCGCCTGCTCGGCGATCCAGGGCGAGTGCTCATACAGGCCGTCGAGCATTTGCGCCGCCTCTTCACGGCTGGCGTTATTGAGTTGTTCCAACGTGATGGGCATGGTCAATCCTTGTAGGGGTGTGTGGCGTTCCAGTGCCGTGCGATGTCGATGCGCCGCGCTACCCACACTTTGTCATGCGACTGGATGTGGTCCAAAAAGCGTTGCAGTGCGGTGATGCGTCCGGGGCGTCCCAGCAAGCGGCAGTGCATGCCGATGCTCATCATCTTGGGCGCGTTGTCGCCGTTCGGGTCGCCCTCGGCGTAAAGCGCGTCAAAGGTGTCTTTCATGTATTGAAAGAAGGGATCGGCATGCGAATAACCCTGTGGCAGCGCGAAGCGCATGTCGTTGCAGTCCAGGGTGTAGGGCACGATCAGCTGCGGCGCATCGCTGCCGTCGCTTTTGCGCACTTTCATCCAGAAGGGCAGGTCGTCGCCGTAGTAGTCGCTGTCGTATTCAAAGCCACCAAAATCGGCCACCAAGCGGCGTGTGTTGGGGCTGTCGCGCCCGGTGTACCAGCCCAGTGGCCGCTCGCCTGTGAGTTTTTGCAAAATGGCCATGGCCTCGGCCATGTGGGCGCGTTCGGTGGCTTCGTCGATGTGCTGGTAGTGGATCCACTTGAGGCCGTGGCAGGCGATGTCGTAGCCCAGCTCTTTGAAGGCGGCGGTCACGTCGTCGTGCTTTTGCAATGCAGTGGCCACGCCAAACACCGTGAGCGGCAGGCCACGTTTTTCGAACTCGCGCAGGATGCGCCACACGCCCGCCCGCGAGCCGTATTCGTAAATGCCTTCCATGCTGATGTGCCGCTCTGGGAAGGATGCAGGGTTGAACATCTCGGACAAAAACTGCTCAGAGCCCGCATCGCCATGCAGAACCGAATTTTCACCGCCTTCTTCGTAGTTCAAGACAAACTGCACCGCCACGCGTGCGCCGCCCGGCCATTGTGCGTGCGGCACATGGCGGCCATAGCCTTTGAGGTCGCGTGGGTAGGGGAGGGTCGAGTCGTAGGTGCTCATGGTCGTTTTGTGGTTTCAGGCCAGGGCCAAAGAAATGTCGTGCGTCGGTACTTTGCGGTCGAAGGTCAGGCTTTCCTCGACATGCAGCAGGTGTTCGTGCATCAAGCGCACGGCCAGGTCAGCGTTACGGGCTTCGAGTGCGCCCACGATGGCCGCATGTTCGTCGGTGGAGTGTTCGGCCTCGTTGCGTGACTGGTACATCAATGTGATCAAGGCGCAGCGCGAGATCAGCTCGCCCAGCACCTGGGCCAGCACATCGTTGTGCATCAACTCGGCCATGCGCACATGAAAGTCGCCCAACAACTCGGTGCGGCCCGTGATGTCGCCTTGTGTCACGGCTTCGCGTTCTTGCTTGATGTGTTCCTTCAGGGCCACGATTTGTTCCGGCGTGACTTGCTGGACAAAAGCGCGGGTCATTTCGGCTTCGAGCATGCGGCGCACGGCAAACACCTGCTGCGCCTCTTCGACCGAAGGCGCCGCCACAAATGCGCCACGGGCCGGTTCGAGCTTGATCAACCTGTTTTGCGACAGTTGAAACAACGCTTGTCTGACCAAAGTTCGCGAGACGCCAAAGTGGTCGGCCAGCTTTTGCTCTGCCAACTTGGAGCCGGGCAGCAAGCGGTGCTCCACGATGGCGCGGGTCAGCGATTCGACAATGTGGTGCGTGGTGGAGGTTTCCATGTCTCGTGGTGCCTTTTCGGGAAATGACCCAGGTGTTTTGATGTCTGCGGCAGAAATGATAGCCATTAAAAGCAAAATTGTATACACTTCAGTCGACCGGTTTGGCGGGCCTTTTAAAGCCTTGCAAAAACCACCTTTTTGACCCCATTCAAAACAAGCGAGTAAGGCCATGGGATTGAGCACACACGTTCTGGACACGATGCACGGCTGCCCCGCCGCCGGTATGCAGGTTTCCCTTTTCACCACCCAAGGCGATCAGGCCACCTTGGTCAAAAGCTTCACGCTGAACAGCGACGGTCGCAACCCTGACGGTATGCTGTACGACCACGCTAGCCTGCGCAAAGGCACCTATCGCCTGGTCTTCAATGTGAGCGACTACTTCAAATCCAAAGGCGTTGAACTGCCCGAACCCAACTTCCTGAACCGTGTGGCGCTGGATTTTGGCGTGGCCCACGAAGACCAGCACTACCATGTGCCGCTGCTGGCCAGCCCATGGAGCTACTCGACCTATCGAGGCTCCTGAATTAATTGGGATCTGACCCCGATTAATCTGACCCCGATTAATCCGTCATGCCCGGCTTGACCGGGTATCCATCACAGTCAAAGGCATGGACCCCCGATCACGTCGGGGGTGACGGTGCTTAGGGCATGGACCCCCTATCGGCTCGGGAGGACGGTGTTAATTGGGATCTGTGCCCGATTCATTAGGGATCTGACCCCGATTCAATTGGGATCTGACCCCGATTCATTCGATGAATCTGTCAACTTCATCGAAAAAAGCCCGCCACACTGGCCCCGGTTCTTTAAAATCTGGCCTCTACCGTTTATTTAGACCCCCGAACCATGACCCAAGTCACCAACACTGTGCGCTTTGTGCTCGACGGCCAGATCGTCGAAGCCCAAGGCGAGCGCCGCACCACCACCGTTCTGGACTATTTGCGCGAGCAAATGCACCGCACCGGCACCAAAGAGGGCTGCGCCGAAGGCGATTGCGGCGCTTGCGTGGTCATGGTGGGCGAACTCAACGCGGCAGGCACAGGCGTGGACTATGTCGCCACCAATGCCTGTATCCAGTTGCTGCCTTCGCTGGACGGCAAATCGGTCAAGACCGTCGAGAGCCTGAAAAAACCCGACGGCACGCTGCACCCGGTGCAGGCAGAAATGGTCAAGTGCCACGGCTCGCAGTGCGGTTTCTGCACGCCCGGCATCGTGATGAGTTTGGTGAACCTGGTGCAGGTTTTGCCCATGCCCAATCGCCAGCAGATCACCGATTCGCTCAGCGGCAACCTGTGCCGCTGCACTGGCTACAAGCCGATCATCGAGTCGGCCACCAAGGCCTGCGCCAAGCCAGACGCCTTGAAGCTGGACGACAGCGCCGATGTGCCCTTGCTCAAAGAGATCCAACGCGCCAGCGTGCCGACCTTGAGCCTGGACGGTGACATCATCGTGCAGCCCGTGGTGCGCACCAAAAAAGGAAACGAGTTTGTGTCGCCGGCCACCCTCGAAGAAGTGGCCGACTACCTGGTCAAACACCCCACCACCACACTCTTGGCGGGCAGCACCGAAATCGGTTTGCAGGTCAACAAGCAGTACGCACGCCCCGACCACATCATGTATTTGGGCAACGTCAAAGCCCTGCGCCAAGTGGCCGAGACCGACAAGGTCTGGCGCATCGGTGCCGCAGTGTCGCTGACGCAGGTCGAGACGCTGATCGCCAAGGCCTACCCCGACTTTGCCGAAGTTTTGCGCCGCTTTGGTTCGCCCCCCATCCGATCGACCGCCACCTTGGCGGGCAACATTGCCAACGGCTCGCCGATTGGCGATTCCATGCCTTGTTTGCTGGCGCTGGGTGCCAATTTGGTGCTGCGCCGTGGCGACAAAACCCGCAACGTGTTGCTGGAAAACTTCTACACCGGCATGAAGAAAAGCGTGCTCGAAGCGGGCGAGTTCATCGAAGCAGTGGAGTTGGCCAAGCCTGTGGCGGGGCAAGTGTTCCGCGCCCACAAGGTGAGCAAGCGTTTTGAGCAAGACATTTCGGCCACTTGCGCGGCCATCAGCTACACGCTACAAGGCGGTAAGCTGTCTGGCGTCAAGCTGGCCTACAACGGCCTGAGCCCCTTCCCGGCCCGTGCGCCCCAACTCGAAGCCGTGCTCGAAGGCCAAGCGCCCGCCGATGTGAAGGCGGCTGATCTGGACGCCGCGATTGCCGCCAGCTTTACCGCACGCGACGGCTTGCGTGCCACGTGGGCTTACCGCGCTTTGGTGGCGCGTAATTTGGCTTTGGAATTCATTGAAGAACAGAAAGAGGTGGCTTGAATGAACGCTCCTACCGCACTTAAAAACCTGTTGCCCGCATCGGGCGTTCAGCAAGGCACCGACATCGTTCACGAGTCTGCGCACCTGCACGTGACAGGCACAGCCACCTACATCGACGACATCCCTGAGCACGCAGGCACCTTGTATGCCGCCCTCATCCTGTCGCCCGTGGCGCATGGCGAGTTGATCGGCGACGGCATCGACCGCGCAGCCATTCTCAAGGAACACGGCGTGGTCGCGGTGTACACCGCCAAAGACATTCCCGGTGAAAACAACTGCGGCCCCATCGTGCACGATGATCCCTTCCTCGCCGCAGGCAAGGTCGAGTTCATTGGCCAGGCCGTGGCCGTGGTGGTGGCGCGCAACATGCTCTATGCCCGCGAAGCCGCGCACAAAGCCAAGGTGCTGGTCAAAGAACTCACGCCGATCCTGACGGTAGAAGAGGCGATGGCCGCGGGCAGCTTCATCATGCCGCCCAAAGGCATCACCCGTGGCGACGCGGCCACGGCCATTGCCAATGCCCCGCACAAGATCAAGGGCACGACCCGCACCGGTCAGCAAGAGCAGTTTTACCTCGAAGGCCAGATCACTTACGCGGTGCCCAAAGAAGACGGCCAGCTCACGCTGTATGTGTCGACCCAGCACCCCGATGGCAACCAACGCGAAGCCGCGCACGCCCTGAACCTGCACACCAACGACGTGGAAGTGATTTGCCGCCGCATGGGCGGTGGCTTTGGTGGCAAAGAGGGCAACGCCAGCATTTTCAGCCAGAGCGCCGCACTGGCCGCACACAAGTTGGGCAAGCCCGTCAAGCTGCGCGTGAACCGCGATGACGACATGACCATCACGGGCAAGCGCCACGATTTCCGCATCGACTACGAAGTGGGCTTTGACGACAACGGCCGCGTGCTGGGCGCTGACATCACGCTCATGTCCCGCTGCGGCTACAGCACCGACTATTCGGGCCCGGTGAATGACCGCGCTTGTTTGCACATCGACAACAGTTACCACATCCCCGCGCTCAAGCTGATCAGCCACCGCTGCAAAACCAACACGCAAAGCGCCACCGCCTTCCGTGGTTTCGGTGGCCCACAGGGCATGTTTGGCATCGAGACGGTGATGGACGAAATTGCCATGACTTTGGGCAAAGACCCTTTGGAAGTGCGCAAGCTCAACCTGTACACAGACCCGGCCATCAGCGGCAGCCCCGACACCATGACCACCCAATACAACCAGCTCATCGAAGACTGGGTGGGCGACAAGGTGATTGCGCAGGTCGAGCGTGAATCGAATTACGCCGAGCGCCGTGCTCAAGTGCAGGCCTTCAACGCCAAGAGCAAAACCCGCAAGCGCGGCTTGGCCTTGGTGCCCCTGAAGTTCGGCATCAGCTTCACCGCCACGCACCTGAACCAGGGCGGCGCATTGCTGGTGGTCTACATGGACGGCTCGGTCAGTTGCAACCACGGTGGTACCGAAATGGGCCAGGGCCTCAACACCAAGATGGCTCAGGTGTGTGCCGATGGTCTGGGCATCAGCGTAGACCATGTGCGCATCACCGCCACCGACTCGCAGAAAGTACCCAACGCGTCAGCCACCTCCGCATCCAGCGGTGCCGACATCAATGGCGCGGCCATCATGAACGCCACAACGCAAATGCGCGAACGCCTCAAGCCTGTGGCCGCGCGCATGTTGGGCTGCCAAGCCGAAGACGTGAGCTTTGCCAACAATGAGCTGCACGGCGGCGGCAAATCCGTCAAGTGGGCCGACGTGACCAAGCAAGCTTGGCTCGACCGCGTGGGCCTGAGCGTGACGGGCTTTTACATGACGCCCGAAATCAAATACGACTTCACCACCTTGAACGGTCGTGCCTTCTATTACTACTGCTACGGCGCGGCGGTGAGCGAAGTGGAAATCGACACCCGCACAGGCGAGTGGTGGCTGAAAGCCGTGGACATCGTGCAAGACGTGGGCCGCAGCATCAACCCCGCATTGGACAAAGGCCAGATCGAAGGCGCTTATGTGCAAGGCATGGGCTGGCTCACCATGGAAGAGTGCATTTGGGACAAAAAGGGCAAGTTGCTCACACACGGCCCCAGCACGTACAAGATCCCGGTGGCGGGCGACATCCCTGAGCACTTCAAGGTGTCCTTGTTCGACAACGCCAACCTGAAGCCCACGCCTTTCAACAGCAAGGCCACGGGTGAGCCGCCTTTGATGTTGGGCCTGTCGGCCTTCTTCGCCTTGCGCGATGCGGTGGCCGCCAGCGCTAACCACAAAGCGGTGGTGTACATGGACGCACCTGCCACGCCCGAGCGCATCTTGATGGCGTGTGAAAAAGCCAAGGCCACTGCGGGCCTTTGATCTGCTTGGCAGGATGCCTGAAAGTTTTTCAGGCATCCTGCGGCCCAAGACCAAACACGTTTCAGGAGTGGGCACATGTCAGACGATCCAAGGTGCTGCGGCACCGGCACTTGCATCATCAACGACGAGGGCGTTTGCTGGTGCGGTCAAAAATGGGATGGCCAGAAGATGTGCTTTCCAACGCGATCAGAAGCCAGCAGCCCATTGGCTCAGACGCAGCAGGCAGCGCTTTCTCAGCCTGCTCTCACGGCTGTTCAGCCTGAGATGCCATCACACGACTGAGCTGACCGATCAGTCTTGGCCTTCGGTCAAGGTGTCCAGTTGAAATTTTCCGCTCTTGTGCCACAGCCAAGTGTCTGTGTAAGTGACTTGGCTCAGGTGCAGAGGCACGGGGTAAGGCGCTGCGGCTTTGACCATGCGCTCGATTTCAGCCATGACTTGGGGCACATGCTTGGGGGCACGCATCCAGTGGACGGCTTTGACGGCGCCTTTTTTGTCGATGTCCACATTCAGCACGCCCACTGCTTCCAGCATGGGAGGCATGCGGCCTTTGTAAATGCGGTGTGCTTGCATGCCGTACAAATGGCCTGCTGCGTCCTTGCGGTAATCTCTGCTGGTGCGAGCGAGCGAGGTCGGACCTGCTGGAACGATGATGACTTCAGGGACCTTGGCTACCGGTAGTGGCGCAGGCGGTTTGACGACTTCGGGTGGCGGCGGCGTGCTGCACCCACTTAAAAACCCCAAAGCGGCAGCACCCAAGCCCAGCAGTGTTCTGGTGAGTGCTTTTTGAATCTGGCGCAGATGTTGGTTCATGGCAAGCCCTTGTCCTTGGCATACTCCGTGGTGGCCATGATTGTGGCATCGACCTTGCCCCATAGGCAAACAACTTTCAGGCCCTCCTAATTGAATGGACAACGAGATTGAACTGGATTGAGAAAGCCCTCAAGCGGCTAAGCACTGAAAACGCGGTGGTGGTTACGGTACTGTCGACCCAAGGCTCCGTTCCCAGAACTGCGGGCACCCGCATGCTGGTGTTTGCGCAAGGAGAGCAGGGCACGATTGGTGGTGGCCACCTGGAGTTCCAGGCCCTGGCCCATGCCCGGCTGTTGCTGGCAGGCCAATCCACCCAAACCACTTTGCATCAGGTGCTGGGCCCCAGTTTGGGGCAATGCTGCGGCGGTGCGCTGGCACTGGGTTTTGAGCCCGTGAGTGCAGCTGACCTGCCCAGGCTGCGCGTTATTCTCATGCCGCCGAGCACACCTTTGGCGCTGTTTGGTGGTGGTCATGTGGGCAAAGCGCTGGTCAATGCCCTGGTGCCTTTGCCCTTTGCCATCCGCTGGGTGGACAGCCGTGACGAGATCTTTCCGTCCGATGTGCCCGATGTTGTGGACTGTGAACATTCCAACCCGGTGCAGGCGGCTGTGACCGACTTGTTGCCCGGCAGCCGCGTGCTGATCATGAGCTTCAGCCACGCCGAAGACCTGGACATCGTCATCGCTTGCCTCAAACGCCAACGCGAGCAGGCCGATTTGCCTTTTGTGGGCTTGATCGGCAGCAAGACCAAATGGGCCACCTTCCGGCATCGCCTGGAGGATCGGGGTTTTACAGCCGAAGAGATCGCGCACATCACTTGCCCGATTGGCGTGCCAGGCGTCGTGGGCAAAGAGCCTGAAGTCATTGCCGTGGCTGTGGCGGCACAACTCTTGCAAACGCTTTGAGGCGTGATTCTGGTTTTCCCTAGGCGCGAGCGGAGGACAAGGCTGGATTCACGCGGATAAACTGTATACACTTCGGTGCACTGGTCGCAGCGGCGCAGGAACAGACCCCGGTTTGTTCATGTTCGCGACCGAATGACCGCTCACAGGGCCCGCGGTGGTGAGCTGGTTGGAGATCCTTCATGGAAACGTATCTGCTGGAATGGGCCAATCTGTTGCTGCGCTGGGTGCACGTCATCACCGCCATCGCCTGGATTGGCTCCTCGTTTTACTTTGTCTTTCTGGACAACAACCTGCAAAAACCCAATTCGCCCGACCTCCTTGAAAAAGGCGTTGGGGGCGCGATGTGGGCGGTGCACGGCGGTGGTTTTTACAACCCGCAAAAGTACATGGTGGCCCCCAAGGTCATCCACACCAAGCTCCACTGGTTTTATTGGGAAAGTTATTCCACCTGGCTGAGTGGCTTTGCGCTGTTCACGGTGTTGTACCTCTGGAACGCAGGCACTTTCCTGATCGACAAATCGCTGATGGACTGGACGCCCGTCATGGCCGGGTCTGCGGCGTTGGGCTTTTTAGTGGCCTTCTGGTTTGTCTACGACACCGTGTGCCGACTGTTTGGCTTTCGTAAAAATGGCGAGCTGATCGTGGCCGGATTGATGATCGTGGTCATCTCGTTTGCGGCTTGGCTGTCGTGCCAGTTATTTGCCGGGCGTGCGGCCTTCTTGCTGGTGGGCGCGATGATCGCCACATCCATGAGCGCCAACGTTTTCTTCTGGATCATTCCCGGCCAGCGCAAAGTCGTGGCCGCCATGACCAGTGGCGAAAAATACGATGCCAATGCCTTGGCCATTCACGGCAAGCGCGGCAAGCAGCGCAGCGTGCACAACACCTATTTCACGCTGCCTGTGATCTTTGCGATGCTGAGCAACCACTACAGCTTTTTGTACACGCACGAGCACCGCTGGGTGTTGCTGTTTGTGATGATGTTTGCGGGTGCTTTGATTCGCCAGTTCTTTGTGCAGCGCCACGGTTATCACTTGGGCCGTGCCGCCAACCCGTGGCCGTTTGCCGCCGTGGGTGTTGTGCTCATTTTGGGCGTGATCGTCGCGCTCAGGCCCGCAGCCCCCGTGGTGTCAGCCGCCCCCGCAGCGCCGGTCAGTTTTGCCCAGGTGCAAACCATTTTGGCCCAACGCTGCGCCCTGTGCCATGGCGAACAGGTGCAGATGAAAAACGTGCGCCTGGACAGCCCTGCGCTGGTCACGCAACACGCGCAAAACGTCTACCAGCAAGTCGTGGTGACCCAGCAAATGCCCATGAACAACACCACGGGCATCACCGCCGAAGAGCGCGCTCTGATCGGTCGCTGGTTCTTGGCGGGTGCCAAAGTAGATTGAACGGCAAGTTCAGAACCACCACCCCACCGCTTGTGGGATCAGCACAGCGCCCACAATGCCGTGCAAACCCATGCCCAAGCTGGCATAAGCCCCGGCTTCGGCGTTCACACTGAAGGCGCGTGAGGTGCCGATGCCGTGTGCGGCCACACCCAAGGCAAAGCCGCGTTGCCATCAGGCCGTCACGCGCAAGGCGTCCAGTACATAGCGGCCCAGCACTGCGCCCAAAATGCCGGTGCTCACAGCAAAGATGGCGGTCAAGGTCGGCGAGGCTTGCACCCGTTCGGCAATGCCCATCGCTATGGGCGCGGTGACCGACTTGGCCACCAGGCCGCGCACCAGCGATTCGTCGACACCCAGCCAACGCGCCATGCCCACGGCAGTCAGCACCGAGGTGATGCCGCCCACCACCAACGACAGCAGCAACACACTCATGCGTCCCTTGAGTGAAGCAAACCCTTTGTAGATCGGAATGGCCAGCGACACCGTGGCGGTGCCCAATAAGAAGTGCACAAACTGCGCACCCTCAAAATACTTGGCATAAGGCATGTCGAGCACGCTGATACTCAAGCAAACCACCACCACCGCAATCAAGACCGGGTTGGCCAGCGGGTTGCGCTGGCTGCGCTCGTACAGAGTCAGGCCCAGCAAATACGCGCTGAGCGTCAACACCAAGGCCAGCAGCGGGCTGCCAGACAGATAGACCCAAATCTCGGAGATGGCGGGCAGGTCGGAGCGCAGAGGGTTGTTCATGGCGTCAGTCCTTCTTGGCCAAAACTTTGAGCAAACCGGCTGTCACCGCCACCGTCGCCACCACGCTCAGCACCAGCGCTGCACTGATGGCCCACGCATTGGCCTGCAAAACGGGCAAGTAAAGCACCACACCCACCGATGCGGGAATGAACAACAACCCCAAGTGCTGCAAGATGCTGCTGCCCACCGCGTCCATCGACGAGGGCACCCGGCCGCGCAAAACCAAAAATGCCAGCAACAACACCAAGCCGAGCACCGGACCGGGAATGAAGGGCAAGGCGAACTTGGACACCAGTTCGCCGAGTGCCTGGAAGATGAAGAGTTGAACGAGGCCTTGGATCATGGGTGCAGTGTAGACAAGGCCTGGCCAAGTGACGGGTCAAAACACTTGTGATGTCGATGTGGGGAGTTAAGTCGAGCCCAACGCCAACTGCAAAGCCAATTGGTTGTGCCGCTCGATCAGTGGCCCCATGTCCACGGTGGTGATCTGGCCTTGCCGCACCACCACGCGGCCGTTGACGAGGGTGTAGTCGGCGTTGTCGCTGGCGCACAGCAAGAGCGCGCCCACCGGGTCGTGCACCGCAGCGCCAGCCATGCTCAGCGTGTCGGTGCGAAACATGGCGATGTCGGCGCAATAGCCCGCCTTGATTTGCCCCAGCTCGTGCGCGCGGCCCAGCACCTGTGCGCCGCCGCGTGTGGCCAAGCGCAGGGCGTCGCGGGGCGTCATCTCGGCGGGGCCGTGGTCACAACCAAAGGGTTCCAAAGCCCGACCCACACGCGCCAGCAGCATGGCCTGACGGGCTTCGTTGAGCAGGTTCGCTGCATCGTTGCTGGCGCTGCCGTCCACGCCCAAACCGATGGGCACGCCTGCATCCAGCATTTTGCGCAAGGGCAAGATGCCGCTGGCCAAGCGCATGTTGCTGCACGGGCAGTGGGCAATGCCGGTGCGGGTTTTGGCAAAGAGGTAAGTACCTTCGTCGTCGAGCTTGACGCCATGGGCGTGCCACACGTCATGACCCACCCAGCCCAAGTCTTCTGCATATTGCGCGGGCGTGCAGTTGAATTTCTCTCTGGTGTACGCGATGTCGTGGTCGTTCTCGGCCAGGTGGGTGTGCAGACGAACGCCGTGGGCTCGGGCCAGCTTGGCTGATTCGCGCATCAGGTCTTGGCTCACGCTGAAGGGCGAGCAGGGGGCCACGGCCACATGCGTCATCGATCCAAAGCTGGCGTCATGCCAAGTCTCGATCAGGCGCTGGGTTTCTTTGAGGATGGCGGGTTCTTGCTCGACCACGCTGTCGGGCGGCAGGCCGCCCTGCGACTCGCCCACGCTCATGCTGCCGCGCGTGGCCGTGAAGCGCATGCCCATGGTGTGCGCCGCTTCGATGCTGTCGTCCAGCCGCACGCCGTTGGGGTAGATGTAGAGGTGGTCAGAGCTGGTGGTGCAGCCACTGAGCAGCAATTCGGCCATGGCCACTTGGGTCGATACGCGCACCATCTCGGGTGTCAGACCCACCCAAATCGGGTACAGGCCTTGGAGCCAACTGAACAGCTCGGCGTTTTGCACCGCCGGGATTGCCCGCGTGAGCGACTGGTACATGTGGTGGTGCGTGTTGACCAGGCCCGGCACCACCACATGGCAGCGGGCGTTGATCACCTCGTCGACTTGTGTGAGCAGTTCGTCGGTGTTCTCGCTGGCGGGGATGGTGCGTTCGATGCGGCCATCGCGGATCAGCAGCGAAGCGTCTTTGAGTTCGGTGTTGGCATCGTCTTGCGTGGCGATGCAGCGGGCGCGGTGGATCAGCAAGGTGGTCATGGACTTGTCCTGGGCTAGGTGTGAAACAAGTCGCGGCCGAATCCCCAGACCCGTGCAGGGACGGATAGGGCGAGCACCACGTTGCCGCGCGTCTCGGGCTGTGCAGGGTTTAGATTTTAAGCAGGCGCTTGGCCTCGGCCACCACGGCCTCGGGCGTGATGTTGAAGCGCTTGTAAAGCGCATCTGCCGGGCCACTGGCACCAAAGCCGGTCATGCCCACAAACCCACCGTCGATGCCCAGATAAGCGTCCCAGCCTTGACGCACGGCGGCTTCGATGCCCACACGCACGCCCGTTTCGCCGTCCCCCAAGACGCTATGCCGGTATGCCGCATCTTGTGCGTTGAACAATTCCCAGCAAGGCAGGGACACCACCGCTGTGGCGATGCCGGCGGCTTCGAGCTGTTCACGCGCTTGCACAGCCAGCAACACTTCCGAGCCGGTGGCCAACAGACTGACTTGTCGCGGTCCACAAGCGGCTTCGTGCAGCACATAGCCTCCGCGACGGGCGAGGTTGCCCGGTGTGTGCATGTGTCGCACAAGTGGCAGCGACTGGCGTGCAAACACCAAGCTGACCGGACCGCTGGTGCGGGCCAGTGCGGCTTCCCAGCATTCAGCGGCTTCCACCGCGTCGGCCGGGCGCATCACCCACATATTGGGCATGGCCCGCAGTGAGGCCAGAATTTCGACCGGCTGGTGCGTGGGGCCGTTTTTGCCGATGCCAATCGAGTCGTGGCTGAAGACGAATTTGACCGGCAGGCCCATGAGCGCCGCCATGCGCATGGCCGGGCGCTGGTAATCGGCAAACGCCAGATAGGTCACCGACAGCGGCAGCACGCCACCATGCGCGGCCATGCCGTTGGCCATGGAGCCCATCACATGCTCTCGCACGCCGCAGTGCACATACGAACCTGCGCGGTTTTGCGCGTTGAAAGCGGTCAAGCCCCGCTTGTGGCTGGTGGGCGCTTCGAGGTCGGCGCAACCCACCATGCGCTCGGGGAGCAGCGGGGTCAGCAGGTCATTGATTTCGGCGGAGATGAAAATGCCGCTGGGTGCCGGTGGTGCTTTGAGCGCTTGCAGTTTGTAGTCCAGCAACACCTGCTGCCAGTTGGCAGGCAGTTCACCCTTCATCACGCGTTCAAACTCGGCGCGCTCGGCGGCGGGCAGGGCGGCCACACGGGCTTGCCATGCAGCGTGTTCGCCTTGGCTGCGTTGGCCCGCTGCACGCCAGGCCTGCTGCACATCGGCAGGTACTTCAAACTGGCCATGTGGCCAGCCCAACAACTCGCGTGCAGCCTGGGCGTCTTCGGCAAACAAACGGCCACTGTGTCCGCCGCGCTGGCCTTGCAGGCGTGCAATACCTTTGGCGATCACGGTGCGGCATGCCAGCATGGACGGGCGCGGGTCGGTGCGTGCTGCATTCAGTGCGGCAGACACGGCCTCGGTGTCATGCCCATCGACTTCGACCACATGCCAGCCCGCCACGCGAAAGCGCTGGGCCACGTCTTCGCTGATCGACAAGGCGGTACTGCCGTCGTCGGTGATCAGGTTGTCGTCCCAAAGCAGCACCAACTTGCCCAATTGCAAGTGACCAGCCAGCGAAATCATCTCTTGGCCCACGCCTTCTTGCAGGCAGCCATCACCCACAAAGGCGTAGGTGAAATGATTGACCAGATCGTTGCCAAAGCGGGCATTCAGATACGCCTCGGCCACGGCCATGCCCAAGGCGTTGGCGATGCCCTGACCCAGTGGGCCGGTGGTCACTTCGATGCCGATGGCTGGGTTGCGTTCGGGGTGGCCCTCGCAGTGCGAGCCCAGCTCACGAAAGCGCTGAATTTCTTCGATCGGAAACGCCGGGTAGCCCGTCAGGTGCAGCAGCGCATACAAGAGCATGGAGCCGTGCCCGTTGGACAGCACCACGCGGTCGCGGTCAAACCAACTGGCGTCTTGTGGGTTGAACTTGAGGTGGCGGGTGTACAGCGCGGTGGCAATTTCGGCCATGCCCAGTGGCACGCCTTGATGGCCCTCTTGTGCTTTGACGATGGCGTCGATCGAGAGGAAACGGATGGCGTGGGCCAAGGCTTGTTGTGGGTGGGCGCTCATGGGGTGAGCGAAGGCTCCAGCCGGAACCTGCGCCTGTCTCCTGTATATAGAATGGTTTGGCCGTGATTTTTGCGGCCTGCATACATGAAGGCAAGCGATGAATATTCAGGATCAGATGAAAGTGATTCAAGTAGGCGAGGAGGGCTGTTGGCTGATTTTGATGCGCAGCGGTGCTTGATGCCCATCGTCCGAGAGGCTTAAATGCAGCGATAGCGGCCAAGCAGCCCTTGGCCGTGCAGGTCTGTAATTGGCCGGGAGCAGTCAGTGGCCATCAAATTTCTGAAAACCGCTTTTCCATTTCACGTCGCATGGTCTTGCGGGTTTCGGCTGCTAAAAATCGTCGTTTTTCTTCCGGTGAAAATGGACGGATCTGTGGAACGCTCTGAGGCTTGCGCTCGTCATCCACAGCGACCATTGTGAAAAAACAGCTGTTGACATGGCGCTTCTGCTGCGTCCTGATGTTTTCGGCTATGACCTTGATGCCAATTTCCATCGACGATGTGCCCGTGTGGTTCACCGAGGCCAGAAATGTCACAAGCTCACCCACATGGACTGGCTGCCTGAACATCACTTGGTCCACGCTGAGCGTGACAACATAGGCCCCGGCATACCTGCTGGCACACGCATAGGCCACCTGATCCAACAACTTAAGGATGGTCCCGCCGTGTACATTTCCTGAAAAATTGGCGGTGTCTGGTGTCATCAAGACGCTCATGGTCAGTTGATGTGCAGGAAGTTCCATCACTGTCTTTCGGCAATGCCAGATTTACTCAGGCTTGATGTTCAAAGACTTTACGATCGGCGCCCACCTGCGGCGTTCATCCAGGATGAAACTTTTGAATTCCTCGGGGCTGCCACTGCCTACGATGTTGCCGGGACCGGCGATCTTGTCCTTGATCTCTGGCTGAGCCAAGGCTTTGTTAAAAGCATCATTGAGCTTGTTGATCACAGCTGCGGGTGTTCCTTTGGGTGCTGCTAAGCCCAGCCAGTTGTGCACCACTACTTTGGGATAGCCCAGTTCGCCCATGGTGGGCACATTGGGCAGGCTCGGCAGCCGTTTTTCAGAGGTGACTGCCAAGGCGCGCACTTTACCTGTGGCAATCGACGGCAAGGCCGCATAGGTTTGCTCGAACATCAGGTCGATGTCTCCTGCCAACAAGGCCGTGGCGGCTTGACTGCCACCTTTGTAGGGGACTGACAGGCCTTTGATGCCCGTACTTTGCATGAACAATTCCGCGCTCAGGTGATGAGCACTGCCTGCACCGGCATTTCCAAATGACAATTTGTCCGGATTCTTTTGACCAAAGCTCACGAGGTCCTTGAGGTTCTGAAATGGTTTGTCAGTGCGCGTCACCAACACCATCGGTGCTTTTTCAATGATGACGATGGGTATAAACGATTCTTCGGGATCAAAGCCTAGCTTGGGGTAAACATAGGAGCTGATCGCCATTGGTCCCATGGTGGCCAAGACCAAGGTGTGACCGTCGGGCGTGGCTTTAGCGACGTATTCATGACCGATGTTGCCGTTGGCTCCGGGTTTGTTCTCGACCACAATAGGCACGCCCAGCATTTTGGAAACCGATGTGCCGAGCGTTCGGGCACGTAAATCTACATTGCCGCCCGGACTGTACGAAACAACCAGAGCGATTTGTTTTTGGGGGTAGTCATCCCCGGTTTTCTGGGCATGACCGCTCAGAGCGGTGAGGGCAGCTAAACAGGCTACGAGTGTTTGGCGTCGATTCAGCGTCATGGCGGTTTCCTTACTCGGCGGTGATCTTGGCGGTCTCGACAATGCGTTGGAATTGCAGCGATTCGGTTTTGATGAAATCACGGAACTGCTGCACGCTCATGGGTGCGGGTTCACCGCCCTGGTCTTGCAGCCGCTTGGCCAAGTCTGGTTCCTTGAGGGCTTGTGCCACTGCGGCATTGATCTTTTGCAGGATGGGCTCGGGTGTCGCGCCAGGAGCAAACAGACCAAACCAGTTTTCCAATTGGTACTTGGCCAGGGGTTTGTATTCGGCAATGGCCGGAATGTTGGCGTCAAAAGGAGCGCGTTTGGCCGATGTCACGCCCAATGCCTTGACCTTCCCGTCCTTGATGAACCCCCTTGCTGCTGCATAGCTCACGAAGGTCAACTCCACATTGCCCGAGACCACATCGACCAGTTGCCCCGAAGCACCTTTGTAAGGCACATGCACCATGTGAATGCCAGCCAGCTCTTCCAGCAATTCACCATTCAGGTGCTGAGGATTGCCCACACCGCTTGACGAATATGAGACCTTGCCGGGGTTCTTTTTTGCATAGGTCACCAGCTCTTCCACGTTTTTGACTGGGAAGTTGGGTGCCGCCACCAACACGTTGGGGATGCGAGTCACCAACGTCACAGGTGCCAGGTCTTTCGACGGCTGGTATTGCATCTTGCTTTTGTAGACAAAGCTGTTGATGGCCGTTTCGCCCGCAGAGCCCAACAGCAAAGTGTGACCGTCTGGCGAGGCTTTGACCACAGCCAGCGCACCAATCATGCCGCTGCCACCGGCCTTGTTGTCCACGATCACGTTTTGCTTGAGCGTGACGCGCAGCTTTTCCGCGAGCAAGCGGGCCACAGTGTCCACGCCACCGCCGGCTGAAAAAGGCACCACGATGGTAATTGTCTTGCTGGGGTAATCCTGGGCCATGACGGCGGGAGCCGCACCCAAGGCTGCGGCCATTAGGCCGGTGAGGATGATTTGACGGCGAGGTTTTTGCATGGTTGTCTCCAAAAGCAAAGGTTGTTGCGAATTCATGATTGCACTTTATCGCAGAAAAGTGCAAAATGCAAATCATGGAAAACACCTGTACTTTTTCGCCTGATTTGCTTCATCTTCAAGGGCAAACCCATGCCGTGGTGAATTTGCGTGCGGTTTGTGGCGCGCAATTGGACCGATTGCCCGTGGTTTTGCGCCTGCTGATGGAAAACGTGATTCGCAACACACAAGGCGCAGAGCGTGAGCAATCTGTCAAAGCGATCTTGACGTGGTTGCAAACGGGCAGCAGCGAAGATGAAATTGCTTTTCAGCCAGGTCGTGTGTTGATGCACGACACCACCAGCACGCCTGCACTGGTCGATGTGGCCGCTATGCGCGATGCACTGGCCGAAGCAGGTGTCGACCCAACCGTACTCAATCCCGGATTGCAAGTGGATGTGTCGGTCGACCATTCATTGGCCGTCGAGGCCTATGCCAAGGTGGGCGCTTCCACCGAAAACCTGCAACATGAAATTCGTCGCAACGCCGAGCGGTACCAATTCTTGCGTTGGGCCTCCCAGGTGCTCAAAGGTGTTCGTATCAACCCACCGGGCACAGGGATCATGCACACCATCAACCTGGAGCAATTGGCCAAGGTGGTGACCACCGAGCAGCGCGAGGGCAAGAGCTGGCTGGTGCCCGACATGATGATCGGCACCGACAGCCACACGCCCATGGTCAACGGCATTGGCGTGCTGGGCTGGGGGGTTGGCGGACTCGAAGCTCAGACCGTGATGTTCGGCATGCCGACCATGCTGCGCTTACCGGATGTGGTGGGGGTGCGTTTGGTGGGTCGGCTTTCGCCCGGCGTGCTGGCCACCGATCTGGCCTTGACCGTGACGCAGCGCCTGCGCCAAGTGGGGGTAACTGGGGAGTTCGTCGAGTTTTTTGGCCCCGGCGTCTCCTGCTTGAGTGCCGGTGAACGCGCTGTGGTGGCCAACATGGCACCCGAATACGGTGCGACCACCGGCTACTTTCCGGTGGACCAGGCAACGCTTGACTATTTGCGCTCAACGGGTCGCACGCCACAGGACATTGAGCGTGTCGAAACGTACATGCGCCACACCGGCCTGTGGTTCAACCCCGATGCACAACCGCGCTACACCCAAAGCATCGAGATCGATCTGGCGCAGATCGGGATGCATGTGGCTGGACCCCAGCGACCGCAGGATTTGCTGGATTATTCGCAAACAGCCGAGGCGCTGGCCAAGGTGGGCTTTCAGTCCGCAGCGCAGGGCCAAGACATGCCCATTCACCCGGTGGCCATTGCGGCCATCACCAGTTGCACCAACACATCCGACCCTGCCTTATTGATCGCCGCAGGCCTGTTGGCACGCAAGGCGAGAGTGCTGGGTCTGAAGGTGCCGCACTGGGTCAAGACCTCGCTGGGCCCCGGATCACCGGCTGCAGCCTCGTATTTGCAACGCGCCGGTTTGCTGGGTGATCTGGAGGCTGTGGGTTTTGGCATTGTGGGTTTTGGCTGCACCACCTGCATTGGCAACTCTGGCCCTTTGACGGCGTCCATCGTGCACGCTCAAAATGCGAGCCAATGCAAGGCCGTGGCCATTTTGTCGGGCAACCGCAATTTCCCGGGTCGGGTTCATCCGGACATCGAGTTGAGTTTCATCATGTCGCCGCCATTGGTCATCGCCTTTGGCTTGGCAGGTGATGCGGCTAAAAACCTGGCGACCGAACCGGTTCAGACCGATGCGAGCGGCAAGCCCGTATATTTGAAAGACCTCTGGCCCACACACGAAGAGATTGCAGAGTACTTGGCGCGCGGTTTGCAACCGGACGACTTCCAACGTGATTTCGCCATCGCGACCGACAACCCACTGTGGCAAGCACTGGAAGCACCCACATCGGCGCGCTTTCCTTGGGACGAGAAGTCCACCATCTTGCGTCGGCCACCATTTGCCGCCGTGGACGCGGGCAGTCAGCTGGGGCATTACACGGCCTACCCCTTGCTGGTGGTGGGTGATGACGTGACCACCGATCACATTTCTCCAGCCAGTGCGATCCCGACCGACTCCTTGGTAGCAGATTTCTTGGTGGAGCGCGGTGATGACCGGAGCGATCTGAACGTGTTTGCCTCACGCCGTGGCAACTGGGAGGTCATGATCCGTGCAGCTTTCCACAATAAGACGCTGGTCAACCTGTTGAAACCAGGCATGCCGGTAGCCCATACCTTGCATGTGCCATCGGGCGATGTGCAGCCCATCTGGGACGTGGCTGAGCGCTACCGCGAGGCCGGTCAATCGGTGGTGCTGGTGGCTGGCGAACGTTATGGCATGGGCTCGTCACGTGACTGGGCGGCCAAAGGCCAGCGACTGCTGGGAATTCGTGCAGTTCTGGCAGTAAGCTTTGAACGTATCCACCGGTCCAACCTAATTGGTATGGGCATCTTGCCGCTGCGCTTGCCTGAAGGCGTGAGCCCGCAAACACTGCAGATCCGGCCGGGCGACCAGTTGGATGTGCAGGCCGATGCACAGAGCCTGTCGCCTCGCTGCAAGGTGCGGGTTCAGCTGCGGCGTCAAGGTGGGCAGATGGACACTTTTGAAGTGATGGCGGCGGTGGAGACGCAGCTCGAAGTGGACCTCTTGCGCGCGGGCGGGGTCATTCCGCTCATCTTGCAGCAAACCCTTCGGGCGCATTCTGTCGAACTAGCACACGCCTAACATGCACTTGCCCTTGCTTGCCGTGCAGAATGCTGGACTTATGAGTCCAGACAAAAACACCTCTGCCCGCTTGCTCGACCTGGTCCGTCAGGAAGGTCTGGCCATCGGTGACCATTTGCCAGCGCAATGGCTGGCAGACCAGTTGCAGGTATCGCGCACCCCCATCAACGACGCCTTGGCCTTTTTGCACGACAAGGGTGTCTTGCGCCGTGAAAAAAATAGGGGCTATTTTCTGGTCAAGTCCGTTGATGTCGCCAACCCAGCTATGCGCAAAAAATTGGGTCTGGCCGAGTCGGATGCCATCACACGGGCTTATTTCGCCATGGCAGATGATCTGCTCAAAGGGGAATTGCCCGAAACGGTTTCCGAGGTGCTTCTCAAGACCCGCTATGAGCTGACAACTTCTCAGCTCCAATCCGTGCTGCATCGGATTGCACAAGAAGGATGGGCGCAAAAAAAGGCGGGGTATGGCTGGACGTTTTCGGACATGTTGACCACGCCGGACAGTTTGTTGCAGTCTTACCGCCTGCGCATGGCGCTTGAACCGGCGGCCTTGATGGAGCCAGGCTACCGACTAGACCCCAAAGTCATCGAAAAATGCCGTGCTGCGGAATACCATTTGCTCGATGGCGGCATTGAAACCGATACGCCCGATCAGTTGCACGAACGTGGCGTGCGTTTTCATGAATCGCTGATCGAGGCCTCTGGCAACCCGTTTTTCATCGACACCATTCGACGTGTGAACCGGGTGCGTCGCTTGATGTCTTACCGTTCCATGCAAGACCGCCAGCGCTACAAGGAACACTGCCAGCAGCACCTGCACTTGCTCGATCTGCTCGAAGCCGGTCGCAACGAAGAGGCTGCCGACACCATGCGAGAGCACCTCTCGCGCACCCTCAAGAACCACCAGAAAATCAGAAAACTCCTCAAGCCATGACTGCGACTCCCGACATCCTGCAAGCCTTTGCACCCACCGGCAAACTGCGCGCCTCCATCAATCTGGGCAACCCGATCCTGGCGAATAAAAACCCGCAAACGGGCGAGCCATTTGGCGTGTCGATTGACCTGGCCAATGCTTTGGCGAAACAGTTGGGGGTGGGCATCGAGCTGGTGGTGTTTGATGCCGCAGGCAAATCGGTCGAAGCCGTCCGGGGTGAGCAAGCCGACATCGGTTTCTTTGCCATCGACCCGTTGCGTGGCGAGGGCATCGCGTTCACTGCGCCATATGTGCTGATTGAAGGCGCTTACATGGTGCCTGAGACATCCAGCATTCGAGCCAATGAAGATGTGGACTGCTCCGGCATCCGCGTCACGGTGGGCAAAGGCAGTGCCTATGACCTGTTCCTGACCCGTGAGCTGAAACAGGCCGAAATCGTGCGTGCGCCCACATCGCCAACTGTGGTCGATGTGTTTGTAGAGCAAAAACTCGAAGTGGCCGCAGGCGTCAAGCAGCAACTTGAAGCCGATCAGGCCCGCTTTGCGGGGCACCGCATATTGCCTGGTCGATTCATGGTGATCCAGCAGGCCATGGGCACACCCAAGGCACGCGGTCTCGAAGCGGCAGCGTATTTGGCGCAGTTCGTCGAAGACATGAAGGCCAGCGGTTTTGTGACAGATGCACTGCAGCGTCATGGCATCCAGGGTGCGTCTGTCGCGCCTGCAGCCTGAGGTGTGATGGTGTTTGCCTATGTTGGTTCAAGAACCACCCGTGAGCGCAATGCTCGGGGTGATGGCATCAGTGTGTACCGCTGTAATCCTAAAAGTGGAGCGCTTGAACTGGTGCAGGTACAGGGGGAACTGGTCAACCCGTCGTTTCTCGCGCTGAATAAGGCAGGTGATCGGCTATACGCCGTGCATGGTGATGGCGAGGAGATCAGTTCGTTCGTGGTCGATCGGAGCACGGGGCGGATCAATTTTTTCAACCGTCAGAGCACGCAAGGCAAGAATCCGGTGCACTTGGCGCTGGACCCGACGGAACGTTTTGTGGTGGTGTCCAACCACATCACCAGCAGCTTGGCTGTGTTGCCCATCGAAGCTGATGGATCGTTGGGCACACTGACACAACTTGTGAAGATCGAAGGCGAACCCGGTCCGCACCGCAAAGAGCAACCCTTTGCCAAGCCACACTTCAATCCATTTGATCCGAGTGGGAAATACGTGGTGGTGCCTGACAAAGGTTTGGACAAGACCTTCGTATTTCGGTTTGAAGATGGACAACTGCGCCCAGGGCAGTTTCCTGCGACCATGGGTCGTGAGGCTTCCGGTCCCAGGCACATTGCGTTTCACCCTGTCAAGCCATGGGCCTATATTGCCAATGAGCTGGACTCTACTGTGACGGCCTGCCGTTTTGATGTGAGCAGTGGTGAACTGAGCCCCTTCCAAATCATCACTGGTTTGGCTGATACCTTTGTAGGCAATAGTCGATCTGCTGAGATTGAAGTTGATCGCGTTGGTCGAACTTTGTATGTTTCCAACAGAGGGGAAGACACGATTGGTGTTTTCAGAATCGATGTGGGCAATGGCCGATTGACCTTGATTCAAAGCCAGCCTTCAACAGGGAAAACCCCACGATTCTTTGTCCTGTCGAAGGATGGGCGTTGGCTTTATGCCTTGAACGAAGAAAGCGATTCGATTGTTGTGTTTGCGGTGGACTCAGATTCGGGACAGTTGAGCCCTACTGATCTTCAGTATGCGAGTGGGAGTCCCGTTTGCATGGTTTTTTCGGATTGAGAACGCTTAGCGACCTGACTTTTGGCAAGGGATAGACCTATATAGGTCGGCTGCTGTCACCCATTAAGATTTCACTGACCGTCTGCTCCCAGCTTAAATCGATGCTTAGCGAACACAGATCGAGACTTGCTTTGTTAGAAGAATCCGCTCTTGCGGTGCGCGTTTTTGGCGCATTATCACAAGTCGCCAGTTTCCAAGCCGCCTCAGCGTGTTGACTCCCCTGTCTCATCGCGCAACCATTCCACAAAACTCTTCACCTCTGGCCGCGAAGCATGCCTGGCCGGGTAGACCATGAAGTGCGCCCGCACCTGCAAGCACAAGTCTTCTGCAAAGACCGGTTGCAGTTTGCCGCTGGCGATCAAGGACTGGCCGATGCTGGTGCTTTCCAGGGCCACGCCGAGTTTTTGGACAGCAGCGTCAAGACTCATCATGGCGCGGTCAAAGCGCAGGCCCATGCGCTCTGGGCGCAGGTCGCCGCCAAACCGGGCAAACCATTCGGGCCACTGCACCACGCTCACGCTGGATTGGATGAGTGGCACACGCAGCAAGTCTTGCGGCTCGTGCAGTGCGTGGGTGCGGATGAATTCGGGGCTGGCCAGCGGCAGGATGTGTTCGGTAAAAACCGGCTCGACTTCGAGGTTGGGCCAATTGGGCATGCCGTAGCGAATGTCGATGTCCATCTGGCCCAGCTGAAAGTCTGAATGCACATGCGAGGCCGACAGCATCAGTGAAATGTGGGGGTGCAATTCTGTGAATCGGGCGATGCGTGGCATCAGCCACAGACTGGCAAAACTGGGGCTGCTGTGCACATACAGCGTGTCTTGCACGCCGTGTCGCAAATCTTCGGTGGCGGTGTTGATAGCGCCCAAAGCGCTGGCCACGCGTTGCAGGTATTGATGGCCCGCCGGGGTCAGCTCCACACCTCGTGCGGAACGTTCAAACAGGCGCACGCTCAGCAAACTTTCCAGCTTGGCCACTTGGTGACTGACAGCCGATGGGGTCAGGTGGAGTTCTTCGGCTGCCAGTGAAAAGCTTTTGCGGCGGGCAATGGTTTCAAAGGCTTGCAGGGCGCCGAGTGGTGGAATCATGTCACTTAAATAGAGTTAAATCGTCGTTCTTTGCTGGTTGACCGGGCAAAGCATATCGCAGTCTAAATTGGCTCCTGTTCTTGTTGATCTGTGGAATGTGCAGCGCAGTCGGATTGCGCTGTCCAGTCAGTCAATTTGGTGCGTGCTTTTGACCACGTCAATAACGCGATATGCTTTCGCGCTCTTATAACCATTGGCCACGACATGACACTGCCTCTTCGCGCAATTGCTGTATTCGACGTGGTGGCGCGTTGCTGTAGTTTGACGAAGGCGGCGGCAGAACTGTACGTCACGCCCTCGGCCGTCAGTCAGCAAATTCATGCACTTGAACTGCACCTGGGTACCACCTTGCTCAAAAAAGCCGGACGAGGTGTCGCCCTGACAGAAGCAGGTGAACGCTATTTCGAGATGATTGCTGAGGATGTGCAGCGCATCACCGAGGCGACCCAACGGATTCGAGGCTTTCGCTCTCGCGCCGCACTGACCGTGCGCACCACGCCCACGCTGGGCAGCAAGTGGTTACTGCCTCGTTTGCATCGTTTTCTGGACGCCAACCCGGATGTCGAAGTTCGCCTGAATGCCACAACCGAGCCGACCGACTTCAGCCGGGAAGCCGTTGATGTGGAGATTCGCCATGGGGAAGGGCAATGGCCGGGCGTTTTTGTGGAAGGGTTAGCCGAGGAAATCTACTTGCCGGTGTGCGCGCCCGCCTATGCCTTGCCTCAAAGCATGGAAGCGGCAGAGTTGCAGCAGCACCGACTGATTTATTCGGTGAAGGCTCAGCTGCAGTGGCCACAGTGGTTTGCGTCTGTGGGGGTTTTGCCATCTGCCGAATGGACCCGCCTGCTTTTTGACCGCAGCCACATGGCCATCGATGCAGCGGCAGACGGTTTGGGCGTGGCATTGGAGAGTAACTTGATGATGTGGCGTGAATTACAAGAGGGTTCGCTGGTTTGCCCTGTACGCAACCCGCCACAATTCAAGCTCACCACGCAGTGGGTGGTTTGCCCCTTTGACCATTTGCGCAAAGCGAAAGTCCAATTGTTCTTGGAATGGTTGCGGCAAGAGCGCACAACTTGGCAGAACGAGTCTGTGCTGCCCTAAATTCCCATCGTTTGGGTCGTTTGACGCAGACTTTTTGCTCAAAATCACTGAAGGCAAATTTGCAGCAGGTAGAAAACGCTTAAGTTTTTCTAAACATAAGAAGAATTTAAGTCAATGGACAGGTGAAAGAGAGACTCTTAATATTGTTTCTAGCGAATTGGCGGTTGAGTAAATATTGATTTATTTCAATGTTCTTGATTGTTGTAAATATTTAAATTAAATATCAGTCAATTAATGATAAATAAAATTGTTAATTGCGATATTTTACAAAAATATTTTCCGATTTTGTTTTAGGCAATCATTAACTGTAAAAGGAAACTACTCTCCATGAACTTGGCAACATTGCTCCAAAAGCGCGCAGCAGAAGCGGGCCCCGTACGTGTCGGCATTATTGGTGCCGGGAAATTCGGCTCCATGATGCTGGCGCAGGCCAGGCACATTAAGGGCTACCACGTCGTAGGCGTTGCCGATTTGAATGTGGCCAAAGCGCGAGAGTCGCTCAAGCGCGTGGGTTGGGAAGAAGATCAATACAGCGCCAAAACGCTGGGGGATGCCTACAAAACGGGCAAGACCTGCATCGTGGACAACGCGGCAGCCTTGGCCGAATTTGACGGAATCGAGTGCATCATCGAAGCGACAGGACACCCGATCGTTGGTGTGCGTCATGCTTTGCTGGCCATTGACCACGGAAAACATGTCGTCATGGTCAACGTCGAGGCTGATGTGATGTGCGGCCCTTTACTGGCTGCCCGAGCCAAAGCCAAAGGCGTGGTTTATTCGATGGCGTATGGAGACCAGCCCGCCTTCATGTGCGAGCTGATTGACTGGGTTAGATCTTGTGGTTTTGAGCTGACGGCCGCTGGCAAGGGCATGAACTTTGAGCCCCGGTACCGCTATTCCACGCCAGACACCGTATGGGGCTACTTCGGCTGGACCGAGGCCGAGGTCAAGGCCGGTGATTTCAACGCGCAGATGTACAACTCGTTCACCGACGGCACCAAAGCGGCCATCGAGATGGCGGCGGTCGCCAATGGCACCGGGCTGGATTGCCCTGATGAGGGCCTGGCATTTTTGCCCGCTGGCCTGCACGACCTTGCCCAGGTTTTCAAGCCCGCAGCCGATGGTGGCCGACTGGCACGCAGTGGCCTGATCGACATTGCCGCCAGCCAGGAACCCGATGGGCGCGAGGTGCTGAACAACATTCGTTACGGCATGTTTGTCACGTTCAAGGCCCCTGATGAATACACCCGTGCCTGCTTCAAACAGTATGGTTTGTTGACTGATAAATCGGGTTGGTACGCCTCCATGTGGCGGCCATTTCACCTGATCGGTCTGGAAACCAGTGTGAGCGTGTTGTCGGCCGTGTTGCGGGGCGAGGCCACGGGTTGCTCCAAAGAGTTCCGCGCCGACGCGGTGGCCACCGCCAAAACCGACTTGAAGGCCGGCGAAATGCTGGACGGTGAGGGCGGTTTTGCGGTTTGGGCCAATGCCATTCCGGCCTCCAAGAGCCTGGCCCTGGATGCTTTGCCGATTGGTTTGGCACACAAGGTGAAACTGGTCAAGCCGGTTGCAAAAGACACACCCGTGAGTTTCTCGGATGTCGAGCTCGTGGATAACCTGGATGTCGTCGAATTCCGCAAGGAATACACGCGCACCATGCTTGGTAAAGCCAACTGAAGTGGCGTCTGAATCATGACGAATTCCAAGGCTTTTCATTCACCAAACGCCTTTGTTGTGATTGCTGAATTCGTGGTCAAAGAGGGGTTGATGGACTCCTTTTTGGCCCACGCAACTGACGATGCTCGGCACTCTCTGGCGGACGAACCCGGCTGTCTGCAATTTGACGTGCTGCGCACCCCGAAAGGCACCCATGGCGTGCTGTTCTACGAGGTTTACAAATCTGAAGAAGCGTTCCAGAACCATTTGGCAACGCCACATGTGCAAAGGTTCAGGAACATTTTGTCGGACCATGTAGCTGCCGAGCAGCCTGTGCGAATGCTGGCGCGGCCATGACTTCGAGGGCGGCTCAAACATGCCTGCACCTTGATGCCCCTGACAGGATTGATCTGCTCATGGGGTCAAGCACGCAAGGCTGTCCCAGAGAAATCTCGACTTTTGCGTCGTTATTTGTTGCGTTGCAGCATGAAGAAAATTAATGCCAATGTGAGTTTATGTCGTTTGTCTTCATGCGCTAAGCGCTAGAGAATCGCGGCATTCCTCACCCAGCATCCATCAATCAAAGGAGACAAACATGCTGTTAAAAAACAAAGTTGCGGTCATCACCGGGGGCGCTGGCTTGAATGGTTTGGGTTTTGCCACGGCCACCATGATGGCGGAACAGGGCGCCAAAGTGGTGATTCTGGATCTGGAGGGTGCCAACCCCCAAGCGGCTGCAGAGCGTTTGGGTTCTGGTCACCTGGGTCTGGTGGCGAATGTGACAGACAAAGCTTCTTGTGAAGCGGCTGTGGCCAAGATCAATGCCCAATTTGGTCGGATCGACATCTTGGTCAACAACGCAGGTATCACCCAGCCAGCCAAGTTTTTGGAGATCACAGGCAGTGACTACGACCGGATTCTGGATGTCAGTTTGCGCGGCACTTTGTACGCCTCGCAAGCTGTTTTGCCCACCATGGTGGCGCAAAACAGTGGCGCTATTGTGTGCATTTCATCGGTGTCGGCACAACGCGGTGGCGGTATTTTGGGTGGCCCCCATTACTCGGCTGCCAAAGCGGGTGTGTTGGGCTTGGCGCGTGCCATGGCGCGTGAATACGGCGGCAGCAACATTCGCGTGAACTGCGTGACCCCGGGCCTGATTGCCACCGATATCAACAAAGGCAAGATTCCCGAAGACAAGCGCCAAGGCATTCTGGACGGCATTCCACTGGCCCGCATTGGCGAGCCCAACGACGTGGCCGGCTGCGTGGTGTTTTTGGCCAGCGACTTGTCCAAGTACTGCACCGGTGTGACGCTGGATGTCAACGGCGGCATGCTGATTCACTGATTTCAGTTTCACCCACTACCAACGGCAGGGCCGTGGTTTATTTCAACCAAGGAGACATCATGAAAAAATTAAATTCTTTCCGTCGCAGCCTGTTGGTCGCGTCTTTGCTTGTGGCCACTTCGGCGGCACAGGCTCAGTCTGTCAAGCTCACTTTGGGTCATGGCACCGCAACCGACAACCCGCGCCATACGGCATCAGTCAAGTTTGCCGAGGTGGCCAAGGCCAAGAGCAATGGCCGCATCGAAGTGACCGTGGCCCCTGCCTCGCAATTGGGCGATGATGCCGCCATGGTCACGGCCCTGCGGACGGGTGCCCTGGACATGTCGGCCAACTCTCAGGGCGCACTGGCCAACGCCGTGCCCGAGTACGCCGCGTTTGGCATGCCCTTCTTGTTTGCAAGCCAGGCCCAGGCCTGGAAGGTGATGGATGGCCCCGCTGGTAAAGAGCTGGCCCAAAAATCGGCCGAAAAAGGGCTGGTTGTTCTGGGTTACTGGGACAACGGCATTCGCCACATGAGCAACAACAAACGGCCTCTTCTGAAGCCTGATGATTTGAAGGGCCTGAAGATGCGCACGCCGCCTGATTCGGTAACCGTAGACATCATGCAAAGCGTGGGCGCTGAAGCCCAGCAGATCAAGTGGTCCGAGCTGTATGTGGCTTTGCAACAAGGCGTGGTGGACGGACAAGAAAACCCATTGGTCAACGTGCAAGCGGGCAAGCTCTATGAGGTGCAAAAGTACATCTCCCTGACCGGCCACAAGTACGAGATGACCCCGTTCCTGATTGGCAAACGTTCGTGGGACAGACTGTCGGATGCCGACAAGAAAATCGTGCAGGAAGCCGCCGATGAGGCCACAGCACTGCAGCGCAAGCTGGCACAAGAGTCTGACGATAAGATGTTTGCAGAACTCAAGGCCAAAGGTGTCCAAATTGACAAAGTGGACCAAGGCCCCTTCGAAAAAGCCACTGCCCCTGTGGTCGCCAAATGGGAAGCCGGCCCCATTGGTCCGTTTGTGAAAAAAGTCGTGGCCGCTGCGCGCGCCAAATAACCTTTGCTGAAGCACTTGCGGCGTGTACGACACGCCGCATTAGCGACATATACAACCCCACTTTTGCCATGTTCACGCGCCGCCCGGCATCAAACGCCGAGGCAGTCCGTTGAGGAGATTCATTCATGACACCAGTCATTGTCAAGCGCAACGCGCTTGAGCGCGCGGTCGTGGTCATCTGCAGCTCGGTGCTGTGGATGACGATGGTCTTGATTTTCTTGATCCTGACGGCTAACACCATGCTGCGATACGCCAGTGGCACCAGCTTGCAGTGGGCTAACGAGATCCCCGAGCTGTTGTTTCCCTGGTTGGTGATGTCTGGCGTGGTGCTGGCAGCCGAAAAAGGTGCGCACATTGCTACAGTGTTCCTCGTCGAATCGGTCAAAGCTTCGACGAAACGTGGCATTGAGATCTTTTCTTGGAGCACGGTTGCCGTGTTGTACGCCGTGTTGGTGCGGGCAACCTGGAACATGTTGGAAATTGTTCACGACGAACGCACCCCGATTCTCCAGATTCCTACATCGGTGACTTATGGCTGTGTTCTTGCTGGCATGGTCATGTTGGCGCTCTTAGCGGTGTTGTCCGCTTTCAGGGCCTTGCGGGGTGTGCAAGTGGCACGTGACGACTCAGAGCCGGGTGCTCAATCTGCTCAAGGATAAACACCATGACCTTTCTGATTTTGTTTGTGTTTTTGGGTGCGGCCACGCTGGCCATGCCCATCGCCCACGCCATTTTGGTGGCCGCTATGGCCGCTGCGGTCAGCAGCGACCGCGTCCCCTTTGACCTGCTGGTGCAGCAAATGGTGGCCCAGGTGCAAAGCTTTCCCTTGATCGCTATTCCGTTTTTCATGCTGACGGGCTCGCTCATGATGGGTGGCAAACTTGGCCAGGCCATCGTCGGCACCTTGACGGTTTTGGTGGGGCGTTGGCACGGTGGGCCTGCTCAGGTGAGCGTGCTGTCGTCCACATTGTTCGGCGGTGTGTCTGGCTCAGCGGTGGCCGATGCGTCGGCCATTGGCTCATTGGTCATGCCCTGGCACCGCAGGCTGGGCTATCCCATGCCGTTCTCGGCAGCTTCGCTGGCGTCGGCGGCCACGATCGACATCATCATCCCGCCCTCAATTCCCATGATCTTGTATGCGATGAGCGCCAACGAATCGATTGGGGCCTTGTTTTACGCAGGCATCTTGCCGGGTCTGCTGCTGTGCGGTGGCTTCATGACGGCTTGTTGGTATGTGGGCAAGCGTGACAACTTGCCGCGCGAAAGCGCACCAGCCGACCGTGCCGAGTTTCGCCGAAACTTGGTGTATTCCATCCCGGCCATCGCCTTGCCTATTTTGATCATCGTGTTCTTGCGCTTCGGCATTGCCACGCCCACCGAGGTGGCGGTGTTGTCGACCCTGTTCGCGGGATTGGTGTCGCTGGTGATTTACCGCGATTTGTCCATCAAACGCCTCCACCACGCTGTCATTGAAGCAGGGTTGGCGACCGGTGTTGTGTTGATGGTCATCATGGCCTCAGCAGCTATTGGCTGGTTGCTGACCTTTGACCAGATGCCGCAGCACATCGTGCAATGGGTGCAGCAAAACGTGTCAACAAAATGGATGGTGATCGCTCTGATGAACGCCATGATGCTGTTCTTGGGCATGTTTATTGACTTGCCTGCGGCTGTGCTTCTGTTGACCCCGGTCTTCTTGCCTTTGGCTCAATCTATCGGCATGGACACGGTGCAACTGGGCATCATGATGGTGGTCAACCTGGCCATTGGCCTGTACACCCCGCCTGTGGGCACCACGTTGTTCATTGCCAGTTCCTTGGCCAAAGTCAAAGTGGGCGAAACCGTACGCGCCATGGTGCCGTTTTACATAGTCGCTTTTGGTGTCTTGCTGCTGGTTTCATATGTTCCCGCTGTCATTTTGAAATGACGCTATTGAATGACTTGGAGATTTCATGTCTATGACGAACGACCGACTGTCCTCTCTTGCCCAGTGCGCCTATCGCATTCGCCGATTCGCCCTGCGCATGGGTGAAGTGCAAGGTCAGGGTTACATTGGCCAGGCGCTGGGCTATGCCGATGTGCTGGCCGTGGCTTATGGCCATGCGCTGAACTTTCGCGCTGATGATCCCGCATGGGACGGTCGTGACCGTTTTTTGCTGTCGCATGGCCACTACGCCATCGCGTTTTATGCCGCGCTGATCGAAGCCAAAATCATCAGCGAAGAAGAACTCGAAACCTACGGCAGCGATGACAGCCGTCTGCCCATGTCAGGCATGGCCAGCTACACGCCGGGCATGGAAATTTCGGGTGGCTCGCTCGGCCAAGGCTTGCCGATTGCGGTGGGCATGGCGCTGGCTTTGCGCCACAAAAACAACCCGGCCTTTGTCTACAACTCCATGTCGGACGGCGAGTTGGACGAAGGCTCGACCTGGGAGGGCGCCATGGCTGCCGCCCACCACGGCTTGGGTAACCTGATCTGCATCGTGGACATCAACAACCAGCAGGCCGACGGCCCTTCATCCAAGGTGCTGGGCTTTGAACCGTTGGCCGACAAGTGGGCTTCTTTTGGCTGGCATGTGCAGCGTGTGGACGGCAACCACATGCCCGCCGTGCTGCGCGCGTTTGACACGGCTCGCCAGTTGACCGAGGCCAAGCCCCGTGTGATCCTGTGCGACACGCTCATGGGCAAGGGTGTGCCTTTTCTGGAAACGCGCGAAAAAAACCACTTCATCCGCGTCGATCCGCCTGAGTGGCAACAAGCCCTGCAAGTGCTGGACGCATCCCACAACTGAGGACACCCAAGATGAACGCCGTCACAGAAAAGAAACCCCGCCTGACCACCTCGGCCATGATCGCCTCGATCGCGTCTGAAGGGCAGCGCGTGCAGGCCGCACCCTTTGGCAAAGCTTTGGTCGAATACGCTGCCAACCGTCCCGAGATAGTGGGCATGACCGCCGACCTGGGCAAGTACACCGACATGCACTTGTTTGCGCAGGCTTATCCCGAGCGCTTTTTCCAGATGGGCATGGCCGAGCAGTTGCTCATGGCTGCAGCCGGGGGCATGGCCAAAGAAGGCTTGGTTCCGTTTGCCACCACCTATGCGGTGTTTGGCACGCGCCGCGCATATGACTTTATTCACCAAGTCATTGCCGAAGAAAACCTGAACGTGAAGATCTGCTGCGCTCTTCCGGGCCTGACCACCGGCTATGGCCCCAGCCACCAGGCCACCGAAGATTTGGCGATGATGCGCGCCATTCCTGGGCTGACGATAGTTGACCCTTGCGACGCACTTGACATCGAACAGGCCGTGCCGCAAATTGCCGAGCACCCAGGCCCGGTCTACATGCGCCTGCTGCGCGGCAATGTGCCGCTGGTGCTTGATGAATACGATTACAAGTTTGAATTGGGCAAGGCCAAGATGCTGCGCGAAGGAACCGATGTGCTGGTGATCTCCAGCGGCTTCATGACCATGCGCACGCTCGAAGTAGCCAAGCAGCTGGATGCCGACAAAGTCAGTGTGGCCGTGCTGCACTGCCCGACCATCAAGCCGCTGGACGAAGCGACGATCCTGGCCGAAGTGCGCAAGCCGGGCCGTCTGGTTGTCGTGGCCGAAAACCATTCCATCGTGGGTGGCTTGGGTGAAGCTGTGGCCAGCTTGCTGATGCGCGAAGGTGTGGTGCCGGCCAAGTTCCGCATGCTGGCGCTGCCCGATGCCTTCCTGGACGCGGGCGCTTTGCCCACGCTGCACGACCGCTACGGCATATCAGCTGAAAAAATGAACGACCGAATCAAGGCCTGGCTGGCTTAAACGCCTCGGCCACAAAGTCCACAAACGCCCGTACCCGCGCCGCCGATTTGTGCTGCGCGGGGTAGACCGCATAGATGTCGGCGTCGGACGTGTGGTACTGCCGCAGCACTTGCACCAGCTGGCCTTGGGCCAGGTGGTCGCGAATGTCCCATTCGGCCCGCAGCAAGATGCCATGACCATCGAGCGCCCATTGCACCGCGATGCTGCCGTCGTTGGTGGTCAGGTTGCCGCGTGTCTTGATGGTCTCAGTTTTGCCTTGCCTGCCGCGCGTGAGCTTGATCACGCCATAGGCCTCGCCCCCTTGGCGGATGCTGATGAAGTTGTGTCGGGCCAGGTCGACCGAATGCGTCGGTTCGCCGTGCGCCTGGATGTAGGCGGGCGAGGCGCACAGCAGGCGCTGGTTGTCGGCGATCTTGCGCGCAATGACGCGGGTGTCAGGCGGCGGACCAAAGCGGATGCACACGTCAAACGCATCGTCGGTCAGCGAGGGTGGGTCCACCGACAACTGCAGCTGTGCGTCCACCTGCGGGTATTGCCGGACAAAGCGGCTGATCAGCGGGCCGATGTGGCTGCGCCCAAAGCCCAGCGTGGCGTTGATGCGCAGCAGGCCGCTGGGCGTGGAGCGGCTGGCGCCCAGTTGCTGCTCCAGATCGGCCATCTCGGCCAGGATGCTGCGGGCGTGGCGCAGCATGGTTTCGCCTTCCACCGTGAGGCTCATGCGGCGGGTGGTGCGGTTGACCAGCGGCACGCTCAGGCGCGACTCCATCTGCGACAGGCGTTTGCTGACTGCTGCGGTGGTGATGCGCATCTCGCGTGCGGCAGCGCTCAGGCTCCCGGCCATGGCCAGGGCAGAAAAAAAGCCCAGATCGGCGGCTTGCAGGCGTGGTTCCATTGTTGATCTCAAGTTAACAATAGATTGAATTCTAGGATGTTTGTTGAGAATGGTCGGCGACACAATATGACCATCGTAATTCACATCCAAAGCAGCTTCACCATGAAAACCTACCGCATCGCCACCATCCCCGGAGACGGCATTGGCAAAGAAGTCATCCCTGCAGGCCAGCAAGTCATGCAGGCCCTGGCGCAAGCCTGTGGCACTTTCGCATTCGAGTTTGAAAACTTTGGCTGGGGTGGTGACTATTACCGTCAGCACGGCGTGATGATGCCTGCCGATGGCCTGGACGCCTTGCGCAACAAGGACGCGATTTTGTTTGGCTCGGCCGGTGACCCGGACATCCCTGACCACATCACGCTGTGGGGCCTGCGCCTGAAGATTTGCCAGGGCTTTGACCAGTACGCCAATGTGCGGCCCACGCGCATCCTGCCGGGCATCGATGCGCCGCTCAAGCGCTGCACGCCCAAGGATCTGGACTGGGTCATCGTGCGCGAGAACTCCGAAGGCGAATACTCCGGCGTGGGTGGCCGCGTGCACCAGGGCCACCCGATCGAGGCGGCCACCGATGTGTCCATCATGACTCGCGCCGGGGTCGAGCGCATCCTGCGCTACGCCTTCAAGCTGGCGCAATCGCGCCCCCGCAAACTGCTGACGGTGGTGACCAAGAGCAACGCCCAGCGCCACGCCATGGTGATGTGGGACGAGATTGCGCTACAAGTGTCTAAAGAGTTCCCCGATGTGAAGTGTGACAAAGAATTGGTCGATGCCGCCACTGCCCGCATGGTGAATCGCCCGGCCACGCTCGACACCATCGTCGCCACCAACTTGCATGCCGACATCCTGAGCGATTTGGCGGCGGCCTTGGCGGGCAGTCTGGGCATTGCGCCCACGGGCAACCTCGACCCCGAGCGCCGTTACCCCAGCATGTTCGAGCCCATCCACGGCTCGGCCTTCGACATCATGGGCAAAGGCCTGGCCAACCCGGTGGGCACCTTCTGGTCGGTGGTCATGCTGCTGGAGCACATTGGCGAGCCGGCCGCGGCCCAGCGCCTGATGGCGGTCATCGAAAGCGTGACGGCCAATCCGGCCTTGCACACCGGCGACCTGGGCGGGAAAGCCCTGACGGCCGATGTCACCCAGGCGGTATGCAAAGCCCTGGCTTGAAGTCATGATGCGGGGCTGGATGCAGTCTGTCCTTTTCCTGATGAATGAATGTTGATCTCTTAATCTTTGAAAGGTTTGACCATGCGCTTCCAACTTTTGCCGATTTCCTTCGCTTGTGCATTGATCTTCTCTGCGAATGTGTTTGCACAAGACTACCCCTCGCCCAGCAAACCCATCACCTTCGTGTTGCCCTATGCCGCAGGCGGCCCCACCGACAAAGCCGCACGCGATCTGGCCCAGGCCATGAGCAAGGCCATGGGCGGCCACAGCATCGTGATCGACAACTCGGCCGGGGCTTCGGGCTCGATTGGGGCGAACAAAGTGGCCAAGGCCTCTGCCGAGGGTTACACGCTCTTATTCACGCACATTGCACAAGCGACCTTGCCCACTTTTTTCCGCAACTTGCCCTACAACGTCGAAAGAGACTTTGAGTACCTGGGTTTGGTGAGTGAGAACCCGATGAACCTGATCGGCCGCCCCAGCCTGCCTGCCAACAACATGACCGAGTTGGTGAGCTGGATCAACGCCAACAAGGGCAAGATCAACATCGCCAATGCAGGCCCCGGCTCGGCATCGCATCTGTGCGGCATGCTGTTCCAGTCCACCCTCAAGGTGGACATGACCTCGGTGCCCTACAAAGGCACGGCCCCGGCCATGACCGATCTGATCGGCGGTCAGGTGGACCTGATGTGTGACCAGACCACGACCACGATCCCTCAGATCGAAGGCAAGAAGGTCAAGTCCTTCGCGGTCACCACGTCCGCGCGCTTGAGTTCGCCTGTCCTGAAAGACATGCCGACCATGCAGGAAGCCGGGCTCAAGGACTTCACCGTCACGATTTGGCAAGGCCTGTATGCGCCTAAGGGCACGCCAGCAGCGGTGCTGAAAAAGCTCAACGATGCCCTCAAGGTGGCGGTCAAAGACCCGGAGTTCATCCGCAAGCAAGACGCTGGTGGTGCCTCGGTCATCAACGACGCACGCAACGAACCGGCCGGGCACAAAGCCTTTGTCATGTCCGAAGTGGCCAAGTGGGCGCCGGTCATCAAGTCGGCGGGTGTGTACGCCGATTGATCTTGTAGGGTCATGCGGCGTGGTGCCTGCCACGCCGCAGCCTTCGCCGCCGTGCTGGCAAGCGGGCCGCCGTTTCAGCCTTGGAGCCAATAGCCCGGTTGGGAATATGTTTTCTTCAGGTGCTCGATGAAAAAACGCACCTTGGCGGGCAGATGCCGTTGTTGCGGGTACACCGCGAGGATGTCGTAGGCGGGCAGGGCAAACTCGTCCAGCACGGTGACCAGCTCGCCGCTTTGGAGCTGTTTTTGAATCTCCCAGGTGGAGCGCCAGCCCAGGCCCAGACCTTCGCTGACCCAACGGTGCAGCAGTTCGCCATCGTTGCAGTCCAAGTTGCCTTCCACCTTCACGGTTACGGTTTTGCCGTCTTTCTGGAAGTACCAGCCGCGCTGTTGCCCGCCTTGCAGGTTGAAGGCCAAGCAGTTGTGTTGGCGCAGGTCTTCCAGGGTACGGGGTTTGCCGCGTTTTTTGAAATAGGACGGGGTGCCGCACACCACGCGCTGGTTGGTGGCCAGGTGGATGGCCACAAAGTTCGGGTCAATCTGCCCACCGATGCGCAGGCCCAAGTCATAGCCCTCCCGCACCAGATCAACTACGCGGTCGGTCAGGTTGAATGAAATTTGCACCTGCGGATTGGCCTTGAGGAAGGCGCTCGCGTGCGGTGCCACATGCAGGCGTCCGAACGCCGCTGGGGCCGAGACGATCAGGTGGCCGCTGGCACGCTGGTGCTGTGAGGACACGGCTTTTTCGGCCTCATCCCAGCGGGCCAGCAGCTGGCGGCACTCGTCCAGATAACTGGCGCCCTGGTCGGTCAGCGTCAGTCGGCGGGTGGTGCGGATCACCAGTTGCGTGCCCAAGCGTTGCTCCAGCGCATTTAGGCGCCGCCCCATCATGACCGGCGTCACGCCCTCGGCCAGGGCCGCAGCGGCCAGGCTGCCGTGGGCCATCACCCGCACAAAAGCGTCGATTTCCTTGAAGCGGTCCATCGCGAACTCCGGTTAATCCAATACGCGGAGTATCGAATGAAAGTATCTGCAATGCAATTCCCAAACGCATTGTCGATCAATAGCATCAAGCCCAGTTTGATTCAACTTTGCAAAAGGAAACCCGATGACCCGCATGACTGCTGTCGAAGCCGCACTTTGCGTGATGGAAAAAGAAGGCATATCCCAGGCCTTTGGTGTGCCGGGGGCCGCCATCAACCCGCTGTATGCCGCGCTGCGCAAGCGCGGGCAGATCGCCCATGTGCTGGCTAGGCACGTCGAGGGGGCCTCGCACATGGCCGAGGGTTACACCCGCGCCCGGGCCGGCCAGATCGGCGTGTGCATTGGCACCTCGGGGCCGGCCGGGACTGACATGATCACGGGCCTGTATTCGGCCATGGCCGACAGCATCCCGATCCTGTGCATCACCGGTCAGGCTCCCCGGGCGCGTTTGTACAAGGAAGACTTTCAGGCGGTGGACATCGAGAGCATTGCCAAGCCGGTGACCAAGTGGGCGGTGACGGTGCGCGAGGCGGCCCAGGTGCCATGGACTTTCCAGCAAGCCTTTCATCTGATGCGCTCGGGCCGCCCCGGCCCGGTGCTGATCGATTTGCCAATCGATGTGCAGTTGGCCGAGATCGAATTCGACATCGACACGTACACGCCGTTGCCGGTGTACAAACCCGCCGCCAGCCTGGCCCAGATCCACAAAGCGCTGGACATGTTGATGAGCGCCGAAAAGCCCTTGATCGTGGCCGGTGGCGGCATCATCAACGCCGACGCCAGCGACTTGCTGGTGGAGCTGGCCGAGATCACGGGCGTGCCGGTCATCCCAACGCTGATGGGCTGGGGCAGCATTCCCGATGACCATCCCTTGATGGTGGGCATGTGCGGCCTGCAGACCAGTCACCGTTATGGCAACGCCACGATGCTGGCCAGCGACTTTGTGCTGGGCATCGGCAACCGCTGGGCCAACCGCCACACCGGCTCGGTTGATGTCTATACCCAGGGCCGTCGCTTTGTACATGTGGACATCGAGCCCACCCAGATTGGCCGTGTGTTCATGCCCGATTACGGCATTGTCTCGGACGCCAAGGCGGCGCTGCAATTGTTTGTGCAGGTGGCGCGTGAGCGGCGTGCGGCGGGCACCTTGCGCGACTACAGCGACTGGGCCGAGCGCTGTGCCGAGCGCAAGCGCCTGATGCTGCGCAAGACCCACTACACCGAGACCCCGATCAAGCCGATGCGGGTGTACGAAGAGATGAACAAGGCCTTTGGGCGAGAGGCGGTGTACGTCAGCACCATTGGTCTGTCGCAGATCGCCGGGGCGCAGTTTCTGAACGTGTTCGGGCCACGCCAGTGGATCAACTGCGGTCAGGCCGGGCCTTTGGGCTGGACGATTCCGGCGGCGCTGGGCGTGGTGGCCTCGGACCCCACCCGCACGGTGGTGGGCCTGTCGGGTGACTACGACTTCCAGTTCCTGATCGAAGAGCTGGCCGTGGGTGCGCAGTTTGGCCTGCCCTATGTGCATGTGCTGGTGAACAACAGCTACTTGGGCCTGATTCGGCAGGCGCAGCGCCAGTTCGACATGGACTACTGCGTGCAGCTGGCCTTCAACAACCAGAACGTGGACGACCCCGCGCTGCAAGGTTATGGCGTGGACCACCATGCGGTGGTGCAGGGTCTGGGCTGCAAGGCCTTGCGCGTGACCGACCCCGAAAAAATCGGCGATGCGCTGGTGCAGGCCCAGGCCATGGCCAGGCAGTTCCGAGTGCCAGTGGTGGTGGAGGTGATTCTGGAAAAAGTGACCAACGTGGCCATGGGCACCGAGATCGACCGCATCAACGAATTCGAAGCGGTGGACTGCCGCCACCCCGAAGGTTTGAAGGGCCTGGAGCTGGCGGGATTGCTCGAATGAGCAGTGCCTGATTAGCGTGCCTTGATCCTCCCGCGCCCATGGATGCTGCGGCAGCCGTTTTGATTTTTTCAGGAGATTTTCCGTGCCCCGTTTTTCAGCCAACTTGTCGATGCTTTTCACCGAACTGCCTTTTCTTGACCGTTTTGACCGTGCGGCCCGCGCCGGTTTTGAGGGGGTGGAGTTTTTGTTCCCCTACGACCACCCTGCCGAAGAGGTGGCCAAGGCCCTCCAGGACAGTGGCTTGAAACTGGTGCTGCACAACCTGCCTGCGGGCCACTGGGGGGCGGGCGAGCGCGGCATCGCGTGCCACCCCGATCGGGTGGTGGAGTTTTGCGAAGGCCTCAACCTGGCGCTGGACTATGCCCGGGTGCTGGGCACGCCGCAGCTCAACTGCCTGGCGGGCGTCTTGCCGATAGGTGTGGACCCTGACCAGGCCCAGGCCACGCTGGTGAACAATTTGCGCCAAGCTGCGGCCACGCTAGGCCGCAAAGGCGTGCGCCTCTTGATGGAGCCGATCAACACCTTCGACATCCCTGGCTTTTTTGTCAACCGCACGGCGCAGGCCTTGCAGATCATGGACGAGGTGGGCTCGGACAACCTGTACCTGCAATACGACATCTATCACGCGCAACGCATGGAAGGCGAGTTGTCGGCCACTTTGCAAAAAAAGTTGCCCCGCATCGCCCATGTGCAGATCGCGGACAACCCCGGGCGACACGAGCCGGGCACCGGCGAAATCAATTACCCGCATCTGTTCCAGTGGCTCGATGCGATCGGCTACACCGGCTGGGTGGGCTGCGAATACAAACCCCGCAACGCCCAGCCGGGCGGCACGGAAGCCGGCCTGGGCTGGGTGTACGCGCTGAATGCGAGCGAACCCGCTTGTGCCGTGTGAGCCTGTTGAACAGACCCCCATCCAGCAAGGAAACAAGATGACAAAAAGTGGCATGAAAATCGGCTTCATTGGCCTGGGCATCATGGGTGCGCCCATGGCCCTGAACTTGCTCAAAGCCGGGCACATGATGTTTGTGCAGACGCGCAGCAAGCTGCCCCAAGACCTGGTGGAGGGTGGCGCCACCGTCTGCACCAGCGCCAAAGAGGTGGCCAAGCGGGCCGATGTGATCATCACCATGTTGCCCGACACGCCCGATGTGCAGGAGGTGCTCTTTGGCGAGCGTGGTGTGGCCGCCGGGCTCGAGGGTGCCCCGCTGGGCAGCGATGGCTTGCCCAAGCTGGTGATCGACATGAGTTCGATCAGCCCCATGGCGACGCAGAAAATGGCCGAGCGCATCCACGCCCTGGGCGCTGAGCACCTGGACGGTCCGGTCTCGGGCGGCGAGGTCGGGGCCCGGGCTGCCAGCCTGACCATCATGGTGGGTGGGCTGCCGCACAGCTTTGAGCGTGCCCGGCCCCTGTTTGAAACCCTGGGCAAAAACATCACCCATGTGGGCGGGCATGGCGACGGCCAGACCACCAAGGTGGCCAACCAGATCATCGTCGCGCTTAACATCGAAGCGGTGGCCGAGGCGCTTTTGTTTGCCAGCAAGGCCGGGGCCGATCCTGCCAAGGTGCGGCAGGCCCTGATGGGTGGCTTTGCCGCCAGCCGGATTTTGGAGGTGCACGGCGAACGCATGGTCCAACGCACTTTCAACCCCGGCTTTCGCATCGCCCTACACCAAAAAGATCTGGCCCTGGCCCTGCAAGGCGCCCGCGAGATGGGGCTGTCTTTGCCGCACACGGCCAGCGCGGCGCAACTCATGCAGGTGTGCGCCGGGCATGGCCTAGCCGGCTTGGACCATTCGGCGTTGTGCCGCAGTCTGGAGATCATGGCCGGGCATGATATTGCACCCGGAGACGTTACCATTCAGGCATGAATGCACCGACACCTTTGACACCGGGCGCTGCTCCAGGCGTTGACAAACTTTCGCCCTTGCTTTTGTTGCGCCACCTCTACGACGTGGGGGTGCAACGCGCCTTGCCCCTGCACAACACCGCTGCCCACTTACCACCACCGCCCAAAGGGCGCACGTTGGTGTTGGGCGCTGGCAAAGCCGGCGGGGCTATGGCCCAGGCTGTCGAGGCTTTGTGGCCCCAAGACGCGCCGCTGTCTGGGCTGGTGGTCACGCGTTACGGCCATACGCCACCGCGCCCGGCAGGTTTGCCTGACCGCATCGAGGTCGTAGAGGCTGCGCATCCGGTGCCCGATGCGGCTGGCCTTCAAGCGGCCGAGCGGATTCTGGCACTGACCCAAGGCCTGACGGCCGATGACTTGGTGTTGTGTCTGATTTCGGGCGGCGGCTCGTCTTTGTTGACCTTGCCCGCAGACGGCATCAGCCTGCAAGTCAAGCAAGACATCAACCGCCAGTTGCTGGCCAGCGGGGCCAATATTTCAGAGATGAACTGCCTGCGCAAACACCTGTCGCGCATCAAAGGCGGGCGTCTGGCCGCAGCCTGCGCGCCAGCGCGGGTGGTCACACTCACCATCAGCGATGTGCCGGGGGACGATCCTTCAATCATCGCCAGTGGCCCCACTGTGCCCGATGCCAGCACCTGCGCAGACGCGCTGGCCATCTTGCAGCGCTATGCGATTGCTGTGCCGCCCGAGGTTTTTCAGTCCCTGCAATCGGGCGCATGGGAAACGCCCAAACCCGGCTCGCCTGTGTTTGCAGGCCATGTGGTCAACATGATCGCCACGCCCCAGCAGTCGCTGGAGGCAGCCGCCGAGGCGGCCCGGGCAGAGGGCCTTCATGCCTACATCCTGAGCGACGAAATCGAGGGCGAATCGCGCGAGGTCGGCAAGGTGCACGCCGCTTTGGCGCGTGCAGCGGCCAAAGGTCAGGGGCCATTCATCAAGCCTTGCGTGATCTTGAGTGGTGGCGAAACCACGGTGACCATCAAACCCCAGCCTGCAGGCAGCCCACGCGCACGAGGTGGCCGGGCGGGCGAGTTTTGCATGGGCTTGGCCCAAGCCTTGCAGGGTCAGCCCGGTGTGTGGGCATTGGCTGCCGACACCGATGGCATTGACGGTATTGAAGACAACGCCGGGGCGCAAGTGAGCCCTGATACTTTGGCCCGCGCGTTGGCACTTGGCCACAAGGTCGACGAACACCTGCAGCGCAATGACGCCTATGGCTTTTTTGAACCCTTGGGTGATCTGGTCATCACGGGCCCCACGCACACCAACGTGAACGATTTCCGGGCGATTTTGGTGGTTTGATGCTGTTGCCGCCATGCACCGAAGGCATGGACCCCTGATCAGGTCGGGTGTGACAATGGGCCCCCTTTTGTCTCGACCGCACGGTCAGGTCGGGTGTATCTCAAGATGCCCCGTTTGTCATGCCCGCGCACGCGGGTATCCATTTTGGCGAAGGCTTGGACAATTGATCAAGTGCAGGAAGTCCCGGGCGTTGCCCGTTCTGCGAGTGCGTTATTGATTTGTGTCAAAGCCACAGACCGCCTGCTCTGGCACATTCGGTCTCATCATGTTGGATACCACTTTGACCCCTTTGTCCCAGCCCTTTGCTACCCAGGCAGCAGGCACCGTCTTGCTGCACCGTGGCGATGCAGCTGATCGCATCGTGCATGTGTTGCAAGGCAAAGTGATGGTGGGTGTGATGACCGATGGCGACATGGCGCACCAGTTGGGTGTGGTCGAAGGGCCATTTTGGCTAGAAGCCGCTTCAGGCTTGCTGGGCTTGCCCCACGCGGTCGATGCGGTGGCTGAAACAGAGGTTCGTTTGCAATTCGTGAACGCACCAGATTTTTGGGCTGAGGTGCATGCAATGCCCGAGGCCTCGCAAAACCTGCTCCTAGACATGGCGCGTTCGCAGCGCCAGCAAACTGAAATGGCCGTGAGCCGATTGGCCAAGGACGCTGATGCGCGATGCGCAGAATGGCTCTTGCGACATGCCAAGCCCGATGAACTGGTCGGAGGGTTGGCTGTCAAACTGACCGAGCGCAAACGCACGATCGCAGCCCAGTTGGGCATGGCTCCAGAAACCTTTTCCCGTGTGCTTCGCCACCTGCGCGATCGCCAGCTCATCAGTGGTGCAGGTCGCGTGCTGGGCTTGCCCAATCCGCAAGCACTGCGCGAGCTGGCCGGGGTTTGACCGTTTTCGTGGGTGGTGGCTGACTCGCTCGGCTTTATGATTTGGTGTTTCTCTTTTTCAGTAGACCCCCGTCATGGCCACAACCACCCCTTACCTCAGCGAAATCGAAGCCCTCAGCCGCGCCGGTGTGGACGCCTTGCACGGCCTGACCTTGCTCGAATTTGGTACCGACTGGTGCGGCCACTGCCGCGCCGCACAGCCCGCGGTAGCGCAGGCACTGGCACAGCAGCCACAGTGGCAACACCTCAAAGTAGAAGACGGGCCGGGCCGTGCGCTGGGGCGTTCTTTTCGCGTCAAGCTGTGGCCGACATTGCTCGTTTTGCGTGAGGGCCGGGAGGTGGCCCGCGTGGTGCGCCCTACGGCTGTGCAGGACGTGCTGACCGCCTTGGGGTCTGAAGCCTCACGGAATTAACACGATGTTGATGAACCGGAGCGTGGGTGTGGCGCTGGGTGCTGCCGCCTTGTTTGGAGTCAGCACGCCTTTGGCCAAGTGGCTGGTCGGCGAGGTGCAGCCCCTTTTGCTGGGGGGCTTGCTGTATCTGGGCAGTGGCCTGGGTTTGGCGCTGATGCGCTTATGGCGTGAACGAGGTTGGCCAGCTTCTGGGCTGTCGCCCTACGAATGGCCATGGCTTGCAGCTGCGATTTTGTTTGGCGGGGTGCTCGGGCCGGTGGCGTTGATGTTCGGTTTGACCCAGACCAGCGGCTCGGTGGCCTCTTTGTTGTTGAACCTCGAGGCTGTTTTGACGGCGGTGCTGGCCTGGCTGGTTTTCAAGGAAAACGCAGATCGACGGGTGGTTTTGGGCATGCTGGCCATCGTGGCCGGTGGTGTGGTGTTGTCCTGGCCCACGGGGCAGATGGCCGCTTCTGACGGGTTGGGCCCTGCGGCCATTGCTTTGGCGTGTTTGTGTTGGGCCATCGACAACAATCTGACGCGCAAAGTGTCGGCATCGGATGCGCTCTTCATTGCCAGCACCAAGGGCTTGATTGCAGGCGGTGTGAACACCGCCATTGCTTTGGCACTCGGTTTGAGCTGGCCCGACTCGTCTACCTTGCTGGGCATCATAGTGGTCGGATTGCTGGGGTATGGCGTCAGCTTGGTGTGGTTTGTGATGGCCTTGCGGGGTTTGGGCGCGGCACGCACAGGGGCTTATTTTTCAACTGCGCCGTTCATGGGCGCGGCCGTGGCGGTGCTTTTTTTGGGCGAAACCACATCGCCCTTGTTCTGGTTGGCCAGTGCCTTGATGGGTTTGGGTGTCTGGTTGCACCTGAGTGAACGGCATGACCATGAACACACCCACGAACCGCTGGAACACACGCACCAGCACCGACATGACGAGCACCACCAGCATGCGCATGACTTTGCTTGGGATGGCGAGGAACCCCACAGTCATGGGCATGCTCACCAAGCCTTGATGCACAAGCACCTGCATTTCCCGGATATTCACCATCGGCACGGGCACTGAGCGCACCAGGGCAAGTGCTGCCGCAGATAAAAGGACGCCATCGTGAACACCTTCGAAAACAGTCGACATTTCGCCTGCACCACGCAGGCTATTTTTGATGCCATCCAAAACCCCGAGCGGCTGGCCCGCTGGTGGGGGCCGAGTGGCTTTACCAACCAGTTTGAGGTCTTTGATTTTCGCGCTGGCGGGCGCTGGGTGTTTGACATGATCGGGCCGGACGGCACGCGGTACGCGAATGAGTCGGTGTTCTTCCACATCGAAGCCGACCGGCAGGTGGTGATTGACCACACCTGTGCGCCTTTGTTCAGGCTCACCATCACGCTGGAGCCCGAAGTTGGTGGCACTCGGGTGCACTGGTTACAGGTTTTTGACGATCCGGCGTTTGCGCAGGCCATGAAGCACATTCTGGAGCCTGCCAATGCGCAGAACCTGGAGCGACTGGGCTTGGAGTTGGGTCGGGTTTAATTGAGCAAAGCGCCCGCGTCTTCGTACCAAAACATCAGCGCCGCGTCATAGCTTTCCCATACACAGCCGTTGCAGCCACGGCCACAGCACGAGGTGGGTTCGGGGGGAGGATCTCTGAAGTCCTGGCCCGCAGCCTGCAGGCGCTCTTGAAATTGCGCAATGCCCCGGCGCACAGCGGCGCGTTGGGAGGCGTAGGGGTCGATGATGGGGTGGTCGTTGCCTTCGGTCATGCCTGATTGTCGGGCAAGATTTAGACGTTTTCAGGGGCTGAAGCTGCTGACCTGCGACGCGATGTTGACGGTTTGGCCTTGTACCACCGTGTGCGCAATCAAGCGCTCATCGCCCAGCACGATCATGGCGAACAGCCATTCGGCCAGGGTCTCGGTTTGTGCGGTGCGCCGCGCCAGCAGCGGCGTGGCTTTCGGGTTCAGCACCACGAAGTCGGCTTCACAGCCGGGCAAGAGATTGCCGACTTGGCCGCTCAGGTCCATCGCCGCGGCAGCGCCCGCCGTGTGTTGCCACCACAGGTGTTCAGGTGCGAGGCTGATGCCAGGATGCCCCACACTTTGCCGTGCGACCGTGTAGGCCGCGTGCATGGTGTGAAATGGGCTGAAGCTGGTGCCGCCACCCACATCGCTGGCCAAGCCGTAGCGCAGACCGGCTGCGTCGGAGGCGGCGTAGTTAAAAAAGCCGCTGCCCAAAAACAGGTTGCTGGTGGGGCTGACGGCGGCGGTCGCGCCCACTTCGGCCATGCGGCGGCGGTCGGTGTCGTCCAGATAAATGCAGTGCGCATAGACCGAGCGCTGGCGCAGCAGGTTTGCGCGGTCGTACACATCGAGGTAGCTGCGTGCTTCGGGGAAGAGTTCGAGCACCCAGCGGATTTCGTCCAGGTTTTCGGCCACATGCGACTGGATCCACACATCGGGGAATTGCTGCGCGATCTCGCCCGCACCGTGCAATTGCTTGGGCGTGCTGGTGGGCGCAAAGCGCGGCGTGATGGCGTAGCCCAGGCGGTCCACGCCGTGCCAGCGGCGAATCAGGTCTTCGGTCTGGCGCAGGCTCAAGGCCGTGTCGGTGTCGCGCAGGCCGTCGGGGCTGTGGCGGTCTTGCAGCACCTTGCCAGTGACCATGCGCAGGTGGCGTTTTTGGGCTTCGGCCATGAACACATCGACCGATTCAGGGTGCGCGGTGGCAAAGCACAGGGCGGTGGTGACACCGTGGCGCATCAGCTCGTCCATGAAAAATGCGGTCACTTCGTGGGCGTAGGCAGGCTGCGAAAAATGCTTTTCGTGCGGAAAGGTGTAGTGCTCCAGCCAGGGCAACAGGCCCTCGGCGGGTGAGCCGATCACGTCGGTTTGCGGGTAGTGGATGTGCAGATCGACAAAGCCGGGCGCGATGCACAGGCCAGGCCAGTGGGTTACGGGCAGATCGGGGTATTGCGCCGCCAGTTCGCGGTAAGGCCCGAGGGCCTGGATGCGAACGATGCCGTCGGCCTCGCGGGCGGTGACGAGTAAGCCATCGGTTTCGTGGCGGGCTTGGGGCTGCTCGGCTTGGGTGAACCAAAGCAGGCCAGCACGCCAACCTTGCAGATTGGTCAAAGTTTTTTCGGGGCGCATGGGCGGGCAGGTGAACAATTTGCAGGAGAGCAGTGGCAAATACGGGGCAAATACCGGGAAGAACCGGCATCGCCCGGTGGTACATTGTGCGGCAATCTCTTTGTGTGCAAGGCTTGGGCCAACGCTTTAGGCGCGCGCTTTGCATGTGACCTGTTTAGATCCTCATTCGCACCCGACATGACCACACCCCTTTTGTCTTTGCAAGGCATCACCAAACGCTATCCGGGCGTGGTGGCCAATCAGGACGTGTCGCTCACGGTGATGCCCGGCCAAGCCCATGCCGTGCTGGGCGAAAACGGCGCGGGCAAGTCCACTTTGATGAAGATCATTTATGGCTCGGTCAAACCCGACGAAGGTCAGGTGGTGTTCAACGGCCAGCCGGTCAACATTCGAAACCCGCAAGAAGCCCGCAAGCTGGGCATCAGCATGGTGTTCCAGCACTTCAGCCTGTTTGACACACTGACTGTGGCCGAAAACGTCTGGCTGGGCTTGGACAAATCACTGAGCTTGGCCGAAGTGACCGAGCGCATCGTGGCCAAGGCCAGCGAATATGGCCTGGACTTGCAGCCCGACCGCCCGGTGCACACCTTGAGCGTGGGCGAGATGCAGCGGGTCGAGATCATCCGCGCCTTGTTGACCGAGCCCAAGTTGTTGATCTTGGACGAGCCCACTTCGGTGTTGACGCCGCAGGCGGTCGAGAAATTGTTCGTGGTCTTGCACAAGCTGGTCAGCCAGGGCGTCAGCATTTTGTACATCTCGCACAAGCTGCACGAGATCCGGGCGCTGTGCAGCGCTTGCACTGTGCTGCGCGGCGGCAAGCTCACTGGGGTGTGCGACCCGCGCGAAGAAACCAACGCCAGCTTGAGCCGCTTGATGATCGGTGCCGAGCCACCGGCTTTGCAGCATGTGGCGCGTGAACCGGGCCAAGTGGTTTTGTCGGTCAAAGGCCTGAGCCTGAAGCGCCAAGACCCGTTTGGCGTGGACTTGGAGGGCATCAGCTTGCAAGTGCGGGCCGGCGAAGTGGTGGGCCTGGCTGGGGTCTCGGGCAATGGTCAAAAAGAATTGATGTGGGCCTTGTCGGGGGAAGACACCCGTGCGGGCGTGCAGTGCGCCGCGGACAGCGTGTGTTTGTCGGGCCAGGCGGTGGCGGGCTTGGGGCCTGTGCCGCGCAGGCAGTTGGGTCTGCACTTTGTGCCCGAAGAGCGCTTGGGCCGCGGGGCGGTGCCATCGCTGAGCTTGTCGCAAAACCTCTTGCTGACGCGCAGCGAAGCCCTGGGTGCAGGCGGCTGGGTGCGCATGGGGGCGCTGGCTGACCAGGCCCGCAGCATCATCGAGCGTTTCAAGGTCAAGGCGGCCGGGCCAGATGCCCCGGCGCAGTCACTGTCGGGCGGCAATTTGCAAAAATTCATTGTCGGGCGCGAGATCAGCGCAGCCCCTCAGTTGTTGATCGTGTCGCAGCCCACCTGGGGTGTGGACGTGGGCGCAGCGGCGCAAATCCGCGCCGAGATTTTGGCGTTGCGCGACGCGGGTTGCGCGGTGTTGGTGGTGAGTGAGGAGTTGGACGAATTGTTTGAGTTGTCAGACCGAATGCATGTGATCGCCAAGGGGCGTTTGTCGCCCTCTGTAGCGCGCACCGAGGCCACGGTGGAGCGCATTGGTGAGTGGATGAGTGGGTTGTGGCCCGAGGCCGCCTCTGCCGCGTCTCAACCACAAGGAGCGCAACATGCTGCGGCTTGAACCCCGTCCCCAGGCTTCGCGCCTGTGGACTTATGCCTCGCCCTTGCTGGCGCTGGTGCTCACCGTGTTGCTGGGCGTGGCCTTGTTCATGGCGCTGGGCAAAGACCCCGTGCGCGGTTTGCAGATGTTTTTTTGGGAACCGGTCAAAACCGGCTATGCGATGGGCGAGTTGATGGTCAAGGCCACCCCGCTTTTGGTAATCGCGCTGGGCTTGTCGGTGTGCTTCAGGTCGAACGTGTGGAACATCGGGGCCGAGGGGCAGTTTGTCATCGGTGCGGTGTGCGCCGGGGGCGTGGCCTTGCTGGCCGACAAAGACACGGGTCGCTGGATTGTGTTGGCGGTGCTGTTGGCGGGCATGCTGGGCGGCATGCTGTGGGCGGGCATCACGGCGCTGCTGCGTGACCGCTTTAATGCCAGCGAAATTTTGGTCAGCCTGATGCTGGTCTATGTGGCCGACATGGTGCTGAGTTATCTGGTTTACGGCCCCTGGAAAGACCCTGCGGGTTTCAACTTTCCGCAGTCCAAAACCTTTGAGGCCGTGACGCAGATCCCGCGCTTGATGAGCGGCTCACGCGTGAGCGTGGGCTTGTTATTGGCGCTGGTGGGGGCGGGGCTGCTGTGGGTGTTTTTGTTCCGCACACGGGCAGGCTTTGCCCAGCAAGTGGGCGGCTTGGCACCCGATGCGGCGCGTTACGCGGGCTTTTCTTCGCGCAAGGCGCTGTGGGTCGCGCTCTTGACTTCGGGCGGTGCGGCGGGCTTGGCGGGCGCACTGGAGGTGGCGGGCCCCATCGGACAGCTCACGCCGTATGTGCCTGCGGGTTATGGTTTTGCCGCCATCATCGTGGCCTTTGTCGGGCGCTTGCACCCAGCGGGCATGGTGCTGTCGGCGGTGTTGATGAGCATGTTTTATATCGGCGGCGAGTTGGCACAGTCGCGGCTGGGTTTGCCCAAGTCGATCACGGGTGTGTTTCAGGGTTTGCTGTTGTTTTGCCTATTGGCGTGTGACACCTTGGTGGCCTACCGTTTGCGCTGGGCGGCAACGAAGAAGGGAAGTGTCTGATGGAGTCTTATGCATTGCTGATCGCCGCCACCCTGAACGCGGGCACGGTATTGGCCTTGGCCGCCTTGGGCTTGCTGATCAATGAAAAAGCCGGAGTGGTGAATCTGGGCGCCGAAGGCCTGATGCTGTGCGCCGCCATTGCGGGCTTTGCTTGCGTGGTGCACACGGGCAACGACTGGCTGGGCTTTGCGGCGGGCATGGGCGCGGGCGCGGTGCTCGCGGCCATTTTTGGCGTGCTGGTCATTTGGCTGGGCACCAACCAATACGCTACGGGGCTGGCCCTGAGTTTGTTTGGTGTGGGGTTTTCGGCCTTTGTGGGCATTGGCTATGTGCAAGAAAAATTGCCCGAGCGTGCGAACTACGCCATTCCCGGTTTGGCCGACATCCCGCTGGTCGGACCTGCCTTGTTCAAGCAGCATCCCTTGGTTTATGTGGCGATGCTGCTGGTGTTGGCACTGGTTTGGTTCTTGTACCGAAGCCGCACCGGTTTGGTGCTGCGGGCGGTGGGCGAATCGCCCGCTTCGGCCCATGCCTTGGGCTACCCGGTGCGCCGCATTCGTTTGGCCGCGGTGGTGGCAGGGGGTGCATTGTGTGGGCTGGCCGGGGCCTATATCTCGGTGAGCTACACCCCGCTGTGGGTCGAGGGCATGGTAGCGGGCAAGGGTTGGATCGCACTGGCGCTGACCACCTTCGCCACATGGCGTCCGGCACGGGTTTTGCTCGGTGCTTATTTGTTTGGTGGCGTGACGATGCTGCAGTTCCATTTGCAGGGCATGGGCGTTGAGGTGCCCAGCCAGTTGCTCACGGCGCTGCCCTACATTGCCACCATCGTCGTGCTGGCCTTGATCTCGCGCAACCCTGCTTGGATTCGCGTGAACATGCCTGCCTCGCTGGGTAAGCCTTTTTATCCCGGTTCATAATTGCTTTTTTCAACCCCTGTAACCCTGTTCAACAACAAAAGGAACTGACATGACAGACATCTCCAAGCGCGCCATCGTCAAGATGGTGGCCCTGACCGCTGTGGCCGCCGCCGCACTGGTCGGCTGTGGCAAAAAAGAAGAAGCGCCCAAGGCCGAAGCCCCCGCTGCAGCGCCCGCCAAGCCAGAGCCCCTTAAGATTGCGTTTGCTTATGTCGGCCCTGTGGGCGACGGCGGCTGGACCTTTGCGCACGACAACGGCCGCAAAGAAGTCGAAAAAGCTTTCGGCGACAAAGTGGTCACCAGCTTTGTCGAAAAAGTGCCAGAAAGTGCTGATGCCGAGCGCGTCATCCGCGACATGGCGGCCCAAGGCAACAAGCTGATTTTTGGCACCACCTTTGGTTACATGGAGCCCATGCTCAAAGTGGCTGCTGACACCAAAGACGTCAAGTTCGAGCACGCCACCGGCTACAAAACTGCCGAGAACATGCGCACTTACGACAGCCGCACCTACGAAGGCGCGTACATGGCTGGCGTGATCGCTGGCAAGATGACCAAGACCAACACCTTGGGCGTGGTCGCCTCGATTGCCATCCCTGAAGTGGTGCGCAACATCAACAGCTTCACCTTGGGTGCCCAGTCGGTCAACCCCAAGGTCAAGACCAAAGTGGTGTGGGTGAACGAGTGGTTCAACCCACCGAAAGAAACAGAAGCCGCTACATCGCTGATCAATGGCGGTGCCGACGTGCTGATGCAAAACACCGACTCGTCGGCAGTGCTGCAAACCGCCGAAAAATTGGGCAAGCGTGCCTTTGGTTGGGATTCCGACATGACCGCCTACGGCCCCAAGGCCCACCTGGGTTCGGCTGTGATCAACTGGGGTCCTTACTACGTCAAGGCCGTGGGTGAGGCGCTGGAAGGCAAGTGGAGCACCGGCCAAAGCTGGTGGGGCGTGAAAGAAGGCGCGATCGACATGGTCAGCGTGGCCGCTGACGTGCCAGAAGACACCAAGAAAAAGATCGACGAGATCAAGGCGGGCTTGAAGGACGGCAGCTTTGCCATCTGGAAAGGCCCCATCGTCGACCAAGCTGGCAAAGTCGTGCTGGCCAAAGACGCTGTCGCTGACGACAAGTTCTTGGGCGGTGTGATGTTCTACGTCAAGGGCGTGGAAGGCAAGATCCCCGGCAAGTGACGCGTCATTCCCGACTTGTTCGGGAATTTCGCTGATTTGTCATACCCGACTCGATCGGGAATCTATGGGCTTTGTCATTCCCGACTTGATCGGGAATCTACGGGGCTTGTCATTCCCGACTTGATCGGGAATCTACGGGGCTTGTCATTCCCGACTTGATCGGGAATCCATCTCCCGTTTTTCCTCTGTGACACTTGAGCCGCCTGATGCAAGTCAGGCGGCTTCTTCATTTTTGGGCCAATTTCCGGCTTAACATGGTGCACCACCCACACAGGGAAATTGACATGTTCAAAGTCCACGCCATCGCCCCCCATCGCCTGCCTGAATTGCTGCGGGTCATGCCCAAAGCCGAGCTGCACATCCACATCGAAGGCTCCCTCGAACCCGAGCTGATCTTTGCCCTGGCCCAGCGCAACGGCGTGACCTTGCCCTACGCCGATGTCGAGGCGTTGCGCAGCGCTTATGCCTTCAGCAACTTGCAAAGTTTTCTGGACCTGTATTACGCCGGTGCCAGTGTGCTGCTGCACGAGCAAGACTTTTACGACATGGCTTGGGCCTACTTTGAAAAAGCCAAGGCCGACCATGTGGTGCGTGCCGAACTGTTCTTTGACCCCCAAACCCACACGGCGCGTGGCGTGGGCATGGACAAGGTGATTGGCGGTCTGAGCCGCGCTTGCCGCGATGCGCAAACGCAGCTGAACATCAGCGCCGATTTGATCTTGTGTTTTTTACGCCACTTGTCCGAAGACGACGCCCTGGCCACGCTGCAAGAAGCCCTGCCTTGGCGTGAGCACTTTATTGGCGTGGGTCTCGATTCGAGTGAAGTGGGCCACCCGCCCGAGAAGTTTGCCCGCGTGTTTGCGCGTGCGCACGAGCTGGGCCTGCATGTCGTCGCCCATGCCGGTGAGGAAGGGCCACCCGCCTACATCTGGAGCGCACTTGATGTTCTGAAAGTGGAGCGCATCGACCACGGCGTGCAAGCCATCCACGATGCGGCCTTGATGAAACGTCTGGCCGATGAGCAGACCCCACTCACCGTTTGCCCGCTGTCCAACCTCAAGTTGTGCGTGTTCAAGCAGCTGGCCGACCACAACCTGGGCCAGATGCTGGAGGCGGGCCTGTGCGTGACGATCAACTCGGATGACCCTGCTTACTTTGGCGGCTACTTGAACGAGAACTACCTGCAAACTTTTGCCGCCTTGCAGCTGAATGCCCAACAAGCCTACAAACTCGCCGCCAATAGCATTGAGGCAAGCTTCGCCCCAGAGGCCGACAAGCACCGCTGGATGCATGAACTCAAACTCTGCTTTCAAGGGTTTTCGGAGCAGGACTGAATGCGCCGGCGCTATTGCTAAAATCTTAACTCGAAGCCCGCTGCCCCGGCGGGCTTCGTTTTGTTCAATCCCCGGGGCCATGTAGAGGACTACCATGTACAAAAACCTCGCTGCCACGCTCGTGGCCGCCTGCTTTTTCTTATCCGCCGTTCAGGCTCAAACGCCTGCCCAAACTTCGGCAAAATCTCCCGCCAAATCCACCGAGCCCATCAAGGCCGGTTTTGTCTATGTCTCGCCCATCACCGAGGCGGGCTGGACCAAGCAACACGACGAGGGTCGAAAGGCTGTTGAGAAGGCTTTGGGCGATCAGGTCAAGACCACCTTTGTGGCCGATGTGCCCGAAGGCGCTGATGCCGAGCGCGTGATCCGCGACCTGGCGCAGCAGGGCAATCAGATCATTTTCACGCCCAGCTTTGGCTATATGGAACCCACGCTCAAGGTGGCCAAAGAGTTTCCGAATGTGAAGTTCGAGTCGGTCACCGGCTTCAAGACGGCGTCTAACGTGGCGGCCTCCAACGCCCGCTATTACGAAGGCCGCTATTTGGCGGGCATCGCGGCTGGGCGCATGACGCAAACCAACGTGGCCGGTTATGTGGCCGGTTTCCCGATCCCTGAGGTCTTGCAAGGCATCAACGCGTTCACTTTGGGCATGCGTTCGGTCAACCCCAAAGCCACCGTCAAAGTGGTGTGGCTCAATGTCTGGTTTGATCCACCCAAAGAGCGTGAAGCCGCCATGGCCTTGTTCAACCAAGAGGTGGATGTGATCGCGTTCCACACCGGCTCCACCGCTGTGATGGCCGCAGCGCAAGAGCGCGGCAAGATGGCGGTGGCCTACCACTCCGACATGCGCAAGATCGGCCCCGATGCGCAGATCATTGCTGTGACGCACCAGTGGGGTGATTACTACGCGGCCAGGGTCAAAGCCGCCATGTCAGGCACTTGGGCTTCGGGCAGTGTGTGGGGTGGTGTCAAGGACGGCATGATTCGCGTCGGTGACTTTGGTCCTAAGGTGCCGAAAAAAGTCCAAGACGAAATTGTCGCCAAACAAAAGGCCGTGGGTGCGGGCAAATTGTTCCCCTTTGCCGGTCCGATCATGGACAACGAAGGCAACGTGGTTTTGCCTGCCGGTCAAAGCCTGAGCGATGCCCAGATTTTGGGCATGAACTACCTCGTGCAAGGCGTGGTGGGCAAGGTTTCGCGATAAAGCCCATGGGGGCTTGAGCATGGGCGTAGGTGGGCGCAAACCATGGCCCGGTTGGCCCCCCGGTTCGCCACTAAAATCAAGCCCATCATCAAAGGACGCACCATGAGCATCAAGAGCGACAAATGGATCCGCCGCATGGCCGAGCAGCACGGCATGATCGAGCCGTTCGAGCCCGGTCAAATCCGCCAGAACGCCGCAGGTCAGAAAATCGTGAGCTATGGCACCAGCAGCTACGGCTATGACATTCGCTGCGCGCCCGAGTTCAAAGTGTTCACCAACATTTACAGCACAGTGGTGGACCCTAAAAACTTCGATGAACGCAGCTTTGTGGACATCGAAGGCGATGTTTGCATCATCCCGCCCAACAGTTTTGCCTTGGCCCGCACGGTCGAATACTTCCGTATCCCGCGCAATGTGCTGACCATTTGCTTGGGCAAAAGCACTTATGCCCGTTGCGGCATCATCGTCAACGTCACGCCGTTTGAGCCCGAGTGGGAAGGCTATGTGACCTTGGAGTTCAGCAACACCACCCCGCTGCCTGCCAAAATTTATGCAGGCGAGGGCTGCGCCCAAGTGTTGTTTCTCGAGAGCGATGAAGTCTGTGAAACCAGCTACAAAGACCGTGGCGGCAAGTACCAGGGCCAGGTGGGCGTGACCTTGCCTAAAACGTGATTTTGGGCGCGCCAGCCAAAATGCGACAATAGCAGGTTAATGACCGACTCTTTTTCAAATTTATCGCTGGCGCCCACGCTGGCACGAGCCGTAGCCGAAATGGGCTACGAATCCATGACCCCTATCCAGGCCCAAGCCATTCCAGTGGTGTTGACGGGCCAGGACGTGATGGGCGCGGCCCAGACCGGCACAGGCAAAACGGCGGCATTTTCGCTGCCTTTGCTGCAGCGCTTGCTCAAACACGAAAACCCCTCCACATCGCCCGCCCGCCACCCGGTGCGTGCTTTGGTTTTGCTGCCTACGCGCGAGCTGGCCGACCAAGTGGCTCAGCAGATCAAGATGTACGCCAAGTACACCCAGCTGCGCAGCGCTGTGGTGTTTGGCGGCATGGACATGAAGCCCCAAACCCTGGAGCTGAAAAAAGGCGTTGAGGTGCTGGTGGCCACGCCGGGCCGTCTGCTGGACCACATTGAAGCCAAAAACGCGGTGTTGAACCAAGTTGAATATGTGGTGCTCGACGAAGCCGACCGCATGCTGGACATTGGCTTCTTGCCCGATTTGCAACGCATTTTGAGTTTCTTGCCCAAGCAGCGCACCACCTTGCTGTTCTCGGCCACGTTCTCGCCCGAAATCAAGCGCCTGGCTGGCAGCTACCTGCAAAATCCGGTCACCATCGAAGTGGCCCGCCCCAACGAGACTGCATCCACCGTCGAGCAGCGGTTTTACGCCGCGCAAGACGATGACAAGCGCCGCGTCATTCGCAAAGTGCTGACCGACCGGGGCATCAAGCAGGCGTTCATTTTTGTCAACAGCAAGCTCGGTTGCGGCCGCCTCGCCCGCTCGCTGGAACGTGAAGGTCTGCGCACTGCGGCTTTGCACGGTGACAAGAGCCAGGACGAGCGATTGAAAGCTCTGGAAGCCTTCAAAAAAGGCGAAGTCGATTTGCTGGTGTGCACCGACGTGGCCGCACGGGGCTTGGACATCAAGGATGTGCCTGCGGTGTTCAACTTCGATGTGCCTTTCAACGCCGAAGATTACGTGCACCGCATTGGTCGCACGGGCCGCGCTGGTGCGTCAGGCTTGGCAGTGACGCTGGTTAGTCCGTCCGATACCCGCTTGGTGGGCGACATTGAAAAGCTGATCAAGAAAAAGCTGGAAGTGGAAACCCTGCAGTTGGACACCCGTCCAGCAGGTCCTGCGCCTGAAAAGTGGGGCGAACGCGCCGAAGACCGTCCCCGTTCGCGTGCCCCCGAAGGCCGCCGCCGGGAGCACGACCCGCGCGATGCTTTGGACGCGCCGAACGAGCGCCGTGGGGGTTTCCGTCCAGCGCCGATCAACCGCGATCCGTTTTTCCAAAAGCCCTACGAGGCGGCGGTTTCAGAAACTGCGCCGAGCTGGGAGCCCAGCGGCCCCAAAACCGTGCGCTCGTCCATTTCGGCCAACATCAAACCCAAGCGCAAGGTGGCCGCCTTGTTCAAGTCGGGCGAGTAAAAGCCTGGACCAAGGCATGCCCATCGGGCGAGCGCTTGTCTGATTGATCGGGTTTCAGTCCCGGTCTTTCATGGGGCTTCAAACGGGTGTCATTTGAGGCTGTCAAAATCGGCCCATGCGCGACACCAGCTTCACCCCTTCATTTCCCTCGTTTTTCATGCCTCTGACAGGGCCTGCGACGCCTCTGTCACGCGTCTTTGTGGCATCGGCGGCAGTTTGTCTGGCCGTGCCTGTTGCCCTGGCGCAAACCCCATCGACCACGCCCGAAGTGACCGATCTCGGTCAGGTTGAAATTCGCGGCAATCGCAACAACGACACCGAAGTGCGGCGGGAGTCTACGGCCTCCAAAATCGTCATTGGTCGTGAAGAAATTGAGAAACAAGGCGATGCGACTTTGGGGGATGTTCTCAAACGTTTGCCGGGTGTGACGGTGCAAGGCGCACCGGGGCGGGGCGGGGCCATCCGCATGCGGGGCTTGGGCAGCGGCTACACACAAATTTTGCTGGACGGTGAGCGCATGCCGCCGGGTTTTTCGGTGGATTCTTTGACGCCAGAGCAGGTCGAGCGCATCGAGATTTTGCGTGCACCGACCGCCGAAACCGGGTCGCGGGCCATTGCAGGCACGATCAACATCGTGCTGCGTGAAGGGCAAAGGGCCAACCCGGACGATTTGAAGATCACCCGCAGCCAAGAGCATGGACAGGGCTCCAACCAGCTCAATTGGGTGCACAACCTCAAAACCGAGCCCTTGGGCGGGACGTTCACGCTGTCTGCGATGGACAGCCGACGTGCCGATGACAGCGTGACCGAGAGCCACTCGACGCTTCCTCTTATCCCTGTCGATCAGGTGCGCATGTCTGAATCTGAGGGCCATCGCCAAGGCGTGCACGCCAATGCCCGTTTGCAATGGAAAGGCGAGCAGGGCAAAAGCCTGACCTTGACGCCTTTTTTGATTTATTCCGAATACGCAGCCCAAGGCCGTATCGATGCCCGGCGGTTGACGTCGCCTGCCATCACCGACACCGCCTTGACCGACAACCAAAGCCGCTACGCCGCCGCCCGTTTGAACGGTCAGTGGAGCCAGCGCTTGTCGGCCGATGACCGTCTGGAAGTACGTTTCGGTTTAGGGCAGTCCAAATACGACCAGCAGATCACCCAGACTGCCGTGAGCACCACGGCGCTGTTGGCCAATTCCCTTGATGAACAGCGCTTCACAGACCGCAGCACCAGCCTGAATGGCAAGTGGACCCGTGTGCTCGAGAATGGACACCAGCTGGTCAGTGGCTTGGAGCACGAAGGCGTGCGCCGGGTGGAAGAGGCCAGCGCGGGTGCGGGCGACGACAGCGGCAACCTGAAGGCCAGCACGGCGCGTTGGGCGGCTTACACCCAAGACGAGTTCAAGATCAACCCGAACTGGTCGGCCTATGCGGGCGTTCGCTACGAAAGCATCTTGACCGAGGGGCAAGTGAGCGAAGCCCTCAAGCGCAACCAAAGCCAGGTGTGGACACCGCTGTTGCACGCCTTGTGGAAACCCGATCCGGCCAAGCGCGACCAAATCCGCATGAGCCTGACGCGCAGCTACAAGACCCCCACGCTTTACAACTTGGTGGCACCGCTGCGTTACTCGCGCGATTACCCCATCTCTGGCAACAACGTGCCCACCCAGCCCGACCGTGTGGGCAACCCCGATTTACGCCCCGAGCTGGCCACCGGCATTGACCTCGGTTTCGAGCGTTACTTGGAGGGCGGCGGGGTGCTCAGTGCCAATGTGTTCCGTCGGAATATCAAGGACCTGATCCGATACCAGACCAGCTTGCAGACCGTGAATTGGTCGAATCAAGCACGCTGGGTGTCTACGCCTCAAAACGTGGGCGATGCGGTCACCCAAGGCATCGAGCTGGAAGCCAAATTCCGCTTGAACCAAGCCTGGGCAGAGGCTTGGCCCGTGGACATTCGCAGCAACGTCAGCTTTTTCCATTCCAAGGTCAAGGCCGTTCCTGGCCCCGATAACCGGCTGGACCAACAGCCCAGCATGACCGCCAACCTTGGTGCCGATTACCGTTTGCGCGGCATGCCCTTGACGCTGGGCGGCAATGTCAACTGGAACCCCGACTACGACACCCGTCGCAGCCAAGAACAGTTTTCATATCAGGGTGTCAAGCGCGTGGTTGATGTGTATGGTCTGTGGCGTTATTCTGCTGCGACGGCCTTGCGCTTGACGGTCAGCAACCTGCTGCCGCGCGATTATTTGACGGCAACCACCTTCAACAACGGCACCCAGAGCGAGACAGCCCGAACCACCGACCGTAACTGGCGCAATGTGCAGCTTCGAGTGGAAATGAAAATCTAAAAAAGGAGACACCCATGCCTAAAAAAGACGCCGCCTGGCACGACCGCATGTACAACAACCGGGCGCTGGTGCCTGACTTTGCCGACCATTTTGCGCATTGGAAAAACGCCTCTGAGCAGGCACGCCAGACTTTGCCAGCGCAGCTGGATGTGCGCTACGGCGACGGATCCAACGAAACGCTGGACATCTTTCCCGCCACCCACGCCGATGCGCCTGTGGTGATCTTCATCCATGGTGGCTATTGGCGCAGTCTGGACAAAGCGGACCATTCTTTTGTGGCCCCTGCGCTGCGCGACATGGGCGCTTGCGTGGTGGTGGTCAATTACGCCCTGTGCCCCGGCACCGAGGCGCAGCCTGTGACCGTGCCCGACATCGCCTTGCAAATGGCCCAAGCCAGTGCCTGGGTTTGGCGGCACATTGCCGCGCACGGGGGCGATCGCCACAACATCACCGTGATCGGTCATTCTGCGGGTGGCCACTTGGCCGCCATGTTGCTGGCTTGTGACTGGAAGAAGCTGGGGCGCGATTTGCCTGCCGGCTTGGTGCGCAAGGCCTTGTCGATCTCGGGCCTGTTCGATCTGGCTCCTGTGCGCCAAACGCCTTTTGTGCAGGGCGATTTGCGCCTCACCCCGGCCCATGTGCGCATGGCCAGCCCGGCCAAATGGCAGCGGCCTCGCCAAGGGGTTTTGTACACCGTGGTCGGGGGCGACGAGAGCGCAGAGTTTTTGCGTCACAACCGCTTGATTCACCAAGCCTGGGGCCCCAAGACCGTGCCCGTTTGTGAAGACCTGCCTGGCTTGAACCACTTCAGTGTGGTCACAGACCTCACCCGCCCGGGCAGTCGCCTGAACGTGCTGGCCAAAAACTTGATCGGGCAGAAATCGCCCTGATCCCAAGCCCACACCATAAAAAAAGGGCAAGCCATTTGGCTTGCCCTTTTGCATAACAGTGCCGCAGGTTCAAGCGGGCAAAAACCGCTCGACCAACAGCGACCAAAAAGCCGAGCCAATGGCCACGTTCTGGTCGTTGAAGTCATAGCCGGGGTTGTGCACCATGCAAGCGCCATGGCCATCACCGGAGCCATCGCCATTGCCGATGAGCAAATAGCTGCCCGGCACCTCTTCGAGCATGAAGGCAAAGTCCTCACTGCCCGTCAGTGCGCGGCCTTGTCGCACCACTTTGTCTGTGCCCACCAGCTCTTCGGCCACGGTGCGGGCAAAGTCGGTTTCGTGCAGGTGGTTGACCAGCACCGGGTAACCGCGTTGGTAGTCGATCTCGGCAGTTATGCCATAGCTTTGGGCTTGCGCGTGCACCAACTCGGTGATGCGCTTTTCGAGCAGGGCGCGTACATCGCGGTCGAGCGATCGCACGCTCAGCTTGAGTGTGGCGGTTTGCGGGATCACGTTATTGGCCACGCCGGCGTTGAACGCACCCACGGTGATGATGGCCATTTGCTGCGGGTCAATGTTGCGGGCCACGATGCTTTGCAGGCCCAACACGATGGCCGATCCGGCCACCACCGGGTCGGCCGCCACATGCGGCATGGCACCGTGTCCGCCCTTGCCGTGCAAGGTAATGGTCACGTTGTCCGAAGACGCCATGGCCGAGCCATCGCGCAAGACCAAGTGGCCTTGTGGGTGGCTGGGCATGTTGTGCATGGCAAAGATGGCGTTGCACGGGAACTGCTTGAACAGACCGTCTTCCATCATTTTTTTCGCGCCGCCCAAGCCTTCTTCTGCGGGCTGAAAAATCAGGTTCACCGTGCCCGAGAAAACGCCTTGCTGGGCGATGTGTTTGGCCGCTGCCAGCAGCATGGCGGTGTGGCCGTCATGCCCGCAGGCGTGCATGATGCCCACGTTGCAGCTGGCATAAGGCAGGCCGGTGGCCTCGTCGATGGGCAAGGCGTCCATGTCGGCGCGGATGCCGATGCTTTTGCCGCCCGTGCCTTTTTTGATCTGGCCCACCAAGCCTGTGCCGCCCAGGCCGCGCGTGACCTGGTAACCCCAAGCGCTCAGTTGCTCGGCCACCAGATCGCTGGTGCGGTATTCCTTGTAGCCCATCTCCGGGTGCTTGTGAATATCGCGGCGCACCGCAATGAATTCATCCGCTTCGGCATTAAGGGCCTGCAGTTTGTCGTGCAGAAAAGCGTCATGGGGCGCGTTCATGGTCAGTCCCCGCGGCTCATTGGGGTTGCAGGTTGATCGACTTGGCAATGGCGCGGTAGCGCTCGATTTCACCTTGGTACACACGAGCCAGCTCGGCCGGGGTGCGCGATGGCAAGACCACGTTGCCGCTGCCTTCTAGGGCCTTGCGGTTTTCGGGGGCTTCAGCGGCCGCATAGAAAGCTTTGTTCAAGGTGTTGACCACGGCGTCGGGCGTGTTTTTGTGCACTTGCACACCCGCCCAGATGTCAAAGTCCATGGCTTCCAAGCCTTTCATGGCGGCCATGGCGGGGAACTGTTTGAACAAGGGGTGTGGCGTTTTAGCGGTCACGGCCAGGCCCTGAATCTTGCCGTCGATGAGGGTTTGGGGGATGGAGCCGGCCATGGGCAGGAAAGCCATGTCGATCTGGCCACCCATCAGGTCGGTCAACAGAGGGGCGATGCCTTTGTAGGGGACGTGCAACATGGGCACTTTGGTCAGCTGCGAAAAGCGCTCGCCAATCAAGTGGTACAGCGAGCCAGGACCCACGCTGCCATAGCTCAGCGGCTTGTCAGTGTTTTTGCGGGCCAGGGCCAGCAGTTCGTCCACTGTCTTGATATTGAGCGAGTTGCGCACTGCCAAGATGGTGTTGGTGGTGGCGAACTGCGCGACCAACTTGAAGTCTTCAGACTTGTACTTGACACCCTGGATGGCCATCGGGGCCAGCACCAGCTCCATTGGGCTGCCCAAGGTCAGGGTGTAGCCGTCGGCCGGTGCATTGACCAGTTTGGCCATGCCGATCGCGCCACCAGCGCCACCGATGTTTTCGATGATCATGGTCTGGCCCAACTTGGCTGCCGCATCAGGTTGCAGTTTGCGGGCAAAAAAGTCAGAAGGACCGCCTGCGGGGTAGGGCACGATCAGGCTGATGGTTTTGGCCGGGTAAGTTTGTGCCCAAGCAGGGCCGAAAGCGCTGGCCGCGACGAGCAAGCTGCTGAGAAGGGTTTTGAGGTTCATGTTGTCTCCTGTTTACTGTTGGATTTTGAATGGTCCGAAAACCATGTGCAGATCGTAAGAAGTCAAAATTCATGTGTCCAATGACTTATTTTTATGATTTTCATTCGTAAAATGAATGAATGAACCTCAAACATCTGGCGCATTGGCTCGCACTGGCCGAAACCGGCTCGTTCAGCCGTGCCGCTGAAAAGCTGCACATCACCCAGTCGGCGCTCAGCCGCAGCATTCAGGTGCTGGAAGAAGAACTGGGCGGGCCACTGGTGGACCGCATTGGCAAAAAAAACGAACTCACGCCGCTGGGCCTGTCGGTGCTGGAGCGGGCCCGTCGCATCGTGCACGAGGCGCAAGAACTGCGGCAGGGGGCAGCTTTGCTGCAACAGGGTGGGCTGGGCAGTTTGCGGGTGGGGCTGGGTTCGGGGCCAGGGGCCATGCTGATGACGCCCTGGCTCCAGCACATGGCCGAACACCATCCGACGGTTCAGGTGGCCGTGTCGCGAGGATCGACCGAGCTGCAACTGGTGCAACTGCGAGAGCGGCAATTGGACGCCTTGGTGGTCGATGTGCGCCGAGTGGACGCCGCGCCCGACCTGAACATGGTGGACATCGTCGAGATGCGGGCGGGTTTTGTGTGCCGACAAGGACACCCAATCTTGGCCCGCCAACCAGAGCCAGTGCCATTTGAAGCCCTGCTGGCTTACCCCATCGCCTCGACACCGCTGTCGCAAGAGGTGGCCCGCACCATGGTGGACCACTATGGCCCCCGCGCCAACCCGGCTCAGATGACCACTTTGCAGTGCGAGGAGATCTCCAGTCTCATCGAAGTGGTGCGCCAGACCGATGCGATTTTTTTGGGCATTGTGGGGGCGGCCCGCCAAGGCTTGGCCGACGGCTCGCTGGTGGAGTTGGCCATGGCCCCCCCGTTTCGTGGCGGGGCACGCTTGGCCATCATCACCCTGGCGGGTAGGACCGAACTGCCCGTGATGGCGGTTTTCCGCCAATTTGTGACCAGTCGCTTGGTCGATTGAGGCCCGCCCAAAAAAAGGGGAGCCTGTTGGCTCCCCTGGGGCGGTCAAGCCAGCCTGTGCGGGCTTACATCAAAAGATGTTCGCCAGCGTTGTCACCACCCAAGGTCACGTAATTGACCTTTCGGATGTCCATCAGCTTGGTGCCACCGGCGTAGCTGATCGAGCTTTGCACGTCTTGCTCCATCTCAATCAGCGTGTTGGCCAGCTTGCCCTTGATGGGTTCGAGGATGCGCTTGCCTTCAACGTGCTTGTACTCGCCCTTGTTGAAGTCAGACGCTGAGCCGTAGTACTCCTTGAACATCTCGCCATCAACCTCGACGGTCTTGCCAGGCGACTCTTCGTGGCCGGCAAACAGCGAACCGATCATGACCATGCTCGCGCCAAAGCGGATGCTCTTGGCAATGTCGCCGTGGCTGCGGATGCCGCCGTCGGCAATGATGGGCTTGGTCGCCACGCGGGCGCACCACTTGAGCGCCGACAACTGCCAGCCGCCCGTGCCAAAACCGGTTTTGAGTTTGGTGATGCAGACCTTGCCGGGGCCCACGCCCACTTTGGTCGCGTCAGCGCCCCAGTTTTCCAGATCGATCACGGCTTCGGGCGTGGCCACGTTGCCAGCGATGACGAAGCTCGCGGGCAATTTGGCTTTGATGTAGCCGATCATGTCGCGCACGCTGTCGGCATGGCCGTGGGCGATGTCGATGGTGATGTACTCGGGTACCAAGCCTTCGGCGGCCAGCTGGTCCACCGTGGCGCGGTCAGGGGCTTTGACACCCAGAGAAATCGAGGCGTAGACGCCTTTGGCGTGCATGTCGCGCACAAACTGGACGTTGTCCAGGTCAAAACGGTGCATCACGTAAAAGTAATCGTTTTGCGCCATCCACAGGCAAATGGACTCCTCCACCACCGTCTTCATGTTGGCAGGCACCACCGGCAGGCGGAACTTGCGGCCACCCAGTTCGACGCCCGCGTCGCACTCGGAACGGCTCTCCACGCGGCACTTGCGTGGCAGCAACAAGATGTTGTCGTAATCAAAAATTTCCATGAGAAAACCAAGCTCCAAAAAGGAATCGTTAAAAGGAACGAATGAGCGCTTGGCTTGGCCGGTTTTCCAAAAAAAAACCGGGCGCAAGAATCTTGGGCCCGGTGGCTGATTCTACCCGGATTGTCTGACTGCTTTTTAAGCCGTTCTAGGGCAGTGGTTCCGACAAGTTAGTTCCTACAATCTCCCCCTATGCTGTCAGACACCGACCCGAACACTTCTTCCCCTTTGCTCGCCCAGCTCAACGATGAGCAACACCGTGCAGTGGCTTTACCTGCCGAACACGCTTTGATCCTGGCGGGCGCAGGTTCCGGCAAAACCCGGGTGCTGACCACGCGCATCGCTTGGTTGCTGCAAACCTCACAGGTCTCGCCCGGCGGTATTTTGGCGGTGACCTTCACCAACAAGGCCGCCAAGGAGATGAAGCTGCGCCTGCAGTCCATGCTGCCGGTCAATGTGAACGCCATGTGGATCGGCACCTTCCACGGGCTGTGCAATCGGTTTTTGCGGGCGCATTTTCAGTTGGCGGGTTTGCCGCAGACTTTTCAGATTTTGGACACGCAAGACCAGCTCTCGGCCGTCAAGCGGCTGTGCAAGCAGTTCAATGTGGACGAAGACCGCTTTCCGCCCAAGCAGGTGCAGTATTTCATTTCGGGTTGCAAAGAAGACGGCCAGCGCCCGGGCGATGTGCCTGTCCGCGACGACGAGACCCGCCGCAAGGTGGAGCTGTACCAGCTTTACGAAGAGCAGTGCCTGCGCGAAGGCGTGGTGGACTTTGGCGAGTTGATGCTGCGCTCGTATGAGTTGCTGCGCGACAACGTGCATGTGCGCGAGCATTACCGCCGCCGCTTTCGCCACATTTTGGTGGACGAGTTTCAGGACACCAACAAGCTCCAATACGCCTGGCTCAAGCAGTTGGCGGGCCTGCCGGGTGAGGGTGGCAATTGTGCGATTCTGGCCGTGGGCGACGACGACCAGAGCATCTATGCCTTCCGGGGTGCCCGCGTGGGCAATATGGCCGATTTTGTGCGCGAGTTTCAGGTGCAGCACCAGATCAAGCTGGAGCAAAACTACCGCAGTTTCAGCAACATCCTCGACTCGGCCAATCACCTGATCAGCCACAACAAAACCCGTTTGGGCAAAACCCTGCGCACAGACCAAGGCGCGGGCGAGCCGGTGCGCGTGGTGGAGTCGCCGTCTGACTTTGCCGAGGCGCAGTGGCTGGTGGACGAGTTGCGTCAATTGGTCAAACAAGACGGTTTTGCGCGCAAAGAGATTGCGCTGCTGTACCGCAGCAACGCCCAAAGTCGGGTGCTCGAGACTGCGCTGTTCAACGCCGGATTTGCGTACCGGGTGTATGGCGGTTTGCGCTTTTTTGAACGCGCCGAGATCAAGCACGCGCTGGCTTATTTGCGCCTGATGGAGAACCCCAACGACGACACCAGCTTTTTGCGGGTGGTCAACTTTCCGCCACGCGGCATCGGCGCGCGCAGCATCGAGCAGTTGCAAGACGCCGCGCGCGCCGCAGGTTGTTCGCTGCACGATGCGGTGAGCGCCACCACCGGCAAGGCAGGGGCCAATTTGGCCGCCTTTGTGGCCATGGTCGATGTGCTTCGGGAGCAAACCGAGGGCCTGACCCTTCGCGAGATCATTGACTTGGTGCTGGACAAGACCGGCTTGGTCAACCACTACCGCGCCGAAAAAGAAGGGGCTGATCGCGTTGAAAACTTGGAGGAATTGGTCAACGCGGCCGAGAGCTTTGTCACGCAAGAGGGCTTTGGCCGCAGTGCGGTGGCCTTGCCCCAGGGCGGAGCGGGCCTGACGCAAAGCCCTGCCAGTCAGGGCCTTGGCGAAAACTCAGAGCCAAGTACAGACACGATCGATGAGTTTTCGGAGGATGGCGTGATCATGAGTCCGCTGGCTGCGTTTCTCACCCACGCTTCGTTGGAGGCGGGCGACAACCAGGCGCAAGCCGGAGAAGACGCTGTGCAGTTGATGACGGTGCACGCCAGCAAGGGCCTGGAGTTTGATGCGGTGTTCATCACGGGCCTCGAAGAAGGTCTGTTCCCGCACGAAAACGCCATGAACGACTTTGATGGCTTGGAGGAAGAGCGCCGCCTGATGTATGTGGCCATCACACGCGCCCGCAAGCGCCTGTATCTGAGCCATTCGCAAACCCGCATGCTGCACGGCCAGACCCGATACAACCTGAAAAGCCGTTTTCTGGAAGAGTTGCCAGAAGAATGCCTGAAATGGATCACGCCTAAGCAAGCCGGATTTTCTAACCTGGGCACGGGCGGTGGTGGCAGCGCTCATGGCAGTGCATCAGGTGGTTCTGGTGGCGGATGGGGCCAGACCCCGGCGCAAAGCCGCCATGCCCGACCGGCCTGGGGCCAGAGCAGCCTGAGCACCGAAACCTACAAAAGCCCGCCCGTGCCGGTGCAAAAGGCCGAACCCGAGCACGGCATCAGCGCTGGCAAAAACGTCTTCCACACCAAATTTGGTGAGGGCAAGGTGCTGGCGGTCGAAGGTGCCGGGGTCGATGCCCGCGCACAAGTGAATTTCCCGCGCCACGGCGTGAAGTGGCTGGCGCTGAGCGTGGCCAAACTCACCGTGGTTTGAGGCCATTCAAGCCCCTACCCATCTTATTTCCTTCAGAAAGAACCCCCATGAGAATCACCAAAGACACCGTCGTCACCATGCACCACAAAGTGGTGAACGCCCAAGGCCAGTTGCTCGACAAGACACAAGAGCCCACCGCTTACCTGCACGGCGGTTATGACAACACTTTCCCCAAAATTGAAGAAGCGTTGGAAGGGCAGGAAGTGGGCTTCACCACCACTTTGAAGCTGGCCCCGGCAGACGCCTTTGGTGAACGCGATGAGGCACTGGTGCAGACCATCCCCAAAAGTGAATTCCCACCGGGCGTCAAGGTGGGCGGCCAGTTGCGTGGCCGCTCGGCCGAGGGCCATGAGCAGGTCTTTAATGTGGTCAAGATCAAGGGCGACAAAGTCATTTTGGACGCCAACCACCCCTGGGCGGGTCAGCACTTGACCCTGAGTTTGACGGTGCAGGAAGTGCGCGCTGCTTCGGCCGAAGAAATCACCCACCGCCACGCGCATGGTGCGCACGGTCATCACCACTGAGCAGACCATGTCCGAGCTAAAGCGCTGGCCTACAAGGCGGCTTATTGATCGGTAGGTCGGTGGCTTCAGTCCCGACACTGCATCCAGCGTCACCCAAACAAAAGGGGCAGTCCTTGCGGACTGCCCCTTTTTTGCTTGAACGGTCTGAGTGAACGCTCAGTGCCCACCGCCCAGATAAGCCGCTTTGACGGCCGGGTCGGTCTTCAGTCGCTCGGCATCACCGTGCACCGAGATGCGCCCGTTTTCCAGCACGTAGCCGTAGTCGGCCACATTCAGCGCAGCGGCAGCGAACTGCTCGACCAGCAGCATGGTCACGCCTTGTTCTTTCAGGCGGCTGATGATCTTGAAAACCTCTTCCACCAGAATCGGGGCCAGGCCCATTGAGGGCTCGTCCAGCAAGACCACTTCGGGGTTCAGCATCACGGCGCGGGCCATGGCCAGCATTTGCTGCTCACCGCCCGACAAGGTGCCGGCCAGTTGGTTGCGGCGCTCTTTGAGGCGCGGAAACAGGTCCATCGCACGGTCCAGGTCACCGGCCACATCGCCTTTGGGGCGGCTGCCGGTCAGGCGCGGAAACGCGCCCAGCGTCAGGTTGTCGGTCACCGTCATGGTGGCGAACACGCGGCGGCCTTCGGGTGAGTGGGCCAAGCCCAGCTTGGCGATGTGGTACGACTCCATTCCGTCGATGCGCTTGCCGTTCAGCGTGATCTCGCCTGCAGTGGGCTGGATCATGCCGGAGATGGCGCGCATGGTGGTGGTCTTGCCAGCGCCGTTGGAGCCGATCAGGGTCACCACTTTGCCTTTGGGCACCTCGATGCTGATGCCATGCAGGACGTGCACCTTGCCGTAGCCTGCTTCCAGATTTTTGATACTCAACATGTCTTGATACTCCAATCGGCCATCAGGTGGCTGTGCCGCCGAGATAGGCTTCGATGACCTTCTCGTTGGCTTGAACTTCTGCGGGCACACCTTCGGCAATCTTCTGGCCGAAGTCGAGCACCGAGACCGTGTCGCAAATGCTCATGACCACGTCCATGTGGTGCTCGATCAGGATCACGGTGATGCCGTGGTCGCGGATCTTGCGGATGATCTGCACCAGCTCTTTGATGTCGGGGGCGGTCAATCCAGCCGCAGGCTCGTCAAGCAACAGCAGTTGCGGATCGAGCGCCAAAGCGCGGGCAATTTCCAAGAGGCGCTGCTTGCCATAAGGCAGGTTGCGTGCTTCTTCGTTCGCCAGCTCGGCCAAGCCTACAAAGTGCAAGAGGCTCATGCCGCGCTCGGTGGCGGACTTTTCTTCTTTGTTGTAGCGCGGCGTGTGCAGCGCCACATCGAGGAAGTTGCTCTTGAAGGTGTGGTGCAAGCCGACCTGCACGTTTTGCAAGGCAGTCATCTCGCCAAACAACTGCACGTTTTGGAAGGTGCGGGCGATGCCGGACAAGGCGATGTCAGACGAGGTTCGTCCCACCACCGAGCGGCCAGCAAACGCGATGTCACCGGCTGTCGGCACGTAGATGCCAGTCAGCACGTTCATCATGGTGCTCTTGCCCGATCCATTGGGGCCGATCAAACCGTGGATCGTGCCGCGCTTGATGTTCAGGTCGACTTGGTTGATGGCTTTGAGGCCACCGAACTGCATCAGCACTTGCTTGGCGACCAGCAAATCGCCATTGCTGTTTTCGGTGGCATTGACCAAAGCACCTTGCTGGTTTTTGCCAGCTTCCAGATCGATCACGTTGTCCGAGTTGGCGGTCTTGCCCAACAGGCTGCGGGCAAAGCCGACGATGCCGTCTTGCAGGTAGTACACGACAAACAGGATCATCAAACCAAAGATGGACAAGCGCCAGTCGGTGATGTTGTCCAACCAGAACGAGAAGGCGGCCAGCGCAGCGGTGCCCACTACCGGCACGAACATGGTTTGCCAAGTGGTGCGACTGCGGGCGATGCCGATCACGGCACCCAACAGCATCAACACCGCCAAACCACTGGCGACCATGCGGAAGGCTTCCAGGTCATCGAGCAGCTTGGGCAGCAACACGATGATGGTGGCGCCCAGCATGGCACCCAGACGGGTTTTGCGGCCGCCCATGATGATGGCCAACAAGAACATCACGGTCAGTTCGTTGTTGTAGGTGTTGGGCGAAATGTATTGTTCGGAATAGGCATACAGGCAACCGGCCAGACCAGCAAAACCGGCGCTGATCACAAAGGCATAGACCTTGTAGCGGTAGACCGAGACGCCCATGCAGTCAGACGCCACAGGGCTGCCGCGCAGCGCTTCAAAGGCGCGGCCCAGTTGAGAGCGCAGCACGCGGTGCACCAACAACAGCGACAAGGCCAACATCACGCAGACCACCCAATAAAACGACTCTTCGGTGAACTTGTAGCCGGCCACAGTGGGCTTGGGGATCTTCAAGCCCATGGGGCCTTCGGTCAGGAAGGTCATTTCGTTGATCAGGATCTGGATGATCGTGCCGAACGCCAGCGTGACCATGGCCAGATAAGGCCCGGACACCCGCAGCGCAGGCAAGGCCAAGATCGCGCCAAACACGGCGGTGACCGCGATGCTGGCGGGCAGGATGACCCAAAATGGCGCACCAACCTTGAGGAACAGCACGCCTGCGGTGTAAGCGCCAATGCCGAACAAACCAGCATGACCCAGCGAGACCTGACCGGTGTAGCCGACCACGATGTCCAGACCGAACAACAAGATCGCGTAGATCATGATGGTCTCGACCAGGTGAATGTAATAAGGGTTCTGTGTGAACACAGGCACCAGGCAAAGGGCGATGAAGCCCAGCACGGAAGCAATGAAGTATTTGCGATTCATCATCAGACCTTCTTGATCGCAGATTTACCAAACAAGCCAGCGGGCTTGACCGCCAGCACCAGCAAAAGAAGAACCAGACCGGGCACATCTTTGTAGCCGGTGGACAGGTAAAAGCCTGTGGTGGTTTCGGCAATGCCCAAAATGATGCCGCCCACGATGATGCCCATGCCGCTGGTCAGGCCGCCAATGATGGCGACCGCAAAGGCCTTAAGGCCCAGCACTGCGCCCATGGTGGCGCCCGTGAGGGTCAGGGGGGCGATCAGCATGCCCGCAAAAGAGGCGGTCAACGATGACAGTGCATACGAGAAAGTGATCACCAGACCGGTGTTGATGCCCATCAGCTTGGCGGCATCGCGGTCGTTGAAGGTGGCGACCACGGCTTTGCCGTAAATCGTTTTGCGGTTGAAGAATTCCACCGCCAACATCATCAGCAAAGCGCCGCCAATGACCAGCAGTTCCATGGGCAGCACGTTGGCACCCAAAATTTTCAGGGGAGATTCAGGCAGGGGCGAGGGGAATTTCAGGTCATCGCGACCCCAGATGTTCTCGGCCACGTTCTTGAAGATGATGCCCAGCGCGATGGTGGACATGATCCAGCCAAATTCGCTTTTGATCTTGATGGCCGGGCGCACACCGATGCGTTCGACCAAGGCACCCTGGAACAAGCCAAAGACGCCGACCAGCGGGATCGCCAGCCAATAGTTCATGCCCAGACGGTCGACCAATGTCAAGGCAACCAATGCGCCCAGCATCAGGGCTTCGCCCTGTCCGAAGTTCAAAGTGTCGGAAGTGGCAAAAGTCAGCTGGTAGCCAAAGGCAATGACCGCATAGATCATGCCCAGCGCGATACCGCTGTAAACAAGTTGAAGCAGGATTTCCATAAGGGGACTCAGGAGGTAAGAAGTGAAAAGCTAAAGCACAGAAAAAAACACCGTATCCGCGTGAGCGAATACGGTGTGTGGAAGTTCACAAATTACTTCTTGGCGGGCTGCTTGGCAGCAGCCTCTTTCTTGGCTGCTTTGGTGCGGATGTCCGAGCCTTTTTTGCTGTCTTCTTCGTAGGCATAAACCACACGGCTGCCTTTGACTTCGCCAAACACCGGGATGTTGGCGGTGATGGCTTCGTGGTCGTCGTGGGTGAAAGGCTTGTCATAAGTGGTGACCACGCCTTCAACCTTGGTTTGCAGGTTTTCCAGGGCTTCGCGGATCTTCACGCCGTCGGTGCTGCCCGCTTGCTTGATGGCAGCGGCAAGCAGGTAAACCGAGTCATAACCTTGAGCGGCCGACACGGGTGAGTCGATGCGGTTGTTTTTGGGCTTGAAGGTCTTCAGGTAGCCGTCGATGAAGGCTTTGCGCTTGACGGTGTTTGCTTCCTGAATGAAGGTTTGCGGCATGCGCGCGCCTTCGCCGCCAGGGCCTGCGTTGTCAATGAAGTTGGCCATCGACAAAGTCCAACTGCCGACCATGGGGACTTTCCAGCCCAATTTGGTCATGCCGTTGGCGATTTGTGCCAGCTCAGGGCCAATGGCGTAGGTCAGGATCGCTTCTGCACCGGCTTCTTTTGCCTTGAGCAACTGAGCGGTCATGTCCACATCCTTGATGTTGAACTTTTCAACCGCGACGGCCTTGACGCCTTTAGCGGTCAGAGCTTTTTCCAGATCTTCGCGACCCAGTTGGCCATAGTTGGTCGAGTCAGCCAAAATGGCGACTTTCTTGAAGCCACGGCGACCGATGGCTTCTTCCACGATCATGGGAGCCTGGATGCTGTCGTGCGCCGCGTTGCGGAAGATGTAGTTGTCTGGGAACTCTGGGGCCTTGAACTGCTGGGTCACGATGGAGCCGGTGGCCACGTTGTTGAAGACCGGGATCTTGGCTTCTTGGTAAAAACGCTGCGAAGCCAGGGCCACGCCGGTGTTGATGAAGCCCAAAGTGGCGACCACTTTTTCTTTGTTGATCAGTTCTTGGGCGATTTGCACGCCACGCTCGTTTTTGGCTTCGTCGTCACGTTCGACAGCTTGCAGCTGACGGCCCAGAACGCCACCGGCTTTGTTGATTTCTGTGATGGCCAGTTTGACGCCATCACGCATGCTCACGCCCATGGAGGAAGAGCCACCTGTGTAGGGGCCTGTCACGCCGACTTTGATCGGTTCTGCGGCAAAAGCCAGGCCTGTAGTCAGCATCAAGGATGCGAGGAGGGTCAAGTGGGTGCGACGTTGCATGTAGAAATCTCCAGATGGATTGAGAAAAGTGTTGCTGCTAAGGGTTTTCAAAAACCCTTTGAGCTGCAACACAACTTGCGCTGCAGATTATGTTGGACACCAATGACCATATGGCTTAGCGTGAACCCTTGGATGTGGGCTTTTGGCGTGAATTAAATTGGGGTGAACCCAAAAAATAATTCAAAGTTGGTTTTGTGTCCGGTGTCATGGTCGGTACCAGCGACCTGCCGCAGGCCTTGCGGCCAGAGTGACCCATCAGTCCATCGAAGGTGGTGTGTGCGAATTGGCGTCGGGGTGGGCTGGGGGCGTGAAACAGCTTTGTACCGTGAACAATATGGATGTGAGGAACATGGCGGTCACCATCAGGCCCATGGGCATCAGGATGGGCATCATCAGTTCGGCATCGCCCAAGGCGCTGGCGACCAGCAAGGCCACAATGCCGGAGCCGGTGAAAATGCCGATCCAGACCAGCACATAGACCGAGAAAGCCTTCAGGTTACGCCAGCAGGCCACCAGGCTGAAAAACAGGCTTTTGCCAGCCGGCAGACCATGCCAGTAGACCAGAGCCGGGGCATGCCAGAACATCATGGACACCGGTATATACAGCACCATCGAGATCCACAAAGCCGCTTGAAATGATTCGGTATTGACGACTTCAGGCGTCATGGGGCTGCCGCCGAAATAGACTTTGGCAAAGGTGCCACCGTCTGCCAGCATGGAAACCACCATCAGGCCTAAAAACAGCAGTGCGTACCAGCCGCCCAGGTGGAACATGGTTTTGCGTTGGGGGCCGGCCTTGAGCGCCACAAACAAAACGCTGGGCATGGGAAATTTGCCCTGCACGGCGGTTTGTGTGGCGGCCATCATGCCCAGCGTGAGTGCAGGCAATATCACCAAAGCCAAAGCGCCGCCAACAAAAGGCACCATGGACACGATCGACACGCTGGCCATGAACAAAAAGAACAAGCCCGACATGGCCAGTGGCTGGCGCCAGAAAGTACGCACGCCTTGCATGGCCCAGTGGAGGCCTGTTCGGGCGGGAACGATGTGCAGGTTCATGGTGTCAAATGAGGGCAGAGGCCAAAACAGGGTGGTCGACGCGGCCACGCAGCACGCGCTCAAAGTGCGTGGGGTCGTGGGGTGTGAGCATGGCGGCTTCACGGGGCAGATGGTAGTCCCAGAGCCTTGAAATCCAGAAACGCAAAGCCCCTGCCCGCAAAAGGGCAGGCAGCAGCGCCCGCTCTGCTGCGCTCAAGGGGCGCACCCGGTTGTAGGCTTTCAGCATGGCTTGGGCGCGTTCGGCATCGTGCACGCCGGTGGGCAAGTCGATGCACCAGTCGTTGAGGCACACCGCCAAGTCAAACAGCCAAGTGTCCACACCCGCAAAATAGAAATCAAAGAAACCCGTCAGCCGTTCGCCGTCAAACATCACGTTGTCGCGGAACAGATCGGCATGCACCGGGCCTCGTGGCAGGGCCGCATAAGCGGCGCTGGCCGCCGTGTGGTTTTGAAAGGCCAGCTCGCTGCGCAGCAGGCCGGACTGGGATTCGTCCAAATAAGGCAGTACCACGGGCACGGTCTCGTTCCACCAAGTCAGGCCGCGAAGGTTGGGCTGGCTGCGGTTGTAGTCGGCCCCAGCCAGGTGCATGCGTGCGAGCATCTCGCCCACGGCGGCTGTATGCACAGTCTGCGGTTGCAATTGGCTCTTGCCAGCCAACTTGTTGACGACAGCGGCGGGTTTGCCGGCCACGGTGTGAAGGACATCGCCATCGCGGTTGGCGGCAGGGTCCGGCACGGGAATGCCGCGCCCGGCCAGGTGTTTCATCAACAACAGATAAAACGGCAGCTGCCCATGTGTCAGGCGCTCGAACAGGGTGAGCACGTACTCGCCCTGATCGGTGGTGGCGAAGTAATTGGTGTTTTCAATACCGCCTTCGATGCCGCGCAAGGCAGTGAGTTGACCCAAATTCAGGGCTTGCATCAGGTCGTTGGCCTGGGCTTCAGAGACTTCGGTGAATACCGCCATGGGAAGAGGTTCAGATCGCCAGCGTGGCTGGCTTGGGTGGGCAAAGCTGGGATTGTAGAGGGCGACAAGTTAAAAATAATCCGCAAAGGGCTGGCTGCGCAGGGCCGATGCGGCAAAGCGAAGCGCCTCTGAGGTCCCGCGCAGCCAGCCCTTTGCGGGTCTGCCAGGGTTTGCCCAGAACTGGCGGGGAGATCGGGTGGCCGTGCCTGCAACAGGGCTCAGAGGCGCTTCGCTTTGCCACATCGCCCCGGCGCAGGCCCGGCCACCCGATCATGGCGTCGTTTCACGGTCAAGCCCTTAACCCGGTACACAATCGGGGGATGAGTGAAAACACCCCTGAAACATCCAAGCCGAGCCTTTTGTTGGTCGACGGCTCCAGCTACCTGTACCGTGCCTTCCACGCCATGCCCGACCTGCGGGCCGTCCCCGGCGATCCGACGAGTGCGGCGACGGGCGCGATTCGCGGCATGATCAACATGATGGAGCGGCTGCGCAAGGATGTGCCCGCTGTCTATGCCGCCTGCGTGTTTGATGCCAAAGGGCCGACTTTTCGGGACGAGATGTACCCCGAGTACAAGGCCCACCGCAGTCCTATGCCTGACGATTTGCGCACGCAGATCGAACCCATTCACGAACTGGTGCGCCTGATGGGCTGGACGGTGCTGGACGTGCCCGGCGTAGAGGCTGACGACGTGATCGCCACCTTGGCCCACACCGCCGCCCAACAGGGCATCGAGGTGACGGTGTCGAGCGGCGACAAAGACTTGAGCCAGTTGGTCAATGAACACATCACCATCATCGACACGATGAACGGCAAGGTGCGCGATGTGGCGGGTGTGACCGAAGAGTTTGGCGTGCCGCCCTCGCTGATGATCGACTACCAGACCTTGGTGGGTGACCCGGTGGACAACGTGCCCGGCGTGCACAAAGTGGGCCCCAAGACCGCGGCCAAGTGGCTGCTCGAATACGGTTCACTCGACAAGCTGATGGAAAACGCCCACGAGATCAAGGGCGTGGCAGGTGAAAACTTGCGCCAGGCCGTGGACTGGCTGCCCAAAGGCCGCGCCTTGGTGACCATGAAGATCGATTGCGACTTGAATGACTGGGTGCCCGATTTGCCCTCATTGGCCAGCTTGCACCTGCACGAGCCCGACAAAGACAAGTTGCTGAATTTTTACCAGACCTATGGCTTCAAAGGCTTGGTGCAGTCGCTGGGTGGGGCCATGCCTGCGCCCGCGCCCAAAGCCAAAACCGCCAAGCCCAAAGACACTGGCATGGGGGATTTGTTCGGAGCTTCGCAAGATGAACAAGCACCGGCATGGCCCGTGCATGACAGTGCCGCCATCGCGGCCAGTTCGGTCAATGGCGACTTGAAATACGACACGGTGCTCGACTGGGCCACCTTTGACCAGTGGTTCGCCCGGATTGAGCAAGCCCCACTGACGGCCATCGACACCGAAACCACCTCGCTCGACGCCATGCGTGCCGAGATCGTGGGCATTTCGCTGAGTGTGCAGCCGGGCGAGGCGGCCTATATTCCGCTGGCCCACAACGGCCCGGGTGCGCCCGAGCAACTGCCGCTGGCCGAAGTGCTGGCTAAATTGAAGCCTTGGCTGGAAAACCCGGCCCGTCACAAGCTGGGCCAGAACATCAAATACGACCGGCATGTGTTCGCCAACCACGGCATTGAGGTGCAGGGCTACGCCCACGACACCATGCTCGAGAGTTATGTGCTCGAAGTGCACAAACCGCACGGCCTCTCTAGCCTGGCCGAGCGCCATGTGGGGCGCAAAGGCGTGACGTATGAAGACCTGTGCGGCAAGGGTGTGCACCAGATCCCTTTTGCGCAGGTGGATGTGGACAAGGCGGCGAATTATTCATGTGAAGACGCTGACCAGTGTCTGGATGTGCACTCGGCGCTATGGCCGCAGATCGAGGCGCATGCGGGACTCAAGTATGTTTATGAGCTTGAAATCCAGACCAGCGAAGCGCTCTACCGCATTGAGCGCAATGGCGTGCTGATCGACGCACCCACGCTGGCCGCGCAAAGCCAGGCGCTGGGCGAGCGCATTGTGCAGCTCGAAACCGAGGCCTACGAAATTGCGGGCCAGCCCTTCAACCTGGCCAGCCCCAAGCAGCTGGGCGAAATCTTTTTTGACAAGCTGGGCCTGCCCGTCGTCAAGAAAACCGCCACGGGCGCACGCAGCACTGACGAAGAGGTGCTGGAAAAACTGGCCGAAGACTACCCGCTGCCGGCCCGTATCCTCGAGCACCGCAGCCTGTCCAAACTCAAGGGCACTTACACCGACAAACTGGCGCAAATGGCGCTGCCGCGCACAGGCCGTGTGCACACGCATTACGCGCAGGCCGTGGCCGTGACAGGCCGACTGTCGAGCAACGAGCCGAATTTGCAAAACATCCCGGTGCGCACCGCCGAAGGCCGCAAGGTGCGCGAGGCCTTTGTGGCCCCGCCCGGCTGCGTGATCGCCAGCGCCGACTACAGCCAGATCGAGCTGCGCATCATGGCGCACCTGAGCGACGATGCGGCCTTGCTCAAGGCTTTTCATGAAGGACTCGACGTGCACAAAGCCACCGCCGCCGAAGTGTTTGGCGCCACGCCCGATACGGTGAGCAGCGAGCAGCGCCGTTACGCCAAGACCATCAACTTTGGCCTGATTTACGGCATGAGCGCCTTTGGGCTGGCCAAGGCGCTGGGTATTGACAACACGGCTGCCAAAAACTACATCACCCGCTACTTTGAGCGCTTTGCGGGCGTCAAGCACTACATGGACGCCACTCGCGAACAGGCCAAGGCCTTGGGCTATGTCGAGACGGTGTTGGGTCGCCGCTTGATGCTGCCCGAGATCAACAGCCCCAATGGCCCGCGCCGCGCCGGGGCCGAGCGCGCCGCCATCAATGCGCCCATGCAGGGCACGGCGGCTGATTTGATCAAGCTGAGCATGGTGGCGGTGCAAAAAGCGCTGGACGAGCAAGGCAAGGCCACCAAAGTCATCATGCAGGTGCACGATGAACTGGTGTTTGAGGTGCCTGAGGCCGAGGTGGAATGGGTGCGCACCGAGGTGCCGCGCATCATGGCCAGCGTGGCCGATCTGAAGGTGCCTTTGCTGGCCGAAGTGGGTTTTGGGCCTAATTGGGAGCAGGCGCACTGAGCATCAAGCGCCCTCTTGCCACGGCTCGTGCTTGTGCATGATGGCCTTGAACAGTTCAGAGGCTTCAAATCGCGCCAGCCATGCAAACAGGCCGGGCCAAGGCTGCGCCGCAAACCAGCCCGGATCGGTGTGGGCAAATTGCCTGATGAAAGGGGCTAAGGCCGCGTCGGCCAAGCCTTCATGCCCACCCGCCAAAAAAGGCTGCGCCTGCAAACGGGCATCGAGCGATTGCAGCCAGACTGCGGCCAGGTCACGGTCGGCATGGCCACTTTCTAAACCTGAGCGATTGGGGTATTTGTACCGGTCCAGGTGGTGTTTGAAGGGGCCGTCGTTGTGTGCGATGAGGGCCTGCGCGTCGGCCATGCCTTGATCCGTATCGGCCAGCCAAGCCAGTGGGTCGTGCTGGCGCAGTGCCCACAGCATGATGTCCAGGCTTTGGTCCAGAATTTGATCACCCGAAGCGGCGCGCAGCCACAAAACCGGGACCGTGCCTTTGGGCGACAAGGCCAGCATGTGGGCGGGTTTTTGCTTCAAAACCACCTCACGGTGCTCGTGCGCCAGGCCGCTGACATGCAATGCCAGTCGGGCTCGCATGGCATAGGGGCAGCGGCGAAATGAATACAGAACGGGCAAGGCAGTGTCGTGCATGGGGGCAGTTTAAATGTCCGGGTTCGTGCAACAAAAAAGCGCATGTGCCAAGATAAGCATCCCTTTCACGGACGATTTTGGAGACTCTCCTTGAACAACGATCTGATTAACGACGCACAAGCCCTGCTGGGCGGACGAATTGGCGCCAGCGGTGCCACGCGCCGAGTGGCTTTGAAAGCCGCTTTGGGCGTAGGTTATGCCGCAGCGGCCATGCCGATCATGGCCCAAACGGCCATCAAGACCCCTTCAACGGGTTTGGTTTCTGGCGAGGTGACCATTGACGTGAATGGTTTCAAGATGCCTGCCTACCGCAGCGCACCTGCAGGCAAAACCGGTTTGCCGGTGGTGCTGGTGATTTCCGAGATCTTTGGTGTGCACGAATACATCGCTGACGTCACGCGCCGTCTGGCCCAGGCTGGCTACTTGGCGATTGCGCCCGAGCTGTTCGTGCGTCAGGGCGACGCCAGTGCGTACGGTGAAATCGCCAAACTGCAAGCCGAGGTGATTTCCAAAGTGCCCGATGACCAGGTCATGGCCGATCTGGACGCTTGTGTGGCTTGGGCGGCGGCAAACGGTGGCAACACCAACAAGTTGGCCATCACCGGCTTTTGCTGGGGTGGCCGCATCACTTGGCTGTATGCCGCGCACCAGCCCAAAATCAAGGCGGGGGTGGCCTGGTATGGCCGCTTGGTGGGCAATGCGACAGCGCAGACGCCCACGCACCCGCTGGCTCTGGTGGGCAAGCTGAAGGCGCCCGTGTTGGGCTTGTACGGTGCTGCCGACACGGGCATTCCCCTTGACACGGTTGATAAGATGAAAGCTGAACTGGCGCAGGGGCCAGCCGCGGCCAAATCCAGTGAGTTTGTGGTTTATCCTGACGCACCACACGCTTTCCATGCCGATTACCGCCCCAGCTACCGCGCGGCGGCGGCAGAAGACGGCTGGCAGCGCTTGCTGGCTTGGCTCAAACGCCAAGGTGTGGCTTGATTTTTTGAACGCAACAACCGCCCTTTTGGGCGGTTTGTTTTGGGATGCACAGCATTCCGGGAAACATGATGACTTTATTGGCGATTTTGGTGGGCACTTTGGTGGCGGGCATCGGCAGCGTCTGGGTGGCGGCCTGGCTCAGTTTTGGCATTTTGAGCCGCTATACCCAGCACATGCTGAGTCTCGCCGCCGGGGCCTTGATGGCCACGTCTTTTTTGCATTTGTTGCCCGAGGCTTTCGAAAGCGAAGCAGGCGCGCATGCGCTGTTTCTGACGCTCTTGCTGGGCTTGGTGTTTTTCTTTTTGCTCGACAAAGCCGAGCTTTGGCATCACGGGCATGAGCACCATCACGGGCACCACAGCGGTCACGCACACGAGCATGGCCATGACCGTGCCGAACCCCATGCCTACGACGAAGTGCATGGACACCACCAGGCAAGTTCAGGTGCTGTGAGTGAGCTTCCGCGAGGTCAGTGGGCCGTTTTGGCGGGGGACAGCGTGCATTGTTTTGGCGACGGCATTCTCATCGCATCGGCCTTCATGGCGGACATGCGCCTGGGTGTGATTGCCGCTTTGGCCGTGATGGCGCACGAAGTGCCGCACCACATGGGTGACCTGGCCGTTTTGCGCCAAGGCAGCAGCAGCCGCCGCGCGGCCATCGTCAAGGTTTCAATGGCTGGAGCGATCACAGCTTTTGGTGGCGCCGTGGGTTATGTGCTGGTCGATGCCTTGCACGACTGGCTGCCTTATTTTTTGGTAGTGGCCAGCAGCAGCTTTATTTATGTCGCACTGGCAGACTTGATTCCCCAATTGCAAAAACGCCTGTCTGCGCGAGAAACAGCCGCACAAATCATCTGGCTGGCCGTGGGCATGGGCATGGTGGTGCTGGTCAGTTCGGCAGCGGGCCACAGCCACTGAATCTGCTCCGTGGTTTGGCTGCGGGCAGCCCTCAGCCCTGAGCGCAGGCCAGGCCGGGGGTGCGGCTCCACTCGCTCCAGCTGCCCGCATAGAGCGCTGCAGGCCCATAGCCTGCCAACTCCATCGCGATCAGGTTGGGTACGGCGGTCACGCCGCTGCCGCAGTGGTGCACCACGCTGCTGACGTTGCGCCCAGCCAGTACTTTGTCCCATTCGGTTTTGAGCACTGCGGGTGATTTGAAGAAGCCGTCTTCGGTGAAGTTCTCGGTGAAGTGTCGGTTGATTGCACCCGGAATGTGCCCCGCCACTGGGTCCAGTGGCTCCACCTCGCCTCGGTAACGCGCTCCGGCGCGGGCGTCGATGATGGTTTGCGTGGGTTTGCCCAATTCTGTAGCGACTGTCTCGGTCAGCACCAATTGGCGCAGCGGCGCTTTCAGCTCAAACTGCGCGGGCATCGCCGCGGGGGCTGGTCCCGAGGCCAAGGTGCCGCCTGCAGCCTCCCAAGCTTGCAGCCCGCCATCGAGTACTGCGACAGCGTCGTGCCCCAGCCATTTCAGCATCCACCACAAGCGGCCGCAGTAATGGCCTTTGTTGCGGTCGTACACCACGATTTGCATGCCATTGTGGATGCCCATGCTGCCCAGCCATTGCGCCACCACGTCACGCTGAGGCAAGGGGTGACGCCCACCGTTCACCGCTTGGTCCGGGTGATGTGTGCTCAGGTGCTTGTCCAGATGGGCGTGCTTGGCACCCGAAATGTGCACCGCCTCAAAAAAACCATCGGCCAGTTCCGGTTTCATCAAGTCAAAACTGCAATCCAGCACAGCGCAGGGGGTGCCTTGTTGCTGCAGTTGTTGCAATTCGCGGGCGGTGATCAACAAGCTGTACATGCGGTGTCTCCGGGGTCAGTGTTCTTCGGCAGGGGCGCGGGGCAGGGCGCGGCTGCGCAAGGCGGTTGCCGCTATGCCGCTGGCAATGATGAGCGCTATGCCCGCCCAGCCAATGAGGGGGATCTGGTCGCCAAACAAGAAAAGGCCATACAGGGCAGCAAATACGATGCCCGAATATTGCAAGTTGGCCACCACCAAGGTGGCACCTCGGCTGTAAGCTTTGGTCATGCTCAGTTGGCCCAAAGCAGCCAGCACGCCAATCGGCAGCAGCCACAAGGCGGCGGGCCAGGTCCAGGCACTGGCACCCGAGAACAAGATGACCACACCACCCACGACCGTGGTGCCGATGGAGAAGTAAAAAACCGTGCGGGATTCTGGTTCGCCTACTCGGCCCAGCGCGGTTACTTGCATGTAGGCCAGTGCAGCGCCCAAGCCCGAAAGCAGGCCGATGACGCCTGCAAACAGCTGGTTTTGCTCAATGGTGGGGCGCAAGATCATGATCACGCCACTGAAGCCAGCGATCACCGTGAGCACCATCGGACCTTGTTTGCTCGCGTCTTGCAAGCGGCCCATGACCAAGGTGCCGCTGATCAAAAAGGCCGCCACCCACACCCCGCTCATGTAGTTGAGCGTCATGGCCGTGGCCAATGGCAGATGGGCTATAGCGTAAAACCAGGCCGAGAGCGAGGCCACACCGATGATGGAGCGCCAGACATGCATCATGGGAATCGTTGTGCGCAAAGGCACTTTTTGCACCTTGCACAGGGTGGCCATGAAGGCCATGCCGATCAGTCCCCGGTAGAAGACCAGTTCAAAAGTGTCGAAATGCGGTGCGGCGAATTTGATGCAGACACTCATCGTCGCAAAAAACAGCGACGCCAGAATCATCCAGGAGGCTTGCATCTGTGCTTTCTGCTCAGAGGCTTTTCATCTGGCGGCGGTACCACTCGTGGAAGTGCTGCATGCCGTCTTCCATGGGGCTTTGGTAGGGGCCTACCTCGTTGTCGCCACGCGCCAGCAGGGCTTTGCGGCCCGCATCCATGCGCTCTGCGATCTCGTCGTCCTCGATGCAGGTTTCCATGTAAGCGGCCTGCTGTGCCTCGACGAATTCGCGCTCAAAGGCGACGATTTCTTCGGGGTAATAAAACTCCACCATGTTCAGCGTCTTGTGGGCGCTGATCGGGTGCAGGGTCGACACCGTGAGCACATGCGGGTACCACTCGACCATGATGTGCGGGTAATACGTCAGCCAAATGGCGCCGCGTTCGGGCAACTGGCCGTTGCGGTACTTCAGCAGCACCTCGTGCCATTTTTTGTAGGTGTCCGAGCCGGGTTTGCCAAAGCCACCAGACACGCCCACGGTCTGCACCGAATAGTGTTCCTTGAACTCCCAGTTCAGGTCGTCGCAGGTCACAAACTGGCCCAGCCCCGGGTGGAAAGGACCCACGTGGTAGTCCTCCAGATAGACCTCGATGAAGGTCTTCCAGTTGTAATTGCATTCGTGCAACTCGACCCGGTCAAGCGCATAGCCCGAAAAATCGAGCTGCGAGCGAGGTCCCATGTCGGCCAGATCGGCGGCGATGTCGCGGCCATTGTCTTCAAACAACAGGCCATTCCATGTCTGCAGCTTGTAATTGTTCAGATTCAGGCAGGGGTCGTGCGAAAAATGCGGCGCACCCAGGAGTTGTCCGTCTGGCGCGTAGGTCCAGCGGTGCAAGGGGCAAACGATGTTGCCGCCAGCACTGCCTTTTTGCTGGGTCTGCAGATTGCCTCGGCCATTCAGCATGACCGCCTGGCGGTGGCGGCACACGTTGGAGACGAGTTCGACCCCGCCTTGTGCGTTGCGCACCAAGGCACGGCCTTCGGCTTCGTGGGGCAGGGCGTAATAGTCGCCCGGGTTGGGCACTGCCAGCTGGTGGCCCACATAGCGTGGGCCTTGCCGGAAGAGCGTGTTCAATTCGCGCTGAAACAGCGCCTCATCGAAATAAGTGGAAACTGGTAGTTGGCTTGCGGCCTGCTGCAGTTGAAGACTTAAATCAGACATGGGTGACCTGACCTAGAGACTCCCCCTATGAAGGGGCAGGGACATAGCGCTGAATTCAATGAAAACTGCGCAAAAAAATGACAGGAAATTTCCTGCCGATGAGCCTTGATTCTACCCCGCAGGTCCCTGAGCAGCGGGCTGCTGGTTCACACATCCTGAAAATGCGCCGCAATGACGCTTTGTGCAGGCGGACTAAAGGGGCTTTTGTCAGCTGGACGGATGCTTAACGCCTAAAATTGACGCTTTTGCCGGAACACTTTTATGCCCAAGGCTGCCAAATCCGACCTCGCTGACGCCCTTGTGCCGGCTTTACCCGCCACTTACGAGGCGGCTTTATCCGAGTTGGAGCTTTTGGTGGGGCAATTGGAGTCGGGTCAGATGCCCTTGGACCAGTTGCTCAGCGGCTACCAGCGCGGCGCGGCTTTGCTGGCTTTTTGCCGTGACAAACTCAAGGCAGTTGAAGACCAGATTCAGGTACTGGACGGCGGTCAACTCAAACCCTGGAGTGGCGCATGAGTCTGTTTGACCTGAAAGGCTGGATGCAAGTGCATCTGGACCGCGTAGAGGCTGCTTTGTCTGATGCCATTCAGGCCGAATCGCCCGCCGCTTTGGGCCAGGCTATGCGTTACGCCGTGCTTGATGGCGGCAAACGCCTGCGCCCCTTGTTGGTGCTGGCCACTGCCGAGGCTTTAGGCGATGCCCCACAAAGTGTGGCCGCCCTGAATGCCGCCTGTGCGATCGAGCTCATCCATGCTTATTCGCTGGTGCACGACGACATGCCCAGCATGGACAACGACGTGCTGCGGCGCGGCAAACCGACGGTGCATGTGCAATTTGGTGAGGCGCAGGCCTTGCTCGCGGGCGATGCCTTGCAAACCTTGGCGTTTGAAATGCTGACCCCCCAGGACGGCAGTGTGGCGGCGTCTGCGCAAGCGTCCTGTGTGGCTTTGTTGGCGCGTGCCTCTGGCTACCAAGGCATGGCCGGTGGCCAGGCGATTGACCTGGCGAGCGTGGGCCAGCGTCTGAGCGAAGACCAGTTGCGCCAGATGCACCGCCTCAAAACGGGTGCTTTGCTGCTGTGCAGTGTGCAAATGGGTGTAGCTTGTGTGGCTGGGGCCGGAGCCGGAGCCGGAGCCGGAGCCGGAGCCGGAGCCGGGGTGTCCGATGCTGCGCAAACTGCCTTAGTCCGTTTCGGGCAGGCGCTGGGCCTGGCTTTTCAGGTGGTGGACGATGTGCTGGATGTGACGGCCGATTCGGCCACGCTGGGCAAGACAGCGGGCAAAGACGAGGCCGCCGACAAACCCACTTATGTGGCCCTGATGGGGCTAGAGGCGGCCAAGGCCTACGCCGACGCCTTGGCCGATCAGGCCATGCAGGCCCTTGCCGATACCGGGCTGCCCGATGCCCGTCTGGCGGCATTGCGTGCTCTAACCGCCACGGTGGTACAACGTAACAACTAATTTATGACCGCATTACTCCAAACCATCGCCTCGCCTGCAGACCTGCGCCGCTTGCTGCGCCACGAGTTGCCGCGCCTGTCCGATGAATTGAGAAGCTGTGTTTTGGACAACGTGTCCAAAACGGGTGGTCACCTCAGCTCCAATCTCGGCACAGTCGAGTTGACGGTGGCGTTGCACTACGTGTTCAACACGCCAGAAGACCGCATCGTGTGGGATGTGGGGCATCAGACGTACCCGCACAAGATCCTTACTGGGCGACGCGATCGCATGCCGTCCTTGCGTCAAATGGGCGGTTTGTCGGGGTTTCCGCGCCGCGACGAAAGTGAGTACGACACCTTCGGCGTGGGGCATTCGTCGACCAGCATTTCAGCGGCTTTGGGCATGGCTTTGGCCGCCCGCCAAAAGGGCGAGTCGCGTCACAGCATCGCGGTGATTGGCGATGGGGCCATGACCGCGGGTATGGCTTTTGAGGCCCTCAACAACGCGGGCGTTGAGGACTGCAAGCTGCTGGTGATCTTGAACGACAACGACATGTCGATCAGCCCGCCGGTCGGTGCACTCAACCGGTATCTGGCCCAGCTGATGAGTGGGCGTTTTTATTCGGCAGCCAAAACGGTGGGTAAAAACGTGCTCAAGAACGCGCCGCCGCTGTTTGAGTTGGCCAAGCGCCTCGAAGAACACGCCAAAGGCATGGTGGTGCCCGCCACGTTGTTCGAGAAATTTGGCTTCAACTACATCGGACCGATCGACGGACACGACCTTGAATCGCTGATCCCGACGCTGGAAAACATCAAACACCTGGCTGGCCCGCAGTTCTTGCATGTGGTCACCAAAAAAGGGCAAGGCTACAAACTGGCCGAGGCCGATCCAGTGGCCTATCACGGCCCCGGTAAATTTGATCCGAATGTGGGCTTGCTGCCCCCCGTTACGCCGCCTAAAACCACCTTCACCCAGGTGTTTGGCCAGTGGTTGTGTGACATGGCCGAGCAAGACAAGCGTCTGGTGGGCATCACGCCCGCCATGCGCGAAGGCTCCGGGATGCTGGACTTTCACCGCCGTTTTCCTGACCGTTATTACGACGTGGGCATCGCTGAGCAGCATGCCGTCACCTTTGCCGCAGGCATGGCCTGCGAAGGTCTCAAGCCCGTGGTGGCGATTTATTCGACGTTTTTGCAACGTGCCTACGACCAGTTGATCCACGACGTGGCCCTGCAAAACTTGCCGGTGGTATTTGCCATTGACCGTGCAGGTCTGGTGGGGGCCGATGGGGCGACCCACGCAGGGGCATATGACATCGCATTTGTCCGTTGCATTCCGAACATGAGCCTGGCTTGCCCGGCCGATGAGCGCGAGTGCCGCCAATTGCTGAGCACTGCATACGCCCAAAACCACCCGGTCGCCGTGCGTTACCCACGCGGGGCTGGTGTGGGCGCGGTGCCCGGCTGTGACTTGGATGTTTTGCCCTTCGGCAAAGGCGAAGTGCGCCGCCAGGGCGAACAGCTGGCCATTTTGGTCTTTGGCAGCCTGCTGGCTCCGGCCCTGCAAGCGGCAGAGAAACTCAATGCCACGGTGGTCAACATGCGCTGGGTCAAGCCGCTGGACACCGAATTGCTGACGCAGATGGCCCAAAGTCACGAGCGGCTGGCCACCCTGGAAGACGGTTGCATCATGGGCGGCGCAGGCAGTGCGGTGTCAGAAGCGCTGCAAGCCGCCAAGCTGGTTCGGCCTTTGTTGCAGTTGGGCTTTGCCGATGAATTCATCGAGCACGGTGACCCTGCCAAGTTGCTGACCTCGCAGGGGTTGGATGCGCTGGGCATTGAGCGCGCCATTCGGCTGCGCTGGCCCGATTGAAGTCCAATCAAGTAGCGGGTTTAATTTTTTTTAAACGATTTAAATTTCAAAAAATTTTCGATTTCAGATTGCACAAAAAGGGTAAACCCGCAGCCCTTGTCCATGCCTCACTTCTTACAATAAAGCCCGACTCAAGAGTCAATGCCCGGCTCTCTGGGTGTGTCTTATATTTTCAACAGGAGCCCATTCATGGATCGTCGTTCCGTCATCAAAAACGCTGGCTTGGCCGGCGTCTTGGCCGCTGGTGTTGCCCCAGCTGTTCATGCCCAAGCTGCCATTCGTTGGCGCCTGAGCTCCAGCTTCCCGAAGGCGCTGGACACCATTCACGGCGCCGCCGATGTCTTTGCTCAGAACGTCAAAGCCATGTCGGGTGGGAAATTTGAAATTTCGGTGCATGCCGCAGGCGAAATCACACCGCCTTTTGGCGTGGTGGACGCAGTGCAGCAGGGTTCGGTTGAGATGGCCCACACCGCCCCTTATTACTTTTTTGGCAAGAACGAAGCCTTCGCTCTGGGTTGTGCTATCCCATTCGGCTTGAACAGCCGCCAGATGACAGCTTGGATGTACGAAGGCAATGGCTTGAAGCTGATGCGCGAGTTTTACGCCAAGTACAACATGATCAACTTCCCAGGTGGCAACACAGGTGCCCAGATGGGCGGCTGGTACCGCAAAGAGATCAAGAGCGTTGCCGACATCAAGGGCCTGAAAATGCGCATCGGTGGCTTTGCTGGTCGCGTTCTCGAGCGCATGGGCGGCGTGCCGCAAAACATCCCTGGTGGCGAGATCTACACGTCTTTGGAAAAAGGCACGATCGACGCAGCCGAGTGGATTGGCCCGTACGATGATCAGAAACTAGGCTTCAACAAGGTCGCACCGTTTTATTACTACCCAGGTTGGTGGGAGGGCGGTCCACAGTTGGACTTCTTTATCAATCAAAAAGCCTACGACGCACTGTCGCCAGAGAACAAGGCGATCGTTGCAGCCGCTGCAGCCGTGGCTCATACCACCATGCAGGCCAAGTACGATGCCAAGAATCCGGCAGCTTTGAAAGAGCTCGTGGGCAAAGGCACCAAGTTGCGTGCTTTCCCTGATGCTGTGATGAAAGAAGCCTTCAAGCAGTCCATGGCGGTTTACGAAGAGTTGAACGAGAAGAACCCTGACTGGAAGAAAATTTACGGTGATTACCGCAAATTCCAGGCAGACCAGAACCTGTGGTTCCGCTTCACCGAAGCCACCTTTGACAAGTTCATGCAAGCTCAAAAGCTGTGATCTGAGTCAGTCACAAAAAAACCGGCCTAGGCCGGTTTTTTGTTTTTGAATGTCTCCAGTTAAGAGTTTAAAAGAACGATCAGTGCATGGATCGAAACTCTTTGAGTTCGGCCCCCAGCCGTTTGAACTCATCGATCATTTCCGGACTGCACGCGTAAATCACGGTGAATTTTCCCATCAAGGTCCGGGCATAAAGGCGTGGTGCAATCACGGCGTCCAGGCCGGGGACTCGGATCAGTTTGACGTAGGCCAGGTCACGAAGCTCGACCTTTTTGTGCCAGATCCAAGTTTGCTCCAAGGTCTGGGATGTCAGCTGTGTTTTTCCCAGCAGCAGGTGGCCGACGGTATAGGCCATGATGCCCCATGCCGCCCACAGCCAGAGGTGGTCGGTTTGTGCCATTTGGGGACCGTGCAGTTGGTACGCCCAGAAAGCCAAGCCCAGCAAAAGCAAGATGGCCAAGACCTTGAACGGTAAGCTGAATGCGGGTGATGCCACGGTTTCGTGTTTCGGGATGAAGCGAAAAGGGGCTGGGCCCAGGTGCTCGGTCAAATCGGGTAAGGGTGAGGTTGTCATTGAGGTGTACGCATAAAAAACGCCTCGAAATCGAGGCGTTTGAAGAGGCTTAGCGCTTTATTTCTTAAACAAGTCGTCAATCTTGTCCTGCGCATCCTTGGCGGATTTTTCTTGCTCAGCGCCTGTTGCCGGTGTCGGTGTTTCCAGTTCTGAAGGGCCGTCTTGGGGCATCTCGATGACCACCTTGTCGATGTCCACCTTGACTTCCTTGTCGAGGAAGGCGGTCACAGTTTGCGGTACAAAGATCACGATCACCACCAGCATGATTTGCATGATCACCCAAGGGATGGATCCCAAATAGATGTCACTTGATTTCACGGCCACAGGGATGCGTTTGTCCTTGAACAACGTGTCTGCAATGCCACGCAAGTAAAAGAGCGCAAAGCCAAACGGCGGATGCATAAAACTGGTTTGCAGGTTGACGCAGAGCAGCACACCAAACCAGATCAGGTCAATGCCCAGTTTGTCGGCCACGGGCGCCAGCATCGGCACGATGATGAAAGCAATTTCAAAGAAGTCGAGGAAAAAGGCCAGGAAAAACACAAACAGGTTTACCACGATCAGGAAGCCCACCTGGCCGCCCGGCAAGCCGGTCAGCAAGTGTTCGACCCATTTGGCCCCGTCTACGCCCTGGAAGACCTGGCTGAACACGCGTGAGCCGATCAAAATGAACACGACCATGGCCGTCAGGCGCATGGTGCCGTGCATGGCTTCCCACAACAGACTCCAGTTCAGGCGTTTGTGCATGGCGGCCAGAATCAATGCGCCCACCACACCCATGGCACCGGCCTCGGTCGGAGTTGCCAGTGCGGAGTCTTGAAACGGCAAGCCGCCCATCGAGCCCAGCACGGTGAAAATCAGCACAGCCGATGGGATGATGCCTTTCAGGCACTTGGCCCACAGCGCCCAACCGTTTAAGGTGCGCTCTTCTTTTGGAACGCCGGGCACATATTCGGGTTTGATCAAACCCAAACCATAGGTGTAAAGCGCGAACATGGCTATCTGAATCAGCGAAGGGCCCCAAGCGCCTTTGTACATGTCGCCCACAGGTTTGCCCAATTGGTCAGCCAGCACCACCAAGACCAGTGATGGAGGAACCAACTGCGTGATCGTGCCTGACGCCGCCAAAACGCCCGTGGCGTAGCGCATGTTGTAGCCGTAGCGGATCATCACAGGCAGTGAAATCAAGGCCATGGCGATCACTTGCCCGGCCACGGTGCCGGTGATGGCCCCCAAAATGAAGCCCACGATGATGACCGAGTAACCCAGCCCTCCTCGCACGGGGCCAAACAATTGGCCCATGGAATCCAGCATGTCTTCGGCCAGACCACACTTTTCAAGAATGGTCCCCATGAAGGTGAAGAAGGGGATGGCCAGCAACAGGTCGTTGCTCAAGATCGAGAAAATCGAGATGGGCAAGTTGCTCATGAAGGCAACGGGGAACCAGCCCATTTCAATGGCATAAAAACCGCTGGCCAGGCCCAGCGCAGCGAGCGAGAAAGCGACGGGGAAGCCGACCAGCATCACCACGACGAGGCCTGCGAACATGATCGGTGCGAAATTTTCCATTTGCATTTGGTGTCCTTTTTGTTGTTATGTTCTATTTCAGTGCCTGAATGTCATTGCAGGGGCTTTTCGTAGTGTGTGTCCATGGCGTATTGGCCAGTCAGGTAACCCACACGTTTGATCAGCTCAGCCAGACCTTGCAGCCAGACCATGGCAAAGCCCAATGGCAGCGCCAGAGTGGCCGGCCAGCGAATCAGGCCACCAGCGTTCTGGCTCATTTCGCCTGAGACCAAGGTGTTCATGAAGTAAGGGAAAGACAGCCATGCCAGATAGCCCATGATGGGCATCAGGAACACGATGATTCCGAAAATGTCGACGTAAACGGGTGCGTTGCCTTTGAGCTTGCCGTAGATCAGGTCCACGCGGACATGCTCGTTGACTTTGAGCACATAAGGCGCGCCAACCATAACCACCCAAGCAAACATGTACCACTGGATTTCGAGCAGGCCGTTGGAGCTCCAGTCGAAACCATAACGGATGAAGGCATTTCCAGCACAAATCATGGCCGCCAGAAACACAGCCCACGAGGCGATCTTGCCGAAACCTTCGCTCATCCAGTCCATGAAGCGTGCAAATTTGAGTAAGGCAGTCAAGGCATCTCTCCAATCAAAAAATAACAAAGGCCTTATCGGCTTATTGCGCAAGGTCGGCCCATTGCAAATGCCCTCAATGGTAACAACGAGTCAGCCTTTCTTTCCTCTTTTTTAAGGCGTTATGGGCCTGATATTTGACTTGTCGCTGTTCTGAGTTCTCTCAAACGGGGACTTAAAAATACTTTGTACGTGGTATTACTTATGGCTTTGGTTTGTGCGAACGGTGCGTCCACCACGGCAGGCGTTGCTTCAAGGATTGGATTTGTCCGGAAGTGTTGACGGCGGTGTAGCCAGTCATGGCATTCAGCTGGTCGGTCCAATCTGTGGACTGAAGCAAGCGGCAAAGCTGCTGAACAGGGGGGGAGTCAACGGCACTTTTGAGGCAAACAAGCCAATAGTCTTCCTGTTCAAGAGGGACAAAATCCAGGCCTTGTGCCTGAGCGGCCGAACCGATGCCCAAACCCACATCAGCCTGTCCTGCCGCAATGCAGGCGGCGATGGCCGCGTGCGAGGGCTCTTCATGTGCGTAGCCATGTATGTTTTGGTGGTTCAGTTCGGCGGCGGTGAGCCATTGATCGAGCAGCAGGCGTGTGCCAGTTCCGGGGCTTCGGTTGACAAAACGCACGCCCGGTCTGAGCAAATGGTCCAGCTGGCGCAGCGCCAGGGGGTTGCCGGGCTGCACCATTAAGCCTTGTTGTCTGCTGGAAAACCCAATCAATTTATGCAAACCTGTTTTGAGCAGCGGTTTGTAGGTGCGTGCCACCAGCGAATCTGTGGCGGGTTGAGAGGGCGCATGAAAGCCAGCCATGATGCATCGGCCTTCATTCAAGGCGCGAATGGCGTCGACGCTGCCGCAAAAACGCAAGTCAAGGTGCAAAGACTGTTTAGCTGCGTGCTCTCGCAGTTGAACTAACGCGTCGTCATGGCTGGCAAAAATGGGCAACACGTGGTGCTCAGGGTCAAAAGCCACCCAAAATGTTTTTTCTAACTCGGCATGCAGCGCACTGATTTGGGGGGCGAGTCGGGCCTGTGCTTGGCGCTCGGCCCACAGCAATTTGTCGGCAAATTCGCTCAGTCGGGCGGCGTGGCCTTTTTCCCAGAGGATCAGAGGCTGTTCAAGCGCTTGCTCCCAGCGCTTGAGTTCTCCCCAGACATGTCGGTAGGACAGTTGCAAGGACTTGGCTGCTCCGGCAATCGAGCCTGCTGCTCGTACAGCTTGCAGCATGTCCATCAAAGGGTTGCGCAGGGGGCTGGTTTGATCGCGCTGCGCCGCTTCGTCTTGATGCGGCGTCCAGCTGTAAGAAAGATTGATGTGTTGCACAAGCAAGAGTTTGCCCTAATCGTGCTGGCATCCTTCCTCATACATTGGCTGTGTCGTATGCAATTGATTTCATAGTTGACATCCCCTACTCGGACTGAGGTGTTCGTCCGGTAGCATCATCCCCCACTCATGAACACCTTCTCTGATAGCGTCATCGCGGCGTTGCAACTCATCACCTCTGCCGATCCAGCCCTCTGGGTGGTCGTCGCAAGGTCATTGGCTGTCAGTGCCACGGCCTGCCTGCTGGCCTATGTCGTGGGCGTCGCAATGGGCGCCTGGTTGGCGGTGGCGCGTTTTAGCGGCCGGGGCGCGGTGCTGTTGGGCTTGAACACCTTGCTCGCTTTGCCATCGGTGGTGGTGGGTCTGGTGGTTTATCTGCTGCTCTCGCGCACCGGGCCTTTGGGGTTTTTGGGCTGGATGTTCAGTTTTAAGGCCATGGTGTTGGCCCAGTTCATCTTGGTGGTGCCAGTGGTCACTGCATTGACGCGGCAGGTGGTCGAGGATGTAGAGCTCCAGCACGGCGAGCAATGGGCTTCGCTTGGCGCAAGTGCTTGGGTGCGCAGTTTGCTGCTGGCCTGGGATGAACGCCTGGCCTTGCTGACCATTGGCGTCACTGCCTTTGGCCGTGCCATCTCGGAGGTGGGTGCAGTGATGATTGTGGGTGGCAATATCGATGGCTTCACACGGGTCATGACCACCGCCATTGCACTTGAGACCAGCAAGGGCGATTTGCCGCTGGCGCTGGGGCTGGGCATGGTTTTGTTGGTGGTGGTGCTGCTGCTCAATGCTTTGGTGGCCCTGATTCGGCGCTGGGGCGAGCGGCGTCATGCGAGGCCATTGCCCGTCATCGCTTTGGATGGGGTTCATCCATGACGGCCGTGCAGATCGCACTGGACGCCGTTGGCGTTCAATTGGGGACACAGCAGGCTTTGAGGGACGTGAGTTTGCGCATCAAGGCCGGCGAACGCGTGGCGCTGGTAGGGGCCAACGGTTCGGGCAAAAGCACCCTGCTGCGCACTTTGCACGGACTGCTGCCGCATTCGAAAGGCCAAGTGCTGCATGCGCCGGGTCTGCAACAGGCCATGCTGTTCCAAAGACCCCACTTGCTGCGCTTGTCGGCCTTGAACAATGTGGCACTGGGCTTGTGGCTGGACCGTCCACGGGGGCTCAGCTGGAAAGCGGCGCAAGCAATAGCGGTGCAAGCTCTGCAGCGCGTGGGTTTGCAATCTGTGGCCGGGCAAAACGGCCGCCAATTGTCTGGCGGCCAGCAGCAGCGACTGGCATTGGCCCGCGCCTGGGCGCGCCAGCCCGATGTCTTGCTACTGGACGAACCCACAGCCAGTCTGGATCCGCACGCCAAACGCGAAGTCGAGACCTTGATGGCCGAATTTGCAGCGGGCCCCACTTCAGCGCAGCCCGTGACCCTGATCTGGGCCAGCCACAACCTGGGTCAGGTCAAGCGCCTGTCTACACGCGTCATTTATCTGGAGGGCGGTCGCATCATGGCCGATCTGCCCGTGGCCGATTTTTTTAATTCCGCCGTGCTGGCTTTGTGCAGCCCGGCAGCACATGCTTTTGTTCAAGGAGAACTTTCATGACCTTTAAAATCTCAATGACCCGCCGAGCGCTTGTTTGCGTTGTTTTGGCCACCACGTCGGCGTGGGCGCAAGCTCAGTCCATCGTGATGTCATCCACCACCTCGACAGAGCAATCGGGCTTGTTTGCGCACTTGTTGCCCGCCTTCAAAAAAGCCAGCGGGCTCGATGTGAAAGTGGTGGCCCTGGGCACGGGCCAAGCGCTGGATATGGCGCGGCGCGGTGACGCCGATGTGGTGTTTGTGCACGACCAAGTGGCCGAAGAAAAGTTTGTGGCCGATGGCTTTGGCCTCAAGCGCTTGCCTGTGATGTACAACGACTTTGTGCTGATTGGCCCCAAGGCCGACCCGGCGGGCACCAAAGGCCAAGACATCGTGGCGGCCTTGGCCAAGCTGTCGGGTGGCAATGCAGCTTTTGTTTCTCGCGGTGACAAGAGCGGCACGCATGCCGCCGAACTGCGCTTTTGGAAGATGGCCAATTTGACCGACAAAAAAGGCAGTGGCTATAAGGAATGTGGCTGCGGCATGGGTCCGGCGCTGAACATCGCGGCATCTTCGGGCGCCTATGTGATGGCCGACCGCGCCACCTGGTTGAACTTCAAGAACCGGGCCGATCTGGCCATTTTGGTCGAAGGTGACAAGCGCTTGTTCAACCAATACGGCGTGATGGTGGTCAATCCGGCCAAGCACGCGCACGTCAAGCAGGCCGATGCACAGAAGTTTGTCGATTGGATCACCACGTCGGCTGGCCAAGCGGTGATCGCCGATTACAAAATCGGCGGAGAGCAGTTGTTTTTTCCGAACGCAGGCAAGTAATCTGGCTCTCGCCGCGCTGCGCCGCGCAGCGGGTGCGGTAAACCGTGGCTCGGGTGAAGCCCTGGGGGCTGGCCCATCACTGTGACCACAGTGTGTTGACGGTCTTCAAGCCCAATAAGGTGAGTGCCAACGAACCAAAAAGATGCAGTGAAGCGGTGCCAACCGCCAACGCGAAACGGCCCTGTTGCAGCAAGGCCACCACTTCGGCCGAAAAGCTGGAAAAGGTGGTCAGTGCCCCCAGAAATCCGGTGATCAAAGCCAAGCGCCAGACCGGGTCCAATTCAGGTAATTGCTGAAACACGCCCATACCAACGCCCACCAGATAGCCTCCGATCAGGTTGGCCGCCAAGGTGCCCCAGGGCAATAAGCCGCTGGCGGCGGGCGTTGGGTTGAGCCACAAACCCAATTGCCAGCGCGACAAGGCACCCACACAGGCACCGATGCAAATCGCAATCACAGTGAACATGTGTCGGTTCCTTGTGTGGTGTTAAAAAGGCGGGTCTCCGTCGTCGGCACCACCTGCCAAGACGGTTGAAATCACTGTTTTGGGTACGGGATTTTCCGTGGGGGCATCGGCACCCGCAGCACCCAGTTCCATCTCGCCACCCAAGGCTTCGATCAGGCTGTCGATCAGGGGGGCCAGCAAGCCAGTGGACAAGGCCACATCGGCATCAAAACGGTCTTCATTCTTGTCGGTGCCCGATTCGTCCATCACACCATCGAGGTATTGCACTTTTTTAAGTTGAAGGGTTTCGGTCAGCACAAAGGCCACGCGGCCATCCCAGCTCAGCGCCAACTGGGTGGGCAGTTTGCCTTCCAGCACATGTTTGCGCACATCGTCGTTGGCCAGATGGTGGCGCGTGAATCGCACACTGGCGGCATCTTCGCCGGTGGACTTGAGCACGGTTTCGCGTTCTACCGTCAGGTCGGCAGGCCATTCGTCCGGCGTGGGGGCCAAAAGCCACTGCGTCATGGCCGCTTGCGGCGATGTGACGGTCTGGATCAAGGACACTGACAGACCGCCCATCACATTCATCAGCGCCGACATCACTTCGTCGGCCTTGCCTTGGCTGCCTGCATTGAGCACCAGACGGCGCTTGTCCAAGTCCATCCACACCAGCACGCTGGATTGGCGGGCAAAAGCCTGGGGCAGCAGTGACAGCAGCACCTCGTCCATCAGGTCGCGCTTTTCTTTTTTACCGGGCTTGCGGCCAGTGGCCGCTTCGATCTCGGCAATGCGTTCATCGGCCTTGCGGCGCACCACGTTGCCGGGCACCGCCTTGGACTCGATCATCAGCTTCATGATCCATTGCCCGGCCACGGATTCGACCAGCGGACCATGGGCCTCGCCCCGTGGAGGAATCCAGCCAATCGACTTTTCCTGGCTGGCGCCACATTCGACAAATTGCATCGGCTCCAAAGCCGCTTGCACATCGGCCAATGTGGGCGCAAACCCCTCGCCAATGCGGTAAACCATCACATTCTTGAACACAGCATTCCTTCTAGACTTCCAGGCGATAGGTGCATGGAAATATCCGACGATCATAGATGATGATCTGCTTGCATTTACAGTGCGAAAGATCCCTGTCTGTTGTATTGAAAGATCTGTTCATGCGTACATCTGCACCGCGTTGGCAATTTTGGATCGACCGTGGCGGCACCTTCACCGACGTGGTGGGCAAGCGCCCCGATGGCACCTTGGTCACGCACAAGCTGCTTTCAGAAAACCCTGAGCAATACCGCGATGCGGCGGTGGCGGGCATACGCCATTTGCTCGAATTGAAGCCTGGTGAACCCGTCACACCTGAGCAGGTCGAATGCGTGAAGATGGGCACCACCGTGGCCACCAACGCCTTGCTGGAGCGCAAGGGTGAAGCCACGCTGCTGGTGACCACACAGGGCTTTGGCGATGCGCTGCGCATCGCCTACCAAAATCGCCCGCGTTTGTTTGACCGTCAGATCGTGCTGCCCGAGTTGCTCTACAGCGCCGTGGTCGAGGCGCAAGAGCGCGTGGCCGTGGATGGCGAGGTGTTGCAGCCACTGGATGAGGTGCATTTGCGCAGCCAATTGGTGCATTGGCACGCGCTGGGACTGCGGTCGGTGGCGGTGGTGTTCATGCACGGCTGGCAGCACACGGCGCATGAGCGGGCTGCGGCACGTTTGGCGCGTGAAGTGGGCTTCACACAGGTCAGTACCTCGCACCAGACCAGCCCGATGATGAAGCTGGTCAGCCGGGGTGACACCACCGTGGTTGATGCCTATTTGTCGCCCATCTTGCGCCGCTATGTAGACCAAGTGGCCAGCGAAATGCCGGGTGTGAAACTGATGTTCATGCAGTCTTCAGGCGGCTTGACAGACGCGCAGGTGTTTGCGGGCAAGGACGCGATTTTGAGCGGCCCTGCGGGCGGCATTGTGGGCATGGCGCGCACGGCCCAGCTGGCGGGGCACGACCAGGTGATCGGGTTTGACATGGGCGGCACATCGACCGATGTGTCGCACTTTGCCGGGCAGTTCGAACGCGATTTTGAAACCCAGGTCGCTGGCGTGCGCATGCGCGCCCCGATGATGAGCATCCACACCGTGGCGGCGGGTGGAGGGTCATTGCTCACTTTTGACGGTGCGCGTTTTCGGGTCGGGCCACAAAGCGCTGGGGCCAACCCTGGTCCGGCCAGTTACCGCCGTGGCGGGCCTTTGGCCGTGACCGATGCGAACGTGATGGTGGGCAAGGTGCAGCCGAAATTCTTCCCCTCGGTGTTCGGACCGGCTGCGAACCAAGCGCTGGACGCCGAGGTGGTGCGTGGGCACTTTGAAAAACTGGCCGTGCAAACCGGCCGCGCAGCCGAAGACGTGGCGCATGGCTTCATTCAGATCGCTGTGCAGCAGATGGCCAATGCGATCAAGAAAATTTCGGTGGCGCGTGGCTATGACGTGACGCGCTACACCTTGCAGTGCTTTGGCGGCGCGGGCGGGCAGCATGCCTGTTTGGTGGCCGATGCTTTGGGCATGTCGCAGGTGCTGGTGCATCCTCTGGCTGGCGTTTTGTCGGCCTATGGCATGGGCTTGGCCGATCAGAGCGTGATGCGCGAAGCATCGATGGAGCGCCCACTGGAGGCTGCGACCATGCCTTTGTTGGCCGAGCGCTTGCAGGCTTTGGGGGACGATACGCGCCAAGCCTTGCTGGCGCAAATGGGCGGGGACGCGGCCCATGTCGACCGCATCGAGCTGCGCCAACGCGTGCATTTGCGCTACGAAGGCACCGACTCGGCGCTGGTCGTGCCGTGGGGGGACCAGGCCCAGGGGGATCAGGACCAGTTGGTGGCGGGCTTTGAAGCGGCCTACCGCCAGCGCTTTTCTTTCCTGATGCAGGGCAAGACCCTGGTGGTCGAGGCGGTGTCGGTCGAGGCCGTGCTGCCGGGTGATGCGCCCGAAGAGGCCGTCAATACCTTGCACCCCGAGCGTGAGGTGCCGCGCCGAGACACGGTGCGTGTGTACGCCGCCAATGCTGCGGGCCAAGCCCAGTGGCAGGACGCTGCACTGGTGGTGCGTGAAGACATGCGCCCGGGCGATGTGATCGATGGGCCGGCCATCATCGCTGAGAAAAATGCCACCACGGTGGTGGAGCCCGGCTGGCAGGCGCGTTTGACGGCGCTCGACCATTTGCTGCTGGTGCGCGTGCAGGCGCGGGCCGTGCAGCACGCCGCAGGCACGCAGGCCGACCCGGTGCTGCTGGAGGTGTTCAACAACCTGTTCATGAACATCGCCGAGCAAATGGGTTTGCAGCTGCAAAACACCGCTTACTCGGTCAACATCAAGGAGCGCTTGGATTTTTCATGTGCGCTGTTCAGTGCCCAAGGGCATTTGATTGCCAACGCCCCGCACATGCCGGTGCACCTGGGCTCCATGGGCGAGAGCATCCAGACGGTGATCCAGGAGAACCAAGGCCGCATTCAGCCAGGGGATTTGTTCGTGTTGAATGACCCCTATCACGGTGGCACGCATTTGCCCGACATCACCGTCATCACGCCAGTGTTTCTGTCAGACCCCACACACCCTGTGTTTTATGTCGGCTCGCGTGGTCACCACGCCGATGTAGGCGGTTTGACGCCGGGCTCGATGCCGCCGTTTTCCACGCGCATCGAGGAAGAGGGCGTGCAGATCCACAACTTCAAACTGGTCGATGCAGGCCATTTGCGCGAAGCCGAGATGGTGGCCTTGCTGCAAAGTGGGCCCTACCCCTCGCGCAACCCGTCGCAAAACATGGCCGACTTGAAGGCGCAAATCGCGGCCAACGAAAAAGGCGTGCAGGAGCTGCGCCGCATGGTGGACCAGTTTGGTCTGGACGTGGTGCAGGCCTATATGCGCCATGTGCAAGACAACGCCGAAGAGTCGGTGCGCCGCGTCATCACGCGCCTGAAAGACGGTGCGTTCACATTGCCGCTGGACAACGGCGCTCAGATTCAGGTGGCGGTGCGTGTGAACGCGCAGCAGCGCACGGCCGAGATCGATTTCACGGGCACCAGCGCCCAGCTGCCGAACAACTTCAACGCGCCCCGTGCGGTGTGCATGGCGGCGGTGCTCTACGTGTTCCGCAGCCTGGTGGACGATGACATTCCGCTGAACGCGGGGTGCCTGAAACCGCTCAAGGTCATCATTCCGCAAGGCTCCATGCTCAACCCCAATCCACCGGCTTCGGTGGTGGCGGGCAATGTAGAAACCTCGACCTGCATCACCAATGCGCTGTTTGGCGCATTGGGTGTGATGGCAGGCAGCCAGCCGACCATGAACAACTTCACCTTTGGCAATGCGCGGGTGCAGTATTACGAAACGATTTCGGGTGGCAGTGGCGCGGGTGGGCGCTACGACGCACAAGGCCAGCTGGTGGGTGGTTTTGACGGCACCTCGGTGGTGCAAACCCACATGACCAATTCACGCCTGACCGACCCAGAGGTGTTGGAGTTCCGTTTTCCCGTGCGGCTGGAAAGCTACACCATCCGCCATGGCTCTGGTGGAGCAGGGCGCTGGCGTGGCGGTGATGGGGGTGTGCGCCGTGTGCGCTTTTTAGAGCCGATGACGGTGGGCATTTTGTCCAACGGGCGTGTGCACCCGGCTTTTGGCATGGCCGGTGGGCTCAGTGGTTTGCCGGGCATCAACCGGCTGGTGCGCAGCGATGGCCAAGTGCAGACCTTGGCACACATTGGCCAAGTCGAGATGCAGGCGGGCGATGTCTTCGAAATCCACACCCCAGGTGGCGGTGGTTTTGGCGAGGCTGAACCTCGCGCGTCTGAGTGAGCTTCAGGGTTTTTGGGGTGGATACGCTGGGGCTTGACCATAGCCTTGGCCCTTCACCCGGACGCCTTGATCTGACAGGTTGGCGGCCTTTTTGGGGCCGATGCCTTTGACGCGTTTTAACACGTCAGGCCAATCCCGAAAAAGGGCTTTTTCCCGTTCGCGCATGACTTCACGGGTCATCGCTGGGCCAAGACCTTTTAAACCATCGAGTTCAATTTCTGTTGCTTTGTTCAGATCCACCTGCGCCCAAGTGATTCCGGCCAGCGTGACGCTCACGATGGCGGCGGCAATCTTTTTGATCATCTCTGCCTCTCCCTGTGTGGGCTGCAGTGCTCTGCAGCTGAGGGCATTGTGGGTCGAACCCTCAAATCGGAGAGCTGGGGCCTTTGCATGACTTGAAACAAGGTGTTTCAAGTTGGTGGTTCACAACTCTTCAATGCGTCTCGGGGGATAGCTGTCCCAAGCCTGGCAGCCCGGGCAGTGCCAGAAGTGCTCTTTGGCTTCAAACCCGCAGGCCGCGCAACGGTACCTGGCTAAGGGCCTGATGGCTTGCTCCAGCGCTTTTTGTACCGGGGCCGGCAAAGGGTTCTGCCCCTTGTTTTCTTCGGTCAACCACCGAGTGGCAGCCATCAAGGAGGCATGGTTGCTCAAATGGTCCAGATACCGTTGGTGCGATAAAGCCCCCCCTTCTGGGGACGTTGACTCTAGGGCCGAGATGGCATCGAGCACATCAATGCAGGCTTGTTTGGCGTAATACTTTTTCAGCAATTGCGCGGCCTCTGCGGTCAAGGCTGCGGCCTGGGCAGCCTTGACCAAGCTGGCAGCAGCCAGTGGGGCGGCTGTATCTGAACGTTCAAACAAAACCGACAGGGTCTCATAGGCTTGTGCGGCTTGGCCCTGGGACAGTTGCAATTGCCCCAGCAAAATGCGGGGTCTGGCCGCATCGGGGGTGGCCTGAATGGCCGCCGTCAACAGGTTCAGCGCATTGGGGAGATCACCTTGCTGAACGGCTTCGCGAGCTTGCTCGCATTGGTAGTGCGCCATGCGCATGTCGAAATTGGCTTCGCCTGAGGTTTCAAGCAGACGCGCCACGCGTGCGGCTTCAGGCCATTCTCGCGAGCGTTCGTAGATCGCCAGCCGTGCCAGCCGTGCCTGGCCTTCGTAGGAAGTACCTTCCAGTTTGCGCAACGCTTCTTCTGCGCGGTCAAGCAAGCCGGCTTTCAAGAAATCGAGGGCTAGGCCATGCTGTGCACGCTGCCGATCGGCACTGCTCAGATCGGCCCGCGACATCAGGTGTTCGTGCACGCGAACAGCGCGGTCGTATTCACCTCGGCGGCGAAACAAATTGCCCAGTGCAAAGTGCAACTCCGACGTGTCGGGGTCGTTTTGAACGGCTTCAATGAAAGCATCAATCGCTTTGTCTTGCTGTTCGTTGAGCAGGTAGTTCAGGCCTTTGAAGTAGGCGCGTGGCGCTTGCCGGTTGGCGATGCGCATCTGGCGTAAGTCGAGACGCGAGGCTAACCAGCCCAACGCAAACGCAGCGGGCAGGCCCAGCAAAATCCAAGTCAGGTCAAGTTCCATGAGGCCTCTCGGGCGCAGGTGGGGTGGCGCTTGTGGCGTTCAATTGTTGGCGAGCAGTCTGGCGATGACGCCACCACCTGGGCACCATGCCCAACACGCCGACCATCACGCCCAGGCTGAAGGCCGAAAGCACCACCAGCACCGTGGGTGCTTGCCAAAACGTGCCAAAAAAGAAATTGACACGCGTTTCTTGCTGGTTGTTCAGCGCAAAGGCGAACAGTGTGAAAAAGACCGATGCTTTCAGTAGCCACTGAAGCAGCCAGAGCAGACGTTTCATGGTGTGACCTCGGAAGCTGAAACCATTCTAATGGTCACAACCAGGCTCCTTGCAGGTACGGCAACACACAGCGGATGTACTGGAGACAACAAGTGGACGTGGGTCACAGAACTTTGGGGGCGGTCACTTTGGCGCTGGCTACGGTGCCGGCATCCACGGCTTCGCGCAGGGCTTTGCCGGGTTTGAAATGAGGAACCCGTTTTTCCGGAATCTGAACGCTTTCGCCAGACCGGGGGTTGCGGCCAACGCGGGGTGGGCGGCGGTTGATGGAGAAGCTGCCAAAGCCGCGAATCTCGATGCGGTGACCTTTGACCAGCGCATCGCTCATGGCGTCCAGCACCGTTTTGACGGCCAATTCGGCGTCACGGTGGGTCAGTTGCGCAAAGCGGGCGGCGAGTTCTTCAACCAGATCGGAGCGGGTCATGTTGTCACTTCGTTGTTCATGCTTGTCGGTGCCATGCACCGGCCTGAAAAAAGCCTGCCCCCATGACAGGGGCAGGCTTTTCAGACAGCAAGCGTCTTCAGATCAAAGAGATCAGTTGTTGTCCAACTTGGCACGCAACAAAGCGCCCAGGCTGGTGGTGCCGGCGTTTTCACGCGAAGACTGCTGAGACAAGGAAGCCATGGCTTCTTGTTGGTCCACAGCGTCCTTGGCTTTGATGGACAACTGGATGTTGCGGGTCTTGCGATCCACGTTCACCACCACAGCGGTCACTTCGTCGCCGACTTTCAGCACGTGGCTGGCGTCTTCCACGCGGTCACGCGAGATTTCGCTGACGCGCAGGTAGCCGACGATGTCTTCGCCCAGGTCGATTTCAGCGCCCTTGGCATCCACAGTCTTGACCTTGCCGGTGACGGTTTGGCCTTTGTCGTTGATCGACACGAAGGTGGTGAAAGGATCAGAGTCGAGCTGTTTGATGCCCAAGCTGATGCGTTCGCGGTCCACGTCCACAGCCAAGACCAAAGCCTCGACTTCTTGGCCCTTCTTGAATTCGCGCACGGCGTTTTCGCCGGTTTCGTTCCAAGACAGGTCAGACAAGTGCACCAAGCCGTCGATGCCGGCAGCCAAGCCCACGAACACGCCGAAGTCGGTGATCGACTTGATCGGGCCTTTGACGCGGTCACCGCGCTTGGTGTTTTGAGCGAACTCTTGCCATGGGTTGGCACGGCACTGCTTCATGCCCAAGCTGATGCGGCGCTTGTCTTCGTCGATCTCGAGGACCATGACTTCGACTTCGTCGCCCAATGCCACGATCTTGGAAGGGGCCACGTTCTTGTTGGTCCAGTCCATTTCAGACACGTGCACCAAGCCTTCGATGCCTGGCTCGAGTTCCACAAACGCGCCGTAATCGGCGATGTTGGTGATCTTGCCGAACATGCGAGTGCCCTGTGGGTAGCGGCGGTTCACGCCCATCCAAGGATCGTCGCCCATTTGCTTGAGACCCAAGGACACGCGGTTTTTCTCGGTGTCGAACTTGAGGATCTTGGCAGTGATTTCCTGACCGGCAGTGACCACTTCGGAGGGGTGACGGACACGGCGCCATGCCATGTCGGTGATGTGCAGCAAACCGTCGATGCCGCCCAAGTCCACGAATGCACCGTATTCGGTGATGTTCTTGACCACACCGTGAACGATGGAGCCTTCGCGCAATGTTTCCATCAGCTTGGCGCGCTCTTCGCCCATGGAGGCTTCCACCACAGCACGGCGTGACAACACCACGTTGTTGCGCTTGCGGTCGAGTTTGATGACCTTGAATTCCAGGGTCTTGTTCTCATAGGGAGACAGGTCTTTGGTAGGACGTGTGTCGACCAAAGAGCCGGGCAAGAAAGCACGGATGCCGTTGACCAACACGGTCAGGCCCCCTTTGACTTTGCCGCTGGTCACGCCAGTGACGAACTCGCCGGATTCCAGGGCTTTTTCGAGGGACATCCACGAAGCCAGACGCTTGGCGGTGTCGCGGGACAAGATGGTGTCGCCGTAGCCGTTTTCGATAGAGCCGATGGCCACGGAGACAAAGTCGCCGACCTGGACTTCAACTTCACCCTGGTCGTTCTTGAACTCTTCGAGGGGCACGTAGGACTCGGACTTGAGACCGGCGTTGACCACAACGAAGTTGTGCTCGATGCGCACGACTTCAGCGGTGATGACTTCACCTGGGCGCATTTCCGTGCGCGTCAGGGATTCTTCGAATAGGGCGGCAAATGATTCAGACATGAATTTTCCTCATCCACAAACAGGACTGACGAGCGCGAAATGCGTCGTTTCCAGGAGCTGACTGTGGCGGTTGGTTGTGCAGCGTGAGCTGCGGTTGGTTTGTAAAAAAACCACCTGGCCAGTGTGCAAGCTGCACGAGGAGAGCCGGGTGGAACTTCAGGTCAGCCCGCACAGGGCGGGCTGGGTGGCCGTTTTCGGTTCATCAACCTCGGTCGATTAACCAAAAACCTGCCGACTTTGCCACCAGACCATCACCTGTTCCACCGAGGCTTCGATGGAGAGCTGCGAGTTGTCCAGTTGCAAGGCATCTTGTGCGGGCTTGAGTGGCGCAACGCTGCGGGACATGTCCCGGGCATCACGCGCTTCCAAGTCAGCGCGAAGAGCGTCGATATTAGCCGAAAAACCCTTCAAAATCAATTGCTTATGCCGTCTTTCGGCCCTTTGGGCCGCGCTGGCGGTCAAAAACACCTTCAAAGGGGCGTTCGGGAAGATCACGGTGCCCATGTCGCGGCCATCGGCCAGCAGGCCGGGCAGGCGCTGAAAGCTGTGCTGCAGTTGCACCAAAGCCTCGCGCACCGCGGGCAAAACAGACACTTTGGAGGCATTCATGCCACCTTGTTCGCTGCGAATCGCATCCGTCACATCCATGCCATTGAGCAAGACTTGTTCGCCTTCAAAGTGCACAGGCAGATGGCGGGCCAGGTTGGCGATGTGGCTTTCATCAGAGGCTTCGAGTGTGAGCCCGGCCTGCAGCGCGGCATGCGCCGTGACCCGGTAGAGTGCGCCCGAGTCGAGGTAGTGGTAGCCCAGCTTCGCAGCCACGCGGCTGGCCAGCGTGCCTTTGCCGGAGGCGGTGGGGCCATCGATGCAGATCACCGGGATGTGCCTGGCGTTGGCTGTGGCCACCGAGAACAGGGCCTCGAAATAATCAGGAAAGGTCTTGGCCACGCATTTGGGGTCTTCGATGCGCACGGGCACCTGCGCCGCATTGAAGGCCGCCAACGAAAAACACATGGCCACGCGGTGGTCATCATAGGTGTGGATGCTGGCCCCTTGCCACTGGCCCTTTGTCAACGCATGGGTGAATTGACCGTTTGGCAATGGATGAACGCGCAGCCAGTCTGGGCCTTCTTCCACTGTGGCACCCAATTTGCGGCATTCGGCGGCCATGGCCACGATGCGGTCGGTTTCCTTCACGCGCCAGCTGGCGATGTTGCGCAGCAGGGTCGGGCCGTCGGCATAAAGCGCCATCACGGCCAGCGTCATGGCAGCGTCGGGGATGTGGTTGCAGTCGAGCTCAATGGCTTTGAGCGGCCAGGCCCCGCGTCGGATTTCCAGCCAATTGGGCCCACTGGTGACCCGTGCGCCCATGCGTTCGGCCGCCTCGACAAAGCGGATGTCTCCTTGAATAGAGTCAGCGCCCACGCCGTTGACTCGAATGCCGTCGCCTTGGGCGATGGCCCCGAGTGCGATGAAATAGCTGGCCGATGAGGCATCGGCTTCGACGTGAATCGTGCCGGGCGACTGGTAGCGGCTGCCTGCTGGAATGACAAAGCGTTCCCAGCCCTGACGCTTCACATCAATACCGTAGCGCGCCAGCAGGTTGAGCGTGATCTCGATGTAGGGCTTGCTGATGAGTTCACCGACCACTTCAATCGTGATGGCGCGGTCGGCGGCGGCCAGCGGCAGCGCCATCAACAAGGCGGTCAAGAACTGGCTGGACACATCCCCGCGCACGGGGATGGGTTTGTCGAGCTGGAGCGCGGGCTGGCCGATGCACAGCGGCGGAAAACCTGGGTTACCCAGGTAGTCGATGGCGCAACCGAGTTCGCGCAACGCATCCACCAGGTCGCCGATCGGACGCTCGTGCATGCGTGGCACGCCCTTGAGCGTGAAGTCACCGCCTTGAACCGCTAGCGCTGCCGTGAGCGGACGCATGGCCGTGCCCGCGTTGCCCATGAAAAATTCGATGGCCTCGGTCGGCCATGCGCGACCGCCCAAACCCGTGATGGTCACGGTGGTGCCAGCCACTTCCACGCCGCAGCCCAGTTGGCGCAGGGCGGCCAGCATCACTTGGGTGTCGTCAGAGTCGAGCAAGTCGTGCACAACGGTCGTGCCTTGGCACAGGGCCGACAGCAGCAGCACGCGGTTGGATATGCTTTTGGAGCCGGGCAGGGTGACGCTGCCGGAGGCCTCTTGGAGCGGAGGAATGTCAAGAAAGGCGGTGGAGAACATGCTTTAGTCTTCGGAGTCTTGGTTGCAAGCGTTGCCCGCTTGCAGTGTCCAGGCCGAGCGCACATCGCTGGCTTGTTGAATCAGGTGTTGCAAAGCGGGGGTGTCGCCCAGCCTCAAGGTGTTTTCGAACTGTTCGAGTGCAGCACGAAAGTAGGACACCTGCATGAGCACTTCTGTTTTGTTGGCGCTCAGGATGTCGCGCCACACGGCAGCATCACTGGCTGCGATCCGCGAAAAATCTCTGAAGCCCGGGCCGGCCATTTCTAGAAATGTTGCGCCTTGGGACTGTGCCGTGAGCGCATTGACGGCCGCAAACGCCAACAAGTGCGGCAAGTGGCTGACAGCCGCAAACGTGGCGTCGTGGGCTTCGGGGGTCATGGTGCTGACATGGCTGCCGATGGCCGCCCACACCGTGTGCGCAGCTTGCATTTTTTGAATGCTGGTTTGCGGCAAAGGCGTGAGAATGGTTCGGCGCTTTTGATAAAGCGTGCTGTCAGCATGTTCAATGCCTGCCACTTCTTTGCCTGCAATCGGATGGGCAGGCACAAAACAACTCAAGCGTTCGCCCAGCGAGGCCTGGGCCGCTGCGATCACATCACATTTGGTTGAACCCACGTCCATCAGCAAGGCGCTGGGCTGCAATGCATCGCGCATGGCGGCAAAACTGACTTGCATTGCGCCCACCGGGACCGCCAATAAAACCAAATCGGCCCCTTGTACAGCGTCTGCCACGTTGGTGCAGGCGTGGTCGATCACCTTAAGTTCAACGGCACGTTGTCGGGTTTTTTCAGAAGCGCTGAAACCGACGATGGTCTTGACTAGGCCAGCCTTGCGCAGGGCGAGTGCAAACGAGCCGCCCATCAGGCCGCAGCCGATCAGGGCCAAACGCTCAAAACGTGGCGTGGTCGGACGCTCGGGCGTCATTCAGAAACGGGGTAAGAACCCAGCACCTTGTAGAACGCGCACAACCCTTGCAATTCTTGCAATGCTGCGGCCACATGAGGTTCGCTGATGTGGCCTTGCAGGTCGATGTAGAAGTAATACTCCCACTGTCCGGATTTGGCAGGGCGCGACTCAAAGCGGGTCATGGACACGCCATTGTTTTTGAGTGGCACCAGTAAATCGTGCACTGCACCCGGGCGGTTGGGCACAGACAACACCAAGCTGGTGCAGTCTTTGCCCGAGGCTGGTGGCGTGGCCAGGGTTTGCGGCAAAGCAATCACAGCAAAGCGAGTGCGGTTAAACGCTTCGTCTTGGATGGCGTGGTGCACGATGTGCAGACCAAACTGGCTGGCGGCACGTTCGCTGGCCAAGGCGGCCCAGGCGGGGTTGGTCGCTGCCAAGCGGGCACCTTCGGCGTTGCTGGATACTGCGCGGCGTTCCACATGCGGCAGGTGCTTGGACAGCCAGCCTTGACACTGGGCCAGGGCTTGGGGGTGAGCCATGACCACTTCAATGCCCGCATCCGAGTTGAGCTGACGCAACAAGTTAAAGCGCACTTGAAGGCTGACTTCGCCCACCACATGCACGGGCGAGCGCAAGAACAAATCGAGTGAGCGAGCCACCACGCCTTCGGTGGAGTTCTCCATACCGACCACCCCGTATTGGGCGGTGCCTGCGGCAGTGGCGTGGAACACTTCGTCAAAGTTGGCGCAGTAAATCAGATTGGCGGCACTGCCAAAAAACTCGATGGCGGCCTGTTCGCAGAATGTGCCTTGTGGCCCCAGCACGGCGACGCGCTGCGGTGCTTCAAGTGCCAAGCAGGCCGACATGATCTCGCGCCAGATCGAGGCCACATGTTCGTTTTTCAGCGGGCCAGGGTTGGCTTGTGTGATTTTGTCAATGACTTGCGCCACGCGGTCGGGGCGAAAGAAGGGCGAACCTTCGGCTCGTTTGATCTCGCCCACTTGCTCGGCCACATGGGCGCGCTGGTTCAGCAGGCTCAGCAGCTGTTTGTCCAGCGAGTCGATCTGCACGCGCAGGGCGCCCAAGGCATCCGACTGAATGGGTTGTTGGCTCATGTCCGAAAAGTCTTTCTGGTCGCCTGCTTCAGGCCTGTGTTTTTTCAAATTCACGCATATAGGCCACCAAGGCCTGCACACCTTCAAGAGGCATAGCGTTGTAGATGCTTGCACGCATGCCGCCTACCGATTTGTGCCCTTTGAGCTGCAACAGATTGGCAGCTTTGGCTCCGGCCAAAAAGGCATCGTTGCGCGATTCGTCACGCAAGAAAAACGGCACGTTCATGCGTGAGCGGCAGTCTTTGGCGACCTTGTTCACGTACAGGCTGGAACTGTCCAAAAAGTTGTACAGCAGCTGCGCCTTGGCGATATTGCGCTCTTCCATGGCGGCGATGCCACCTTGTTTTTTGAGCCATTGGAACACCAAGCCTGCGATGTAAATGCTGTAAGTCGGCGGCGTGTTGTACATCGACTGGTTGTCTGCCACCAGCTTGTAGTCGAAGGCGCTTGGGCAGTGTGGCAGGGCGTGGCCGATCAAGTCTTCTCGCACGATGACCAGGGTCAGGCCTGCAGGGCCGAGGTTCTTTTGTGCACCACCAAAGGCCAGGCCCACACGAGACCAATCGACCGAACGTGACGCAACGTGGGATGAGAAGTCCACCACCAAAGGGGCATCGCAGCCCAAGGTTTTCAGGTCGGGCAGTTCGTGAAATTCAACGCCGTGAATGGTTTCGTTGCCACAAATGTGCACGTACCGACTGTCCGCACCGATTTGCCAGCTTGCCGGAGTGGGCAGTGTGGTGAACCCATCGGTTTGCGCACTGGCTGCGACACGGGCTTGTCCGTATTTGCCTGCTTCCTTGAGGGATTTCTGGCTCCAACTACCGGTCAGCACAAAATCCATGGCCCCGCCATGCGACAAGTTCAACGGGATGATGGCGTTTTCGGCCAAGCCGCCGCCTTGCATGAACAAGATTTTGAAATGCGCGGGCACGGCCAGAAGTTCCCGCAAGTCGGCTTCGGCTTGCTCGTAAATGCTGATGAACTCTTTGCCGCGGTGGCTCATCTCCATCACGCTCATGCCTGAACCGTGCCAGTCGAGCATCTCGGCTGCGGCCTGCTGCAAGACTGCCTCGGGCATGACGGCAGGGCCTGCCGAAAAGTTGAAAGCGCGCCCCATCGTTATTCCGCTGCAGTTGTGCCGTCATCCGGGGTGGCTTCGCCATCACCCGTATCGCCTTCGGATACGTTGGCATCGTTCTCGACGATACGTTGCAAGCCGGACAGCTTTGCGCCTTCGTCCAAGCCGATCAAGGTCACGCCTTGTGTAGCACGGCCAAGTTCACGGATTTCGGAAACGCGGGTGCGCACCAAAACACCCGTGTCGGTGATCAGCATGATCTCGTCATCGGCGTGCACCAAAGTGGCAGCGACCACTTTGCCGTTGCGTTCCGATTGCTGAATGGCGATCATGCCCTTGGTGCCGCGGCCATGGCGTGTGTACTCGGTGATGCTGGTGCGTTTGCCGTAGCCGTTTTCGGTGGCTGTCAGCACACTTTGTGTTTCGTCACCCGCCACCAGCATGGCGATCACGCTTTGGCTTTCCTCGATCATCATGCCGCGCACACCACGGGCGCTGCGACCCAGGGGGCGCACATCGTTTTCGTCAAAGCGCACGGCTTTGCCCCCGTCGCTGAACAGCATCACATCGTGTTTGCCGTCGGTCAGCGCTGCGCCGATCAAGAAGTCGCCTTCGTCCAAATTGACTGCAATGATGCCGCCTTTGCGGGGATTGCTGAATTCATCCAGCGACGTCTTCTTGACCGTGCCCATGGACGTGCCCATGAAAACGTACTGGTTTTCTGGGAAGGTGCGCGCTTCGCCTGTCAAGGCCAGCACCACGTTGATTTTTTCGCCTTCTTGCAAGGGGAACATGTTGACGATAGGGCGACCGCGCGAGCCGCGTGAGCCTGCAGGCACTTCCCACACCTTGAGCCAGTAAAGGCGACCACGGTTGGAGAAACACAGCAAATAGTCGTGGGTATTGGCAATGAAGAGTTGGTCAATCCAGTCATCTTCTTTGGTCACAGCTGCTTGCTTGCCGCGACCGCCACGCTTTTGTGAACGGTATTCGCTCAGCGGCTGGCTCTTGATGTAACCACTGTGCGACAAGGTCACGACCATGTCGGTCGGGGTGATCAGGTCTTCGGTCGAGAGGTCTTGTGCGCTGTGCTCAATTTCACTGCGGCGTGCGCCGATTTTGGTTTGACCAAATTCTTGACGCACGGTGCCCAGCTCGTCACCGATGATGGTCGAGACGCGTTCGGGCTTGGACAAGATGTCCAGCAAGTCTTCGATCTCGGACATGACCTCTTTGTATTCGGCCACGATCTTGTCCTGCTCCAACCCTGTCAGACGCTGCAATCGCATTTGCAAAATTTCTTGCGCTTGCGTGTCCGACAAGCGGTACAGGCCGTCCTGGCCCAGACCGTATTCGCGCTCTAGGCCTTCTGGGCGGTAGTCGTCGGCGTTGATGACCGAGCCATCGCCCTTGGCCCGCGTCAACATGGTGCGCACCATCTGACTGTCCCAAGCGCGGGTCATCAACTCGACCTTGGCCACGGGTGGCGTGGGTGCGCCACGGATGATGGCAATGAAGTCGTCGATGTTGGCCAACGCCACCGCCAAACCTTCCAGCACATGACCGCGGTCGCGCGCTTTGCGCAACTCAAATACAGTGCGGCGTGTGACCACTTCACGGCGGTGCTGCAAGAACACCTGGATCAGGTCTTTCAAATTGCACAGCTTGGGTTGCCCGTCAATCAAGGCCACCATGTTCATGCCGAACGTGTCTTGCAACTGGGTCTGCTTGTACAGGTTGTTCAGCACCACCTCGGGCACAGCACCGCGTTTGAGTTCAATCACCAGACGCATGCCCGATTTGTCAGACTCGTCCTGGATGTGGCTGATGTCCTCAATTTTCTTTTCGTGGACCAACTCGGCCATGCGCTCTTGCAGGGTCTTTTTGTTGACTTGGTAAGGCAGCTCGTCGACCACGATGCACTGGCGTTGACCTTTGTCGATGTCTTCAAAGTGGCACTTGGCCCGCATGATCACGCGACCGCGACCTGTGCGGTAGCCGTCCTTGACGCCTGTCATGCCGTAAATGATGGCGCCTGTCGGGAAATCGGGTGCAGGCACGATTTCCATCAGTTCGTCGATCGACGCTTCCGGGTTTCGCAGCAAATGCAAACAAGCATCCACCACTTCATTCAAGTTGTGCGGCGGGATGTTGGTGGCCATGCCAACAGCGATGCCGCCAGAGCCATTGATCAGCAAGTTAGGCAGGCGCGAAGGCAGCACCAGAGGCTCTTTTTCCGAACCGTCGTAGTTGGGGCCGAAATCGACGGTTTCCTTGTCAATGTCGCCCAACATTTCGTGGGCGATTTTGGCCAAACGGATCTCTGTGTAACGCATCGCAGCCGCGTTATCTCCGTCGACCGAGCCGAAGTTGCCTTGGCCGTCCACCAGCATGTGACGCATTGAAAAGTCTTGGGCCATGCGCACGATAGTGTCGTACACCGACTGGTCGCCATGCGGGTGGTATTTACCGATCACATCACCCACGATACGGGCTGACTTTTTATAGGGGCGGTTCCAGTCGTTGTTCAACTCATGCATGGCGAACAGGGCGCGGCGGTGCACTGGCTTCAAGCCATCGCGGGCATCAGGCAGGGCGCGACCCACGATCACACTCATGGCGTAATCGAGGTAGCTGCGCCGCATTTCCTCTTCTAGACTGATGGGCAGTGTTTCTTTGGCGAACTGGGTCATAAAGATAGAAGGAGTGAAGGACGCAATGTGAAACCGTGATTTTAGGTGCAAGCGCATGTCGCACAAATGCAACGTTTTTCATTCATTCGAGTTGTGCCTGGCGCTAGCGTTAGCCATTTCACGAATCACATTGATGTCTATGGCACAATAAATGTCAACGGCTCAAGTGATGGTCACTTGAAACGTATTTTTTTCGCAGCGTGTCTGCGGCTTTATCCCTTAAGAGGAAGACCATGAAGAAATTCAACAAATTGGCGATGTTGGTTGCCTCCGCAGCTCTGGTAACAGCAGCAGGTGCTCAGACTGTTGACAACTGGCGCAACGGCTCCGGCGACCTCGTCTGGAAAAACGGTACACAAGAACTGTGCTGGCGCGATGCCAACTGGACACCTGCAACTGCAGCTGTTGGTTGCGACGGTGCCATCGTTGCTCCTAAAGCCGCTCCTGCACCAGCACCTGTCGCTGCACCAGCACCTGCTCCGGCTCCAGTAGTCGTAGCCCCACCTGCTCCAGCACCAGCTGCAGCCACCAAAGTGACCTACGCTGCTGATGCATTCTTTGATTTCGACAAAGCTGTGTTGAAAGCTGAAGGCAAAGCCAAGTTGGACGACCTGGTCGGTAAAGTCAAAGGCATCAACCTGGAAGTCATCATTGCCGTGGGTCACACTGACTCCGTTGGCTCTGACGCTTACAACCAAAAATTGTCGGTCAAGCGTTCTGATGCTGTGAAAGCCTATTTGGTGTCCAAAGGCATCGAAAAGAACCGCGTTTACACCGAAGGCAAGGGCGAAAAGCAGCCTGTTGCTGACAACAAAACTGCTGCTGGCCGTTCCAAGAACCGCCGCGTTGAAATTGAAGTGGTTGGTACACGCGCCAACAACTAATCCTTTTACAAGGATTCGAAAGCCCCAGCGATGGGGCTTTTTTTATGGGCAATTCTTTTTCGAAGCGCAGCTTGCGAGACAATCCTCTCCATGAATCAAGCTGCTAGCAACGTCGATCCGGCCGAATTGGCCAAATTCTCCGATCTGGCTCACCGTTGGTGGGATCCTGAGAGCGAGTTTCGTCCCTTACATCAGATCAATCCTCTTCGACTCGAGTGGATTCATGGCCTGGCGGATTTGACAGGCAAGCAAGTGGTCGATGTGGGCTGTGGCGGCGGTATTTTGGCCGATGCCATGGCTCGCAAGGGGGCACAGGTTTTGGGCATAGACTTGGCTACCAAGTCCCTCAAGGTTGCCCAGTTGCATGCACTGGAAGCCGGCACAAAAGGCGTGAAGTACCGCGAACTAAGTGCCGAAACATTGGCCAAAGAGCAGCCTGAGCTGTTTGATGTCGTCACTTGCATGGAAATGCTGGAGCATGTTCCTGACCCTGCATCGGTGGTGAGAGCCTGCGCCCAAATGGTCAAGCCTGGTGGTTGGGTGTTCTTCTCCACACTCAACCGCAACCCCAAATCCTTTTTGTTTGCGATTTTGGGTGCTGAGTACATCCTCAAGTTGTTGCCCAAAGGCACGCACGAATTCGCCCGCATGATCAAACCCAGCGAACTGGTCACTTGGGCCAGAGAGTCTGGGCTCGATGCTCAAGGCTTCAAGGGCATGGAATACAACCCTTTTACCAAGCGTTATTGGCTTAGCCAAGACACCAGTGTGAATTACTTGCTGGCATGTCGCAAAGGATAAGAACGCATGTTTAAGAATGTAGAAGCCGTGCTGTTTGACCTTGACGGCACGCTGATCGACAGCGCCCCTGATTTGGGCGCCGCTGTAGACAAGATGCGAATGGACCGAGGCTTGCCATCCTTTCCGCTTGAGCACTACCGCCACATGGCGGGTGCGGGTGCGCGAGGCATGATTGGCATCGCCTTTGGCGTGACCCCAGAGCATGCCGATTTTGATGCGATGAAAGAAGAGTTTTTCGTTAATTACGAAAACTGCATGACCGAGCGCACGCGCATTTTTGAGGGGGTGGGCGACATGATTGCCACTCTCGTGGCTCAGGGCTTGCATTGGGGCGTTGTAACCAACAAGTCCAGCCGTTTTACCGATCCACTGACTTCGGCCATGCCTCTTTTTTCGACAGCAGGCGCCATCGTCAGCGGCAACACCATGCCGCATGCCAAACCCCATCCAGAACCCTTGTTCGAGGCGGCTCGTCGGTTGTCCGTAGACCCTGCTCGGTGCGTCTATGTGGGAGACGATGAGCGAGATATTGTCGCGGGCCTGGCTGCAGGCATGGGAACGGTGGCCGCCACTTACGGTTACTTGGGTCAACAGACCGATATTTCGCGTTGGAATGCCCATTTGCACATTGATTCTCCAATGGACCTCTTGAAATTCCTGAACAACGCCTAAAATAGACATTGAGGGGCTGCACTGGTTTCGACATGGGTTCGGACGCGTGGCAGGGCATGTCGAGGTTCTGATCCTCGTAAAACAGCAGAAAAAAAACTAACTGCAAACGACGAACGTTTCGCACTCGCCGCTTAATCCGGTGAGCCTTGCAACAGTTGGCCGATAGGCTGGGTTAGGGTGATGGGGGTGTTAAAGCTCCTAAAGTCCTAGCTGCAAGGTAAAACATATGGGCTGGCATCATCTCGGGTACCTTGAGATGGTGTGAGAAAAAAGGGTACTGGCTGGGTGTTCAGCGTGTCGCTGCGCGGTTCATTTGGCGAGACTCAAATCAGACGACTACACATGTAGAACTGTACGAAAAAGACTTATGGACGGGGGTTCAAATCCCCCCAGCTCCACCAATAAAGGAAAAACCAACCCTTCGGGGTTGGCTTTTTTTTGCCTGCTACCGCGTGTTTGCGCGGGTTCCTGAGGGTTCTTGCGGACTACGGAGAGAGTCATTTACGCCAGTAACCGGCGCGTTTTACTCTCCGTTTGCGTATTCTCTCTCCGACCCGCCCCACCCAGCACAGGCCGAAGTCCGGAAGGCACACCCGTCACCCCTATATAAATCAACGGGTTACGCGCGGACGAATCAATCGGTTTTTTTGTGGCATTGGTAGGCCGGAGGGATGCCTGCCCAAGATTACAGCCGTAAATATCGGTTTACTATCCGATAACTTGTCGCTCATCCAAGTGCTCTGACGATTGACTTAAGATTGCATGACGAGACAAGCCTTCGAAGTCTGTTTTCCAAGGTGTGCCGCGAAGATTTTCAAGAAAGTTAACGATGTCGATACCCAAAAATAGCAGCAAAGTTACCAGTCTCAGCGAAATGAAGTCGCTGCTAAACCCCAATGAGGCTATAGGGCTGAGTGACTATGTACTTCGCAAGGCGGAAAATTGTGAGCCTTTGGATGTGGCAGTTTTGAGCAGTGAACACGCTAACTGCGACTCGCTGCCATTGCGGTACTGCATGCATTTTCAAAGAGACACAGTCATTACATTGAAAAGAGTAGAAATATCTCGCAAGCCACAATACAAGCAAGATCGCGTAGCGCTGGACGCTTACTTTGATGATTCGGCAGGTAATGAGCAGTTTGGGCACTTTATTATTGGTGAGAGAAGTGGATTCGATAAACCAGTATTGATTACCGTATGGCGTCATGACGCCAATACTGAAGAGCATCTTTCAGACGTCATGTCTAGCCTGCGAAAGCGTGGTGTACTTTCACCTGCTGCCTTGATCGAATTGCACCCAGAATATCTAAGTGGATCGCTCCGGACACATGATGACTTGGTTTTACTCTTGGCCACAAGAATGAGCATGGAGCAAGTCAAACGAATGAGAGAAGACGTTGCCGCAACCGTTAAGTCAACCAATGAGACCATAGCTAAGCGTGACGCTGAATTAGCCCGTGCTACGCAGGTAACAGAAGTGTTGCCGCCGACCGAAAACTGACCATCTAAACCTAGGAGTGCCGACTCAAAATTGACCAGGGTGTTCAACTGGCCTGCTGAAATATTCAGCAGGAGAGCAAGAAGGTGATCACCATGGAAATGATAGGCAAGGTCAGGCGCATGAAGT
>NZ_FBYA01000001.1:280111-1076521 GCF_001517545.1 Limnohabitans sp. Rim47 | reverse complement strand
TGTTGACGCCGATCCAATATTGACCACCTGTGCCGATTGAATTTTGACCAGGGGCTTGAGCCAGCTTTTATGTCTGCTGGCTGTGGATAACTATAAGTTCAATTGTCGTCCTGCAGCTCCTTTCTCTCCGTTTTTCTTGCCTGCTCCCGCGCTTTGATTCGGCCTCTGGCCTCATTGGAGCTGTGCCTGAACCGATACGACTCATTGCCCGTCTCCACAATGTGGCAGTGGTGCGTCAACCGGTCCAGCAGCGCCGTCGTCATCTTGGCATCCCCAAACACGCTCGACCATTCGGCAAACGTCAAGTTTGTCGTGATCAGCACACTGACCCGTTCGTACAGCTTGGACAGCAAGTGAAACAGCAGTGCCCCTCCGGCCTGGCTGAACGGCAAATACCCCAACTCATCAAGCACCACCAAGTCCATGCGCGACAAACTCAGCGCAAGCCGACCCGCCTTGCCCTGCGCCTTCTCTTGCTCCAGCGCATTGACCAGATCCACCGTCGAGTAGAACCTGACCTTTTTGCTGTGTTGCGTCAGCCCCGAGATACCCAGCGCCGTGGCCAGGTGCGTCTTGCCCGTCCCCGGCCCCCCAATGAGCACCACGTTTTGCGCATCCTGCGTGAACGACAGATCGGCCAGTTTGTGCACCAATGCCCGGTCCACTTGCGAGGCCTCAAAGTTGAAGCCCGCCAGATCCCGGTGAACCGGGAACCGGGCCACCTTGGTTTGATGCGCAATCGATCTCATATGGCGGTTGACTGCTTCGGCTTGCAGCAAATGCTCGATCAGCCAGCGTGATGCCCCCAGCTCGGCATTGCCGCCTTGCTCCACCAGATCCGCCCAGGCCATGGCCATGCCGCTCAGTCTGAGACCTTTGAGCTCGGCCTGGATGTCCCGCTGCGTTGCCCTGTGCTCAGTCATAGCTCACCTCCACGCCAGAGCGCAGGCCGTCATAGCGCGCCGTGTTGGCCATCGGCACCTCACTGAGCTGCAGCGATGTCTCGGCTTGCTGCGGCATCGGTGGGCTGCTCAATCGTGCCAACACGTTGCGCACATGCTCCACGCTGATGCCACCGTTGGGTGTGGCACCTTCCAGCAAAACCTCCACCGCCACCAATACAGCGTCCAGCCCCGATTGCGGCACCACGGCCAGCACCTGTGCCATCACCCGGTCACCTCCAACATGGCGCATCAGCGATTGCCGCAGCCTCAGCAGCGCAGGCGGCAAGTCCATAAACGGCGTGCCATTCCTCAGCGCCCCCGGCTTACGCTGCACCAGATCGATGTAATGCTGCCAGTCGTAGCTGATTTGCGCCCGGTTGGTCAGCCTTGCGTGACTGGCCACGATGGCGTCTTGGGCCACCACATCGACTCGGCCCGGATACAGCCTTGTACTGACCATCTGCCCAGCCCACTCGCACGGCACCGAATACTTGTTGCGCGCCACATTGACCAAACAGGTGCTGCTCACCCGGGCCGGATTCTCCACATACCCATCAAACGGCTCGGGCATGCTCATCAAGTGCTCACGCTCCAAGTCCAGCATCTCGGCCAGCGTGAACTGCTTGTGCTCCGGATGCGCTGTTTCGGCCCAGATCGAGCGGCAGCGCTCGGCCAACCAGGCATTGAGCTCCACAAACGAGCCAAACCGCTTGGTGCCAGCCTCTATCCAAATGCGCCTGCGGCTGTCCTGCACGTTCTTCTCCACCACCCCTTTCTCCCAGCCCGAGGCCACGTTGCAAAAGTCCGGCTCAAACAGGTAGTGGCTGCACAGCGCATTGAAGCGGGCGTTGACGATGCGACCTTTGCCCTTCTTGACCTTGTCCACCGCCGTCTTCATGTTGTCGTAAATGCCTCGGCGCGCCACACCGCCCAGCGCCGCAAAACTGCGGGTGTGCGCATCAAACAACATCTCGTGCCCTTGGCTGGGGTAGGCCGCCACCCAGAACGCCCGGCTGGCGCACAGCTTGAGATGTGAGACCTGCATGTGGTGGTACACCCCGCCAATGAGCAACCCTTCCTCGCTCCAGTCAAACTGAAACGCCTCGCCCAGCTCAAAACTCAAAGGCACATAGGCCTTGGATGCCGCCTTGCCCTCTTGCTCGCGCCAACCCCGAATGAAATCTGTCAATCGGCTGTAGCCGCCCCGATAGCCCTGCGCTTGCAACTGCGCCAACAGCGCCCGCGCACTGCGCCGGGCATGTTTGGGTCGATGGGAATCGGTCTTAAGCGCCTGAACCAACGTCGCCTCAAAAGCGCTGAGTTTGGTGAATCCGCTTTGCCTTTTGTACTTGGGCGCCTGGTCGCCCGGGGCCTTGAGCCATTTTTTGACCGTGTTGCGCGACAGCCCCGTGCGCTTGGCGATCTCGCTGTTGGAGAGTTTCTCGCGCAACTTCATGCGCCTGACCTTGCCTATCATTTCCATGGTGATCACCTTCTTGCTCTCCTGCTGAATATTTCAGCAGGCCAGTTGAACACCCTGGTCAATTTTGAGTCGGCACTCCTAGGTTTAGATGGTCAGTTTTCGGTCGGCGGCAACANCTTCATGCGCCTGACCTTGCCTATCATTTCCATGGTGATCACCTTCTTGCTCTCCTGCTGAATATTTCAGCAGGCCAGTTGAACACCCTGGTCAATTTTGAGTCGGCACTCCTAGGTTTAGATGGTCAGTTTTCGGTCGGCGGCAACAGAAGGACATCAAGGCCGTGGTGGGCAAATCCTGAGTTCACCATTTCAGTGGGCAAATTTGTGTTTTCGGATTCGTGTTGCATATCTGTTTTAGAGCTTAACTCTTGACGTCAGCCAAGCCCCCCCAGTCCGTCGTGAACCCCGTCGACATCCTCTCTTGCTTCATCGCCCACAGCTTGCGCGCCCGGGGTGCACCCGCGCTGGCCAGCTTGAGGGTGCCGCGTCCGTAGCGTTGGTTCACCTGGTCCATCGCGTCCATCAGTCGGATGCGGTTTTCGGGCATGGTCTCGTTAAAGTCCAGCGTCAGCTGGTGGCGGGTGGCGGGCTGGAGGTCCATGAGCATCACGCCCGCTTTGGCGTACTTGAAGCCGGGGCGGTAGATGTGTTTCAGGATGGCGTTGGCCGTTTGCGCGATGTGCGCGCTGTCGCTGGTGGGCGAGGGCAGGGGGATGCTTGCGCTACGGCTGTATTGCGGGTCTTGTTTCCTGAACGGACTGGTGCGGATGAAAGCCGAGATGAAAGCCGTGTGGCTGCCTTGCTTGCGCAGTTTTTCTGCAGCACGGCAGGCGAATTCGGTGATGGCTTCTTGCAGCTCGATCAGCTCCGTCACCGGGTGGCCGAAGGATCTGGTGCAGGCGATTTGTTGTTTGGCCGGGGGCTCGTCTTCAAATTCAATGCAGGGCACGCCGTTGAGTTCGCGCACGGTTTTTTCCAGCACGACCGACCAGCCCGCTTTGGCTGCGGCTGGGTCCATGCGCTGGAGTTGGAGCGCGGTGTGGATGCCTTGGGCGCGCAGCTGTGCGCCGATCTTGGGGCCGACGCCCCAGACGTCCCCGACTTCGGTGGTTTGGAGCAGGGCTTGAAGTTCTTCGCGGGTACACGCGCCCAGATGGCAGATTTGCGCATGCTGCACCGGATAGCTGCCGGGCTTGCGTTCGGCGCTTTTGGCGATGGCGTTGGCCAACTTGGCGAGGGTTTTGGTGGGGCCGATGCCGATGCAGGTCGGGATGCCGATCCATTGATGAATGCGTCTGCGGATGATGCGGGCGCGGCGCACCAGGTCGCCGGTGATGCCGCTCAGGTCGATAAAGCTTTCATCGATGGAATAGACCTCTTGCGTGTGGCCAAGGCCTGCGGCCAGGGTCATCATGCGGTCGCTCATGTCGCCGTAAAGCGCGAAATTGGCAGACAGCGCGATCAGGCCCGCGTCGCGTTCCAGCTCGCGCAGCTGGAAGTAGGGCGCGCCCATCTTGATGCCCAGGGCTTTGGCTTCGTCACTGCGGGCGATGGCGCAACCGTCGTTGTTGCTCAGGACGACGAGCGGGCGGCCTTGCAGCCAGGGCTGAAACACGCGCTCGCAGCTGCAATAGAAGTTGTTGCCGTCGACCAGGGCGAGCATGTCAGGCCGGGTGCTGGACGATGCTGGCCACGACCACGCCCCAGATTTCCACGGTCTGGCCGTCCTTGGGCACGATGTCCGGGTAGTCGGGATTGGCGGCTTTCAGGCGCATGCCGCCGCCGGGCGGGATTTGCAGGGCCTTGCAGGTGAAGTCGCCATCGACCACAGCGATCACGATGTGACCGCTTTCGGGCTGGATGGCTTTGTCCACCAACACGACCGAGCCGTCGAGGATGCCCACGTCGCGCATGGACTCGCCGCTCACGCGCAGCATGAAGGTGGCTTGCGGGTGCTTGATGAGCTGGCTCATCAAGTCGATGCGCTCGACCTGGTGGTCTTCGGCGGGGGAGGGGAAACCGGCTTGAACGCTGGTCAGAAATGCATTGACCAGGAGTGGGCCGGGGGGCAAGGGCTGCGGGGTAGAAAGCTGGGGCATGATGTCGCCAATACTGTACAAAACAACAGTATACTGACAACATCAGCAATTTGCAGTTGCCTGATGGAGTTGTTTGACCAGTCATGTCGGGTTATGGACTTGGCCATCGCAGTATCAACATGAGTGAGCTGCTTTGCCGCCGACCTTGCCCGCTGTGCCGAGCGCTGTTGTTGACGCACTCACTGCGGTCCGCCACAAGGGCACCGTCAGCTGCCTTTGTTTTGGTACATTCATCCTGCTATGTACCTGCCCAAACAATTCAACAACACCGATCCAGCCATCGCGCGGCGCATCATGCGCGAGCATCCTTTGGCGTCCATCGTGTCGGTGGGCGACGACGGCTTTCCGGTGCTCAGCCACATCCCGTTGCACTGGCAAGCGGTGTCACTGTGGGGTGAACCAGCGTCCGAACATGGCGTTTTGTTGGGCCACTGTGCACGGGCCAATCCGCATGCGCAGTTGCTGGCCTCGCCATCGCAGGCCTTGGTCAGTTTCATGGGGCCGCAGGCCTATATGTCGCCGGGGGTTTATGCCGACAAACAGCGCGTGCCTACCTGGTCTTATCTGGCGGTGCAGGCCAAGGTGCAAGTGCGCATCATCGACCCACAGACCGACCGGGATCGTTTGCTCAAGTGCCTGATTGCCGACCACGAGCCTTCGTATGCACAGCAATGGCGTGAATTGCCAGCCAGTTACACCGCGGCCATGCTGAACGGCATTGTGGCTTTTGAAATGCAGATCGCAGATTTGCAATGCGCCGTCAAACTCAATCAGCACCGTCCTGAAGCCCATGTCGCCATGCACGCCGCTTATGCCGCAGGCACCTCGAGCGAACAGGCTTTGTCCCGTTGGATGGAAGAACTCGGTTTGCTGCCACAGGCCCCAACCAAGGTATGAATCATGTTTGAACACTACAGCAAACCCCTGATTCCCCGTGTGGCTTACCACCGACGCTTGGTTGGTGCGGTGGGTCTGGCTTCGCTGCTGATTGGCGTGTCGTTGTTGGCGGGCATGTTCGGCTATCACGAGCTCGAAAACATGTCCTGGGTGGATGCTTATTTGAGTGCCGCCATGATTTTGTCTGGCATGGGGCCGGTGGGCGCGCCGCTGAGCACGGCGGGCAAATTGTTTTCCGGCACTTATGCGCTGTACAGCGGCTTTGTGGCCCTGATCTGCGTGGGCGTGTTGGGCGCACCCGTGCTGCACCGTTTTTTGCACCGCTTTCATTTTGAAGAGGACATTGACGCATGACGTCTTTGAGCGATGAGCAGTGGATGCGTCTGGCCTTGGACCAAGCCCGCTTGGCCGCAGACGCAGGCGAAGTGCCCGTGGGCGCGGTGGTCGTGCAAAACGGCCAAGTGATCGCTACCGGGCGCAACGCGCCGATTGCCAGCCACGACCCCACCGCGCATGCCGAGGTGGTGGCCTTGCGCGAAGCGGCCCGTGTGCTGGGCAATTACCGACTGGACGGCTGCACCCTGTATGTCACGTTGGAGCCTTGCGCCATGTGCAGCGGGGCCATGCTGCACGCGCGGCTGGACCGTGTGGTGTTTGGCGCAGCCGATCCGCGCACCGGCGTGGCGGGCTCGGTGCTCAACCTGTTTGGCCACACGCAGCTGAACCACCAGACGCAGGTCACGGGTGGGGTGCTGGCCGATGCGTGCGCTCAGTTGCTCCAGGATTTTTTCAAGCCCAAGCGCGTGAATGCCGACCCCGTGCGCGAAGACGCGCTGCGCACGCCCGATGCGGCGTTTGCCGGTTTGCCTGACTACCCTTGGCCGCCCCGTTACGTGAATGACCTGCCCAGCATCGCAGGCCTGCGCATGCATTACCTGGACGAAGGCCCCCAAGACGCGCCACTGACCTGGCTTTGCCTGCACGGCAACCCGGCCTGGAGCTACCTTTACCGCAAGATGATCCCGGTCTGGCTGGCGGCGGGGCACCGCGTGGTGGCACCCGACTTGATCGGCTTTGGCAAAAGCGACAAGCCCAAAAAAGACCGCTTTCACCAGTTTGAAACGCACCGCCAGTCCTTGCTGGATTTGCTGGCGCGGCTGGATGTGCAGCGCGTGGTGTTGGTGGTGCAAGACTGGGGCGGCATTGTGGGCCTGACCTTGCCCATGGCCGCGCCAGCGCGTTACAAGGGCCTGCTGGTCATGAACACCACTTTGGCCACAGGTGAGCAGCCCCTGAGTGCGGGCTTTTTGGCCTGGCGCGACTGGTGCCAAAGCCAGCCGCAGTTCGATGTGGGCAAGCTGTTTGCGCGGGGCAACCCCGGCATGACGCCCGCTGAGACAGCGGCCTACAACGCGCCATTCCCAGACAAAGGCTTTCGCGCCGCGCTCAGGGCCTTTCCGCCCATGGTGCCGGCCATGGCCGATGCACCCGGCGCGGCCATTTCGCGCCAAGCCCAAGCCTTTTGGCAACGCGATTGGCAGGGCCAAAGCCTGATGGCCATTGGCCAGCAAGACCCGGTGCTGGGTGAGCCGGTGATGCGCCATTTGCAAAGCCAGATCCGTGGCTGCCCCGAGCCCATGCTGCTGCCCGATGCGGGCCATTTTGTGCAAGAGCAGGGCAGGGCGATTGCCGAGGCGGCTGTGCGACACTTCAAGCCCTGAAAAAGAACACAGCCCATGGCCCACATTTATATTTTTTCTCCGTCCAGCGCGGTGCGCGACAAAGCCGCTTTTCGCCGGGGCCTCAAGCGCCTGCAAGCCCAAGGGCATCAGGTCGAAGTCGATGAAGCCGCGCTGGCCAGCCACATGCGCTTTGCAGGCGATGACGCCACCCGCATCGCCGCGATGGGCCGCGCCGCCGCCAGTGGCGCCGATGTGGCCCTCATCTCGCGCGGCGGCTACGGCCTCACGCGCATCCTGCCCGCCTTGCCCTACAAGGCCATTGCCAAAGCCATTGATGGCGGCATGCAGTTTGTGGGCCTGAGCGATTTCACCGCCTTCAACCAAGCCGTGTTGGCCAAAACCGGGCGCATCAGCTGGCAAGGCCCTGCTTTGGGCGAAGACTTTGGCCCTGTGCAGGAGCCCGACGACATCATGCAAGCGTGCTTTGACGACCTGTTGTTAGAGCAAGGCGAGGGCACCGGCTGGCAACTGCCCAAGGCCGAGGCCGAGCGCCGCGTGTGGGTCAAAGACGCGCCGCTGTGGGGCGGCAACCTGACGGTGCTGACCTCATTGCTGGGCACGCCGTATTTTCCGCAGGTCAAGGGCGGTGTGCTGTTCCTGGAAGATGTGGGCGAACACCCTTATCGCGTCGAGCGCATGCTTACCCAGCTTTTGCATGCGGGCGTGTTGGCCCAGCAAAAGGCGGTGCTCGTGGGGCAATTCAGCAACTACAAACTGGTGCCAGCGCACGACAAAGGCTTCAAGCTGGCCACCGTGGTGGACTGGCTGCGCAGTCAGATCAAGGCGCCTGTGTTGACCGGCCTGCCGTTTGGCCATGTCGAAACCAAGGTGCTGCTGCCCGTGGGCGCCAAGGTCGACCTGGTCACCGAAGGGCGTGATGCCCTGATGGTTTGGGGCCACATCTGAGTGGCTGTTTGGTTGGCTTAGCCGCGCCGCTGGGCGACAAAACCGGCCAGATACGCTGACATCCAAAGGGGTGACAAATCTTTGTCGAACACCTGAATGCTGACAGGGTTTGCATCGGGGTTCAAAGTTGCCAACAAGTCTTCTTCTTGGCTCAAGACCAAGGTGTGGGCCACGGTGTGCCGGGAGTTGATGAATTTTTGCAAAATTTCCAGAAACTTCTCTTGCTCTTTTCTGGGGGCAGTGGTTTGAACCACCAGCAACTCATGCTTGTCGCTCAGTAACTCCAGCAAAGCCTCGGTCAAGGATTCAAAAAATGACACCTGAACAGGCAAACCCCATTGCGCCACCTCTTTGCTCAGGCGGGTGGTCAGGTCTTGCGACTCAATGACCATCATCACTTTAGAGTGGCGATCTGAAGGCAGACGGCTGATCTTGTCGAAACTGTTGGCGTTTTGGTAGCGCAAGACCGACGACAAGGCAATGCGGCGGTGACCGCCAAATGTTCTCCAAGCTTGCAATATGTTGTTGTCGACCAGTTTTTGGATGGTCGCCATCGACAAGCCCAGCCGTTTGGCCGCTTGGGAACTGGTGACAAATTCAGAAATTTCGGGTCCTGGCAGCGAAGTCTCTGTCGACATGTCGGGGATCTCAAATGAACGGTTCAATATTTTTGGGGGCACCGATGGGCTTGACGTGCACCCGTTTCAGAACTGGTTATGGCGATGTTGATTTCAATAAAAATCAACAAAACTTTAATAATTCTTACATTTGATATTTTCAAGCTCATGGCTTCTTTAGAACATCCCCAATTGGTGATATTTGCATTAAATTTGTCAAAAAATCAATAAAAATAACAATCTCTTTCTTGGGTCCGCGGGCCACGCCGCGCGGGTGACTCGCCGAATCACCCCAGTCCGCTAACATGCAAGACCCATGTCAGACGCCCACACCCCCTCTTTACAACCCTGGCAAGTCATCACGGGCGGCATTTGCGGTCTGGTGTTGACTCTTGGCCTGGCTCGTTTTGTGTTTACGCCCTTGCTGCCCGTCATGCAGTTGCAAACGGGGCTGACCGACGCCGCTGCAGGTGGGCTGGCGGCCATCAACTACGCGGGCTACATCTCGGGGGCCTTGGCAGTGGCCTGGATCGATGACAGCCGTTGGCGACATCGCTTGTATGGCCTGGGCCTGTGGCTGGCCTTGCTGACCACCGCCGCCATGGCGCTCACCACCTGGATGCCGGCTTGGGCTTTGTCCCGTTATTTGGGGGGGGTGAGTGGTGCCGCCGGCATGCTGCTGGGTTCGGGCTTGGTGCTGGGGTGGTTGATGCGGCAGGGCCGTCGCCCTGAGCTGGGGCTGTATTTCATTGGCATTGGTCTGGGCGTGGTGGTTTCTGCCGCCGGGGCTTGGGCCTTGTCGTTTTATTGGACGCTTTGGTCTGACCAGTGGCTGGCCTTTGCCGCCATCGGCCTGGTTTTCTTTGTGCCGGCCTGGTTGTGGCGGCCGCCTGTGCCGCCAGCCCCCGCGCCCGCAGTGTCAGGCGCTGTGGTGCCGCTGATTTCACGCCGCTGGATGCTGACCATGGCCGGCAGCTACTTTGCGGCGGGCTGGGGTTTTGTCATCAGCGCCACCTTCACGGTGGCCATTGTCGAGCGCGAACCGGCTTTGGCCGGGCAGGGTGCCTTGGCCTGGGCCTTGGTGGGTTTGGCGGCCATGCCTGCGGTGTTTTTGTGGGACAAAGTGGCCCGCCGTTGGGGCGACACGCGGGCCTTGTTGTTGGCCTTTGGCTTGCAGACGCTGTCGGTCGTCTTGCCCGCAGTGTCGGGTTCTTTGGCGGCTGCGCTGATGGGGGCCATCGGTTACGGTGCCACCTTCATTGGCATCGTCAGCATGACACTTTCACTGGTGGGCCGCAGAGCCCCGCAAAACCCGGGCAAGGCCATGGCCCGGCTGACTTTGAGCTATGGCGCGGCCCAAATGATCGCCCCTGTGGTGGCGGGGGCCATGGCGCAAGCCACGGGCACCTTCAAAGGGGCACTTTGGCTGACGGCCGCCGTCATGGCCGCAGGCATGGCCTTGTTGGCGACTTTGCCGCAAGACGAGCCCCAAACCCCATAGAAAACGGCTCCCGAGGGAGCCGTTATCACGAGGGCTGGGTTGTGCCGTTCGGTGCAGGGCCGTGTCGGGTGTCATCGCAAAAGTATTTATGCGCCACGGCTTTTGGCGCTCGCTTTGGCTTGGCGCAGTTTGGGGGTCTTTGGGGTCTTTGGGGTCTTTGAGGTCTTTGAGGTTGAGGCGGGCTCGGCGGGTTCCAGCATCGGAGCCAAGGCCAGTTTTTCGTAAAGCTTGAACAAATACGCCACGCGGCTGGTGTCGTCGTTGCTGTCTTCGTAGCCATAGGCCTCGTCCACGGCTTCGTCCACCGCGTCGTGGGCGGCTTGCAGGCTTTTGTTTTTGCGCAGGTTCTCAGGGTCGTAAAGCCAAGCGAGGCTTTTGTCGGCGTGCTGGGCTCGGGCGTCCAGCACGGCTTGGGCCGCTGTTTCGATGGCCGCTTGCTGCGCGGGGCTGGGCGTGGGCCAGGGGTAGTTGTTGTAGACGATGGTGTTGGAGTAGCGGTATCGACTCTCCAATCTGCCGCAGACGGCGCGCATCCACGCGTTGTGCATGGTGGCGTTGAGCACGCCGAAGTGGTAGGGCGTCGCGTTGGGAATGAGTGAGTTGGCGTTGCTGCATATGACATCACTGCCAAAGAAACCCACGGGAATGAAGGACCGGTTTTCGGAAGAGTGCAAGGGCACCAGCAGGTAGTCACCCGCTGGCTGCCTAATTTCGCCAAACAAATGCGGCGTGGTGGCCAGTTTTTGGGTGGGTACTTTGGGGCTGGCCAGGCGCATGGCCTTGACCGCTTGGGTGCGCCGTTGCAATTCGGGCGATGCCGCCAGATCGGCCTCGGTCATGACGGCCAGCCACAGGCAATAGCGTGGCGTGTTGTTCAAAAACTCGTCAGCCCCCAAAAAGGGCCGGATGAAGCGGGCCGCCATAGGGTCGGTGTCGCGAATGGCTTGTTCGTCGTCTGCGCTTAACAACAGGTGCCCACCGTCGGTGGGTTGGCTGCCCTTGTTCATGGGCGATACCTTGCAAAGAGGTTCGCGCCGATTGGATAAAAAAATCGATGGCGCATCCACCAAATAGGCGTTGATGCGTCGCGTCTTTTTCAGCAGGCCGTCGCCACCAATTTGCTGGCCGTAGTCCCATAAATCGCACTTTTTGGGTTTTTCCAGCCCAAAGCCCACGATCACGCAATGCACGGCCGCCACGCCCGAGCCTTCGTTGCTCCACTTGAACGTGCGGTGCGCAAAGAGGATGTGCAGACCTTGGTCAAACAGCGGTTGCCACAACACCGAAACCTGCTCGCCTTGGGTGATGCTGTTGGTGGAGACAAATGCGGCCTTGATCTGGGGATTGGCCTTGATTTGCGCAAATGCCTTGACGTACCAAGCGGTCACGTAGTCCAGCACGCCCGTGCCCTGGGCTTTGCCAAAGATGAGCGCCATGTCGGCTTTTTGCTCGGTGCTTTGCTGGGTGTAGCCCAAAAACGGCGGGTTGCCCACAATGAAGCTGACCTTGGGGGCCGCAATCACTTCGTTCCAGTCTTTGCGCAGGGCGTTGCCTTGCTGAATATTGGCTTTGCTGACCAACGGAATGCGCTTGTAGCCGTTGGCCCAGCGCTGGTTCATTTGGTGGTCGGTCAGCCACATGGCCACGGTGGCGATTTCGGCGGCGGTGGGGTCAATCTCGATGCCGTGAAACTGGTGCACGTTGCACAGCGGCATGGTTTGTTGGGCACCCGGAATGTTGTTCAGTGCCAGCAGGGTTTGCTGTTCTAGCCAGCGCAGTTCGCGGTAGGTGACTACCAAAAAGTTGCCACAGCCGCAGGCGGGGTCGAGAAAGTTCAGGCTGGCCAGTTTGGTCACGAAGTTCTTGAGCTTTTTGGCGTCGCCCTTGCACACCGCCAGTTCGGCTTGCAGGCTTTCTAAAAACAGCGGGTCGATGGCGCGGCGGATGTTGCGCTCGCTGGTGTAGTGGGCTCCAAAGTCACGGCGTTTTTTGCTTTTGCCCTCGGCCTCTTCGTCGTCCCAATGCATGATGTGCTGGAACAGGGTGCCAAAAATGTCGGGGCTGATTTCAGACCAGTCGATCTCGCAGCAGCCCAGCAGCGCTTGGCGCGAGGCGGCGTCAAATTCTGGGTCTTCGATGCGTTTGGTGAACAGCGCACCGTTCACGTACGGAAAGTCGAGCAGGTAGGCATATTGCCCATCGGTGCGCTGCGTGCTGGCATCGGCATGGGCCGAGGTGTTGGGGTTGGTGTCCAGACGGCGGAAGATTTTTTGCAGCTTGCCGCCCAAATCGTCGCCCGCACTGTTGCTGCTTTGCACGGCCTGTTTGAAGGCGTCTTCTTTGTTGAAGAGGCTGGTGTCGTCGGCAAACAGGCAAAACAACAGGCGTACCAGCAGGGTTTGCAGGTCTTGGCCCCGGTAGTCGGTTTGTTTGACGGCGTCGTGCAGATTGCCCAGACGGTTGGCCGCCTCGATGCTGGCTTGGGCTTGGCGTTGCTGGTAAATGCGCTCGTAGCCCAGCAAAAAATCAAGATCGTTGACGTGGCTTTTGAAGTCAGCCAACTTGAACTGGATGGGCGGGTTCAGGCCGCTGGCGTCGTACAGGTGCAGGTTTTGAAAGTCGCTGACCAGAATGAAGCGCGGCACGTCTTCTGGGTTTTTCAGTTTGGGGATGTAGCCCTTGGCTTGTTCGTAGGCTTCGGCCAGGTCTTTGCCCTGTGATTTCATCTCCACCAAAAGCAAGCCAGGAAAAAAGCCGTCGATGCGGTTGATGCCGCCGCCGCTGCCTTTGGCCACGCGGCGCTCAAAGTCAACTGAGCGCAGGTAGTTCAGCCCATACACCCCGCACAGCTCGCGCACAAAGTTTTGCGCTTGGCCCATTTCGTAGCTGGCAAGGGCGAACTCTTTGCTGAAGGCTTCGGCCCGGTCATTGAGCTGGTCTTGTAGTTCTTGGGCGTGGGGCGTTGCGCTGTTGGAGGAATTGCCGGGATGAGCCATTTGAATCTAGCAATCTCTAAAAAATGAACAACAAGGTAGTCGTTTCATTCTAGAGGCATGATTCATCTTTTTGTATTCAAATGATTCTTGAGCTGGGTATTCAGGAAATCGTTTGACCTGCCCGCTGTGCGGGTCTGGCTGGCTGCTCAGATGGCTGGATAACAGCCCCATGTTTGGCGTCCCAGCGCCGTTGGCTGTCGTGTGTGCGTTGCACAATCGGCCTTGATCAAAAACACGCCCAACCAGGCGGACAGGGGAGCCCATGAACACACCGAGCCACTTGCATGCGCAGGCTTCGCCAAGCCGCGACTTTGCCGAGCACCACATGCACACCATCCTGGCCCGCTTGGCCGGGCCAGCTGCATTGGCGCGAGCTGATCAGGTGGACGCCGTGCACGCCGTGCTGCAACCCGCCTCGCGCGTGTTGGTGGTGCAGGCCACAGGCTGGGGCAAGTCGGCGGTGTATTGGGCGGCCACCCACGCCATTCGCAGCACGGGCGCTGGCCCCACGCTGGTGGTGTCGCCCTTGTTGGCGCTCATGCGCGACCAGGTGTCGGCAGCCGAACGGGCGGGTTTGAAGGCGGCCACGGTCAACTCCACCAATGTGGACGACTGGGACGAGGTGTTTGCGCAACTCGATGCCGATGAGATCGATGTGCTGCTGGTTTCGCCCGAGCGCTTGGGCAACCCCCGCTTTGCGGCGCGGCTGGGGGCTTTGTTGGCGCGCGTGGGCCTGATCGTGATCGACGAGGCGCATTGCATCAGCGATTGGGGCTTTGATTTTCGGCCCGACTACCAGCGCCTGGCGCGGGCGCTGCTGTCGACCCCCACGGCCAGCGTGTTGGCCACCACGGCCACCGCCAATGAGCGGGTCACGCTCGACATAGGCGCTCAATTGCAATCGCAATCGCAATCGCAATCGCAATCGCAATCGCAATCGCAATCGCAATCGCAATCGCAATCGGGCGTCAGCACAGTGACTTTTCGCGGCACGCTGGCCCGCACATCGCTCACGCTGTCGGTGGTGCCGGGCTTGTCGCCTTTGCAGCGCTACGCTTGGATCGCCGATGCGCTGGCGCAGTTGCCCGGCTCGGGCATTGTGTATGTGTTGACGGTGGCCGAGGCTGAGCGGCTCACGGCTTTTTTGCGCAGCTGCGGCTTCGCGGTCGATGCCTATACCGGGCAGATCGATGCCGACACCCGCCTGAAAGTGGAAGACCGTTTGCGCCACAACCAGGTCAAGGCGGTGGTGGCCACTTCGGCGCTGGGCATGGGCTATGACAAGCCCGACCTGGGCTTTTGCGTGCATGTGGGCTCGCCATCGACCCCGGTGGCGTATTACCAGCAGGTGGGGCGGGCAGGGCGAGCGGTGGCGCATGCCGAGGGCGTGTTGCTGCCATCTGATGCAGACGAGCGCATCTGGGATTACTTTGCCACCGCCTCGATCCCCGACCCCCAAACGGCGGCCAAGGTGCTGCAAAGCTTGGGCGGCGATGGCCGCAGCCTGATCGAGATCGAAGCCGACACGGGCGTGCGCCGAGGCAGGCTCGAAGCGCTTTTAAAAATTTTGGCGGTCGAGGGCGTGGTCGACAAAGACGGCTCCGCCTGGCGGGCCACGGGTGTGCCTTATGTGCACGACAGCGTCAAATGGGCGGCGCTGGCCCAAGTGCGCCAGCAAGAGGCGGGCATCATGCGCCAGTACGCGCACGGCCAAGGGTGCCTGATGGCGTATTTGCAAACCGCGCTGGACGACCCATCACCCGCGCCGTGTGGCCGCTGCTCGGTGTGTACGGGGCATCTGCCGTTTCCGGGGCTGGCCCCTTCGCCCGACAAATTGATCGCCGCCCGCGACTTTTTGCGGGGCATGGACGTGGACATCGAACCGCGCAAACGCTGGCCCGCCGGGGTCAAGCGCAAAGGCAGCATTCAAGGTTTTGACGCGGGCCGTGCGGTGTCGTTTGCCGACGATCCGGGCTGGGTCGCCGAATTGCAGGCATTGCGCCAAGCTGCGCCGGGTGACGTGCCTGACGAGTTGCTGGCCGGGGCGGTGGCCATGTTGGGGCGCTGGGCCAAGACTTGGCCGGCACGCCCGGTGTGCGTGGTGCCATTGCCTGCACCCGACATGGCGGGCAACCGCCGCTTGGCCGCACACATTGCCCAAAAGGGGCGCTTGTGGTTGCAAGATGGTTTCAGTTGGACGGGTGGGCCAGCGCCAGACGACGTGGCGTCCACCCCTGTGGTGGCGCATCTGGAGTCGGCCATGCGCTGGGTGGGCGACGCAGCCATGCCCGCCGGACCGGTGCTGCTGGTGGCCACCGATGTTCGAACCCGCTGGACGGCTACCGTGGCGGCGGCCCTTTTGCGCGAGCAGGGCGTCAGCCAAGTGCTGCTGCTGGCTTTGCATTTGCGGCCCTGAAAGCTGTACCTGTTTCTTGCGTCTCTGATGGTGCTATCCGGCCGGTCGAGGGCTTTAGCCTCGATAGGCTGCCTGCGCCAAGTCAGCACAATTCAGGCTTGAAGGTGCCGAACACCTGTGCACCTTGGTGCATGATCAGCACAAATTTTTTGTAATTTCACAATGACCGACGACACCCAAGATACGCCCCTGCTTCAGGAACCTCGCCTTTGGCAAAATGAAAAATGGACGGCCAAGATCATCAAAAACGACGATGACGACGGTTGGGCGGTGGCCATGTACAAAGATGGCGAGTCCGAGGCGGCGTTGATTGGCCCGTGGACTATGGGCCGTGACAAAAAGAACCCCAAACCGCTGGATGGCAATGCCTTCATCACACTGGTGAAAACGGCCAGTGAATTTGTGCGCCGCAGTGAGCAACAGCTGCACGCCCAATTGCACCAATCTGTGACGGTGAACGGCCAAGGGCCGAAGATGGGCCGCGTGACGGTGTTGCTGGACATCGTGCCCGACGAGGACAGCCCCTACGCGACGCTGACTGCGCAGGACGATGGCGGTGACGTTTTGGCAGAAATCAAGGTCGAGGCCGGTTTTAAACTCAACCGCCAAAGCGCCCAAGCTTGGGTGGACGCCGACTTTGCCAAACCGGGCTCCCTTAAAACAAGGCACTTATAACAAGGCACTTTTCGTGAATCCGCAAAGTGAGTTGCTCGGCAAAAAGGCCCCACTTGAATCCACCATTCAGAGCATGCAGGCCTGGCTGCAAGCGTTGGGCTTTCACATCGCAGGAAAAAGCTGGCTCAAGCCGGGCGATGGCATTGGGTCTGTCCCTGTGTTCGACCGCTTAAACCCCGAGGCTTTGCAACTGCACCAGACCTTTTGGGGTCTGAAGTGTGGCCACCAGGTTGGCCGCGCCGGTCTCGATGCCCACGCCCTCCAGGCCAAGAGATTCATAAGCGGCTTGCAGTTTGGCCGCGCTGGGGTGGCTCACGACCAGGCTATGCAGGGTCACGCCCGAGCGGGGCAGGCTGTTGCGCGGGTGCAGGCGCAGCGGTTCGGTGGCATCGGGCTTGCCCCACTGAATCAGGGTGGGCATGCAGCCGTCAAATAGCCGTTCACCGTCTTCGCGCACGGTGATTTGCCAGTTGAGCGTGCCTTTGCTCGATTTGCGGCTGGCGTGCACCACCTGGCCGCGTTCGATGCCTTGGGTGCGCAACACATGCCGGGCCGCCTTGACATCGTCGGTGCTCGCCACAAAGTGAACCAGTCGTGGCTGCTCTGCCGCCGCTTTTTGTAAGGCTTTGTTGTCCATGTCAAACCAGCGCGGTACTTGCGAACGTTTGGGAATGACCGCTGCCGGGTTGATGGCGATGATTTCGAAGTAAGCCAAGGGGAATTTGGGCGAAGCGATTTTGAACAGGCGGTTGTGGGTGCCGTATTTTTCGTGTTCGCCGCCTGGGCCTGGCGTGATGCCGAGTGTTTCTTCGCACCATTGCACGCCCGCTTCGAGCGTTGAGGCCATCACCACCAGGTGATCAATTTGTGTTTTCATTTTTTGTGGGGTTGGGGGTTTGTTTGAGCATAACGGATGCCCGGCCTGCCTCCTGCGACAATCACGGCCATTACAAAATGGAATGCCGATATGTTGTTGGATGCAGATGAAAGCCAATTGGTGCTGGTGGATTTCCAGGCCCGTTTGAAACCCGTGATGCTGGACGCCGATGCGGTCTGGGCCAATGCCGCCCGACTGGCCACTTTGGCTCAAGCGCTTGCGGTGCCCACTTGGGGCACCGAGCAAAACCCGTCACGTTTGGGTGAGATGCCGCCCGAAATCCGCAGCCACTGCCGTCAAGTGCTGGCCAAGATGCAGTTCAGCGCGGTCGAAGAGGGCTTGGGCGAATGGCTGCAGCCCGAACCCGTGCAGGCCCCGCGTGGCAACGCCCGCAGCTTGCCGCGCCACTTGCAAAAGCCCCAAGCCGGTGCTCAAGAGCGCAAAACCATTGTGCTGGCGGGCTGTGAAGCCCACATTTGCCTGATGCAGACCGCGCTCGATCTGCTCGAAGACGAGTTTGAGGTTTGGGTCGTGACCGACGCCTGCAGCTCGCGCACCGAACGCAACCGCGATGCGGCGTATGACCGTTTGGCCGGGGCAGGGGCTGAGCTGGTGACCGCCGAGATGGTGGCTTTTGAGTGGGTCCGCACAGCCGAGCACCCCGACTTCAAGCTGCTGCAAAGCCTGTTCAAGTGATCCTTGCAGCGCGGGCCGGTTTGCTGGATTGAAACTGGCCGTGCGCTGAGGCTTGCGTGGCCTAAAGTCAGCTTGTTGCAAGTCCTCTGCCCATAATTATGAATTCAGAAGAGCGGTGATCGGCTTGCGTCGCACCCTCCCGGAATTCAATTTGCAGGCATTCAGGAGACTTTCATGGGCAGCTTTGCTGACTTTCACGCACGTTCAATCAACGACCGCGACGCCTTCTGGGCCGAGCAGGCCAAACGGGTGGACTGGAAAGTCCAGCCGCAGCAAATCTGCGACTACAGCAATCCGCCGTTTGCCAAATGGTTTGTGGGTGGTGAAACCAACCTGTGCCACAACGCGGTAGACCGCCACTTGGCCGAGCGTGCCGATCAGCCTGCGCTGATCTTTGTCTCGACCGAAACAAATCAAGAAAAAACCTACACCTACCGCGACCTGCACGCCGAAGTGCAACGCATGGCGGCCATCTTGAAGGACCTGGGTGTGGTCAAGGGCGACCGTGTGCTGATTTACATGCCCATGATCGCGGAAGCGGCGTTTGCCATGCTGGCCTGCGCCCGTCTGGGGGCCATTCACTCGGTGGTGTTTGGCGGCTTTGCCTCGCATTCGCTGGCCACCCGCATCGAAGATGCTTCGCCCAAAGTCATCATCAGCGCCGATGCCGGTTCGCGCGGCGGCAAAGGCGTGCCTTACAAGCCGCTGCTGGATGAAGCCATCAAGCTGTCTGCCCACAAGCCTGCCAACGTGATCATGGTCGACCGCCAACTGGTGGCTTTCACCCCCGTGGCCGGTCGCGATGTGGATTACGCCACCGAGCGCGCCAAGCACATGGACACGGTGGTGCCTTGCGAGTGGGTTGAATCCACTCACCCCAGTTACACCTTGTACACATCGGGCACGACCGGCAAGCCCAAAGGCGTGCAGCGCGACACGGGTGGCTACACCGTGGCACTGGCATCCAGCATTCCTCACATTTACCAGGGCAAGCCCGGCGGCACGTTTTTCTGCACCAGCGACATCGGCTGGGTGGTGGGGCACAGCTACATCATTTACGGTCCACTGATTGGCGGCATGGCCACCATCTTGTACGAAGGCCTGCCCATCCGACCCGACGGCGGTATCTGGTGGAGCCTGGTCGAAAAGTACAAGGTCAACGTCATGTTCAGCGCGCCCACGGCCATCCGTGTGCTGAAAAAACAAGACCCCGCGTTGCTGACCAAATACGATTTGTCCAGCCTGCAAGCGCTGTTCTTGGCCGGTGAACCGCTCGACGAGCCCACTGCCAAGTGGATTTCTGAAGGCCTGAACGGCAAGGCCATCATCGACAACTACTGGCAGACCGAAACCGGTTGGCCGATTTTGACGATCTGCAACGGCGTCGAAAAAGCCGAAAGCAAGTTTGGCTCGCCCGGCAAGGCCGTTTATGGCTACAACGTCAAGCTGGTCGACGATCAGACCGGCGAAGAGCTGACCGGCGCCAATCAAAAGGGCGTGTTGACCATCGAAGGCCCACTGCCACCCGGCAACCTGCAAACCATCTGGGGCGACGACGAGCGCTTCGTCAAAACCTATTGGAAAACCGTGCCGGGCAAGCTGGTGTACAGCACCTTTGACTGGGCGGTGCGGGACGAAGATGGCTACTTTTTCATCTTGGGCCGTACCGACGATGTGATCAACGTCGCGGGCCACCGCCTGGGCACCCGCGAGATTGAAGAGAGCATTTCCAGCCACCCCAACATCGCCGAAGTGGCGGTGGTCGGTGTGGCGGATCAGCTCAAGGGCCAAGTGGCCATGGCTTTTGCCATCGCCAAGGACACTTCGGGTCTGACCGACGCCGCAGCTCGCAAAACGTTCGAAGCCGAAGTCATGAAAGTGGTTGACTCGCAACTGGGCGCGGTGGCCCGGCCTTCGCGGGTGCTGTTTGTCACGGCTTTGCCCAAGACCCGCAGTGGCAAGCTGCTGCGCCGGGCCATTCAGGCCGTGGCCGAAGGCCGTGATCCTGGTGACTTGACCACCATGGACGATCCCGCTGCCTTGCAGCAAATCGTCGATCTGATCAAAACTTGATGACACTGGACCTCGCCCTTGGCGGGGTCTTTTTTCATCCATGCTTCTTGGGCCTGTAAGTTAGACATCGGACAAGCCATGGCACAATGCGCGCTGTACTCAGGCCCTTCCCATGCCACAGTCGCATCCGCCAACCGGTTCAGCCGTGTCGCGGAAGGTAAATCTCAACCAACTAATGTTTCCCCGAGGGAAACGGAGGTCAGCGAAATATGAGCGAGACAAATTCCGTCTACTCTGCCTACTCAGGCAATACCCATCTCTTCGGGGGCAACACCCCCTATGTCGAGGAGATGTACGAAAACTATTTGGCCAATCCAGGCAGCGTGCCCGACTCGTGGCGCGAGTACTTTGATGCCCTCCAGCACGTTCCCGCAGTGGACGGCTCCAACGCCAAAGACGTTCCCCATTTGCCCGTCATCAACGCTTTTGCCGAACGCGCCAAAGCCGGTGGCACCAAAGTGGTCATGGCCAGTGAAAACGTCGAGATGGGCCGCAAGCGCACCGCTGTTCAGCAGCTGATTGCCGCATACCGCAACGTGGGCCAGCGCTGGGCTGACCTTGACCCGCTCAAGCGCACCGAGCGCCCCAACATTCCTGATCTCGATCCCGCTTTCTACGGCTTTTCTGACGCCGACCAAGAAACCGTGTTCGACACCAGCAACACCTTTTTCGGCAAAAACAACATGTCTTTGCGTGAGCTGCTCAATGCGCTGCGCGAGACGTATTGCGGCACGCTGGGTGCCGAGTACATGTACACCACCGAGCAGGCTGAAAAGCGCTGGTGGCAGCAAAAGCTCGAAAGCATCCGCAGCAAGCCGAGCTTTGGCTCTGACAAGAAAAAGCAGATCCTCGACCGCCTGACCGCAGCCGAAGGCCTTGAGCGTTATTTGCACACCAAATACGTCGGCCAAAAGCGTTTCTCGCTCGAAGGTGGCGAGAGCTTCATCGCCGCCATGGACGAGCTGATCCAACAAGCCGGTGCACAAGGCGTGCAAGAAGTGGTGATTGGCATGGCCCACCGTGGCCGTTTGAACGTGCTGGTCAACACCATGGGCAAATTGCCTGCGGACCTGTTTGCCGAGTTCGACCACACCGCCCCCGAAGACCTGCCTGCCGGTGACGTGAAATACCACCAGGGCTTCAGCTCGGACGTGAACACCGCCGGTGGCCCTGTGCACTTGTCGCTGGCTTTCAACCCCTCGCACCTGGAAATCGTCAACCCCGTGGTGGAAGGCTCGGTGCGTGCCCGCATGGACCGCCGTGATGACCCGCTGGGCAAGCAAGTGCTGCCCGTGTTGGTGCACGGTGACTCGGCCTTCGGCGGTCAAGGCGTGAACCAAGAAACTTTGGCTTTGGCCCAAACCCGTGGTTACTCCACAGGCGGCACTGTCCACATCATCATCAACAACCAGATCGGTTTCACCACCTCTGACCCCCGCGACATGCGCTCCAGCGTGTTCTGCACCGACATCGTCAAGATGGTCGAGGCACCTGTGCTGCACGTCAACGCGGACGATCCAGAGACCGTCGTGCTGGCCACGCAATTGGCGCTGGAATACCGCATGACATTCCAGAAGGATGTCGTGTTGGACGTGGTGTGTTTCCGCAAACTGGGCCACAACGAGCAGGACACACCTGCCTTGACCCAGCCGCTGATGTACAAAAAGATCGCGACACACCCTGGCACCCGCAAGTTGTTTGCAGACAAGCTGTCTGCCCAAGGCTTGGGCGAGACCATTGGCGACGACATGGCCAAGGCCTACCGTGCGGCATTGGACGCTGGTAAAAACACGACCGAACCTGTTCTGACCAACTTCAAGACCAAGTTCACCGTGGACTGGGCGCCGTATATGGGCAAGAAGTGGACCGACGCGGGTGACACTTCCATCCTTCTGGCCGACTGGAAGCGTTTGGCCGAGAAGATCACCACCATTCCAGAGTCGGTCACACCGCACCAATTGGTCAAGAAGGTCTATGACGACCGCGCTGCCATGGGCCGTGGCGACACGCCTGTGGACTGGGGCATGGGCGAGCACATGGCTTTCGCATCCTTGGTGGCCAGCGGCTACCCCGTGCGTTTGTCTGGCGAAGACTGTGGCCGTGGCACGTTCACGCACCGCCACGCCGTGATTCACGACCAAAAGCGCGAAAAATGGGACACCGGCACTTACGTTGCGCTGCAAAACGTCTCTGACAAGCAGGCACCGTTTGTCGTGATCGACTCGATCCTGTCCGAAGAGGCCGTGTTGGGTTTCGAATACGGTTATGCCTCCAACGACCCCAGCACTTTGGTGATCTGGGAAGCTCAGTTTGGCGACTTTGCCAACGGCGCACAGGTCGTGATCGACCAGTTCATTGCTTCTGGCGAAGTCAAATGGGGCCGTGTCAACGGCCTGACCTTGATGCTGCCACACGGCTACGAAGGCCAAGGCCCTGAGCACAGCTCAGCACGCGTTGAGCGCTTCATGCAGTTGGCTGCCGACACCAACATGCAGATCGTGCAGCCGACCACGGCCAGCCAGATCTTCCATGTGCTGCGTCGCCAAATGGTGCGCGACATTCGCAAGCCACTGGTCATCTTCACGCCCAAGTCGCTGTTGCGCAACAAGGACGCCACTTCCCCGGTGTCCGAGTTCACCAAAGGCAGCTTCCAGACCGTGATCCCTGAGAACAAGCCCCTCAAGGCCGACAAGGTCAAGCGCGTGATCGCTTGCTCGGGCAAGGTGTACTACGACCTGGTCAAACAGCGTGAAGCCAAAGGCGCTGACGACACCGCCATCATCCGCGTGGAACAGCTCTATCCCTTCCCACACAAGGCCTTCGCAGCCGAAATCAAGAAGTACCCCAACGCCACCGACATCGTGTGGTGCCAGGACGAGCCACAAAACCAGGGTGCCTGGTTCTTCATTCAGCACAACATCCACGAGAACATGCTCGAAGGTCAAAAACTGGGCTATGCCGGTCGCGCAGCGTCTGCATCGCCAGCGGTGGGTTATTCACACCTGCACCAGGACCAGCAAAAAGCATTGATCGAAGCGGCCTTCTCGAAGCTCAAGGGCTTCGTGCTGACCAAGTGATCTTCCAGAACAACCTTGCGTTTAACCTTTAAAGAGAATTCAAAATGGCTATCGTAGAAGTCAAAGTACCCCAGCTGTCCGAGTCCGTGGCCGAGGCCACCATGTTGCAGTGGAAAAAGAAGGTCGGCGAAGCTGTTGCTGCTGACGAGATCCTGATCGAAATCGAAACCGACAAAGTCGTGCTCGAAGTGCCTGCACCCGCTGCTGGCGTGATCTGTGAAATCCTTGTCGCTGACGGCGGCACCGTCGCGGCCGAGCAACTGATTGCCCGCATCGACACCGAAGGTAAAGCAGGCGCCAGCGCTGCACCAGCCGCTGCCGCTCCAGCCGCAGCCCCCGCTGCTGCTGTTGTTGCTGCAGCCCCAGCCACGGGTGGCAACATGGCTGGCGTGGCCATGCCCGCTGCCGCCAAGCTGATGGCTGACAACAACCTGGCTGCTGGCTCTGTTGCCGGTTCCGGTAAAGATGGCCGCGTCACCAAGGGTGATGTGTTGTCTGCCGTGGTCGGTGGTGTCAAGTCAACCGCCGCTGTGATCCCCACAGGGGCACCGACCAAGGTGCTGGCCCAAGTGGCTGCGCCCGCCGTGGCATTGGGCGATCGCCCAGAGCAGCGCGTGCCTATGACCCGTTTGCGTGCCCGCGTGGCCGAGCGTTTGTTGCAATCGCAATCGACCAACGCCATCTTGACCACCTTCAACGAGATCAACATGGCCCCGGTCATGGACATGCGCAAGCGCATGCAAGACCGTTTTGAGAAAGAACACGGCTGCAAGTTGGGTTTCATGAGCTTCTTCGTCAAGGCAGCAGTGCACGCCCTGAAGAAATTCCCCGTGCTCAATGCCTCGGTGGACGGCAATGACATCGTGTACCACGGCTACTTTGACATCGGTATCGCGGTCGGTTCGCCACGTGGTTTGGTGGTGCCCATCTTGCGCAACGCCGACCAGATGAGCTTTGCCGACATCGAGAAAAAGATCGCCGAATTCGGCGTGAAAGCCCGTGACGGCAAACTGGGCATCGAAGAGATGACCGGCGGTACTTTCTCGATCTCTAACGGCGGCACTTTCGGCTCGATGATGTCCACCCCCATCATCAACCCACCCCAGTCCGCGATTTTGGGCGTGCACGCGACCAAAGACCGCGCCATGGTGGAAAACGGCCAAGTCGTGGTTCGCCCCATGAACTACTTCGCCATGTCTTACGACCACCGCATCATCGACGGCCGCGAAGCTGTCTTGGGCTTGGTCGCCATGAAGGAAGCGCTGGAAGACCCAGCCCGCCTGCTGTTCGACATCTGATTTCCCTGAATCTGCAATGCCCCCTTTTCGGGGGCGTTGTCCATTGAGAAGACAAATACCATGAGCAAACAATTCGACGTCGTTGTCATCGGCGGTGGCCCCGGTGGCTACATTGCAGCCATTCGCGCTGCCCAACTCGGTTTCCAAGTCGCCTGTATCGACGAGTGGAAAAACGCAGCCGGTGGCCCAGCGCCCGGCGGCACCTGCACCAACGTGGGTTGCATCCCATCCAAGGCCTTGTTGCAGTCCAGCGAGCACTTTGACCACGCCAATCACCACTTCGCAGAGCACGGCATCAGCGCCAAAGACGTGAAGATGGACGTGGCCAAGATGATTGCCCGCAAGGACAACGTTGTGAAGCAAAACAACGACGGCATTTTGTACCTGCTGAAGAAAAACAAAGTCACCTTCTTCCACGGTCGCGGCAGCTTTGCCGGCCAAGCCGAAGGCGGTTACACGATCAACGTGGCCGGTAAGACCGAAGAGGCCATCACGGCCAAGCAAGTCATCATCGCCACCGGCTCCAATGCCCGCGCTTTGCCCGGCACGCCGTTTGACGAAGTCAACGTGTTGTCGAACGACGGTGCTTTGCGCGTGGGCACTGTGCCCAAAAAGCTGGCCCTGATCGGCTCCGGCGTGATCGGTCTCGAGATGGGCTCGGTCTGGCGTCGTTTGGGCTCTGAAGTCACCATCCTCGAAGGTCTGCCGACTTTCTTGGGCGCGGTGGACGAGCAAATCGCCAAAGAAGCCAAAAAGGCTTTCGACAAGCAAGGCCTGAAGATCGAACTCGGCGTGAAAGTCGGCGAGATCGTCAATGGCAAAAAGGGCGTGACCGTCAATTACACCAACGCCAAAGGCGAAGCTGTGGTGCTGGACGCTGACAAGTTGATCATCTCGATTGGCCGTGTGCCCAACACCATCGGCTTGAACACCGAGGCTGTGGGCTTGCAGCTGGACGAGCGCGGCGCGATTGTGGTGGACGCTGACTGCAAAACCAACCTGCCCGGCGTCTGGGCGGTGGGCGATGTGGTGCGCGGCCCGATGCTGGCACACAAAGCCGAAGAAGAGGGCGTTGCCGTGGCCGAGCGCATTGCGGGCCAGCACGGCCATGTCAACTTCAACACCATTCCTTGGGTCATCTACACGAGTCCCGAAATCGCTTGGGTTGGCCGCACAGAGCAGCAACTCAAGGCCGACGGTGTGGCCTACAAGGCGGGTTCGTTCCCGTTCTTGGCCAATGGCCGTGCACGCGCTTTGGGCGATACGACCGGCATGGTGAAAATGTTGGCCGACGCCACAACCGACGAGATTTTGGGCGTTCACATTGTGGGCCCGATGGCGTCAGAGTTGATTGCCGAAGCCGTGGTGGCCATGGAATTCCGTGCCAGCGCAGAAGACATTGCCCGCATCTGCCACGCACACCCGTCCTTGAGCGAGTCGACCAAAGAAGCGGCTTTGGCCGTTGACAAGCGCACTTTGAACTTCTGAGCCCATGACGCGTCCTGAACTGCGGTTTGGGGCGAGTTGGGGTAAAGTTCTGCAACCCTGAAAACCCGGGCTTTGTCCCGGGTTTTGTTTTTGAATCGAAGAGCAAGTCACCCATGTCCGTTCGTGCCGTTTACGAAGAAGAGCTCCAAAAGCGGGGCTATCAAAGTGACCCCGCCCAGTTGCGGGCCATCGAAGCGCTAGAGCGTTGCGCCAGCGAATGGGCCGCCTACAAATCCAAGCGTTCGGGTTTGCTGGGCAAGTTCCTCAGCCGCCCGGAAATCCCCAAAGGGGTTTACATGTTCGGTGGCGTTGGCCGCGGCAAAAGCTTCTTGATGGACTGCTTTTTTGCGGCGGTGCCCATCCAGCGCAAAACCCGTTTGCATTTCCACGAGTTCATGCGCGAAGTGCACCGCGAACTCACAGCCATTCAGGGCACTGTGAATCCGCTGGACGAATTGGGCAAGCGCATGGCCAAGCGCTATCGCTTGATCTGCTTTGACGAGTTCCATGTGGCCGACATCACCGACGCCATGATCTTGCACCGCCTGTTGGTGGCGCTGTTCGACAACGGCGTGGGCTTTGTCACCACCTCCAATTTCGAGCCCAATGGCCTGTACCCGGATGGCTTGCACCGCGACCGCATTTTGCCTGCTATTGCTTTGCTGAACCAGCGCATGCAGGTTCTCAACGTGGACAACGGCACCGATTACCGACGTCGCACGCTCGAGATGGTCAAGCTGTACCACACCCCTTTGGGCGAGCAGGCCGATGTTGAGATGCACGATGCATTCAACCGCCTGGCCACAGGCCCCGATGAAGACCCGGTGTTGCAGATCGAGGCCCGCCAAATCAATGCCAAGCGCCGCGCGGGCGACGTGGTTTGGTTTGACTTCAAGGCCATTTGTGGCGGTCCGCGTTCACAAAACGATTACCTTGAAATTGCCACTCAGTACCACACGGTCATGCTGAGCAATGTGCCGCACATGCCGGTCAGCATGGCTTCTGAGGCGCGGCGCTTCACATGGCTGATCGATGTGCTGTACGACCGCCGGGTCAAATTGATCATGTCGGCCGCTGTCGCGCCAGAGGCGCTTTACACCTCAGGCCCCATGTCGCATGAATTTCCGCGTACCGTCTCGCGTTTGCACGAGATGCAGTCCAGCGAATTTCTGGCGCTAGAGCACCGCACTGTGGACACGCATCTCACATGAAACGTTGTCTGTTGGCGGTCTTGGCCGCGTTGAGCACCGGCGGGCTGTGCGCTCAGTCCTTGGTGGCCGTGCCTGACTTCATCCGCGTGCAGCGCGAAGAGATCGTCCAACAGCGTGGGCTGATCATGGCCACTTACCAGGAAGACGCAAAAGCCTGTTGGCAAAAATTTGCGGTCAACGCCTGTCTCAGTGATGCCCGCAAAAAACGCCGCGCATCACTGGAGCCACTGCGCCAGCAAGACTTGTTGTTGAACGTACAAGAGCGCCAGTGGCGAACCGAGCAGCGCAATTTGCGCCTTGAAGGTAAGCAGCCAGAAAACCGCAGCACACCATGACGACCGACCATTTCGAGGATTTGCGTTCGCCTCAGCGGCAATTGATCGAATGGCAGATGGAACATGCGGACCTTGATGCCTTGATCGACCAAGCTGTTCTGGCCACCCAGCCTTTGGACGAGCTGCTTTTGCGGCGGCTCAAAAAACGCCGCTTGGCTTTACGCGACCAAATGGCCCAATTGCAGTGGATGTTAGACCCCAAGGAGCCGGCTTGAGTTTGCTTGTTCAAAGGGTCTCCGAGACCCTGTCAAGCAATGGTGCCTTGGCGCAGGCTGTGGCCGGGTTTCAACCAAGAGCTGGCCAGACCGACATGGCCATGGCGGTCACCCAGACCCTGGAGCAGGGCGGCCAACTGGTGGTTGAAGCCGGCACGGGTGTGGGCAAAACCTATGCTTATCTGGTGCCCGTGTTGCTGAGTGGCCAGCGGGCCCTGGTGTCGACGGCGACCAAAGCCCTGCAAGACCAATTGTTTTCCCGTGACATCCCACGGCTGGTGGAGGTGTTGGGCCTGCCCATTCGGGTGGCCTTGCTCAAGGGACGTTCCAATTACCTGTGTTTGCACCGCATGGAGCAAGCACGGCACAGTGCCGAGTCTGCTCAACCGGGGGCGCAGCGCGCACTCGCCAAAATTGAAACCTGGTCGCAGGCCACCCGCACGGGTGATATGGCCGAGCTGACGGGGCTGGACGAGCGTTCGTCTTTGTGGCCCTTGGTCACCTCGACGCGTGACAATTGCTTGGGCTCCAGCTGCCCGCGTTACCGGGCCTGTCACGTCAACCTGGCCCGCAAAGAGGCGATGGCGTCGGATGTGGTCGTCATCAACCACCATTTGTTTTTTGCCGACATGGCGGTGCGTGAATCGGGCGTGGCCGAGCTGTTGCCGACAGTGCGCGTCACCGTGTTTGACGAAGCGCACCAACTCAACGAGATCGGTGTGAATTTTCTGGGCAAGCAGCTGTCAACGGTGCAGTTGCTGGAGTTGTCGCGCGATGTGCTGGCCACGGGTTTGCAATTGGCGCGTGGTTTGGTTGACTGGCATGCGTTGACGGACCGTCTGGAAAAATCTTCCCGTGATTTGCGTCTGGCAGCTGGCATGCACCGGGGCTCGGTCCGTCTGCGATGGACAGAGACCTTGCCCGAAGGTGTCGAAGGGTCTGAGTGGACGCCTGCTCTGCAAAATGTGTTGCAGGCTTTGGCGCAGCTGCAAAATGGGCTCGAAACCGTGGCCGAACTGGCACCGGATTTTCAGCGCTTGCTTGAACGCGCATGCGAGTTGAGTCAAAAGGCAGATTTGTTTTCAAAGGTCCCCGATCCTGAAGGCGTTCGCTGGGCGGAAGTCAGCGCTCAACTGCGGTTAATCGAGTCGCCGCTGGACATCGCGCAGGCCTTTTCTGCTTTGACGAGACCCGTTCAAGCCCCTTTGGTTTTAGACCATGAGGCGCTAGATGACGAGGCTTCAGACCCCGAATCTATTCAGGCCCTGATGGCCGGAGACCCCCGCCACGGATCTGACCCGCAAGCGACCCAAGGCAGCGGTGTGGGCCAACGCGCCTGGATTTTCACCTCAGCCACGCTGGGTGATGAGCCCAGCTTGCGCTGGTTCACCGAGCCTTGTGGCTTGACTTCGGCCCAAGTGATGCAGGTCAGCAGCCCCTTTGACTACGCCCAGCAAGCCGCACTTTATGTGCCCGACCATTTGCCCAAACCGGGCGATCCAGGCCACGCCGGGCATGTGGCGCAGTTGGTGGTCGAAGCGGTGGAGCTGTTGGGGGGCAGAACGCTGGTGCTCACGACCACCTTGAACGCCATGCGCGCGATCGGCGAGTATTTGCAAACACGTCTCGACCCGGCTGCGAATGTCGAAGTGCTGGTACAGGGCCAAAGCCCCAAGCGGCGCTTGATGGAGCGTTTCAGGGAAGGTGCAGGCGATGGCCGTGCGGGTTGTGTACTGGTCGCTTCTGCATCGTTTTGGGAGGGCTTTGATGTCCCCGGCGATGCGCTGCAGCTGGTGGTCATCGACAAGTTGCCGTTTCCACCACCCGGAGACCCGCTGTTCGAGGCGAGAAGTCAGCGCGTCACGCGAGAGGGGCGCAGTGCCTTTGCCGATCATGCTTTGCCCGAAGCTGCTGTGGCGCTCAAGCAAGGGGCCGGGCGCTTGATTCGCAGCGAAACAGACCGAGGGGTTTTGGTGGTGTGCGATACGCGCCTGACCACCATGTCGTATGGACGCAGACTGGTGCGGGGCTTGCCGGAGATGCGCCGCCTGAGCGGGCATGCCGAGTTTTTATCGACTTTGCGTCAATTCACCACAGACGCCACCAGCTGGACGACTTCTTGACCCCTTCGGCCTTGAGGTAATCGGACTGTGGGAAGTTTTTCTCTAGCACGCGCTTGGCGTCGTCGCGCAAAGCGGTCATGCCCATCGCGCCATAAGAGCTGACCAGAATGCCCAGGGCTTCTTCAACAGCGGGCACGCCCGGGTATTCGGCAATGGCTTGCTGAGCACGGTTCACGGCGGCGACGTGCGCACCACGGCTGGCGTAGTAACGCGCAACATGAACCTCATAAGCGGCCAGTGCATTCACGATGTGCAACATGCGCTGGCGTGCTTCGGGGGCGTATTTAGACGCGGGAAAGCGCGTGCTCAACTCTTTGAAAGCCTCATAAGAGTCTTTGGCCGCTTTTTGGTCACGCTCGGAAAGGTCTTGCCTGGTCAGGAACGAAAACATGCCCAGGTTGTCGTTGAAATTGACCAAACCTTTGAGGTAGATCGCGTAGTCCAATGCCGGGCTGGCTGGGTGCAAACGGATGAAGCGGTCCAGGGTTGCCACCGCCTGGATTTTGTCGCCTGTTTTGTATTGGGCGTAAGCCTTGTCGATTTGGGCTTGTTGCGCCAGGACGGTGCCTGCAGCACGGCCTTCGAGTTTTTCGTAATAGCCGATGGCCTTGTCCCAAGCGCCTGCGTTGGCTTCGTCACGCGCTTCGCTGTAAATTTTCTCGGGCGTCCAACCCGCGGTCACATCTTTTTGGGTGTTGGCGCAGCCTGACAGAAACAGGCCCACGGCCAAAGCCAGGCCAGCTGGAACCGTCGATAATCTGAAGCTTCGCATCTGTGACACCCTTGTACTGTTGAACCCCTTGATTATATCGACCGACCCCGAAATGGAAGAGCCCTCTGCCTTGATGGAAGACGGTGAACGCGCGCTGGAGGCTGCGGACGAGGAGGTGCGCACGACCCAGGTGCCCATGACTTTGCACGGCCAGCGACTGGACCGAGCTTTGGCGCAAATGGTGCCTGAGTTTTCGCGCAGCTATTTGCAGCAACTCATTGAGCAGGGTGATGCATTGATTGACGGGCGCGTGGTCACCAAGGTGTCGACCAAAGTGCGTTTGGGGCACCGGGTTGAGGTCACACTGCGGGCCACGCCCCAGTCTCAGGCTTTTGTGCCCGAAGACATGCCGATCGATGTGGTTTACGAAGATGCGCACCTGCGCGTGATCAATAAGCCTGCTGGTCTGGTGGTGCATCCGGCACCGGGCAACTGGCGCGGCACCTTGCTCAATGGGCTGTTGGCCTTGGACCCACTGGCCTCCGATGTGCCTCGGGCGGGCATTGTCCATCGCTTGGACAAGGACACCAGTGGCTTGATGGTGGTGGCGCGCACGCGCCAGGCCATGGATGCCCTGGTGCAGCAAATCGCGGCCCGTGACGTCCATCGCCAATATCTGGCCATTGCCCACAAGCCCTGGACGGCACCATCCCCCATGACCGTCGAGGCCCCCATTGGTCGGGATCCAGCCAATCGCCTGCGCATGGCGGTGGTCGATTTGACTTACCAATCGGGCAAAACAGCCGCGACCACGATCGAGGTGCTGGATCAAAACAACCTCGGTTGTCTGGTCCAGTGCACCTTGCACACAGGGCGCACCCATCAGATCCGGGTTCACATGGCCCATGTCGGGCACGCCTTGCTCGCGGATGCCGTTTACGGTGGTGTCAAAGCCGCAGGCATGGAGCGCCAGGCATTGCATGCCTGGCATCTGGCCTTTGTCCATCCGATCACCGGACAATCGATCGATCTGAGGTCTTCCTTGCCCACTGACATGGCCGACGCACTGGCTCTTTGGGGTCTCAGCTACAATCTGCCCTCCCAGGGAGCTTGAGCCAGATTCACTGGCCCGCGCGAATCCAGGGTTTGGTCAGTGGCCAAGCCTCTCCAGAACGGGGCTGTTTTTCACAAAAACGGCCATCACCTCTGCACCTTTTACGCCGTGAGGCGTTTTTTCTCCCGAAAGATCGACACATGAACACGGCGCAAGCCCAACGTGTCCTGGAAACGGCCTTGCTCACAGCAGGTCAGCCTTTGTCATTGCGCGACATGCGCGTGTTATTTGACGATGCGCTCGGGGCCGACACCCTGCGGCAAATGCTGCAAGACATACAACAAGAGTGGGCTCAAAAAGGGCTTGAGTTGACCAGCGTGGCCAGCGGTTGGCGCTTTCAAAGCCGGCCTGAGTTGCGTCAGTTTCTGGACCGCCTGCACCCCGAAAAGCCACCTAAATACACCCGTGCGGTGCTCGAAACACTGGCCATCATTGCGTACCGTCAGCCGGTGACCCGGGGCGATATGGAAGATATTCGAGGCGTGACCATCAACTCACAAATCCTCAAGCAGTTGGAAGACCGCGGATGGGTGGAAGTCATTGGCCACCGGGAAACCGTGGGTCGACCAGGTTTGTACGCCACCACGCGCCAGTTTCTCGATGATTTGGGGCTTGCTTCTCTCGATCAGCTGCCCATGCTTTCCCAGGTCGATGGTCAAACGTCGGCTTTGTCCGGCTTGGTTGACGAACTGCCTGTTCAGCCCTCCTTGTCGCTCGAAGACGCGATCAACGCCTTGCCTTTCGAGATGCCCATCGTGGCCGATTCGGAAGATGCCGCTGCCCCCGACGCCTCTGGCGCTCACCCCGATCACAGTGATGATCCTAGCCTGTCTGCGAACCCAGATAACCACCCTGACCGTCCGCTGCATGGCGAAGAGTCCTCCAACAAATGAACCAAGCAAATCACGACGACAAGCGCTCGTCCGCACCCGATGCCGCAGCTCGCCAACCCAAGGCGGACCTGCATGCCGAGTCGACCTATAAACCGATTGAGCTGGCCGATGTGGTCTCGGGTCAGTTTGACGATGAGGAAGCCACCGAAGACGTCGCTATCGACCTGGGCAAGCGCGTGCTGGCCCCCCAGACCGATTCGCCCAAATTGCACAAAGTGCTGGCGCAAGCCGGCATGGGCTCGCGTCTGGAAATGGAAAAGCTGATTGCCGAAGGCCGAATTTCGGTCAACAACGAGCCGGCCCACGTAGGCCAGCGCGTGCAATACGGTGACCAGATCAAGGTCAATGGCAAACCCATTCACATTCGCATTGACCCGCCTCCAGCCCGGGTGATCGCCTATCACAAACCCGCAGGCGAAATCGTCAGCCATGACGATCCGCAAAACCGCCCGTCGGTGTTTCGCAAATTGCCGCGCCTGCAAAACGGCAAATGGCAGTCTGTGGGTCGTCTGGACCTGAACACGGAAGGCCTCTTGTTGTTCACCAGCTCAGGCGAGCTGGCCAATCAGTTGATGCACCCCCGTTTCGGCCTCGAGCGTGAATACGCGGTGCGCGTTTTGGGCGCATTGAGCAAAGACGAAAAACAAAAACTGCTCGACGGTGTCAACCTCGACGACGGTCCGGCTCAGTTCGGCTCCATTGAAGACGGCGGCGGCGAAGGTTCGAACTGCTGGTATCGCGTCACTATTTCTGAAGGCCGCAACCGCGAGGTGCGCCGCATGATGGAGTCGGTGGGTCATGCGGTGAGCCGCCTGATCCGCATCCGTTACGGTGCAATGGTGTTGCCTCACGGTTTGCGTCGGGGGGCTTGGCTGGAGCTGGACGAGTCCGATATCCGTGCGCTCATGCGCGCTGCGGGCACCCTTGATCGCACCAAGACGGCTGTGCCGCGTCCGGTCTCAAGAACCGATCGCAATGACCGCCGCCCACGCACGGGGGGGCAGGGCCGCATGGGCACAGCGGTGCCACGGGCCAAACCTGCAGCCAAACCCAACCAGGCTGCAGGCGGGTCTGGCTTGCATGCCAAGTCGGATGCCCCGAAAAGTGAGGCCAAGTACATTGGCGCGGAGAGCTTCAACCGTTTGAAAAAAGCCCCAGGCGGTCCAGGCCGTGGTGGGCGTGGCGGCGGTGGCCGGAGCCGTTAATTTCAGTTTCTACTGTGGGGCCATGCGGCGCCACAGTGTCATTTGGCGGGTCTGCTCGGGTTAGAATAGCGGGCTTTGCCGCATGGCAAAAATGCTTTAAAACACTTTCGTACAGGAAATACCATGGCCATCGAACGCACACTCTCCATCATCAAGCCCGACGCAGTCGCCAAGAACGTCATCGGTCAAATCTATGCCCGTTTCGAAGCTGCCGGCCTGAAAGTCGTTGCCGCACGGATGGCTCACTTGTCGCGTGGCGAAGCCGAGCAGTTTTATGCTGTGCACAGCGCACGCCCTTTCTTCAAAGATCTGGTTGATTTCATGATCTCCGGCCCCGTGATGATCCAAGCCCTGGAAGGCGAGAACGCCATTGCCAAGAACCGTGACCTGATGGGCGCGACCGATCCCAAGAAAGCAGACGCTGGCACGATCCGTGCTGACTTCGCTGACAGCATTGATGCCAACGCTGTGCACGGTTCTGACGCCCCTGAAACTGCTGCCGCAGAAGTTGCATTCTTCTTCGCCGGCATGAACGTTTACGCACGCTGATAGCGTCGCGGCTCTAGCGCGACCTTGCCCCCATGACGGCCAACCTGCTCGAATTTGATCTGGATGGTTTGGCCGTTTTTTGCGAGGGTTTGGGCGAAAAACGCTTTCGAGCCACCCAGTTGTTCCGCTGGATTCACCAGCGGGGCGCTGCTGATTTTGATCAAATGAGTGATTTGGCCAAGTCTTTGCGCCAAAAACTCCACTCTCACGCGCACGTTTCAGCGCTGCCCGTGATCAGTCAACACATCTCGACCGACGGCACCATCAAGTGGTTGTTTGATGTCGGCGATGGCAACGCCATCGAATCGGTGTTTATTCCCGAAGACGATCGGGGCACCTTGTGCATTTCTTCCCAAGCCGGATGCGCTGTGGGATGTCGTTTTTGTTCTACAGGCCACCAAGGCTTCAGTCGCAACCTGACGACCGGAGAAATTCTGGCGCAACTGTGGTTCGCTGAGCATTTTTTGCGCAAGCACCTGCAAACTGAAGACCGTGTCATCTCCAACGTGGTGATGATGGGCATGGGCGAGCCCCTGCAAAACTACTCAGCTCTGGTGCCCGCCTTGCGTGCCATGCTCGACGACCACGGCTATGGCCTGTCGCGGCGCCGGGTCACTGTGTCCACGTCGGGCGTGGTGCCCATGATCGAGCGTTTGTCGGCCGATTGTCCGGTGGCATTGGCGGTGTCGCTGCATGCGCCAAACGATGCATTGCGTGACAACTTGGTCCCATTGAATAAAAAATACCCGCTGGATGAACTGATGCAGGCTTGTATCGGTTATTTGGCCCATGCGCCGCGCGACTTCATCACTTTTGAATATTGCATGCTCGATGGCGTCAACGACCAGCCCGAGCACGCCAGCCAGCTCATTGATCTGGTGCAAAAGCACGCTCGCCAGGGCCTGCGTTGCAAGTTCAACCTGATCCCTTTCAATCCATTTCCGGCTTCTGGCTTGCTGCGCTCGTCCAGCGGCCGCGTGCAGGCCTTTGCCAAACAGCTGCAAGAAGCGGGCTTGGTGACCACGGTTCGTAAAACCCGAGGGGATGACATCGACGCCGCTTGCGGGCAATTGGCCGGTGATGTGAAAGACCGCACGCAAGTTCAAAGCCGCATGGCGCAGCAACGCACCATTCGCTTGGTACCCGTTTCTTCTGTTCAAGTCCAGGAGCCTCGCGATGCCTGAAAACACAAACCCTGACAGTTCTACGCTCGCCTCTGACAGCGGAGCATCACCCGTTTCTCCCGCTCCAGCCGCGACTGCTGGCAGTCTGTTGAAAGCGGCCCGGCAAGCGGCCGGTGTGCATTTGGCGGTTTTATCGGCGAACTTGAAGGTTCCCGTGCGGCAGTTGGCGGCCCTGGAGGCAGACGAGTACCCAACCGATTCAAGCCCTGTATTTGCCCGAGGTTTAGCCGCCAGCGTGTGCCGACAGTTGCGCGTCGATTCAGCCCCGATCTTGGCTTTGTTGCCACAATCGGCCAACTACTTGGAGCCGCATGGTGCTGTGCGCTATGCCTACACCCCACCCGTTGATTTGGGCCGCATGCCTCGCTCCACTTTCGAGGTGCCGGGCAAGGCTTTGTGGGCAGCCGTTGGCATGCTGGTTGTGATTGCAGCGTTGATCTGGTTGCCTGGCCCCTCAAAGTTGGGCTGGTTGAATGGTCTGCCCGATGTGGTGGCCGTGTCAGTGCCTGCAGCAGAGGCCGTTACAAGCCCCGCCGATCCGGTGTCTTTGGCCACACCTTTGAACCCGACAGAGTTGGCCATGTCCGCGTCTGAGGCAACGCCCTTGGGCGCGCCCGGCGTCGTTGTGGCAGCTATTTCGGCACCCGTTGCGGTGGCCTCAGCCACGTCCGAGTTGTTGTTCAGTGCCCAAAATGTCAGCTGGATCGAGGTGCGGGATGGTCAAAAACAACTCATCTGGAATGGCGTTTTGAATTCGGGCGAAACCAAGCGCGTCACTGCTGTTTTGCCTGTTTCGGTGGTGGTGGGCCGTGCCGATGCTGTTCAATTGTCTGTCAAGGGTCAAGCTTTCGACCTCAAGCCACACACCCAGGTCAACACTGCCCGATTTGAGGTGAAGCCATGATTTCTCCATCCCCGATTGACATCGCATTGCCAGCCAAGCGACACAGCCGCCAGTCCAAAGTGGTCTGGGGTTCGCGCGTGGTCACCGTGGGCGGTGGCGCACCTGTGCGTGTGCAGTCCATGACCAACACCGATACGGTGGACGTGATCGGCACTGCCATCCAGGTCAAGGAACTGGCGATTGCCGGCTCCGAGATGGTCCGCATCACGGTCAACACGCCCGAAGCAGCGCAGGCTGTGCCGCACATCCGCGACCAACTCGACAAAATGGGCATCGACGTGCCCTTGATCGGCGATTTCCATTACAACGGCCACCGCCTGCTGACCGACTATCCGGCCTGTGCCGAGGCGCTGTCCAAATACCGCATCAACCCCGGCAATGTGGGAAAAGGCGACAAACGTGATGTGCAGTTTGGCCAGATGATCGAAGCGGCCATGCGGTTTGACAAAGCCATCCGCATCGGCGTGAATTGGGGCAGCCTCGACCAAGATTTGCTGGCCGAATTGATGGACACCAACAGCCAGCGTGCCCAGCCTTGGGAGGCGCGGCAGGTCATGTACGAAGCTTTGATCAGCTCGGCCATCTCGTCTGCTCAGCGTGCCGAGGCCATGGGCCTCAATGGCGCGCAAATCGCGCTGTCGTGCAAAGTGTCGGGTGTGCAAGATTTGATTTCTGTCTACCGCGAGCTGGGCCGCCGCACCGATTACGCCTTGCATTTGGGTTTGACCGAGGCGGGCATGGGCACCAAGGGCACGGTGGCGTCGGCCACGGCCTTATCGATCTTGTTGCAAGAGGGCATTGGCGACACGATTCGTGTCTCGCTCACGCCGCAGCCGGGCGAAGCGCGCACGCAAGAAGTGGTGATCGCTTCAGAGATTTTGCAGTCACTGGGTTTGCGCATTTTTGTGCCCAGCGTGACCGCTTGCCCCGGTTGTGGGCGCACCACCAGCAGCACCTTCCAAGATTTGGCCAAACAAATCGACGACTTTTTGCGCGCCCAGATGCCCGTTTGGCGAGTGCGTTACCCCGGCGTTGAAAACCTCAAGGTGGCTGTGATGGGCTGCATCGTCAACGGCCCCGGCGAGAGCAAGCACGCCGACATCGGCATCAGTTTGCCGGGTACCGGTGAAGCGCCTGCTGCTCCGGTCTTCATTGACGGCGAAAAGCGACTGACCTTGCGCGGCGATGGCATCGCGCAAGAGTTTCAGGTGCTGGTTGAAAACTACATTGAGAATCGTTTTGGTTCCGGATCTGCTGAGAAAAAATGAGCGAGTCTTCGAAAGAAAACGCCCCCAAGGCCGAAAAAATGGCAAAAGCCCAGAAGCTGGTGGGCGTCAAGGGCATGAACGACATCTTGCCGCCTGAGTCTGCCCGCTGGGAATGGCTGGAGGCCCAGGTGCGTGATTTGATGGCGCGTTACGCCTACCGCAATGTGCGATTGCCCATTGTGGAGCCCACCGCGCTGTTCGTGCGCGGCTTGGGCGAGGTGACCGACATCGTGGAAAAGGAGATGTACTCCTTTGAGGACCGCCTTAATGGCGAACAGCTGACTTTGCGCCCAGAAGGCACCGCAGGCTTGGTTCGGGCCGTGGTTGAGCACAACCTGCTGTACGAAGGCGGCAAACGCCTGTACTACATGGGGCCGATGTTTCGCCATGAGCGTCCCCAGCGCGGCCGTTACCGCCAGTTCCACCAAATCGGTGCCGAAGTGCTGGGTTTTGGCGGTGCCGAGGTGGATGCCGAACTGATTTTGCTGGCCAATGACCTTTGGAAGGTGTTGGGCCTCAAGGACGTGCGACTGGAACTGAACAGCTTGGGCCAGCCCGCTGAGCGCCAGGCCCACCGCGCTGCGCTGATTGCCCACCTCGAAAAGCACAGCGATGTGCTGGACGAAGAAGCCAAACGCCGCCTGCACAGCAACCCACTGCGCATCCTGGACACCAAAAACCCGGCCATGCAAAGCGTGGTTGAGGCCGCACCGCGTTTGCTCGACTTTTTGGGTGAAGCCTCTTTGGCGCACTTCAACGCGGTCAAAGCCATCCTGGACGCCAACGGCGTGGCCTACAGCATCAACCCGCGTTTGGTGCGGGGCATGGATTACTACAACCTCACGGTGTTCGAGTTCATCACCACCCGCTTGGGCTCGCAAGGCACCATTTGTGGCGGTGGCCGTTATGACTACCTGATCGAGCAAATTGGCGGCAAGCCATCGCCCGCTGTGGGTTGGGCGCTCGGTGTCGAGCGCGTGCTCGAACTGATCAAAGAGCAGGGCGAGGCTTTGCCCGATCTGGCCCCCGATGTGTACGCCATCATTCCCGAAGCCGCTGCTTTGCCAGTGGCCATGCAGGTCCTTCAAGCCTTGCGCGCTCAGGGCGTATCGGCCCAAATGCACGCGGGCAGCGGCGAGGGCATGGGCAGCATGAAGTCCCAATTCAAAAAAGCCGACGCCTCAGGCGCCCGTTTTGCGTTGGTGTTTGGGGCCGAAGAATTGGCCCAAGGTCGGGTGGCGGTCAAATCGCTGCGCGACGGCGAAGGGGCCCAGCGCACCGAGTCTTTGAGCACCGTGGCCGACTGGGGCCACAGCCTACAATCCACGCTTTGATGCGCACAGCAGTAATACACCATGGCCACTCCACTCGACCTTGAAGAACAAGAACAACTCGACCAGATCAAGCATTTCTGGAAGACCTGGGGCAACCTGATTTCCTGGGTGCTGATTGCTATTTTGGGCAGTTATGCCGCATGGAACGGTTACCAGTATTGGGAGCGAAGCCAAGCTGCCAAAGCCTCTGCACTTTATGATGAAGTCGAGCGCTCGGTGGCCTCTGGTGATGTCAGCCGTGTCGAGCGCAGTTTGGCCGACATGAAAGACAAATTCGGCAGCACCCAATTTGCCCAGCAATCGGCTTTGTTGGCGGCCAAAACCCTGCAAGCGCAAGGCAAAACCGATGCAGCGCGTGATGCTTTGAGTTGGGTTGCCAATGGCGCCTCTGACAAGGCGTATCGCGATATTGCGCGCATGCGTTTGGCGGCTTTGCATCTCGATGCCAAGGCTTACGACGAAGCCTTGAAGCCATTGGGCGGTGAATTCACGCCGGCGATGCAGGGTTTGGCTGCGGACTTGCGCGGGGACGTGTTGCAAGCCAAAGGTCAAAATACCGATGCCATTGCGGCGTATCAGCAAGCATGGCAAAAACTGGCAGACACCCCTGACTACCGCCGTTTGGTGCAAGCCAAACTCAATGCCTTGGGCATTGACCCTGATGCGGCCACCGTTTCGGAGACTCCAAAGTGATGATTGTTTTTTCGAACCTCTGGGCCCGTTGGACTGTGATGGGCGCTTTAGCGCTCACGATCGCCGCTTGCTCAAGCGCACCTGACAAGCCGCAACCTGCAGCATTGCCATCCGTGACAGGCCAGTTGACGGTTCAAAAAGTCTGGACCAACAGCATCGGTCTTGCGACTACGCCCCTGTTTGCCTCTGTTCACGGCGAGCAAGTGGCGGTGGCCTCGACTCAAGGTCAAGTGGCCTTGATCAATGCCAGTACCGGCCAAGATGTTTGGCGCATCAAGCTCGACACACCCATACAGGCGGGGGTCAGTGGAGACGGTCAGCGTTTTGCCGTGATCACTCGAAGCAATGAAGTGGTGGCCATTGAGGCCGGTAAAGTAGTTTGGCGCTACCGCTTGCCTGCCCTGTCTTACACCGCGCCTTTGGTGGCCGGTGCACGTGTTTTTGTGTTGACCGCGGACCGTGCAGTCACGGCGCTGGATGGTGCTTCTGGTCAAAAGCTCTGGACGCAGCAGCGCACCGGGGACCCATTGGTGTTGCAGCAAGCTGGCTTGCTGATCCCGTTTGGCGACACCTTGCTGGCAGGCTGGGGAGGGCGTTTGGCTTCTTTAAACCCCAACACGGGAGCGGTGCGCTGGGAGACGCTGGTGGGATCTTCTCGAGGTACCAACGAGGTGGAGCGTCTGGTGGACTTGGTCGCAGGGGCCAGCCGCCTTGGCAATTCAGTGTGTGTGCGCGCATTCCAGTCGGCTGTCTCGTGTGTGGATGCCAACCGCGGCACCACCTTGTGGACGCGTCCAGCCCAAGGCCATGAAGGCTTGGACGGTGACGACAATCTGGTTTTTGGTACCGAGTCCGACAGCAAGGTCGTGGCTTGGCAGCGTCAGGGTGGCCAGCCCGCCTGGACGCAAGACGCTTTGCGCTTTCGGGGCTTGACGGCACCCTTGGTATTGGGCCGCTCGGTGGTGTTGGGTGATGACAAAGGTTGGCTGCATTTCCTGTCACGTCAGGATGGGCAGCCTTTGCAACGATTGAGCACAGACGGCAGCGCCATTGTGGGCAAACCCGTGGCCGCTGGCCAAACTTTGGTGGTGGTGACACGCACCGGGGGCGTCTTCGGATTTCGCCCTGAATGATGGATCGGAAAATTTTTAAGTGAAACCTGTACTGGCCCTGGTAGGCCGCCCCAATGTGGGCAAATCCACGCTGTTCAACCGACTCACCAAGAGCCGGGACGCCATCGTGGCCGATTTTGCGGGCTTGACCCGTGACCGCCATTACGGCAACGGCAAACAAGGCCGTCAAGAATTCATCGTGATCGATACGGGCGGTTTCGAGCCCGACGCCAGCAGCGGCATCTACAAAGAGATGGCCAAGCAAACGCAACAAGCGGTGGCTGAAGCCGACGTGGTCATTTTTGTGGTCGATGCGCGGGGCGGTTTGTCTGCCCAAGACCATGACATTGCCAAATACCTGCGCAAGATCGGCAAGCCCTGTTTGTTGGTGGCCAACAAGGCCGAAGGCATGCTGGAAGGCATTCAGCTGACCGAGTTCTACGAGCTGGGTCTGGGCGAGGTGATCGCCATCTCGGCTGCACACGGTCAGGGCACGCGTGGTCTGGTGGAGCTGGCTTTTGAGTTGCTCAACCTGCCCGATGAGCCCGAAGAAACAGAAGAAGATCCCTCGGTGATCAAACTGGCCGTGGCCGGGCGACCCAACGTGGGCAAATCCACCTTGATCAACACCTGGCTGGGCGAAGAGCGCTTGGTGGCGTTTGACATGCCGGGCACCACGCGTGACGCGATTTCGGTGCCCTTTGAGCGCCAAGGCCAAAAATTCGAGCTGATCGATACCGCCGGTTTGCGCCGCAAAGGCAAAGTGTTTGAAGCCATCGAGAAGTTCTCGGTCGTCAAAACCCTGCAAGCGATCGAGTCGGCCAACGTGGTCTTGCTCTTGCTCGATGCCGAGCAGGGCGTGACCGACCAAGACGCCCACATTGCGGGCTATGCGCTCGAAAGCGGTCGCGCCATGGTGCTGGCCATCAACAAGTGGGATGCGGTCGATGAATACCAGCGGCAGTTGGTGCAACGCTCGATTGAAAACAGGTTGCCGTTTTTGAGCTTTGCCAACATGCACTTCATTTCGGCCAAAAAACGCCAGGGATTGGGCCCCGTCTGGGCTTCGATCGTCCAGGCGCACAAATCGGCCATGTGCAAGATGAGCACGCCCATTTTGACGCGCCTGCTGCTCGAAGCCGTGCAGTTCCAAAGTCCTCAGCGCGGTGGCATGTTCCGTCCCAAGTTGCGTTACGCGCACCAAGGCGGCATGAACCCGCCTGTGATCGTGGTGCACGGCAACTCGCTGGAGCACGTGACCGACACCTACAAGCGCTTTCTGGAAGGGCGCTTTCGCAAAGCCTTCAGTTTGGCTGGTACGCCACTTCGGATTGAGATGAAGACATCCACCAATCCTTACGCTGACAAAGAATCCAGTTGATATTTGAGGAAATCAATTTTTCTCAAATATGACCAGCTGGCCCTGTGGTAAGGTCAGCCACTTCAAAACTTCTGAACACGGAGAATATCGTGAGCAACAAAGGTCAACTTTTGCAAGACCCCTTTCTGAACGCCCTGCGCAAAGAGCATGTGCCTGTCTCGATTTACCTGGTCAACGGCATCAAGCTGCAGGGTCAAATCGAGTCCTTTGACCAATACGTGGTGCTCTTGCGCAACACGGTCACTCAGATGGTTTACAAACACGCCATCTCGACCATTGTTCCCGGTCGTTCTGTGACATTCAGCACACCCGAAACCGGCGAAATCACCGCTTGATTCGGTACTTAATCGTCCAGCGGTTTGAAGCTACCGCCGGAGGTTGCTGACATTGTCTGAAACACCATTCAACAAACCCGCGCCGACCTTATTGGTCGGCGTTGACTTTGGGCTGCCGCATTTCGACGCTGACCTGCAAGAGCTGGGTTTGCTGGCCGAGTCGGGTGGTCTCAAGCCCGTGGCACGCCTGACCTGCAAACGCAAAGCGCCTGATCCAGCGCTCTTTGTGGGCAGCGGCAAGGCTGACGAAATCAAAGAACTTGCCTTGATGCACGGCGCGGTCGAGGTTTTGTTTGACCAAGCCCTGAGCCCGGCCCAGCAGCGCAACTTGGAGCGTCACATCGGCTTGCCGGTCAACGATCGAACTTTGCTGATTCTTGAAATTTTTGCTCAACGTGCTCGCAGCCACGAGGGAAAGCTGCAAGTTGAGCTGGCGCGTCAGCAATATCTGAGCACCCGACTGGTGCGCCGCTGGTCGCACTTGGAGCGCCAAAGCGGGGGCATCGGCATGCGCGGTGGCCCGGGTGAAACCCAGATTGAGCTGGACCGCCGCATGATCAACGACTCGATCAAACGCATCAAAGAGCGCTTGGTCAAGGTCAAAAAGCAGCGCAATACACAACGTCGCCAGCGTGAGCGGCGTGACACTTTCAATATTTCCTTGGTGGGCTACACCAACGCCGGAAAATCCACCTTGTTCAATGCCCTGGTCAAAGCGCGCGCTTTTGCAGCAGACCAGCTTTTTGCTACGCTGGACACGACCACACGCCAGTTGTATCTGGGCGAGGCAGGGCGTTCGGTGTCCTTGTCCGATACGGTGGGCTTCATCCGTGATTTGCCGCACGGTCTGGTGGAGGCTTTTCAGGCCACCCTGCAAGAAGCGACCGAAGCCGATTTGCTGCTCCATGTGGTGGATGCTGCCAACCCTGATTTCCCGGAGCAAATGGCCGAAGTGCAAAAAGTGCTGGCCGAGATCGGTGCCGACAGCGTGCCGCAGTTGCTGGTCTTCAACAAGCTGGATGCACTGGCACCCGAGCGCTTTCCCTTGCAAATGCAGGACCGTTATGAGCAAGACGGTGTGGCCGTTCCGCGGGTATTTTTGAGTGCCAAATCGGGCAAGGGGCTTGAGTTGTTGCGTTCGGCTTTGTCCGACATCGTCAAGACCGCATTACCCGCAGCCGTTCAAGAACCGATAGATCCCCGTGACATGACCCGGGAATATCCGGGTGATCTGCATTGAAGGCCCCCTGAATTCGGCACAATGCGGATTCGTCATTCTGACAAAGACACTTCACTATGAATTTTCATCTGCCAGCCCTGCGATGGTCCTTGCTTCCTGCAAAGATCCGAGGCATGTTCAATCTGAATGACCCCCGATGGGGTCGGGACGACGACAAGTCAACACCCGATGCAGGCAACAAGCCTGCAGGCGATGTGCCTCCGCCGCCGGGCCCCAAGCCGGACGCTTGGCAACAACCGCCTGGCCGTGGTTCGCAGCCACAACAAAGCGGCCCACCCGACCTGGACGAGCTCTGGCGTGACTTCAACCGCAAACTTGGCCAGCTGTTTGGCGGTAAAGGTGGTCCACAAGGTTCTGGTGGTTCGGGCGGTGGCTCGGGTGGCCCCGGCTTGCCTGTTTTCTTTAAAAACCTGGGTTTGGGTGTGGTGCTTGCTGCGGCCTTGCTTGTCTGGTTGGGCACGGGCTTTTTCATCGTGCAAGAAGGCCAGCAAGCGGTGATCACGCAGTTTGGTAAATACCACTCTACGGTGGGTGCGGGTTTCAATTGGCGCATGCCTTACCCTATTCAGCGCCATGAGTTGGTGTTTGTCACCCAGATTCGGTCGGTGGACATTGGCCGCGACAACATCATCAAGGCCACAGGCTTGCGCGAATCGGCCATGCTGACCGAAGACGAAAACATCGTCGAGATCAAGTTCGCCGTGCAATACCGCTTGAACGATGCCCGTGCGTATTTGTTTGAAAGCCGCAACCCAACCGAAGCCGTGGTGCAGTCAGCGGAAACCGCTGTGCGTGAAGTGGTGGGCAAGATGAAGATGGACTCGGCCCTGGCCGAAGAGCGTGACCAGATTGCCCCTCGCGTGCGCGAAAAAATGCAAACCATCTTGGACCGCTACAAAGTGGGTATTGAAGTGGTGGGCATCAACTTGCAACAAGGCGGTGTGCGCCCCCCTGAGCAGGTTCAAGCTGCGTTTGACGATGTATTGAAGGCGGGTCAAGAGCGTGAACGCGCCAAAAACGAAGCCCAAGCCTATGCCAACGACGTGGTGCCCCGCGCGGTGGGCGCGGCCTCACGCCTGAAAGAAGAAGCCGATGCTTACCGTGAGCGCATCGTGGCGCAAGCCGAAGGTGATGCACAGCGCTTCAAAACCATCTTGCCCGAGTACCAGAAGGCCCCGCAAGTCATGCGTGACCGGATGTACACCGACACCATGCAACAGATTTACAGCAACGTGACCAAAGTGCTGGTGGACAGCAAGCAGGGCTCGAACATGTTGTATCTGCCGCTCGACAAGATCATGCAGCAGGTCACTTCAGTGCCTCCGCCCACTGTGGATGCCACCGCGTCCGCCACACCAGCCAGTGCCAACAACGGTGCAGTGGACACACGTTCACGCGACCTCCAGCGTTCGCGTGAGCGCGATCCACGATAAGGACAAAGAAAATGAATCGCATTGGATTGTGGGTTTCGACTTTGCTGGTGGCCTTTGTGCTGTTCAGCTCGACCGTGTTTGTGGTTGACCAGCGCCAATTCGGCGTGGTCTATGCTTTGGGTCAAATCAAGGAAGTCATCACCGAGCCTGGCTTGCACTTCAAGCTGCCCCCCCCGCTTCAAAACGTCAATTACATCGACAAGCGTTTGTTGACCCTGGACAGCCCAGACAACGAACCCATGTTGACAGCAGAAAAGCAGCGTGTCGTGATCGACTGGTATGTGCGATGGCGCATTGCCGATCCGCAGGCTTACATCCGAAACGTGGGTTTGGACGAAAAATCCGGTACCAACCAGCTCAACCGTGTGGTGCGCAACGCCTTCCAGGAAGAGATCAACAAGCACACCGTCAAGGAGCTGCTTTCGCTCAAACGTGAAGAGCTGATGGACGATGTGAAAGAGGCCGTCCTTCTTGTGGTCAAGGGCGCCAAGCCCTGGGGTGTGGATGTGGTGGATGTGCGCATTACCCGCGCCGACTACGTGGACACGATCACCGAGTCGGTTTATCGCCGCATGGAGGCTGAACGCAAGCGCGTGGCCAACGAGCTGCGTTCGACCGGTGGTGCTGAAGGCGAAAAAATCCGCGCTGATGCCGATCGCCAGCGTGAAGTGACCGTGGCCAACGCTTACCGCGAAGCCCAGAAAATCAAAGGGCAGGGCGATGCGCAAGCGGCGCGTCTGTATGCCGATTCATTTGGACGCGACCCCCAGTTTGCGCAGTTCTACCGCAGCCTGGAAGCCTACAAATCCAGCTTCAACAGCAAAAGCGACGTGATGGTGCTCGATCCGGGCAGCTCCGAGTTTTTTAAGGGCATGCGCGGTTCGTCGGGCAATACGCCTGCACGAAAGTAATCGTTGCTTGAAACCCTCCTGCTGGCGTTGGGCGTCATGCTCATCCTGGAGGGCTTGATGCCGATGGTGTCGCCACTGCGTTGGCGACGCCTTTTCGAGCAGCTGCTGCAGCTCGAAGACGGGCAAATCCGCTTCTTTGGCGTGTTCATGGTTGTTTCGGGATTGTTGGTGTTCTGGCTTGTTTCCTGAATCGAATCCCGGAAATCGGCCTCCAAGCCGGTAAAATCTTTGTTTTAACCGTCCCCCTCCATTCCCATGTCTGCTTGGGTCCTCCCGGATCACATTGCCGATGTCTTGCCCTCCGAGGCACGCCACATCGAAGAACTCCGTCGCGAACTGCTTGACACCGCCCGTGGCTATGGCTACGAGCTGGTCATGCCGCCGCTGCTGGAGCATTTGGAGTCACTGCTCACGGGCACGGGCGAAGCGCTGGATTTGCAGACCTTTAAGTTGGTAGACCAGCTTTCTGGCCGCACATTGGGCTTGCGTGCCGACACCACCCCCCAAGTGGCTCGCATTGACGCGCATTTGCTGGGCCGCGCAGGCTTGACACGTCTTTGCTATTGCGGCCCCGTCTTGCACACCCGTCCCGCACGCCCGCATGCCACCCGTGAACCCTTGCAGTTGGGCGCCGAAATTTACGGCCATGCCGGACCCGAGGCCGATCTCGAGATTCTTCAACTGGCACTGGACTGCCTGCGTGCTGCCCGTGTCGGCGATTTGCAGGTTGACTTGGCCGATGCCCGCATTGTCAACAGCCTGCTGCAGGCTGAGGCCATTTCTGACGCTTTGCGCCACGACATTCACGCCGCGCTGGCCATCAAGGATGGCAGCGCGATTGCGCGCTTGACGGACGACTTTTCGCCCGCCAACCGCGATGGCTTGCGTGCTTTGGTGGGCTTGTACGGTGATGTCGCTGTGTTGGACAAAGCGGCCCAGTGCCTGCCTGCGACACCCGCCATCACCGAAGCCCTGACACAGCTGCGCTGGCTGGCCGCACAAATCCCGGGTGCCGCCATCAGTTTTGACTTGGGCGATTCCCGTGGTTACGCCTATTACAGCGGCATGCGCTTCGCCATCTACGCCAAAGGTGCATCCGATGCACTGGCCCGTGGCGGACGTTATGACGGTGTCGGCGCTGTGTTTGGTCACCGCATTGACCGTGACCGCCCCGCTGTGGGTTTCAGCCTCGATTTGAAAGAATTGGTGTCGGCTGTGACACCTTTGGCGCTGCGTGCAGCGATCCGGGCACCCTGGGGTAACTCGGCCAGCTTGCGCTCGGCCATTACCTCTTTGCGCAGTCGCGGCGACACCGTGGTGTGCGTTTTGCCCGGGCACGAAAGCGAAGTTGACGAATTCCATTGCGACCGCGAGCTGGTTGAAGCAGCAGGGCAGTGGGTAGTACAAGCTCTTTGAGAAAGAACATTTCAAGCATGAACATGAAGCAAGGCCGTAACGTAGTCGTCGTGGGCACCCAATGGGGCGACGAAGGCAAAGGCAAACTGGTCGACTGGCTGACCGAAAGCGCTCAGGGCGTGGTGCGTTTCCAAGGGGGTCACAATGCGGGTCACACCTTGGTGATCAATGGCGTGAAAACCGCTTTGCACCTGATTCCCAGCGGCATCATGCGTGCCGGCGTCAAGTGCTACATCGGCAACGGTGTGGTCTTGTCGGTGCCGAAATTGCTAGAAGAAATTGCAGGGCTTGAAAAAGCCGGTGTTGAAGTGCGTTCGCGCCTGCGCGTGAGCGAGGCTTGCCCACTCATCTTGCCTTACCACGTGGCACTGGATGTGGGCCGCGAAGCTGCCAAAGAGAAAGCCGGAACGGCCAAGATCGGCACCACCGGTCGCGGCATTGGCCCCGCTTACGAAGACAAAGTGGCCCGCCGCGCCCTGCGCGTGCAAGACCTGAAATACCCCGAGCGTTTCGCCAACAAGCTGCGCGAAAACTTGGCTTTGCACAACGAAATTCTGGTCAATATTTTGGGTGCAGCGCCTGTCGATTTTGACGCCACGTACGCTGAAGCCATGGCCTACGCCAGAGAGCTGCTGCCCATGGTGGCCGACGTTTCGCGCGAACTCAACGACGCCCACAAAGCCGGTGCCAACCTGCTGTTTGAAGGTGCACAAGGCACTTTGCTGGATGTGGATCACGGCACTTACCCGTTCGTCACCTCCAGCAACTGCGTGGCCGGCAATGCCGCCGCAGGCTCTGGCGTAGGCCCCGGCATGTTGCACTACATCTTGGGCATCACCAAAGCGTATTGCACCCGTGTCGGTGGCGGCCCGTTCCCCACTGAACTTGACTGGGAAACCCCTGGCACCCCCGGCTACCACATGTCCACTGTAGGCGCCGAAAAAGGTGTGACCACGGGCCGTTCACGCCGCTGCGGCTGGTTTGACGCCGCTTTGCTCAAGCGCAGCGCTCAGGTCAATGGCCTGTCGGGTTTGTGCATCACCAAGCTGGACGTGCTTGATGGTCTGAAAGAGTTGTTGCTGTGCACAGGTTACGAGCTGGATGGTGAAACCATCGACATCCTGCCCATGGGCGCAGACGAGATTGCCCGTTGCAAGCCGATCTATGAAGTAATTCCCGGCTGGACCGAGACCACCGTGGGCGTGACCGACTTGGACAAATTGCCTGCCACGGCACGTCGTTACCTGGAACGCATCGCTGAAGTCACGGGCGTGCCTGTGCACGTGGTGTCCACCAGCCCGGACCGCGACCACACCATTTTGTTGCACAACCCCTTTGGCGCCTGAGCGCCGGGTTTTGCAAACAAACACTGATCTCAAACCCCTGATTTTTTTGGAGTAACCCCATGTTGACCGAAGACGGCAAGCACTTGTACGTGAGCTACGACGAGTACCACAATCTGATTGAAAAACTCGCCATCAAGATTCACCAGTCGGGCTGGGAATTTGACAATATTCTGTGCCTGGCCCGTGGCGGTATGCGCCCAGGCGATATCTTGTCGCGCATTTTTGACAAGCCACTGGCCATCATGTCCACCAGCTCTTACCGTGCCGAAGCCGGTACCGTGCAAGGCCATCTGGACATCGCCCGTTACATCACCACGCCCAAAGGCGAGATCGCCGGCAAAGTGCTGTTGGTGGACGACTTGGCCGACACCGGTCACACCTTGCGTGCGGTCGTGGACCAGTTGAAAAACAACTACACACCGATCACAGAATTGCGAACGGCCGTGATCTGGACCAAGGGCGTTTCGGGCTTCAAGGCCGACTACTCGGTCGAAGAGTTGCCGACCAACCCCTGGATTCACCAGCCCTTCGAGCCCTATGACAACATGCGCCCTGAAAAGCTGCTGGAAAAGTGGAGCGTCTAACCCATTGGGTGCGCTGCGCCGATTGACTTTTCACAGCCTCCTTTGGGAGGCTGTTTGCATTAGGATGACAAGATGACTGATTCAGACTTCTCCAAGGGCACGACCCGGTTGATTCACCACCCCTACCAACCGCCCGCTGGTTTTGAGGCGCCTCAGCCGGGGGTTTTCAAGGCCTCAACGGTGTACTTTCCGACTGTGGCCGATATGCGCCAACGGGAATGGAAGGACAAATCGGCTTATACCTACGGCCTTCACGGCACGCCCACGACTTACACCCTCGAAGAGCGCTTGTGCACCCTTGAGGGCGGCACCCAATGCGTGCTGGTGCCCAGTGGCTTGGCCGCATTGGCAACGGTGGCTTTGGCGTTGCTCAAGAGCGGCGATGAGCTGCTGTTGCCAGACAACGCCTATGGCCCTAACAAAGCGCTGGCCGAAGGGGAATTGCGCCATTTCGGCATCGCGCACCAGGTCTACGACCCGATGGACCCCGCTGATCTGGCCCGCAAGATCAGCCCCCGCACACGCCTGGTGTGGCTGGAAGCGCCGGGCTCGGTCAGCATGGAATTTCCTGACTTGGCCGAGCTGGTGCGTGTGTGCCAAGCCCAAGGCGTGTGCAGTGCGCTTGACAACACTTGGGGTGCGGGTTTGGCCTTCAAGCCTTTTGACTTGTTGGGGGATGCTGTTCACCTTGGCGAGCAGGGCAGTCTGGCCGTTGACATCAGCGCCCATGCGCTGACCAAATACCCCAGTGGCGGCGGCGATGTGCTGATGGGCAGCATCATCACCCGAGACACGGCCTTGCACATGAAAATCAAGCTGTGCCACATGCGTTTGGGTTTGGGCGTGGCGGCGAACGATGCCGAATCCGTGTTGCGCTCCTTGCCGAGCATTTCACTGCGCTACCAAGCGCACGACCAGACGGCCCGCATCTTGGCCGCTTGGTGGCAAGCCCAGCCGCAGTGTGCGCAGTTGCTGCATCCGGCATTTGAAGGCGCACCTGGGCACGCCCATTGGCAAGCCGTGTGCGAGCGCAAGCCCGGCACCGGTTTGGCGGCAGGCCTGTTCAGCGTGATGATCGATGCCCGTTACACCCAGGCACAGGTGGATGCGTTTTGCGACCACCTGAAATTGTTCAAAATTGGCTACAGCTGGGGCGGCCCGGTCAGCTTGGTGGTGCCCTATGAGCTGGGCTCTATGCGGCAGGGTTGGCCTGCGCATTTGAAGCATGGCACCTTGGTGCGTTTTTCTACGGGCCTCGAGTCGGCGCAAGACCTGATGATGGATCTGAATCAAGCCATGCAAGCCCATCTGCCTTGGGCATGAGTTGGCCGGTTTAAATCAGCCTGAATACCTGTTAATTGCCGACCTACTGGGTAGTTTCCTGACTGTTCAAGGCCGCTTAGCGGGGGTAATCTGGGCACTTCACCGATGACTCGATTGCCCATGACTGCAGACGCCAAGCTTCCCGTGCCCACTGAACAGTCCGCTGATCTGCCCACCATGGCAGCACCTTATGTGCCACCAGCACCCGAAGGCCCGCAGTCGCTCATGCGTCATTTGGGTTTTTCTGACCCATTTCGCTGGTTGGCCAAGGGCTGGCAAGACCTGACTCGTCACCCCGGTATTGCCTTGTTTTATGGCCTGAGCTTCTGGTTCATGGCGCAGGTGTTAGCCCTGGTGTTCAGGCACAAGCCCGAATACACCTTGTCTTTGGTGTCGGGCTGCTTGCTGGTGGGGCCATTTTTGGCCATGGGCCTTTACGAAGTCAGCCGCAAAAGAGAGCGGGGCGAGTTGCCTGATATGGCCACATCACTCATGTGTTGGGACCGGCATATCCGCAGCATGGCCATGTTGATTTTGGTGCTCATGGTGCTGGAATTGTTGTGGGGTAGGGCATCGCTGGTGGTGTTTGCGGTGTTCTTCAACACCGGCATGCCGTCCACCACGGGTGTGATCGAAGCCGTGTTCAATCCGCAAAACATCGAGTTCTTGATCGTCTATCTGGCGGTGGGTGGTGCTTTTGCCGCGCTGGTTTATGGCCTGTCGGTGGTATCGATCCCCATGATTTTGGACCGCGACACCGATGCCATTTCTGCTGTGCTGACCAGCATGCGGGTGGTTTTTAGCCATCCGGGGGTCATGTTCTTGTGGGGCTTGTTGCTCAGCGTTTTGGTGCTGGCTGCCTTGTGGCCATGGGCCATGGGCATCATCGTCGTAGGCCCTTGGTTGGGCCACGCCAGCTGGCATGCTTACCGTGGCAGCGTTGAATGGGAAGAAAGCCCTGAAGAAGCTGTTACATTGGGCAGCTCAAATTAAAGGAGCCATCTTGGCCACACCCAACTACGGATTCGAAAAGCGCCAGAAAGAATTGGCCAAGAAACGCAAAAAAGAAGACAAGCTCAAAGCCAAGTCTGACCGCAAATCAGGTCTTTTTCCAGATGACGGGTCCGATCCAGATGCGGCCGACGAGGCAGACCACTCAGTCAACGCCGTTGCAGCGCCCGATGCTGCTGACGCGCAAACGCCTCCCGTTTGACGCCTCCTGACTGACACCGTTTTTGCGCTTGCGGAGACGGCTCACTGAAAACTCATTGACCACTTTCAGTCGGCACTTTCACCAGTTGATGTGCCAGTGTCAGCATGTCGTCCATGCTGTGGCTGGCCGGCGCGATCAAGGGGGCTTTGGCGTAATGCACAAAGTTTTTCCCAGTCGAAGTTTCATAACCCGGGTCGTAGTGGCCTGAGAGCAATTCGGTCACCACCTCGCGCATTTCCCCCCGCTCGATTCTTTCTTGCCAGCCTTGCACCACGGTTTTGCCGCGCAGGGCCGTCAAGCGCTCCAGCCGGTCGGCAAACAAGGCGCGATCTTGCGTGAAAAACGCATAGTCTTCCAGCAACAAATTCACCCGGTTTTCCAGCGACAAATCCACCCGCAGGCAAGGGCTGGCCCGCATGGCCACCATCAGCTCGGCAGGCACTGTCAGGTTGCCCACCTTTTTGCTTTCTGCTTCTACAAACACCGGGCGGTCTGCGCTGAAACCGCGCAGCGCATCCCAGACTTGTGTGTCAAAGGCTTTTTGAGTGGGTTGCGGCGTGCCGGGGATCAAGCCCAACACCGAGCTGCGGTGACAGGCAATGGCCTCCAGGTCCAGCACCTGTGCGCCTGTTTGCGCCAAAGCCTGCAGCAAGCGTGTTTTGCCCGAGCCTGTGGGCCCGCACAGTACCTGAAACTGCAAGCGCTGCGCCTGTCGCGGCGTGTCTTCCACGACCTCTTTGCGAAAAGCTTTGTAGCCGCCTTCGATCAAGTGCACCTTGAAGCCAATTTGCCCCAGGATCAGCGCCAATGAGTTGCTGCGTTTGCCGCCACGCCAGCAATACACCAGCGGTTGCCAGTTGCGGGGCTTGTCCATCACATGTGCCTCGATGTGGCGGGCGATGTTTTTGGCCACCAGCGCGGCACCGACCTTTTGGGCTTCAAACGGGTTGACCTGTTTGTAAAGCGTGCCCACGCGGATGCGTTCTTCGTTGTTGAGCGAAGGCCAGCTCAGTGCGCCCGGCAAGTGGTCTTCGGCGTGTTCGCCTTCCGATCGTGCGTCCAGGATGGCGTCAAACTGGTTCAGTTTGGCCATGGCATCAAAGGCCGATATCAGGTGAACGCTCATTTCAATTGTTTCTTCAAAGTAGGCCAGACATTGGCCAGCATCCGCGGCTGCGCGGCTTCGTTGGGGTGGATGCGGTCGGCCTGGAACCATTTGAGCGGCTCGGGGTCATCGCCGATGCCTTTCAAAAAGAAGGGCACCAGTGCCGCTTTTTGGCTTTTAGCCACTTGGGCAAACGCCGCTTCAAATTGGCGTGCCATGTCGGAGCCGTAGTTGGGGGGCATTTGCATGCCCAGCAGCGTGACCTTGGCGCCCGCAGCCTGGGCCTGGCCAGTCATGGCTTGCAGATTGTCTTGGGTCATTTTCAGGGGCAGGCCGCGCAAAGCGTCGTTGCCACCCAACTCAATCACCACATGGCTGGGTTGGTGCTTTTGCAGCAGGGCGGCCATGCGCGAGCGGCCACCCGAGGTGGTTTCGCCGCTGATGCTGGCGTTGACCACTTCGACGCCGGGCTTGTCTTGGACCAGTTGTTTTTGCAGCAAGGCCACCCAACCCGTGCCTCGGGCCAGGCCGTATTCGGCACTCAGCGAGTCGCCCACCACCAAAATACGTTGTGCGGGTGAAGCCTGCGTGGACGCGCCAAAGCCCCAGCTGGCAAGGGCCAGCAGGGTGCAGTTAAAGTGGCGTCGTCTTAACAAAGGTTTGTGCATGCCTGAATCCATCATTGCCGTGCGTGGCGTCTCGAAAAGTGTGCAGGATGCCAGCGGTCAGCTGGCTATTTTGCGCGATATCGATTTCTCTTTGAACGCGGGCGAAACAGCTTCTATTGTCGGTGCTTCTGGTTCGGGCAAAAGCACCTTGCTGGCCATTTTGGCGGGGCTGGACACGCCCAGCGCCGGGCAAGTGGTGTTGGCAGGTCAATCGCTGTTTGAATTGTCCGAGGACGAACGGGCGGCGGTGCGCGCACAGCATGTGGGTTTTGTCTTTCAGAGCTTCCAACTCATGCCCAATCTGACGGCGCTGGAAAACGTCATGTTGCCGCTGGAGCTGGCCGACCGGCCCGATGCCCGCAACACCGCTACGGCCATGCTGCAACGCGTGGGTTTGGGTGAGCGCCTCAAGCACCTGCCCAAAGTGCTGTCCGGCGGCGAGCAGCAGCGCGTGGCTTTGGCCCGCGCTTTTGTGGTGCAACCCGACCTGCTGCTGGCCGACGAGCCCACGGGCAGCCTGGACCACGCCACGGGCGAGGCCATCATGGATTTGATGTTCGCGCTCAACCGCGAGCAAGGCACCACCTTGGTCCTGGTCACGCACGACCGCCAATTGGCCGCACGCTGTGAACGCAGTCTGGTGATCCAGGCCGGGCGTTTGTCTGAATCGACGGCCTCTCAGGCTTAAAGCCCGTGCCGGTTTGCTGCAAGCGGTCATGACGCGTGGCTGAGCAACGATAATCCAAGCATGTCTACCCATAAAGTGCTGTTCGGCTTTCATGCCGTGGGCGTTCGCCTCAAGATCGCCCCCCAATCCATTGTTGAAATCCATTACGAGGTGACGCGCCGCGATGCCCGCATGCGGCAGTTCATCGACAAGGCCCGCGATTCGGGCATGCGCATGATCGAGTCCGATGGCGAGCGACTGGCCAAGTTGGCCGGTGGCCACGGTCATCAGGGCGTGGTGGCCATGGTCGCGCCCATTCCCCAAAACCATTCGCTGGACGATCTGCTCGACACCGTCGAAGGTCCGCCTTTGCTCTTGGTGCTCGACGGCGTGACCGACCCGCACAACCTGGGCGCCTGCTTGCGTGTGGCCGACGGAGCTGGCGCACACGCGGTGATCGCCCCCAAAGACCACGCGGCAGGCATCAACGCCACCGTCGCGAAAGTGGCCAGCGGCGCGGCCGAAACCGTGCCTTATTTCATGGTCACCAACCTGGCTCGCACTTTGGGCGAACTCAAAGAGCGCAGCATCTGGGTGATCGGCACCAGCGGCGACGCGCCACGCAGCATTTACCAAGCCGACCTGAAAGTGCCCACCGCCTTGGTGTTGGGCGCAGAGGGCGATGGCATGCGCCAGCTAACCCGCAAAAACTGCGATGAACTGGTGAGCATCCCAATGCGCGGCGCGGTAGAAAGCCTGAACGTTTCGGTGGCCAGCGGTGTGTGCCTGTACGAGGCGCTGCGCCAGCGCAGTTAATTGGCACCTTGGTTGGCGCTGAAGATCCCGCCTGCAAATAAGCGTATCTTGTGGGTCGGTGGCTTCAGCCCCGATACGCACAGCAACACATCAACAAGGGAGTTTCCAATGAACAACAACACAAAACGGATCACACTGACTGCGGTGGTCCTCAGCGCCACTTTGCTCGCCGCTTGCACCCAAGAGCAGCAAAACAAGATCAGCCGTGACATCCAGAACTGGACCGGCACCAATGGCGTGTTGGAAGTCTATGCCGGGGACAAAGTGGTTCGTCGCTTTTTGAAGGTGGACAAGATCAGCACCGCCCTGGGCACTGACGATGGCAAGCCCCGTGCTTACCGCTACGGCTACGGCGTGCTCGATGAAAACCTGAACATGGTTGCGGATCCCACCGAGAAGAAGGTGTATTTCGAGATCAGCGATTACTCAAATACCGTGTTCTTCGAGAACCCGCGCTGAGACAAAAAAGCGCTGCTTCAAACCCAGCCGAGCGCCCCCAGCAGAGCCCCCAAACCAATCAGCCAAAGCATGTGAACTTGCGTGCGCCAGACCATCAGGGTGGTCAGCGCCGTCAGCAAATACAGCGGCCAGTCTTGTTCGGGCTGCTTGTGGCTGATGGTCAAAAGCCAAGCGGTGCTCAGCAACAACGCGATCACGATGGGGGCCATGCCCACTTTGAAGGCCCTGATACCGAGTTTTTCGCGGTGTTGGTGCGCCCAGCGCGTGGCCGTGTAGGTCAGCACCGAGGATGGCAACACCATCCCGAGCATGGTGACCAATACACCCAGGCTGGCCAGGCCTGCGCTGATCCAACCACCGCCTAAGCCTGCACCGGCATTCAGCCCCACGTTCCAGCCCATCAAAGCCACAAACAAGATGTTGGGGCCGGGTGCGGCTTGGGCCAATGCGATGGACGAGGTGAACTGGCTGTCGCTCAGCCACTGCGACTCGTCCACCAAAAAACGGTGCATGTCAGGTGCGGTGGTGATCGCGCCACCCACGGCCAAGAGCGACAGCGAAGCAAAATGGTTGAACAGGCTCAGCCAATCCTGGGCCGTCAATTGCAGCACGGGGTTCATGGCGCTTCTCCGGCGCGGGCGGCTTGTTTGGCCAGTTGCAGGTAAGCCCAGCCGCAGGCCACCAGGCCCGTGCCCAGCAACACATAAGCCAAAGGCCAGCGCAGCAGGCCCACCCCGACAAAACTCGCCGCTGCCAGTGCGATGCACACCGGCATGCCCATCGGGTTGCCGCGCAGGGCGCTGATCAATTTGAGGCCAACCGCTGCAATCAATCCGGCCGATACCGCCCCCATGCCGCGCAAAGCCCCTTGCGCCCAAGCCTCGTCAGACACGCCGCCAAACGCCACGGCCAGCAGCAAAACCACCACCATCGGTGCTGCCAACATGCCCGCCACGCCGGCCAAAGCGCCGGGCAAACCAAAATAACGACCCCCAATCATCAGCGAAAGATTGACCACATTGGGGCCCGGCATGATCTGGGCCACGGCCCAGTCTTCGACAAATTGCTCTCGGGTCATCCAGTGCTTTTTCTCGACCAGCTCGCGCTGCACGACGGCCAGAACACCGCCAAAGCCCTGCAGGGCCAGCAGGGTGAACGACACAAAAAGCTCGGTTTTGGAGCTGGGTTTGTTCAGAGGGGCGATTTCGGGCATGGCCGGCATTATCCTTGTGCTTTCATTCAATCAACGCAGTGTCCAGCCAAACCAATTGGCCGCGTCCGCTTTCACTCAGTCGCTCCGTCAAAGCGGCGGCTTGGGTTTCTGGCAGGACAAAGTGCAAGCTCACCACGCTGCCGTGCTTGACCTCCTGCAACTGGGCTTTGGCCAGATCGACCTCTCGGCGCACCAGACCTTCGAGTGCATAGGGCACGCTGCAGGCCAGCTGTGTCTGCTTGATCAGCGGGATTTTTTCTGCGGTCAGCAGCGCTTGAGCCACGGCATCGGTGTAGGCCCGCACCAAGCCTCCTGCACCCAGTTTGACGCCGCCAAAGTAGCGCACCACCGAGGCCATGACACCTTCCAGCTCCTGGTGCCTCAGCACTTCCAGCATGGGGCGCCCTGCCGTGCCACCGGGCTCGCCATCGTCGTTGGCCGCCGACTGACCGCCCGCCAGCAAGGCCCAGCAAACATGGGCCGCGTCAGGGTGTTCGGCTTTGAGCTGGGCCACCCGAGCCTGCGCCTCTTCGCGCCCTGCAACGGGCTCGATGCTGGCGATGAAACGGCTCTTTTTAATGAGCAGTTCGTGGTGGACGGGCGCGGCGATGGAAAACGGCATAGGTCCATTGTCCGGCAAGCGCTGTTGGCCAGTGGCTGAATCGGAAAAATAGTGCGCTGGCATGCTCATCCTGTCCCGTTGCATTGAATACCCGCTGGTTTCTCAAGCCCACCCCCAACCGCCTACACTAGCGGGTTATCCCGATATTGAGCCCATGAACGCCTTCACCGACGTCTCTTTTTTCCCGCGCGACGCCAAGCCGCTGACCAGTTACCGCAAGTACTGGGCGCAGCGCTTTGGCACAGCCCCGTTTTTGCCGATGAGTCGGGCCGAAATGACCCAACTGGGCTGGGACAGTTGCGACATCGTGCTGGTCACGGGTGATGCCTATGTGGACCACCCCAGCTTTGGCATGGCCGTGATTGGCCGCATGTTGGAAAACCAGGGCTTTCGGGTTGGAATCATCGCGCAGCCCGACTGGACCAGCGCCGAAGCATTTAAGGCGCTGGGCAAACCCAATCTGTTTTGGGGCGTGACCAGCGGCAACATGGATTCCATGATCAACCGCTACACAGCGGACCGCAAAATTCGCAGCGACGACGCTTACACCCCCGGCGACGTGGGCGGCAAGCGGCCCGATCGCGCGGCCATCGTTTACAGCCAGCGCTGCCGTGAGGCCTTCCCGGACACGCCCATCGTGCTCGGCGGTATTGAGGGCAGCCTGCGCCGCATCGCGCATTACGACTATTGGTCCGACAAAGTTCGCCGCTCGGTGGTGGTGGACAGCAAATGCGACTTGCTGCTTTACGGCAACGCCGAGCGGGCGATTGTCGAGATCGCACACCGCCTGGCCGCCCGTGAGCCGGTGCAGCAAATCACCGATGTGCGCGGCACCGCCTTTGTGCGCCGCCAAGGTGACGAATCGGCCTTGGGCTGGTTCGAGATCGACTCCACCAGCGTGGACATGCCCGGACACGTCGAGGCGCACATCAACCCCTACCTGATGATCTCGGACCAAGCGCGAGAGCAGGGCGCGACTTGTGCCCGTGAGGAAGAAGCCAAGGATGTGGCCGATGCCCACAACGCACAAAACGTCGAGGCCAATTTGTCTGCCGCTGTGGCCCAAGCCCGCACCGTGCAAGCTGCCAACCAGCCCATCATCCAACCCATCATTCAGCCGCTCAACTTTGTGCCCAACCCGGCACTGGCATCCGGTCTTCGTGGCAAGGGCACCCACAAAGTGCCGCCCCGTGACAAAAGCGTGATTCGGCTGCCCAGCTACGAGCAAGTCAAGCAAGATGCCGTGCTCTATGCCCACGCCAACCGCGTGCTGCACCTCGAAACCAACCCCGGCAACGCCCGCTGCCTGGTGCAAGCGCACGGGGAGGGCACCACCGCGCGCGACGTGTGGATCACGCCACCGCCCATCCCGCTGACCACGGCCGAGATGGACCATGTGTTCGACCTGCCCTATGCCCGCAGCCCGCACCCGAGCTATGCCGACGACAACGGCAGCCACGACCACGCCACAAAAATTCCCGCTTGGGAGATGATCCGCTTTTCCGTGAACATCATGCGCGGCTGCTTTGGCGGCTGCACCTTTTGCTCGATCACCGAGCACGAAGGCCGCATCATCCAAAGCCGCTCCGAAGAATCCATCATCCGCGAGGTCGAAGACATCCGCGACAAAGTCAAAGGCTTTACGGGCGTCATCTCCGACCTGGGTGGCCCCACGGCCAATATGTACCGCTTGGGCTGCAAGAGCCCCGAGATCGAATCGGCCTGCCGCAAACCCAGTTGCGTCTACCCTGGCATTTGCCAAAACCTGACCACCGACCACGGCCCGCTGATCAATATGTACCGCCGGGCACGCACCCTCAAGGGCATCAAGAAAATCCTGATCGGCTCTGGCCTGCGTTATGACCTGGCCGTGCAGTCGCCCGAATACGTCAAAGAGCTGGTGCAACACCATGTGGGCGGCTACCTCAAGATCGCGCCCGAACACACCGAGGGCGGCCCGCTGTCCAAGATGATGAAGCCGGGCATCGGCACCTACGACCGCTTCAAGTCGATGTTTGACAAGTACAGCGAAGAGGCGGGTAAAAAACAGTTCCTCATTCCGTACTTCATCGCCGCCCACCCCGGCACCAGCGACGAAGACATGATGAACCTCGCCGTGTGGCTCAAAAAGAACGGTTTTCGGGCCGACCAGGTGCAAACCTTCTACCCCAGCCCCATGGCCACGGCCACGGCCATGTACCACTCCACCCGCAACCCGCTGCGCAAAATCACCCGCGACAGCGAAAAAGTCGACGTGGTCAAAGGCGACAAGCGCCGCCGCCTGCACAAAGCCTTTTTGCGCTACCACGACGCCAACAACTGGCCCCTGCTGCGCGAAGCCCTCAAAGCCATGGGCCGCTCAGACCTGATCGGCAACGGCAAACACCACCTGATCCCGAACTGGCAGCCGCTGGCCGAAGAGGGCTATCAAAGCGCCCGGCGCAAAAACAGCACGGGGGCGGGTGCCAAGTCGTCGGTTTCTTTGTCAACATCCCCCAAGCGCATGGGCCAACCTCAAAAAGGCCAGTTGCTCACGCAGCACACGGGGCTGCCGCCGCGTAAAAAAGGCTGATGCAGCGAGGCGATTCAAAAGCCCAGCATATGCGCCGCTACCAAGGCCAGAAAACCGGCAAACGCCAGTTGCAGTTTGCGTTTGTCCATGCGCTGTGACAGGCGTGCGCCCCAGTTGGCGAACAGCATGCTGACTGCGCTGATGCCCGCGAACGCGGGCAGGTGCACATAACCCCAAGTTTGGGCTGTTTGTGGGCCGGTGATGGCCAAACCGACGGCGCCGATGAGTGAAATGGGGATTGCAATGGCCGAGCTCACAACGACGGCCTGTCGCATGTCTACCCCGCGCAGCACCAGGTAGGGCACGGTCATCGCGCCACCGCTGACGCCCAGCAACGTGGAGACGTGGCCAATGAAGGTGCCGGCGCCTAAGAGTTCGTTGCGCGCTGGGGCAGCTTGACTGGCTTGCTGGGCTTTTTTGCCCAGCAAGGTGATGCAGGTGCTCAAAGCAAACAAGCCAAAACCCAATTTGAGCCATTGGGTCGGCACCCAGTTGGCCAGCATCACCGCCGAAACCGAGCCCAAGCTGACCGATCCTGCCAGCCAGTACAGGCGATCAAACTGCAGACGGCGAGCACGCCAGTGCGTCCAGGAACTGGTGACCGACGTGATGACGATGCAAGCCAATGATGTGGCCACCGCGAAGTGCATGACCTCGGGGCCAAGAACCGGGTCACCGCGCCACAAAAAGTAGAGCGTGGGCACGATCACCAAGCCACCGCCGACACCAAAAAGTCCTGCTGTAAACCCGCCTGCAGCCCCTACCAGCAAGAAAATCAGCCACAAAGGCATCATGCGGACAGTGCCTCGAAACGACCAAAGCGGCTGCGGCAAAAGCCCAGAGCTTGGGCGTCTTCGTGCCAGCCAAATTCTTGGACCTGCCCGATCACAATGTGGTGGTCGCCAGCATCCACCAGCTGGTGTAACTGGCAGTCGAACCAGGCCATGGCGTCGGTCAGGCGTTGCCGTTGGCTGACTTGCCGCTGCAGCTGCACGCCGCTAAAACGCGAAGCCATGTCGCCCGAAGCGAACTGTCGTGCGATGGCCTCTTGCTGGTTGGACAACACGCTGACGGTGAAGCCCCCCGATTGCGTGAACGCCTCCAGGCTGCTAGCCGCTTTGCGAATGCTCCACAAGACCAGTCGGGGTTCGAGAGAGACCGACGCAAAGGAGTTGCAGGTCATGCCCCAATCCAAGCCTTGCCAGTGCGCGGTGACCACCGTGACGCCGGTGGCAAAACAAGACAGGGCTTTGCGGTATTCGGCAGGATCTTGAGAGATGACCGGAGCAGGCAGCGTGGACAACTCGTCGTGCATATGGCGCATGGGGGCTTTCTTTAAGGCACTTCGTGGCCGTTGGCGAGCTCGTACAGTTCGTACCAGGTCTGGCGGTCCATGGGCACACGCTCTGCGTTGGCAAACTGGGCAATGCGTTCCAGCTGGTTGGAACCCATCACGGGCAACACTTGCACAGGGTGGTGCATGAGCCAGGCCATGGCCACCGCCGTGGTGTCGGTGCCCGAGGCTTGGGCCAAAGCGGCCAGCTTGGGCGCGAGTCGGGCTGCTGCGGTACCCGATGTGTGTGCTTGCGCGTGCAGGCGTCCGCCCCCCAGCGGCGACCAGGCCATCACGGGCATGCAGTGCTGTTGAGCGTGTGCCAGCTGGCCGTTGATGAAGGGTGCGGTGTTGAGCAAACTCAACTCGAGCTGGTTGGTTTGCAGCTTGTGCTTCATGCGTGACTGCAACAGGTCTACATCAAAGGGCATGAAGTTGGACACGCCCACACCGCGCAGCTTGCCGCTGTCGATCAGGCCATCAAGGCATTCGCCCAAGGCTTGTGCATCCATCAGCGGGTCTGGGCGGTGGATCAGCAGCAGGTCGATCACGTCCACGCCTATGCGTGCCAAGGAACGGTCGACGCTGGCCCTGACATGTGCAGGGCTGGTGTCGTAGTGTTTGACACGGGTGTCTGGCCATTTGCCGGACATCAACATGATGTCGGTTTTGGTGACGATCTCGATCTGGTCTTTCAGACCAGGGCGCGCCTTGATGGCCTGCCCGAACAGTTCTTCGCAGCTGTAATCGCCGTAGATGTCGGCGTGGTCGAAGGTGGTGATGCCTTGGGCCAGGCAGGCGTCAATGCGTGCCAGGTTGGCGTTGACCGAGTGATCGGCAGCCTCGGACAGGCGCCACACGCCATAGGCCATGCGGCTCAGGCTGCGCCCGTTGGGCAGCGTGATGCGGCCGATGTGGTTTGAACTCATTTGCGGACTCCTGTGCCCAAGGGTGTGGGCGGTGTTTGGGCCGGAACACGGCCATATTCTTGGGCGAGGGAAATTGTTTTGATCTGGGGCAGCACTTTGGCCCCGAAGATTTCGCATTCCTGCAGGTGCGGGTAACCCGAAAAGATAAAGGCTCGGATGCCCATTTTTTGGTAGGTCTCGATTTCACTGAGTACCTGATCGACGCTGCCCACCAGAGCCGCGCCGCAACCACTGCGGGCACGGCCTACGCCCGTCCAAAGATGGGGTTCGACATAGCCGTCTTCGTCTGCGCGGTCACGGTTGGCGCTTTGCAGAGAGACGCCCAAGCTCTTGGCGTCGAGGGCCCGCTGGCGGATTTCACGGCCTTTTTCGTCGTCGAGTTGTGACACCAGTTCGGCGGCATATTCACGCGCTTCGGCTTCGGTGTCGCGCACGATCATGTGGACGCGCAGGCCGTAGTCCAGCAAGCGGCCATTTTTTTCGGCCTGGGCGTGTACATCGCGCATGCGCTGGGCCAGCATGTCTTTGGGCTCTGGCCACATCAGGTAGGTGTCGCAATGGGCACCGCACAAGGCCAGAGCGTCGGGGCTGTAGCCGCCGAAATAAAGCAGTGGGCCACCGTTGGTCTGGTAGGGGCGCACCGGGTCGGTTGACAAGCCTTTGAGTTTGTAGATCTCGCCGTCGTAGTTGATTTCGTCTTGCGTCCAGGCTTGCTTGAGGATTTCAACCACTTCCCAAGAGCGGCGGTAGCGGTAGGCACTGTCTTCTTGCTGGCCGGGAAAATCGGACGAAATCACATTGAGCGTGAGGCGCCCCTCAAGAATGTGGTCCAGCGTGGCCACGGTGCGTGCCAGCATGGCTGGATGCACCTCGCCGCACCGAATGGCAGCGAGCAAGTTCATGCGCTTGGTTTTGTGCGCTACCGCAGCTGCAAAGGTCAATGTATCCTGACCGACCTGGTAAGAAGAAGGGCACAGGATATTTCGAAAGCCGAGCTCATCGGCTCGCTCCACGATGCGACTGGTGTTGGCCCAGTTGCTGCGCAAGTCGCCATCGGGCACCCCCAGATGCCGAAAATCGTCAGAACACAGGGGCGCAAACCACGCCACCTCGGCCCCTTGGATGTCTTGGCCTTTGACCGGAACGATGCTCATGTCAGACTCCTGTTTAAATGTGAATGAATCATATATGAATTGGGGGGTTTGGGTATGCGGGTTTCCACCGGTTTGTCATACTGTCGACTATGAACGCTGCTCACCCCGCCAAACCACTGCCCGTTTACCTGCAAATTGCCGAATTATTGGCCCGTCAAATCAAGGCTGGTTATTGGCATGGCGGTGAAAGGTTGCCCACCGAGGCCGAGTTGGCGTTGAGTTTGTCGGTCGCTGTCGGCACCTTGCGCAAGTCGCTGGCTTTGCTGGAAGAGCAGGGCGTCCTTCAGCGCATTCAGGGTTCGGGCACTTATGTGCGCCAAGTGCAAGGCAAGCAGCAAATTTATGAGTTGTTTCGTCTGGAACTGGTGGATGGCCCTGGCCTGCCTACGGCGCATATTCTGGATGTGTCCAAGCAGGCTTGCCCGGACGGCTTTCCTGCCATTGCGAGTGTGGGCGAGTTTTGCTGGCGCGTACGCAGGCTTCGTTTTTTGAGTCAGCAGCCTGTCGCCTTGGAGGAAATCTGGTTTTCTGCAAAGGCCTGCCTCGACTTGAGCGCCAACGAGCTGGGCGACTCGATGTATTTGTTTTACCAACAGCGTTTGGGGGTCTGGATTGCGCGTGTAGAAGACCAGATCAGCGCAGCCGTTGCGCCAGATTGGGCTGCGCAGCCTATAGGACTGCTGCCGGGTGACTGCGCTGGTTACGTGGAGCGTGTTTCCTGGACGTCGGGCAATCAAGTTGCCGAGTTTTCAAAAACCTGGTTTGACCCGGCTGTCTGCCGGTACTCTTCGCGCCTGAGTCAATAACCTCGCTCAGACTGGCTGCAGCGCCGCCAGCAACTCTGTTTCGATCTCAATCTGCGCTTTGTTTTGCTGAAGCTTGGCGCCGCTGATCAGGAAACTGTCTTCTACGCGTTCGCCCAAGGTGCTGATTTTGGCCAATTGAAGATGAAGGCCATGGTGGGCCAGCACGCTGGCGATGCTGTAAAGCAAGCCAATGCGGTCACTGGCCGAGATGCTGAGCAACCAGCTTTGGGCTTTGTCGTCGGGTTTGAGGCTCACGCGTGGGGTGACCGGGAAGCTCTTGACCCGCCGCGACACCCGCCCACGGGTGGGCGCGGGCAAGGGGCCTTGTTTTTCCAGGGTTTGCGTGAGGCCTGATTCGACCATGCTCAGCAGCTCGCGGTAGTGCTCGGGCAGCATGGGCGTGACGATCTGGAAGGTGTCCAGCGCCCAGCCCGTGCGGGTGGTGTGGATGCGGGCGTCCTGAATGCTGAAGCCCGATTGGTCGAAGTGGCCGCAAATGCGGGCAAAAAGGTCAGGTTGGTCGGGTGTAAAAACGAGCACCTGCAGGCCTTCGCCTACGGGTGAGATGCGCGCACGCACGATGGGTTTGGCAGGGCCTTCAGCGGGCTTGGCCACATGGCGCGACAACTGCCGGGCGTGCCAGGCAATGTCAGACGCGTCGTGGCGCATGAAGTAGCCCACGTCCAAGGTGTCCCATAAGGCTTTTTGGCCTTCGTGGGGTTCGCTGTGGCGGGCCAGCTCAATCAAGGCGTCGCGTTTGCGGGCTTCTACTTCGGCGTTGGCGTCGGGCGCGCGGCCACCCAGCACGCGCAGGGTGGCTTTGTACAGGTCTTCCAGCAACTTGCCTTTCCAGGCGTTCCAAACTTTGGGGCTGGTGCCTCGGATGTCGGCCACCGTCAGCAAATACAAAGCGGTCAGGCGGCGCTCATCGCCCACGCGTGCGGCAAATCGGCCAATGACTTCGGGGTCGCTCAGGTCTTCTTTTTGCGCCACGTGGCTCATGGTCAGGTGTTCGCCCACCAAAAACTCGATCAGCTGGGCGTCCTCTTTGTCCAGCATATGTTGGCGGGCAAAGGTGCGCACTTCGGCGATGCCCAGTTTGGAGTGGTCGCCGCCACGGCCTTTGGCAATGTCATGGAACAAAGCGGCGGTGTACAAGATCCAGGGCTTGTCCCAGCCGCCCGCCAATTGCGAGCAAAAAGGGTATTCGTGCGTGTGCTCGGCCATGAAAAACCGACGCACATTGCGCAGCACCATCAGGATGTGCTGGTCCACCGTGTAGGCGTGAAACAGGTCGTGCTGCATTTGGCCCACGATGCGCCGAAACACCCACAGGTAGCGCCCGAGCACCGAGGTTTCGTTCATCAAACGCATGGCGTGCGTGATGCCTTGGGGCTGTTGCAAGATCTGCAAAAACGTTTGCCGGTTGACCGGGTCGGCCCGAAAACGCCCGTTCATGATGGCCCGCACGTTGTACAGCGCACGCAGGGTTCTGGCCGAAAAGCCTTTCACGCCCGGCGTGGCTTGGTACAGCAAGAAGGTTTCCAAAATGGCGTGCGGGTGCTTTTGGTACAGGTCGTCGCTGGCCACTTCGATCAGGCCCGCTTTTTCAAAAAAGCGCTCGTTCAGCGGGCGAAAGTCATTGACCGATTCGCCCCGATCGGCTTTGAGCCGGTCTTCGATGTTGAGCAGCAAGATTTGGTTGAGCTGGGTCACCGCCTTGGCCGCCCAGTAGTATTGGCGCATCAGCTTTTCGCTGGCCCGCAAGGCCAATCGGCCCTCAGGGGTCACGTCTGAGCTGTAGCCAAACGATTCGGCCACATTGGTTTGCAAGTCAAACACCAAGCGGTCTTCGCGCCGTTTGGCCTGCAAGTGCAAGCGGGCGCGAATGAGGCCCAGCAGGGCTTCGTTGCGCTTGATTTGCCGCGCTTCCAGCGGAGTGGCCAGGCCTTTGCGGGCCAATTCGTCCCAGCTGTGACCCAGATTGGCCGCTCGGGCGACCCACAAAATCACCTGCAAGTCGCGCATGCCGCCGGGCGACTCTTTGCAGTTGGGCTCCAGGGCGTAGGGCGTGTCCTCGAACTTGGTGTGGCGCTGGCGCATCTCCAGCGTTTTGGCCACCCAAAAAGCCTGCGGGTCCATGGCGGCTTGGTACTGCTTTTGGAACTCGGTGAACAGCCGGGTGTTGCCGGTCACGCGGCGCGACTCCAACAAAGAGGTTTGCACCGTGATGTCTTTGGCCGACTCGGCCAGGCATTCACTCAAGGTGCGCACGCTGGAGCCGATTTCCAGGCCCGTGTCCCAGCAGCTGCCGATGAAGCGTTCGAGCTGGCCTTGCAGCTCGGGCGAGTTTTCGGGCGAAAGGCCATCGGGCAAGAGCACCAGCACGTCCACATCGGAATGCGGAAACAGCTCGGCCCGGCCAAAACCCCCCACCGCCACCAAGCACAACTCGGGCGCAAAGCCCGCGTTATGCCACAGCTGGATCAGCAGCCCATCGGCCAAGATGGACAGTTGCCGCAAGGTTTGCTTCAGGCCCCGAGTGACGGCACCGCTGTTGGCCAAGGTGTTGAGCACCGCGGCTTTGTCGTGTTTGTAGGTTTCGCGCAGCTGAGCCAGATCGGCCAGATCTGCAGAAGGGGCCTGCGCGCTCATATCAGGCCGCGACTTTGTCGGTGATGAAAGCAGGGATTGCTGGGCTGCCAGCCGACAAGGTCAGCACCTCGTAGCCGGTTTCGGTCACCACCACGGTGTGCTCCCACTGGGCTGACAGCGAGTGATCCTTGGTCACGATGGTCCATCCATCGCCCATTTCCTTGATGTCGCGTTTGCCGGCGTTGATCATCGGCTCGATGGTGAAAATCATGCCGGCCACCAACTCGACCAAGGTGCCGGGCTTGCCGTAGTGCAGCACCTGTGGCTCTTCGTGAAAGCCACGGCCAATGCCGTGGCCGCAAAACTCGCGCACCACGGAAAAGCCGTGGCCTTCGGCAAATTTTTGAATGGCATGGCCAATGTCGCCCAAATGCGCGCCGGGCTTGACCTGCTCAATGCCTTTCCACATGGCGTCGTAGGTCAGGCTGGCCAGGCGCTTGGCGGCAATCGATGCGTCGCCCACATGGAACATGCGGCTGGTGTCGCCGTGCCAGCCATTTTTGATGGTGGTGATGTCGATGTTGAGCGAGTCGCCTTTTTTCAGCGGCTTGTCGTTGGGAATACCGTGGCAGACCTGGTGGTTGATCGAGGTGCAGATCGACTTGGGGTAGGGCTTGTAGCCGCCCGGCGCGTAGTTCAGCGGGGCGGGAATGCAGTCTTGCACATCGACCATGTAGTCGTGGCAGAGCTTGTCGATCTCGTTGGTGGTGATGCCCGGCTTGATGAAGGGCTCGATGTAATCCAGAACTTCGGAGGCCAATCGGCAGGCCAGGCGCATGCCTTCGATGTCTTCGGCGGTTTTGATGGTGATGGTCATGGTGGGTGATTATCCCAGAGGGTTGATCACCTCAGGGTCAGTCAGTTTGTTGGGGTGCTGGCAGCAGGGGGAATCACCTTCAGCGTTTGAACAAGCGTTGGAGCAACAAGGTCTGAAAATTTTGCTGATGTCCTGCCACGGCATAAACGATGGTGCTGCTTGGCGTGCTGTCTTGGAGCGTCCGGTACAAGATGCGGTGATGCGATGTGATGAGCGTTCTGTAATCCCGGATGCCCACGGCTGCCAGTTCTGCCACGGGTGCACCGTCAATCAAGCCAGAGTCCACGTCGGCCAGCTTGTTGAAAATTTCGTCTTCTGCCTGCAGCCAAAGTTCAACCGTCCATCGGTTCAGCATGTAATCCTGCAGCGCCAGCATGTCGTCCAAGGCATCGGGCAAGAGGACGATGCTCATGCGTCGCGCTCAGCTCTTTTTTTGGCCAGCAGGGCGCGGGCCTCTTGCACCGAATGGCCTTTGCCTGCCAGTCGGTCTTTTTCCCCCAAGGCCACCAGTTTGAGCGCCGCGATCAGGCTTTCCTTGTCCTGGTATTGCTGGACGCTTTCTATCACCATGCTGGCTTCGCCGTTCTGGGTGATGATGAAAGGCGTGCCATTCATCGCCAATTCTTCAGATATTTGTGCGGCATGGCTCTTCAAATAAGAGATGGACTTGATGTGTTGGGTGGCTTGCATGAACACTCCGAGTTTGTTGGGTCTGAATTTATGCCTGAATTTGGTCTGAGTCAAGCGTTTGGCTTGTCGCGGGCACGCCGTATTGGATTTTGTGGCGTGCGTTTAAAACACGCTGGCCGCCCATCCGGAAGGCCTCCAATCAGGGTTTCCCCGGCTAAAATACCGCCTTTGCCGGTCAGCCCCAGTCAGCGGCCCCGGCGCTACGGTTTTCCGTCTCTTTACAAGGCCACCCCGTGTCCCTGCACATCACGACTTTCGAAGGCGCCAGCGCCCTCAGCGACTTTCGCATTGCCCAGCTTTTGCCTCGTTTGGCCGATATTTCGCCGCAAATTCAGGGCATCGCAGCCCGTTTTGTGCACTTGGTGGCCACGCAAGAGGCTTTGGCCGATGCCCAAAAGCAAACCTTGTCCGCGCTTTTAACCTACGGTGAGCCGTATGCAGGCCCCGTTGATGGCCCGGTGATCGTGGTCAGTCCGCGCATTGGCACCGTGTCGCCGTGGGCGTCCAAGGCCACCGACATCGCGCACAACTGTGGTTTTGCTGTGCGCCGCGTGGAGCGGCTGACCGAATACCGCCTGACCATGAAGTCCGGTCTGCTGGGCACCGCCAAATTGAGCGCTGAGCAACTGGGCCAAGTTGCCGCCGTGTTGCATGACCGCATGACCGAGTCGGCCATGCCCAAGCGCGACGAGGCTGCGGCCTTGTTCACTGCGCTCGAGCCCGCGCCCATGGCGCACGTCGACGTGCTGGGCGGTGGCCCCGAAATGGGCAAAAAAGCGTTGGAAGACGCCAACAAGACCTGGGGCCTGGCCCTGGCCGACGACGAGATCGAGTACTTGGTCAAAGCCTTCACCGGCCTCCAGCGCAACCCCACCGATGTTGAGTTGATGATGTTTGCGCAGGCCAACAGCGAGCACTGCCGCCACAAGATTTTCAACGCCGAGTTCACCATCGACGGCGTGGCCCAGCCCAAGAGCCTGTTTGGCATGATCCGCAACACCGAGCAGCTCAGCCCCCAGCACACGGTGGTGGCTTATTCTGACAACGCCTCGGTGATGCAAGGGCACACCATTGAGCGGTTTGTGGCCAGAAGCTCAGGCCAGGGCGCGGCTTACCAGAGCGAGATCGCCTTGCACCATGTGCTGATGAAGGTGGAAACCCATAACCACCCGACCGCGATTTCACCGTTTCCCGGTGCATCCACCGGCGCGGGCGGCGAGATCCGCGACGAAGGCGCTACAGGTCGCGGCTCCAAGCCCAAAGCCGGTTTGAGCGGTTTTACCGTATCGAAGTTGTGGGGGGGCTTGAGCGATCAGCCCGGCGGCAAGCCCGAGCACATCGCCAGCCCCTTGCAAATCATGACCGAAGGCCCTTTGGGGGGCGCTGCTTTTAACAACGAATTTGGCCGTCCCAATTTGCTGGGCTATTTCCGCGAATACGAGCAAACCGTGGACGGCGTGGTGCGTGGTTACCACAAGCCCATCATGATCGCGGGCGGTCTGGGCCAGATTGACGCCGAACAAACGAAAAAGATTGAGTTTCCGGCGGGCAGCTTGCTGATCCAGTTGGGTGGCCCCGGCATGCGCATTGGCATGGGCGGCAGCGCCGCCAGCTCCATGGCCACCGGCACCAACGCCGCCAACCTCGACTTTGACTCGGTGCAACGCGGCAACCCCGAGATCGAGCGCCGGGCGCAAGAGGTCATCAACCACTGCTGGGCACAAGGCGCGGCCAACCCGATTTTGGCCATCCACGATGTGGGCGCGGGCGGTTTGTCCAACGCCTTCCCCGAGTTGACCAACGACGCAGGCCGTGGCGCACGCTTTGACTTGCGGGCGGTGCAACTGGAAGAGTCTGGCCTGTCGCCCAAAGAAATTTGGTCCAACGAGAGCCAAGAACGCTATGTGCTGGCCATCGCGCCCGCGTCTTTGGCGCAGTTCAAAGCCTTTTGCGAACGCGAGCGCTGCCCGTTTGCGGTGATCGGCGTGGCCACCGAAGAGCGCCAACTGGTGTTGGAAGACATGGGCAGTGAATCGCCTGTCGATATGCCGATGGACGTCTTGTTGGGCAAGCCGCCCAAAATGCACCGCGATGTGAGCACCCTGGCGCGCCAATCGCCCGCCATGGACTTGACTGGCGTGTCCTTGCAAAAAGCCGTAATCGATGTGCTGAGCCACCCCACTGTGGCATCTAAGCGCTTTTTGATCACCATCGGTGACCGCGCCGTGGGAGGCTTGACGCACCGCGACCAAATGGTCGGCCCTTGGCAAGTGCCCGTGGCCGACGTGGCCGTGACCTTGGCCGATTACCAGGGCTTTGCCGGAGAAGCGATGAGCATGGGCGAGCGCACGCCGCTGGCCTCGCTCAACGCCGCTGCGTCGGGCCGCATGGCCGTGGCCGAGGCCATCACCAATTTGCTGGCTGCCCCGATCGAGCTGCCACGCGTCAAGATGTCAGCCAACTGGATGGCCGCCTGTGGCGAGCCGGGCGAAGACGCGGCGCTGTATGAAACCGTCAAGACCGTGGGCATGGAACTGTGCCCGGCGCTCGACATCTCGATCCCAGTGGGCAAAGACAGCTTGTCGATGCGCACGCAGTGGACCGACAAGGGTCAGACACGCAAAGTGACGTCGCCCGTGAGTTTGATCATCACCGCGTTTGCCAGCTTGCCCGATGTACGGGGCACTTTGACGCCGCAGCTGGACGCGCAAGAGGGCGACACCAGCTTGCTTTTGATCGACCTGGGCCAAGGCCGCAACCGCATGGGCGGCAGCGTGCTGGGCCAAGTGCTGGGCCAGTTTGGCGACAACGTGCCCGACCTGGAAGACCCGCAAGCCTTGGTGAATTTGGTCAAGGTCATCAATGCGCTGCGGGCGAAAGGCCAGATCTTGGCCTACCACGACCGCAGCGACGGCGGCTTGTTGGCCGCTGTGGCCGAAATGGCGTTTGCCGGTCATGTGGGCGTGGCGCTGAATGTGGACATGCTGGTGACCGAAGGCGACGGCATCAGCGACAGCCGCGCCGACCATGGCGACGCCAAGAACTGGGCGGGCCAAGTCAGCGCCCGCCGCGAAGAGCTCACGCTCAAAGCCCTGTTCAACGAAGAGCTGGGCGTGGTGATCCAGGTGCGCACCGCAGACCGCAACGCGGTGCTGCAAACCTTGCGCGAACATGGCCTGTCCAAACACACGCACGTCATTGGCAAGACCCGTCCAAGCCATTCGACCATCACCAAAGGTGTGGGCGAACTGAGCATTTGGCGCGACACCAAAGAGGTGTTTGCCGCCAAGCTCGAAGACCTGCACCAAGTCTGGGACAGCGTGAGCTGGAAGATTTGCCAGCAGCGCGACAACCCCGCTTGCGCCGATGCCGAGCACGCCGCCGCAGGCCGCGCCGACGACCCCGGCATGCACGTGGCGCTGAGCTTTGACCCCGCGGTCAACGTGGCCGCGCCTTATCTGAATCTGTCGCGCCCCAAAGTGGCCATCTTGCGCGAGCAAGGTGTCAACTCGCATGTGGAGATGGCTTATGCCTTTCACCAAGCGGGCTTCGAGTCGCACGACGTGCACATGACCGACCTGCAAACGGGCCGCGCCCACTTGGCCGACTTCAAGGGCCTGGTCGCTTGCGGCGGTTTCAGCTATGGCGACACCTTGGGCGCAGGCATTGGCTGGGCACGCAGCATCACCTTCAACCCGCAGCTGGCCGAACAGTTCAAGGGCTTTTTTGGCCGCAGCGACACCTTTGGCTTGGGCGTGTGCAACGGCTGCCAGATGTTTGCCGAGCTGGCCGACATCATTCCTGGAGCCGGGGCTTGGCCGCGTTTCACCACCAACCAGAGCGAGCGTTTTGAAGCCCGCCTGTCCATGGTCGAGGTGCTCGAATCGCCCAGCTTGTTCTTGCAAGGCATGGCGGGCAGCCGCTTGCCGATTGCCGTGGCGCACGGTGAGGGCTATGCCAACTTCAAGCACCGTGGCGATGCGGCCCAAGCCATTGGCGCGATGCGCTTTGTCGACCACCACGGCCAAGCCACCGAACAGTACCCCTTCAATCCCAATGGCAGCGCGGGCGGTTTGACGGCGGTCACCACAGCAGACGGGCGGTTTACGGCCATGATGCCGCACCCCGAGCGCGTGTTCCGCAACGTGCAAATGAGCTGGACCGATCTGGGCCGCTCAGGCGGCATCGACGCCGCCAGCCCTTGGCTGCGCGTGTGGCAAAACGCCCGCAAATGGGTGGCTTGATGACGTTCTGCGTGGGCGAGTGCGTGGGCAGTTGCGTGATGTGCAATGTCTGATCAATGGTTCCCGCCCTCTCAGCTGGCGTTTTATTTCGACTCGAACTCCTGGGCCAAAGGCACTGCGCTTTACCTCCGGAACGAGATTTTGTCGGCCTGCCTGACGCCTGACGGCACAGACTGGCGCGTCGATGCGCAGGTTCAGGGTTCTTCGCAAGATCCGTATCGGGTGTCGGCGCATCTGCGCGTGTCCGATGGCGGGAACCTGCAAGCCTGGCGATCCACCTGCACTTGCCCCGTGGGGCGCATGTGCAAACACGGGGCGGCATTGGGCATCCATGTCGCCATGCAAGGCGTTGCCATGCGCGATCCGCTGACCCCGGCGGGCGAGGGTGCCGAAAGCGCTGAAAGCGATGAGCACCAGACCCGTGTGCGCGAAGAAAAAGCGCTGCAACAAGCCGAATACCAGGTGCGCGACTGGTTGACCCGTTTGCAAGCTGTTGATGCACCCTCGGGTTTTTCGTTGCCCGGCAAAGCCAATGAACACTTTTTGTACTGCCTGTCGGCTGCAACCGTAGGCCACAGGCCCGTGTTCCACCTGACGATCAAGCAGGCGGTTTTGAAGCCGAACGGTGAATGGGGCAAACCCAAAAAAGTCAGCAGCCAGCCTTACCCCAGCGACCCAGTTTGGCGCAACTGTGCACCGGGCGAGCAAGGCATTTTTGACCTGATGAAGGCCTGTCCGGCAACCAACAGTTTCAGCTCTTACGGCTTTCAAAGCGCGGTCAAGTTGCAGGGCATGGCCGCTGAGTTGTTGCTCAAGATGTGCAGCAGCACAAGCCGCCTCATGTGGGACGAGGGCAAAACCCTGCGGCCTTTGGTCTGGAGCGATCAGCCTGTGGCCTTCAGTGGCCACTGGCAGGCCGTGCCTGCGCAAGGCAACAGCCCCGAAGGTTGGCGCCTGCAGATGCAGTCGTCACAGGCGGGCGTGCTGCACGGCCTGAACGAGCCCACTTTGTTTGTGGATCCGCAACAAGGCACCTGCGGCCTGCTGGACACGCAAGGTATGAGTGCCGAACACCTGCTCTTGCTCACGCAGGCCCCCGTGGTGCCCGAGCGTGTGGCGGTCAAGTTTCAGCAGCAACTGATGGATGCCATGGGCGAATTGCCCCTGCCACCTGTGATCGAAAAAATGCCCGAAATTCGGGGCGTTGCGCCTGTCGGCGTGTTGTACATCGTGCCGGTGCCAGAACACTTGCGCGGTGAACAAGGCCTGTTTCAGGCCGAATTGAAGTTTCAATATGCCGGTTGCTCTGGCTATTGGGCGGACCACCAGTCACGCGTCGTCGTTGGCCAAGGCCCCCAAGCCCGCTTGTTGGTGCGCGATCTGGCAGCCGAGCTTGAGATCTGGGACACGCTGGACGATCTGGGCTTTTTGCTGTGGGACAACAACTTGCTGGGCAGGCCCGGCCCCGAAGGTCAAGCCCTGTGGCTGGACTGGCTGGAATCCGACTTTTCGCCTTTGCGCGATGCCGGGTTTGAAGTGCACAGCCGCGAAGGCCTGAACCACTGGCTGCGCCTGGCTGACGATGTGCATGTGGGCATGAGCGGGCAGGGCGATCAAGGCGAAGATGTCGCTGAAGACACCTCGCCTTGGTTCGATCTTTCGCTGGGCATGAACATCGACGGCCAGCGCGTGAATATCCTGCCCTGGGTGCCCGAGATCCTCAAGGCCATGGCCCGTGCAGGCGTCTCGGCCAGCGAGCTGAGCGACAAGCACGCCGACCGCGTGCCCGACTACCTGTACTTGCCTGATTTGCAAGGGCCTGGCTATGTGAAGCTGCCCACGGCCCAAATCAAGCCATGGCTGTCCATGCTGATGGAGTTGCACGGCGAACGTGGGCACGACTGGGATGGCGATTCGCTGCGGCTGTCGCGCCTGGATGCACTGCGCACCGCCGCATCGCTGGGCGAAGGCGCCGTTTGGCAGGGCGCACAAAGCCTGTTGGCCCTGGTGCAACAAATGCGCGGAATGGCGGCGCTGCCCGACGTCCCCTTGCCCGAAGGCTTGCAAGCCACGCTGCGCCCTTACCAACAGCAGGGCCTGAACTGGCTGCAGTTTTTGCGGCATCACCGGCTGGCGGGCATCTTGGCCGACGACATGGGCTTAGGCAAAACGCTGCAAACGCTGGCCCACATCCTGACCGAAAAGCAGGCCGGGCGGCTGACACAGCCAGCGCTCATCGTTGCGCCTGTGAGCTTGCTGGGCAACTGGCAGCGCGAAGCGGCACGCTTTTGTCCGGGCCTTGCCACCCACATCCACCACGGCCTGTCGCGTCACGAAACCGCGCAAGAGCTTTGCCAGTTTGACGTTGTCATCACCGCCTATTCGCTCCTGTCGCGCGACCGTGAGATGTGGCTGCAAGTGCCCTGGCACATGCTGGTGCTGGACGAGGCGCAAAACATCAAGAACGCCAACACCAATGCAGCGCAGGTGGTCTCAGAAATTCCGGCCATACACCGTTTGTGTCTGTCGGGCACGCCCATCGAAAACCACTTGGGTGAACTCTGGAGCCAGTTTCACTTTTTGATGCCCGGCTTTCTGGGCAGCCAACGGCGCTTCACCGAGTTGTTCCGCAACCCGATTGAGCGCCAGGGCAGCACCGAAAAAATGGCGCAGTTGCGCGCCCGCATCACGCCCTTCATGCTGCGCCGCACCAAAGACCTGGTGGCCAGCGAGTTGCCGCCCAAAATCGAAACCCTGATGCCGGTGCCGCTCGAAGGCCAGCAGGCCGACCTGTACGAAACCATCCGCTTGGGCATGGAAAAAACCGTGCGCGAGGCTTTGAGTACGCAGGGCTTGGGCAAATCGCAAATCACCATCCTCGATGCGCTGCTCAAGCTGCGTCAGGTGTGTTGCGATCCGCGTTTGCTCAAGCTCAGCGCGGCCGCCCAAGTGCGCGAATCGGCCAAGCTGAGCCAGTTGCTGGACATGCTGCCCGAGATGGTGGCCGAGGGCCGCAAGATTTTGCTGTTCTCGCAGTTCACCGAAATGTTGGGACTGATCGAAAAAGCCTTGCCCGATTTGGGCATCCCTTGGGTCAAGCTCACCGGGCAAAGCAAAAACCGCGACGCGATCATCGACAAGTTCACCAGCGGCCAGGTGCCCCTGTTCCTCATCAGCTTGAAAGCCGGTGGCGTGGGCCTGAACCTGCCGCAGGCCGACACCGTGATCCATTACGACCCTTGGTGGAACCCGGCGGTAGAAAACCAAGCCACCGACCGCGCCCACCGCATCGGCCAGACCAAAAACGTGTGGGTGGTGAAACTGGTGGCGCAAGGCACCATCGAAGAACGCATGCTGGCCCTGCAAGAGCGCAAAGCCCAACTGGCGCAAGACATGTACGAAGGTGCCGTTAAGCGCAAAGAGCCGCTGTTTGGCGAGTCGGACCTGAACGAGTTGCTCAAGCCGCTGGGCTGATCAGTGCATGCCCTGCACGGGTGGGCGGGTCTTGTAAAACTGCACCGGGCTTTCGGGCACGGCGGCCAGCACCGATTTTTTGATTTTGCCGACCACGTGCATTTCGCAGGGTTTGCAGTCAAAGCGCAGGGTGAGTTTTTCTTTGCCGTTGATCAGTTGCATCGGCTCGGCCTTGACGGTGCCTTGCACGCCGGTCACGCCTTTGGCTTGTTTGGGGCACAGGCTCAAACTGAAGCGCACGCAGTGCTTGGTGATCATCAGGCTGACTTCGCCCAGTTCTTCTTGCGCTTCGTAGGCGGCGGCGATCACTTTCACGCCGTGTTGGGCATAAAAGTCGCGCGCTTTTTGGTTGAACACATTGGCCAGATAGGTGAGGGTGTCTTCGGGGTATGGGGCCGGCGGCTCCACGGGCACCGCACGTGGCAGGCGGTGCAGGCCTTGGGCGCGGGCGTTTTCGAGCGCTTGCACGGCGTCGCGGCGCAAGGCGTTGAGCTGTGACGGTGGCACAAACCAAGGGCGGGGCAGGGTCACTTGCACATCGATGGGCTCAAACACGGTGTCGCCCAGCTTGCCCAAAGCGCTTTGCACAATGGCGTGGGCTTGCGCGGCGTCTTTGGGCGCTTGCCAGCGCACAGCCAAGTGCGCTGTGCCGGTGTGCCCGGCTTCGTCGGTCAGGGTCAGTTGCAGGCCTTCATCCTGGCCACTTGGGCTTTCGGCCAATTGCATCCACACGCCCATGCGGCGTTCGGCCGATTTTTTGTCCAAGGTACGCACCCAGCTCATGTCGCGGTTGCGGTTGATCTGCACGCCTTTGCGCAGGTCTTTGAAGCCGTCCATCGGGTCTTTTGGAAAGAGCCGCCACACGCCTTTGGCTTTTTGGGCTTCGGCGCGGTTGATTTGCAGGCCCACCAGTTCTTTTTGCAGGTCGTAGTAGCACATGCCGTCGCCGTTGTGCAGCTCGGTGGCCGCGTCGTCGGTGGTGATCTCAAGGTGGTCTGCGGCGACCTTGTTCACCCAGCCAATCGCTTGGCCGGGGTTTTTGGGCGTGTCGAACGCACCGATGTCTTCCTTTCGTCCTTGCACAAAGTAGTCGGTGAACTCGCGGTTGAAGTTTTGGTTGGGATCGGGCTCAAAGCTGAAGGTGGTGCGCCCATGTGAGGCCGGGGCCAACTCGGGCTGGTCGTTGAGCACCTCGTCGAGCAACTTGCGGTAATGGGCCGTGATGTTTTTCACATAGGCCATGTCTTTGTAGCGGCCTTCGATCTTGAAGCTGCGGATGCCCGCATCGACCAAAGCGCGCAGGTTGTCGCTTTGGTTGTTGTCTTTCATGCTGAGCACGTGTTTGTCGTGCGCGACGATGCGGCCTTGTGCGTCTTTGACTTCGTAGGGCAGGCGGCACGCTTGCGAGCAGTCGCCTCGGTTGGCGCTGCGGCCGGTGTGGGCGTGGCTGATGAAACACTGGCCGCTGTAGGCCACACACAAAGCGCCGTGCACAAAAAACTCGATCACCGTGCGCTCGGTGTCCACCGCGTCGCGGATGGCCGCGATCTGGGGCAGGGTGAGTTCACGGGCTAGCACGATTTGGCTCAAACCTGCGTCTTGCAAGAATTTGGCTTTTTCGGGCGTGCGGATGTCGGTTTGGGTGCTGGCGTGAAGTTGGATGGGGGGCAGGTCGATTTGCAGCAAGCCCATGTCTTGCACGATCAGGGCGTCCACCCCTGCGTCATAGAGTTGCCAGGCCAATTGGCGGGCCCCTTCGAGTTCGTCGTCGCGCAAGATGGTGTTGAGGGTGACAAAGATGCGGCTGTGATAGCGGTGGGCGTGTTGCACCAGTTTGGCAATGTCTTGCACGCTGTTGTCGGCAGTCGATCGCGCCCCGAACGAGGGGCCGCCGATGTAGACGGCATCGGCCCCGTGGTGGATGGCTTCGATGCCGATGTCGAAGGTGCGGGCGGGGGCTAAGAGTTCGAGTTGGTGGGGCTGCATGGGCTGGGATTATCCCAGCTTCAAAAATTCAACGTCTCACGCAAACCTCCAGCTTTGGGGCAGCGGGCGCAGGCTGGGGCGATGTGGCAAAGCGAAGCGCCTCTGAGCCCTGGCCTGTGCCCGTTGACCCAAAGCGTTGTGTGCATCGACAAACCATCAAAAACGCGACCGAAGTCGCGTTTTCTGCAATGAGCGCAAAGCTCAAATCACTGGATCTTGGCTTTGCTGCGCAAGTTGTCCTGGAAGGTGCTGAGCTTTTGCTGTTGCAGCTGCTGGGAAATCTGGGGTTTGACTTCTTCGAGCTTAGGCAATTGGGCTTCGCGCACGTCGTCCACACGGATGATGTGAAAGCCAAATTGGCTCTTGACGGGGGCGTCGGTCATCTGACCTTTGTCCAGTTTGACCATGGCACCCGAAAACTCGGGCACATAGCTGGCCGCAGCAGCCCAGTCGAGGTCGCCACCGTTGGCACCAGAGCCTGGGTCTTTGGAGGCTTTTTTGGCCAGGTCTTCAAAGCTGCCGCCTTTTTTGATCTGGGCAATCAAGGCCAAAGCTTCGTCTTCTTTTTCAACCAAGATGTGGCGGGCGCGGTATTCCTTGCCACCATTGGCTGCCACAAATTTATCGTACTCACCCTGGATGTCAGCATCTGTCACCGGGTTTTTCTTTTGAAAGTCGGCAAACAGTTGGCGAATCAGGATGGTCTGGCGGGCCAGTTCGATCTGGGTTTTGTATTCGTCAGAGGCATCCAGGCCGCGCTTCTTGGCTTCTTGCATGAACACTTCGCGGGCGATCAATTCTTCCTTGATCTGGGCCAGCACTTCGGGCGTCACAGGGCGGCCAGAGGCTTCAACTTGTTGCTTGAGCGCATTCACGCGCGAAGAAGGCACTGGCTTGCCGTTGACCACAGCCAGGTTTTGCGCCAGGGCGGGAACCGCCAGCAAGGCGACCAGGGCGGCGCTGAGCATTTGCTTTTTCATTCTGTTTTCCTCAATGACGTTGTGTCAGGCTTGAATCAAGGGTTCAAAAAAAGGGGCTGCCACCAATGGGTGACGGCCCGGGTTCAGATCAGCTCGATGGCCAGAGCGTGCAAGCCCTGGTCAATGAAATCTTGCAGCGCATCATACACAAGGCGATGGCGCTGAACGCGGCTCAAGCTTGTAAACAAGGGTGAAGCAATGCACACACGCATGTGGGTGCCCTGACCGCTGTCGTTCGCTCCCACATGACCCGCGTGCGCGGCGCTTTCGTCAATGACTTTCAGAGCGGTTGGTTGCAGGCGTTCGGTCAGTCGGGCGTGGATCTGTTCGCTCAGGGGCAAGGGCAAGTTCGTCATTCTTTGTCAACGCCTTCTTTGGGCAAGTAACGTGAGATGTAAATACCTTGGCCCAAGATGAACACCAGCGGGAACGCATAGCCCCAGAGCTTGAAGTTGACCCAGTCTTCGGTGCTGAAATACGCCGCCACATAGCCGTTTGTGGCGGCCATGAACACGCAATACAGCATCCATGACAGGTTCAGCCGGTTCCAGACCGCGTGCGGCAGCTGCAGTTGTTGGCCTAGCAGCATGTGCAAAAAGTTCTTCTTCAACAAGCCATGGGCCACGGCCAGTGCAATGGCAAGGCCCGAGTACAGCAAGGTGGGTTTCCACTTGATGAAGCGTTCGTCATGCAGGCCCAGGGTAAGGGCACCAAAACCCAAGACCAGCACCAAGGTGATCTTGTGCATGGTTTGCAGCTTGCCGTCCATCTTGTAGATCAGCGCGGTTTGCACCACGGTAGCGGCCATCAGGACCGCGGTGGCGGTGTAGATGTCGCCCATCTTGTACGCGCCAAAAAACAGCAGGATGGGAAAAAAGTCGAGGATGAATTTCATGAAATGGGTCTGGTTGCTGCGCTGTGGGTGCGCCCTGCAGGCGCAACCGGGTTCGGTCAGGAAGCCTCGAAGTCTAACGAAGCGGAATTCATGCAATATCGCAAGCCCGTGGGGGCAGGGCCGTCTTCGAACACATGACCCAGGTGCGCACCGCATTGGGCGCACACAGTTTCGACCCGGCGCATGCCGTGGCTGGTGTCCACACGTTCTTCAATCGCGCCGTCTGCCGAGGCTTGCGAAAAGCTGGGCCAGCCGCAACCCGCGTCAAATTTGGTGTCGGATTTGAACAGCTCGGCATCGCAACACATGCAGCGGTAGGTGCCGTTGGCCCAGTGGCTTTCGTATTTGCCGGTGAATGGGCGTTCGGTGGCAGCTTGTCGGGTCACGGCAAAGGCCACGGGCTCGGCGCCTTTTGCTGCCAGCAGTTCGCGCCATTCTGGGTCGGTTTTGGTGATGTGGGTCATGATGAACAGCTGATTTCGAGTTGGCTCGCCCAGTCGGGCGGTAAGTCGGCATAGGCTTCAAAGCCGGGATGCTCGTCGAAGGGGGACTTTAGCAAGTTGTACAGGTTGTCGATTTCTGAAAAATCACCGACCTTGGCCTGGCGGATGGCAGTTTCGGCCAAATGGTTGCGCAGCACAAATTTGGGGTTGGTCTGCAGCATGCGAGCGCCCATGCCAGCGAAGTTGCCCTGACCTGCGCGTGCGGTGTAACGTTCCAGCCAGGCCAGCAGGCGAGGGCGGTCGAGCACCAGATCCGTCACTGCGCTCCAGCCTTCGTTGTTCAGCGTTGTGGCCCGCGATTGCCTCAGCACCGCATGGCTCAGTTGTCGCCAAAACAGAGTGAAGTCCACTTTTTCAGTGGCCATCAACTGCATCAGGTCTTCGACCAAGGTCCAGTCGGCTTCGCGTTCTGACTCAGGGGCCAGCGAGCCGGTCAAACCCAGCTTGGCCCGCATGGCGTCTCCCAGATATTGGGGGAACAAGGTTTTGTAGCCCTCCAGCACCTGCAAGGTCATGGGCTGGTCGTCGATCAGTGGGGCAATGGCTTGTGCCAGTGCATACAGATTCCAATAGGCCACGTTGGGCTGGCGTCCATAGGCATAGCGGCCTTGGTGGTCCGAGTGGTTGCAGACATGGCCGGGGTCAAAGCCGTCCATGAACTGGAAGGGGCCGTAGTCGATGGTCAGACCCAACACGCTCATGTTGTCGGTGTTCATCACGCCATGACAAAAGCCCACAGCCTGCCATTGCGCGAGCAGCCGAGCGGTGCGCTCTTGCACCTCGTCCAGCAAGGCGGCATAAACATTGCCTTGCCAACGTTGCATGCGTTCTTGGCACTGCGGCAAGTGGTGTGCGATGGCATGGTCAGCCAGCGCTCGCAGGCTGTCGGTGTCGCCTTGCGCCGAAAAATGTTCAAAGTGCCCGAAGCGCAAAAAGCTGGGGGCAACCCGCGCTACCACGGCGGCGCTTTCGATGGTTTCGCGCCGCACCGGCTCGGGCGAAGCCACCAGGCTCAGCGCCCGGGTGGTCGCAATGCCCAGTCCGTGCATGGCTTCACTGCACAAATACTCGCGGATGCTGGAGCGCAGCACAGCACGGCCATCGCCACCGCGCGAATAAGGCGTGCGGCCAGCGCCTTTGAGTTGAATTTCTTGTGGCCCTTGCGCCGATGCGGCCTCGCCCAACCAAATCGCACGGCCGTCACCCAGTTGCCCGGCCCATTGTCCGAACTGGTGTCCGCTGTAGACCGTGGCCAATGGGTCCGAGCCCACCATCAGCGCATTGCCCGCGAAGGCTTGGAGGTGATCGTCGTCAAAGATACCGGCTGGCCAGCCCAGTTCGGCCCGCAGGCTTTCGTTGCGGGCCGCCCAGCGCGGTGCCGCCACGGGCGTGGGTTGCAGGCGGGTGAAAAAACGAGGCCCGAGTTGGGTCAGGCGGTGCGTCCAGTCCAGCACGGGCCGTGAATTGTCAGCGCTGTCAGAAGTGTTCAAGTGGGCAGAAACCATAACTGTGGATTGTCACGTCCTTGACAAGTACCCGGGGTTTGGCGGGTTTTAGAGTGCGTTTTAAGGTCTGCTGGGCGTGGGCCCGGGTGCACAATGAATTGGTTAAACACAACACACTTGACAGGAGACACCCCATGCTGGGACTGATGCAACAGCAATCGCTGCTGATTTCTTCGTTGATCGAATTTGCCGAGAAACATCACGGCGACAGTGAAGTCGTGTCACGCCGGGTAGAAGGTGACCTGCACCGCTACGCTTGGGCAGACGTGGCACGCCGCGCACGCCAAGTGGCCAACGCGCTCGATGTCCAGAAACTGCCGCAGGGCGCACGCATCGCTACTTTGGCTTGGAACGGCTACCGCCACCTCGAGCTTTACTTTGGGGTGAGTGGTTCGGGACGGGTTTTGCACACCATGAACCCGCGTCTGCACCCGGACCAGCTGGCCTGGATCGCCAACCATGCCGAAGACCAGGTTTTGTGTTTTGACATGAGCTTTTTGCCGTTGGTGCAAGCAGTTCATGCCCAATGCACCACCATCACCCACTATGTGGCCCTGTGCGATGCCGACAAGTTGCCTGCAGAGACCGGCATTCCAAACTTGGTGAGCTACGAGGCCTGGATGGGCCAACAGCCAGACACCTATGCCTGGCCGCAACTAGACGAGAATTCGGCTTGTAGCCTTTGCTACACCAGCGGCACCACGGGTAACCCCAAGGGGGCTTTGTACAGTCACCGCTCCACCGTCTTGCACGCTTACGCGGCGGCCTTGCCCGATTCGATGTGCATTTCGGCGCGTGATTCGATCTTGCCGGTGGTGCCCATGTTCCATGTCAACGCCTGGGGCATCCCTTACAGCGCGGCCATGACGGGCGCCAAGCTGGTGTTTCCTGGCCCCGCACTGGATGGCAAATCGGTGTACGAGCTGATCGAGTCCGAGGGTGTGACGTTTGCAGCGGGTGTGCCCACCGTCTGGCAAATGCTGCTGGGCCACATGAAGCCTGCAGGTCTTAAGTTCAGCCAGCTCAACCGCACGGTGATTGGCGGATCGGCTTGTCCGCCCTCGATGATCGATGCCTTTCGCCAAGACTACAACGTCGACGTGCTGCACGCTTGGGGCATGACCGAGCTCAGCCCTTTGGGCACGGTGTGCACGCTGAAAAACAAGCACCTGAGCTTGCCCGCAGCGGCACAAATGAAGCTGCGCATGAAGCAAGGCCGTTGTATTTTTGGCATCGACATGAAGATCGTCGATGAAAACGGCAAAGCTTTGCCCCATGACGGCAAGGCGGCGGGCGACCTGCTGGTCAAAGGCCCTTGGGTGATTGCCTCTTATTACAAGCAGGAAGATGCCAGCCCCTTGGTGGGCGGCTGGTTCCCGACGGGCGATGTGGCCACCATCGATGACGACGGCTTTATGCAGGTCACCGACCGCAGCAAAGACGTGATCAAGTCGGGGGGCGAATGGATCAGCTCAATCGATGTGGAGAACATCGCCATGGCGCACCCGGCGGTGGCCATGGCCGCTTGCATCGGCATGCGCCACCCCAAGTGGGACGAGCGTCCGATTGTGTGTGTGGTCAAGAAACCCGGCGCAGAAATCGGACGTGAAGAACTGCTGGCTTTTTACGAAGGCAAAACGGCCAAATGGCAAATTCCGGACGACGTGGTGTTTGTGGAAGCCATCCCTTTGGGCGGCACCGGAAAAATGCTCAAGACCCGTTTGCGTGAGCAGTTAGCCGATTATGTTTTGCCCGGTCTTTGACCCGGCTCAATCTTGTGCGGCTGTAAAGTCGCGCGGGTGATAAGGCTTAGGTGCAAACCCCGAGCCGGTTTAAATGGCGAGCGGTTACGCTGATCAAGTCTGATTTACAACGCAGGAGACCTTGAATGAAAATCGCAACCCGTTTGATCGCCGCAGCCGCCTTGGCTGCATGCTCTATGGGCGCTTTTGCCCAAAAGGGCGAAACCGTGAAAATTGCCTGGATCGACCCTTTGTCGGGTCTGATGGCGCCCGTGGGCAGCAACCAACTCAAAAGCTTTCAGTTCTTCGCCGAAAAATTCAACAAAACCAATCCTGCCGGCGTCAAGTTCGAGGTCATCGGCATTGACAACAAATTGAGCCCGGCTGAAAGCCTGAATGCGCTCAAAGCAGCCATGGACCAAGGCGTGCGTTACATCACGCAAGGCAACGGTTCTTCCGTAGCGGGTGCGTTGATTGAAGCTGTCAACAAGCACAACGAACGCAACCCCGGCAAGGAAATCATTTTCCTGAACCACTCAGCGGTGGACCCAGATTTCACCAACAGCAAGTGCAGCTACTGGCACTTCCGTTTCGATGCCGATACGTCCATGAAGATCGAGGCCATGACAACCTTCATGAAAGACGACAAGGACATCAAAAAAGTTTACCTGTTCAACCAGAATTACTCGCACGGCCATCAGGTCGCCAAGTTCGCAAAGGAAAATCTGGCACGTAAGCGTCCAGACATTCAGATCGTGGGCGAAGACCTGCACCCATTGGCCCAAGTGCGCGACTTCTCGCCCTATATTGCCAAGATCAAAGCTTCCGGTGCCGACACCGTGATCACCGGCAATTGGGGATCTGACTTGGCCCTGCTGGTCAAAGCGGCCAACGAAGGCGGCTACACCGGCAAGTTCTACACTTATTACACAGGCGTTTCTGGCACCCCCACGGCCCTGGGCCAAGGTGGTGCAGGTCGCGTGTTCCAGATTGCCTACAACCACTACAACATGGGTGGCGATATTGGCAAGTGGATGGACGAGTTCAAGACCAAGTTCAACGACGACTTCTACACGGGCTCCGTGATCTCGATCTACAGCGCATTGGGTGAGGCCATGGCCAAAGCCAAGTCGACCGATCCTGTCAAAGTCGCCGCAGCCTTGGAAGGTCTGACCTTCAAGAGCTACCACGGTGAAGTTCAAATGCGCAAGACCGATCACCAGCTGCAGCAGCCGCTGTTCATGACCGTCTGGCAAAAGGCCGACAAAAAATACCCTTACAGCCCTGAAAACACAGGCATGACGCTGGCACCGGTCAAAGAGTTCCCGTCGTATGTGTCCAGCACGCCCACCAGCTGCCAGATGAAGCGTCCAGGCTAAGCTGTGCAGGGCTAACCCGGCAGGCGCTGTCTGTCAGGTTGGCTGGCACTGAAAGTGCCAAGGGTTCTGAGGCCCGATGAACAAGCAAGTTGTCGGGCTTTTTTTTGGGCGCATGCGCCCGTGTCGGTATCTCGGGTTGATTATTCCAACCCACTTTCGGTAACGAAGTAAGGCTCATTCAGAGCCTGGAAAGTGGCAGTATTTATGGAGTTTTTCATCATCTCCATGCTCAACGGTCTCAGTTACGGGCTGTTGCTCTTCATGCTCAGCTCCGGTCTGACGCTGATTTTCAGCATGATGGGCGTGCTCAATTTTGCGCACGCCAGTTTTTACATGGTTGGGGCCTATTTTGGTCACACTCTGACCGGCTGGATCGGTTTTTGGCCGGCACTGGTCATTGCGCCCCTGTTGGTGGGCGCTTGTGGTGCCTTGTTTGAGCGCATCACTTTGCGCAAAGTGCACCCCTTCGGCCATGTGCCCGAATTGCTGGTGACTTTTGGCTTGTCTTATGTCGCACTCGAACTGGTGCAACTGGTTTGGGGCCGCACAGCGGTGGAGTTTCCGCCGCCCGAGATTTTGCGCAGTTCTGCTTTCACGCTGGTCAATCATTCCGTTAACGGACTGAGCATGGTCTGGGGTGCCGCACCTGCAGCGATGTGCAGTGCAGCCGATGCTGCCATTCGCGTGGTGTGCTCGCCGTTTCCGGCCACGCGCGGCTTCATGATGCTGGTGGCCCTGTTGATGCTCTTGTCCTTGTGGCTGTTGCTCACGCGCACCCGCATTGGTTTGGTCATTCAGGCCGCCTTGACGCACCCAGAAATGGCCGAATCGCTTGGGCACAACGTGCCGCGTGTCTTCATGCTCGTGTTTGGCGCAGGCACCGGGCTGGCGGGCTTGGCCGGCGTGATTGGCGGCAGTACTTTTGTGACCGAACCGGCCATGGCCGCCACGGTCGGCTCCGTCATCTTTGTGGTGGTGGTCGTGGGGGGCATGGGTTCTTTGTCCGGGGCCTTCCTCGCGTCCGTCCTGATCGGCGTGATCCAGACCTTTGCGGTGGCCATTGACTATTCGTTCTTGACGCTTGCCAAGGACATGGGCTGGGTCTTGTCTGCCGCCACGCAAGACAATTCGTTTGCCAAACTCACGCTGTCGCAGGTCGCGCCCATCTTGCCCTACCTGTTCTTGGTGCTGATTCTGATCTTCCGGCCCAAGGGTCTTCTGGGCACACGCGAGGGTTAAGACATGGCTGCTGTTTACAAATTCAAACCCTACAACGTCGGTCGCTGGATCATCTGGAGCGCATTTGCCGGTGTTTTGCTGATGGCACCGCTGGTGTTCACCAGCAACCTGTCGACCACCATGCTGGCCCAGATGGGCATCGCCATCATCGCCTGTCTGTCCTACAACATGCTGTTGGGGCAGGGCGGCATGCTCAGCTTTGGCCATGCGGTTTACACCGGGCTGGGCTCGTACATGGCCATTCATGCCTTGAACGCCGTGAGCGGTGGCAAGTTGCACATTCCGGTCAGCTTGCTGCCCATTGTGGGTGGTCTGTCTGGCATGGGCTTTGCCGTCTTGCTGGGCTGGGTAACCACCCGAAAATCGGGTACGCCGTTTGCCATGATCACGCTGGGTGTGGCCGAACTGGTGTTCGCCATGTCGCTGATGTTTTCCGAGTTTTTCGGGGGTGAAGCTGGCGTGTCGGGCAACCGGGTGGCGGGTGAGGCGTTCTTTGGCATCACCTACGGCCCGCAAATTCAGGTTTACTACCTGATCGCGGCCTACACCTTTGTGAGCGTGGCCTTGATGTACGCCTTCACACAAACGCCGCTGGGCCGCATTTTGAATGCGGTGCGGGACAACCCCGAACGTGTTGAATTCATTGGTTACAACACCCAACGCGTGCGCTACATCGCGTTCATCATCGCAGGATTTTTTGCGGGCATTGCGGGGGGCTTGGGGGCACTCAACTTCGAAATCGTGACCGCCGAGGTGGTGGGGGCAGGGCGCTCAGGCGCCTATTTGCTGTTCACCTTTTTGGGCGGCGCAACCTTCTTCTTTGGTCCCATCATCGGTGCCATTTTGATGATCATTGCCTTCGTGCTTTTGTCCGAGCTGACGAAAGCCTGGCTGCTTTACCTGGGCCTGATCTTTTTGTTCATGGTCATGTATGCGCCTGGCGGCATTGCCAGCCTGATCATGATGAACCTGCGGGTGGCTAAATTTGGCAAGCTGCGCCAGATCTGGACCAGTTATCTGGGGCTGGGCCTGACCGCCTTTGTCATGTTGGCCGGTGCGGGCGCGATGATCGAAATGGTCTATCACCTGCAGCTCAATTCGGCATTGGGTGACACGGTCAAGTTCATGGGGGCCACACTCAATGCCAAAGGCCTGGACAGCTGGTTTGGCTGCGCTTTTGTCATGTTGACCGGCTTGGGCTTGTTCGAGTTGTCTCGCCGTCAGTACATGACCGAGTGGGGCGAGATCCAGACCGAGATCGAAAAAGAAATCAAGCGACGGGAGACTGCAGTATGAGTACGACCTACGCATTGGAGCTGAAAGACGTTCGCAAGAATTTCGGCAAAACCGAAATCATTCGGGGCGTGAATTTGGCCGTTGAGCCTGGTGAACGGGTGGCCGTGATTGGCCCGAACGGAGCGGGAAAGTCCACTTTGTTCAACCTGATCAGTGGCCGCTTTGGCCCGACCAGCGGTGACATTTTGTTGAATGGCCAACGCATTCAGCASAAGACGSCWTACGAGATCAACCGCATGGGCTTGGCGCGGAGTTTTCAGATCACCAACATCTTCCCGAAGTTGAGTGTTTTTGAAAACCTGCGCTGCGCAGTGCTGTGGAGCCTGGGCTACAAATACACCTTCTTCAAATTCTTGTCTGGCCTGAAAGACGCCAACGAGCGTGCAGACCAGCTGTTGGAGATGATTCGTTTGGACAAAAAACGCGACATCTTGGCCATGAACCTGACCTACGCCGAGCAACGCGCCCTCGAGATTGGCGTGACGATTGCGGGCGGTGCCGATGTGATTTTGCTGGACGAACCCACCGCCGGCATGAGCAAGAGCGAAACCTCGCGATTTATTCACCTGATCAAGGAAGTCACCGTGGGCAAAACCCTGCTCACGGTCGAGCACGACATGGGCGTGGTGTTTGGGCTGGCCGACAAGATTGCGGTGGTGGTGTATGGCGAAGTGATCGCTTTTGACACGCCCGAGGCGGTCAGGGCCAATGCCAAAGTGCAAGAAGCCTATCTGGGTTCATCCGTTGCTGACAGCCAGGCAGGAGGCCATTGATGTTGCATATAGACAACCTTCACGCCTATTACGGCAAAAGCCATGTGTTGCACGGCGTCTGCTTCGATGTTGGTCAAGGTGAGATCGTGGCTTTGCTGGGCCGAAATGGTTCAGGACGCTCGACCACCGCCAAGGCCATCATGGGTCTGGTTGATTGCCAAGGCCGTATCGACTGGAACGGTCAGCCCATTCAGGGCAAAAAGGCCTATGAAATTGCCCATTTGGGCATTGGCTATGTGCCCGAAAACCGGGACATTTTTCCCAAACTGACGGTGCATCAAAACCTTCAGTTAGGGCAAAAGCGCAGTGGCAAAAATGGCCGCTGGTCATTCGAAGACATGTATGCCATGTTTCCGCGCCTCAAAGAACGCGAGCACACCGAAGCCGGGGTTCTGTCGGGCGGCGAGCAGCAAATGCTCACGCTGTGCCGAACCCTCATGGGCGACCCTGACCTCATCATCATCGACGAGCCGACCGAGGGCTTGGCCCCCAAGATCGTCGAATTGGTGGGGCAGTACCTTGAGCAGCTCAAGAGTCGGGGCATTTCCGTGCTGCTGATTGAGCAAAAACTCACCATCGCCATGAAAATTTCGGACCGAGCCTTGGTCATGGGCCATGGCAGCATCGTCTTTGAGGGCACGCCCCAAGCCCTGCGCGAGAACACGTACATCCGCAAGGAATGGCTGGAGGTCTGAAATCCGTCCCAATTGAGACAGTGCAAGCTGTCTTTTGTCTGTTCAGCCACTACAATATTTCAAAAACGAACGGTCGTTCTTTTTTGTCCCCCGCTTTATTTCACGCAAAGGAAGTGCAGCATGACAGCTGAATACAAAGTTCACGGAGACGTCGCGGTCATCACCTTGATGAACCCGCCCGTCAATGGTTTGGGTCTGTCGACCCGTGTCGGCATCACCGATGGCCTGGAAAAAGCCAACAACGATGCCAGCGTCAAAGCGATCGTCATCACTGGCGGCGGCAAAGCCTTTTCGGGTGGCGCAGACATCCGCGAATTCGGTTCGCCTAAAGCGATCCAAGAGCCGAATTTGTTGAGTGTCATCCGTGCTTGCGAGAACTCGGCCAAGCCCGTTGTGGCGGCCATCCACTCGGTCGCCATGGGCGGCGGTTTGGAGTTGGCTTTGGGTTGCCATTACCGCATTGCAGCCCCAGGCACCAGCATCGCGTTGCCTGAAGTCAAGTTGGGCTTGATTCCTGGTGCCGGTGGCACGCAGCGTCTGCCCCGCGTCATTGGGGTCGAAGCGGCGCTCAACATGATCGTCAGCGGCGAAGCCATCAAGAGCGAGATGCTGGCCATGTTGCCTGGCCAAAAGCTGTTTGATGCAATGGCCCAATCGGTCGAGAGCTTGCCTGAAGAAGCGCTGGCCTTGGCCCGCAAAGTGGCCTCTGCCCACGCCGACGGATTGCCGTTGCCATTGGTGCGCAATCTGCCTTGCAAACACGCGCAAGGCGATGCCTACTTCCAGTTTGCCCGGAACATGGTCAAAGGCATGGCCAAGAACCTGCCCGCGCCTGCGAAGTGTGTCGATGCCGTAGAAGCGGCGACCACCAAAAAGTTTGAAGAGGGCATGGTCTTCGAGCGTGAAATTTTCATGAACCTGATGCTCACGCCTGAATCGCGTGCTTTGCGTCACATTTTCATGGCCGACCGTGCTGCCAGCAAAATTCCGGACGTGCCAGATGACACGCCCAAGCGCGAGATCAAATCAATTGCCGTGATTGGTGCAGGCACCATGGGCGGCGGTATCTCGATGAACTTCCTCAACGCAGGCATCCACGTCAAGATGCTGGAGATGAAGCAAGACGCGCTGGACCGTGGCGTGGCCACCATCCGCAAGAACTACGAAGCGCAGGTCAAAAAAGGCAAGCTCAAGCCTGAAAAATACGATGAGCGCATGGCGCTGTTGTCGACCACTTTGAGTTACGACGACATCGGCCAGGCCGATCTGGTGATCGAAGCCGTTTTTGAAGAAATGGGCGTGAAAGAAGCCGTCTTCAAAGAGCTCGACCGTGTGATGAAGCCCGGTGCAATTTTGGCGTCCAACACATCCACTCTCGACGTGAACAAGATCGCCTCGTTCACCAAGCGTCCCCAAGACGTCGTGGGCATGCATTTCTTCAGCCCCGCCAACGTGATGAAGTTGCTGGAAGTGGTGCGCGGCGCTCAAACCGGCAAAGACGTGTTGGCTACCGTGATGGCCATCGGCAAGAAGATCAAGAAAACCTCGGTGGTTTCTGGCGTGTGCGATGGCTTCATCGGCAACCGCATGATCGAGCAATACAGCCGCCAGGCTGGTTTCCTGATCGAAGAAGGCTGCACGCCAGCGCAGGTCGACAAAGCCGTTGAAAAGTTTGGCTTTGCCATGGGGCCGTTCCGCATGGGCGATTTGGCCGGCAACGACATTGGCTGGGCGATTCGCAAGCGCCGCTACCAAGAAAAGCCCAACCTCAAGTACAGCAAAACCGCCGACTTGCTTTGCGAGATGGGCCGTTATGGCCAAAAAACCGGCGCGGGCTGGTACGACTACCAAACAGGCAAGCGTGATGCGATTCCCAGCGCTGTGGTGGTCGAGATGATCGAAAAACACCGTGCCGCTTTGGGCATCGCGCCGCGCAAGATTTCAGACGAAGAAATCGTGCAACGCCTGGTGTTCTCGCTGGTCAACGAAGCTGCTCACATTTTGGAAGAAGGCATTGCCAGCAAGGCCAGCGACATCGACATGGTTTACCTGACGGGTTACGGCTTCCCGCTGTGGCGCGGCGGCCCCATGATTTACGCAGACACACTCGGCCTGTTCAATGTGGCAGAAGCCATGAAACGCTTCGCCAAAAATCCGCATGACGACGCCCAGTTCTGGCAACCCGCACCGCTGATTCAGCGTCTGGTGGCCGAAGGCAAGACATTCAACTGATTTTTTAATTTTCGAGGGGCCGGATCTTCTATTCGGTCCCTCACATGAAAGGTTTTCATCATGACGAATGTAGTCATCGTTTCTACCGCACGCACCCCGCTGGCCAAGAGCTGGAAGGGCGCTTTCAACATGACCCACGGTGCCACATTGGGTGGCCATGCCGTGCAACACGCCGTGGCCCGTGCTGGCATTGACGCCGCCGAAGTCGAAGACGTGATCATGGGTTGCGCCACACCAGAAGGCGCTACGGGTGCAAACATCGCACGCCAAATCGCCCTCAAGGCTGGTCTGCCGATTTCAGTGTCCGGCATGACCGTCAACCGGTTTTGCTCTTCGGGCTTGCAAACCATTGCCTTGGCAGCGCAGCGCATCATCGCGGGCGAAGGCCAGGTTTATGTGGCGGGTGGCGTCGAAAGCATTTCTTGTGTTCAGCAAGAAATGAACACGCACATGATGCGTGACTTGGCGTTGGCCAAGCAAAAGCCCGAGATTTACTGGAACATGCTGCAAACAGCTGAACAAGTTGCCAAGCGCTACAAGATCGGTCGCGATGTGATGGACGCTTATGGCGCTGCCAGCCAGCAAAAAGCTTGTGCCGCACAAGCTGCCGGTTTGTTCAACGACGAAATCGCCCCTATCACCGTCACGCAAGGCGTGATCGACAAAGTCATGGGCATGACCACCAAACAAGTGACCGTGAGCACAGACGAAGGTCTGCGCGAAGGCACCACCGTGGAAGGCATCAGTGGCCTGCGCTCGGCGCTGCCCGGAGGCTTGGTCACTGCAGGCAACGCCAGCCAGTTCTCGGACGGTGCAGGCGCTTGCGTGTTGATGGACGAAAAGCTGGCCGAGCAACGTGGCCTCAAGCCCTTGGGTCGATTCCTCGGTTTTGCCGTGGCCGGTTGCGAGCCTGACGAAATGGGCATTGGCCCTGTGTATGCCGTGCCCAAAGCCCTGGCGCGTCTGGGCCTGACGGTGCAAGACATTGACCTGTGGGAACTCAACGAAGCCTTTGCGGTGCAAGTGCTGTACTGCCGCGACAAGCTGGGCATTCCGGCTGACCGCTTGAACGTCAACGGCGGTGCGATCGCTGTGGGGCATCCCTACGGCGTGTCGGGCCAGCGCTTGACAGGTCATGCCTTGATCGAAGGCAAGCGCCGTGGCGCCAAGCGCGTGGCGGTGACCATGTGCATTGGCGGCGGCATGGGCGCTTGCGGCATCTTCGAAGTGCTCTAAGCACACCGCTTTGGCTGTCGCTCAGATGGCTGATGTGATTCAGGGCAGAGGGCAGCATGATGACCTCTGCCCTTTTTTGTGTGGGAGGCTGCTCCTGCGGCCACAGGATTGGCGAGCAGGGGCTCGTTCCCACAAGAATCCACGATTTGAAAGTTCGCTGCCATGAGTTTGCGTCCCACCGTTGATTTTTTGCTGCACGACTGGCTGAAAGTCGAGACCCTGCAATGCCGCGAACGCTTTGCCGATCACTCGCGTGAAACCTTTGATGCGGTGCTTGACACCTGCGAGCGCATCGCCCGCGAGAAGTACGCCCCCTTTAACCGCTTGGTGGACACACAAGAGCCGCAGTTCGATGGCGAAAAAGTCATCCTGCCGCAAGCCACCCAAGATGCGTACAAAGCCTACGCTGAGTCCGGCATGTTGAGTGCGGCGCAAGACTACGATGTGGGCGGCATGCAGTTGCCCTACACGGTCGAAGCTGCTGCCAACGCTTTTTTTGCCATGGCCTCGGTCAGCATCGGCTCGGGCATGCTGACCAGCGGCAACGCCAATTTGCTGATGGTGCACGGCACCGATTTGCAAAAGCAGGTGTTTGCGGCCCATGAATTTTCGGGGCGCTTTTCGGGCACCATGTGCCTCTCCGAGCCGCAAGCTGGATCGTCGCTTAGCGATGTGACCACCCGCGCCACGCCGGACGGTGCGGGCTTTGAGGCCGATGCTTTGGGGCCTCGCTACAGACTCAAGGGCCACAAGATGTGGATCTCGTCGGGCGAACATGAACTGTCGGAAAACATCATCCACCTGGTGCTGGCCAAGATCCCCGACGCGAATGGCCAACTGGTGCCCGGCGTCAAGGGCATCTCGCTGTTCATCGTGCCCAAAAAAATGGTGGACACGCAGGGGCAATTGACGGGTCAGCGCAACGATGTGGCGCTGGCGGGCCTGAACCACAAATGCGGCTGGCGTGGCACCACTAACACGCTTTTGAACTTTGGCGAGGGCAAATACCCGGTGGCCTCTGCGGGCTCAGCACAAGCGGTAGCCGGGGCTGTGGGTTACCTGGTCGGCAAACCAGGCGAAGGCCTGCGCTGCATGTTCCACATGATGAACGAGGCCCGCATCGGTGTGGGCATGGCCGCCACCATGCTGGGCATGGCCGGTTATTACGCCAGCCTTGATTACGCCAAAAACCGCCCGCAGGGCAGGCCCAGCGGGGCAGGGGGAAAAGACGCCAGCCAACGGCAAGTGCGCATCATCGAACACGCTGACATCAAGCGCATGCTGCTGGCCCAAAAAGCCTACAGCGAAGGCGCACTTGCCCTGGCTTTGTACAGCGCCCGCCTGGTGGACGAACAGCACACCGGCAGCGCCGAAGACGCCGATGTGGCGCGTTTGCTGCTGGAAGTGCTGACGCCCATCGTCAAGAGTTTCCCCAGCGAATGGTGCTTGGAAGCCAACAGCATGGCGATCCAGATCCATGGCGGTTACGGTTACACCCGCGACTTCCCGGTCGAGCAGTACTGGCGCGACAACCGCCTGAACATGATCCACGAGGGCACCCACGGCATCCAGGCCATGGACTTGCTGGGCCGCAAGGTGTTGATGGAAAACGGTCGGGGCTTGCAACTGCTGGCCCAGCGCATGCTGGCCACTGCAGCCCAGGCCCAAGCGTCATGGGCACCCGAAGCCGCCGCGCTGCGCGATGCGCTTCAACAAGTCGGGCAAGCCACCGAGCAAGCCTGGGCGGGGGCCGAGCCTGCGCAGGCGTTGGCCAATGCCGTGCCGTATTTGCAGGCCTTTGGCCACACCGTCATCGCGTGGATCTGGCTCGATGTGGCGTGCTGCTTGGACGGCGACACGACGCCCGCAGCCCAAGGCCGTCGCGCGGCCTGCCGCTACTTTTACCGCTACGAACTGCCCAAGATCGGTGCCTGGCTGCGTGTGGTCAGCAGCCGTGACCCGACTTGCGCTGACCTGCCTGAGGAGGCATTTTGATGATTCGACACATCGTGATGTGGAACCTGCACGACCACGCCGAAGGGGCCGACAAAGCGGTCAATGTGGCCAAAGCCAAAGCCCTTCTTTTGTCGTGTGCCAAGGTGGTGCCTGGCATCCAGACCTTTGAAGTGGCCACCGCCACGGCGGGCATGGACTGCACCAACGATCTGGTGCTGCACATGTTGCTCGATGACGCGCAGGTGCTAGCGGCTTACCAGAATCACCCCGATCATGTGGCCATCAAACCCTTCATGAAAACGGTCGTCAAAGAACGGCGCTGCATGGATTTCACAACCGAGTAACCGGAGACCTTAGATGGCACGCACTGTTCAACAACTGTTTGACCTGACCGGGCAAGTGGCCTTGGTTACCGGCGGCTCTCGCGGTCTGGGCTTGCAAATGGCCCACGCACTGGGTGAGGCCGGCGCCAAGATCGTGCTCAGCTCGCGCAAGGCCGCTGACCTCGAAGAAGCTGTCGCCGAGCTGCAAGCTGCTGGCATCGATGCCCGATGGATTGCTGCCGATTGCGGCAAGGAAGAAGACATTCGCCGTCTGGCCGCCGAGACCCTGGAGCGCATGGGCCAGATCGATATTCTGGTGAACAACGCGGGGGCCACTTGGGGTGCACCTGCCGAAGACCACCCGGTTGAAGCCTGGGACAAGGTGATGAACCTCAACGTGCGCGGGTATTTCATCTTGTCGCAAGAAGTGGCCAAGCGCAGCATGATTCCGCGCAGCAAGGGGCGCATCTTGAACGTGGCGTCCATTGCCGGTCTGGCGGGCAACCCTTCAGAGATGAAAACCATTGCGTACAACACCTCCAAGGGGGCGGTCATCAATTTCACCCGCGCCCTGGCGGGTGAGTGGGGCGAGCACGGCATCACCGTCAACGCCATTTGTCCGGGCTTTTTCCCCAGCAAAATGACCTATGGCTTGCTGGAAAAACTCGGTGCCGACAAGCTGGCCCAAGGAGCGCCACTGAGACGCCTGGGCGATGACGAAGACCTCAAAGGGCTTGCGCTGTTGTTTGCCTCTGACGCTGGCAAACACATCACTGGCCAGTGGATGGCTGTCGATGGTGGCGTGAGCGCCATCATTGGCGGTTGAGTCTTACCCGAGGTTCCGCATGAGCATCCCCTTTGGCGCGCACATTCCCTTTGTGGACCTTCTGGGCTTCACCCTCGAAAAATTCGAGGGTGGCCAGTCCGAGCTGCATTACGCGCCTGCCGCCGAACACCAAAACTCGTTTGCGGTGACGCACGGCGGCGCGGTGATGAGCTTGCTCGATGTGGTCATGGCCACAGCCGCTCGCAGCGTAGACCCCGACATGGGCGTGGTCACCATCGAAATGAAAACCACATTCATGCGCCCGGCCAAAGTTTCGGGCGCTGAAAAGCTGGTGGCCAAGGGCGCACTTTTACACCGCACGCGCAGCATGGCTTTCACAGAGGGCCGTGTGTTCGATGCCCAAGGGCAACTGTGCGCTCACGCCACAGGCACTTTCAAATATGTGGCCCGCCGTGAGGCGTCAGCACCCTCGACCGACTGATTTTTTACATTGACTTATTTCCGGAGACAAACATGACCCTCAACCATCAAATCGTTCTCGACAATCGCCCTCAAGGTGAGGCCACTGTGGCCAACTTCAAACAGGTCGCAACGCCTGTTCCCGCTTTGCAGGATGGCCAAGTGCTCGTGAAACACCACTTTATGAGCCTGGACCCTTACATGCGCGGCCGCATGAACGAGAGCAAAAGCTACGCCGTGCCCCAGCCGCTGGGCGAGGTCATGATCGGCGGGACCGTGGGCGAGGTGGTGGACAGTTGCCACCCCAAATTCAAGGCAGGTGACCAAGTCGTGGGCATGGGGGGCTGGCAGGAATACAGCGTCGTTGATGCCAATGTGTTGGGCGCCTTGCGCAAGGTGGACACCACCCATGTGCCCTTGTCGCATTACCTCGGCGCGGTCGGCATGCCGGGCGTGACCGCTTGGTATGGCCTGGTGAAAATCATCGCGCCCAAAGCAGGCGAGACCGTGACCGTGAGCGCGGCGAGCGGTGCTGTGGGCAGCGCTTATGGTGCATTGGCCAAAGCACGCGGCTGCCGCGTGGTGGGCATTGCTGGTGGCAAAGACAAATGCGATTACGTGGTCAACGAACTGGGCTTTGACGCCTGCATCGACTACAAAGAGCACAAGGATTACATCTCGCTGTCCAAGGCATTGCGCGAAGCCTGCCCGAACGGCATTGACGGCCATTTTGAAAACGTGGGTGGCATGGTGCTCGATGCGGTGATGTTGCGCACCAACGCCTTCGCCCGCATTGCGGTCTGCGGCATGATCGCGGGTTATGACGGTGCACCACTGCCCATGGCCAATCCAGCCCTTATCTTGGTGAACCGCATGAAGATCGAAGGCTTCATCGTCAGCGAGCACATGGAAGTCTGGCCCGAAGCACTGCAAGAGCTGGGCACCTTGGTTGGCACAGGCAAACTGCGTCCGCGCGAATCCGTGGCCCAAGGTTTGGCGGCTGCGCCTGAGGCGTTTTTGGGCCTGCTCAAGGGCAAGAACTTTGGCAAGCAGCTGGTCAAACTGATCTGAGGCCAGCCACATGTCCGATCTGATCCTGCACCACTACCCGACCTCGCCGTTTGCCGAAAAAATAAGGCTGATTTTTGGCTACAAGCAATTGGCCTGGAAGAGCGTGTTCATCCCCATGATCATGCCCAAGCCCGACCTGACGGCGCTGACTGGGGGCTACCGCAAAACACCCGTGCTGCAGGTGGGTGCCGACATTTATTGCGACACCGCGCTCATTTGTGATGTGCTGGAGCACATCGGCCCCAAGTCCACGATTTACCCTGACGCCGTCAAAGGCGCTGCGCGCATCGTGGCGCAATGGGCAGACAGCGCCTTGTTCACGGCCGCCATGGCCTACAACTTCCAGCCCGCAGGTGTTGCTCAGGTGTTTGCAGGTGCCCCTGCTGAAAGCGTGCAAGCCTTTGTGGCCGACCGGGGTGCCATGCGCGGCGGCGCAGCCCGCATGTCGTCTGCAGACGCCGCGGCCACCTACAAAAGCTACTTGCGCCGCTTGGCCAACATGCTGCACGGACAGGATTTTTTGTTCGGTGCACAGCCCTGTGTGGCCGACTTTGCGGCTTACCACCCCCTTTGGTTCACGCAGGAGCGCACGCCCGCCTTGGCCGGCATTCTGGACGCCACACCCGAGGTGAAAAGCTGGATGGTCCGCATGCAAGCCATCGGGCACGGCACGCCGGATAAGTTCAGTGCTGAACAAGCGCTGCAAGTGGCCCAGACATCCACGCCAGCATCTTTGCAGGGCGAGGTTTTTCAGGATGAGCACGGCATCGCGCTGGGCAGCGCCGTGGTGATCGCCGCCGACCACTTTGGCCTGGAGCCGACCGAGGGTGAGTTGGTCGCAGCCACCCGCACCCGCTACACCTTGAAACGCAGCGATGAGCGTGCAGGCACTGTGCATGTGCATTTCCCACGCGTGGGCTTCACTTTGAAAAAGGCATCAGCATGATCGAAAACTTCAAAGGCAAAACCGCCGTCTTGACCGGTTCGGGCTCGGGCTTTGGTCTGGAATGTGCCCGCATTGGCGCCAAACTGGGCATGAACCTTGTGCTGGTCGATGTGCAACAAGACGCACTCGACAAAGCCGAGGCCGAAATGAAGGCGCAAGGCGTGCAGGTGTTGGCCCGCCAAGTGGACGTGTCCAATGCGGTGGCCATGGCGCAACTGGCTGCCGACGTGAAAGCGCGCTTTGGTGCACCGCATTTGGTGTTCAACAACGCGGGCGTGGGGGCAGGGGGCTTGGTTTGGGAAAACTCGGTCGCTGACTGGGAATGGGTGCTGGGCGTCAACCTTTGGGGTGTGGTGCATGGCGTTCGCTTGTTCACGCCCATGATGCTCGAAGCAGCCAAGGCCGATCCAGCGTACCAAGGTCATTTGGTCAACACCGCCAGCATGGCGGGTTTGCTCACGCCGCCCAATATGGGCATCTACAACGTCAGCAAGCACGCCGTGGTGTCCTTGACCGAAACGCTGTATCAGGATTTGCAGCTGGTCAGCGATCAGGTCAGCGCCAGTGTGTTGTGTCCTTACTTTGTGCCCACCGGTATCAGCCAGAGCCACCGCAACCGACCAACCGAACTGGCCGCTGACAAGCCCACCGCCAGCCAGTTGATTGGCCAGGCCCAGAGTGACAAAGCGGTTGGCAGCGGTAAGGTGTCAGCCGCCGATGTGGCGCAAAAAGTGTTCGATGCCGTGACCAGCGGCCAGTTCTATATATACAGCCACCCGCAGGCGCTGGGCAATGTGCAAAGCCGGATGGAGGCCATTGTTCAGGGTAGCAACCCACCCGACCCTTTTGCCGCCAAACCCGAAGTGGGCGAGGGCCTGCGCCAAGCCTTGCGCAGCATTTGACGCCCTCAAAGCCTTTGAGCCCCAACGCGACAGTGTTGGGGTTCAAAGGCTGGTCAGTGAAAGTGGCCTTCAAAGCAATGGCGAAGTTCGTGACCGAGCGCCACATGTGAGGTTGGGCTGCCTGTGACGATCACACATTCTTTTTTATCGACTTGCCAGACCGCGCACGCCACGGGCGGGGTGAAGTAGGCCTGCTCACGGCCCATGCCAATCGAACGCGCACAGTACTGGGCGACATCGTTTCGGATTTCCCAGCGAACAGAGACCTCTTTCATGATTCGCTTTTCTGGCGATTTAGGCGTGAAATTTTCATATTCCGCAGCCGGAATCGCAGCGCCACCCAGCGTTTGACAACCCGTCAAAACAACCATCAACATCCCTGCGAGGGCCACGCAGACTGCGCGATGGACCCTGCGTACTCTTTTTTTAATCATCAAATTCATCAACCACTCCTTTTTGACAATTGTTTTATCAATTTTAATTAGTTTATTTTTTTGATGGTTTAACGTCAATGATTTTGATGAATTATTTGTTTTATTAAAGATGTCTGAATCAGAAATCGAGAATTTCAACAAGCGTTCTGAGGCAGGTCTGAGGCTGAGCGCTTGTGGCAAACTTGCCCGCTTTCCCCTCAAGATGTGACCTGAGACATGCAGAAAATCCTGGCCCAACTGGCCGCAGAAATCCGTATCCGCCCTGACCAGGTCAAAACCGCGGTGGACTTGCTTGATGGCGGTGCCACCGTCCCCTTCATCGCCCGTTACCGCAAAGAAGTGACCGATGGGCTGGACGACATCCAGCTGCGTGAACTGGAAGCCCGCTTGGCTTATTTGCGTGAGCTTGAAGACCGCCGCGCTGCGGTCATCAAAAGCATTCAAGAGCAGGGCAAGATGACGCCCGAGTTGTTGGTCGCCATCGAGGCGGCCCCCACCAAGCAGGAACTGGAAGACATTTACCTGCCCTTCAAACCCAAGCGCCGCACCAAAGGCATGATTGCCCGCGAGGCTGGGCTGGAGCCCTTGGCCAACATGCTGTTTGCCAACCCCACGCTCGATCCGCACGCCGAGGCGCAGGCTTTTGTGCTGGCTGCTGGTGCGATTGAAGGCGCGGACTTCACCACCACAGCCGCCGTGCTCGATGGCGTGCGCGACCTGCTGAGCGAGCGCTGGGCCGAAGACGCCTCGTTGGTCCAAACCCTCCGCGAATGGCTGTGGCAGGAAGGCCTGTTTAAAAGCAAGCTGTCTGATGGCAAAGACGAAAACAACGCGGACGTTTCCAAGTTCCGCGACTACTTTGAATACGACGAGCCGATTGGCCGGGTGCCCTCGCACCGTGCTTTGGCGGTGTTTCGCGGTCGCGCTTTAGAGATGCTGGACGCCAAGCTGGTGCTGCCTGTTGAACCTGAGCCCGGCAAACCCAGCATTGCCGAAGGCAAGATTGCCATGCAACTGGGCTGGAGCCACGCGGCCCGTCCCTCGGACGATCTGATTCGCAAATGCGTGGCCTGGACTTGGCGCGTGAAATTGAGCCTGTCCACCGAGCGCGACCTGTTTACCCGCTTGCGCGAAGAGGCTGAAAAAGTCGCCATCAAGGTGTTTTCAGACAATCTGCGCGATTTGTTGCTGGCAGCCCCCGCAGGCCCCCGCGTGGTCATGGGCCTGGACCCCGGCATCCGCACAGGCGTGAAAGTGGCCGTGGTCGATGCCACCGGCAAACTGGTGGACACCGCCACCGTTTACCCTCACGAGCCCCGCAAGGACTGGGAAGGCTCGCTGTTCACCCTGGCCAAGCTGTGCGAAAAGCACCAGGTCAACCTGATCGCCATCGGCAACGGCACCGCCAGCCGAGAAACCGACAAACTGGCCGGTGACCTGATCAAGCAATTGGCCCGTCTGCACGGTGGCGCTGAGATTCAAAAAGTCGTGGTCAGCGAAGCGGGCGCTTCGGTTTACTCGGCCAGCGAATTTGCCAGCCAAGAAATGCCCGATGTGGATGTGAGTTTGCGCGGCGCAGCCAGCATCGCCCGGCGTCTGCAAGACCCGCTGTCTGAACTGGTCAAGATTGACCCCAAAGCGATTGGCGTCGGCCAATACCAGCACGACGTGAACCAAAGCGAGTTGGCCAAAACCCTGGATGCCGTGGTCGAAGACTGCGTGAACTCGGTGGGGGTGGACCTGAACACCGCCAGTGTGCCGCTGTTGTCGCGCGTGTCGGGGCTGTCTGGCAGCGTGGCCAAGGCGGTGGTGCGCTGGCGCGATGCCAACGGCATGTTCAAGAACCGGCAAGACCTGCTCAAAGTCACGGGCTTGGGGGCCAAAACCTTTGAACAAAGCGCAGGCTTTTTGCGCATTCGGGGAGGGGACAACCCCTTGGACATGACCGGGGTGCATCCTGAAACCTACCCTGTGGTCGAGCAAATCATTGTCAAAACGGCCAAGCCCATCCAAGAGATCATGGGCCGAGCGGATGTCTTGAAAACCCTCAAACCCGAACTGTTCGCCAACGACAAATTCGGCGCCATCACCATCCGAGACATCTTGGGTGAGCTGGAAAAACCGGGCCGCGACCCGCGCCCCGACTTCAAAGTGGCCCGATTAGCCGATGGGGTAGAAGACATCAAGGACTTGAAAGAGGGCATGACGCTCGAAGGCACCGTGAGCAACGTCGCCCAGTTCGGCGCCTTCATCGATTTGGGCGTGCACCAGGACGGCTTGGTCCATGTGAGCCAATTGGCCAACAAGTTCGTTACCGACGCGCGCGAAGTGGTCAAGACCGGCGACATCGTCAAGGTGAAAGTGCTTGAAGTGGATGTGGCCCGCAAACGCATCAGCCTGACCATGAAACTCGACGCGGCCCCTGCACGGCGCGATGGGCCAAGAGACAACAAGTTTGAAGGGGCAGGGCGAGACAACCGCCAGCGTGGCGGCGGTGGCTACACCTCGCCCCCCGCAACCGGTGCAGGCTCGGCCATGGCCAGTGCGTTTGCCAAGTTGCAGGGGTTGAAGAAGTAAACACCATGCAAGCCCTCCACATCCACGCCGGCCCCAAGGCCCTGGCCCACATCCGTGAACACGGTCTCAAGCCGGAGCACATTGGCGTCATTCCGGGGGCAGCTGGTGGGCCGAAAGGGCTGATCCTTGGGCCGTTGGACCGCTTCATTTTTGGCGAATGGCTGGCGCAAAGCAGCCAAAGTGTGGACCTGGTGGGCGCTTCAATCGGCGCATGGCGCATGGCCACTGCCTGCCTTACAGACCCCGTGGCGGCGTTTGCGCGGTTGGAGCGCGACTACATTCAGCAGCACTACGAACCGCTGCCGGGCCACAAACGCGTGAGCGCCGAGCAGGTGAGCGAAGCCTTTGGTCAAAGCTTGCAGGCTTTTTATGGTGGGCGAATCCAAGAGGCGCTGAGCCACCCCCGATTTCGCCTGCACATCGTGACCTCGCATGGGCGGCATGTGCTGCACCGCGAACACCCCTTGGCCACGCCGCTGGGGTATGCAGGTGCATTTTTGAGCAATGCCCTGAGCCGCCGCGCCTTGGGCGGGTGGCTGGAGCGCGTGGTTTTTTCTGGGCAAGGTGCTGCACTGCCTTTTGACGCTCAAGATTTCCGTACCCTCAAAGTCACCTTGACCGAAGGCAATTTCATGCCCGCGCTACAGGCCAGCTGCTCCATCCCGTTTGCGCTCAAAGCCGTGCACGACATCCCCGGTGCACCCGCTGGCGCGTATTGGGACGGCGGCATCACCGATTACCACCTGCACCTGAACTGGATGGCACCCACGCCTGCACAGGGGCCCGTACGTGCCATCGTGCTGTACCCTCATTTCCAGAAAAACGTGGTGCCAGGCTGGCTCGACAAAGTCCTGAAATGGCGTCATGGTGCCAGTCCGTTTTTGGACCACACCGTGGTCTTGGCCCCCAACCCCGAATGGGTCAAAACACTGCCCAACGGCAAACTGCCCGACCGTCAGGATTTCATGACCTATGACCGCGATCTGGCGGGTCGGGTCAAGGTGTGGCAAGCCGCAGCCCGTGCGAGCCAGCAACTGGCGGATGAGTTTGCTCATTGGCTTGCACGGCCCGATTTGAAGGGCATTCGGCCCCTTTAACGGCTGTGTTGGCATGCAAACGGCCTGTCAAATGGCCGGGCTGGGATAATCAGGGCATGCAACCCGATACCCCTTACCTCACCGCCGCACTCTACAAATTCGTCGATCTGCCTGATTTCGCCGATCTGCAAGCGCCTTTGCAGGCCTGTTGCGAGGCCAACGAGGTCAAAGGCACCTTGCTTTTGGCGCACGAGGGCATCAACGGCACCATCGCCGGGCCTGAAAACGGCATCCGCACTGTGCTGGCTTTTTTGCGGGCCGATCCGCGTTTGGCCAGCTTGGTGCACAAAGAGTCGTGGAGCCCCAAGCCGCCGTTCACCCGCATGAAGGTCAAGCTCAAAAAAGAGATCGTCACCTTGCGCGTGCCCGAGCTGGACCCCAACAAGACCGTGGGGCAGTACGTCAAACCCGCCGACTGGAACGCCTTGCTGGCCAACCCGGACGTGGTCGTCATCGACACCCGCAACGACTACGAGGTGGCCATTGGCACCTTCAAGGGCGCGGTCAACCCAAACATCAAGAACTTTGTGCAACTGCCCGCCTGGCTGGACGCGCAGCCCCATTTGCAGGGCGACGCCGCCAAAAAGACCAAGGTGGCCATGTTTTGCACAGGCGGTATCCGCTGCGAAAAATCCACCGCACTCATGAAAATGCGCGGCTTTGATGAAGTGTTCCACCTCGAAGGCGGCATCCTCAAGTATTTGGAAGAAATTCCGCCCGAGCAAAGCATTTGGGAAGGCGAGTGCTTTGTGTTTGATGAGCGCGTGAGCGTAGGCCACGGCTTGGGCATGGGCAGCCATGATCTGTGCCGCTCATGCCGCTGGCCGCTGAGCGAACAAGACAAGTTGTCGCCACACTACGTTTTGGGCGTCAGCTGCGAGCATTGCCATGACCAGCGCACACCCGAGCAAAAAGAAAAACTGGCCGAGCGCCAACGTCAGGTCGAGTTGGCCCAAGCGCGTGGCGAAATCCACGTGGGGGCCAAGATGCCGGGCCATGAAGCCCCTTGATGGCCCACATGGCACGCATGGCCCTTTTGGCGCTCGCTTGAAACACCGTTCCGCGCTTGGTTCACCGGCTTTGGTATGAGCGATTTCATACCCTTTGTGCAAGAGCTGCTCGAAGACTGGGGCACCGTGTCTGCCCGGCGCATGTTTGGTGGACATGGCCTGTACCACGAGGGGCTGATGTTTGCCATCGTCATGAACCAACAGCTGTTCTTCAAAGCCGATGCGCAAAATCGCCCTGAATTTGAGGCTCTGGGCCTCACGCCCTTTACGTTCTCCATGAAGGGCAAAGACGTGGCGCTGTCTTATTGGTCTGCGCCCGAGGCGGTATTTGACGATGCCAGTGAAGCCGTGCGCTGGGCGCGCTCGGCTTGGGATGCGGCAGCGCGAGGGCATTTGGCCAAAGCACTGGCCAGGGAGAAGGCCAAAGCCCGGTTGAAAACGCGTCCACCACGCCCCTCTTGACCAGGATCACCAACGCCATGGATTGGCGCTTTATCCCCTCAGGGATTGCTTGCGGATCTTCAAGGACCTGCGCTTTTCGCCCGCCAGCAGGCCCCAGCCTCACAGGCTGGTCAACAGCATGTCCCGGTATTCGTCTGCCGAAGCAATGCGCGGGTTGGTCTTGTGGCAATGGTCGGCCAGCGCCCCGGTGATCACCGCGTCAAACAGCCCTTCGGTCACGCCCATCGCGCCCAAACCACTGGGCAGGCCCAGGCGGGCGCACATGTCACGGATGGCATCAGGAATGTCCGAGCCGCTGTGCAGGCCCATGGCCTGGGCCATCCGGTTCAGGCGGTTGTCTTTTTGCACCGACTCGGCTGCAGCGTTGAAACGCACCACGGCCGGTAAAAACATGGCGTTCAAGGTGCCGTGGTGCAAGCGTGGGTTCACGCCACCCAAGCTGTGGCTCAGGGAGTGCACGCAGCCCAGCCCCTTTTGGAAGGCCATGGCACCTTGCATGCTGGCGCTCATCATGTTAAAACGCGCTTCGCGGTCTTGTCCGTTGGTGGTGGCACGTTCGATGTGTCCCCAAGCCCTGGCCAAGCCATCCAGCGCAATGCCGTCGGCGGGCGGGTTGAAGGGCGCGGCCATGAAAGTTTCCATGCAGTGCGCTACGGCGTCCATGCCGGTGGCGGCGGTCAGCATGGGCGGCAGTCCGAAGGTCAGTTCGGGATCGCAAATGGCGGCTTTGGGCACGATGAACCAACTGTGAAAACCCACTTTGCGACCGTCGTCCAGGATCAAAATCGCGCCTCGTGCCACTTCGCTGCCGGTGCCGCTGGTGGTGGGCATGGCGATGATGGGGGCCACGCGGTCGGTGATCTTGAGCGAGCCGCCTTCGATGGTGGCGTAGGTTTTGAGCGGGCCTTCGTGGCTGACGGCAATCGCCACGCCCTTGGCACAATCAATCGCCGAGCCTCCGCCCACCGCGATCAAGCCGTCGCAGCCGTTGGCCTTGTACATGGCCGCTGCGGCGCGAACCGCCGATTCGGTCGGGTTGGACGGGGTCTGGTCAAACACCGTGACCGGCAAACCGGGCAGGGCGTCGAGCGCTTTTTGCAACACGCCAGCGGCTTTGACGCCCGCGTCGGTCACGATCAAGGGTTTGTGGATCCCCACGCGTTCGCATTCGGCTTGCAGCAGCTTGACTGCGCCAAAGTCGATCTGGATCTGGGTGACGTAATTGATGAATGACATGGGGCAATACTCCAAACTGTTGCGCCCAACAACGACCAAGTGACAGACCTGGGTTGGCAGGGCGTTGTACGATCAAAGCCCATTTTGAGGCAGGAATGGCCTTTGGGCATGCGGGTGCTGTCACCCTTGTTGGCCCTTGCCTTTCTCACTGGCCACTTTTGCTGTTTGAACCGATCTCACCACCCACGGCCCTGTCGATCTTTTTGCCCATGAGCAGCCACCACACCAACCCCCGAGCCCTGTTGAACGCCGCCACACGCAGCTTGATCGAGCGGGTGCACCGCGCAGGTCGCCCGCCCATGACCGCCATGACGCCTGCTCAGGCCCGTGCTTTTTACGACATCGGCGGACCCATGCTGGACCTGCAACCCGCACCGCACGTGGACCGGGTAGAAAACATCCACATCCCCGCCCGCGATGGGCATGCCATGCCCGCCCGGCTTTACGCCCCCAAACAAGTGACAGGCGAGTCTGCTTTGCCCGTGTTGCTGTACATCCACGGCGGAGGCTTCACCGTGGGCAGCCTGACGACCCACGACGTGCTGTGCCGCCAGCTCTCACGCCACGGGCATTGCGCGGTGGTTTCACTGGACTACCGCCTGGCGCCAGAGCACCGATTTCCGACTGCGGTGCACGACAGCTGGGATGCGCTGAACTGGTTGCATCAAAACGCACAGACCCTGGGTTTGGACAGCACGCGCCTGGCCATGGGCGGCGACAGCGCGGGCGGCACGCTCAGCGCCGTGTGCGCCTTGATGGCCCGCGATGAGGGCTTGAAACTGGCTTTGCAGTTGTTGTTTTATCCAGGCTGCGGCGGTCGGCAAGACACCGCCTCGCACCACACATTTGCCGACGGCTTCATGCTCGACAAAGAGACCATCGACTGGTTTTTTGACGGCTACATCGACAAAGCAGACCGCGACGACTGGCGTTTTGCCCCCGGCAACGCCCCCGACCACAGTGGCCTGGCACCCACCTGGATCGGCTTGGCCGAATGCGACCCGCTGGTGGACGAGGGTGTGCAATACGCCGACACCTTGCGCATGGCGGGTGTGCCGGTCGACCTTGAAATTTACAAAGGCGTGGTGCATGGTTTCATCACCATGGGCCGCGCCATCCCCGACGCCCTGCAAGCGCATGCCGATGCTGGCCGGGCTTTGAGGGCCGCCTTTGAAGTCATGGATACCCGGTCAAGCCGGGCATGACAAACCCACAAATACCCGTCATGCCCGCGCATGTGCTCACTCCATTCCCCAAAGCCCATTTTCTGCTCCCACAATTACCCTAAATTCGTCATACCCGCGCAGGTGCTCACTCCATTCCCTAAAGCCCATTTTCTGCTCACCCACTTACCCTAAATTCGTCATACCCGCGCAGGTGCTCACTCCATTCCCGAAAGCCCATTTTCTGCTCACCCACTTACCCTAAATCCGTCATGCCCGCGCATGCGGGTATCCAGCTCACAACAGGAACTGATTCATGAAACGCCAAGATTTTCGTTTTTCTCATCGCATGCGCGTGCGGTGGGTTGAAGTTGACATGCAAAAAATCGTGTTCAACGGTCACTACCTCATGTACTTCGACACCGCCGTGACCGACTATTGGCGGCAATTGGCCATGCCTTATGCCGAAACCATGCACCAGCTTGGGGGTGATTTGTTTGTCAAAAAGGCCAGCGTCGAGTACCACGCCAGCGCCGAGATGGACGATTTTCTGGACGTGTGCATGCGCTGCGACCGCGTGGGCAACTCGTCCATGACCTTTGCGGGCGCGATTTTTCGGGGCGATGAACTGCTGATCACCAGCGAGCTGGTTTATGTGTACGCCGACCCGGTGGCCAAGAAAAGCCAGCCCATCCCGGCCCCTTTGCGCGACATGCTGGAAGGCTTTGAGCGCGGGGAAGACATGGTGCAAGTGCATATGGGCTCTTGGCACGACTTTCAGAAACTGGCCAGCCCGCTGCGCACCGAGGTGTTTGTGAACGAGCAAAAAGTGCCTGCCGAATTGGAGTGGGACCACGAAGACGACACCGCCTTGCACGCCGTGGCCCTGAACCGCATGGGCATGCCATTGGCCACAGGCCGCTTGTTGCAACACGCTCCTGGTGTGGCCCGCATTGGCCGCATGGCTGTTAAGAAGCAGATGCGCGGCAGCGATTTGGGCCAACGTGTGCTGCAAGCCCTGATGAGTGCAGCCAAAGACCGGGGCGACACCCAAGTCGTTTTGCACGCGCAATGCAGCGCAGAAGGGTTTTACAAACGCTCAGGATTCAGGCCGCATGGCGCGGTTTTTGAAGAAGCGGGAATTGCGCACATCGAGATGGCGCGTGAATTGAGCTGACGCTTCTGCCACTGACACTTTAGGACCTGATTCCTGGCAAATGCCAATCGCTGAAATTTTCAGCAGTGTTGGCGCCAGCTGGACCCCTTAAATGTCTGCAAGCAAGGCGTAGGGCAAGGGCGACAACTCTAAGGCCACGCCTTCGGCGCTGCCCACATGCCAACCGCTTTGCATGCTCTCGGTCGTGCCGCTCACCAACGCATCAAAACCTTCGCCGTCAGGCCGTGCCGCGCACAGCACCACGGTCGCGCAGGGCTGTTCGGGGTCAGCCGGTGTGAACACATCCTGCCCGGCGCTCATTGCCACTGAGCTGTGCACCAGCGCTGTGCGGCGCTTGAGCGTGCCGCGAAACTGGCTGCGGGCCACCACTTCCTGGCCGGGGTAGCAGCCTTTTTTGAAGTTGACACCGCCCACCGATTCGTAATTGAGCATTTGCGGCACAAAAGCCTCGAACAGGGGCTGGGTGATCAGCGTCACGCCGCTCATCACTTCAAACCAATGCCACACATCGCTGGACAATTCTGGGCCTTCAGGCAGTGACTGATTTACGGGTGCCAGCCACAAGGCGCGGGGCACTTGAACGTTGTTCAGCACAGACGGGTACAAGGCCAGGGCATGAGCACCCTCCGTCACCGTGCTTTGCCACGGCGCGGCATCGCCCAGCAAGTGCTTGGCACTGTCGCCCACCAAACCGCGCAGCTGCCACTGGCCGGTGGCGTCGGTCATTTTGACTTTGGCGCGCATCACAAACATGGACAAGCGCTTGAGGGTCTGGGCTAGCAAATCCAGGCTCAAGACCAGCAAAACCGTGTCGGGCGCAGTTTTAACGACGACAAAGCTGGCCTGCATGCGGCCCTTGGCTGAGCAAAAAGCCGCCAGTCGCGATTGGCCCACGGGCAGCAACAGCACGTCGTTGCTCAATTGGTTGTGCAAAAAGTTGGCCGCATCTTCGCCCTGGGCCTGAATCACGCCCAAGTGGGGCAGGGCGCTGACGCCGTTCAAAAGGGTCTGGGAGTGAGGGCTGAATGGGGCAAGGGTGTTCATGGGGCGGCTCTGTCGTCTGGCAAGGCGTGAATTATCATCCCCCCACGTTTTCGACACCCGAACAAAGGACATGGCCGTGCTCAAAGGCTTGATGAAGTTACTGACAAGCCTGCTGGTGATGGCGCTGGGCCTGGGCGCCGGTGCATTCTGGTGGATTCAGCAGCCGCTGAATGCGCGTCAAGCCGCGCTGGATTTGTCGATCGAGCCCGGCACATCGCCCAAAGCGATTGCACAAGCCGTGGCCGACGCCGGGGCGCAGACCTCACCCTCGCTCTTGTACGCCTGGTTTCGCCTGTCGGGCCAATCGCGCCAGATGCGTGCAGGCAGCTACGAAATTGCGCCCGGCACCACGCCCCAAAGGCTGCTGAACATGCTGGTGCGAGGCGAAGAAAGCCTGCGCACCGTGACGATTGTGGAAGGCTGGAACTGGCGGCAAGTGCGCCAGGCGCTGGGCAAGGCCGACAACCTCAAGCCCGATAGCCGCGCTTTGGCCGACGACGCTTTGATGGCACAACTGGGTCGCCCGGGCGTGGCCCCGGAAGGGCGCTTTTACCCGGACACCTATTCTTATGCCAAGGGCGCGAGCGACTTGGCCGTTTTGCAACGGGCCATGAAGTCCATGGACAAACACCTGCAACAGGCCTGGGATGTTCGTCAAGCCGGGGTGTCGGTCAGGTCGCTTGAAGAAGCGCTGACGTTGGCCAGCATCGTCGAAAAAGAGACCGGCAAGGGCACTGACCGCCCTTTGATTTCGGGCGTATTCAACAACCGACTGCGCATTGGCATGCGATTGCAGACCGACCCGACGGTGATTTATGGCCTGGGTGAGGCGTTTGACGGCAACCTGCGCCGTGTGCACTTGACCACCGACACGCCTTGGAACACCTACACGCGAGCCGGTTTGCCACCCACGCCGATCGCGATGCCCGGCAAAGCCGCTTTGCTGGCCGCGGTGCAACCCGCCAAAACGCAGGCCCTGTACTTTGTGGCCAAGGGCGATGGCAGTAGCCACTTCAGCGCCACGCTCGATGAACACAACCGGGCCGTCAACCGCTACCAGCGCGGACAGTGAAGACATCCGCTTGGCCAACAGACAACGTGCTGCTGACGGGCTTAGCTCCCCGCTTGAGCGACAATCGAATATTCACATCACACCTTTATGACACGCGGCACATTCATCACTTTTGAGGGCATCGACGGTGCGGGCAAATCCACACACATTGAGCGCGTGGCCCAGCTTTGTCGAGAAGCGGGCAGGGCGGTGGTGCGCACCCGCGAACCTGGTGGCACGCCGGTGTCCGAAAAGTTGCGTGAACTGGTCTTACACGAACCCATGGACGCGCTGACCGAAGCGCTGTTGATGTTTGCCGCTCGCCGTGAGCACTTGGTGCAAGTGATCGAACCCGCGCTGGCCCGGGGCGATGTGGTCTTGTGTGACCGTTTCACCGATGCCACTTTTGCCTACCAAGGCGGTGGGCGCGGCTTTGACTGGCAGGTGCTGGCCCAGCTCGAAAGCATGGTGCAGGCTTTGCCCGATGGGGCTTTGCGCCAGCCCGATTTGACGGTTTGGTTCGACTTGGACCCACACATAGCGGCTGAGCGCTTGGCTTCAGCCCGGGTGCCCGACAAGTTTGAGTCTCAGCCCGCTGACTTTTTTGCGGCCGTGCGAGCAGGGTATGCCAAACGGCAAGCCGAGATGCCAGACCGTTTTGCACGCATCGATGCTGCCCAAAGCATGGACGCCGTTGGAGCTAACGTGAGCCGTGTGGTCGGTGCATGGCTCGGGCGGGATGGCGCATGAGCGCGCCCTTGAACGCCCCGTGGATTGCCCGCCAAGCCACCGATTTGCTGGCCCAGCGTGGGCATGCCTGGTTGCTGCAAGGCCCGTCGGGCTTGGGTCAATACGAATTGGCGCTGGCTTTGGCGTCGGCGTGGTTGTGCGAAAAGCCCACCCCACAGGGCGCTTGTGGCGATTGCCCCAGTTGCCACGCCATTGCCGTGCACACCCACGCCGACTTGGCCGTGCTGATGCCCGAGACGGTGATGATCGAGTTGGGCTGGCCCTTGTCCGAAAAAGCGCAGGACGAGATTGACAAAAAATCCCGCAAGCCCAGCAAAGAAATCCGTGTGGATGCGATGCGCGATGCGGTGGAGTTTTCGCAGCGCACCGACGCCCGTGGGCGCGGTAAAGCGGTGCTGGTGTTTCCGGCTGAGCGCATGAACACCATCACGGCCAATGCCTTGCTCAAGACACTTGAGGAGCCGCCAGGCGATGTGCGTTTTGTGCTGGCCACCGAGGCCAGCCACATGCTGCTGCCCACCATCCGCAGCCGTTGCCTGGCCCACACCATGAAGTGGCCTGAGGCCGATGAAGCGCTGGCCTGGTTGACCGGGCAGGGCGTGCAAGCGCCTGTGGCGCAGGCTTTGCTGCGCAGCGCAGGCGGCAGGCCGACCGATGTGTTGCGGCAGGCCGAATCGGGTTTGTCCCCCGAATGGTGGGCCGCGCTGCCCAAAGCCATGCGCCAAGGCGATGCGCGGCATTTGGCCGACATGAGCTCCGCCCAAGCCATTGATGCCTTGCAAAAGCTTTGTCACGACCTGGTGTTGCGTCAAGCAGGTGCTGCGCCGCGTTTTTTCGATGCCGCCCAGTTGCCCGCCACCTCGGCATCGGTCATGGTGCTCACGGATTGGTTCAAGCGACTGATGCAATCGGCCCGCACCGCCGAGCACCCTTTTAATGCCGGTCTGATGCTCGAAGCGCTGACCGCCGATGCCCAACAAACCCTGCTGTCCAAGGGCTGAACGATGTACACCGATTCCCATTGCCACCTGAATTTCCCGGAACTGATGGGTCGGCTGGACAGCATTTTGCAGTCCATGGAAGCCGCCCAAGTGACCCGCGCCCTGTGCATTTGCACCACGATGGAAGACTTTGACAGCGTGCACGGCTTGGCCATGGCGCACGACAACATGTGGGCGACGGTGGGCGTGCACCCCGACAACGAAGGCGTGCGCGAGCCCAGTTTGCAAGACCTGCTCGATGGTGCGGCCCGGTCCAAGGTGGTGGCCATCGGCGAGACGGGGCTCGACTATTACCAGATGGACGAGCGCAAAGGCGGGCGCACCATCGCCGATATGGAATGGCAGCGCGAGCGTTTTCGCACCCACATTCGGGCTGCGCGTCAAACCGGCTTGCCCTTGGTCATTCACACCCGGCAAGCGTCGGATGACACCATTGCCATCCTGAAAGAAGAGGGCGAATCGGGTGACGCTGGCTCGGCGGGGGGCGTTTTTCACTGCTTCACCGAAAGCATGCAGGTGGCCAAAGCGGCCTTGGACTTGGGGTTTTACATCTCTTTGTCGGGCATCTTGACCTTCAAGACCGCAGCTGATCTGCGCGAAGTCGCCCAATTTGTCCCCGATGACCGCCTGCTGATCGAGACCGACAGCCCCTATTTGGCTCCTGTGCCTTACCGTGGCAAGTTGAACAATCCGTCTTATGTTCCGCATGTTGCCAAGTTGTTGGGTGAGCTTCGCGGTTCAACTTCGGAGGCGATTGGCGAGTTGACGACTCGCAATTTCTTGAATTTGTTCGCCAAAACAGCCGTCTAAAACCTCATGTTAAATATTAATTTAATTGAAAAAGCTGTTGTTTTAATTGGATTTATTTTTATTAACCTGCCCTCCTGGGCAGGTTCTTACGAAGACTATTTCAAAGCGATTCAGTTCGACGATGTCAGGACTGTTCAGGCTTTGCTGCAACGCGGGTTTGACCCAAACACCGTCAATCCCGCAGGTCATGCTGGCCTGATGCTGGCCGTGCGCGAGCCTTCGCCCAAGGTCACACAGTTGTTGCTTAGCTGGCCCAAAATCAAAGTCGAGGTCCGCAACGACAAGGATGAAAGTGTTTTGATGTTGGCGGCACTCAAGGGCCATTTGCCCTTGGTCAAGCAGTTGGTCGAACTCGACGCCGATGTGAACAAACCCGGCTGGACGCCTTTGCATTACGCCGCATCCACGGGCCAAGTCGCCGTGATCGAATTTTTGCTCGAAAACAGCGCGTACATCGACGCCGAATCGCCCAACGGCAGCACGCCATTGATGATGGCGGCCATGTACGGCAGCCCCGAAGCGGTCAAGGTCTTGATCCAGGCCGGTGCCGATTTGAATATCAAAAACCAGTTGGGTTTGACGGCCCTCGATTTCGCTGTTCGTGGTCATCGCCAAAATGCCAAAGAGTTGATCCAAACAGGTCTGCAGCGCCAGGCTGCGCGTGCGGCCAAGGCTCAGACACCCAAACTGGTGGCAGACGATGTGACTGCGCAGACAGCGTCATCGCAAGCCACGACCCCAGCAGGTCCGGTCAATACACGTTCAACAGCCAACGCTGCGCAATCGTCAGCGCCGGTTTTGCCGCCAGCGGCTGAAGCATCCATGCCCGCATCCAAACCGGTCAAAACGGGTTGGTGATCTGTCGGCGTGAATCTCAAGTTCCCTTTGCTTCACCATTTGATTCATACGATGTATATTATGTAAAGTGACATCGGTCAAAGAAGTTGGTTAAATTAAGAAAATTATGTGGGCAAGCGCACGTTGCGTGGCAAAATCTCGCCGTTCTATTCATCTGGAGAAAAATCTTGAACAAAGCAGAACTGATCGAAACATTGGCCAAAGAAACTGACATGTCCAAAGCCGCTGCCGGCCGTGCCGTGAGCGCGCTGGTTGAAATCATCACCAAGACGGTTGCCAAAAAACAAGACGTGCAACTGATTGGCTTTGGTACCTTCAAAGCCGCCAAGCGTGCCGCTCGCGTTGGTAAGAACCCACGCACTGGCGAGAAGCTGAAAATTGCAGCCGCTACCGTGCCCCGTTTCAGCGCTGGTGCCGCTTTCAAAGCAGCCGTGAACAAGAAGAAGTAATTTCCAATTGCTTCCGCCGAAAGGCAGCCATGGTGTTCCACCAGGCTGCCTTTTTTCATGGGCGTTCGGTTGATGGGGCATGTCCCGTGATGCGGCATCGAACTTGTGGGTGTTGGCGAACAGCGCAAGCGCATCTGGTCAGATAACTTGTGCGGGTCTGGTGTTTTGTATCACCATGAAGAAAGCCCAACATGACCACTCCTCGATATGTTTACATGGCTTGCTTGGCCCTGCTGCCGGTCTTGTGGCTGCCACAGACTGCACAAGCGCAAAGAGCCGATGACCAAGCCCCGCGCAAAGCACAGCGCCAAGACAAGCCAGCGCCTCATGCGCCGCAGGTGCACAAAGCGCCCGATCAACACCCTGCCGCCAAGCAGCAACGCAGCAAACATTGGCATCCCCATCACCCGCCTGCAGAGATGCCGCCCTTCATGCCGCACCACATGACGGCACCCTCACCTGCTGCAGAAATTCGGATCGGGCAGTATTTCCAATCGCACCACCTAGAGGCCGCAAAAAGCTACTACAGCAGACCCGAGAACATGGGGTTTTGCCCGCCGGGTTTGGCCAAAAAGGGCACCGGCTGCTTGCCTCCAGGCCAGGCCAAACAATGGCACAAAGGCGTGCCACTGCCGCAAGGTGTGGTTTATTACGAGTTGCCCAGAACGGTGCTTGTCACATTGGGCGTGCCACCGCCGGGCTACAAATATGTCCGAGTCGCCTCCGATATCTTGTTGATCGCCATCGGCACCAGCTTGGTGATCGATGCCATGGAAGATTTGGTTCGTTAGAGCAAAACCAATATTGTTGCGAGACGTAATGGCTTGCTCGCCCGCGAGCCATTGCAGAAAATCCGGGTACGAGCCTGAAGTGACCGACAATCACCCTCTTTGACTTTCGGTTGGCAGCGGCTTTTATGGCGATTCAATGGTTTCCCGGACACATGCACCTCACGCGCAAAGCGATTGGGGAACGCATCAAAGACATCGACGTCGTCATCGAAATGCTCGACGCCCGCTTGCCCGGCTCCAGCGCCAACCCGATGCTGGCCGAGCTGATTCAAGGCAAACCAGGCCTGAAAATTCTCAGCAAGCAAGACTTGGCCGATCCGGTGCAAACCACCGCCTGGTTGCGCCACTACAACGCCTTGCCCGATGTGCGTGCCTTGGGTCTGGACACCAGCATGGTTTCGCCAGCCAAGGCCTTGATTGAAGCGTGCCAACAATTGGCCCCCAACCGGGGTGGCATGGTCAAACCCATGCGCGTGCTCATTTGCGGCATTCCCAACGTCGGCAAATCCACGCTGATCAACACCCTCAAAGGCAAACGCGCCGCCAAAACGGGCGACGAAGCGGGTGTGACCAAACTCGAGCAGCGCATCACGCTGGCCGATGATTTTTATTTGTACGACACGCCCGGCGTTCTTTGGCCTCGCATCATCGTCGAGCAAAGCGGGTTCAACTTGGCTGCCAGCGGTGCCATTGGCGTGAACGCGTTCGACGAAGAAGTGGTGGCGCTGGAGTTGCTGAACTACCTGATCCCCAACTACCCACAAGCACTGGAAGCCCGCTACAAAATCAAAGACGTGGCCAGCCACACCGACGAAACCATGCTCGAAGCCATTGCCCGCCAACGCGGCGCCCTACAAAGCGGCGGGCGTGTGAACACGACCAAAGCAGCCGAGTTGGTGATCCACGATTTCAGGTCTGCCGCTCTGGGCCGCGTGACGCTGGAAACACCCGAAGAATTTGCCCAATGGCTGGCCGAAGGCAAGAAAGCCGACGCAGAACGCACCCAACGCAAAGAAGGCTCGAAAAAAGCCAAAAAACAGGCCCGCGAATGACCACCGGCCAAAGCATGCAAAACCAAACCCCGCAGCGCGCCACCCCCGACAAAGAGGCCATCGCCCTCCTCCCCGCGTTCGAGCGACTCGGGCTGGACCGCATCACCTTGGTGAGCACCGGTGCGCAGGCTGGCCGTGCCTATGACCAACTCGTGCTCGCGCAGGCTTGGGGTTTTGACACCGAATCCAAACCAACCTTCAAGGTGGGCGAGCAGTCTGACGGCCCGCACATCCTGCAACTGTCTACCGCCGAACGGGCTTGGGTGTTTCAGCTGCACGAACCCGAATGCCGAAACGTGGCCGCCGATTTGCTGGCATTCAAAGGCATCGCCAAAGCCGGTTTTGGCTTGGGTGATGACCGCAAACGCATCATCCACAAACTGGGCATCGAGCCTCAAGGCATTCTGGAACTCAACACCGTGTTCCACCAACGCGGCTACCGCAAAGACATGGGCGTCAAAGGCGCTGTGGCGGTGCTGTTCAACCAGCGCTTCATGAAGTCCAAAAAAGCGGCGACCAGCAACTGGGCCAATGCCCGCCTGACCGAATCACAGTTGGTCTACGCGGCCAACGACGCGTATGCCGCGATTCGGGTCTGGGACGCCTTGGGCTTGGTCTGAGCCATCGCGAAATGAAGCCCTAAAATTACTGTCAATCCCCTGCTCGCAGTCCGAGCCCGACCGCACACTGAATTCTTCCCATGTCTGACCCCACGGGCCACAGCGCCAAGCCACACATCGCCCACGCCAGCTCGGTGCTGGAATTTGCCAACGCATTGTGGCGCGTGCGCAGGCCCAAGCCCTTTGTGTTGGTCATTGAAGGCGAAGTCGGTCATGAAGGCTCAGAGCCCACCGATTACCTGCACGACCAACTCCTGTTGCCCGAATTGCGCGAGGCCTTTTACCAATTGGTCGATGCCACCGGCTTGGTGGTGTGCCTGAATTCACACACAGAGCACCCCACCTACCGCGATGTGCGCGGGCGCTCCAGCAAAGGGCGCCTCAGCCAAGGCGAGTACTACCACCACGATGGCTGCACAGGCCCCGTCAAACCGCGCTTTGTCGAAATCCGCTGCCCCATCCAGCCGCAAACACGCGCCGTGGCCACCGCCGTGGCACCGCACCGCGATGTGGTCAAAGCCATGGTGCAAGTGCTGCCCGCCGAGCTGGCCAGCAACGCGGCCCTGGCCGGGCAAGACATGAGCCCCGAAGCCCTCGATCAAATGGAGGATGCCGCGCTCGACCACTTGCAAGGCCTCATCACGCGCACCGTGCGCAAAAAGCTCCACGCCGAAGGCGCACGCAGCTACTTCCGGCAGGTGGATGCGGCGGCCAACGCCTACTTTGAACCCTGGGCCTTGGGCGAAAGCCGCTTCATCGCCAACGCCAACAGCGGCGTGACCATGCAACACCGCCGTGCCTACCAAGCCCCACACACCGGCGGCGTGGCCAATGGCCACTTGGTCAAACGTTGGACGAATGAAGAGCTGCTGCTACCCGGCCATGTGGTGGACCAAGCTTTGATTGCCGCGCTGTGCAGCGAGGAAGGTGATGAAGCGGATGGGGAGCGGGCTGAGGGGTGTTACCTCGGGGCGCATTGAGATGCGGTGAATAAGCCGTTTGATCGCCGCTTAAATTCAGGTGATTGCCGGACATTGGAAGAATACAAAAAAAGCCCGGACAGTTCCCCGCCCGGGCTTTTTTGTTTGCAGCGAGAAGTACTTTACTTCTTGCTCGGCGGCAGATCCGTGCAGCTGCCATGCGCCACCTCCGCCGCCATGCCGATGCTTTCGCCCAGCGTGGGGTGCGGGTGGATGGTTTTGCCGATATCCACGGCGTCTGCGCCCATTTCGATGGCCAGAGCGATCTCGCCAATCATGTTGGTGCGCATCTGGATCTCAACGTTGGTGTAGCTGCGGTTGGTCACAGACACACCGACAAAAAGTACTTTATAAGGTACACTTTATAAATGTCGTCGAGCAGAAAAATCCCTGCCATCTTCTACCGGTCTGCACTTGGCAGCGAGCCGGTGAGCGAATGGCTGAAGACTTTGGACAAAGCGGAACGCCAAACCGTAGGCGAAGACATTGCCTATGTCCAATACAAATGGCCCATAGGCAAACCACGGGTCGATCATTTGCGAGGGCCAATCTGGGAGGTTCGCAGCAAGATCGGCAACCGCATCGCACGCGTGCTTTTTGCTGTGGAGGAGTCCGAAATGATTTTGCTGCATGCCTTTGTCAAAAAGACCCAGCAAACCAACCCCGCCGATATTGAACTGGCGACCAAACGCTTGAAGGAGTGGATCAATGGCCAAAGCAACTAAAGTCAATCCCCACACGGGCAGCAGTTTTGATGACTTCCTCAAAGAGGACGGCATCTATGAAGAAGTGCAGGCCCGTGCGCTCAAACGCGCATTGGCCGAGCAACTGGACGACGCCATGCAAAGCGGCAAGCTCAGCAAAGTGAATATGGCGCAACGCATGGCCACCAGTCGGTCCCAATTGGACCGTGTATTGGACCCGAGCAATCTGTCCATTCAGCTCGACACCCTGGTCAAAGCAGCGAGCGCAGTGGGTCGGACAGTTGAAATTCGGCTCAAGCGCGACAGCAAGCGTTCGCGAGCCACCTCGGCGTAGGGGAAACCGAAAGCCTGCTGTGCGCCACCAGCTAAAAAGCCCGGACGGTTTCCCGTCCGGGCTTTTTCTTTGACGACGCGAAGTGTTTACTTCTTGCTCGGCGGCACGTCCGTACAGCTGCCATGCGCCACCTCCGCCGCCATACCGATGCTTTCGCCCAGCGTGGGGTGGGGGTGGATGGTTTTGCCGATGTCTACGGCGTCTGCGCCCATCTCAATCGCCAAGGCGATTTCACCAATCATGTCGCCCGCGTGCGTGCCGACCATGCCGCCGCCCAATATCTTGCCGTGGCCCCCATTTGCATGCACCTCGGGGGAATCGTCAAACAGCAGTTTGGTCACGCCTTCGTCGCGGCCATTGGCAATAGCACGGCCCGAGGCCGTCCAAGGGAACAAGCCCTTTTTCACCTTGATGCCTTGCGCTTTGGCTTGGTCTTCGGTCAAACCCACCCAAGCCACTTCGGGGTCGGTGTAGGCCACGCTCGGAATGACGCGTGCGTTGAACGCCGCAGCTGCCAGTTCTTTGTTGCCTTGCAGTTCGCCCGCAATCACTTCGGCCGCCACATGCGCTTCATGCACCGCCTTGTGCGCCAACATGGGCTGGCCCACGATGTCGCCAATGGCGAAGATGTGCGGTACGTTGGTGCGCATCTGGATGTCGACGTTGATGAAGCCACGGTCGGTCACCGCCACGCCAGCCTTCTCGGCGGCGAGTTTTTTGCCGTTGGGCGTGCGACCCACCGCTTGCAACACCAGGTCGTACACCTGCGGTGCGGGGGCCGTGCCACCGGGTTCGGCGCTCTCGAACGTGACTTCAATGCCTTCGGGCAAGGCGCGTGCAGACACGGTCTTGGTCTTGAGCATGATGTTGTCAAAGCGCTTGGCGTTCATCTTTTGCCAGATCTTCACCAAGTCGCGGTCCGCACCTTGCATCAGGCCGTCCATCATTTCCACCACGTCCAGGCGCGCGCCCAGCGTGCTGTAGACGGTGCCCATTTCCAGGCCGATGATGCCGCCGCCCAAAATCAGCATGCGCTTGGGCACTTCTTTGAGTTCCAAAGCGCCGGTGCTGTCCACCACACGCGGGTCGTTGGGCATGAAAGGCAAACGCACGGCTTGGGAGCCTGCCGCGATGATGGCGCGCTTGAAAGCAATGACCTTCTTGCTGCCGGTTTGCGCTTGCGCGGTACCGCTGGTTTCCAGCACTTCGAGGTGGTTCGCGCCGACAAACTGGCCCAGGCCGCGCACGGTGGTGACCTTGCGCATCTTGGCCATGGCGGCCAAGCCGCCTGTGAGTTTGCCGATGACTTTTTCTTTGTGGCCACGCAGCTTGTCGATGTTGACCACTGGGGCACCGAAGTCCACGCCGAGGTCAGCCATGTGGCTGACTTCGTCCATCACCGCTGCGACGTGAAGCAGTGCTTTAGAGGGAATACAACCGACGTTCAAGCAAACACCGCCCAAAGTGGCGTAGCGCTCAACGACGACCACCTTGAGGCCCAGATCGGCCGCGCGGAACGCAGCCGAGTAACCGCCGGGGCCGCCGCCCAACACGAGCACATCGCACTCGATGTCGGCAGAGCCGCCGAAGCTGGATGCCACAGGTGCAGGCACAGCAGTCGCTGCGACAGGAGCAACTGCAGCAGCCGGTGCAGATGTGGGTGCCGGTGCGGCAGCGGTTGCCGAAGCCGCAGGCGCAGCAGCGCCCTCGCCTTCCAGCACCAACACCACCGAGCCTTGCTTGACCTTGTCGCCCAGCTTCACGCGCAGTTCCTTGACCACGCCAGCGTGGGAGGACGGGATTTCCATGGAGGCCTTGTCGGACTCGACGGTGAGGAGCGATTGCTCGACCTTGACGGTGTCGCCGGGTTTGACCAGCAACTCGATCACGGCCACTTCGTCGAAGTCGCCAATGTCGGGAACTTGAATATCTATGAATGCCATGTTCTTCTCAATCGGTTGGGGGCCGAGCAAAGCTTCGCTTTTGTCCGCCCCCAAGGTTTAGAGTAATACGCGACGGAAGTCGCTGAGGATTTGACCGAGGAACGCGTTGAAGCGTGCGGCGGCAGCGCCGTCGATGACGCGGTGGTCCCATGTCAGAGACAAGGGCAGCATCAGGCGAGGCACAAACTGCTTGCCGTCCCAGACGGGCTCCATGGTGCTCTTGCACACACCGAGGATGGCCACTTCGGGCGCGTTGATGATGGGCGTGAAGTACTTGCCACCAATACCGCCGAGGCTGGAAATGGTGAAGGTGGCGCCCGTCATTTCGGCGGGGCCTAGTTTGCCGTCACGCGCTTTCTTAGCCAATTCGCCCATTTCCTGGCTGATTTGCAGCACGCCTTTTTTGTCGCAATCGCGGATGACCGGCACCATCAAACCATTGGGCGTGTCAGCGGCAAAGCCGATGTGCCAGTAGTTTTTGTAGACCAGCGCATCGCCATCCAACGAGCTGTTGAACTCGGGGTATTTCTTGAGCGCGGCCACGCAAGCCTTGATCAAGAACGCCAGCATGGTGACTTTGACGCCCGATTTTTCGTTCTCTTTGTTGGTCGAGACGCGGAAGGCTTCGAGGTCGGTGATGTCGGCATCGTCGTGGTTGGTGACGGCCGGAATCATGATGGCGTTGCGCAGCAAATTGGCACCGCTGATTTTCTTGATGCGGCCCATTTCTTTGCGCTCAATGGGGCCGAACTTGGCGAAGTCGACCTTCGGCCAAGGGATCAGACCCAAGCCTGCACCGTCACCACCCGAAGCCGCAGGAGCTTTGGCCGCTTGCGCTTTGGTTTGCGTTGCACCCGACATGATGGCCTTGGTGAAGGCTTGCACGTCGTCCACGGTGATGCGGCCTTTGAGACCGTTGCCTTTAACTTCCTCGAGCGGCACACCCAGTTCACGGGCAAATTTGCGCACCGAAGGCGAAGCGTGGGGCAAGCCCAATGTCGAAGCGCCTGGGGCATGGGCTGGCGCGGCCACTGCAGCGGCAGCAGCGGCCACTGGGGTTTGCGCAGCAGCCGGGGCCGAAGCCACGGCCACAGGTGCGGCCACAGCCGCCGCCAGCACAGGCGCGGCTGCCGATGCGGTGCCTTCCAGCACCGCCAACAGGTCGCCGATGTTGACCTTGTCGCCCACTTTGACTTTCAGCTCTTTGAGCACGCCCGCGTGTGACGAAGGGATTTCCATCGAGGCTTTGTCAGACTCAACCGTGATCAGCGATTGCTCCACCTTGATGTTCTCGCCGGGCTTGACCATGACTTCGATCACGATCACGTCTTTGAAGTCGCCAATGTCAGGCACATGCACTTGCACGGGGCCCGATGCAGAAGGTGCGGCCAAAGGTGCGGAAAAAGTTGCGACTGCAGCCGCCACAGGGGCTGGCGCAGCAACAGGGGCTGCGGCCACTGCGGCAGGGGCCGCAGTAGCACCAGCGGCCTCCACCACCAACACGATCGAGCCTTGTTTGACCTTGTTGCCCAAAGCGACGCGCATTTCCTTGACGACGCCTGCTGTGCTCGATGGGATTTCCATCGAGGCTTTGTCGGACTCGACCGTGATCAGCGATTGCTCGGCTTTCACGGTGTCGCCCACTTTGACCATCAACTCAATGACGGTCACTTCATCGAAATCCCCGATGTCCGGGACTTGTACTTCTACCAATGCCATGTGTGTCTCCCGGATTTATGCGTACAGCGGGTTGATCTTGTCGGTGTTGATGCCGTACTTCTTGATCGCCTCAGCCACTTGCGCGACGGGCACTGCGCCGTCTTCGCTCAGTGCCTTGAGGGCGGCGATCACGATGTAGTGGCGGTTGATCTCGAAGTGCTCGCGCAGTTTGCTGCGGAAGTCTGAGCGGCCAAAACCGTCGGTGCCCAGCACTTTGTAAGTGCGGCCCTTTGGAATGAACGGACGGATCTGCTCCGCATAGGCTTTCATGTAATCGGTCGATGCGACCACGGGACCGTTGTGCTTGGCCAGCTGTTGGCCCACGAAGGACACGCGCGGTGTTTCCAGAGGGTGCAGCAGGTTGAAGCGCTCGGCGTCCTGACCGTCGCGGGTCAGTTCGTTGAAGCTGGGGCAGCTCCACACATCGGCCTGGATGCCCCAGTCGGTGGCCAGCAGGGTTTGCGCGGCAAGCGATTCGCGCAGGATGGTGCCCGAACCCAGCAATTGCACGCGCTTTTCTCCAGCGGCTCCGGGCTTGCACAAATACATGCCTTTGATGATCTGCTCTTCGGTGCCGGGCGTGAGTCCGGGCATCGCGTAGTTTTCGTTCAGCAAGGTCAGGTAATAGAAAACGTTGTCTTGCTTCTCAACCATGCGCTTCAAGCCGTGGTGCAGGATGACGCCAACTTCGTGGGCGAAGGTGGGGTCATACGACACGCAGTTGGGGATGGTGTTGGCCATGATGTGGCTGTGACCGTCTTCGTGCTGCAAGCCTTCGCCGTTGAGCGTGGTACGGCCCGATGTGCCGCCCAACAAGAAGCCACGAGCTTGCATGTCACCCGCAGCCCAGGCCAGGTCGCCAATGCGCTGGAAGCCGAACATCGAGTAGTACACGTAGAACGGCACCATGATGCGGTTGCTGGTGCTGTAGCTGGTGGCCGCCGCGATCCAGCTGGACATGCCGCCGGCTTCGTTGATGCCTTCTTGCAGGATTTGACCGGCTTTGTCTTCCTTGTAGTACATGACCTGGTCTTTGTCGACCGGGGTGTATTGCTGGCCTGCCGGGTTGTAAATACCGATTTGGCGGAACAGGCCTTCCATGCCAAAAGTGCGGGCTTCGTCCACCAAAATCGGCACCACGCGGGGTCCCAAAGCTTGGTCGCGCAGCAGCTGCGTGAGGAAGCGCACATAGGCTTGGGTGGTGGAGATTTCACGGCCTTCGGCGGTGGGCTCCATCACGGCTTTGAAAGTTTCCAAAGACGGCACGGTGAAGCTTTCTTCGGCCTTGACGCGGCGCTTGGGCAGGTAGCCACCCAGGGCTTTGCGGCGCTCGTGCAGGTAACGCATTTCGGGTGTGTCGTCGGCCGGCTTGTAAAACGGGATCTTGGACAACTCGCTGTCGGGGATCGGCAAGTTGAAGCGATCGCGCATGTACTTGATGTCTTCGTCGGTCAGCTTTTTGGTCTGGTGGACGGTGTTTTTGCCCTCGCCCGCTTTGCCCATGCCATAACCCTTGACGGTCTTGATCAGCAGCACCGTGGGTTGGTCTTTGGTGTTCACAGCCTCGTGGTAAGCGGCATAGACTTTCTGTGGGTCGTGACCACCGCGTTTGAGGTTCCAGATGTCGTCGTCAGACAGATGGGCGACCATTTCGAGCGTGCGCGGGTCGCGGCCAAAGAAATGCTTGCGCACATACGCGCCGTCATTGGCTTTGAAAGCCTGGTAGTCGCCGTCCAGCGTGTCCATCATCAGCTTGCGCAAAGCGCCGTCTTTGTCGCGGGCCAGCAAGCTGTCCCATTCGCTGCCCCACAAAAGCTTGATGACATTCCAGCCGGAACCGCGGAATTCGCCTTCGAGTTCTTGCACGATTTTGCCGTTGCCGCGAACGGGGCCGTCCAAGCGTTGCAAGTTGCAGTTGACGACAAAAATCAGGTTGTCCAGTTTCTCGCGTGCGGCCAGGCCGATCGCGCCCAGCGATTCGACTTCGTCCATCTCGCCATCGCCGCAGAACACCCAGACTTTGCGGTTTTCGGTGTTGGCAATGCCACGGGCGTGCAAATACTTCAAAAAGCGCGCTTGATAGATGGCCATCAAGGGGCCAAGGCCCATCGACACGGTGGGGAACTGCCAAAACTCGGGCATGAGTTTGGGATGGGGATAGCTCGACAGGCCTTTGCCATCGACTTCTTGGCGGAAGTTGAGCAGCTGCTCTTCGGTCAAGCGGCCTTCCAAGTAGGCACGGGCATACACGCCGGGCGACACGTGGCCTTGAATATAGAGACAGTCACCGCCGTGGTTTTCGCTCTCGGCGTGCCAGAAATGGTTGAAACCGGCACCGAACATGTGGGCCAGTGACGCGAAGGAGCCGATGTGGCCACCCAAGTCGCCGCCGTCTTCGGGGTTGTGGCGGTTGGCCTTGACGACCATGGCCATGGCGTTCCAGCGCATGTAAGCGCGCAGGCGCTCTTCGATCTCGATGTTGCCGGGGCAACGGGCTTCTTGGTTGGGTTCGATCGTGTTGACGTAGCCTGTGGTGGCCGAAAACGGCATATCGATGCTGTTTTCGCGGGCGTGTTCGAGCAGTTGCTCAATCAAAAAGTGTGCGCGTTCGCCGCCCTCTTTTTCGATCACGGCGGACAGTGCGTCCATCCATTCACGGGTCTCTTGACTGTCCAGATCCCGCCCCGGCTGTTGAGGTGTTGCCGCTGTCATGCTTGTCTCCTGTTGCTGTTGTTTGGAAATGATGCCCGAATTTTCACATATTTTTTCTCAAATTTCAAATCGTGCTTATTGTTTTTGCATAGTGAAATATCATCGTCATTTGACTCGATTTGCAGAAGCCCATCCGGGGAATTACGCAAGGGTTGTCACCTAAACTCCTATTCATGGAATTGAACAAAGCAACATCCGTCGTGAAGCAAGTCGGGCCATGGGCGTGGTGGCGAACTTGGTGGCATCGACAGTCACCCAACAGACAAGATCGGTTTGCCAATCTGGCCCCCGTCGCTGCCGTGGTGCTTTTTTTGGCCGCCATCGCCAGCGCGTTTTGGTATTTGCGGGTGGAGGAAATTGAGCGGGAGCAAGAAGCCATCAAACGAGATGTCGAGTACGCCCAGCAACGCCTGCGTTTGCGCTTACTGGAACGGCAAGAGCAGGTCATGCGACTGGCCCGCGATGTGTCCAACAAAGAAATTCGGCCTGATCAGTTTTTGTCTCGGGCCGAAGCACTGGTTCAGCAATACCCCGAAATGATGTCCTTGAGCTGGATCGACGACCGAAGGCGCATCGTTGCCAACCAAACGGTGTCCAGCGTTTCGCCAAGTCAATATTTGCGTGCGGGTAGCGTGCTCAAAGTGGGTGAAACAGAAAGCCATTTCAGCTTGGCCCGGGATTTGATGCAACCCATTTACGGCCAAATCGATGTCGACGCAGACAAAGACGCGCAAACAGCCGTGCTGCAACTGCACTCGCCTTTGAGCAATGACCAAGGTCGTTTCAGTGGCGTGATTCTGGCTGAATACACCATGGAAGGCCTGCTGCGCTATGGCATTCCCACCGAGGTCTTGGCCAAGTACGCGGTGGCATTGCAAGACAGCAAAGGCCATCTGCTGGCTGGCCAAACCATACCCGGGCGCATTGCGCTTTGGAGCTTGCTGCCCGGCAGCGACAAACCCAACAACGATTACGAGGTACCGGTCTCGCCCGTCGGCAACGACTTGATCTTGCGTGCGCAAGCCTGGCGCACCTCGCAAGGCCTGGTGGGCGGCGGCCTGTTTTGGTTGGTCGGTGTCTTGAGCGTAATGACCGCCTGGATGCTGATTGGCAACTGGCGACACACTCGGCGCCGGATACAAGCCCAAAAGGCCCTGGTGGCCGAAACCAATTTCCGCCGCGCCATGGAAAACTCCATGTTGACGGGCATGCGAGCCTTGGACCTGCGTGGCCGCATCACCTATGTGAACCCCGCCTTTTGCCAAATGACAGGATGGAGTGAGACCGATTTGGTGGGTGCCGTGGCCCCCTTTCCCTATTGGCCTGACCAGGACAGGGAACTGTTGACTAAGCGGTTGGAAGAAGAAATCAGTGGGCAGCATTCAGCGGGCGGATTTCAGGTGCGTGTGAAACGCAAAAACGGCCAGTTGTTTGATGCCCGCATGTACGTGTCCCCGTTGATTGATGCGACAGGCAAGCAAACAGGCTGGATGACGTCGATGACCGACATCACCGAGCCCAACAGGATTCGGGAGCAGTTGGCCAGTTCGCATGAGCGATTCACGATCGTGCTGGAGGCCTTGGACGCTTCGGTGTCAGTGGCTCCCTTGGGCAGCGAAGAGCTGCTTTTTGCCAACAAGTTGTACCGTCTCTGGTTTGGGCAAAACACCGTGGGCCACCTTCACTTGGTTCAAAAAGCCGGCACCACCGAAGCCACTGCGCGTTCTGACGATGTCGATGACATGGTCGGTCTGCCCACTGAAAGTCTGACAGTAGCCAGTTCTGAAAATGCCGAAATCTTCGTGTCGGAACTCGGCAAATGGCTAGAGGTTCGCTCTCGCTACATCAATTGGGCAGATGGCCGATTGGCCCAGATGGTGATTGCCAGCGACATCACGCCCAGACGTCAAGCCGAAGAACTGGCCGCCCAGCAAGCCGAACGCGCCCAGACCGCCAGCCGCCTGATCACCATGGGCGAAATGGCGTCGAGCGTGGCTCACGAACTGAACCAGCCGCTCACGGCCATCAGCAACTACTGCAGCGGCATGATTTCGCGCATCAAGACCCAGCAGGTCAAAGAAGAAGACCTGCTGTGGGCGCTGGACAAAACAGCCCGCCAGGCGCAGCGCGCCGGTCAGATCATTTTGCGCATCCGCAGCTTTGTGAAGCGCAGCGAGCCCAATCGGAGCTTGTCGGACGTGTCGGCCATGGTCAGTGAGTCGTTGGAGCTGGCTGAAATTGAAATGCGCAGACGCCATGTGCGCCTGACCCACCATGTAGCCGCTCGATTGCCTCAGTTGATGGTCGACCCTATTTTGATCGAACAGGTGTTGATCAATCTGATGAAAAACGCAGCCGAATCCATCGATAACGCCAATCGGCCTACCGGACAACGGCAGGTCGAACTGCGCATCGTGCCCAAACAGATTGACAACCAGTCGGTGGTGGAGTTTTCAGTCACGGACACGGGCAAAGGTCTGCCACCCGAAGACATCGAGCGGGTCTACGAGGCCTTTTTCTCGACCAAGGTCGAAGGCATGGGCATTGGCCTCAATTTGTGCCGCAGCATCATCGAATCCCATCAGGGCAGGATCGCTGCCGAGAACCTCTACAATGCCGGCGAGGTGACCGGTTGCCGGTTCTCCTTCTGGATTCCGGTCGAAAGCACTTTGACCAAACAACAACCCACTGGGGTAAATGAATGAGTTTGATTCCGAAAAAAGGCACTGTTTACGTCGTTGACGACGACGAGGCCGTGCGCGATTCACTGCAGTGGTTGCTCGAAGGCAAAGACTATCGGGTGCGTTGTTTTGACAGTGCAGAATCCTTCATCAGCCGTTACGACCCCCGCGAAGTAGCGTGTTTGATCGCAGACATTCGCATGGGTGGCATGACTGGGCTGGAGTTGCAAGACCGCCTGATCGAGCGCCGCTCACCTTTGCCCATTGTGTTCATCACCGGGCACGGCGATGTGCCCATGGCGGTGAACACCATGAAAAAAGGCGCGATGGACTTCATCCAGAAGCCTTTCAAAGAAGAAGAGCTGCTGGGCCTGGTCGAGCGCATGCTCGATGAAGCCCGTGACGCTTTTGCGGGCTACCAGCAAGCCGCCAGCCGCGATGCGTTGCTGTCCAAGCTGACAGGCCGCGAAGCCCAAGTGCTGGAGCGCATCGTTGCAGGCCGTCTGAACAAACAGATCGCTGACGATCTGGGCATCAGCATCAAAACAGTCGAAGCGCACCGCGCCAACATCATGGAAAAGCTGAACGCCAACACCGTGGCAGACCTTCTCAAGATTGCCCTGGGGCAAAACGCACCCAAGGCCTGACCGATCGCACTGCACCTGAAACGCCCGCACCCGTCGGGCGTTTTGCATTTTTTACCGACCTTTCGAGTTTTTCTAACATGACCGCCCAAATCATCGACGGCAATGCCCTGTCCAAACAACTGCGCACCGAAGTGGCCGCCCGCGCCCAAGCACTCAAGGCCAAAGGCGTCACGCCCGGCTTGGCCGTGGTGTTGGTGGGTGACAACCCGGCCAGCCAGGTCTATGTGCGCAACAAGGTCAAGGCCTGCGAAGACAGCGGCCTGCATTCGGTGCTCGAAAAATACGAAGCCGACATGACCGAAGCCGACCTGCTGGCCCGCGTGGAAGCCCTCAACAACGACCCATCTATCCACGGCATCCTGGTGCAGCTGCCACTGCCCGCGCACATCGATGCACAAAAGGTGATCGAGGCCATCAGCCCGGCCAAAGATGTGGACGGTTTTCACATCGCCAGCGCGGGTGCGTTGATGACCGGCATGCCCGGCTTTTGGCCCTGCACGCCTTATGGCTGCATGAAAATGCTGGAAAGCATTGGCTACGATCTGAAAGGCAAGCACGCCGTGGTCATTGGCCGCAGCAACATTGTGGGCAAGCCCATGGCGCTGATGCTCTTGCAAAAGAACGCCACGGTGACCATTTGCCACAGTGGCACCGCCGACCTCAAAGCCATGACTTTGCAAGCCGACGTGATCGTGGCGGCGGTGGGCAAACGCAATGTGCTGACCGCCGACATGGTCAAACCCGGTGCCGTGGTGCTGGACGTGGGCATGAACCGCAACGACGAAGGCAAGCTTTGCGGCGATGTGGACTTTGATGGCGTCAAAGACGTCGCCAGCCACATCACGCCCGTGCCCGGCGGCGTGGGCCCGATGACCATCACGATGTTGTTGGTCAACACCCTTGAAGCAGCCGAGCGCGCCCCTAACTGATACAACAAGAGACGAAGACAGGCGCTGCGTCACACCAGACCGAATGTGTCAAAGCAAATTTAATGTGTCAAAGGCGAATTTACTGTGTCAAAGGCGATTCACTGTGTCAAAGGCGATTCACTGTGTCAAAGCAGCGCCACTGTGTAAGACCAAATCCACTGCGTGAGACCCAGTCCACCTTGTCATCCCGGGCTTGACCCGGGATCCATGTCCTCATCCTCCTTCGTCCCCATTTGCCCAGTCTCTGGAGAACACCATGACCAACCCCTTGCTCGACACCACTGGCCTGCCCCTGTTTGACCAAATTGCTCCTGAGCATGTGGCCCCAGCCCTCGATGTGTTGCTGGCCGATGCTGAAAAAGCCTTGGACACCGTGGCGGCCAAAGACTTTCCGGCAGTCTGGAAGTCGATCGCGCAAACGCTGGATGTGGCCACAGAGCGTCTGGGCATGGCTTGGGGTGCTGTAAGCCACCTCAACAGCGTGGCCGACACGCCAGAGCTGCGCGCCGCCTACAACGCAGCGCTGCCCCGTGTGACGGAATTCTGGACACGACTGGGTAGCGATGAGCGCCTGTACGCGAAATACAAAGCCATTGATCCTGCCAGCCTCAATGCTGAACAAAAACAGGCCCAAACCAATGCTTTGCGTGCATTTGTGCTCGGTGGCGCTGAACTGCAAGGCGCTGACAAAGAGCGCTATGCCGCCATTCAAGAGCGCTTGGCCGAAATCACCCAAAAATTCAGTGAAAACACTTTGGACGCCACCGACAGATTTGCCCTGTACGTGAACGAAGACCAGCTCAAAGGCGTCCCGGTTGATGTGGTGCAGGCCACCCGCGACGCTGCCCAAAAAGAAGGCAAAGAAGGCCATCGCTTATCGCTCAAGATGCCGGTGTACCTGCCCGTGATGCAGTTTGCCGAAAGCAACGCTCTGCGTGAGCAGCTCTACAAAGCCCACGTCACCCGCGCCTCGGACCAAGCCGCCGAAGACGCCAAGCACTTTGACAACACCGCCTTGATGCAAGAGATTCTGACCTTGCGCAAGGAAGAGGCCCGCCTGCTGGGTTTTGACAACTACGCACAAGTGTCGGTTGTGCCCAAAATGGCCGAGTCGCCCGAAAAAGTCACCGGCTTTTTGCGCGATCTGGCGGTCAAAGCCCGCCCCTTTGCCGAAAAAGACCTGGCCGATCTGCGCGAGTTTGCTGCCAATGCCCTCGGCCTCAGCACCGCGCTCAACGCATGGGATATTCCTTACCTGTCTGAAAAGTTCAAAGAGGCGCGTTACAGCTTCAGCGAGCAAGAGGTCAAGCAATACTTCACGGCACCCAAGGTGCTGGCCGGCTTGTTCAAGATCATCGAAAACCTGTTCGAGGTGAACATCCGCCCCGACCAGGCTCCTGTCTGGCACCCGGCAGTGGCGTTTTATCGCATCGAGCGCGATGGCCAATTGGTGGGCCAGTTCTACCTCGACCCACCGGCCCGCGCAGGCAAACGCGGCGGAGCCTGGATGGACGATGTGCGTGGCCGCTGGCAGCGCCCCGACACGGGCGTGCTGCAAACGCCTGTGGCGCATTTGGTGTGTAACTTCGCCGAAGGGGTCAACGGCCAACCCGCCTTGCTGACGCACGACGACGTGATCACCCTCTTCCATGAGTTTGGCCACGGCCTGCACCACATGCTCACGCAAGTGAACGAGCGCGATGTCTCGGGCATCAGCGGCGTCGAGTGGGATGCGGTCGAGTTGCCCAGCCAGTTCATGGAAAACTTTTGCTGGGAATGGTCTGTGCTTCGCCACATGACCTCGCATGTGCAAACGGGTGAGCCTCTGCCGCGATCCTTGTTTGACAAGATGCTGGCTGCCAAGAATTTTCAGAGCGGTTTGCAAACCTTGCGCCAGATCGAGTTTTCGCTGTTCGACATGCTGGTGCACGGCGAGCACGATCCCGCGCAAGACTTTATGCCGCTGCTGAACCAGGTGCGCGACGAAGTGGCAGTGATCCGCCCACCCGCCTTCAACCGCATGGTGCATACCTTCAGCCATATTTTTGCGGGTGGCTACGCCGCTGGCTATTACAGCTACAAATGGGCCGAGGTGCTGAGCGCGGACGCCTATGCTGCGTTTGAAGAAACCGCTGCCGCCGACGGCACGCCCAGCGTGGAAACCGGCCGCCAATACCGCAAAGCCATTCTGGAAGCCGGTGGCAGTCGACCTGCACTGGAATCGTTCAAAGCTTTCCGTGGCCGCGAGCCCAACTTGGACGCCTTGCTGCGCCACCAGGGCATGGTCGCTGCCTGAGCCTCAACCCCAGCGTTAAACCCAGCGCCTCGCCCTGACTTTTTAGGGCTCAGGCCAGGCCTTCAACGCGCTAAAAGTCAAAAGAAACCATGAGCCAAAACGCACTGAACGTTCTGGGGGCTGCGCTGGTGCCCTGCTCCTATGATCCGTTAACCGGGTATTACCGGGACGGCTGCTGCAACACGGATGACCATGACCGGGGCAGCCATGTGGTGTGCGCAAAAGTCACGCAAAAATTTTTGGATTTTTCACTGGCTCGGGGCAACGACCTCGTCACGCCACGACCCGAACACCGCTTTTCTGGCTTGCAAGCAGGCGACCGCTGGTGCCTGTGCGCCATGCGCTGGAAAGAAGCCCTGGAATCAGGCGTTGCACCGCCTGTTGTTCTGGAGTGCACACATGAACGGGCACTTTTGTTTGTGACACTGGCGCAGCTGCAGTCACATGCGATCCCGTCTTTCGGCCAACCTTAACCCCGCAAGCTGTTCGGGCCGGGAGTGGTTCTGGTGCCAGCAGCGAGAGTCAAGTCGATGACAAAACGCATTGGTACAGTTGCCTTCCTGACGCTCAGGCGAAAAAAAAGCACCGGGCATTTCTGCCGAGTGCTTGTTTTCCCTACCAAATTTGGTAGGCGCGACTAGATTCGAACTAGCGACCCCCACCATGTCAAGGTGGTGCTCTAACCAACTGAGCTACGCGCCTGTTGAGCTTCCAATTATAGCTGCAAAAAACACTCTTTTCGGAAGCGGATTTCAATTTGACATGTTTTAACGTCTTCGTGCCGCCCTCACCCCTTTGACACCCCTCACGCTGCCTAAAACTTTGTTCAAAGTAACCGCATCGCTGATTTCTACCGTGAAGGTCATCCAGGCCGTACCTTTGACAGACTGGGTTTGCACGCCGATCACATTCATCTTTTCCTTAGCAAAGACTTCGGAAATATCACGCAGCAGGCCCTGACGGTCAAACGCCTCCACCGCCACATCGACCGGATAAACCGAGGCATCAGCGCCTTTGTGCTCCCCCCATCGCACGTCGATCACCCGTTCGCCATGCCGCGAGGCCAATTCACGAAAATTGCTGCAGTCCTGGCGATGGATGCTCACACCCTTCCCGCGTGTCACAAAGCCGCTGATGGCATCGGGCGGCGCGGGTTTGCAGCAGCGCGAGAGTTGCGTGAGCAGTGAATCAACCCCTACCACCAGCACGCCCGATGGCGATTTGCGGGCCACTGCACCTTTGAACTTCTTTTGAAAATATTCGTCTGGTTGCAGCGCCGGCTCTGGCGGGTTGAGCAAGACCTCGATGTTGCGCAGCGAGTATTCGTCTTTGCCCACCACTTCGAACAAGCCATCGGCCGACTTGAAACCCAGCTGGCTGGCCAAATCTTCCAGGCGGATGACGGTGCGCCCCAAGCGTTGCAGCAATTTTTCTACGGCTTCGCGGCCACGGGAAATGGTTTCTTCGCTGATTTGAGCGTTGAACCAAGCCCGTACCTTGGCCCGTGCACGCGGACTGGCGAGATAAGCCAGTTCGGGGTTCAGCCAGTCGCGAGATGGCCCGCCTTCTTTGATGGCCGTGATCTCGACGGTCTGGCCATTGGCCAATGGGGTGCTCAGCGGCACCATGACGCCATCGACCTTGGCACCACGGCATCGGTGCCCCAGATTGGTATGCACCGTGTAAGCGAAGTCGATGGGGGTCGCGCCTTGTGGCAGTTCGACCACCGCAGCTTCAGGCGTCAGCACGTAAATGCGATCGTCAAACAAGCCCTTGCTTTGTGCATTACCTTGCTGCGCTGCTCCCGACAGGTCGCGTTCCCAGGCCAACAGCTGACGCAGCACGGCAATTTTGGTGTCGTATTCACTGTTGGCCGAGATCCCTGCATAGCCTTTGGCACCGGCTTCTTTGTAAGCCCAATGCGCGGCGACACCATGTTCTGCATGTTCGTGCATGGCCAGGGTGCGGATTTGCACCTCAATCGGGCCCCCATCAACATCACGCACCACGGTGTGCAAAGACTGGTAGCCGTTGGCTTTGGGCTTGGCAATGTAGTCGTCAAATTCTTCTGCAATGGGGGCAAAGTGCTCGTGAACCCAACTGAGCACCTGGTAGCAGTCGGCCACGCTGGGTACGACCACGCGCAGCGCCCGGATGTCGAACACGCGGTCAAACGCCAGCGACTTGCCGCGCATTTTGCGCACGATGCTGTAAATGTGTTTGGGTCGCCCCTCGACGGACGCTTTGATGCCTTGGCTCGCCAGCGCTTGTTGCAAGCGTTGACGCAATTCGACCATGTAGCGTTCACGCTCGGCGCGTTTTTCATCCAGCAGCCGGGCAATTTCTTTGTAAGTGGCGGGCTCCAGAAAGCGGAAGGACAAATCTTCCATTTCCCATTTGATCTGCCAGATGCCCAAGCGGTTGGCCAGCGGGGCAAACACCTGCAAAGACTCACTGGCCAATGCAGAGGGCACGGGCAATTTGGTGGCCGCAAAATGGCGCAGGGTTTGCAACCGCGAGGCCAGGCGCAGCATGACCACGCGCAAATCGCGGCTGAACGCCAGCAGCATCTTGCGCACGTTTTCGGTTTGCAACTGCGGGCTGAGTGGCGTGTTGTCGGCACCCTGGGTTTTCGACTCTGCCGCCCGGGACAGACGCTGCACATGCACCAGTTGGTTGGTTTGCATGGCCAATTGCGCCAGATTGGGACCAAAGGCTTTGGCGATGACCTCTTCAGGCTTGTTCAGGTGCGGGCAGGCATAGACCAGATAACTGGCTGCTTGCATGGCGACCGAACCCCCAATGTCAGCCAGAATCGCGGCCACAGCATCGGCATGGACCAGGATGTTTTCTCCGGTGTCCAGTGTTTCACCGGCGATCAAAGGATCGGCAAAGGCGCGGGCTTTGGCCAGGGTTTCAGCTTGCTCTGCCGCATCTGCGGTGGCCAGCATCACGGGCGGCAAATGCATAGACGTTGAGTGAGGCGCATGCAACCGGCCCGAGGCCGATATCGGGCTTGCAGAATGACTGGATGAAGGACTGACCATGGTGTCAAACGCCCAGCAAGAACTTGGCCACCACCGCGATCTGGTCATCACCCGTCAAGGTGGGTGCATGCCCAAAACCAGGCCAAGTGTCCAATTGGGCATGGGGGCCGCGTTGGGTCATGATGGTCGCGGTTTCTGGCGTCAGCAGGTCCGAGTCTTGACCCCGAATAAGCAGTGTTTGCGCCTGAATTTGATCGTACAAAGCCCACAGTGCCGATTCACCAGCGGCTGCGATTTCGGGCGTCATGGCACGAACAGGGACACCAATGGCGGGGTCGTAATGCAAGGTCAATTTACCATCTGTGCCGGGTCGGGTCATGTGCGCTGACATGTCGCGCCAGACATCGGCTGCCACCGGGCCAAAGCCTTGAGACAGTGCCCACAGGGCTGCAGCGGCCTCATCGAGGTCTGTAAATTGCCCAAAGTGCCCGACATAACTCTGCATGCGCTGGACGGAGCTCCAGGTGATCGCCGGACCCACATCGTTGAGGACCAAGCGGCGAATGGGCGCAGGCAAAGGCAAGCCGGGTTGACCCGCCAACACCATGCCGATCAAGCCACCCATGCTGGTTCCGACCCAGTCCAGCGTTTGAATCGGCTTGTTATCACCCGTTTGGGCCATCATTTGGGCGTTGACCTGGCCCAACATGGCCAGCATGTCTGCGGCGTATTGAGGAATTTGGTAAGCGGCGGGATCGCTCAGCCAATCGCTGCGGCCACGTCCCACCACGTCGGGACAAATGATTTGCAGCGCTTGCGGGCTTTGCGACACCAGTGCCTGCGCAAGCCGGTCAAAGTCACGGCCTTGTCGCGTTAAACCGTGGGCACACACCACCAGATGGCGGGCATTGACATCACCCCAACGCCAATACGCCATGCGGTGTTGGCCCTCGGGGTGGGGGCAGGACACAAATTCAAGCAAAGGTTGACCAGTTTGGGAGTTCATGACATTCGGAAACAATCTGGGCGCTGCTCCGCAAAAACCAAGCTTTTGCAGCGCCATAATGGACTTTTGAACATCCTAATTCATCTCTGGAGTGGAAATCATGTTGCAAGGTAAAACAGCGCTGGTCACCGGCTCAACCAGTGGTATCGGACTGGGCATCGCCAAGTCCTTGGCGCGTCAAGGCGCCAACATCGTTTTGAATGGCTTTGGCGACTCTGAGGGCCCCAAAGCCGAGATTGCGGCACTGGGTGTCAAAGTGGCTTATCACGGTGCCGACATGAGCAAAGCCAGCGAGATTGAAGCCATGATGAAGTTTGCCGCTGACACCTTCGGGCGCGTCGACATTTTGGTCAACAACGCGGGCATCCAGCATGTGGCCAGGATTGAAGACTTTCCGGTTGAACGCTGGGACGCAATCATGGCGATCAACCTGACCAGTGCATTTCATGCCACACGTCTGGCACTGCCCGCCATGAAAGCATCTAACTGGGGCCGCATCATCAACGTGGCATCCATTCATGGCTTGGTGGGTTCGGCAGAAAAGTCGGCTTATGTTGCCGCCAAGCATGGCGTGGTCGGCCTGACCAAAGTCACCGCCCTTGAGAACGCCACCACGGGCGTGACCTGCAACGCCATTTGCCCCGGCTGGGTGTTGACGCCGCTGGTGCAAAAACAGGTGGACGCCAAGGCCGCAGCCATGGGCTTGTCCAACGAAGAAGCCAAAAAAGTGTTGTTGCAAGAGAAAGAGCCTTCCATGCAGTTCACCACCCCCGAAGAGCTGGGCGACTTGGCTGTGTTCTTCTGTTCACCCGCAGGCAATAACGTGCGCGGCGCGGCCTGGAACATGGACGGCGGCTGGACCGCTCAGTAAACCCATGAGCACATCCCCACGCTTGGACAAAATCGTCATCGTTGACGATGACGCTCGCATTCGCGACTTGTTGCGCCGCTTTCTGTCGCAAGAAGGTTTTGACGTGTTGCTGGCCGAAGACGGCCGTGCGCTGGACCGCATCTTGCAACGCGAAACCATCAACCTCATCGTGCTCGATCTGATGCTGCCTGGTGAAGATGGCTTGAGTATTTGCCGTCGCCTGCGTGCTGCGGGTGTCAAAACGCCCGTCATCATGTTGACCGCCAAGGTTGAAGATGTGGACCGCATCACGGGCCTGGAAATCGGTGCGGACGATTACCTGGGCAAACCCTTCAATCCGCGTGAACTGTTGGCCCGCATTCATGCGGTCCTGCGGCGAAGACCCCAAAGCGAAGTACCCGGCGCGCCCTCATCGGGTGACCACGAAGTCATCGTGTTCGGCGCGTTTTCACTCGATTTGGGAACGCGTGCATTTTCCAAAAACGGGCAGGACATGCCATTGACCACGGGCGAATTTGCCATGCTCAAGGCCTTGGCCAGACACCCCAAACAACCCCTGACGCGTGACAAATTGGCGCAATTGGCGCGAGGCCGTGAATTCGAGCCGTTTGACCGCAGTCTGGACGTGCAAATCTCACGCTTGAGAAAAATGATCGAGGTCGACCCTGCCACCCCCAAAATCATCCAAACCGTCTGGGGTGTGGGCTATGTATTTATCCCTGATGGGCAGCCGTGAACGCGCCTGATAACGCCACAAACGACAGCGAAGAAGTCGAGAAACCGGCTCGCAGGCTCAAGCTGAGCCTGTTTTGGCGTACCTTCTTTTTGCTCGGTTTGTTGATCTTTTGCAGCAGCCTGGCTTGGCTGCAGATGTTCCGCACTCAAGAGTACGAACCTCGCATTTTGCGCAATGCGCACCAAATAGCCACCGTGGTCAATTTGACCAAAACTGCGCTGATGCACACCGACGCCATCGCCCGAGTGTCTTTGCTCAAAATGCTGGCCGATGAAGAATCCGTCAGCATCCAAACACGCGAACCCGGCGACCGCATTGTCCCCTTTGGGGCATCTGGCATGGAAAACCGATTGGTCGAGGAGATGGTCAAACGCCTGGGGCCTGGCACCGTGATCGCTTCCAGCGTGAACGACACATACGGGTTGTGGGTGGGCTTCAAGATCGAGCAGGACAGTTATTGGCTGCAAATGGACCCTGAGCGTCTGCAACCCTTGGGGGGCTCAGCTTGGTTGACTTGGTTGGGCGTCACTTTGGCGCTTTCTTTGGCCGGGGCCGCCATGATGGCCGGGCTGATCAACCGCCCGCTCAAGCGCCTGTCGTTTGCCGCCAGCCAAGTTCGCGAAGGGCATTTCAACACTTCGACACTGGACGAAGATGCGGCCACCAGCGAGATTCGCGAGGTCAACATCGGCTTCAACCGGATGGCCGAGCGCTTGGCCAAGATCGAGCAAGAGAGAGCCTTGATGTTGGCAGGCATTTCGCACGATCTGCGCACACCCCTGGCCCGCTTGCGGCTAGAGACCGAGTTGAGCGTTGCCGACCTTGAAACCCGTGATTTGATGGCGGCGGACATTGCCCAGCTTGACGACATCATCGACAAATTTCTCGACTACGCACGGCCCGAGCCCACCGACTTGGGGCCTGTGCTGTTGTCTGGCGTGATCAGCCGCAGTATTGCGCCTTGGCGCAACAACCCGCGTTTTGAAATCAATGTGGATGTGGCCGAAGACCTGCAAGTCAAAGCCGAGCAAGTTGAGTTGGTGCGTGTGCTCTCTAACCTGTTGGAAAATGCCCGCCGCTATGGCCAAAGCCCCAGCGACGGCGTGACACGGGTCGAGGTCGTGGCCCGGGTGCACGAAGGTTGGGTCTTGTTGCGCGTGCGCGACCAAGGGCCCGGCGTGTCCGAAGAAACCTTGAAAAACCTGACGCAACCGTTTTTTCGGGGTGATGCCGCCAGAACATCGGCCACCGGCTCCGGCTTGGGTCTGGCGATTGTGGAGCGCTCGGTGCAGCGCATGGGCGGCACATTTTCGGTGTTCAACAACAGCGCGGGTGGTTTGATGGCGCTGATGAAATTCCGACAGGCACAAAGCGAGGCGTGAAGCGCCTCATTCATTCGGCCGCTTAAACCTTCTTCAGCAGCACGACCGCACGCGCCTCCATGCTTTGGCCCATGCCCACTGGCCCCAATTTCTCGGCCGTTTTGGCCTTCACATTCACCTGATCGGCTTGTACGCCCAAGGCCTTGGCCACCCCTGAGTTGATGGCGGTCATGTGCGGGGCCAGCTTGGGTGCCTGGGCCACGATGGTGCTGTCCACATTCACCAGTTCCCAGCCTTGGGCCCGGACTCTGCGCACGGCCTCTGCCAGCAGCACAGACGAGTCTGCCCCTTTGAATTGCGCGTCGGTGTCCGGAAAATGCCGCCCAATGTCGCCCAAACCCGCTGCCCCCAACACCGCGTCGGTGATGGCGTGCAGCAGCACATCGGCATCTGAATGGCCCAGCAAACCCACCGTGTGGGCAATCTCCACGCCGCCCAAAATCAACTTGCGACCGGGCACCAGGGCGTGCACGTCCCAGCCTTCGCCAATGCGGATATTCATGCTTTGCCTTTCAGGACTGCCTCGGCAAACGCAAAATCTGCCGGGTAAGTGACTTTCAAATTTTGGGCCGAACCTGGCACCAAGCGCGGAGACAATCCAAGGCGCTCCATCGCGCTGGACTCATCGGTAATGCCTTCAAAACCGCTGGCCGACACGCTGGCCAAAGCCTCGTGCAAAGCGCCCAAACGGAACATCTGGGGCGTTTGGGCCAACCATTTGTCGGCACGAGGCACTGTGCTGGCCACCCGTGCGCCCTGCTCGTCGAGTGCGTGTGACTTCAAAGTGTCGGGCAGCGGCAATGCCAACAAACCGCCCACGGCGTCATTCCGGCAGGCCTCGATGAGTTGCGACACTGCCTCGGGCGTGATCAGGCAACGCGCCGCATCGTGCACCAACACCCAGTCGCTGTCGGGCACCCCGGCTTGGCGCATGGCCTGCAAGCCATTGAACACACTTTGGGCTCGACTGGCACCACCACAAGGCACACGCCGAAAATGGCTGGGCCAATCCAGCTCGGGCCAGCTGAAATCATCGACCGGCGACAAAATCACCCAGCCACTCGTCAATTGCGGCACCTGGGCCAAGGACTGCACCGTGTGCATGATCATGGGTTGGCCCGCCACATCTTGGTATTGCTTAGGGCTTGCGGTGCCGGCACGGCTGCCCGTGCCCGCACAAGGCACCAAAGTATGGAAACAGGAGGCAGAAGTCTTGGACATGGGCTTGAATTGTAGGAGGTCACCTCGGCGTCCGAAGCTTGCACCCATGCCCACGGCCAGCAAGGGGGCTCTCGGGTCTCGCTTCTACAATGACGATGTCTGCTGATTATTTCCACCCCCCTCCATCCCGGCGGGGGGTGTTTTGCTTTTTTCTCCGCCATTGCCCATCGCCACCATGCAACTGCCCAGCCTCACCATCGGCAAACGATTCACCCTGCCCCGCCCCGTCGGATCGGCAGACGCTGTACTGCTGGCTCAGCTGGCCGAGCGCGAGAAGAAGGCCGGCAAGCTGACCGCCATCGTCACCAGCGATGCCGCTGATGCCCAGCGCCTGATGGACGAGTTGGTGTTTTTTGCACCCGACCTGCGCTGTGTGATGTTTCCGGACTGGGAAACCCTGCCTTATGACACCTTCTCGCCTCACCAGGACCTGATCAGCGAGCGCCTGGCCACGCTCTGGCGCATCAAGCAACGCAACCACGCCGAGAGTGCCGACGTGGTGCTGGTGCCCGCCACCACGGCGCTGTACCGTCTGGCTCCGCCGTCCTTTTTGGCGGGCTATACCTTCGAGTTCAAGGTCAAGCAAAAGCTCGACGAAGCCCAGCTCAAGGCCCAGCTCACGCTGGCGGGCTACTCGCATGTCAGTCAAGTGGTCAGCCCCGGCGAATACGCGGTGCGCGGCGGCCTGATTGATTTGTTCCCCATGGGCTCGCTGGTGCCTTACCGGGTGGATTTGTTCGACGACGAGATCGACAGCATCCGCACCTTTGACCCCGACAGCCAGCGCAGCCTTTACCCCGTGCCCGAAGTGCGCCTGCTGCCCGGGCGCGAGTTCCCGATGGACGAAGCGGCGCGTGCCCGCTTTCGCAGCCGCTGGCGCGAGCTGCTCGAAGGGGACCCGACCAAAAGCCGCATCTACAAAGACATGGGCAATGGCGTGGCCACGGCGGGCATCGAGTACTACCTGCCGCTGTTCTTTGAAGAAACAGCCACGGTGTTTGACTACCTTGGCGTGGGTCAAGCGAATGTCGCCACGGTGGTGCTGCACGGCGATCTTGAACCGGCCTTTCAGCGCTTTTGGCAAGACACCCGCGACCGCTACCGCTTGGTGCAGGGTGACCCCGAGCGGCCTGTGCTGCCGCCGGATGCGCTGTTTTTGAGCGCCGAGCAGTTCTACACGCTGACCAACGGCCACGCGCAACTGGCGCTGCGCTCAGGTACAGCCGACGTGCCCGACAACACCATGGCCCAGCCTCTGCCCGAGCTGACCGTGGTGCGTGGTGCCGAAGACCCGCTGTCACGCCTGCAAGCGCACATCCGCAGCAGCGCCAGCCGGGTGCTGATCCTGGCCGAAAGCGATGGCCGCCGCGAAAGCTTGCTCGACTTTGTGCGCTCCAGTGGCCTCACGCCGCCGGTCTTTGACAGCCTGCAAGAGTTTTTGGCGAGTGACGAAAAAGTCGGCATGGCCACCGCCGCACTGGTCAGCGGTTTTCATTGGTTCGAGCACAACACAGACCTCGTCACAGAAACCGAACTATTTGCTGCAGGCCCGACCACGCGCCGCCGAAAAAAGCAGGAACAGGTCAGCGACGTTGAAGCGCTCATAAAAGACCTGAGCGAGCTGAACGTGGGCGACCCGGTGGTACACAGCGCGCACGGCATTGGCCGCTACCGGGGCCTGGTCAACATGGACATGGGGCAGAAAAACGAAGACGGCACGCCCGCCCTGCAAGAGTTTTTGCACCTTGAATACGCCGACAAGGCCACGCTGTATGTGCCCGTGAGCCAGTTGCAGCTGATTGGCCGCTACACGGGCGTGAGCGCCGACGAAGCGCCGATGCACAAGCTGGGCAGCGGCCAGTGGGAAAAGGCCAAACGCCGCGCCGCCGAACAGGTGCGCGACGCGGCCGCCGAGCTGCTCAACATCTACGCCCGCCGCGCAGCCCGCGAAGGCCACCCCTTCCGCTACAGCCCGCAAGACTACGAAACCTTTGCCAACGATTTCGGCTTTGAAGAAACCGCCGACCAAAAGGCCGCCATCCACTGCGTGATCCAAGACATGATCAGCCCCCGCCCGATGGACCGCCTGGTCTGTGGCGATGTGGGCTTTGGCAAAACCGAAGTGGCGCTGCGTGCGGCCTTTGTGGCCGTGACCGGTGGCAAGCAAGTCGCGCTGCTGGCACCCACCACCCTGCTGGCCGAGCAGCACTTCCAAACCCTCAAAGACCGCTTTGCCAAATGGCCCGTCAAGGTGGCCGAAGTCTCGCGCTTTCGGTCAGGCAAAGAAGTCACCGCAGCCCTCAAAGGCATTGCCGATGGCACGGTGGACATCGTGGTCGGCACGCACAAGCTGCTGAGCGAATCCACCAAGTTCCACGACCTGGGCCTGCTCATCATCGACGAGGAACACCGCTTTGGCGTGCGCCACAAAGAGGCCATGAAGGGCCTGCGGGCCGAGGTCGATGTGCTCACGCTGACGGCTACCCCGATTCCCCGCACGATGGGCATGGCCCTCGAAGGTCTGCGCGATTTGAGCGTGATTGCTACCGCGCCGCAGCGCCGCTTGGCCATCAAAACCTTTGTGCGCAACGAAGGCACGGGCGTGATCCGCGAGGCGGTGCTGCGAGAACTCAAGCGCGGCGGCCAGTGCTACTTTTTGCACAACGAAGTCGAGACCATCGAAAACCGCAAGCAAAAGCTCGAAGAAATCCTGCCCGAAGCCCGCATCGCCGTGGCCCACGGCCAGATGCCCGAGCGCGAGCTGGAGCGTGTGATGCGCGACTTTGTGGCCCAGCGCTACAACATCCTTTTGTGCTCGACCATCATCGAGACCGGCATCGACGTGCCCACGGCCAACACCATCGTCATCAGCCGCGCCGACAAGTTCGGCTTGGCCCAACTGCACCAACTGCGCGGGCGCGTGGGCAGATCACACCACCAGGCCTATGCCTATTTGATGGTGCCCGAGATCGAAGGCCTGACCAAACAAGCCGCCCAACGGCTCGATGCGATCCAGCAGATGGAAGAACTGGGCAGCGGCTTTTATCTGGCCATGCACGACCTGGAGATCCGTGGTGCGGGCGAGGTGTTGGGCGAAAATCAAAGCGGCAACATGCTCGAAGTGGGTTTTCAGCTCTACAACGAAATGCTGTCCGAAGCCGTGCGCAGCCTCAAAGCAGGCAAAGAGCCCGATTTGCTCAACCCACTGACCGCCACCACCGACATCAACCTGCACGCCCCCGCCCTGCTGCCCAACGACTACTGTGGCGACGTTCACCTGCGCCTGTCCTTTTACAAAAAGCTGGCCACCGCCAAAACCAACGACCAGATCGACGCCCTGCTCGAAGAACTGGTGGACCGCTTTGGCAAGCTGCCCCCGCAAGCGCAGACGCTGGTGGACGTGCACCGCCTGCGCGTGCTGACCCAGCCCTATGGCGTCATCAAGGTCGACGCCGCGCCGGGTGTCATCCAGATCACCTTCAAGCCCAACCCACCTGTAGACCCCATGGCCATCATTGGTTTGATCCAAAAGAACAAACACATCAAGCTGGCGGGCAACGACAAAATCCGCATCGAACGCGAATTGCCCGACCCCAAGGCGCGGGCGCAGATGGTGCGGGATGTGCTGCGGAGTTTGGGCCAGCCCAAGACCGAAACAGCCGCCGCCTGAGCCCCAACAAGATCTTCGATAATCCTGACCCATGACCTCCGCCACCGAATTCGCCCCCGGCCTCACCATTCAAGGCTTCACCGCCCCGCTGCCCTTGTCCCAGTTCAAGCTGATCGCGTTTGACATGGACTCCACGCTCATCAGCATCGAGTGCATCGACGAGATCGCCGACGCCGTGGGCCGCAAGGCCGAGGTGGCCGCCATCACCGAAGCGGCCATGCGCGGCGAGATCAGCGACTTTAGAGAAAGCTTGCGCCGCCGCCTGGCCTTGCTCAAAGGCGTGACGCTGGCCGACATGGAGCGCGTGTACAACGAGCGCCTGCAGATCAACCCCGGTGCGGCCCATTTGATCGCCGCTTGCCAAAAAGTGGGCATGAAGGTGCTGCTGGTGTCGGGTGGCTTCACCTTTTTTGCGGACCGCGTGAAAGACCGCTTGAACATCGACTTCGCCCGTTCCAACCAACTGGAGATCGTGGGCGGCGAACTCACGGGTGGCTTGGTCATGCAAAGCTGGGGCGACATTTGCGATGGTGCAGAAAAACGCCGCACCTTGCTCGAAGTTGCTTCGCTGTTGGGCATCGCACCGCATGAATGCATCGCCATGGGCGACGGGGCCAACGACCTGCCCATGATGGGTGCGGCAGGTCTGTCGGTGGCCTACCACGCCAAACCCAAGGTGCGTGAGCAGGCCATGGTGGCCATTCAAGAAGGCGGACTGGACCGCCTGCTGGAAGTCGTTAAACCCTGACTGTTTGATTGTGGGCGCCACGCTCTCTGGGCGACGACTTGGGGTCTGCGGGGCACAGATCGGCAAGGGCGCCGCTCCGACTAGGGGCCTCAGCGGCGCAGTGGTTTGAGCAGGTCGCTCAGGCCGTTGTGGTCGATCTCTTGCATCAAGCGCAGCAGCTGTCCGACCTCACTTTTTGGGAAACCCTCTCGCGCAAACCAATTCAGGTAGTTGCCGGGCAAATCGGCGATCAGGGTGCCCTTGTGCTTGCCAAAGGGCATGGGCAGGGTGACCAGCTTCTCCAAGTCTTCGGGTTTCATGCTGAACACCTCATCCTTGGCCGCCTAGCCATTGGCGCACGCGGGCCTGAAACGCCTCGGGCTCTGACACCATGACCCAATGACCGCAGGGGAGGCCTTCGACGGCGCAGCCTTTACGCGCGGCCAACCTCTCCAGCCATTCGGGCGAATGGAACATGAAGGGTTTGCGTGCCCCATACACATACAGCATGGGCATGGGCAACTGCACCGGGGCGGCACGCCTGAAACCACCGGCCGTGCCGAACCACTGCATAGCGTAGGGGTAGTTCATGCGGTAGGTGATGCTGGCCGGGTCTGTTGGGCAGCGCAACCACCGGGCCATGGCACGGGTCATGCGGTTGCCCATGCCGGGGCTGAAGGAACAGCCGATTTTCCAGGCCACAGCGAGCCAGTACTGGTAGGCGAAAACCGCGAACTTTTCACGCAGTGCCCAGCTGCGCTGCAAACGTGGCGAATTGTGGTCGCCCACATCCACAGCCACCACACGCGCCACGCGCTCGGGGTGACGGATGGCGAATTCATAGCCAAACACGCATCCCCAATCGTGCAGCATCAGCGTCACGGGCTTGCCTGGGCTGATGCGGTTGATCACGCGGCGCAAAAATTGGTTCATCTCGTCGAGCGACGTGGCCGATACGGGGCCACGCGTGAAGCCCGGCAAGGTCAGCCGCGCACAAAGATGGTCAGTCCTGAGGGCCAGCACCGTGTCATCCCACAAGGCACGGGTGTCGGGCCAGCCATGCAGCATAAGAATGAGCTGATCCCCCTGCCCCTGCAGCAAGACTTCGGTGCCATCAACATCCAGGGACAGTTCTGTGGTCATCGCTTAAAAATGGCGGCCGTCAAATCACAACGCCTTGGCCAGACGCGAGACGCCTTCCAAAATCTTGTCTTCGCCCACGGTGGCAAAGCTCAGGCGGAAGGTGGCGTGGTCGGGGTTCGCGCAGAAGAACGGTGTGCCGGGCACAAAGGCCACGCCGTTGTCGATGGCGCGTTTGGCAAACACGTTGCCGTCATTCACCTTGCCGCCAGCTCCCGTGAGGCGTGCCCAGACAAACAGGCCGCCTTGGGGCTGCACAAACTCAACCGCATCGCCCAGCTCACGGCGCAGCGCATCGCCCATGGTTTGAGCACGTTTTGCATAAACAGCGCGCACTTTGTCGAGCGTGACGGGCATGCGGCCAGCCAGCAAATATTGCGCTGCAGTGGCTTGGGCAAAGGTGCTGGTGTGCGCGTCGCTGAACTGCTTGCACATGGTGGCGCGGGCCAGCAATTCAGGCGGTGCGATCATCCAGCCGACACGCAAACCGGGCGACAGCACCTTGGACAGCGAGCCGCAATGCACCAGCAGCTCGCGGCTGCCGGGCACAGACGCACTCAGGGCCAACAAGCTGGGCGGGGGCGCTTCGCCAAAGTACAAATCGCCATAGGGGTCATCTTCGACGATCAGGGTTTGGTGCTTCACGGCCATTTGCAAAACCTGCTGGCGACGTTGGGCACTCAGCAAGGCTCCGCTGGGGTTGCCGAAAGTGGGGATCAGGTACACAAACTTCGGCTTGTGTTCGGCAATCAGCTTTTCCAGCTCGTCGGTTTTCACGCCATGGCCGTCCACCGGGGCGCTGATCAGCTCTGCACCATAGAGGCGAAAGCACTGGATGGTGGCGAGGAATGTCGGGCCTTCCACGATCACCTTGTCACCGGGGCTGATCATGGTTTTGCCGATCAAATCCAGCGCCTGCTGGCTGCCGGTGGTCACGATCAACTGATCCGGGGCCACGTCTTGAGCGCCCTTTTGGGCCATGAAGTGGGCCAATTGCTCGCGAAGCGGACCGTAGCCTTCGGTTGCGCCATATTGCAACGCCGCGCCGGGGTCTTGCGTCAAAGCCGCGTTGCTGGCCTCGCGGATGCCGTCCACATCAAACATGGCGCTGTCAGGGAATCCGCCTGCAAAGCTGATGATGCCGGGCTTGCCCAAGAGCTTGAAGAGCTCGCGGATGGCAGAGGTTTCGACGTTGTTCAGGCGATCGGCAAATTGCAAAGGCATGGTGTATCTTCTCGTGTTGACTTGGCCGACATTTTGCCAACATCCGGACGCCCCATGAAACCCGCTCAAATTGACTCTTTTTTTGCCACCTTGCAAGCGGCCAATCCGATGCCCGTGACCGAGCTGGAATACACCAGCGTGTTCGAGCTGTTGACCGCCGTGCTGCTGTCGGCACAGGCCACTGACGTGGGCGTGAACAAGGCCACGCGCAAATTGTTTCCCGTGGCGGGCACGCCGCAAAAAATCTTGGACCTGGGTCTGGAAGTCCTGGAGAGTTACATCAAGACCATTGGCCTTTTTCACAGCAAGGCCAAACACCTGCTGGAAACTTGCCGGATTTTGGTTGAAAAGCATGGCGGGCAGGTGCCCCGCACGCGCGAAGCCCTCGAAGCCCTGCCGGGTGTAGGCCGCAAAACTGCCAATGTGGTGCTGAATTCGGCCTTTGGCGAGCCCACCATGGCGGTGGACACCCATATTTTCCGCTTGGGCAACCGCACGGGCCTGGCCCCAGGCAAAACGCCCTTCGAAGTAGAGCAAAAGCTGCTCAAGCGCATTCCGGGCAAGTATTTGGTTGACGCCCACCACTGGCTGATCCTGCATGGACGCTATGTCTGCCAGGCGCGCAAACCGCAGTGCGGGCAGTGCGCGGTGGCTGCTTTTTGCGACTACAAGCCGAAAACGGCTTGAATGCAGGGTTCATGGATACCCGGTCAAGCCGGGTATGACAGATTGGCGTGAAACCGAGCCTCGTCAACCCCGACCCGATCGTGGGTCTATGCTTCATGCTCCGTCACCCCCGACCCGATCGGGGGTCGATGCTTCATGCTCCGTCACCCCCGACCCGATCGGGGGTCGATGCTTCATGCTCCGTCACCTCCGACCCGATCGGGGGTCCATGACTTCGGCGGGTAAAATTAAGAATTCGCTGATTCGGCTGCCCCTCGCCATTGGCCTGGTGCCCGTCACCTCCAGAGCGCTGCCGCTCTGCCTTTTTGAATCCGAGCCCATTCACCTATGACGCGAGCCCTGCCGCGTGCCCACTTCAACAGCTCCCGACTGGTGCGTTTTCTGACCGAAAACGCCTTGACAGATGCCACCCCTGCAGGGGTTGATGTCGGACAAAAGCTGGGCGATTGGCTGAACTTTCGCCAAGCCATTGCCTTGCACGGCTTGCTGAACCCGGAATCCAGGCCAGACCCACAGCCAGCCCACATGCGCCGTGCGGCCATGATGACCGCCGAGGCCTTGGGTCAGCATGTGGACAAAGTTCGGGCCCAGCTGGAGCAATCCATCATGCAAGGCGCACCACCAGGATCAGGTCTTGCGCGAATAGACATGCCATCGCCAGAAATGGACGAATCCATCGAGATCAAAACCGCTTTTGAGCCCTACCGGCGCTTTTATGCCGCACACCAGCGGCAAATGGAAAGCACTGTTCAGAAACTGCGCTCGCAAGTGCGCGGACAGCTGAGCAAAAGTGCCGGCACTTTGCAGCAATTGGCGACGCTGGACACGGCTTTTGAAAGCATTCTCAGTGAGCGCGAAGCGGCACTGCTTGCCAAGGTGCCCAAATTGCTCGAAAAGCGCTTTGTGCAAGCCATCAAACAACATCTCAAGCAAGCAACCGAACTCCGGGCCGAGGGCTCAGAGGATGCACCCAGCGCACAGTCAAGTGTCAACGCTTGGCTCATGCCGCTGCGCCAGACGATGCGCTCAGCTTTGCTGGCCGAGCTGGACACCCGATTGCAACCCACACTCGGCCTGCTTGAAGCATTCAACCAAGAAACACCACAAGAACAATGAAACGATATTCCTTCGAAGCAGCCTTTGGACTGGGCGCATTGGCCGTCGTCTGGGTCGCCGCAGCTGTGGCAAGCAGCCACTTTCTGGTGTTGGTCATGACCGCTTTTATCGGGGGTGTCTATGTTTTTGGGGCCATGGAGTTGCGCCAATACCGGACCGCCAGCCACAGCTTGGGCAGGGCACTGGCAGAAATTCCGCAAGACCTTCAAAACCTGAACGACTGGTTGATCACCCTGCCCGCAGGCCTGCAAAACGCGGTGCGCCAGCGCGTCGAGGGCGACCGTGTCGGCCTGCCTGGCCCAGCCCTCACTCCTTATTTGGTGGGTTTGTTGGTCATGCTGGGCATGTTAGGCACCTTTTTGGGGATGGTCGTGACCCTCAACGGGGCCGTGTTTGCACTGGAGGGCTCCACCAATATCGCGGGCATTCGTGCAGCGTTTTCTGAACCCATCAAGGGTTTGGGCCTGGCTTTTGGCACCTCGGTAGCGGGCGTGGCGACCTCCGCCATGTTGGGCCTGATGAGCAGCTTGGTGCGCAAAGAACGCGCACAAATGGCGCAAGTGCTGGACGCGCACATCGCCACCAGCCTGCGTGGCTTTTCATTGACGCACCAAAGGCAAGAAACCTTCAAGGCATTGCAGCAGCAATCGCAAGCGCTGCCCCAAGTGGTGCAGCAGCTGCAGGCCATGATGGCGCAAATGGCCCAAACCAGCCAACAACTGGGAGATCGTTTGCTGGACAACCAACAAAGCTTCCAGCAAGAAGTGCGAGCGACCTACTCGGGCCTTGCGCAATCGGTAGACCAGTCGCTGCGCACCAGCCTGAGCCAAAGCATGCAATTGGCCAGCGATGGCATTCGCCCGGTGGTGCAATCAACCATGACGCAACTGGCCGAGCAGGCCCACAGCATGAACGAGCGCCTTTTGCACAACACGCAACAGCAACTGGGCGAGCTCAACCTGCAAATGACAAGCACTGCCGCTGCCTTGGCACAGAGCAGCGCCGAAACGCTGAGCCGCCACGAACTGGCCAGCACACGCATGACCGAGCGCGTCGGCCAAACCCTGGACGCCTTCAGCCAAAATTTCGAGCGCAGCGCTCATGGCTTGGTTGAACAGGTCAGCGCCACTCAAGCGCAACAACTGGCCCAGCAAAGTGGCGTCGACCAGCAGCGCCTCAAAGCCTGGCAAGCCGCACTGGAGCAGATGGCCTCGGCACTGCACGGCCAATGGAAAGACTCGGGCACACAAACCCTGGCGCAGCAACAAGCCATTTGCGACACCTTGACCCGCACGGCGAAGGACATCACCGCCCACACGCAAACCCAGGCCACACAGACCCTGTCTGAAGTGGCGCGACTGGTAGCCAGCAGCGAAGCGCTGATGCAAGAGCGCATTGCCTCTGAGGCGCAATGGGCTGGGCAACATCAACAACGCGCCGAAGAACTGGCCGCTGTGTTGCGCCAAGAACTGTCGGCCCTGCGCGAGCAAGAAGCGCTGCGGGGCGAAGCCGCTGTGGCCCGTCTGGCCGAACTGCAAAGCGCCGTGACCAGCCACCTGACCACACTGGGAACGGCGCTGGAAGACCCGATCACTCGTTTGATCGAAACCGCCTCCGAAGCGCCCAAGGCCGCTGCCGAGGTCATTGGCCAACTGCGCCAGGAAATCTCGGTCAGTGTGGCGCGAGACAACGCACTGCTCGAAGAGCGCACCCGCATCCTGGGCACACTCAGCACCTTGCTGGACGCGATCAACCACGCATCCACCGAACAGCGCGGTGTCATTGACGCATTGCTCGTTTCCAGCAAAGCATCGTTGGCCCAGACCAGTGGCCAGTTCCACGAACATGTGGCCGCCGAAACCGACAAACTGAGCGGTATTGCAGCGCAGGTCACGGCCGGTGCGGTCGATGTGGCTAGCCTGGGTGAGACCTTCGGCTTTGCAGTGCGGGCGTTCAGTGAGACCAATGAAAAGCTCATGAACAACCTGCAGCGCATCGAACAAGCCATTGACAAGTCAATGACGCGCAGCGACGAACAACTGGCCTATTACGTGGCACAGGCCCGCGAAATGATTGACCTGAGCATTGGCAGCCAGAAAGACGTGCTCGAAGCCCTGCAACAGCGCCAGGCCGAAGGAGCCGCTTGATGCAGGAATACGACGCAGACGTCGATTCGACCGCTCCCACCTGGATCTCATTTGCCGACCTGATGACGGGTCTGTTGGGTGCCTTTGTGCTGTTGCTGGTGGGCGTGATGGCCACGCAACTTGAGATGGCCTCCAAGCTCGAAGACGAGGTGCAGAAACGCCAAGTGGAAGAGCAAAAACGCATTTCACTGGAACAAGCGCTGGCGATTCCATTGGCCAGCGGCCGCATCACCCTGAACAACGGCCGCATCGGCATCAGCGGCAAATTGCTGTTTGAGTTGAACTCGGACAAGCTCGAACCCGAGGGCCGAAAGTTGCTCAAAAGCCTGGTGGGTCCGCTGCGCAGCTATCTGCAGTCTCGTGACGAAATACTCATGGTCAGTGGCTTCACCGACGACAAGGCGGTCGGCAACCGAAACCGCCAGTTTGAAGACAACTGGGAACTGTCGGCCCAACGCGCACTGAAGGTGACACGCACCTTGATCGAGGAAGGCATGCCCTCAGCCATGCTGTTTGCCGCCGCTTTTGGCCAGGAACAACCCTTGGTGGCCAACACCAGTGACAAAGCCCGTGCCCAGAACCGCCGCGTTGAAATGGCACCTGTACCTAAAGCTGCCAATACCGTCGATGCCGCGCAGGCCAACATCAAGGCAAACTGAGCTACGCGAGATGACCGAAGCCCCGTCAACCCTGACCACGCTGGATGAGCTGCAAGCCACAATGCAGGCGTCTGGTGCCGCGCATTTTGATTGGGTGGCTTGGCATTACATCGGTGTGTTGGCTGAACGGGCGCGACAACAAAAAGGTCCTGCACAGGGCTTGCTTTGCGACAAACTGGCGCACGCCATTGATGGCTTGAAAACAAGGTTTGAGGCAGCGCAACGGGGAGCCGAACATGGCACGGCAACAGAAGTCAAATCCACGCGTTCGCCCTTGGCTGACCTGCTGGACGACATGAAACCGCCCACGGCCGACGCCAACACGCGCAAACTAGGTGACTGGCGCACAGAGAGCCCGCGCATTCGACAATTTCGCAAGCAGCTGGGCCAGATCAGTGTGCAAAAGAAGGTTTCGCAAGCCATTGCTCAAGCCCCCCAAAACGCCGGGCCGATCAACTCTCACATGCTGGTGCTGCGCTCACTGGGCATCATGCGCGATGTGTCGCCGGACTACCTGAACCGTTTTATGAACTATGTGGACACCTTGTTGTGTCTGGATCAGGCAGGTCAGGCCAAGGCGAGACCCAAAATGGCCGATGCGGCCACGGCGAAAGGCCGTTTCGCGCCTCAGCGACCGAGCTGACCCAACGCGGCTTGCAAGCCAGCAAGGCCACCCACGCGTTGGTCATTGATGAAAATCTGAGGCATCTGGCGGACCGAGGGACCGCATTTTTCGTAAAAAGCCATGCGCTCGGCCTCGACGTCGATCTTGATTTCTTCAAAATCGAGCGACTTGGTTTTGAGCACCATCTTGGCGGACTCGCATTGTGGGCATGCGGACTTGGAGTAAACGACGATTTTGAGTTGCATGGGCCCGATTTTAGCGATCCATCGGGGCTTCGATCAGCCGACTCAAGACAGATGGATTGATGTGGATTTCGATGAAATCGGCAAGCCCCTCAAACACCGTCTCCAACGTTGGCACCTGCGCACCAAACAGTGCTTGCAGAACCGCCGGACATTCAAAAAGGCCGTGCAAATAGGTGCCCATCACCTGGCCGCTACCGCTTTGCCACGCCAGTCCGGGCATGACTTCGTGCAACACCTCACCACCTGCCAGCATGGCACTGTGGCCTTGTGTTTGGCCATGGTGGATTTCGTAGCCCTTGACGTCCAGACCGCTGAGCGCGGACCAATCACCGGTTAACGCGCCAAAGCGGGCTTGTGTGCGTGTCACGGTTTTGTCTTGCGCAAATTGCGTGACCAGTGGCAGCAGCCCGAGTCCTGGTGCGTTGCCATCAATGCCGTGGGTGTCGATCAGTGCCTCGCCCAACATCTGCAGACCGCCGCAGATGCCCAGCACTGCCCTGCCCTGACTGACGTGCTGCGCAATGGCCCCATCGAGACCTTGCTGGCGCAGCCAAGCAAGATCTGCGCTGGTGTGCTTGCTGCCGGGCAACACAATCCAGTCACTGGCTTGCAAACCCGCCAGATCAGCCGGGCTGCGTGCCCAGAGCAAGCGCACGCCGGGCACATTTTTGAGGGGCTGAAACTCATCCAGATTGCTGATGCGCGGATAGGCAATCACGGCCACGGTTTTGGTAATGACGCCGTGGGCACGACTGCGGTCATCAAAAATGCCATCTTCTTCCGGCAAGCCGTGTTGCCACCACATGGGCAATACCGCCACCGTGGGCACGCCAGTCAGCGCTTGCAGCATCTCGGGCGCTGGAGCCAGCAAAGTGGCGTCGCCCCGGAATTTGTTGAGCACGAAGCCTTTGATGCGTTTTTGGTCTTCAGGCTTCAGCAGTGCCCAAGTGCCGTACAGGTGGGCAAACGCCCCACCCTTGTCGATGTCGGTCACCAGCAAACATTGGGCATTGGCATGGCGTGCCACCCGCAGGTTGACGATGTCGCTGCCCATGAGGTTGATCTCGGCTGGAGAACCAGCCCCCTCGATCACAACCACATCGTTCTCGGCGATCAGCTCATCGAGCGCGGCGGCAATCTGAGGCCAGACTTTCTCGCTGCGCTCACGCCAAGGGGTGTCGCTCAAGGCTTGGCTGACTTGGCCGAGCATCACCACCTGGCTGCGTGTGTCTGCCTCGGGCTTGAGCAGCAAAGGGTTCATGCGCACATCGGGCTCGGCACAGGCTGCCAGTGCCTGAAAATATTGCGCACTGCCGATTTCGCCCAAGCCGGTTGCGCTGGCCACCACTCGGGCGTTGTTGCTCATGTTCTGCGCTTTGAAGGGCGCAACCTTCAGGCCCATGCGCGCGTAATGGCGGCACAGCGCCGTGGACAACCAGCTTTTGCCAGCGCCACTGGATGTGCCCAGCACCATCACACACATGGCCGTCATGGCGAAATCCTTTTTAGAGCTTGGGCACGGCCACCCATTGACCATCCAGCGAATGAATGGCAATGCGCTTGTCAAACACGGCCTCTACGGCGCGGTGCGTTGCAGCATCTACACAGGCCCCTTGATGCACCACACGACCTGCTTGCATGACCACCATGTTGTCGGCATGCAAGGCCATGCCCACTTCGTGAAGCACGCTGATGACGGTGGTGTTTTGCGCGGTCAAGCAACGTACCTGCTCCAGCCAATCCACTTGGTGTGGTGGGTCCAGGTTGGCGAGTGGTTCGTCCATTAACATGACTTGCGCTTGCACGGCCATGGCACGGGCCAGCAGCACGCGTTGACGCTCGCCGCCCGATAGCTGACCCATGGCACGCTCGCGCCAGTCCCAAGCCTGAGTGGCTTTCAATGCAGTTTCCACCACGGCATGATCTTGTGGACTGGGTGACGCCAGCCAGTCTTGATGAGGTATGCGGCCCAGCATGACCACATCCCACACGCGAAGATCCTCAGACGCAGATTCGTTTTGGCCCAACCAAGAAAGCTGCTGTGCACGCTGCTTAGGTTGCATCGCCACCAGCTCTTGGTCAAACAAAAAGAGGCGACCTGTCAGGGGCAGCAAACCAGCCATCGCCTTGAGCAAGGTGGACTTGCCTGCACCGTTGGGTCCAACGATGCTGGTCCAACACCCGGCCACAAGCGACATATCGATGCCAAGCAACACCTCTTGCCCTGCGAGAGACACATGCACATCGCGCAAACGCAAAGCCATCAATGGGGCATTCATCGCGAGCCCCTCATTGTTTGGCTACGGTACATCAGCCACAACAAATAACCACCGCCTAAAACAGCGGTGAGTACACCCACTGGCACCTCTTGGGGCGATAGCCACATGCGAGCCAGTAAGTCAGCGGCCAACAACAAAAAGCCGCCCATCAAGGCGGACAACAACACCATCCAGTTGTGTTGGGCCTTCAACAAAGAACGCACCAAGTGCGGGGCGGCCAAACCGACAAATGCGACCAACCCCGTTTGTGCCACCGCTGTGCCGGTGGCCAAAGCCAACACGCAGACCAGCACCACTCGGACAGGCGCAAGAGGCAACCCCAAACTCAAAGCGGTGGACTCACCCAAACTCAAAGCATCGAGCGCGCGGCTCAGTGCAAAGGCCACGGCCAGGCACAACAGCAACACAAGCAACATCAACACACATGCGTTCCACCCAATGAAGCTGGTAGAGCCCAACAAAAAGCCCTGCATCCCCTGCAACACATCAGGGCGCATGAGGGCAATGAGCGAAGCCAACGCGCCCAGCACCACACCCACGATCACGCCCGCCAACAACAAACGCAAGGTATGTTGCACACCACGCGCCAAGAACAATGTGAGCAACACCGCCAACACGGCCCCCACGAATGCTGCACCTGTTAAACCCAAGCGAGTCAAAAATTCGGTCGCAAACGGGTTGCCGCCAAACAGCGCCAATGCCACGGCCACACCCAAAGATGCTCCAGACGCACTGCCCAGCAAATAGGGGTCTGCCAATGGGTTGCGAAACAAGCCTTGCGCTAACGCGCCTGCGAGCCCCAGCAGTGCTCCCGCCGCACAAGCTCCCAAGCTGCGAGGCAAGCGTATGTCCCACACGATTTGCCAAGCGGTTTCATCTTGCATGGCCGTGAGCCAACTTTCAAACCCAGTGCTGCCCACAGCACTGCCCAGCGCGATCCCGAGCAAGCACAACACCAGCAGGCTCAGTGCCACCCACGCGGGCGACCAAGGCGCACCATGCGTTGTCATGGACGGCCTTTCGGTTGGTCATTGGCCTTGCTCGTTTCCGCTTTGTCAGTCAAGCATTTCGCCATCAAGCGTGCGGCCTCGGCCATGCGCGGTCCTGCGCGCACCAGTACATCAGATTCCTCTGGCCTGAAATGACAGACACGCTGTGTGCGAATGGCTCGCATGTTTTGCCAGCCGGGGCGCGTCGTCATGTCAGCAAAGTTACTGTCGCCCACCATGATGATGTCGGGCTGTGCACGCACCACAAATTCTGGGTTGATTTTTGGAAATGGCCCAAGCGATGCCGGCAAGATGTTGCGTGCACTCAAGCGCTGCAATGTCTCACCGATGAACGAGGACTCACTTGCTCCATAAGGCGCACGGCTGACTTCAAAGTACACGCGTTGACCTTTGGCCTGTGCAGGAATGGATTGCGCAGCCGCGTCCACCGCCGCTTCAATGTGACGCCACACACGATCACTTTCAGGCACGGGCACATCCAAAGCCTGAGCCACGATGCGCATGACGCGCTGCACATCGGCATGTGAACGGGGCTCAAGTGCCAGCACGGTCAAGCCTAGGGAAGCAAAACGCTCTGCCCCCCGAGCCGAGGTGGCCATCAACACCAAATCGGGTTTGGCGGCGATCACACTTTCGATGTTCGGGTCAATACCGCCACCCATGCGCGGCAACTTGGCAATGCCTTCGGGCCAGTTGGAATAACGGTCCACACCCACCAGCTTTTGACACTGCCCCAAAGCACACACGGTTTCGGTGAGTGAAGGCAACAAGCTCACGATGCGTTGCGGTGGTTTGGCAAGGGTCACGTCCACTTGACGGTCATCGCGCAAAACAACAGCTTGAGCTACGCTGACGATGAGCCACAAAGCGCACAACGCGAGGATCCGTTTAAGCATGAGCAGCTTCCCACTGCTGAATGATGCGATGCAGCTGCGCCACACCGTCGGTCAAGGCCGCAGGGCCGGGCTGCAAGATATCGGCAGATTTGATTTCAAAAATTTGCCGGTTGCGAACCGCTGGTACATCTTGCCAACCTTCACGCAAGGCAGCCTTTTCAGGACGAAACTTTTTGCCGCACAAGGAGCCGATGATGATGTCGGGCGCACGGTCCACAATGGTTTGGCCACTGGCAATGATGCGGTCCTTGCCCATGGGCATTTGCGCCAATTCAGGAAAACAATCGTCGCCACCCGCAATGCCGATCAGTTCAGACACCCAACGGATGCAGCTGATGTGAGGCTCGTCCCATTCTTCGAAATACACCTTGGGCCGACGCTTGAAGGTAGCCGCTGTTTGTTGAATGGCTTCTAACTGCGCGCGCATTTGCTGCAAACGATGCAAGCCTTGCTCAGCCTGCCCCACCATCGCGGCCACTTGGTACAACATCGAAAAAATCTCGTCCACGCTGCGCTGGTTAAAGATGGTGACCTGCACACCCGCACGGATCAACAAGGCCGCGATGTCGGCCTGCAAATCCGAAAACCCAAACACGCAATCGGGCTTGAGCGCCAAGATTTTGTCAATTTTGGCGCTCAAGAATGCACTGACTTTGGGCTTTTCATCGCGCGCCCGACGTGGACGCACCGTATAGCCCGAGATGCCCACAATGCGCTCCTCCTGCCCCAACAGGTAAAGCCACTCCGTTGTCTCTTCGGTGAGACAGACGATGCGTTGGGGGGTAAGAGCATGCGGCATGGATTACAGACTGGCCTTGATGTTCAGGTAAAAACCACGCACATCAGCAGGATAAATACCATTCCCACTTGCGTAGTCGTAGTAATTCTTATTGGTCAGGTTCCGAATCCAAGCGGACATCGAGATGGTTTTGCTCAATTGAGTTTTTGCACCCAAATCAATCAGATTTCGCGAAGGAATCAACGGATTGGAGAAGCTTTGATCGCTCGCTTGGATCAAGTTGCCGCGGTAATGCGACGAAGCCATCAAGGAAAAATCCTGGAAGCGCTGCTCTGCGGTGATGCGAATAACTTCTTTGGGTGTCATTGGCAGCCGATTGCCTGCATTGCTACCTGTTGCAATTTTTGCGTTGATGAAGTCAACCGAAGCTTTAACCGAAAGACTGGGTGTCAACAACCATTCAGACGCAAGAGAAAAAATAGACCGGGTTGTGTCGTACAAATTGGCATTGCATGAAGCCAACGTTGTACCAACCGATCCACAAATTGCTTGGTACCCAATTTCATCCTGAGCTTTGATGTTGCGGTAATGTGCCTCCACCTTTCCATTTGAATATTTCTGCTCTGCTTGCAAGAAATACTCACGGGTGGTCATTGGGTGCAGATTCGGATTGATTTCGAGCATGGCAAACGTGTTTCTGTCAAACAAGTACAACTCGTCTGCATTGGCAAACCGGAACCCGGTCAGGGCTCCCACTCTCACAGAAGTTGCCTCCGAAAGTTGCGCCTTCAAGCCAGCAGAGACGGAATTTTTCTGGTCACTTGAACTCGTTTGTGCCTCTGTTGTTGATTTTTGGAAATCGCTGTGCACGCGCTGTGTGCGTGCGCCGCCATCCAGCGTGATGCCATACCCCATGGGCCGCATAGCTTGAACATAGGCAGACTCGCTCGAACGGTGAACCTGTTTGCCCGAATCTGTATTGGCATCAGCGGATGAAAACTCCCCTCCGAATACAAATTGAGCAACACCCAACTTCATCCTGTATTCCGGGTTCACGGAAATACGTTTATTGGTGATGGTGCTTGCAGAGTAGTCGCCAAATTGCGTGCCCCCCACATTGTAGTAATACGTACCATAGCTTTCATCTTTCGATGTTTGCTGCAGCACGTCAATAGTCAACAAATCATCAGCGCCAATAGCACGGTCGTATTTGATGCCCAGGGAATTGCCTGTCCGGTGTGTATGCGGCGCATAAGATGAGCTGGCTTTTTTCGGATCTACTGCGTATTCATCGCGGGTTAAAGATCCCGGCAAGTTCGCAGTCTCCTCAAAACCTCGGGCAATCACGGACACTTTGCCCAGCGCCGATGTGTGAGAAATACGAAACTGTGCGCTTTCCTGGCGGGAGTCGCTGTGTTGGCGATGACCGTCCGAGTGCGCACTCATCAAGGAAAGACCGCCACTGAAGTCGTCCGTCTTGAAGCCCAGGTATCCGTCGGCCTTTCGATAGCCAAAGCTCCCCAAAGCGAGGTTCACTTCTTTGGTGGCATCAGCACGTGTAATGATGTTGATCACGCCACCCTGCGCACGTTCCCCATAAAGTGCACCGCCACCTGCCTTGCGAATTTCGATTCGCTCTATGCTGCTCATCGGAACCTGTGCAAACCGAACGCCAGAGGAATCCAAGCTGTTGACACGCTGACCATCCACAAGGATGAGCACGTTTTGAGAGCCGGCCTCCCCCATGTAGCCCACGTCCACTGACGCATCAATGCCCAGCCGGCCGTACAACCGATTCACAGACAGCCCCGGGACGGAGTCTAAGAACTCAACGACGTTGGACGCACCCGATTGTTCAATTTGTTGGCGAGAGATGACATCAACCACCACAGATCCGGCAGAACGAGGCTGCGGCACGCGAGAGGCTGAAATCACAATGGGATCTGTCAGCTCATGAGGCTGCAATCCAGTTGAGTCAATTGATTGAGCATGGGATGAAACAGCCAGCGTAAGGACACCTGCCATCAAAAGGGATGAATTTTTCATAAGAAACTAACAAGTCAAACGCCCTCACCGCCTTCCCCGACAGTGCATGGGCTATACAACCAGTCTTGCGACAGGTCACCTTGTTGGCCGGTATCCGGGCTGACAGAGCGACCTTCATCACCTTCCCGGCTGCCTGTTTCAGGGCGACCAGTGGTTTGAGATGAAAGCTGGGTTTTCGTTTGACTGAAAACCCGTCTGCTTACCGTTGCGGGGGCAGCGCAGGTTAGGTGGGCCGTGGTGGCCTGTCCCTCCTGCTTCCCGTTGAACTGCGTGCCATGAACTGGCATCGCGAGCACCAACAGCAGCTATTTTAAGTTGGAACCTGTCGGCCAGCCTACAAACGGCCCCACCCACTACAATGTGAGAACACTTTTTCTTTGTCTGCCATGGCCCATTCCGACACCATTGATCAAATTGCCGAGCGTGTGGATCATTTGTTGCTGCGCCACGAAGAGCTTCACCGCACCAACGTTTTGCTGGCTCAGCAAGTCCAAGTACTGACCTTGGAGCGCGACCAACTCAAGTCCCGTTTGGCTGCTGCCCGAGCTCGGGTGGATGCCTTGATCGAGCGCTTGCCCACATCTGCCCCTGCATCTCCTGAGGCTTCAGCATGAGCAACAAACAATTAGATGTCCAGATCATGGGCCAAAGCTACATTTTGGGTTGCCCCGAAGGAGGCGAAGATCGCTTGCTTTCAGCGGTCAGCAAAGTGGACGTGGCCATGTGCAAGATTCGCGATGCGGGCAAGATCAAGGCGCGCGACAGGATTGCCGTTTTGGCTGCTTTAAATCTGGCTTTTGAGTCGCCTGAACCCGCGCCCAGCGCATCAGTTTCAGCCTCAACCGTTTCGGATATTCCTCAAGAATCCCAGCAACGCTTGGCTCAATTGCTCAAGCGTCTGGATCAGGTTCTGGAACAAGACGGGCAGTTGATTTGAGACAGACTTGATCCGCTTGCGGGTTTAAATAAAGACCTACAATCGCGCTGTCTGCGGTGCATGCCGGGCTTTATATTTCCTTGAACCAATGCTCATAGAGCCCGGGCTTGGTACATTGTTTGGTGAGCGTGATCATCTCGCGTCAGATGAACCCAACGCCAATCTGCCCTCGCCCACCTGAACCCCGGTTCAGGATGCCGGCCCGGTGGCATTCGCAGACACCTTCTACTTCCATTACCCCCCCGATACCATGATCATCGAACCTCTGCTGTTGGCCGAATTGGCTGTTCTTGGCCTTTGCACCGGTTTTTTGGCAGGGCTTTTGGGCATTGGCGGCGGCATGATCATGGTGCCGTTCCTGACTTATTTCCTGGGTTCGCGCGGCGTTGGACCTGATCTGGCGGTCAAGATGGCGATTGCCACCTCTATGGCCACCATCATCTTCACCTCTGTGTCGAGCGTGCGGGCTCACCATAAGAAAAAAGCCGTGCGCTGGGATCTGGTCAAAGGATTGGCGCCGGGCATCGTGATCGGCAGCTTGATCGGCAGTTTGGGTATTTTTGCGTTTGCCAAAGGCACTTACCTGGCCTTGTTTTTTGCACTGTTTGTGGGCTTTTCGGCCACGCAAATGTTTCTGGATAAAAAGCCCGCGCCAGCGCGCCAAGTGCCGGGTTTCAGGGGTTTGCTGGGCGCCGGCGGTCTGATCGGTCTGCTGTCTGGCCTGGTGGGTGCTGGTGGCGGTTTCATCAGCGTGCCTTTCATGACTTGGTGCAACGTGGCCATTCACAACGCCGTGGCCACCAGTGCGGCCTTGGGTTTTCCGATTGCGTTGGCCAATGTGATGGGGTACATCGTGAGTGGCCAGAACGTCCAGAACCTGCCCGATTACAGCTTTGGTTACCTGTGGCTGCCTGCGTTGGTGGTGATTGCCGTTTGCAGCGTGCTCATGGCCCCTCTGGGTGCGGCCACGGCCCACAAACTGCCCGTGAAACAACTCAAGCGCGTGTTTGCCAGCGTGTTGTACGTGCTGGCCGCTTACATGCTCTACAAGGGTCTGTCAGCCTGATATCCCCCAAAATGGGTGCGTGTATCACTCGCGCGCGAACGGCATGAGGGACATAACTCATCAGATCAGGGTGTCACGCACCAAGGCGCTTGATCGTGCACGAGGCCCATCCACAAGACCCAGGCCGACACGGCAGCCAAGGCCAAGCCAGCCACGCGCATGCCCCATGCCCCATCGCCCAACGATTGCATGCGCAAAAACAACCATGGCCCGGCCCACAGACTGAGGCTGCTGCCCAGCGCAAACAAGGCCATGGTGGCGGCCCCCTCTAGCGGTTGACTGGTCAATGCAGCCACCATCACGGCCGAATACAACAGGCCGCAAGGCATCAAGGCCCACAAACCACCCACCAGCCAGGGCGCAGCGCGCCCCCAACGGGCGTTGAAGGCTCGGACCCGCGCCCAAAGTCGGCGTGCCGCGCCGTCGAGCCACACAGGTTGTCTGGCTTGCAGCATGAGCAACAAACCCAGCGCCAAAGCCGCCAAGTGCAGCAATGTCCACACCGGGCGAATGGCGGCCGACTGCGTGGTCAGCCAGCCCAGCGCCTGCACACTGGCGGCAGCCACTGCGCCCAGCAAAGAATAACCGGCCAAGCGGCCGATTTGAAAGGCCCACAAAGCCTGGTTGCGTCGCTCACCCGCTGCTTGGCCAAGACCCGCACAGGCTGCGCCACACATCGCCACGCAATGGGGGCCGCCCAACACGCCCATCATCAAGGCCGTCATGGCCAAAGAACTTTGCATAGAAGGTCCACTTGTTGCTCGATGACCGCATTGTCTGCGAAGCAGCACTCAAAGTGGTCGGACACCCGTTCAGCGCAATCACTCAGATGATTTTGGAAAAACGGGTGTGGTTGCGGTCGGCTTGCAGATAACGGTCAAACACCATGGCCACGCCCCGTACAAAAAACCAGCCCATGGGTGTAACCTGAATGCCGCTATCGCTCAACTGCACCAGGCCTTGGCTTTGCATGGATTCAAGCTGGGCCAGTTCTTTGGAAAACACAGCTTGAAAGTCAATCAGCCAAGCCAGGTTGATGGCCTCGAATTCCAAATGCCCTTGGCACATCAACGCCATGATGACCGATCGACGAATCAGGTCATCGCGGGTCAAAGTCAAGCCACGCACCACCGGAAAGTGCCCCTGATCCAGCAGGTCGCAATACTCTTCCATGGTTTTGGCGTTCTGGCTGTAGCTTGCGCCCACGCGGCCAATCGATGAAACGCCCAGAGCGATCAGGTCGCAATCGGCCTGTGTGCTGTAGCCTTGAAAATTGCGGTGCAAACGACCTTGTCGCTTAGCCACCGCCAATGCATCTTGCGGCAAGGCAAAGTGGTCCATGCCGATGTACACATAACCCGCATCGGTCAATGCATCCAACGAGCGCGAAAGCATCGCCACCTTGTCACCGCCCGAGGGCAGTTCTTGGGCATGAATGCGACGCTGGGGCTTGAAACGTTCGGGCAAGTGGGCATAGGCGTAAAGGGCGATGCGGTCCGGGCGCAGGCTGTTGACCTGCGCCAAGGTGCGGTCAAAGGACTCAGGCGTTTGCAGTGGCAAACCATAAATCAGGTCGACATTGATCGACTCAAAGCCGAGGCGACGTGCAGCATCGACCAGCTGAAAGACTTGACCGACTGGCTGGATGCGGTGAACCGCTTTTTGAACAGCAGGGTCAAAGTCCTGCACCCCAAAGCTCAGGCGGTTGAAGCCCAGTTCTGCCAAAACAGCCAATCGGCCTTCATCGACGGTGCGCGGGTCGACTTCGACCGAATACTCCCCACCCGGCACGAATTCAAAATGTTGGTGCAGCACACTCATGAGTTGACGCAATTCGTCATCGCTCATGAATGTGGGTGTGCCGCCGCCCAGATGCAACTGGCTGACCGACTGCCCCCGCCCCAAATGCCGGGTGTGCAACTCAAGCTCTTTGCTCAGGTAGCGCAAATACTCAGACGCACGTTCTTTGTGTTTGGTAATGATTTTGTTGCACGCACAGTAGTAGCAAAGCGACTCGCAAAACGGGATGTGCACATACAACGACAAGGGCGTTTTCTTGCCCACCACACCAGACTGGCGCTGAGCCAATGCTTGCACGTAGTCAGCCTCGGCAAAGGCTTCAACAAAACGGTCTGCTGTTGGGTAGGATGTGTAGCGTGGGCCAGACACATCAAAACGTGTCAGCAATTCAGGTGTGATGACGGACATGTGTCTGCCTCTATTGAGTTCGATCGACTTCATAACAAGGCACCGACTTTGCCCGTTTGCAGAGCCCGAAGTATTGACTCAGATCAACCGTCTACTGGTTATTGGTGATTTTTGGCCTGAACCGGGTAGACCCTTAAATTTGATGGTTTTTTAGGTTTAAGCTAACAACTTGATCCAAGGCAAATCCATTTCCGCACCATGAGATAAACCATGAATTCCCAACTCATCAACGTCGCTTGCTCCAATTGCAACTTGCGCGAGTTGTGCCTGCCTGTGGGTCTGAGCGACCACGACCTGAATCGCTTGGACGATCTGGTGGCTGTCCGTAGGAAAATCAAACGCGGTTCTACTTTATTCACCAACGGTGAAAAGTTTACGTCCTTGTACGCCATTCGCACCGGTTTTTTCAAAACCTGTCTGGCCACCGAAGATGGCCGAGATCAGGTCACGGGCTTTCAGATGGCGGGCGAAATCATTGGTCTGGACGGCATCGTGAACGACCAACACAGCTGCGACGCCGTAGCCTTGGAAGATGCCGAAGTCTGCGTCATGCCTTTTGACCGCATTGAAGAAATCTCACGCGAAGTGACGGCACTTCAAAGCCATGTGCACAAAATCATGAGCCGCGAAATCGTGCGTGAGCATGGTGTGATGCTGCTTTTGGGCAGCATGCGGGCCGAAGAGCGATTGGCCGCTTTCTTGCTGAACCTGGTGCAACGCTTGCACGCACGGGGGTTTTCGCAATCAGAGCTGGTCTTGCGCATGACCCGCGAAGAAATCGGCAGCTATTTGGGACTCAAATTGGAGACAGTCAGCCGCACCTTCTCCAAATTTGTCGAAGACGGCACCGTCGAGGTCAAACAACGGCATGTGCGCATCTTGGACACCGATGGCTTGCAGCGCTTGGTGAACAGCAACCACCATTGCCAATAAAGCCCTGCGCCGGGCTTTAACGCTCGACGAAGTTAAGCTTTCTCAGCAGCCCTTTTCACCTTGGCGCGCGCAGTCGCTGGGTCGTTGGTCCCCAGGCACGGGACAGCGATTGACCTCAAACGGTGACATGGCCAACAGCGTGGTCAGTCCGCTCGACACCATGGTCAGGGCCCAGAAGGCGAAGAAAGCCAAGGTGTAAACGCCTTGACGGGACAGTGACAAGGCGTGCCCAAACCATTGCAAATCTTGCGGATCGACCAGTGCAAACACCAGCATCTCAAGAAGACCCGCCACCAGGAATGCTGGCCATGCAATCCACATCATTCGTTTTGCCCACATGTCGGTCTCCTGCAACCCGTTCAAGGTTTGTTTTTTGAATCGGTCAAGGGCAATGTGCCCGTGGCCGCATGGTTTCTGGCTTGCATTGCGGGTGCGAGTGTGGTGCGTGCATCCGCACCATTGGCGTTGACTTCAACGCTTGACTGGCTCAATACAGGGTCTTGGCCATTCGCAGCCAAATAAAAGGTGATGAATGAAGCGACCACCACCACCAAAGGACCGGCAATCACCAGCCAGACGTGGCCATAAGACCACCAAGGCTGCTTGGGCAAATTGGAAACAAGGGGATTGGACATGCTCAAACCTTTGTGAAAATATCAACGAGGCACCAGGAAAATAGATTTTTCCTGCAATTCAGCCAGTACCTGCCCGTCCGATTTCACCGACTGTATGGTGAACACAATCGGGTGCGTACCAGAAGGTGCGGCGTCATAAGGCAACTGCAAACGGACCGACACCCAAAGCGACTCGGTCGGTGCGACTCGCACATCACTGTCGGTGACCAGTGATAAATCGGGCAGGCCTTGCGCCGCCAGGCGGAAATCCAAGGGTGTTTCGGCCGCATTCATGATCTGAAGGCGATAAACGTTTTCGATCTTTCCTCCGGCCACAATTCGGGCCAACGAGGCACGGTCGCGAACCACATCGACTTTGAAGGGTTTGCGCAAACCCAGACTGGTGAACAAAGCGGCCACCACCAGCACCAAAATACCGACGTAGAGCAAAACCCGAGGACGGAATACATGACGCCAAGTTTGCTCAGCAGTCCAGTGGTTCTGCATGGCATTTTCTGTCGAGTATTTGACCAATCCACGTGGATAACCCACTTTGTCCATCACCGTGTCACAAACGTCTGCACAGGCACCGCAGCCAATGCATTCGTATTGCAGGCCATTTCGTATGTCGATGCCGGTCGGACACACCTGAACGCACAAACTGCAGTCGACACATGCGCCCAGGCTCAAGGAAGCTGGGTCGGCCTTTTTCGAGCGTGCACCACGTGGCTCACCACGCTCGGCATCGTACGTCACGATCAAGGTGTCTTTGTCGAACATGGCGCTCTGAAAGCGCGCATAGGGGCACATGTATTTACACACCTGCTCGCGCATGAAGCCAGCATTGCCGTAAGTGGCAAAGGCATAGAAAAACACCCAAAACACTTCCCAAGAACTCATGTTGCCCAGGAAAAATTCCATGCCCAAGTCTTTGATGGGCGTGAAGTAACCGACAAACGTGAAACCTGTCCACATGGCAATCGCCAGCCAAACGATGTGCTTGTACCACTTCTTGAACAGTTTCTCCGTGGACATGCTCGCATCATCGAGCCTGATGCGGGCCGACCGATCGCCTTCGATTTTGCGTTCAACCCACATGAATATTTCGCTGTACACCGTTTGTGGGCAGGCATAACCACACCACAAGCGACCAGCCACCGCCGTGAACAGGAAAAGCGAGAACGCAGCGATGACCAGGATCGCCGTCAGGTAAATGAAGTCTTGGGGGTAAAGCACCAAACCAAAGATATAAAAACGGCGCGCACCCAAATCAAAAAGCACAGCCTGGCGTTGACCCCATTCGATCCATGGCAAACCGTAAAAAACCAATTGCGTCAAGAACACCATGATCCAGCGCCATTTGGCAAAAAGGCCATGCACGGTGCGCGGATACAGTTTTTGGGTTGCGGCATACAGAGAAACCATCTGCACGTCATCCTCGGCATGAGACGCATCGTTCACGGGGACGATGGGCACAATTTTGCGAGGAGGATTTTTATTGGGGTCCAAAACACTTACCTTTAAATGCACAAGACACCCAAAGCGGGTGTCCTGATTCAATGACGCAGGCGGTTTGAATGCCTTACTTGTTGGCTGCAGCCGTCTTGTTAGACAAGCCCCAGACATAGGACGCCAAGACATGGATCTGGCCTTCGGACAACTTGGCTGCCTGTGCAGGCATTTGGTTGACTTTGCCGTTGTTCACCATGTTGACGATGGCGTTTTCACCCCAGCCGTGTAGCCAAATGTCGTCGGTCAAGTTGGGCGCGCCCATGGCGGGGTTGCCCTTGCCGTCCATGCCATGACAAGCAGCGCAAACACCAAACTTGGATTTACCCAAAGAGGCTCGCAATGAGTCGTGCGGGCTACCAGACAAGCTGAGCACGTAGTGCGCCACGTTGCGTACATCCTCGGGTGTGCCGACCGCCGCTGCCATCGGAGGCATATTGCCGATGCGCCCTTGCGTCAATGTGGCTTTGATGATCTCGGGGGTGCCACCGTACAACCAATCACCATCGGCCAAGTTAGGAAAGCCCTTGCTGCCGCGTGCATCGGAGCCGTGACATTGTGCGCAGTTGTTCATGAACAAACGGTCACCAATGGCTTGGGCCTGAGGATCTTTGGCCACATCCTCGGGCGACATGGCTGAAAACTTGGCATACAGCGGAGCCACTTCGGCATTGGCCTTGGCGACCTCTGCGTCGTATTGACCCGCTGAGGTCCAGCCAAACTTTCCTGCCAAGTTGCCCACACCGGGATACATGGCCAAGTACAAAAATGCGAACACGATGGTGATGATGAACAAGCCCACCCACCAACGTGGCAATGGGTTGTTCATTTCACGCAGATCGCCGTCCCAGACATGACCAGTGGTGTTGTCATTGGCGGTCATGGCTTTGGCTTTGCCGCTGAACCAAAGCAGGATCAGACAGGCGATGATGCTGACCAGCGTGATACCGGCCACGTACAAGTGCCAGAAATTGCTGATGAAGTCACTCATATTGATTCCTTAAATTATTTATGCACTGAGGACAATTCAGTCATCTTGGCGAAACGGCAGTTGTGCTGCTTCGTCGAAATCTGCTTGGTTGCGTCGCGACATGACCCACCAGATGATGCCCAGGAAGATGGCAAAGGTGAGCACAGTCACAATGGAGCGCAGGGTATTGATGTCCATGGTTTTTCAGCCTTACTTGCGGTGAATACCCAGCACTTGAAGGTAGGAGATCACAGCATCCAGCTCTGACTTTCCTTTAACCTCTTCAGCAGACTTTGCGATTTCTTCATCACTGTACGGCGCACCCAGCGTCCGCAAAGCGCGCATGTGTGAAGGCACGCTCTCAGCATCCACAGTCGTTTTGCCAAGCCATGAATATGCCGGCATGTTGGACTCAGGCACCACATCACGCGGGTTGTTCAAGTGGATTCGGTGCCATTCATCGCTGTAACGACCTCCCACACGGGCAAGATCCGGCCCAGTGCGTTTGGATCCCCACTGGAAGGGATGGTCATAGACGAACTCACCGGCGACCGAATAAGGGCCATAGCGCAATGTTTCCGCCCGGAAGGGTCGGATCATCTGCGAGTGGCAGTTGTAGCAACCTTCGCGCACATAAACATCGCGCCCAATGACTTGCAAAGCGGTGTACGGCTTGAGACCTTCTATTGGCTGCGTTGTTGATTTCTGGAAAAACAAAGGCACGATTTCGACCATGCCACCGACCATCAACACAATGAGGATCAAAACAATCATCAAAAAGTTGTTGGTCTCGATTTTCTCGTGGGAGATACCACCTGTTTTGGGGTTATGAGCCATGTTTTATTTCTCCTCAGGCGTGCGCGTTCAGGCTTGGAATCTGGACTTCGACCGAGCGACCTTGGGTTGCCGTCTTGATCGTGTTCCAGAGCATGATCAGCATGCCACTCAGGTAGAGCAAACCACCCAACAAGCGCAGCACATAAAACGGGTAGGTTGCTTTCACAGATTCGACGAAGGTGTAAGTCAGCGTGCCGTCTGCATTGATGGCTCTCCACATCAGGCCCTGCATGACACCCGCAATCCACATCGCGGCGATGTAAATGACGATGCCGATGGTGGCAGTCCAAAAGTGGATTTCAATCGCCTTGACGCTGAACATTTGTTTTTGTCCGAACAGACGGGGAATCAGGTAGTACATGGAGCCCATGGTCACCAAGCCCACCCAGCCCAAAGCACCCGAGTGCACGTGGCCCACGGTCCAGTCGGTGTAGTGGGACAAGGCGTTGACGGTCTTGATGGACATCATCGGACCTTCGAAGGTCGACATGCCGTAGAACGACAATGACACGATCAGGAATCGCAAGATCGGATCGTCACGCAGTTTGTGCCAAGCACCCGACAAGGTCATGATGCCGTTGATCATGCCGCCCCAGCTGGGTGCCAACAAAATCAGCGAGAAGACCATGCCAATCGACTGAGTCCAGTCAGGCAAAGCGGTGTAATGCAGGTGGTGAGGACCGGCCCACATGTAGGTGAAGATCAGGGCCCAGAAGTGCACGATCGACAGGCGATACGAATACACGGGACGCTCTGCCTGCTTGGGGATGAAGTAATACATCATGCCCAGAAAGCCAGCGGTCAAGAAGAAACCCACCGCATTGTGGCCGTACCACCACTGCACCATGGCGTCTTGCACACCGGCATAAACCGAGTAAGAGTGAGTCAGACTGGTCGGCAATTGCACGTTGTTGACGATGTGCAAAAGTGCAACGGCAATAATGAAAGCACCAAAAAACCAGTTAGCCACATAAATGTGGCGAACTTTTCGTGTTCCGATCGTTCCAAAGAAGACGACGGCGAAAGCCACCCAGACCACAGCAATCAAAAGATCGATAGGCCAGATCAGCTCAGCATATTCGCGACTCTGGGTGAAGCCCAAGGGCAAAGAAATAGCAGCCATGACAATCACGGCTTGCCAGCCCCAAAAGGTGAATGCCGCCAGCTTGTCGTTGAACAAACGGACGTTGCAGGTGCGCTGCACGACGTAATAAGCCGACGCAAACAAACCACATCCGCCAAACGCAAAAATCACTGCGTTGGTGTGCAAGGGACGCAAACGGCCATAGCTGAGCCATGGAATGCCCAAATTGAGCTCGGGCCAGGCCAGCTGGGCCGCGATGATCACGCCCACCAGCATGCCCACCACACCCCAAACCACCGTCATGATGGCGAACTGCCGCACAACAGTGTCGTTGTACGAAGTCGCCTGCATATTGGCAAATTTCATTTTCACCTCTTCTTTTTTAAAAACTGCTGAGAGTTTGACCCGGTGTACACCTGAAACACTTGATCAAAATCAATCGTTGCGCAAAATCCGCTCGCCTTCGGCTTCAATATCCTCAAATTGGCCTCTGTGAATCGCCCACCAAAGGCCCGCCAGGATGAAAAACACCAAAGCAACCGACAAAGGGATCAACAAATAAAGAATGTCCATCTTGATTGCCTCATTTGAAAGATGTTTGCATTGTCTCTGGTGGACACGCTGGAACAGGACCCAAACCTTGCGCCAGACGCAGCGCATTCAGCACCACCAACAGGGAACTGAGTGCCATGCCCAAACCTGCAGCCCAGGCAGGCAACAAGCCCATCACTGCCAACGGCACACAGGCTACGTTGTAAAAGGCGGCCCACACGAGATTCTGTTTGACCACGCGCACGGTATGACGGCTGCGCAACACCGTGCTGACCAGAACACTTAACTGCCCACCCATCAGTACAAAATCAGCTTTCGATTGCGCCAATGGCAAAGCTTGGCCCAGCGCAAACGACACGTCGGCACCCGCCAAGACCGGGCCATCGTTCAAACCATCGCCGACCATGGCCACTTTGTGGCCTTGCGCCTGCCGAACTTGGAGTGCCTGCAATTTGTCTTGTGGATTGCAAGCGCCTTGAGCATCGGCAATGCCGACCGATTGGGCCACCTGCGTCACGGCGGCTTGACCATCACCCGATAAGATTTTGAGCGTCAGACCCATTTCTTTCAATGCCTGAACTACGCCAGCGGCTTCAGATCGCACCTCTTCTGCCAATTCAAAAGTAGCCAGCCAGCCCGAATCGTCGGCCAAGCTGACTTGCAAATGGTGGCCGTTAAAAACAGGGGCTTGGCAAAAAGCAGCTGAACCCAGCCGCAATAACACCGCAGTACCGCCGTTGCTGCACAACAGACCACAAACGCCCTGCCCGGCTTGCTCTGAGAATTTTTGGGCAAGTAATGCCTCCAACGCGGGCAACTCACCTGCTGCCTCTGCTTGTTGTCTGGCCTCAGACCATAGCGCACGGGATACCGGGTGCAATGAGTGACGGGCCAGGCTCGCTGCCCAGGCTAGCGCCTGTTCAGGCCGGACACCTGACCGGGTGTGGGTGCGCACGACCTGAAGCGCATCACGGGTTAAGGTGCCTGTTTTGTCAAAAATGACGGTGTCGATGCTGGCCAGATTTTGCAAAGCCTCTAGCCTGCGGACCAATACGCCGCTGCGGGCCAGTGCCCCTGCGGTGGCCAGCATCGCCGCTGGGGTAGCCAGTGACAACGCGCAAGGACAGGTCACGATCAGCACAGCCACTGCCACCATCAAGGCACGCGCCGGATCGGTGGGCCACCAGTAAATGGCAGAGCCCAGGGATGCCAGCAACACGGCCACCAAAAAAGGCTTGGCCCAGCGGTCTACTAACAAAGCCATGGCCGGCTTGGACACCGACGCGCTTTCCATCAAAGCCACAATCTGGGCGTAGCGGGTAGCGGCTCCAACCTGCTCAATTTGGACTTCCAGGATCCCGCTCAGGTTGTGGCTGCCCGCAATGACGCGGTCACCGGCTTGACGCGACAAGGGCAAGGACTCACCGGTCAGCAACGCTTCATCCACTTGAGTTTGACCGGAGAGCACGCGCCCATCACCTGCAAAGGCTTCCCCGGGCAGGACCTCAATCACATCACCGACCGCCAGACTCCTGATTGAAATAAGCGCCCATGTGCCATTGGACTGTCGCTTGCGGACACTGTCGGGCAGCCGGTTAAGCACAGCTTCCAGAGCCCCTGCCGTGCGGTCACGCAAACGCAGTTCCAGCCAACGCCCCAACAGCAAAAAGAAAACGAACATGGTCAATGAGTCGAAATAAACTTCAGCACCAAATGGGCCGTTCGGCTCAAAAGTCCCCAAGCTGCTGACCCCAAAAGTCACCACCATGCCCAAAGCCACAGGCAAGTCCATGCTGATCTGCCGCTCGCGCAAATCGCGCCAGGCACTGGCAAAAAATGGCGCGCACGAAAAAAAGACAACGGGCAATGAAAGCACCCACGAAGCCCAGCGCAATAAATGCATGGATTCGGCCGAGATCTCACCCGGAAGTGACAAATAAGCCGGGGTGGCGTACATCATCACCTGCATCATGCACATGGCCGCCACCGACAAGCGCCACACCATGCGACGCGCCTCTTGGCGTCGTCTTTCGTGGGCATGGGCATCGTTGGCGGGAATGGCCTTGTAGCCAAAACGTTCTACAGATTGCATCCACTCAGAAGGTCGTGTTTGCTCTGGCGACCACACCACTTTGCCGCGATGACTGGCTGAACTTATTTGCACCGAAGCCACACCAGGAACGGCACGCAAAGCATCTTCGAGCGTGATGGCGCAAGCTGCGCAATGCATGCCCTCGAACACCACACTCGAACTCCAGCAACCGGTGCTGTCTTGTTCAGGCAAGCTGAAAGCCGCCCACTCCTTAGGATCGTCCAAGAGCGTCAAACGGTCAGCGCCCTGCGCAGGCATCGCTGCCTGCCCAGCCAAGATGCCAGCAGGCACATCGGGCATGGCGGGTATTTCAGGCAAAACATTGACTTGAGTCATGTTCCTACGATACGACATCAGCAGCGCACAAAGCTTGATGTGCATCAATTGATGAAGGGCCTACGTCTTCTAAGCTGGAGTTTTACAACCCTCTGGAGCACTTCATGTACAAACGCATTCTCGTGGCCACCGATGGTTCTGCCTTGTCTAAAAAAGCCGTTGCCAGCGCCATTGCGTTGGCCGCGACTTGTGGCGCGGAATTGGTCGCGCTGAAGGTGGTGCCGCGTTACCCTCAAGCCTATTTTGAGGGCAGCATTCCCCTGTCGGCAGATGAGATTTCGCGCGTTGAAACGCAATGGACTGAATCAGCCCGTGTTCAGTTAGCAGCCGTGGAAAAAGCAGCCAAAGCCAAAGGCGTAGAAACCAAAGCGGTCACGGTCAAATCCGATGTTGTTTCGGACGCCATCATTGCCGCTGCTAAAAAGCAAAATGCCGATTTGATCGTCATGGCTTCGCATGGGCGCAAAGGCATCAAACGCTTGCTGCTCGGTAGCGAAACCCAACAGGTTTTGACGCACTCTCACACACCGGTGCTGGTTTTGCGCTGATTTCAGGCTCAGCAGACACTTGAAATGGCATGGACTTTGGGCACGCTTGACAAGCGCGCCCGAAGCACAGATCAGCTTGCGAACAAGCCCTTGTATTGTTCACGAAGCAGGTTCTTTTGTACCTTGCCCATGGTGTTTCGTGGCAACTCGGCCACCACAAAACAGCGCTTAGGAATCTTGAAGTTGGCCAGCTTGGCCTTGAGCTCGGCCACGATCGCATCTGGCTGAAGATCGGCACCTGATTTGGCAATGAGCACCGCCACGCCCACCTCGCCAAAGTCAGGGTGGGGCACGCCCACCACGGCGCTCTCAGTCACACCGGGCATTTCATTGATGTAGCCCTCAATTTCGGCAGGGTACACGTTGTAGCCTCCGCTGATGATCAGGTCTTTGCTTCGCCCCACGATCGTCACATAGCCTCGTTCGTCGAACTTGCCCACATCGCCGGTTTTGAAATAACCGTCACCCGTGAACTCTTCGGCGGTTTTTTCGGGCATGCGCCAGTAGCCCTTGAACACATTGGGGCCCTTAACCTGAATATCGCCAATCTCGCCCACCGGCATGTTTTGCTCGTTTTCTCCGCGCACACGCAAAGACACATCGGGCAATGGAAAGCCCACCGTACCGCCTCGCCGCTCGGACTGTTTGGCATACCGATCGTCAGCCGCATAGGGGTTGGAGGTCAGCATGGCCGTTTCGCTCATGCCGTAGCGCTCCAATATGGTGTGACCCGTGCGCGTTTGCCATTCTGTGAACGTCTCAATCAGCAAAGGCGCGGAACCTGCAACGAACAAGCGCATGTTTTTAACAGCTGCCTTGTTCAGCGAAGCTTCGGCCAACATCCGCACATACAGTGTCGGCACGCCCATGAACACGGTGGCCTTCGCCATGTTGGCGATGGCTCGTTGGGGATCGAATTTGGCCATCCAGATCATCTTGCTGCCGTTGATCAGTGCACCGTGTATGGCCACAAACAAGCCGTGCACATGAAAAATCGGCAGCGCGTGGATCAACACATCGCCACGGCCTTCTGGCCCCCCGGACTTCGTCCAACCCCAATAATCCTTGAGCGTGAGCGCATTGCTGAGCATGTTGCCGTGAGTGAGCATCGCGCCTTTGCTGCGACCCGTTGTACCACTGGTGTAAAGAATGGCGGCCAAGTCATCGGCTGTGCGTACCACGGGTTTGTGCTGGTCGCTGTGGCGCGCAGCACGGTCGAGCAAACTGCCCGTGCGGTCCTCGTTGAGGGTAAAGACATGCTGTGTGCCCGCCTTGAACGCGATCTTGCTGACCCAACCAAAATGAGCACCGCTGCAAACCACCACCGCAGGCTCGGCGTTGCCAATGAAATACTCAATCTCGGCACTTTGGTAAGCGGTGTTCAGCGGCAAAAACACATACCCGGCCCGCAAAGTAGCCAAGTACAAAATCATGGCCTCGACCGATTTTTCGACCTGCACGGCGACCCGACTGCCCTCTGGCAAGTCAAGCGATTGCAGCAAGTTGGCCATCATGGCCGTGGCGCGGTCCAGGTCTAACCAGCTGTAGCTCAGCCCATCATCGGTTTCGACGGCCACCGCTGTCAGGTCCGTCGGGAAAGCGGCCCGCAAGGCAGAAAAGAGATTGTGATTGCTCATGACATCAGATCAAAACATTGAAAATGTGGGCACAACCCGGATGCCCAGGTTGTTAACGCCGCGATAAAAAAATCAGTCCAGTTTGGCGCCAGAGGCCTTGACCACTTGCGACCACTTGGCCAGTTCTTTTTTGATGAAAGCATCAAATTGGTTCGTGGTCAGGTTTGGAAATTCAGCCCCCTGCCCCGCCCACACGACTTTGGCTTCATCGGTCAGGCAAGCGCGTCGAATTTCTTCAATAGCCCTTGCTTGGACATCGGCGGGCGTACCTTTTGGAGCCCACACGCCATACCAGGTTGAGACGGTGTAATCGGGCAAACCCAACTCGGCGGAGCAAGGTACATCCGGGAAAGCCGGGTTGCGCTTGCTGCCAGACACCATCATGGCCTTGATGCGGCCGCCCTTGATGTGCGTAGCCGAAGATCCCAGGCCGTCAAACATCATGTCGACATTGCCCGCAATCAGGTCTTGCAAGGCCGGGCCTGCTCCGCGATATGGGATGTGGGTAATGAAGGTGTTGGTTTGTAGCTTGAACAGCTCGCCCGCCAAATGGTGCGAGGTGCCGCCGCCGGCTGAGCCGTAATTCAGACGGCCAGGGTTCTTTTTGACAAAATCCAAGAAGGCTTTGAAGTCGGCCGCTTGGACCTTCTTGGGGTTGACCACCAGCACTTGGGGCACGCTGGCGACCTGGATCAATGGAATCAAGTCGCGTTCGAGGTCGTAGTCCAGCTTGGGATACATGCTGGGCGCAATGGTGTGGTGAACGGCGCCCATGAACAAGGTGTAGCCGTCGGGTGTCGCCTTGGCCGCAATACCGGCCCCTAAGGTGCCCCCTGCTCCGCCCCGGTTGTCGACGATCAACTGTTTGCCAGTCAGCCTGGAAAATTGAGCCGACATGGGCCGCGCGAAAGCGTCTGTGCCGCCACCGGCCGGGAAAGGCACGACCATCGTGACGGGTTTAGCGGGCCAAGCCGATTGCGCCCACGCGGGCATGGCAGCACTGGCAGATGCCGCAAGGCCCCACTTGAGCCAATCGCGGCGGTCGCTGCAGGTGTGAATGGATTTTTTCATGGGTTTGTCTCCTTAGTTATAAAAATGGAAGCGGGTCTTTTCTCACAAAAACAGCTTGTCTACGTCGCTGGACACAGGGGCCTTACTGGTCGCCAGCATTTGACGGTGCTTGTCAATTTTCCGCAAGTCGTACAAATAATTGACCATCAAACCCCAAGATTGTTTGAGCCCTTTGGTAGACAAATCGGCCCCCCAGTGAATGTGCTCCACTCTGGCGCCATTGCCCAAGTGGAAGCGGGCCACAGGATCGGTGGGTCGATCATCGATCAGCTCTTTGCCCAGGTATTGCGCAGCACAAGCCAGCAACCATTGACGCAGCGCGGAGCGGTCATCGAGTGTGACCACCGTGTCAAGGGCAGACAGCACATGCGCGGCGGTTGGCGGCTCGAATCCGACAGCAAGACCCAACTGGCCTCGCATTTTTTCCGGTGTCTGATCCAGCATGCGGGCCGCGTTTTTCGTGAGCCAAGAACGCAATCCGGGAATGGGGGACAAAGTGGCAAAGACTTTGAGTTTTGGAAAATCTGCCCGCAAAGTTTCCACCACCCGCTTGATCAGGGAGTCACCAAAGCTCACCCCTTTCAAGCCCGTCTGTGTGTTGCTGATGGAGTAAAAAATCGCGGTCGTGGCCTTGCTCAGATCAACCGCCGCCGCCGACTCGTCCAGTAGCGGGCTGATGCTGGAGGCCATCTCGTCCATGAACGCTACTTCCACAAAAATCAGCGGCTCATCGGGCAAGCGTGGGTGGAAGAATCCGTAGCAACGGCGGTCAGAATCAAGCCGATTCTTGACGTCGCCCCAGCTCTTGATGTCGTGCACCGCTTCGTACTTGATCAGTTTTTCGACCAGACTGGCAGGCGAATCCCAGCTGATGCGGCGCAACTCCAAAAACGCCACATCGAACCAAGTGGTGAACAGGTTTTCCAACTCGGCCTCAAGGGCCAAAAGCCGCTTATTGCCTTTGAGCACGGGCAGCAGTTGCGCCCGCAGATCCACCAGAAAACGCATGCCTTCGGGGAAAACCGCAAAACGTTGAAGCAAACGGGTCCGTGGCGACACCAGGGCCTTGCGCAAACGGATCTCGGCAACACCTTCGTCGGGTGTGCCCACGGCCGCTTCGTACTGCTCACGCGCAGCCTTGACCTTGCTTGCATCTGGCGCAAACTGCTCGCTCATCAGCAGCCAACAGTCTTCCCGCTGCTCGGGCGTGGCCTTGCTGTACCACTGGGCCACACCCCGCGCGCGTTTGCCGCCCTCGACCTCGCTCACACTGGGGTCCACGATCGCTTGCAACTCGATCAAGGTTCGGCGCAAAACGCGGGGCGACAAAGCCTCTTGATTTTGACGCAAAGTGGCATTGAGCCGCTCGCGTGAGGAACGAACAAGCGCTTCTTTGCCGACTGCGGGCTTGCTCGTGCGGCTTTCTGGTTTGCTGTCGGTCGTTATCGCCTTGCTGGCCCCTTGGCGCTTGCCTGCAGGCAGCCAACCCGCCACCGTTCGGCCAATCCACTCAGAAGTGTTCATGTTGAAACCCCGTGCTTAACCTGTTCCAGGTTGCTGACGCTGATTCGGCTTTTGTTCTGGCGGGCCAGCAAGCGCAAAGCCTCGCGCTGTTGCGTCAAATGGTTTCGCATGGCCGCATCGGCCCCTTCGGCGTCCCGTGCTTTGAGGGCTGCAAAAATCACCATGTGCTCATTCAAAGACTGGCTCAAACGCCCCGGCGCATTGAGCTGCTGCAAACGGGCCAGCTTGAGGATCTTGCGCAAATCGCCGATCACCTGGGCCAGCCATTTGTTGCCCGCCATGGCGATGATGGCCTCATGAATCGCGTAGTTGGCTGCGTAGTACTGGGGGATCAGGCCATGTGCCGCACTGTCTTCAAGTTGGTGGTGCAGCACATCGAGCGTGGCGATGTCAGCGTCAGTGGCCTGCTGTGTTGCCTCGAAGGCGCAGCGTCCTTCAAGCAAGGCAATGACCGGAAATATTTCGTCCAAGTCCTGCTCGCTGACTTGGTTGACAAAACAGCCGCGCCGGGGCTCGTGCCGGATCAGACCTTCGGCCGTCAGCACCTTGAGCGCCTCTCTCAGCGGGGTGCGCGAAACGGCCAGCTGCTCACAAAGCAGGGTTTCGTCCACAAAGGCACCCGGCGACAACTCACCACCAAAGATCAGGTCGCGCAGTTGCTGCGCCACTTGGTCATGCATGGAGTTGACGTGTCCGGACATCGGTGTCTTTCTGTAATTTCTGGTAATTATGAGTAATTACAAGCAATCCAGCGAGCCATGTCGGCGAAACGAGACACTTTTAAGCCTCAGGACTTACCCTGATTCAAAGCCGATCAAACCGTTAAAGCAGGTAAATCACTGGAAGTTAAGCAACAGCACTGTCCTGGCACTGGACCGCTGAAAACCGCTTGGCACTGCGCGCTCAGGTCGCGCGGCGATCGCACCACAGCCACAAGACAGCGCCACCCAAAATCATGGGCACACACAGCCACTGTCCCATGCTCATGCCCAGGCTCAAGAGGCCCAGATGCGCATCGGGTTCGCGGAAGTATTCAGCCACGAAGCGGAACACGCCATAGCCGAACAAGAAAGCAGCCGCCACCTGCCCTTGCTGGCGCGGCTTGCGGGCATAAAGCCACAGCAGCACAAACAACAACAACCCTTCTATCAGGAACTGGTAGATCTGCGAGGGGTGGCGCGGCGCATCGCCCGCGCCGCGGAAAAGCATGGCCCAAGGCAAGGATGGATCGGCCACACGGCCCCACAGTTCACCGTTGATGAAATTACCGACTCGGCCAGCGGCAAGTCCTGTGGGCACGCAAGGTGCCACCAAGTCCATGACTTGCAAAAACGCCCTTTTACGCGAGAAAGCAAACCACAGCATGGCAGCGATCACGCCCAGCATGCCGCCATGAAAACTCATCCCGCCTTGCCAGACCGCAAAAACCTCCAGCGGGTTGGCCAGGTAATAAGCCGGTTTGTAAAACAGGCAATAGCCAATACGCCCACCGAGGATGACGCCCAACACCCCCAAAAACAAAATGTCTTCGATGTCACGCTTTTGCCATTGCGACATGTTTTTGAAGGGCAAGTGCCCCAGACGACGCGTGCCCAGCCAATAAAACAGGCCGAAAGCTGCCAAGTAAGTCAAGCCATACCAATGCACGGCCAGTGGCCCCAACTGCAGGGCGACAGGGTCAATTTGAGGGTGAATCAGCATGGGATTTGCGCGGGAGCGGCATGACAGACAAATCGCCGGTCATGCCACAGGGCTGTATCAATCGAGCAGCGACAAGTCGCGCACGGCACCTTTGTCGGCGGATGTGGCCAACAAAGCATAGGCTTTGAGTGCCGCCGAAATTTTCCGCGGGCGTGGCAGCGCGGGCTTCCAACCCAACTGGTCTTGCTCGACACGGCGCTTGGCCAACTCTTCATCGCTCACCAGCACGTTGATGCTGCGGTTCGGGATGTCGATGCGGATGCGGTCGCCGTTTTTGACCAAGCCAATGGTGCCGCCGGCTGCTGCTTCGGGAGAGCAGTGGCCGATCGACAAACCCGATGTACCGCCCGAAAAGCGGCCATCGGTCAGCAAGGCACAGGCTTTGCCCAGACCTTTGGACTTGATGTAGCTGGTGGGATACAGCATTTCTTGCATGCCGGGGCCACCTTTGGGGCCTTCGTAGCGCACCACCACGATGTCGCCCGCCTTGACCTTGTCGCTCAAGATGTTTTCGACCGCTTCGTCTTGCGACTCCACCACATGGGCGGGGCCTTCAAACACCATCAGGCTGTCGTCCACACCCGCGGTCTTGACCACGCAACCATCCAGCGCAATGTTGCCGCGCAGGACAGCCAAGCCGCCTTCTTGGTTGAACGCATGGGCCAATGAACGGATGCAGCCTTCGGCACGGTCGGTGTCCAGACTCGGCCAACGGGTGTTCTGGCTGAAAGCCACCTGAGTCGGGATGCCTGCGGGGCCTGCCATGTAAAACTTTTTGACCGCCTCGCTGGGGTTGCGTGCAATGTCCCACTCGTCCAGGACTTGCTTCATGGTCTTGCCCAAAACGGTGCCCACATCGGTGTGCAGCTTACCTGCCCGGTCCAACTCGCCCAAGATGCCCATGATGCCGCCTGCGCGGTGCACGTCTTCGATGTGGTACTTGTTGGTGTTGGGTGCGACCTTGCACAGCTGCGGCACGATTTTCGACATGCGGTCGATGTCGGCCATGGTGAATTCAATTTCGGCCTCCTGAGCAATCGCCAGGATGTGCAGGATGGTGTTGGTGGAGCCGCCCATCGCGATGTCCAGGGCAATGGCGTTTTCAAACGCTTTGAAACCCATGGAGCGCGGCAACACCGAGGCGTCTTCTTGCTCGTAATAGCGTTTGCACAAATCTACAATCGTGCGACCCGCTTGCTTGAACAGTTCTTCGCGATCGGCGTGTGTGGCCAACACCGTGCCGTTGCCCGGCAAGGCCAAGCCCAGCGCTTCGGCCAAGCAGTTCATCGAGTTGGCGGTGAACATGCCCGAGCACGAACCGCAGGTCGGGCAAGCCGAGCGCTCGACTTCGGCCAAATCGGCATCACTCACTTTGTCGTCGGCCGCCATCACCATGGCGTCGATCAGGTCGAGTTTTTTGAATTCCATGACCTGCGTTTGCGGGTTGGCCAAGCGCACTTTGCCCGCTTCCATCGGGCCACCCGACACGAAGATCACGGGGATGTTCAAGCGCATGGCGGCCATCAGCATGCCGGGGGTGATCTTGTCGCAGTTGGAGATGCAGACAATCGCATCGGCACAATGCGCGTTGACCATGTACTCGACCGAGTCGGCAATGATGTCGCGGCTAGGCAGCGAGTAAAGCATGCCGTCGTGGCCCATGGCGATGCCGTCGTCCACGGCAATGGTGTTGAACTCTTTGGCCACACCGCCTGCCGCCTCAATCTCGCGTGCTACCAGTTGGCCCAAATCCTTCAAATGCACATGGCCCGGGACAAACTGGGTGAACGAGTTGGCAATGGCGATGATCGGCTTGCTGAAATCATCGTCCTTCATGCCTGTGGCACGCCACAATGAACGGGCACCCGCCATGTTGCGGCCGGCAGTGGATGTCTTGGAACGGTAAGCGGGCATCAAAGGCTCCTGTCAGGAATTCATGAAAAAAGTCACAGGATTATGGCCCACACCCATAGACCGGGTTGCGCATCAGGCCAAGACAAATCGGCATCTTTACAGCAAGGGGATCCGGCTACACTCCACCGTCCAGCGCCTTGAGGGCCAATGATGGACTCCTTATCCAACTCCTCCATTAAACGACATGAAAAAAATCGTACTTGCCCTGACCCTGACTGCGGCCAGCGCAGCCCCAGCTTTGGCCGACTTGGCATTGGCAACATCCAAAAATTGCATGGCTTGCCATGCGGTTGACAAAAAACTCGTGGGTCCCAGCTACAAAGACGTTGCAGCAAAATACAAAGCAGACAAAACAGCTGCGGACAAGCTGGCCACCAAAATCATCAAAGGCGGCTCTGGCGTCTGGGGCCCTATCCCCATGCCCTCCAACCCTCAGGTCAATGAGGCCGATGCCAAAATACTGGCCGCTTGGGTATTGAGCGCCAAGTAATTGCGCCGCCCCATAGAAAAAGCCCGCTGTGCTCAGCGGGCTTTTTTGCATTTTGACATCCATTCAAACAGGTCGGGGCCTGTCTGAACCGGTCAAACGGTCACAGGCCGATGGCTGCAATGCCTGCCTTGGCGACCTGGGCATCTTCGTTCGACTTGACGCCGCTCACGCCCACAGCGCCCAAGCAGAAACCATCTTTCATGATCGGCACGCCACCTTCGAGCATGCCCTTGATCGTGGGCGCAGACAAAAAGGACGTGCGTCCACCGTTGATGACGTCTTCGTAACCTTTGGTTTCGCGGCGACCCAAAGCGGCCGTGTGGGCTTTGGCCGGGGCGATGTGCGAGGACACAGGGGCTGCGCCATCCAGACGGGCAAAGTGCAACAGATGGCCTCCCCCATCCACAATGGCGATGCTGACTGCCCAGTTGTTCTTGACAGCTTCGGCTTCGGCCGCTGCAGCAATGGCTTTGACATCGGACAGTTCGAGGGTGGCTTGGGTTTTCATGGGTATTTGCGAGGCTGAGTTGAAAGACGGCAAGGATACACGGCCAAGGCCAGACCGATTGCACACCCCAGCGCAAAACTGCTTCACCCGGATAACCCCATCATCTGCCGGAAATTACGGGCACAAGCTAACGCCAAACACCCTCACTCTACAATGCAATTGCCCTGAAATCAGGGTTTGAACAGGAGACATTCATGAGCGACCTTCGCACACTCAACACCACCGACTGGGGCCACGGCTCCGATCTGGCGACGCGCCACCGCGTTCTGCGCAACACTTACTGGCTGCTGGCCTTGAGCTTGCTGCCCACCGTTTTGGGGGCCTGGCTGGGCGTGAGCACCGGCATCACCCGTTCGCTTTCTGGCGGCGTGGGTCTGGTGGTTTTCATGGCCGGAGCCTTCGGTTTCATGTTTGCCATCGAAAAGACCAAAAACTCGGCTGCGGGCGTGCCCGTGTTGCTGGCCTTCACCTTCTTCATGGGCCTGATGCTCTCGCGCATGATCGCCATGGTGCTGGGTTTCAAAAACGGCGCTGACCTGATCATGACCGCCTTTGCCGGCACGGCAGGCGTGTTCTTTGTCATGGCCAGCTTGGCCAGCACCATCAAACGTGACATTTCGGGCATGTCCAAGTGGCTGTTTGTAGGGGCCTTGGCCATCATGATTGGCGGCATCATCAACGTCTTTGTCGGCTCCACAGTCGGCATGATGGTGATCTCAGTCATGGCCATTGGCATCTTCAGTGCCTACATGTTGTACGACTTGAAGCAAATCATCGACGGCGGCGAGACCAACTACATCAGCGCCACTTTGGCCTTGTACCTGGATATCTTCAACGTGTTCCAAAGCCTGCTGGCCTTGCTGGGCATCATGGGCGGCGAACGCGACTGATCTCGGTCATTTCCCCCACAACACAAAGGCTCCCTCGGGAGCCTTTGTTGTTGGTGCGGTGCCGCTCAGAGCTGGCTTGTAGGCCAGCGACTCATGCCAGCTCGAACACCGCCATGCTTTCCACGTGCGCCGTGTGCGCAAACATGTTGATCACCCCGGCATTCACACAGCGATAGCCCGCACGGTGCACCAGAATATCCGCATCACGGGCCAAGGTTGCAGGGTTGCAACTCACATACACAATGCGCTGCGGAGGCGTCCAGCCTTGGCGCAAATCGCGGTTCTCATTCAGCTCGGCCAGTGCTTTGCTCAAGGCAAAAGCACCTTCACGCGGTGGGTCCACCAGCCATTTATCGGCCGTGCCATCGGCCACCAGCATCTCGGGTGTCATGTCAAACAGGTTGCGGGCCACAAATTGCGTCGGGGCCAATGCCTGGCCTTGCGGGCGACTGGCTTGGTTGCGGGCGTAGTTGTCGCGGGATCGAGCGACCAGCGTCTCGGCACCTTCAATGCCCAGCACCTCCCCCGCTTGCGTGGCGATGGGCAAGGTGAAGTTGCCAAGACCGCAAAACCAGTCGATCACGCGCTCGTGCTTTTGAGCGTTCAACAAACGCAAGGCACGGGTCACCAAAACCCGGTTGATGAAGGGGTTGACCTGGGTGAAATCGGTGGGCCTGAAGGGCATAGTGATACCAAAGTCGGGCAGACCGTAACTCAGCTGCAGGCCGCCCTCGTCCAGCAGCTGCACCGTGTCGGGCCCCTTGGGCTGCAACCACCACTGCACATTCTGTTCAGCAGCAAACGTGCGCAGCAAGGCTTTGTCACCTTCGCTCAAGGGCTCCATATGGCGTAAAACCAAAGCCGTTACCTCATCGCCGCAAGCCAACTCCAGCTGAGGCAGGGTTTCACGGGCCTCCATTTGGCTGATCAGCGCACGCAGTGGCAGCAACATTTGACTCACATGGGGCGGCAACACCGGGCACACCTTCATGTCAGCGATATATCGGCTCTTGCGCTCGTGAAACCCAATCAGCACTTCGCCCTTTTTGATCACATAGCGCACCGACAAACGGGCACGATAACGGTAACCCCAAGTCGGCCCCTCTATGGGGCGCAGCATGGTTTCAGCTTTGACCTTGCCCAAATGCCACAAGTTGTCTTCAAGCACGCGTTGCTTGATAGCCACTTGGGCCGAGACCTCCAGGTGCTGCATCTTGCAGCCGCCGCAAGAGCCTGTGTGCAGACCAAAGTGGGGGCAGCCGGGGCGCACGCGTTGCGACGATTCGTGGTGAATCTCGGTCACGGTGCCGTGCTCAAAGCTGCTTTTCTTGCGTCCGACCTGGACCGAAACCAGCTCAAAAGGCAAGGCACCCTCAATAAAAACCACTTTTCCATCGGGCCTGCGGGCGATGCCCTGGGCATCCATGTCCAAAGAGTTGACTCGCAACCAGCCTTCTGGCAGGTCGGAGCTGTAACTGTTTTGTGTTTCTAAGGGGGATGGGGAAAGGGGTAGATCATGTTCGCTCATGCCCCGATTGTCTCAGCATGTCGGGCAAGGCTTGGCGTGACGCAGCACCCTTTAGGTTGAAAAACTCAGTTCCAAGCTTGCAAATATTCCTGCCAATGAGGTTCTTGCGCAGCCAAGGTGCTGACATTTTCTTTGACGAAGCGAATTTCTTGATCGTATTCGGCCTCGGTCAAGCCGCCGCGCATCTTCTGAAAGCGGCAATACAGCAAATAGGTGTTCATTACATCGGTCTCACAGTAGCGCCGAATGTCTTCGGTTTTGCCGGCCAGAAACTGCGCGTGCACTTGCGAGCCGTCCATGCCCAACTTGCCGGGAAAGCCGCAAAGTTTGGCCATTGCGTCCATGGGCGCGTTGTTTTTTGGGGTGTATTTGGCCAACAAGTCCATCAGGTCCAGGTGCCGCAGGTGGTAGCGCGAGATGTAGTTGTTCCACTTGAACTCGCGGTCACTGGCGTTGCCGCCCTCGCCCATGTCCCAGTATTTGTCAGCCACGACGCCATGCTGCAGGCCACGGTAATGCAGCACCGGCAGGTCAAACCCGCTGCCGTTCCAGCTGACCAGCTGGGGTTCGTGCTTTTCGATGGTGTTGAAAAACGTTTGGACAATGCGGCCTTCGCTTTGGCCATCGCGGTCGATAAAGGAATGAACGCGCAGCCCCTCGGCATTTCGGAAGACGCAGCTGATGACCAAAATCCGCTGCAAATACAAAGGCATGAAGTCGCTTTTACCCAGCTCGGCCCGTTCGGCCTTCCATTGGGCATGCACCTGCGCATCGGTCAAATCAGGGGACGCCGGATTGAGCCTGCGCCACCCGGCCACATCCGGCAAGGTTTCGATGTCAAAAACCAGGATGGGCCAGGCCATTGCTCATGCGCCTCAACGGGCTGGCAACAACTTGGCGGGGTCCACGGGCTTGCCTTGCCGGCGCACCTCAAAGTGCAACTTGACTCGGTCAGAGTCGGATTTACCCATTTCGGCGATCTTCTGGCCTTTGCGTACTTTTTGGTCTTCCTTGACCAACAGCGTTTGGTTGTGCGCGTAAGCCGTCAAGAAGGTGTTGTTGTGCTTGAGGATGATCAAGTTGCCATAACCCCTCAAGCCTGAACCGGCATAAACCACCTGGCCGTCTGCAGCGGCGCTGACAGGATCACCGGCTTTGCCGGAGATGTCCAAGCCTTTGTTTTTGACTTCGTCAAACCCAGCGATCAGCGAACCATTGGCAGGCCAGATGAAGCCCAAACCTTCGTCATTGGCCACACCCGTTGAAGCTGGCGCGGATTCTGTTTTGGCCGATGAATTCGCAGCGGGTGCAATCGGGCGAACCACCACGCCAGCGGTTTCGACCGCACCGCCCGGTGGCGCGACACGCAACACTTGGCCCACTTCGATCACATCGGGGTTGGTCAGGTTGTTCCAGCGCGCCAGATCACGCGCCCCTTGCCCATTGTCCAAACCGATGCGGGTCAAGGTGTCGCCACGTTGCACGGTGTAATAACCTGGTTTTCCTGCGTTTTCGCTGCCGGGCATGGGCTTGGCAAGCTCTGCCGCTGGCGTTGCCTGGGTTGAAGAAGACGAACGGCCCATGGCAGTCCGGTCCTCTACCGGAGCAGGTACACGCACCCCAGACGAGCATGCGCTGAGCAGCGCCACAGCCATAGCCATCAAAACCAAGGGACGAGAATGAAAAGATGTAGTCATCGGTATTTACTTGTTCAGGCAACACCTGATTTTAGAGGCACAAAATGCACAGCTTCGAGAACCTGGCGTTCGAACCCCTGTGCCGTTTTCAGAATAACCACCAAAGCTTGGTGCCCTGCAGGTGTGGTGGTCGGCGCAATCAAGCGACCGCCCACAGCCAACTGGTCCAGCCAAGTGTCCGGCACAGCGTCTCCGCCGGCTGCCGAGATGATGCCCGCATAGGGTGCCCCTTTGGGGTAGCCGAGCATGCCATCCCCAAAAATCAAGTGCACATTGTGCAGCCTGAAGGGCCGCAAGTTGGTTCTGGCCTTTTCGTGCAAGCCGCGCAGGCGCTCAATGCTATAGACCTCGGTAGCCACATGGCTGAGCACAGCGGCTTGGTAGCCACAGCCCGTGCCAATCTCGAGAATGCGTCCCAATTTTCCGGGCACATCCTGACACAACAGTTCAATCATGCGCGCCACCACATTGGGCTTGGAGATGGTTTGCCCCAGGCCAATCGGCAAGCTGGTGTCTTCATAGGCTTGGTTGACCAAGCCGCTTTCGACAAAACGATGCCGCTCCACTTGGCTCATGGCATCGAGAACACGGGTGTCTTTGACGCCCTGCTCTGCCAGTTTTCGGACCATGCGTGCGCGAACAGCCCCGGAGTCCAAACCCAGGCCGGACACAGCGGATGCGGTTTTGGGCAAAAGCATAGACGTGGGCTTGGACGCGGTCGAAGCAATGCGGACAGGTGCCGCCGAAGCCGAAGATTTGGCGGAGGCTGGCCCAGATGCCCCTGTTTGAGACAACTTGACCGGAAACCCTGGGCGTTGGCTCATGCAGCGCCTTGGGCCGCCAAACGGTCCAGCGTGTGTGACCAGTGATCCAGGTGCTCGTGATCGGTCAAGTCGACCTTGAGCGGCGTCACCACCACATGGCCCAAACCCGCAGCATGAAAGTCAGTGCCTTCGCTGTCGTCCATAGCAGGGCCCGCGTTGCCGATCCAGTACATGGTCTGGCCACGAGGATCCACCTGGGTGATCACGGGTTCAGCCGCATGACGCCGGCCCAAACGGCAAAGCTTTGCAGCTTTGATTTGCGCCAAGGGCAAATTGGGAATGTTCACATTCAACAGCCACGGCTTGGTCGCCACCAGATCACCCGCCTGCATTTGTTGAACGAGTTCTTTGACACTGGCGGCTGCAGAGTCGACGTGCGCCCAGCCTTTGTCGATTTGAGACACCGCCATGGCGGGAATGCCGAACAGATAGCCTTCCATGGCCGCGCCCACGGTGCCCGAATAAAGGGTGTCATCACCCATGTTCGCGCCGTTGTTGATGCCGGAAATCACCAGGTCGGGACGATAGCCCAACAAGCCGGTCAGCGCGATGTGCACGCAGTCTGCTGGCGTGCCATTGACGTAGCGAAAACCATTCTCAGCACGGTGCACATACAAAGGCGTGTGCAAGGTCAAGGCGTTGGATTTGGCGCTGTTGTTGTGCTCGGGCGCCACCACTTCCACTTCTGCAATGGTTTTCAGCGCCTCATAAAGGGCCACGATCCCTTCAGCGCGAAAGCCATCGTCGTTGGAAATGAGAATTTTCATGCTGTGTCCCGTTCAGTTGTTTTGATTGTAGGCGGCAGCCCCCGCCTTTTGCGCGATCATTGGCCGTTTTTGACAGTCTGGAATTGGTCGCTCGGGGGACATGGCCGAGCTACGTCGACTGCCTAAGATGCACGCCATCAAACAAAGTACCCAACAAGGAGAAGTTGCATGCACGCTTGGCTTTGCGAGAACCCGGTCGGGGTTGACGCGCTCACCTGGAAAGAACTGCCCACGCCAACGCCGGGGCCCGGTCAAGTCCTGATTCAGATTGAAGCCGCTAGTCTGAATTTTCCGGACTTGCTGATCGTTCAAAACAAATACCAGATGAAGCCCGAGCTGCCTTTTGTGCCCGGTTCTGAATACGCGGGCGTGGTGCAAGCCATTGGCGACGGGGTTACGCACCTCAAAGTGGGACAAACCGTGGCCTGCCTTTCGGGCACAGGCGGCTTTGGCACCCACACCCTGGCACCCGCCAAGCTGTGCATGCCTTTGCCCGCGGGGTTTTCTGCCGTCGATGGTGCGGCGTTCATCATGACTTATGCCACCTCGCACCATGCGCTGGTGGACCGTGCGGCCCTGAAAGCCGCTGAAACGGTGCTGGTGCTGGGTGCCGCAGGCGGCGTGGGCACGGCCGCCATCCAGATCGCCAAGGCCATGGGGGCCAAAGTGATTGCGGCGGCATCGACCGACGAAAAATGTGCTTTGTGCACCTCGCTTGGGGCGGACGCCACCATCAATTACAGCCGCGAGAACCTGCGCGAAGCCCTCAAAACACTGACTGAAGGCCGAGGCCCTGACGTGGTCTATGACCCCGTGGGCGGCGACTTGGCCGAACCGGCTTTCCGCTCCATTGCCTGGCGTGGCCGCTACTTGGTGGTGGGTTTTGCGGGCGGCCCCATCCCCGCCCTGCCCTTGAACCTGCCTTTGCTCAAAGGTGCATCCTTGGTAGGGGTCTTTTGGGGTGATTTCGCCAGGCGCGAACCACAAGCCAATGCGGCCATGATGGGCGAGCTGGCGCAGTGGTATGGACAAGGCAAGATCAAACCCGTCATTGACCGCACGATGCCCATGAACGACTTGAAAGCGGCCTATACCTTGATGGGCTCACGCAGCGTCAAAGGCAAACTGGTCATGGTCAATTGAGCTGAACACACCAAGCGGCACCATTTGTTGCGCGATTCTCAAGCGCGAGTGTGAGCGTGAGTTCGATCATGCCCGGTGCATGAAAAAAAGGAGGCCCCTAGGGCCTCCTTTTATGTTGCCTTGCGGCGCAGGTCGACAAGGGTCAGTTGGCTGTGGCTTCTTCGGGCTCAGTGGGCTCAGAGCGTGAAGCGCGGCTTTCCTTCTTGGGGGCGGGCGTAATGTCCAGCAACACCTCGTCCTTGTCGTCGATGTCCACCGTCAGACGACCGCCATCGGTCAGACGTCCAAACAGCAGTTCGTCAGCCAATGCCTTGCGGATGGTGTCTTGGATCAAGCGCTGCATTGGGCGAGCCCCCATGAGCGGGTCAAAACCTTTCTTGCCGAGGAACTTGCGCAATTTATCGGTGAAGGTGACCTCCACTTTCTTCTCGCTCAGTTGCTGTTCCAGTTGCAGCAAGAACTTGTCCACCACACGCAAGATGATCTGCTCGTCCAGAGGCTTGAAGCTGACCATCGCATCGAGGCGGTTGCGGAACTCGGGCGTGAACAATCGCTTGATGTCGCCCATTTCATCACCAGCCTGACGCGGGTTGGTAAAGCCAATGGTGGCCTTGTTCATGGTCTCGGCACCCGCGTTGGTGGTCATGATGATGATCACATTGCGGAAGTCGGCCTTGCGTCCGTTGTTGTCGGTCAAGGTGCCGTGGTCCATGACCTGCAAAAGCACGTTGTAAATATCCGGGTGGGCTTTTTCGATTTCGTCGAGCAAGAGCACGCAATGCGGCTTCTTGGTCACGGCCTCGGTCAGCAAGCCACCTTGGTCAAAACCCACATAACCCGGGGGCGCACCAATCAGGCGACTCACGGCGTGGCGTTCCATGTACTCGGACATGTCGAAGCGGATAAGGTCAATGCCCAAAATGTAGGCGAGTTGTTTGGCCGCTTCGGTCTTGCCCACGCCTGTGGGGCCAGAGAACAAGAAAGAACCAATCGGCTTGTCGGTCTTGCCCAGGCCCGAACGGGCCATCTTGACAGCCGAGGCCAGCACTTCGAGGGCTTTGTCTTGGCCGAACACGACTGACTTGAGGTCGCGCTCGATGGTCTGCAGTTTGCTGCGGTCGTCGTTGGACACGTTGGCGGGCGGAATGCGGGCGATCTTGGCCACGATGTCTTCGATCTCGGCTTTGCCAATCGTCTTTTTGCGCTTGGAGGCCACCTGGATGCGCTGGGCAGCACCGGCTTCGTCAATCACGTCAATCGCCTTGTCGGGCAATTGGCGGTCGTTGATGAACTTGGCCGACAATTCGGCCGCAGCTTGCAAGGCAGCGATCGTGTACTTGACGCTGTGGTGGTCCTCAAAACGGCTTTTGAGGCCTTTGAGAATGTCCACCGTTTCGGACACGGTGGGCTCGACCACGTCCACTTTCTGGAAGCGACGGCTGAGTGCTGCGTCTTTTTCAAAGATGCCACGGTATTCGGTGAAAGTGGTCGCGCCAATGCACTTGAGCTGACCGCTGGACAGCGCAGGTTTGAGCAAGTTGGAGGCATCCAAGGTGCCACCCGAAGCAGCCCCTGCACCAATCAGCGTGTGAATTTCGTCAATGAACAAGATGCCGTTGGGCTTGTCTTTGAGCGACTTGAGCACGCCTTTGAGGCGTTGCTCAAAATCACCGCGGTACTTGGTGCCCGCCAGCAAGGCGCCCATATCGAGCGAATACACCGTGGCTTCGGCCAGGATCTCGGGCACCGTGCCTTGGGTGATGCGCCAGGCCAAGCCCTCGGCAATAGCGGTTTTGCCCACGCCAGCCTCACCCACCAACAGCGGGTTGTTCTTGCGGCGACGGCACAAAATCTGGATCGTGCGCTCGACTTCGTATTCACGGCCGATCAGGGGGTCAATTTTCCCTTCCTTGGCCGCTTGATTCAGGTTGTTCGTGAACTGCTCCAAAGGCGATGCCTTTTCGCTGCGCTCTCCACCTGAGCTGCCCTCTTCGCCATCGCTATTGGCCGGGTTTTCGGCCGATTTGGCAGCTTCTGGCGGGTCGCTTTTGCGAATGCCGTGGGCAATGAAATTGACCACATCCAAACGGGTGATGCCCTGCTGGTGCAGGTAATAAACCGCGTGCGAGTCTTTTTCGCCAAAAATGGCCACCAGCACGTTGGCACCATTCACTTCTTTTTTGCCACTGCCTGTCGACTGCACATGCATGATGGCGCGTTGAATGACCCGCTGAAAACCCAAGGTGGGCTGGGTGTCGACCTCTTCGGTACCCGCGACTTGGGGCGTGTTGTCCTTGATGAAGTTGCTCAAGGCTTTGCGCAGATCGTCAATGTTGGCCGCACACGCACGCAAGACTTCCGCTGCACTGGGGTTGTCCAGCAAAGCCAAAAGCAGGTGCTCAACGGTGATGAATTCGTGGCGCTGCTGACGGGCCTCTACAAAGGCCATGTGCAAGCTGACTTCCAATTCTTGGGCAATCATGTGATTTCCTTTTTGCCTTGCTGAGAGAGATAAAAACGATGTGGGGGGTAAGCCCCACTATTCAATAGGTTCACTGACGCATTGCAGTGGATGGCCGGCCTGTTTGGCAGCATCCAGCACTTGGTCGACCTTGGTCGCCGCCACGTCGCGGGAGTAAACCCCGCAAATACCTTTACCGTCCAGGTGGATCTTGAGCATGATTTGCGTAGCCGCTTCGCGGTCTTTGCTGAAAAACTCTTGTATCACCATCACCACGAATTCCATGGGGGTGTAGTCATCGTTCAGCATCGCCACCTGGTACATCTGGGGCGGTTCAATTTTTTGGGCGCGTCGTTCGAGCACCACCGAATTGCCACCATCTGGCGTTCGGGGTGTCACGGTCGGCAGCGTAGGATTTGCAGGTTTTTTCGTTGCCATGATTTCATTCTATCGAGCCTTTCAAGCCCTTTTAGACCAGGGCCTGAAAAGACTTTGATGCCAGCAGTCCAAAATCAGCCTCCCCCGGGAAAACCTCACATTGACAAAATTGACAAGCGCGATTCACACTGAGACCACAATAACGGAGACATCGTATGCCCAGTGGTACGGTTAAATGGTTCAACGATGCAAAAGGTTTCGGATTCATCCAGCCCGATGGGGGCGGTCCTGACGCTTTTGCCCACTTTTCAGCCATCCAGTCTGAGGGGTACAAAAGCCTGAAAGAAGGCTCCAGGGTCAGTTTTGAGCTCACGGAAGGTCCGAAAGGCCTGATGGCTGCAAACATCCAGGCTGAAAACGCCAATCCAGAGGCGACTTTGCAGCCCATTGGTGAAAGCCCAAACGCTGGGACATGAAAATTCATGGGCTTGGTGTCACAACTCAAGGCTCAAAAGCACCGCCCAGCCGTTATCCTGTGAGGCTTGTTATACGGCCCCGCTTGCTTCTCAACATGAACTTCACTGCTCTATTTGCTTCATTGACCGGTCGCAACTTGCATCGCACACGCACGTTGGCCTTGGCCTTGGCCATGGCGTCTCTGACTTTGTCCGTCTTCGCCCAACAAACGCCACAGCTGCAACTGCCTCGGACCAAGCTGAGTGCGGGCATGCACGTGCTGGATGTGCAGCTTGCCCAGACCAACGAACAACGGCAAATTGGCCTGATGTGGCGCAAGGAAATGCCCCAACACGAAGGCATGTTGTTCGTATTTGAACAACCAGCCACGCAGTGCTTCTGGATGAGAAACACCTTGATTCCGCTGTCTGCGGCCTTTGTCGCCGACGATGGCACCATTGTGAACATCGCCGACATGAAGCCCCAAAGCGATGACTCTCACTGCTCGGAAAAGCCTGTGCGCTACGTTCTGGAAATGAATGTGGGCTGGTTTGCCAAACGCCAACTCAAAGCAGGCTACAAATTGGGCGGTGCTGCCTTCACACGCTGACCCTCAAAAACAGAGAGCCGGCATTGGGTCTTTTTCAAACGCCCCAAACCACGTCAGACTTTTCTAATAAACAGCGCTTGAGCAGTTTGAGCATGGGTGCTGCACGCTGAGCCAAGCTGACGCTCTTTAAAGGCGCGGACTCATCGTCTTCACCAGAATTCAGGGCCTGGGCCTTCTTTGCAACTTGTTTTCTGTCTGACTCATCTTGCGCCACCGCCGATTCGAGTGCCGCGATCGCTCGCGACAAGTCGTTCGATTGAACAATCCCTTTGACAGGGTCATCACCGAGGATGATTTTGAGTAATCGGCGTGCATCAGCTTCCAGCATGATGAGGTCGCTGGTCGCCTGAGATTTGAATTTGAACAACATGCTGCTCTCCTGATGTGAGGGATTCAGCGGCCCACCATCTCCACGCCTTCGTCTTCGTCGGTATCGCCCTGAATCAAGGCTTTGAGTTTATGGCTGGCATGGAAGGTGGCGACACGACGTGCATCAATCGGAATCAATTCTCCGGTCCTTGGATTGCGTCCGGGACGTGCGGCCTTGGTGCGGATCTGGAAGTTGCCAAACCCGGAAATCTTGACGTCATCACCCGAGATCAGGCTGTCGACCACCAAGTCAAAGAACGCATCGACCATGTCCTTGGACTCGCGCTTGTTCAAACCGATCTGCTCAAACAGCAAATCGGCGAGGTGCGCCTTGGTCAGCGCAGGGGTTTCCAGCGATTCAAAACTGATTTGCATGGTGACCTCAGGAACGCAATCGGGCAGCCACTTGCTGCGTCAACTGAGCCAGCACGGCGCTCATGACCGATTCGATCTGTGCCTCGGTCAGTGTGGCCTCGTCGCTGTGCAAACTCAGGCGCACAGCCAGGCTTTTCTCGCCCACGACCAAGCCACCAGCCGATTCGGCTTTGGGGCGGTAGATGTCAAACAAAACAGCATCACGCAGCAATCCTTGTGTCGGCGCCGTGTGGATGGCCTGCATCAGTTGGGCGTGCGTCACTTGTTCGTTCACGATGACAGCGATATCACGTTCGACCGATTGGTGCTTGGCCACCGACTGGGCCACAGGCAAAAGGCGTGCAATGACCGCATCCAGCGACAACTCAAACACCACAGGTGCGCAGGGCAGTTCCCAAGCCTGACGCCACCGGGGGTGCAATTCGCCCACATGGCCAACCACCTTGCCATCCAGCAGCACCTGGGCCGAGCGGCCGGGGTGCAGTGCGGGGTGTTCGGCAGCCACAAACTCTGCTTTGCGCGGGGCCAACAACTTCTCCACATCGGCCTTCACGTCGTAAAAGTCGACGTTGCGGGACTTGCCTTGCCAACCCAGAGGCGCCTCGGGGCCCCAAGCCATACCAGCCACTCGCATGGGTTGATCAAAACCTTCCACGGTGGTATCGGTGCTTTGCATGGCCGCGTTGCGCAGAAACACACGGCCCAGCTCGAACACGCGCACGCGGTCAGCCTTGCGGTCGGCATTGAACTTGACGACCTGCAGCAGCGAACCGATCAGGCTCGAGCGCATCACACTCATCTGACTGGCAATCGGGTTGAGCAATCGGATCGGGGTGGCGTTGCCCGCCAAATCACGTTCCCAGTTTTCTTCAACAAAGCTGTAATTGATGGTTTCTTGGTAGCCCAAAGCCGCTATGGCGCGGCGCACAGCAGACGGGCTGCGCTCGATCTCGCGGCGCACCTTGGCTGTGATGGGGGCCAGCGGGGGGGTGGTGGGCAGGTTGTTGTAGCCCACCATGCGGGCGACTTCTTCGATCAGGTCTTCCTCGATCTGCAAATCAAAGCGGAAGCTCGGCGGCGTCACGGTGACGGTGCCCTCGCCTTCGCTCACTTGCAGGCCCAATCCACGCAAAGCGTCAGCGCATTGCGCTTGGGTCAAGGGCATGCCGATGACCTTGACGGCACGGGCCACGCGCAGCGTGACGGGGGTGATCGCGGGGATGTTCAAGATTTGGTCGTCGATGGGACCGACCTTTGTCTCGGGCGTGCCACAAATGTCCAACACCAGTTGCGTGATGCGCTCGATGTGTTCCACCGTCAGTTGAGGGTCAACACCGCGCTCAAAACGATGCCCGGCATCGGTCGAGAAGTTGTAGCGGCGCGAACGGCCCGCGATGGCACTGGGCCACCAAAAAGCGGCTTCGATGTAGATGTTTTGAGTGCCATCCGACACCGCAGTGGCGTCGCCCCCCATGATGCCCGCGAGCGACTCGACTTGGCTGTCGTCGGCAATCACGCCCACTTGCCCGTCCACGGTCACGGTATTGCCGTTGAGCAACACGAGCGATTCACCCGACTTGCCCCAACGCACTTGCAGGCCGCCATGGATTTTGTCGAGGTCAAAAATGTGCGAGGGACGCCCGAACTCGAACATCACGTAATTGGAGATGTCGACCAAAGGGCTAACGCTGCGCTGGCCACAACGGGCCAGACGGTCGACCATCCATGCAGGTGTTTGGGCCTGGGTGTTCACGGCCTTGACCACGCGGCCACTGAAACGACCACACAAGTCGCTGGCTTGTACCCGGACGGCCAATTTGTCATTGATCTGACTGGCCACAGACGGGAAAGTCGGGGCTTTCAAAGGCGCACCGGTCAGTGCCGCGACTTCACGGGCAATGCCGTACACGCTCAGGCAATGCGCCAAATTGGGCGTGAGCTTGAGCGTCATCAGCGTGTCGTCCAAATTCAGGTAATGGCGAATATCCTGACCCAAGGGCGCATCTGCGGGCAGCTCCAGCAAGCCACCGTGGTCATCCGCAATTTTCAGTTCTTTCGCCGAGCACAGCATGCCTTGGCTTTCCACGCCGCGCAATTTACCGACCTTGATGACAAAAGGTTTGCCGTCTTCGCCGGGAGGCAATTCAGCGCCCACCATGGCGCAAGGCACTCGAATGCCCACGCGGGCATTGGGTGCGCCACAAACGATGGTGAGCAAACTGCCCTGCCCCACATCCACCTGGCACACGCGCAGGCGGTCGGCGTTGGGGTGCTGCACGGCTTCCTTGATTTCACCGACCACGATCTTCGTGAATGGCGGAGCCACGGGCTCCAACTCTTCCACTTCAAGGCCGGCCATGGTCAGCGTATCGGCCAGTTGCTGGGTCGTCAGGGACGGGTTGCAGAACTCGCGCAACCAAGATTCAGGAAATTGCATTTTCAGAACTCACTTCGTTTCGCTGACATGCACTCACCAGGCCAGCGTTCGGGAATAACAGGAAGAGGCTTACTGGAATTGGCTCAGGAAACGCACATCGCCGTCAAAGAACAAGCGCAAATCGTTCACGCCGTAGCGCAGCATGGTGAAACGGTCCATGCCCATGCCAAAGGCAAAGCCGATGAACTGCTCGGGGTCGAGACCCATGTTGCGCACCACGTTGGGGTGCACTTGGCCAGAGCCGCCCACTTCAAGCCAGCGACCGGCCATCGGGCCGTTCTGAAACTGGATGTCGATCTCGGCGCTGGGTTCGGTGAACGGGAAAAAGCTGGGGCGAAAGCGCAAAACCAGATCGTCGCTTTCAAAGAAAGTGCGGCAAAAATCGGTGACCACAACCTTGAGATCCTTAAAGCTCACGTTCTCGCCAATCCACAGGCCTTCGCACTGGTGGAACATGGGCGAATGGGTGGCGTCGCTGTCCACACGGTAAGTGCGACCGGGAGCTATGACGCGGATCTCGGGCATGCCCTGACCCGCATCAAGTTGGTTGCGGTAATGCTTAACGTGCTGCACCGCGTGGCGGATTTGCATCGGGCTGGTGTGGGTGCGCAGCAAGTGACCGCCTTCGACGTAGAAGGTGTCGTGCATGGAACGGGCCGGGTGGTCTTCGGGCGTGTTGAGCGCGGTGAAGTTGAACCAGTCGGTCTCGATCTCAGGGCCTTGGGCCACTTCAAACCCCATGGAGCCAAAAATTTGCTCCACGCGTTCGAGGGTAAGCGATACAGGGTGCAAACCGCCCACATTGCCGCTGCGGCCTGGAAGTGTCACATCCAGCGCTTCGGCCTTGAGCTGCGCTTGCAGTTCGGCGTCGGCCAAGGCTTGGCGGCGGTCGTTCAATGCGCCCTCAATCGCCTGCTTGGCGATGTTGATGGCTGCACCACGGGTTTTCTTGTCTTCCACGCTGAGCGCCGCCATGCCCTTCATCAACTCAGTGATGCGACCGGATTTGCCCAAAAACTGGGCCTTGGCGTTTTCAAGATCTGCAGGTGTCAGTGCCTGCGCAAAACTCTGGCGAGCAGATTCGACCAGGGTGTCCAGCTCATTCATGGTGTGGGAGATCGGTGATTGATCTGTGAGTGGGGGAATAAAAAAGGGATTGAAGCTTTTGTGAGCCCCAATCCCTTTGATCGAGTGCGTGACATGAGCCCGAAGGCCCATCTCACTCATGGACTCAAGCTGCAGCCAATTTGGCCTTGACTTGGTTCACGATGCCAGCAAAAGCGGCCTTGTCGTGCACGGCGATATCCGCCAGCATCTTACGGTCGATTTCGATAGCCGCCTTCTTCAGGCCGTTGGCGAACTGGCTGTAGGTCAGACCGCATTCACGCGCAGCGGCGTTGATACGGGCAATCCACAACTGACGGAACACACGCTTTTTGGTGCGGCGGTCACGGTAGGCGTATTGGCCAGCTTTCATCACCGCCTGTTTGGCGATGCGGAAGACATTACCGCGGCGACCGCGGAAACCTTTTGCAAGGGCCAGGACTTTCTTGTGACGGGCGCGTGCCGTTACACCACGTTTAACGCGAGGCATATTTCTTCTCCTTGTTCGTCAGTAATTACAGGCCAGCCATGGGCAGCATTTGTGCGATGTGACCCATATTGGTCTCATGCACAGCCACTGCACCGCGAAGGTGGCGCTTGTTTTTGGTGGTCTTCTTGGTCAGGATGTGACGTTTGAAGGCTTGGCCGCGTTTAACGGTTCCACCGGGACGAACACGGAAGCGCTTTTTAGCACTGCTTTTGGTCTTCATCTTGGGCATGTCAATGCTCCTTTAATTGTGCTCGTGAGGCGTCTGCAAAATCTTTGCAGCCTTGTTGGCCCCGAGCCACTTTTAACAAAAGCCACCCGAAGGCGGCTTTTGATTTGACCCACCCGAAGGTGGATCAAACTCTTGTCAAACCGATTCAGTGGGTGCTGCAGCGTCTGCTGCTTTGCCACCGGCCGGTTTTTTACGTCCTGGCGCGATCATCATGATCATCTGACGACCTTCGAGCTTGGGAAACTGCTCGACGATGATGGAATCGGCCAATTCGTCGCGAATCCGGTTCAGCAATGCGATGCCCAATTCTTGGTGGGTAATCTCACGGCCACGGAAACGCAAGGTAATCTTGCATTTATCGCCATCTGCCAAAAAGCGGCGGATGTTGCGCATCTTGATGTTGTAGTCACCATCATCGGTACCGGGACGGAACTTGACCTCTTTGATGTCAATGACCGTTTGCTTGGCTTTGGCTTCTGCCGCACGCTTTTGCTCTTGGTACTTGAACTTGCCGTAGTCCATCAGACGACAAACAGGTGGGTTGGCAGTGGCGGCAATTTCAACCAGATCCACGTCCATCTCACCCGCCATGCGCAGGGCCTCGGCCAAGGACAAAATGCCCAATGGCTCATTTTCAGGGCCGGAAACACGCACCTCAGGGGCCATGATTTCACGGTTCAAACGGTGTTTACGTTCTTCGCGGTGGCGACGATCACGAAATTCGGTAGCGATGACTCAATCCTTTACGGAACAAAACTGCGACATGCAGCTCATCCATCTTTGTGCCCACGGGCCAAAGCTTGTGGCGAAAATCACCTTCAGGCTTTAGAAGCGATGTCGGCAGCAATGAGTTCAATGAACGCATCGATCGACATCACACCGAGGTCTTTGTTGCCTCGGGCGCGCACTGCGACGGTACCTGCCGCCTTTTCCTTGTCGCCTGCAACAAGGATGTAAGGCAGCTTTTGCAACGAATGCTCGCGTATTTTATACGTGATTTTCTCGTTACGCAGGTCCAAATCGACCCTAAGGCCTTGATTTGACACTGATTTTTGCAGTTTTGCAGCGATTTCACGACAGTAATCGGACTGTGCGTCGGTGATGTTGAGCACGGACACCTGGATGGGGGCCAGCCAAGTCGGCAAGGCACCGGCATGCTGTTCGACCAAAATCCCGATGAAACGCTCCATGCTCCCCACAATGGCGCGGTGCAGAATCACGGGGCGCTGGCGCGAGCCGTCTTCGGCCACATATTCAGCGTCCAAGCGCTCGGACAAGTTGAAATCGACCTGAATCGTGCCGCACTGCCATTCACGGCCAATCGCATCTTTCAGCGTGTATTCGATCTTCGGACCGTAGAAAGCACCGTCTCCCTCAGAGATCACGAAGTCGCAGCCCGAGTGACGCAGACTGTCCATCAAGGCTTTTTCGGCCTTGTCCCACAACTCATCGGAGCCAATCCGTGCTGCCGGACGGGTCGACACTTTGTACAAAATATGGGTGAAGCCAAAATCAGCGTATACCTTCTTGAGCACCTTGGTGAAGGTGTCGCACTCGGGCAGGATCTGGTTTTCGGTGCAAAAAATATGACCGTCGTCTTGCGTGAAGCCACGCACACGCATGATGCCGTGCAAGCCGCCCGATGGCTCATTGCGGTGGCACTGGCCAAACTCGCCGTAGCGCAAAGGCAAATCACGGTAACTCTTGATGCCTTGCTTGAAGATCAGAATGTGCCCAGGGCAGTTCATCGGTTTGAGCGCGTAATCGCGCTTTTCCGACTCGGTCGTGAACATGTTGTCGCGGTACTTATCCCAATGGCCTGTTTTTTCCCACAAGCTCTTGTCCAGAATCTGGGGGCCTTTGACCTCTTGGTAACCGTTGTCACGGTAAACCTGGCGCATGTACTGTTCAACGGTTTGCCACACGGTCCAGCCTTTAGGGTGCCAAAACACCAAGCCTGGGGCATGCTCGTCGATGTGGAACAAATCCAATTCGCGACCCAACTTCCGGTGGTCGCGCTTTTCGGCCTCTTCTAAGCGCGTCAAATACAGTTGCAGGTCTTCTTTGCTGGCCCATGCCGTGCCATACACGCGCTGGAGCATTTCATTCTTGCTGTCACCACGCCAATAAGCGCCCGCCACCTTCATCAACTTGAAGTGTTTGAGCTTGCCAGTGCTGGGCACATGCGGGCCACGGCACAGGTCTTCAAAATCACCTTCGCGGTACAAGCTGACTTCTTGGTCGGCCGGAATGCTGCCGATGATCTCGGCCTTGTAGTTTTCGCCCATCGCCTTGAAGTGCGCGACAGCCTCGTCACGCGGCAAAACACGACGCAACACAGGCTCGTCTTTCGCAGCCAGTTCGCTCATGCGTTTTTCAATCGCGACCAAATCTTCGGGCGTGAACGGGCGGCTGTACGAAAAGTCGTAATAAAAGCCGTTGTCGATCACAGGCCCAATCGTGACTTGCGCATCGGGAAACAAGGACTTGACGGCGTATGCCAGCAAGTGAGCAGAGGAATGGCGGATCAACTCAAGGCCTTCGGGGTCCTTGGCCGTCACGATGGCCAGTTGTGCATTGGCCGTCATGATGAAACTGGTATCCACCAATTGGCCATTGACTTTGCCCCCCAGCGCGGCCTTGGCCAAGCCTGAGCCAATGGAAGCGGCCACCTCAGCCACTGTGACAGGGCCTGGAAACTCGCGCAAAGAACCGTCGGGAAGAGTGATCTGAACCATGTGTGTGCAAGTAAAAAAGCGCGGCAACGGCCGCGCTTGAAGAAAACATCTAAACGCTGAAAGCAGATTTTACGCCGCCCTCACCACTCACTTTGCAAATGGCCGGCGAGACTGGCCAGCCAATGCCGGAGCGGGGTCAACGGTCAGGCCCATGAACCATGCCCTGCGGCCAAGCCACACGTCAAGTGCAGCGTCATGGGTACAGGTCTTTGACCAACTCACTGACTTTGTGATGAATGTCGGGCCACTGCTGAATGCTGGAATGATTGAGACCGGCGGCATTTTCATAGCGGGACTTGACGCCCTTTGCGGCGGCTTGTTCCACCCATCGGCGGGCAAATTCCGGAAGTGTGTTGTCGTCCTGGGAGCCTGTGACCGCCACCACCGGTGTACCTGCAAGTATGCCCGAAATGAATTGCAACGGATTCAGACTGTTGGCCCAAGGGCCTCCCCGTCCGCGTTGCGCATTTCTGTGATCGCGCCAAGGCGGTACATCGCACGGACAACTCAGCAGCAAAGCCGCATCGGCAACGGCCGGGTGTTTGCCCAAGACCAACGCCGACGTGGCCGCACCTCCCGAATGACCCACCAGAATCAACTTCTCGGATTTGTAAGTGGCCTTCAATGCCGTCAAGGCACCCGCGACTCGCGCCATGTTCTCTGCCGTGTAATCATCGTCCTTGGGGTTGGCCCAACCGCTCGAGTTGCCTGCAGGCGACTGGTAACCCGGGCGGATCATGAAGAACACATTCCGATCGGGTGCCGACAAGCTGCGCCCGATGGCGGTCCAGCGGTCAATTTGTCTTTGCCCCAACTGCCCTTGACCATCGCCATGCAGCATGACAACCAAAGTTTTGGCCGCAGCAAGAGGTGTTCCCACGGGCACCAAGGCCAGACACCCGTCTTTTTGATCCGACACTGTTTTTTCGGCAGGCAGTTCTGTGCAACTCTGGCCCCAAGAGACGCCGCACATCAGCGCCATTGATAAAACCAGGGAAATTTCAAAAAGTGTGATTTTCACAATGACAACCCCCAACGATCTGAAAACTATATCAAAACGAAAAATGAAATAATTGCAATGGACAGATTGGCGCTGAAATAAGCCCCTGTTCGGCCATTCAACCAATTCTCGCAGCCCCAAATGCAGACGGACTCGAACGAACGAACCCCTCTCCTGCCTCCACCTCACGGTAAAAAGCAAAAAACCACCTGACACCGGCGCATCAGATGGCTTGTTAAAGCAAGCGCCCTTTCAGACGCTCGTCAATTCATTAGATCAGTGGAACTGCTCTTCTTCGGTCGAACCAGTCAGGGCTTTGACGGAAGACGAACCGCCTTGGATCACAGTGGTCACGTCGTCGAAGTAGCCAGCTCCGACTTCTTGCTGGTGCGACACAAAGGTGTAACCCTTGTCGCGGGCTGCGAATTCAGGCTCTTGCACCATTTCGGTGTAGTGCTTCATGCCTTCGCCGCGGGCGTAAGCGTGGGCGAACTGGAAGGTGTTGAACCAGTTGATATGGATACCGGCCAGCGTGATGAACTGGTACTTGTAGCCCAATGCCGACAGGTCGTCTTGGAAAGAAGCGATTTGGCTATCGTTGAGGTTTTTCTTCCAGTTGAACGATGGCGAGCAGTTGTAGGACAGCAACTTGCCAGGGCATGCGGCATGCACGGCTTGAGCGAATTCGCGGGCAAAGCCGATGTCAGGCACACCGGTTTCGCACCAAACCAAGTCGGCATAAGGCGCGTATGCAACGCCACGGCTGATGGCTTGCTCCAGGCCGTTCTTGACGCGGTAGAAGCCTTCTTGTGTGCGCTCACCGGTCAAGAAAGGTTTGTCGTTGGCATCATGGTCCGACGTGATCAAGTTGGCTGCTTCTGCATCGGTACGGGCCAACACGATGGTCGACACGCCCATGACGTCGGCTGCAAAACGGGCAGAGATCAATTTCTCGCAGGCTTCTTGTGTGGGCACCAAGACCTTGCCACCCATGTGGCCACACTTCTTGACGGCAGCCAATTGGTCTTCAAAGTGCACGCCAGCTGCGCCGGAGGCAATCATGTTCTTCATCAATTCGAAAGCGTTCAGCACACCACCGAAACCGGCTTCTGCATCGGCGACGATCGGCAAGAAATAGTCGATGAACTCTTTGCTGCCAGGTTCGATGCCACGGCCCCACTGAATTTCGTCTGCGCGCTTGAAGGTGTTGTTGATGCGGCGAACCATGGTGGGCACCGAGTCATACGCATACAGCGACTGGTCGGGGTACATGGTTTCAGACGTATTGCCGTCGGCAGCCACTTGCCATCCGGACAGGTACACGGCTTCGAGGCCGGCCTTGGCTTGCTGCATGGCTTGACCCGCGCTGATCGCGCCGAAAGCATTGACGTAACCTTTTTTGGCACCGCCGTTGATTTTCTCCCACAGTTTTTCTGCGCCGCGCTTGGCTAGCGTGTGCTCAATGGGCATGCTGCCACGCAGACGCACCACGTCCGCAGCGGAGTAACCGCGCTTGACGCCTTTCCAGCGCGGGTTGGTCGCCCAGTCTTTTTCGAGGGCGGCAATTTGCTGTTCACGGCTCAGTTGTTGAGTGAGGTTGGCTGGCATGGTAGGACTCCTGAAGTCAAGTTGAAATCGGGCGATTTAGGCAGCGGATTCTGCTTCGTCGTTATTGCAATCTTAACTCTTGTACAAGACTAATTTCAATTCTTATGTCTTATACAAGACATATTTTTATTTCAATAAAATCAATGACTTATGAATGTTATTTTACGATGTGATTTATAGTTTTCCATATTGAGAAAATTTGCGGCACTGCAGCATCACAGTATTTCAAATTATGAAAAGCAAAAACACCGGATGAAACAGGCAGATCTTGAGCCAAGGTCACATCCTTCAAACGCGACCGCCGTAGAGAGGCAGCACCTGCCCAAAAAACTCCACAGCAATCGTCAGCACAATGGAAAATCAACAATCTGGTGCGACGCCTGCGCACTGAGAAGGTGCAATTTGAGGTGTCTGCCTGAAAAAATGAATCGTTGCCTCAGAAAATCAGGAACAACCCTTACAGAAAAATGATGATTCAGCTTGGAAACTGCCTGTTTCTCCAGTAGCATGCAGTCAGCTGCAAACAAACTGTTACTCAGCGACGAACCCACTTCCGATCAAAGGAATTTCATCATGGCAACTGCGAAAAAAACCCCGGCAACAAAAGCTGCACCCGCTAAAAAAGCAGCACCGGCCAAGAAAACTGCTCCAGCGACAAAAGCTGCAGCGCCCGCTAAAAAAGTAGCGGCAAAAGCACCAGCCAAAAAGGCTGCTCCTGCTAAAAAGCGTACGCCCAACCCAGCCTTCATGAAGGCGTTGACACCAAGCGCTGCTTTGGCTGCTGTTGTGGGTGCAACCCCACTGCCACGCACCGAAGTGGTCAGCAAGATGTGGGTTTACATCAAGAAACACAACCTGCAAGACAGCGTTAACCGCCGTGCGATCAACGCCGACGACAAGCTCAAGGCCGTGTTTGGCAAGGCGCAAGTCACCATGTTCGAAATGGCTGGCTTGATCGGCAAGCACCTGAAGTAATTCAGATGCCACCGAATAAAAAACCCGCTTCGGCGGGTTTTTTTATGGCCTCAATGCAGCACGCAGCTGTGAGGGTTAAACCGACAGATCAAACCTTTTGCTTGGCCAGTGCCGACTGGGTGATGGCTTGCAAGGTGCCTCGGGTGGTGATGACTTCAGGATCGAGCAAGACCTCGATCAAGGTCCCCTCGGGGCGGGCCAAGGCTGCCAACAACAGCGCTTCAAATTGGTCTGTTTTGTGCATGCGGACCCCCACATAGCCATAAGCTTGTGCCAAGGCCGTGAAATCTGGATTCTTCAGCTGTGAGCCCGTGACGTGTGTGGGGTACTCACGCTCTTGGTGCATGCGGATGGTGCCGTACATGCCGTTGTTCAAAACGAGGATGATGCTTTTGGCGCCGTGCTGAACAGCGGTCGCCAGTTCTTGTCCATTCATTAAAAAATCACCATCCCCAGCGATGGTGAACGCCACACGCCCAGTCAATATATTGGCTGCAATCCCTGCCGGGACCCCATAGCCCATGGCACCCACAGTGGGAGCCAATTGGGTCTTGTGGCCTTTGACCAAACCATGGTGTTTGAAAAAGCGGTGCATCCAACTCGCAAAATTACCCGCACCGTTGGTGACCACCGAATCCACAGGCAAATGCTTTTGCAGCATGGCCACGATCTCGGGCATGTCCACATCGCCGGGCAAGGTTTGTGGCTTCAGATTGTCAAGATAGCCTTGATGCGCCTGTTTGGTCCAATCACTCCAGGTCAACTCTGGGGGGGCGGCCAACACTTCTAGGCTGCGTGCTGCCGCGTTCATGGTGGAGAGGATGGCCAAGTCGGCTTGGTAAACACGGTTCAACTCTTCGGCGCTGCCGTGAATGTGAACCAGCTTTTGCGCTGTCTTTGGGGCTTGCAGCATGGTGTAGCCTCCGGTGGTCATTTCGCCCAAACGGGGGCCAATGGCCACAACCAGGTCGGACTCGCGCACACATTGGGCCAAAGCCGGGCTGATGCCTATGCCCACATCGCCGGCATATTGGGCGTGGTGGTTGTCAAAGGTGTCCTGAAATCGGAAGGCATTGGCCACAGGCAGTTGCCAGTTTTCGGCAAAACGCTGCAAGGCCTGCGCGGCTTGTACCGTCCAACCGCCCCCACCACAAATGACCAATGGCTTTTGGGCGGCCAGCAACAGGTTTCGCAAGTCACGCAAAGCGCCGGGATCGCTCCAGGCTTGCACAGGTTCAACCCGTGGCAAAGCCTGCGCCTTTTGGACCGGCTGGGTCAACATGTCTTCAGGCAATACCAACACCACGGGGCCAGGACGACCGTTCATGGCCGTGGCAAAAGCGCGTGCAATGTATTCGGGCAAGCGCTCGGGGTCGTCAACGCGTTCGACCCGCTTGGCCATGCCTTTGGTAGATGGTCCAAAAAAATGGGTGTAATCCATTTCCTGAAAGGCTTCGCGATCGCGCGTGTCACTGGCCACATCCCCCACAAAAAGCACCATGGGTGTGGAGTCTTGAAACGCCGTGTGCACACCAATCGAGGCGTTGGTCGCGCCAGGCCCTCGCGTCACAAAGCAAATGCCGGGACGACCCGTGAGTTTGCCCTGTGCTTCGGCCATAAATGCAGCACCGCCCTCTTGCCGGCACGTCACAAAACGGATGGCATCGCTGTGCAAGTGAAAGCCGTCCAGCACAGCGAGGTAGCTTTCACCGGGGACACCAAACGCATGGGTAACACCTTGGGCCAGGAGGCATTCAACGAGCAAGTGGCCAGCTATTTTTGTCTTCATGTGCGCATTGTGCACAAGCCATCAGGATGGTGCTGTCACCGTCGTTGGGTTGAGCTCAAATCAGAATCAGCCCGGCACTGAGGTGCGACGTCCGACCCCGAGGGCGGCCACAACGCTTAGCAAAAGCACAAATGCGGCACCCAGCAATGTCGCGCTGTACCAACCCCTGTCCATGAAGAATCCAAACACAAGTGGAGAAAGCGCAAACCCCACATCCAGGCCAGAGTAAACCAAGCCATAAACCCGGCCGGTCGCGCCTTTGGGCGTCGCTTTTTTGATCATCAAATCGCGGCTCGGACCACCGACGCCGACCGCAAATCCGGTCATCGCTAAAACCCACAGCGTTCCGATATGTCCAAACAAACCGCTGGCGCACAAAGCCATCAAGATGGCGGCGCTGCTCATGCAGACAGCCACCACACGATCGCTCATGGCCGGAAATCGTGCGGCGACAAAACCACCCACCAACATGCCCAAAGCACCAAACAGCATGTAGGCGGTCAGGGTCATGGAGGCCACTTCAAGGCTTACACCGTGAAGTTCTTTCAAAATAGGAACCGAAAAATTCTGCACCACCGCCAAGGTGACCGTGGACAGCAAAAAGAAGCCAAAACACCACCACACCACAGGCAAGCGCATGAACGCCAAATCACTGGGGACCACATCCGCACTGGCTGAATGTTGGGCCGTTGTGGTCAGCAAATGCGCCCTGTTCCAGACCAATACGGCCAAGACCACGGCATACACACAGGCTGCGGCCAAAAAAGCATGCCGCCAATCCCACAGGGCCGTGGTCAGGGTGAAAAATGCCGGGGCAACAGCCCAGCCTAAATTGCCCGTCAAGCCGTGAACACTGAAGGCATAACCCAGCCTTGCGTTAGAAACGCGTTGGTTCAGGATGGTGAAATCGACGGGGTGAAACGGTGCATTGCCCAAACCAGCCAAAACGGCCACAGCCATCAACGTGACATAGCTGTCCGCCGTAAAAGCCAGCAAACACGCGGCCATGAACAACATCTGCGACATGAACAGCACGGGTCTTGCGCCCACCCGGTCCACCACAAAACCCGCACAGGCTTGACCTGTGCCGGACACCACAAAAAACAAGCTACTCAGAAGTCCGAGTTCCGAAAAACTCCAGCCAAAATCCTGCATGAACACAGGAAACATCAAAGGCAAAAGGAGATGCGAAAAGTGGGAGCTGGCATGGGCCATGCCAACCAGTCCCATCACCTTGGCATCGTCCCGCCACGGAGCAGCAACTACAGCGGAAGAACTCAATGGCATATGCGTCATATTCAAGGCGGATGCAGCGGTACGCAAGTTCCGAAAATGAACGCATTCACCCAACTGTCCTGACCACAGTTTAGCTTTGAAAAACCAAAGGGGCCCTTGGGCCCCTTGGGTACATCACGTTGTGTTCAGGCTGTTGCTTCAACCACTTTGAAGTCGAACTGTCCGGGGTGACGCACCGGGTCGACCGACACTTCAATTCGGCACTTTGGCGGAAAACGCCCTTCCAGCAACAAGCGGGACAATGGGTTTTCCAGGCGTTGCTGAATCGCCCGCTTGAGTGGCCTCGCACCAAAGACCGGGTCAAAACCCACTTTGGCCAACTCGGACAAGGCAGCCGGCGTAACCTCCAGGTTCAGATCCATGCGCAGCAATCGGTCCTTGAGCACTTGCAACTGGATCGAAGCGATCGATGCAATGTGGTCCGCATCCAGACCATGGAAAACAACCGTTTCGTCAATGCGATTCAAGAACTCAGGCCGGAAATGGGTCTTCAGCTCGTCCCAAACCGCATCCTTGATGTCTTCAGCGGGCTGCCCCACCATGGACTGGATCAGGTGCGAGCCCAGATTTGAGGTCATCACGATCACAGTGTTCTTGAAGTCCACCGTGCGTCCTTGACCATCTGTCAATCGGCCATCGTCGAGCACCTGCAACAAGATGTTGAAAACATCGGGGTGGGCCTTTTCAACCTCATCAAGCAGCAGCACGCTATAAGGCTTGCGGCGCACCGCCTCGGTCAGGTAACCGCCCTCTTCGTAGCCCACGTAGCCCGGAGGCGCACCGATCAATCGGGCCACCGAGTGCTTCTCCATGAACTCGCTCATGTCGACACGGATCAGATGATCCTCGCTGTCAAACAAAAAACCCGCCAAGGCTTTACACAACTCCGTTTTGCCCACACCTGTGGGGCCCAAGAACAAGAATGATCCCGTTGGGCGGTTCGGATCGGACAAGCCCGAGCGCGAACGGCGAATGGCGTTGGCCACAGCCGAGATGGCCTCATCCTGGCCCACGACACGATGATGCAACTTGTCTTCCATCTGAAGCAGCTTTTCGCGCTCACCTTGCATCATTTTGGACACCGGAATGCCCGTTGCGCGGGACACGACTTCGGCGATCTCTTCGGCACCAACCTGGGTGCGCAACAAGCGGTGCACCGGTTTTTCTCCGGGTGCCGCCTCTTTGGCCTGCACGTCCTTGAGGGTTTTTTCAAGTGCTGGCAATTTCCCGTATTGCAGCTCCGCCACTTTGTTGAAATCGCCCTTGCGGGTCAGGTCTTCAATTTGCTGACGCAGTTGGTCAATTTGCTCACGCACCTGTTGACCGCCTTGCGCCTGGGCTTTTTCTGCTTGCCAGATCTCTTCAAGATCGGCAGCTTCTTTTTTCAGCTTAACGATCTCTTCTTCGATCAAGGCAAAGCGTTTTTGCGAAGCGTCGTCGTGCTCTTTGCGCACGGCTTCACGCTCAATCTGCAACTGAATCAAACGGCGATCCAACTTGTCCATGACCTCGGGTTTGGAGTCAATTTCGATCTTGATCTTGGCCGCTGCCTCATCGATCAGATCAATCGCCTTGTCAGGCAAGAAACGGTCGGTGATGTAGCGGTGGCTCAATTCAGCGGCGGCCACGATGGCCGGGTCGGTGATGTCCACGCCATGGTGGATTTCGTACTTCTCTTGCAAACCACGCAAGATGGCGATAGTGGCTTCGACCGTGGGCTCATTGACCAAAATCTTCTGAAAGCGGCGCTCCAAAGCGGCATCTTTTTCGATGTATTTGCGGTATTCATCCAGCGTGGTGGCCCCCACACAATGCAACTCGCCCCTGGCCAATGCGGGCTTGAGCATGTTGCCCGCGTCCATGGCCCCCTCGGCTTTGCCTGCGCCAACCATGGTGTGCAGCTCGTCGATGAACACAATGGTCTGACCTTCGTCTTTGGCCAGTTCGCTCAGCACAGTCTTCAGGCGTTCTTCAAACTCACCCCGGAACTTCGCGCCAGCCAGCAAAGCGGCCATGTCGAGTGACAAGACCCGCTTGCCCTTCAGCGAATCAGGCACCTCGCCCGCCACGATGCGTTGCGCCAAGCCCTCCACGATCGCGGTTTTGCCCACGCCTGGCTCACCGATCAACACCGGGTTGTTTTTGGTTCGCCGCTGCAAAACCTGAATGGCCCTGCGAATTTCGTCGTCCCGCCCAATGACCGGGTCGAGCTTGCCGATGCGGGCGCGTTCGGTCAGGTCAATGCAGTATTTTTTGAGGGCTTCGCGCTGGCCTTCGGCATCGGCATTGCCTACCGTCTGCCCACCGCGCACGGCATCAATGGCTGTCTCCAGGCTTTTGCGACTCAGGCCATGCTCTTTGGCCAGTCGCCCGATATCGGCCTTATTGTCGGCAACGGCCAACAAGAACAATTCACTGGCGATGAAAGCGTCGCCCCGCTTGATGGATTCTTTTTCTGCACCTTGCAGCAACTTGGCCAGTTCAGGTCCTACCTGAACCTGGTCTTGCCCGGTCACTTGTGGCAGACGGCCCACTGCGGCTTCTGCCGCCATCAGCAAACCTTGAACCTGCACACCCGCACGCAGCAGCAAGGCTTTGGGCCCCTCATCCTGCTTGAGCATGGTCACCAAAACGTGGGCTGGCTCTATGTAGGCATGGTCACGGCCCAAGGCCAGTGACTGGGCATCAGACAGAGCTTCGTGAAATTTGGTCGTCAATTTATCAAGGCGCATGAAAATTCTCCAGTGACCTTTATTTTGGGCATCATTGCCCATTTTCAAGGCTTGGAGGGCATTGCCGTGTTGCCTAAAATCAAAGAATGAACATTCACCAGTTGTCCGTTAGCCACGACGAACGCCAAGATCGGCTCTTGCTCCGAGTGAACACCCAAGACGGTCTGGAGTTCCGGTTCTGGCTGACCCGCCGAATGGCTTTACGCCTGCTTCCAGCCATGGACCACTCTGTTGCCCGCCTCGAAGCCGCTCAACCCGGATTGGCCGCAACCGATGCGTCATCGCAACAACTGTTGACGGAACTGAAACGCAATGCTTTTTTGCAAACTGCTGACTTTGCCACTCCCTATGCGGCAGTGCCCCAACAATTGCCTCTGGGTGAAGAGCCTTTTTTGGTCACCGACGCGCAACTGAGTCTGCAGACTAACGGCAATTTGCAGGTCATTTTTCAGAAAAAAATGGACACTGCAACCCAGTCTTGCCAGCTCAACTTACAAGCGTCACTGGTTCACGGCATGATCCATTTGATTAGACAGTGCGTGGCGAACGCAGATTGGGGCTTATCGAAACAGGAGCCAGAGAATCGCCAAGACGAAAGGGCTGACGCCAGCTTGCTGCCGCAACAGGTTTACAAGCACTGAGGCCAACGCCTCTTCAGCCGTTGTTGACCTCGATGCCCCAACGCGCCAAAGCCGCATCGTCAGACACACGTGCATCGACCCATTGGGCACCTTGCGGCGTCTGCTCTTTTTTCCAGAAGGGTGCCTGGGTCTTCAGATAGTCCATCAGGAATTCACAGGCCCTGAAGCTTTCGCCCCGGTGCGCCGAGGTAACGGCAACAAACACAATTTGGTCGGCGGGCAAAAGATGCCCAACACGGTGCACCACACGCGCCGCGTAAAAATCAAAACGCTTGTGTGCTTCATCGATCATGGCTTCAATCGATTTTTCGGTCATACCCGGATAGTGCTCAAGCGCCATCGCCTGAACTTCATCTGTGGCGATGCCAGTCAAAGCCCGGGTATCCCGCACGGTGCCCACGAAACTGCACACGGCCCCCACGCGCAAATCTTGCGCCCGCAAGGCGTTCAGTTCTTGAGAGACATCGAAGTCTTCGGTCTGGATAGCGACACGTTGAAACACGGTTTCATCCTCCTGTGACCGGTGGGAAAAACGCCACTTCGCAATCGCCGGGCAGCGGCGTGTCATCATGGGCCATGACCTGATTGACCGCCACACGCACCGGGCGTCCGATGGCCAGACACTCTGCATGAACACCGCCTAGCGCGATCAGTTGCAGCCTGAGGCTGGCCACGTTGTCGCAGGCCGTTTCCACCGACTCACTGGCCACGCCAATGGTTTCTCTCAGCGAAGCAAAGTAACGCACCTGGATCTTCATGACAACCACTCCGCAAATGGCCAAAAATTGACTCTGTCGCCGCGGGCAATGGTGTGGCCCGCAGGGTTGTCCACCACACCATCGCCCCAAACCACAGAGGTCAAAACGCCGGAGCTTTGGTTTGGAAACAGATCCAAACCGCCTTGCGCATTGCGTCGAACGCGCAAAAATTCGCGCCGTTTGTCGGCCTTGGGCACATCAAAATGGGCAGGCAGAGTCATGCAAACAGGGGCCACTTGTTCCGCCCCTTGCAGCGCCAAAATCAAGGGTTTAACCAAGAGCAAAAAGGTCATGAAGCTCGACACGGGATTGCCCGGAAGGCCAACAAAATGCGCCATGCCGGATGCTGTTTCGCGCCGAACATGGCCATACGCAAACGGTTTTCCGGGTTTCATGCCGATCTGCCAAAGCGCCAGTGCACCCAAAGCTTGCACGGCAGGTTTGACATGGTCCTCTTCGCCCACCGAAACGCCGCCACTGGTCACGATCAGATCGTGGTGGTCAGCCGCTGTTTTGAGGGCGGCAATGGTGGCTTCGCGGCGGTCAGGAACAATGCCCAGATCGCTGACTTCGCAACCCAAACGGTGCAACAAAGCCCGCAAGAAAAACCGGTTGGAGTTGTAAATGGCCCCGGGTGGCATGTCTGCAGGGGCCACATCTCCGGGCATCACCAGTTCATCGCCGGTTGAAAACAAAGCCACTTTGGGCCGCGACATGACCTGAAGATGCGCCAAACCCAGGCTGGCCGCCAAACCCAATTCAGCAGGGCCCAGTTTTTGCCCACGCTTCAAAACGGTATCGCCCATGCGAACGTCTTCGCCACTGCGGCGCACCCACTGTCCCGCTTCGGCTTGAGTCAAAAAACGAACCCGATCAGGGACGTCTGCTGACACCCATTCGGTTTGCTCTTGCATCACGATGGCGTCTGCACCCGGGGGCACAGGTGCCCCTGTGAAAATGCGCGCGGCTTGCCCTGGTAACAAGGGTTGCCCAAAATGACCTGCCGCAATGCGCTGTGTCACTGTCAACTCGACGCCAACTTGTTGCACATCGGCGCTGCGCACCGCGTACCCATCCATGGACGAGTTGTCAAAAGCAGGCACCTGCAAAGCCGAAACCAAGTCTTGCGCCAGAATGCGGCCATCGGCGTCCAGCGTCGCCACCGACTCATGGCCCAGCAAGGGGCTGATTTGCGCCAACAGCGTTTTCAGAGCGTCATCAAGTGACATCAAGGGGGCGCGTGGTGCTGTGGTCATGCGGCTCAATCGCAGTGTTGCGTGATGAAGGACTTGATCAGATCCACATCCGCCTTCATGATTTGAACGCGCTTGGGCAGGGACTCGATGCCTTCAAATTGGGCGGGCCTATCAGGTTGACGGCCCAAGGCCTCCACGATCGTCGATGCAAATTTGATGGGCAAAGCTGTCTCCAAAACGATCATGGGCACTTGTGGATTCAGGTGCTCTTTGGCCACCTTCACACCATCGGCGGTGTGCGTGTCGATCATCACGCCATAACTGGAAAACACTTGCTGAATCGTTTTCAGACGGTCGACATGGGTGCTGCGACCGCTGTCGAAACCGTACACCGTGGCCGCCTTGGTAAAGCGGGCATCGCCTGACAGATCGAAAAAACCCTCGCGACTGAGGCCTTCGCCAAAAATGGCTTTGGTTCTGTCGCCATCGCGCTCCAGCAAATCGAACACAAAGCGCTCGAAGTTACTGGCCTTAGAAATGTCCATGGAGGGACTGGAGGTTTCATGCGTGTCGGCAGTGCCGCGCACGCGGTAAATGCCTGTGCGAAAGAACTCGTCGAGCACATCGTTTTCGTTGGTGGCGACCACCAGACGGTCAATCGGCAAGCCCATCATGCGGGCCACATGGCCTGCGCAAACGTTGCCAAAATTACCGCTCGGCACCGTGAAGCTGACCTTCTGGTCGTTGTTTTGTGTGGCCTGAAAGTACCCTGCAAAGTAGTACACCACCTGGGCCAGCAAACGGGCCCAGTTGATCGAATTGACCGTGCCGATCTTGTAACGGCGTTTGAACGCCAGATCGTTAGACACGGCTTTGACAATGTCCTGGCAATCATCGAACACGCCGTCAATGGCGATGTTGAAAATGTTCTCGTCTAACAGACTGAACATTTGGGCTTGCTGAAAAGGACTCATGCGGCCATTCGGGCTGGTCATGAAAACCCGCACGCCTTTTTTGCCGCGCATCGCGTATTCGGCTGCACTGCCCGTGTCGCCTGATGTCGCCCCCAAAATGTTGAGTTCTTCGCCGCGCCGCGCCAACTCGTATTCAAACAAGTTGCCCAGCAGCTGCATGGCCATGTCCTTGAAGGCCAAGGTCGGGCCGTTGGACAGGGCTTCCAGATACAAATCCACTTGGACCTGGCCAGCGGCCTGCAAGGGTCTGAGTGGCACGATCTCTTTTGTGCCAAACACCTCTTGGGTGTAAGTCTTGCGGCACAGGGCCTGCAAGTCATCACGGGGAATGTCGTCAATGTAGAGCGACAAAACCTCGAAGGCCAAAGCCGCGTAGCCTTGGCTTGTCCAGACTTCGCGCAAACGCGTCAGTGCAGCCGCATCCAGCTTGGGATAGCTTTCTGGCAGGTACAAACCACCATCAGGAGCCAAGCCTTCGAGCAGGATTTCACAAAATTGTTTGCGGTCTGCATGACCGCGTGTCGACAGGTAACGCATCAGTTCAACTCTTCCTTGCGGATGCGCACAATCGGCGCCATCACGGTGGGCAACGCCTGCATTTCGGCCAAAACGGCATTTAGGGTGCCTTCACGCGTGTCGTGAGTCAGAATGATCACATCGGTCTGGTTTTCGCCTGCCTGGCTGACCTGATCGGCCTCGCGCTGCAAAACGGCATCAATGCTGATGTCGGCCTGGGCCAAAAGGCCAGTCAACTTGGCCAACACGCCGGCCTGGTCGGCCACGCGCAAACGCAGGTAATAGCTGGTCACCACCTCGGACATCGGCAACACCGACAAACTGCTCATGGCATTGGGCTGAAACGCCAAATGCGGCACACGGTTCAGCGGATCGGCAGTGTGCAATCGGGTGATGTCCACCAGATCGGCAATCACGGCGCTGGCTGTCGGCTCTGAGCCTGCGCCTTTGCCGTAATACAAAGTGGTGCCCACGGCATCGCCTTGCACCATCACGGCGTTCATGGCACCTTCGACATTGGCGATCAATCGCTGTGTAGGCACCAAGCTGGGGTGCACGCGCAACTCGACACCTTGCGCCGTGCGCTTGGTGATGCCGAGCAACTTGATGCGGTAACCCAGTTGCTCGGCGTACTTGATGTCTGCGGCGCCCAATTGGGTGATGCCTTCCACGTAAGCTTTGTCAAACTGCACCGGAATACCAAAGGCGATCGCGCTCATCAAGGTCACTTTGTGCGCAGCATCGACACCCTCAATGTCAAAGGTCGGGTCGGCTTCGGCATAACCCAGACGCTGGGCTTCCTTGAGCACCACACCAAAATCCAGGCCCTTGTCGCGCATCTCGGACAGGATGAAATTGGTGGTGCCGTTGATGATGCCCGCCACCCACTGGATGCTGTTAGCCGTCAAGCCTTCGCGCAGCGCCTTGATGATGGGAATGCCCCCAGCCACAGCGGCCTCAAAAGCCACCATCACGCCTTTCGCTTGCGCTGCTGCAAAAATCTCGGTGCCGTGCACGGCCAACAGGGCCTTATTGGCCGTGACCACATGTTTGCCTGCGGCAATGGCCTCAAGCACCAGCGCTTTGGCGATACCGTAACCGCCAATCAACTCGATGACGATGTCAATTTCAGGGTTTGCAATGATCTCGCGGCCATCGGCCACCACTTGAACGCCCTCGCCCACCAGCTCTTTGGCCCGCGCCACATTGAGGTCGGCCACCATGGTGATTTCGATACCTCGGCCAGCCCGTCGCTGAATTTCACCCTGGTTGCGCTTGAGCACGTTGAATGTGCCACTGCCCACAGTGCCCATGCCCAACAGGCCTACTTTGATCGGTTTCATTTTTCGACTTCTTTACTAAAGAAAGGTAAGCCCGAAAACTCGGGCATTGATTTTTTGAATTCAGGCCGCCAAGACGTCAGTGCCAAAACGTTGGCGAGCACCCTGCAAAAAGCGTGCAACGCGTGCGATGGCTTCGCGCAAATCGTCTTCGTGCGGCAAAAACACGATGCGGAAATGATCTGTATCAGGCCAATTGAAGCCCGTACCCTGGACCAGCATGACCTTCGTTTCTTCCAGCAGTTGCAAGAAAAAATCCTGGTCATCCTTGACCGGGTAAATCTGCGGATCGAGCTTGGGAAACATGTAAAGCGCCGCTTGTGGCTTCACGCAACTCACACCAGGGATGGCCGTGATCAGCTCATACGCCAGGTCGCGCTGCTTGCGCAAGCGGCCACCTTCGCCAACCAACTCATTGATGCTCTGATGCCCGCCCAGTGCCGTTTGAATGGCCCATTGGCCCGGCACATTGGCGCACAGGCGCATGTTAGAGAGCATGTTCAGTCCCTCGATGTAATCGCGGGCGTTCTTTTTATCGCCAGAGATCACCATCCAACCGGCCCTGTATCCGCAAGAACGGTAGCTTTTGGACAGCGAGTTGAAGGTCAAGGTCAGCACATCCTGTGACAGACTGGCCAAAGGCGTGTGCTTGACGCCGTCGTACAAAACTTTGTCATAAACCTCGTCAGCAAAAATCACCAAGCCGTGCTCGCGTGCAATGGCCACAATGCCCTTGAGCAACTCGTCCGAGTAAAGGGCACCCGTTGGGTTGTTCGGGTTGATCACCACGATGCCCTTGGTACGTTGCGTGATTTTGGCGCGGATATCCGCCAGATCCGGCATCCAGCCATTGGCCTCTTCGCAGCGGTAATGCACGGGGGTGCCGCCTGACAAACTGGCCGCCGCCGTCCACAGCGGGTAGTCAGGGGATGGCAAGAGCACTTCGTCGCCGTTGTCCAGCAAGCCGTTGGTGGCCATCACAATCAATTCGCTCGCACCGTTGCCCAGATAAATATCATCCAAGGTCACGCCCAAAATGCCCTGTTTTTGGGTCTCATGCATGACGGCTTTTCGGGCGGCAAAAATACCTTTGCTGTCAGAGTAACCGGCCGAGTTGGGCAAGTTGCGAATCATGTCTTGCTGAATTTCTTCAGGCGCATCGAAGCCGAAAACTGCCAAGTTTCCGATGTTCAATTTGATGATCTTTTGCCCGTCCTCTTCCATTTGACGAGCGCGGTCCATGATGGGACCTCGAATGTCATAACAAACGTTGGCGAGCTTGGCAGATTTTTGAATGGGCTTCAAAGTGCCTCCAAAGGCAGTTGCGAGAGGGGAAAACCTATAATTTGACCACATTTCACGGCCGTTTCGGCCCCACAACCCAGAGCCGAGCCCCTAATGTTGGACTGAATACGCCCAGCAGCCCAGATCACCCCATGAAATTACAACCCGACAAATCAAACAACCTCACCATCAATGCCTATGGCGAAGGATGGATTGAGGTCAATGGACAAAAATTCGATCACTCCCTGATCGTCAGCAGCCTGCCGGGCGCTGCGCCCAAGGCATGGGAAGTTCACCGTTTTGAAGCGCTCAAATCCGAAAATTTTGAAACATTGGCCTTGAGTGGCGCTGAGTTGGTGATATTCGGCAGCGGCCAACGCCTGCGCTTTCCGCAGCCAGCCTGGCTCAGACCCCTGATTGAGCGCGGTATTGGCGTAGAAACCATGGACACACCCGCAGCATGTCGCACCTACAACATTCTGGCCAGCGAAGGACGCAAAGTTGTGGTCACCTTGTTGCTGGAAACTTAAAGCATACGTTTGCCACTTAGCTTGTTTCCAAGGCGTCGGGCGATGGGGCCCCTCATTCAGAGTAAAATCAAAGGTTGCCAAGGCCCACGGCCTTTAGCTAACCTGACGCCAGTTGATGGCGGCAAGCGCTCAACCTGTCAAGCGAGATCAAAGTTTTATGGCGATCGTTCTTAACAAACCCCTCCCCGAATTTGAAGCGAACGCGACCAGCGGCCTGAAAGTTTCGAACATCTCCCACCTCGGCCAACCCGTGGTTTTGTTTTTTTATCCCAAAGACAACACCCCTGGCTGCACTACAGAAGCCATGCAGTTCCGGGACAAATACAAGGATTTCGTCAAAGCCGGCGCCTTGGTTCTGGGCGTTTCGCGTGACAACATGAAGTCTCACGACGACTTCAAAGCCAAACTGGAATTGCAGTTTGAGCTGATTGCCGACACAGAAGAAAAAATGTGCCACATGTTTGGTGTGGTCAAAAACAAAATCATGTACGGCAAAAAAGTCAAAGGCATTGAGCGCAGCACCTTTTTGGTTGGCGCTGATGGCACCCTCAAACAAGAGTGGCGTGGCCTGAAAGTTCCTGGCCACGTCGAAGAAGTGCTCAAGGCCGTTAAAGACCTGAAGAAAGCCGCTGCAGTGGCTTGATTCAAGCCCGAGGGTTTTGTCATTCGGCTCGTGCATAATGATTTCATGCTGCTGAACTTCAGCCCCCTCATCGCTCTCTTGAAAAGCCGCCTTGGCCTCCAGGCGGCTTTTTATTTTTCGGCGTTAGATTTTTTTCATTGATCAAGAGGCCTTCGCTCATGCCACTGCCACCTGCCCCCACCCAACGCGCCAGTCGCTTGACCCACACCGCTTTCGAAGCCCAAACCACTGAGGCAGACAACGCGCCAGTCATGGTGCAGGTCGAAACCAAGGCAACTGCGCCTGTAGCACCTGTATCTCGGGCGGCACCCGCGCAAACACCCGTTGCCATGGCGCCCAAACGGACAGCACGAAACCGCAAAACAGCCAATGCCGTTGCAGCGCCTCCCGTTGACACTGCGCCCGTTGCCACGAAGCCCAGCTTTGCGCCTGTGAGCCGCCCCAAACGCCGAACTGGGCCGAGCAAACTCTTTGTACTCGACACCAATGTGCTGATGCACGACCCCATGAGCCTCTTCCGCTTCGAGGAACACGACGTCTTCTTGCCGATGATCGTGCTCGAAGAGCTAGATGGCCATAAAAAAGGCATGACCGAAGTGGCACGCAATGCGCGCCAAGCCAGCCGTTCACTGGACGCGTTGGCCAGTGCACAAGGTGCCGATTTGGGCAAAGGCTCACCCTTGAGTGCAACGGGTCATACCGATGCCATGGGCCAATTGTTTTTCCAGACCCAAGCACTCGATCTGAGCCTGCCCTTGGCCCTGCCACAAGGCAAGGCAGACAATCAGATCCTGGGCGTTGTCAAAGCATTGGGCCAATTACAAGCCCCACGCGAAGTGGTGTTGGTGTCCAAGGACATCAACATGCGGGTCAAGGCGAGGGCTTTGGGCCTGCAGGCTGAGGACTACCAAAACGACAAAACACTGGAAGATGGCGATCTGCTGTACCCCGGATCACTGGCATTGCCAGCGGATTTCTGGCTCAAGAACGGCAAAACCGTGGAGAGCTGGCAGCAAGGCACGCACACGTTTTACCGCATCAGCGGCCCCATTGTGCCCAGCCTGTTCATGAACCAGTTTGTCTATTTCGAGGCACCCGGCGAACCCAGTTTGTATGCACGCGTGACCGAGATTCGAGGCAAAACAGCGGTATTGCGCACTTTGAGGGACTTCACCCATCAGAAAAATGCCATCTGGGGCGTCACCACCCGCAACCGCGAACAAAACTTTGCAATGAATCTGCTGACCGATCCGGACGTCGATTTTGTGACGCTGGCGGGCACTGCGGGCACAGGCAAAACCTTGATGGCCCTGGCTGCGGGCTTGACACAAGTGCTGGATGACCGCCGATACACCGAAATCATCATGACTCGCGCCACGGTGAGCGTGGGCGAAGACATCGGTTTTTTGCCGGGCACCGAAGAAGAGAAAATGGGCCCCTGGATGGGCGCTCTGGATGACAACCTGGAGTTTCTGGCCAAAGGCGATGGCGGTAATGCCGGTGAATGGGGTCGCGCCGCAACCAATGAATTGATCAAGAGCCGCATCAAGGTCAAGAGCATGAACTTCATGCGAGGACGGACCTTCATGAACAAGTACGTGATCATTGACGAGGCACAGAACTTAACGCCCAAGCAAATGAAAACGCTGATCACGCGCGCAGGCCCAGGCACCAAAATCATCTGCATGGGCAACTTGGCCCAAATCGACACGCCCTACCTGACGGAAGGCTCATCGGGTTTGACCTATGCAGTGGATCGCTTCAAGGGCTGGGCTCATGGCGGCCACATCACCCTGGCGCGTGGTGAGCGTTCGCGCTTGGCAGACTTTGCCAGCGAGGCGCTTTAAGCGCTCACTGGTAAAACCGGTCGGGTCTCAGTAATCGTCGCTCAGACCCGACGCCAGGCTTTCAAAACGTGTCAGGTTCTTCAGGAAGGTCAAACGGACCGTGCCTGTGGGACCGTTACGCTGTTTGCCAATGATGATTTCTGCCACGCCAGGATCTTTGGAATCCTTGTTGTAGTAGTCATCGCGGTAAATGAACATGATGATGTCGGCGTCTTGCTCGATCGCGCCGGACTCTCGCAAATCGCTCATCATGGGGCGCTTGTCGGTGCGTTGCTCCACACTTCGGTTCAACTGCGACAGTGCAATCACCGGGCACTGCAATTCTTTGGCCAGCATTTTGAGGCCACGTGAGATTTCACCCAACTCGGTCGCACGGTTGTCGCCACCCGAGCCGCCTGAACCGCTCATGAGCTGCAAATAGTCCACCACAATCAAACCCAACTTGCCGCACTGTCGCGCCAAACGGCGGGCATTGGCACGCAGCTCCGAAGGTGTGAGCCCCGGGGTTTCATCAATGTGCAGAGAAACCGTGCGCAGTTTTTCAATGGCTTCTGTCAAGCGAGGCCACTCGTCGTCACTGAGCTTGCCTGTGCGCAAATGCCCTTGGTCGATGCGACCGATCGAGCCGACCACGCGAACTGCCAATTGAGATGCGCCCATTTCCATGGAAAACACGGCCACCGGCAAACCCTCGTTCAAGGCCACGTGCTCAGCGATGTTGATCGCAAAGGCCGTCTTACCCATGGACGGACGTGCCGCCAAGACCACCATGTCGCCCGGCTGCAAACCGGATGTCATGCGGTCCAAATCGTAAAAACCTGTTGGCACACCCGTGATGTCATTGGGGTTGTCGGCCATTTCCTGTACGCGGTCAAGCAGTTCGACCACCAGCGTGTCCATCGACTGAAAACCCTGCTTCATGCGCGAGCCTTCTTCACCGATGTTGAAGATCTTTTGCTCTGCTTCGTCCAGGATGCGATCAATCGCTTTGCCCTGCGGGTTAAACGCGTTGGTAGCGATCTCGTCACTCGCCGTCACCAGCTTGCGCAAAATTGAACGTTCGCGAACGATCTCGGCATAACGTCGAATATTGCTGGCGCTGGGCACGTATTGAGCCAAGGAATTCAGATAAACCAAACCGCCCATTTCTGCGGTTTTGCCCTGGTTTTGCAGATGCTCACTGACAGTGATCACGTCAGCAGGTTTCGAGGCGTTGATCAATGCACCAATCGCGGCATAGATCAACTTGTGCTCATGACGGTAAAAATCCGAATCAACCAGCAAGTCACCCACCCGATCCCAAGCTGCGTTGTCCAGCAACAAACCACCCAAGACACTCGACTCGGCCTCGATGGAATGGGGTGGAACGCGCAACTTGGCAATTTGGCTGTCGGAAGACAGATCCGAGGGAAACTCGCTCAAATGGGGAGAGAAAACAGCAGACATTTAGAACCGGCAAATCAAAAGGCGATGTTAGCCCCCACCGCACTGGGCGTCACGGGATAACCCTGTGGATAAACAGGGGGTATCAAGTGATCAACACGGGACAAGTCGGCACCACAAACAAAGTGATGCACAAAAAAAAGCCCCACCGGATTCGGAAGGGCTTTTTTAAATTTTTGGGGTGGCTGATGGGGCTCGAACCCACGACAACAGGAATCACAATCCTGGACTCTACCAACTGAGCTACAGCCACCGTAGATCGATATTATAGCCTGAAGCTCAAGGCTTTTTAGCGGCTCAATCGCCCATCTTTTGAGGTTTTTCAGCGAACATTTCAACTTTGAACTGCGCCTTCAAGCTGGCCAAGTAGGCTTGCGATTCGGCCTGAGCCCACAAGCGTGTAAATTGCTCGCGGCTCTGCTCTGACTGCTGCGCATTGACTTCAGGCCGGGGCACGATTTTATTAACCCGAACAACGGCATAACCCTGCGCGCCCAGATCGACCCCCATCAACGCGGGCATTTTTGAGGGGTCAGCACGCAAAGCGGCATCCACAACAGCTTGAGGCAACGATTGAGCTTGATCCCGAGACACCGCCAAAGCACTGCCCAAGTTGGCCTGTGATGGATCGGTCTTCCAGGAGGCCAATCGGGATTGCCCCTCGGCTTTCGCCAACTCAGCCGCTTTGGCCTGGACCAAAAGCTGTCGAACGTCAGCTTTGACTTCTTCAAACGGACGCACAGCAGCCGGGCGATGCGTGACAACACGGGCAGACACCAAGGTGTTGGGGGCCACCTCAACGGCTGCGGTGTTGCGACGTTTGACCAGCGCATCTTCAGAAAAAACCGCTTGCAACAATTTAGGGTTATTCAACACACCCTGAGCACCCGAAGCAGGAGTCTGGGTCAGGCCTTGGGCTTTTTGAACCGTCAACTTCAAGCGCTCGGCCACAGGTGCCAAGCTGTCAGATTGCTCATAAACACTGTTGCTGAATACCTCGGCCAATTCGGCGAACTGGCGCTGGGCTTGTTGCTTGCGCAGATCGGCTTCTAGCTGGGGGCGCATGGACTCGAACGAAGGCGCTTGAGGCAATTTGATGTCGGTCAGTTGAATGATGTGGAAACCGAAATCCGACTCAACGATATCGCTGACATCGCCTTTTTGAAGCGCAAATGCGGCATCTTCGAAAGGTTTGACCATCGCACCGCGTGCAAAAAAGTCGAGATCACCGCCACGACTGGCAGAACCCGTGTCGTCCGAATTCTTGCGAGCGACATCCGCAAAAGTTTTGGGTGCCTTGCGCACAGCAGCCAACAGGCTTTCGGCCTTGGCGCGGGCTTTTTGCTTGTCTGCCGCTGGCAAGTCTTTCGCTGCGTTGATCAAAATATGGCTGGCTCGGCGCTGTTCTTGGCCACCCAAGCGCTGCAGATTTTGTTCGTAGTAGGTCTTCAGGTCTTGCTCAGGCAAATTGATCTTGGCTTGCAATGCAGCCACATCCAAGACCAAAAATTCAACATCCACATTTTCAACCGTGCGGAAAAGCTCTGATTTGTCCTGGTAATAACGCTGCAGGTCTGCTTCGACCACTTCAACCTTGGCCGCAAAGTCAGAAGGTGCCCAGCGCTTGAGTTGAATTTCGCGGCGCTGCAAATACGCATCTAAGGCCATGTCGGTTTGACGCTGCGTGGCAAACACTGAGGCTTGCAAACCCGCAAGAACTTGTTGATTAGACAGATCGCGACGGACACGAGCTTCGAGCATTTCGGGCGTCATACCCTGGCTCGCCGCCAGTTGACGGTAACGTTCCATGTCCAGTTTGCCGTCTGCGCCACGCAGACCAGCAATGGACGGATCTTGTTGCAGGTAGCGAGACAAGCGCTGGTCACTGGTGACCAGGAGTTGTTTTTCAGATGCGCGAGCGATCAAGCGCTCATTGACCATTTTGTCCAAAGTGGCGTAGCGGGCTTGCGCCGAGTCGAGCAGTTTGGGATCCAAGTTAGGGACAGAAGCACGGATGCGATCCACTTCAGCCTGATGGGCAGCATCCCACTCGGACTGGGTGATTTTTTGACCATCCACCTTGGCCACCACAGCACCTTTGTCTTCAAACTTTCTGTAACCCTCGACGCCAAACAACACAAAGGAAGGAATCACCAGCAGAAACAACAACCCCATCAAGATTTTGGAGTTGTTGCGAATGGAATCAAACATGTTTGAAGTCTCGTGTTGTCAAGAAAAAAGGCGAACACTGGGTTCGCCTTTACTTTATGGGGTGGTGGGCGCTGACGGTCTCGAACCGCCGACCTACTCCGTGTAAAGGAGCCGCTCTACCAACTGAGCTAAGCGCCCCACCTGAAAAGTATTGTCAGTTCAAAGCATCCTTCAAGGCCTTGCCTGGACGGAATTTTGGAACTTTGGCTGACTTGATTTTAATCGCTGCACCCGTGCGTGGATTGCGACCAACTCGGGCTGCACGTTTTGCCACGTCAAATGTGCCGAATCCGACCAAAGACACCGTACCGCCTTTTTTCAAGGTAGCACGCACGGCGCCCATGGTGGCTTCCAATGCGCGACCGGCCGCAGCTTTGGACAAGTCTGCTTGTTTTGCAATGTGTTCGATCAGTTCTGTTTTGTTCACAAGAAACCTCTTGAGGTGACAAACCGGCACAACCGGCAGTGGACTAGAAATGGGGTTCACAGTGAGACTGTGGGGCTTGAATTCTAGCCTTGAAAACACCCATTCAGCGAAGCACACGACAGTTTTTGATCAGGCGACAAGCGCCACCTGCAGTCATTTACGCCCCTTTAAAGTGCTTCGACGATGGCGCGACCCACGTCAGCGGTTTTTGCAGTGCCGCCCAAATCGGGGGTTCGTGGTGCATCCTTGCCTGCGGCCAGTACCTTTTCGATGGCCCCCAACACCGCATCGTGTGCGTCTTTGTGGCCCAAAAATTCCAGCATCATGGCGCCACACCAAATCTGGCCGATGGGGTTGGCAATACCTTGGCCCGCGATGTCCGGCGCTGAACCATGCACAGGCTCGAACAGCGATGGAAACTTGCGGTCGGGGTTCAGGTTGGCGCTGGGGGCAATGCCAATGGTGCCCGTGCATGCAGGACCTAAATCACTGAGGATGTCGCCAAACAAATTGCTGGCCACCACCACGTCAAAAAAGTCGGGGCGTTGCACAAAATGTGCGGTCAAAATGTCGATGTGGAACTTGTCGACGCTGATGCCGGGATAGGCCTTGGCCATCTCGGCCACGCGCTCGTCCCAATAGGGCATGGTGATCGCAATGCCATTGGATTTGGTGGCGCTGGTCAGGTGTTTTTTTGGGCGGCTCTGGGCCAATTCAAAGGCAAACTTCAAGACACGGTCCACCCCGATGCGGGTCATGATGGACTCTTGCATCACGATTTCGCGCTCGGTGCCAGGGAACATGCGGCCGCCTACGCTGGAATATTCGCCTTCGGTGTTTTCGCGCACGATGTACATGTCGATCTCACCAGGCTGGCGAGCACTGCCATCGCGCCGAACCACGGGTGCGATGATGCCGGGCATCAACCGGGCCGGGCGCAGATTAATGTACTGGTCAAACTCACGTCGGAACAACAGCAGCGAGCCCCACAAAGAGACATGGTCGGCAATTTTGTCAGGCCAACCCACTGCGCCAAAGTAAAGCGCGTCGTGACCACCGATCTGGTCTTTCCAGTTGTCGGGCAGCATCTGACCATGCTTTTCGCAGTAATCCCAGCTGGAAAAGTCAAAGTGGTCGAAGCGCAGATCAATGCCAAATTTGCGTGCCGCAGCGTCCATGACGCGCAAGCCTTCAGGCATGACTTCCTTGCCAATGCCATCTCCTGGAATCACGGCAATGCGATGTTGGGTCATGGGAAAAACTTTCTGGTTCAAAGAATAAAAAAGGGGATCGAAGGGGCAGCGCCCTCAAGCCGAATCAGCTTAGCCAAAAAGCCCAACAAGGGCTTTCACCTACGTGACGGCCTGACCACCAAGCTCACACCCATTGCTGTGAGGGCTGTGCCTGCCAAGGTAGCCGCTGTGATGGTCTCGCCAAACAGCAGCCAGGCGATGATGGCCGTGGTGGGGGGCACCAGGTACATCAGGCTGGTGACGGACGCTGCCGCACCGCGCTGAATCAAGATGTAAAGCAAAGAGCTGCCGCCCAGCGTCAAGCCCAGCACCGACCAAGCCATTGCCCCGGCCAACTCGGCGTTCCAGTGCATGCTTTCGGGCTCCATCATGGCCAGCGGCAAGGTGACGACCAACGCGGCCACCAACTGAACGGTATTGGCCGACCGCACATCACAAGGCTGCACAAAGCGCTTTTGATAAAGGGTGCCGATGGTGATGCTCAGCAACGCGGCGATGGCAAAGGCCATGTTGAGTGTGGTTACGTGATCCATGGGGGAGCCCAGAGTCAGCTTGCGCCAAACCACCATGAGCAAACCCGCAAAGCCGAGCAACAGCCCCAACCACTGGCGGCGTGACACGCCCGGCTGATCTGAGCCGCGCAGGCTGTAGGACAACCAAATGGCAGTGAGGACTGGCTGAAAGCCCACGATCAGAGACGACAAACCCGAACCCATGCCCGCCTTGACCGCAGCCCAAACGCCTCCCAAGTAGCCTGCGTGCATCAGAATGCCCGTGACCGCCAAGTGCAACAACTGGATTCGGCTTTGTGGCCACTTGACGCGGGCCAACAAAATCCAGGTCAAAAAACACAGAATAGATAGCAGGTAACGCACCAGCAAAAAGCTGAACGGCGGTGCATGCGGCATGCCGTAACGGGCAACGATGAAGCCGGTGCTCCAGATCAGCACGAACACGACCGGCATGGCCTTGATCCAGGCCGTTGTCTCTTGGGAATCTGTCATTTCACCCGTGCCCGGATTTCAGGCAGGGCCTTTTGCATGTAATAAACCATGGACCAGATGGTCAGCACGGCGGCGATCAAGATCAACACCGCCCCCCAGATGCGGGTGTCGATCACGCCAAACAGCATGCCATCGAAGAGCAAAAACGGAATCGCCACCATTTGCACCGTGGTCTTGAGCTTGCCCACCATGTGGACGGCCACACTCTTGCCCGCGCCAATCTGGGCCATCCACTCGCGCAAAGAAGAAATGGCGATTTCGCGGCCAATGATGACCAAGGCAATCAGCACATGCACCCGATCCAACTGCACCAACATCAACAAAGCGGCACACACCAAAAACTTGTCAGCCACCGGGTCCAGAAAGGCACCAAAAGCAGAGGTTTGATTGAGTTTGCGAGCCAAAAAGCCATCGAGCCAATCGGTGATGGCGAACAGCACAAACATGATCGTGGCGATCGTGTTTTGGGTTTCCACGGTCAGGCTTTGCAGGTAATACACGCCAATGATCAAAGGGATCGCGACAATGCGCGTCCAGGTCATGATGGTGGGGATCGTGAAAAACATGACCTTCATTGTGGCACGCCAAACGGGGTTTTGATGGGCTAAATGGCCAAGAACTCAATGCAAGGCGTTGTAAATGCTCTCGGCCAAATCGCGTGAAATCCCCTCCACACCCACCAAGTCCTCCACGCTGGCACTTTCCACGCCACGCACGCCCCCAAAGCGCTGGAGCAATTTGGCACGTTTGCGCGGGCCAATGCCGGGGATCTCTTCAATCTTGCTGCCCCCCATGCGCACCTTGGCCCGCTGCGCTCGCATGCCGGTGATGGCAAAGCGGTGCGCCTCATCGCGAATTTGGGCCACAAGCATCAAGGCCGCCGAGTCCTTGCCCAGATAAACCTTGTCGCGGCCATCGGCAAACACCAACTCTTCCAAACCCACTTTGCGGCCTTCGCCTTTTTCGACGCCCACAATGCGCGAAAGGTCCAGTCCCAAATCCGTGAACACCTCACGCGCCATGCTCACTTGGCCTTTGCCGCCGTCGATCAGCACCAGATCGGGCAAGCGGGCGGTGCCTTCGGCACTGCGCAATGCCTCAGCCAACTTGCCGTAGCGCCGCATCAGCACTTGGCGCATGGCGGCGTAATCGTCCCCGGGCGTGATGCCCTCGATGTTGTAGCGGCGGTATTCGCTGCTTTGCATCTTGTGTTGGCGAAACACCACGCAAGAAGCCTGGGTGTTTTCGCCCGCCGTGTGCGAGATGTCGAAACACTCGATGTGCAATGCATCCAGATCGTCCGGGGCCAAATCGAGGGCATCGGCCAACGCACGGGTGCGGGCTTGCTGTGAACCTTCTTCGGCCAACAACCGCGCCAGCTGGATGTCGGCGTTTTTCTCGCTCATCGACAGCCACACCCGGCGCTGCTCACGCGGGTTGTGCACGGCGGCAATCTTGTACCCCGCTTGCTGCGACAAGGCGGCCACCAGGGCCCTGTCCACCGCCACGCTGGTGATCAAGGCTGCAGGCACCGGAATGCCGATGTAATGCTGGGCCATGAAGGCTTCAAGCACCTGAACGTCGACCGGCACCTGCGGCTGGCCATCGTCTTCGACCGATTGCAAGGCATGCGCATCTTCGACATGCGCCGGAAAATAGGCCCGGTCACCCAAATGCCGTCCACCGCGCACCATGGCCAGGTTCACACAGGCACGGCCTCCCTGCACCCGCACCGCCAAAATGTCCACATCGGTGTCGGTGCCCGTGTCCACCGACTGCTGGTGCAACACCCGCGACAGCGCCGTCATCTGGTTGCGCACCTCGGCAGCCAGCTCAAACTCCAGCCGTTCGGCGTGCGCCATCATTCGCGCTTCCATCTCTTGCAACAACGCCTGGGTCTCGCCCTTCAAAAAGCGCTCAGCGTGCTGCACGTCGTCGGCATAGGCCTGCGGGCTGATCAAGTTGACGCACGGGCCTGAACAACGCTTGATCTGGTACAGCAAGCAAGGCCGGGTGCGGTTGGCAAACACCGTGTCTTCGCAGGTGCGCAGGCGAAACACTTTTTGCAGCAGCTGAATCGACTCTTTCACCGCCCAAGCACTGGGAAAAGGGCCAAAGTAGCGGTGCTTTTTCTCGACCGCTCCCCGGTAATACGCCACACGGGGAAAGGTCTGCGGCTCAGGGCCTTCGTCTAACGCCTTCAAAAACAGCGTGCCATTGCCCGTGAGCTTGAGGTAGGGATAGGTTTTGTCGTCCCGAAACAAGATATTGAAGCGGGGGCTCAGCGTCTTGATCAGGTTGTTTTCGAGCAGCAGCGCCTCGGCTTCGGAGCGCACCACCGTGGTCTCCATGCGGGCAATTTTGCTGACCATGTGACCAATGCGCGTGCCGCCATGGTCTTTATGAAAATAGCTCGACACCCGCTTTTTAAGCTGCTTGGCCTTGCCGACATACAGCACATTGCCCTGTGCATCAAAGTAGCGGTAAACCCCCGGCAAAGCCGGAAGCGCAGCCACTTGGGCAAGCAGGGATTCGTCGTGTTCAGCGATCATGGCGCGTATTGTGGCGGCAAACAGATGCCCACATTCGAACCCGCTGCTTGTGAGGAAGCCCCTCAAACGAATCCCCGAAATTTTGTAGGAGCCCTCTGCTCGCAAATGTCCAAGGCTTTTCAGCCCAGCGACAATCGACCCATGTTCAAGCCAATGCCAAACAAGCCACTCTGGGACCTCTTTTGCACCGTCATCGACAACCACGGCGACCTGGGCGTGTGCTGGCGGCTGGCCCGTCAACTGGCCGATGCCGGGCAATCGGTGCGCCTGTGGGTGGACGATGCCTCAGCTTTGTCTTGGATGGCCCCCGACAATTGGCAAACCCAATGGCCCAACATCCTAGTGCTGCCTTGGGCAGACGCCAGCGATCGGGCCTTGTTGCCCAGCTTGCCGCCTGCCGATGTCTGGGTCGAAGCCTTTGGCTGCACCGTGCCCGAAGCCTTTGTGGCCCACGCCGCGGCCACGCGCTCCAAGCAACCCGTTTGGATCAACCTCGAATACCTGAGCGCCGAAAGCTGGGTGCCCCGCATGCACCGCCTGCCCTCGCCCGTGATGAGCGGCCCGGCCAAGGGCTGGAGCAAGACTTTTTTTTACCCCGGCTTCACACCCGATACTGGTGGCTTGCTGCTTGAGGCCGACTTGCTGGCCCGGCAACAACGCTTTGACCGCGCTGCCTGGCGTGAACAACACGCCCACAATCTGGCTTATGGCGGCCTGCTGGTCAGTCTGTTCTGCTACGAACCCGCCGCCCTGCCCCAGCTGCTGAGCCAACTGGTGGGCACACCGCACCACCTGCTGGTCACCCCTGGCCGACCGCTGGCCGCCGTGCAAAAGGCGATGGCCCACATGACTGCTCAGCCGAGCTGGAGCGCCCTGCCCTACAACGACCAAGACGGCTTTGACGACATGCTCTGGGCCTGCGACTTGAATTTTGTGCGCGGCGAAGACTCGCTAGTGCGCGCCCTATGGGCAGGCCAGCCGTTCATCTGGCACATCTACCCACAAGACGACAACGCCCACCACGCCAAGCTGGAGGCGTTTTTGGACTGGCTGCAGGCCCCTGAAAGCCTGCGACTGGCACATCGGGCTTGGAACGGTGTCAATGAGGGCGAATGGACCATCCCCCATGCTGGCCTGCTGGCGGAGTGGACCGCTTGCGTTCAAGCTGCACGGCAACAGCTGTCCAGTCAGGCCGATTTGGTGAGCCAATTGATCGCGCACACCGGTCATTGCCTTGACCCCTTCGCACAACGGTGCATTCAGGCACTCACCGATAATCCCGCCCCATGACCCTGATCAACACCCTCTTCCCCCTCGGCTGGCAGCACTATCTGCTGGGCGGCCTGACGATTGGCGCTGGCGTGGCGCTGCTTTATTTGTTCAACGGCTGGGTGGGCGGCATGAGCACCGTCTTTTCTAGCAGCTGGTCCTTCGTGTTGAAACGTGACTTTTTTCGGCAAGACCGGTTTATCAGTTCACGCCACTGGCGGTTGGTCTATGCACTGGGCGTGGTGCTGGGGGCCTTGGTCTGGCGCTTTGCGCTGGCGGGCGGTGAAGCGCAGCACACCAGCGTGCCCGCGTGGCAGCTGTTGGTGGGCGGCTTTTTGGTCGGTTATGGTGCCCGTCTGGGCAACGGCTGCACCTCGGGCCACGGCATTTGTGGGCTGGGCTCATTGCAATGGCCTTCCCTGGGCGCGGTGCTGACTTTCATGTCCACCGCCTTTTTGACCGCCAACCTGATGGCCATCACCACGAAAGGCCTGGCATGAACACGCAGAATTTGAACCCGCACGCCCTCACCCTGCCCAAAGCGCTGGTCACTTTGCTCGCCGGGGCCTTGTTTGGTTTTGGCCTTTCGTTGGCCACCATGGTTCAGCCCGAAGTGGTCTTGGGTTTCTTGCGCTTTCAAGACTGGGGACTCATGTTGGTGATGGGTGGCGCAGCGGGCTTGGCGCTGCTGGCCTACAAAGGTTTTTCGCGCTGGTTTGCTCGTCCTTTGCTGGGCGGTCAGTTCCTGACCCAGCCTGCCAACTGGAACCGCCAGACCGTCATCGGTTCGGCCATTTTCGGCATCGGCTGGGGGCTGTCTGGCGTTTGCCCCGGCCCGGCCATTGCGGCTTTGGGCACGGGCAACACCGACATTTTGTGGGCATTGGCTGGCATTGTGCTGGGCGGTCTGGCGCATGGCCTGACAGCGCGGGATTGATCGCCACCCACCTTGCCCGCCAAAAAACCGAGCTCCAGAGGTTAGAATAATGGGCTTGGCTTAAGGCCATCCCTCTTCATTCCAGATTCAAATCCTATGAAAACCGCTCAAGAAATCCGCGTCGGCAACGTCATCATGCACGGCAAAGACCCCATGGTCGTCCTGCGCACCGAATACCAACGCGGCGGTCGTGGCTCGTCCACCGTGCGCATGAAGCTCAAAAGCCTGATTGCCAACTTCGGCACCGAAGTCGTGTTTCGCGCCGACGACAAAATGGACCAAGTCATTCTGGACAAGAAAGAGTGCACCTACTCTTACTTTGCTGACCCGATGTATGTCTGCATGGACACCGAGTTCAACCAATACGAAGTCGAAGCCACCAACATGGGCGACGCCCTGAACTACCTCGAAGACGGCATGGAACTCGAAGTGGTGTTCTACAACGAGAAAGCCATCTCGGTCGAATTGCCCACCAGCGTGGTGCGCGAGATCACCTGGACCGAGCCCGCTGTCAAAGGCGACACCTCCGGCAAAGTGCTCAAGCCCGCCAAGATCGCTACCGGTCTTGAAGTGCCTGTGCCTTTGTTTGTGGCCCAAGGCGACAAGATCGAAATCGACACACGCACTGGCGAATACCGCAAGCGCGTCTGATCGAAGACGACCCACGAAGAAAGCCCCGCAAGGGGCTTTTTTCATGGGCTCTTGCCAAAACAAACCCTCACCATCGCTCTAATGCAAAAACACCGTGCACAAACAACTGCAAAGGCACAATGGCTGAATGCAATCGATTCAAGACCTCAAAGCGCCCTCTTTGCCCCACGCCTGGGCTGAAACACAAACCGAGTTCCACGATGCCGGTTTGCTGGAGCCGCAAGCCAGCCGACTGGCCTTTGCCGACCCCGAATTTTTGCTGCGCCGCGAGACCCGGGGCATCCGATTCCAGCTGGAAATGCTCAAACCCGATTTGGCCCAGACCGAGGCGGGGATAGAACACACGGTGGTGGTCTTCGGCAGCGCCCGCTTCCCGGACATGGCCACGGCCCTGGCCAAACTGCATTCGGCGAGACAAAGCGACCAGCTGCAAGAGATCGCGCAAGCTGAAACCGGCGTGCGCAACGCACAACATTACGAAAACGCCAGAATCTTTGCCCACTTGGTGGCGCAGTCTTGTTCTTGTTTGCCCGATGACGAAAAACTCTACATTTGCACAGGCGGCGGACCCGGCATCATGGAAGCGGCCAATCGGGGCGCCAAAGAAGCAGGTGCGTCCTCAGTCGCACTCAACATTGCCCTGCCCCACGAGCAACACCCCAACCCTTACGTCACACCAGAGTTGAGCTTCAAGTTTCATTACTTTGCGCTGCGCAAAATGCATTTCATGATGCGCGCCAAAGCCTTGGTGGCCTTTCCGGGTGGATTTGGCACGCTGGATGAGCTGTTTGAAGTGATGACCTTGGTGCAAACGCGCAAAGCCCGGCCAGTGCCGATCTTGCTGTTTGGCAGCGATTACTGGAAACGCCTGATCAACATGGATTTGCTGGTGGAAGAAGGCACTATTTCACAAGAAGACCTGAAGCTGTTCAACTATGTGGACACGCCCAAGGCTGCTTGGCAGGTGATTTGTGACTTCTACCAGTTGGCTGTGACGGGCCTATAAGCCGCAGTCCGGACAAAAAGGACACGAGTGATCAGTGGCGCTGGCCGGGACGAAGCCGCCAAGCGGCACGAGATCCCAAACCCACGACACTGCCCACCACCCAGAACACCGGGGCCACACCCGCCACAGCGCCTGCTGCGCCGAACAGCATGGGCATGAGCACGCTGGACGCGTTGATGCTCATCAAGCGCAAACCCAGCGCTTCGCCTTGGCGGTGCTGTGGCGTGATCTGGTGCAAGGTGCTCATGATCATGGGCTGCACCGTGCCCAACACCAAGCCCAACAGCACCGAGCACAGGCCCATGCTCCAAGGTGTGGGCATGAAAGGGTAAAGACCAAACAACAGGGCCGTGCACACCATGGCACCCGTAATGATCTGGTGCTCTTGCACATGGCGCGAGATCCAGGGCAAACACACCCGGATGAACGCCGCAGCGATGGCGAAAGCGCCGAGGATGGTGCCCACCACCGAGGCACTGAAGCCCCGCTCGTGGCCCAACACAGGGACCACAAAGGTGTGCACGTCCCAGCAAGAAGACAGCAGCCAGTTGACGCCCAGCAAGCGCCGCATCATGGGTTCGGCCAGCAGGTCCATGGCACGGCGCGGCGCGGCATGGTCAATCAACTTGGGCGTGTGAAGTTCAGGCACCTTGCGCACCCAAAACCACGTACTCAAAGGCAGCAGCGCCATCAACAAGAAGGCCCAACGAAAGCCAGTGACATGGGCGGGCTCTGGCCCGGCGTAGTCGATCAACAAGCCCGCCAGCACCGGCCCCAGAAAGTTGGAAATGGCCGGGCCAATCGACAACCAGCTGAACGCCGCCTTGAGTTCTGCCGGGTCTTTGGCCATGCGCCCAACGTGGCGTTGCAGTGAAATGACGGCCATGCCCGTGGCACCGCCAGTGGCCAGCGCGCTCAGGCACATGACCGGAAAAATCGGCCACATGACCGATAACCCGGCCCCTACAGACGACATGACCACGCTGATCAGCAAGGGTTTTTTGAGGCCCTTGCGATCCGCATAACGCCCTGCAGGCAAAGCCAGAAACACCTGAGTCAGGGCAAACAAAGCCAATAAGGCGCCCACCGCCATGGCGCTGAAACCCTGTTTAAGGGCCAGCAAGGGGATTGCCATGCGCATGCCCGCCATGCACGCGTGCAAGAAAACCTGTCCTGCAATAAGCCGAGGCAAGGGGTGCTTCATGCTGGCTCAGCCCGCCTCAACGGCGTTGTCAAACGTCACCGCCTGGCAAAAGCGCTTGCGCTTCGGGTTCGGGCAAGGCATCGACCTGGCGCAAAGCCCGGTTCATCACGTTGCTGCGGGTTTGGGCCTGGTCCAAGGTGTTGAGTACGGTTTGCGTCTGGTTACGGACTTTGTCCAGCACATCGCCAAACTTGCCAAACTCGGTCTTGACCGCGCCCAGCACCTGCCAAACTTCGCTGGAGCGTTTTTCAAGGGCCAGTGTGCGAAAGCCCATTTGCAGCGCGTTGAGCAAGGCCATCAAGTTGGTCGGTCCTGCCAGCGTGACACGATGGTCGCGCTGCAAGGTTTCCATCAAACCGGGGCGGCGCAGCACTTCGGCATAAAGGCCTTCGGTGGGCAAGAACAGGATGGCAAAGTCTGTGGTGTGCGGAGGTTCGAGGTACTTTTCGGCAATCGACTTGGCTTCGAGCTTGATGCGCGTTTCGAGCGCCTTGGCGCACAGCTCGGCCTGCACCGGGTCGGCACGGCCTTGCGCTTCGAGCAGGCGCTCGTAGTCTTCATTGGGAAATTTCGCGTCGATCGGCAGCCACACAGGCTGGCCACTGTCGGATCGGCCGGGCAGGCGAATCGCAAAGTCCACCCGGTTTTTGTCGCCGGGGCGCGTGGCCACCTGCACCGCGTATTGCTCGGGCGTGAGCACCTGCTCCAGCAACGAAGCCAACTGCGCCTCGCCAAACATGCCACGGGTTTTGACGTTGGTCAGCAGGTGCTTGAGGTCGCCCACGCCTTGGGCCAGGTGGTGCATTTCGCCCAAACCTTTGTGCACCTGTTCCAGCCGCTCGGCCACTTGTTTGAAGCTTTCACCCAAGCGGGCTTGCAGCGTAGCCTGCAGCTTTTCGTCCACGGTCTGACGCATTTCGTCGAGCTTGGCTGCGTTACTTTGCTGGAGCTGGGCCAGTTGCGTCTCCATGGTGCCGCGCATCTCGCTCAAGCGCCGGGCGTTCGACTCTGACAGCGCATTGACCTGTTGCGCCAGGCTGTCGGTCAGGCTTTTTTGAAGCAAGGCCAGCTGTTGGGCCAGCGCGTCGATCTGTTGGTTTTGCGTGCGCGTGGCTTCGGCGCTTTGCTGCAACAGCGATTGCTGGAACAGCGTGAGCGTTTGCATAGACTCTTGCCGCCCTTGCACGCCGGACTGGTTGATTTCGGTGCGCAACTCGCGCTCCAGCCGTTCGGTCTGGGCTTGCACCGCCGCAAACTGTTGCAGCTGCCATGCCATTTGCTCGGCGGCTTGGTCTGCTGCAATCTTGGCTGCGGCGTCTTTGTCTTCCTGCGGGGCCGTTTTGGAGCGGAACAACAACACCAACACCACCAGCAGGTTCAAGCCCACCAAGGCCAGCAAAACCCATTCGTTCATGCCGCAGCGCCCGGCACAGTGTTCAGCGGGGTCAGAGCTTTGCCGCGGGTCAGGTAAGCGATCAGGTTGTCGGCGGCCAACTGGGCCATGGCCCGGCGGGTCTTGACCGTGGCGCTGGCGATGTGGGGAGTCAACACCACATTGGGCACCTTGAGCAAGTCGGGGTGCACCTGCGGCTCGCCCTCGAACACATCCAGGCCTGCCGCGGCAATCTGACCTGCAGCCAAGGCCTTGGCCAAAGCCGCATCGTCCACGATGCCGCCGCGTGCGATGTTGACCAAGGTGGCGCTGGGCTTCATCAGCGCCAACTCGGCAGCGCCGATGGTGTGGTGCGATTCGGCGCTGTGAGGCACCACCAACATCACGTGGTCAGCGGTTTGCAGCAGTTCTTGTTTGGACACATAGCGGGCTTGGCATTCGGCCTCCAACTCGGGGCTCAAACGCGAGCGGTTGTGGTAAATAACGTTCATGCCAAAGCCATGCGCGGCGCGGCGGGCAATGCCCTGACCGATGCGGCCCATGCCGATGATGCCAATGGTCGAGCCATGCACCTCGGCCCCGGCAAACATGTCGTAGCTCCACTTGGTCCACTTTCCGGCACGCAAAAAGTGTTCGCTTTCGGTGATGCGGCGGGCCGTGGCCATGAGCAGTGCAAAGCCGAAATCGGCCGTCGTCTCGGTCAAGACATCGGGCGTGTTGCTGGCCAACACGCCTGCAGCGGTCATGGCGGGGACATCGAAGTTGTTGTAGCCCACAGCCATATTGGCCACGATGCGCAACTGCGGGTTGGCTTGCAGCAAGGCCACGTCGATGCGATCGCTGCCGGCGGTCAATGCGCCCACCTTGCCCTGCATGCGGCGGCTCAGCTCGGCGGCAGACCAGACTTCGTCGGCCTGGTTGCTTTCGACTTTGAAGTGCACGGACAAGGCATCAAGCACGTCAGGAAAAATCGCACGGGCGACCAAAATTTCAGTTTGATTCAAAATCTTTCTCCGATGGAATGGCCCTGGGGCCTCAATGTGTCAGCTGGAACTGAACCATATAAACAACAGCACCTGCCAAGTAGCCCAACAAAGCCCAAATGCTTATTTTTTTGGCGTACCAGACAAAATCAATTTTCTCAAGGCCCATGGCCGCCACCCCTGCGGCAGAACCGATGATCAGGATGGAGCCACCGGTACCGGCGCAATAGGCCAGAAATTCCCACAAAAAACTGTCGGTGGGGTATTGCTGCAAGCTGTACATGCCCATGGAAGCGGCGACCAAGGGCACGTTGTCAACCACCGCACTTACCAAGCCGATGAGCACCACAATGACATCCAACCGTCCCACGGTACGGTCAAGCCATTGGGCCAGCGACGACAAGATGTGGGTGTGCTCTAGCGTGGCCACAGCCAGCAAGATACCCACAAAAAAGAGCACGGCGCTCATGTCGATGCGTGTCAATGCACTGACCAAGGTGAGGTGCGATTTGGCATCGTCTTCCTTGTCTTTGTGAACCACATCGCCCACCATCCACAAAAGCCCCAGGCCCAGCAAAATGCCCATGAAAGGCGGCAAATGGGTCACCCCTTTGAACACCGGGACGACCACCAAAATACCCAGCCCCAAGAAGAACATCAGGTTGCGCTCAAAGGCGGTGGTGCCGGCACCACCGACTCCGCCCTGACGAACGGGCGCTTGCACAGCACGCCCACGCAACAACCACGCCATGACCGACAAAGGGATCAGCAAACTGACGATGGACGGCAGGAACAAGCCTTTCATGATCTCCAGCGCGGTAATTTGCCCCCCGATCCAAAGCATGGTGGTGGTCACATCACCAATAGGCGTCCAAGCGCCTCCGGCGTTGGCGGCGATCACAATCGCGCCCGCAAAAAAGAGACGGTCTTCGCGTTGGTTGAGCAACTTTTTCATCAGGGACACCATGACGATGGCCGTGGTCAAGTTGTCCAGCACCGCGCTCAAAAAAAACGTTACCAAGCCGACCAGCCACATCAACCGCGACAGTGAGCTTGTCTTGATGCGCGAAGTCAGCACCTCGAAACCATTGTGCGCATCGATCACCTCAACGATGGCCATCGCCCCCATCAGGAAAAACACAATTTGAGCTGTGGACATCAAGGACTCGCCCAATTCTTGCGACACCGCAGCTGGATTGTTGGCACCCATGGCATAGAGCGTCCAAAGTAGTCCGGCAGCCAACAGGGCCGTGGCGGTTTTGTTCACCTTCAGCGGGTGCTCCAGCGCAATGGCGGCGTAGGCCAGTACAAATACAAAAATCAAAAGGGTCAACATGAATGGCGTCTTTCAGTATCAGTGCACAGAGATCAACGGGTCAATTTCAAAAACCTGGCGCAAATAGGCCAGATACTTTTCGTCGTCGCACATGCCCTTACCGGGCGTGTCTGACAATTTGGCCACGGGTTGGCCATTGCAACGTGTCATCTTGATGACGATCTGCAAGGGCTCATAGCCCAGGTCATTGGTCAGATTGGTGCCCACGCCGAAAGCCAGTTGGCAGCGCTCTCTGAATTGCTCGAACAGCTCGATGGTGCGGGGAATGGTCAGGCTGTCGCTGAAGATCAGCGTCTTGGTTTGGGGGTTGACCCGGTTGTGCTGGTAGTGCGCGATCATGCGTTCACCCCAGCTGAATGGGTCACCGCTGTCGTGGCGCGCCCCGTCAAAGAGCTTGCAAAAATACAGGTCGAAATCACGCAAAAAGGCGTTGAAGCCGTACACATCAGAGAGGGCGATGCCCAAATCGCCCCGGTATTCTTTGGCCCACGATTCAAAGGCAAAAATCTGGCTGTCGCGCAGCCGAGGCCCCAGCGCCTGGCAGGCCTGCAAGTACTCATGGGCCATGGTGCCCAACGGCGTCAAGCCGAGCAAATAGGCGTAATACACATTGCTGGTGCCCGCAAACTGACCCGAAGGCCCGGTGCCCAAACGGGCCGATAAAACACGCAGCACCTCTTCGTGCCAAGCCCGTGAAAAACGGCGTCGCGTGCCGTAGTCGGCAATCTTGAGGGTCTCCAGGCCAGGTGCCTGCAGTTGCGCGATCTTGGTGTCCAAGCGGCGGCGGCCCTCCATTAAATCGGGCACCTTTTGGGTGTTGCGGAAATACACCTCGTTGACGATGGCCAAAACCGGAATCTCGAACAAGATGGTGTGCAGCCAAGGGCCCTTGATGGTGATGTCGATCTCGCCCGAGGGCAGAGCCGTGACCATGATGTACTTTTCGTTAAGCTTGAACAAATCCAAAAAATCAACAAAATCACTTTTTATGAAGCGCAAGGAACGCAGGTACTGCAACTCGCCCTCCTTGAAAGTCAGGCTGCACAAGGAGCGGATCTCTTCGCGTATCTCTTTGGCAAACGGGGCCAATGGCACCCCGGGGTTTCGGCACTTGAACTTGTATTCGACCTGCGCACCCGGAAACTGGTGCAGCACAACCTGCATCATGGTGAATTTGTACAGGTCGGTGTCAAGCAAACTGGTGATGATCATGGCAGGGGGTATCTGCCCACAAAACCGGGGCGACGCAAAAGGCTGGAGGTCACATATTAACCAAATCTGACAGCCGCGCCGCCCGATCCGATAAGATCGCAGCGGGTGTTGCGCCAGCCACGGGGCAGCAGGTTTTTTGCGAAGGTCGGGCCGCCTCGCAAGCGGAGTTGTTCATGCCTACCCCTGTGCCCATTTATTTGCAATGGCTTGCCGCTGCCTTTTTCGCGCTGGCCCTGATCCATTCATTTTCCACACGCCACTTTGAACGACTGGCACACAAGCACCCGCGCCATGCGGGGTTTTGGCATTTGCTGGGTGAAGTCGAGGTGGTGTTCGGCCTTTGGGCCAGCTTGTTGATGGCGCTGATGTTCATGCTGTTGGGGCAGGCCCACACCCTGGCTTATTTGGAGTCGCGCAACTTCACCGAGCCCTTATTTGTTTTCGCCGTGATGGTGATCGCGGGCACGCGCCCGGTACTGAGCCTGGCACACCAATTGGTCATGCGCTTGGCCGCTTTGTGGCCCGGCCCGCGAAACTTGCCCACCTACCTGGTGGTCTTGGCTCTGGTGCCGCTGCTGGGATCGTTCATCACCGAGCCTGCTGCCATGACCTTGGGGGCATTGCTGCTGCGCGACACGCTGTTTGTTCAACCGGTGTCTGAACGCTTGAAGTACGCCACATTGGGCGTGCTGTTTGTCAATGTGTCGATTGGGGGCACGCTCACCCCGTTTGCAGCGCCACCGGTGCTCATGGTGGCCCATGTTTGGCAATGGGACTTTGCGTTCATGCTCCAGACTTTCGGCTGGAAGGCCGCGCTGGCGGTGTTGTTCAACGCCTTGGGGGCCAGCTGGCTGTTTCGCCGCGAGTTGACGGCACTGCCCCAGGCCCCGGCCTCACAAGAGGCCGCCGTACCGGCCAGCATCATGTTTGTTCATGTGCTGTTTTTGGCAGGCGTCGTCTTTTTCGCCCACCATCCTGTGGTTTTCATCGGACTGGTGCTGTTGTTTTTAGGCTTTGTCACGGCCTGGCAGCAACACCAAACCCCGCTCATTCTGCGCGAGGCGTTGTTGGTGTCGTTTTTTCTAGCGGGGTTGGTGGTTTTGGGGGGCTTGCAGCAGTGGTGGCTCGAACCGTTGCTGCTGGGTTTGCCATCCGACGCCGTCTTTTACGGCGCTATGGTGCTCACGGCCATCACCGACAACGCGGCCATCACCTATTTGGGCTCGCTGGTGCCGGGCTTGAGTGATGAATTCAAGGTGGCACTGGTGGCCGGGGCGGTGACGGGCGGTGGCCTGACCTTGATCGCCAACGCGCCCAACCCGGCGGGTGCGGCCATCCTCAAGGCGTATTTCCCAGACAACACCATCGCCCCCCTGCGGCTTTTGCTGGCGGCCATCCCACCCACCGTGGTCGCTGCGCTGGCGTTTCGATGGCTTTGAAATCGGTTCAGGCCAGACGGCCACCGACCAGCGTCAAGACCCGCTGCGCGTGAGCGGCCAAAATCTGGTTCTGTTCGGCCACCAACATGGCCACCCCTTCTTGGGCCAGCTGCAGCAAGGCATTGCGCAAGGACGCCACCAACACCGGGGCAATGCCTTCGCAAGGCTCGTCCAACAGCAACAAGCGGGGGCCGGTCATGAGGGTGCGCGCCAAAGCCAGCATTTGCTGCTCGCCCCCACTCATCTGGCTGGCAGGCCGGTTCAGCATGGCTTGCAGTTGTGGAAACAAGCCCAGCACCCGCTGGTAACGCGCTGCGGGCGTGCCCTGCCCTGCCGTCTGTGCAGCGATCCAAAGGTTGTCGTGGACCGACAGGCTGGTGAACAAACGGCGGTCTTCGGCCACAAAGCCGAGCCCGGCCTGCGCACGGCGATGGGCCGGCCAGGCCGCGATGGATTGGCCGGCCCAGCAAATCTGGCCTTGCGCACGCGGGCCAATGCCGATCAAGGCTTGCAATAGCGTGGATTTGCCTGCGCCATTGAGGCCTTGCAACACCACCAGCTCGCCCTCGCCCACATGCAAACGCACGTCAAACAAGGCCTGTGCGGGGCCATACCAAGCGTTCAGGCCTTCAACGTCCAACATACTGCAGGTCTTTCATGTCGAAATCGAGCCCCAGATAACGCTCACGCACCTGTGGGTCTTGCGCCACAGCTTCGGGCGTGCCGTCGGCCACCAGGTGCCCTTGCATCAGCACCAACACCCGGTCGGCCACGCCAAATACGGCATCCATGTTGTGCTCGGTATACAGCACGGTGACGCCTTGGGCCGCCACTTGGCGCACCAGAGCCATCATGTCGGCCCGCTCGGCCAAAGCCAACCCGGCTGCGGGCTCGTCAAGCAACAGCAACGATGGGCCAGCTTCAGCGCCATTTTTGGCAATGGTTTTGGCCCCGGTTTCGGGCAGGCCCGCCAGCGCCATGGCCAGCTCCAGCCGTTTTTTGGCGCCATAAGGCAAATCGGCCACACGGGCGTGGGCCACGTCTTGCAGCCCGGCTTGAGCCGCCCATCGAAAGGCCCGCTCGGGTTGGCGTTGGTTCAAGCGGTCCCACCACGCCAAAGGTGCTGCCCCGTGCAGCACCAACTGAATGTTTTGCAGCACGGTCAAAGCCTCGAAAGTCTGGGCCACCTGAAAGGTGCGGGCCACGCCCAGGCGCTGGCGTTCGGCAGGCGTTTTGCCCAACAAGGGCTGGCCTTGCCAAAACACCTGCCCGGCGGTGGGCGCATGCTGCCCAGCCAAACAGGCAAAACAGGTGGATTTGCCGGCCCCATTGGGGCCAATCAGGGCCACGCACTGGCCTGAAGGCACGTCAAAATCGACGCCATCGAGGGCACGAACGCCGCCAAAATGTTTGGCCAGGCCCCGCACCTGCAAGGCGGCATGGGTCGAGGGCGGCAAAGGCGTGAGGTTGTGTGTCGGGTTCATGCCGTGCGCCCCTTGGAAAAACGCGCCAGCCCCAGCTGCAAACCGCCCAGCACACCGCTAGGGGCCAACACCATCACGGCCATGATGACCAAGCCCAAAACGCCGCGCCAATAATCCAGGCCCTGACCCAGCTCGGCCCCGCCCCAAACCAAGAGCGCACTGCCCACGGCCGCGCCCCACAGCTGGTGCACACCGCCCAGCAAAATGACCAACAAAGCGTCCACCGACATGGCCACCGAAGCCACCGACGGGAAAACCGCGCCCTTGAAGGCCGCCCACAAGCCCCCAGCCAAACCGGCCAAAGTGGCACTGCCCACAAACACTTGGTAGCGCAAAGCCTGCACCGGCAAACCACTGGCCGCAGCCCGCAGCGGCGCATCGCGCATAGCCTGTAAGGCCGCGCCACGGCTCGACCCGGCCACACGCGCCATGCCTGCCAGCGCCAGCAACACCCCCGCGCACAGCAACGCGTCCCACAGTGGCCGCTGTTCGGGCTGGATCATGCGCAGACCAATCAGACCGTTGTCGCCGCCCGTCAGGCTCACCCATTGCGTGGCCCCCGCCCATACCATTTGCGCCAAAGCCAAAGACAACATGGCCAGGTAAACGCCGCTGCTGCGCACCACCAAAGCCCCAAACAGCAAAGCCACCGCCAGCGCCAGCGCCATGCCTGCCGCCAAGGCCAGGGCCCAACCCGCGTCCGCCTGCAAATGCGCCAGCGCTGCGCCGTATGCGCCCAGCGCAAAAAAAGCCGCATGACCAAAACTGACCAAGCCGCCCAAAGCCATCATCCACTGCAGGCTCAGGCCAAACAGCATCATCACCATCACGTCTTCGGCCAAGCTGCGGCCATAGTCACCCTGCCCCCAAGCCAAAAGCGACAGGCCCACAAAAATGGCGACAAAAACAGCCCGGCCTGCAACGCCCACTGGCCACAGCGAAAACACCGGCACGCTTTCGCGCTGCTCGGCGTGAACAGCAGAACCGGCCAGCCCTTGCGGACGCCAGACCAGCACTACGGCCATGGTCAAAAACACCAGCACCAGCGTGGCTTGCGGGAAAAAGCTCAGCCCCACTGAATGGATCACACCGATCAGCACCGCCGCCGCAAAAGCCCCACCAATGCTGCCCAGCCCCCCGGTCACCACCACCACAAAGGTCTCGACCACCACGTTCACATCCATTTGCAAGTGGGCCGGTTCACGCGGCAACTGCAAGGCACCCGCCAAACCCGCCAGACCGCAACCCAACATCACCACGCCCAGCATGAGGGGCGCGGGGTTCACGCCCAAGGCATCGAGCATCTCGCGGTCTTGTGTGGCGGCTTTGACGCGCTGCCCCCACAGCGTGCGCGTGAGCAAAAGATGCAGGCCCAGCCAGACCAAAGGGCCTAGCGCCAAGGTGAACAGTTGCCAGGTGGGGAAATACGACTCGCCCAGCGCGATCGCCCCCTTGAGGCCGGGAAAGCGTGGGGCAAAGACTTCTTCAGGCCCGAAGTACCAGCGCATGGCGTCGTGCAGCGCCAGCGTCAGGCCAAAAGTGGCCACCAGTTGGTAAAGCTGCGGCGCGTGGCGCATGCGCTTGAGCAGCAGCACCTCGACCACAGCCCCCAGCAAGGCCGCCACACACGCGCCCATGAGGATCACCGTGCCATAACCCCAAGCCGACTCGGCCATGGCGGGCCACCCGTGGGTGACGGCATGCGCCGACCACAAAGCCCCCAGCATGAAGAAACTGCCGTGCGCGAAATTGACGATACGGGTCACGCCAAAGATCAGCGTCAAACCCGAGGCCATCAAAAACAAGGTGGTGGCGTGGCTCAAACCATTGAGCAGTTGCAGCGCCAGTGCGTCGAATCCCAAACCAGGCCCTTGTCTTTAAATCAAAAGCGTCATTCCACCCAGTGGGTGAAGTCTTGCGCAGCCACGCGGGTGGTCTGAAAGGTGTTGACCAGCGCCGTCTCGTCGGCATAGCCCAGCGCCATGCCACAGACCACCATCTCGTTTTCACCCGCGCCCACATGGGGCAAGATGATTTTGGCAAAGCCATTCCAGGCGGCTTGTGGGCAGGTGTGCAGGCCTCTTGAACGGGCCGCGACCATGACCGTTTGCAAGAACATGCCGTAGTCGAGCAAGCTGCCCCGGCCCATGACTTTGTCGATGGTGAAGATCAGGCCCACCGGCGCGTCAAAAAAGCGGAAGTTCTTTTGGTGCTGCGCGTGCATCAGGGCTTTGTCGCCCTTGCCAATGCCCAGCACGCCGTAAAGACCAAAGCCGCACTCGCGGCGGCGGTCGATGTAGGGGCTGACCCATTTTTCGGGGTAATAGTCGTACGACTCGGCGTATTCCGCTGCCAAGGCCGGGTTGGCCGTGATGGCGTCGTGCGCAGCGCAGGTCTTGGCCACCAGTTCGTCTCGCTTGGCGCCTTGCAGCACATAGACCTTCCAGGGCTGGGTGTTGGTGCCGCTGGGAGCTCGGGCGGCAATGCTCAGCACCTCTTGCAGCACGCTGCGATCGACCGGTTGGGGCAAATAAGCGCGGGCCGAAAAGCGGCTCAAGATGGCTGCGTCGACACTGCCCGGATCGCTCACGTGGGTGCTGACTTGGGGTCCGATGTTCAGAATGCTCATGTCAATGTCTCCAGAAATGTTTTGAGTGCGGCAGGCAGCGGCACGGGCCGGCGAGTTTGGCGGTCCACGTAAACATGCACAAAGTGGCCTCGCGCGGCGCTCAACTCTTCACCTTGGGCGAACAGGCCCACCTCGTAGCGCACGCTGGACGTGCCCAGCTTGGCAACCCGGATGCCCGCTTCAATGGTTTGCGGGAAGGCCAAGGGCGCGAAGTAAAAGCACTGGGTTTCCACCACCAAGCCGATGGTCGATCCGTGATGGATGTCGAGCACGCCTTGCTCGATCAGCGTGGCGTTGACGGCGGTGTCGAACCAGCTGTAATAAACCACGTTGTTCACATGGCCGTACACGTCGTTGTCCATCCAGCGGGTGCTGATGGCGCGAAACGCCTTGTAGCTGTTGCGTGCGTCGGCTTGGGGCTTGACGGAAGGTGTGGCTGTCGCGTTCATGGCTGTCGATTGTGCCAGCGTTGCCACCGCTGCCAGTAGCCCAAAGCCACGCCCCACGTCTGCATTTGCACCTGCACCGTGGTCTCGATGTCGTGGCCATAGCCCCCGCCCATGCACATGACCACGGGCAGTTTTCGCTGCCAGGCCCAGTCCATGACCACCCGGTCGCGCTCTTGCATGCCGTCGGCTGTCAATTTCAGCCGCCCCAGCCGGTCGCCTTCATGCGGGTCAGCGCCCGCCAGGTAAATCAGCAAATGCGGGTCAAAACGGTCTTGCAAGGTTTGCAGCGCTTGGTGCAAAGCGGCCAAATAGGGCTCGTCGGTGCAGCCGTCGGGCAGGCCCACATCCAAGTCACTGGCCTCCTTGCGGAACGGAAAGTTCTTTTCGCCGTGCAGCGACAAAGTGAAGACACTCGGGTCATTGGCAAAGATGTGCGCGGTGCCGTTGCCTTGGTGCACGTCCAAATCGATCACGGCCACCTGCATTTTTTGGCGATGCAACCGCCATGCTTCGGCCTGCATCAGGCGGGCGGTGACGGCAATGTCGTTGAACACGCAAAACCCGCCGCCCTTGTGCGCGTAGGCGTGGTGTGTGCCGCCTGCCAAATTGCCCGCCACGCCTTGGGCCAGCGCATCTCGTGCAGCGGCCACGGTGGCGCCCACCGAACGACGCGCCCGCTCGGCCATGGCCGGGCTCCAAGGAAAACCAATTTCGCGCTGCACTGCAGCATCCAGCCCGCCCGTGGCCACGCCTTGTATGTACGCGGGCGTGTGCACCAGCGCCAACTCGCCGTCGCTGGCAGCGGGGGCTTCGCGCATTTGCACGCCCGGCAGTTCAGCGCTCAACCGGTCACGCAAACGGCTGTACTTGCGCATGGGAAAGCGGTGGCCTTCGGGCAAGGGCAAGACAAAGTGGTCGGCGTAATAAGCGTGCATGGGTCTGTTTGGTAAGACGCCGATTCTAGAAAACCCTCTCTAAACTGAGCAGCAAACCCGCCAATCCCCTTGCAATACCCCATGGAAACCCTAAAATTCAAACCATGCTGCACTGCAACAATGTTGTACGGCCCCGGCCAGTTTCGGCGCAGTCTTTTGAAACCCCTCTTAATTTTTTGATCTGGAGATCCTCATGATGACCGCTGAACAAATCGTCGCTTCGCACAAAGCCAATGTTGAAACCCTGTTTGGCCTGACCGCCAAAGCCTTCGAAGGCGTGGAAAAATTGGTCGAATTGAACCTGAGCGCCGCCAAAGCCGCTTTGGACGAGTCCGCCAACAGCACCCAAGCCGCTCTGAGCGTGAAAGACGCCCAGGAATTGGTGGCCATGCAAGCCAACTTGTTCCAGCCTTTGGCCGAGAAGACCGCTGCTTACAGCCGTCACCTGTACGACATCGCCTCCGGCACCGGTGGCGAGTTCACCAAAGCTTTCGAAGCACAAGCAGCGGCTGCTCAAAAACAGTTCGCCACCTTGGTTGACAGCGCTGCGTCCAACGCACCTGCCGGCTCCGAGCAAGCCGTGGCCATGATGAAGGGCGCCGTGACTGCCGCCAATTCCGCTTTCGAATCCGTGCAAAAAGCCGTCAAGCAAGCCACCGACATGGCCGAATCCAATCTGGCTTCGGTGACCCAAGCTGCTGCGCCTAAAGCTGCCAAAAAGAAGTGATTTTTTGAGGTCAGTCAAGATGCCTCGGCTCTTGACTGCTCTTTTTGCAAGTTGTCTCCTCGGATCTCTTTGAATTTCGTCTGGGAAACAGGGATCCCTTCAAGGGCTGATCGCAAGATCAGCCCTTTTTTTGCGCTGATTTTCTGCGTCTGCTTGCCTTCGACCACCATGGATACCCGCATGCGCGGGTATGACAAATAGCCGACTCGCTCGGGGTCCACGCCCAACCCTGTCAACCCCGAACCCTGTCACCCCCGACTTGATCGGGGGTCCATGTCTGCTTGCCTTCGACCACCACGGATACCCGCATACGCGGGTATGACAAATACCCTACCCGATCGGGGGTCCATGTCTGTCTTGGCGTGTGGGATAGCTCAGCGGCCCGCTTCAAAATCTGCCATCCGCGCTTTGAGGCTGGGCAGCATGGCTCGCATGGCAACGCGGCCCGCTTCTATGGAGCGCATTCGGGCTCCAAAGTCGGCACTTTTGACGCCAGACAGAGCGGGGCGGACCACAAAATCGGCGTCTTTCAAGGCCAAGGTGTTGATGCTTTTGCCCATGATGGCGAAGGTCTGCATCAGGATCTGGAAGGTATCGCCCGACGGATTGCCCTCGGGGTCGCTTGAAATATCGACTGCGATCACAAAATTAGCCCCCATGTCCCGCGCTTGACGCACCGGCACCGGAGCCACCAAACCGCCATCCACGTATTCACGATCCCCAATGCGCACGGGCTGGAACACGGCGGGCACGGCACTCGATGCGCGCACAGCCGCCCCCGTGTTGCCACGTCTGAACGTGATGGATTCGCCGCTGTGCAGGTCGGTGGCCACAATGCCCAAAGGGATCTTCATTTGCTCAAGGCTGCGGCCCCCCACCTGGGTATTGACATACTTGGCCAGCGCCTCACCGCGCAGAGCGCCCCGGTTCAGGATCGGCAGCATCCAGTCGGTGATGTCGGCTTCTTGCATGGTTTCGGCCAATCGCGCCAACTCAGCCGTGCTTTTGCCACTGGCGTACAAAGCGGCCACCAGACTGCCCGCCGATGTACCGACCACATGGCTGGGGCGCAAGCCCGCTTCTTCCAGCACTTGGATCACCCCCAAATGGGCGAAACCACGGGCTGCACCTCCGCCCAAAGCCAAGCCCAGCTTGATCTCGCGTGGCGCTGCGGCATGCGGCATGGTGCTGTCTGCCTCAGCAGGTCCTTTGCCCACACTGCTGCAACCGGTCAGCACCAAAGCCAACAGCGCGGCCCCCAATCCTGTCCATTTGCGGGTTTGCCCTAATCGCTTCATTGATTGCATTTTTCTCTCAAATCTTATTGATAATGATTCGCATTTGGATTACACTCACTCCATCAACACCTTAGGAGCAAAACCATGACGTTTTCAAAAACCCTTTTGAGCATCGCTTGCCTTTTGGCCGCCACCTCGGGAATGGCGCAAGACAAAGTTCTGAACATTTACTCAGCCCGCCACTACCCGACCGATGAAGCGCTATACAGCGACTTCACCAAAGCCACAGGCATCAAGATCAACCGGGTCGATGCCGATGATGCCGGTATTCTCGCCCGTCTGAAGGCCGAGGGCGCGGCCTCACCTGCCGATGTGATTTTGCTGGTGGATGCCGCCCGCCTGTGGCGAGCCGAGGTCGATGGCCTTTTCCTGCCTGTGAAATCGACCAAACTCGAAGAAGCCATTCCGGCCCACTTGCGTGCCAAACCCGTCGACAACGGCGGCACGGCCTGGTTTGGCCTGTCCACCCGCGCACGGGTGATTGTGTACGACAAGATCAAGTACAAAAAAACCGACTTGGACAGTTACGAAAAGCTGGCCGATCCCAAGCTCAAGGGCAGTTTGTGCATCCGCTCGGGCTCGCATCCTTACAACCTGAGCCTTTTTGGCGCCATGACCGAGCACCTAGGCCCCGCCAAAACAGAGATTTGGCTCAAAGGCTTGGTCGACAACATGGCCCGCAGCCCCAAAGGCGGTGACACCGACCAGATCAAAGGTGTGGCCTCTGGCGAGTGCGGCGTGGCAGTCACCAACACCTATTACCTGGCCCGCATGATGCGCTCGACCGACCCGGCTGACAAAGCCGTGACCGAAAAAATCGGCGTGGTCTTCCCCAACCAAAACAACTGGGGCACGCATGTGAACGTGGCTGGCGGTGCCGTGGCCCGCCACGCCAAAAACACCGACAACGCGATCAAGTTCCTGGAATACCTGGCCAGCCCTTCCGCTCAAAACCACTTTGCCAACGGCAACAACGAGTGGCCTGTCGCCAAAGGCGTCAGTTTTGACAACCCGGCACTCAAAGCCATGACCGGCGGCAGCTTCAAGAGCGAGCTGATCCCGATCAGCGCCGTGGGCATGAACCAAGTCAAGGTGCAGCAGATGCTGGACCGCGTCGGATTCAAGTAAAGCCCGGCAAGGCCCAAAGTCCTGCCCGGTTTCATTTTGACGAAGTAAGTAGCCATGAAAAAACCGGACTCAAGGTCCGGTTTTTCTTTGTGCGTCTAAAAAATCAAGAGCGGATCAGGTGGTCAAAAGCGCTGAGTGCGGCCTTGGCGCCCTCGCCTGCAGCGATCACGATCTGTTTGTACGGTACGGTGGTGCAGTCACCGGCGGCAAACACGCCAGGCACATTGGTGTGGCCCTTGGCGTCTACCACGATTTCGCCAAACTTGCTCAGCTCGACCGTGCCTTTGAGGAACTCGGTGTTGGGCACCAGGCCAATTTGCACAAACACACCCGCCAATTCCACATGGTGCTCGGTGCCGGTTGTGCGGTCTTTGTAACGGATGCCGTTGACCTTGCTGCCGTCGCCGGTGATCTCGGTGGTCTGGGCGTTGGTGTGCACCGTCACATTGGGCAGGCTGTGCAACTTTTTAACCAACACCGCATCGGCTTTCAATTGCTCAGCGAATTCGATCACCGTGACGTGTTCGACGATGCCCGCCAAATCGATCGCCGCTTCGATGCCCGAGTTGCCGCCGCCGATCACCGCCGTGCGCTTGCCCTTGAACAAAGGACCATCGCAATGCGGGCAATAGGCCACGCCTTTGTTTTTGTACTCGGCTTCGCCGGGCACGTTCACATTTCGCCAGCGGGCTCCTGTGGACAAAATCACGGTCTTGGCCTTGAGTGTCCCGCCGTTTTCCATCTGCACCTGCACCAAACCGTCTGCGTCTGCGGGGATCAATTTGTCGGCACGTTGCAGGTTCATGATGTCCACGCCGTAGTGGCGCACCTGGGCTTCGAGCGCGGCGGCGAACTTGGGGCCATCGGTCTCCAGCACCGAGATGTAATTTTCAATCGCCATGGTGTCGTTAGTCTGGCCGCCAAAGCGCTCGGCGGCCACGCCCACGCGGATGCCCTTGCGTGCGGCGTACACGGCAGCCGCAGCACCTGCAGGGCCACCTCCCACAATCAAAACCTCGAATGCGTCTTTGGCGTTGAGCTTGACGGCTTCACGCTCCCCAGCGTTGGTGTCCAACTTGGCCACGATTTCTTCAACAGACATGCGACCGGAGCCAAAGACTTTGCCGTTTAAAAACACCATGGGCACGGCCATGATCTGCCGCTCTTCCACTTCTTTCTGAAACGCACCGCCCTCGATCACCACGGTCTTGACCTTGGGGTTCATGATCGCCATCAAAGACAAGGCCTGCACCACATCAGGGCAGTTGTGGCAAGACAAGGACATGTAAACCTCAAAGCTGAAGTCACCCTGAGTACCAGGATCAAGGGCCTTGATGCTGTCGATCACATCCTGCTCGACTTTGGGCGGGTGGCCACCAGTCCAAAGCAGCGCCAACACCAGCGAGGTGAACTCGTGCCCGAGCGGCAGACCGGCAAAACGCACGCCCTCGGTTTGCCCATCGCGGGCAACGACAAAAGACGGCTTGCGGCTGTCATGGCCCGAAGTGTCCAGAGTGACCTTGTCAGACAGGCTGACGATGGTCTCCAGCAGGCTCTTCATGTCGATGCCAGTTTCGCTGTCGTCCAGCGAAGCGATCAAGCGGATCGGCTGGCGCAGCAAGGCCAAATATTGCTGCAATTGGTCTTTGAGGGTGTCGTCGAGCATGGTTTTCTCCGGTTTCAGGCTACAAAAATCCCAGACCCTCGCTTGTGACGGGGCCGATTTTTAAGGGGTTGGTGGGAATCGTTGAGGGCAGCCCACGGCAGGCTTGTGACCTGAATGGGCTGCGCTCAACGTCCTGCAAAGCAGGGCGTTGGCTCAAGACCGCCCTGATTGAACAGGGCGTCCGATCGAGATTTAGATCTTGCCGACCAGGTCGATGGAAGGAGCCAAAGTCTTGGCGCCTTCTTTCCACTTGGCGGGGCACACTTGGCCGGGGTTGGCGGCGGTGTACTGGGCAGCGGTCAGCTTGCGCAGGGTCTCAGACACGTCACGGGCGATTTCGTTGGAGTGGATCTCCACGGTTTTGATCATCAACTCGGGGTTGATGATGAAGGTGCCGCGCAGTGCCAAGCCTTCTTCGTCAATGTGCACGCCAAATGCGCGGGTCAATGCGTGTGTAGGGTCGCCGACCAATGGGAACTTGGCCTTGCCCACGGCAGGCGAGGTCTCGTGCCAAACTTTGTGCGAGAACTGGGTGTCGGTGGTGATGATGTACACCTCAGCGCCCGCCTTTTGGAAAGCAGCGTAGTTGTCGGCCGCGTCTTCGATTTCGGTGGGGCAGTTGAAGGTGAAAGCGGCGGGCATGAAGATGAAGACGTTCCACTTGCCTTTGAGGCTGGCTTCGGTCACTTCGATGAATTTGCCGTTGTGAAAAGCTTGGGCTTTGAAGGGCTGAACTTGTGTGTTGATCAGGGACATGGTGTTTCCTTTGGTTGGTTTAAAAAATCTATCGAATGAGAAAACTCATTGGTAGCAATCATAATGCAGCCCAAGTCGACGAGTCATGAATAGTTCCTATGAAACCGATAGGCAAAACCTTCAGCTGCGTCAGCCCTAAATAGCTACTTGGCATTTCGGGCCGGTCCGGCAGCAAACCCAAGTGCCAGACACAGCCAAGCCAAAATCCAGGCCCCACCACCCCAAGGCACCATGGCCCGCAGCGCGTCAAAACCCAGCACATGGCGTGCATACAGGTTGAAGCTGAACAAGAGCAAGCCCACGAGCATCAGCCAACCAGCGGCTCGCAGCCACCGCGAAACGCCAAAGCAAGCGCTGACCAAACCCACAAGCACCAAGCCCAACGAATGGAACTGTTGCTGGGTCAGCGCGGTTTGCACCATGGCCGGTACACCGCCCGCGAACACAGGCAAATGCGCAAATGCCGCACTGAACATCACGCTGGAACATGCGCTCAGGGCACCCAGAGACAAGAAAATTCGGGCGGACGAGTGCAAGGGTATGGAATGCTGCGGGTTCAAATTCATGGGGATCAGTCGGAAACAAGAAAGCGTATTGGAGCACGCCTTTATCTCAAACTCTTGACCTTGATCAGAGCTTTCGCGAGCCTTTTGGCGCACAGTGAATTACCCAAACCAATTCAAGGATGCCCCATGAAAATGCTGATTGACCTGTTTTCGACCGATTATGGTTTGATGAGTTTGGGCGTGATCGTGTTCATGCTGCTCATGGCCGCTTTTTTCTTGCGCATGTTCGTGCACAAAATGAACCACAACGAATAAAAATGCGACCTCAGAGCAATGGTCTGCGGTAGCCACCAGTATGGCCATTGGGCGAGAAAACAACTTGCCAAAGCTGGTTGTCTCGGGCTCGAAAGGTGCCCGCACAGCACAACAGGTAATAACGCCACATGCGGTAAAAACGCTCGCCATAACGGTCTTGCAGTGAGGGCCAAGCGTCTTCGAATCGGGCATTCCAAGCCATCAGGGTTTTGTCGTAATCTTCGCCAAAGTTATGCCAGTCCTCCATGACGAAGTGGTCTTCGCTGGCCAGAGCAAGGTCCGATGACGACGGCAAGACCCCATTGGGGAAGATGTATTTTTCAATCCAACGGTCAATGCCCGCCCCCGACCGGTTCTTGCCAATGGTGTGCAGCAAAAACAAACCATCGTCACGCAAGCTGCGCCGTGCCATGTCAAAGTAAGTGCGGTAGTTTTTGTGGCCCACATGCTCGAACATGCCCACTGAGGCAATGCGGTCAAAGCGTTGTTCACCGTCAGGGTTGAAGCGCCGGTAATCCAACAGCGCAAACCGGACTGGCAAATCACCCGATTTTTGTGCACCCAAGCGGGCTTGCTCTTTCGAAACAGTCAGCCCCACGCACTGCACTCCGTAATGCTTGGCGGCAAAGCACATCAAACTGCCCCAGCCGCAGCCAATGTCCAGCAAACGCATGCCTGGCTGGAGCTGCAACTTTTGACAAATCAGGTCCAGCTTGGCCTCTTGCGCCTGCGCCAAGGTTTGCGCTACGGGCCAGTAGCCACAGCTGTAGGCCATGTTCGGGTCGAGCATGGCTTCGTACAAATCGTTGCCCAAGTCGTAATGCACCTCACCCACCTGCCAGGCCCGGCTTTGGGATTGCAGGTTGGTCAGGCGCGCCTTGAGCGAAGCCCAAAGCCAGCCGGCACGGCCAACCTGCTCGTCCAGCCGCGCTCGCAGAATGCGGGCAATGAATTCGTCGAGCTGGTTGCAGTCCCACCAGCCGTCCACATAGCTCTCACCCAAACCCAAACTGCCCTGCGTCAAGATGCGGTCAAAGGTGGCCGGATGGTGCACGCGCATGTCCCAGGGTCTGCCACCCCCAAGCCGAATGTCGGCGGTGGCCAACAACTGAGATGCCCTGCGCCAGTTGTCGTCGGTACTGAACAGCGACTGTGTTGACCAAGCGATACCTGAACCCATGCGACTCTCCTGAAAGGATGGCCCGGCCGTGTTGGTCGGGATAAAGTTCATGCTAGTGGGCCGCAGCACGATTGGGTATTCAAGCTTCCAAGTAATGCACTACCCCAAAACCATTAGCCGGAGTGCTTTGTCGCGGGTCTTTCGGCCTGCTGAATATGGATGCCGAAAATGCATGCCGAATATGGACGCCGGATGGGCATAATTGACGTTGACGTAACGTCAATCAAATTCAGGAGCTCAATATGGACATTCAAGGCAAAGTTTTCATCGTCACAGGTGGCGCATCCGGTCTGGGCGAAGGCACCGCCCGCATGCTGGCGGCCCATGGGGCCAAAGTCGTCATTGCCGACATGCAGGCCGAAAAAGGCGAGGCTGTGGCCAAAGAACTGGGCGGCGCGTTCGTCAAGTGCGATGTCAGCAACGAAGCCGATGGCCAAGCCGTGGTGGCCCAAGCGGTGTCGATGGGCAAACTCATGGGCCTGGTCAATTGCGCGGGCATCGCTCCGGCCGAAAAAACCGTGGGCAAAAACGGTGCGCACAGCCTGGCCGTGTACACCAAGACCATCATGGTCAACTTGGTCGGCACCTTCAACATGATCCGCTTGGCATCGGAAGCCATGTGCAAAAACGAGCCCGAAGCCACGGGCGAGCGCGGCGTGCTGATCAGCACGGCCAGCGTGGCCGCCTATGACGGCCAGATCGGCCAAGCCGCCTATGCCGCATCCAAAGGCGGCGTGGTCGGCATGACGCTGCCGATTGCCCGCGACCTGGCCCGCAACGGCATCCGCAACATGACCATTGCCCCCGGCATCTTCGGCACCCCCATGCTGTTTGGCATGCCCCAAGAAGTGCAAGACGCGCTGGCTGCAGGCGTGCCCTTCCCCAGTCGCCTGGGCACGCCCCAGGACTACGCCAAGTTGGCCAAGCACATCATCGAAAACGACATGCTCAATGGCGAAGTGATTCGCTTGGACGGGGCCATTCGCTTGGCACCCAAGTGAGCTAAACCCGCTTTCAAAAACAACAGGCCCTGCGAGGCCTGTTGTTTTGTGTGAGCGCTGCAAACAATGGCTTGCAGTCCAGGCTTGCTGGCTATCAGGGAAATTTACCGATAGCATGTTCCTGTCACGGAGAACACATGGAAAAAACCCTGCCATTCAGCCTGATTTGTCTTTTGCTCCTGAGTGCCTGCACCGCCCCGCCCGCCAGCCCATGGCGCTACAGCGTGCCCGAGCAACCCGAAGCGGCCTCTGGTAGCACCGACAAACCCGGCTGGGCCTATGCGCGGCAGGCTGTGGCCGCAGCCAACCCGCTGGCCACCGATGCAGGGCACCAGATTCTGAGAGCGGGCGGTTCGGCGCTGGATGCCGCCATAGCCGTGCAGCTGGTGCTGGGTTTGGTGGAGCCGCAGTCGAGTGGCATCGGCGGCGGGGCTTTTTTGCTCCACTTTGATGGCCAAAAAGTCACGGCGCACGACGGGCGCGAGACCGCCCCGGCAGGTGCCAAAAGCGATATGTTTGTGGGTGACAACGGCAAGCCCCTTCTGTTTGAGGATGCGGTCTTGAGTGGCCATTCCGTGGGCGTGCCCGGCGCGATGCGCATGCTGGAAGCCGTGCACCGCCAGCACGGCGTGCTGCCCTGGGCGCAGTTATTCGCGCCCGCCATCGCCCTGGCTGAGCAGGGTTTCAAGGTCAGTCCGCGCCTGCACACCCTTCTGCAAGCCGATCCACACCTGAAAAATGACACTCTGGCCCTGCGTTTTTTCTACAACGCACAAGGTCAGGCATGGCCTGTGGGCCATGTGCTGCGCAACCCCGAATACGCGCATGTGCTGCGCCGCATCGCCAGCGAAGGCAGCTTTGCACTGCACGAAGGGCCTGTGGCCCAGGCCATTGTTCAGCGCACACAAGCCGCGCCACGCCCCGGAAGTTTGAGCCTGCAAGACCTGGCCAGCTACCAGCCCCGTGAACGTGAAGCCTTGTGCTTCGATCACATCGCGCAGTCTCGCGCGTACCGCATCTGTGGTTTTCCACCGCCGTCATCGGGCCAGATCGCCATTGGGCAGATCTTGGGCGTGCTGGCCAACACAAGCGCTCAGGGTGCCGAATTTGCGGACGGATTGCCCTCACCCGACTGGTTGCACCGCTACACCGAGGCCTCGCGCTTGTCCTTTGCCGACCGGGCGCAGTACGTGGCCGACCCCGACTTTGTGCGTGCACCCGCTGGCGATTGGCACAGCTTGCTGGCCCCAGACTATTTGCGCGAACGCAGCCAACTGATCGGAGGCCAGTCGATGAAAGTGGCTATTCCCGGACAGCCAGGCGGCACCCCCACCAGCTTGGCACCCATGCCTGCGCAAGCCGAATACGGCACCAGCCACATCAGCGTGGTCGATGCCCAAGGCCGGGCGGTAGCCATGACCACCACCATCGAAGCTGCATTTGGCTCACGCCGCATGGTGACGACCAACCCCACACGGACCGGCGGCTTTTTGCTCAACAACGAACTGACCGACTTCAGCTTTGTGCCCTCCGACGCGCAAGGGCGGCCCGTGGCCAACCGGGTCGAACCCGGCAAACGTCCACGTTCGTCCATGTCGCCCACGCTGGTGTTCGACAAAGCCACAGGGCAGTTGGTCATGAGCGGCGGCAGCCCGGGCGGGGCACTCATCATTCACTACACGGCCAAACTCTTGACGGGCACGCTGCACTGGGGCCTGAACGCCCAGCAAGCCGTCAGTCTGCCCAACTTTGGCTCACTCAATGGCCCCACGCTGCTAGAGGCCAAACGCTTTCCACCCAGCACCGCGGATGCGTTGAAAGCCCGAGGTCATGAAGTTCGTGAAATGGACATGACCAGCGGCCTGCAGGCCATTGAGCGCACACCTCAAGGCTGGTTTGGTGGCGCTGACCCACGCCGTGAGGGTGTGGTGTTGGGAGACTGAATCACCAACCCACACAGCCCTCAAAACCAGAAAGCAAAACGGCAGCCTGAGCTGCCTTTTTGCATGGATGCCGGCTCAAGTCCGGCATGACGGGTCAGATCAGTAAGCCTGACCCAACTGGCTCAGAATGCCAGGGTTCTCCAAGGTGGAGATGTCTTGCGTGATCTCTTCGCCTTTGGCCAGCGAGCGCAGCAAGCGACGCATGATCTTGCCGGAACGGGTCTTGGGCAAGTTTTCGCCAAAGCGGATGTCTTTGGGTTTGGCGATGGGGCCGATTTCTTTGGCGATGTGATCGCGCAGTTGCTTGGCAATCGCCTTGCCCTCTTCGGTGTTGGGCAATGAGCGCTTGAGCACCACAAATGCACAGATGGCTTCGCCTGTGGTGTCATCAGGGCGGCCCACCACAGCGGCTTCAGCCACCAGCTCGGTGCAGCCAACCAGGGCGGATTCGATTTCCATGGTGCCCATGCGGTGACCCGACACGTTCAGCACGTCGTCAATGCGGCCAGTGATGGTGAAGTACCCGGTCTTTTCGTCACGGATCGCGCCGTCGCCAGCCAAGTAGTACTTGCCCTTGAAGTCGTCCGGGTAGTAGCTCTTCTTGAAGCGCTCAGGATCGCCCCAGATGTTGCGGATCATGGAAGGCCATGGGCGCTTGACGACCAGAATACCGCCTTGGCCATTGGGCATGTCTTCGCCTGTTTCGCTGACGATGGCGGCCTGGATACCTGGGAACGGCAGTGTGCAAGAGCCGGGCACCATGGGGGTCACACCGGGCAGCGGCGTGATCATGTGGCCACCCGTTTCGGTTTGCCAGAAGGTGTCCACAATCGGGCAACGGCTGCCACCCACGTGCTGGTAATACCATTCCCACGCGGCGGGGTTAATCGGCTCGCCAACCGAGCCCAGCAAGCGCAGGCTGGACAGGTCATAGCTCTTGGGGTGCACGGCGTCGTTGGCTTCAGCCAGTTTGATCAACGAACGGATGGCGGTGGGCGCAGTGTAGAAAATCGAGACTTTGTGGTCTTGGATCATCTTCCAGAAGCGGCCAGCATCCGGGTAAGTGGGCACGCCCTCGAACACGATTTCGGTGCCGCCCAGGGCCAGAGGGCCGTAGGTGATGTAGGTGTGGCCAGTGACCCATCCGATGTCGGCGGTGCACCAGAACACGTCATCTTGCTTCAGGTCAAACGTCCACTTGGTGGTCAAGGCCGCGTGCAGCAAATAGCCACCGGTGCTGTGTTGCACGCCTTTGGGTTTGCCGGTCGAGCCGGAGGTGTAAAGCAAAAACAAAGGATGCTCGGCGCTCACCCACTCTGGCTCGCAGGTGGTGGCTTGCTTGTCGGCCAAGTCGGCCATCCACAAGTCGCGGCCGGCGGTCATGGCGATGTCATTGCCACTGCGCTTGATGACCAAGACGTTTTTGATGCTGTCGCAGCCGCCCAGGTTGAGGGCTTCGTCGACGATGGATTTGAGGGGCAGGTGCTTGCCACCACGCACTTGGTGGTCAGCGGTGATCACGGCCACAGCGCCAGTATCTTCAATGCGGTCACGCAGCGATTGAGCCGAAAAGCCCCCAAACACCACCGAGTGGGTCGCACCAATGCGGGCGCAGGCTTGCATGGCGGCCACGCCTTCAATCGACATCGAAATGTAGATGACCACGCGGTCGCCCTTTTGGACACCCAGAGATTTAAGGGCGTTGGCGTATTGGCAGGTTTTGGCCAAGAGTTGGCTGTAAGTGATCTTGGTCACTTCGCCGCCATCGGCTTCAAAAATGATAGCGGTCTTGTCGCCCAGGCCTTTTTCGACGTTGCGGTCCAGGCAGTTGTAAGAAGCATTCAAGGTGCCGTCTTCGAACCACTTGAAGAATGGCGCGTTGGACTCGTCCAGCACTTGGGTGAAGGGGGTCTTCCAGGTGATCAGCTCTTTGGCCAATCGACCCCAATAGCCTTGGTAATCTGTTTCAGCTTCTTTGCACAGCGCTTCGTAGGCGGGCATGCCGGCGACGTGGGCGTTCTTGACGAAGTCTGCACTGGGTTGGTAAATGTTAGCGCTCATCTGATTTGTCTCCTCAATGACATGACGTTTTTGAAACTGGTGCAAATGTCTGCTTTCGCTCTTACAAAGCACTGACTGACAGCAGGCTTGCACAAACCAGTTATGGGACCAAAGATCTACCGCCTAAAATCGCATTTTGTTTGAAGTCGCCTACCGCCAACGAAATTCATGAAGCCCACACCCAAACATTCCCCCTCACAAAAAAGCACTTTGAGTCCTTTGAACAGCTTCATCTTTGCCAGCCGTTGGCTGCAGTTGCCTTTGTATTTGGGCCTGATCGCAGCGCAAGCCGTGTACGTGTTCCACTTTTGGGTAGAACTGGTGCATTTGCTCGAAGCCGTCTTTGGCAGCCAGACAGCGCTTCAAGCACTGATCAACGGCATTGGTTACAAGACCACGGCCCCCATCACCACGCTCAATGAAACCGTGATCATGCTGGTTGTGCTGGGCTTGATCGACGTGGTCATGATCTCCAACTTACTGATCATGGTGATCGTGGGAGGCTACGAAACTTTTGTCTCGCGCCTGAACCTCGAAGGTCACCCCGACCAGCCCGAATGGCTGGACCATGTCAACGCCTCGGTGCTCAAGGTCAAGCTGGGCACGGCCATCATCGGCATCAGCTCGATCCACTTGCTCAAAACCTTCATCAACGCCGCCAACTACGACGAAAAAGTGTTGATGTGGCAAACCGTGATCCATATCGCGTTTTTGCTCAGCGCGATCGCCATCGCCTATGCCGACCGATTGATGTCTCACCACGACAAATCCGGCCATTGAATTCCCTCATTTTTTGACCCGCCACTGGACCTCCTCACCATGACCACTGTGATCAAACAAGCCGACCTGATCGAATCCGTCGCCGCCGCGCTGCAATACATCAGCTACTACCACCCGGCCGACTACATTGCCCACTTGGCCAAGGCCTATGAGCGCGAACAAAGCTCGGCCGCCAAAGACGCAATCGCTCAAATCCTGACCAATAGCAAGATGAGCGCCACAGGCCATCGCCCGATCTGCCAAGACACCGGCATCGTCAACGTGTTCCTGAAAGTAGGCATGGATGTGCGCTGGGACGGTTTTACCGGCAGCTTGGACGACGCCGTCAACGAAGGCGTGCGCCGTGGTTACAACCACCCAGACAACACCCTGCGTGCCTCTGTGGTGGCTGACCCGCACTTCAACCGCAAAAACACCAAGGACAACACACCCGCCGTGATCTTTACCGAGATCGTGCCTGGCAACAAAGTCGACGTGACCGTTGCAGCCAAAGGCGGCGGCAGCGAAAACAAATCCAAGATGATCATGCTCAACCCCGGCGACAGCATCGTCGACTGGGTGCTCAAAACCGTGCCCACGATGGGCGCAGGCTGGTGCCCGCCTGGCATGCTGGGCATCGGCATTGGTGGCACCGCTGAAAAAGCCGTGCTCATGGCCAAAGAAAGCCTGATGGACGACTTGGACATGTACCAATTGCTCGAGAAATCCAGCAAAGGCGAGAAGCTCAACCAAGTCGAAGAAATGCGCTTGGAGCTGTATCACAAGGTCAACGCCTTGGGCATTGGCGCACAGGGTCTCGGCGGTCTGACCACCGTGCTCGACATCAAAATCAAGATGTACCCCACCCACGCGGCCAGCAAGCCCGTGGCCATGATCCCCAACTGCGCGGCCACCCGCCACGCGCACTTTGTGCTCGACGGCTCTGGCCCCACTTACCTCGAAGCGCCATCGCTGGACCTGTGGCCCAACGTGAACTGGACACCCGACACCGAGAAAAGCCAACGCGTGGACTTGAACGCTCTCACGCCCGCCGAAGTCGCGAGTTGGAAACCTGGCCAGACTTTGCTGCTCAACGGCAAGATGCTGACAGGCCGAGACGCCGCACACAAACGCATCCAGGACATGTTGGCCAAGGGCGAGCCCCTGCCGGTGGACTTTACCAACCGCGTGATCTATTACGTGGGTCCAGTGGACCCCGTGGGCGACGAGGCGGTGGGACCCGCAGGCCCGACCACAGCCACCCGCATGGACGGCTTCACCGAGATGATGCTGGCTAAAACAGGCCTGATTGCCATGATCGGCAAAGCCGAGCGCGGACCGGTCGCCATCGAAGCCATCAAGAAGCACAAATCGGCTTACCTGATGGCCGTGGGCGGCGCGGCTTACCTCGTGTCTAAAGCCATCAAGCACGCCAAGGTGGTGGGATTTGCCGACATGGGCATGGAAGCCATCTATGAATTTGACGTGGTCGATATGCCCGTGACGGTGGCGGTGGACGCGGGCGGCACCAGCGCCCACATCACCGGTCCGGCCGAATGGCAAAAGCGCATCGCCACAGGCGAGTTCAAGGGCATTGGCGTGACTGCGGCCTGAATGTGAAGCAGCGGTGGCCACAAGCCATCGCGCTCGCCTGATCCATGACTGAATCACCCATCGGCGTTTTTGACAGCGGCATCGGCGGACTGAGCATCTTGCAATCTCTGCTGGCTGCTCTGCCTGCCGAACACTTTGTCTATTGGGCTGACAACGGTCATGCGCCCTACGGAGAAAAAACCGATTTGTTCGTACGCCAGCGCAGCCTGGCCATTGCAGAACACCTGATCAAACGGCACCACATCAAAGCCTTGGTGGTGGCCTGCAACACAGCCACGGCGGCGGCCATTCATGAGTTGCGCACTCAGCACCCGCACCTGATCCTCATTGGTGTCGAGCCGGCACTGAAACCCGCCTTAAAAATCAGCCAGACTGGGCATATCGGGGTCATTGGCACACGGGGTACGCTGGGCAGTGAAAAATTCCATCGCCTACTGACCAGCCTCGAAGACCAAGCCCGGTTCACCGTGCAGCCCTGCGATGGACTGGCGCTGGCCATCGAGCAAAGCACCCATCTGACGCTGGGTGCCCATTCGACTGCGCAAATCACCGAATTGCTGCAAACCTATACCCATGAGATGGGTGATTTCGGACAAGCCCCCGGCCAGATGGACACGCTGGTTCTGGGATGCACCCACTATGTATTTGCCGAAAATGCTCTGCACAAATTGCTCGGACCTCAGGTGCAGTTGGTATCTACCGGACAGCCTGTGGCGCAGCAAACGCGGCGCTTGCTGGAGGCAGCCGCCCTGCTGCGCAGCGGCCCTGGCCCACACGCCTTGGCCAACCGCATCAGCCTGCTGAGCAATGGTGACTTGGCCAGCCTGCAAGCGGCAGCACAACGCTGGCTGGGTCTACCGCATGCTGTCTGCCGGCGGGCAGACGCACACGTTTGATCAGTCTTGCCCCAACGCCATGCGCCGTCCACGGGCCACGTTGACGGGCATAAGCAAAACCAGACCCAACACAAACAAGAGAGAGGTCGAGCCAATGGCCAGACGTTGATTGCCACCGCTCAGCCAAGTGATCAGGCCATAGCTCAAGGGCCCGACGATGCTGGCCAGACGGATCGCAAAAGTCCAAAGACCAAAGAACTCGCCCAAACGCTCAGGTGGCGCCATCAGGCCTGCCATAGCCCGACCAGAAGACTGGCTCGAGCCCATGCAGATGCCCGCAATGGCGGCAGCCCACCAAAACACCTCCTTGGTGCTCGACAAAGCCGCGATCACACAGGTCAATATCCAACCCAGCAATGTCAAGGACAAGGCCAACTTATGGCCCATCCGGTCTTGGGCGTAACCAAACACAAAAGCGCCCACAAAGGCTGCGATGTTCAGGACAAAGATCAAAACCATGGTCTCTTGTGCTTGAAACCCAATGACCTGTTCGGCGTAAATGGCCGCCAACGAAATGGCCACCGCCACACCGCCCTGATAGGCCACCGCGCAGGCCATCAGCCGGATGAAATCTTTGTAAGGGCGGGCGTCGCGGAATGTTTGAGCCAAACCTTGCAAACTTGCCAGCATGCCCACAACAGGCGCGTCTGGCTGGGGTTTGGCGTGCTCACGCATCAAGACGAAAGTCACACAAGCCGCAACGCCATAAACCATGGCAGTGATCAACATGGTTACTGGCACAAATTGAGCGCCTGTCTCACCCCGCGCTTGCGCTGCCAAGACATAGGCCAAGCAGACACCCAGCGTGAGCATGCCACCGATGTAGCCCAAAGCCCAACCCCAACCGCTGACGCGGCCCATGGCTTGGGCTTGGGCCAGTTCGGGCAAAAAAGAAGCAGTCAAAGACTCGCCATAAGAAAAGAATGTGTTGGAGATCACCAAGATCAGCAAACCCAAAGCCACCTGTCCCGGTCCCACCAAGGCCAATGCCGCCGTGCTGATCACGCAGCCCGCAGTGACCCACATCAGCAAACGCCTTTTGCCCGCCACACGATCTGCCCAAGCACCCAGCCCCGGCATGGTCAGCATGACGATCAGATAAGAAATACTCAGGGCCGATGTCCAAGCGAGCGTGGCCCAAGGTGCGCCACCCGCCACGCCCCCGACAAAATAGGCTGCAAACACAGCGGTGATCACCACGGTGGTGTAGCCAGAATTGGCGAAGTCGTACATCGCCCAGCCAAACACCTCACGCAATCGAACACCTGGGTTAAGAGCTTCGCGCGAGAACAAGGCTGTCATGAATGGGGCTTTCAGTGAAGGTGTCTTGGGCGGCGACCGCCGCCGCCATGGCCGCTGCTGTTGCCGCCCGAACCTCTGGGCGGCTTGCCCAACTCAAGTGAGCTGACCAAATTGTCAAAACGCTGACTGAACAACTTGTCGATTTCGGCCACGACACCAGACAACTCGGAGCCATCAAAATGACGCTCCATCATGTTCACCACATCGTGAATCAACAAGTCGCGCTGAGCTTGCATGATCGCGCCTGGATCTGGGCCGATAAACAGCATCACAAAATCATCACGCGATTCAGCACCACTGGCTTCGTCTTCGTCGTCAAATTCGGTGTCGTAAAAAGTGACCTCAATCTGAGTGCCTGCAGCAGACAACTCATTGAGGTTCATGCACAAGTCTTCCATGACCATGCGAAAGTCTTCGTCACCTCGGACCGTCCAGCACATTTGCAGACGGTGCAAGCCCGCATCAAAACGGATGCCGGGTTCTTCCTCGTAAAGACTGGGTGAGCCTTCGCTCAGACTGCGAGTTCCTGCATAACGCCAAAGCGGCTTGAGCGCTTCCTGAATCGCCTGGATGTCGGTGCCGGGTTTGATCGGCACATCACCATGCACATGAATTTCAAGCGGTGCGTTGTCGTTTTTCATGATGGTGCTTTTGTAACGGTGGTGCCCCGAGCCGGAATCGAACCGGCACGCCCGTTATTCACGAAGCAACGGATTTTAAGTCCGGTGTGTCTACCGATTTCACCACCGGGGCATAGGCTCTATTGTGCCTTGATAAAAACGATTTTTCGGCTCAATTGAGCTGCAAGTTCTGCATGGCTAAAACATAGAAAGCAATCACACTGAAATAGCCAACAGCCCAGAAAATAGACCGAAACAAGGCTTTGTCTGCCAGATAGCAAGCGACATAAGCCACTCGCGCCGCCACAAAAAGAACCGCCAACGAATCGACCACGAAAGGATCGACACCCGTCAGCAGCGCCAACACCAAGCCAACGGCAAAAAATGGAAAGGCCTCCAGGCAGTTCGCCTGAGCGGCATTGGCCCTCGCCCTGAAGCCGCTTTGCTGTGCCAGCCAAGCACGGGGATCGTGGTTGTCATAGCCCTTGGCGCCCGCCTTGGCAATGCCCGCACAAAACACAGGCATCAAGCCAGCGATCAAAACACAGGCGTAGGAAATCACCATTGCATCTCACATTTCTGATTAACAAAGACGGATCGCCTAACAACTCGTTGTGCGCGAACCAACAAAAAAGCCACTGAAGATCAGTGGCTTTGGGCATTAAAGAACCGGCTCACACCAGGTCCGTTCAATCAGCCGCCTTTTTTGGAGCGCTTGCCGGGGTTCTTCTTGTTGCGGGTGGAAACACCACGCTCCAAACTCACTCGCTGACCGCGGCCATGGGTGGGCAAAGTCACGCCAGGCAATGCAGGCAGGGGTGCGGTGAATTTACGATCTGCTTCGGTAACGATTTTGTTGCCCATCTATGGCTCCAGATAAATAATGCAAAGCGATATTAGGCCACAAGAATGCACTGTTTTGAGCGGTGATCGCGTCAAGTTGACATCGATCCGCATGGCTTTGGCCATTGAACAGGCGATAAACTGGCCACATGGACTTCACTCCCCTGTTGATCGTGGCCTATTTCGCCTTGTTGGCGATCACCCTTCGCAAACGCGGGGGCAGCATTGAAGGACCCTGGCTTTTTTTCTTTCGCGCGTTTTTTCCAAACTGGAAGTTCTACCACGGCATCAACCTCACCCCTCGCCTGTATGTTCGTGGCCAATCAAAAATGGGCAACTGGTCCGGCTGGCGCCTGGTTTATCCAAGGTTGCCTCTCAAACCGCTGCATCTTGTCCACAACCCGGCCGTCAACTTGGCGCTCACCCACCAAAACCTGGTTGATCACCTGGCCAACGACATCAACGACTTGCCCGATGGCGCAGACATTCGGCAACGGGTGACTTACCAGTTGGTCAGTCGTTTAGCCAGGCAAGCCATTGCAGGCGGCCAATGGGGTGATCGCCCCATGATGACCGAAGAACCGCTACGCGACCTTTCGGCTTTCCAATTTGAAGTGCGAATGGAAATGCCTGGAACTCAAAGTAGCCATCTCATGCTGCAATCGCCAGAAATACCCACATGAGCTTGACACTGGCCGTTCGCATTTTTGAAGTTCTGCTGGGCTGGAGCCTGCTGCTGCAAACGCTTGAATACCTGCGTGTGCAGTCACTGGACCGTGTGGCCGTCTGGCCGATTCTTCAACAAGAAATTCCCGCACGCCCTGCCTGGATTAAATTTTGTCTGAACAAGCTGTTCCAGCCACGCCCCTACAAAGCATTGCTGGGCTTGCGTCTGGCGCTCGCGATGGCATTGATGTTGGGGCACATCGGATTGATAGGCGCCCTGCTGCTGTTTTTGATCGCGATGCTCTTGCTTTTGCGCTGGCGCGGGGCGTTCAATGGCGGCAGCGACTTCATGACCCTGGTCGCCATCACAGGACTCTTGCTGGCGCACATCGTGGGCAACATGACAGACAGTCCTCTGGGCTGGCGAGCCGGATTTTGGTACATCAGCCTGCAAACGATCAGCTCGTATTTCGTCTCCGGCTGGGTCAAGCTGCTACGCCCAGAGTGGCGGTCAGGCCACGCCATGACGCTCTTTTTAGACACCGGCGTCTATGGCCCATTGCCTGCCCAAAGCATTTTCAGGAACCCCACGATAGCCAGGATCTGTTCCTGGTCATTTACGGTTTGGGAAGGCTGCTTTCCAATCGCGCTGCTAGATGTTCGACTGGCCTGGCTGTTTTGCGCTGTGGCGACCCTCTTCCACTTTATGGTGTTCGTGTTTTTCGGCCTCAACCGGTTTTTCTGGGCTTGGATCGCCACGTTCCCGGCCATTTTGTATTGTTCGGCTGCCAAATGGTAAAAAAGCCGCTACGGCATGAAGCAGTAGCGGCTTTTAATCTGGAGGCGCGACCCAGAGTCGAACTGGGCTAGACGGATTTGCAATCCGTTGCATAACCGCTTTGCTATCGCGCCAGAGTCATGCTGACAAAAATGGGAAGCAGGTGCTTCCCATTTTTTCTGAAAGACGATGGAATGTCTTTCAATGTTTGGAGCGGGAAACGAGACTCGAACTCGCGACCTCAACCTTGGCAAGGTTGCGCTCTACCAACTGAGCTATTCCCGCATTCTAAGCCTCAAATTATACAACGAGAAAATGAAGATTTCTCCATCCCAAGTATCAAAAAACCATGTTCTTGGTCAATCGAAACGCCGAACTTGAGGGCACCGTTTTTCGAACCAACCAACAAAAAAGGGAAGCATATGCTTCCCTTTTTGCTGAAAGATATTGGTACTTCTTTCAATGTTTGGAGCGGGAAACGAGACTCGAACTCGCGACCTCAACCTTGGCAAGGTTGCGCTCTACCAACTGAGCTATTCCCGCATTTCAGTGAACTTGGCATTGTATGCTTTGTTCGCTGCGATGTGTGAATTGTAATGCAGATTTCAGGGCATTTTGAGGTGCCCCGAAAAATTTGCATCAATGTTTTACAGCATCCACTTTGGCTGTGGCTGACACGGCGGGCACAGCAGCCGCGGCGACCTCTTCGTCACTCAATGGGACTGGTTTGGCTTCCAAAGCTATGTCCAAAACTTGGTCAATCCATTTCACAGGCACGATCTCCAAACCATTTTTGACATTCTCAGGAATTTCTTGCAGGTCTTTGACGTTGTCTTCTGGAATCAAAACGGTTTTGATACCACCGCGCAAAGCGGCCAGCAGCTTTTCTTTCAGGCCACCAATAGCGGTCACTTCACCGCGCAACGTGATTTCACCGGTCATGGCGACATCTGCACGCACGGGAATGCCTGTCATGGCCGACACCATCGCTGTTGTCATAGCCGCACCCGCGCTCGGACCGTCTTTGGGCGTTGCCCCATCAGGAACGTGGATGTGCAGGTCTTTCTTTTCAAAGACTTCGTCCTTGATACCCAACAAACGCGATCGGCTGCGCACCACAGTGCGGGCCGCCTCAACAGATTCTTTCATCACATCGCCCAGCGAACCGGTACGGGTGATGACGCCTTTGCCTGGCATCAAAGCCGCCTCAATGGTCAGCAAATCGCCGCCCACTTCGGTCCAGGCCAAGCCCACCACCTGGCCCACCTGGTTCTTTTGCTCGGCACGGCCGTAGCTGTACTTGCGCACGCCCAGAAAGTCATTCAGGTTGTCAGCGTTCACCACAACTTGTGGCTTCATTTGCTTGAGCAGCAAGGCCTTGACAACTTTGCGGCAAATTTTGCCGAGTTCACGTTCGAGCGAACGCACACCTGCCTCGCGGGTGTAGTAACGCACCACATCACGCACAGCGTCTTCGGTCACGTTCAACTCAGCATCTTTCACACCGTTGTTGGTCATTTGCTTGGGGAGCAAATACTTCATGGCGATGCTGGTTTTTTCGTCTTCGGTATAACCAGACAAACGAATGACTTCCATACGGTCCAAAAGGGCCGAGGGGATGTTCATCGAATTGGACGTTGCCACAAACATCACATCGCTCAGGTCGAAATCGACCTCAACGTAATGGTCACCAAAGGTGTGGTTTTGCTCGGGATCAAGTACCTCAAGCAAGGCGCTTGATGGATCACCCCGGAAATCCGTGCCCAGTTTGTCGATTTCATCGAGCAAGAACAGCGGATTTTTGGTGCCAACTTTGTTCAGGTTCTGCAGCACCTTGCCGGGCAACGCCCCGATGTAGGTGCGGCGGTGGCCGCGAATTTCGGCTTCGTCACGCATGCCACCCAGGGCCATGCGCACGTATTTGCGACCCGTGGCCTTGGCAATGGATTGACCCAGCGAGGTCTTGCCCACGCCCGGTGGCCCAACCAGACACAAAATGGGGGCCTTGACCTTGTCAACGCGTTGCTGCACAGCAAGATATTCAAGGATGCGGTCTTTGACTTTGTCCAAGCCAAAATGGTCCTGATTCAACACGTCTTCGGCGTTGGCCAGGTCGTGCTTGAGCTTGGTTTTTTTGCCCCAAGGCAGGCCAATCAACACATCGAGATAGTTTCGCACCACCGAGGCTTCGGCCGACATGGGCGACATCAGCTTGAGTTTTTTCAGCTCGCCTTCGGCCTTTTTACGGGCCTCAGCAGACATCTTGGCCGCTTTGATCTTCTTCTCGATTTCTTCGATGTCAGCGCCCTCTTCGCCTTCGCCCAGTTCTTTCTGGATGGCTTTGACCTGTTCGTTCAGGTAAAAGTCGCGCTGGTTTTTTTCCATCTGGCGCTTGACGCGACCCCGGATGCGCTTGTCGACATTCAGGATGTCAACCTCGTGCTCCAACTGGGCAAACAGGTTTTCCAACCGCGCCTTGATGCTGGCCAAATCCAGAACCTGCTGTTTGTTCTCGAGTTTGAGCGGCAAGTGCGCGGCAATCGTGTCCGCCAGTCGGCCCGGATCGTCGATGCTGGAGATCGAGGTCAGGATCTCGGGTGGGATTTTCTTGTTGAGCTTGACGTACTGGTCAAACTGCTGCATCACGGCACGGCGCAGGGCTTCGATTTCGCTGGTCGGCTCTGCCTGTTCGGCGGATGGCTCAACCGGGGTGACCGTGGCCACAAAATGCGCCTCGCCATCGACAATGGACTTGACCAAGGCGCGCTGTTGGCCTTCGACCAACACTTTGACGGTGCCATCAGGCAGTTTGAGCATTTGCAAAATGGTCGAAACACAACCGACTTCGAACATATCGTCCGTCGCGGGCTCGTCCTTGGCGGCGGTTTTTTGGGCCACCAGCATGATGCGGCGCTCAGCGGCCATGGCCGATTCAAGGGCCTTGATGCTCTTGGGACGCCCCACAAACAAAGGAATCACCATGTGAGGGAACACGACCACGTCACGCAGCGGCAACATGGGTAATTCGATCGGGGTGGGCGGTAAAGGTGTGTGTCCAGACATGTGTGTCCCTCAGGTCAATTCAGCTGCACATGGATGCTGCGGCCGCGATTTCAACCCGTCCAATAAAAAGGGTCGTCATCGCGGTGCTGCGCATGTGGGTCAGGCCTGTTTGGCCGACTCGCGGTAAACCAGCAGCGGTGGTTTGTTGTCATCGATGACGGACTCGTCCACCACCACTTTTTCAACATTGACCGCATTGGGCAATTCAAACATCGTATCGATCAAAGCCTGCTCCATGATGGACCGCAAACCACGGGCACCGGTCTTGCGTGCCAAGGCCTTGCGGGCCATGGCGGCCAGCGCGTTGGGCCGAACTTCGAGCTCCACGCCCTCCATGGCCAGCAGTTTGGTGAACTGCTTGACCACTGCGTTTTTGGGCTCGGTCAAGATTTGAACCAAAGCATCTTCGCTCAGCTCGGCCAAAGTGGCCACCACAGGCAAACGGCCCACCAGCTCGGGAATCAGACCAAACTTGATCAGATCTTCGGGCTCAACTTCATTGAACACGTCCGTGATGGAACGTTGCTTCTTGCTCTTGACTGTTGCACCAAAACCGATGCCACCAGACTCGGTGCGGTTTTCAATGACTTTTTCGAGTCCAGCAAATGCACCGCCGCAAATGAACAAGATGTTGGTAGTGTCGATTTGCAAAAAGTCTTGATTGGGGTGCTTGCGGCCGCCCTGCGGGGGCACGCTGGCCATGGTGCCTTCGACCAGCTTGAGCAAGGCCTGCTGCACGCCTTCACCAGATACATCACGGGTGATCGAGGGGTTATCCGACTTGCGGGTGATCTTGTCGATTTCATCGATGTAGACGATGCCGCGCTGGGCACGCTCCACATCGTAATTGCAGGTTTGCAGGAGTTTGGCGACGATGTTCTCGACGTCTTCGCCCACATAACCCGCTTCGGTCAAGGTAGTGGCGTCGGCCATGACAAAAGGCACGTCCAGCATGCGGGCCATGGTCTGAGCCAGCAAGGTCTTGCCAGAACCCGTGGGGCCGATCAGCAAGATGTTGCTTTTGGCCAGTTCGACGTCGTCTTTCTTCGCACTTTCTTTGTGCTTGAGGCGCTTGTAATGGTTATAAACCGCCACCGCCAGGCTTCGCTTGGCCTTTTCCTGGCCAATCACGTAGTTGTCCAAGTTGGTCTTGATGTCCAGTGGCGTAGGCAAGCCTTCTTTGGCCCCATCGGCCACCGTCGTGGTGGCCAGTTCATCGCGCACGATGTCGTTGCACAAGTCAATGCATTCGTCGCAAATGAAAACCGATGGACCTGCAATCAGCTTTTTGACCTCGTGCTGGCTTTTGCCGCAGAAGGAGCAGAACAGGTTTTTCTCAGTTGTCGAGCCTTTTTTATCGGCCATAAATGTCGCCTCGGAATCCAGAATTCTTCAATGATAACGAAAGAAAAACGGCGCTCACCCGGTCAAGGTAAACGCCGTCAGCCAGGGGGCCGGACGAGCCGACCATCAAGCGCGTTTTGAAATGACTTCGTCCACCAAACCGTAGTCTTTGGCCTCGGTCGCAGACAGGTAATAGTCGCGCTCGGTATCGAGCTCAATCTTTTCCAGGGGCTGGCCCGTGTTCTCGGACAAGATGCGGTTGAGGTGTGCACGGGTCTTCACGATTTCACGGGCAGCGATCTCGATCTCTGTGGCCTGACCACGGGCACCGCCCAAAGGCTGGTGAATCATGATCTTGGAGTTGGGCAGCGAAAAGCGCTTGCCCTTGGCACCCGAAGACAGCAAAAACGCGCCCATGCTGGCGGCCATGCCGTTGCACAAGGTGGACACATCGGGCTTGATGAAGTTCATGGTGTCGTAAATCGCCATGCCGGCGCTCACCGAGCCACCGGGAGAGTTGATGTACAGCGAAATGTCCTTTTCGGGGTTTTCGCTCTCCAAAAACAGCAACTGGGCGACGATCAGGTTGGCCATGTGGTCATTGACCTCACCCACCAAAAAGATCACGCGCTCTTTGAGCAAACGCGAATAGATGTCGTAGGCGCGTTCGCCACGACCCGACTGCTCAACGACCATGGGCACCATGCCCAAATTTGTGATTTCCAGTGCGCTCATCATTTCTCCAAGAATGTCACGGATGACTTTAACCCGAGTTTTCAACCCACCAAAGAGATGGGGCTTGTTTGCCTGACTGCAAGCCCGGCACAAGCCCCATTCTCAATAGAATCAAAGTTCTATCAGGCTTGTTGGCCCATCAGCTCTTCAAAAGTGATGGCTTTTTCGACTACTTTGGCTTGAGCCAGGACGAAATCAGACACATTGCTCTCGATGACCACGGCTTCGACTTCGGCCAAGCGCTGGTTGTCGCTGTTGTACCAACGCACCACATCATCGGGACGCTCGTAACTGGCGGCCAGTTCTTCGATGTGGGCTTTGATCTGTTCTGGTTTGGCGTGCAGTGTGTTGCCACGCACGACTTCGGCCACGACCAGGCCCAGGCGCACGCGCTGCTCGGCTTGAGGACGGAAGATATCGTCAGGGATCGGGGCTTTGTCGGCGTCCTTGATGCCGCGTTGCTTCAGGTCAGCGCGGGCGCCGTCTTTCAGGCGCTCAATTTCGGACTGAACGATCGACTGAGGCAAGTCCAGCTCGGCCTTGGCCACCAAAGCGTCCATAGCGGCTTGTTTGTTGCGGGCCAGCAAGCGGAATTTGACTTCGCGCTCGAGGTTTTTACGGATATCAGCACGCAAACCTTCAACGGTCGCATCGGCAATGCCCAAAGACTTGGCAAGTGCTTCGTTGACTTCAGGCAAGTTGGCGGCTTCGAGCTTCTTGACGGTCACCATGAAGTCGGCTGTTTTACCCGCCACGTCTTGGCCGTGGTAGTCGGCAGGGAAAGCCAGCGGGAAAGTCTTGCTTTCGCCAAACTTCATGCCACGCACGGCGTCTTCAAATTCCTTGAGCATCTGGCCGTCGCCCAAAATGAACTGGAAGTCTTCGGCCTTGCCGCCAGAGAACACTTCACCGTCGATCTTGCCTTCGAAGTCGATGGTGGCGCGGTCGCCGTCTTGCGCAGCGGCGTCTTGGGCGCGCTGGGCAAAGGTGCGGCGTTGCTTGCGCAAAATATCGACAGTTTTGTCGATGGCGGCATCAGAGACCTCAGCGGTCAGTTTCTCCACTTCGGTATCGGCCAAATTGCCCAGCTTGACTTCGGGGTACACCTCAAAAATGGCTTCGAAGTTCAATTCGCCTTCTGGTGCGCCTTCTTTTTCAGAGATGCGGGGCTGACCTGCCACGCGCACTTTGGCTTCGTTGGCGGCCACCGAGAAGGCTTCACCCACTTTGTCGTTCAGAACTTCGTACTGAACCGAGTAGCCATAGCGCTGGGTGACCACGTTCATGGGCACTTTGCCTGGACGGAAACCGTCCATCTTGACGGTACGGGCCATCTTCTTCAGGCGCGCATCCACTTCAGACTGGATGGCCGTCACGGGCACAGTCAGGGTGATCTTGCGTTCCAGCTTTTCAAGGGTTTCAACAGTCACAGTCATCGTCGTTCTCGGTTAATTGAATGTCTCTCAGGCCGCTGGGTTGCCCCTTTGGCCAAAAGTCGGTTGGTGCGCGGGGCGGGACTCGAACCCGCACAGTGTTGCCACCGTCAGGACCTAAACCTGGTGCGTCTACCAATTTCGCCACCCGCGCAGGTCCAAACAAAAAGGGCGTCAGGCCAGCCATTCAGCCCAAAAGCCGCATGACACACCTGACCGCCCGGTTGAAATCGGTCAACTTTCTATTTTAGCCGCTTCAATTGGCCAAATTCAGGCACCGGCTTCATTTGGGCGAGGAATCCTGAACCAGGCCGCGTACATCGCAGGCAGCGCCAGCAGTGTGAGCGCCGTGGCCACGATCAAGCCGCCCATGATGGCGACCGCCATGGGACCCCAAAAGATGCTTCTTGACAGGGGAATCATGGCCAAAACAGCCGCCGCTGCCGTGAGAACAATCGGGCGCAAACGCCGCACGGCCGACTCGACAATCGCTTGCCAAGGCGCCACGCCAGCGGCCCGGTCTTGTTCAATCTGGTCGATCAAGATGACCGAGTTGCGCTGAATCATGCCCATCAGCGCGATCACACCCAGCAAAGCCACGAAGCCAAACGGCCGGTTCAACACCAGCAAAGCACCCGCGACGCCGGCCATGCCAAGAGGGCCTGTCAAAAACACCAGCATGGCGCGGCTGAAACTTTGCAACTGCAGCATCAACAGCGTGAAAGTGATGAACAGCATGACCGGGACACCTGCAGCAATCGAGGCCGAGCCCTTGGAGCTTTCTTCCACCGCGCCCGCCACCTCAATGCGATAGCCACTCAGGCCCTGCCCTTGCCATGTGGCTTCGGTCTTTTTCAGAGAGGGCAGCAATTGAGACGTGACCGTGGCCCCCTGCAAACCTTCGGCGATGTCTGCTTGCACGGTGATGGCGTATTGACGGCCTTCGCGCCACATGACGCCGGATTCCCAAGCAAACACAGGGTTAGCGACTTGCAGCAAGGGAATGGACCGCCCAGTCGCAGTGGCCACATAAGCTTGCTGCAGATCAGACAAGGCATCGCGTTCGGCCAAAGGTTGGCGCAAAACGATGTCGATCAACTTGTCACCCTCGCGGAATTGGCCCACGGTCGAGCCACTGAGCAAGGTACGCGAAGCCTGCGCAATCGACTGGCTGGTCACACCCAAAGCGCGGGCTTTGGCTTGGTCCACTTCGAGTCGCACCGACTTGACCGACTCGTTCCAGTTGTCGTTCACACCCCGTGTGTTGGCGTTCAGGCGCATCTCGGCCTTGATCTCGTCGGCCTTCAGACGCAACACCTTGGGGTCTGGCCCCACCACGCGAAACTGCACAGGGTAAGGCACGGGCGGGCCGTTGGGCAGCAACTTCACGCGGCCACGCACCTCGGGGAACTCTTGAGCCAGCAAAGCGGGCAGCTTGGCACGCAACACCTCGCGGGCTTTCAGGTCGTCAGGCAGCACGATGAGTTGCGACACGTTGGTCTGCGGAAACACCTGGTCCAGTGGCAAATAAAAGCGCGGCACGCCCGAACCCACCCAAGCCGTGACGGACTTGACACCGTCCTCTTGGGCCAAGCGTTGCTCAACGCGTTTGGCCATGTCCTCGCTGGCCTTGAAGGGCGAACCCTCGGGCAGCCACAAATCCACCATGATTTCGGGGCGGCTGGAGTCGGGGAAGAACTGCTGCTGCACCTTGCCCATGCCGACAATGCCCATGGCAAACAAGAACACGGTGATGCCAATCGTCTTCCAGCGGTGTGTTACACACCAAGTCACCCATGTGCGGAAATGCCGATAAAACGGGGTGTCAAACATCTCGGCCGAATCTAAATGCTCAGCCAACACGGCATGCGCTGGCGGCTTCAACAGCAGAGCCCCCAGATAGGGCACAAAGTAAACCGAAGCCACCCAGCTGACCAGCAAGGCCACCACGGTGACGGCAAAAATCGCAAACGTGTATTCACCGGTCATGGACTTGGCCATGCCGATCGGCAAGAAGCCCGCAGCAGTGATCAAGGTGCCCGTGAGCATGGGCATGGCCGTGAGCTCATAGGCAAAGGTGGCTGCGCGCACCTTGTCATAGCCCTCTTCCATCTTGCGCACCATCATCTCCACCGCAATGATGGCGTCGTCCACCAGCAAACCCAGGGCAATGATGAGCGAACCCAGCGAGATTTTGTGCAAGCCAATGCCAAAGTAATGCATGGCCAAAAAGGTCACTGCCAGCACCAATGGGATCGTGATGCCCACCACCAGGCCGGGGCGGATGTCCAGCGTCCAGCGCCGCCACAAGGGGTTGTTGCCAGGCCGCTTGTGCAGGCCCAGTGCCAAAAAACTCACCGCCAGCACAATCACCACCGCTTCGATCAACACCTTGATGAATTCGTTGACCGAATTGGACACTGCGCTCGGCTGGTCTTGGACTTGCGTCAAGATCATGCCCGCAGGCAAGGCGGCCTCCATGTGGGCCACTGTCTGGCGCAAAGACTTGCCCAAAGCAATGATGTCGCCGCCCTTGGCCATGGACACGCCCAGCGCGATCACCTCCTGGCCATCATGGCGCACCTTGACAGACGGCGGATCCACATAACCTCGGGTCACGACAGCGATGTCCGACAAACGGATTTGGACGCCCGAGACGCCGCGAATCGGCATGGCCTGCAAGGCCTCTAGGCTCTGAAACTGCCCGCCCACACGCACCTGCACCACATCCACAGGCGACTGCAAACTGCCCGCCGATTCCACCGCATTTTGCTGACTCAACTGCGCCAGTACCGCGCCCATGTCAAGGCCCATTTGGGCCAGCTTCTTTTGCGACACCTCAACAAAGACTTTTTCGTCCTGCGCACCAAACAGCTCAACCTTGGCCACATCAGGCACGCGCAAAAGTGACTGGCGCAGGTTATCGGCCTGGGTTTTGACCTCTGCCGCCGTAAAGCCTTGACCACTCAAGGCATAGATGACGCCATAGACATCGCCGAACTCGTCATTGAAAAACGGCCCCACCACGCCAGGCGGCAAACTGCCACGCATGTCGCCGATCTTTTTGCGCACCGCATACCAAACCTGGGGCACATCGCCCGGCTTGGAGTTGTCCTTGATCTGGAAAATGATCTGCGCCTCGCCCGGCTTGGAATAACTGCGGATCTTGTCGGCAAAAGGCACCTCTTGCAGCGTGCGCTCCAGCTTGTCGGTCACCTGCTCGGCCATTTGCTCGGCCGTCGCGCCCGGCCAATAGGCCCGCACCACCATCGCCCGGAAAGTGAAAGGCGGGTCTTCGTCCTGTCCCAGTTGAAAATAAGACGCCATGCCCAGCACCATCAGCACCACCATCAGGTAGCGGGTCAGGGCCGGGTGCTCAAGCGCCCAGCGCGAGAGGTTGAATTGGGTGTTGTCGGTACTGCTCATGCGATCACCGTTGCGCTGTAGATGCAGGCGCTGATGCGGGTCCGGCAGGTGCAACTGTTGGCGCTAAGCCACTGACAGCAGCGCCAAAAACCGTGACTTTCTGGCCAGGCGACAGGACATGCACACCTGCAATCACCACTTTTTGCCCGGGCTTCAAGCCAGACTGAATAACCACCTCATTGCCATCGACCGTGCCCACTTCTACCGCTTGGGTGTTCACCGTCATGCTGGCCTCATCCAGCACCCAAACCACAGTGCCTTGGCCTTCCTGGCGCAATGCGCTGGTGGGCAACTTGATCACCGCAGGCTGACTGCCCGGCAAATGGGCCGCCAACACATTGACCGTGGCACCCAAAGGCAATCGCTCAGAGGCGTCCAGCGCCAGCTTGACAGCATAGGTGCGCGTGACCGGATCGGCGCTGGCCGCCAATTCGCGAACTTTGCCTTTCAGGGGCTGCCCGGTACTGACCAATGTGGCTTGCATGCTCTGGCCCAATTTGAGGGCCAAGGCCATCTTCTCCGAGACCGCAAACACCGCATCACGTGGACCATCGTGGGCCAGGCGCACCACAGGCTGACCTGCAGAAACCACCTGCCCCACTTCCGCTTCAACCGCAGTGACGACTGCGGCATGGCTGGCCGTCAGGCGGGTGTAACCGGCCTGGTTACCTTGAGCCTGCGCCTGTGCTTTGGCCTGATTCAGGGCCGCATCGGCCGCTTTTAGAGCGGTGTCGCGCCGTTCCAACTCGGCACCACTGATGAAGTTTTGCGCCTTCAGGGCTTCATAGCGTTTGAACTCTGCCGCCGCCAGATCACGCTGGCTTTGCGCCGCACTCACCTGAGCCAATGCCGCTTGCGCAGCCAATTGGTAGTCTTGCGCGTCAATTTGGGCCAGCAACTGGCCTGCGTCCACCCGCTGCCCCTGTTCGGCAGGGCGCAGCACCAGCTTGCCACCCACCCGAAAACCCAGTCTCGACTCAACCCTTGCCCGCACCTCGGCCGAATACTCGCCCTCTACATCCAATGCACTACCCGCCACCGTGATCAACTTGACCGATCTCAATGGCTCTTTGGGGGGTTCTGTTTTGGAACACGCCACCAAAGTACTCACACACAGAGCGATCGCACACAAATGGAAAACTCGCCCAGTGGCGAGTGACAATGTTGAAGACATGGCGTTCCCGAGAAAATAATAATGACTGACTGGTTAGTAATCTATTCAAAGTTGTCCAATCTGTCAAGCGACAATAGCGATTGACCATGCACATCACCACTTTATTCGAGCGCCAAAAGCACAGCGTAATGAGCACAGCACAGCGCCAACTCTTGCGCGGCGTGTCTCGCTCGTTTGACCTGACCATTCGCCTGTTGCCGGGCACTTTGCAAGCGCCAGTGGCCATTGCTTACCTGCTGGCCCGTGCCACCGACACCGTGGCCGACACCGCCACCCTGCCCCTGGCCGAGCGCCAAGAATTGCTGGACCTCATGACGCAAGTCATCACCGTGCCGGACGCATCAGCCGAACACCACAACGATCTGGCCCGCCTGACCCAAGCCTTTGCCGCGCAACAAACCGACCCGCACGAACGTGCCTTGATGCAAGCCCTGCCCCAATGTCTGCCACTGCTGCAAACGCTAAGCGAAGCCGATCAGGCCAGCATTCGTCTGGTGCTGAGCCACATCACCCAAGGCCAGCAACAGGACATGGCCCGCTTTGGCACCGGCCCACAAACCATCCAAGCCCTCGACACAGAAACCGAGTTGGCGGACTACACCTGGCTCGTGGCTGGCTGCGTGGGCGAGTTCTGGACAGAACTGTGCGATCGGCATCTGCCCGGTTACGCCCGCCTGCCACAAGCCGAGATGATGCACATCGGACGCCAATACGGCATGGGTTTGCAACGCCTGAACATCGTGCGCGATGTCGGTGCCGATCTGGCAGCCGGGCGCTGTTATTGGCCCGTTGAGACTTTGGCCAGCGTGGACCTGACCCCGCACATGCTGGCCCAAGCCGCCCAAACAGGCCACACCGAAACGCTGCAAGCAATGGCACCGCTGTACACCCAGTGGCTGGACCGCACTCAAGCACAACTGGCCGATGGCATGCGCTACGCCCTGGCCCTGAAACCCTTGCGCCTGCGCGTGGCCACGGCTTTGCCCGCACTCATCGGTGCACGCACCGTGGCACTGCTGCGCCAAGCAGGGCCCTCGGCACTGACCCGGCGCGTGAAAATGCCGCGCCATGAAATTCGCCATCTGATGTGGCAGATCACCGTGGGCTTCGCTTCGCCCTCGGCGCTGGAGAGGCAATTCCGACAATTGTCCGGTGACAGCCCGGCTTGAGCGCTGCATTTGGGTGCGAAAATCAGCGCCCATGAACCCGCAAGACTACGTCCAACAAAAGGCCGCCGCATCAGGCAGCAGCTTTTATTACGCCTTCCTGTTTCTCCCCCCAGAACGCCGCGCGGCCATCACCGCGTTTTATGCGTTTTGCCGCGAAGTGGACGACGTGGTCGACGAAATCACCGACCCCAGCGTGGCCGCCGCCAAGCTCGGCTGGTGGCAAAAGGAAGTGCAACAAGCCTACGCAGGCCAGCCCACCCACCCGGTCATGCACGCGCTGATGCCGCTGGCCCCCGCTTTTGGCATTGAAAGCCGTCACCTGATGGCCGTGATCGAAGGCTGCCAGATGGACTTGAACCAGACTCGTTACCTCGACTTTGCGGGCCTCACAAAATATTGCCACTTGGTCGCGGGTGTGGTGGGCGAAGTCGCCGCCAGCATCTTTGGCCAAACGGATGGCGCCACCACCGCCTATGCACACAAGCTGGGGCTGGCTTTTCAAATGACCAACATCATTCGCGACGTGGGCGAAGACGCGCTGCGCGGGCGCATCTACCTGCCGCTGGACGAACAGCAGCGCTTTGGCGTCAAAGCGCAAGACTTGATGCAACGCACTTACTCTGACGGCTTCACCGCGCTGATGAAGTTCCAGACCGAACGCGCTCACGCCCTGTATGACGAAGCCCTGGCCTTGCTGCCTGCGGCCGACCGCCGAGCCCAAAAACCGGGCCTCATGATGGCCAGCATCTACCGGACCCTGTTGCGCGAGATCGAAGCCTCGGGATTCCAGGTGCTGCACCAGCGCATTGCGCTGACACCCCTGCGCAAGCTGTGGCTGGCTTGGAAGATGCAGGCGCTAGGGCGTTTCTGAACACCCTGCGCACGATCCCATCGCAGGGCTTTGGCTACGTCAATGGCCTGAATGGGGCCAAAGCCGCCGACCTACAAATCGTATTCGGGCCAACAGGCACACAGCGCGTGCAAGTCTCGCACCACCAGGTGCGGGCGGGTATCGTCGTGAGTCCAGTCGTGGCCTTCGCGGTTGAGCCAGGCCGCTTGCATGCCGGCGGCCAGCGCGCCCACACAGTCGGCGTGCGCGTCGTCACCGATGTGCAGCACCTCGTGCGGGGTAACGCCTGCGGCCTCGGCCCCCGCCACAAAAATGCGCAAGTCAGGTTTGGCGACGCCCATCGACTTGGCGCTCACACTGGCATGAAAGTGCTGGCCAATACCCACGCGGTGCACATCGGCATTGCCGTTGGACAGCGCCACCACCGGGTAGCGCCGGCTCCAAAAAGTCAAAGCGGGCAGCGCGTCGTCAAACAGGTCGACGCGCTGGCGCTCGGCAAAAAAGACCTCGAATGCGGGCTCAGCCAAGTGGGCCGGGTCACCGGCTTGCAACAGCAACGCACGAATAGCCTCTACCCGCAAAAAAGACAAGTCGTGCGCCCGGTCGGCATGGCGGGCATTGATCTCGGCCCGCACGGCTTTTTTGACCTCCGACTGTTTGGACAGCGCCGCCGTGGCAGGCGCATGCTGCGTGAGCCAGTCGGTCAATACCTCCTCGGCGCGGTGGATGGTCGGCCAGACGGGCCACAAGGTGTCGTCCAGATCAAGGGTAATGGCGCGGATACGGGAGATGTCAAGCATGGTGAGGGAGAATAACGCATGGCATTCAACAAAGAACCCCCCTTCCAGCATGGGCAGCCCTGCGCCCAATCGCCCCGCACCGCCGTGATCTATTGCAACCTGGGCACACCCAGTGCGCCCACGGCCCCGGCCCTGCGGACCTACCTCGCCGAATTTCTGGGCGACAGCCGCGTGGTTGAGATCCCCAAGCCCATCTGGTGGCTGATCCTGCACGGGATCATCTTGCGCGTGCGCCCCAAAAAATCGGCCGCCAAATACGCCAGCATCTGGACCGAAGGTGGCTCGCCGCTCAAAGTTTTCACCGAACAACAAGCCCAATCGCTGGGTACCGTCTTGCAAGAGCGCGGCCACAGCGTGACCGTGCGTTACGCCATGCGCTACGGCCAGCCGTCCATCCCCGAACAGCTCAATGAACTCAAGGCCCAAGGCGTGCAGCGCGTGTTGATCGTTCCAGCCTACCCACAATACAGCGGCACCACCACGGCCAGCGTGTTTGATGCCGTGTACCGCTGGGGCCTCAAAACCCGGCTAATCCCCGAGATGCGCTTTGTCAACCACTATCACGATGACCCGCGCTACATCAACGCGCTGGCCCAAACGGTGCGCGAACATTGGGCGGCCCAAGGCCAAGCCGAAAAATTGGTCATGAGCTTTCATGGCGTGCCCGAGCGGACGCTGCACCTGGGCGACCCTTACCACTGCGAATGCATGAAGACCGGCCGCCTGCTGGCCGAAGCACTGGGCCTGCGCAAAGACCAATACAAACTGACCTTCCAATCCCGCTTTGGCAAGGCCAAATGGCTGGAGCCTTACACCGAGCCCTCACTGATCGCCATGGCCGAGCAAGGTGTCAAAAAGGTGGATGTGATCTGCCCGGGGTTTACGGGAGACTGCCTAGAAACGCTGGAAGAAATTCAGCAAGAAGCGCAAGAAGCGTTTTTGCACGCGGGCGGCGAAAGCTTCAGCTACATCCCCTGCCTGAACAACAACGCGCAATGGATCGAGGCACTTGCCGACATCAGCTTGGACCACATGAAGGGCTGGGATTTGTCAGCGCCTGACGAAGCGGCACTGGCTGCTAGCCATGCGCGGGCGTTGGCCCACGGCGCCAAAGCTTGAGCTTAACTTTTTCGCAGGAGCGATCTCTGCAAGAGATCGCTCCTGCGGAGTAAGTCAACCCGCTAAATACCCCTGACCCACCAACGCCGCCCGCACCTGCGCGGGCGTTTCAAAACGGATGCCTTGCCAGCCGTGCTGTTCAGCGGCGTCGATGTTGTGTTGCACGTCATCGATGAACACCGGCTGCCCGCGCAAGGGCCAGCGCTCTTGTGCGGTGGCAAAGATGCCGGGCAGCGGTTTGATCTGCTGCACATGCGCTGAAAAAATACCTTCTTCAAACTGGCTGAAAAAGCTGTTTTCACGCACCAGATGATCGGCGTAGCCTGCGGGCATGTTGGACAAAAAATACAGCCGATGGCCTTGCGCTTTAAGGTCGTGAATCAGATCCACCGTGCCTTGCATGGGCAACAGGTGTGCGGGGATATTGGCAATCAAATGCCGCAAATCGGCCTCGGCCAGCCCGGTGCGGGCGGCGATGCGCTGGGCCAACGGCTCGGGATCGATGCGCCCGAGGTCAAACAAGGCCCAGTCAGCATCGGGATGAAAAGTCTGAAAAATCTCCCCCGCCCACTGCCGTGCCACCGCCTCGTCGGTCACGCGCTGTGGAAACAGTGTTTGCAACACCACCAACGGCTCCCAGCGGAAGACCACACCGCCCAGATCAAACACCACGTCTTGGCTCATGACTGCACTTTCTTTTAAATCGCCACCACCGAGACGCCTTGACCCGGCAAACTCAGGGCCAAAACCTGGCCGATGCGCCAGTCGCGCTCGACCTCGGGCGAGACCACAAAAACCGGACCCAACTCGGTCTCGAATGTCAGCTCAAAAAAACTGCCCAGATAGGCACATTGCTTGAGCTGCGCGGGCAACATTTGTGCGGGCTGTTCGCCACCGGCCAGTTCGCGCCCCACCAGCCAGGCTTCAGGGCGCACCGCTGCCCGCACTGGACCTGGCGCCACCGGATGGCGAGTCAACAAACGCAGTGGCCCTAGCTGCACCGAGCCATCGGCCAGCGACTGACCATCAAACAGCACCGCCTCGCCCATGAATCCCGCCACAAAAGCGGATGCAGGCCGTTCGTACAAGTCTTGCGGCGTACCCGCCTGCGCGATGCGCCCGGCCTCCATCACGATGATCTGGTCACTCACCGCCAAGGCTTCGCTTTGGTCGTGCGTGACATAAGCCACCGTCAGGCCTAGGCGCTGCTGCAGGTGGCGAATCTCGTCGCGCATAGACCGGCGCAGCCGAGCATCGAGATTGGACAAAGGCTCATCAAACAACAAGACGGATGGCTCCAAAACCAGGGCGCGAGCCAAGGCCACGCGCTGCTGCTGCCCGCCCGACAACTCGCTGGGCAGGCGCTCTTTGTAGCCCGCCAGGCCGACCAACGCCAAGCTTTTGTGGGCGCGCTCCAAGGCCTCTGTTTTGTGCACACCGCTCACGTCCAGCCCGTATCGAACATTGCCGATCACGTTCATGTGCGGGAACAGCGCATAGCTCTGAAACACCATGCTCACATTGCGCTCAGATGGGCCCAAGTGCGTGACATCCACACCGTCAATCAAAATCTGACCGCCCGTGGGCGCTTCCAGCCCGGCGATCATGCGCAAGGTAGTGGTTTTGCCGCAACCCGAGGGGCCAAGAATGGTCGTCAGGCTGCCCTTGGGTACGACAAAGTCGATGCCCTGCACCACCAGCGGCGAATCTGCACCGCCATAGCGCTTGGTGACTTGTTTGAATTGAATGCCCATCGCTTTAAGTCCTTGTTTCAAGCCGGGGTGGATGCAGCGCTTCGGCGGCCCAATTGCCGCTGGCCCACCAACTTTTGAATGCCCCAGGTGATGGCAGACATGAGCAGCATCAGCACGGTGCAATAGGCCAGCGCCACGCCGTAGTCGCCATTGCCCACGCGACCAATGATGTAAGTGGTGGCCAGCTCGTACTGCGCCGTGACCAAAAAGATCACCGCCGATACCGTGGTCATGGAGCGCACAAAGCTGTAGACCAATGCGGCCACCAGCGCAGGCTTGATCAGCGGCAGCACCACTCGGCGCAGCGTGGTGAGTGTGCTGGCCCGCAGCATTTGCGAGGCTTCGTCGAGCGAGCGGTCCAGCTGCTTGAAGGCCGCCGTACCCGCCCGCACGCCCACCGGCAAATTGCGAAACACAAAGCACAGCACGATGACCAAGCCGGTGCCCGTCAGCTCCACCGGCGGCACATTAAAGGCCAGGATGTAGCTCACGCCCAGCACCGTGCCCGGAATGGCAAAGGTCAGCAACGCAGAGAACTCGAACGCCGCCTTGCCCCGAAACTCGGTGCGTGCCAGCAACCAAGCCATCAGCAAGCCCAAGCCCGCACAAATCGGCGCGGCCATGGCAGAAAGGCTGAGCGTGGTGAACAGCGACTTCCAGGCGGTGCCTGCAAACACCCAACCAAACTCGCCCAACTGAACATCAAAAGCAGTTTTGAAGTGCACCAAGGTGAACGTGAAGTCGCGCCCCCAGGTCTGCACAAAACCACCCGCAAAGGCAAACAGGTACACCACCACAGTGAACAACAACCATGGCCCTGCGATGCTGCGGCACACCCGCAACACGGCGGGCGGCAAAGCCATGGAAACGCCTGCGTCGCCCTTGCCCGAGACCGTGGTGAAGCTGCTGCCAGCCAGTACATGGCGCTGAACAAAAAACACCGCTAACGCAAAACCAGTCAACACCAACGCCAACGCCGCTGCCATGCCGGGGTCAAGGGCCGCGCCCACGATGGCAAAAAAGATTTCGGTGGACAGCACCGCATACTGCCCGCCCACGATGATGGGGTTGCCAAAGTCGGCCATGCTCTCGATGAAGCCCACCAAAAATGCGTTAGCCAGGCCGGGCTTGAGCAAGGGCAAAGTCACCGTCCAGAAGGTTTGCATGCGACTGGCACGCAGGGTTTGCGCGGCCTCTTCCATGCTGGGGCTCACGCCCTGCACCACGCCGCGCATGATCATGAAAGCAATCGGCGTGAAGGCGAACATCTGCGCCAGCCAGATACCGAACACGCCGTAAAACCAGCGGCCCGGCTCAACGCCAAAAGCCCATTCAAGCGCCTGATTGAAAAGGCCCGCACGGCCAAACAACAAAATCAAGCCCAGACCCACCACAAACGGCGGTGTGATGATGGGCAGCATTGCCAAAATGTTGAGTGGCTTGGCCAGACGCGTGCTGCCACGTTCGGCCCACAACGCCAACAAGGTGCCCATGACCGTGGTGCCAGTGGCGGTGATGAGCGCCAGCCACAAGGTGTTCCAGGCCACACCGCAGCGCCCTGCCCCTTGCACACAGCCAAGGCCCCAAACCCGTTCAGTGGCCACCCGTTCGAGCAAATGCGTCCAAGCATAAGCGCCAGTGTCGTCCACCCAGGCGGCCACCAGCGAGCGCAGCACCGGGTACACCACAAACAGCGCGAGCAAGGCGCTGCACAACACCACGGCTGAGGCCACAAACACATCACCCCGAAATGCACCCAGTCGGGCCAGCGCGGCGCCCAGCAACACCACCAGGCTGAACAACACCAGGGCAGCGCCCCAGCCCATGCCGTATTGGCCTATGGGCAAGTCGCCCCACAGCGTGGTGAGTGATTCAAAGGTCCAGCCTGTGGCCCCAATGGCAAACCCGCTGCCCAGCAAGCCCAGCAAACCGATCAGGCTGCCCAGCAACAACAGCCAGCCTTGCGTGCGGGCAGTCCAAGGCACCAGCACAGCCAGCCCGCAAACCAGCAAGCCCGCCAATCCCGACCACAGCCAAGGCCGTCCATGCCCGCTCGCCTGCACCCAGCCGCTGGCCGTTTCGGCGCCTGCCCAGATGCCAGGCAAAGCGTCCATCAGGGACATTTGTTGCAGAAAATACCAAGGCAGCAGCGCAAAGCACAGCAGGCCCAAAAGCACCCAGCCTTGCAAAGCGCGCTGCAAACGCAGCGCTGGATTCATCTCAGTTTCTCACTCAACGCGGCAGAGTGTTGACGTCTTTTTCCCAACGCTGAATCAAGCGCTTGCGCTCTGCCGTCTGGCCATATTTGGCGTAGTCGTAGTCGATCATTTTGATTTTGCGGAAGTCCGGCACACGCGGATCGACCTTGGCCGCCTTGTTGGACGGCAACTGAAATTGCAAGGTCGCTGCGGCCAACTCTTGTGCTGCCGGCGTCAAGGCCCACTCGTAAAACCTCTTAGCGGCTTCCAGATTGCGGCTGCCGCGCACGATGGACATGGAGCCAATCTCGGCCCCCGTACCATCGGCCGGGGTAATGGTTTCAATGGGAAAACCTTGGGCTTTTTCGCCTGGGCCGTCATGCACAAAGCTGATCGACACAGCCGTCTCGCCCCGTGCCACGGCCTTGATGGGGCCAGTGCCCGAGCGGGTGTAGGTGCCAATGTTCTTGTGCAGGTTCTTGAGGTATTCAAAGGCTTTTTCTTCGCCCATGAGTTGAACCAGCGTAGCGATCATGGTGTAAGCCGTGCCGCTTGAGGCCGGGTTGGCCGACTGAATTTCGCCTTTGTATTCAGGTTTAAGCAGATCACCCCAAGTCTTGGGCACCGGCATTTTTTTCTTGGCCAGCAATTCGGTGTTGTAGCCAAAACCCAAGGGGCCAGAATAAATGCCCACTGTTTTGAAGCCCGATTGTGCAGCCTGCTTTTGCGCCCAGTCATGCAATTTGGGCAGTGTGGGCGACTTGTATTCGAGGCTCAGGTTTTGCTCGGCGGCCTGCAAGTGCGGATCGCCCGTGCCACCAAACCAGATGTCGGTCTTGGGATTGGCCTTTTCAGCGGTCAATTGCGCAATGGCCTCGCCCGAGCCCTTGGCCGTCATATTGACTTTGATGCCCTGGCTCTTTTCAAATGTGACAGCGATCATGCTGCACCAGGCGGCTTGGGCGGAACAGATGATGTTGACTTCACGGTTTTGTGCCTGCACTTGGGCACTGCTCACCAAAACGGCCAACAAGGGGACTAATTTAAACAAGCTCATAAAAGTTTCCTTCAAGATCAAAACATTGTGCAGGTAAAACGCAGGTAGACAGAGAGTAGAAACACCCGGATGTCAACGCGGGCATTGCACAATCCAGACACTGCCGGCCGCGTCAAACGATTTAATTTCCAGAGGCGTGAGACACCCTGGGCCGGCTGACATCGTAACCAAACCAGCGCATCGAAATCGCTTTGAAGTTTTTGTCGTTGACGAGGGTTTGTACACCCAAGGACAAGCGCTGTTCAAGGCCCTTATTGCCTTTTGCAACAGCCAGGCCCACACGAAGGGGCGCCGCAAAAGGAGCGCCCACCTTGAGCGGCAAGTTGCCTTTTTCTATGTGGTAATCGGCAATCAGGTTTTCTTCAAGTACAGCATCGAGTTTGCGATCAGCCAATGCACGAAAAGCATCTTCAATGCGCTCAAAAGTCTGCACTGAATGACCCAGAGCCCCTCGGGCTTGGGCAGCAATGCCGGTGTTGGCCAGCACACCCAGCTTCTTTCCCAAAAAATCATCGAGACTCATCAGATCGCGCTCATCGTTCTCATGCAGCACACTCACCAACTGAATCGTGGCATAAGACTTTATAAAATCAAAATAGCGCCGATTTTCTGGCGTAACCAGCAGTTGATTTCCAATAAAGTCAATGTCGCCGCTTTGCAGTTTTTTGCGCAAGTTGGTCAAGGTATCGGTCACTGGCACCATGGCAAGGCCTGATGCGCTCAGCAACAAACTGACCACCTCCACATCAAAACCCGTCAAACCACCATCGGTCTGCAAAAAACTATACGGCTGATAGCGGGCAATAAAACCCACGCGCATGAGCGGTTTGTCTTGCGCCTGGGCCGCCAACAACCTGCCCGAACAGGCCAAAAGCAAGGCCTTTTTCAGCCATTCACGCCTTCGATTGACAGACTCTCGAGACATTGGAGGCGCACATGAATCAATCATGAAAAGCCCCCTCAAAGCAATGACGGACTTCGTGCCCTACATAGTTATAGCCCGTCACTTCGGGCGTGATGACCGTGCACTCTTTGCGTAAGACGTTCCAGTATGCACAGGCCATGGGACGAGAGGCAGGACTGATCGGGACCCCTGTGATGCGTGAGCAAAATTCATAGCCATCCTTGCGGACCAAGAGTTTTACTTTGGGCTCATTGAGCATGCGCTGCTCTGGCAGCAATGGCTCAAAACGCATGCGATCCACCATGGGCGGAAGAAATTTGCGCAACAAGATGGCACCCGGCAACTGATTGACGTCCTGAGTTTGGGCCAGCAAGACAGGCGGCATCAAAGCAAATAAGCCACCCAAAAAAACCATGCTGATCCAACAACACCGTGAGCAAATCATGCAGGCTCTCCTGCGCTCAAACACAACAAAAACAAACGACCTATCTGTGAATGGGTCGTGCGCCCGGTGGTCACAATCGTGCAAGTTGCTGGCACACGAGTCCAGAAAACGCAGCCCTCTTGCCAGACCGCAAAACCGTCGTGGCCTTTGATTTGCTCGCAATGCTCAGGGGCGTTTGGCTTGATCAGCCAATGAAGCTGCGGCTGCACGATCTGTTGTTTGTCAACTTCGGGCGGGACGACAACCGAGAAGTCCAACAACAAGTCGCGCGGCTGAGCACACACCAAAGAGGATGCAAAACTCAATAGAAAACACGCCAAACGATTCATGCCCAAGCCAAACGGGGAAATGCGTATTTTATTACCAACAAATAGCGCAATTCCGGCGTTCAACTATTACAAAAAGATCGTGTGATTCGGATCTGAAGCTAAGCGCAAAAAAATGCGCTTTCTAGCTACTAAAGGTTTAAAAACTCATTCCCACTCAATACATACACAGGTAAAAACCCTAATAAAATCAATAGCTTGCATGGACTGATTTTGCGTGTGTAAGTTTTGTGTGAGTTTGAGGGCATTCAGGAAGTAGATAAGGCTTGCTTAAAGTATTGAAAATCAAGGCTTAAGCAAAAATTTGGATACACAATGTGTAGCAATTATAAAAGTCAAATTCGCCTCACATCACAAAACCAAATTTTTGACTCATAACCATTCCAAGTTCCATACTGGATGGAATCACCTGATTTTAATAAAAATAAATTTTTCAAGGTTAGAGGATATGAATCTTCCCAATTAATTAGTTTCATTCTCCTGTAAGTTCCATCATCAAGCAACAAGATAATTTCATTATCTTTGATGTAAAAACCATAAAAAATTGCTTTATTCCATGTGACGGCACCTAAAATATGTGTCATAGTAAATCAAAATAAAATTTTCTTTGCCTCTTTAACACACTTGCCTTCAATCTCAAGATTTACATACATATCGCGAACTCTGGAAGGCAACAAATCGTTAATCCAGCTACTAAAGCCATATATTGTATGATGCCAAGAAAAACTTCCATCAACTCTATCGAGCACTATAAACCTTCGTGTATAAGAATATAAGCTTCGTTCAATTGAGTATTTTTCATCATCTTTGAACTTCTTATAGCGTTCACGTGTGTAGCTACCACGATAATATGTATCCTTTACCTCTAAACCACCATACTCAAACAAATGATCGTTGCTTGGATCAGAAAAAACAGAAGGTATGTTTTTAAACTCATAATCATTATTAACCGTAATAAATCCGTCAGCTATTGTAACAATTAACGTCATGGGCTTTATTTTAAAGAATTTATCGCTCTCATTTTTAGTGATGTTTATATTAACAGATGGACCAACCTTAGCGGCACCTTCACAACGAAGGTAAATTTTATCTTGTCCTAATACGGAGGTACTTGCGAAAGCACAAAGATAGACAATGAGAAAGGTTAGATGAGACTTAAATTTGAGCATAACAGCAGCCGTTTTGACATGTAGGTTGGTTGCTTCTATGATATGAGAGGAGTTAGCAATTGTCAATCTCAGCACCTAAGGAGTCCTCAATGTCACGTGTAGACGAAATCAACGCACAAATCGCCAAGCTGGAAGCGGAACGTGCCTCTGCCATCAGCGCAGAACGTGCCAATGTTCTTGCGAAGATGAAAGCTGACATCAAGCTCTATGGCTTCAAAACGTCAGACTTCAAAGGTGTGCTTGCAACACGTGCTAAGCGTAGCCCCAACGGTACACGTGCGGCGAAGAAGACGACGGCTAAGAAAACTGCAAAATAATAATTGCTTAATTAGCTATGATTAAGGCACAACAAGCAACAGTTATAGGTTCACGCATGAGTGAACAAGACATAACCTCATATCTTGGATTTACGCCTGATACATTCAATAAAGAATTCACTGAACTAATCAGGGAAATTTGTGTTGAACGTGGCTATTACAACAAAACAGTCTCTAAAAAAATTAAATTTTATCGACTGCCTGATTCAGACTATGAAAAATTAACTGACGGACAAGAGGTGATGCTTCAAGTTCTTAAAAATGGACACAAATGGCACCCAGATGTGGCATTTATGTTTTTGGATTTTAAAGAAGCTGAAGCAACAGTAAATTCTAAATATCCTTACGGAAAAATGGATGAACTTACTCGTGCTCAATATGTCCGCGACATCAGTGAATTTATTGGAATTAAACTAAAGAAGATTGACTTATTAAACTAACTCAATCGCCTTGCGCTTCATTGCATCGTTAACGTCTATGTAAGCCTGTGTAGTTGAGATATTCGCGTGCCTTGCGATGCTTTGTAACACCCTAACGCTGACGCCTTTGTCTGCCAAATTGGTGATTAGCGTGCGTCTTGGGCTGTGGCTTGACGCACCCTCAATGCCTACACTTTTAAACAAGTGATGGAAGAATTGGCAAAGCGTGTTGCTGTTCCATCCATCTTGCGGACGCTTTTGTGAATAGAACAGTTTGTCTGTGGGTGCCTTTGGCGGCACTGATTTAACATACGCTTGAAGTTCTTTGCGTAGCTTGTCGCTGACAAATACCGTCCCTGCTTTGCTGCCCTTTGTCTGTTCTGGCGTTAAGCGGATTTCAGCCCTAATCTTGCCCTCCCCGTCAATTACGTCTTCATAGCGCAAAGCCGCGCACTCCTTAACACGCAGTCCTGCGTAGTACATCGTCAACAACATCGCACGATTACGCTCGCTGTGCTTGCGTGTTGCTACGTAGTCCAGCACACGACGGATTTCTTGTGCTGAAAGTGTTTTTGCTTGCTTGGACATAAGTGCTCTCCTAAATGTAAGCTTTTCAATGTCTAAAGCATAAATTCTTTGTTTCTTAATTCCTACCTGTTTTTGGCTTTGTTGGTTCAAGTTGTTTTCCTTAATGATTTCAACGACTTAGCGTGTGAATGCGAAAAAACCAAAGCTAATACATAAAAGCTTTGGTTCTTTATTTATTGGTTTTAATGTGGGATTTTTGCGACCAAGCCTGCTTACGCTGTACAAGCCCTACACGCTGTTTTTCACTGTGCCAGCTACCCAATGCTTCGCTCAGTGCTTTTAAGCGTTTGTAGCTTGTTTTAGCGTGTCAGTTCTGCCCTACTGCTTTTGATTTGCTTTATAGCTGTTCAAATATGATGTGTACTGCTCATTGTTTGAGTGTTTGCTCTAGTACTTTAGTTAAGTTTCATTGTTTGTGTGTTTGATTGCTTGTTTGATTTTTGTTTTAGACATAGCTACGCCATTAAGCATATTTCTATGCTTTCAACCATCAACCGCAAGCGTCACTGGGACAGGAATGCTTAACTACGGCAGGTAAAGATTTTTCATATCTTTACCGTCCAGTTTCTTTGTGATGTATGTGAGCCAACCCTCGTCAATCAAGTCGAGTTTGTATCTGTATTTGTCTACCAAAATATCTGCGTCTGCGACATAGTTTGGATTTGTAATTTCAAAGTCGCCACTTAACTCAATTGCTTTATGCACAGCCCTAACAAATTGCTTTATTGGCATCTGCTCTGGCTTTCGAATGGCAAAGTGTGTGTGTAAGTCAATCAGCTCTTGTTCACCCTCCGTCACCATCACAATGTCCAAACGCTTGTTGAAGCGTTTGTACGCTTGCTTGTAAATGAGCCTGTTTAAAAGCTCAACAAATCTATTGCTGGCGCTTACAAGCTCACTGCTGTTTAAGTGACGCAGAACTTGTGTGTTTTTCATCCCGTAGCGAGCTGATTTCTGCTTGTGATGCACCTTTTTGGGCATCAGCGTCAAACCCATGTCAAAACGCTTCTCGCAGCCCTTGCCAAGCCAATCAGCAAGCACCTGCCTGCGTGACAGCCTGTCATAGCCCTTTTGCTGGCATCTTTCTTGTAGTTCCTGTAATTTGCTCATACGTTTATTTATGCAAACCAAAGAAAAGGAGATGGTTTTTCAGGTTGTCCTATAGACATTTTGGTTATATAGTTTAGCTTTTAACAACCAAAAAGGTGATATATGACAGTCATTGCAAAGCTTAAGCTGGTATCCAGCAAAAAGGAACGTATCGTTAGCCCAATCGTTGCTCGCAGGAACAAGCTTGCTGGCAAAATTGATGAGCAATTACTGTTTGCAACTGCTCAGCGAGATGGACAGATTTATGCTCCAAAACGGCTAAAAAACGTCATCGACAAAGCCACTGGCGAGCGTAAAACAGTTGAAGCAACTAAGCGTATTAAGGAATGGTATTGGACGAACAGTGCTGGAAAAATTCATCTGTCAGTTCGCTACGGAAGCAAGACACTGGAACTGGCTAAAGGCAAGAACGCTATTGAATTGAACTCTGGCGATGAGTTGCTTGCAACATTGGTAACGCTGAAAGATGCTGTTATAGCTGGTGAATTAGATGATGCTATCGCCCAAGCAAGCGATAAACTCAAAGCGGGATTCACCAAATAAAGTTATTTTAAGATTCCAAATAGCTCCATTTAAGATTACTGATAAGTAATTTTGAATGGATCTTTCTTATGACTATAAATGAACTTAAAGGTATCAAACCAGTTGGACCTATGACGCCTGAAAAGGCACGAATTGAAGCACTCAAAAAAACGAAGGATGCGGCAGCTAAAAACTTAAAGGCAGAGAGAGAACGTCAAAAACTTGCAAAAGCGAGAGACACCGTTTCTGCTCTCGCTTTTAAGTCAATTAAGCTTTGATGTAGGCACCATACAAGCTGTCGTTTTCTTTTCCGTTTGCGACACGGTTTGTCTGTCTTTTTAAACCCCGCTGTAGGGCTTTTTTGACGTGTTTATTGGTGCCATTAAGCATTTACTTAAGGGGAATTTTAAGGAAACCACCCCAGTCTGATATGAGCGCACCTTCAGACTCAATCATCCATCGCATTGATGTAAATTTATAACTTTTTCGAGTTGGGTCCACCCAATCTTTATTCTCGTAAATTACTTCAGAATTTTTACCACATAACTTTTGGATGAAAACACCTCTATACCAAATTGCTCTATTGCCTTTTTCTCCGCCAGTCCGCATTACATATAAGCAGTTGTCATTTTTGGACTGTATAAAATCCAAAACATTGCCAGCACCAGACACGGGCGGAATAGTTAACCCGCCAAAATATGAAAACTCATTTTTACCATTATTAAAATATATAGTTGTGGGCGTTTCCCACTCATGCGCACCAGATATAACGTCGAATTTTCCATCATTATTTACATCTACTAGTTCAATTGAAAATGCACGCTTGATTTGACTAAAAGTCCTATCATATTTGAACTTGCCATCTCCTAAGTTCATATAGAGTTTAGGGCTATTCATTGTACCTACTAGTAAATCAGGCAACCCATCTCCGTTAAAATCTTCACTTGCGCCTCCATGATAAAAATCCACATCATCGTGCAAAACTTGAAAATCATATTCATTAGAAGATTTACTCAATAAAATCTTCATCTTTTCACCTGGAAATGGCATTGCATCATATCCCTGACACATAAATGCAAAATCAATTACATTGTCATTATTAAAATCAGCAGAAACTATTTTTCGAGCATGGATACATGTCTCTGCTTTGTAATTTATTTTCACATCTGCTTTCAGCCACTCTGAATTCTTCATCACATAAAAATTTACTATTCCAGATTTTGCTTGTTGCAATGTGTGATTATGCGTTTGATACCCATGCTCATTTGCAAGCAAGCCATTATTTCCATCGCTATATTTAAAAAATGCTCTTGCCTCCGCCAATAATGGCGTACGCCCCCAAGAGTCAAGAGGAAATGTTTCAGAATAGAAAGGTGGATGCTTGGCGTTCTGATAGGAGCTTATCTTGTCAAATGAATTGGCATTCGTACAATTTAAATAAACTACCAAAAACAAGAAAATCAACTTTTTAAAATCAGTCATTATTTGCCTCTTTCATTGATTAAAATTTACTTAGGAATCAGCATCCCGTCTTTGTACTCGTAATCTGCCAAAGCGTTGCTAATCATCTTCGCTTCTGTTGTGTGGTAATAAGTCTTCTCAATTTGAGTGATGCTCGTACCGCACATCTCTGCTACTGACGCAGGTGGCAAGTTACTGTTGACACGTTGAGTTATGAAGTAATGCCTCAAGCTGTAAGGAACTAAACCACGCTTATCTGAGTTAGGAATCTTAGCTAAGGCAACTAACTTATCAAAATGAATCCCAATTGCTCTTGCTGTAATTGCTGTCTTGCCGTTAGTACTGAACATCAGTTCATCCTTAACCAACTCATATAGCTTAGGCTCTGCTATCTTTTCTTTATGCCTCCGTCGTGTTAGTTCAATCAAGCCTTTCAAGTACACAGAATCCTTAACTACAAACTGACGTGTCTTTCTAACTTTACTTGTCTCTCCACGTACCGTAACTTTAATCAAGTCAAAGCCATTGCCTCTTGCTTCTGTGTGTTCCATATCTTCAATGTCACTCCACTTAAGCTGTAGCTGTTCGCCACGCCTTAAGCCTGTAATCAGCGAGAAGCCCAAGTAATAACCGCAGACAGCTTTGACTAAGTTATTTGGCTCTGACCAGTCCTTTTCTGCTTCCTTTATGTACTTGCTTAACTCAACTGTCCAACGTGCAGTTTCGTCATCTGTAAAAGTATTTCGTCTGTTAGCCTCTGAGCCTTTGTCAACAGCTTTAAGCTTCTTAAAGTCAAAGCCGTCAATGTATGTTTCTTTGTGTTTGTAAAGCCACGCCATCATTGCGTTGACTGAACTTTGCTCGTTCTCAACAGTTGTTTGACTTATGCGTATCGTTTCTTTTTTCTTTGTCTTTGTGCGACTGGCAAAATAATCTTCACAATCTGTACGCTCAAGCTCCTTAAGCTTCACATCTTTGCCAATAAATGTGAGCCAGTGCTTAAGATGTGTTGCGATAGTGTTGTACCTGCCGCTGACAATGAAGCCGTTTGTAACGTCCTTCTTTCTGTGCTCCAAGTACATTTCAACACCCATACGTGTTGTGATTGAAAAGTAGCTTTTACCTTGTAACTGCCCTGCCATAAGCTCGTGATAGTGGAGCTTGGCTTTGTCTATTGCTGTACTTCTATTTCGCGTTTTTAAGCTGAATCGTGCGTACTTGTGCTCCTTAGCGAGCCACATACGCATCTGCCAATATTCACCGCGTTTGTAGACTAACGCATCCTCGAAAATTGGGATTTCGTCGTCACTAAATTCTTGTTTTTTGAGTGTCATCGAACTTTTGGGTAACTACAGTTTTGAGTAGCCGCAACGCTGTGCGACTCTTTGTGCAACTGTAAACCCAAAAGCGTTTAAAAGCAACGACTTAGCGTGTCGCGTGAAACTTTTGTGTAAGTTGAAAACCTATATAAATCAATAACTTAGCTCACAAAAGTCACTCCCACTCGATCGTCGCCGGTGGTTTCGATGACACGTCGTAGGTCACTCGGTTAATGCCACGCACCTCGTTGATGATGCGGCCCGATACCTTCTTGAGCAGCGCATAGGGCAGCTCGGCCCAATCAGCGGTCATGAAGTCGCTGGTTTGCACCGCACGCAAGGCCACCACATAGTCATAGGTGCGGCCATCGCCCATCACGCCCACGCTTTTCACGGGCAAGAACACAGTGAAGGCTTGGCTGGTCAAGTCGTACCAGCTTTTACCGGATTCGTCCGTGAAGTTGCGCAGCTCTTCGATGAAGATGGCGTCCGCACGGCGCAGCAGGTCAGCGTATTCTTTTTTAACTTCGCCCAAAATCCGAACGCCCAAGCCGGGGCCTGGGAAGGGGTGGCGGTAGACCATCTCACGCGGCAGGCCCAGGGCCACACCGAGTTCGCGAACTTCGTCTTTGAACAACTCGCGCAAAGGCTCTAGCAGTTTCAGGCCCAGTTGCTCGGGCAAACCGCCCACGTTGTGGTGGCTCTTGATGGTGACGGCCTTCTTGCTCTTGGCACCGCCGGACTCGATCACGTCGGGGTAAATCGTGCCTTGGGCGAGGAAGGTCGCGCCCTTGTGGCCGCCGTCGCCCGCTTTAAGTTTCGCAGCCTGCTCTTTGAACACATCGACAAATAGGCCGCCGATGATCTTGCGCTTGGCTTCGGGTTCGCTCACACCCGTCAGCTTGCCCAGGAACAAATCGCTGGCATCCACGCGAATGACGTGCGCGTGCAACTTGCCGACAAACATGTCCATGACCATGTCGCCTTCGTTCAGGCGCAGCAAGCCGTGGTCCACAAACACACAGGTCAACTTGTCGCCAATGGCGCGGTGGATCAATGCAGCAGCCACAGAGGAATCCACACCGCCAGACAGGCCGAGGATGACTTCTTCGTCACCGACTTGCTCGCGGATCTTGGCAACGGCTTCTTCGATGTAGTCGCCCATGATCCAGTCTTGGCGGGCCTTGCAAATGTCGAGCACAAACCGGTTGAGCAGCGCCTGGCCTTGAACGGTGTGCGTGACTTCAGGGTGGAACTGCACCGCGTAAAAGTGGCGGGACTCATCGGCCATGCCCGCAATGGGGCAAGCCGGTGTCGAGGCCATGACCTTGAAGCCTTCGGGGAGTTGGGTGACTTTGTCGCCATGGCTCATCCAGACCTTGAGCATGCCGTGGCCTTCGGGCGTGGCGAAGTCTTCAATGCCCTTAAGCAATTCGGTGTGACCATGGGCGCGCACTTCGGCGTAGCCGAACTCGCGGGTGTGACCAGCTTCGACCTTGCCGCCCAATTGCTCGGCCATGGTCTGCATGCCGTAGCAGATGCCCAAAACTGGGATACCCAGCTCAAAAACGGCATCGGGTGCGCGGTCATCCACTTCGTAGACGCTGGCGTGCGAGCCCGACAAGATCACGCCTTTGAGGTTACCGTCTTTGGCGTACTCGCGCACCCAGTCGCTGCTCACGTCGCAGGGATGCACTTCACAAAACACATGTGCTTCGCGCACGCGGCGGGCGATCAGCTGGGTGACTTGCGAGCCGAAGTCGAGGATCAGAATTTTGGAGTGCTGCATGGCAGGCGTCGTTCTTTGAGAAATGAAAAGGCGTCTGGGGTGCAGACGCCTTGGTGGTCAGAGTCAGATTTTAATCAGCCCGGTAGTTCGGCGCTTCTTTGGTGATCTGAACGTCATGGACATGGCTTTCGCGGATGCCCGCAGCCGTGATTTCCACAAACTGCGATTCGTTGTGCATGGCCTCGATGGTGGCGCAGCCGCAGTAACCCATGCTGGCGCGCAAGCCGCCTGCCATTTGGTAAATGATGGAAACGACCGAGCCTTTGTAGGGCACGCGGCCTTCAATGCCTTCGGGCACGAGCTTGTCGGCGTTGGGGTTGCCGGTGCTGGACTCTTGGAAATAGCGGTCAGCACTGCCTTGCTGCATGGCACCAATGGAGCCCATGCCACGGTAGCTCTTGTAGCTGCGGCCTTGGAACAGCACGATTTCACCGGGCGCTTCTTCGGTACCGGCAAACATGCCACCCATCATCACGGTGCCAGCCCCTGCGGCAATGGCTTTGGCGATGTCGCCGCTGTAGCGGATGCCGCCGTCAGCAATCAGGGGCACACCCGTGCCTTTGAGTGCGGTGGCCACGCTGTCCACGGCCATGATTTGCGGCACGCCCACGCCCGCCACGATGCGGGTGGTGCAGATGGAGCCAGGGCCGATGCCCACTTTCACGCCGTCGGCACCGGCTTCAACCAAGGCCAAGGCCGCAGCGCCCGTGGCGATATTGCCGCCAATGACTTCAATGTGCGGGTAGTTTTGCTTGACCCAACGCACGCGGTCGAGCACGCCTTTGCTGTGGCCGTGCGCGGTGTCCACCACGATGGCGTCCACGCCAGCGCGAGACAGTGCCTCGACGCGTTCTTCGGTGCCCTCGCCCACGCCCACAGCGGCGCCCACGCGCAGCTTGCCTGCGGCGTCGCGTGCGGCATTGGGGAAATTGAGCTGCTTGGTGATGTCCTTGACGGTGATCAGGCCCTTGAGCTCAAAGGCGTCGTTGATCACCAGAAGGCGCTCAAGCTTGTGTTTGTTGAGCAGGTGTTTGGCTTGCTCGGGAGTCGTGCCTTCGGGCACGGTGATCAGGCGCTCGCGCGGGGTCATGATTTCGCTGACCTTTTGGTCATAGCGGGTCTCAAAGCGCAAATCACGGCCGGTGACGATGCCCACCACCTGACGCCCATCGCACACCGGAAAGCCGGACACGCCCAACTCGTCGGAGAGGGCCATGACTTGGCGCACGGTGGTGTCGGGGGTGATGACGACCGGATCGCGCAAAACGCCCGATTCGTAACGCTTGACCTTGGCCACTTGGGCGGCCTGTTCTTGCGCCGTGAGGTTTTTGTGCACGATGCCAATGCCGCCTTCTTGCGCAATGGCAATGGCCAAACGCGCTTCGGTGACCGTGTCCATGGCGGCAGACACCAGGGGCAGGTTCAGGCGGATGTTGCGGGTGAATTGCGTCGCAAGCGACGTGTCCTTGGGCAGGACTTGGGAGTAGGCGGGGACGAGGAGGACGTCGTCAAAAGTAAGGGCTTTACCGAGTAGGCGCATAAGCTAAGGCTCCAAAAAATGGATTGTACCCGCGCAGACCAAGGGATTTCCCGCGCCAATTCCCTCAAATGGGGGTGTGCGAAACGCAAAAAGGGATCAGGCGTTTTGGTAATGCAGCACTTTGAGGGATTTTTCAGGGTCGATGTCGACAAAAGCCGCAGGATTGGCCAGACGCTCGACAAAACGCAAGCTCGGGGCGGCCTCGGCCACCTGGCTGTGCAAAAACTGCGTGTCCAGCTCCGGGGCGTTCAGACACAGCAGCACATGGCCTTGCGGCTCCAGCAAATCGGGCAAGCGCCGGATCAGTTTGATGTAGTCTTTGGTGGCGATAAAGCTGCCTTTTTGGTAGCTGGGCGGGTCGATCACGATCACGCCATAAGGCCCCATCTTGCTGATCTTGCCCCAGGTTTTGAAGACGTCATGCCCCAAAAACCGGGCTTTAGCAGGCAGGTCATTCAGGCGGTGGTTTTGTTGCCCCACGGCCAAAGCGGCCTGGCTCATGTCCAGGTTGACCACTTGCGCCGCCCCGCCCTGCAAAGCCGCCACTGAAAACGCGCAGGTGTAGGCAAACAAATTCAAGATGTTTTCGTGCTTGGCGTGGTGCTTCAACCATTCACGGCCGTTCGCCATGTCCAAAAACAGGCCGTGGTTTTGGCCGCGCATCACATGCACCAGATAACGTGCACCCTGCTCGGTCACCACATGCGGTTCGGGCACGCTGCCTGACATAAGGCGGGTTTCAGTTTGACCTGTCGCACGGCACTGAAAAACCCAATTGAGTGGTTCGCCCGGAGCCAATGTGTCCCAGCGGGCTTGCAGTGCACTTTGACACTGGGTCAATTCATCATCGGTCACAGGCTTGAAGCTGGTCAGCACCCACACGGGTGCAAACCAGTCCAGCGCCCACTGCTCGCAGCCGGGGTACATACCCCCGCGACCATGGAACACCCGGTGCGCATCGGCGGTGTTGTGCATCTGGGCAATGGCGTTCAAAAGGGCTTGCATGGCGTGTTTCAATAACCGGCGGCCGAGCCGCTTTTGCGATTGGCAAACAGGCCCGTGCGCCCCTTGCCCTGGCGCTTGAAGCGCTGGCGGCGGGCGACTTTGGGGTCGACTTTGAGAGGCCGGTACAACTCAATCCGGTCCCCGTCTTGGACGGGCTGAGTCCAGGGCACTTTACGGCTCCAGATTCCGGGCTGTTGAAATTCAAGGGAGGAAGATTGGGCGGCATCGGACAATCCATCCAGGCTCTCATCGGCCACGGCCTTGCTTTGCCGCCATTGGGCTACGCCCTGAGCCAACACCGACGCCACGGTGCTGCCGACAGGCACCCGCAGGCTCATTTCCTGAATGTGACGGGGCGCCAGGCTCCAGCAAAGCGTGACTGCAAGGGTGTGTTCAGCCATAGACCGTTTCAGCGCGTTTCACAAACGCATCGACCAGGCTGGCTGCGATCTTGTCAAACACAGGGCCCACGAGTGCGGCCAAGGTCTTGCTGGAAAAACCGTACTGCAAATCCAGCTCGACCTTGCAGGCTCGCTGCGTGCCATCGCCCACAGGGCTAAACCGCCACGTGCCGCTCAGGTTGGAAAACGGACCTTTGACCAGGCTCATGCCGACCGAGCGCCCTTCTTCGTGCGTGTTGCGGGTGGTAAAGGTTTGTTGGATGCCGGCCAGGCTGATGCCCACTTCGGCCACCATGCCTTGATCGTCGGTTTCGAGCACGCTGGCGCGGTCACACCAGGGCAAAAACTCGGGGTAACGGGCCACATCGGTGACGAGGCGAAACATTTCCTCTGGGGCATACCAGATGAGGACGGACTTGTGGATATTCTTCATACAATGCACCGATTGTAGTTTTTCGATCTGCCTGTTCGCTTATCGCCGGGCTGCACACTCTTGCGAACGGCCAGCCCGTCCTTATCTGCTTACCATGGCCACCACAAAAAAGTCTCCCGCTGCCCCCGTTTTTGCCAAGATTGCCGAGAACAAAAAAGCGTCCTTCGACTATTTTTTCGAAGAACGCTACGAGGCGGGCATGGTGCTGGAGGGCTGGGAGGTCAAGGCCATCCGCGAAGGCAAAGTGCAACTGACCGACGGCTATGTGGTCATTCGCAACGGCGAATTGTTCATCATCGGCTGCCTGATCAACCCGCTCAAAACCGCCTCAACCCACATCAGCCCCGAAGCCGCCCGCACGCGCAAACTGCTGCTGAACAAGGAAGAGATCAAGCGACTGATCGGCAAGATCGAACAAAAGGGCTACACCCTGGTGCCGATCAATCTGCACTGGAAGTCGGGCAAAGTGAAGTGCGACATTGCCCTGGCTAAGGGCAAAGCTGAGCACGACAAACGCGACACCATCAAGGACCGCGAAGGCAAGCGAGAAGTGGAACGCGCCATGAAAAGCCGCCACCGCGACCGCTGAGCATCAACGCCCACCAATCAGCTTAAATCGCGCAAAGGGTGGTGATCAGAAGGCCAGGGGCTCACAAAGAAACGCGCGGCTTCGGCAGCATCCACCTCTTCGACCCGCGCAGGCTTCCAGTTCGGGGTGTGGTCCTTGTCGACCGCCAAGGCACGAATGCCCTCGACCGTGTCACTGTCTGCCACGGCGCGCAGGTGGAAGCAGTGGTGCACCATGTCGCGCTCCATGCGCAGGTCGTCGGCCAGACTCATTTGTCGAGCGCGGCGAATTTGCGCCAGCACCACATGCAACATCAAGGGTGACCGGTGGCGCAAGGTATGGGCCGTTTTCTGGCTCCATTCGTCAGTGCCTGATTCCAGCTTGGTCAGCATGGCCGCGATGCTGGGCAAACCAAATACCTCGTAAATTTGAGGCTGAGGTGCAAGCTTTTCAGGTGTCAAAGCACCTGACTGAGCCAACACCCAACGCTCCACCGACTCGGCGTTTTCAAAAGGGCTGCTGATCAAGGTTTGCCAGATCGGCTCGAGCATGCCACTGGGCAACGCGATGTCAGCCAGCTTGGCGGCCACAGCTTGAGCGCCCCCCAACATGTGTCCAGTGAGACCCAAGTATTCGCCCAAACGTCCTGGGCAACGGCTCAGAAAATAGCCGCCGCCCACATCCGGAAACAAGCCGATATGGGTCTCGGGCATGGCCATCTTGGTGCGCTCGGTCACCACACGCACACTTGCACCTTGGCTGATGCCCATGCCACCCCCCATGACGATGCCGTCCATGAAGGCGATGTAGGGCTTGGTGTAGGTGTGAATCAAGTGATTAAGGCGGTACTCTTCGGTAAAAAAATCACCCAATGAAGCATCGCCAGCGTGTGCTGCTTGGTGGAAATATCGAATATCGCCACCTGCACAAAAAGCACCAAAGGGGCCTTCTTTGCCCGTGCCGCGCACCGCGACAGCCAGCACTTGCGGGTCATCCTGCCAAGCCAAAAGCGCGTGGGTCAAGGCGCGAACCATCTCCAGCGACAAGGCGTTGAGTGCCTTGGGTCGGTTCAGGGTGATGCAGCCGATACGGCCTTCAATTTGCGCGATGACATCAGACATTGTTTTGTCTCCAGCCTAACCATTCATTGAGAAGCAAGGCACCCAAAACCAGGGCACCTCCCAAGAGCACACTCAATTGGGGAGCCTCATTGGCACCCCACCAAGCCAGTGCAATGCCAAAAACAATTTCGAGCAAGGCCAGCAAAGCCACTTCCGGGGCTTTGAGCACGCGGGCACAAACCACCGACAAAGCGCAAGGGATAGCCAACTGGAACAAACCCAGAATGGCCAACCAACCCACATCATGCGCCGAAGCCTGAAACGGCATGGACAAAGGCAGTGTCAGCAATGATGAAATGAGTGCGCCTAACAAGACAGAGGGTACGAGGTCCAGGTTCTGCCCCTCGCTCTGGCTTTTTTGCACCAGCGTCCACTGCACCGAGCCCGCGATGGGCACACACAAAGCCACCAAGGAGCCAAGCAAGAAATTCGGATCGCCCAAACTCAGCTGGGAGCCATACATCCAGCCAATGCCGATGCCCGCCAGAACAATGGCCAGCCAGGTTCGAGTGGGCAAACGATGTCCCAAAAACACCCGTGTGATCAGCGCAGTGAGCAAAGGTCCTACCGCCATGGTGATCAGCACGTTGGCCACCGCCGTCAAGGTGAGTGCCACCATGAACGCGGTGAACATGACACTCCAGCACAAACCGGAGAACCAAAAATAACGGCTGCGCAAAGGCAGCCGTGTCCAGACACTTCGGCCCTGCCATAAGGGCAGGATGACCAGCAATGAAACGACAGTGAAGAAGCTCCGCCAGAAGGTGACCTCAAAGCTGCGGGCTTGCTCCAGGTGCCTTGTCACCACGCCGGCCATGGACCACAGGGCGGTCACGCCCACCATGGTCCAAACGGCCAAACCGTGCGTTAAACGCATGATCGTCAGCCGATCACTTGTTGCGCTTGCGGTCGCTTTCCTTCAGGAAACGCTTGCGCAGACGCACGCTCTTAGGCGTGATTTCGACCAACTCGTCGTCCTCGATGAACTCAACGCCGTATTCCAGAGTGAGGTCGATTGGAGGTGTGATTTTGATCGCGTCTTCTTTGCCGGACACACGGAAGTTGGTCAGTTGCTTGGTGCGTGTGGCGTTGACGACCAAGTCGTTGTCACGGCTGTGGATACCCACAATCATGCCTTCGTACACCGGATCGTTCGCCTTGACGAACATGCGACCACGGTCGTCCAACTTGCCCAGGGCGTAGGTGAAAATTTCACCGTCATCCATGGAGATCAGCACACCGTTTTTACGGCCACCAATGTCACCTTTGTGCGGCTCGTAGCTGTCGAAAATGTTGGAGATCAAACCGGAACCACGGGTCAAGTTCAAAAATTCGTTGGTGAAACCGATCAAGCCACGTGCTGGAATGCGGTATTCCAGACGGACACGACCACGGCCATCGGGTTCCATGTTGACCAACTCGCCCTTGCGCTCGCCCAAAGCTTGCATCACGCCGCCTTGGTGTGTTTCTTCGATGTCGGCAGTCACCAACTCGATAGGCTCATGGCGCTCACCATTGACGTCACGGAAAACCACGCGTGGCTTGGACACAGCCATTTCGTAGCCTTCGCGACGCATGTTTTCCAGCAAGATGGTCAGGTGCAATTCACCACGGCCCATGACTTCAAAGATACCTTCTTCGTCAGTTTCTTTGACGCGCAATGCAACGTTGTGCTGCAACTCTTTTTGCAGGCGGTCCCAGATTTGACGGCTGGTGACGAACTTGCCTTCACGGCCAGCCAATGGGCTGGTGTTCACGCAAAAGTTCATGGTCAGTGTGGGCTCGTCCACCTTCAGCATCGGCAGCGGTGCGGGATTGGCTGAGTCGGTCACGGTCACACCGATGTTCAATTCGGCAATGCCGTTGATCAACACGATATCGCCAGGACCGGCTTCGGTCACTTGCACACGGTCAAGACCTTGGAATTTCAGCACTTGGTTGACACGGCCTTTGATGGCTTTGCCGTCCGGACCTTCCATGACGACCACGTCCATTTGTGGCTTGATGGTGCCTTGGCTGATGCGACCCACGCCGATGCGACCGACAAAAGTCGAGAAGTCGAGCGCGGAAATTTGCAATTGCAGAGGTGCTGCTGGATCACCTTTTTGCGCAGGCACATGCTTGAGCACGGTGTTGAACAGGGCGGACATATCGGGGCCCCACTGCTCGCCAGGCGCACCTTCTTCGAGCGATGTCCAGCCGTTGATACCCGAGGCGTACACCACAGGGAAGTCCAGTTGTTCGTCGTTCGCGCCGAGTTTGTCAAACAAGTCAAAAGCGGCATTGACCACTTTATCGGGGTTTGCACCGGGCTTGTCGACCTTGTTCACCACAACGATTGGCTTGAGACCCAGGGCCAAGGCCTTCTTGGTCACAAAACGGGTTTGTGGCATGGGGCCTTCTTGCGCATCGATCAACAAGACAACGCCGTCGACCATGGACAAGGCGCGCTCGACTTCACCACCGAAGTCCGCGTGACCGGGGGTGTCGACGATGTTGATGTGGGTTCCTTCCCAGCTCACAGCGCAGTTTTTGGCCAAAATGGTGATGCCGCGCTCACGTTCGATGGCGTTGTTGTCCATCACGGTATCCACGATTTTTTCGTGGTCAGCGAATGTGCCCGATTGGCGCAGCAGCTGGTCAACCATGGTGGTTTTGCCATGGTCAACGTGGGCGATGATGGCGATGTTGCGGATTTGCTTGGTCATGCTTTCTCTTCCTTTAAACCTGCTCGGCCAGCAACGGCTCGGTGGCAGGTGATTTTTCCAAAATCTGTTGAATTTCGATCGGGCTCAACAATCGACCCGGAACCAATTCGCCGCCATGCACAACAGCTGTTCCCAGCAAGGCACGAGGATGTTCTCCATACACCACGACTTGATCACAATCAACCCAAGGGCCGCGTCTGCGCACCCCATTCAAAAAACGACCAGTGCTGTCGCTGTCCAGGCTCACTTCTGTGTAGCCTGGCAACAAAACATCGACTGGCAGCAAAGCACCGAGGCGCTTGACTTCATCCATCGCTTCCAGATCTTGCAGCGTCACGCACTGTGATGCCACAAAAGGACCGGTGACCACACGGCGCAATGCGCTTAAGTGGCCGCCACAACCCAAGGCCTCGGCGATGTCTTCGCCCAGAGTCCTGATGTAGGTGCCTTTGCTGCAACGCACACGCAAGCGCAAAAAAGGCACATCGCCTTGCAGTTGCATGTCCAGCAAATCCAGATCATGTATCACCACGTTGCGCGCTTCGCGCTCAACGGTTTCGCCCTTGCGGGCATATTCGTACAAGGCCTTGCCGTCCTTCTTCAAGGCACTGTGCATCGGTGGAACTTGGCTAATCGGTCCCATGAACCGGTCCAGCACCTCCACCACTTGGCCTGGGGTGCAACGCACCTCACGCGCTTCAATCACGTAACCCTCAGCGTCAGCTGTGCTGGTTTTCAGCCCCAGACGCACCGTGGTCTCGTAAGTCTTGTCGGCATCCAGATGCTGCTGACTGAATTTGGTTGCGGCACCGAAACACAAAGGCAATACACCGCTTGCCAACGGGTCCAGCGTCCCCGTGTGCCCTGCTTTCTCGGCCCGCAACAACCACTTGGCTTTTTGCAAAGCTTGGTTGCTGGAAAGACCCAGCGGTTTATCAAGCAACAGCACCCCGTGCACAGGGCGCCGCTGCACCCTGGTGCGTGGCGCGTTCATGCTCAGTCCTCTTGGGCGCGAGACGACACCGCTTTGGCGATCAGCGCATTCATATCGGACGCGCGCTCGGTCGTGCGGTCAAACAAGAAATGCAATGTCGGCACAGTGTGGATATGCAAACGCTTGAACAAGCCATTGCGCAGAAAACCCGCAGCCGCGTTCAACCCTTCAGTGGCCTCTTCGGGATTGCCCGTCAAGACACTGAAATAGACCTTGGCATGCGCGTAATCGGGCGTCACCTCAATCGCGTTGATCGTGATCATGCCCACACGCGGGTCTTTCAACTCGCGTGAGATCAACTCGGCCAAATCGCGCTGGATCTGGTCGGCCACGCGGAAACCGCGATTGGGAACGGACGATTGCTTCTTGCGCGCCATTTACAGCGTTCTCGCAATTTCCTTGACGTCGAAGAATTCGAGGTAATCGCCTTCTTTGATGTCGTTGTAGTTCTTGAGCTTGATACCGCACTCGAAGCCTTCTTTGACTTCGCGCACGTCGTCCTTGAGTCGCTTGAGCGAATCGAGCTCGCCGGTGTAGATGACCACGTTGTCGCGCAGCAGACGGAACTTGGCGCTGCGGGTGACTTGACCCGAAGTGACCATACAACCTGCAACCGTACCGATCTTGGAGGCCACGAACACAGTGCGAATCTCGGCCATACCCATGATTTCTTCGCGTTGCTCGGGTGCCAACATGCCCGACATGGCCGCCTTGAGCTCGTCCACAGCGTCATAAATGATGTTGTAGTAATGCAAATCAACGCCATTGCCTTCGGCCAACTTACGCGCACCGGCATCGGCACGCACGTTGAAACCGATCACGATCGCCTTGGAAGCAATCGCCAGGTTGATGTCGGATTCGCTGATACCGCCCACGCCAGAGTAAACCAACTGCACTTTGACTTCTTCGGTCGACAGCTTGAGCAAGGATGCGCCCAAGGCTTCTTGCGAACCCTGCACGTCGGCCTTGATGATGATCGGCAGCATCTTGACTTCGCCCGCAGACATGTCTGTAAACATGTTTTCGAGCTTGGCAGCTTGTTGCTTGGCCAGCTTGGTGTTGCGGAATTTACCGGCTCGGTAAGTTGCGATTTCGCGGGCCCGGCGCTCGTCGCCCATGACCATGAACTCGTCACCGGCTTGTGGCACTTCGGTCAGACCTTGAATTTCGACTGGAATCGATGGGCCTGCCGACTTGATGGCGGCACCGTTTTCGTCCAGCATGGCGCGCACGCGGCCAAAGGTCTGGCCTGCCAACACCACATCGCCTGTATTCAAAGTACCGGACTGCACCAAGATGGTGGCCACAGGACCACGACCTTTGTCCAGACGAGCCTCGATGACCAGACCCTTGGCAGCGGCTTGCACCGGCGCTTTGAGTTCCAGCACTTCGGCTTGCAAAAGCACTTGCTCCAACAAGGCATCGATGCCCATGCCTGTTTTGGCAGAGACAGAGACGAAAGGAGAGTCGCCACCGAATTCTTCGGGCACCACTTCTTCAGCGATCAATTCACTGCGAACACGCTCAATGTTGGCATCGGGCTTGTCCATCTTGTTGATGGCGACCACGATCGGCACACCGGCCGCTTTGGCGTGTTTGATGGCTTCTTTGGTCTGGGGCATCACACCGTCGTCACCGGCCACCACAAGGATGACGATGTCGGTGGCTTGCGCACCACGGGCACGCATGGCCGTAAAGGCCTCGTGACCGGGGGTGTCCAGAAAAGAAATCATGCCGCGAGGCGTCTCAACGTGGTAAGCACCAATGTGCTGTGTGATGCCACCGGCTTCACCCGAAGCCACTTTGGCTCGGCGAATATAGTCCAGCAACGAGGTTTTACCGTGGTCAACGTGACCCATGACGGTAACCACAGGAGCGCGCGGCAAAGACTCGGCGTTTTGTTCCGACACTTCGTCATCGGTGAACGCTTCTGGATCGTCCAGCGCAGCAATCACGGCCTTGTGACCCATTTCTTCCACCACGATCATGGCGGTATCTTGGTCCAACGGCTGGTTCATCGTGGCCATCTGGCCGAGCTTCATCAAGTGCTTGATGACTTCGGAAGCCTTGATGGCCATTTTGTGGGCCAATTCGGCCACTGTGATGGTTTCTGGCACGTGCACTTCGAGCACACGCACTTCTGCGGGGGCCTGTTGTGTGTGCGAATCGTCGCGATCGCGCTCATTGCCACGGCGACCGCGTGGACCGCCGCGCCAGTTGTTGCGCCCCACACCACCGCTGCTGTCGCCGCGGGTTGGGATGGCTTTCTTTTTGGCTGGATCACCCGCCCAACTGGATGACAGTTTGGCAGATTTGACTTCTTTGTTGCCGGCCGGACCCGCAGGTGCAGCGGCTTGCGCAGCAGCAGCACGTGCACCGGGTGCGGGTGTTCCAACTGGTTTGTGCAAAGTGCCTTTGACAGCCGCTTTTGGCTCAACCTTGGGCTCTTCTTTTTTGGCAACCAATACCTTTTTAGGGGCATTCATCATGGTCCGAATGGCTTCGGCTTCGGCCAAGGCCTTGCGACGACGCGAGTCAAGATCGGCAGCACGGGCGGTGTCTTCGTCGGCTTTGGCCTTCGAGTCAGCGGCCGCTTTTTGCGCAGCAGCTTCGCGTGCTTCTTGGTCAGCTTTGGCTTTAGCAGCAGCCGCTTCTGCGACTTGCGCGGCTTTTGCAGCGGCAACGTTTTCGGCAGAAATAACAGGCGCTGCTGGAGCAACCGGTGCGGTTTTCACTTGCGATGCTGCATTGATGCTGGCGGCTTCTGCGCGGGCCAATTGCTCACGCTCTTCGCGGCTCAATTGAGGCTTGGCTGGAACGGCCTGACCTGCGGCCAAAGCGGCTGCATCGGCCAAAGACTGCGCCTCAGCACGGGCTTTGGCCTCTTGTGCTGCCAACTCAGCGCGTTGCTGAGCTTCTTGTTCTTCGCGCACACGTCGCTTTTCAACCAGCTCTTCTTCCTGGCGGCGAATCAGTTCGGCCTGACGGCGTGCTTCTTCTTCGCGGCGAGCCAGATCAGCATGGTCGATCACGGGCTCTTGCGGCTCTTCAACTTGGGCCTCTTGCACCGGCTCGTCATCGCGTTTGATCAGGGTGCGTTTTTTACGCACTTCCACTTGGATCGTGCGGGCTTTGCCAGAAGCGTCGGCCTGCTTGATCTCGCTGGTTGACTTTTTAACCAAGGTGATTTTTTTGCGGTCACCGGCCACGGTGCCGTGGCTCGCTTGCAGATAACTGAGCAATTTTTGTTTGTCAGCATCGTTCAGCGTATCGCTGTCCGAAGCTTTGGCAACACCGGCTGATCGCAATTGATCAAGCAGGACATCGGCAGATTTTTTGAGTTCGTTTGCGAACTCGGCAACAGTGGTACTGGACATATTGTGTTCAAGCCTCCATAGCTTCAGGCCTGGCCAGCGAACCAATGTTCGCGGGCTTTCATGATCAGGGCGGTCGCCTCTTCAGCTGTCTGAGCAGTGATGTCAGTCAGTTCATCGGTGGCCAAGTCAGCCAAATCGTCACGGGTTTGAATACCCGCTTCAACCAGCTTGGAAATCAGCTCAGGCGTCAAGCCTGGCAAGTCACGCAAATCCTGAGAAACGTCTTCAACGCTCTCTTCACGTGCAATCTCAAGGGTCAGCAACGCGTCTTTGGCACGCGTACGCAACTCGTTGATGGTGTCTTCGTCGAAGCTCTCGATCTCTTGCATTTCCTGGATTGGCACATAAGCCACTTCCTCCAGGCTGGTGAAACCTTCACCAATCAGGATGTCGGCAATTTCTTGGTCCACATCGAGCTTTTCCATGAACAACTGACGGATACCGGTGGTTTCTTCGGCCTGCTTCTGGGCAGACTCAGCAGCGTCCATGATGTTGATCTTCCAGCCCGTGAGGTCAGAAGCCAGGCGCACGTTTTGACCACCACGGCCAATCGCAATCGCCAGGTTTTCTTCGTCCACCACGACGTCCATAGCGTGCTTTTCTTCGTCCACCACGATGGACTGAACGTTGGCCGGGGCCAAGGCACCGATCACGAACTGTGCCGGGTCTTCACTCCACAACACGATGTCGACGCGCTCACCGGCCAATTCGTTGGTCACAGCATTGACGCGGGTGCCACGCACACCGACGCAGGTGCCAATCGGGTCAACACGCTTGTCATGCGACAACACAGCGATCTTGGCGCGTGAGCCTGGGTCACGAGCGCAGGTTTTGATTTCCAGCAAGCCCTGCTCAATCTCGGGCACTTCCTGACGGAACAACTCGATCATGAACTCGGGGGCAGAACGCGACAGCAAGATCGGCGCGCCGCGCAAGGTCAAGTCCACTTCCATGATCATGGCGCGCACACGATCGCCACTGCGCAGGTTTTCCTTGGGGATCATTTCGCTGCGGCGCAGGCGGCCTTCAATGCGGCCTGCTTCGCAGATGATGTCGCCCTTGTCCATGCGCTTGACGGTGCCGACAAAAATCTTCTCGCCGCGCGACATGAAGTCGTTGAGCAGCATTTCGCGCTCGGCGTCACGGATTTTTTGCAAGATGACCTGCTTGGCCGCCATGGCGCCAATTCGGCCAATAGGCAAAGACTCGATCGCCTCTTCGATGTACTCGTCGACTTCGATGTCCGGGATTTGCTCTTTGGCCTCGAACAACAAGATTTCTTGCTCGGGCAACTGAAGACCGGCTTCATCGGGGACCACGTGCCAGCGGCGGAAAGTTTCGTAATTGCCGTTGTCGCGGTCCACCGCAACGCGGATGTCCACTTCACCGGCATACAGTTTTTTGGTCGCTTGGGCCAAAGCGGCTTCCACGGCACCAAACACCACGTCGCGCTCAACGTTCTTTTCACGTGAGATGGCTTCGACCAACATCAACATTTCGCGATTCATGACTTGACTCTCCTGTTCCACTGGGTCTGCGGTTCAGACCCGATAAAAATGCGCAAAGCCCGACACACCGGTCAGGCTTCAACCTTTGGCTTGCGCCCTTTGAAATCCACCACGGGCGCCAAACGGGCCTCGCGCAACTCATCCAATGTGAAACCCAGCGCATGCAAAGGCGCAGGGACTCGTTTTTTACTGATTCTTTGACCGGGCTTACCGACGGGCTCGTCACTCCAGACGATTTGCCAACCATCACCTGCGGCGGTTCGCTCAAGGGTGCCGCGAAACTTTTTGCGGCTGGCACTGACAAGACCGCCTGCGTTTTCACCCATCGGGGCCTTGAGGGTGAGGTCGATCAGCTCACCGACAAAACGCTCAAAATCTTTTTCATGACGCAAAGGGCGGTCAATACCGGGCGAGGACACCTCAAGCCGGTTGTAAGCAACGCCATCGACTTCGAGGGCGAACTGCAGTTGCCGATTGACTTTTTCGCAGTCTTCTACGTTGATGAAGGGCTCTGAACCGGGCTGCCATGGCCAGTCGATGGTGATGCGCAGCAAGCCGCCCGCAGTGCGGTCAATCTCAACCAGGTCATAACCCAGTCCAGTCACGGTTTCTTGAACAATTTGCTGCAGTGCCACAGAGCTTCGAAATATCAACGTTAAAAAAGAAAGACCCAAAAAAAACGGGCGGTGAAAACCCGCCCGTTTGGTCGTGAAGCGAGTATTCTAGCCGAAAAACGCGCTAAGTGCGTGATTTCTAAGGAAAATGAAGCTCTGTTTACCGTGAAATTCACTCGTTTGGAAAGGCTGCCAGCAAACTACGGGTGTAGGCGTGGCGCGACTCATGCAGAACTTGCTCGGCCGGTCCCGCCTCAACGATTCGCCCCTCCTGAAGCACCATCACTTGGTGGGCCATGGCACGCAAAACGTCGATATCGTGGGTGATCAACAAATAAGCCATGCCGCGCTTGGTCTGCAATTCTTGCAGTAATTTCAGGATTTGCTTTTGAACCGTCACATCCAGTGCGCTGGTGGGTTCGTCCAGCACCAGTAAATCAGGGCCTACAACCAAGGCCCTCGCCAAAGCAATGCGTTGCCTTTGGCCGCCCGAGAACGAGTGAGGGTATCGGCTGAGCAAATCCGGAAATGCTGCAATGCTCAGACCGACTTCGGCCAAAGTGGTCAAAACCTGGGCCTCGATTTGGCTTGCAGAGGCCTGAGCATGGTGCAGGCGAAGCCCCTCAGAGACGATTTCGCCCACCGTCATGCGCGGTGACAAGCTGCCATAAGGGTCCTGAAAAACCACCTGGACACGCCGCCGCAGCGCTTTGTCGCGTGCGGGGATGTTTTGCCAGGTCTGCCCGCCAAAGGACAACGCTCCATCAAAAGGGATTAAGCCAAGAACCGCTTGCGCCAAGCTGGACTTGCCTGAGCCCGACTCGCCCATCACACCCAAGGTGCTGCCCGGCATGATGCTGAAGTCGGCGCCGTGCACGGCCGTGAAATGGTTTTTTTGAAACCAAGCCCGCACGCCAGGCACCGCCATGGGGTATCGGACCCGCAAGCCTTTGGCTTCGAGCAGTGGCTTGGCAGCAGAATGGGCAGACACATGCACCAAACCTTCCCGGCTGGGTCGACTGTCCAGCAGCTTTTGGGTGTACGGGTGCTGCGGTCGCGCAAACACCTCCGACAAAGTGCCCTGCTCCACCAAGCGGCCTTTTTCCATGACAGCCACATGGTCGGTGAAGTGGCGAACCAAGGCCAGGTCATGGGTGATCAAGAGCACAGCCATGCCGGTTTTTTGTTGCAAATCGGCCAACAAATTCAGCATTTGCAAGCGCAGACTGGCGTCCAGAGCGGTGGTTGGCTCATCGGCCAGCAGCAATTGGGGCTCTGAAGCCACAGCCATGGCCATCATGGCGCGCTGCCTTTGGCCCCCCGAAAGTTCATGAGGATAAGCGCTAAAGCGACGGCGCGGGTCATCTATACCGGTATCAAGCAACCACTGCACGGCGCGGGCATCGGCGTCGCGCCGGGTCAGCCCTTTTTTGAGTTGCAGCACCTCCGAGATTTGCTGCCCCACCGTCATCAAAGGGTTGAGCGCGGTCATCGGCTCCTGAAAAATCATGGCGATCTCGTCGCCTCGGATGCGCTGCATCTCGGCAGGCGACTGTTGCAACAAATCTCGCCCTTGCCACATCACCTGGCCCGTCAGCTTTGCCGACTCCAGCAAACGCAGCACAGACAAGGCCGTGACCGACTTGCCCGAGCCCGACTCCCCAACCAAGGCCACACGCTCACCGGCGCGAATGCTCAGATTCACACCTTGCACCACCGACTGCCCGGCGAAGGCCACATCCAGGTCTTTCAACTCCAGCAAAGGCTGACTTGGGTTCGCGTTCATGCGTCCACCTTTCGCGGGTCCAGCGCGTCACGCAAGGCATCGCCCATAAAGGTGAGCAGCAGCAAGGTCACCACCAACACCCCAAAGGTAGAGATCGAAATCCACCAAGCATCGATGTTGTTTTTGCCTTGAGCGAGCAGTTCACCCAAAGACGGTGTGCCGGGTGGAACCCCCAGACCCAAAAAATCAAGCGATGTCAAAGCCAGAATGGCGCCACTCATGCGGAAGGGCAAAAAGGTGACTACCGGGGTCATGCTGTTGGGCAGCACGTGCCGCCACATGATTTGCCAATGCCCCAAACCCAGAGCACGAGCCGACTTGACGTAATCGAGTTGGCGGTTGCGCAAGAACTCGGCCCGCACATAGTCGGACAAGCCCATCCAGCCAAACAGACTTAACAGGACCAGCAACAAACCCACGCTGGGCTCGAACACCGCCGAGAAGATGATGAGCAAATACAGCTCAGGCATGGCGCTCCAGATTTCGATAAACCGCTGGAACACCAGATCGATCTTGCCCGCAAAGAAACCTTGCACAGCCCCCGTCAACACACCCAGCAACACGCCAAAGATGGTCAAGGCCAATGCGAACAAAACGGACACGCGAAACCCGTACAGCAAACGTGCCAATACATCGCGCCCGCGGTCGTCGGTGCCCAGCCAGTTGCGTGCACTGGGTGGCGCAGGGTTGGGCAGAGGGGCAAAGTAATCGAGCGTGCTGTGGTGGTAGGGGTTTGGCGCTTGCAAAGCCCAGTTGCCATCCTTGCTCAGTTGTTGCTGGATGAAAGGGTCCAGGTAATCGGCGGGGGTTTCAAAGTCGCCACCGAACAGCTTTTCGGGCAAGGTCTGCACGACTGGAAAGTACCACTGACCCTGAAAGCGCACGACCAGCGGTTTGTCGTTCGACAAGAACTCGGCCCCCAGGCTAAGAAAGAACAGGGTGACAAAAATGAGCAGACTTCCCAAACCCAGGCGGTTGCCCTTGAAGCGCTGCCAAGCTCGGGCCGATGGCGAGGCCTGAGGTGCCAAACAAGAAGTTGCAGATGCGCTCATGTGTCGAACTTCACGCGGGGGTCCACCCACACATAACAAAGGTCACTGACGAGCTTGGTCACCAAGCCAATCAGGGTGAACAAATACAAAGTGCCCAGCACCACCGGATAGTCACGCCGAATGACCGATTCGTAGCTGAGCAAACCCAGACCGTCGAGCGAGAACAAGGTTTCGATCAACAAAGAGCCGGTGAAAAATGCCCCGATGAAAGCGGCAGGAAAACCAGTGACCAGCGGGATCAAAGCGTTGCGCATGACATGGCGGTAAAGCACCCTGTTCTCGCTCAAGCCTTTGGCACGGGCTGTCAGTACGTATTGCTTGCGGATTTCTTCCAAAAATGCGTTCTTGGTCAGCATGGTGATGACCGCAAAAGAACCCAGCACACTGGCCGTGACCGGCAGGGCGATGTGCCACAGGTAGTCGACCACTTTGGCCCCCCAACTCAATTGCTCCCAGTTGGACGAAGTCAGGCCACGCAGAGGAAACCATTGCAACTGCCCACCAAAGACCACCAGCAATGCCACCCCCAGCACAAAGCCCGGAATCGCGTAACCGACCAGCACCAGCAAGCTGGTGAGCGTGTCAAAGCGCGTGCCCGCACGCACGGCCTTGGCAATGCCCAAAGGCACTGACACCAGGTAACTGAGGAAAAACGTCCACAAGCCCAAGCTGATCGAGACCGGCAGTTTTTCTTGGATCAGGCCCCAAACGTCTTTGGGGTAGAAAAAACTTTTGCCCAGATCGAACTGTGCAAATTGTTTGAGCATCATCCAAAAGCGCTCCGTGGGTGGCTTGTCAAAACCATAAAGGGTTTTGATCTCGGCAATGCGGGCTGCATCCACGCCTTGTCGGCCCCGGTAAGCACTGCCCGCAGCAGCGGCGCCCTCCCCGCCCGTATCGCGCCCTTGCAATTGGGCCACCATTTGTTCCACCGGACCACCGGGCACAAACTGGATCACCGCAAAAGTCATCAACAAAACGCCCAACAAGGTGGGCACCATCCACAACAAGCGTTTGAAAATGTAGGCCAGCATGGATCAAGGGCCTTTCTTGTCAGCGGCATCGCCGACAGCTGCGTTGGACGGCGCAATGACGCTTGTGGACAAGGCTCCAGGCGCCGCCCCCGCCCGCTTGGACCACCAGACCGAAGTGACCAAGGTCTCTGGTTGGTAATAACGAGGCAAATGGGCAGGCCGCGCAAAGGCAGCGTCGCGCCAAGACACACGGTGCACCGCACCATACCAATGCGGCACCACGTAATGGCCGTGGCGCAACACGCGGTCCAGCGCCCGCAAACTGGCGACCAACTCGGGGCGGGTGGTGGCGCTCACCACTTTGTCCAGCAGTGCATCAACGGCTGGGTCTTTCAGGCCCAGCACATTGCCCGAGCCTTCGACATCGGCTGACTTGCTACCAAAGCGCTCCAGCAATTCAGTGCCTGGCGCTTCACTGCCCACGGTGCGGTTGCTGACGATGTCAAAGTCAAACACGTCCATGCGTTTTTGCAGCAACGCAAAGTCGATCACTTTGTACTGCACCTGAATGCCCAGCTTTTCCAGGTTTTTGGCAAACGGGGTGACCACACGCCCCATGGAACCCGAACTGTCCAAAAATTCGAGCGTCAGCGCCTGGCCAGTGGCGTTGCGCAAAGCGCCATCGCGGTAAGTCCAACCGGCATCCTTCAGCAAATCGCGCGCTTGGCGCAGGTGGTCGCGCAAGGTGTGCCCAGAATCGACAGCCAGATCCGTCTTGGGCGGCTGGGGCACATCCTGCTCGAACACAGCGGCAGGCAACTTGGCCTTCAAAGGCTGCAGCAAAGCCAATTCATCGTTGCCGGGTCGGCCTTTGGCCTCGAAGTCGCTGGCCACAAAGTACCCACGCACGCGGCTGTAGGCGTTGTAAAACAGCTGGCGATTCAACCACTCAAAGTCCATGGCCAGCGCGATCGCTTGGCGCACACGCACATCCTTGAACTTGTCGCGGCGCAGGTTGAACTGAAAGCCCTGAAAGTCGCCCGCATTGCCGTGCGGCAACTCGGCCTTGATCAACTCGCCGCGCTCGAATGCACGGCCCGTGAAGGCCCTGGCCCACTCCCGCGCAATGAATGACTGCATGTAATCGAACTCGCCCGCCTTGAAGGCTTCGAGCTGCGCGGTGCTGTCTTTGTAAATTTTGTAGGTGATGCGGTCAAAGTTGAACAGGCCCTTGCGCACATTCAGGTCTTTGGCCCAATAAGCCGTGTCGCGCACATAGGTGATGTCTTTGCCAAATTGCACAGGACCGACGCGGTAAGGGCCTGACGCGATGGGAACCTCCATGACCATCTGATCCAGCGGCGTGTGCACTTTGCCTTGTAGACCCCACTTTTGGCTGAACACCGGCAAGCTGCCCACGATCAAGGGCAGTTCGCTGTTGGGCCGGACAAAATCAAATCGAATACTGCGCTCGCCCACAACCGTGGCGGCTTTGACCTCAGAAAAATAGGTGCGGTACTGTGGGGCCGCTTGCTTGCTGGTCAGGCGTTCAAAGGTGTGGCGCACATCAGCGGCCAAGACCGGGTCTCCATTGTGAAAGCGGGCTTGCGGATGGATCTGAAAAGTCACTGACATGCGGTCAGACGCCACCTGAATGTCCGAAGCCAGCAAACCATAAGCCGTGGTCGGCTCGTCCATATTGCCCACCAGCAAGGTGTCAAACAACATGCTCAGCATGGCCGGGGGCGCGCTGCCTTTGAGGGTGAAGGGGTTGTATTTGTCAAAGTTGGATTGCCGCGTAGGAGGCACCAAAACGATCTCACCGCCTTTGGGTGCCGCAGGGTTCACATAAGAGAAGTGGGCAAAACCAGCGGGGTAGCGAATGTCGCCAAACTGCGCATAGGCATGCGCCGCCCACGCGGTGGCCGTCGTCCAGAGCCCGAAGGCCAGCAAGCAGTGAGTCCAAAATCGGGCCATGGGTCTTCGCATGCGACAATTCTGCACACATTTTCCAGGAGTTGAAGACATGACTACAAAAACAGGATTTCTGTCGGGCAAAAAGCTGTTGATCACCGGCGTGTTGTCCAACCGCTCGATCGCCTATGGCATCGCCAAGGCCTGCCACGCGCAAGGCGCCGAGCTGGCATTCAGCTACGTGGGCGAACGCTTCAAGGACCGCATCACCGAGTTCGCAGCCGACTTTGATTCCAAGTTGATTTTTGACTGCGACGTGGGCAGTGACGAGCAGATCGAAAAGCTGTTCACCGATTTGTCAGCCACTTGGCCCAAGATCGACGGCTTTGTGCACGCGATTGGCTATGCCCCGCGCGAAGCCATTGCAGGCGACTTTTTGGACGGTCTGTCACGTGAAGGCTTCAAGATCGCGCACGACATCAGCGCCTACAGCTTCCCTGCCATGGCCAAAGCAGCCCTGCCTTACTTGAACGACAAGTCGGCCGTGCTGACCCTGACTTATCTCGGCGCGATCCGCACCGTGCCCAACTACAACACGATGGGTTTGGCCAAGGCCAGCCTGGAAGCGTCGGTGCGCTACTTGGCTGAATCACTGGGCAGCCAAAATCGTGGCCTGCGGGCCAATGGCATCTCGGCAGGCCCCATCAAGACCCTGGCCGCCAGCGGCATCAAAGGTTTTGGCAAGATTTTGTCGGTGGTAGCTGAGGCTTCGCCGATTCGCCGCAACGTGACCATTGACGATGTGGGCAATGTGGCGGCGTTCTTGTTGAGCGACTTGGCAGCCGGCGTGACCGCAGAGATCACGTATGTGGACGGTGGTTTCAGCCAGGTCGTCGGTGGGATTGCGGAGCCTGCTGCGGCTGAATGATGGTGTTCTGAGCCCTGGTTATGGGCCGTTTTTAAGACCGCCTGAGACAAGGCGGGCGCTGCCCGGGCTCATAACTCGCTTCGCTCGCCAAATCGCCCGGTTCAGCGCCCGCCTTGCCTCAGGCTAAGCAGGTGTTCATGTGACGATGGGCTTGGTGGAATTCGTCGCACTGCACACACACTGGCGTGGTCAAGCGTGAGCGATGGGCTGCAGGCGCTCACAATCGGCACTGAACCGGCGCATCCTCCGGAATTGAAAAAGCGGCCTAGGTCGCTTTTTCAATTCTCCCCCTCAGGTGAGTTGGGGCCCTGTGCGGGGGCGATGTGGCAAAGCGAAGCGCCTCTGAGCCATCGCACAGGGCCCCAACTCACATGCTATCCCACTTAGCCCAGACCCGAAGAGCCACACACCCAACGCAGGGTTTAAGCCTTCACACAATCCGCAAAGTACCGCTTCTTGCCATCCTCGTCCTTGATCTCCACCAAACCGTGGATGTCCGTCTCGAACCCAGGGCACTTCTCATTGAATTCGCGGGCGAATTTGAGGTAGTCCACGATCTTCTTGTTGAAGACTTCGCCTGGAATCAACAGCGGGATGCCGGGCGGGTAAGGCGTGACCAAGCCCACCGTGATGCGGCCTTCCAAGTGATCAATTTCTACGCGCTCGGTCTTGCGCTGTGCGATGTGGGCATACGCATCAGACGGACGCATGGCCGGAGCCAGATCCGACAAATACATCTCGGTGGTCAGGCGGGCGATGTCGTACTTGGCGTACATCTCGTGCACGTGCTGGCACAGATCGCGCAAACCCATGCGCTCATAACGCGGGTGCTTCTGGCAGAACTCCGGCATGATTTTCCACATCGGCTGGTTCTTCGCGTACTCGTCCTTGAACTGCTGCAAAGCCGTCAGCAGCGTGTTCCAGCGGCCCTTGGTGATGCCGATCGTGAACATGATGAAGAAGCTGTACAGGCCGGTTTTCTCGACCACCACACCATGCTCGGTCAAGAACTTGCTGACGATCGAGGCTGGGATGCCGGTCTTGTCAAACTTGCCATCCAAATCCAAACCCGGCGTGACGATGGTTGACTTGATCGGGTCAAGCATATTGAAGCCATCCGCCAGCTGTTGGCCAAAGCCGTGCCACTTGCTGGCCTTCTTGCGCGGATCATTGCGCAAGATCCAGTCATCGGCGCGGCCAATGCCTTCTTCGGCAAACTTCTCAGGCCCCCAGACCTTGAACCACCAGTCTTTGCCGTACTCGGCATCGATTTTTCGCATGGCACGGCGGAAATCCAGGGCTTCGGCAATGCTTTCTTCGACCAGAGCCGTGCCGCCTGGCGGCTCCATCATGGCAGCGGCCACATCGCAGCTGGCAATGATGCTGTACTGCGGACTGGTCGAGGTGTGCATCAGGTACGCCTCGTTGAACAGCGGGCGGTCCAGCTTGGTGTTTTGCGCGTCTTGCACCAGCACATGGCTGGCTTGGCTGATGCCTGCCAGCAACTTGTGAATGGATTGTGTGGCGTACACCATCGACTCTTTCGGACGTGCGCGCTTTTTGCCCATCGAATGGTAAGGGCCATAAAACGGGTGGAAAGCCGCGTGCGGCAGCCAGGCTTCGTCAAAGTGCAGGTTTTCCACATAGCCATCGAGCATGCTTTTGATGGTTTCGGTGTTGTAGAGCACACCGTCATAGGTGGACTGCGTGAGCGTCATCACGCGGGGCTTGACCTTTTTCGGGTCCACACCCTTGAGCAAGGGGTTGGCCTTGATCTTGGCCATGATGGCTGCGGGCTCAAACTCGCTTTTGGGGATCGGACCAATGATCCCGAAGTGGTTGCGCGTGGGCTTCATGAACACCGGAATCGCGCCGGTCATGATGATCGAATGCAAGATGGACTTGTGGCAGTTGCGGTCCACCACCACCACGTCACCTGGAGCCACCGTGTGGTGCCAAACAATCTTGTTCGATGTACTGGTGCCGTTGGTCACAAAGAAGCAATGGTCTGCATTGAAAATGCGGGCCGCATTGCGCTCGCTCTCTCCAATGGCGCCGTTATGGTCTAACAGCTGCCCAAGCTCTTCGACCGCGTTGCACACATCGGCACGCAACATGTTTTCGCCATAAAACTGGTGGTACATCTGACCCACGGGGCTCTTCAGGAAAGCCACGCCACCGGAATGGCCTGGGCAATGCCAAGAGTAAGAACCGTCTTCAGCGTAATCAAGCAAGGCTTTGAAGAAAGGCGGTTGCACACCTTCCAGATAACTCTTGGCCTCACGAATGATGTGACGCGCCACGAATTCGGGCGTGTCCTCAAACATGTGGATGAAACCATGCAACTCGCGCAAAATATCATTGGGCAAATGGCGCGATGTTTTTGTTTCACCGTAAATGTAGATCGGCACATCGGCATTTTTGCGACGCACCTCGTCAATAAACGCCCGCAAATTGATCACAGCCGGATCCAGATCAGGTCCGGGAGAAAACTCTTCATCGTCGATCGACAAAATGAAAGCACTGGCCCGGCTTTGCTGTTGGGCAAACTGCGACAAATCCCCATAACTGGTCACGCCCAAAACCTCTAAACCCTCGCTGACGATGGCATCGGCCAAAGCCCGAATGCCCAGGCCCGATGTGTTTTCGGAGCGGTAATCTTCGTCAATGATGACGATGGGAAAGCGAAATTTCATGGGCTTGTCGGGCTGTGCGCCAAAGAAAGGACAAAGGAATTGAAACAAAGGCGAAGTTTAAGGACAAAAAAGGGCTGCTTGAGCGATGCAGGTCAGAATTACGCAAAAATCCTGCAGCTTGCTGACAAGGCCGCCACAACAAGAATTGCAAACCTGGCCCTCGATTAGCGTTTTTACGCTGCTACAATACGACGCTTCGGAGCGGTGGATGAGTGGTTTAAGTCGCACGCCTGGAAAGCGTGTGTGGGTTAATAGCCCACCGCGGGTTCGAATCCCGCCTGCTCCGCCAAAACAAAAAAGCCTGCACAATGTGCAGGCTTTTTTTCGTCTGTTTGTTCATCCATCAGCCAGAAAGCTTTGGATGAAAGAGCCCCCGACTCGCGGGGGCTGCCAGATCAGCGAACCACGGCGAGTTGCGAACGCTCACCACCTTTGTAGGTGTACAAGGTCAAAGCGCCATTCTTGATGTCGCCTTTTTCGTCAAACGCGATGTTGCCAGTCACGCCTTTGTAGTTGATGGCCTTCAAAGCAGGCAGGTACTTGGCTGGATCAGCAGAACCTGCTGTGACCATGGCGGTGGCCATGACTTTGACAGCGTCATAAACGTAAGGTGCGTACACCTGAACATCAGCGTTGTACTTGGCTTTGAAGTCAGCACGGAACTTGTCCATGCCGGCTTTTTGCTCGCCTTCAACACCACCGGCTTCAGCACAGAAGACCGAATCGTCTTTCATGGCGTCGCCAGCCAGTTTGGCCAACTCGGAAGTGCAGATGCCATCGCCGCCCAAGAATTTGGCTTCAATGCCCAGAGATTTCATCTGGCGCAGCATCGGGCCAGCCACAGCGTCCATGCCGCCGAAGAACACGACGTCAGGCTTCTTGGCCTTCAATGTGGTCAGGATGGAGTTGAAGTCAGAGGCTTTGTCGGTGGTGAATTCGTGACCGACGATGGTGCCGCCAGCAGCGGTCGCACCCTTCTTGAATTCTTCAGCCACGCCTTGGCCGTAAGCTGTACGGTCATCGATCACAGCGATGTTTTTGCCCTTGAGGGTTTCCACAGCGTACTTGCCGAGGGTGCCGCCCAAATGCACGTCGTCAGCCACCACGCGGAACGCGCCTGTGTAACCTTGACGGGTGTACTTGGGGTTGGTAGCGGATGGGGAGATCTGTGGAATACCTGCTGTGTTGTAGATCTGCGAAGCAGGAATGGTGGTGCCTGAATTCAAGTGACCGATCACGCCGTTGACTTTGGCGTCGACCAGTTTCTGGGCAGCAGCAGTGCCTTGCTTTGGATCGGCGGCATCGTCTTCAGCCAACAACTCAAACTTGACAGCCTTGTCACCGATTTTCAGGCCAGCAGCATTGAGTTCTTCGATGGCCATACGGGCACCGTTTTCGTTGTCTTTGCCCAAGTGAGCAATGGCACCGCTGACAGGACCCACGTGACCAATCTTGATCACTGTGGCGTCAGATGCCGCATCTTTTTTGCCGCAAGCAGCCAACACGACTGCAGCAACGGCCACAGAAACCAGGGTCAAAGAACGCACACCAGAAAATTTCATAGAAACTCCGAAAAATAATTTGCTTCAATTAAGCAAGACGTAAAGATACTGCAAAAACAACCGTTTGGGGATTAGGGAAAACCAAAATTATCTTAGGAACAGGGGGGATATTGAGCATTGCAGTCCCCGTCAAGTTTGAAACGACTGGCCCATGCCTGACGCAAGCTGCGGTGCACCAATTCGGCAATCAAACGCTCTAATTCAGGGCGCAAAGACTGCACCAACTCATCACCCAAAGCCATAAAAGTGATTTGTTCCAACTCACGGGCATCGAGCGCAGCACGCAAAGCATCTGTGATTTGAGAATCAGGAATAACCGTACTCAAAACAGGTACGACCGAAGGTGTCTTATCAGACAAATACTCGATTTCAGGCGCTGTCATGGTGGAGAAACTTTGGACAAATCATGTTGCAGCAAATCGTAGCCTTGGGCCGTGTAATGACGCCAGCGCTGGCGAGCGGTCATGCGACCATGGTCATCTGTTGCCACGATTTCAATCAGGCGTTCGAATTTCTCAAATCCTTGGGGTACGTCATCACCCAGATTCACCAAGACATCGAGCCCGACCAATTGCGCTGGGTCGGCATGCAGCCGGATAGGTGACGCTGTCTGCACGTCTTGGGTATCGGCCGATATGCTGTGCGGCAAAAAGTCGAGCTCCGAAAATACCCACAAGGCAGTGTCCAACTGTCGCAAGGCCACATCGGAGCCCACCACGCCCACACGCAAGTTGCGACCGTGCGCTTTTCGCAAGAGTCGGCAAACATATTGCAAGCGTTCTGGCGCGTTGAAGTGAAATTCAATCCGGGTCATCACCACCCCTTCAACGGCGACGAACTGGAGGTGCCTTCACCAATTTACTGCCGGCTTGCGCCAACAAATAATGCAACAGCAAGCCCACTGGGCGGCCAGTAGCGCCCTTGGCGGCACCACTTCGCCAAGCGGTGCCAGCAATGTCCAAATGCGCCCACGGATAACGCGATGAAAAGCGCTGCAGAAACTTGGCTGCCGTCACGGCACCTGCCTGACGGCCTGCCACGTTGGCTACGTCTGCATAGCGTGACTTCAAGCCTTCGGCGTAGTCGTCGTCCAAAGGCATCCGCCAGCAAGCATCGCCCGACTCATTACCCGCCAACTGGAGAGAATGCGCCAACGCGTCGTCGGCAGAGAAAAGGCCCGAGCGAACAGCACCCAGTGCAATAACGCACGCCCCGGTCAAGGTCGCGATGTCGATCACGGCCTGCGGTTTGAAACGCTCGGCATAGGTCAATGCATCGCACAAGACCAAGCGCCCTTCAGCGTCGGTGTTCAGAATTTCAATGGTCTGGCCGCTCATGCTGGTGACCACATCACCGGGCTTGACCGCCAGGCCATCGGGCATGTTTTCGGTGGCCGGGATCAGCCCCACCACGTTGATCGCGGGCTTGAGTTCGCCCAAGGCTTTGAACACCCCCAACACACTGGCCGCACCGCACATGTCGTATTTCATCTCGTCCATTTCGGCGGCCGGCTTGATGGAAATACCGCCGGTGTCGAACGTGATGCCCTTGCCCACCAACACCACAGGGGCTTGGGCAGCAGCAGCGCCGTTGTAGCGCATCACAATGAAGCGCAACGGCTCTGCAGCACCACGGGCGACCGCCAAAAAAGCACCCATGCCCAGTTTGGTGACTTCTTTGGGTCCCAGCACTTCGCATTTGAACGCGGCACCTTTGGCAATCGACTTGGCCGCGTCCGCCAGCATGACGGGGGTGCAATGGTTAGCGGGACGATTGGCCCACTCTTTGGCCACCTCAACGCCGGCCACCAGCGCTTGCGCCTGGGTCAGTGCGACTCGCAACTCGGCGCCAATTTGGCCTGCACTCACTACAACCTGTTTCAGGGTTCGAGGCTTGGGTTTGCTCAGTGTGCTGGTGTAGCTGTAACTGGCATCGGCCAACGCAGTAACGGCCGTTTGCAAAGCGGTCGCCGACAACTCAGCCGCAGCATGGATCCCGATGCGTTTAATCTTGGCAGACTTGAGGGTATTCCAGGCCGCCGTCAGGGCACCGCGCACATGCACTGAAGTGCCGTCAACAGTGCAAGCAATCACAAGATGACGTGCCTTGATGCCCGGGTGTGCGTACAAAGACAACACGGCACCGGGCTTGTGCTCAAAATCGCCATGTTGGATGGCCGCCCTGACCAAAGAGGCAATCGGGTCTTGACCCGAGACGACGTCTTTGTCATCCGAGGGCCACAAAACAAGCAAGGCGTCCAGATCGTCACGAATCACACTGGACAGAGCGCGCTTTTGGATTTCGAAGTTCATAATTCAGCTTTTCCTTCGCACCGATGTTATTCCATTCTTCTTTACGCAAAGACCTTGCCCGCAACTTCGGGGCCACGCTGGTGGTTTTGGTCACCATTGTGATCACCATCATCCTGATCCGGACACTTGGCCAGGCCAGTCGGGGCAGCGTCAACCCGTCCGAAGTCTTGCTGGTCATGGGTTTCAGTGTGCTGAGCCAGCTCACGACGATCATCACCCTAAGCCTGTTCATCGCCGTGGTGGCCACCCTCTCGCGCATGTACAGCGACAGTGAAATGGTGATTTGGTTTTCGAGCGGGCAGGGTCTGGGCCATTTTGTCCGTCCACTTTTTGGTTTCGCCTGGCCTGTGCTCCTCATCGTGAGCCTGCTGGCCTTTTTTGCCTGGCCCTGGAGCAACCAGCAAATCCAGGACTTAAAGCAGCGCTTTGAAAAACGCAACGACATTGAACGCGTGGCACCTGGGCAATTTCAGGAATCAGCAGGCGGGCAACGTGTGTTCTTTATCGACAAAGACACGCCAGACAACCGTTTTGGTCGTCATGTTTTCATCTCAAGCCAGAACGGAGAGATTGAAAGCGTGACCACAGCTCAACAAGGGCAAGTCGAGCTGACGGGCAATGACCGCTTCCTGATCCTCGACAAAGGCCAACAGTGGCTGACTAACCGGTCGACTGGCGAGACAAGGTTGACCCAGTTTGAGCACTATGAACTGCTGATCGACGACGAGGTCAATCTACCCTCTCTGGGCATCAACAGCCGGCACACTGCTACCTGGGACTTGTTGAAACAACCCCACCGGGAAAACCTTGCCGAACTGTCCTGGCGAGTGGGACTGGGGCTGGCCGGGATCAATTTGTTGCTGATCGCCTTGGCTGTGTCGGCCGTCAACCCGCGTGCTGGACGCAGTTACCACCTTGGGTTGGCCTTGTTTGTCTTCATTACCTACTACAACATGCTGAACGTGGGCCAAAGCTGGATCAGTACCGGACGCTTTGCATTTTTGCCTTTCATGGTGATGTTGCATGGCGGCGTCTTTTTGATCGCCATTCTCTGGCTGTCGATTCGCCATTACAACTGGTCCTGGCGCTTCCTTTTGAATGCCGGTGCAACCCACAACAAAGGCCATGCATGAAAACCGTTCGCAGTTTGCTGCATGGCGAAATCATCCGGGCCGTGAGCTTTGTACTGGTCTGTTTTTTGGCCTTGTTCCTGTTCTTTGACCTGGTCGACGAGCTGCAGAATCTGACCCGTCTGGCCAGCCAGGGGTACAAACTTCACCACGCTCTCTTGTATGTGGCCCTCAAAACGCCCACGCACATCTACGAACTGCTACCGATATCGGTCTTGATCGGCTGCATCTTTGTCATGGCGAGGCTGGCGCAAAGTTCTGAATTCACCATATTGCGCACAGGCGGCCTGGCCCCCCTGAAAGCCCTGAGCTCACTGATGCAACTGGGGCTTATTTTTGTGGTGATGGCTTTTTTGATTGGTGATTACGCCGCCCCTTGGGCCGACCGACAGGGCGTGCAGATCAAAGCAAAATTTCAGGGTAACCTGACGGTGGGTCAGACTGGCGCATGGTTGAAAGAGCGCCAGGGAGATCGACATTTTGCCGTCAACGTGCGCAGCTTTGATGGCATCAGCCACATGCAAAACGTGCGGATTCATGAGTTCACCGAAGCGGGACTTCTGCTGGCGATCACCACAGCCCCGCATGCCGAGATTGAGCAAGGTGTATGGCAACTGCAGCAAGCTGAAGAAAAGTCCATTCAGACAACTGCTTCGTCGAAAACACTTCAATTCAGGGCCCTAGAACACGCCAAACTGGCCTGGCCCACAGAGATCAGCGCCGACATGGTGGCCGCAGCCGTGCTCAGTCCGGACCGCATGAAAACATGGGAACTGTTCAATTACATGCGGCACTTGTCCAGCAACAACCAAAACGCCCAGCGCTACGAAATTGAGTTCTGGCGCAAGGTTTTTTACCCTCTGAGCTGCTTGGTCATGCTGGTCATGGCCCTGCCCTTCGCCTATTTGCACTTCCGGTCGGGTCAGATCGCTGGATACGTCTTTGGCGGGGTTCTGGCAGGTATCAGTTTTTCCCTCTTGAACAATTTGTTCAGCTTCGCTGGCAACTTGCAAAACTGGCAACCTTGGCTCACGGCTGCGGCCCCGGCGTTGATTTACAGCGCAATTTCCTTGTTGGGTTTTTGGTGGATGGTGTTACGACAATGACAACTGATTTGAATCCTCACACGGGTGTGATTTTGTTTGCCCACGGTTCTCGCGATCCGCTTTGGCGCCTGCCCATAGACGCTGTCGCCCAGCAAATGCGCTTGCGGTGGCCGGGTTTGATGGTGGAATGTGCATTTCTGGAACTGACCACCCCAGACTTGTCCACCACAGTCGAGTCCTTGATGATGAAAGGCAAAACACATTTGCGCATCGTGCCCATGTTTCTTGGCGTAGGCCGGCATGCCCGTGAAGACCTGCCCAAACTGGTGGCCGACTTGATCGAGGCTTATCCGCAGGTACAGTTTGAACTGGTGCCCTCTGTCGGCGAACACCCGGCCATGACATCGCTGATGGCTGAAATTGCGGCCAAGCAAATCACATCAGCATAGACCCAATAAAGCATAATGATGCAAGTCAATATGGCATTTAACGTATGAACCTGCACCAATTTCGCTTTGTCCAAGAGGCTGCGCGCCGCAACCTGAACTTGACCGAAACAGCCAAGGCCCTGCACACCTCGCAGCCCGGGGTGTCCAAAGCCATCATTGAGCTGGAAGAAGAACTGGGCATCGAAATCTTTGCGCGCCACGGAAAACGCCTCAAACGCATCACGGAACCAGGCCAGCACGTGCTGCAAAGCATCGAAATCATTCTGCGTGAAGTGGGCAACCTGCGCAAAATCGGTGACCAATACAGTGCTCAGGACAACGGCACTCTGTCGATCGCAACCACCCACACCCAAGCCCGTTACGTGCTGCCACTGCCGGTGGCCAAGTTGCGAGAAAAATACCCCAAGGTCAACATCAGCCTGCACCAAGGCGCGCCCGATCAGGTAGCCAAAATGCTGCTCGACGACACGGCCGAGATTGGCATTGCCACCGAATCCCTCGCGGCTTACGAAGAACTGGTCACCCTGCCCTGTTACGAGTGGCAACACGTGCTGGTCTTGCCGCTGGACCATCCACTGGCACAAAGAGAGCACTTGTCGCTGGAAGACATTGCCAGTGAGCCCATCATCACCTATCACCCTTCGTTCACAGGGCGTGGCCGCATTGACCAAGCTTTTGCTGCTAAAAAACTGCACCCCCGAATTGCGCTCGAAGCCATCGACTCGGACGTGATCAAAACCTATGTCAGGCTGGGCTTGGGCATCGGCATCGTGGCTGAAATGGCCGTCAAAGACGACCCGGTAAAAGATCTGGCAATTCGACCACTGGGCGCACTGCTGGGCATGAACGTGGCCCGAGTGGCCTTCAAGCGCGGCGCATATTTGCGCCAATTTGTCTATCACTTCGCCGAATTGCTGAGCGACCGCCTGACCGCACCGTTGATCGCCAAAGCCATGAATGGGCACGTCAACGATTACGAACTTTGAGCCCTGAACTTTGAACACCATGCACGCACGCACCCCCAGTCTCACCTCCAAAGCGCCCCACATGGGCACCACCATTTTTACGGTCATGTCGGCGCTTGCCGCCGAAAAAAATGCCGTCAACCTCGGCCAAGGTTTTCCGGATTTCCCCTGCGATCCCAAACTGCTCGATTTGGTGAACGACGCCATGCGAGAAGGCCTGAACCAATACCCGCCGATGACGGGTGTGGCCCCACTGCGAGAAGCGGTGTCTCGCAAAATCGAAACGCTGTATGGCCGTCATTACGACCCCGCCAGCGAGATCACGGTGACAGCGGGCGCCACCCAAGCCATTCTGACGATCATTTTGGCCATCGTGCACGCAGGAGACGAAGTCATCGTGCTAGAGCCCTGCTACGACAGCTATGTGCCCAACATCGAACTGGCGGGTGGCGTGGTTGTGCGTGTGCCGCTCACACCGGGCACCTTTCGGCCCGACTTTGACAAAATTCGCGCCGCAATCACGCCCAAAACCCGCGCCATCCTGATCAATTCGCCACACAACCCCAGCGGCATGATCTGGTCCAAGCAAGAGATGCTCTCGCTGCAAGAGATCCTAGCCCCCACCGACATCGTGCTCATCAGCGACGAGGTCTACGAGCACATGGTCTACGCGCCCAACCAGCACTGGAGCGCCGCGCATTTTGACGGCCTGGCCGCCCGTGCCTTCATCGTGTCGAGCTTTGGCAAGACTTATCACGTCACAGGCTGGAAAGTGGGCACTGTGGCCGCGCCTGCGGCCTACACTGCCGAATTTCGCAAGGTCCACCAGTTCAACGTGTTCACGGTCAACACCCCGATGCAGCATGCCCTGGCCCGTTACATGGCCGACCCTGCCCCCTATGTGGAACTGCCTGCGTTTTACCAGCGCAAGCGCGATCTGTTTCGGCAAGGCTTGGCGCAGACCCAGTTCAAGCTGCTGCCCGGCGAGGGAACCTACTTTCAGTGTGTGGACATTTCTGACCTGAAAGTCCCCGAGAAAAACCTGAGCGAAGCCGATTTTTGCAAATGGTTGACCACAGACATCGGCGTGGCCGCCATCCCGCTCTCGGCCTTTTATGGCCAAGGCTTTGACCAAAAAGTCATCCGATTTTGCTTTGCCAAAAAAGACGCCACCTTGCTGACAGCGCTGGAAAAACTCAAAGGGCTTTGAGGCCGAATTGACTGAGCGGACCACGGCCCTCACTGCCCTCACGGGCCTCACGGGCCTCACGGGCCTCACGGGCCGAATGATCCAAGTGGGCCGGAGCCCTTGTACAAGGGCCTTTGTGCAGGCAGGGTTCAGCCCCCGGCAAGCCCTACAAGGTGGTTGCTGGCTCAGTCGTCTTCAGCAGCGCTGATGCCGGGAAACAGCACTTCGGTGAAGCCAAAACGCGTGAAGTCGCGCATCCGCATCGGGTACAGCTTGCCCACCAAATGGTCGCATTCGTGTTGCACCACGCGGGCGTGAAAACCCTCCACCGTGCGGTCGATCGGCTGGCCCATTTCATCGAACCCGGTGTAATGGAGGTGCGACCAACGCGGAACCACGCCGCGCAAACCCGGCACCGACAAACAACCCTCCCAATCTTCCTCTTCTGCCTCGCTTAAAGGCGTGATCACAGGGTTGATGAGCACCGTAGGCGGCACTTGAGGGCGGTCAGGGTAGCGCGGATTGAGCGCCGTACCGCCAAAAATCACCAACTGCAAGTTCACCCCGATTTGCGGAGCGGCCAGACCTGCACCGTTGACCGCAATCATGGTTTCGCGCATGTCGGCGATCAAGTCATGCAACTGTGGCGTGTCAAAAACCTGCACAGCTTCAGCCATGCGCAGCAGACGGGCATCGCCCATTTTGAGGATGTCTCGAACGGTCATGGTTTTTCTCCGGCCAGGAGCACCGCCAGGCCAACATCGTCCAACACGGGAACACCCAGCGCCTGCGCCTTGTCGAGCTTGCTGCCCGCTTCGGCACCCGCCACCACGTAGTGGGTTTTTTTGCTGACCGAACCGGCCACTTTGGCCCCCAGGGCTTCGAGTTTTTCTTTGGCCTCGTCGCGGCCCATGCTTTGCAATGTGCCCGTCAAAACCACCGTGATACCGGCCAAGGGCATTTCGGTCGGTGCCAAGGCATCGCCTTCCGCCCAGGTGATGCCTGCATCGCGCAGGGCTTGGACCACCTCGCGGTTGTGCGGCTGGTCAAAAAAAGTGCGAATGCTGTGCGCGACAACAGGGCCGACATCGGGCACTTGCAGCAAGGCGTCTTCGCTGGCGGCCATCACAGCGTCCAGCTGGCCGAAATGCCGGGCCAACTCTTTGGCAGTGGCCTCGCCCACATGGCGAATACCCAGGCTGAACAAAAAGCGGCCCAAGGTGGTCTGCTTCGATTTTTCCAGCGCCTCGAGCAAGTTGACGGCCGACTTTTCGGCCATGCGGTCCATATTGGCCAGCGAATCGAGCTTGAGGTGGTAAAGGTCGGCCAGCGTTTTGACCTGGCCCGAATCCACCAATTGGTCGACCAACTTGTCGCCCAGGCCGTCCACATCCATGGCGCGGCGGTGGGCAAAGTGCCAGATCGCCTGTTTGCGTTGGGCGCTGCAAAACAGCCCGCCCGTGCAGCGGTGGTCGGCTTCGCCGTCTTCGCGTTCGGCCAAACTGCCGCACACCGGGCAGTGACTCACCATGGTGAATTGCGGCGCATCGGGCGGGCGACGCTCCAGCACCACCGACACCACCTCAGGAATCACATCACCTGCTCGACGCACGATCACCGTGTCTCCCACACGCACGTCTTTGCGGCGGGCCTCCAGTTCGTTATGCAGCGTGGCGTTGGTCACGGTCACGCCCCCTACAAACACCGGCGCCAGCTTGGCCACGGGTGTGAGCTTGCCAGTGCGTCCGACCTGCACATCGATGGCCAGCACCGTGGTCATTTCTTCTTGTGCCGGGTATTTGTGCGCGACGGCCCAACGTGGCTCGCGGGTCACAAAGCCCAAGCGGGCTTGCAGCGCCAGCTCGTTGACTTTGTAGACCACGCCGTCGATGTCATAAGGCAAAGCATCTCGCTCGGCGGCTATGCGCTGGTGAAACGCCACCAGACCTTGGGCGCCTTGCACGCAGGCGGTTTGCTCGGCCACCGGAAAGCCCCAGGCCTTGAGCTGCTGGAGCATGTCGTAATGGGTGGTCCATTGCGGCCCGCCTTCGGTCACAGGCGTGATGTCGCCAAGGCCATAGGCAAAAAAGCTCAAAGGCCGTTCGGCCGCGATGCCCGAATCGAGCTGGCGCACCGCACCTGCGGCTGCATTGCGCGGGTTGACAAAGGTTTTTTCGCCCTTGGTGCCCGCGGCGATGCGTTCACGTTGGCGTGCGTTCAAGGCTTCAAAATCGTCCCGCCGCATGTACACCTCGCCGCGCACTTCCAGCACGGCAGGCGCACCGATCGGCAAACGCAATGGAATCTGCCCAATGGTGCGGATGTTGGCGGTGACCTCTTCGCCGGTTTCGCCGTCGCCCCGTGTGGCCGCTTGCACCAACACTCGGTTTTCGTAGCGCAAGCTCATGGCCAGACCGTCAAATTTCAACTCACCCACATAGGCCACGGCCGGGTCGGCCTCGGTCAGGGCCAACTCTTTGCGGATGCGTGTGTCAAAGGCCTCAGCCCCGCTGGCCTCGGTGTCGGTTTCGGTGCGGATGCTGAGCATAGGCACGCGGTGCGTGACCTGCGCAAAGGCATCCAGAATGGGGCCGCCCACACGTTGGGTGGGCGAATCGGGCGTCAGCAGCTCGGGATGGGCCGACTCAAGCGCCTGCAGTTCGCGGAACAACCTGTCGTATTCGGCATCGGGGATTTCAGGCGCATCGAGCGTGTAGTAAGCGTGTGCGTGGTGGTGCAATGTCGCCCGGAACTGCGCTGCGCTTTCGGCTGGCGGCAAAGACTGGGTGGTCCGTGCCACTTTGGCAGGTTCGCTCAATGGCAGTCCGCCAAACAAGTCCGGATGGGACATGGTGAGTGCTGCCCGAATCAGGAGAAAAGACGACGCGCTTGCGGGGTGCCCGCTGACAGCTCACGCGAGTCCAGCGCGTCATACAGCTGATGCAGGTCGTTGGCGATTTGGTCCAGCACGTCTTCGCCCAACATCTGACCGTTGCCGTCCGTGACCACACCGTCCATGTGTTCGGCCAACAAGCGAGCGACTTCGCGCAAGCGACCAAAGGGCTGGTCTTCACGGGCAATTTGCGGCACATCCAGGCTGAGCGAAAACTCGCGAATGGCCGACAAAGCCGGGTCATCGGCCATAGCGGCCTGCGTATCAAATGTCAAAGACAAAATGGGCGGCAAACCGGCCACGGTGGCAGGCAGCACCATGCGGCCGGGAATCACCCCCGCCACAAAACCCAAACGCGCGGCATGTTGCTGGATATAACCAGGGCTCCAGGCCGATGCACGCGCGCACAGTGTGAAGCTCAGCTGGGCATCGTGCGCGCTGGCAAATTGGTCCAATTCACGCGCACGGGCCACCTCTTCGAGCATGTCGCTGAAGTTGGCGGCACCGCCCACGGCATCGGCAAAGGCCTGGGTTTTGACGACAAATTCAGAAAACTCGATGTTGTTCAGCGCCCCCACACGGTTGGCCAACTGCACACCGGCCTGAAAAGCAGAATACCGACGCCCCGCCACCAAGGCCTCCCATTCACCGCTCAAATCGCTGCAGCCTTCTACATGGAACGGCTTGGTCCCCACGCGACGCGTCACGGGCAAAGCGGCCAAAGCGGCGTCACCCGACACGGGGTGATCCACCTCGATGGTCGCAATGACATCGATCAAGGCATCCAGCTGGGGTTTGCGTTCAGGCTGAGGCAAGCTGGAAAAGTCGTCGGTCAAGATCGGCTCTGTCTGCGCAGACGCCTGGGGCAAGGTGTCTGGCGTGCTGGCCACAGGCTCGATCTGGGGATCGGCTTGCCGGGGCTCATTTTTGCGCGATGTCCAATAGTTGTAGACCACCACCGCCGCCAAGGTCAACGCACCGATACCAGCCAAACTCAATTGCAACGAACTCATTGAAGCCAACATAAATTAAAAACCTCAGGCCACGTCGGCCATAGACACTGCGGATTCCATGTCCACAGCCACGATGCGTGACACGCCCTGCTCTTGCATGGTCACGCCAATCAATTGTTCGGCCATTTCCATGGCGATCTTGTTGTGGCTGATGAACAGGAACTGGGTCTCTTTGCCCATGCCCTTGACCAGTTTGGCGTAGCGTTCGGTGTTGGCGTCGTCCAGCGGCGCATCCACCTCGTCCAGCAAGCAAAACGGTGCGGGGTTGAGCTGAAAAATCGCAAACACCAGCGCGATGGCCGTGAGGGCTTTTTCGCCACCCGACAGCAAATGGATCGTCTGGTTTTTCTTGCCCGGCGGCTGCGCCAGCACCTGCACACCCGCATCCAGAATTTCGTCACCGGTCATCACCAACCGGGCATTACCACCGCCAAACAGCTCGGGGAACATGCGGCTGAAGTGCTCGTTGACGATCTTGAAAGTCCCGCCCAGCAGCTCACGCGTCTCGCCGTCGATCTTTTTGATCGCGTCTTCCAGCGTGTTCATGGCGTCGGTCAGGTCGGCGCACTGCGAGTCAAGGAACACCTTGCGCTCACGTGAAGTGGTCAGCTCTTCCAGCGCGGCCAGGTTGACCGGCCCCAAAGCGGTGATTTCGCGGTGAATGCGGTCGATCTCGCCTTGCAGGCCCGTGACACGCACTTGGCCCACTTCGATGGACTGCGCAACGGCCTCCAGATCGGCTTTTGCATCGGCCAACAGCTGGGTGTATTGCTCCAAGCCCAGACGGGCGGCTTGTTCCTTGAGCTGCAAGTCGGTGATGCGCTGACGCAGCGGGTCCAATTCGCGTTCAAAGCCAACACGGCGTTCGTCGCTGGCACGCAATTTGGCCGTGAGGTCGTCATAGGCGCTGCGACAGGCACCCAAGGCTTGTTCGCGCGCCAGCTTGACGGCCAGCACATTTTGCAAACCAGCTTGGGCTGCGGCATCGGTCAGCCGACCGAGTTCATCGCGGGCACGCTGCATTTCGGCATCGATGTTGCTGACTTGCTGCTGTGCGGTCTCAATGGTGCGGTTGAGTTCCGCGCGGCGGGCGTCTAGGCTGCGCTGCGAAAATTGCGCCTCTTGAGCTCGGCGCTCTAGGCTGCGTTGTTGTTCGCGGCATTCAGCCAGCTTGCGCTCGGACTCAATGACCCGCTCGTCCAGCTGGGCGTGGCGCTCTTGCGTGTCGGCCAGCTGCATGTCCAGCTCTTCAAAGCGGGCTTCGGCTGTGACGCGGCGCTCTTGCAGCTCGTCCAGCAAGGCCTCGACTTCGGCCAAATCGTTGCTGATCTGCTCGCTGCGAGCACGGGTTTGCGCCACCAACTGTGACAAGCGCAGGGTTTCAACTTGCAATTCGTGCGTGCGTGACTGGCTATCGCTGGCTTCACGGCGCACCGTGATCAGGCGCTGCGAGGCGTCTGCATAGGCCGCTTCGGCCCGCACCAAAGCACTGCGGCTTTCTTCGGAAATCAGGGTCTGGGCACGCAGCTGCTTTTCGAGGTTGTCGATCTCTTGGGCGCGGCCAAGCATTCCGGCTTGCTCGGAGTCCTGGGCGTAAAACACCACGCTGTTCAGGTCGACCGCGTGGCCAGCCTGCACCAACAAGGTTTCACCGGGTTTGAGCTGGCTGCGCCAGGCCAGGGCATCTTCGATGCTGGGGGCCGTCAGGCAGCCTTGCAACCAGTCGGTCAGCAAGGCTGACAAGCCGGCATCGGGCACGCGCAGGTAATCGGCCAAAGGGCGACAACCACTGGGCAAACCGCCGCGCTGCGTGGCCACTGAAGCCAAAGGCGGGCTGAAAAACGACAGTTTGGCGGGCGGCGCATCGCCCGCAAACGAGCGCACCATGTCCAGGCGTGAAACTTCGAGCGCCGACAGACGTTCGCGCAGACACGACTCCAGGGCGTTTTCCCAGCCGGGCTCTATTTGGATACGGCTCCACAGGCCTTCCAGTCCGTCCATGCCGTGCTTGGCCAGCCAGGGTTTGAGTTTGCCGTCTGTGCGCACTTTTTCCTGCAAGGCCTTGAGCGCCTCGATGCGCGCGCTCAGGTCTGACAGCTTCGACGATTCCTGGTTGACTGCGGTTTGTCGGGTGCGACGGTCTTCGTCCAGCGCGGGTACTTTTTCTTGCAACTCATGCAAACGGGCTTCTGATTCAGCCGCCAAGGCCTCAGCCTCGGCCAGTTGTGCTTGCAAGTTGTTCAGTCGGGCCTCGTCGGGGGCGGCCAGGGCGTTGCGGTCGGTCAGCAGGCGTTCGCGGCGTTGGTCGAGCTGGCGCGCTTGTTCTTCGACGTTGCGCTGGTCTGCGGCCAGCACGCCAATTTGCTGCTGCACCTGCACCACGCTGGCGCGTTGGGCGTTGGCATCGTTTTGCGCTTTGCGCAAGGCTTCCTCCAGATCGGGCAAGGCCGTGGCTTGGTCTTCGACCTGCGCGGCCAGCGTCATGCTCTGGTCTTCAGCCATGGCCGCTTGTTCGGACAAGGTTTCCAGCTCGATTTGAGCATCTTGGCTGCGGGTGCCCCACTGGGCGGTTTGCTCTACCAACTGCTGCAGACGCTGCTCGGCGCGTTGCCGGCCTTCGACCACAAAGCGGATTTCGGCTTCCAGACGGCCCACTTCGGCGCTGGCCTCGTACAAAGCGCCCTGCGCTTGATTGACTTGGTCGCCTGCAGCGTAATGGGCCTGACGGATGGTCTCCAGATCGGCTTCGACATGGCGCAGATCGGCCATGCGCGACTCCAAAGCATTGACGGCCTGGTCCACATCGGACTTCATGCGACCTTGGTCCGCCTCGGCATCGCGGCGCTTCAAGAACCACAGCTGGTGCTGTTTCAGGGTGCTGTCAGCCTGCAAATTGTTGTAGCGGTGGGCCACTTCGGCCTGTTTTTCGAGCTTTTCCAGGTTGGCGTTCAGCTCGCGCAGGATGTCATCGACCCGGGTCAGGTTCTCGCGGGTGTCTGACAGGCGGTTTTCGGTCTCGCGGCGGCGCTCTTTGTATTTAGAGACGCCTGCGGCCTCTTCGAGGAACAAACGCAGCTCTTCGGGGCGCGACTCGATGATGCGGCTGATGGTGCCTTGGCCGATGATGGCGTAGGCGCGTGGCCCCAAGCCCGTGCCCAAGAACACGTCCTGCACGTCGCGGCGGCGCACCGGTTGGTTGTTGATGTAATAGCTGGAATTGCCGTCACGCGTCAGCACGCGCTTGACCGCGATCTCGGCAAACTGGCCCCATTGGCCACCGGCGCGGTGATCTTCGTTGCTGAACACCAGCTCGACGCTGGCGCGGCTGGCAGGTTTGCGGGTGGTGGTGCCGTTAAAAATCACATCCTGCATGGACTCGCCACGCAACTCGGACGCTTTGGACTCGCCCAGCACCCAACGCACGGCGTCCATGATGTTGGATTTGCCACACCCGTTAGGGCCAACCACGCCGACCAGCTGCCCAGGCAGCAAGAAGTTAGTCGGCTCAGCGAACGATTTGAAGCCCGAAAGCTTGATGGAGTTGAGGCGCACGGCGATATCGAATCGGTTAGTCGGGCCAGCCAGAAGAGCCAGCACAGATCAAAGGGGCAATGTTACCCGAGGGGAATGCCTAAATCCTGCCCCAAGAGGCGGCGCAACGGGATTCACTCAAGACGAATTCCGCCTTGATGAAGTAAGTCAGACCTGTTTCACGCCGATTGCGGCCACTTCATCCCGGATAATCGGGGGATGAATCCCCTTCTTTCCAAGCTGCAGCCCTACCCTTTTGAACGGCTCAAACAGCTGTTCGCCAGCGTCACACCCAACCCCGCCTTGAAGCCCATCAGCCTGGGCATCGGCGAGCCCAAGCACGCGACACCGGCCTTTATTCAAGAAGCGCTCAAGGCCTCGGTCACCAACGGCTTGTCGGCCTACCCGGCCACAGCGGGCGAGCCTGCACTGCGCAAGGCCTGTTCTGCCTGGCTGCAAACCCGCTACCAGCTGGCGCTGGACCCGGCCACGCAGGTGCTGCCGGTCAACGGCTCGCGCGAAGCCCTGTTTGCCCTCACGCAAACCGTGATCGACCCGACCCGCTCGGGTGCCACCGTGGTCAGCCCCAACCCGTTCTATCAAATCTACGAAGGCGCGGCCTTGTTGTCGGGGGCCGAGACCTATTACGTGCCCAGTGACCCGGCACGCAATTTCGGCAACGACTGGGACAGCGTGCCCGCCGCTGTATGGGCCCGCACCCAACTGTTGTTTGTCTGCTCGCCAGGCAACCCCACGGGCGCGGTGATGCCGCTGGCCGAATGGGCCAAACTGTTCGCCCTGTCCGACCAGCACGGTTTCGTGATCGCCTCGGACGAGTGCTACAGCGAGATTTACTTCCGCGAAGAAGCGCCTTTGGGTGGCCTCGAAGCCGCCCACCAGCTGGGCCGCACCGACTTCAAGCGCCTGATCGCCTTCACCAGCCTCAGCAAACGCAGCAATGTGCCCGGCCTGCGCAGCGGCTTTGTGGCCGGTGACGCGGCCATCATCAAGCAGTTCCTGCTCTACCGCACCTACCACGGCAGCGCCATGAGCCCGGTGGTGCAAGCGGCCAGTGTGGCCGCCTGGGGCGACGAAAGCCATGTGGTGGACAACCGCAACCAATACCGCACCAAGTTCGCCCAGGTCACGCCCGTTCTGGCCGAGGTCTTGGACGTCAAGCTGCCCGACGCCAGTTTTTACCTGTGGGCCGGTGTGCCTGCGGGCTGGCATGGCGACGACGCCGCGTTTGCCAAAGCACTGTACGAAGCCGAAAGCGTCACGGTACTGCCCGGCAGCTATTTGGCACGCGACTTCAACGGCAGCAACCCCGGCCGAGGCCGCATCCGCATGGCCCTGGTGGCCGAAACCGCCGAGTGTTTGGAAGCGGCAGAGCGCATTGCCCGATTTGTGCGCGCCCACCCCAGCAAGGTCTGAGCCATGAACACAAACACCTGTCACGACACCCTGCGCCTGGCCGAACAGCTGATCTCCAAACCTTCCGTCACCCCCCATGACGCGGGTTGCATGGACCTGATTGCCGAGGCATTGACCCCCCTTGGCTTTGTCTGCGAATACATGGACTCAGGCCCCGACACTTTCAGGGTGCGAAACCTGTGGGCCAAACGCGCCGGTAAAAGCGGCCAAGTCTTGGCGTTTGCCGGACACACCGACGTGGTGCCCACAGGGCCACTCGCACAATGGCAAAGCGACCCCTTCACCCCCACGCACAAAGACGGCAAGCTGTTTGGCCGCGGCGCGAGCGACATGAAAACCTCGCTGGCCGCCATGGTCGTGGCTGTGCAGGAATTTCTGGCGAGCCATCCAGACCCTGAACTGGGCATCGCCTTTTTGCTGACCAGCGACGAAGAAGGTCCAGCCCTTGACGGCACGGTGGTGGTCTGCAAGCAGCTGGTGAACCGGGGCGAAGCACCGCAGTTCTGCATCGTGGGCGAGCCCACCTCGGTGCAGCAGACGGGCGACATGATCAAGAACGGCCGACGTGGCACCCTGAGCGGCAAGCTCACCGTGAAAGGCGTGCAAGGGCACATCGCCTACCCGCACTTGGCCGACAACCCGATCCACCGCCTGGCCCCGGCACTGGCCGACTTGGTGGCCATCCGTTGGGACGAAGGCAACGCCTTCTTCCCGCCCACAAGCTGGCAGGTGAGCAATATCCACGCGGGCACCGGCGCGAGCAATGTGATTCCGGGCGACTGCGTGGTGGATTTCAACTTCCGCTTTTGCACCGAATCCACGCCCGAAAGCCTGCAACAGCGCCTGAGGGCTGTGCTCGACCAGCACGGCCTGCAGTACGAACTGACATGGACCATCGGCGGCCTGCCCTTTTTGACCACGCCCGGTAATTTGGTCGCCGCTGTGCAAAAAGCCATTACCGACGAAACGGGTCTCACCACCCAACTGTCGACCACGGGCGGCACCAGCGACGGGCGCTTCATCGCCCAGATCTGCCCGCAGGTGATCGAGTTCGGCCCACCCAACGCCACCATCCACAAGGTCAACGAGCATGTGGCGCTGGCCGACATCGCGCCGCTCAAGGCGATTTATCGGCGGACTCTGGAACAACTCAACCAGAGCTTGTCGGCATGAGCGCGATGACCCTTGCTGGGCTGATCGAGGCATCGGCCGAACGGTTGAGCCAAGCCAATGTGGCCTTTGGCCACGGCACCCAGAGCGCCTTCGACGAAGCCGTTTGGCTGGTGCTTTGGCGGCTGGGCCTGCCGCTGGACATCGACCTGGACGAAGTGGCGAATCAAGCCATCACATCCGAACAACAGGCGGCCTGCACTGCGTTGATTGAACAGCGCATTGCCACGCGCAAGCCTGCCGCTTATCTGACGCGCGAAGCCTGGTTGCAAGGCGTGTCGTTTTACATCGACGAACGCGCCATCGTGCCGCGCAGCCTGATCGCCGAAGTTCTGGCCGACGGCACCATCGACGCCTGGCTGAGCGACCAAACCACACAGGTGCTGGACCTGTGCACCGGCAATGGCAGCTTGGCCGTGTTGGCTGCGCTGGCCTGGCCCGAGGTACAAGTCACCGGTGCCGATATTTCTGACGATGCCCTGGCCGTAGCGGCCATCAACACCGAGCGTCACGCGCTGCAAGAGCGCGTGACACTGGTGCACAGCGATGGTCTGGCGGCCTTGCCTGGGCCATTCGACCTGATTTTGTGCAACCCGCCATATGTCTGCCAAGCCAGCATGGACGCCTTGCCCGCCGAATACCGCGCAGAGCCTGAACTGGCTTTGGCAGGCGGGGCCGACGGCATGGACTTTGTGCGCCAACTCTTGCAAGACGCCCCGTCGCGCATGAGCGAACAAGCGGTACTGGTGCTGGAAATCGGCAACGAGCGTGCGCACTTTGAAGCGGCATTCCCTGACCTGGAAGTGGCCTGGCTGGACACCAGCTCCGGTGAAGACCAGGTGCTGCTCATCACCCGTGCCGCCTTGCTCGCGTCGCCACTGGCATGAGCCCCACCAAGCGTTTCAAGTGGGTGCGTGTCGAGCACCCAGCGCAGTGGGATGCATTCGTGGCATTGATGCGCGAATACACCCGCACCGACCTGAACAACCCCAGTCTGAGTTCCATCCACGGCGACATGCTGCAGCCCCAAGAGCGGTATTCGGGTGCGCAAGGTCAGGCCTGGCTGATCCAAACGGCGGATCAGCTGCTCGGTTGTGGCGCGTTCACATGCACGCGTGAAGCGGGTCTGGCAGAACTCAAACGCTTGTATGTGCGCCCCGCATTTCGCGGCCTGGGGGCATCGCGGCAGCTCACGCAGCACCTCATGGCGCAAGCGCGCGCAGCAGGCTTTGAGCGCATGGGCCTGAGCACTTGGCGCACGAACACGCTGGCCCTTGGCCTTTACCAGCGCATGGGCTTTACCCCCATGCCAGCTTTCAAAAATCACCCGGACCCTGATCTGGTTTACCTTGGCACGACCTTGACGGCGCAGGACGCGGTCACCCCACACACCCCATGATCAACCTCAAAAACGTCACCCTCCGCCGCGGCACCAAAGTGCTGCTCGACCAAGCCTCGGTCACCCTTAACCCCGGCGAAAAAGTCGGCTTGGTCGGGCGCAATGGCGCAGGCAAATCCACTTTGTTTGCCCTGTTCAACCGAACACTGATTGAAGACGGCGGCGACTTCGAAATCCCCAAAGCCTGGCGCATGGCGCAAGTCGCGCAAAACATGCCCGAGACCGACCAGCCCGCCGCCGATTTTGTGCTGGAAGGCGACACCCGTTTGGCCGAATTGCGCCAACGCCTGGTGTTGGCCGAAGAAAGCGGCGACGGCATGGAGATGGCCCATGTCTACACCGACTTGGCCGATGCGGGCGACCACGACGCCCTGCCCCGCGCCGAAGCGCTGATTTTGGGCTTGGGTTTTCGCGTTGACGAACTCAACAACCCGGTCAACAGTTTTTCGGGCGGCTGGCGCATGCGATTGCAACTGGCACGAGCGCTGATGTGCCCGTCCGACATCCTGATCCTGGACGAACCCACCAACCACCTGGATTTGGATGCCTTGGTCTGGCTGGAAGCCTGGCTGCAACGCTACGCGGGCACCATGATCGTGATCAGCCACGACCGGGAATTTCTGGACGCGGTGACCGATGTCACTTTGCACATCGACCACGCCAAACTGACGCGCTACGGCGGCAATTACAGTGCGTTTGAAATCTTGCGCTCGCAACAAATGGAGCTGCAACAAGCTTCTTTTTCCAAGCAGCAAGACAAGATCGCTCACCTGCAAAAATTCATCAACCGCTTCAAGGCCCAGGCCAGCAAGGCCAAGCAGGCGCAGAGCCGGGTCAAGGCTCTGGAACGCATGGAAAAAGTGGCCCCACTGCTGGCCGATGCCGAATTCACCTTCGGCTTCAAGGAACCCAACAACTTGCCCAACCCGATGCTGGCCATCAGCGAGGCGAACTTTGGCTACATCGTGGACGACGAACCCAAAGCCATCTTGCAAGGCGTCAGCAAATCGGTCTTGGCCGGACAGCGCATCGGCATTCTGGGTGCCAACGGTCAGGGCAAATCGACCTTGGTCAAAACCATTGCCCGCACCATGCCGCTACTGGGTGGCACGCTGACCGAAGGCAAAGGCCTGAACATCGGCTACTTTGCACAACAAGAGCTGGACGTGTTGCACCCGCAAGACACACCGCTGGAGCACATGATCCGGCTGGCCAAAGAACTGGGCCCCAACAGCGGCGAACCCAGCCGCGAGCAAGACCTGCGCAACTACCTAGGCACTTTCAACTTCTCAGGTGACATGGTCAAACAGGCTGTAGGCACCATGAGCGGTGGCGAAAAAGCCCGCCTGGTGCTGGCCATGATCGTGTGGCAGCGCCCCAACCTATTGCTGCTGGACGAGCCCACCAACCACCTGGACTTGGCCACGCGTGAGGCCCTGTCGATGGCACTCAACGAATTTGAAGGCACCGTCATGCTGGTCAGCCACGACCGGGCCTTGCTGCGCGCCGTATGTGACGAGTTCTGGATGGTGGGCCGGGGCAAGGTCGAGCCGTTTGACGGCGATCTGGACGACTACCAGCGTTACCTGTTGGAAGAGTCCAAGCGCTTGCGTGAAGTGGCCAAAAATGCCGCACGCGACTCAACGGGCTCGGTGGCAGTGCCCGCTGCTGAGTCAACACCCCTCATCACGATGGCCGCCGCACCGGTGCCTATGACCGCACCCGCAAGCAACTCCGGCATCAGCAGTGCGGAGCAACGCAAAGTCGATGCCCAAAAACGCCAGCAACTGGCCGCTCAAACCCGCCCCCTGAAACGCGAATTGGAGCAAAACGAGCAACGCATGGCCAGCATCGAAGCAGAGAAAACACAACTCGAACAACAACTGAGTGCGCCGTTGCTGCCCACAGAAATTGCCGAGGCCGGTCGCCGCCTGAAAGCCTTGTCGGATGAAGTCGCCGCTCTGGAAGAGCGCTGGCTCGAACTGACGAATTTGCTAGAAGAAACGGCCTGAGCCGATTCAACGCACAAAAAAGGGGCCCATGAAAATGGGCCCCTTTTTAAAGCGCGTGAATCACTGGACTTCGGCCACCTCTGTCGGCCGCACACTCAGGTTTATTCGCCCACCACGGACCAGCCTGCGTGCTGATTGGCTTTGTTGTTTTCGTATTCCCACGCTGTGCCGCAGCGATCGCAACGGTACGCGGTGATGGTCGCTTGACCCGACTCGCGCTGCTCCTTGCGGTTGGCACCTTGCACCAACTCGGCATGGCCAGGCGCACGCCGCCAATGGCGCTGGATGCCCGAGCAAGGCTCGCACAACGCCTTCTTGTTCAATGCATTCTGGCTGTTCAATTCGCTGGTCATGGAAGCTCTTTCAATGGGGATCCGGGTACACAATGCGTGCGCCCATGAAAAAAGCACTTTGTACCGAGATACAAAGTGCTTTTTAGTTTTTTTGGTGGGACCAGCGGGGGTCGAACCCACGACAAACGGATTAAAAGTCCGCTGCTCTACCAACTGAGCTATGGTCCCTTTGCTTAGGTGTTGTGCACTGTAGCAAGACTCAAATTATAGCGTTATTTTTTGGCCTTCTGAAGACCGCTTGCTAAAAAATTCAAAATTTCTGAGGCCGCGCACATGCCAAAGGTCGCGGTCACGCTGACCACCGATCCGTAGCCGTGGCAGTTGAGCGAACCGTCGCCTTCGATGGCGCAAGAGGCGTCGGGCGGCGCAACGGCTTCTCGACTGAACACGCCTTGAATGCCGATGCGCTTGTCGCCGCGAGCGGCACCGTACTGCTTGCGCAAGCGGTAACGCAATTGCGCCAGCAAGGGGTCGTGCGTGATCTTTGACAAGTCATCAATGTCGACCTTGTGCGCCAATCGTTTGCCACCCGCGGCACCCACCGTGATGAATCCCACTGCGTTCATCAACGCCCAATGAGCCATAGCAACTTTGGCCTTAACCTGATCACACGCGTCGATCACCGCATCGGGCAAGCAAGGCAAGACACTGGGCCAATTTTCAGGCGTGACAAATTCATCGATCGCATCCACCTGACATTCCGGATGTATCAGGGCGATGCGCTCGCACATGGCATCGACCTTGGCCTGACCTGTGGTGCTGGTCAGGGCATGGATCTGGCGGTTGATATTGGATTCGGCGATGTGGTCCATGTCGACCAAGGTGAGCCGGGCCACGCCACTGCGGGCCAAGGCCTCAGCGGCCCACGAACCCACACCACCAATGCCCACCACCACGACATGCGCCCGACGAATCTGGCGTGCACCCTGCACGCCGTACAGACGTTGCAAGCCGCCAAAACGGCGTTCGTCGCTCGATTCTTGCAGCAGCAAATCACTCATCCCAAAGCCTCTGCACGTCGCAATTGCCACTGCAAAGCCACAACGGCCCCCAGCACGATGCCGAATACAGCAATGAAACTGCCCAGACTGAGGGTGGACAAACCCGACAAGCCTTGGCCTACAGTGCACCCCATCGCCATGACGCCACCGATGCCCATCAGTGTGCCGCCGAGCAAATGCAAAGCCAGATCAGGGGTCTGGGTAAAACCCTCCCAGCGAAAGGTGCCCTGCGATTGGGCACTGCCAAGCGCCCCGACCAGCAAGCCCAGCACCGTGACCATGCCCAGTGTCAGCCGTTTGCTGCCATCACTGAAGTACATGAACGCATCCCACCAATGCGCCACAGGCGCCGTCAAGCTCATGGATTCCATGCGGCCACTGGCTGTGGCCAGAAAAATGGGCTCCAGTGTTTCGGGGTGCTCGGGCACAAAGCCCAACACGCCACTGACCCACCAAACTGCCACGACAGCGGCGCCGACACCCACACCCGAAAAAGCCACAGACCGGGGCATGAACTGACGGTCTCTGAAAATCAAGACCAGCAACAAACCGGACAAGACACACGCCGAGATCAGCCATGCCAAGGGCAGAGTCAAACCCGTTGCACTGGCCAGCCATTGCCCCATAAAAGGGCCCGGTCCCGTGCCCAGCGTGACTTGATCGATTGAATGAACTCGCCACACGGCGGTTAGCCCGCGCAAAGTGGCCAAGCCCGAAATACCCATGGCCATCAGGACCACCAACGATTTCAGGTTGCCGCCCCCCAAACGGATTAGAGATTTGCTGGGACAGCCCGAGCCCAGCACCATGCCAACGCCAAACAGCGTCCCACCAAAGAGCAAGGAGAGCCAGGTCAGCTGACTGTTGGCATAAATCGTGTTGAGCGGGCTGATCCAGCCGCGCCAGGCCATGAGGCCAAAGCCCAATATAGCCACCGCCACCGCCAATGCCCACTGCTTGGAGCGGGTGCGGTCGCCCATGATGACCCAATCACTGACGGCCCCCATGGTGCAAAAATGGCTGCGATGAAACAACACCCCAGCCAAGGCTGCCAACAAGAAAGTCAGGCCCAGAACCGCGAAGGTCTGAAGCTGAATCTGATCGAGCGTCATCACCCGAAAGCCCTGGAGGTCAACGCAAGCGCGCCAAGCGATCGCGTGCCGTTGCTGCGGTCTCGGATGCTGGGTAGGTCTTGACCAATTCTTCCATCGTTTTGCGGGCCGCTTTGAGGTCCTTCAATTCGATCTGAATGTTGGAGACGGCCAACATGGCTTCGGGCGCACGCGGGTGTGTGGGTGAAGACTTCAGCATTTGCTGAAAATTCACCATCGACTCTTTGTAGTCCTTGTTGGCATATTGCGCATTGCCCAGCCAGAACAGCGCCGAAGGTGCATAACCCCCTTTGCTGTAGCGATGAAAAAACGAGTTCAAAGCCGCTTGTGCAGCCACAAAATCACCTTTACGGAAGGTGTCCATGGCCGCCTCGTAGTCGCGCTTTTCAGCGGGCTCGGCCATGAATTCGACACCGTCAACCGAGACCTTCAACGGCTCGAAACGGCGCAAACGTTCGTCCACACCGTTCACCATGTCTTTTTGGCGCAATTGCACTTCCGACACATCGCGGGCCAGTTGCTCTTGAGCGCCACGACCTTGAGACAGCTCGGTCTTGAGGCTTTCGATCTGACCCTGAAAATCAAGCAATGATCGGCGCAACCGGGCGTTCTCTTCACTCAGGCCTTTGATGGCCGCGTTCGATTGCTCGACGCGTTGGCGCAAATCCAGAATGGCCTTGCGGGCCTCATCGTCTTCAAAAAGCGCCGCGTGCGCTGTGCCCAGCAAACCGGACATCACACAGACCAGCGCCCATCGGGACCATGCCCAGCTTGAAACCACGCGCGTGCTCATGGCGATCAATACCGGATTTCGACGCGGCGGTTTTTAGCCAAGTCAGCTTCGGCAGAGCCTTGAGCAGCCGGTTTTTCTTTGCCATAGCTGACCGCTTCCAGTTGGCTGTCGGACACACCCAGCAAACTCAGAGCCTGACGCACAGACTCGGCGCGCTTTTGGCCCAGTGCCAAGTTGTATTCACGGCCACCGCGCTCGTCGGTGTGACCTTCCAAGTTGGCTTTGCGTTGTTTGTTGGCCTGCAAGAAACGGGCATGGTTTTCGATCACAGGACGGGCTTCAGCGCGAACCACGAAGCTGTCGTAATCAAAATAGACCACGTGCGCCACGCCCACAGGGCCAATGCCCGAAACCGACTTGTCAACCACCACGCCGCTCACACCCGTTTGTGCGCCGTTTTGGTCGTTGCCAATGCCTTGCGTGGACACGCCAGAGGATGTGGCCGACTTGTCTTCAACCGGCACATCGTCCAGTTTCACGCCCGATGCACAACCCGCCAACAGCGCCACAAACAACAAACTGGCCAAAAATTTATTCGTCATGAATTACCTCGTCAAATTAAAAAGTGAATGTTCAAAAATTCATTTGCGCACCGGGCCCCAGTGGGGTTCCCGGATATCGCCGCCTTGCCCGGCCAAGCGAGCTTTGATGCGCCCATCCAATGTGGTGGTCATCAAGGAATCGCGACCTTGGAAAATCGTGGCATAGACCAGCAAGCGGCTGTTCGGTGCAAAACTGGGTCGCTCGTCCGCCGAAGTGTCGGTCAGGGCGGTGACTTGACCCGAAGCCAGATCCATCAAGTGCAAACGAAATGCACCGCCAATGCGAGAGATATAGGCCAACCAACGCCCATCTGGACTGACCGCAGGCGAAATATTGTAGGTGCCCGTGAAAGTCATGCGCTCGGCTGGCCCACCCTGAGCAGGCATGCGGTAAATCTGGGGACTGCCGCCCCGATCACTGACGAAGAACAAAGCGCTGCCATCCGGTGAAAATGCGGGCTCGGTGTTGATGCCGCCGGATGACGACAAGCGGCGCGGTTCGCCGCCGTTCAGGTCAATCCGGAAAAGCTGGGATCCGCCATCGCGGCTGAGTGTCGCGGCCAGGGATTTTCCGTCAGCGCTCCAAGCTGGCGCACTGTTAGAGCCTTTGAAATTGGCCACTGCCCGCCGTTGGCCAGTGGCCAGTTCGTGTACGTACACAACGGGCTTGCGCAGTTCAAATGAAACGTAGGCTAACTGGGTGCCACTGGGCGACCAGGATGGTGAAATGATGGGCTCTGGGCTGGTCAAAGCCGACTTGGGGTTTTCGCCGTCGGAGTCTGCAATCCACAAAGAATAGCGCTCGCCCACCTTGGTCACATAGCTGATGCGTGAGGCGAAAGCGCCCGGAGTGCCCGTGAGCTGCTGGTAAACCCAATCGGCCATGCGGTGCGCGGACAAACGCAAATCGCCCGCAGAGACGGTGTCTTTGAAATCGCTTTTTTCCTGGCCCTTGACCACATCCCACAAGCGGGCGCGGACATCAAAACGACCATCGGCCAATCGGGTCACAGAGCCGGCAACCAAGGCCTCGGCGGACAACTGGCGCCAAGGCGACCAATCGGGCCGGCTGGTTTCGTCCAGCAGGGCAGAACCCGCAGCCAAGCCCTTGAATTGACCACTGCGCTCCAGATCGGCCTGAACAATGCTGGCCAACTTTTGCGGGGCAGCCGCCTCGCCTTTGAAGGGTGCAATCACAACGGGCAACTGGGTCATGCCCACACCGCTGACTTCCACACGGAATTGCGCCCAAGCTGGCACAGCCATCGCACTCAAAACTAGCAGCTTTAGCAAGCAGGACAACAGGCCAATGCGCAAAAAAACAGGCTTCATGTGGGTAGGCTGGTCAGTGAAATCGCGAAACCCATGATCGTACACCTTAGAAACCCATTTTTGGCCCTTGGGCCCGCAGCCCTACTTACAATCTAGGCCATGAGCCTGCCCTCCACCCCTCCCACTTCTCAGTCCAGTATTCGGCAACGCTTGCGACGACTGGCGCCTTATTTTGGGAATCAGCGCGGGATTTGGGCCATAGCCGTTTTGGCGACCTTGATCGCCGCATTGACTGAGCCAATGATTCCGGCCTTGTTTCAGCCTTTGCTGGACAAAGGGTTTTCTGAGAACAAACTGCCTTTGTGGGCCATCCCGGCGGCTGTGGTCGGCTTGTTCACGGTCCGAGGCATGGCGAACTTCGTCGCTCAATACGCCCTTTCCAGGTTGACCAATGACGGTATGGAAAAGCTCCGTTCGCAGTTGTTCGCACAACTCATGAAGGCGGATCTGTCCCTCTTTTCAAAGCAATCAGCCAGCGCCCTGTCGAACACCCTTGTTTATGAGGTCCAAAATGGCTCTTCACAATTGGTGTCCGCGGTGATCGCATTGGCGCGTGACGGGTTCACGCTGATCGCCCTGCTGGGTTACTTGATGTGGCTCAACTGGAAGCTCACCCTGGTGGTGTTTACGGTGGCACCAGGCTTGAGCTGGATCATGAAAGCGCTGTCTCGGCGACTGTACAAATTGACCAAAGAAAGCCAAAACGCCACCGACAACCTGGCCTATGTGGTTGAAGAAAACGTCCTGGCCCACCGTGTTGTGCGACTGCAAGGCGGCCAAGCCCACCAAATTGCGCGTTTTTCCCAACTGGCCCAGGTGCTACGTCGTCTGGCCCTGAAGACCACCGTGGCCTCTGCAGCCATGACACCATTGACCCAAATCATGGCGGCTTTGTCACTGTCCATGGTGCTGGTGTTGGCGCTGTACCAAAGTCAAAACGGCGCATCAGGCGCAACCGTGGGCGGCTTTGTGGCGTTCATCACCGCCATGCTGATGCTGGTCGCCCCCATCAAGCGCTTGGCTGAGATTTCCAGCCCCATCACCCGGGGACTGGCAGCCCTCGAAAGAGGCCTGACGTTGATTCATGAGGCCAAGGAAGAAACGCAAGGTGCTTACACCAGCACCCGAGCCCAGGGTGCCGTGTCTTGGCAGGATGTGCATTTGAAGTTCACCGCTGAGGGGCAACCGGCGCTGTCAGGGGTCAATCTCGAGGTCAGCCCTGGAGAAACCGTGGCCCTCGTGGGCGCATCAGGGGCCGGCAAAACCACCTTGATCCAATTGCTGCCCAGGTTCGTGCAAGCCAGCTCTGGCCAGGTGTGCATCGATGGCGTCCCCATTCAGGATTGGGCGCTGGACAGTTTGCGGCGGCAAATCGCCATGGTCAGCCAGGATGTAGTCATGCTCAACGACACAGTGGCCGCCAACGTCTGCCTGGGTCATGCCGCAAACAGAGATCGGATTCAGGCCAGCCTAGAAGCGGCCAACCTGTGGAGCCATGTGTCGCAAATGCCCCAAGGCATGGACACGCTGTTGGGCCACAACGCCAGCCAGCTGTCTGGTGGTCAGCGCCAGCGACTGGCCATTGCCAGGGCGCTCTACAAAGATGCGCCGATTTTGATTCTCGACGAAGCCACCTCAGCGCTGGACAACGAGTCTGAACGGCTGGTTCAGGATGCCTTGCAAAAACTCATGCAAGGTCGGACCACGTTGATCGTGGCGCACCGCCTGTCCACCATAGAACATGCAGACCGTGTGGTGGTCATGGAGCAGGGCCGGATTGTGGAACAAGGTGCCCCAGCCCACTTGCTGGCATCGGGTGGCGCTTATGCGCGATTGCACCACCGTGGCGAATGGGCCAACGAGGCCACTTGACGGTCCCGCTCAGCAGGGCTCAGAGCAAGACTACATCGTATTGTTCAGGCCCCATGGCGGGCTCAACTTGCAGCGAAATCGGCTTGGCGATGAAGTCTGACAAGCCCGCCAGGTGCTGGCTTTCTTCGTCCAACAACAAATCGATCACCGCCGAGGTGGCCAAAATGCGGAACTCACGGGGGTTGAACTGACGCGCTTCGCGCAGAATTTCTCTCAAGATGTCGTACACCACCGAGCGCGGCGTCTTGACGATGCCCTTGCCCTGGCAACTGGGGCAAGGCTCGCACAGCATGTGAGCCAATGACTCGCGGGTGCGTTTGCGGGTCATTTCAAGCAAGCCCAACGATGAAAAACCACCCGCCATGGTTTTGACACGGTCCCGTGCCAACTGCTTGCGAAACTCGGCCAACACGGCATCTTGGTGATCCGCGCGGGACATGTCGATGAAGTCAGCAATCACAATGCCGCCCAGGTTGCGCAGACGCAACTGGCGGGCGATGGCCTGAGCCGCCTCCAGATTGGTCTTGAAGATGGTGTCTTCAAAATTACGCACCCCGACATAACCACCCGTATTCACATCCACCGTGGTCAGCGCTTCGGTCTGGTCAATGATCAGGTAGCCACCGGATTTGAGGTCCACCCGACGGCCCAGTGCCTTGGCGATTTCCTCGTCAATCGCGTAAAGGTCGAAAATCGGCCGCTCACCTTTGTAGAGTTGCAGGCGCTCCGCCGCTTTGGGCATGAACTCAAGACCAAACGACTGCAGTTTGGCAAACTGCTCTTGTGAATCGATGCGGATGCTTTGCGTGACCTCGCCCACCAGATCGCGCAACACACGCTGCAACAGCGTGAGGTCTTGGTGCAGCAAGGACGCGGGCGGCAAACGCATCGAGGCTTCCTTGATGCGGGTCCAGGTTTTGCGCAAATAAGCGATGTCGTCTTGCAATTCTTCGTCGCTCGAATCTTCCGCATTGGTGCGCAAAATGAAGCCGCCACCCGCTGGGCCTACCAGCGACAAAAGTCTTTTGCGCAGCGCATCCCGTTGGTCAGAAGGAATTTTTTGCGATACGCCAATGTGGTCGTCTTGGGGCAAAAACACCAGGTGCCGTCCCGCAATGCTGATTTGCGTAGACAAACGAGCGCCCTTGGTTCCCATCGGGTCCTTGATGACCTGCACCAAGATCGCTCGGCCTTCAAACACCTGTTTTTCAATGGGCACCAGCGGCTGGCCCCTGTGCGTGCAGCAGCGGCCTCGCCTTCGGCATGTTTTTGCCACACATCGGCCACATGCAAAAAGGCAGCCTTGTCCAGACCGATGTCGATGAAAGCCGACTGCATGCCAGGCAAGACCCGGGCCACTTTGCCCAAGTACACATTGCCCACCAGACCGCGCTCCAGCGTGCGTTCGACGTGCAGCTCTTGCACGGCACCAAATTCGACCACCGCGACCCGGGTTTCCTGGGGCGACCAATTGACCAAAATATCTTGTTGCATGGATGGAATCAGGTTGAAAAATGGGGGCGGCTCACAGCATGTCAACACACAAGGGCACGGGGCACGGACCTCGAAAGCGTCCCGTCAACAGCTCAGCAGCGAACGCCTAAGGTGCGCAGCAAACGGGCCGTCTCGAAAAGCGGCAGGCCCATGATGCCTGAATAACTGCCCCGAATCTGTTCAATGTGAGCAGCTGCCCTGCCTTGCACACCGTAAGCTCCGGCCTTGCCCATGGGCTCGCCGGTGGCCACATAGGCCTTGATCTGTGTGAGGGTCATCGGCGCAAAACGCACCCAGGAAGCCGACACGGCAGACTCGCGCCGACTGCCTTTTTGTACCGCCACCGCCGTCAACACCCGGTGGGTTTGGCCCGCGAGTAATTGAAGGATGCGCAGGGCATCGGCTTCGTTTGTCGGCTTGCCCAAAATGTCACGACCCAGACACACCGTGGTGTCAGCGCACAGCACAGGTGCTGCGGGCAGGCCTTGACGCTGAAGGCGCTGCACGGCGGCGTCCAGCTTCAAGCCCGTCACTCGGGCCACATAACGCGCTGGGGCCTCGGCTCCGCGCACGTCTTCCAACGATTCGGCGTCTTCCTCCGGCCCGGCCAACAGCAAAGTGTGAGCCACACCGATTTGGTCCAGTAACTGGCTGCGCCGTGGGCTTTGGGAAGCAAGGTAAATGAAATCGCTCATTCGCGGTGGTAGGGGTGGTTGGCGTTGATCGACCAGGCGCGGTAGAGCTGCTCGATCAGCAGCACGCGGGCCATGGCGTGAGGCAAGGTCATGTCGGACAGGCGGATGCGCTCATGAGCGGCTTGCCTGAACTCAGGCTCCAGTCCATCCGGCCCGCCAATCACCAAGGCCACATCGTCGCCACCCAACTGCCAGCTGGTCAGGCGCGTCGCCAAGGCCTGCGTGGTGAGGTTGGTGCCACGTTCATCCAACACCACAATGCGGGTGCCACGGGGAATGGCTGCTTCGATGCGCTGGCGTTCTGCGGCATACAGCGTGGGCAGGGTTTTAGAGCCACGGGGCTCGGTTTTCACGGCCTTGAGCTCGACCTTGAGCTCAGGCGGAAAACGTTTGGCGTAGTCGTCCCAGGCAGTTTGCGCCCAGTCGGGCACACGCAGGCCGACCGCAACGATCAGCAACTTCATGCAGGATCAATCGGCTTTACGGCGGGTCGTGGCTTGCACGGCCTTGCGAGCGGGTGCTTTTTTGGCCGCCGGCTTGGCGGCCGCTTTGGCAGCGGGCTTGACCGTTGGCTTGCCCACTGTTTTCAAGGTGGGCTTGCTGGTGGTGCTGGGCTTGACCGTTGACTTGCTGGCGGGCTTGGCAGCGGTTTTGGCTGCCGTTTTAGCGGGGGCCTTTGTCGCTGTTTTGACCGCGGTCTTCGAGGGTGCTTTTGCCGCTGCTTTTGGGGCTGCTTTTGGGGCTGCTTTTGGGGCCACTTTGGCTGGCGTTTTCGCAGCCGGCTTGGCTGGCGCCTTCAAAGCGGGCTTGGCCTTTGCCGCAGGCTTGGCGCTGGCGGTTTTTGTGGCCGAGGCTTTGGTGGCTTTTTTGGCCACGGAGTTCTTGATGTGGCCTTTGACCTCAGCGGTCGCCACAGGCTTGGGTGCACCGAACTTCAAGCGGACGGGCGTACCGCCCCAGATTTCTTCGAGGTTGTAGTAAGTGCGGATGGTGGGCTGCATGACATGCACCACGGCTTGGCCGCAATCCACGATGATCCATTCGCCGTTGTCTTCGCCTTCCATGCGGGGCTTGCCAAAACCAGCGTTGCGCACTTTGTCGCGCACGCTGGCGGCCAAGGCTTTGGTCTGGCGGTTCGAAGTGCCGGATGCAATGATGACCCGCTCAAACAAGGAGGACAGGTGCTCGGTGTCAAACACCTGGATTTCTTGGGCCTTGACGTCCTCCAAGGCGTCCACAATGGCCCGCTGGAGTTTTTGAATGTCTTTTTTGGCGGCGTTTTCGGTCATCAATGGGGCCTGTAAAGGTGGTGTTCGTGAATATAGCGCTCAACAGCGGGGGGCACCAGGCTTGTAATGGCCTGCTCTTTGGCTAGCAGCTCACGGATGTCCGTGGCACTGTGAGGCATCAGCGGCATCTCCAGAGTCCGAATGCGCGCTTGCAGCTTGTCAGAAAGAGGCGGAGTTGTCTGTAGCGCACCCAACTCTTCGTTCCAGGCACGCACAGCCATATCACGCCCTGCGGCGCAGATTATAGCGATGCGCCCGATTTCTTCGATCTGGTGCCACGATGGCAAGGAGCGGCGCTGGTCATCACCCAACAACAAATACAACTGTGCCTGTGGAAACTCGGCCTGCAATTCGCGCAGTGTGTCCACGGTGTAGCTGGGGCCCGAGCGCCGGATTTCCCGATCGTCCACCACCACCTGTGGCAGGTGCTGAAAGGCCAATCGGGTCATGGCCAGTCGGTGATGGGCTTCACTCAAAGCACGTGTTTTGTGCCATGCCTGCCCGGTGGGCAAGACACGCACTTGGTCAAGTTGAAGGGCTGCCACAGCAGCCTCTACCAAAGCCACGTGTGCCAGGTGCGGTGGATCAAATGCCCCACCAAAAACACCCAGCCTGTTGACTGGCGGCAGACTCAAACCCAATCCTTGGGCACCAGAAAATGGCTCAGCAAACGTGCTTCTGGTGAACCAGGCTCATCCTGGCGCTGGTAAGACCAGCGCACCTCGGGCGGCATAGACAACAAGATCGACTCGGTGCGGCCGCCAGACTGCAAACCGAAATGCGTGCCCCGGTCCCAGACCAAATTGAACTCCACATAGCGGCCCCTGCGGTACAGCTGGAAGTCTCGCTCACGTTCACCGTAAGGCGTGTCTTTGCGTCGCTGCACGATGGGCATGTAGGCGCTCAGCAAGGCGTCGCCCACGCTTCGCAGCATGGCAAAGCTCTGGTCCATGCCCAGCTCGGCAAAATCGTCAAAGAAAATGCCGCCAACACCGCGCTGCTCGCGGCGGTGCTTGTTGCAAAAGTAATCGTCGCACCAGGTCTTAAACCGGGGGTGTAAGCCATCGCCAAACGGCCTCAGCGCATCTTTGCAGGTTTGGTGAAAATGCACCGCATCTTCGTCAAAACCATAGTAAGGCGTCAGGTCCATGCCGCCGCCAAACCAGGCCACGGGGGCTTGGCCTTCGGGCTTGGCCGCGATCATGCGCACGTTCATGTGCACCGTGGGCACATAGGGGTTGCGGGGGTGAAACACCAGCGACACACCCATGGCCTCAAAGGCCGAACCCGCCAACTCAGGGCGGTGCTGCGTGGCCGAAGGCGGCAGCTGCGGCCCGCTCACATGAGAAAAGCCACAACCGGCACGCTCAAACACAGGGCCACCTTCCAGAATCCGGGTAATGCCGTTGCCCTGTAGCTTTTCACCGGGCTCTTTTTGCCAGGCGTCCACCAAAAACGGGGTGCCATCGATGTCGGTCAAGGCCCCGGTGATGCGGGACTGCAGGCCAACAAGATAGTTTTTGACCGAATCGAGTTCAAACGATGTGCTCATGGGGTTTACCAACGCAAAAAATCAGGAAGGATGTGAGGCCGAGGAGACCTTCACCGTTTTGGGACTCGCCTGCGGACTCCAGGGTGTGATCGGCCCCATCTGCTTGGCATGAAAACCTTGGACCCCGGCAAACACCTGGGCCATGTGCGCGTAATCCTGCTCGACTTGCCCCGTCAGGTCATAAAAATCCACCACACTGAAACAACGTTGGCCCCAGTCGAGTTTGACCAAGGCCAAAGGCACTTGGGCCCCTGCTGCCACTTGGTAAAAACCGCTGCGCCAGCCGGGCGTGAGGCTGCGTGTGCCCTCAGGGGCCAGACCCAGCCAGAGCAACTGGTCATTTTGCTTGTGTTGTTCGAACTGATGGACCATCTGGCCTACCACGCCACGCGAAGAGCTTCGGTCAATCGGAATGCCTCCGACCCAGCGCATCCAACGCCCGATCAAGGGAAACTTGAACAACGAATCTTTACCCCAGAAATGCGCCGGAATGCCCAATGCCCATTTGGCCAACATGCCGATCGGAAAATCCCAATTGCTGGTGTGCGGGTAGACGATGGCCACGCCTTGGCGCGTGGGAAACCCCTCAAACTCCAGACGCCAGCCCAGAATTTTCAAAATCCAGCGGGCCAAGCGGGAGCCCCGGAAAGTCACAGGATGGGTTGGCGGTGCGCTCATATTGGGTATCCGTGTTCAGTTCTTGATAGCGCGATAACCAATGTCCTTGCGCATCTGCATACCGTCAAAGGCAATGGGCGTGGCGGTGAGATACGCCTTTTGTTGCGCCTGTCGCACGGAATCGGCCAAGGCAGTGACGCACAGGACACGCCCACCCGAGGTCTGGATCTGGCCGTCCTTTTCAATCGTGCCCGCGTGAAACACCATGGCATCGCCCTCGTCTTTGGGCAAACCGCTGATAACGTCACCTTTACGCGGGTTCATGGGGTATCCAGCTGCGGCCATCACCACGCCCAAGGCGACCCGGCGATCCCATTCCATTTCGAAATCCTCAAGGCCTTCTGATGTGGCCGCCAACAAAACTTCAAAAAAGTCTGATTTCAGACGCATCAAGATGGGTTGGGTTTCCGGGTCACCCATGCGGCAGTTGAATTCGAGGGTTTTGACGCGTCCTTGGGGGTCGATCATCAAACCCGCGTACAAAAAGCCGGTGTAATTGATGCCGTCCTTTGCCATACCCCGAATGGTGGGCAAAATGACTTCGCGCATGGCCCGCGCATGCACTTCGGCCGTGACCACAGGTGCGGGCGAATACGCGCCCATGCCACCTGTGTTGGGGCCTTGGTCGCCGTCCTGCAGGCGTTTGTGGTCCTGGCTGGTGGCCAATGCGGCCACATTTTTGCCATCGCACAGCACCATGAAGCTGGCTTCCTCGCCTTGCAAAAACTCCTCGATCACCACACGGGCACCCCCTGCGTTGTGGGCGACTCCCAAAGTGTTGTCGAGCAGCATGAAGTCGATGGCTTCGTGGGCTTCGGCCAGGGTCATGGCCACGACCACGCCTTTGCCAGCAGCCAGCCCATCGGCTTTGACCACAATCGGCGCACCTTTGCGGTCCACGTAGGCATGTGCCAGTGCCGCATCGGTGAAGGTTTCAAACTCGGCCGTGGGAATGCCATGCCGTTGCATGAAGGCCTTGGAAAATGCCTTGGAGCTTTCGAGCTGGGCTGCCGCCTGGGTGGGGCCAAAAATGCGCAGGCCATGCGCACGAAAATCGTCCACGATGCCTGCGGCCAACGGGGCCTCAGGGCCGACCAAGGTCAAGCCAATGTCGTTGTCAATCGCCCACTGGCGCAATTGCGCCAAGTCGGTGACCGGGACATTGATCAGGTTGGGGTCTTTAGCCGTGCCGCCGTTGCCGGGGGCCACATACACCTGTTGAATTCGTGGCGATTGCGCCAGTTTCCACGCCATGGCGTGTTCACGGCCACCATTGCCGACTACCAATACTTTCATCAAACTTCCTTAATCTTCAAATTCGGCGTTGTGGAAAACGTTTTGCACATAGTCCAAGTCTTCCAGCACATCCAGCAATTTTTGCATTTTGACCGCATCGTCACCCCCAAGGGCAATGCTGTTCTCTGCACGCATGGTGACTTCGGCCATTTCAGCGACCAGCCCTGCGGTCTCCAGCGCATTTTTGACAGATTCAAAATCAGTCGGGGATGTCAGGACTTCGATGGCCCCCTCCTCGTCCGTGATCACGTCCTCTGCACCCGCTTCAAGGGCCACTTCCATGACCCTGTCTTCGCTCGTGCCCGGCGCAAAAATCAGTTGGCCGCAATGCTTGAACTGAAACGCCACAGACCCTTCGGTGCCCAAGTTGCCGCCATGCTTGCTCAAGGCGTGGCGCACTTCGGCCACGGTGCGCACCCGGTTGTCGGTCATGGTGTCCAAAATAATGGCCGCGCCCCCAATGCCATAGCCTTCGTAGCGGATTTCCTCATAGCTCACACCCTCGAGGTTACCCGTGGCTTTGTCCACGTTGCGCTTGATGGTGTCAGCGGGCATATTGGCCGCTTTGGCTTTCTCAATGGCCAGGCGCAAGCGCGGATTGGCGCTGACATCGCCGCCTCCGGTGCGGGCTGCCACCATGATTTCACGAACCACCCGGGTCCAGATGCGCTGACGTTTTTCGTCTTGCCGCCCCTTGCGGTGCTGAATATTTGCCCATTTACTGTGGCCAGCCATCGGGAATTCCTTGAATGTTGATTTAACCTACATTAGGGATTTTACTTTTCACAAGCGGGAGAAAAACGAATATGACTGAACCAATTCTGATTGCGCAAAATGCCCAAGTGCAATGTCACCTCCTCCCGGGTCTGGCCAACCGCCATGGCCTGATCACCGGCGCCACAGGCACGGGTAAAACCGTGACCCTGCAAAGCTTGGCCGAGAATTTCTCGCGCATGGGTGTTCCCGTCTTCATGGCTGACGTCAAAGGCGATCTGACCGGCATCAGTCAAGCCGGAAAAATAGGAGACAAGCTGGCCGCCGTGCTCAAAGAAAGGGGTATTGCCTTGCCCGTTCCCATGGCCTGCCCCACGACCCTTTGGGACGTGTTTGGTGAACAAGGTCACCCGGTACGCGCCACCATCTCTGACATGGGACCCTTGCTATTGACCCGCATGCTGGGCCTGAACGACACCCAGGCCGGGGTGCTGAACCTGGTGTTCAAGATCGCCGATGACAACAGCTTGCTGCTGCTGGACATGAAAGACCTGCGTGCCATGCTGCAGTATGTGGGGGACAACGCCAAGCTGTTTACCACCGAATACGGCAACATCAGTGCTGCGAGCATTGGGGCCATTCAGCGCGGTCTGCTGCAGATCGAAAGCGAGGGCGGCGACCGTTTCTTTGGCGAGCCCATGCTCAACATAGAAGACTTTATGCAGACCGACGCCCAAGGCTTGGGGGTGGTGAACATTCTGACGGCCGACAAGCTGATGAACTCGCCCCGCTTGTACGCCACCTTCTTACTTTGGATGCTGTCCGAGTTGTTCGAGGTGCTGCCCGAAATCGGCGACCCCGAAAAACCCAAGCTGGTGTTCTTCTTTGATGAGGCACACTTGTTGTTCAAGGACGCTCCTGCGGCGCTGGTCGAGCGCATCGAGCTGGTGGTGCGCCTGGTGCGGTCCAAAGGCGTGGGGGTGTACTTCGTCACACAGAACCCATTGGACATCCCGGACAGCGTGCTCGGTCAATTGGGCAATCGGGTACAGCATGCTTTGCGCGCCTACACCCCACGCGACCAAAAAGCCGTAGCTGCCACGGCCCAGACCATGCGCCCCAAAGCCGGACTAGACATCGAGGCAGCCATCACCGAGCTGGCCGTGGGCGAGGCCTTGGTGAGCTTTCTGGATGCCAAGGGACGCCCATGCGAGACTGAACGCGTGTTTGTGCTCCCGCCAGCCAGCCAGCTGGGGCCCATCACAACCACACAACGCCAAGCCTTGATCCAGAATTCCTTGGTGGCAGGCGTTTACGAAAACCACCATGACCGGGATTCAGCCTACGAGAAGCTCAAGGCAGGCGCGTCTCAGGGTCAGAACAGCGAAGCACCCGCGCTACCGGGTCAGGCCACAGCACCGGCAGGCAAAGAAGGTAGCCTGATGGGCGGCTTGTCCGACATGCTGTTTGGTAGCTCAGGGCCCCGAGGCGGGCAACGCGATGGCGTGGCCCAGCTGGTGGTCAAAAGTGCAGTGCGCACTGTGGGATCGGCCATTGGGCGCGAAATTGTTCGCGGTGTGCTGGGCAGTTTGTTGGGTTCAAGCCGCCGCCGCTGATTTCAGACCCAAAAAAAACCGCCGGGTGAAGCACCCGGCGGTTTTTTGGGAAGGTCTGTCGACGATCAGGCAGTTTCGCCCAACACGGTCACAGTCACGTCCACCACCACGTCGGTGTGCAAAGCCACGGATACAGCGGATTCGCTCACGGTTTTGATGGGGCCATGAGGCATGCGGATCTGGGACTTGACCAGCTTGTAGCCTTGCTTGTTCAGCTCTTCAGCGATGTCGTGGTTGGTCACAGAACCAAACAAACGGCCATCCACGCCAGCTTTTTGCGACAACTTGACGACCAAGCCAGACAATTTCTCGCCTTGTGCTTGGGCTTCAGCCAACTTGGCGGCAGCTGCTTTTTCGAGTTCAACACGGCGAGCTTCGAACTCGGCCTTGTTGTTTTCGGTAGCACGGCGTGCACGGCCTTGTGGGATCAGGAAGTTGCGAGCGTAGCCGTCTTTGACTTTGACGATATCGCCCAGATTACCCAGGTTCACAACCTTTTCGAGCAGAATGATTTGCATGGTTGGACTCCTTAGACTTTATGCTGGTCGGTGTAGGGCAACATGGCCAGGAAGCGGGCGCGCTTGATGGCTGTGTTGAGCTGACGCTGGAAAATGGCACGGGTGCCAGTCAGGCGTGCAGGAATAATCTTGCCGTTTTCGGCGATGAAGTCACGCAAGGTGTCCACATCTTTGTAGTCGATTTCTTCGACGCCGGTCACAGTGAAGCGGCAAAAACGCTTGCGCTTGAACAGCAGTGACTGGGTATTGCGCTTAGGGCGCTTGTCTTTGTTGAATTTTTTGAACGTGGCCATGGGGCCTCCTGAAATTAATCTTGCTGAAACTCTTGAATGTGCAACACGACACTTTTGCCTTGTCGAGGGGTGGCCAAAAAGCCTTTGAACGTCCAGACACTGCCTACCGCTTGCTTGACCAGCGTTTCTGCCAGAGACCCGAAGGCCAAGGCACGAAGCTTGAGCTGGACTTTGCGGGCTTGTCCTGCCTCTTGTACTTCAGAGGCATGCTCCAGAATCAAGTCCAGAGCGGGCAAACCGGCGGGGGTGTATCGCAAAGCAGCTTGCTCGGCGATACAGGCGGTCAGTTCTGTCAGGTTCACTCCTCAACAGGCACGTGTCAAGCGGCGAATTCGGCTTGTTGTGACTTGCGGGCTTCTTCGCGCTCAACCGTTTTCATCATCGATGAAGGAGCGGTGTCGGCTTTTTTCTTGAGCACAGTCAGGTGACGCAAAACAGCGTCGTTGAACTTGAAGGCATGCTCCAGTTCAGCCATGACGGCTTGATCGGCTTCAATGTTCACGCACAGGTAGTGGGCTTTGCCCAGCTTGTTGATCTGGTAAGCCAACTGACGGCGGCCCCAGTCTTCAACACGGTGGATATTGCCACCGCCGGCAGTGATCATGCCTTTGTAACGCTCCAGCATGGCTGGAACTTGTTCGGACTGATCGGGATGGATCAGCAAAATGATTTCGTAATGACGCATTGAGACTCCTTGCGGTTAACCCAAAAGGTTGGAAAAGCCGCCCCCAGCGTCTGTCGGGGTGCGGCAAGGCGAAGCCTGCGATTATAGCGTTAATTCAGAGGCCGGGATAGTCTCCGTCCGGCACAACAAGCTGCGTGCGCGGTACAACCCAACGGGTCGGCAATAGCAAAGTCAACAAAACCATCACCAGCAGGCCTGCGGGCACACCAAAAACACCCGCCGACAAGGGCTGAATGCCAAACCACAGACCAGCACTGGGGTCCAAACCCCAGAAATGCCGGAAGCCGGGGGCGTTGACCACCATGTAATAAAGGGTCAGCCCCAAGCCCGCTAGCATGCCGGCGACGACGGCAGGACGATGCACTTTTTGCCAAACCATGCCCAAAACCATGCCTGGGAAAAATGCGGCAGCCGCCAAGGAAAAAGACGTGGAGACCAACGCAAGGATTTCCGCAGGCTTGAAAGCGGCCACCACAGCGGCCAGCATGGCAACGGCCAGCAAAGCAAACTTGGACAAAATAACGCGTCCCTCAGCCGATTTAGGTTTGCGTTCACGCCCTGGCCCAATGTCATGCACCAAGGCATTGCTGATGGTCAACAACAAGCCATCGGCGGTTGACAAARCGGCCGCCAGTCCCCCGGCTGCCACCAAGCCAGAGACCACAAAAGGCATACCACCCAATTCAGGGGTGGCCAGCATGATCATGTCGGCCCCAAGCTTCAACTCACCCAACTGCAAGACGCCGTCACCATTGACATCCGAAAACTCCAGCAACGCGGAATCAAGTCGGGCCCATTGCGCCATCCAGCTCGGCAAATCCGCAAAACTGCTGCCCACCAGGTTATTCAGCACCTCGAACTTCACCAGCACAGCCAAAGCCGGAACACTCAGGTAAAGCAAGCCAATGAAGAACAAGGACCAAGCCACCGAAGTGCGGGTCTCGGCAACCGAGGGCAATGTGTAAAAGCGCGTCAGCAAGTGAGGCAAGCCAGCTGTTCCGACCATGAGGCAAAACACCAACGCCAGAAAATTCAGCCTCGACTCATCGAACAACTTGATTTCTTGCGCACTGCCATGAGGGTTGCCCGCAAATGCCTGTGCGTGGGCAGGCATTCCCCCTAAAGGTCGGGCCCGATCACGGTTGTCGAGCATGGCTCGGGTCCATTGTTCACGTGCTGTCGCCGCATCGCGAGGCACCGCCAAAAGTGCGCGCCGAGCTTGTGCAATCGAAGCGTAATCGGCCGATTGCGCCTTGAGTATGCGGATTTTTTCCTCCAGCTCTAGACGCAACTCGGCCATGGATCGCTCGACATTTTCAAGCCGTGCCTCAAACATCTTGGCCCGTCGTGCAAACTCTTGACGCACCTCGATTTCGGCTGGATCATTGATCAGCTTTTTTTCGATGGCTTCAATGTGCGCAAGCTGCTGGCCATAGACCAAGGGAGCGAACGGTGTTCCAAGTTGCTTATAGGCAAGCCAGGACACAGGAATCATGAAGGCCAGCAGCAACATGATGTACTGCGCCACCTGAGTCCAAGTGATGGCACGCATGCCCCCCAAAAATGAACACAGCAAAACCCCACCCAAACCGAGCAAGATGCCAATCTCGAACTGAACGCCCGTCAAACGGGATGCGATCAGCCCGATGCCATAGATTTGGGCTACAACATAGGTGAATGAACACAACACCGAAGCCAATGCGGCGATGATGCGAGGCCAACGACCGCCGTAACGGCGGTCAAAGTAGTCCGGCAAGGTGTAAAGCTTCATAGCCCGCAAATGCGGGGCAATCAACAATGCAACCAGGCAAAAGCCGCCGGTCCAGCCCATCACATAAGCCAAGCCACCAGGCTGCTGCCCGCTGCCAGAAAAGCCCTGCAAATAAAGTGCCCCCGCCAAGCTGATGAAAGAGGCGGCACTCATCCAGTCTGCGGCAGTGGCCATGCCGTTGTACATGGCCGGAATACGCCTGCCCGCAACGTAATACTCGTCTTCGTCCGTTGTCCTGCTGGATATGCCGATCAAGGCATAGATCATCACCGTGCTGAACAAAAAAATGGGGCCAATCAAATTGCGTGACAGCCCCCACCGTTCGGCCGAAGCCATGGCCCCCATCAAAGTGACGAGGATGCCGATGTAGATCAGCACATTGCGGTGAATCCGCCAGTGGTAAGCCGCGGTTCGACGGTTTGCCATCGGTTGAGTCATCGCAAGGCCCAGGATTGAAAAATCAGCGACCCAGATTGGTCCAGGTTTCGATCACTGTGTCAGGGTTGAGCGAGATGGAGCTGATGCCCTTGTCCATCAACCAGCGCGCGAAATCAGGGTGATCACTGGGGCCCTGTCCGCAGATACCGATGTACTTTCCTTTGGCCAGGCAGGCCTTGATCGCTTGCTCAATCAAGGCGGTCACAGCAGGGTCGCGTTCGTCAAAGTCCATGGCCAGCAATTCCAGGCCAGAGTCACGATCAAGGCCCAAAGTAAGCTGTGTCAGATCGTTGGAGCCGATTGAAAATCCATCGAAAAACTCAAGGAATTGTTCAGCCAGGATGGCGTTGCTGGGCACTTCGCACATCATGATGACCTTGAGATCGTGTTCGCCACGACGCAAACCTTGGGTGGCCAGCAGTTTGGTGACCTTTTCGGCCTGACCCAAGGTGCGAACAAACGGCACCATGATCTGGACGTTGGTCAATCCCATCTCGCCACGCACGCGTTTGATCGCTTCGCATTCCATGGCAAATGCCTCGCCAAAATCTGCGCTGATGTAACGCGCAGCGCCACGGAAACCCAGCATTGGGTTTTCTTCTTCCGGCTCGTAGCGGCTGCCACCAATGAGCTTGCGGTATTCGTTGCTCTTGAAATCCGACAAACGCACGATGACGGGCTTGGGCCAAAAAGCCGCCGCGATGCTGGCCACACCTTCGGCCACTTTATCGACATAAAACGCACGGGGTGACGCATGGCCACGGGCCACCGATTCCACGGCTTTCTTCAAATCGGCATCGATGGCGGGGTAATCAAGGATCGCCTTGGGATGCACACCGATGTTGTTGTTGATGATGAACTCCAGACGCGCCAGGCCCACGCCCGCGTTGGGCAACTGGGCAAAGTCAAACGCCAACTGGGGATTGCCCACGTTCATCATGATTTTGGTTTTGATCTCGGGCAACACGCCGCGCTGGATTTCGCTGATTTCAGTTTCCAGCAAGCCATCGTAAATGTGCCCGGTATCGCCCTCGGCACAGCTGACGGTGACCAAGGTGCCCTCTTTCAGCTGTTCTGTGGCGTTGCCGCAGCCCACCACGGCAGGAATGCCCAACTCACGCGCAATGATGGCCGCATGGCAGGTGCGACCGCCCCGGTTGGTGACAATGGCGCTGGCCCGCTTCATCACGGGTTCCCAATTAGGGTCGGTCATGTCGGTCACCAGCACGTCGCCGGGTTGAACCTTGTCCATCTCGCTGATGTGATGCACCAAGCGCACAGGGCCCGTGCCGATCTTTTGGCCGATCGCCCTGCCCTCGGCCAAGATGGTGCTTTTGCCTTTGAGCTTGTAACGCAGCTCGGGCGTGCCTTTGGCCTGGCTTTTCACGGTTTCAGGACGTGCTTGCAGGATGTACAAAAGACCATCCGTGCCGTCTTTGCCCCACTCGATGTCCATCGGGCGACCGTAGTGCTGCTCGATGACCACGGCATAACGGGCCAACTGCTCAACCTCGTCATCGGTCAGGCTGTAGCGGTTGCGCAACTCAGTGGGCACATCGGTGGTTTTGACCAGCTTGCCCGAAGCCGCTTTTTCTTCTGGCGTGGCAAACACCATCTCGATCAATTTAGAGCCCAGATTGCGTCGGATGACACATCGCTTGCCCGCCGCCAACATGGGCTTGTGCACATAGAACTCATCCGGGTTCACCGCGCCCTGCACCACAGTCTCGCCCAAGCCATAGCTGGAGGTGATGAACACCACGTCTTCAAAGCCCGACTCGGTGTCGATGGTGAACATGACCCCTGCAGCGCCCAAATCGGAGCGCACCATGCGTTGCACGCCTGCCGACAAGGCCACATCAGCGTGTGCGAACCCTTTGTGCACGCGGTAGCTGATGGCGCGGTCGTTGTACAAAGACGCAAACACCTCTTTCATTTTGTGCAGCACATCATCGATGCCGACCACGTTCAAAAAAGTCTCTTGCTGACCGGCAAATGAAGCGTCCGGCAAGTCTTCGGCGGTAGCCGAAGATCGCACCGCAAAAGAAGCCTCGGGGTTGCTGCCTTGCAGGCGGACAAACGCCTCGCGAATGGCTTGCTCCAAATCGGCAGGAAAAGGCTGGGCTTCGACCATGGCGCGGATTTCTGCACCCGCTGCGGCCAAAGCGCGGACATCGTCTGTGTCCAGCACGTCCAAGCGGGCGTTGATGCGCTCGGTCAAGCCGCCAAAAGCCAGAAACTGCCGAAAAGCATGGGCAGTGGTGGCAAAACCCGTCGGCACCCGCACGCCCGAGGGCAATTGGGAAATCATCTCCCCCAAGCTGGCGTTTTTGCCACCGACCGACTCCACATCGGTCATGCGCAATTGCTCAAAGGGAACGACCAAGGCGGTCTCACTGAAAAGATCAGACATGCAAAGCTCCAAAGTTAAAACCGAGCTCCATGGGTCAGGACGGGGTTTTGTTGTTCTTTGAATTCAACCGCCGAGTGAGGTGCCATGGATAATCAAATCATTTTAGGGGGCTTGATGCCGCCTTCATTTGAAATTTTTGCATCCATGTCCAAACGCACTGTTTTTTTCGTCTCTGACGGCACCGGCATCACCGCTGAGACTTTTGGCAACGCCATCCTGGCCCAGTTCGACATGAAGACGCGGCATGTGCGCCTGCCTTTCACCGACACCATCGACAAGGCGCACCAAGCGGTCAGGCAGATCAACCACACCGCCGATACCGAGGGCAGCAAACCCATCGTATTCACCACCTTGGTGAACATGGACGTGCTCAAAGTGCTGCAAGAGCATTGCCAAGGCATGTTGCTGGACATGTTTGGCACCTTTGTGAACCCGCTGGAAAACGAGCTGGGCATCAAGTCGCACCACCGGGTCGGCCGTTTTTCGGATGTGAGCAAAAGCAAGGAATACCACGACCGCATCGAGGCCATCAACTTCTCACTGGCCCATGACGATGGTCAATCCAATCGCGACTTGGAATCGGCGGATGTGATTTTGGTCGGTGTGAGCCGAAGCGGCAAAACCCCGACCAGCTTGTACTTGGCCATGCAGCACGGCCTGAAAGCCGCCAACTACCCCTTAATTCCTGAAGACTTTGACCGCAAGCAATTGCCACCAGCCCTGGTTCCGCACCGCAAAAAAATCTTCGGCCTGAGCATCCATCCAGATCGCCTGGCCGAAATCCGCGCAGAGCGCAGACCCAACTCGCGTTATGCCAGCCTGGAAAATTGCCGCATGGAAGTCTCAGAAGGGGAAGCCATGATGCGCCGCTCCGGCATCCGCTGGCTGTCGACCACCACCAAGTCGATCGAAGAGATCGCCACCACCATCCTTCAGGAAATCAAACCAGAGCGGCTGATTTACTGAAAGAGGCATGGGCACCCCGTGTCACATCGGCCACTGGGGCGGCCAGATCACGCCAAAGTTGCCGCAATCCGTTCGGCGCACTGACGTGCTTGCACCGCATCACGCGCCTCGACCATGACCCGCACCAAAGGCTCGGTACCACTGGCCCGGATCAAGACCCGGCCGGTATCACCCAACTCGGACTCTGCGGCCCGAGTGGCATCCCACAAAGGCTGATGGCCTTGCCAATCAAAGCCCGGTGTCAAACGCACATTGATCAATGTTTGCGGGAACAGCGTGATGCCCTCCAGCAATTGGGCCATGGTCTGCCCGCTGCCCACACAGGCTTGCAAAACCTGCAAAGCACTGACCAAGCCATCGCCTGTGGTGTGTTTGTCCAAAGCCAAGAGATGGCCTGAGCCCTCGCCACCCAGCAACCAACCCTTGTCGTGCAAGACCTCCAACACATAACGGTCACCCACCTTGGCCCGCACAAATTGCACACCGCGTTGCTTCAGTGCCATCTCGACCGCCAAGTTGGTCATCAAAGTGCCCACAGCACCCGGCACAGCTTCGTCTCTGGCCAATCGGTCTGCGACCATGAGGTACAACAACTCATCGCCGTTGAACAATCGGCCTGTTGCATCCACGAATTGCAGGCGGTCAGCATCCCCATCAAGTGCGATGCCGTAATCAGCGCCTTGGTCTTTGACGGCTTGCACCAAAGCCTCAGGGTGCGTGGCGCCCACGCCTTTGTTGATGTTCAGGCCGTCCGGGGCGCAGCCGATCGCGATCACCTCAGCACCCAACTCGTGGAAAACCTTAGGCGCGATTTGGTAAGCCGCGCCATGGGCAGCGTCAACCACAATCTTCAAGCCCTTGAGGGTCAAATCATTTGAGAAGGTGCTCTTGCAAAACTCAATGTAACGACCCGCTGCGTCGTCCAAACGCCGGGTTTTACCCAAAGCTGCAGAGTCCACCCAAACCGGGTCTTCCAGCAAGGTCGCCTCGACGGTTTCTTCCCAAGCATCGGACAGTTTTTTGCCTTGGGCGCTGAAAAACTTGATGCCGTTGTCGGCAAACGGGTTGTGGCTTGCGCTGATCACCACACCCAAAGATGCCCGCTGCGCACGGGTCAAATACGCCACCGCTGGCGTGGGCACAGGCCCCAACAACACCACATCAACCCCTGCCGAGTTGAAACCGGATTCCAGCGCACTTTCCAACATGTAACCAGAAATTCGGGTGTCTTTTCCGATCAGCACCACCGGGTGCGCCTCTTGAGCTTTCAAAACACGACCGACTGCATGCGCCAAACGCAAAATGAAATCGGGCGTGATGGGGCTTTGACCAACAGTGCCCCGAATGCCGTCCGTGCCAAAATATTGACGCGCCATGCTCACCATCCTTGTATTTTTAATAAGTCAAAGAATTCTAGCGGCCGGATCGGGCAACCATCCTGACAAAAGAGAATATCCAGCGGTTTAGTCCACACCGATATGAGACTGCATGGCCTGCCAGACTTTGAGTGCATCCACCGTTGGCTTCACGTCGTGCACGCGCACCACACGAGAGCCCCTGTCTACCGCCAACAAAGCGGCGGCCACACTGGCGGCTTGGCGTTGCGCGGGCTCAGGGATCTGCTCCTGATCACTCAACGCCGCGCCCAAAGAAGATTTGCGGGACCAACCCGCCAGAACCGGATAACCCAAACGCAACAATTCGGACTGCCTGGCGAGCAACTGGAAGTTCTGCGCCACGGTTTTGCCGAACCCGATACCGGGATCGAGCATCAATCTGGATGACGCAATGCCCTGGGCGGTGAGTGATTCGACGCGCCCTTTCAAGAAAGCAGCGACCTCGGCCAGCACGTCCCCGGTCATGGTCTGCATTTGCATGGTTTGAGGTTCTCGGTGCATGTGCATCAAACACACGCCACAAGCGGGATGCGCGGCAATCACACGCTCAGCCCCCGGCTGGCGCAAAGCCCAAATGTCATTGACGATGTCGACGCCCAGATCCAGCACCACCTGCATCACTTCAGGCTTGTAAGTGTCTACCGATATCGGCACTTGCCAACGAACCGCTTCTTTCAAAAACGGGACAAGGCGCGCTAACTCTTGCGATAAAGGCACTGGTTCTGCGCCTGGCCGCGTGGACTCGCCACCCACATCCAAAATGCCAGCGCCATCGCGCAGCAATTGCTCGGCATGCAGCAAAGCCTGTGTCGCTTCACCGTGCTGACCCCCGTCAGAGAAAGAATCGGGTGTGACATTCACAATACCCATAACCCAAGGACGAGAGAGGTCCAAATCAAACCGCGTGGTCTGCCAACGCGTGGCGCGGTGCGGTCCAGTTTTTTCAGCTTCCATGTGGCTTCTTCCATGAAAAACGGAGCCCGAAGGCCCCGCTCTTGTGACACCGATCTTGAAAAATCAAGCTGCCGTGGTCGCTGGCTCTGCTTGAACCTCAGGGGTACCGCCGCCGCTGCCGCCGCCGGAGGGTGGTGTACGAGGCGTCCAGTCTTTGGGCGGCATGGGGTCGCGCCCGGCCATGATGTCATCGATCTGGTCCTTGTCGATGGTTTCCCACTCCAGCAAGGCTTTGGCCATGGCGTGCATCTGGGCGCTGTGCTCTTCAATGAGCCGACGGGCCAAACTGTACTGCTCGTCGATGATGCGACGCACTTCCATGTCCACCTTTTGCATGGTGGATTCGCTCATGTTGGTGGTCTTGGTCACCGATCGGCCCAAGAACACTTCGCCTTCGTTTTCGGCATACACCATCGGGCCCAAAGCATCCGTCATGCCGTAACGCATGACCATGTCTCGGGCAATCGAGGTGGCTCGCTCAAAGTCGTTGCTGGCACCGGTGGTCATCTGGTGCATGAACACCTCTTCGGCAATGCGGCCACCAAACAACATGCTGATCTGGTTCAGCATGAATTCTTTGTCGTAACTGTAGCGGTCCTTTTCAGGCAAGCTCATCGTCACACCCAAGGCACGGCCACGGGGAATGATGGTGACTTTGTGCACCGGATCGCACTTGGGCAACAATTTACCGATCAAGGCGTGGCCAGCTTCGTGGTAAGCCGTGTTGCGACGCTCTTCTTCGGGCATGACCATGCTCTTGCGCTCAGGCCCCATCAGGATCTTGTCTTTGGCTTTTTCGAAGTCAACCATCTCAACCACGCGTGCATTGCGACGCGCAGCCATCAAAGCAGCTTCGTTGCACAGGTTGGCCAGATCAGCACCACTCATGCCAGGCGTGCCACGGGCAATCACACCGGCATTGACGTCTTGGCCAATAGGCACCTTACGCATATGCACATTCAAAATTTGCTCACGGCCACGGATATCGGGCAGCGTCACATAGACCTGACGGTCAAAACGGCCCGGACGCAACAAAGCGGCATCCAGAATGTCTGGTCGGTTGGTAGCGGCCACCACGATCACACCCAAATTGGTCTCAAAGCCGTCCATCTCCACCAGCATCTGGTTGAGGGTTTGCTCACGCTCGTCATTGCCACCGCCCAAGCCTGCACCACGTTGACGGCCAACTGCATCGATTTCATCGATGAAGATGATGCAAGGCGCGTTCTTTTTGGCGTTTTCGAACATGTCACGAACGCGGGCTGCGCCCACGCCGACAAACATCTCGACAAAATCAGAACCCGAGATACTGAAAAAAGGCACCTTGGCTTCGCCTGCGATGCCTTTGGCCAGCAGTGTTTTACCGGTGCCGGGTGGGCCTACAAGCAGCAGGCCACGAGGGATACGACCGCCCAGTTTCTGAAACCGCTGAGGGTCTTTCAGGAAATCGACGACTTCCTTGACTTCTTCTTTGGCCTCATCGCAACCGGCTACGTCAGCAAAGGTGACCTGGTTGTTGTTTTCGTCCAGCATGCGTGCTTTGGACTTGCCAAAACTGAAGGCACCGCCTTTGCCTCCGCCTTGCATCTGGCGCATGAAGTACACCCAGACACCGATCAAGAGCAACATCGGACCCCAGCTGACCAACAAGGTCATGAGCAGGGAACCTTCTTCGCGGGGTTTGACATCAAATTTGACGCCACTGTTGATCAAATCGCCAACCAAACCGCGGTCCAAATATGTGGCCGTGGTCTTGATGCGACGATCGTCGTTGGTGACAGCCAGAATTTCGGTGCCACCAGGGCTCTCGGAAATGGTGGCGCTCTTGATCCGGTTGCCGCGAACCTCTTCTAGAAAGTCAGAATAACCAATGGCATTCGCACCTGCGACACCACGGTTGTCAAACTGCTTGAACAAGGTGAACAGCACCATGGCAATCACCATCCAAACGGCAATTTTGGAAAACCAAGGGTTATTCAAGAGACACTCCAATCGAAAAAAATGACTGTTCTCATTCTAGGCCTGCGGCATGGACCGAAACGCCAGAGATGCAGTTTTAGCCCTCAAAAACAGAGGAATTAGCCCCTCAAAGCTGACCGATAAGCCCCATGCCCACCAAAAAAGTCTCAGAGGACTTGTCGCGCGAGGCTTTGGGCTTGATGGGCTTGACCACCTTGAAGGTCTCTTTGAACATTTTCACAATTTGGCTGTAACCACTGCCATGAAAGACTTTGACCACCAGAGCACCGTCGGGTTTCATGTGATTTTGGGCAAACTCGACAGCCAACTCGATCAAATGCGTGATGCGGGCTGCATCCGAAGACTCAATGCCCGACAAATTGGGAGCCATGTCTGACACAACCACATCCGCCTGACGGCCCTGTAACGCGGCCTCAAGCAAAGTGGCCACCTCGTTTTCCCGGAAATCCCCTTGGATAAACTGAACCCCTTCCACAGGGGCCATCGGCAAAAGGTCCAGCGCGATGATGGTCCCATTGAGCGCCCCCACCGCCGCACCATCGGGCGACAGACGTCTGCGCAGGTATTGACTCCAAGCGCCAGGCGCCGAGCCAAGATCGACCACCAGATTGCCCGGACGGATCAAACCGAGCGTTTCATCGATCTCTTTCAATTTATAGGCAGCCCGTGCCCGATAACCCTCTCTCAGGGCCAGTTTGACGTAGGTGTCATTCACATGGTCGTTCAACCAGGCTTTGTTCACCTTTTTACTTTTGGTTTTGACTTTCATTCTTCTGCGTCCTTGCGGGGATAATACGGGGATGCCCCAAATACAACTCACACCTTCCGAGCGCAAAGTTTTTCGCGCCGATGCCCATCACCTGGATCCGGTCGTCATGATCGGGGGCGATGGCCTGACTCCTGCTGTCGTCAAGGAAACCGAAGCGGCACTGAACGCCCATGGCCTGATCAAAATCAGGGTTCTGGGCGACGATCGCGCTGCGCGCGAAGCCATGTTTGCACAACTCGCTGACCAACTCAATGCTGCGCCTATCCAGCACATCGGCAAATTGCTGATCCTCTGGCGCCCTCAGCCCGAGAAAATCAAAGAGGTTGACGAGGACCGTAAAGCCGGCCCACGCGATTTCAAGATTCTCAAATACAGCTCACGCGGTGGTCAACGCCCCGAAGTCAAAACTGTTCGTGTGTTGGGCAACCAACGCCTGGCGGCCGGCGGTCAAATCAAACGGGCAAAGCCCAAGCAAAAATCAGTCAAAAAAGGCCGCCACGACTGATACGCTTCCTGTCTGAACAAGCTCAAACCACTTTGAAGGCCGTTTTGATACGGCCTTCATTTTGGATGGTTCAGATGTACGAGACACCCACGATTTCATAGCGACGCACACCACCTGGTGCCTGCACTTCCGCCACATCGCCTTCTTCTTTGCCGATCAAGGCGCGGGCAATCGGGCTGCTGATGTTAATCAGTCCCAATTTCAAATCGGCCTCGTCCTCACCCACAATTTGGTAAGTCACGGCTTCACCAGAGCTCTCATCTTCTAGCTCTACGGTCGTGCCAAACACCACTCGACCACCCGCATCCACCGATGTCGGATCGATGACTTGAGCAGCAGACAACTTGCCTTCAATTTCCTGAATGCGGCCTTCGATGAAGCCTTGACGGTCTTTGGCTGCATCGTATTCGGCGTTCTCACTCAGGTCTCCCTGTGCGCGTGCCTCGGCAATGGCTTGAATCACGCCTGGGCGGTCGACTGTCTTAAGGCGGTGCAACTCGTCTTTGAGCTTTTCCGCGCCGCGTTTTGTAATCGGGATGGTTGACATATTCAGTTCTCCAAAAGCAAACCGCCGAGCGTTGAGACTCGGCGGTCATTGTCTGCATTATGCCTTGCACCAAGGTGCCGGACACAGGGCTTGGGCAGCGATTTCAGGCCGCCAATTGCGCGTGCATTTCCTGAACCGAAATCACATCCAATTGGTCCATGTACTTCATGCCTTCGACCGCTGCTTCAGCACCGGCAATGGTGGTAAAGGTCGTGACACGGTTGAGCAAGGCCGAAGTGCGGATGTGGCGCGAATCAGCAATCGCATTGCGACGCTCTTCGACCGTGTTGATGACCAACACCACTTCGTTGTTCTTGATCATGTCCACAATGTGAGGGCGACCTTCGGTCACCTTGTTCACCGTGGCACAAGCCACGCCCGCAGCGTTGATGGCACTGGCCGTGCCCTTGGTGGCAATCAGCACAAAACCTTGCGCCACCAGTTGACGCGCCACTTCAATGGCACGAGGCTTGTCGTTGTTTTTCACCGAGATGAAGACCTTGCCCGAGGGCGAGCCGTCGGCTTTTGAGGGCCGTGGCAGCTTGGTGCCTGCACCCAATTGGCTTTTCACAAAAGCTTCACCGAAGGTCTTGCCAACACCCATGACTTCGCCGGTGGACTTCATCTCGGGACCGAGGATGGTGTCTACGCCCGGGAACTTCACAAATGGAAAGACGGCTTCTTTCACACTGAAATAAGGTGGAGTGACTTCTTTGGTGATGCCTTGCGAAGCCAAGCTTTGACCCGCCATGCAACGCGCTGCCACTTTGGCCAACTGGATGCCCGTGGCTTTGGAGACGTAAGGCACGGTGCGTGAAGCGCGGGGGTTCACCTCGAGTACATAAATGACGTCTTGTCCATCGATGTTTTGAATCGCGAACTGAACGTTCATCAATCCGACCACATGCAAGGCACCCGCCATGGCTGCTGACTGGCGCTTCAGTTCGTTGACTGTTTCCTCTGACAGCGAGTAAGGCGGCAAAGAACAAGCCGAGTCACCGCTGTGCACGCCCGCTTGCTCAATGTGTTCCATCACGCCACCGATAAAGGTCTTGCCTTCGGAGTCGCGGATGCAATCCACATCGCACTCAATCGCATCGTTCAAGAAACGGTCCAGCAACACAGGGGAGTCGTGCGAGACCTTGACCGCTTCGCGCATGTAGCGCTCGAGGTCACGTTGCTCGTGCACGATTTCCATGGCACGGCCACCCAGCACGTAGCTGGGGCGCACCACCAAGGGGTAGCCCAAAGCAGCCGCTTTTTCCAGCGCTTCTGGCTCGGTGCGGGCTGTGGCGTTGGGCGGCTGACGCAGACCCAGCGCTTGCAGCAACTGCTGGAAGCGCTCGCGGTCTTCGGCCGCGTCGATCATGTCCGGGCTGGTGCCGATGATGGGCACGCCAGCAGCTTCCAAGTCGAGCGCCAATTTCAAAGGCGTTTGGCCACCGTACTGCACGATCACGCCTGTGGGCTTTTCCTTGTCCACAATCTCAAGCACATCTTCCAAGGTGACAGGCTCAAAGTACAAGCGGTCTGAAGTGTCGTAATCGGTCGAAACGGTCTCGGGGTTGCAATTGACCATGATCGTTTCATAGCCGTCCTCTCGCATGGCGAGAGCTGCATGCACGCAGCAATAGTCAAATTCGATACCCTGGCCGATGCGGTTCGGGCCGCCGCCAAGCACCATGATTTTCTTGTTGGCTGTGGGCTCGGCTTCGCATTCACCGTCGCCATTGCCTTCATAACAAGAGTACATGTAGGCGGTGTCAGTCGAGAACTCGGCCGCACAGGTGTCCACTCGTTTGTAGACAGGGCGAATGTTCAGGGCATGACGGCGCTCACGCACCACATGCTCAGTGGTTTTCAGCAACTTGGCCAAGCGGCGGTCGGAAAAACCCTTCTTCTTGAGCGCACGCAGTTCTTCGGCCGTGATTGCTTCCAGGGTGATGGTTTCCAGCTCGAGTTCAATCTTCACGATCTCTTCGATCTGCACCAAGAACCAAGGGTCGATCTTGGTCAAGGCAAACACCTCGTCCACACTCAAACCCATAGCAAACGCGTCGCCCACATACCAGATGCGCTCAGGACCGGGCTCGCCCAGTTCTTTTTCCAGGACTTCACGGTCCTGGGTTTTTTCGTTCATACCGTCCACGCCCACTTCCAGACCGCGCAGCGCTTTCTGGAAAGATTCTTGGAAAGTGCGGCCCATGGCCATCACCTCGCCCACCGACTTCATTTGGGTGGTCAAACGGCTGTCAGCTGTCGGGAATTTCTCGAACGCAAAACGTGGGATTTTGGTGACCACGTAATCGATGGATGGCTCAAACGATGCAGGCGTGGCACCGCCCGTGATTTCGTTGCGCAATTCGTCCAAGGTGTAACCCACGGCCAACTTGGCAGCCACTTTGGCAATCGGGAAACCGGTGGCCTTCGAAGCCAACGCCGATGAACGCGAGACACGAGGGTTCATCTCGATGACGACCATGCGGCCATCCACCGGATTGATGGAAAACTGCACGTTCGAGCCGCCCGTGTCTACACCGATCTCGCGCAGCACAGCCAAAGAGGCGTTGCGCAAAATCTGGTATTCCTTGTCGGTCAAGGTTTGCGCTGGGGCCACCGTGATGGAATCACCTGTGTGCACGCCCATGGGATCGAGGTTTTCGATCGAGCAGATGATGATGCAGTTGTCCGCCTTGTCGCGCACCACTTCCATCTCGTACTCTTTCCAGCCGAGCAAGGATTCTTCAATCAGCAACTCGGTCGTAGGCGAAGCCTCTAGTCCGCGTTTACAGATGACCTCGAATTCTTCGGGGTTGTAGGCGATGCCACCGCCTGTGCCGCCCAAAGTGAAGCTGGGGCGAATGACCGTAGGGAAGCCCAAAGTCTTTTGCACATCCCAAGCCTCTTCCATGCTGTGGGCAATGCCAGAGCGCGCTGAGCCCAAACCAATTTTGGTCATGGCGTCTTTGAACTTCAGGCGGTCTTCGGCTTTGTCGATGGCCTCTGGCGTGGCGCCAATCAGCTCGACCTTGTACTTTTCAAGCACGCCGTTGTGCCACAGGTCCAAAGCGCAGTTGAGCGCAGTCTGGCCGCCCATGGTGGGCAAGATGGCATCAGGACGCTCTTTGGCAATGATCTTCTCGACCGTCTGCCAAGTGATGGGCTCGATGTAGGTCACATCGGCCGTGGCCGGGTCGGTCATGATCGTCGCAGGGTTGCTGTTGATCAGGATGACCTTGTAACCCTCTTCGCGCAAGGCTTTGCAAGCTTGCACGCCGGAGTAGTCGAACTCGCAAGCCTGACCAATGATGATCGGGCCGGCGCCAATGATGAGGATGCTTTTGAGGTCGGTGCGCTTTGGCATGTTATTTCGCCTCCATCAGGTTGATGAAGCGGTCAAAAAGGTAAGCAATGTCGTGCGGGCCGGGCGACGCTTCGGGGTGCCCTTGGAAGCAAAAAGCCGGCTTGTCGGTGCGGGCAAGACCCTGCAGGGTGCCGTCAAACAGAGACACGTGGGTGGCACGCAAGTGGGCAGGCAAAGACTTTTCGTCGACAGCAAAACCGTGGTTTTGGCTGGTGATAGAGACACGCCCTGTGTCGAGGTCTTTCACGGGGTGATTAGCGCCGTGGTGACCAAACTTCATCTTGAAGGTTTTGGCACCGCTGGCCAAGGCCATGATTTGGTGACCCAGGCAAATACCGAAAGTCGGAATGCCGGTTTCGATCAACTCAGCAGCCGCCGCAATCGCGTAGTCACAAGGCAGTGGGTCGCCAGGGCCGTTGGACAAGAAGATGCCATCGGGTTTGTGTTTGAGCACTTCAGCTGCAGACGTTTTGGCAGGTACCACGGTCACTTTGCAACCGCGTGCAGCCAACATGCGCAAGATGTTTTTCTTGACGCCAAAGTCATAGGCAACCACATGAAACCTGGGCGATGCCTGAGTGCCGTAGCCCTCGCCGAGCTTCCACTCGGTTTGCGTCCAGTCGTAAGACTGGGTAGCCGTCACTTCTTGTGCCAAATCGAGACCAGCCATGTTGGGCGCCGCTTTGGCGGAGGCAATGGCATCGTCGATCAGGCTTTGCGTCACTTGCTGGCCTTTGGCCAAACCCACAATCGCACCGTTTTGGGCACCCTTGGTGCGCAAAATTCGAGTCAACTGGCGGGTATCGATGTTCGCAATGGCCACCGTGCCTGCGTCCACAAGATAGGACGAAAGGGTCTGGCTTAAACGGAAGTTGCTTGCGATCAATGGCAGATCTTTGATGATCAGACCTGCAGCATGGACTTTGTCAGCTTCGATGTCTTCCACGCTGACGCCGTAGTTGCCGATGTGCGGGTACGTCAAAGTGACGATCTGCTGGCAGTAGCTGGGGTCGGTGAGGATTTCCTGGTAGCCGGTGAGCGAGGTGTTGAACACCACTTCGCCGACTGTGGAGCCAGTAGCTCCAATCGAGTTGCCGATAAAGACCGTGCCGTCTGCGAGCGCCAAGATGGCGGGCGGGAAGGTTCCCTGAAGAGACAAAAGCACTGGGTTCTCCGGAATAGTTCGGGTACGCCTCAGCACTCACCAGAGATGCGATCTCTTTTTGGCTGCTTGTTCGAGGATTGGGCCTAAGATGGACTGTGGCGTACAGGTTGATGCGGGAAAGCCTCTCATTATAGCTGACGACCACTCGAAAACCCTGACAAAGCAACGACAAAACTGCCGGACACAGGCCCTTCGGCGGCTCAAATCGCAGCCGTTGCGCTGGCGTGCAGGCAAATGGCTGCGGCAGTCGCCACATTCAACGACTCTTCCCCTCCGGGCTGTGCAATTCTGACTTTTTGTCGCGCCAAAGCCATCAAGCTGTCGCTGACGCCCTGCCCTTCATGTCCAAAAACCCACGCACACTTTGGTGTCAACTCCTTGCGTTGCAACAGTTCGTGCAAAAAAGGCCCTTCATGGGAGCTGGTGGTCAAAACAGGCACATCCAAAGCGGCCACATCCGCATCGCTAACCGACTCGATCAGATGCAAACCAAAATGCGCGCCCATGCCAGCCCTGAGCACTTTGGGTGACCACAGAGCCGCAGTCCCTTTGATGGCCAGCACCTGGCGATAACCAAACGCCGAGGCGCAGCGCAAAATCGCCCCCACATTGCCTGCGTCCTGTAAACGATCCAAAACCACGGTAGAGGCTTCGGACGAAATTTGCCCCTGCGCTGACCAAGCTACAACAAACCCCATTTGGGCAGGTGACTCAAGACCACTCAGGCTGGCAAACAAAGCATCAGGCAGGACAAACAAGGCGTCGGTCAAGCGGGCCCACTGCGGGCCTTGCTTTTCAAAGCAAGTGGCACTCAACACAATTTGCAAAGGTTTGACACCCCGGTCGATGGCGGCACGGCAGAGATGATCACCCTCCAGCCAAAACTGCCCCGCCTTGCGGTAAGCCGTGGTGTCTTGGGCCAAGCGCCGCCAAGCTTTGACCTGCGGGTTGTCGCGAGAGGTGATCAAATTCATCGGACGCTCCTGGCCACCGGGGCAAAAGTCATTCTGTGGCAGTCTGCCGGTCCATGCGTTTGCAAGGCGGCCAAGTGCTGAGCAGTCCCATAACCCTTGTGTTGATCAAAGCCGTAGACCGGGTAACGTCCATGCATCTCTTCACACAAACGATCACGGTGAACTTTGGCCAAAATGGATGCGGCAGAAATGGCCGGTACGAGTGCATCGCCCTGCACAATAGCTTCCGCCAAGATGTCCAACGTCGGCAATCGGTTGCCATCGACAAGGACCATTTGGGGCTTTAAGCGCAAGCCTTCGACCGCACGCTTCATGGCCAGCATCGTGGCTTGCAGAATATTGAATTGGTCAATTTCCTGCACCGTCGCTTCGGCAATCGAAAAGCACAAAGCCCGCGCACGTATCTCGTCAAACAAACGCTCACGACGCTTTGCCGACAGTTTTTTGGAATCGTTCAAACCAGCGATCGGCTGCAAATCGTCCAGAATCACTGCAGCGGCCACCACAGGCCCCGCCAGCGGGCCGCGCCCAGCCTCATCCACGCCAGCCATCAGACCTGCGGTGTCCCAATTCAATGTTTTTTGCTCAAGAGGCAAGGACTTTTTGGATCGCATGGTTGGCCAGCGTCGGCATGTCCTGACGCAGTTGGTGGTGAAGCTCGGTGAAGCGCTGTTGAATTTGGGCCACAGCCGCCGGATCGTCGAGCCATTGCAAAACAGCCTTGGCCAATGCTTTGGGCTGCACCTGCTCTTGCAAAAATTCAGGTACCAAGCTTTCATTGCACAAAATATTGGGCAAACCGACCCAGGGCAGCAAGCGCTTGCGGTTGGCGATCTGCCAGGACAACCATTGCATTTTGTAAGCGATCACCATCGGACGCTTGTGCAAAGCGGTCTCAAGTGTGGCAGTGCCGCTGGCCACCAAGGCCACATCGCAGGCCGCCTGCACTTCGTGCGAACGCCCCATGACCAGGTGCACACGGCCTTGCATGCCAGCACGGACAATGGCCGCTTCGATCATGGCTTGCAGAGGGCCGTGGGTCGGCAGCACAAACTGCAAGTCGGGCCGCAGCGTCAACATGTGCTTGGCAGCCTGAAGAAACGGCAAAGCCAAACCTTTGATTTCAGCTGGTCGACTGCCCGGCAACAAGGCCACGATGGTGGCATCCTCAGGCAAGCTCAAGGCTTGACGGGCTTTCAGGCGATCAGGCGCCATGTCGATCACGTCGGCAACAGGGTGCCCCACAAAAGTGCCTTGTATGCCGTGTTGCGCCAGCAAAGCAGGCTCAAACGGATAGATGCACAAAACATGGTCCACGCTCTCGCGGATTTTTTGCACACGTTCAGGTCGCCATGCCCAAATGGATGGGCACACCAATTGAACTGTGGGCACACCTTTGTGTCGCAGCAAACGCTCAACAGGCAAATTGAAGTCAGAGGCATCCACACCGATGTACAAGTCAGGTGGCGAAGCCAATACATCCTGAATCAAGGTCTGGCGAATGCCAGTGATATGGCGGTACCGCCAAAGCGCTTCGACCAAACCACGCACCGACAACTCATCGCAAGACCAGCGGGAGACAAAGCCGGCTTCATCCATCTGCGGACCACCAATGCCAAAGGCTTGCAATTGAGGCCAGCTTTTGCGCATGCCCTGCAGCAACAAAGCCGCCAACATGTCACCCGAACGCTCAGCAGCGACCATGCACAAACGCAGATCTTGCGCAGGTGCAGATTCAGAGAGTGGTCGTGCTTCTTTCTCGTTCATCACGCCGTCAAAGCCTGACGAATGACACCGCAAATTTCGTCCACGTCTTCGTTGCTCAGCTCTGGATAAATGGGCAAAGACAAGCAACGCGCAGCCACCGATTCGGTCACAGGGAAGCTGGACCCGGCAGCAATCGAAGCAAATACCTTTTGCTGGTGCAAAGGCACTGGGTAATAAATGGCACTGGCGATTTTTTGCTCCGTCAATGCTTGTTGAATGGCGGCACGGTCATCGGTCAACAAGGTGTACTGGTGGTACACATGCAAACCCACACCATCTTCAAAAGGCGTTTGCACATTCAACCCGGCCAAACCCGCGTTGTAGCGGTGCGCGACACGGCGACGCTCTTGGTTGTATTGGTCAATCAGCGGCATCTTGGCCCGCAGAACAACCGCCTGCAATTCATCAAGGCGGCTGTTGTAGCCAATGATGTCGTGGTAGTAGCGCACCTTGCTGCCGTGGTTGCGCAGCATGCGCAATTTTTCGGCCATGGCATCCGACTGGGTGGTCACCATGCCGCCGTCGCCATAGCAGCCTAAGTTTTTGCTGGGGAAAAAGCTGAAGGCCGCCACATCACCCATCGCACCGGTTTTGCGCCCCCCAATGTCGGCACCAAACGATTGCGCGCAATCTTCCACCAACTGCAGTTGATGTTCTTTGGCCAAGGCCATCAATGGTGCCAAGTCAGCGGGCTGCCCAAACAAATGCACGGGCAGAAAGGCTTTGGTTTGCGGCGTGATCGCACGGCGAGCTTGCTCGACGTCGATGTTGAAGGTGCGCGGATCAATGTCCACAAACACCGCTTTGGCACCCACGTAGGCAATCGCCTCAGCCGTGGCAATGAAGGTGAAGGGCGTGGTGATGACCTCGTCACCCGGCCCAATATCCGCAGCCAGCAATGCCAGGTGCAACGCATCCGTGCCGTTAGCGCAGGTGATGGCGTGCGCCACCCCCAAATAAGCTGCCGCTTCTTTTTCAAACGATTGAACGTTGGGTCCAAGGATGAACTGCGCCGCGTTCAAGGCGCTCAAAAATGCAGGTTCCAGCTGAGGCTGGAGATCGCGGTATTGCGCGACCAAATCGACCATAGGGATGCGCATGGCGTACCTTTCAAATATTCAAAGATCAGGAAATCAAACGGGTGGCTTCGGTGATGCGCTGCACGGCTTCCAATGCACGGCGTCCGGCTTCTCCGCTGACTTTTGGGGGGCGATTGTGGCGAATGCTGTCCACGAAATCCACGATCTCGGCAAACAAAGGATCGGCCTCGCCAAACGATTGTTCGTGCCGCTCAATGGACTGCTCAGGTTCGGCCTGTGGATCGGTCGTGCCTCGGTAAGTGGTCAGCGTACGCGCCTGAAAATCCAGCGAGTGGCAGGCTTGGTTTTGGAACACACGCATTTTTCGCTCGCTTTTCGCGCTGACACGGCTGGCTGTCACATTGGCCACACAACCATTGGCAAAACGAATGCGTGCGTTGGCAATGTCAATGTCCGATGTCAGCACCCGCGCACCCGAGCAATCCACACTTTCGAGTTCGCTGTCCACCAAGGACAAGATCAAATCCACATCGTGGATCATCAAATCGAGCAAGACACTCACATCGGTGGCGCGGGGCTTGAAGGGTGCCAGACGCGAACTGTCGATGAACCTTGGATCTGAGAGCAAAGGCTCCAATGCCAGCGCCGCAGGGTTGAAACGCTCCAGATGCCCCACCGCCAAAACGCAATGGTTTTCTCTGGCCAGTCGGATCAACTCATCGGCTTGCGCCAAGGTCGTGGTCATTGGCTTTTCAACCAAGACATGAACACCTGCACGCAAAAATTCAGCACACACGTCGTAATGACCTTGTGTTGGCACCACGATGCTGACCGCATCAACCTTGCCCAACAAAGCCCGGTAATCCGTCAGCGCCGCGCAGCCCAAGGGGGCAGCGACCGCATCGGCCTGATCCTGACGGCTGTCGACCACGGCCACCAGCTCACACTCAGGAATCTTGGCGTACTTTTGAGCATGAAATTTGCCCAGATAACCAACGCCAATTACGGCACAACGCAACAGGGCCACGGGGCCCTCCTTTCATGCTCGGGGCAGGAAAAGCGCCTGCCCCTTTGAGTTTTCAGTCCACCGAACGGCGGCGCGAACGAACAATGCCCACTTTGGGCGAAACGCCCGCAAGGAAGCTCAACATCATCTCCACATCCCCCTGAGCCTCGGGTTTGTCCTTGGCGATTTGGAGAATGCGCTCTTTGGCCGCTTCGAACGTCAAATTTTCACGGTACAAGGCTTTGTGCATGGCACGCACGGCCGCAATGCGGACTGGCGAATAGCCACGACGTCGGAGACCTTCGGCGTTCACGGTCCGCGCGGCAGCAGGTTGGCCCTGGCAAGTCACATACGGTGGCAGATCGGCAAACAGCAAAGTGCACATTGCAGTGAAGCTGTGAGCCCCCAAACGCAAGAACTGACGCACCACCGTGAAGCCGCCCAGGATCACCCAGTCACCCACGACGACGTGACCGGCCAATTGGGAGTTGTTGGCAAAAATGGTGTGGCTGCCAATGTGGCAATCGTGCGCCAAATGGACGTAGGCCATGAACAGGTTGTCGTCTCCCACTTGAGTGACGCCCCCGCCGTTGACCGTTCCAGCATTGAAGGTACAAAACTCGCGAATAGTGTTGCCGTTGCCGATCACCAATCGGGTCGGCTCACCCGCGTATTTTTTATCTTGAGGCGCAGCGCCCAAGGAGGTGTAGCTGTGAACATGGTTGTTCAAGCCGATGGTGGTGTAACCCTCGATGGTGCAATGCGAGCCCACTGTGGAGCCTGCGCCGATCGTCACATTCGGGCCAATGATGGTGTAAGGACCAACGGTCACGGAGTCGTCCAGCTGAGCAGCCGGATCAACCAATGCAGTGGAATGGATAGTCGCCATAGGTCCTCAGGCAATTTTGCGCATGGTGCACATCAACTCGGCTTCACAGGCCAACTCATGACCCACTTTGGCTTGGGCTTTGAACTTGAAAATACCGGCCTTCATACGATCCAACTGGACCTCAAGGGTCAACTGATCACCTGGCTCCACGGGCCGCTTGAAACGGGCACCATCAATACCAGCAAAGTAATAAACCGTGTTGTCATCGGGGGCGGTATCCAGCGTGTCAAAGGACAACAACGCCGCCGCCTGCGCCAGAGCTTCGAGCATCAACACACCCGGCATGACCGGGCGATGTGGGAAATGGCCCGTGAAAAATGGCTCATTGATGGTCACATTTTTCAAGGCCTTGATGCGAACGCCTTTTTCGATTTCTAACACGCGATCGACCAGCAAAAATGGGTAGCGATGCGGCAACTGTTTGAGAATTTGATGAATGTCCATCATGGTCAGGTTTCCTTGTTGTTTTGAATGTCAGCCTCTAAGGCTTTGATGCGTTCACGCAATCGCGACAATTGTTTGAGACTGGCGGCGTTTTTCTCCCAATTGGCATTGCTGTCCAACGGAAACATACCGGTGTACTGCCCTGGCTGCAGGATGGAACGTGTGACCACCGATGCTGCAGAAATATGCACATGGTCAGCCAGGCTCAAGTGGCCCAGCACCACAGCACCACCACCTACAGTGCAATGCGCTCCAATTCGCGCACTGCCTGCCACTCCCACACATCCGGCCATGGCGGTGTGACACCCCACATGGACGTTGTGTCCGATCTGAATCAGGTTGTCGAGTTTGACGCCATCTTCGATCACTGTATCGTCCAGAGCGCCTCGGTCTATGCAGGTGTTGGCACCGATTTCCACATCGTTGCCAATGCGCACGGCACCCAGTTGCTCGATTTTTTCCCACGTACCTTGGTGCGGGGCAAATCCAAAACCATCGGCACCGATCACGACGCCTGAATGCACCAGACAACGCTCCCCGATGGTGCAATCCTCTCCAACGGTCACGCGCGATTTGAGAACGGTTCCAGCCCCCACTTGGGCCCCACGCTCCACCACACACAAAGGTCCGATCACGGCATCATCGGCAATGCTGGCCTCTGGATCGATGACTGCACTGGGATGGATACGAGGGCCTGCAGCTTTGTGGTGCGCGCCTTTCCACAATCGCGTCAAACGGGCAAAGTACAAATACGGGTCATCGGTGATGATGGCCGCAGGGCGGTGTACAACCTGTGACTCAAAAGCCGGGGCCACAATGACACACCCAGCGAGACTTGGATCCAACTGATTCTGGTATCTGGCTTGGCTCAGAAAACTGATTTGGCCGCGCTGGGCAGTCTGCAAAGGCGCCAAGCCCGATATCTGCATATCGGAAGCTCCTAACAGACGGCCGCCAAGTGCCTCTACGATAGCGCCAAGCGTCAGCGACACGGTCTCAAACAGGCAAATGCCTGTTATTTGCCAACCGAGGCGTTGAGGGCCTTGATGACTTTTTCGGTAATGTCGTGCTTGGGATTGAAGTAAGCGGCATCTTGCAATACCAAGTCGTACTTCTCGGACTCAGCGACTTGCTTGACCGCGCGACCCGCTTTTTCGAAAAGCATTTGATTTTCTTCATTCTTGCGCGCACCCAGGTCTTCCTGAAATTCCCGCTGGCGACGCTTCAAATCGCGGTCTTGCTCAATCAATTGCTTTTGTTTGGCCACGCGCTGAGCCTCAGCCAGTGTGGGCGCATCGCGCTCAAACTTTTCAGCCGACGCCTTGAACGAGCTGATGGCCTCGTTGAGGTCTTTTTCGCGCTTCAAAAACTCGGACTCCAACTTGGCCTGAGCCGCTTTGGCCACATTCGAATCACGCAAAATTCGGTCTGTATTGACGATGCCAATTTTGAAATCTTGTGCTTGCACCAAGCCAGTAAATGCCGATGCACCCGCCAAAAGAGCGACGAGGAGGTTCTTGCGAATCGTTTTCATTAGAAGGATGTTCCGATTTGGAATTGAAGTCGTTGGATTTTATCGCCTGTCTGCTGCCGGATGGGCATTGCGTAAGAGAAGCGCAATGGGCCCATGGGTGAAATCCAGCTCAGGCCGATGCCTGCGGAGGCACGCAATTCGCTCAGAGACAGCTTTTCGCTGTCATCAAAGGCTCTGCCCACATCGGTAAAACCGTACAAACGCAGAGTTTTGTCATTACCTGCGCCCGGGAAAGGCATCATGAACTCTGCATTTAAAACCAGCTTTTTAGCTCCGCCTAGGTAAACACGGGTCAAATTGGTCGCGCTTGTGGGCTTGGATGGGCCCAATGTGGATTGCTCAAAACCTCGAACACTGCCCAAACCACCGACGTAGAAGTTCTTGAACAGAGGGTACTCTTGACCATTCAAGCCAGTGCCCCAGCCCAGATCGGCATTCAATGCCAAAGTGTATTTCTTGCTCAAAGGGAAGTATTGCTGGTACTGGTAATTGCTGCGGAAATAACGAACATCACCGGCAAGACTCAGGTCTGCATTCAGGCGCTGATATGTCCCTTTGGTCGGCACCAGAGCACTGTCACGCCCATCACGGGCCCAGCCCAAGGTCAGTGGCAAAGCCGTGCTGGTACTGCCAAATTTGCCGGCATACTCCTTGTAGGGATCTGGCAAGCCTGTCCCTTCTTTGATCTGCGTCTGCTCGGCATTGGCGCCCACAAAAACAGTGTCTGTTTCAGTCACCGGCACGCCAAAACGCAAACCCAAACCCGAATTGATCAAACTGTACGAATTGATGTCGCCCAAATAAGGCCGCGTTGTACGCTGGAACACATCGAGCGTCCTCGAAATGCCGTTTTGAGTGAAATACGGATCGGTGGTGCTCAGCACCAGATTGCGGTTGTACTTGCTGGTATTGACCTCAACAGCCAGGTAATTGCCAGAACCGAAGGCATTTTCCTGGCGAATGCCAAAACTCAAAGTCACTTTTTCGGCAGAAGAGAAACCTGCACCCAAAGAGATGCTGCCAGTGGGCTTTTCGGCCACGGTGAAAGTCAAATCAACCTGATCGGGGGTGACCGGAATTTCGATGGTTTCCACGTTCACGTCTGTGAAGAAGCCTAAACGGTCAACACGGTCACGTGACAGGCGGATTTTGTCACCGTCATACCAAGCCGCTTCGAACTGGCGAAACTCGCGACGAATCACTTCGTCCCGGGTGCGGTTATTGCCCGCCACCAGAATGCGCCTGACATAAGCGCGGCGTGATGGTTCTGCCTGCAAGACAAATTGGACACGGTTGTTTTGTCGGTCGATCTCTGGCTTGGCTTCGACCCGGGCAAAGGCAAAACCAAACTTGCCAAAGTAATCGGTGAACGCTTTGGTGGTCTCGGCCACGGTTTCTGCGTTGTAAGGCTTGCCAACACCGATCTTGACCAAGGCCTTGAACTCTTCGTCCTTGTCGAGGTAGTTGCCCTCGAGCTTGACGCCAGAGACCACAAAACGCTCCCCTTCGGTCACGTTGATGGTGATCGCCATTTCCTGCTTGTCTGGAGACATCGCCACCTGGGTCGAGTCAATCCTGAACTCCAGAAAACCACGGGCCAAGTAATATGACCGCAAAGCCTCCAGGTCGGCATTGAGTTTGGTGCGGGCATAGCGGTCAGACTTGGTGTACCAACTCATCCAGCCACCGGTGTCCAGGTTGAACTGATCTCGTAAATCGGATTCTGAAAAAGCCTTATTGCCCACGATCTGAATTTGCTTGATCTTCGCAGGCCCACCTTCGGTGATGGTGAAACTCAGGTTCACCCGATTGCGGTCCACTGGCGTTGCTGTGCTCACCACTTCGGCGCCGTAAAGACTGCGGCTGATGTACTGACGCTTGAGTTCCTGCTCGGCCTTATCAGCAAGCGCTTTGTCATAGGGTCGACCTTCGGCCAAACCCACCTCTTTCAAAGCCTTGAGCAAGACATCCTTGTCAAACTCCTTGAGCCCGATGAACTCAACTGCGGCCACCGATGGGCGCTCTTCAACCACCACAACCAACACATCACCTTGGGTCTCGAGGCGCACATCCTTGAACAAACCGAGTGCAAAAAGAGCGCGAATGGTTGCAGCGCCTTTTTCATCCGAATATTCATCACCCACCCGCAATGGCAAAGAGGCAAAAACAGTACCAGACTCGATGCGCTGCAAACCCTCAACGCGGATATCGCGCACAGTAAATGGGTCAACAGCCCAGGCCGGCATACAAGCCATCAAGGACGCCACCACTGTCAGTACAGCAGGTTGAATGCGCGAACGAAGATCTAAAAAATTCATGGAGCAACCATATAAAGGTCAAAGGCCGAATGGTCATACACCACGATCGGCCAAAAAACCATTTGAAAAACCAAGCAAAGTGCCACCTCAAAGGGGCAGTTCATCATTTTTACTGGCACCGTCAAGGCTACAGCAGTCAAGGCAATGAAGCCAAGATAATACACCTCACGAAAAGGGCATGAAAGGCCTGTACGACAGCTTGCGCCCTGCCCAAAAACATCAACTCAGTCTTGCCACCACTTCACGTGCCGCCACACGACTTCGGTGGTCAAGAACCAGCAAATCATCGAGGTTTTCAGGTCGACCACTGACCACGTTCTGCAGGGTTGCCTCATTGACATGGTGAATGTGGTCAAAACGAATCTGCCGATTCAGAAATGCCTCCACCGCAATTTCGTTGGCCGCGTTCAAAACTGCACAGCTGCCTGGTGCTCCTTTCAAGGTGGCCCACGCCAGCTTCAACCCAGGGAACCTCTCGGGATGACCGTGATCGTCCATCGACTCAAACGTCATAGCTGCCAAGGCATGAAAATCCAACGCGGCGGCGCCCGACACCATGCGCTCAGGCCAGCTCAGGCCAAATGCAATCGGCACCCGCATGTCGGGCGTGCCCAGCTGGGCCACCACAGAATTGTCTTTGTACTGCACCATGGAATGGATCACGCTTTGGGGGTGAATCACAACCTCAAGCTGGTCCGGGTCCAAGCCAAACAAATAACGCGCTTCTATGACCTCAAGGGCTTTGTTCATCATGGTTGCCGAATCCACCGAAATTTTGCGACCCATCACCCAGTTGGGGTGAGCGCAGGCCTGATCAGGGCTGACCTCATGGAGTGTCGATGGGTCGCGACCACGAAACGGCCCACCCGAGGCCGTCAAAATGATTTTGTCGACCCGCCGTTGCCAAGTAGAGGGGTCTTCGGGCAGTGATTGGAAAATAGCGGAGTGCTCGCTGTCAATCGGCAACAACACCGCTCCGCCCTCACGCACGGCAGTCAAGAACACTTCACCGCCCACCACCAGCGCCTCTTTGTTGGCCAATAACAGTTTTTTCCCTGAACGTGCTGCCGCCAAACAAGGTGACAAACCTGCCGCCCCCACAATGGCAGCCATGACAGCATCCACCTCAGGCGCAGAGGCCACCGCATCCAAAGCGGCAGCGCCCCATCGGACCTCGGTGTTCAAACCTTCGGCCTTCAGCTTGTCTGCCAACAAGCGTGCCTCATCTTCGCGGACCATGACAGCGACCTCAGGCCGAAACTGGGCACATTGGGCCAACATCAAGCCGACCTGCGTCGAGGCCGTCAATGCATACACCCCAAACTGCCCTGGATGACGGGCCAAAACATCCAATGTGCTTTTGCCAATCGAACCGGTTGAGCCCAAGATGGTGATGCGTTGTTTTGTTTGCATGGAATGTGCTCTTCACTTAAATCCAGAAAACCAGCATCATCGCCAAAGGCAACGCTGGCAGCAATGCATCGACTCGGTCCAGCACGCCGCCGTGTCCGGGCAACAAACCCGAGCTGTCTTTCATGCCTGCACTGCGTTTGACCAAGGACTCCACCAGATCGCCGACCACGCTCATGGCGGACATGAACAACAAGGCGGGCAAGGCAACCCACCCACCTTTGGCAAACAACAAGGAATAAAAGCTCGAGTCAGGCAACGCCAAGCGACGGTCAACTTCGACCCACGCAAGGGCGACCAGCAAAACCCCGAGCATGCCGCCAAAAACACCTTCCCAACTTTTACCGGGACTGATGTTGGCTGCCAGCTTGATCTTGATCCAACGCCCGCCAAAAGCTTTGCCAAAAAAATAGGCAAAAACATCGGCCGCCCAGACCAGTACCAGGACGGACAACAGAAAATTCACCCCTCGCTGGTGGGCTTGTGCCATGGCCACCCAGGCCAAGGTCAAAAGCAACAATCCGGCCATCCAACGAACGCCGCGTGGCCAAAGCCCCCAGCCAGCAACCCCTCGCTGAATCATCCAGGCACCCAGCAAAACCCACATCGCACCAGCCATCAACCAAACAAGCGGCGGCGTGCGCTGTACCCAGCCCAACTGTTCAGCCACTGCGCAAGCCAACAAACAGATGACCGCACCCGACCAGGCCAGCCAAGCGGGCATGCCATTCAAGCGCCCCCACTCCCATGCACCTGCTGCGATCAACACCACCGTCAAGCCCATAAAAGGCCAAGGGTTGGACGCAAACAAGGCGGGTAAAAGCAAGGCCAGCAAGGCCAGAGCAGTGATGACTCTTTGTTTGAGCATGGATTCTCCAGAAAAAAAGGCCGCCAATGGGCGGCCATTCAGGCCGCGGCATGCCACGGCAAGGGATTCAAACTCAAACCGCCATGATCTCTTGTTCTTTGGCAGTCACCAACTGGTCAATCTCGGTCATGCGCTTGTCGGTCAGTTTTTGGGTGTCGGCTTCAGCGCGTTTTTGATCGTCTTCAGAGGCCTCTTTGTCTTTGACCAGCTTTTTAACCGACTCATTGGCGTCACGGCGCAGATTGCGAATAGCGATCTTGGCGTTTTCACCTTCTGTGCGGGCCAACTTGGTCATTTCCTTGCGACGCTCTTCACTCATGGCCGGCATAGGAACACGAATCAGCTCGCCCATCGAAGCAGGGTTCAGACCCAACTCGCTTTCACGAATGGCCTTTTCGATTTTAGCGGCCATGGACTTTTCCCAAGGCTGAACGCTGATGGTGCGCGAATCCATCAAGGACACATTGGCCACTTGGGACAAGGGCAACATCGAGCCGTAATAGTCAACCTGAATCGTGTCCAACAACGCAGGGTTGGCACGGCCCGTGCGAATACGCGTCAGGTTGTTCTTGAATGCCGCAATGGACTGCTCCATTTTGGTTTCAGTTGTTTTTTTGATGTCTGCAATCGTCATGAAGTTCTCCTCGTCAGAACGGGTTCAAGCGTAAACCAGCGTGCCTTCGTCTTCACCCAGAACCACGCGCTTCAAGGCACCGTTCTTGATGATCGAAAACACCTTGATGGGCAATTTTTGGTCACGGCACAAAGCAAACGCTGTTGCATCCATGATGCCCAGATTGCGCGAAATGGCTTCGTCGAAGCTGATTTCACTGTAACGGGTGGCCGAAGGATCTTTTTTCGGGTCGGCAGAATAGACGCCGTCCACTTTGGTGGCCTTGAGGACCATCTCTGCACCGATTTCAGCCCCACGCAAAGCCGCAGCCGTGTCCGTGGTGAAAAACGGATTGCCCGTGCCCGCCGCAAACACCACGACTTTTCCTTCTTCGAGGTATTGCAATGCTTTCGGGCGGACATAGGGCTCAACCACTTGGTCAATGCCAATCGCCGACATGACGCGTGCCGTTAAACCCGCTTTGTCCATGGCATCAGCCAAGGCCAAAGAGTTCATGACGGTAGCCAGCATGCCCATGTAATCGGCCGTGGCACGGTCCATGCCCACCGAACCACCAGCCACACCCCTGAAAATGTTGCCACCACCAATGACGACCGCCACTTGCACACCGAGGCGCGTGATTTCGGCGATTTCCTCGGCCATGCGCACGATGGTGGCACGGTTGATGCCAAACGCATCGTCCCCCATCAGCGCCTCGCCGGACAGCTTGAGCAAAATGCGCTTAAAGGCTGGCTTGGCTGAAGACATGATGGGCTCCTTGAATATCAATGTGGACGATGGAATGGCTGCGCAACAGGTGCGTGAACTCAGGCTGCGGCTTGAGCAGCAGCCACTTGGGCCGCCACTTCAGCGGCGAAGTCGTCAACCTTCTTCTCAATGCCTTCGCCAACCACGTACAAGGTGAATGCCTTGACGGTGGTGCCTGAGGCCTTGAGCATTTGCTCAACGGTTTGCTTGTCGTTCTTAACGAAAGACTGGTTGAACAAAGACACTTCTTTCAGGTATTTCTGAACAGAACCTTCAACCATCTTGGTCACGATGTCGGCAGGCTTGCCGGACTCGGCTGCCTTGGCTGCAGCGACCGAACGCTCTTTTTCGATCAGCTCGGCTGGCACTTCAGCGCTGGTCAGGGACACAGGCTTCATAGCGGCAACGTGCATGGCCACATCTTTGGCGGCCGTTTCGTCACCGTCGAACTCGACCAACACGCCGATGCGGGTGCCATGCAGGTAATTGGCAATCTTGGCGCCACCAGCAGCACGCTTGAAGCGGCGGAAGCTCATGTTCTCGCCGATCTTGCCGATCAGGCCTTTGCGCACGTCTTCGAGTGTGGGGCCGAAACTGTCTTGGCTGTAAGGCAACTCGCCCAAAGCGGCAAGGTCAGCAGGATTGTGTTCAGCCACCAGCTTGGCCGCAGCGTTGGCCAGAGCCAAGAAGCTGTCGTTTTTGGTCACAAAATCGGTTTCGCAGTTCACTTCGATCATGGCGCCGGTGGTGCCGTTGACGAAGCTGGTGACAACGCCTTCAGCGGTCACGCGCGATGCAGCTTTGCCAGCCTTGGTGCCCAACTTGACGCGCAACAACTCTTCCGCTTTGACCAGGTCGCCTTCGGCTTCGGTCAATGCTTTTTTGCACTCCATCATGGGAGCGTCGGTTTTTGCGCGCAGTTCAGCGACCATGCTTGCGGTAATTACAGCCATTTGATTTCTCCGTATTCAGTCTAAAAGTCAGATTAAAAAAAAGGGGCCACGAAGCCCCTTTCATCGAGTCTTGGAAACTCAGGCAGAAGCGTTGGCTTCTTCGACGAATTCGTCAGCGCCTTCGGTGACAGCCTTGACCACGTCATTGACCGCATTGGCGCGGCCTTCGATGATCGCGTCAGCGATGCCACGGGCGTACAAAGCCACAGCCTTGGCCGAGTCGTCGTTGCCGGGGATGATGTAGTCGATGCCTTCTGGCGAGTGGTTGGAGTCAACCACACCGATCAATGGAATGCCCAATTTCTTAGCTTCCGAGATGGCGATTTTGTGGTAGCCGACGTCGATCACGAAAATCGCATCAGGCAAAGCAGCCATGTCTTGGATGCCACCGATGTCTTTTTCGAGCTTTTCCATCTCGCGCTTGAACATCAACTGTTCTTTTTTGCTCAGGCTTTCGAGGCCGACTTCTTGCTGAGCCTTCATGTCCTTCAGACGCTTGATCGAGGTCTTGACGGTTTTGAAGTTGGTCAGCATGCCGCCCAACCAACGCTGGTCGACGAATGGAACGCCTGCGCGCTGGGCTTCAGAAGCGACCATTTCGCGAGCTTGACGCTTGGTGCCGACCATCAGGATCGTGCCGCGGTTGGCAGACAACTGCTTGGCAAACTTGATCGCATCCTGGAACATCGGCAACGATTTTTCCAGGTTAATGATGTGAATTTTGTTGCGGTGACCGAAGATGAAGGGAGCCATCTTGGGGTTCCAGAAGCGGGTTTGGTGGCCAAAGTGGACACCGGCTTCCAGCATTTCGCGCATGGTAACGGACATAGTAAGTACTCCAAAGGTTGTGTCTAAAACCAATCCACTGATTCAGCTTGCCGTAAAAAGCAAGCAAAACACCTTGACGGGACGGGTTTGCGAATGAACTCTGCTGACATGAAAAGGTTCTTTGGGAATTGACACCCAAAAGACACGAATCGCGCTGCACAAAGCCTTAGGATTATAGCATCCTGACGACCCTTTATCGAGGTGCCACCCCATGAAATCAGACCTCATCGCCACGCGCCAAGCCCTATTGGACGGCCGCAAGCAACCTTTAGATGTGGCACAGGCCTGCCTAGATATGGCGCAAAGCGATGCATGCCAGCATGCATTCAGACTCATCACCGCCGACAACCTGATCAACACAGCCACCCAAGCGGGCGCGCCTAGGCACCCCTTGGCCGGTCTGGCCGTCTCCGTCAAAGACTTGTTTGACGTTCAAGGTCAAAACACCGCTGCAGGCTCTGCTGTTTTGCAAAACCAGCCGCCTGCCGCCAAAGATGCCACCGCCGTCGCGCGTTTGCGCGCGGCAGGTGCCGGCTTCATTGGACGCACCCACATGGTGGAATTCGCCTTTTCGGGCGTCGGGGTCAACCCGCACCATGGCACACCGGCCGCTTGGGACGCCTTGACCGACACACCCGCGGGATCACGCCACGCAGCCCACGCCCCCGGCGGCTCCAGCTCGGGCGCGGCGGTTTCAGTCGCCACCGGTGCGGCATTTATTGGCCTCGGTTCGGACACGGGCGGCTCCATTCGCATCCCTGCTGCCCAGAATGGCATTGTTGGCTTTAAAAATACCGCCAGACGTGTGCCTACACACGGCGCCGTGCCTTTGTCCAGCACGCTGGACACGGTGTGCGCCATGACCCGATCGGTCAGAGACGCGGTTTTAGCCCATGAAATTTTGTCGGCCCGAAAAGTTCCCACATCCAAACGCCCGTTGTCGTCTTATCGTTTGGCCGTAGCCACAAGCGTGATGCAAGACGACATGGACAGCTGCGTGGCCCATGCATTTGAGCGGAGCTTGAAAAATTTGCGCGCTGCTGGCGCTCAAATTGAAGACATTGCCCTCACCGAGCTGCTGGACATTGCCCCAATGATGGCCACGGGCGGCTTCAGCCCCGCGGAAAGCTTCGCCTGGCACCGTGATTTATTAGCGCAACACGGCGATCAGTACGACCCCCGTGTAGCGCACCGAATCCAGCGGGGTGCCCAGATGGCCGCGCACGAATACATCCATTTGCTGCAAGCTCGGGCTGACTGGATTCGCCGCATGGAAAACCAGCTGCAGCGCTTTGACGCGGTTTTATCGCCCACCACACCCATCACCGCCCCACTACTCAGCAACGTGGCACCCGGTGCAGAACGCGATGCCGAATTTTTTCGAGTCAACGCCATGCTGCTGCGCAACCCCAGCGCCATCAACACGCTGGATGGCTGCGCCATTTCATTGCCTTGCCACGCGCCGGGTGAATTGCCTGTCGGCTTGATGGCCTGGCACTCGGCGATGCACGACGATGCCATTCTTCAATTGGCTCTCCTGCTGGAACCCATCCTGCAATCCCGTTGAGCACCATGCAAAAGCTGTCCAACACCTCAGCGTGGCCTGTGTACGAACGGGACAGCATTCGCTGCCTTGAAACACAACTTCAAGGGAGCAGCTCGACCCCGCTGATGCAGCAAGCCGGCTTGGCCACGGCCCAGCTGGCCTTGGCGATGGCACCGCATGCCCAGCGCATTTGGGTCGCCGCAGGTCCAGGCAACAACGGCGGAGACGGCTTGGAAGCAGCGCTTCACCTGCACCGCTGGGGAAAATCGGTTCACGTCAGCCTGATGGTGCCCGCTGCGAATCTGCCGCCCCCCGCGCATGCTGCTTGGCTAAGGGCGCAAAAAGCTGGCGTTCGCATTACATCTGACTTTCCCACAGAGTGGCTGGCCGAAATGGTGCCGCAAGACTTGTGCATTGACGCCCTTTTGGGCATCGGGGCCACGCGCCCGCTCAGCGCGGGTATGCAAACTTGGGTAAAAGCCATCAACCAATGCAAGGCCAAAGTTCTGGCCATTGATGCACCAACCGGGCTGGCCCCGGATTCTGGGCAACTGCTGGGCGGGCCCAAAGATGCGGCGCTTTGTGTTCAAGCCGATCAGACACTCACATTCATCGCAGCCAAACCCGGCCTGTTCATGGGGCATGGCCGCGATGCGAGCGGGCAACTCTGGCTTGAAAGCTTGAGGCACACGAGCACGGGCACGGGCATCACCATCCCACCACAAGCCTGGCTCAACAGGCCGCAAGCTTCTCTACCCAAAAGACATGCCAGCCACAAAGGGAGTCATGGCGATGTGGCGGTGATTGGCGGCATGGCCATGGCTGCAAGCGAAATGGGCATGACCGGGGCCGCTGTTTTGGCGGCCTCAGCCGCTTTGCACGCAGGTGCAGGTCGCGTCATTTTGAGCCTGCTGTCAGGCCAAGCCACGCAGAGCGCATCACCCGATGTCATGCAACGCGAATGGCAGCACCTTGATTTGGAAAAACTGCATGTGGTCTGCGGCTGTGGCGGTGGCCAAGCCGTGCAGTCGGTCATGCCAGCGGTCTTGCGGCGCAGCGCGCAATTGGTACTGGATGCCGATGGGCTGAACGCCTTGGCGCAAGACGACCGCCTGAAAGCGGGGCTGCGCCAACGCGCAAGCGCGCAACCAAGCGTCATCACACCCCACCCCTTGGAAGCGGCACGGCTTTTACACTCCAGCACCACTCAAGTGCAAAACGACCGTTTGAAGGCAGCTCAAAATCTGGCAGACCGATTTCAATGCACGGTGGTCTTGAAAGGTTCGGGCACGGTCATCACCGCACCCGGTCAAACCCCTCGCATCAACACCACAGGCAATGGCCGCCTGGCCGTCGGCGGCACGGGCGATGTGCTGGCTGGACTCATCGGTGCACGCATGGCTCAAGGCATCAGCGCATTTGAAGCCGCTTGCATAGCCGTAGCGCAGCATGGTCAATTGGCGGACGATTGGCCCGAAGCGCATGCGCTGACGGCCAGTCGATTGGCAGAACGCTTGACCTGACCGATTGCCACAGAGCACAAAAGCAAAAAGCCAGACTACGAGTCTGGCTTATTGACATGATCCGGTAACACAGGCCACCCGAATGATGAAGCCTCTTCGAATCTAGCCCCTTAGCCCGTTAGCCGGCCGCATCAGCGGCGTGGCTTGGTCGTTCGGGGGCCTTTTTTCTTGGCTGCAGCCTTCTTGACCGAAGCTTTCAAGGCCTGAATCGGAGAACGGTTGCGCTCTGCATCGGCCAGACGACGATCTTGCGAAGCGTGTTTTTTGCCACGCTCACCTTCCACAGGCGCAGACACACCCTTGTCTCGCATGGCGCGTGGCAGCAAGTCGTCCCCTGCGTGCACCAATCGGAAGTCGATTTTCCGGCCATCCAAATCGACACGGCTAACCTGCACTTGCACCCGGCTGCCAATGGCATAACGGATACCTGTGCGCTCACCGCGCAACTCTTGGCGCAACTCATCAAAGCGGAAATATTCCCCGCCCAGTTCGGTGATGTGCACCAGTCCTTCCACGTACAAAGAGTCCAAGGTCACAAATATGCCGAAGCTGGTGGCAGCCGACACCACGCCACCGTACTCCTCACCCAAATGCTCGCGCATGTATTTGCACTTCAGCCAAGCTTCTACGTCACGACTGGCCTCGTCAGCGCGTCGTTCGTTGGCGCTGCAATGCAGACCTGCCGCTTCCCAAGCGCGCTGATCTGCTGCCGACATGCGCACACGAGGGGCTTGCGACTCGGGTGAATCGCCTTTGGCCGCGCGGCTTTTCTCCAACCGCTTGCTCAGCTTGGCATGCGCCTCGCCGGGCACCGGCAAGCTGGGCAGCGTGTATTTACGTCCCAGCAAGATCGACTTGATGACCCGGTGCACCAGCAAATCGGGGTAACGCCGAATCGGGCTGGTGAAATGGGTGTAGGCCTCATAGGCCAAGCCAAAGTGCCCGCTGTTGACCGGCGTGTAAATAGCCTGCTGCATGGAACGCAGCAGCATGGTGTGGATCTGCTGGGCGTCCGGGCGGTCCTTGGTCGCCAGCGCGATTTTTTGGAACTCGCTGGTATGAGGATCGTCACTGATGCCCAGCCCCAAGCCCAGTGCCTTGAGGTAATTGCGCAGGATGTCTTTTTTCTCGGCTGTCGGGCCTTCGTGCACGCGGAACAAGCCGGGGTGCTTGCCCTGCTGAATGAAGTCAGCACTGCAGACGTTGGCCGCCAGCATGGCTTCTTCAATCAAACGGTGCGCTTCGTTGCGAACGCGCGGCACGATCTTTTCAATGCGACCGCTTTCGTCGCACACGATTTGCGTTTCAGTAGTTTCAAAATCCACCGCACCACGCACTGCGCGTGAAGCAAGCAAGGCTTTGTAAACGTCCTGCAAATTCATCAGGTCAGTCACGCGCTCTTTGCGTTTGGCCGCTTCCGGCCCACGCGTGTTGGCCAAAATCGCCGCCACTTCGGTGTAGGTGAATCGCGCATGGCTGTGCATCACTGCCGGGTAAAACTGGTAGGCATGCACATCGCCCTTGGCATTGACCAGCATGTCGCACACCATGCACAAGCGGTCCACATCCGGGTTCAACGAGCACAAGCCGTTCGACAACTTCTCGGGCAACATGGGGATAACACGTCGCGGAAAATACACGCTGGTCGCACGGTCATAAGCGTCGATGTCGATGTCGCTACCGGTTTGCACATAGTGGCTCACGTCGGCGATGGCCACCAGCAAGCGCCAGCCTTTGCCGCGACCCACTTTGGCCGGTTCGCAATACACGGCATCGTCAAAGTCGCGGGCATCTTCGCCATCAATGGTCACCAAGGGCACGTCGCGCAGATCGATACGGTCTTTGCGGTCCTTGGCAAGCACTTTGTCGGGCAAGCCTTTGGCCTGCTCGATACAGCCTGCCGAAAATTCGTGCGGCACGCTGTACTTGCGCACGGCGATCTCGATCTCCATACCGGGGTCGTCAATTTCGCCAAGCACTTCCTTCACGCGTCCCACGGGTTGTCCAAACAAAGCGGGTGGCTCGGTCAATTCAACCACCACCACCTGCCCAGGCTTGGCCGCACCGATGGCCCCTTTGGGAATCATCACATCCTGGCCATAACGCTTGTCTTCAGGGGCAACCAGCCACAATCCGCCTTCGTTCAGCAAGCGACCAATGATCGGCTGCTCGGGGCGTTCGACGATTTCGACAATACGGCCTTCTGGCCTGCCCTTGCGGTCCTGACGCACGATCCGCACCTTGACGCGGTCCTTGTGCAACACGGCACGCATCTCATTAGGAGGCAGGTAGATGTCTGATTCACCGTTGTCACGGATCAAAAACCCATGACCATCCCGATGACCCTGAACACTGCCTTCAATTTCTTCCAGCAATCCGCTGGGTGGAGCTACTTTTTTGATATACAATCCTTCTATTCCTGAGGCGCCCAGATGGCGGAATTGGTAGACGCACTAGTTTCAGGTACTAGCGAGTAACATCGTGGAGGTTCGAGTCCTCTTCTGGGCACCAATCTTATCGAATCAGATAAGTTAAAAACACAACAAGCCGTTGATTTTTGATCAACGGCTTTTTTGTTGCTCAAGCCAAACCCATCGCTTGCAAAGGCAAAAGCATCCGAGCCCAAGGCTTGGAAATACAAAGCCACGCGGCGCAAGCCGACAGCCCGAAGGCTACACGGCGGCTTGCCAAGCAACATCAAACCGGAACCCCCACCAAGTCGTGACCTTCGACGCTCACAATGCGTGCACGCGTGAACTCGCCCACTTTGAGGGTTTTGCTCAGCTTCTCGGGCGGCAACAAACGCACCACGCCGTCGATCTCGGGGGCATCGCCAAAGCCGCGCCCCACACCTCCGCGTCGGCCCATCGCTGGCGCAGAGTCAACCAACACCTGCATGGTTGAGCCCACACGCTGCTGCAAACGCGCAATCGAGACCTCTTCGGCCACCGCCATGAAACGGGCGCGGCGCTCTTCGCGCAGCGCTTCGGGCAACATGCCCGGCAACTCGTTGGCCGTAGCACCTTTGACCGGGCTATAGGCAAAGCAACCCGCCCGGTCGATTTGCGCTTCGCGTAAAAAGCCCAACAGGTGCTCAAATTCTTCTTCGGTCTCACCCGGAAAACCGGCAATGAAGGTGCTGCGAATCACCAACTCAGGGCACAGTTCGCGCCAGCGCTGAATGCGCTCCAGGTTTTTCTCGCCGCTGGCCGGACGCTTCATGCGCTTGAGCACATCGGGGTGGCTGTGCTGAAAAGGCACATCCAAATAAGGCAACACCAAGCCTTGCGCCATCAAGGGAATGATGTCGTCGACGCTCGGATACGGGTAAACATAGTGCAGGCGCACCCACGCATCGTGCGCGCGGGCCATCTCGCCCAGCGTCTGCACCAGTTCCAGCATGCGGGTCTTGACGGGCTTTCCGTCCCAAAAACCGGTGCGGTACTTCACATCGACGCCATAAGCAGACGTGTCTTGGCTGATGACCAGCAGCTCTTTCACGCCGCCTTCAAACAAGGCCTTGGCTTCTTTCAGCACATCACCAATCGGGCGCGACACCAAATCGCCCCGCATTGAAGGGATGATGCAAAACGTGCAGCGGTGATTGCAGCCTTCGCTGATTTTCAAATAAGCATAGTGGCGCGGCGTGAGCTTGAGGCCCGCCTCACCAAAACCGCCGGGCACCAAGTCCAAAAACGGATCATGGGGCTTGGGCAAGTGGGTGTGCACGGCGTCCATCACCTCTTGGGTGGCGTGCGGTCCGGTCACAGCCAGCACACTGGGGTGCATTTCAAGGACCATATTGCCGCCGCCTTCGCCTGTTTTCGCACCCAGACACCCGGTCACGATCACTTTGCCGTTCTCGCTCAATGCCTCGGCAATCGTGTCTAGGCTTTCCTTGATGGCTTCGTCGATGAAGCCGCAGGTGTTGACGATGACCAGGTCAGCGCCTTCAAAGGTTTTGGAAGTTTGGTAACCCTCGGCGCTCAGTTGCGTCAGGATCAGCTCTGAATCGGTCAGCGCTTTGGGACAACCCAAGCTGACAAAACCCACTTTAGGGGTGGGAAGGGGTGCGGTTGCGATCATTTCACTCATGCCCGCATTGTCCCCGGAAAAACGACTGGCTTGTGACAAAAGGGCATGAAGCGCCCATCAAGTCCTTAAACCCATGACGCCAAGCAGTTGCTCTGCGTTCTTCTGAATCTGTTTTTGCATTTGTTCCTGCATTTGAGTCATGACATTTTGGGACGGGTTAGCCAAACCTGAGAACATGTTTTGCATCAGCGGGGTCTGCCACTGCATGAACTGAGCCCAGACCTCGGGGCTGAGGGCGGGACTGGATTCACCCAGCTTGCTTTGCCAATCCATGAAGGACTGAACATGATTTTCCAAATACGAGCCCATGTGTCCCTGCATGGAATGGCCATAAAAACGGATGATGTTAGACAACACCGCTTCGCTGAACATGGGCACGCCCGCGGATTCTTCTTCCAAAATGATTTGCAGCAAAATGGCGCGTGTCAGGTCTTCGCCCGTTTTGGCGTCGAGCACCAACACAGGGAATGAGGCCATGACCAATTTCTTGATCTCGGCCAAGGTCACGTAGGTGGAGGTTTGCGTGTCATACAAGCGCCGATTGGGGTATTTCTTGATGGTCCGGACGCTGCCAGAAACTGGAACGCTGGCTGACTTGATGGACTTGACTGGGGGCTTGACCGGCAAAGAAAACTCCTGGTGACTGACTGCAAATTGCAAATCTGCTGCAATGCACCATTCTAGGCACACGCCCGGGCGGCTCAAGCCTTGGTTAACCCTGATTTGGCGAGGCCGCCGCAGTTGCAAGGCTTGTGGGCGTTTTTTTGTTGACGCCTTCCCGATTAACCCTCATTACCTGCGAAAATAGACAGCTATGTTCACCGGAATCATCACCGGCGTGGGGCGAATCGTCGCCATTCACGACCTGGGTCGCTCTTTACGCCACGGCAAGCGCCTCACCATCGAGGCCCCCGCCGGGTACCTTGACGATGTGGGCCTGGGCGACAGCATCGCCCTTAACGGCGCTTGTATGACCGTCACCACCTTCACGCCTGAGAGCCGTCAGTTCACCATCGACATCTCCGCCGAATCGCTGGACAAAACCAGCGGTCTGGACAGCGAAGGCACCGTCAACCTCGAAAAAGCGCTGCGTGCCCACGACCGTCTGGGCGGACACATCGTGTCAGGTCACGTCGACGGCGTGGGCCAAATCAGCCACTTCGAGCAAATCGGCGAAAGCTGGGAGCTGCGCATCCTGGCCCCCCGCGCCTTGGCCAAATTCCTGGCCTACAAAGGCTCGATCACCGTCAACGGCGTGAGTCTGACGGTCAACCGCGTGGCCGATCTGGCCGATGGGTGTGAGATCAGCATCAACCTGATCCCGCACACCGTGGACAACACCGCCCTCGGCAGCCTGAAAGCGGGCAGCCGGGTCAACCTCGAAATCGACACCGTGGCCCGCTACGTGGAGCGCATGCTCAGCCTCGAAACAGCCGCACCAACCCACCAACAGGACAAGCCATGAACGCCCCAGCGCAAGCAACCCCCGTGGCGATCTCGCCCGTTGAAGAGATCGTGGCCGACATGAAGGCCGGTCGCATTGTGATCCTTGTCGACGAAGAAGACCGTGAAAACGAAGGCGATTTGGTGCTGGCGTCAGACCACGTCACACCCGAAGCCATCAACTTCATGGCCCGCTTCGGCCGTGGCCTGATTTGCCTGACGCTCACGCGCGAGCGCTGTGAGTTTCTGAAACTGCCGCCCATGGCTGCCCGCAACGGCACCGTCTACAGCACGGCGTTTACCGTGTCGATTGAAGCTGCCGAAGGCGTGACCACCGGCATCTCGGCCGCCGACCGGGCCAAGACTGTGCAAGTGGCCGTGGCCAAGAGCAGCCAAGCCACCGACTTGGTGCAACCGGGCCACATCTTCCCGCTGCAAGCGGTGGACGGCGGCGTGCTCATGCGTGCCGGTCACACCGAAGCCGGTTGCGACCTGGCCGCCATGGCCGGTTGCTCACCGTCTTCTGTGATTTGCGAGATCATGAAAGACGACGGCACCATGGCCCGCCTGCCCGACCTGCAGCTGTTTGCCGCCGAACACGGCCTCAAGATCGGCACCATCGCCGACCTGATCCAATACCGCAGCCGCAACGAATCTCTGGTCGAGCGCATCGGCAGCCGCACGCTGCAAACCGCGCACGGCGAATTCACCGCCCATGCCTTTCGCGACCAACCCAGCCAGACCGTGCACTTGGCACTCGTCAAAGGCCAATGGTCGGCCGACGCCGAGGTGCCTGTGCGCGTGCATGAACCATTGTCGGTGCTGGATGCGCTCGAAATCAACCGGTCCATGCACTCGTGGAACCTGGACACCAGCTTGCAATACATTCACCAGCATGGCTGCGGTGTGGCCGTGCTGCTCAACTGCGGCGAATCGGCCGACCAGTTGCTGGCCCAATTTGAAGGCCGCGCCCGCTCTGCGCAAGCGCCTGAGCGCGGCAAGATGGACCTGCGCACCTACGGTGTAGGCGCACAAATTTTGCGAGAGTGCGGCGTGCACAAAATGAAACTCATGGGCCAACCCCGCCGTATGCCCAGCATGACCGGCTACGGCCTCGAAATCACCGCTTACATCCCCAAGGAATAAACATGCTCGAAGCCAACAAAGGCCTGGCCGAAGAACTCGACGGCCAATTTCTGCACATCGGCATCGTGCAAGCCCGTTTCAACGAAGACATCACCAATGCCCTGGCCAAGGCCTGCATCGAAGAGTTGCAAGCCCTGGGTGTAACCAGCATTGATCACGTCATGGTGCCCGGCGCACTCGAAGTGCCCGTCGCCTTGCAAGCCATGGCCGAACGCGCCGAATACGATGCGCTGATCGCGCTGGGCTGCATCATCCGTGGCGAGACCTACCACTTCGAGCTGGTGGCCAACGAGTCGGGCGCAGGCGTCAGCCGCGTGTCGCTCGACTACAACCTGCCGATCGCCAACGCGATTTTGACCACCGAAAACCTGGAACAAGCCATCGTGCGCCAGACCGAAAAAGGCCGCGATGCGGCCCGCGTGGCGGTCGAGATGGCCTGCATCATGGACGACCTGGCGGCCGACATGGCCGAGCTGGCCGACGAACTTGACGACGAAGAGACTGCGTGATGACCGACGATTTCAGCACCCCGGACACCACCACAGCGACTGCCACAGAGAGCGCCAAGCCCGCCACTGCGGGTACGCGCAAATCATCGGCCAAGCCCGCCCGCAGCCGCTCGCGCGAGTTTGCCTTGCAGGCGCTGTACCAGCACATCGTGGGACGCAACGAAGCGGCTGACATTGACGTTTTCACACGCGATTTGTCGGGCTTTCACAAAGCCGACTCGGCCCATTACGACGCCCTGCTCTACGGCTGCATCGAGCAGGCCAAGGCACTCGACGCATTGATCGCGCCCAAGCTGGACCGCAACTTTGCTGAAATCTCGCCTGTCGAGCACGCCATCATGTGGATCGGCGTCTATGAAATGCAGCACTGCCTCGATGTGCCCTGGCGCGTGGTGCTCAACGAATGCATCGAACTGGCCAAGGACTTTGGCGGCACCGACGGCCACAAATATGTGAACGCCGTACTGGGCGGCCTGGCACCCGAACTGCGCAGCACCGAAGTGCAAGCCGACCGCCAGTCTGGTCGCGCCAAGTAAAGCCGTGTTGAGCACCATGCGCATCTCTGAGCGTGCTGAGCGCATCGAGCCTTTTTATGTGATGGAGGTGGCCAAGGCCGCCTCGCAAAAAGCCCGCGAAGTCGCGCACACCGATCGGCCCGTGGTGTTTTTGAACATCGGCGAGCCCGACTTCACCGCCCCACCCTTGGTGCAGCAAGCGGCACAGACCGTAATCGCCTCTGGCCAAACCCAATACACGCCCGCGCTGGGCCTGGACGCTTTGCGCCAAGCCATCAGCAACTGGTACACACAGCGCTTTGGCGTGCAAGTGCCCGCCAGCCGCATTGTGGTCACAGCGGGCGCATCGGCAGCGCTGCAATTGGCGTGCTTGGCACTCATCAACCGGGGCGATGAAATCCTCATGCCCGACCCCAGCTACCCCTGCAACCGCCACTTTGTGAGCGCAGCCGAAGGCACCGCTGTGTTGCTGCCCACCACCGCGCAAGAGCGCTTTCAATTGAGCGCCGCCAAAGTAGCCGAGGCCTGGGGCCCCCAAACCCGAGGCGTCTTGTTGGCCTCGCCCTCTAACCCCACCGGCACATCGATTGACCCTGCTGAATTGGCCCGCATCGTGCAAGTGGTGCGCAGCCATGGCGGCATCACCCTCATCGACGAGATCTACCTGGGCCTGAGCCATGACGACGCCTTTGGCCAAAGCGCCCTGGCCTTGGGCGAAGACATCATCAGCATCAACAGCTTCAGCAAATACTTCAACATGACCGGCTGGCGACTGGGCTGGTTGGTGGTGCCCGAAACGTTGACCCCCGTGCTGGAGCGGTTGGCACAAAACCTTTTCATTTGCGCCAGCACCGTGGCCCAACAAGCCGCATTGGCCTGCTTTGCGCCCGAAAGCCTGGCCGAATACGAGCGCCGCCGCGCCGAATTCAAAGCCCGGCGTGACTACTTCATCCCCGCCCTGAACGATTTGGGCCTGACGGTGCCCGTGGCCCCCGATGGCGCCTTTTACGCTTGGGCCGACTGCACAGCGGCCTGCCAAAAGCTGGGCCTCAAAGACAGCTGGGACTTTGCCTTTGCCGCGCTGGAGCATGCCCATGTCGCCATCACCCCAGGGCGTGACTTTGGCACCGATCAAACGGCCCGCTTTGTGCGCTTTTCAACCGCCAACTCGATGGCCGAATTGCACACCGCCATCGCCCGCCTGAAAGCCTGGTTGCAGCCATGACCGCATCCTCAGAAATCAGCGCCGTATTCCAGCACCCCATCCGCATCTATTGGGAAGACACCGACGCCGGTGGCATCGTGTTTTATGCCAACTACCTCAAGTTTTTTGAGCGCGCCCGCACCGAATGGTTGCGTGCCCTGGGCTTCGGCCAACAGGTGTTGCGCGACGAATCGGGTGGCATGTTTGTGGTCTCAGAGACCACCGTCAAATACCATAGCCCCGCCCGCTTGGACGACACCCTGCTGGTCACCGCAGAGTTGCAAACCGGCGGCAAAGCCAGCCTGACCATTGCCCAGCGCGCCTACCTGTGCACACCAGGCCAAACCACAAGCAGCGAGCGACTGCTGGCCGAAGGCACCATCCGCCTGGGCTGGGTCGACGCCACCACCTTGAAACCTGGCCGCATCCCGGCCCCCGTTCTGAAAGCCTTTAAATGAACCAAGACATGTCCATCGTCTCGCTGCTGCTGCACGCCAGTTTTGTCGTGCAATTGGTGGTCTTGCTGCTGCTGGCGATTTCTGTGGCCAGTTGGGCCGCCATCGTGCGCAAACTGGGGGCCATCAAGCGCATCAAAAACCTCAACGAAGAATTTGAACGCGTCTTTTGGTCCGGCACCAGTCTGAATGAGCTGTTCAACTCGGCCAGCCAAAACGCCAAACTGTCCGGCCCGATGGAGCGTATTTTTGCCAGCGGCATGCGCGAATACCAAAAACTGCGCGAACGCCAAATCAGCGACGCAGGCACCCTGCTCGACGGCGCACGTCGCGCCATGCGGGCCAGCTTCCAGCGCGAGATGGACGTGGCCGAATCACAACTGGCCTTTTTGGCCTCGGTCGGCTCGATCTCGCCTTATGTCGGCTTGTTTGGCACCGTGTGGGGCATCATGCACGCCTTTACCGGGCTGGCCAGCTTGCAGCAAGTGACGCTGGCCACAGTGGCCCCGGGCATTGCAGAAGCGCTGATCGCCACCGCCATCGGCCTGTTCTCGGCCATTCCGGCCGTGCTGGCCTACAACCGTTTTTCGCACGACGTGGACCGCATTGCCATCAAGCTGGAAACCTTCATCGAAGAGTTCTCCAACATCCTGCAGCGCAGCTTGGGCGGCGCCAACAGCTCGGCCTCAGGCCACTGAAGGAAGCACGCATGCCTGCCGTTTCATCCCGAGGTCGCGGACGCCGCACCATCGCCGAAATCAACATGGTGCCCTTCATCGACGTGATGTTGGTGCTGCTCATCATCTTCATGGTGACCGCGCCCATGATCACGCCCAGCGTGGTCGACCTGCCCAGCGTGGGCAAAGCCGCCAAGCAACCCGACAAAGTCATCCAGATCGTGATCCAAAAAGACGAACGGCTCGAACTGGTGAGCGAAGGCAAGACAGACAGCGCCACCTTGCCCAGCGTGGCCGCCAGCGTCAAGCGACTGGTCGGCGATGAACAGAACACGGCGGTCGTCATCAGCGCCGACCGCACGGTGAAATACGAAACCGTGGTGCAGGTCATGGACACCTTACAGCGGGCAGGCATTGCCCGCGTGGGTCTGTCGGTTCAGCTGGCACCTTGAGGGTTTGGGTTTGAACGCCAAGGCCATGCATCACCTCGAATTTGCGCCTCCGGCGCAGCCCGGCACGGGGCGTGCCTGGGTGATCGCCGGCCTAGTGCACGCCTTGCTTTTCATGGCCTTGGGCTTGGCCACGGCCTGGAAAACCCAGCCGCAAACCGTGCAAGCCGAAGCCGAACTGTGGTCAGCCACGCTGCAAGCTGCGGCCCCCAAACTGCAAGAGCCACCGCCAGAGCCGGAGCCCGAACCAGAACCCGCGCCACAGCCCAAGCCCGCCAAACCCACGCCACCACCACCGCCTGCGCCCGATCTGGCGCAAGAGCGTCTTGACGCTCAAATCGCGCTCGAAAAGAAAAAACAGCAAGACAAGAAAAAAGAAGCCGACAAAGCTGAAAAGCTGAAGGCCGAAAATGAAAAAGCGGCCAAGTTAAAAGCCGAGAAAGAAAAGGCAAAAGAAAAGGCAGAGAAAGAGAAGGCCGAGCTCAAGCGCAAAGAACGCGAGAAAGATGACAAAGCCAAAGCCCAAGAAAAAGCGGCCAAAGAGAAAAAAGCGCAAGAAGAGAAAGAACGCGACAAGAAAAAAGCCGCAGAAAAGGCCAGCGCCGAGAAGGCCGATGCCGCCCGGGCTGATGCCATGCGCAAAGAAAACCTCAAGCGCATGCAAGGCATGGCCGGTGCTTCGGGTGGCGAGAACGCCAGCGGCACAGCGCTCAAATCATCAGGGCCCTCGGCCAGCTATGCGGGCCGCCTCGTGGGCCGCATCAAGCCCAACATCACCTACCCCGGCGATGTGGTGGGCAACCCGCGTGCCGAGGTGGAAGTCAAAGTCAGCCCGGATGGCACGATTTTGAGCCGCCGCATCGTGCAAACCAGCGGCAACAAAGCCTGGGACGAAGCCGTGTTGCGGGCCATCGACAAAACCGAAATATTCCCCAAAGACAGTGATGGACGGGTGCCACCTGTGATCGTGCTGGGTTTCAGACCACAAGATTGAGGCCAGCTCAGGTCAGTCGTACACAATCCGCGCCTGCCCCTGATCGGCCTGCGCCATCCAGCTTGCCAACGCCGCATCGGTCGGGAAGAATTTGGCGGCTTCGCCCAGCGCCAGCTCGGCGCGGGCAGCCAACTCGTCATTGCGCCGCTCCAACACCAAGCGCACCGGCAGACCGCGCACCAAATCGCCTTGATCGGTCTGCTCGCGTTGCGCCGGGAATTCTTTGACCAGGCGCGCGATGTCGGGCGCGCGGCCATTCACAGCCACGCGCAGGTATTTGCCATAGCGGCAACGGGCTGCGCCTAAGTCCATGACCTGCTCAATCTTGAGGCGGAAACCACCCGAGAAACGATCGGCCTGCATCTTGGCCGTGACGATGATCAGCTCATCGTCTTTGAGCAAATGCTTGGCCGAGTTGATCAGGGCTTCGTCGGCTGTGGCCTCCATCACGCCCGATTTGTCATCGAGCTTGAAAATCGCCACCTTGCCCCGCTGGCCGTTGATGATGCGCAAGTCGCTCACGATGCCGGCCATCAACTGCGGCTCTCGGCTGTCGATCAGGTCGTCGATCTTGCGGCGGGCAAACTGGCGCACCTCGCGTTCCACTGCATCAAACAAATGGCCCGACAGGAAGAAGCCCACAGCGGTTTTCTCGAGCAGCAGGCGTTCCTTGATGCCCCAGGGCATGACTTCGACCAGGTCGGGCTCTTGCGTGCTGGAGCCGTGCGAGTCATCGCCCAGCATGTCAAACAGGCCGCCTTGGTTGGCGTTGGCCGTGGTGGCACTGGAGAACTCGAACGCCCGGTCGACGCTGGCCGACAAGGCGGCGCGGTTCATGTGCAGCGAATCAAAGGCACCGGCTTTGATGAGTGCGTCCACCGTGCGTTTGTTGATGCGGGTGCGGTCCACGCGCACGGCAAAGTCAAAAAGGCTGGTGAACGGGCCGCCCTCGGTACGGGCCGCCACGATGGCGTCGATCGCTTGCTGACCTGTGCCTTTGATGGCACCCAGGCCATAGCGAATCACCTTGTCGGTGACGGGTTCAAACCGGTGTGTACCCCGATTCACGTCCGGCGGATCAAAGGTGATGCCGAACTTGACCGCGTCTTCATAAAGCACCTTGAGCTTGTCGGTGTCGTCCATTTCTACCGTCATGTTGGCGCAGAAGAACTCAGCGGTGTAGTGCACCTTGAGCCAGCCTGTGTGGTACGCCAACAAAGAGTAAGCGGCAGCGTGTGACTTGTTGAAGCCATAGCCCGCGAACTTTTCCATCAAGTCAAAAACCTCGTCGGCTTTTTCTTCGGTGATGTCGTTCTTGGCCGCACCCGCACGAAAGATGGCGCGGTGCTCGGCCATTTCTTCGGCCTTCTTCTTGCCCATGGCCCGGCGCAGCATGTCCGCACCACCCAAGCTGTAGCCACCCAAAATCTGGGCGGTCTGCATCACCTGCTCTTGGTAAACCATGATGCCGTAGGTCTCACTCAGCATCTCGGCCACCAGCGGGTGCGGGTACTCAATGACCTCACGCCCGTGCTTGCGCGCCACAAAGCTGGGGATCAGGTCCATGGGGCCTGGACGGTACAGCGCGTTCAGCGCAATCAGGTCTTCCAGGCGGCTGGGCCGGGCATCGCGCAACATGCCCTGCATGCCACGGCTTTCAAACTGGAACACGGCTTCGGTCTTACCGTCCGAGAAAAGTTTGTAGGTGGGTGTGTCGTCGAGCGGGATATTTTCAAAGGCGAAGCTCTCCTGACCCTTGTGCCGCTTCATGATGAACTCGCGGGCGATCTCCAAGATCGTCAGCGTGGCCAAGCCCAAGAAGTCGAACTTCACCAGGCCTGCGGCCTCCACGTCGTCTTTGTCGTACTGGCTCACCGCCGATTCGCTGCCGGGCTGCTGGTAAAGCGGGCAAAAGTCGGTCAACTTGCCCGGCGCGATCAAGACACCCCCGGCGTGCATGCCGATGTTGCGCGTCATGCCTTCGAGCTTTTGGGCCAGCTCGATGAGCGTCTTCACATCTTCTTCGCGCTCGATGCGTTCAGCCAGGATGGGCTCCATGGCGATGGCGTAGTTGTTCTTGTCGCCCTCTTTGGGCGTGGCGGGCGGGTATTGCAGCGTGACTGACATGCCCGGCTTGTTGGGAATCAGCTTGCTGATGCCATCGCAAAACATGTAGCTCATGTCCAGCACACGGCCCACGTCGCGAATCGCCGCACGCGCGGCCATGGTGCCGAAAGTGGCAATCTGGCTGACCGCGTCACGCCCGTATTTGTCTTTCACATAGTCGATCACCCGGTCGCGGTTGCCCTGGCAAAAGTCAATATCGAAGTCAGGCATCGACACCCGCTCGGGGTTCAAAAATCGCTCGAACAGCAGGTTGTATTGCAGTGGATCGAGATCGGTGATCTTGAGCGCATAGGCCACCAGCGAGCCGGCACCCGAGCCCCGGCCCGGGCCGACAGGACAACCATTGGCCTTGGCCCACTGAATGAAGTCACCCACGATCAAGAAGTAGCCCGGGAAACCCATCTTCAAGATGGTGTTCAGCTCGAACTCCAGGCGCTCCACATAACGCGGGCGTTCTTCGTTGCGTTTGGTTTCGTTGGGGTACAGATGCAGCAGGCGGGCTTCCAGCCCTTCATGCGAAACGTGGCGAAAGTAGTCGTCCACGGACATGACCACGCCATTCACAGGCGGAATCGGGAAGTTGGGCAACTGTGGCTTGCCCAGCACCAAGGTCAGGTTGCAGCGCTTGGCGATCTCCAGCGTGTTGGCGATGGCGCTGGGCACATCGGCAAACAACGCACACATTTGCGCTGCGGATTTGAAGTATTGCTCGCGGGTGAAACGGCGTACCCGGCGCTGGTTGGCCAAGATTTCGCCTTCCGAGATGCACACACGGGCTTCGTGGGCCTCGTAGTCTTCGGCGGTGTGAAACTGCACCGGGTGCGTGGCCACCACGGGCAAACCCAAGCGGGCGGCCAGCGCCACGGCGCCCACCACCTGCGGTTCGTCGTCGGGGCGGCCCGCTCGTTGCAGTTCCAGATAAAAGCGGTGCGGAAAAATCGAGCCCAACTGCAAAGCCACATCGGCGGCTTTGTCGCTGTCGCCCTGCACCAAGGCCTGCCCCACCGGGCCAGCCTGCGCCCCCGACAACAAGATCAAGCCCTCAGACAGTTCTTTGAGCCAAACCAGCTTGATCACGGCCACGCCTTTGAGCACGTTTTGGGTCCATGCGCGGGCCAATAATTCGCAAATGTTCAGATAGCCTTGGTGACTTTGCACCAACACCACCACCCGGCTGATGGCCCCCAGATCACCGCCCAAACCTTCCAGGTTGATTTCGGCACCCAGGATGGGCTTGACGCCCTTGCCCCGACCTTCTTTGTAGAACTTGACCCCGCCAAACAGGTTGTTCAGATCGGTGATGGCCAAGGCAGGCTGACCGTCTTTGGCCGCGATCTTGACCACATCGTCGATGCGGCAAGTGGAGTCAACGACAGAAAATTCGGTGTGAAGGCGCAGGTGAACAAACATAGCCCGCCATTGTAGGAGGTCACCCTGCGGCAAAAGGTAGGCCTGTCTGTGGGAGGCAGCCACTGCGTCCGAAGGTTTGCAGATTCAGTCGCGCAGGACCTGCAGCACGTCAGACCTGAACTCTCGCCCGTAAAGGATCAGCACCACCAAGGCCGTCCCCATGACCAGCGCCAAAGGTGAGAAAAACCAGGCCATGGCGGCAAAAGAAAAGTAATAGGCCCGCAAACCATCGTTGAACGTCTCGGCTGCCGCACTGACCAAGTTGCCCGCGCGTTCGGCAAAGTGCTGGCGGTCAAAGCGCTTTTCGATGAACTCTTCAGGCGGGGGCATGGCACCGATGACCAGCGCCACAAAGGTGTACTGACGCATTGACCACGAAAAGCGGAAAAAGGCATACACAAAGATGCCCACCAGCACCAAGATCTTGAACTCGAACACCAGCATGGGGGTGGGCTGGGCAAACGGGATTTCGCGCACCAATTCGGCCGCTTTGTCGGTGGTGCCCAACAGCGCAAACAGACCACCGATGATGATGATGCTGGTGGACGAAAAGAAAGCTGGCGTTTGCGAGAGGTTTTGCGTGATCAGGCCATCGAGCATGCGCGGATCGCGGCCCGTGGCCTGCATCATCCACAACTGGCGATAGCGGTTGGTGGTGGCGATCAGGCTCTGGTCACGCAAGCCACGGACCTTGGCGATCCAGGCGTAACCTACCCACAACGCAAAAAAAGAAAACAGGGCCAACCAATCGGCCCAGGGCAACATCGAGATGATTTTCATGCCGTCATCCTAGCAAGTGCCGGGCCTAGGTTGGTGTCTCAGGGCGATACCGGTCGAAAAAAAGCCAGGACGATGGGCACCGTCCTGGCTTTTGGATGGGCTTTAGCCCAAGGATCAGCCGCGCAGTTTGGCGGCCACAGCGGCCACGCGCTCGCCATAGGCTTTGGCGGTGTCCAAATCGCCTTGAGGAATGTCTTCGGCGGGGCTGGTGGGGCCCACTTGTGCCATCACACCGGAGTTGGAGCCGATGCGGTTGATGGTGCCGTCGTTCATGGCGGGCTGGCCGACCCACACCATGCCTTGCTGCATGGCCAGTGTGATGAAGTACTGGATGGTCGACAGTTTGTCGCCGCTGGGGCTGGCCGAGATGGTGAAGCCGCCAGCGACTTTGTCTTTCCAGGCGCTGGTGAACCAGCGCTTGGAAGTGGCGTCGGCAAACTTCTTGAACTGCCATGAGGCCATGCCCATGTAGGTGGGCGAGCCAAAGATGATGGCATCAGCGGCGTCCAGCGCGGCCCAGTCGGCCTCGGTGATGTTGCCGTCGGCATCAATGGTGATCGATTGGGCATTGGCGCCTTGGGCCACAAATTGGGCCACGCGCTGGGTGTGGCCGTAGCCAGAATGGAAAACAACAACGGTTTTAGCCATGAGAAAGACTCCTTAAAAAAAGAACACAGAGAAGGGAAATGGATTCCCGCCTGCGCGGGAATGACGGGGGATTGGGTTGCCGCCTGCGCGGGAACGGCAAAAAGCTTGCGGCATGCTGTGTGTCAGGCGCACAGATCAAACACCAGCACTTCGGCGTTTTGGCCTTGGGACAATGCCAACGAAGACTCAGCTTGCAGCAGAGCGGCATCGCCGGTCTGAAGCGGCTGGCCGTTGACCTGCAAACTGCCGCTCACCAAAAACACATAGGCTTTGCGCGCGGGGTTGAGGGCCAGGCTCGCATGCTCGGCGCCATCGAACAAGCCTGCATACAAGCGGGCATCGGCATGAATTTTGACGCTAAATTCGCCCGAATCGGGGGCGGCCACCAGCGCCAGCTGCCCGCGTTTGGCGGCTTCAGGCACGGTTTTTTGCTCGTAACCGGGGTCAATGCCCATCACATTCGGCTCAATCCAGATCTGCAAAAAATGGGTTTGCTCGCCCTCGGCGTGGTTGAACTCACTGTGGCGCACACCGCGGCCTGCGCTCATGCGCTGCACATCACCGGGCGGAATACCCTTGACGTTGCCCATGCTGTCCTGATGGGCCAGATTGCCCGACAGCACGTAGCTGATGATTTCCATGTCGCGGTGACCGTGCGTGCCAAAGCCGGTGCCGGGGGCAATGCGGTCTTCGTTGATCACGCGCAAATTGCCCCAGCCCATGTGGGCCGGGTCCATGTAGTTGGCAAAAGAAAAGCTGTGAAACGACTTGAGCCAGCCATGGTCGGCGTAGCCGCGTTCGGAGGATTTGCGCAAAGTCAGCATGGTTTTTTCCTGAGTAATTGCATCTAACTTTAAAGAATGAACCCCTGGGTAGGGTGCAATTGGTTTGCCGCCATCATTCAAATTATTTGAAATAAAATACAAGCAACATGCAAAGTCCCAAAGATTGGCTCACACCCGACGCCCTGTTCATGCTGCAAACCATCGACGAGCAAGGCAGTTTTGCCGCTGCCGCCCGCAAGCTCAACCTGGTGCCCAGCGCCCTGACTTACCGCGTGCGCCAGCTCGAAGACGCCTTGGATGTGCTGCTGTTCGACCGCAGTTCGCGCCAGGCACGCCCCACCGCCGCAGGCCAAGAGCTGCTGCGCGAAGCGGGCCGCTTGCTGCAAGACATCGACACCGTGGCCAACCGCGTCAAGCGCGTGGCCACCGGTTGGGAAGCCGTGCTGACGGTGGCGGTGGACAGCATCGTCTCGCGCAGCGTGGTCATGGATTTGAGCGAAGCTTTTTTGACCCTGAACAGCCCGACCCGTTTGCGCATTCGCCACGAAACCCTGTCTGGCACCATGGCGGCCTTGACTTCGGGACAAGCCGACTTGGCTTTGGGTGTGGCGCTGGGGCAGCACATGGCCGCAGATATCCAGCACATGGCGCTGGGCGAGGTGCCTTTTGTGTTTGCCGTAGCGCCACAACACCCTTTGGCCCTCGCCGCCGAGCCCTTGAGCGATGCCCTGCTGGTGCAGTACCGCATGGTGGCTGTGGCCGATTCGGTGCAACGCGGCAGCGGCCTGACTGTAGGGCTGCAAGGCGGTCAAGACGTCTTCACCGTGCCCGATATGGCCAGCAAGTTGCAAGCCCAACTGCGCGGTTTGGGGGCTGGCTTTTTGCCCCAAAACCTGGCCGAGCCTTATGTCAAACAAGGCCTGCTGGTGCTTAAAAAAACCGACCAATCGCGTCTGAGCCTGGTGCACGCCGCATGGCGCGACAGCCGCTTAAGCCCTGCTGGCCATGCCTTGTTGTGGTGGACCGCCCAGCTTGACAAACCCGCCACGCGCTTGGCCTTGTTGCAAAAGATGCATGCGGCCTGAAGTGCATTGCAAAAGTGCATTGGTACTAACCCACCCGGTCAACATCGGTCGTCGTTTCTCGGCTAAAGTGGCTGCATGACTACACAACACATCGCCATCATCGGAGTCGGCCTGGCCGGCGTGACTTGCGCACGCACACTGCGCCAAGCCGGTCACAACGTCACGCTTTTTGAGAAAAGCCGGGGCTTGGGTGGGCGCATGTCCACCCGCGCCAGCGCGTTTGGCAGCTTTGACCACGGAGCCCAATACTTCACCGTACGCGACCCGCGTTTTGAGCTGGCCATTGGCACCGCCCCGGGCGTCTGCAAACCCTGGAGCGCCAACGCCGTGCGCGTGCTCGACCCCAATGGCCGCGTGATCGAGGCGGGCTTGCCCGGTGGCGAGCGCCACTGGGTGGCGACACCCGGCATGAACGGTTTGGTCAAAGCCTGGGCTGCGCCCTTGGTCGAAGACGGCAATGTGCAGCTGCAAACCCGGGTCACCCAGATCATGGCCGACCCACTGAAGAAAAATGGCTGGCAACTTCAGACGGAAACCGAAGACGGCGGTCAGCACATCTTTGCCGGCTTTGACAAAGTCATTTTGGCCATACCACCCGCCCAAGCCGCCGCGTTGTTGAACGCCTCAGGACTCAGCACCTTGGCTGCCCCCTTGGACAGCGTGCGTGTAGACCCCTGCTGGACCTTGATGCTGGCCTATCCTCAGGCCGTGCAACCCGACTTGATCACTCTTGGCCCCCAATGGAACGCGGCCCGCAGCACACACCACCGCATCGCGTGGATGGCGCGCGAATCGTCCAAACCCGGGCGCGAACGCATCGAACGCTGGACGGTGCAGGCCAGCGCCCCTTGGTCGGCAGAGCACGTCAATGACACGCCCGAGCGCATCACCGGCAAGCTGATCAAGGCTTTTGCCGAAATCACCGGCATCCGCGCCACACCGGCACACGCCGAGGTGCACCGCTGGCTGTACGCCAAAACGGCCCAGCCTTTGGGCCAAAGCCACCTGTGGTCAAAAGACCAAGGGATTGGCCTGTGCGGCGACTGGTGCCTGGGCCACCGGGCCGAAGACGCGTTTGTCTCGGGCCTGGAGTTGGCCTTGGCGGTACTCAAAAAACGCTGACCCATCGCATGACAGTGCGGTATACAGGCCGGTTTGCGCCTTCGCCAACCGGCCTTTTGCATGCGGGCTCGCTGGTGGCGGCACTGGCCAGTTGGCTGGATGCTCGCGCCCACAGTGGGCAATGGTGCGTGCGCATCGAAGACGTGGACACCCCGCGCTGCGTGCCGCAGGCCGATGCGGCCATCCTGCAACAGCTGAGCGTTTGTGGATTGGTGCCCGATGGCCTCGGTGCCGATGCTCAAAATCCATTCGGTCTCGTATGGCGGCAAAGCAAGCGTGCACACGTCTACCAACAAGCGCTTGACACCCTGGTGACCCAAGGTTGGGCCTATCCCTGCGGCTGTTCGCGCAAAGACATCGAGGCCGCTATCGAAGCCTCACAAGCCCCGTCTGCGGCACGCCACCAAGCTGCGATATACCCCGGTACATGCCGCGAGGGGCTGAACGGCAAACCTGCCAGGGCTTGGCGTTTGAATGTGCGCGCCGTGCAAACCGCGCTCGACTTGCCCGAAGTCACGCGCTGGCAAGACCGGCGTTTGGGGCCACAACAACAAAACGTGCTCACAGAAGTGGGCGACTTTGTGCTTCGCCGCGCCGATGGCCTGTGGGCCTACCAAATGGCAGTCGTGGTGGACGATGCAGAACAAGGCATCACCCACGTGGTGCGCGGGGAAGACCTGGCCGACAACACCGTGCGACAAATCTTGCTGCAACGCGCCTTGGGCCTGCCCACGCCGCAATACTTGCACACACCTTTGGTGCTGGGTGCCAATGGCGAAAAGCTCAGCAAACAAAACGGGGCACTGGCGCTGGATTTGCGCGTGCCACTGACCGCACTGAATGCAGCAGCGCAAGTGCTAGGGCTGCCTGCCGTTGGCGACAAAACGGCCATCACACAGGCCTTGGCACAGTGGGTACAGGTCTGGCGGTCAAGCAACAGCCTGAGTTGATGCTTCGATGCCCACAGCCAGGCAGGCGCGCCGGGCCAGCCAATGGCCGCTTTGGGAACCGCGATAATCACCGGGTTTGCTTACTCACCCTGCCCCTCATGACGACGCCTGAAGACACCACGAACGCCCCGGCCATCGACGCCACACAAGCCAAAGACGCTCCCTTCATGCGCACCATCAAGACCTATGTGCTGCGTGCCGGGCGCATGGGTTCTGGGCAAGTCAGGGCGTTTGAGCAATTCGGACCGCATTTTTTGATCCCTTACAGCGCCGAACGTCTGGACGTGCCGGCCGCGTTTGGGCGCAGTGCCCCGCTGATTCTTGAAATCGGTTTCGGCATGGGCGACGCCACAGCCAAGATCGCGCAGGTGCGCCCCAACGACAATTTTTTGTGCTGCGAAGTGCATGAGCCGGGTGTGGGCGCCCTGCTCAAACGCTGCGGCGAAGAGCACATTGGCAACATCCGCATCGTGCAGCACGACGCGATTGAGGTCATGGACAACATGCTGGGCACGGACAGCCTGGACGGTGTGCATATTTTCTTTCCGGACCCTTGGCACAAAAGCCGCCATCACAAGCGCCGCCTGATCCAGTCGTCCTTCATCCATCGCTTGGCACAGCACATCAAGCCCGGGGGCTACCTGCACCTGGCCACCGACTGGCAGCCTTACTCTGAGCAAATGATGGGCGTGCTCTGTGCAGAACCTTTGTTGGTAAACACCAGCGATGCAGCAAACGGCTTTGCCACCAAACCCGACTACAGGCCCCTGACCAAATTTGAAAACCGGGGCCTCAAGTTGGGCCATGGCGTGTGGGACTTGGTATTCCGCCGCGTCTGACATGAGCCAAGCGGGCCAAGGGCCTCAGTTGCCCATGCGCGATGGCGTGAGCGCCAGCGTGGTTTCGGTCCCACCAGCCTGCACGCTCAATGTGCTCGATTTTTTGGCTGCACGCATGCCCGGCATCGCGCGCAGCGAATGGGCACAGCGCTTGCAAGAAGGCCTGGTCTTGCAGGAAACCGGTCAGCCCGCCCTGCCCGAGCAAGCCTGCCAGCCGGGTCAACGCTTTTATTACTACCGCAACCTGGTCAATGAACCGGTCTTACCCGTGCAAGCGCGCATCGTGTTTGAAGACGATCACCTGCTGGTGGCCGACAAACCGCATTTCATGCCCGTCACCCCCAGCGGGCGCTATGTGCAGCAAAGCCTGTTGGTGCAACTCAAACGCCTGACCGCTTGCGCCGACTTGGTGCCCCTGCACCGCATTGACCGCGAGACCGCAGGCCTGGTGCTGTTGGGCAAACGCCTGCATGAGCGCGATGCTTATCACGCCCTGTTCCGAGACAAACACATTCACAAGTCGTACCACGCCGTTGCAGCATGGCCACCTCAAGTGGATTTGCCACGCGTACACACCAGCCGCTTGGTGCCGGGCGAGCCCTTCTTCAGAACCCAAGAAGTTGCTGGCCAAGCCAACAGCGAAACCCGCATCAGCCTGCTGCGTACCTCGGGTGACCGGGCGCTCTACCAACTTGAACCCATCACCGGCAAGCGCCATCAACTGCGGGTACACATGAATGCGTTGGGCATGCCCATTGAGGGCGACTTGTTTTACCCGACCGTGCTGCGCGGGCCGGATGCCCCGGAAGACTTTAGCCAGCCCTTGCAGTTGCTGGCCCAATCGGTGCAGTTCACCGACCCCCACACGGGGCAAGCCCGAGTGTTTGAGAGCCAGCTGCAGCTTCGGCTGTGAACTGCAGCTGTGATCAGACCTTGATTTCGGTTGCCGTGATCGTGTACTTGAACGCGTCTGGTGCGTAAGAGTCCAAACGACCTTCAGCCGTCTCGGCCACCGGGTACATCAAGAAATTGACAGGGCCGGCTTTGGCCCCAGGCAAGCTCACATCGTGCGATGTGTTCCAAGCCATCCAGTTGCCTTCCCAGCCGCCAAACAGGTGCTTGTACACCGGGGCCACCACGGGGTGGTTGGTTTTTTTGATCCAATCGGCGGTTTCGAGGCGCATGACCTTGGCCACGTCGGCGGGGTCCATCGCCACCCAGCCATAGGCTTGCAAATACACCTCGGCGCGGCAGTGTTGTGCACCCTTGAGGCTGGCCGGGTTGCCCGACAGCTCTTTGTAGCCAAACTCCGAAGGCGCCAGCCGGATCCCGTACACATCGCGAGCGGGCACGCCCACCGCACGGCAAAGGCCCACAAACAAGGCGTTCAAGTCGGCGCATTTGCCGCCGAGGTTGCCGGTTTCCAGCATGGTCTTGATGTCGCCCTCGCCGCAGCCGCGTGTCTTGGGGTCACGAAAGGCGTTGCTCACCACCCAGTCATAGACTGCTCGGGCTTTTTGCTCGTCCGTCTTCGCGCCCTTGGTGGCTTGCAGTGCAGTGGTGCGCACAATGCCATCAAGGGGCAGCATCTGGGTGGCACGCGTGTAGTGGCGCAGGGTATCGGCCGCTTCGGGCGCGAAGCTGCGGCCAGCCGATAACTCGGCTGATCGGTTTTGGGTTTGCACACGGCTGGTGATTTCGATGACTGGACGCACGCCTTCAGCGAACTCGGCCACCACAAAGCGGGCCCCTTCCACCAGGTCGCTGCCCATTCGGGCCGTGCCGTTGCTGCTGAATCGGGTGTCCAGGGAATTCTGCCAAGCGGTGTTCATGCTGGGCACAGGCAACCACACACGCGTGGCACCTTGTGGGTCAGCGATTTCGACGCGGGTGGTCACATCAAACGTACGCCAGTTGCCCACTGCAGGGGCAAAGCGCCGTTCAACCGCTGGGGTCGTGGTTTGGGCATGCAACCAAGTAGGTGCAGCGATCATGGCGCCCAGAGCGGCACCCCCTTTGAGCAAAGAACGGCGGGCAGTGGTCATGGAAAGAACTCCGAAATAGGGGATGAGACCTGTCGGCACATGCAAGGCGTGATGAAAAACAGCCAATGCCCCGAAGGCAGGTCGCCCTGCACAAAGCGCGCAAAGTCCGGCGATTATGACCGACCGATGGATGGCCCTATGAATGGCCCGATGGAAAAGCCCAGAAGACCTTGCTTATGGCTGGCGAACCGCCTGAGACACAGGCTGTGCCCGCAAATCATGGAGCCAAGCCCGCGAGATGGGGCCGTTCCAATCCACATCGCCGACCACACGCCAACGCGCTTGACCATCTGGCCCGATCAAGACCGTGGTCGGGTAAATGCGCACGCCCCACTGCCGGGTCAGATCGCCTTGCGCATCCAGCACCACCGGCAAATCCAAGTGCTGCGCAGACATGAAACGGCGTACCGTGCTGGCGGTTTCTTTCACGTTGATGCCGATCACGACGGCTTGAGTGGCATCGCTTTGGCCATCTACTTTGCCATTTACTCGGCTTTTATGCAGTGCCTGCAAGGACGGCATTTCTTCTTTGCAAGGGCCGCACCATGTAGCCCAAAAGTTGAGCACGACCACCCGACCCTTGAGGTCGGCGCTGGTCCAGCGCTGGCCCTGCAGATCCACCACGTCCATCTTGGGCGTAGCTTGCGACCGAGGCCAAGGGGTTTTGTCAAACTGGGCATGGGCCAGCAGCGGTGCGCAAAGCACCACAGAGACCCAAGCACGCAACAGCGACATCAAACCCGCTCGGTCACCCAAGCCTGCACGCTGGCCATCGCAGCGGGCAGTGCCGCAGCATCGGTGCCACCGGCCATGGCCATGTCGGGCTTGCCACCGCCTTTGCCACCCACTTGTTGGGCCACATAGCTGGCCAGCTCGCCCGCCTTGACTTTGCCTGTGCTGTCGGCTGTCACGCCCGCGGCAATCTGCACCTTGTCGCCATCCACGGAGGTCAAGACAATCACGGCGGTCTTGAGCTTGTCTTTGAGCTTGTCCACGGTGTCGCGCAGGGTTTTGGCATCGGCACCTTCCAGCTTGGCCACCACCAATTTAATGCCCTTGATGTCCACCGCCTGAGCCATCAACTCGTCGCCCTGGGCCGAAGCCAGCTTGCCTTTAGCGGCAGCCAGTTCTTTCTCCAGCGCCTTGACTTGGTCGAGCACTTGCGCGATGCGGGCATTCAATTCGGCAGGCTGGGCCTTGAGGGTGCCCGCCGCTTGGGTGACGGTGTCTTCCAGCGTTTGCAGATAAGCCAAAGCGTTTTGGCCCGTCACCGCCTCGATGCGGCGCACGCCAGCGGCCACACCGCCCTCGCCCACGATCTTGAACAGGCCAATGTCGCCCGTGGCCTTGACGTGGGTGCCACCGCACAGTTCGCGGCTAGAGCCGATGTCGAGCACGCGCACGGTCTCGCCGTACTTCTCGCCAAACAGCATCATGGCGCCGGTTTTCTGGGCGCTTTCAATGTCCATCACACGCGCTTGCGCAGCGGCGTTGGCCAAAATTTCGGCGTTCACACGCGCTTCGATTTCGCGGATTTCGGCATCGCTGACCGGTGCGTTGTGCGCAAAGTCAAAACGGGTGCGCTCGGCATTCACCAAACTGCCTTTTTGCTGCACGTGGCTGCCCAGCACTTCACGCAAGGCCTTGTGCATCAAATGCGTGGCGCTGTGGTTGCGCACTGTGGCGGCGCGCAGGCCCAAGTCCACATGGGCTTGCACCGCGTCACCCACTTTGAGGCTGCCAGATTTCAATTCGCCATGGTGGCCAAACACATCGGCCTTGATCTTGAGGGTGTCGGCCACATCGAACTGCGCACCTGCGTTGTGCAGCACGCCTTGGTCGCCCACCTGCCCACCCGACTCGGCATAAAACGGGGTCGTGTCCAGCACCACCACGCCCGCTTGACCGGCCTTCAACTCGGTGACGGCGTTGCCATCGGCGTACAAGGCCAGCACTTTGGCATGGGCCGTCAGCTCGTCATAGCCCACAAAGTCATTGCCCGCGCCCGAATAGTCGAGCGCTTTGTCCATCTTGAATTTACCTGCCGCGCGGGCTTGGGCTTTTTGCTTTTCCATGGCAGCGGCAAAACCGGCTTCGTCCACGCTCAGGCCGCGTTCACGGCACACGTCAGCCGACAAATCCAGTGGGAAGCCGTAGGTGTCATGCAGCTTGAACGCGACTTCACCGGGCAACACTTTGACGCCACCTTCGAGGGCCGCATCCAGAATCTGCATGCCGCTTTGCAAGGTCTCAAAGAAGCGGACTTCTTCAATGCGCAAGATCTCAGCAATGCGTTCGGCTTGATTGGCCATGTTGGGGTAAGCCGCGCCCATCAGTTGGACCAGATCGGGCACCAGCTTGTGAAAGAACGGGGTTTTCTGGCCCAGCAAATACCCGTGCCGAATCGCGCGGCGAATGATGCGGCGCTGTACATAGCCGCGGCCTTCGTTGCTCGGCACCACGCCGTCGCTGACCAAGAAGGCGGTGGCGCGGATGTGGTCGGCGATCACGCGCAAGGACTTGTGACCCAAATCGGTACAGCCGGTTTCGCGCGAAGCTGCTTTGATCAGCGCATCAAAAATGTCGATCTCGTAGTTGCTGTGAACGTGCTGCAAGATCGCGGCAAGCCGTTCGAGGCCCATGCCGGTGTCCACGCAAGGCGCAGGCAGCGGCGTGACGGCACCGGTTTCGTCCATGTTGAATTGCATGAACACGTTGTTCCAGATCTCGATGAAGCGGTCGCCGTCTTCATCGGGGCTGCCGGGTGGACCGCCAGGGATGTGGGCACCGTGGTCGTAAAAGATTTCAGAGCAAGGGCCGCAAGGGCCGGTGTCAGCCATCATCCAGAAGTTGTCGGACTTGTAGCGACCGCCTTTGTTGTCGCCGATGCGGATGATGCGGGTTTCCTGCACGATGCGCTCGGGCGTCCAGCCCGCCTTGACAAAAATGGCCTCCCAAATGGCGTAAGCCTCATCGTCTTCCATGTACACCGTGGCATAGAGCTTGTCGGCGGGCAGCTTGTAAACCTGCGTCAAAAGCTCCCAAGCCCACTCCAGCGACTCGCGCTTGAAGTAGTCGCCAAATGACCAGTTGCCCAGCATCTCAAAGAAGGTGTGGTGACGGGCGGTGTAGCCCACGTTTTCCAGGTCGTTGTGCTTGCCACCGGCACGCAGGCAAGCCTGTACAGACGCGGCACGCACATACGAGCGCTTGTCCGAGCCCAAAAACACGTCTTTGAACTGGACCATGCCTGAGTTGGTGAACATGAGGGTCGGGTCGTTGCCCGGCACCAGGGGGCTGGACGCCACCACGGTGTGGCCCTTGGACTCAAAAAAGTCCAGGAAAGTCTTGCGGATGTCGGCGACGGAAATAACGGTTTGGCTCATGGTGTTCTTTGCTTTAGATGCAACCGGCGATTATAAGTTTGCCCCCGCAGGCAGTTGTTTGCGTGACAGGCGGCATGCGCCAACTGCGATAGTGTACGAACCATGGCACAATTTATTTAACAGGTTAAATAATTACAGGAGACCCCATGAACACCCTCACATCCCCCCTCGCCCTGCTCAACGACCCTTCATTGCTTAAAACCGATGCCCTGATCAACGGCCAATGGGTCGCAGGCAGCAAGCGTTTTGACGTGACCGACCCGGCCACCGGCGGGCACTTGGCCAGCGTGGCCAACCTCGGCGCGGTCGAAGCCGAAGCCGCCATTGCCGCCGCCAACGCCGCTTGGGGCCCCTGGAAAACCAAGACGGCCAAAGAGCGAAGCATCATCTTGCGCAAATGGTTTGACCTGCTGATCGCCAACACCGAAGACCTGGCGCGGCTGATGACCGCAGAAAACGGCAAGCCAATCGCCGAGTCGCGTGGCGAAGTGGCTTATGGCGCGAGTTTTGTGGAATGGTTTGCCGAAGAGGCCAAGCGCGTCAATGGCGAAACGCTGCCGCAGTTCGACAACAACCGCCGCCTGCTGGTGCTCAAGCAGCCCATTGGTGTGTGCGCGGCCATCACGCCCTGGAACTTCCCTCTGGCCATGATCACCCGCAAGGTGGCCCCGGCCCTGGCCGCTGGCTGCCCTGTGGTCATCAAACCCGCCGAGCAAACCCCGCTCACCGCCCTGGCGGCTGCCGAGTTGGCCATCCGCGCGGGCATCCCAGCTGGCGTGCTCAACATCGTCACCGCCGACGGTCCGCAAAGCATTGCCATTGGCAAAGTGCTGTGTGCGAGCGACGTGGTGCGCCACATCAGCTTCACGGGCTCTACCGAAGTGGGCCGCATCTTGATGGCGCAATCGGCCCCGACGGTGAAGAAAATGTCTTTGGAGTTGGGGGGCAACGCGCCCTTCATCGTGTTTGAAGACGCCGACATCGACAGCGCCGTCGAGGGCGCATTTGCCAGCAAATACCGCAACGCGGGCCAGACCTGTGTGTGCTCCAACCGTTTTTATGTGCAGGAATCGGTGTACGAAGAGTTCGCCACCAAGTTCGCAGCCAAGGTCAAAACGGCCAAAGTCGGCAACGGCTTTGCCGAGGGTGTGAACCAAGGCCCGCTGATCGAGCCTTCGGCCCTCGACAAGGTGGAGCGCCATGTGAAAGACGCTGTGGCCAAAGGTGCCCGCGTGCTCACTGGGGGCAAGCGCTTGGACGGCCAGTTCTTTGAGCCCACCGTTGTGGCCGATGCCACCGCCGACATGGTCTGCGCCAAGGAAGAAACCTTTGGCCCCTTCGCGCCGATCTTCAAGTTCAAGACCGAACAAGACGCCATCTTTGCGGCCAACAACACCGAATTTGGCCTGGCCAGTTACTTTTACAGCCGCGACGTGGGCCGCATCTTCCGCGTGAGCGAGGCGCTCGAATACGGCATGGTCGGCATCAACGTGGGCATTTTGGCCACCGAGCACGTACCGTTTGGCGGCGTCAAGCAGTCGGGCCTGGGCCGCGAAGGCTCGCACCACGGCATGGACGACTATGTGGAAATCAAATACCTCTGTGTGGGCGATATCCTGAAATGACGGCCAGAAGCGACAAAAGCCGCCAGCAGCGCTGGCGGCTTTGCGCGGTTGAGATCAAGGCACCCCTGGGTGCCTTTTTTCATGACTTTTTGGCCAAACCCAAGCGTTCAATCGTGCCACGCTCGACCTCGAAGGTGCGCTGTCCATACCGGGTGTATTCCTCGGTGCCCATGTAGATCACAGGCTGGAAGAATCGGTCCAGGGTCTCGAGCACCTTGGGGTCTTCTAGCGTTTTCTTGAACGCGTCGTGCAACACGCGCACCACCGCAGGGTCCATGCCCTTGGGGCCGCCAATGCCAAAGGGCGATTCGCTGATCGTGTCCCAGCCACTTTCCTTCACCGTCGGAATGTCCGGGAATGCCTTGGTGCGGTTACGCCCCAGCGTGGCCAAAAGGCGCAGCTTGCCCTCTTTGACCAGCGGTGCGAATTCGGTCGTGCCGCTCATCACGCGAATGTGCCCACCCAAAATGGCTTGCATCAACTCGGCCGAGCCCTTGTAGGGAATGTGATTGAGCTCAACGCCCGCTTTTTGCGAAAACTCTTCGATGGCCAGGTGCGGCGTGGTGCCGGTCCCGGTGCTGCCGTATTCCACTTTGCCTGGGTTGGCTTTGGCATAAGCCACCATCTCCTTGAGCGTCTTAAAGGGCGCGTCCATGGTCGCCACCAAGCCAAAGGTATAGCCCGTCAGGCACGCGATGTGCGTGAGGTCTTTCACCGGATCAAACGCCATTTTTTGCATGTGGGGTAGACGGTAAATGCCCAGCGGCAATTGCGTCAGCATGTAGCCATCGGGCTTGGCGTTGACCATGGCGGTCGCGCCCAAAGTACCGCCTGCGCCGGGCCGGTTGTCCACGATCACCGACACGCCCAAGGCGCGCGAAGCGCTTTCGGCAAAAGCACGCATCACAGCATCGCTGCTGCCGCCCGGTGGCCAAGGTGCAATCAGCGTGATGGGTTTGTTGGGGAAGGCGCTCTGGGCCCACACGCTGCGGCTCATCAAGGCGGGCGCGGCCATGCCCGCCAAAATGCCGGCCATGCCTTGCAGTGTTTGACGACGTGGGCGGTCAGGGTTCAGGTCATGGGGTTCGGTGGGGACTTTCATGTGCAGGCGCTCCTTGAGGAGTTAAAACATTCAATTTAAGGACCCGCAGCCCGTGCGTCCATCGGGTTAGCCCCCAGCCAAGCCCAATCAGGTCACACGCGTGACAAATCGAACACGCAAGCGCCCCCGTAAGCACCTGCCTTGCCGTGTTTTCAGGCAGTACAATCAAAGCACGCGGGTGTCGTTTAATGGTAGGACTCTTGCTTCCCAAGCAAATAACGTGGGTTCGATTCCCATCTCCCGCTCCACACAAAGAAGGCCCCGAAAGGGGCCTTCGGCGTTCAGGCCCTTTGGTCTTTGCGAACGCCCAGCCTGTTGCACGTCCGACTGCCCTATTTTCCCCATGAACATCACCGTCAACGAAGAACTCAAAGCCTACATCGACCCCTTGACACCCGATGAACACGCGGCGCTCGAGCGCAGCATCATGGCCGAAGGTTGCCGCGATGCGCTTGTGCTTTGGGGCGATGTGTTGGTCGACGGACACAACCGCTACGGCATTTGCCAAAAACAGGGTCTGCCTTTTCAAACCGTGCAAAACACGCGCTTTCAGTCGATGGAAGACGTGCACCTGTGGATGATTGACCAGCACTTGGGAAGGCGCAGCGTGTCAGATTTCCAGCGAGGCGTGCTGGCACTGCGCAAACGCGAGATTTTGGCTGCGCGGCGGGCGAATGCCATCGCCGCGACGGGTGACGCCGATGCAGTGGCGTTTTCACCCGACAAAAGCACCGAAACAGCCGAAACCAATCCACTCAAAAGCCGAGCTGACATTGCCAAAGCCGCCCGCTTGAGCAGCAGCCAAGTGGTGCAAATCGAGAAAATTCAGAAACAAGCCGCACCCGAGCTGCTGGCCGCCATCAAGGCCGGCGCGATCTCCATCAACGCCGCAGCCGCTGTGGCCAGTCTGCCTGCCGAAGAACAAAAATCGGCGGCTTTGGCGGGCAAGGACAAATTAAAGCAAGCCGCCAAACGGGTGCGCGACACCAGCCGCAAACCTGCCCAAGAAGACGCCACAACGTCGACTTTGGATGAGGTTCAAAGACTGAATGAGCGTGTGGCCGCCTTGAGCGCAGAAAACCAAGAACTGCGTGCCCAAGTGGCCGAGCTTCAAGCCCGTTTGATCGGCTGAAGACTTGGCAACGCCTCTTTGAATCCAACGCCCCATCTCTGAGCGGGTTCATCTGCCGGGTGTCAGTAGGAGGTGCTGCCCTCTTGCAAAGCCAAAGTGGTCACTTGCGTCTCGGGCAGGCGCAAACGCACCCCTTGAAAATACAGTTGGGCTTGCTGGGGTTGCTCAAAATGCACGCGCCAAGGCGGGGGACCATAAACGCTGCGGGTCTCATGGGTTTTAAGCGCCAAGACGGTGCTTGCACCAGAGGCATCAACCACGCACACAGCGCCATCTTTTTGGGCCACGATGTAAACCATATTGCCCGATTTGCTTGGGCGAGTGGGCACAAGCACCGTGTCGGCTTCGACCTTGCCGCACAGTCCCAAAGCCACATGTCGGCTCTGAACGGGTTCGGCCACTTGTGCAGCCGTGGCAGCTTGGGACAATGTGGTCACCTGTTTGTCGGATTCCGATGCTTGGGCCAATGGTGCAGCAGGCGCAGCAGTAGGCAAAACAAGGTCAGGCGTTGCAAGCGCTGACGCCCCTGAAGACGGCTCACGCGCAAGAGTTGCAAAAACACCGGGGGTTTCGCGCCAAAACTGCTGAGATCCCCCGTTTTGCCATTTTTGCTGAAGCCAACCCGACCCCGAGACCACGGCAATCAAGATCAAAATCGGCGCAGCGATCAGTCCGGGTTGTCGGTAAAAGACCGACGTCTGCCTGAGTGGCACCGATCGTTGCCCCAACAAGTGCGTCAAATCCTGAATCACCTGTGGCTCGTGCTGCGCCTGTGAGTCGTCCAAGGGTTGAACCACGACAGCAGGATCTCCACCTAATAAACGGGCCAATTTACGGGCTGCACTTTCCTTGATCGCCGGCGTGTAAAAAAGCGAGTTGCCCCCGCCTTCCAGTTGCAGTATTTGGGCTACCGACAAATTGGATCTGCTCGCCAATGCGGTCACTTCCATCTGCTGCGCCACACGCCATTCGTGCAACAACTCTCCACGGACTCGATCTGCGAACGGATTGGACATGTTGAAATCAAAAAACTGCTATTTTGTATTGCTTTTGTGAAATTTATACCAAGTAGAAACCCATAATCAAGTTATTTTTTGATCTTAGAAATTAAATTTTTCAAATAATTCATCAGAAATAAAAAAACCGCAACAAGTTGCGGTTTTCAGAGAACGCTCAAGCCCAATCAGAAGATCAACTTCACGCCCGTCTTGCTTTGCAAGGCCTCAGCGGTGACACCCGGGGCCAGTTCGACCACTTTCAGGCCGGCGTCGGTCACATCCATCACCGCCAGGTCGGTGATGATGCGGTCCACCACGCCAACGCCAGTCAATGGCAAGGTGCACTGGGGCAAAATTTTCAAATCCTCGGTGCCGTCTTTCTTTTTGGCCACGTGCTCCATCAAAATGATCACCCGCTTGACGCCTGCGACCAAATCCATCGCACCGCCCATGCCCTTGACCATCTTGCCGGGGATCATCCAGTTGGCCAGATCGCCCTTTTCGCTCACCTGCATCGCGCCCAAGATCGACAAATTGATCTTGCCGCCTCGGATCATGGCAAACGACTGCTCGCTGCCAAAAATCGATGAGCCCTTGATGGTCGTCACGGTCTGCTTGCCCGCGTTGATCAGGTCGGCATCGACCTCATCCTCGGACGGGAACGGGCCAATGCCCAACATGCCGTTTTCACTTTGCAACCAGACCTCTTTGTCGGCGGGCACAAAGTTGGCCACCAGCGTGGGAATGCCGATGCCCAGGTTCACATAAAAACCGTCTTCCAATTCGTGGGCCGCACGGGCGGCCATTTGGTCTTGACTCCAGCTCATATCAGACTCCCGCCTTTTCAGTGATGGTGCGTTTTTCGATGCGCTTTTCAGGGTGCTGGTTCAGCACGATGCGGTGCACATAAATGCCCGGCAGATGCACGCTGTCGGGGTGCATGGCACCGGTTTCCACAATCTCCTCGACCTCGACCACGCACAGCTTGCCCGCCATGGCCACAGCGGGGTTGAAGTTGCGCGAGGTGTAGCGGAACTGCAGGTTGCCCGATTTGTCAGCACGGTGCGCCTTGACCAGCGACACATCGGGCACCAAAGAGCGCTCCATCACATAGGTCTCGCCGTCGAACTCGCGCAGCTCTTTGCCCTCTGCCACCAAGGTGCCCACACCGGTCTTGGTGAAGAAGGCCGGAATGCCTGCGCCGCCCGCACGCAGCTTTTCGGCCAGCGTGCCCTGTGGCGTGAACTCCAGCGCCAGCTCGCCCGCCAAGTACTGGCGCTCGAACTCTTTGTTCTCGCCCACATAAGACGAAATCATCTTCTTGATCTGACGGGTTTGCAGCAGCTTGCCCAAACCAAAGTCGTCCACGCCCGCGTTGTTGGAGATGGCCGTCAGGTTTTGCACACCGCTGTCCCGCAGTGCATCGATCAGGGCTTCGGGAATGCCGCACAGGCCAAAACCGCCCACACCGATGAGTTGCCCGTCAGCGACGATGCCCTTCAAGGCTTCGGCTGCGGAGGGAAAAATCTTGTTCACACCGATCTCCTGCAATGGATGAAAGCGTTACGATACTACGTAATCGAATACGTAGTTTTTCGTAGAGGGCGGCCCTAGGCCACACATCATGCACACCGACATCGATTACCGCCTCGCCTTCGACCTCGCCCCCATCGGCATGGTGCTCTCGCGCAACCGCGCCATCGTTGACTGCAACCAGCGGGTATGCGAGATGTTTGGCTTGACCCGCGAACAACTCATCGGCCAGAGCTTTCAACTGCTCTATCCCAGCGCCGACGAATACGAGCGCACAGGGCAACGCATCGCACCTATCCTGAATGCCAACGGTGTGTATGCAGATGACCGGGTGATGAAGCGGGTGGATGGTCGCCTCAAGGGCGAAACTTTCTGGTGCCATGTCACCGGCAGAGCCCTCAACCGCGAGGCCCCACACGCAGCGGGCATCTGGACTTTTGAAGACTTGTCGGCCCGTAAGCCGGTCAGAGCCGAGCTCACCGCCCGCGAGCGCGAAGTCGCAGCCCACCTGATGGACGGGTTGACCAGCAAGGAAATGGGGCGCGCTTTGGGCATCAGCCACCGCACCGTCGAAATTTACCGCGTTAAGTTGATGCGCAAGTACCAGGCCTCAGGAGCGGCCGATCTGATCCAAAAGTTGATGCGAGGGTGACTTCGCTTCAAAAACCCACGTACCGCACGAGTTTGTCCGAATCTTCGCGCACCGACTTCACACTGTTGGCCACAAAGTCTTCGTCCGGATAACCCATGGCAATGCAAATCATGATGTTTTGGTCATCGGGAATGCCCGCATGCTCGCGCACAACAGCAGATTGCATGATGCCCTGCCCATTGATCACGCTGCCCAAGCCGCGCTCCCAAGCTGCTAACACCAGCGCGTGCGACAAAGCGCCTAGGTCAAACTGACTGATGGCGGCAGGCTCAAGGTATTTGTCGTAAGTCAGCACCAGCGACACCGGCGCATCAAACTGCCTGAAACCGCGCATGACCCAATCGGTGCGGCGAGCTTTGTCGTCACGTGCAATGCCCATGACATCAAACAGTTGCACGGCAATGCCCACCTGGCGTTCGCGGTGAATGCCTTCATAGGATTCTTTCATCGGGAAATCGCGCTTGGGTGGCACCCCTTTGAGCATGTTCTCGGTGTTGCCCTGGCGAATGCGCTCCAAGGGTTCACCGGTCACCACATGCACATGCCAGGGCTGGGTATTCATGGACGACGGTGCCCATTTGGCCACCTCAATAATCTCTTCGATCACCTCGCGGGGAACGGGTTTGGGCAGGTAGCCGCGAATGCTTTTGCGGGCCTTGATGAGTTCTGAAAATTCCATTAAGAGTCTCCTCATTCGAGGATGGGTGAAAAGCATTGCACCGTCAATGCGGCCCTGTTGCATCGGTTACAGGCGCTTGCGCTCAGGCCAACGACTCGACCACCTCGGTCACCGTGCGAAACGCATCGATGGCCGCTGGAAACCCGCAGTACACCGTGGCGTGCAACATCACTTCACGCAGCTCTTCGGGCGTGGCCCCATTGTTGAGTGCGCCGCGCACATGGCCTTTGAGCTCATGCTGTTTGCCCAAAGCGGTAAGCATGGCCACAGTCACCAAGCTGCGGGTTTTGAGGTCCAGACCCGGGCGCTGCCACACATTGCCCCAAGCGTTGCGGGTGATGAACTCCTGCATGGGCAGGGTGTAGTCGGTGGCATTGCCAAAGGCGCGGTCCACAAATTCGGACCCCATGACCTGCGTGCGGGTGTCGATGCCCGCCTGGAAGGTGGTGTCATCTATGCGATCGGCACGGGCTTGTTGCGAGGGCGAAAGTGATGGTGTTGTGGACATGACAGGCTCCTGAAATGGTCGTCAGCATAATCTGTCGCGCGGCCGCACATGAGCAAGCGCAGCGCATCAGGCATGGATACCCGTCTTGTCGGGCATCACAGAATCGCTTTTTTCAGACATGACACAACAAAGGATTTTTATGAGCCCCCGCTACCCCGCACCCGAGATCAAGGACTTGCCCGAGGACATCAAAGCCAAAGTGCTCGAAGTACAGGAAAAAGCCGGTTTTGTGCCCAACGTGTTTTTGGCCTTTGCCCGCCGCCCGGCCGAGTGGCGTGCATTTTTTGCCTACCACGACGCACTGATGGTGCCCGAGTCGGTGGGTCGCGAGAGCGGCCTGAGCAAGGGTGATCGCGAGATGATCGTGACCACCACCAGTGCGGCGAATCACTGCCTGTATTGCGTGGTAGCGCATGGCGCGATTTTGCGTATTTATGAAAAAAAACCGCTGGTGGCCGACCAAGTGGCCATTAACCACCGCAAGGCCGACATCAGCCCACGCCAACGCGCCATGCTCGACTTTGCGCTCAAGGTTTGCGACCACTCCGACCAAGTGGAAGAAGCCGACTTTGCCGCCCTGCACACGCACGGCTTTGACGACGAAGACATCTGGGACATCGCAGCCATCACCGCTTTTTTTGGTCTAAGCAACCGCATGGCCAGCTTCAGCGGCATGATGCCCAACCCCGAGTTCTACCTGATGGGCCGCGCGCCCAAAGCCAAACCAACGACCTGATCGGACGCCAGGGCCTTTTGCGACCAGGGATACCCGCATGCGTGGGCATGACGGACAGTTGTCACCCCCGACCCGATCGGGGGCCCATGCCTTCAGTCGGCATGGACAGCCGTCAAACCGAGTGTGACAACTGTTGCCGTGCGAGCAAGGCCCAAGCCATTTGCACCAAAACCTCTTCAAACGCGGGGCTACCCAGCAGAGGTGACTTTTCAAGACTGGCACTGCGAAGGGTGCCAATCACCGAACGGGTTAACACGAACATTTGCGCGGGACTGGGCGTTTGCAGCGCGGGATGGTGGATGCGCTCAAAAAATATGGCTAACCGATCGGCCACCTGGCGCACAGCGCTGGCGGTTTCCTCGGGCTTTTCAAGTGTCCAGCACAGATGAATCAGGCTTTGACTGAGCCCCTTACCGGTGGCAAAGCCCCGTACCAGAATGCGAACAGCCTTGGCCAACAGCTCACGGCCGTCCAGTTGGCGCACTTCGGGCAGGGTTTCCAACTCGCTCAAATACCGCTCCAACTCTTGCAGCACCATCTCTTGCCCGCGAGTGGCCATGGCCCGCACCAGCACTTCTTTGCTGGGAAAGTACTGGTACAGCGTCCCGATTGAAAAGCCGGCTGCGGCAGCCACTTTATTGGTTGTCAATCCCCCCTCGCCTTCCTTGTCCAGAATCTGAGCAGCGGCCTTGAACAGGGTTTGCATGGTTTGCTGCGCCCGCGCCTGCGACGGCTGACGACGCAGGCCTGGAGCGGCTTGCGGCTTGGTAGACGCTTTGTCAGGTTTGGCTGTGGCCATGAAAAAGCCTTTGAAAAAATGTGAGCAGATAGCGAGTTGCAAGGTTTTTGCAAAACCTGAACAATGCTCACATTCTGAACGATCACGAGAGACAAGTTCTATGAACACCCATCCCAACGCCCCCACCGAATTGACCGTTCGACGCTTGAGCGTCGACCTGAGCCAAGGCTTTTCTCGTCACTGGAACGGCGGCGATGCCTTTTTAACGGCTTACGCCAACGCGTTGTCGATGAGTTTTCCTGTCGGCGAACAGGCTTTCATTGACGCGGTTAAAGCAGGGGCCAAAAACCTGCCCAACACCCCAGAAAACGACGAACTCAAGCAAATTGCCAAGGGTTTTGTTGGGCAAGAGGCCACGCACCGCCACCTGCATGGCTTGTACAACGCCCATCTGGACAAACAAGGCTTGGTTAACCACTGGGGCCCACGTGCCGAGCAGCGGTTGAAAAAAGGTCGCGAAGAATTTTTCAGCAAAAGCGACAAAGGCTATTTGCATGAGTTGGCCATCACCGCCGCCTTTGAACACTTCACCTCGATTTTTGGCGACCTGACCCTGGATCGCATGGACCAGCCCGGTGACTGGTTTGCCGGTGCCGAGGAGCCGCTTAAAACCCTGTGGCGCTGGCATGCTGCCGAAGAGTCCGAGCACAAATGCGTGGCCTTTGACCTGTATCAACGCTTGGGTGGCAACCACACTTGGCGCATGCGCTGGTTCTGGTTTGTGACCGTTCAGTTCAGCACCGATGTGCTGCGCCAAACCATCAACAACCTCTGGCACGACAAGACGCTTTTCAAGCCATCCACCTGGTGGTCAGCAGGCCAATTTTTGTTCGGTCGCCACGGCATGGTTTGGCGCGTTGCCAAGCCTTTGTGGGCCTACACCCGCAAAGACTTTCACCCCATGCAAGTGGGCAGCGCCACGCTGTCGCAAGACTGGCTGCAAAGCCACGCCGGCCAGTGGCGTGCGGTGGGGGCACCAGCACAGTCGGCTGCGTAAAAACCGATTCATTGACCCAGGCCCGCAACCCAACGGGCAGGGTCAATGGGTTTTAGACCGCAAAACCATCGTCGGCTGAAATCACCGCGCCATTGATGAAGTGGCTCTGGTCGCTGGCCAGCAGCATGAGCAAAGCGTCCAGGTCTTGCGGCTGGCCCACGCGCTTGCGTGGCAGCATGCTGATGATTTTTTGGCCTTGTTCGGTTTGCCAGTGGTGGTGATTGATCTCGGTGTCGATGTAGCCAGGGCAAATCGCATTCACGTTGATGCCAAACTTGCCCCACTCCACCGCAAAAGCCTTGGTCATCTGCACCACGGCGGCCTTGCTCATGCAATAAACGCCGATTTGCGGCAGCACTTTGAGCCCCGCCATAGAGGCGATGTTGATGATCCGCCCACCCGTAAAACTGCCCGGTGCAGCCCCCTTGGCCCGTGCCAACATGCGTTTGCCGACCTCTTGCGCCACGAAGAACGCACCGCGCACATTGGTGTTCATGATGAAGTCGTAATCTTCTTCCGTCACGTCCTGGATGCGCTGGGTGGTGCTCACCCCAGAGTTGTTGACCAAAATGTCGATGCTGCCCATCTTGGTTTCGGCATGGGCAACGGCGGCGGCAATGCTGTGCCGGTCGGTCACATCCATTTCGACCACATGGGCGTCGCCGCCTGCGGCTTCGATTTCTGCACGCAGGTCTTTCAGCTTTTCAAGCCGACGACTCGCCAGAACCACCCCGGCGCCGGCAGCAGCAAGGGTTTTGGCAAATTGGGCACCCAAACCACCCGATGCTCCGGTGACCAAGGCCACGCGGCCCGACAAATCAATTTCATAAGCCATGGCAAATTCTCCAAAGGGGTTCGTCCCCGTCGCTGCCAACGGGTGACGCCATTGTGCGGGGCAAGCGCCTTTCTGCCGCATAAAATGAGTCACACGCCCGACACGCCCGTGCCGGCCCGAATCCACAACTTCAAACAGAGACGTTCATGAGCCCCGAAGAAATTTTGAGCACTTATGGCCCGCGAGAATCCATGGAATACGACGTGGTCGTGGTGGGTGGCGGCCCCGCAGGCCTGTCCACGGCCATCCGTCTGAAGCAGCTGGCGGCAGAAAAAGGCAGCGATGTGTCGGTTGTGGTGCTGGAAAAGGGCGGAGAGCCTGGTGCCCACATCCTCTCGGGCGCGATCATGGATCCCAAGGCTCTGACCGAACTTTTCCCTGATTGGAAAGAACGCGGGGCGCCGCTCAACCAGCCCGTGACGGATGACGCCTGGAGCTTTTTGAGCGAAACCGGCGCCACCCGCACCCCCGGCATCTTCTTGCCCGAATGCGCACAAAACCATGGCAACTACATCATCAGCCTGAGCAACTTCACACGTTGGCTGGGCCAGCAGGCCGAAAATCTGGGCGTGGAAATCTTCCCCGGCTTCACCGCTGCCGAAGTGCTGTACACCGAAGACGGTTCGGTCAAGGGCGTGGCCACTGGCAACATGGGCGTGGGCAAAGACGGTGAGCCGACAGAGAACTTCCAGCTGGGCATGGAATTGCACGCCAAATACACGGTGTTTGCCGAAGGCGCACGCGGCCATCTGGGCAAGCAACTGATCGCCAAGTACAAACTCGACGAGGGCCGCGACCCTCAAACCTACGGCATCGGCATCAAAGAAGTCTGGGAGATTGACCCTTCACGCCACACCCCTGGTTTTGTGATGCACACAGCAGGTTGGCCCATGAACAACGACACCTATGGTGGCGCGTTCATGTACCACATGGAAGACAACAAGATCGCCATCGGTTACGTGGTTGGCCTGGACTATGCCAACCCTTGGTTGAGCCCGTTTGAAGAGTTCCAGCGCTGGAAAACCCACAACAACATCAAGTGGTACTTCACAGATGCCAAGGGTGAGGTCAATGCCAAGCGCATCGGCTACGGCGCACGCGCCATCACCGCAGGCGGCTTGATGAGCCTACCTAAAACCGTGTTCCCCGGTGGCGCGCTGGTCGGCTGCGATGCCGGTTATCTGAACGTCAGCCGCATCAAGGGCAGCCATGCCGCCATCAAGACCGGCATGCTGGCGGCCGAAGCCGCTTACGACGCTCTGCAATCAGGCCGTCAGCACGACGAATTGGCCGCCTACCCCGAGGCCTTTGAAGCCAGTTGGTTGCACTCCGAACTGAACAAATCGCGCAACTTCAAGAGCTGGTTCAAAAAAGGCCTGACCGTGGCCACACTCATGAACGGGTTCGAGCAGTTTGTGTTGCGCGGCCACATTCCTTGGACGCTGCGTCGCGACAAAGCCGACCACACTTACCTCAAACCCGCCGCCGAGTGCAAAAAGATCGACTACCCCAAACCCGATGGAAAGCTCACGTTTGACCGTTTGAGCAGCGTGTTCATCAGCAACACCAACCACGAAGAAAACCAACCAGCGCATTTGACGCTCAAAGACGCCTCGGTGCCCGTCAGCATCAACCTGGCCCAATTTGCCGGGCCCGAAAGCCGCTACTGCCCGGCCGGTGTGTACGAATACGTCAAGAACGCAGACAACAGCGACCGCTTGCAGATCAATGCGCAAAACTGCGTGCACTGCAAAACTTGTGACATCAAAGACCCCACCCAAAACATCGTCTGGGTCACGCCCGAGGGCGGCGGTGGCCCCAATTACACCGGCATGTGAGATTGCCCTGTTTTCAAAGAGGCCCCGCAAGGGGCCTTTTTTTTGACGAATCCGCTTGCGATGCTTGCCGTCACTTTGGCATCACCACCCCCTCGAAAACCCGTAGGCCATCTGGCCAAAGAGCCCTCCATAATTAAACTTGTATGACAAGTTGATTCGCAACCTGTTGTCGTCCACTCATCCACGAGGAGCTTCGAATGAAATTGAACAAATTGGTGTTGGGCCTGACTTTGGCCATCGGCTTCATGTCTACCGCCTCTGCTCAAACCGTCATGCGCAACAGCATTTCGATCGCACAAAATTCTCACCAAGGTGAGGCCATCGACACCTTGGCCAAAGAAGTAGAAAAGCGCACCAACGGTCGCATCAAGATCCAGAACTTCTACTCCGGCTCTTTGGGCGGCGAGCGTGAGTCCATCGAATCGGTGCAACTGGGCACCCAAGAGTTGGCCACCACATCCACAGGTCCTGTGCCCAATTTCGTTCCCGAAGCACGCATTCTTGACGTGCCTTTTTTGTTCCGTGACAAAGCGCACGCTCGTGCGGTGCTGGACGGCCCCATTGGCCAAGAGTTGCTGACCAAGTTCGAATCCAAAGGATTCAAGGCCTTGGCCTGGGGTGAAAACGGCGTGCGTCACATGACCAACAGCAAGCGTGCCGTTAACGAGCCAAGCGATTTGAAGGGCCTGAAAATGCGCACCATGGAAAACCCCGTGCACGTTGCCGCCTACAAAGGTCTGGGCATCGTGACCACTCCCATGGCGTTTCCTGAAGTATTCACCGCCTTGCAGCAAGGCACTGTGGACGGCCAAGAAAACCCCTTGTCGGTGATCATGGCGTCCAACTTTGACCAAGTGCAAAAGCACCTGTCGCTGACTGGCCACGTCTACTCACCTTGCATCATCTTGATGAACAAAGCCACCTACGACAAATTGAGCGCTGCTGACAAGCAGATCTTCCTGGATGCAGCAAAAGAAGCCGTCAAGGTCAACCGTGCACGCGTTGACAAGGACGATGCCAATGGCGTAGCTGAGTTGCGTAAAAAAGGCATGAACGTGATCGAGAACGTGGACAAATCCAAGTTCGTCGCCACCTTGGGCCCCATCAACGCCGAGTTTGAAAAGCAGTTCGGTAAACCCAACCTGGATCGCATCCGCAATTTCAAGTGATTAGACGCTTGTATGAAACGCCCGACCAATCTTGGATTGGCGGGCGTTTTTGATTTTGTTGAAAAGGAATTTTTATGCGATCGCTTTATTTGAGCGTAGAGAGGTGGACTACCGCTTTGTCCATGCTCGTGGCCTGTTTGATGCTGACCGTTGCGGCCAGTTTGGGCATGTTGCAAATTTTCACCCGCTTTGTGCTCGAGCTGCCACTCGAATGGACCGAGGTCATCATCCGCTTCAGCTTGATCTGGATGGTTTTCATGGGCATCCCCATGGCCTTTCGTCAGGGCTCCATGGTGAGCGTGGACGTGCTGTACCGCTGGAGCGGGCCGCGCATGAAAAAAGCTCTGGACACTGCAGTGGCGGTTGCCGCGCTGACTTTGGTGTGCATCATCATCTGGTGGGGTTGGGACTATGCCAATCGGGGCAAAGTCCAGTCCATGATCGGTCTGGAAGATGTGTCCATGTTTTGGGCCTACATGGCTTTGCCGGTGGGCGCGTGCTTCAGCGTGATCAGCATCATCGGCAATTGGCTTGATCCACAGCGCCTTGAATTGGAGACCGCACAATGAGCGTCGTCATGCTTTGCACCATGGTGCTGTGTTTTGCACTCACCATTTCCGTGGCCGTGTCGATTGGTTTGTCGGCCATCGTGGGCATTCAAATCGGCAACGCCAACATGCTCATCTCCGTTAAGGAGATGTTCAATTCGATCAACAAGTTTCCGCTGGCCGCCATCCCCTTCTTCATCTTGGCTGGCAACATCATGGAGACCGGCGGCATCTCGCGCCGCCTGGTGGAGTTTGCCAAGAGCATCGTAGGCGGCGTTCAAGGCGGTTTGCCCATGACCTGCGTGCTGACGTGCATGATCTTTGCGGCAGTGTCGGGCTCGTCGGTGGCCACCACCTTCGCCATCGGCACCATCCTGATTCCGGCGCTCATCAAGCACGGCTACCCAACCACCTATGCGGCTTCATTGCAAGCCACCTCGGCCGAACTGGGGGTGATCATTCCGCCCTCGATTCCGATGATTCTTTATGGCGTCAGCGCTGAGGTGTCGATTGGCGAGTTGTTCATTGCTGGTTTTGGTCCGGGCCTGTTCATTGGTGTCGCCCTGATGTTCTGGGTGTGGGTGTATTGCAAATACAAAGGCTGGGGCAAAAACGATGGCGATGGTCGCCTCAGTTTTGGCAAGGCCACATGGCAGGCCGGTTGGGCGCTCATGATGCCGGTGATCATTCTCGGCGGTATTTACGGCGGGGTGTTCACGCCCACAGAAGCCTCGGCGGTCGCGGTGTTTTATGCGCTGTTGGTCGGCACGCTCATCTACCGCGAGATCAAGCTGAAAGACCTGTTCACGATCATGCGCAAATCTGTGCTGTCAAGCGCGGTGATCATGTTCATCATTGCCAACGCAGGTTTGTTCGCATTTTTGATCACACGCGCAGGCGTGCCCGAAGCCATTGGCCACTGGTTGCAAGATGTGCTCAAGTCACCCGCTTATTTCCTGTTGGGTGTCAATGCGGCCTTGTTCTTCATCGGCATGTTCATCGAAACCAGCGCAGCCATCATTGTGCTGGCCCCCATCTTGGCCCCTGTGGCCGTGCACTTCGGCATCGACCCTGTGCACTTTGGTCTGGTCATGGTTGTCAACCTGGCCTTGGGCATGATCACACCGCCTTTTGGTGTGAACCTGTTCGCGGCCTGCACCGTTGCCCGCATCTCGCTGGACCGGATGATCAAAGACCTGATTCCCTTTGTCCTGGTCATCTTGGTCTGCCTGATGGTGGTGAGCTACGTGCCGGCCTTGTCATTGACTTTGCGGGATTTGGTTTACGCCAAATAAAGCTAAAATTTAGTGTTTTTACACAACGCCTGGCCCCTGAAGGCCAGGCTTTTTTTGTTATTCACCATGCCCATCCACTACTCCGAAGACCACACTTGGCTCCAAATCGAAGGTGACGGCGACACCGCGGTCATGGGCATCACCGTGCACGCCCAAGACACCTTGGGAGATATTGTGTTTGTGGATCTGCCCGAGATCGGCAAAACATTTGCCGCCAAAGAGGTGGCTGGCGTGGTCGAGTCGGTCAAAGCCGCAGCCGACGTGCACATGCCTGCCGGTGGAGAAATCATCGAGGTCAATGAGGCTCTGCGCGCAGACCCGTCCCTGGCCAACTCCGATCCTTTGGGTCAAGGTTGGTTTTTCAAAGTCAAGCTGACCCAGCGCGCCGACTTGGACGCTTTGCATGACGAGGCCAGCTACCAAAAATTGACAGCCTGAGCGCTGTCTGTAGAATCCCCTTTTTCAGCTTCCAAGTGGGGTGACGCCGGTTTTGCAACCGTCACCCCGAGTCGGACCCAATCCGACGTTCACCGTGGGAGAGATTGAAGGCCCCAAGCCTTCAACGCCGAAGGAGCAACCACCCCGGAAACTCTCAGGCAAAAGGACCGTGGTGAACAATGCACTCTGAAGAGTTGCCGGGATTCGTCTCCCGGCACACCGCAGGAGCAAACCCATGCCCCATCCGGGCCGGGTGAATCTCTCAGGTTTCAAACAGAGGGGGTCGTTCTGCACACATTCGGTGTGCAGTTCGTCCATCCGTTTGAGACGCTTTTACTGAGAGAACTCCCATGACAAACAGGGTCAAAAAACACATGGTGATTGTCGGCGGCGGCATCACGGGCATCACCAGCGCCTATGCACTGGCCCAACAAGGCATCCAGGTCACCCTGATCGAGAAAAATCGCTACCCCGGCATGGAAACATCCTATGCCAATGGCGGTCAGCTCTCCGCATCCAACGCCGAGGTCTGGACTCACCCGTCGACCATCATCAAGGGCCTCAAATGGATGCTCAAGAGCGACGCCCCGCTCTTGATGAACCCAGCGCCCACTTGGCACAAACTCAGCTGGATGGCCGAATTTGTGGCCGCCATTCCCAAGTACAAAGAGAACACCATCGCCACGGCCCAACTGGCCATCGCGTCGCGCGAACACCACTTTGCGTGGGCCAAGGCCGAAGGCATCGACTTCGACCACAAGCGCGAAGGCATCTTGCACATCTACCGCGATAAAAAAGGCTTTGACCACGCTGGCGAAGTGTCCAAACTGCTGGCGCAAGGCGGGCTGCCGCGCCGGGCCGTGACGCCCTCCGAAATGAAAGCCATCGAACCCACATTGCAAGGCCAGTACTACGGCGGTTATTTCACCGAAAGTGATTCAACGGGCGACATCCACAAGTTCACTTTTGGCTTGGCCAAAGCTTGCGAACGCTTGGGCGTGAAAATCTTGACTGAACACCAAGTACTGAGCGTCGATGCCAATGGCCAAACCGCCACGGTGCAAGTGCAGCACCAAGGCCAAACCGAGACCCTCAGCTTTGACGGCATCGTGATCTGCGCTGGCGTGCACGGACGCAAGTTGGCCGCTCAATTGGGCGACCGTTTGAACATCTATCCGGTCAAGGGCTACTCGATCACCGTCGGCCTGAACGACGAAGCCAGCCAAGCCGCAGCACCCCAAGTGAGTTTGCTGGACGACGAAACCAAGCTGGTCACCAGCCGTCTGGGCACAGACCGTTTCCGCGTGGCGGGCACCGCCGAATTCAACGGCATCGACCTGGACATTCGCGCCGACCGCATCAAGCCCCTGGTCAACTGGGTGAACGAATGCTTCCCGGGCGTAGACACCCGTCGCGTGGAGCCCTGGGCCGGTTTGCGTCCCATGATGCCGACCATGCTGCCGCGTGTCGGCGCAGGCAAAAAGGCCAACGTGTTCTACAACACCGGTCACGGCCATTTGGGTTGGACTTTGTCGGCCATCACGGCGCACCAACTGGCTGGGCATGTGCTGCAAAGCATGGGGCAAAATGCGCGTTCGTTTGCTACACCCACCACCGCTGCAGCAGCGGCTTGAACCATGACCCTTCACGTCCTGCCTGTCAATTACCGCCACCCCGCCGATCGCGATGCACTGGTCATGTTGCTTGATGCCTATGCGCGCGACCCGATGGGCGGTGGTGAAGGCCTACAGCAGGATGTGAAGGCACGCCTGTGCGATGACCTGGCTGCGCGGCCTGCTGCCGCCAGCTTCATTGCCTGGCTGGGCGATGCGCCTGTGGGCCTGGTCAACTGCATCGAAGGCTATTCCACCTTCAAGGCAAAACCTTTGATGAACATCCACGACATCGCCGTGCTGCACAGCCACCGTGGGCAAGGCGTGGGCCAAGCCTTGCTGGCCGCCGCCCAACAGCATGCCCAATCGCGCGGCTGTTGCAAGCTCACGCTCGAAGTGCTGACAGGCAATGCGCAGGCTCTGAAAAGTTATGTGGGTTTTGGTTTTGAACCCTATGCCTTGGACCCCGCAGCGGGCCAGGCCAGCTTCATGCACAAGTGGCTTTAACGCGGCTCAAAAATCAATAGAAGTCACAACGGCTTCCTTGGCCATCTGCCACTGCTCTTTCAGCCAACGCTTGAGTTCTGCCTCGTTTTGAATCCGGCGCAAATCACGGGCCAGGCTGTCTGCGCTGTGGCGCTGATCGGCCTGGATGCGCTGCAATGACTGGCTCAGCAAGGCCTCGTCGGCGTCGGCCCGTACCGGCACACACAACTCACGACTCAGACGGCTTTGCAACTGGTCCAAGTCGTCTTCCAGCGCGGCCACCTGCTCTTTGAGCAACAGGCACATGGCGAGCAATTTGTCGTCGGCCATGCGTGCGGTGCCTGCCTTGTTTGGGGGGTTGACTTGGCTCACCTGCATTTGCAGTCGCAGCAAAGTCGTCAAGTCATTTCTCTCATAAGCGGCATTGACCTCGCTCATCAAACCGGTTTTGCGCAAACGCGCTGACTCGTCGGGTTCGCGGTCCGGGTGCAAGGCGCTGGCCAGTTGCCGATAAATCGTGCGGATCGCGCTTTTGGCATCGGTTTGGCCCTGCATGGCCACCGGCACGTGGCCTTTGTCGGCGGCAGTGCTTTTCTTTTGGGCCTCTTTTTGCGCTTGTTTTTGCGTTTTTCGGGCCGCACGCTTGTCGGCCTTGCGTTCATCGTCGGCTTGCTGCTGGCGCTGCCACTGGCGCATGCCTGCCTGCATCATTTCTTCAGGCGTCTGGTACTGGCTGGGTTTCTCAAGCGGCTGGCCCAGCGCTTCTTCGATGCGTTCACGCAGGCGCTGGGCCGCCTCGGCCTGTTCTTCGGCGGCCTCTTGGGTGTCCTCTTGGCTCACGTACAAATCGGCCAGCGCCTGCACTTGTGGGTCAGCAGTGGCGGACAGTTGTTCGATCAGGCTGCGCAGCTTGCCACGGGCCATGCGTTGCTGCTGTGCCGTCAGGTCTGCCGCCTGCAAGCGTTCATGCACAAACAACAACAGACTTTTTCGGTGGGCCTGCGCTTGTTGCACCGACTCACGCAAGGCCTGAATGTGGGTGTAACGGTGCTGGTCTGACCAAACTTCCAAGCGTTGAATCTGGCCCGAGAGCGACTCGATGCGGGCCAACAAGGCATTGAAACGCTGCTGCGCCGGGCTCAGTGGGGTGTGGGCATCGGGCTGAACCGCCAAGGCGGACAGAGACAGCGGTGCATCTACAGGCGTATCGGGCAAGGAGGTCATCGGAAAAAAGTCATGGGTACAGTCTGTGCAGGCGCTGGGCTCGCTGAAAGGGCTGCCAGATGTTAACGCCCCTATTGCACAAATGGCGGCCCCTGTTGCAGACTCGGGCCAATGGCTGCGCCGTTGATAATCCCCCTCACTGTTTGAAAATCGCTTGCCCCATGCCCAGCCCCGCCCCCTTCAAAATCCTGAGCCTCATCCCGCCGATGACGCAGCTCAACACGCCCTACCCTTCCACGGCTTACCTGACGGGGTTTCTGCGTTCGCGGGGTTTCGATGCGGTGCAAGAAGACCTGGCGCTGGCCACGGTACTGGCCTTGTTGAACAAACAAGGGCTGACCGATTTGCGCGATGCCGCCATGGCCTTGCCCATCGAAGACCGATCGGGGCCGGTGAACTTTTTCCTCGACCACTTCAAGGACTACGCCGTCAGCATCGACCCCGTCATTGCATTTTTGCAAGGCCGCGACAGCACGCTCAGCCACCGCATTGCAGGCCGGGGCTTTTTGCCCGAAGGTCCGCGCTTTGCAGCACTTGACGCGTATGAAGACGATGGCACGGGCGATCCAATAGGCTGGGCCTTTGGCGCACTGGGCCAGACCGACCGCGCCCGGCATCTGGCCACGCTGTATTTGAACGACTTGGCCGATGTGCTGCGCGATGCCGTGGACGAAGGCTTTGAATTCGTGCGCTATGCCGAGCGCCTGGCCGCCAGCCAACCCAGCTTTGATGCACTGGCCAGCGCCTTGGCCGAACCGCCCAACCTGATCGACACCACGCTGGAGCGCTTGGCCTTGCAGGCTGTTGAGCGCCACCAGCCCACGCTGGTGTTGCTGTCGGTGCCCTTCCCCGGCTCGGTCTATGCGGCCTTTCGCATCGCCCAATGCATCAAGCGGGCGCACCCGCACATTCGCATCGGCTTGGGGGGTGGCTTTGTCAACACCGAGCTGCGCGAGCTGAAAGACGCGCGCGTGTTCGACCATGTGGATTTCGTCACGCTGGATGGCGGTGAGCGCCCTTTGCTCAGCCTGATCGAGCACCTGCAAGGCCAGCGCGGCGTGCAGCGCCTGCAGCGCACTTTCCTCAAAAACGAGGCAGGCCAGGTGCAGTACATCCACCTGCAAGAGCCCGACATCGCCTTTGAAGACGTGGGCACGCCCACTTGGGATGGTCTGCCGCTGCACCAGTACCTGTCGTTGCTGGACATGCTCAACCCCATGAACCGGCTGTGGAGCGATGGACGTTGGAACAAGCTCACGGTGGCGCACGGCTGCTACTGGAAGAAGTGCAGCTTTTGCGATGTGAGCTTGGACTACATCAGCCGCTACGAAACCGCGCAGGCCAGCACCTTGGTCGACCGCATCGAGCAGATCGTGGCCGAAACAGGCCAGACCGGTTTTCACTTTGTGGACGAAGCCGCCCCCCCCAAAGCCCTCAAGGCCTTGGCCGAAGAACTGCTGCGCCGGGGTGTGCAAATTTCATGGTGGGGCAACATCCGCTTTGAAAAAACATTCACCCCCGAGTTGTGCGACTTGCTGGCCCAAAGCGGCTGCATCGCCATGTCGGGCGGGCTTGAAGTCGCGTCTGACCGACTGCTGAACCTGATGAAAAAAGGCGTCTCGGTCGAACAAGTGGCGCAAGTGACCAAAGGCTTTGCCGATGCGGGTGTGCTGGTGCACGCCTACCTGATGTACGGCTTTCCGACGCAGACCGTACAGGACACGGTGGACGCGCTCGAATACGTGCGCCAGCTGTTTGAAAACGGCTGCATCCACAGCGGCTTTTTTCACCGCTTTGTCTGCACCGTGCACTCACCCGTGGGGCAAAACCCCGAGGCTTACGGCGTCACGCTTTTGCCGCTGCCCGAAGGCACGTTTGCCAAAAACGATGTGGGCTTTGTCGACCCGACGCCCATGCCCCCGGGCGTGGACCACGACCTGCTGGGCCAAGGCCTGAAAAAAGCGATTTACAACTTCATGCACGGCGTGGGCGTCGAAAACGATGTGCGCCAATGGTTTGAGTTGCCCAAAGGCCAGTGCCCCAAAACCACCGTGCCGCGCCACAAGATCGCCAAAGCGCTGGACTGAGTCCGTGCTGCCCATTATTTAATCACCATGCGCCAGGCTATGAGGCATGCGGGTCTCAGGGCTTGTTCATGGACTTATCCACAGCTTGGCGCACAGTTGGCGGGGGTAAATCGGATGCCAAGTCAGTCAGCGTAATGAGAAATTCAACGACTGGCCGCCATCAAGGCGGCAAAACCCACAAACACGCCACCCGTGATGCGGTTGAAATTTTTCATGACATGGGTTTGCTGCAAAAACCGCGACAGTTTGTGGCCGCTGACCGCGTAAATCAAATACCAACTCACCTCGATCACCGTGAAGGTGGCCAGCAAGATACCGAACTGCATCAGCGCAGGCCGATCAGGCTGAATGAACTGCGGGAAAAACGCGGCGGAAAACACAATCGCTTTCGGGTTGCTGGCCGCCACCGCCAAGCCCTGCCTGTAAAAAGACCCGCCGCTGCGAAAAGCTTGGTCTGGCACAGGGACATCCTGGTCCGACTTGGCCGCCACGCCAGCACACCACAACTTGTAGCCCAGATAAGCCAGATAGGCCGCGCCCAAATAACGCAAGGCGTCAAACACCGCTGGAAAGGTGTGCAGCAAAGCGCCCAATCCCGCAGCCGAAATGCTCATCATGCACAGCAAAGCGCTCATGCAACCAGCCATGGTCATGACCGCAGATCGCAGGCCAAAACGGGCGCTGTGACTCATCACCAACAACATATTGGGCCCCGGCGTGGCCGACACCACGAAAGTCATCACAACAAAAAGCCACCACGCTTGCAAACTCATGAACCACTCCCTGATTTTTTAATAACAAGGATTGTCCATCACACCGCTCTTGTTGAAGCCCGCATTGGCGCATCACCAAGGAATGTGCTGCCCCTGATGGTCCACAAACTGCGCACGCCCAGTGGGCTGCAAGGCATCCAAAACAGACAACAAACGACCGGCCGAATCGTCTAGACGCAGGGCGTCGTCGCCCACAAATGGCTGGCTCAAGGCCGATTGCACGGTGCCGGGTTGCAAGGCCGCCACCACGGCCAAGGGCTTGCGCCGCGCGACCTCGATGGCCGCGGTTTGCAGCAGCATGTTGAGCGCGGCTTTGGCGGCGCGGTAGCCATACCAGCCACCTTTGCGGTTGTCTTCGATGCTGCCCACACGCGCTGACAGCTTGCCCCAAATGACACGCTCACCCGAAGCCAGCAAAGGCACAAAGTGCTTGAGCAAAAGGCCCGGCCCCACCGCGTTCAACTGCAGCGCCGCCAGCAAATGCGCGGCGTCCAGTTCGTCCAGCCGTTTTTCGGGTCCACGACCGTTCAAGGTGAGCGCCCCGGTGGCGTCCAGCACCAAATGGAATGGCCCTTGTGCGGCCAGCGCCTGCGCGCAGGCCGCGATGCTGGCCTCGCTCAGCAAGTCCAGCCCCGGCGTGCTTTGGCGCGACACGCCCAGCACGGCCGCGCAGCGCGAGTCGCTTTGAAGGCGCTGCAGCAAAGCGCTGCCGATCGCGCCGCTGGCACCGATCACCAGGGCGCGGTAGCCCTCAGGCAAGGAATACATCATGGTCGGGACTTGTTCTCGGCTGGGGTAAAGGTATTCGACTTTTGGAGGTCATAAGCGCAGCGAAAGCCAATGTAGACCGCGTAAAAATCGGCCGGTTTGAAAGCCTGCACATCGGCCTTCATGTTGAAGGCGCCGTACCACCAAGAACCGCCCACAGTTCGGCGTTCGCCGCCCCGTGCGTCGGTGGTCCACTCCCACACATTGGCCCCCATGTCGTACAAGCCGTTCACACCTTGGCGTGTGGCCCCGGCGGGCGCGGCCCGTGGCCAAGGGTCGGCGTCGCTGGTATTGGCGCCTTGCGGGCTGTCGCCCGTGCTCCAGGGGTAAGTGCGGCCCTTAACCCAGGGGGCCGGGGGCGCATCGCGCAGCTCGGTAAAACCGGCCTTTTGCCATTCAGCGCCTGTGGGCAAGCGCCCGCCGGCCCAGTGGCAATAGGCCTGCGCCTCGGCAAAGTCAAGATGGACAGCAGGAAAGTCCGTGTTGACTGGCACACCATCGGATCGACCGTCAGGAAAACGCCAAGACCAGCCGGGACGCCGCTCCCAGCCTGCGCCGTATTCAAAGCCGCCGCCTTCTTTTTCGGCGCGGGTCACAGTGCCTGTGGCCCGCACATAACGATCAAACTGGCCCATGGTGACTTCGGTACGGTCAATGGCCCAGTCACCCAAAGTCACCCGGTCTGCGACCTTGTTGCCCATCGGCTTGACCGCTTGGGCCTGCGCCAAAGGCATAGAGAGCAAGGCCAGCCAAACCATGCAAACGGGGATGGACTTCGGAAAGCGCCCCATCTTCGTCACGGTGTCTCCTCACCAGACCATCGCCGCACCCACCTTTGCAAGCGCGGGCGCATGGGCAAAAACAAACGGTAAGCCAACTCGAACAACCACGACATCGGTGGCCAGGCTGACAACCATCCCAACCAGCACCAGCCCGGAAACAGCCGCCACATTTGCGAAAACGCAGCAGCTCCGCTGAACAAGCGCCCCTGTTGGTCGCGCACATGAAAACGGGCCATGGCCTGCGCACAACTGAGCGAGTCACCCAGTTCGGCTCCGGCGCTCACGTCCACCCAGTCAAGCGCAGCGGCCTGAGGCAAGCGGCGGTAAATGGCGATTTCGCGCCGACACATCGGGCACGAGCCGTCAAAGTAAACCGTCAGACGGTGTAACGTGCTCATGCGGCCAGGTCCCCGCGCAATCGCAAACGACCTTGACGGTCCACCAAAAAGCCTTCGCCCAGCCCCGGATAAGCCCCAGTCAGCCCGGTCATGATGACCTGGTGCGTGACCCAAACCTCGGTGCGTCCAACGGGCAGGGCCAGCAGGCGCTCGCGCAAAACCTGTTGCTGGGCGGCCGAATCGCCCTGCCCGGCAAAGGTGCTGTTGAGTGCAGGCCAGTCTTCGTGCCCGCCAAAAGCCAATCGTGCGGTGTCCTGGCAGCGGCACCATTGGCTGCTGCGCACAGCGTCGGGCTTGAATTTTTGTACTTGCAGCCAAGCCCCCAAGGAACGCGAGGCTTGCCTGCCGGCCTCGCTCAGGTTGCGCTGGGTGCGACACTCTCCGATCACAAAGCCCGGCGGATCGCCCAGCCCCGACTCGGTGGCGGCATGGCGGATGATCAGCACCCCACCACCTTGCCGCCAAGCAGAGAACAGCTCGGCCATGGCTGCATGGCGATCGGTTTGCGCCCCGGCTGTACCACTCAAGCCCCACAGCGGCAAAACCATGGCTGTGCTCAGGCGGGCCAATATGGCCCGTCGCTGCGGGCTATTGAGCGCGGGCGATGGGTCCGAAAAATCAGTCGTCATCGGGTCAGGGCGCATGGTTCAAGCGACCTCGCCAGATGCGATGCGGCGCAGGGCCTGCTCAAACACCTCGACCGGCTGCCCGCCCGAAATCAAATGCTTGTCGTTGATGATGATGGCGGGCACAGATCGGATCCCAGCTTGGGCATAAAACTGCTGGCGCTCTCGCACTTCGGCAGTGTGGGCGTCGCTGGCCAACACCTCACGGGCGGCGACGGCATCCAAGCCAGCGGCGGCCACGCCAGCCAGCAAAACTTCAGCGTCCTCCATGCACTCAGCGCGGCCCTGATAGGCCTGCAAGAACGCCTTTTTCAAGGCATGTTGCGCACCCGCCCCTTGGCCCTCTGCCCAATGCAGCAAGCGGTGGGCGTTGAAGGTGTTGTAAACCCTGCCACGACCGCCAGGGTGGAATTCGAACCCCACCTCGGCCCCTCGCTCGGCAATTGTTTGGCGAATTTGCGCCTGCTGCTCAGGCGTGGATCCGTACTTTTGCGTCAGGTGTTCACCCAAGTCCTGCCCGCCTGGTGCCATGTGCGGGTTCAGCTCAAAGGGCTGAAAGTGCAGATCGGCCTTGACCTTACCGTCCAGATTGCTCAAGGCTTTTTCCAGTGCTCCCAAACCCACGGCGCACCAGGGGCAGGCAATATCGGACACAAAATCAATTTTCAAAGTGGTGGTCATGGGTGCGCTTTCTTCAATCAAAGGCAAAAACCAGTGCTGCTGGCTACTGGCTACTGGCTACTAGCTGCTGGACTATTTTCCATGGGGCAAAGCATCGCCGCTCACCGCATCCGAAATTACCTGTTAGCACAAGGGGTGACCGAGCTCAGCCCCGCAGGGATGCAAGCACCTAGGGCGCACACAAGACTGAATAAAAATAACATCGGCTAGTGGCACACAGGTACAGTTAAGGGGATGCTGCCGCCCATACAACCCGAAACCCGGCGAACCGCCACACTCCGTCAACTCCTGCGACAAGCCAGATCAATCGCTCGCATTGACGTCGGCTTCTTTTTTCGCCGAGCCAAATTCATCTGGTCAATCGCCGCCATCGCCCTGATTCCATCCCTGTATTCGGTGATCTATCTGTCAAGCCTGTGGGACCCTGCTTCTCATAGCCAGGCTTTGACTGTGGGCATCGTCAACCTCGACCAAGGCTTGGACTACCGTGAAAACCATTTCAATGTTGGGCAAGAACTCAGCCAAACCTTGCAAAATGCCGCCCGCTTTAACTACCGCTCAATGCGCACGGCCGAAGAGGCCCAACTGCAAGTACGACAAGGCAAATTGGCCTTTGCATTGATCATTCCGGCCAACTTCAGCTCAAATGCCGTTCCGGGTGAGCAAGCTGGCGCAGGTCAATTGGTGGTCTATGCATCGCAAGGTAACAATGTCGAAACCGCCAGAATCGCGCAACAGTTCGCCGCTGAGCTGGGTCACAAAGTCAACGGAAGTCTGAATGCGCAGCGTTGGTCTCTGGTCCTGTTGAATGCGGCGGGCTCGCAACAAAGTGTGAGCCAACTCAACCGAGGTCTGAAAGAACTCCACCAAGGGGCCACGGAACTCAGCGTGGCGGCCAGCAATGCCGCCATCGGCGCAAAGTCTGTTCAGACTGGCGCCCGACAGCTCAGCGACAACGTCGCACAACTGACTCAGAACTCCAAAAAACTGGGTGCTGGTTTGCGCCAAATGGAAACCAGCCGTCCCCGAAACGCCGACTTGAGGCGGCTCGATGCCGGCACTGATGCCCTCGTCAACGGCGCATCCGAGTTGGGCCAGGGTCTCCAACAACTCAACAAAGGCAGCCGCGAACTCGCCATACAAGTCAGCCAGTTCAAGGAAGAATCAGACAACAGCTTTTTAGTCAGCGCCACAGACAAGGGCAGCGTCACTCAAGCAGCGCAAGGCATGCAACAACTCGACCGAGGTCTGCACACTGCAGCAGACAGTGCGCAAAAACTCGAAGAAGGCGCCAAGACTCTGCGGGCGGGTGTCACCACACTCACGGCGGGGGTTCGCGGCATGAACAATGCATTGCGTACGGCCGTCGGACAATTTCCGGAAGACCCTCAGTTGGATGCGTTGGAGTCGGGCTCCGCTGAATTGGCGCTGGGTGCAACCCAAATGGCGCAAGGCACCGAAAAATTGAGCAGCGGCAGCAAACGCTTGCAAATGGGTTTAGGCCTGATGGAACAAGCCATTCCCGACATGGGCGAAAGCCCTGAAGGCAGCCCCGAAGGCTTGGCCGACTCGGTGCGGCCCGTGGTTGAAATGGATGCCGCCGTGCAAAACAACGGCATTGGCTTTATCGCTAACGTGATTCCTGCCGCTCTGTGGTTAGGGGCGGGCATTGCGGTGTTTGTGGTGAACCTTCGTTCACTTCCCAAGCAGGCCAAGCCCTACCATCCAGTGGCCCAATGGCTGGGCAAGTTGCTGCTGCCTGGCAGCCTTGTTTTGCTGCAATGCCTGCTGATACTTTTCACTGTTTTTATGGTGTTGCAGGTGAATGTGGTCAACCCATGGGCCTTGACGTGCACCATCGTGAGCGCCGGGCTGGCATTTTTGTGTGTGATCAGTGCCCTGACCTGTTTCATGGGCGATGCCGGCAAAGCCACGGCCATGGTGTTGTTGGCATTGCAAATGACTTCCTCTGGCGGGGTTATGCCCGTGGAACTCAGTGGCAGTTTCTTTGCCACATTGAGCCCGTGGCTACCCATCACTTGGTTGGCACACGGTCTCAAAGCCAGCTTGTTTGGTGCTTACGAAGGTGCCTGGCTGTTGGATTGGGTGCAAGTCAGCTGCGTGGGCCTGGGCGCTGCGGCGCTCACCATGGTGTTCGGGCGTTGGCGTTTTGTGCCTGTTCGGCAATTAAAGCCACAGCTGGATTTGTAGGCTCACTCAAAATACGCAGCAAAGCCAGATTGAACGCACTTGCCGCCTCGTAGGGCACCCAATGGCCGGCACCGGGTATCGTCTGCCAGTGCCACCAATGCGGGGCAAGTGATTGCATAAGCCCTTGCAATTCGGGCAACCGGCCCCGGTACAAAGCGTCATGTTCGCCATAAATGGCGCTCACCCTGGCCTGCAACTTGGGCAAGGTGCGGGCCAGGATGTCTGAAGACGACAAGCGCCTGCGGGTGAGACGGTCACGCGTCACGTTGGCGGTGTGCAGGGCCAGCGCCAGATCGTCCAGACTGTCTGGCCGTTGCAGCATCAAGGCCATCAAGTTGTGACGGTGAATCTGGGCTTGGGTCTCGGGGCTGGGCAAATGCCGCCAGCCTTTGAGCGGGATGCGCTCAGGCACCGTCAGGCCCATGCCCGGCGCACCCACCAGCACCAAGTGCTGCACGGATTGCTGATTCATCTTCGGCTGGGCCAGCCACAAAGCCGCTGTCATGCCCCCAAAAGAAAAGCCCACCAAACTCACGGGGCCAGCAGGCTGCAATTGCCTCAAACCGGCCTGCAAATGGGGCGGCATGTCATCGGTATCGACGCAGCCTGTGGGCAAATCCGAATCGCCAAAGCCGGGCAAATCGGGCACCAGCACACGCCAACCTGCATCGCGCAGTGGTGCAATGTTGCGCACCCAATGCGTCCAACTGCCACTGCCGCCGTGCAGCAAGACCACACAAGGCCGATGCGCATCACCCCAGGTATGCCAAACGGTGTCGGCCCCGTCAAAACAGGTCACCCAGCGTTCTCCTCCCGCCAGCGCAGTGGCCAAATCGGGCGGCAAGAAGGGCGGCAAGAAGGGCGGCAAAAAGGCGGGCAAGCATGCCAGTGATGGCACAGCACCCGTCATGGCAACACCTGGCGAGGGTGTTGCAGACGCCAGACTTTGTACGCCGTTGCGGTGGCCAGCACGCTGGTCAGGCAGCTGACCCAAAATACGCTTTGCAATCCCCAGCGCTCGCTGATAACGCCACCCAACAAGGCTCCCAGCACCCCAGGGAAACCGTAAGCCACCACGGTATAAAGCGCCTGACCCCGCCCACGCAAACGGCCAGGAAAATGGTGGGAAATCAAAGCAATGCACACCGTGTGGTGGGTGGCAAAGGTGACTGCGTGCAGGGTTTGCGCCAAAAGCAACACCCACAACACATCGGCCCATGCGGCGGTCAGGCCCATGCGCAGCAGCATGGTGACCGAACACAGCACCAGCCAACCCGTCAAAGGCAAGCGAGGCAGCCAGCGCGATTGGGTGAAAAACCAGCCGATTTCCACCGCCACCGACACCGCCCACAAGACGCCAATCAGGGTTTTGCTGTAACCCAAGGAGTCCAGATACAGCGAGAAAAAGACATAGATGCCGATGTGCGAGAGCACATGAAAAAACGTGGATGCAAAAAACCACTGCACCGGTTTTTGTCGCAACACAGGCCCCACGGGCACATGCAAGTCCAAATGATGTGAGGCCTCTTTGATGTCCGGCATCCACCAGACACTCAATAAAACCGCAGCCAACGTCAACACCGTCCAACCTGGAAAGTGTTGCATGCCAAAGGCCTCGAACCAAGCCCCTGCCGCAAACACCGTGACCATAAACCCGATCGAACCCCACAGCCGCACACGCCCGTAGCGTTTGGTGTCAAAAGCGCCACCTTGGCTGACCAAGTGGGCCATGGCCGCCTCGCTCATAGGCATCATGGAACTGGTGTGAGTGAACATGACCAGCAACACCAAACCCAGGCCCACCGGCCCCCAATCGAGAAACAACAAACAAGCCGATGAAAAAGCAACGCCGGCCCCGATGCGCAAGAGTCTCACGCGTTCGCCGGTGCGGTCGCTGATGGCGCCCCAGGCATAAGGCGCAAACAGACGGGTGGCTGCCTGCACGGCCGTCAGCAAGCTGATGGTCAACAAACTCAAACCCATGTCTTTCAGCCACAACGGCAAGTAGGGGTTGAAAAACCCGATGTGCGCGAAATAACTGGCCGACAGGGCGGCAAAAGGCCAAAGCTGGCGGCGTTGCGGCATGCCTCAGGGCTTGGTCGCTGGGATCGGGGCCACGTCGTGCTCGACATCGGCGCATTGAGCGCGATGCTGCAAAGCGTGCTCCATCACCACCAAGGCCAGCATGGCCTCGGCAATGGGCGTGGCACGGATGCCCACGCACGGATCGTGGCGGCCTTTGGTGATGACTTCGGTGGGCTGGCCCGCAGAGTCAATCGAGTCACGCGGAATCAGAATCGAACTGGTGGGTTTGACGGCAATCGACACCTCGATGTCTTGTCCGGTGCTGATGCCACCCAACACGCCACCTGCGTTGTTGCCCACAAAGCCCTGCTGTGTGAGAGTGTCCCCGGCGGTGCTGCCTTTTTGCGTGACACAGCCAAAGCCCGCACCGATTTCCACGCCCTTGACAGCGTTGATGCCCATCATGGCGAAAGCAATGTCGGCATCGATCTTGTCAAACAGCGGCTGGCCCAGTCCCACGGGCACGCCACGCGCCACCACGCGCAGACGTGCGCCGCACGAGTCGCCCGATTTGCGTAGCGCGTTCATGTAGTCTTCCAGCGCCGAGACATCGGCCACCGGTGCAAAAAACGGGTTATTGGGCACATGGTCCCAGCTCTCAAAACCAATCGGGACATCGCCAATTTGGGTCATGCAACCCACAAAAGTGGTGCCAAACTTTTCTTTAAGCCACTTCTTGGCCACGGCACCAGCCGCCACCATGGGGGCCGTCAGGCGGGCCGAGGAACGGCCACCACCACGCGGGTCGCGCAGACCGTATTTGCGCCAATAGGTGTAATCGGCATGACCCGGGCGGAAGGTCTGCAGGATGTCGCCATAGTCTTTGCTCCGCTGGTCGGTGTTCTGGATCAGCAGGCAAATCGGGGTGCCGGTGGTCAGGCCCTGGTAGACGCCCGAGAGGATCTGCACCGCATCGGGCTCGTTGCGCTGGGTGACAAATTTGCTGGTGCCGGGACGGCGACGGTCCAGATCGGGCTGGATATCGGCCTCAGACAGCGGCATGCCCGGGGGGCAGCCGTCGATCACGCAGCCAATGGCCGGGCCGTGGGATTCACCAAAATTGGTGACGCTGAATAGGTTTCCGAAGGTATTGCCGCTCATGAGGGGGGATTATCCCAGAGGCGCAATGTGTCGCCCCCAAGATGCTCGCCTGGATCAATAAGAGTGGAGGCAAAGGCAATCTTGAAAGGCCCGGAATTGGCTTTGCCGGACTCTGTCGCCCCTGCGTGCTGCTCACCGCCAATCGCTTCAATGTGTGCACGCAAAGTGTGACCCGGCCCTGTCCGATGAGCACCCATCGCAGTCGTCAGTGCTGGTCACAGCACGCCGTCAGGTTTGCTGCGAACTTGATCATGCTTCGCGTTGGGCTGACGCCAGCCATTTCCAAGTCTCAGATAAATCTTCTACCGTCACCAACATAAAGATAAAATTTTTTAATTATTTATAAAATTTTTTTGTTTACTTAGATAACAAAAAATTTTATATTGGCGTTCAACAATTAAAGGTGTGCCCCATGAAACTCGCCAAGTTGTACAAATCGCCACGCAGGGTTATGTTGACGCCCGTCGCCAACTTCCTTTGCTGCAAAGCCACCAGACTCAAGGCAAACACGGAAGCGGGACAATGCCTTGGTCTACTCCAATGCACTGAAATCACTGTGCAATTGGCCACATGGGTTAACCCGCTGTGAATACGACCAAATATCCACCGATGCGATTTGGCCACATCGCAGCACTGGCATTACTGAGTTCGGTCAGCTCAGGCGTTTGGGGTCAAACCCCACCCTCCGACAGCGAGCCATCACACGTCAAAGCGAATGGGCTTTCGACCCAAACGTCAGCGTTTCATTACATCAACGTCGACACCGGGCGCACTGAGGGCCTTTTCACCCAGCAACCGGTTTACCAACGCGCCATCATGCTGGCCAAGCCCACGCCCGACAGTGACACGGCCTTGCTGTTTTTCAGGGGGTGGCCGGGCATTTGGCGTTACAACGAAACGACCGACGCCAGCCGCACCAGCCCACGCGGGCAGTTGATGCGTGATGTTTACGCCAAAGCGGGCATCACCTTCGTGAATGTGGACTGCCCCACCGACCAGTGGGGGGCCGAGTTGCGGCCAGGTGTTGTGGTCTCTGGCCCGCCACCGGGCTGTTTGGACAATTACCGCCAATCACCACAACATGCCGACGATGTGCGCCAAGTCATGCAGGTGCTGCGCGAGCAGCATGGCATTCGGCATTTTTATATCTACGGTCACAGCTTCGGCACCATCAGCTCACGTTGGCTGGCCAAGCATTTGGACAAGGAGATCGCAGGAGCCATCCACTCGGCCTCAATCAATGGCCCCAACCTTCGTGCTGGTTACAGCGTCAGTGGTTTTAATTACGCCAGTTTGACCGCACCACAACTGCACATTCACCACGAAAACGATGCCTGTAGGAGCAACCCCTATGCCGCCGTCAAAGCCTATGCGGGCGACAAGCTGGTCACTGTGCGTGGTGGCTTGGCCCAAGGTGATCCGTGTGGCGGTGGCCATTTGCACAGCTTTGAAGGGCGCGATGCCGAGGTGGCGCAAGTCATTGCGGACTGGGTATTGCGCCGCAAGCTTGACCCTGTGGTTGGGCAATGACAAATTGACTTAGGAATCGCCATGCATCCCTCAACTCCATTCTCTCGCCCTCGCTGGCTCTGCTCTGCCGCAAACACGGCCATGCTGCTTGCAACATGTCTTGTCCTTCAAGCGGGTGCACAAACCACAACACCCGCCAGCACCTTCCCAGTGGAAGCTCAAGCGCTGAGCCCACAAGCCTTGCAAGAACGACTGACAGGCAAAAGATTCACCTCGCGCTACGCCAATGGCATGACGGCAACGCTTCAATACGGCACAGACCAGACGCTTCAGCTGGAGATGTCCTCGGGTCTCACTGCAAAGGGCACTTGGCGTGTTGAGGGCTCGCAAATTTGCTTTCAATTCGCAGCGGGCGTGCCGTCTGGTTGTGGCGAGTCCAAAGCCACAGCGACACAGCTTTTCTTGCGCCGCTACACCAACCAAGAAGTGGTTCAGTTGGATGTGTTACCTGCAGGTACACCCACCACTTCAACAACACGCCCCCGTCTACGCCCCGCTTTTCATGCCGTGCCCACTGACAGGCCTGACGTGACCATGAATATCGCCTTACTGGAGCCGTCCCAACCCATCACGCGGGCGCTGTTGGTGGTACCCGGCACACCCGGCAGCGAGGGCCGCATCATCATTCAAAACGCCATGGACGTTTACAACGGTAAGTTGCAATATCTGGCCCAGAATGCAGATGTGTTTGACCAAGCTGGCATTGCCTTGGTGGCCATGGGTTGCCCGACAGATCAGTGGGCATTATTTGGAGGAAAGTGTGATGATGATTACCGCAGCTCGCAGCAGTATGTGGACGATGTATCGAAAGTGATGGCTTTTTTACGCACGCAATACGGCTTAAAAGATTTTTGGATTTTTGGTCACAGTTCGGGCGGTATTTCGTCGCGATGGCTGGCCCTGAGAATGCCAAATCAACTCAAAGGCGCAATCCACTCTTCGGCAATGAATCGTACGGCAGGCAATTTGGCGAGGACGATGTTGGGCTTTGACATGGATGCGATCCGAATTCCGATACTGCACATCGCTCACGAGCAAGACGAATGCCTTAGTACTTTGTACCCCCCCGTAAAACAATATTCGAGGGACAACTTGGTCACTGTGCGCGGCGGTGGGCAGTCAGGGCCCGTGTGCGGCGGTGCCAACCGCCATTCGTTTGAAGGGCGTCAAAGAGGTGTTTCACGGGCCATCGTCCAATGGATAAGCACCGGCAAGGTACAGGTTGTGGTGGACACAAACGAGTAATTCTTATGCCGGCATCGCGGAAACGATGCCTCAAATTCAGAGCTTGACTTCTTCAGCCTCAGGGGCCGAGCCATCGGGCCAGTCGCGGATGTAGGCCTTGAGCATCTTGTTCTCGAAGTTCTGACCGTCCACAACGGCTTTGGCCACGTCGTAGAAGCTGATCACACCCATCAACACGGTGCCGTCCATCACCGGCATGTAGCGCGAGTGGTGCTCAAGCATCATGCGGCGTACGTCGTCGATGTCGGTTTCGCCAGTGCAGGTCAGCGGTTGTGCGTCCATGGCATCGCGCACCAAAGCGGTCCCTGCCTGCCCGCCATTTTTGACAATCTGACGGATCACTTCACGAAAAGTCAGCATGCCGGCCAAGGCGCCCTTGGCCATGACCACCAAAGAGCCGAGGTCTTTTTCGGCCATGTCGTTCATGGCACGGGACAAAGGTTCGTCGGCCTGAACCGTGAACAAGGTGCCGCCTTTGACGCGGAGGATGTCGCTGACTTTCATGGTGTGTCTCCTGAGGGTCGATCCGGTTGAGATTCGATATCAATATAGCCCACAATGAACACCGAACGGCAGGCCGCCAGCCTGTCGGACACATTCTTTTTGCGGAGGCCCTTCATGGCTGGTTACAGCGATCCCGGTTTTGACACTTTGGCCCTGCATGCCGGTGCGGCCCCCGACCCCAGCACCGGCGCACGGGCCGTGCCAATTCATCTCACCACCTCGTTTGTTTTTGAATCCACCGACCAAGCGGCCGCCCTTTTCAATCTGGAGCGCCCGGGCCATGTCTACAGCCGCATCAGCAACCCGACCAATGCGGTGCTGGAGCAACGTGTGGCGGCGCTGGAAGGCGGCATCGGCGCCATCACCACCTCCAGCGGCCAGGCCGCACTGCACCTGGCCGTGGCCACCCTCATGGGCGCGGGCTCGCACATTGTGGCGTCGAGCGCTTTGTACGGCGGCTCACACAACTTGCTGCACTACACCCTGAGCCGCTTCGGCATCAGCACCACCTTTGTCAAACCCGGTGATTTGGACGCATGGAAAGCCGCCATACGCCCCAACACCAAACTGTTTTTTGGAGAGACCGTGGGCAACCCCGGCATGGACGTGCTGGACATCGAAGCCGTGAGCGCCATCGCCCACGCAGCGGGTGTGCCCCTGTTGGTCGACTCCACCCTCACCTCGCCCTGGCTCATCAAGCCCTTTGACCATGGGGCCGATCTGGTCTACCACTCAGCCACCAAGTTTTTGTCGGGCCACGGCACGGTGGTGGGTGGTGCGGTGGTCGATGGCGGCAGCTTTGACTGGGACAAATCGGGCAAATTTGCCGAACTCAGCCAAGCCTACGAAGGCTTTCACAACATGGTCTTTAGCGAAGAAAGCACCGTGGGCGCTTTCTTGCTGCGGGCGCGGCGCGAGGGCCTGCGCGACTTTGGCGCTTGCATGAGCCCGCACACGGCTTGGCTGATTTTGCAAGGCATCGAAACCCTGCCCCTGCGCATGGCCCGGCACATGGAGAACACCGCCAAAGTGGTCGAGTTTTTGGCCGCACACCCGCTGGTCAGCCGCGTGGGCCACCCGATGCTGGAAAGCCACCCTTCGCATGCGCTGGCGCAAAAACTGTTGCCGCGCGGTGCAGGCTCGGTGTTCAGCTTCGACATCAAAGGCTCCCGCGCCCAAGGCCAAAAATTCATCGAAGCCCTCAAGGTCTTCAGTCACCTGGCCAATGTGGGCGATTGCCGCAGTCTGGTGATCCACCCGGCCAGCACCACGCATTTCCGCATGACAGACGAGGCCCTGGTGGCCAGCGGCATTGGTCCCGGCACCATTCGTTTGTCGATCGGTCTGGAAGACCCTGCCGACTTGATCGATGACTTGAAGAAGGCGCTGAAAGCTGCCGAAAAAGCGGGGTCATGAGGATGAGCACGTCCATGAAAATCTCTGTTCGGGGCCACCTGCTTTACGCCTACACCGGGGGCAAGCCCTTCAACCCGGCCCAGCCCACCGCCGTGTTCATCCATGGCGTGCTGAACGACCACAGCGTCTGGATCTTGCAAACCCGCTACCTCGCCCACCACGGCTGGAACGTGCTGGCGATTGATCTGCCGGGGCACTGCAAAAGCGAAGGTCCGCCGCCGCACAGCGTGCAAGAAGCGGCCAACACCGTCATCGCGCTGCTCGATGCCCTGAAGATTGAAAAGGCCGCGCTGATCGGCCACAGCTTGGGCTCGCTCATTGCCCTCGAAGCCGCAGCACGCGATTCAGAGGCGCATCCCGGCCGTGTAAGCCACCTGATGATGGTGGGCACGGCCTACCCCATGCGCGTGTCGCCCGCCCTGCTCGATTTGTCGGTCAGCGCACCTTTCAAGGCCATCGACATGGTCAACCGTTTTTCGCATTCCACGCTGGCACCGCCCCCCTCTGCCCTCGGTCCGGGCACTTGGCTGTATGGCGGCAGCAAGGCGCTGATGCGCCGCGTACTGGCCAGCAACACGCTGGTCAATGTGTTCCACACCGGGTTCAAAGCCTGCGACGACTACCAAGGTGCCGAAGCGGCCATGCCCCTGGTGACCTGCCCCACCCTGTTTGTGCTGGGCAGTGCCGACCAAATGACGCCGCCCAAATCAGCGCAAAGCCTGATCGACCTGTGCGGCAAACCCACGGTGGTCAAGCTGCCCGCAGGCCATTCGCTCATGACCGAAGCGCCAGAGGGCGTTTTGCAATCGTTCAAGGATTTTTTGAAGCCATGACCCTGACGGACATTCGCGAGCATGGGCTCGCGCCTACAACATGAACACACTGATTTCCAGCATCACCCCGGCGCTGTCGGCAGACAGGGCACACGAAATTGCCCAATCGCTGGACCTGCGTGCTCTGCCCCGCGATTTTCTGGACAACCCCTATCCGGTCTATGCCGCGCTGAGAGAGACCGAGCCCTTCAAACGCATGTCCGACGGCTCGTATTTCCTCACGCGCCATGCCGATCTGGTGGCGGTTTACCGCGATGCCAAGGTGTTCAGCTCAGACAAGCAAGTCGAGTTCGGCCCCAAATACAACCACGCTCCGTTCAATGAACCGCCTTTCACCTCAGCGGGTGGCGTGGCACCGCTGTTCGAGCACCACACCAACAGCCTGGTCTTCAATGACGCACCACGTCACACCCGCGTGCGAAGGCTGATCATGGGCGCCCTCACCCGCCGGGCCATTGAGGCCATGGAGCCCGGACTGGTACAACTGGTGGACGGCCTGCTGGACCGGCTGCAAGAGCGGGGTGGCGGCGATCTGATTGAAGACTTTGCATCGGCCATTCCGGTCGAGATCATCGGCAATTTACTGGACGTGCCACACGCCGATCGCGAACCCTTGCGCGGCTGGTCTTTGGCCATTTTGGGTGCGCTGGAACCCGCCCTCACACCCGAACAAGAAGCGCATGGCAACCGCAGCGTCAACGAATTTCTGGCCTATCTGCGCGAGCTGGTGGCGCATCGTCGCCAGCACCCCGGTGACCCGGAGCACGATGTGCTGACCCGGTTGATTCAGGGAGAAAAAGAGGGCGAAATAAGCGGTGAAGCCCTGAGCGAGGTTGAGCTGCTGCAAAACTGCGTGTTTTTGCTCAACGCCGGTCACGAAACCACCACCAACCTGATCGGCAACGCGCTCATCACGCTGCAAGAATGGCCTGAGCAGCGAAAACAACTCCAGGCCGATCTGAAAGCCGCCACCAGCGATGACGACCGAGCGCACATTTTAGGTTTGGCCGTTGATGAATTCTTGCGTTTTGAATCGTCCAACCAGCTGGGCAACCGACGCGCTTTACAAGCCACGCAGGTCAATGGTGTCGATCTGCCTGCCGGGGCCTTGGTCACGCTGTGCATGGGTGCTGCCAACCGCGACCCGGCGGTGTATGACCAACCCGAACAACTGAACCTGCGCCGCACCGGCAACAAGCACCTGGCTTTCGGCTTTGGCGTGCACCAGTGCGCGGGACTGAGCTTGGCCCGGCTCGAAGGCCGCATTGCCATCGGCCGGTTTTTGCAGCGATTTCCCCACTACCAGCTCACGCAACTGCCGCAGCGCGGTGGGCGGGCGAGGTTCCGTGGTTTTTTGAATGCGCCATTTCAAACAGTCTGAGCACGCAAGGAGCCACCATGACCGATGCCGTTCAACACGCCAGCTTTGCCGAGTTTTACCCGTTTTACCTGAGCGAGCACAACAACCGCGCCTGCCGCCGCCTGCACTTTGTGGGCAGCACGCTGTCGCTGCTGTGCCTGGCCATGCTGGCCATCACGGGCAAGCCCCAGTACTTTTTGTATGGCCTGCTGTGCGGCTATGGCTGTGCTTGGATCGGGCACTTTGTGTTCGAGAAAAACAAGCCCGCCAGCTTCAAACGCCCGCTTTACAGTTTCATGGGCGACTGGGTGATGTACCGCGACATGTGGCGCGGCCGGGTCAGTTTTTAAACAGCCCCGACTCACCTTGACTTGTCACCCGACACAAACTGACTTGTCACCCGACAAAAACCCGACTTGTCACCCCCGACTCGATCGGGGGTCCATGCCTTAGGTTGCCGTGGATACCCGGTCTAGCCGGGTATGACAAATCTGATTGGCATGAGAAATCTGCTTGGTGAAAAAATAGGGTGCTGTGGCAAATATGCCGGGCATGACAAATGCGCTGGGTACGGCATCAGGGTGTAGGTTGAGGCAGTAACTGCGCCACGCAAATCTGGTCAAGCGCTGTCTGCACCCACACGGGATCGGCAGCAGAGACCCTGAGCACCAACAGCCGGTCGGCCAACGGGGCCACGCTGGCCTGCATGGGGTCAATCAACAGCACTTGGCGGGCTTGCCCTTGGTCGTTCTGTTCAGTCAAGCGGCCAACCCAGTCCAAACTTTGCAACACCTCCAGCACTTGCCTGAGCTCGCTCGGCTCCACACGCAAGCGCTCGGCCAGATCATCGGTGCTGAAGCCGCGATGCGCGCAGGCTTTGGCCGCATTCAGCTCGGCCAAGATCTCCAAAGCCAAGCGAAAGCTCCAACCCGCGCCTTCGGGCTTGCGCCAGGCTTGCCGGCCCAGCTCGGGCAGACTGGAAGCGAGCACAGCCCCCAGCAACACAATCAGCCAGGTGACATAAATCCAGACGAGCAGAATCGGCAACGCTGCAAAAGCGCCATAAATGACCGAGTAAGTGGGCACCTGCAAAAGGTAAATAGCCAGCAACTTTTTAGCCAGCTCCAGCCCGCCCGCCACAAAAAATCCGGCCGTGATGGCATGACGCCAACGCACACGGGTGTAGGGCACATAAAAGTACAAGCCACTCACGCAAGCGGTCAGCAACAAAAATTCAAAACTGTCGAGCAACCAGCGGACGGAGCCCGGCAGCACATCCACCACATCGCGCGAAGCGGTCACCACATAAGAGGTGATGGCCAAGCTACCGCCCAAAAGCAAGGGCCCCAAGGTGATGGCAGACCAATACAGCAGCACCCTTTGCGGCAATGGCCGCTGACGACGCAAGCGCCAAATCTGGCCCAAAGTGCGCTCGATCGTCACCATCAAAAAAACCGCAGACAGCAACACCGCCACCAGGCCCGCCGAGCCCAAACGGCTGGCTTTTCGGGAAAACTGCGTCAGGTAGCTCAGCACCTGGCGGGCGATGCTCTCAGGCACCAAGCTCTCAATCAGCCAGCGTTGGATCGTGTCTTGGAACTTGCCAAACACCGGGAACGCCGCAAACACGGCCAAACCCACCGCAAACAAAGGCACCAAAGCCAGCACGGTGGTGAAGGTGAGCGAACTCGCGCTCACACCCAATCGGGCATCGCGAAAGCGTTCGGCCAAAACACCGGCCATCTGACGCCACGGAAAAACAGACAGCTCTTGCCACCAAACAGCGACTTGGGCGCGCAAAGTGGTCTTGGACAGGGAAGATTGCATGCCCGGTATGATGCCACCGCAATGAACATACACACAGAAAACACACCCGTCGGCGTCGATTTCACGCGCTGGATGGCCGTCGGCAGCCTGCTTGGACTCATTCTTTTGGGCTTGGCCTGGGAGCTTTGGCTGGCCCCCTTGCGGCCGGGCGGCTCTTGGTGGGCCATCAAGGTATTGCCTTTGTGCATTCCGCTGTCCGGCTTGCTCAAAAACCGCATGTACACCTACCGCTGGGTCAGCATGTTGGTCTGGCTGTACTTTATAGAGGGCGTGGTTCGGGCCTGGGGCGATGCATGGCCCTCCAACGCGCTGGCAGGCTTGCAAACCCTGTTGTGCACCACCTTGTTTGTGGCTTGCGCTTTGCATGTGCGCATCCGCTTCAAAGCCGCCAAAGCCACCGGCAACTTTGTGCCTGTGCCCCGAGACTGAACACCATGACCCAGCCTATGATTGTACAGCTGCGCCAAATTTGTGGCAACGCCAACGTCCTCACCCACGACGACCCGGCCACCGACCTGAGCCCCTGGGAACAAGACTGGCGCAAGCGCGTGCGGGGCCGCGCCCTGGCCGTGGTCCGCCCGGGCAACACAGCCCAAGTGGCTGCTGTGGTCAAGGCCTGTGCAGCGACAAGCACTCCCATCGTGCCCCAAGGCGGCAACACCGGGCTGGTGGTGGGCGGCGTGCCGGATAGCTCAGGCCAGCAAATCGTGCTGAGCATGACGCGCATGAACGCGGTGCGTGCCATCGACCCGGCCAACCTGACCATCACGGTCGAGGCCGGTTGCGTGCTGCAAAACCTGCAGGCCGCAGCCGATAAGGCTGGTTTTTTGTTCCCCTTGAGCTTGGGGGCCGAAGGCAGCTGCACCATCGGCGGCAACTTGGGCACCAACGCGGGCGGCACGCAGGTGGTGCGCTACGGCAACACCCGCGAGCTGTGTCTGGGCCTCGAAGTCGTCACCGCCCAGGGCGAGATCTGGCACGGCCTGAGCGGCCTGCGCAAAGACAACACGGGTTATGACCTGCGCAACCTGATGATCGGCAGCGAAGGCACGCTGGGCATCATCACCGCCGCGACCCTGAAGCTGTACCCCCAGCCCGCCGCGCAGCTGACCGCCTGGGCCGCCGTGCCCAGCATGCAAGCGGCTGTGCAACTGCTGGGTCTGGCCCACCAACGCCTGGGGCCTGGCCTCACGGGCTTTGAGGTCATGGGCCAGTTCGCACTGAGCTTGGTCGACAAGCACTATCCCCAACTGCGTGTGCCGCTGTCGCAAGAATCGCCTTGGTGCGTGTTGCTGGAAAACTCGGACAGCGAAAGCGAAACCCACGCCCGTGCTCAGTTTGAAGCGCTGCTCGAAGCCGCACTGGAAGCCGGTTGCGTCACGGACGCCGTCGTCGCAGAAAACCTGAGCCAAGCCCAAGGCCTGTGGCACATCCGCGAAAGCATCACCCTGGCCCAGGCCCAGGAAGGCCTGAATATCAAGCACGACATCAGCATCCCGGTCTCGCGCATCCCGGCCTTTGTGGCCGAAACCGACGCCCTGTTGGCCCGCGAGGTGCCCGGTGTGCGCATGGTGGACTTTGGCCACTTGGGCGACGGCAATCTGCACTACAACGTGCAAGCCCCTGAGGGCGTGGATGGCCAAACCTTTTTGCATGAAAACGAAGAACGGGTGAACACACTGGTGTTTGACCAAGTCGCCAAGTTCGACGGCTCCATCAGCGCCGAGCACGGCGTGGGCGAACTCAAAGTGGGCAAACTGCCGCTCTACAAAGACCCGACGGCGCTGGCCATGATGCGGGCCGTTAAAAAAGCCCTGGACCCGCAAAACCTGCTCAACCCGGGGCGGGTGCTAGGCTGAAGCACCCAGCCAATTAACCACGGCATCAATAGCGTGCACTGACCCCAGCCTGGTTGGCTTTTCTCAGGGCTTCATGACCCCATGATTTCCCTAGGTCTGACGCCCTGCGCCCTGACCCATAATCTAAAAGTGCTCATCAAGAGCCCACGCACAACTTTAAAGACCGGGAACACACATGACCTCACGCCGCCAGCTTTTGACCCAAGGTGCCGCCCTGCTGGGCACCACATCGACCAGCCTGTTGGTCCCCCAAAGTGCCATGGCCCAGACTGGCAAAATCCGCGTCGGTTTCATCCTGCCTTACACCGGCACTTTTGCACAGTTGGGCGTGGCCATTGAAAACGGCGTGCGCATGGCCATCAACGAGCAAGGCGGCAAGTTGGGCGGCCGCGAAATTGAATGGTTCAAGGTGGACGACGAGTCCGAGCCGTCCAAAGCCATCGAAAACGCCAACAAACTGGTGCAACGCGACAAAGTGGATGTGCTGATTGGCACCGTCCACTCGGGCGTGCAAATGGGCATTCACCGCGTGGCCCGCGAAAGTGGCGTGATCAGCCTGATCCCCAACGCTGGCGTGCACATCGCCACCCGTGCCCAGTGCGCACCCAACGTCTTCCGCACCAGCTTCTCGAACAGCCAGCCCACCATGGCGCTGGGCGAGGCCATGGTCAAGCGCGGCCACAAAAAGGCGGTTTGGATCACCTGGAAATACGCCGCTGGCGACGAAGCCTTCGAGGGTTTCAAAGAAAGCTACACCAAGGCGGGTGGCACCATCGTCAAAGAGCTGGGTCTGCCCTTCCCCAACGTCGAGTTCCAGGCTCTGCTGACCGAAATTGCCGCACTCAAGCCCGACGCTGTGGCCTGCTTCTTTGCCGGTGGCGGCGCAGCCAAGTTCTTGCGCGACTACGCAGCCGCAGGCCTCAAGGGCAAGATTCCTTTGTATGGCTCCGGCTTTTTGACCGAAGGCGTTCTGGATGCCGCAGGCCCTGCTGCAGACGGTGTGCTGACCACCCTGCACTACGGCGATGGCATCGAGACCAAGCGCAACAAGGAATTCCGCCTGAACTACGCCAAGACCTTCAAGATGCAACCCGATGTGTACGCCGTGCAAGGCTACGACACGGGTCTGCTGCTGGTGCAAGGGGCCAACGCTGTGCAAGGCGATGTGAGTAAAAAGGCCGCCATGATCAAGGCCATGGAAGTCGCCGTGATCGACAGCCCGCGTGGCAAGTGGACCATGAGCAAGTCGCACAACCCGGTGCAAGACATCTATCTGCGTGAGGTCTCCAACAAAGAAAACAAGGTGATTGGTGTCGCGGCCAAGGCGCTGGCCGACTCCGGCGCTGGTTGCCGCATGTAAAAAACACCCGCTAACGGCTTGAGGCCCCTGTTTGTTGACTGCTCCTCGGGACCGCAAATTGCGGGACCGAGAGACAGTGACAAAGGGTTTTACCTCAAAGCACACGACACTGAGCTATGCCCTGCAAATGCCTCATACGGCTTGTTCGTTATGAGGCATTTTGCTGTCTCCGAAAAGTTGGTCTATTAGCTGACGCAGCCACTGGTGGCCGGGATCTCGGTGCAGGCGCCCGTGCCAGAACTGGTGAATCGCGCTTTCATCGACGGCCATTGGCAATTCACGTTTGACCAAACCAAAGGGCACCAATGTCCGGTCTGCAAAACGCTCGGGCACGGTGGCGATCAGATTGGAATGGCTCAGCACATCGCCCAAGGCCACGTAGTGCGGAACCGTGAGTCGAAAGCGACGGCGCAGTTTTTGCTGCTCTAACGCAACATCCACCCGGCCATGCCCTGTGCCCGCCGCCACGATGCGAACGTGTTCGGCCTCTGTAAATGAGACCAAATTGAGCCTGTTCTGGCCCGCCAGCGGATGCGCCTCTCGCATCAGGCAAATGTATTTTTGCTTGAAGAGCGCTTGCTGATAAAAGCCTGCCTGTAATTGCGGCAACAAGCCCACAGCCAAATCAATTCGGCCTGTGGCCATGTCCTCTTTGAGCGTGGGCTGGGTCACGCTGACCACTTGCAACGTGACACCCGCAGCAGAGCGGGCCAGCGCATCGATCAGCACCGGCAGGAAATACATTTCGCCCACATCGGTCATGGCGATGGTGAAGCTGCGCGTGCTGCTGGCCGGATCAAAGGCCGCACGCACATTCAAGGCCTGCTGCAATCCGTCCAAAGCCACGGCCACAGGCTCGGCCAGCTGCAATGCATAGGGCGTGGGTGTCATCCCGCCTTGGGTACGCAGAAAAAGCTCATCCCCCAGACTCACGCGCAAGCGCCCCAGCGCACTGCTCACCGCTGGCTGGCTCATGCCCAGCACTTGAGCCACGGCAGAAACACGCTTTTGTTGCAGCAAGTGGTGAAACACCACCAACAAATTCAGATCCAGCTTTGAGACATCCATATTATTTGATTTTCAAATACTGTTTATGCAAAAAATCCGATTTACTTAATTATTGGATTTGAGCATGATGTGTGTCAAGTTTTCACAAGGAGACCTCATGCAGGAACACCCCATTCACTGGGAAACGGCGGGCACCAGCCGAATTCCGTTTGCCGTTTACACCAACGAGGACAGCCACAAAAAAGAGCTGGAGCGTTTTTTCTACAAAAACCACTGGAGCTATGTGGGCCTGGAGGCCGAGATCCCCAACGCGGGTGACTTCAAACGCACCGTGATCGGCGAGCGCTCCGTCATCTTGACGCGCAGCCAGGACGGTCAAATTCATGTGGTCGAGAACGTGTGCGCGCACCGGGGCATGGCGTTTTGCCGTGAGCGACACGGCAACAAAAAGGAGCTGGTCTGCCCTTACCACCAGTGGAGCTACGCGCTGGACGGCAAACTGCAAGGCGTTCCCTTTCGCCGCGGCGTGCGTCAGGACGGCAAAGTCAACGGCGGCATGCCCGCTGACTTTGACCCCAAAGACCATGGCCTGACCTCGCTCAAAGTGGCCACCCGCAGCGGCGTGGTGTTTGCGGCATTTGACCACTCGGTAGAGTCTCTCGAAGACTACATGGGGCCGACCATCCTGCGTTACTTTGACCGGCTGTTCAACGGACGTCAGCTCAAGTTATTGGGGTACAACCGCCAGCGCATTCCAGGCAACTGGAAGCTGATGCAGGAAAACATCAAAGACCCTTATCACCCCGGCCTGCTGCACACCTGGTTTGTGACCTTTGGCCTCTGGCGTGCCGACAACAAATCCGAGTTGCGCATGGACAAACACCACCGTCATGCGGCCATGATTTCCACACGCGGAACGGGTGGCCAGGCCACAGGCGACAAATCCCAGGTCACGCAAGTCAGCAGCTTCAAAGCCAGCATGGAATTGAATGACCCGAGCTTTCTGGACATCGTGCCTGAGCCCTGGTGGCAACTGGGCGAGCAAATGCCCACGGCGGTGATGATGACGCTGTTCCCCAGCGTGATCTTTCAGCAGCAGGTGAACAGCGTGTCCACGCGCCACATCCAACCCGATGGCCATGGCGCATTCGACTTTGTCTGGACCCACTTCGGTTTTGAAGACGACACCGCGGAAATGACCGAGCGTCGCTTGCGGCAGGCCAACCTGTTTGGCCCAGCAGGCTTTGTTTCGGCGGACGATGGCGAAGTGATCGAGTTTTCTCAACAAGCCTTCGAGACCAAACCAGCGCACCGCACGGTGGCAGAGCTGGGCGGTCACGATGTGGGCGAAACCGATCACATGGTGACCGAAACCCTTATTCGGGGCATGTACGAATACTGGCGCAAAGTGATGGAGGACTGATGATGAGCAAGCCCTTGATAGACCTGCAAACCTGGTTCGACATCCAGCAACTTTATGCCGATTACGCCAGCGCCGTGGACAGCGGAAAATGGGAGCTGTGGCCGGAATTTTTTACCGAAGAATGCGTGTACAAACTGCAGCCCCGTGAAAACTTCGAACGCGGATTTCCTTTGGCCACCTTGTTCCTGACGAGCAAGGGCATGCTCAAGGACCGCGTGTATGGCATCACCGAAACGATCTTCCACGACCCCTACTACCAGCGGCATGTGGTGGGCGCGCCCATGGTGCGAAAAGTCGAAGAAGGTCGTATCCACACAGAAGCCAACTACGCGGTGTTTCGCACCAAGCTCGACAAGGAAAGCACCGTGTTCAATGTGGGCCGCTACATCGACACCATCGTACAAACCCCCGAAGGCTTCAAGTTTGCTGAGCGCATCTGCGTGTTCGACAGCGAGATGATTCCCAACTCCATCATTTACCCCATCTGATCATGAACAACTGGATTGACGTGGCCGCCGAGGCCGATTTGTTTGAAGGCGCTGGGATCACTGTGACCCCCGAAGGCCAGGACATAGCCATCTTCAAACTCGAAGATGGCGGTGTGCATGCCATCAACAACCTGTGCAGCCACGGCAACGCCAAACTCTGCGATGGTTTTGTAGAAGGACACAGGGTGGAATGTCCTTTTCATCAGGCACTTTTTGATGTGCGTGATGGCACGGTCAGCTGTGGGCCAGCCACCGAGCCGGTCAAATCATGGCCTGTGAAAATCGAAAATGGCAGGGTCTTTTTGAACTTGATCAGCTGATTTCGGCCCCGCTTGCCACCCTTAGAATGCCTGCACCCCCACCTTTCAAAGTGTGACCCCGATGGACTTTGTGAATTTCTTGATCCAGCTGCTCAACAGCGTTCAGTACGGCCTGCTGCTGTTCATGCTGGCGGCCGGCTTGACACTGATCTTTGGCATCATGGGCGTGGTCAATCTGGCGCACGGCAGCTTTTACATGTTGGGCGCTTACCTGGCTTGGTCACTGGCGGCACAACTGGGCAGTTTCACGCTGGCCATTGTGGTGGGCACCGCTTTGTCGGTGGGCTTTGGCCTGTTGCTGGAGCGGCTGTTGTTTCGTTACTTTTACCAACGCGACCACCTTGACCAAGTGCTGCTCACTTTCGGTCTGATCTACGTTTTTGAAGAGCTGCGGTCCATGGTTTGGGGCGACGATGTGCACGGCCTGCCTGTACCCGATCTGCTGGCCGCATCCATTCCACTGACCGACAACCTGTCGTACCCGGTGTACCGCTTGTTCATGTCGGGCGTTTGCCTGGTGCTGGCTTTGGGCCTGTATTTGCTGATCTCCAAAACCCGCTTGGGTATGAAGATCCGCGCAGGTGCATTCAACCGGGAGATGACCGAATCGCTGGGCATCAACATCCGCTTGATCCATTCGGTGGTGTTCGCTTTAGGCATTGGCCTGGCCTCGATTGCCGGCATGATCGCCGCACCCGTTTCCAGCGTCTACCCCAACATGGGCAGCCAAGTGCTGATCATGTGCTTTGTGGTGGTGGTCATTGGCGGTATCGGCTCAGTGCGTGGTGCGCTGATCGCTGCGCTGCTGGTCGGCCTGGTCGACACTTTTGGCAAAGTGCTACTGCCCCAGGCCTCGGGCATGCTGGTGTACGTGCTGATGGCAGCCGTGCTGCTGTACAAGCCTGAAGGCCTGTTCAAGCAATGACAACGAAAAGAACAACATGAGCACGCCTCAAATTCACCTCGAAACCCTGCCCCGCAGCATCCAGCTGGTGATGGCCTTGGGCTTTTTAGCGCTGGCCGCCTTTCCCTTTGTGGGTTCTGATTTCTACTCGGCGATGGTCGTGCGCATGATGATCCTGGCCATCTTTGCCATGAGCCTGGATTTGCTGCAAGGCGTCACGGGCCTGGTGTCGCTGGGCCACGCGGCCTACTTTGGCTTGGCCGGTTATGTGCTGGCCTTTATCACGCCACAAAACGAAGCCATCAGCCTGTACACCAGCTTGCCGTTGGCGGTGGGCGGGGCCGCGTTGGCCGCCTTGGTCATTGGCTTTTTGGTGGTGCGCACGCACGGCATTTACTTCATCATGGTCACCATGGCTTTTGCCCAGATGGTGTTTTTCATCTTTTTTGACAACAAGGCGCTGGGTGGCTCAGATGGTTTATTCCTGAACTTCCGGCCCGATGCAGGTGTGATTGACCTGGAAAACAAACAGGTTTTTTATTACTTCACGCTGGGCTGCTTGCTGGCGGTGTATGGGTTTTTGCGCCGCCTGCTCTGGAGCCCTTTTGGCCGTGCGCTGTCGGGCATCCGTGTCAACGAGCACCGCATGCGGGCACTCGGGTTCAACACCTTTAGCCACAAGCTGGCGGCGTTCACGCTGGCTGGCGCACTGGCCGGTCTGGCCGGTTTTTTGTGGGCTGCGCAAAGCGGTTTTGTGAACCCGGAGCTGATGGGTTTTCACATGAGTGCACACGCCATCATGATGGTCATTTTGGGAGGCATGGGCAATTTTGCAGGCGCTATCGTGGGCGCGTTGAGCTTCGAATATTTGCTGCACATTTTCAAAGACCTGCCCGATGTGGGCGAGTTCAAGACCGGCAAACATTGGCAAATGTGGATGGGGCTGTTCATTGTGGCGCTGATCATTTTTGCGCCCAAAGGCATTTTGGGCCTCATCTCACGCACCTTCGGTGGCCGTGCAGAACGCAAGGAGTCTGGCCATGATTGACCATTCAATGCAACGCCAAAGCTTGATGTCCGCACGCGGCCTGACCAAACGATTTGGGGGCCTTGCTGCGGTCAACGATGTCTCGCTCGACCTGTGGCTGGGCCACATTCACGCCGTCATTGGCCCCAACGGGGCAGGCAAATCGACACTGACCAACTTGCTCTCTGGTGACTTGCCACCCACCAGCGGCACCATCACTCTCGATGGCCACAACATCACAGGTTGGACACCCGAAAAAATCTCGGGTCACCGCTTGGGCCGAAGCTATCAAAAGACGAACATCTTCACCACCTTCAGTGTTTGGGACAACGTGCGCCTGGCGGCACAGTCGCGGGTTCAACCCTCGCCATTCAACCCCTTGGGCTGGTTTCGCTCTGCGGCCAAGATGACGGCCGTGAACCAGCGCGCCGAACGTGCCATTGAACTGGCCGGGCTGCAAAACCGCCGACATGCCATGGCGGGGGCCACCAGTCACGGCGAGCAGCGCCAACTTGAGATTGCCATGACACTGGCCACCGAACCACTGGTTCTGCTGCTCGACGAACCGCTGGCCGGCATGGGTCAGGCCGAAGCCGAAAGCATGGTGCAACTGCTGCTGCGCCTCAAAAAAGACCACGCCATGATGTTGGTCGAACACGACATTGACGCCATCTTCACGCTGGCCGATCACCTCACGGTCATGGTCAACGGCCAAGTGATTGCGAGCGACGTGCCTGCGGTGGTGCGTGCCGATGCCGGTGTGCAAGCTGCGTACCTGGGTGAAGAGACCCATGAAACCGTGGGCGAGGAACATTGAAATGCCGGAAATCCTGATCAACGCGCAAGACCTGAATACCTATTACGGTGCCAGCCACATCCTGCGCGGCGTGAACTTTACGGTGGGTCGGGGTGAGACCATCGGCCTCATGGGCCGCAATGGCATGGGCAAGAGCACCTTGCTCAAATCCATCATGGGCATCGTGCCACCACGCACAGGCACAGTGGACATCAAAGGCCAGCGCATGAACGGCCGCCCCACTTGTGAAGTGGCTCAGATGGGCATCGCTTATGTGCCAGAAGGCCGGGGCATTTTTGGCAACCTGAGCGTGGTCGAGAACCTGCAAATGGCCGCCCGCCCCGGCACCCGTGGCCAGCGCGACTGGACCTATGAACGCGTGCTGGAGACCTTTCCGCGTCTGCAAGAACGACTGGGCCATGGAGGCCAACAACTCTCTGGCGGTGAGCAACAAATGCTGACCATCGGTCGGGCGCTGATGACCAACCCCGATGTGCTGATTCTTGACGAAGCCACTGAAGGCCTGGCGCCGCTGATTGCTCGCGAAATCTGGCGCATCTGCAGCCTCATCAAAGACAGCGGCATCAGCGCCATCATCGTGGACAAAAACTGGAAACACGTCACCCAGATCACCGACCGCAATGTGATCTTGGTCAAAGGCCAAGTGGTATTTGAAGGCTCTTCGCAAATATTGCTGAACGACCCCAGTGTGCTTGAGCAGCACTTGGGCGTTTGAGTCGCGTCACAACAAAGGCCGCAACTCGCGTGCCGCCTCCAGCAACAAAGGCAGCCACTTGCGCACGACCGCCGTATCGGACAACTGATCGGCGGTGCCCACCACATTCAGCGCAGCCAAGGTTTGGCCTTGCATGTTGCGCAGCGGTACAGCCAGCGCGTGAATGCCCAGCTCATGCGCGTCGCGAGCCAGGCAATGATCATCTCGCCGCACCAGCCCAATCAGCGCTTTGAACTTGACCTTACCTACTTCGGTTTGTGGTGTGATGCGGGTCAATTCACGCCCCTTGAGCCAGGCATTGAAGTCCGCCTGAGGCAAATTAGCCAACAACACCCGCCCCGTGGATGTGGCATGCGCAGGCAAGCGTGCCCCCAGATGCAAGCCATAAGCCAGATGCCGCACCGGCTCGGCCACACCCGCACTGCGGGCCACGATCACGCCCTCGCCGCCATCCAGCACCACCGCGCTGAAAGCCGCCTGCGTTTGCTGTGCCAGACGGTTGAGCGTGGGCTGTAGCGTGCGCGGCAAACGCGAAGTGGCCATGTAGCTGCCCGCAAAACGCAGCACCCTCGCCGACAGCCAGTAGTGGCTGCCATCGGTTTCCAAATAACCCAGCACGGTCAGTGTGAGCAAATGCCGCCGAGCGGCCGCCCGCGTGATGCCCGTGCGCTGGGCGGCCAGCGTCGCATTCAGCCGCTGGCGTTCAGTGTCAAAAGACTCGAGCACAGCAAGCCCTTTGGCAAGGCCTTCGATGTAATCTGCTTTGGCCATCGGCATGGGGGTTTCCTGTGGGCTAAGTCGGGGCTGAAGCGACCGACGTTGGTTGCTGTGCGCCTCTGTTGATGTGCATCAATTTGCGCGATCATCGCACAAATCATCTACTCAGCGTGCAAACTCGAACACTTGCGAGGCGTTAAAACCGACAGGCCGCCTAAGCTTGCTGGCATTGCGTTGACCGACAACAGGAGACACCCATGAGCACCACCCGCACCCAAGTCGCCATCGTTGGCGCTGGCCCCTCTGGCCTGCTACTGGGCCAATTGCTTCACAAAGCGGGCATCGATGCCGTCATCGTTGAGCGCCAAAGCGGCGATTACGTGCTTTCGCGCATTCGTGCAGGCGTGCTGGAACAGGTCAGCATGGACCTGCTGGATGAAGCCGGTGTGGGCCAACGCATGCACCAAGAAGGTCTGCTCCATGGTGGCTTTGACTTGCTGTTCAAGGGCGCACGCCACCGCATCGACATGAACAAGCTCACAGGCGGTAAAAACGTCATGGTCTATGGCCAGACCGAAGTGACCCGTGACTTGATGGACGCTCGCCAAGCGGCAGGTTTGCCCACGGTCTACGAAGCCGAAAACGTCCAGGTGCATGAATTCGACAGCGCAAAACCCCGCGTGACTTACGAAAAAAATGGCCACTTGCACACCATCGAATGCGATTTCATTGCCGGTTGTGACGGTTTCCATGGTGTGTGCCGCGCCAGCGTGCCCAAGGGCTCGATCAAGGAATTCGAAAAGGTCTACCCATTCGGTTGGTTGGGCGTCTTGTCAGACACACCGCCTGTGCACCACGAACTGATTTACGCCAACAGCACCCGAGGCTTTGCCTTGTGCTCGCAGCGCAGCGCCACGCGCAGCCGCTATTACCTGCAAGTGCCACTGACCGACAAGGTCGAGCAATGGTCTGACGACGCGTTCTGGGCCGAATTGCGCAACCGCCTCGACCCCGAAGCCTGCGAGCATTTGGTGACGGGGCCCAGTATCGAGAAAAGCATTGCGCCACTGCGCAGCTTTGTGACCGAGCCCATGCGTTTTGGCCGGATGTTTTTGGCGGGTGATGCCGCCCACATCGTGCCGCCCACAGGGGCCAAAGGCCTGAACCTGGCGGCTACCGATGTGAAATACCTGTCCAATGCCTTCATCGAGTTTTACCAAGACAAGACCGACGCAGGCATTGACACCTATTCAGAGCGCTGCCTGCGACGCATCTGGCGTGCCGAGCGCTTCAGCTGGTGGTTCACCAGTTTGATGCACCACTTTCCAGAAAACGGCGAGATGGGGCAGAAGTTTCAGGACGCGGAACTCGACTACCTGATCAACAGCGAGGCGGGATCACGCACCATCGCTGAAAACTACGTGGGCTTGCCGTTGAACTTTGGCGCTTAAGCCACCTGAAAGCCCGCCATTCAGGGCTTTTCATTTTTAGCAGCAGGCCATCACCGCGGCCGAAAGTTGGCGTGTCACTCTGCCTTGCGCTGCCCCGGCAAGCATTCGCAAGCAGGGGTTCGCTCCTAAAATGCCCAGCACCATGAGCACAAACAAACCCCTGCGCGGCATACGCGTCCTGAGCCTTGCCCTCAACCTGCCGGGCCCTGCTGCACTGATGCGCCTGGCACAAATGGGCGCGAGTTGCACCAAGATCAACCCGCCCTCTGGCGATCCGATGCAGCACTACACAGCCAGCGGCTACGAGCTGCTGCACACAGGCGTCAAGCAAAAAACACTCGACCTCAAAATCGCTGCTGGACAAGCCGCGCTGCACAAGCTGCTGCCCCGAACCGACTTGCTGCTGACCTCGTTTCGCCCCTCGGCCTTGACCAAACTGGGCCTGAGTTGGAAGACCCTGCACAAGCAGTACCCCGCGCTCAGCCTGATCGAAGTGGTCGGTGCCCCCGGCCTGCTGGCCGAGATTCCGGGTCACGATTTAACGTACCAGGCCGAAGTCGGCCTGGTCAATGGCTTGGACCTGCCCCCCAGCCTGTTTGCCGACATGGGCGGCGCACTCATGGCCAGCGAGGCTGCACTCAAGGCCCTGTTGGAGCTCAAGACCACAGGCAAAGGCTCTCGCCACGAAGTGGCATTGTCTGAGGCTGCCGCCTGGCTGGCCCTACCCCGCCAGCTGCGCATGACCACACCCGAGGGTGCGGTGGGTGGTGCGCACGCGGGCTACCGCATCTACGCTTGCAAAAACGGCCGCGTGGCCTTGGCTGCACTGGAACCGCACTTTGCCGCAAGCCTGTGCGAAGCTGCTGGCATCAAGCTGTCGCACCCGGTCAAAGACCTGTTCAAGCCCGCCACACGCCACGCCCTCGAGGCCTTCCTGGCCAGCCAGACACGCGCGCAGCTCGACAAATTGGCAGTGGTCAAAGACATTCCCTTGATGACGCTGCCGCGCTGACACACGCGCGGCATGCGCCATCAAGCGCAGCCCAGCCATCTTGATAACAAACAGCCTGCGCCCGATCGGGGGTGTCAGGCAATTTTGAGCATGCGGCTTTGACCGTTGGGTTTTTTGGGCAGGGTCAATTGCAAAACACCGTCTTCGTATTTGGCAGAAGACGCTGCTTGGTCCACCCCCTCATCCAGCGTGAAGCTGCGCGAGACGCTGCCGTAATAGCGCTCACTGCGGATGAACTTGGCCCCTTCTTTCTGCTCCTTTTCCTTTTTCACTTCGGCACTCACGCACACTTGGTTGCCGTCCACAGACACCTTGATGTCTTCTTTTTTCACGCCGGGAATCTCGGCTTTGACGAAGAAATTTTTGTCATCCTCCGACAGGTCCAGACGCATTTGGGGTTCGCCTTCCATCAGGCGGTAAACGGGGCGCAAGGTAAAGCCTTTGAAGAAATCGTCGCTAAAAGGTTCGCGCAGTTCGCTGAAAGGATTGAATCGGGCAAGGTTGCTCATGGTGTGTTCTCCAATGAATAAGCAGCAGTGACGCTGCATGACAGGTTGAGCGCGGCGCATGAATGCACCGCACCCAGAGCGGATAAGCGATACCCACCCCACAGTCACTGTCGTTTTTTCGGGCGCTCACGTCTGTTGAGCAATGCACACACGAGGGCAGCACAGGCAAGCTGTCTCGCCTGGTGCGCAAGCAGTTGTGTTGAAAAGCGCACGGTGAGCCCAAGTTCAGCCACCTAAGCTGACGAACCCAAACCAAAACCCCACCGTCCCACCGTTCGAGGTCTGCCATGACATCTGTATTTCACCGATGGAGCGCGCTGCTCCTGATGACCGCCACATTGGGCCTGACAGGCTGCGGCTACAACCAGTTTCAAAGCGGCAACGAGCAGGTCAAAGCCAGCTGGTCTGAGGTGCTCAGCCAATACCAGCGCAGGGCCGACCTGATCCCCAATTTGGTCAATGTGGTCAAAGGCCAGGCCAACTTCGAGCAAAACACTTTACAAGCCGTGGTCGAAGCACGCGCCAAAGCCACATCCATTCAGGCCTCGCCCGAACTGGTCAACGATCCACAGGGATTCCAGAAATTCCAGCAGGCTCAAAAAGAACTGTCTGGCAGTTTGTCGCGCTTGCTGGTTGTGGCCGAAAACTACCCCACGCTGCTTGCAAACCAAGGCTTTATAGAACTGCAAGCCCAACTCGAAGGCACAGAAAACCGCATCGCTGTGGCCCGCAACCGTTACATCAAATCCGTTCAGGACTACAACGTGACGGTGCATTCATTCCCCTCCAACTTAACCGCCTGGGCACTCGGCTACAAAGAAAAACCAAACTTCTCGGTGGAGAACGAGCAAGCCATTGCCAAACCACCGAGCGTCAATTTTGGGCCTGCGACCACGCCACAGGCACCCAGCGCCGGTGATTCAAAGTGAGCTTTTGGCGGCGGGCCATGACCGGCTTGTTCTTGCTTAGCGCACTTATGGGTGGGCCGCTTTGCAGCGCCCAAGTCGGACAAAAAGTGCAAGCTGCCGCACAACAAATGCCAGTGCCCCCTTTGACGGGTCATGTCATTGACCAAACCAACACGCTCACACCGGAACAGCAAGACAAAATTGAACAAGCCTTGGCCACATTTGAGGCGCGAAAAGGCAGCCAACTGGCGGTTTTGCTGGTATCGACCACCCAACCCGAAACCGTCGAGCAATATGCGTTGCGCGTGGCAGAGCAATGGCAACTGGGCCGTAAAAAAATAGACGATGGCGCAATTTTGGTGGTCGCCAAGAACGACCGCACCCTGCGCATCGAAGTGGGTTACGGGCTCGAAGGTGCGCTGAACGATGCGACCAGTCAACGGATCATCGACGAAGTCATCACGCCCAAGTTTCGGCAGCAAGACTTTGCGGGCGGCATTTCGGCAGGAGTGCAACGCATGATGGGTGTCATTGATGGCGAACCACTGCCTGCGCCTCTGGGCGGACCATCGAATGAACCGCTGAACGACATCACCTGGATCATCGTGGCAGGCGCTTTGCTGGGCTTTGTCTTGAGGGCTGTGCTGGGACAATTTGCTGGCTCGGTCATGACCGCCGCCATCGTCGGGGCGGTAACCTGGTTCATGATCGGGCTGCTGTCTTTGGCGCTGATCGCGGGGGGCATCACCTTGTTGACCACCTGGATTGGCATTGCCGCCCTGCTGCGAGCCCGCTTGGGTGGCAGAGGCCCAGGTGGCGGGCCGGGTGGTGGTTTCAAAGGCGGTGGTGGCGGGTTTGGGGGCGGCGGCGCATCAGGCCGTTGGTAACCCGGCACGCGCATCCACCTGCAACTCGAACCAGGCTTTGCGATTTTGAATGCGCCAGCCATCGGGCGTGAGGATCAACCGGTCCCGGAACTCACCCACATGGTGCTTGATGTCCGCCAATCGGCCCTCAGGCGCAAGCTCACGGCGTCTGTCGCTGACATAAAGCAGCACTTTGCAAGACGACTCGGCCCAGCCAGAAGGGTCCACCACCACGCGGTGGTTGCACAGCAAATGCTGCGTCATACGGTCCGGATTTTTCAGGGCGTAAGAGGCCAAAATAGCTGCGCGTCCGGCCAATGGCGCACCGCCCGGGCGCTGCAACACAGCGTCTTCGGTGAAGCAATCCACAAAGGCTTCATATTGCTGACCGTCTACCGCCTCGGCTGCGGCGATGATGAGGTGGCGGCAATGGCTCTCGGCTTGCAATAACGCCAAGGCATCCACGTCAAGACTCCCCGACTTCGGGTGCAAAACGATCGCAGCGCGCCAGCCAGCCCAAAAGCGAAGCGGCCACCTCGGCAGGCCGCTCCATCGGCGCCATGTGTCCGGCGTGCTCGATCAAGTCAAGCTGCACCCAAGCGGGAGGCATGATGGCCTGCATGGCTTCGTGCTGGGCGGGCGGTGACCAAGCGTCCTGAGCGCCGCACATCAACAGCGTGGGCACATGCAGGTTGCGCAATACATCCGAGCCATCGGGCCGCGTCAGCAAAGCGCGAATCTGTCGCTCAAAGGTGTCTGCACTCTTGCGCTCAAACATGGCCAGAACGCGCTCGATCAATTCGGCATCACCCAAGAAGTCGGGGTGCACCATGCCGCGCACCCATTGCTGCGCCATGGCACGAACACCTTGTGTTTTGGCGATCTGCAACAAGGCCGTGCGCTTGGCGGCCTCTTCGTCTCCGGCTTGACCTTCAGGTTTGGGCAAAAAGCCCGTGTCCATCAAAGCAAGGCCCCGAACGCGCTCCGGCGCTAACCTGAGCACTTCCAGCGCGACGCGCGCCCCCATAGAATGCCCCGCCAGCAAGAACTGCGCGGGGGCCGAGGCGAGCACCTGGTGGGCCATCTGCGACAAAGAATCCGCACCGGCATGGTCCACCACGGTGCAAACACGATCGGCACCCAAGCACGGAAACAAGGGCGTCCACACGGCGTGGTCGCACATCAAACCCGGCACCAAGAGCAATGGCAAAGCGTTCATAGGTCGATGGTCAGCGCGTTTTGCCAATGTCTTTCACGTCGGTCACGGTTTCAATTTCCTGATTCCACAACTGACCACCCACACGCTCGACACGGCGCACATACATGTTGTGAACCACGTCACGGGTCTGGTTGTCAATGTACATCGGGCCGCGTGGGCTCTCAAACGCTTGCCCTTTCATGGCATTCAGCAGCGCTTCACCGCCAGCGCCTTTGGTGGTTTTGGCGGCTTCATAAATCACGCGCATGCCGTCATAAGCGCCGACCGCCATGAAGTTCGGGCGCAGACCGTTGTTGGCCTTGCCAAAAGCCTCAACAAACTTCTTGTTCAGAGCCGATTTGTGCGAGGCTGAGTAATGGTGCGCGGTCACCACGCCCACGGCCACATCGCCCATGTTGTTCAAGATGTCATCGTCGGTCACGCTGCCTTCGGCAATCAGGCGAATGCCCGCCTTGTCCAGGCCACGCTCGGCAAACTGCTTCATCAAAGCCGAACCCACACCCGCGGGCACAAAGGTAAACAAGGCATCGGGCTTGGCATCGCGCACCTTTTGCAAGAACGGCGCGAAATCCGGGCTGCGCAAAGGCACGCGCAAGGTTTCAATCACCACACCGCCGTTGTTGATGAAGCGCTGGTTGAAGTACTTTTCAGAGTCAATGCCCGGTGCATAGTCGGTCACCAGACTGACGACTTTCTTGATATTGTTCTTGGTGGCCCAATCGGCCAGCGTGGTCACCACCTGGGGCACCGTGAAGCTGGTGCGCACAATAAAAGGCGATGCTTCGGTGATGACGGAGGTGGCAGCAGCCATGACCACCAGCGGTGTTTTGGACTGCGTGGCCACAGGCGCCGTGGCCATGGCCAAAGGCGTCAAACCAAAACCAGCCAGCACTTGCACTTTGTCGTTGATGACCAGTTCCTGCGCAATGCGCTTGGTCACATCGGGTGCGCCTGTGTCGTCTTTGACGATCAACACCACCTTGCGGCCAGCCACCGTGTCGCCGTGCTGCGCCATGTACAAACGCACGGCCAACTCCATTTGCTTGCCCGTAGAGGCAAATGGCCCGGACATGGGCAAGACCAGACCGATCTTGAAAGTGTTGTCCTGCGCTTGCGCCTGCACCAAGCCTGTCACGGCACTCAGCGCCAGACCCGCGATCGAACCCAATATCAAGCGTTTTTTCATGTGTGTCTCCTGTGGAATAAGCTATCAGCCATGATTGGGCACGCGCCCACAAGCGTCCAATGCTATTCAGGAAGAGGCTATGCGTTTGACTTATTTAAAGGGTTTTCACCGACCATCTCGCAGGCCACCCGGCGACAGGCCTCCAGCAAAGCCTGCATGCCCGGTGTCAGCAAAATGCCCGAGCGACGAATGAGGCCGATGGTGCGGTCTGCATTGGGCACAGCCAAGGGCAAAACCACCAGCAAACCCGCTTGAATTTCGCTTTGAATTTGACGCGGTGACATCATGGCCAGACGGTCACTTTGCAACAACAAAGACTGCATCATCAATGCGCTGTTGACCCTCAACTGGGTTGCAGGTAAAGACAAACCACCCTGCGCCAAAGTGCGCTCAAACACTGTCTGCGCCGGGGTGTTGGGCATGGGCATGATCCATTGCGCCTGGGCCAAGTGTTGCCATGACAACTGCTGGCGCAAAGCCAAAGGGTGACCCGCCCGCACGACCACTGCCAAACCATCGACAAAGAGGGTTTCCTGCATCAGGCCCTGGACAGCAAAGTCTGGCCGCAACGCGCCCACGATCAAATCAATCTCGGCATCACGCAGTTTGGCAATCAACGCATCGTAGGTGCCATCCACCACCGTGACCTGCAAACCCGGCAAGTCCTGCATGACACGGTTGACCGCCACCGGCAACAAAGGCCCCACAGAAAACGGCAAGGTGCCAATGGCCAGCCGCCCCGCCACTTGGCCAGACAAGGCGGCCAACACCTCGTCAGCTTGCGCCAGTTCAGCGTCAAACAACTTGCAGCCATGGATCACCTGGGCACCCAACTCCGTCATGCGCAAGCCATGCTGGCGACTGCGCGTGAACAGTTTTTTGCCACTGAAATGCTCCGCCTGCACCAGACTCTGGTGAACCGCCGACTGGCTCACCCCCAACTGCCCGGCGGTCACCGTCTCAGAACCCGTGACCGCCAGTGACATGAGCACCCGCAAATGCCGCAATCCCACGCCAGAGGCGAACCGACAAGTCATCCAGTCCGGCCCCTCGGTCACGCCCGCTTTGGAGGCCGATGCAATGGCCAGATATTGAAAAGCACGAACGCAACGCTGCAGCAACTCGGCCCATGGCGGCGTGACACTCATGCCCTGGGCTGAGCGGTCAAACACCACCTGCCGCAAAACGTCTTCGAGCGACTGAACAGCCCGCGTGACAGACGACTGCGACACATGCAGCGCCTGCGCCGCGCCAATGCTGCTACCGGTCAATGACACTGCGCACGCTGCGCGCAGAGATTTCAGTTGATCGACCAGGGCCATGGCTTTCCTTGCGCGTGGGCATGAGCCCGAAACAGAGTCTATTCATGTGCATTATCCAAAAGTGCAACGTCAACAGCCCAAACATAATGGGTACCCTCATCAATGCCATATTTGAAAGAGGCTCCGTCCACAAGCGATTGAGTCCTTCCAGGGAGACTGGCGCTCTGGCTACACTGGCCAACGTCCAAAGGAGTTGTATGCAGCGTTGCCCCTGGTGCGAAGGCTTTGACCTGTACCGTCACTACCACGACACCGAATGGGGCGTGCCCCAGCGTGACGATCGCGCCCTGTTCGAGTTGATCAACCTGGAGGGCGCACAAGCCGGGCTGTCGTGGTCCACGGTGCTGAAAAAACGCGAAACCTACCGCGCCGCCTTTGACCAGTTTGACCCCGAAAAAATAGCCCGCTATGACGCCGCTAAAGTGGCCGAATTGCTGGCCGATCCGGGCATCGTGCGCAACCGTCTCAAGGTCGCCGCCACTATCGGCAACGCCCAAGCCTATCTCGCCCTGCAATCCAAGGGCCAAAACTTTGGCCAGTTCGTCTGGCAATTTGTCGGTGGCGAGCCCTTACAACACGGGCGCAAAAGCATGGCCGAAGTGCCCGCCCAAACCACCGAGTCCGACACCATGAGCAAAGCCCTGAAAAAGGCCGGCTTCAAATTCGTCGGCACCACCATTTGCTACGCCTTCATGCAAGCATCAGGCATGGTCAACGACCACCTGGTCAGCTGCCATCGGCACGCACCACTGGCCAAGTGAGGGATTCGGGCGTTCAGATCAACGCCCGTCACTTCCGCCATCAAGACCCTTCACCCCAACCTCAAAAAAGCCACAGAACGTCAAATTAGTCACCCCAACCACAAAGCGCATCATCGGAAAATCAAAGTCAGTCACCGCAACATCAAAGACAGTTACCGCAACATCAAAGTCAGTCACCGCAACATCAAAGTCAGTCACCGCAACATCAAGTTTGTCACCCCCGACTTGATCGGGGGTCCATCACTTAATTTGTCGTCCAAGAACTCTGCCTTGGTTCTGTATCCATCACTCGACCCGAGTCACCCGACTCGGCTTAAAGCCCAGATCTGCCACGCGCCCCTTCTTGGCCCGCGCGGCTTTGGCGTTGTTCAGGCTGCGGATTTCCAGCGTTTCTTCGCGCGCCTTGCCGCCACGGCCAATGCCTGCAATCTTGACGCTGCGGGTGTAGGCCGCTGCACCCGCCAAGCTGTCTTTGGCTTCGAGGTCGATCAGCATCAAGCCCCGGCCGCCTTTTTCCATGGTTTTGAGTTCGCTGATCTCAAACGTCAACACCCGGCCGCCCGCGCTGGCACAGCAGACGCTGGACGCCGCTGCCATGGCTTGTTTGTCGCCAGGCACTGTGGCGCTGGAGCCGCTGACATGGCTTGGGGCGCAAACGGTTTCGCCATCGCCTAGGCTGAAGAAGGCTTTGCCCGCCTTGTTGCGCGAAATCATGTTCTCGACCGAGGCCATAAAGCCATAGCCGCCGGAGCCGCTCAGCAGCAACGTGGCGTTGGCCGGGCCTGCAAAGTAGTGGGCGATTTGAGTGGTGGGTTCCAGCTCAATGAGCGTGGTCACGGGCTGGCCGTCGCCACGGGCACCGGGCAAAGTGGCCACGGGCACGCTGTAAATGCGGCCATTGCTGCCAAAGATCAGCAGCGTGTCCACCGTGCGGCATTCAAAGGTGCCGTACAGGCCGTCGCCCGCCTTGAAGGCAAAGCTGGTGGCGTCGTGGCCGTGGCCGGTGCGGGCGCGCACCCAGCCTTTTTCAGACACAACCACCGTCACCGGTTCGTCCACCACCTTGACTTCGGCCACAGCTTTTTTCTCTTCCTGGATCAGCGTGCGGCGCGGGTCGGCAAAGGTCTTGGCGTCGGCTTCGATCTCCTTGATCATCAGGCGGCGCAGCGCGGCAGGGCTGCCCAAAATCTCGTCGAGCTTGCCCTGCTCTTCGCGCAGCTCGCTCAACTCCTGCTCGATCTTGATGGCCTCCAAGCGGGCCAGTTGGCGCAGGCGAATCTCCAGAATGTCTTCGGCCTGGCGGTCGCTGAGTTGGAAGGCCTCGATCAGCGCGGGCTTGGGCTCGTCGCTGTGGCGGATGATGCGGATCACCTCGTCGATGTTGAGCAGCACCAACTGGCGGCCTTCCAGAATGTGAATGCGGTCGAGCACTTTGTTCAAGCGGTGCTGGCTGCGGCGGGTGATGGTGGTCTGGCGGAAGCTGATCCACTCCACCAGCATCTGACGCAGCGACTTCTGGATCGGCTTGCCGTCGATGCCCACCGAAGTCATGTTGATCGGTGCCGAGGTTTCCAGGCTGGTGTGGGCCAGCAAGGCGGTGATGAGTTCTTGCTGTTCGATGCGGCTGGTCTTGGGCTCGAACACCAGGCGCACGGCGGCGTCTTTGCTCGATTCGTCACGCACCACATCCAGCACCGCCAGCATGCTGGCCTTGAGCTGCATCTGGTCGGTGCTGAGCGCCTTTTTGCCGGCCTTGACCTTGGGGTTGGTGAGTTCTTCGATCTCTTCCAACACACGTTGCGAGCTGACGCCTTGCGGCAACTCGGTCACCACCAATTGCCACTGGCCACGGGCCAGCTCTTCGAGCTTCCAGCGGGCACGCACTTTCAGGCTGCCACGCCCCGTGCGGTAGGCGTCGGCAATGTCGCTGGCCGGGCTGATGATCTGGCCGCCGCCCGGGTAGTCGGGGCCGGGGATGATGGCCATCAACTCGCTGTCGCTCAACTTGTCGTTTTTGATCAAGGCCACGCAGGCATCGGCCACTTCGCGCAAGTTGTGGCTGGGGATCTCGGTGGCCAGGCCCACGGCGATGCCGCTGGCCCCATTGAGCAGGCTGAACGGCAAGCGGGCGGGCAACTGGCGCGGCTCTTCGGTCGAGCCGTCGTAATTGGGAATGAAGTCCACCGTGCCCATGTCAATCTCGTCGAGCAACAAGCTGGTGATGCGCGACAAGCGCGCTTCGGTGTAACGCATGGCCGCCGCACCATCGCCGTCGCGTGAACCAAAGTTGCCCTGCCCGTCGATCAGCGGGTAGCGTTGCGAAAAGTCTTGCGCCATGCGCACCAACGCGTCATACGCCGCTGTGTCGCCGTGCGGGTGGTAACGGCCGAGTACATCGCCCACCACGCGGGCACTTTTGACGGGCTTGGCGGCGGTGTTGTTGTTCGGGCCGCTGTAGGATAGGCCCATGCGGTCCATCGAATACAAAATGCGCCGCTGCACCGGCTTTTGGCCGTCGCACACATCGGGCAAGGCACGGCCTTTGACGACCGACAACGCGTATTCCAGGTAGGCGCGCTGGGCGTAAGCGCCCAGGTGGTCGCCTTCGGGGGCGGTGTCGGTTGCCGCAGTTTCAGGGGGGAGTAAATCAAAGGTCATGTTTCAATTCCGGTGCGGCTCAGACATCGATTTCGATGCTGTCACCGTGCAGCTCCATCAGCTCGCGTCGGGCAGCGGCTTCGCCTTTGCCCATCAACTGCATCATCAGGTTTTCGGTGCCCGCGTTGTCCAGCGGTCCCAGCTCGATGGGCAGTAGGCGGCGCGTGTCGGGGTTGAGCGTGGTGTCCCACAGTTGCTCGGCGCTCATCTCGCCCAAGCCCTTGAAGCGGCTGATGCTCCAGCCGCCTTCTTTCACGCCGTCTTTGCGCAGCTTGTCGATGATGGCGGTCAACTCACCGTCGTCCAGCGCATAGGCTTTGGATGCCGGTTTTTTGCCGCGTGCGGGTGCATCGACCCGAAACAGCGGGGGCCGCGCCACATACAAATGGCCCGTCTCTATCAGCTTGGGGAAATGACGGAAAAACAGCGTCAGCAGCAGCACCTGGATGTGCGAGCCGTCCACGTCCGCGTCCGACAAAATGCAGACCTTGCCGTAGCGCAGATTGCTCATGTCGGGGTTGTCATTCGGCCCGTGCGGGTCCACGCCAATGGCGACTGAAATGTCGTGGATTTCGTTGTTGGCAAACAAGCGGTCGCGGTCCACTTCCCAGGTGTTGAGCACCTTGCCGCGCAGGGGCAAGATGGCTTGACATTCTTTGTTACGGCCCATTTTGGCGCTGCCCCCGGCCGAATCGCCCTCGACCAAGAACACCTCGTTGTGCAAGATGTCTTTGCTCTCGCAATCGGTCAGTTTGCCGGGCAGCACGGCCACGCCGGAGCTCTTGCGTTTTTCAACCTTTTGGCCCGCTTTTTGGCGTGACTGGGCGGCTTTGATCGCGAGTTCGGCCAGCTTTTTGCCGTAGTCCACATGCTCGTTCAGCCAGAGCTCGAGCGCTGGCCGCACAAAGCTGGACACCAGCCGCACCGCGTCGCGCGAGTTAAGGCGCTCTTTGATCTGCCCCTGAAACTGCGGGTCGAGCACTTTGGCGCTCAGCACATAGCTGGCACGGGCGAACACGTCTTCGGGCATGAGCTTGACGCCTTTAGGCAGCAGGCCATGCAGCTCGATGAAGCTTTTGACGGCGGTGAACAAGCCGTCGCGCAAACCACTGTCGTGCGTGCCGCCTGCGCTGGTGGGGATCAGGTTGACGTAGCTCTCGCGCACCGGCGCGCCGTCTTCGGTGAAGGCCACGGCCCACGTAGCGCCCTCGCCTTCGGCAAAGCTGTCGTGTTGGGCATCGGCAAAGCCTTCGCCCTCGAACAACGGGATCACCGGGTCGCCATTCAGGGTTTGCGTCAGGTAGTCGCGCAGTCCGGCTTTGTATTGCCACTGCTGGGTTTCTTTGGTTTTCTCGTTGACTAAGGTCACCGTCACGCCCGGCATGAGCACGGCTTTACTGCGCAGCAGGTGCGTCAGCTCATTCATGGGCAGGGCGCTGGATTCGAAATATTTGGCGTCGGGCCAGGCACGCACCGTGGTGCCCTGTTTTCGGTCTCGGGGCACGTCTCCCAAGCCGCCACGGTCACCCTCATTGGCCAGTCGAGTCACCAGGGGCTCGATCACGTCGCCTACCGAGAAAGCGAGAGTGGCCACTTTGCCTTCGCGGTAGCTGGTGGCTTCCAGTCGCTTGGACAAAGCATTGGTCACGCTCACGCCAACGCCGTGCAAGCCGCCCGAAAAGCTATACGCACCGCCCTTGCCCTTGTCAAATTTGCCGCCCGCGTGCAATCGCGTGAAGACCAGCTCGATCACGGGGGCGTTTTCTTCAGGATGCAAGCCGAACGGAATACCCCGACCATCGTCCTCGATGGTGACCGAGCCATCGGCGTGCAGGATGACTTTGATCTTTTTGCCGTAACCGGCCAGCGCCTCGTCGGCGGCGTTGTCCAACACTTCTTGAATGATGTGCAGGGGGTTGTCGGTGCGGGTGTACATGCCCGGACGTTGCTTAACGGGCTCCAGACCCTTGAGCACACGGATCGAGCCCTCAGAGTACTCGTTGGATGTTTTGACAGTAGATTGGGTGGCCATGGTGGCGGATTGTAGTGGGATTTATGCCGGATTACTGGATACAACAACAGTGTCGTATTGCCTTTGCGCGCAGAAGTCCTGCCCACGAATGACTGCATTTGCGAGACAAGCAAGCCGGGCGGCATTGGTTAAAGTCAGGGGATGCAACACAAACCACTTTCCCTGTTTCAAGTGCTGGCCTGCGGCGCGGCCATCGTCACGCTGTCCATGGGCATTCGCCACGGCTTTGGCCTGTGGCTGCAACCCATCACCCAGGCACAAGGCTGGGGCCGTCAAGAGTTCGGCTTCGCCATGGCCATCCAGAACCTGTCTTGGGGTTTCATGGGGATTTTTGCGGGCATGGTGGCCGACAGGTTTGGCGCATTCCGCGTGATTGCTGTGGGAGCCTTGATTTACGGCATTGGCCTTTTAGGCATGTCTTGGGCCACCGACCCGTGGGTGTTTGCCTTGTTCACCGGGGTGATCATCGGCACCGCACAAGCTGGCACGACTTACGCCGTGATTTACGGCGTAATCGGACGCAACGTTCCGCCAGAACGCCGCTCGTGGGCCATGGGCGTGGCGGCTGCGGCGGGCAGTTTTGGCCAATTTTTGATGGTGCCGGTAGAAGGACTCTTGATCAGCCAGATGGGCTGGCAGACGGCTCTGGTCATATTGGCCGCAGCGGCCATGCTGATCATTCCTTTGGCTTGGGGTCTGCGCGAACCGGCTTTGAATGCACCAGGCCAGGTCAGACGCGACCAGACCATTGCGCAGGCTCTGAAAGAAGCTTTTAAATACCCCAGTTTTCAACTGCTGATGGCGGGCTATTTTGTCTGCGGCTTTCAGGTGGTGTTCATTGGCGTGCACATGCCCAGCTACCTGAAAGATCATGGCCTGGCGCCTCAGGTAGCCAGTTATGCATTGGCCTTGATCGGTCTGTTCAACGTGTTTGGTACCTACATTGCGGGCACGTTGGGCCAGAAAATGGCCAAGAAAAAGATCCTGGCGTTCATTTACGCAGCCCGCTCGGTGGCCATCGTTCTGTTCTTGATCGCCCCGCTCACGCCCACCAGCGTTTACATTTTTTCGTCTGTCATGGGCTTGTTGTGGCTGTCTACCGTGCCGCCCACCAACGCGGCAGTGGCCCAGATTTTTGGCATTTCTCACCTCTCCATGCTCAGCGGCTTTGTCTTTTTCAGCCACCAGATCGGCTCGTTCATGGGTGTGTGGCTGGGCGGTTACTTGTATGACAAGACAGGCAGCTACGACATCGTCTGGTACTTGGCCATTGCCTTGGGCGTCTTTGCCGCATTGGTGAATTTGCCGGTGCGCGAAAGTCCGATCCAGCGCCATGCCCCCAAAGCAGCATGACCACCCGACTCAAAACCCTGTTGTTGTTAGCGGCGGTGCTGGGCCTGACGTTTTGGCTCTATGCCAAACCCGATGTCGTCATCATGCTGTCCGAACAGCTGTGGTCTTGTTTCTGATTTTCTGAGATCTCAACTTATGCACGGAACCGAAAACCCTTCTGCTTGGCTGCAACGCTGGGCCCATTTGATCGCTCCTGGCAGCCGTGTGCTCGATGTCGCTTGCGGCGCAGGCCGCCACATGCGCTGGTTGGCCACGCAAGGCCACGCGGTGCAAGGCGTAGACCGTAACCCCGATGCTGTGGCGTTGGCACAGGCTTTTGGCGAGGTCACTTGCGCGGACATCGAGAACGGCCCTTGGCCCTTCGCTGGACAAACTTTTGGCTGTGTTGTGGTGACCCATTACCTCTGGCGTCCGTTGCTGCCCACCATCGTGCAGGCCGTGGCCCCGGGTGGCGTGCTGATTTACGAAACCTTTGCCGCTGGCAACGAAATCGTGGGAAAGCCCTCTCGCCCAGACTTTTTGCTGCAACCGGGCGAGCTGTTACGGGCCACCGAAAGCTTGCGAACCGTGGCCTATGAGGACGGCTTTGAGCCATCACCCGACCGATTTGTGCAGCGGATTGCCGCAGTGCGGCTTGGGCACCAGGCCGATGTGCCCCGCTTGCCTTTGCGGGCAGACTGAGTTGAAGTCGGGTTTTTCCCGTCACATCGGGTGACATTCACCCGACTCGGGGGTCATAAATCGAGTCTGCAATCGTTAGAATGGGTTTTTTCTGTTCAGAAGCACCTGACATGACCACCGAATTTCGCCCCATCAAAGGCAGCATCCCTGCCCTGATTACCCCCATGCTCGAAGACGGCAAAGTGGACTATGCCGCTTTGCGAAAATTGATCGATTGGCATGTGGCCGAAGGGACTGATTGCATTGGCGTGGTTGGCACCACGGGCGAATCGCCCACGGTCACGGTCGACGAGCACTGCGAAATCATCCGCGTGTCGGTCGAACAAGCCGCTGGTCGCGTACCGATCATGGCCGGATGCGGTGCCAACTCCACCGCCGAAGCCATCGAGTTGGCCAAATTCGCCAAAAAAGTTGGGGCCGACTGTCAGTTGCAAGTGGTGCCTTACTACAACAAACCCACACAAGAAGGCCAGTACCGGCATTTCCGCGCGATTGCCGAAGCCACGCCCGACTTGCCCGTGATTTTGTACAACGTGCCCGGCCGCTCGGTGGCCGATATGCAGCACGACACCGTGTTGCGCCTGGCGCAAGTGCCCGGCATTGTGGGCATCAAGGAAGCCACCGGCAACATCGAACGCGCCCAGTGGCTGATCCGCGATCTGCCCAAAGATTTTGCCGTTTACTCCGGCGATGACCCGACCGCTGTGGCCCTGATGCTGTGCGGCGGTGCTGGCAACATCAGCGTGACCGCCAACGTGGCCCCGCGCCTGATGCACGAACTGTGCATGGCGGCCATCCGTGGTGACATCAAAGAAGCCATGCGCATTCAGTTTTTGCTGATGCCTGTGCACAAAAACCTGTTTGTCGAAGCCAACCCGATCCCCGTCAAATGGGCCATGAACCGCATGGGCCTGAGCGGCCCTACTTTGCGTTTGCCCATGACCGAGCTGTCTGAATCACAGCAGCCTGCTGTTGAGGCAGCGCTCAAGGCCAGCGGCCTGATTTGATTTCCACCTAAGGATTGCTTGTGAAATTGTCCCATCGCTCTACGTCTTGTCTCACCGTTCAGCGCACGGCCGTTATCGCGGCCTTGACCATTTTGGTCAGCGCTTGTTCCATTCTTGAGGAAGACAAGGTTGACTACAAAAGCGCTGCCAAAGCCCCCACACTCGAGATCCCACCCGACCTCAGCCAACTGCGCAAAGAATCGCGTTACGCACTTGAAAGCAACTCCGCAACCGCTTCGGGCTTCCAAAGCGCAAGCTCGCGCGTTGTTGATGCAGGCACCGCAGCCAACAAGTTAGGCGATGTGCGGATGGAGCGCCAAGGCAACCAACGCTGGTTGGTGGTGGCACGCCCAGCCGACCAAGTTTGGGACCCCCTGAAAGAGTTCTGGACCAGCAACGGTTTTGTTCTGGTCACCGACTCGCCAGACGTGGGCATTATGGAAACCGATTGGGCCGAAAACCGGGCCAAAATTCCGCAAGACATCATTCGCAAGACGCTGGGCAAAGTGCTCGATTCACTCTACTCCTCTGGTGAACGCGACAAATTTCGCACACGGGTAGAGCGCAATTCCCAAGGTGGCGTAGAGATTTACATCACCCACCGCGGCATGGTCGAGAACTACACCACAGCACAAAAAGAACAAACCGTCTGGCAACCCCGCGCCAGCGATGCCGAGCTCGAAATCGAATTTTTGCGTCGCCTGATGGTGAAACTGGGTGCCTCAACCGAATCTGCCAAAGCCGCCAGCGCCAATGCAGCGCCCATTGCCTTGGCCAACGTCAGCACGTTGAACGGACAACCCGTCATCCAAATCAGCGACACACTGGACCGCGCATGGCGCCGCACAGGCGTGGCACTTGACCGTACCGGCTTCACAGTCGAAGACCGCGACCGGACCAAAGGTGTTTATTTTGTCCGTTATGTGGCACCGGGGACGAGCGATAACAAAGAACCAGGTTTCTTTGCCCGCATGTTCAGCAGCAAAAAAGAGGTGCCGGCATTGTCACGCTACCGCATCACTTTGACTGAGAAAGACAATGTGAGTATCGTTAGCGTGCTCGATGCCAATGGCCAAGCCGAAACCTCGGGCAATGCCGAACGCATTTTGAAGTTGCTGGCCAACGAACTGCGCTGATCTCATAAGGCAGGCCAACCAAGGCCTGCAGTGCCCCGACCGCCATTTATGGTGACAGGCTACAAACCATAAAAAAACCCCGCAATGCGGGGTTTTTTTATGCATTCCCGGAAAAAACCGGGAAAGCGCTAAGCAATTACTTGGCAGCAGAAGCGTCAGCAGCTGGAGCAGCAGGAGCGGCTGGGGCAGCAGAAGCGTCAGCAGCTGGAGCAACGGCAGCAGGAGCTGGAACAGCTGGAGCAGCGGCTTCTTCTTTTTTGCCGCAAGCGGACAAAGCAGCAGCAGCGATGATGGCAGCCAAAACGAGGGACTTGTTCATGATGATTTTCCTTATAGGGGTTGAAAACAATTTCCGGAAATTGTCAAAGCAAATTCAAAGCTTGCTTGGACCGAGACAAAAGCACTCGAGCTCTTTTGTACTCAGCTTTAAATTATAGCGTTTTCCCTAGGACCTCGCACAACACAAGTCACAAAGCTGACGCGAAACCTTCAATCAGGCCTTTTGTGCGGGAAAATCCTCTAGGGGTTTTAACCAATCTGCAGACATCCAATCCAGTAGGGCCTCTTGAGCCGCTTCACTCAAGTTGGCGCACGAAGACGCTGAAAGCGAGCGGTTATCAGCCAGTTGACGCAAGAAACGAGCATCTTTGCCGCCCACGCGGAAACTTTCTCCATTGATAAAGACATGCCGATCGTCGTACATCATTTTGGTGCGCCGATCCAATTGCACGCCCAGCGACAGATCAGAAGCCGCTTCTGCCCCGTCAAACCAGACATTTGATTTCGGTTCGGTCAAATATTCACCCAACAAACTGTGTAGCAAATGTGGGTCTTTCAACGCTTTATCAAGCACTTGGCGGGCGAAGCCAGCCAATGACTGCGGAATAGCCGCTGGTGACGACACCGCCAGTTGTTTGGGGTCGCGGTACAAACCATCGCCCACCCCCTCAAACGCCTCATCTGCCAGACCCAGCAAAAGCTCTCGGGCCAGCTCGCCTTCTTGCGGTGCGCGAAAGCCGATCGACCAGGTCATGCACTCGCCCTCGGCCACGCCGTCGTGCGCGTATTTGGGTGGCAGGTACAGCATATCGCCGGGGTTGAGAACGAACTCTTCTTCGGCTTCAAAATTTTGCAAAATTTTGAGCGGCACACCCGTTTGCAAGCTCAGGTCTTGTTGACGGCCGATGCGCCAGCGTCGCTGCCCATGGGCTTGCAGCAAAAACACGTCATAGCTGTCAAAGTGCGGGCCCACGCCGCCGCCATCGGTGGCATAGCTGATCATCAAATCGTCGAGTCGCGCGTCGGGCACGAAGCGAAACTGCCGCATCAACGCGTGGACACCGTCGTGGTGCAAGTCAACGCCCTGCACCAAGAAGGTCCATTTTTTTTGACTGAACGGGGGCAGACTGCGTTTGAGCAAGGGGCCGTGCTTCATCTTCCAGCCCTTGTCCGAATCCACAATCAGACGCGACTCAACGCCCTCTTGCGCAGCCAGTGCCACCAACTCGGAACGCCCGACGCAGGGAATAAAACCGGGGATGGCATTGCGCACCAAGAGTGGCTTTTTTTGCCAATGGCGCTTCATGAATTGGCTGGCCGTCAAACCGCCCAACAAAGCCAAGGGTTGTTCTATGTTCATCTCGGGTTCTCGCATCTCAATGCCAAAGCGGCCAAAAAGTGGCCGCCAAACTGCGACAATTGTCCTATGGAAATCAAGACACCTTCTGTGGTCGCACTGACCTGGACACTCAAAGACACGCTGGGCGAAGTTCTGGACACGCTGGACGAACCCGTTGAATTTTTCATTGGCGGCAAAGACCTGCTGCCCAAAATCGAGGAAGCCCTGCAAGGCCACGAACGTGGTGCCAAGGTCGACTTGCACCTGGAGCCCGAAGACGCCTTTGGCGACTTTGATGAAAACCTGCTGTTTCTGGAGCCACTGGCGCTGTTCCCAGAAGGCCTGGAGCCCGGCCTGACGATAGAAGGCACGGCTTTGCCCGAAGGCTGCAACCCCGATGCGCCGCGCAACGCGCTGTACACCGTGACCGAGATTTACCCCGAGCATGTGGTGCTGGACGCCAACCACCCCTTGTCGGGCATTGCCTTGCGCTTGCACCTGAAAGTCGAATCGGTTCGCGAACCGACCGAAGCCGAAGTGGGCAATGGCAGCTGCGGCACAGGTTTCTTCAAAATTGAAGTGGGCGATGAAGGCGACATCCCATCCTCGTCCAACGGCCCGACATTCCACTGAGCTTGAAGTAGGTCAGTGCCAGCGGGTCAGCAACTTGGCACCGACATGCGCCCAACCTAAAACCACATCTGTCAGCGCCGAAGCCATCGACCGCGAGCTGCGGTTTATTTTTTACCCGTTGAGCCGTAACCGCCTTCACCGCGTTCGCTGGCTGCGTCGAACTCGGTGACCACATTGAACGTAGCCTGAACGACAGGCACGATCACCATTTGGGCAATGCGCTCCATAGGTTCAATCGTGAACGCCACGTCGCTGCGGTTCCAGGCACTGACCATCAGCTGGCCCTGGTAATCGCTGTCGATCAAGCCCACCAAATTGCCCAATACGATGCCGTGCTTATGGCCCAAGCCAGAGCGCGGCAACAACATGGCCGCATAACCGGGGTCTTTCAGGTGCACGGCAATGCCTGTGGGCACCAACTGCCAAGCATTGGGCTGCAATGTCAAAGGCGCATCCAGGCAAGCACGCAAATCCAGACCGGCGCTGCCGGGTGTGGCGTAAACAGGCAGTTGTTCGGTCATGCGGACGTCGATGATTTTGAGATCAATGTTCATGAAAACTCCAGGGTTTGAAGAAAGGCCGTGGGCACCATGCGGCCACACGAGCCCCGAAATGGCATCAGCCTAAACGGCGTGCAATGTCGGCGATGAGGTCCACCGCCAGCGACTGTTTAGTGGCGTGCGGCAGTTCTCGCGCACCGGCCTCGTCGACCAGAAGCAAGGCGTTGTCATCCTGGCCAAAGGTGGCCGGCCCGATATTGCCCACCAACAAGGGCACACCTTTGCGGATGCGTTTGGCGGTGGCGTGGGCCAGCAAGTCGTGGCTTTCGGCCGCAAAACCGACACAAAAAAGCGCACCAGAAAGAGCTCGCGGTGACTGCGCGATCGTGGCCAGAATGTCCGGGTTTTCGACAAAGCTCAGCTCAGGTGTTTGGCCTGAACCATCTTTTTTGATTTTTTGCTCAGCCGAAGTCGCTGGACGCCAATCGGCCACAGCGGCCGTTGAGATAAACACCTGCGCCGCGCCCACATGCTGCATCACAGCGTCCAGCATCTGGCGAGCCGACTGCACTTTCACACGCTGAACGCCTCTGGGCGTGGGCAAATGCACAGGCCCCGCAACGAGTGTCACCTGGGCACCCGCCCTGCGCGCCGCACAGGCAATGGCGAAACCCATCTTGCCACTCGACAAATTGGTAATGCCGCGCACCGGGTCGATGGCTTCGTAAGTAGGCCCGGCCGTGACCAGCAGGGCCTTGCCTGCCAGCACCTTGGGCGTGAAAAAAGTTTCCAGATCTTCCAGAATTTCATCGGCCTCAAGCATGCGGCCATCGCCGGTCTCACCGCAGGCTTGGTCGCCCTGCCCTACGTCAAGCACATGAACGCCATCGGCTCTGAGTTGCGCCACATTGCGCTGCGTCGCGGGGTTGGACCACATTTCACGGTTCATGGCTGGGGCCACGATCAGCGGCACCTTGTCCAGCGGACGGGCCAGGCACATCAGGCTGAGCAGTTCATCGGCGCCGCCATGCAGCAGTTTGGACATGAAATCGGCGCTGGCCGGAGCCACAAGAATGGCGTCGGCTTCGCGGCTCAGGTTGATGTGGGCCATGTTGTTGGCTTCGCGCGGGTCCCACTGCGAGGTGTAGACCGGCCGACCGGACAGGGCCTGCATGGTGACGGCCGTCATGAATTGCTCAGCCGCCTCGGTCATGACGACTTGCACCGTGACCCCGGCCTTGACCAAAGCCCGGCAGAGCTCCGCAGATTTGAATGCGGCAATGCCACCCGACAAACCCAAAACGATGTGTTTTCCAGCCAATATGCTCATGCCGAGGAATGTAGCAGAGAGCAACGCGCCCAATGATGCGCTGTGGCAGGCGGCCCCTGCGGCCGAACAGGTGCTGTGGCACATCCAGCATTCGCGAGCGGGGGCTCGCTCCCACAAAAATACATACACAGCTCAGCGCCGGTGTCAGGGCTGGCTGGATCGGGCGATTTGGCGAGCGAAGCGAGTATGAGCCCGACCGACCAGCCCTGACATCGGGGCGAAAAACGACTGCAGACCCGGCGCGCAAACCCACAAGAATCGACTGATGACCGAAAAAACCCCGAACTCGACTGTCTATAATCACGATTTCCACCTTCCGGGAGCGCCAAGCTCCCGTCTTGGACATGACCAAATTCGTCTTCGTCACCGGCGGTGTGGTGTCTTCCCTGGGCAAGGGAATCGCCTCCGCATCGCTCGCCGCCATCCTTGAATCGCGCGGCCTCTCTGTCACCCTCATCAAACTCGATCCCTACCTCAACGTCGATCCTGGCACCATGTCGCCCATTCAGCATGGCGAAGTGTTTGTCACCGACGACGGCGCTGAAACCGACCTCGATCTGGGTCACTACGAGCGCTTCATCAACACCCGAATGAAGAAGGCCAACAACTTCACCACCGGCCAGATCTACAAAAGCGTGCTCGAAAAAGAGCGCCGTGGTGACTACTTGGGCAAGACCGTGCAGGTCATTCCCCACGTCACCAACGAAATCCAAGACTTCGTCAAGCGCGGCGCGGGTTATGGAACGCCCGAAGCCGTGGACGTGGCCATCGTCGAAATCGGCGGCACCGTGGGCGACATCGAATCATTGCCTTTCTTGGAAGCCGTGCGCCAACTCAGCTTGCGCCTAGGGCCCAACAATGCAGCTTTTGTGCATTTGACTTATGTGCCCTGGATTGCGGCTGCGGGCGAACTCAAAACCAAGCCGACCCAACACACAGTGCAGAAACTGCGCGAAATTGGCATCCAGCCCGACGCACTGCTTTGCCGCGCTGACCGCACCATTCCCGACGACGAGCGCGACAAAATTTCGCTGTTTACCAACGTGCAAAGCTGGGGCGTGATCTCCATGCCCGACGTGGACACCATCTACAAAGTGCCGCGTGTGCTGCACGAGCAAGGTCTGGACGGTCTGATCTGCGACAAGCTGCGCCTGAACACGCCACCGGCCAGCCTCAAGCGCTGGGACGATCTGGTTTACGAAACCGAACACCCTCAAGGCGAAGTCACGATCGCCATGGTCGGCAAATACGTCGAACTGTCTGACAGCTACAAATCGGTCAACGAAGCGCTGCGCCATGCCGGCATGCGCAACCATGTGCGCGTCAAGATCGAACACATCGACTCCGAAACCATCAACCCCGAAACCGTGGCCAGCCTGGCCCACTTCGACGGCGTGCTGGTGCCCGGTGGCTTTGGCAAACGTGGCGTCGAAGGCAAGATCGAAACCGCCCAATTTGCCCGCACCCACAAAGTGCCTTACCTGGGCATTTGCCTGGGCATGCAGGTGGCGACTATCGAATATGCCCGCCATATGGCCGGCATGACGGGCGCCAACAGCACCGAGTTCGAGCCCGAGACGCCCTTTCCCGTGATCGCGCTGATCAACGAATGGAAAGACGCCGATGGTTCCATCCAAGTGCGCGATGCCAACTCCGACTTGGGCGGCACCATGCGCTTGGGCGCGCAAAGCTCCGACGTGGCCAAGGGCACGCTGGCCCACCAGATTTACGGCGATGTGGTCACCGAGCGCCACCGCCACCGCTACGAAGCCAACGTGAATTACCTGGACGATCTGCGCAAAGCCGGCCTGGTGATCTCGGCTTTGACCCAACGCGAACAGCTGACAGAAATCGTCGAACTGCCGCAAACCGTTCACCCTTGGTATGTGGGCGTGCAATTTCACCCCGAATTCAAATCAACGCCCTGGGATGGCCACCCTCTGTTCAACGCCTTCGTGAAGGCTGCGATCGTTCACAAGGCTGCGGCCTGAAACCACTTCACAGACTGACCCAGCCATGAAACTTTGCGGATTTGACGTTGGCCTGAACCAACCCTTCTTCCTGATCGCAGGCACCTGCTCCATTGAGGGGCTGGAAATGTCGCTGGAAGTGGCAGGCCAGTTAAAAGAAATCTGCACGGCGCTGGGCATCCCGCTGATCTACAAAGGCTCGTTCGACAAAGCCAACCGCTCGTCGGGCAGCACCCAGCGCGGTGTGGGCATCGATGCGGGCCTGAAGATTTTGGACGAAGTGCGCCGCCAGATCGGTGTGCCGATCCTGACCGACGTTCACGACGAGTCGCAGGTCAAGACGGTGGCCAGCGTGGTCGACGTATTGCAGACCCCGGCCTTTTTGTGCCGCCAAACCGATTTCATCCGGGCCGTGGCCCAGTCGGGCAAGCCCGTCAACATCAAGAAGGGCCAATTTTTGGCCCCTTGGGACATGAAAAACGTCATCGACAAGGCCCGCACCGCTGCGCGTGAAGCGGGCCTGCCGGAAGACCAGTTTTTGGCCTGCGAGCGCGGCGTGAGTTTTGGCTACAACAACCTGGTGGCCGACATGACCAGCCTGGCCGAGATGCGAAAAACCGGTGCTCCGGTGGTGTTTGACGTGACCCATTCGGTGCAAAAGCCCGGCGGCCAGGGCACCAGCAGTGGTGGTGCTCGCGAGATGGTGCCGGTACTGGCCCGCGCAGGCGTGGCCGCAGGGGTGGCAGGTCTCTTCATGGAAACCCACCCCAAACCTGCTGACGCTTGGTCCGATGGCCCGAATGCGGTGCCGCTGGGCAAGATGAAGGCCTTGCTAGAGACCTTGGTGCAGCTCGATTCCGTCACCAAAAAGAACCCGTTTTTAGAGGACGATTTCGCATGAGCGGCTTTATCATCGCTCATGTTCAGGTGACCAATGCTGTTCAATACGAAGAGTACAAAAAGTGGTCCACCGCGGCCATGCAAACCGCAGGCGCCGAAGTGTGCGTGCGCGGTGGTCAAGTGCAAGTGCTCGAAGGCGACTGGACACCCGAACGGATCGTGATTTTGAAGTTTCCTTCATTCGAAGCCGCCAAAGCGTTTTACGAATTACCCGAATACCTGAAAGCCCGTGAAGCCCGCGCTGGTGCCGCCGTCATGCGCATGGTGGCCGTTGAAGGCCTTTGACCCGTTTTGCTTTTAAAACCCGTTTTATTTTTCAATTGAGAGAGTTCAAAAATGAGTGCAATCGTTGATATCGTCGGCCGTGAAATCCTCGACAGCCGTGGCAACCCCACTGTCGAATGCGATGTGCTGCTGGAGTCTGGTGTTATGGGCCGCGCCGCTGTGCCGTCCGGCGCATCGACCGGCAGCCGCGAAGCCATCGAACTGCGTGACGGCGACAAAAGCCGTTACCTGGGCAAAGGCGTGCTCAAGGCCGTCGAGCACATCAACACCGAAATCTCTGAAGCCGTGCTGGGCCTCGATGCCTCCGAGCAGGCCTTTTTGGACCGTACCCTGATCGACCTGGACGGCACCGACAACAAGAGCCGTCTGGGTGCCAACGCCATGTTGGCCGTGTCCATGGCCGTGGCCCGCGCCGCTGCCGAAGAATCTGGCCTGCCGCTGTACCGCTACTTTGGCGGCATGAATGGCAACCAGTTGCCCGTGCCCATGATGAATGTCATCAATGGCGGCGCGCATGCCAATAACAACCTGGACTTGCAAGAGTTCATGATCATCCCCGTGGGCGCCCCCTCGTTCCGCGAAGCCGTGCGCTGGGGTGCCGAAGTGTTCCACGCCCTGAAGAAAATCATCCACGACAAGGGCATGAGCATTGCCGTGGGCGACGAGGGCGGTTTTGCCCCCAACGTCGACAGCCACGAAGCGGCCATCCAAATGGTGCTCGATGCGATTGCTGCAGCGGGTTACACCGCCGGCGAGCAAATTGCCATTGGTCTCGATTGCGCGGCCAGCGAGTTTTACAAAGACGGCAAGTACGTGTTGGCCGGTGAGGGCGGCATCAGCCTGACGTCTGAGCAGTGGACCGACATGTTGGCTACCTGGTGCGACAAGTACCCGATCATCAGCATCGAAGACGGCATGGCCGAAAACGACTGGGACGGCTGGAAAGTGCTGACCGACCGCTTGGCCAAGAACGTGCAAATTGTGGGTGACGACCTGTTCGTGACCAACACCAAGATCTTCAAAGAAGGCATCGACAAAGGCATCGCCAACTCGATCCTGATCAAGATCAACCAGATCGGCACCCTGACTGAAACCTTCGAAGCCATCGAAATGGCCAAGCGTGCGGGTTACACCGCCGTGATCTCGCACCGCTCTGGTGAGACCGAAGACAGCACCATCGCCGACATCGCCGTGGGCTTGAATGCCGGTCAGATCAAGACGGGCTCCATGAGCCGTTCGGACCGCATGGCCAAGTACAACCAACTGCTTCGCATCGAAGAAGACTTGGGCGAAGTCGCGGTGTATCCAGGCCGCAGCGCGTTTTACAACCTGCGCTAAATAGCCAACCATGGGCAACCGCCTCGTTCCGATCGTGCTGATTGCCTTGCTGGCGATCGTGCAGGCCCAACTCTGGTTGGGCCGAGGTGGTGTGCCCAAGGTGGCCGAGTTGGAGCGGGAGCTGCAGCAACAAAAAGTGGCCAACGAAGAGGCCAGTCGCAAAATCGAACAGCTCAGCGCCGAGGTCAACGACCTCAAGGAAGGTCTGAACATGGTGGAAGAGCGCGCGCGGCATGAGTTGGGCATGGTCAAGCCCAATGAAATTTACGTACAAATTGCCAAATAAGGCCGCATGAAGCGGGTGAAACGCATTGCCGTTTTGGGTGCTGAATGCACAGGTAAATCGTGGTTGACCCATGCGCTGACCCAAGTGCTGCAAATGCGTGGACACACCGTCACAAGTGGCCACGACGTGCTGGCCAGCTTAAATGAGCGTCACGATCATGGTGTTTGGCCAATCGAGCCCCCTGTACGCGGGGTGCATGCACCCACACGGACCATCGAGAACACCTCACAGCGTTGGTTGATTTCAGACACGCCCCCGATCATGGCGGTGGCGGCCTGCGACAGCGCCGTGCGCCAAAACCCCGACCTTTCCCGCATTGCCTTGGCCCACGCGGCACAGTTCGACACCACTTTGCTCATGGGCCTCGATGGGCCGAGGGTGGACAATGGCTTGACATCGCAAAGCCCCCTCTTTCGCGGCCAGGTCGACACCCGGCTCAGGCAAGCCCTGCATCAGGCAGGCATCGCTTACCAAGTGGTTTACGGGCAAGGGCAGCAGCGCCTGAACAATGCGTTGCTGGCTCTGGGCCTGCCAGGGGAGGATCTTGAGGCCCAGGCGCTGCGTGAGCAGTCGCAATTTGCCATCAACCAGGGCCGCACGGTGTGGCAATGCAACGAGTGCAGCGACCCGGACTGCGAGCACAAGTTGTTTACCGGGCTGCTGGCCAAGCGCCAAGACAGTCAGTCATCACGGCGCAAGTCCAAGCCATTTCAGGGGCAATAGCTCAGCCATGCACCCCGGCGCAGGCTGGGCGTTCACGCTAGCTCGCTGGCTGCACAGACCTCGCATGTGCGAGCGAAGCGATGAGGCGCTGACAAGGGCGCTGCGCCGTTGCGCTCAGTGCACCGAGCCGCCTGGCGCATCCGCTGGCAAACCCGTGAACAAGCCAGCGGCGTCCACCGGGTCAAAGCGGTATTGAGCGCCGCAAAAATCGCAGCCCACTTCCACCTGCCCTTGCTCGGCGATGATGCCCTCGACCTCTTCGGTGCCCAAGCTGCGGATCATGTGGCCCACGCGCTCGCGGTTGCAGCGGCACGCAAAACGCGGGCCGGTCTCCCCTATGAGGGGTTCAAAGCGGGCCAGCGGCTCTTCCCAATACAAGCGGTGCAAGATGGTTTCGGCATCCAAGCCCAGCAGTTCTTCGCGCTTGAGGCTTTTGGTCAAGATGGCGATGCGGCTGAAGTCTTCGCTTTGGCCCAACACCGACTCGCGCATGAGCGAATCGACCTGCCCGGCCAAATTGCCCTCGCCCTCAATGGGCAAACGCTGAATCAGCAAACCTGCGGCGACTTTGTCGTCGGCGGCCAGCACCAGCACCGTGTCCAATTGCTCGGACTGCAGCATGTAATGCTCCAGCACCTCGCTAATGTTCTCGAGCTTTTCGCCTTGGTCACCAAACAAGGGCACCACGCCCTGATAGGGTTGTTGGCCCGGCAAACGGTCCAGCGGGTCCAGCGTGATCGCGCAGCGGCCTTCGTTGTTCACGTTGACCATCTGGCTCAAGGTGGCGTTGTCGGCCACATCGCCCACTTGGGTGCAGGTGGCCCGCAGGCTCAGATCGGGTTGAACCTCCACCACGCCCAACTTGACCGGGCCATCGCCAAAAATCTGCAACACCAATGCGCCGTTGAACTTGATGTTGCCCTGCATCAGCACGCCCGCAGCGGCCATCTCGCCCAGCAACTGGCGCACGGGGGCCGGGTAAGCGCCCGTCTCGGAATTGGCGGCGCGACGCGCCAAAATGTCTTGCCAGGCATCGGTCAGGCGCACCAACATGCCACGAACGGGCAGGCCTTCAAAAATGAATTTATGGAGTTCGGACAAAGTTCAATCAACGGCCATGTGGGGCCGATCCTCAAAAGTGAAACAGGGGAATGCTGGGCGTCAAAAGATCAAGCTATTTTTTTCAGGCCCGCCTTGAAGCGACGCGCATTGTCCACGTAATGACGGGCACTTTGGCGCAGACCTTCGATTTGCTCAGGGCTCAATTCGCGCACCACCTTGGCGGGCGTGCCCATGATCATCGAGCCATCGGGAAACTCTTTGCCCTCGGTCACCAAGGAGCCGGCACCCACCAGGCAGTTTTTGCCAATCTTGGCGCCGTTTAGCACCACCGCGCCAATGCCAATCAGCGACTCGTCGCCGATGGTGCAGCCGTGCAGCATGACCATGTGGCCGACCGTGACATGCTTGCCCACCGTCAGGGGTTTGCCATGGTCTGCGTGCATCACACTGCCGTCTTGGATGTTGCTGCCCTCACCGATGGTGATGGTTTCGGTGTCACCCCGAACAGTCACGCCAAACCAGACACTGGCATCGGCTGCAATCTTGACCGCGCCCATGACTTGTGCGTTGTGGGCCACCCATGCGGAGTCGGCCACATCGGGGGTGTGGGCATCAAGTTGGTAAATGGCCATGAAGCGCTCCTGTCGGGCTGAATGTCTGAAAACCTACAATTGTAGGGATGTCCATGCCAGACCGAGGCACCCGATCGAAGATGACCATGCACACTTTGCGCACCGCTGCCCTAGGGCCTTGGGCCCAGGCCCATCCCGTTTTGAAGGCCCAAGCCACTTTGGCGCTGGACCTGTGCCTGCCCGTGAACCCTGAGCAAATCCTGCAAGCGCCCAGTGCGGGCCCCGGCCGATCGGCAAAACCCGTCTTGGTGCCGCACACCCAACTCAAAGCCAAATCGATGGCCACCACCGAAGGACGGGCCATGCTGGTCCACTCGATCGCCCACATTGAACTGAACGCCATTGACTTGGCCCTCGATGTGGTCTGGCGCTTTGCAGGCATGCCTGAGGCCTTCTACACCGACTGGGTGCGCATTGCCCAAGAAGAAGCCAAGCATTTCACCTTGCTGCGCGAACACCTGTTGACCATGGGCTTTGACTACGGTGATTTTCCGGCCCACAACACGCTGTGGGACATGGCCGAGCGCACCCAAGGCGATTTGCTTGCGCGCATCGGCATCGTGCCGCGCACCATGGAAGCGCGTGGCCTGGACGCATCACCGGGGGTGAAAAACAAGCTGATCAGCGTGGGCGACCACCGGGCCGGTGAGATATTGGACATCATCTTGGCCGAAGAAATCGGCCATGTGGCCGCTGGCAACCGCTGGTACCGTTATCTTTGTGGGCGGCGAGGCCTGGACCCTGTGAGCACCTATGCCGCGCTGATCGCGCAATACGACGCGCCCAAACTGCGCCCGCCGTTCAACATGGCAGCACGCCGTCTGGCGGGTTTTGAAGAGGCCGAGCTGGCGGCGCTGAGCTGAGCTCAGTGGGTCTTATCCCCTGGGGTGGTGCTGGGCGTGCAGCGTCTTCAGTCGCTCGCGTGCCACATGGGTGTAAATGGTGGTGGTCGAAATATCGGCATGACCCAGCAACATCTGGACTGCCCGCAAATCGGCCCCGTGATTGAGCAAATGGGTGGCAAAAGCATGGCGCAATGTGTGGGGCGACAGCGGTGCGGTGATACCCGCCTCGATGGCATAACGCTTGACCAAGCTCCAGAACATGACTCGCGACATGGCAGTGCCGGGTTTGGGGCCACTGCGGGTGACAAACAGGTCTTCGGTCTGGCGCTTCCCCAGCAAGACGGGCCTGGCTTGGGCCATATAACGCTGCAGCCACTCACGGGCCTCTTCGCCAAAGGGCACCAAACGCTCTTTGCTGCCCTTTCCCATGATGCGAAGTACCCCTTCGTTGAGGGAAACATGCAGGGTTTTGAGGCTCACCAGCTCGGTGACCCGCAAACCGCTGGCGTACATCAGCTCCAACATAGCGCGATCGCGCAACCCCAGCTCGGTGCCCACATCGGGTGCACGCAACAAGGCATCGACTTGCGCTTCGCCCAGGGTTTTGGGCACGCGCAAGGCTTGTTTGGCCGCGAGCAAGCGCAGCGTCGGGTCGGCTTGCACCAACCGTTCGCGCAAGGCCCAGCGAAAAAACCGCTTGAACACCGTGAGCCTGCGGTTGGCCGATGTGGCCTTGGTCTCGTCATGCCGCTCGGCAAAATAAGACTGCAAGTGCTGTTCTTGTGTGGCGTCCAGCGCCAGCCGGTGCGTCAAAAACAGCCATGTGGCGAAATGCAACAAGTCCAGACGGTAGGCTGCCAAGGTGTTGGCAGCCAGCCCGTCTTCCAGCCAGAGAGCCTCGACAAAGCGGTCGACAGTCGTCTGGCTGGCCTCGTGCATCAGTCGAGCTTGAGGTTTTGCTGGTCAACCACCTTTTTGTAAACCTCGAACTCGGCCTTGATTTGAACGGCGAACTCTTCAGGGGTATTGGCCACCACCAAGGAACCCGTGTCTTGAATGCGCTTGGTCACAGCCGGGTCTTGCAGGGCTTTTTTCACACCGTTGCTGATCTTGTCGACCACGTCTTTGGGCAAGTTCTTAGGGCCCAGAATGCCGTAATAAGCCATGCGGTTGACGGGCTCCAGGCCCACTTCCTTGAAAGTCGGCACATTGGGCAGTTGCGGCAGGCGTTGGGGTGCAGCCACCACAATCGCGACCAGCTTGCCCGACTGGATGAATGGCAAGGCCGAGGGCATGTTGTCAAAAATGATGGGGACCTGACCGGCTACCGTGTCGTTCAATGCCGGGCCGGCACCCCGGTAAGGAATGTGGGTAATGAAGACGCCCGCCAAGCTCTTCCACAGTTCGGTTTGCAGGTGGCCAATGCCGCCAGTGCCCGATGAGGCATAAGAGTATTTGCCCGGGTTTTTCTTCAACTCGGCGATGAACCCTTTGTAATCTTTGGCCGGAAAACTCGGATGCACCGCGATCACATTGGGGGTGGCCGCGATGTTGATGATGGGTGTGAAATCGGTGATGGGGTTGTACGGAATTTTGGGGTTGATGGCGGGATTGGCCGCGGTCGTGGACACCGTGGCCATGCCCAAGTTGTAGCCATCGGGGACCGCACGCATGGTTTCAGTGGCGCCGACTACACCGCCGCCGCCGGCTTTGTTCTCGACAATCACGCTCTGGCCCAGCGCCTTGCCCAAAGGCTCGGAGATGACACGCGCCACGATGTCAGTGGTGCCACCGGGTGCAAAAGGCACTTGCAACTTGATCACCTTGTTGGGGTAAGCCTGCGCCCACACCGAACCACTGGCCAACACGGTGGCAGCCAAACCGGCCACAGAAATCCAATCGCGACGCTTCATTCGATAACTCCTTAAAAGAACACACACATGATAGGCAAAAAATGCAGGCTCCTGCGAGGGGGGAAACCCATAAAACCTTGAGAAAAACATGCGCCTCAGGTGACAAGTTCACGCCCGAGCGCCCACAAGGCTCGGTTATCCTAGCCGTGTGAACTTTGCTCAACTGCTCTTCCCTGATTTTTCCCTGATTTTGTGCGGCTATCTGATTTGTCGCTTCACCGCACTGAACCGCCCCGTTTGGCAACAAGTGGAGACTTTGGTTTATTTCTTTCTTTTTCCGGTGTTGTTGTTTCACTCGATTGTGAAAAGCCCGCTCGACCTGAATGCAGCGTCCAGCCTGATCGGAGCAGGCCTGAGCTTGGGGGTTTGCGCCATTGCCCTGTCGTACAGCTTGCCCTATTGGCCCATTCTGGGCAAACGGCTGGACCGACGCGACCACGCGGCCAGCGCCCAAGTGGGCTTTCGCTTCAATTCCTTCATCGCATTGGCGCTGGCCGAACGACTCGCAGGCCCAGAGGGCTTGCTGATGATTTCGGTGTTGATCGGCGTGTGCGTGCCGCTGTTCAACATCGGCGCGGTCTGGCCCATGGCCCGGCATGCCAACACCGGTTTTTTGCGCGAACTGGTGCGCAACCCGCTGATCATTGCCACCGGCTCTGGCCTGATCGCCAACTTGCTGGGGTTTCGCATTCCGCTTTGGCTGGACCCTAGCATCAGCCGCATCGGGGCCGCCTCTTTGGCCTTGGGTTTGATGGCTGCGGGCGCGGGCATGCAACTGGGCACCCTGCGCCAAGGCAAGCTGCTGGGCATGAGCGTCTTGATGGTCAAGCACCTGCTGCTGCCCTTGATCGCGCTGGGCATGGCCCACCTGTTTCAGCTCAACCCGGTACAAACCACCGCCTTGCTGGCGTTTTCGGCTTTGCCCACGGCATCCACTTGCTACGTGCTGGCCGCCCGCATGGGCTACAACGGCCCCTATGTGGCGGGCTTGGTCACGCTGTCAACCTTGTCAGGGATGTGGAGCTTGCCGTTTGCACTGGGCGTGCTGCGCTGATTGGCGAGCGACCACGCCACCTGTTCTTGCACCACCGGATCAGGGTGTGCAGCATGCGCCATCAGCGCCTGCTGCAAAGTTCGGCGTTCTGAGGCGGCAAGGGCCTCCATCGACAAGGCATTCCCCGCCGCCAATGCCAGATTGCGCAGCCAGCGGGCATGGCCTATGCGGCGGATGGCGCTGCCTTCGGTGCGGCGCAAAAATTCAGTTTCTGTCCAGGCCATCAACTGCACGATGCTGCCAGCCCCCAAACCTTCGCGAGCCTGCCAATCGGACAATGGGCTGACTTGCGCGAACTTGTTCCACGGGCACGCCAGCTGGCAGTCGTCGCAGCCATAAATGCGGTTGCCAATCAGCGGACGCAAAGCCTCGTCAATCGGCCCCGCGTGTTCGATCGTCAAATACGAAATGCAGCGCCGGGCATCCAAACGGTAGGGGCCCACAATGGCCTGTGTGGGGCACACGTCCATGCAGGCGGTGCAGTGACCACAATGCGCCGACACGGGGGGTGTTTCGGGCAAGGCAAAGTCCACAAACAATTCGCCCAGAAAAAACATCGACCCGGCTTCACGACTCAGCACCAAGGTGTGTTTGCCGCGCCAGCCCAGCCCGCTGCGGGTGGCCAGTTCGGCCTCCATCACCGGGGCCGAGTCGGTGAACACGCGGTGCCCAAACGGGCCGATGGCTTGCGCGATGCGCTCTTGCAGTTTTTGCAAACGGCTGCGCAAAACCTTGTGATAGTCACGCCCCCGGGCATACACCGACACCACCGCCTCACCCGGCTGCAAGCTGCGGGCGGTTTCGCGGGCCAGCCAGTCGGGCGGCGTGTCCTGCGGCAAATAATCCATGCGCGCTGTAATGACACTCACCGTGCCCGGCTGCAGCTCGGCAGGCCGCGCGCGCTTCATGCCATGACTGGCCATATAGCCCATGCTGCCGTGAAACCCAGCGGCCAGCCAGGCCTGCAATCCGGGCTCGGCCGAGGTCAAATCGACGCCCGTCACGCCAATTTGGGACAATCCGAGTTCACACGCCCAGATCTGAATCTGGGGCCACAGTTCAAGAAGGTCGATTTGAGTACGTTGAGCAGTCACCCAGCGATTGTAGGAAGCCCCGCTACAACCCCGCCCTTGCCCCTGGTTTGGGAGGGCTTGTGGCCCCATGAGGCGGCCACGCAAGCCTTTGCCACGCAACTGGCCCAGGCCCTGATCACTTGGCCGGGCGGACGCGATGCCCGCATTGAGCTGCGCGGCAATCTGGGGGCGGGCAAAACCACGCTGGTGCGCCACCTGCTGCGCGCCGCCGGGGTGCAAGGCCGCATCAAAAGCCCGACCTATGCGGTGGTCGAGCCACACCAAGCGGGCTCGGGCGAAAGTGCTTGGCCCATCTGGCATTTTGATTTTTACCGCTTCAACGACCCACAAGAGTGGGAAGACGCGGGTTTTCGCGACATCTTTGCCGGGCCGGGACTCAAGCTCATGGAATGGCCAGACAAGGTGGCAGGCCAACTGCCGCCGCCCGACTGGGTGATTGCGCTGGACGCACTGGACGAGGACCAACGCGGCGTGCACATCAGCGCAGGCACCCCGCGAGGCCAACACTGGCTGCAAGCGTGGCCGACCCCACCTGCGGGGGCCGAGCATGCGCGCTGATCGCCGCCGACTGATCCAGGCCGGTTTTTGTGTGCTGAGCCTGGGCGCGACACAACTGGCACGTGGCGCCAATATGCTGGCTGTGCGTGTTTGGCCCGCCCCTGATTACAGCCGCGTCACGCTCGAATCGGACACCCCGCTCAAAACCACGCAAACCTTCATCGCTTCCCCACCCCGGCTGGCCGTGGACATTGAAGGCCTTCAACTGAACGCCGCTCTGCGCGAACTGGTCGGCAAGGTGCAAGCCTCTGACCCCAACATTGCTGGCATTCGTGTGGGCCAATACAGTACCGAGGTGGTGCGCTTGGTGATTGACCTGAAACACCCCATCGCGCCGCAGGTCTTCAGCCTTCCGCCGGTAGCGGCTTATGCCCACAGGCTGGTGCTCGACCTTTACCCCATCCAGACCATTGACCCCCTGGAGCAGTTGATTCAAGAACGGGTCTCGGCCAAAACCACGCTGCCTGCACCGGCCCTGCCCAGCGCAGCCCCGGTGAACGACCCCTTGGGCGAGCTGATCGCCCGCCAGACCCGTGCAGGCTCTGCCATCGGTGTACCCGGCCTGCCCACGCCTTCTGTAACGCCCCCTGCCGCCCTGTCCACCCGCCGCCAAGACTTGACGCCCCCGGCAGGCCCGTACATCGACAGCCAGGACCATCCGCCACGCGCAGAGTCCAACAACAAGGCCGACCGATTGATCGTGATCGCGCTGGACCCGGGCCACGGCGGCGAAGACCCTGGCGCGATTGGCCCTGGTGGCACACGCGAAAAAGATGTGGTGCTCAAAATCGCCAAAATGCTGCGCGACCGCATCAACGCCAGCAGCGTCAATGGCAACCCCATGCGGGCCTACCTGACACGCGATGCTGACTTTTTTGTGCCCCTTCATGTGAGGGTACAAAAAGCCAGACGCGTACAAGCAGACCTGTTTGTCAGCATCCATGCCGATGCGTTTTTCACGCCTCAGGCCAGCGGTGCCAGCGTGTTTGCGCTCAGTCAAGGTGCGGCCTCCAGCAGTGCAGCACGCTGGATGGCGCAAAAAGAAAATAAGGCCGACTTGATCGGCGGCATCAATCTGGGCAGTCAGGACGCGCAGGTGCAACGGGCCTTGCTGGACATGAGCACGGCAGCGCAAATTAAGGACAGCATGATGTTGGGCGGTAGCTTGCTGCGCGAGATCAGCGGCGTGGGTCGCCTGCACAAACCCAGGGTCGAACAAGCAGGGTTTGCGGTCCTCAAAGCCCCCGACATTCCCAGCGTGCTGGTGGAAACCGCGTTCATCAGCAACCCGGCAGAAGAAGACAAGTTGCGCAGCGACGTTTATCAGCAGCAACTCACCGATGCTTTGATGCGCGGCATCCTGCAATACTTTTCGCGCAACCCGCCGCTGGCGCGCAACCGAAGCCTTTAAGGCTTTTGGCTCGTCACCACATCCTGGTCAAACTGGGCCATGGCCGCCAAAGTGAGCGGGTCGGTGGCCAGACTGGCGGCAAACTCGGGGCGCACCGTGACCGCATGGGCACCGGCTGCGATCAGGCGCGAGAGCACGTCGGCCGACTTGATGCTGGCGGCCAGCAGCTGCAGGCCGTCGGCTTGCACCGCCACGCAGGCCTCGATCAGCGACCAGACATCGCGGCCATCGGCTTGCAGACGGCCCACATAAGGCGCAACGTAATTGGCACCTTGGGCCCTCGCCCACAGCAGTTGCACGGGGTTGGACAAACCCGTCAGCAGCGTGGGCACGCCCCAGGCCTGCACTTCACGCAAGACCGGCTGCCAGTCAGGGTGGCACGGCAGCTTGATGGTCAGGCGCACACGGGCCTGCACAGCGGCAGGCAGCAGGACTTCGAGCCATTGCGCGGCCTCGCCCACATCGGCTCGGGGCAATTGCAGCATCAACTCGGGCATGCGGGCCTCGCCCGCCTGCGCCACCAATTGCAGATAGCCAGGCAAGCTGACCGGCAAGCCCGCCTGCATCACCAACGTGGGGTTGGTGGTCACGCCCTGCACCGGTGGGCAACCCGCAGGCAAAGCCCATTGCCGGGCATCGGCGCTGTCCAGATAAAACTTCATGCGGCGTCCTGTTTCAAGAAGATGTCTTTGTCGGGGAAAAACTGGCTGTGCAGCGGCAGCAAAGCGCCGCCCAAGGCACGGGCGTGCGGGCCCACCTGCCCGGCCAACAACTGAGGCTGGTGCATGCCGTCAAAGCGGTACTGGGCCAGTGCGTCTTGTGTGGCGTTCATCAGGGCGGTCATGAGCGGTGCGCCCAGCGAGCCATCCATCACCACCGCATCCAGATCGAGCAAGGCCGCCGAGCTGGCCACCGTCATGGCCAGCGCTTGGCTGGCTTGGGCTATCCAAGGGGCGGTAAACGGGGCATACGCAGCGTCCATGATGGCCGCTTGGTGAATCAACAAGGGGTCGTGCCCGGCGGCCAGCAGGCTTTGCTCAAGCTGCCAGCCCGAGGCTTTTTGCAGCAACTGTGGCGGCATGCCCAAGCCCTTGGATTCGGATGAGGCCAAGCCCACGGGCAAAGAGCCAATCGCACCGGCATTGCCGCGTTCGCCGTTCATGATGTGGCCCGACAGCACCAAGCCGCCACCGATGAAGGTGCCCACGAACACATACAAAAAGCTGCGCACGCTGCGGCCATGGCCTTGCAGCAACTCGGCCACGCAGGCGGCTGTGGTGTCTTTGGCAAACACCACGGGCAGGTCTGTCAGGCGCTGCACTTGCTCGGCCAAATCGATGTGCTCCCAACGGGCCAAGGCCTGCGCCGCTTGCCCGCCCATCAGGTCAGCCCATTTGTGCAAAGACAAAGGCGCGGTCAAACCCACCCCCACAGTGCGTGCCCACAAATCACCCATGCGCGCTTGCAGCGTCTGCAAGCCTTGCGCCATCGACAGAAACAAACCATCGGGGTCGGGGTAGTCGTAAAGCACCTCCACGCGCTCGACCGGTTGGCCGGTGAAGTCGGCGACCAGCAACTCCATGTTGCGTCGCCCCACCTGAATGCCGACACTGAACGCGCCCTGCGGATGGAGCGACAGCGGCACCGAAGGCTGGCCGATCTTGCCGCGCACCCGGTCTTGTTTGACCAACAAACCATCGTCGAGCAAGCGGCCCACGATGATGGCCACCGTCTGGGTTGACAGCTGGGTCAGTCGGGCCAGATCGGCCTTGGGAATGGCACCATGGTGACGGATGGCCTGCAGCACGATGCGCTCATTGAACTGACGCATCCCGACATGGTTGGAACCGCGCATGGCGGAGTTGGGGGATGCGGAGTTCATGCAACGGAGCCGTTCAACAATCAGGAAAAATCAAAGAAGAATCACGCCTTTGCAAAACAAGGCGTTGCCGTAAGCCGTGCCCTCACCGCTTTGAACGATCAGGCTGGCCGCCTTGATTTTCTCGTAAAACGCGTAGCGTTCCACCGACTCAACCTGCTCGGCCTTGAAACCTTCGGCCACCACCAGATCGACCACGGCTTGCTGAGCTGCTGTGCGGTGGCCGTCTGCGCTTTGACACACGCGCATGAAGGCCGCAGGCTGCGCCACATCCACGGCCAGCGGAAACACCGACAACACGGCACGACTCACCCGCTCCAAGCTGTTGCCAGGCAAGCGCACCACGGGCTTGCCGTGGCTCAGAAAGTCGGCGGTGAAGTTGGCGTCCACCACCGCCACCCATTCACCGTGACCCATGGCGCACAGGTGCATCAGCAGCTCAGGTGTCAACAGCGGATCAAGCCCTTTCAGCATGTGACCGCCTCTTCAGAACGCAGGCTGGCGGGGTCGATCGCGCCAGTGATCAGGCCAACGATTTGTTCAGGACTGGTCTCGCGGGTCAGGCGGCTGCAAATGATGCGGCCTTGACGGAACACCCAGATGCGGTCCACCAGGTCAAACACCTGGCGCAGGTTGTGGCTGATGATGATCAGCGGGATGCCTTGCTTTTTGAGACCCTTGATGATCTCTTCCACGCGGGCGGTCTCTTGCACGCCCAAGGCCGCCGTGGGCTCGTCCAGGATGATCAGTTTTTTGGCAAAACCGGCCGCACGGGCAATCGCCACGCACTGGCGCTGACCGCCCGACATGCCGCGCAGGCTCTCGGACATGTCCTGAATTTTCACACCCGTGGTGGACAACATGCTGGCGGATTTTTCGCGCATGGCCTTGTGGTTCAGGATAGACAAGGGCCCCAAATTCAGGCGCGTGATCTCACGGCCCAAAAAGATGTTGGCCGGCACGTCCAGGTCTTCGGCCAGCGCCAGCGTCTGGTACACGGTCTCAATGCCCTGCTCTCGGGCATCCAGCGGCGACTCAAAATTGACTTTGCTTCCGTCCAGCAGGATGTCGCCGGCATTGGGCTGCTCAGCCCCGGTGATCAGGCGCACAAAAGTGCTTTTGCCCGCGCCGTTGTCGCCGACGATGGCGGCGTGCTCGCCGGGCAAGAGGCGAAATTGGGCATCGGTCAGGGCTTTAACCCCGCCGTAGTGCTTGGTCAATTGCTGAATTTCGAGAACGGGTGTGGATGTCGACATGGCGGCTACTTTCACAATGAATGGCCCGGATCATGAATGATTTGTTGAAAAACCGTATTAGTAAAACTACTAGGTTTACTTAGTCATCTTTTTCGTTTCCAATCCGTTCGCGGACAAGAAAACGGTTTTTTGTTCGAATTGACCTCAACAACGGAGATAACCCCATGATCACGAAACGCACATTCGGCCGTCTGGCCATCGCTGCAGCAGCTGCCACTTTGTTCACCTCGGCCATGGCCGCAGACGTGACGGTGGCTTACATCACCAACGGCAACACCAACGAAGGTTGGACTTTGATCAACGGCGGCGCCAAAAAAGCGGGCAGCGCCAATGGCGTCAAATTCATCGAATTGGCCGCAGACAAAGGCGAGTTGTCACGTCAACTGGCCATCGTCGAAGACATGATCACCCGCAAAGTCAACGCGATCGCCATCGCGCCTGTGGACTCGGCTGGCATCGCCCCCGCCATCAACAAGGCCTTGGCCGCTGGCATCGCTGTGATCGCTGTGGACACCGGCATCACCGGCGCCAAGATCACTTCTTACGTCGCCACTGACAACATCAAAGCCGCCAACGTGCAAGGCAAGTGGGCTGCAGGCGAGATCAAAGACGGCGACACCGTGATCTACGTGACTGGCGACCAAGGTCAGTCGACTGGCCAAGAGCGCAAAAAAGGCTTTGTGGACGCCCTGAACGCTGGCCGTAAGAACGTCAAGATCGTTGAAGTCGCCACCACTTGGGACCAGACCATGGCCCAAAACGGTGTGGAAGCTGCTTTGCGCGCCAACCCCACTGCCAAGGTGATCGCCTGCGCATGGGACGGCGGCGCTTTGGGTGCCAAGGCCGCGTTGATGGCCGCTGGCAAGAAGCCAGGCGACGTGAAAATCGCTGGCTTTGACGGCTCCCCTGGTGGCCTGGACATGATGAAGCAAGGCTGGCAACAAGCCAACGCCGCGCAAATGCTGGCCAAAATCGGCCAAGTGGGCGTGGAAACCGCCATTGCTGCAGCGCAAGGCAAAAAAGTGGAAGCCCGCATCGACACCGGCTCCTTCCTGGTGCTGCCTGCCAACGTGGACAAGTTCGCTGCCGACTCCGGCGTGGGCCAGTTCATGAAAGTCAAGGCTAAATAAATCAAGGCCCTGATTTGGCCCGCCCGGACCTGCAGGTCCGGGCTTATCAGTTTGAAATACCGAGAAATTTATGAAATCCATCACACGACAAGAGTGGTACGGCGCCCTGGTGGCAGTGATCGTTCTGGGCGTTTTGCTCACCTTCGCTTCGCCTTACTTTTTGACCACTGGCAACCTGTCCAACATCCTGGTGCAGGCCTCGGTGATCGCCTTGCTCGCAGGTGGACAAACCTTTGTGATCTTGACCGGTGGTGTCGACTTGGCCGTGGGTGCGTTGACCGCACTGGCCGGTGCTGTGGCCGGTCACATGATGATCAAAATGGGCATTGACCCTTATCTGGCCATGCTCATGGCGCTCGCCATTGGCGCAGCGGTGGGCGTGTTCAACGGTTACCTGGTCGCTTTTGTCGGCATCCCGGCCTTCATCGTCACGCTCGGTGGCCTGACGCTGTGGCGCGGTCTGGCCTTTGACATGACCGGTGGCTTTGACAACGCCGGTTTGCCCGACCCCCTGCCCTTCATCGGTTACGGCGATGTGCTGGGCGTGCCCATGCCCACGCTGATCACCGGCATCTTTTTTGTCGTGATGGCCTTCGTGTTGTCGAGCACCAAAATTGGCCGTTACGTGTACGCCATGGGCTCCAACGAAATGGGTGCCCGCCAAGTGGGCATCAACATCCGCTGGTACAAGCTGGGTGTTTACGTGATTTCTGGCCTGTGCTGCGCGCTGGCCGCCATTGTGCTGATGGCCCGCATGGACTCGTCCAGCGGCAAGATGGCGCAAATGTTCGAGCTGGACGCGATTGCCGCTGTCATTTTGGGCGGCACCTCGCTGTTTGGCGGTCGCGGCAGCATCTGGGGCAGTTTGTTGGGCGCGGTGCTGATCACCATGATCCGCAACGGCATGAACCTGATGGAAGTCTCGCAGTTCAAGCAAATGATGGCCATTGGCGCGGTCGTGATCGTGGCCGTATGGATCGATGTGGTGCGCCGCAAGCATCTGCTCAAAAAATAAACACCACGGCGTCATCGCCGGGACTTGCCCTTCGTCTTAAACCCTGTGGCCTGAACGTTCAGGCCACATCACGTTGCCCATTGATGCCCATGACCACTCCAATTTTTGTGTTGGGCGAAGCCCTGATGGACTGCATCGCCCAGCCCGATGGCCAATTGCGTCCACTCATGGGCGGCAGCCCCTTCAACATGGCCCGCGCCGCCGCCTTGCGCGGTGCCAGCGCGGCCTACCTCAACCCCTTGTCCACCGACTTGTTCGGCCAAGGCTTGGCACAGTTGCTGCTGCGTGACGGGGTTGCGCTGCAAGGTGGCCAGAGCCGCCTGCCCACCTCGCTGGCCGTGGTGCAAGTGACGGATGGGCAGCCGAGCTACGGCTTTTACCGCGAAGGCATTGCCGACCGCGACTACGCCGTGGACAGCATCGTGACTTTGCTGCGCCAAAGCGCAAAGCCCGGCATTTTGCACACGGGCTCTTTGCTGTTGATCCCACCCGAACACCACAAAGTGGTGGCTATTTTGAAGGCGGCACGCGAGATGGGCTGGACCATCAGCGTGGACATCAATTTGCGGCCCAAAGTGGCGCATGACCTGACCGAATATGTGCAAGCCCTGCGCGAAGTGATCGCCCTGACCGACTGGCTCAAAGCCAGCGACGAAGACCTCGAAACCATGGGTTTTGCAAATGTGGCCATCGGTGAATCGCACCGCTTGGTGCACGAACTGCGTCAAATGGCTGCCGCAGCGGGCATGGCCACCCACACCTTGAGCCGCGTGGCCCTGACCTTTGGCGGCGAAGGCGCACACCTGGACATCGAAGGCCAATCGCACCACCTGCCCGTGCCCCGCATCACCGTGGCCGATACCGTGGGCGCAGGCGACACCTTTTGGGGCAACACCCTGGCCGACTGGGCCTTGCAGCCCCATGACGATGCCGCTAGCGCTGGCGCTCGGGTGGCCCAAACGCTGGAAAACGCCATGAAAGCCGCCGCCATCAACTGCACCCGCCAAGGCTGCCAGCCACCCACTTGGGCTGAAGTGCAGGCGTTTTAAGTCTGCACAAAAATCGAAATAAGTCAGCTTCTAGGTCGCGACTTCAGCTCTGACGGGGCCTGTTAAAAATGCTGTCTCGGAGCTAAAGCCACCAAGCTAAAAAACCGGGAGTTCGTCAACTCTGCAACTGGGCAAGCAAGCGACCTTGACCTGGGGTAGCTTCACGCGGCCTTGCGTGCCCGCCAAGCACCGGCAACCGCGATCAGTCCCGGCACCAAGATCAATGCCCAGATGATCTTGGACAGGTGGGTTTGCACAAAGGGCAAGTTGCCAAACAGGTAGCCGACCAGCGTCAGGCCCACCACCCAAATGGCTCCGCCCACCACGTTGTAAAGGGTGAATTTACTGCGTGTCATTTCGGCCACGCCCGCCACAAAAGGCACAAAAGTGCGGATAAACGGCATGAAGCGGGCCAGGACGATGGTGATGCCGCCGTACTTTTCGTAAAAGGCATTGGCCTGCAAAAAGGCTTGGCGGTTGAAAAACCGGGAGTCTTCCCACTTGAACACTTTGGGACCAAAATAACGCCCGATCGTGTAATTGGTCTGGTCACCCAAAATCGCCGCCACCAGCAACAAGCCCATGGCCAGTGGCAAGCTCATCAGCTCGGCCCCGCACATGGCACCCACAATGAACAGCAAAGAGTCGCCCGGCAAAAACGGCATGACCACCAAGCCGGTTTCGACAAAGATGATGACAAACAGCAAGGCGTATACCCAGGCCCCGTATTGGCCCACAAAGGCCTCCAGGTAACGGTCAACATGAAGGATGAAATCAAGGAGTTGCAAAAGAAGGTCCATGGGCCGATTATCCCCGGCCAAGCCCTAAAATCAGGCAGTGACCTCCCAACAGACCCCGGCGACCGCGCGCCGCCCCATTCGCGAACTCCCCGATGAACTGATCAGCCAAATCGCCGCAGGCGAGGTGGTCGAACGCCCCGCTTCGGTCGTGCGCGAGCTGGTGGACAACGCCATGGACGCCGGAGCGCGCAGCATCACGCTGCGCCTGATGGGCGGCGGCACCCGTTTGATTTCGGTCGAAGACGACGGCGGCGGCATTGCCCCGGACGAGCTGGCCACGGCCCTCAAGCGCCACGCCACCAGCAAGATTGGCAACCTGAATGACCTCGAATCGGTCATGACCATGGGCTTTCGGGGTGAAGCGCTGGCGGCCATCAACTCGGTGTCTGAACTGACCTTGCTGTCGCGCATGGACGGCCAAGCCAACGCCTTTGCCCTGGATGGCCGCACTGGCGAGATCCGCCCCGCGGCCCGCGCAGTGGGCACCACGGTGGAAGTCAAAGAACTGTTTTTCTCGACCCCCGCACGCCGCAAGTTTTTGAAAAGCGACAGCACCGAACTGGCGCACTGCATCGAAGCTGTGCGCCGCCACGCGCTGGCGCGCCCCGATGTGGGCTTTGCCATCTGGCACGAAGGCAAACTGGTCGAGCAGTGGCGCGTGCACCCCGGCAAAGCGGGCTTGGAGCAGCGCCTGGCCGATGTGCTGGGCGAAGAGTTTGTGGCGCAGTCCATCGCCGTGGAATACAACGCCGGGCCGCTCAAAGTGATCGGACGCGCCGGCCTGCCCGACGCCGCCCGCTCGCGCCCCGACCACCAATTTGCCTATGTCAATGGCCGCTTTGTGCGCGACAAAGTGGTCATGCACGGCGCACGCAGCGCCTACGAAGACGTGCTGCACGGCCACAAACAACCGGCCTATGCGCTGTTCATGCAAATCGACCCCACGCTGGTCGATGTCAACGTGCACCCGACCAAGATCGAAGTGCGCTTTCGCGACAGCCGCGCCGTGCACCAAGCGGTGCGCCATGCACTGGAAAACGCTTTGGCTGCGCCGCGTGCGCACAAGCTGAGTGAGGCCTCCGGCGACAGCCTCTTGGCCACATCGGCTGGGGCTTTGCCCGCATCGGCGCAAGCGTTCGAATTGCAAAACGGCCCTTCACCCAAGGCGCTGCCCGAATCGGCCGCCTGGCAACAAAGTGGCATGGCTTTTGAACGCCCGGGACTGGCCCACTTCAACGCCCCCAGCCACAAACCGGCTGATTTTTTGCGCCCGCGTGTGGACGGCGAACAGGCCATGACCGACCTCAAGGCGCTGTGGCAGCCCACAAACGAAGCCGGCAGCGAAGTCAGCGCGGGCTGGTCAAGTGATGGCACCCCGCAGGGCCCCATGCCACCGCAGGCGGCTGAAGCCTCTGGCATGTGGGCCATCTCGCCGAAACCCGACAGCCAGGCACTGGCAGGGGCAAATGCCGACAGGGCGCAAGGCACTCCGGCCGCCCCTTTGCCCGAGGGCGACTGGCCTTTGGGTCGCGCGGTGGCGCAGTTGCATGGCGTTTACATCTTGGCTGAAAACAAGCAGGGCCTGGTGGTGGTGGACATGCACGCCGCACACGAACGCATCGTGTACGAGCGCCTGAAAAACCAGCTGAACACCGCCCACGGCGATGGCCCGCGCATCGCCAGCCAGCCTTTGCTGATCCCTGCCACCTTTGCCGCGACCCCAACCGAAGTGGCCACCGCCGAAGCCTGCGCCGAAGCGCTGGAACAGCTGGGTCTGGAGATCTCGCCCCTGTCGGCCAAAACCCTGGCCGTGCGTGCCGTGCCCACCAGCTTGGCCCAAGGTGATGCGGTTGAGCTGGCCCGCAGCGTGCTGGCCGAACTGGCCCAACACGATGCCAGCACCGTGGTGCAACGCGCCCAAAACGAGATTCTGGCCACCATGGCCTGCCACGGCGCAGTCCGCGCCAACCGCCGACTGACGCTCGATGAGATGAACGCGCTGCTGCGCCAGATGGAGGAGACCGAACGCTCCGACCAGTGCAACCACGGCCGCCCAACCTGGCGTCAGATGACGATGCGGGATTTGGACGCCTTGTTTTTGCGGGGCCGGTGATGAGGCAACCACACAGCGATGGTTGGGGTCGGTACGCGGACTGCCCGATTTGGCGAGCGTAGCGAGTATGAGGGCAGCCGCGTACCGACCTCAACCATCGCGGTCCACGAAGACAGCCAACCTCAAACAAGCAGTGAAGCTGGTTTTCGGACTGCCCGATTTGGCGAGCGAAGCGAGTATGGGGGCAGCCGCGTACCGGCCTCAACCATCGCGCTCCACAAAGAAACCACCGCCAAAGCAGCGTAAGACTCCAAACAAAAACAGCATGCCGCAAAAACTGATCGTCCTCATCCTCGCCCTGCTGCTCGGCCTGCAACCCGTCACCACCGACCTGTACTTGCCCGCCCTGCCGGCCATCACCCAAGGCTTTGGCGCAGGCATGGGACAAGCCCAACTCACCCTCACGGCGCTGCTGCTGGCCTTTGGGCTGTCGCAACTCGTCTGGGGGCCGTTGTCCGACCGCTTTGGTCGCCGCCCCATCTTGCTATGGGGCATGGCGGCTTACACCGCGTCCTCTGTGGCCTGTGCCTTGGCGCCCAGCATGGCTTGGCTGATCGCGGGGCGCACGCTGCAAGGCATCGCGATGGGCGCGGGCGTCATGGCCGCACGCGCCGTGGTGCGCGATTTGTTTCAGCCCGCACAAGGCGCTACCGTCATGTCGCAAGGCCTCACTGGACTGGGCATCATTGCCTGCGCCTGTGCGCCACTGGGTGGCATGCTGACCGACTGGTTGGGCTGGCGCATCGCCTTGCTCATGCTCGCGGTATTTGGCGCTGCCACACTCGCCCTGTTGTATTGGCGCTTTGAAGAAACCCTGGCCCGCCCCGACCCACATGCCCTGAGCGCACGCCCCCTCATCCGAGCCAACCTCGACATCCTGCGCAACCCGGTGTTCCTCACTTGGTGTGCTTTGTCGGCGGGTTCGTACCTGGGCCTGTTCACCTTTTTGGCCAGTTCCTCGTTTGTCTTCGTCACCTTCATGGGCTACAGCAAAACGGCCTATGGCTTTCTCATGCTCAGCATGTCGCTGTCGTACATCGTGGGCACCTTCTGGTGCCGCTGGATGCTGCGGCGCACCAGCGTGCACCGCACCGTGGGCATCGCCGCGGTGCTGACCATCACCGGCGGCGTCAGCATGACCGCACTGGCTTATGCAGGCCAAGGACAAGACTGGTACGGCGCTTGGGCGGTGATGGGGCCGATGTACATCTTCATGCTGGGCCACGGCGTGCACCAACCCTGCGGACAAAGCGGCGCGGTTGCGCCCTTCCCGAACCGGGCCGGCACGGCATCGGCCTTAAACGGCTTTTTGATGATGCTGGGTGCCTTTTTCATAGGCGGTTGGCTGGGCACACACATGGACCGCCCGGTGTTTGCCTTGGCCCACGGCCTGTTGCTGTGCGCCATCTTCATCACCCTTGTGGCGTGGACCAGTGTGCAGCGCCATGGCCGCCCGGTGGTCACATCGGTCAAACCAACATGAGCCAACGCCCTGTCGACGCCATCGCCCTCGTCGGCCCCACGGCCAGCGGGAAAACTGCTGCGGCATTGGCACTGGCCGAAAGCCTGCAAGGTCATGGGGGTGCAGAAATCATCAGCATCGATTCGGCCTTGGTTTACCGGGGCATGGACATTGGCACGGCCAAGCCCAGCCGCCAAGAGCTGGCCGCCGTGCCGCACCACCTGATCGACACCCTGGACCCGCTGCACAGCTACAGCGCGGCCGAATTTGCCAAAGACGCCACACGGTTGATCCACGACATCCGCGCACGCGGCAAGACGCCTTTGTTGGTGGGAGGCACCCTGCTTTACCTCAAGGCTTTGCTCGAAGGCCTGAACGATATTCCCGCAGCCAACCCTGAGGTGCGCAGCCAAATTCAGCAGCAGGCCGAGCGCCTCGGTTGGCCCGCTTTGCACGCCCAACTGGCCCAAGTGGACCCGACCACCGCCGCACGCTTGGCCCCGGGCGACAGCCAGCGCATTGGCCGTGCGCTGGAAGTCTGGACCGCCACGGGCCAGACCTTGACGTCGTTTCACCAAAGTGCCAAAAGAAACGCGCCCGACTGGTACCTGCCCATCATCAGCCTGGAACCCGCCGACCGGGCCTGGTTGCACGGGCGCATTGCCCAACGCTTTGACCAAATGATGGCGGCGGGTTTCATGGACGAGGTGCGCACTTTGCGCCAACGCGGCGACCTGAACCCCGACCTGCCCTCGATGCGCTGCGTGGGTTACCGCCAAGCCTGGGAAGGGTTGGACGCAAACTGGCCCGAAAATGAAATCCGAGAGCGCGGGATTTTTGCGACGCGGCAATTGGCCAAACGCCAAATCACCTGGCTGCGCAGCATGCCGCAGCGCAGGGTGGTGCAGGCCGATGGGCCACAAGACCCGGTCACCCGCGTGGTGGCTCTGGCCCGGGAGTGTTTGCAGAAATGAAAATGCGTTTTTGGATGCTGGTGTGGGGCTGTTTGTGCGTTGGAGCTGGGGCTCAGCAGACGCATTCGGCCCCAACAAGCCCAACAAGCCCAACAAGCCCATCGGCCATCTTGGCCTCTGTGGTCTCGGTGCAATCACGCCACATCGACCACACCGGAGCGCGATCCGTAGAGCTGGTTTGCCCGCGCAAAGGTCCGGCCCCAACCAGGCCATCAAGCGCAGCCACAGAGCCCACCGAAATTCCTGATGACGACGAAGTCGAACAAGCCTTGCAGGAGGCTCGTGCGCAGGCACAAGCTCCGGCGAATCCGCATGCCAAAGGAAACATCGGGGGCCTTGAGGGCTTTGGAAGTGCCAAACAGTTGTTCCGCAGCGGCGCTTTGTGGCAGGGCTTGCCAGGCCACTTGCCAGGCCACTTGCCCGGCCGTTTGCGCATGGCCATCTGGGGCGACAGCCACATGGCGGCTGCGTTTTTCAGCGACCACTTGCTGCGTCAAATGGTGCGGCAAGGAGCGTACGCCGATGCCACTGTCGAGAGTCATTTCGTCCATGCCGGGGTAGGCCACGGCGGCGTTCGCGCCTTGGTGCGCAAGACCTGTTTGTCTGGTGACTGGGGGCGCGAAATGGCCTATGCCCACGCCGATGCCGCCGCCGCACCCGGTCCGGGCATGACGAGCCTGGTGGCCAAAAGCCCCGGTGCCACACTGGCCATGGACCTGCGTGACGCACAAGGCCAGGCCCGTCACACTCGCTTGCAAATCCTGCACCACGGGGATGGTGCAAACGCTGTACGGCTGGCCATCAGCCTGAACGGCGAAGCCGAAACACAGGTCACTTTGGCGGCACAAGCCGGACCCAACGCCTTGGCGCTGACCACCAATGCCCCGCTGTCCACCTTGCAAATTCGCGTGGTCGAGGGGGCCTTTCGCTTTCAGGGCCTCAAGCTAACGGAACCGGCCACACCCACCCACACACCCACCACAACACTGACCCCGACCCTTCACCTGGACCTGTTCGCCTACCCCGGGGCCACCGTGGCGGGCTGGGTGCGCAGCGATTTGGCTTACCTGGCGTCGTGGTTCACCGACCCGCCTTATGACTTGGCCTTGATCGCTTTTGGCACCAACGAAGGCAACGACCCGCGGTTCAACGAGGCCGCCTACCGCGACACCTTGAACCAAGCGCTGCGCAACTTCCGCCAAGTCTTTCCGCAGACGCAATGTGTGCTGATCGGGCCGGGCGATCGGGGCATCCGGGTCGCCAAACCCAAAGCGGCCAAAGGCAGCAAAAAACAAGCCGCTCAAAAACCAAGCGGCCAGGCCAGCGCCAGCAAAAACAGCAAAGCGGTCAGCGGCAAAGAAAAGAAAGCCACGTCGAAAACCAGCGCCCCCCCCAGGCCGCCCAACACCTCTGCTGGGCCTGTAGCCCATTTGCTCAAGTACAGCCGCATTCACACGCTGATCGGCCAAGTTCAGGCCGAGGTAGCGGCCCAGAACGGCTGTCTGGCCTGGAGCATGCAAGACGCCATGGGCGGCGCAGGCAGCGCCTACCAATGGGCGCGAAAAAATCCACCGCTCATGGCCCCTGACCTGATCCACTTCACCCCGGCCGGTTACCGTGAACTGGCCGACCGCTTCATGGCCGACTTCGGCCTGGCCAAGCCATGAGTGCATGGGCCCGATTGCCAGGCTTGGATGGCTTGCGCGGCGTGGCTGTGTTGGCCGTTATCGCTTACCACCTGAATCTGGGCAACTTCCTGCCTGCGGGTTTTCTGGGCGTGGATATTTTCTTCACCGTGTCTGGTTTCATCATCACGGCGCTCATGTTGCAAGAGCACGCAAAGACCGGCCAGATTGACTTTGCGGCCTTTTACCTGCGCCGAGCACGCCGCTTGTTTCCGGCTGCGCTGCTCATGCTGTTGTTGCTGGTACCGCTCACACCGCTGTTGCAGCCTGCCGCGCTGCCGCGTCTGCGCGAAGACCTGCCTGCTGCCTTTTTGTACGTTTCCAACTGGTGGCAGATCGTGGCGCAGCAGTCGTATTTCGAGGCGATTGACCAGCCTCGGCTGCTGCAACACCTGTGGTCACTGGCCGTAGAAGAGCAGTATTACCTGCTGTGGCCGCTGGCTGCACTGTCGCTTTTGAACCGGGCCGGCCGCACAGGTCTGGGCATGTGTGCCGCGCTGATTGCCTTGGCCAGCACCGCTTGGATGGCGTGGCTCTATGCCACTCAAATAGACGGCGGCGACCCCAGTCGGGTGTATCTGGGCACCGACACCCATTTGATGGGGCTGCTGGCGGGATCGGCCCTGGCCGCCTGGTGGAACCCCTGGAAAATCCGCATGGCCTCGCCTGCGAGCGACGAATTGCTGAACTTGGCAGGCACAGCCGCCTTGGCCGCGCTGATCTGGGGCATGGCCGAAACCCACGAAGGCACGCCTGGGCTGTACCAAGGCGGTTTCTTGCTGGCCGTCATGCTGACCTGCATGGTCATTGGCGCAGCCACCCGTGAGGGCACTTGGGTGGCTTGGATGCTTTCCACTCGCCCCATGCTGTGGCTGGGGGCACGCTCTTATTCGCTGTACCTGTGGCATTGGCCTGTGGTGGTCTGGCTGCGCCCGTCCTCACAGGCTGACGCCCTGGAGCTGACTTGGGTCAACGCTGCCCGCTTGGCCATCACCCTGCTGTGCGCCGAAGCCTCTTACCGTTGGGTTGAAACCCGCTGGATCCACGGCTTCAAGGGCAAGCCCCGGCGACGCAGCATGACACTCGCCCTGTCGCTTTTGGTAGGGGTCAACGCAGGGGTCTTGGGCTTCATGCCGGCCGCCCCTCAAGCCCACAAGACCGCGCAGCTGCCAGAGGCCGCCCAAGCCGCAAGCGCCAGCCCCGGGCCAGTGACACCGCCCGGGGTCAACGGTGCGCGTTACCCCAAAATCACCCTCGTGGGTGACTCGGTTTTGCTGGGTGCCAGCCCTTACCTGTTGCGGCGTTTGCCATCTGCTTCGGTGGAAGCCAAGGTGGGCAGGCAAGGCAGCGATGGCCTGAAAGTGGTGCAAAGCCTGCGCGAAGAAGCGCAACTGGGCGATGCAGCGGTCATCCACCTGGGCACCAACGGCTATTTGGCAGAAAAGCAATTTCGCGCTTTGCTAGAGCAACTGACCGACCGCAAGTCTGTTGTGGTGGTGAATGTTTACGGCGCAAGACGCTGGACCAGCCCCAACAACGACATGATTGCGCGGGTGAGCCAAGATTTTGGCAATGTGCGATTGGTCGACTGGCATGCCATTGGGCAGGCCAACCCGAACTACTTTGTGCAAGACGGCATCCACCTGTCGGGCAGCGGGATTCATGCCTATTACAACCAGATCCGCATGGCTTTGGGTCAGCCCGAAGCCTTGGTCTCTGGGCCGCCCCTGCGGCAACTCAAACGCCCACAACTGCCCAAGCCTTCGGCCCAGCCAGAGCCCGCCAATCCGGAGCCCAAGGCAACAAATTCGCCTGCAGGTACGACCTTGTCCTCCACCGCGTTGACCGACACCGGCACCAGCCCGTCGGCGCAGCCAGGCAGCACAGGCCAAGAGCCAACAGGCCTTGCCAACCACTCGCCTGTGTCTACGCCCATGTCCACGCCCATGTCCAACCCCAAGCCATCGCCTGGCGATTGAGCGCTTTGTGAGCCCGAACGTCAGGGCAAAATTTTGGGGATGCCCAGCTCGGCATAGGGCGACTGGCGCCATTGCCGCGAACCAACAACGGGCAGGCCCGCGCCACCAGGCAAGGTGTTCAGTGCACTGTTCATGACACCCAAGACACTGTCTGCCGAGGTTTGCCCACCTTGCTGGCGCATGTTGAGCATTTGTGCGGTCGTGGGCAGTATCGCAGCCGCCATGGCGGGCACAGTGCCTTGCAGGCGCTGTGTTTTTTCGATCATCGAGCCCAGCACGCTGGCGTAGTTGGGTGCCGTGGCATAACCGGCTTGTTGCAAGGCCGCCGCATAGGCCTGTGGATCACCCAGATGGCGCATCGCGTTGGCGTAACGCGGACTTTGGCTGATCAAACGGGCATAGTCATTGAACGACTCTTCATAGCTGCCGTAGGCGCGAAACTGCCCCCGCACCTTTTGCGCTGTGCCATTCACAAATTCGGTGGTCCATATTTCGGCCACAGGCCCCTTCCAGTTGGCCCCAGCGCGGATGCCAAACAGGTTGTGCGAGTTGCGGCCGTCGTCAAAACGGATTTCGTGCTTGCCCCAGCCGGTTTCGAGGGCGGCTTGCGCCACCATAAAAGTGGCGGGAATGCCACTGGTGGCTTGGGCCTGACGGGCGTGGGCAGCATGCTGGGCCAAAAATGCCCAGGAATCGGCCGCAGCGGGGCCGTCAGGGGAAGCAGACAAACGGCTGGCCGATGCCATGGCGTTGGGCGGCAGGCTAGCCAATGGCGTAGTGCGCGTGTCAGGCTGCAAGGCCTCGGCCATGGCCAAGGTGGTTGCCGACGACAAATCAATGCGTTGCTCAGGGTAGATCAAGTTGGCATTGGGAATGCCGTTGTCGGCCGCCACCTTCAACGCCACCCGGTACAACTGCTCACCCGAGAGTTGCAGAGGCGAACGCGTGTCCTGCAGGCGTTTTTGAATCAGCCCACTCAGGGTATCGCCGGGGCGCACAGTCACCACCTCGCCCGGCTGCGTGAGCCGAGACAGGGTCTGGGAAAATGCCCCAACCTGTGGCATTGAACGCGCAGACGCGCCCGCCAGGCGGTCCGATGATTCGGACGCCGTGGGGGTGAATGTCGTTACAGCAAGCAAGGTCATGGCATCATGTGCGGCCAGTGCGGCCGGTGCACGGGCGTAGAAAAAGTTGACGGGTATTCCACAGTCTGTTCAGCATGAGCAATTTTCAAGCCTGAATTAACAGATACCCCCAGGCCGCTCGAACCAACACCTAAGTGGTACAAACACCCACTTCTATTGCTCAACGGACGCACTTTTGACACCGGTTTTTTACAGATTCACCGCCGCCCTCGTCACGGCCTGTTTGTCGCTCAACACCCTCGCAGAGCCCGACATCATGCTGTTGCGAGTGAATGGGCAGCGCGATCCGGCCGAATTCAACTGTCCGCCCTCCAAGTCACGGGCTTTTGCAAGCCCCCCGCGTTCTGGCCATGCCACAACGGCAACAGCAGCAAGCCCTGACGCCGCAAGCGAACCGATGCCACCCGAATGGCGTCAGGCGTACACACCGCCCGTGCACAAGCACACGCTGGGACCCAAAATCGGCCTGTGGGGCGACAGCCACACGGCGTCCGGCACCTTTGCCGACAGCCTGTTAGAGGCACTGCGCCTGCCGCATGCACAGACCCACCCCAGCTTCATTGCCCCGACCTTCGGAGTGAAGGGCATTCGCCAGCCCCTGCGCCGCGCCTGCCTGAGTGACGACTGGCACCTGAGCATGGCCTACCGCAGCCCCACCGAAGGCCCGCAGGCCTATGCCAAATCGCTGGCCCACTTGGGCACCGAAGACGCTGGTGCATTCATGTGGCTGGACTTTCGCTACCCCGATGCCCAGACCCGGGTGAGATGGGCCGACATCCACTTTGCCAAAGACAAGGCCGAGCGCAGCCTGGTGCTGGGCATCACCGTTGATGACGGCGCAGAAGCCATCGTCGACCTCGGGCCAAGCAGCAGCCAGCGCCTGCGGGTGCAAGCAGAGCAGGCCTTTGCGACATTGCGCTTACGGGTCATCGCTGGACAAATTCGCATCGACGGCATCGCTCCGGTGTACGAGGGCAAGACCCAGGCCATCCTGGATGTGTTCAGCATCCCCGGGGCCACGGCCAGGGGCTGGCGTGTGGTGGACAGCGGCCACTTGCGCCGGGAAGACCCACTGAACGCGGGCTACGATGTGGTCATCTTGCAATCGGGCACCAACGAATCGCTGGACCCGGATTTCAAGGTTGGGCTGTACGAGGCCCAGCTGAGCGCCAGCCTCAGCCGCCTGAAAAACGCCTACCCCCAAGCCCGATGCATCCTGATCGGCCCGCCCGATGCCCAACGATCGTCCAACACCCTGCGCCTGATCAACGACAGCCAGTACCGGCTAGCCATCGCCAAGGGCTGCGCCCACTGGCACTGGCAAAAAGCCATGGGCGGCCCGGGCGCCGCACAGCGATGGTTAGCCAAAGGCTGGATGCAAGCCGACCTGCTGCACCTGACGCCCGAGGGCTATGCGCAAAGCGCACGCAGTTTGGTGAGTGTGGTGCCGATCAAGTCGCGGTGACCGTTCTCAAGGCAGACTGGCTGCCCAAGAATTTCAAGCCCCGGTGTCGTTGCGCCGGCTTGCTTTCAGGCGCGATTGCATCGACTTGCCCTCCAGTCGCCGTTTCACCGAGCCATAAGTCGGCTTGGTGGCCTTGCGGGGCTTTGGGGGCTTGGCATACAGGTCTAACGTTTCATAAAGGCGCGCCCACGCATCCATCCGGTTGGCCTCTTGAGTGCGGTGGCGCTGGGCCTTGAGGATGAAGACCCCCTCTTGCGTCAGACGGTTGTCGCCGGACTGCAGCCAACGCTGCTTGATGTCATCGGGCAAAGATGCGTTGGCCACATCAAACCGCAGCTGAATGGCACTCGAGACTTTGTTGACGTTTTGCCCACCCGGGCCTTGTGCGCGGATGGCCGTCAGTTCGACCTCGGCGTCTTGGATGTGGAGGGTGTTCATGGGCTGCCGCGAGTATGACGCAGACGGTGGGGCTTGACGGTCATGGAGGTCACGCTCTGTCGATCTGATCAAATCTTTCAGAGCGCAGGGCTGGTGCGCCCGCTTTACTGCAGCGGGCCTTTGAGGTTCTCAGGCACTGGCAAGGGCATGACGTCGATGCCCTCTTCGAGCAAGGCTTCGGTTTCTTCGCGAGTAGCCTGGCCACGAATGTTGCGTTCTTCGCGCTCACCGTAATGAATCTTGCGGGCTTCTTCGGCAAACTGAGGGCCAACGTCTTCGGTATTGGCCATGACGTGGCGCACCATGTTCATCATGGCCGCTTGCATTTGTTGCAAGCCGTGCAGATCGGGCCGCTGGCGATGCGGGTCCGCCGGGTCCGGCAACGCAGGTGTGGCCGCAGGACTGGCATTGTCTTTGGCTTCCGTTTCAGCCTTGCTCGACACCGGGGCCCCGCCGTGCCCCAGGTTCAGTCGCGGCGCAGACAGCATTTTGACAATGTCGCTGTCGTTGCACACCGGGCACGTAACCAACCCGCGCGCACGTTGTGCGTCGTAGTCGTCTTGAGAACCAAACCAGCCTTCAAAGCTGTGGCCCTGCGGACATTGGAGGTCCAGCACTTTCATGGGTAGAAGGTCTCAGGGCAAGGTTTGCCAGGTCAGCGGCCAGCTGCCCGCAAGCATGTTCTGTAGCCACAGCACGCCCGTGAGGGTTTTGGCATCGGTGACTTGCCCGTCGCGGCACCAGGCCATCAACTCGGCAGGAGTCGCGGTGAAGACGTCCAGAAACTCTTCAGAATCCAGTTGCCGCTCACCCAGCGTCAGGTCTTTGGCAAACCAGATTTCGATTACTTCGGTCGAGTACGCAATCACAGGGTGCAACACGCCTGCCCTCGCCCACTGACGGGCGGTGTAACCGGTTTCTTCCATCAGTTCGCGCTGAGCACACAAGCCAGGTTCTTCGCCCGCATCGAGCTTGCCAGCAGGGAACTCGATCATCACCTGCCCGACGGGGTAGCGGTATTGGCGCTCCAACACAAGGCGCAGGCCCTCGGGTGTGTCGAGCAGCGGAATGACCATGACCGCACCCGGGTGAACCACATATTCGCGCGTGGCCAATCCTTGATTGGGCAATCGAACGGTATCGCGAAAGGCGTGCAAGAAGTTGCCGCGCAGCAATTCTTGCTGGCTGACCCGGTGCTCGATCAGGTGCTCGTCAGACATGCGCGCGTCCAAACCCAACAGCGCTCAATGTTGGCGGTGCATGAGGTAGCGGTAAACAAACCCGGGGAATGCCAAGGTCACAAACATGGTGCCTGTGATGGCGTAAAACTCCCAGCCTTGGGGTGCAATCTGGCCGCCATGGTTTTCGAATGCCAAGCCGATGGCACCCACCACGAAGTACAACACCACCAATTCAGCCAATCGCCATACCAGGGGTTTGCTGCTGCGCTGAGGCCCCAGCACCAAGATCCGCTGGTTGATGAAGGGCAAATTGGCCGCCAGCAACGCCAGTACGACCAAAAAGCCGATTTGCAAAGAGGTTGACATGCTCAGGCAACGCCGATCAGATGACCAACATGCGGGCAATGGCATCTGCGCACAGTGCCATCAAGGCACCGGGCATGATGCCCAACACCAAAACCAACAAGCCGTTCACCGACAACACCACGCGCACATCGGTGCTGGCCGATACCGTGGTGGCCGTCACAGGTTCATCAAAGTACATGACCTTGACGACACGCAGGTAGTAAAACGCACCGATCAGGGACATGATCACTGCGAAGATGGCCAGCCCGATGTAGAAACTCTGACCCGAGACGATCAGCGATTGCAACACCGACAACTTGGCATAGAAACCCACCATCGGCGGGATACCGGCCATGGAAAACAGGCAGATCGCCATCACGCCAGCGTACAGCGGGCTGCGCTGGTTCAAACCTGCCAAGTCGGTGATCTCTTCGCTCTCAAAGCCTTGGCGCGCCAGCAACATGATCACGCCAAAACTGGCCAAGGTGGTCAGCACATACGAAACCATGTAGAACATGGCCGAGCTGTAAGCGTTGGCAGCCAGAGTGGTTTGGCCATTGATGACACCGGCCACAAAACCCAGCAGCACAAAGCCCATTTGCGCGATAGTTGAATAGGCCAGCATGCGTTTGAGGTTGGTCTGGGCAATGGCCGCCAGGTTACCGACCAGCAAAGAACCAATGGCCAGAAATGACAACATCTGCTGCCAGTCAAAGGCCAGTGGCAACAAGCCTTCGACGAGCAAACGGACCATGATCGCAAAAGCCGCCAACTTGGGGGCGCCGCCGATCATGAGGGTAGCCGCCGTTGGGGCACCTTGGTACACGTCCGGAATCCACATGTGGAAAGGCACGGCACCGATCTTGAAAGACAGACCGGCAACGATGAAGACCAAACCGAACACCAGCACCTGGTGGTTCACATGACCAGAAGCAACGGCCTTGAAGACAGCCGACAGCTCCAGGCTGCCCGTGGCACCGTACATCATGGACATGCCGTACAGCAAAAAGCCCGAAGCCATGGCACCCAGCACAAAGTACTTCATGGCCGCTTCGGTGGCTTGGGTGTGGTCACGGCGCAAAGCGACTAAGGCATAACTCGACAAAGTCAACAGCTCGAGGCCCAGGTAGATCACGATGAAGTTCTGCCCCGAAATCATGAAGCTCATGCCCAGCAAGGCAAACATGCCCAGGCTGAACAGTTCACCACCGCGCAACATGTCGCGATCGGCGGCGTAGGGACGTGAATAAACCAGGGTGACCATGACGGCGATCGTGGCAAAACACTTGAGCCAATGGCCCATCGGGTCACTGACCACCAGGCGACCAAAGCCGTACAGCGTTTGTCCGGCATCGGCCGACAGTGCGTGCAGCCAAGCCACTCCGCCCAATGACAGCAAGGTCAAGGCGTAGGTGGCGGTGCGCTTGGGGCTTTTCACGAAGAGGTCGGCCAGCGCAATCACGCAGGCCATGACCAGCAACACGATCTCCGGATAAATCGTCATCCAGCTGGAGTTGTCCATCATCTGTGTTCTCTCAATTCTTCTAATCAGGCTAAACGTTCAATGCCCGTTGCTCAAGGCAACTTGGACATAGCAACGTGCTTGAGCAAGTCGGCCACCGAAGTGTCCATCACGTCGGTGAAAGGTTTGGGGTAGACACCCATGTAGAGCACTGCGGCGGCCAGCAAGGCCATCACCAGAAACTCACGGCCATTGATGTCAGTCAAGTCTTTGACGTCGTCATTGGCAACAGGGCCGAGGTACACGCGCTTGAACATCCACAGGGTGTAGGCCGCACCAAAAATCAGAGCCGAAGCCGCCAGGGCACCGATCCAGAAGTTGAACTTCACAGCACCCAGAATGACCATCCACTCGCCCACGAAACCGGCTGTGCCTGGCAAGCCGCAGTTGGCCATCGAAAAGAACAAGGCGAAAGCCGCAAACTTGGGCATGGTGTTGACCACGCCACCATAGCTGGCGATTTCACGCGAGTGCACGCGGTCATACAAGACGCCAATCGACAAGAACATGGCAGCCGACACAAAGCCATGCGCGATCATCTGCACAATGCCACCGGACACGCCCAGCGGGTTGAAGATGAAAAAGCCCAAGGTCACGAAACCCATGTGCGCCACCGATGAGTAGGCCACCAGTTTCTTCATGTCTTGCTGCACCATGGCCACCAGACCCACGTAGACCACGGCCACCAAAGACAGCACGATGATGAACATGCCCCATTCGCGAGCCGCATCAGGTGCGATGGGCATCGAGAAACGCAGGAAACCATAAGCACCGAGCTTGAGCATGATGGCCGCGAGCACCGCAGAGCCGCCTGTGGGCGCTTCGACGTGCACATCAGGCAGCCAAGTGTGAAATGGCCACATGGGCACTTTCACGGCAAAGGCCGCAAAGAACGCAAAGAACAACAGTGTTTGCACGGTACCCGACAGCTGCAGTTTGTGCCAAGTCAGGATGTCAAAGCTGCCATTCGAGGCGGTGTACAGGTAAATGAGGGCAATCAGCGTGAGCAAGGAGCCCATCAAGGTGTACAGGAAGAATTTGAACGCCGCATAAATCTTGTTCGGGCCACCCCAAATACCAATGATCAGGTACATCGGGATCAAGGTCGCCTCGAAGAAGACGTAGAACAAGATGCCGTCCAAGGCACTGAACACACCGATCATCAGACCCGACAAGATCAGGAAGGCGGCCATGTACTGGTTGACTTTGCGCGTGATGACTTCCCAGCCCGCAATGACCACGATCACGTTGATGAACGCCGTCAACAGCACGAGCCACAGCGAGATGCCGTCTACACCCAAGTGGTAGTGCACATTGAAACGCTCGATCCACGACGCCTTTTCAACGAACTGCATGGCCGAAGTACCGAGCTGAAAGCCCGAATACAAAGGCAAAGTGATCAGGAAACTGACGATCGAACCGACGAGAGCCAACCAGCGCACGGCGCGGGCTTGGCTGTCACGACCGAAGGCCAGCAAGATGACACCGAAAGCAATCGGCGTCCAGATGGCAAGGCTTAACAATCCCATTTTTATCTTGTCCTCAAAATCGTTAAGCGAGCCAGACGAAATACGTCATCAGCACGAACACACCCAAAATCATGACCAGGGCATAGTGGTACAGGTAGCCCGACTGGAACCAGCGCACCACGCCAGAAACCATGCCCACGACTTTCCAGGAACCGTTGACGAAGAAGCCGTCGATGATGGCGCGATCACCCACCTTCCACAGACCCGAACCCAAACCACGGGCACCCTTGGCCAAGATGTTCTCGTTGATCCAGTCCATGAAGTACTTGTTCTCCATGACCACGATCAGCGGCCGCAAGGCGCGGGCAAAGAATGCCGGCACTTTGGGGTTGACGAGGTACATGTACCAAGCGGTCACCACACCGGCCAAGGCCAGCCAGAATGGCGCAGTCGTCAGCGCGTGCTTGGCCATGGCCAAAGGGCCGTGGAAAGCTTCGGCCATTTCGACCATGACCGGGTGCTTGTCGGCGTCCACAAAGATCACGTCTTTGAAAAAGTCGCCATACAGCATGGGTTCAATCGTCATGTAGCCAATCAGCACCGATGGAATAGCCAACAGGACCAAGGGCACTGTCACCACCCAAGGCGACTCGTGGGGTTTGTCATGACCATGGTCATCGTGACCGTGGTGGTCATCGTGCCCATGGTGCGCGTCAGGGTTCTGGTCGTATCGCTCTTTGCCGTGGAAGACCAAGAAATACATGCGGAACGAATAGAAGGCGGTCACAAACACACCGGCCAGCACAGCGAAGTTGGCAAAACCAGCAGCGGCCAAGTGGCTTTCATGCACGGCTTCGATGATGCTGTCCTTCGAATAAAAACCCGAGAACAAAGGCGTGCCGATCAATGCCAGCGAACCCAGCAGCGAGGTGATCCAGGTGATGGGCATGTACTTGCGCACGCCACCCATCCAGCGGATGTCTTGGTTGTGGTGCATGCCCATGATGACGGAGCCTGCGCCCAGGAACAGCAAGGCCTTGAAGAAGGCGTGCGTCATCAGGTGGAACACCGCCACCGAATAGGCCGATGCACCCAGCGCCACGGTCATGTACCCGAGCTGCGACAAAGTGGAGTAAGCCACCACGCGCTTGATGTCGTTTTGAATGATGCCCAAAAAGCCCATGAACAAGGCGGTGATGGAGCCGATCACCATGATGAAGTTCAAGGCCGCATCGGACAACTCGAACAGAGGCGACATGCGGGCGACCATGAAGATACCTGCGGTCACCATAGTGGCCGCGTGGATCAGCGCCGAGATGGGGGTCGGGCCTTCCATGGAGTCAGGCAACCACACATGCAGCGGGAACTGGGCCGACTTGCCCATGGCACCGATGAACAAGCAAATGCAGATCACAGTGATCAGCATGCCGTCCAGACCGAACACATACCAAGGGAAGTTGATGGCGGCCAGGTCGCCCGCTTTGGCAAACAACTCGGTGTAGTTGAGCGTGCCGGTGTAGGCCACGATCAGGCCAATGCCCAAAATGAAGCCGAAATCACCCACACGGTTGACCAGGAAGGCCTTCATGTTGGCGAAAATGGCGGTTGGTTTGTTGTACCAAAAGCCGATCAGCAAATAGGACACCAGACCCACGGCTTCCCAGCCAAAGAACAGCTGCAGCAAGTTGTTGCTCATGACGAGCATCAACATCGAGAAGGTGAACAGCGAGATGTAAGCGAAGAAGCGGTTGTAGCCTTCGTCTTCTTCCATATAGCCAATGGTGTAGATGTGAACCATCAGCGACACAAAGGTCACGACGCACATCATCATGGCGGTGATGCCATCGACCAGAAAGCCGACTTCCATCTTCAGACCCCCCACCACCATCCAGGTGTAGAGGGTTTCGTTGAAGCGGGCACCGTCGATGACGTTTTTGAGCGTCATGGCCGACAGAACGAGCGCCACAAAAACACCCAGAATGGTCAGTGTGTGCGACAGGCGCCGGCCAATCCAGTTGCCACCAAATTGGGTACCGAGGACACCGGCCAGCACCGAGCCCACCAAGGGCGCGAGGGGCACAGCCAACAGCGTGCCAGCGTTGAGGGTTTGACTCATATTCTTGTTAACCCTTGAGCGAATTAAGTTCATCCACGTTGATGGTGTTCTTGTTGCGGAACAGCAGCACGAGGATGGCAAGACCGATGGCCGATTCAGCAGCCGCCACGGTCAAGATGAAAAACACGAACACTTGACCGTGCATGTCACCCAGGTAGTGAGAGAACGCCACAAAGTTCATGTTCACGGCCAACAACATCAATTCGATGGCCATGAGCAAAACGATCAGGTTCTTGCGGTTCAAAAAGATGCCGATCACGGCCAATGCAAACAGCATGGCGCCGAGCGACAGGAAATGTCCCAAGGTCAGTGTCATCATTTGCTTTCCTCCACAGGAGCCACAGGCGCAGGCGCTGGTTTTGTGACGTCCATCTTGACCAAATGCATACGGTCTGCTGCGCGCACCTTGACCTGGATGGACGGGTCAATCGCCTTGCTGTCCTTGCGCTCGCGCAATGTCAGGGCAATCGCTGCGATCATGGCCACCAGCAAGATGGAGGCTGCGATCTGTATCGGCATCAGATATTCGGTGTACAGCAAGATCCCCAAGGCCTTGCCGTTGTCGACCGGCACCGCACCTGCCAACATAGCCGGTGCTTGGGACAAGCGGAAACCAGACAACAACACCGCTGCCATTTCAAGTGCCACGATGGCCCCCAAAGTCGCAGCCAGCGGAAAGTTTTTCCAGAAGCCCTTGCGCATGGTGTCGATGTTGATGTCAAGCATCATCACCACAAACAGGAAGAGCACCATTACGGCACCCAGGTACACCAGCACCAGCACGATGGCCAAAAATTCTGCGTTAAGCAGGAACCACACCGCAGAAGCTTGCGAGAAAGCCAGCATGAGGTACAACACAGCGTGCACAGGGTTGCGCGCAGTCACGACTCGGAAGGCTGCAAACAGCAGCACCACCGAGAAGAGGTAGAAGAAACCGGTCTTGACGTCCATAGGTCTGTCTTTTTAAATATTCAGGACTGGGCAGCGTTCAACGGTAAGGAGCATCGGCTGCTTTGGCAGCTGCGATCTCTTTTTCGTAACGGTCGCCCACGGCCAGCAACATGTCCTTGGTGAAGTACAGGTCGCCACGTTTTTCACCGTGGTATTCGAAAATGTGCGTCTCGACGATCGAGTCCACCGGGCAGCTTTCTTCGCAAAAGCCACAGAAGATGCACTTTGTCAGGTCGATGTCATACCGCGTGGTGCGCCGGGACCCGTCTTCGCGTTGACCGGCCTCGATGGTGATGGCCATCGCAGGGCAAACAGCTTCGCAGAGTTTGCAGGCAATGCAACGCTCTTCCCCGTTGTCATAACGGCGCAAAGCGTGCAGGCCACGGAAACGCGGCGACAGTGGTGTTTTTTCTTCTGGAAATTGCACCGTTACCTTGCGAGCGAAAGCGTAGCGTCCGGTCAGGGCCATGCCCTTGAGCAACTCCACGAGCATGAAGCTCTTCAGGAAGTCTTTGATCGAGAAGGAGGAAGCAGTCATTGTTGTCATGGTCGTGAACCGCTTATTTCCAGATGTTCCAGGGTGAGAAAAGCCAAGCGCCTACCACCAGCAGCCACACCAGGGTGACCGGAATGAAAATCTTCCAGCCCAGACGCATGATCTGGTCATAACGGAAGCGCGGGAAGGTTGCTCGGATCCAGATAAACATGGACACGACCAGGAAAGTTTTCAGGCCCAACCAGATCCAGCCCGGAATCATGTTGAACAAAGCACTGTCGATGGGCGGCAACCAGCCCCCCAGGAACATGATCACGGCCAGAATGGACACGAGCCACATGCTGGCGTATTCGGCCAAGAAGAAGATGGCAAAGCCCATGCCCGAGTACTCGACCATGTGACCGGCCACGATTTCGGCTTCGCCTTCGACCACGTCAAACGGGTGACGGTTAGTTTCAGCCACGCCAGAGATCAGGTAGACGATGAAGATCGGCAACAAGGGCAACCAGTTCCAGGAAAGGAAGCCCAGACCCATGTGAGCCATCTGTCCCTTGCCTTGCGACAAAACGATTTCGGTCAGGTTCATGCTGCCCGACACCATCAAGACCACCAAGAAGCAAAAGCCCATGGCGATTTCGTAGCTCACCATCTGGGCCGATGCACGCAGCGCACCCAAGAAAGCGTATTTGGAGTTGGACGCCCAACCCGCAATGATCACGCCGTACACCTCGATCGAGGTGATGGCCATCACCAGCATCAGGCCGGCATTGATGTTGGTCAAAGCGACTTCAGGCCCGAAAGGAATCGCCACCCACGCCGCCAAGGCGGGCATGATGGCCATGATTGGACCCAAGCGGAACAAGCCCAAGCTGGCCGCAGACGGATTGATCAATTCCTTGGTCAACAATTTGAGCGCATCGGCAATCGGTTGTAACAGCCCCATGGGGCCTACGCGGTTCGGGCCGTGGCGCACTTGCATAAAGCCCAGCAGCTTGCGCTCCCACAGCGTCAGGTAAGCCACAGCGCCCATCAGCGGCGCAAGGATGGCGACGATCTTGAGCAAGATCCACAACACAGGCCAGACCAAAGTGGCCCACCATGTGGCAGCGATCAGGTTCAAGCCGCCGTTGTACAGAGCATCAATCATGGGGTCACCTCCTGGCGTGCGTCTGCGGTCAACTGCAAAGACGGTGCACGGCGAACGATGCCATCCAGTTGGTAAATGGAGGCGACCGCAGGCGTACCCGCTGCTGCAGCCAGATTGATCGCAGCGCGTGTCGCGTTGGATGCAGTCAGCGGCTTGGCTGTGGCACGGGCCAACACGTCTTGTGACGTCTCAAAAGCCACGCCCGGAATGTCGAGCAAATTGGCCAAGACGCGCAACACTTTCCAGGCGGGACGGGTTTCAGCCAAAGGCTTGACCACCGCATGAAAACTTTGCAAACGGCCTTCGGCATTGACCAAACTGCCCGATGTTTCGGTGAACGGGGCGATCGGCAACAACACGTCGCTGAAAGCCATATTGGCTTTGAACGGGCTGAGCGTGACGACCATCTCGGCCTGGCCCAGGCTCTGGGCAGCGGCAGCACCTGCAGCGCTGTCGAACTCGGGTTCGGTGTTCAGCAAGATCGCGGCCTTGAGGCCACCGGCCAGCATCTGGCCAGCGTTTTTGCCGCCGGTCTGCGGCTGCGCACCCACCCACTGCGCGCCCACGGTATTGGCCGCTTCGGTCAGGTAACCTACGCTGGCACCGGTTTGCTCGGCAATCCAGTTGGCCAAGGCCAACAGGGACGATGCGTTGGCGTGGTGCGCTGCAGCATTGCCCAGCAACACGGCTTTGCGCTCACCGCCCAACAAGGACTTGGCGATGGCTTGGGCTTGTTCGCTGACATGGCCAGTGGCGGGGGCCGTCACGCCTTTTTCTGCAGCGATGGCTGCAGCCACATCGGCTAAGGCTTGCGCCCAAGCAGCCGCATCGGCCAAGACCGCTTGCGCCACAGGCATGGCCCAAGCGTCGGCGTGGGCGAAATCCGCTTGCGATGTGATGACGTTCAATTGAGCGCCATGGCGCACGGCGTGACGCACGCGCAGGGCAAACAAGGGATGGTCTTTGCGCAGGTTGGAGCCCACGACCAGCACACGCTGCAATGTGCTCAGTGAAGCAATCGATGTGCCCAAAGTGCGCACACCTTCAGCGGTGCCAAATTCGGCGTGGCGCAGACGGTAGTCGATGTTGTCCGAACCCAAGCCACGCACCAAAGCACCCGCCAAGTACAACTCTTCCACCGTGCTGTGGGGGCTGACCAGTGCGCCAATGCTGTTCGCTCCGTGGTCACGTTGGATGTTGCGCAGGCCGTTGGCCACGTATTCGAGGGCGGTTTGCCAGTCAACGGTTTTCCACTCACCGCCTTGCTTGAGCATGGGCTGGGTCAAGCGGTCATCGCCATTGAGGGCTTCGTAAGAGAATCGGTCGCGGTCAGCGATCCAGCACTCGTTGACTTCTTCGTTCTCCAGAGGCACGACGCGCATGACCTGGTTGTTCTTGACCTGAACGATCAGGTTGGCACCCGACGAGTCGTGCGCTGCCACCGACTTGCGGCGCGACAACTCCCAAGTGCGGGCGTTGTAGCGGAAAGGCTTGCTGGTCAAGGCCCCCACCGGGCAAATGTCGATCATGTTGCCCGACAACTCGGAATCGATGGTCTGGCCCAGAAAGGTTTCGATCTCGGCGTGCTCGCCGCGGTGAGACATGCCCAGCTCCATGGCACCGGCCACTTCTTGGCCAAAGCGCACGCAGCGTGTGCAGTGGATGCAGCGGCTCATCTCTTCCATCGAGATCAGCGGGCCGACTTCCTTGTGGAACACGACGCGTTTTTCTTCTTCGTAACGCGATTGTGTGCCGCCGTAACCGACCGCCAAGTCTTGCAACTGGCACTCACCGCCTTGGTCGCAAATCGGGCAATCGAGTGGGTGGTTGATCAGCAAAAACTCCATCACCGACTTCTGGGCCGCAATGGCTTTGTCGCTCTTGGTGCGCACGATCATGCCTTGCGTCACGGGTGTGGCGCATGCGGGCATGGGCTTGGGGGCCTTTTCGACCTCCACCAGGCACATGCGGCAATTGGCCGCGATGGAGAGTTTCTTGTGGTAACAGAAATGAGGGATGTAGGTGCCGGCTTTTTCGGCGGCATGCATCACCATGCTGCCTTCGACAACTTCCACTTTCTGACCGTCGAGTTCTATTTCAACCATGGGTTTTCACCGTTGGCACATCGGCACCGACCATGCAGGTCTTGTGTTCAATGTGGTGTACAAATTCGTGACGGAAATGCTTGAGCATGCCGCGCACCGGCATGGCCGCTGCGTCACCCAAGGCGCAAATCGTGCGGCCCATGATGTTGCCAGCCACGCTGTCGAGCATGTCAATGTCGCTGGCACGGCCTTGACCGTTTTCAATGCGGTCCACCATGCGCCAGAGCCAGCCGGTGCCTTCACGGCAAGGGGTGCACTGGCCACAGGATTCGTGCGAGTAAAAGTAAGACAGTCGGGCCAAAGCCTTGACCATGCAACGCGTTTCGTCCATGACGATCACCGCGCCCGAACCCAACATCGAACCGCCCTCTTTGGCGATGCTGTCGTAGTCCATGGTGAGTGTCATCATCAAATCGGCAGGAACGACCGGCGATGACGAACCGCCAGGAATCACGGCCTTGAGCTTGCGTCCACCGCGCACGCCACCAGCGAGCTCCAGCAGCTTGGCAAAGGGTGTGCCCATGGGCACTTCGTAGTTACCGGGGCGCTCGACGTCGCCGCTGACCGAGAAGATTTTGGTGCCGCCGTTGTTGGGCTTGCCGCATTCGAGGTAAGCCTGACCACCGTTGCGGATGATCCAAGGAACTGCCGCGAAAGTCTCGGTGTTGTTGATGGTGGTGGGTTTACCATAAAGGCCAAAGCTGGCCGGAAATGGTGGCTTGAAACGTGGCTGGCCTTTTTTGCCTTCCAGCGATTCGAGCAAGGCGGTTTCTTCGCCGCAGATGTAAGCGCCAAAACCGTGCGAGGCGTGCAACTGGAAGTTGAACGACGAACCCATAATGCTGTTGCCCAGATAACCGGCTGCACGGGCTTCTTCTAGGGCCGCTTCAAAGCGATCGTAAGTGTGGAAGATTTCGCCGTGAATGTAGTTGTAACCCACGCTGATGCCCATGGCATAAGCGGCAATGATCATGCCCTCGATCACTGTGTGGGGGTTGTACTCCATGATGTCGCGGTCTTTGCATGTGCCCGGCTCGCCTTCGTCCGAGTTGCAAACCAGATACTTTTGACCGGGGAACTGGCGTGGCATGAAGCTCCACTTGAGGCCCGTGGGGAAGCCCGCACCGCCGCGACCGCGCAGGCCGGATTCTTTGACGGTGGCGATCACCTGGTCTTGCGTCATGCCGGCGATGCCAGTTTCAGGGTTCGGCGCACTGCCGTCTTTGCCCAAAATTTTGCGCAAGGCAGCGTAGCCGCCACGTGCTTCGTAATCTTTGATGCCCCAATTACGGCCATTCAGACCGGCATAAATTTGCGGGTTAATGTGGCGGTCATGAAAGCAAGTTTCCACGCCAGTGGCTTGGAATTGGCTCAGGATTTGTTCGACTTTCATCAAGCGGCCTCGGCTTTCTTCAGGCTGTCGACGAGCTGGTCGAGCTTTTCATGACTCATGAAGCTGCACATGTGGCGGTCGTTCACCAGCAACACGGGAGCATCAGCGCAAGCGCCTTGGCATTCGCTCGGCTGCAAAGTAAACAAGCCATCGGCCGTGGTTTCACCGGCGTGCACGCCCAGCTTGTGCTCCAGATGCGCCAGTGCCTGGGCACCGCCACGCAACTGGCAAGGCAGGTTGGTGCAGACGTTCAGCTTGAACTTGCCCACCGGCTTTTGGTTGTACATGTTGTAGAAGGTGGTGACTTCGTGCACCGCCATCACCGGCATGCCCAACACCTCGGCCACGACTTCCTCACTGTCGGGGCTGACCCAGCCTAGTTCTTGCTGCACGATCGACAGACAAGCCATGACGGCCGACTGCTTTTGATCCGCAGGGAACTTGGCGACTTCACGCGCAAAGCGTGCTTTGGTTGACTCAGAGATCATCGGTCAATCTCTCCAAAAACGATGTCCATGGTCCCGATGATCGCGACCGCATCGGCCAGCATATGGCCGCGGGCCATTTCATCGAGAGTGGCCAAATGGGCAAAGCCCGGGGCACGAATTTTCAAACGGTACGGCTTGTTGGCACCGTCGCTGACCATGTAAATGCCGAACTCGCCCTTGGGGTGTTCGACAGCAGCGTAGGCCTCGCCTTCGGGCACATGGAAACCTTCGGTAAAGAGCTTGAAGTGGTGGATCAAGTCTTCCATGTTGGATTTCATTCCTTCACGCGAAGGCGGTGCCACCTTGTGGTTGTCGGTGATGACCGGGCCAGGGTTGGCACGCAACCACGCAACGCACTGTTGGATGATGCGGTTCGATTCGCGCATTTCTTGCATGCGCACCAGGTAACGGTCGTAGCTGTCACCGGTTTTGCCAACAGGCACGTCGAACTCGACTTTGTCGTACGCGTCATAAGGCTGCTTCTTGCGCAAATCCCAAGCAATGCCTGAGCCGCGCAGCATGGGGCCGGTCATGCCCAGATTCAGGGCGCGCTCGGGTGCCACCACGCCGATGCCCACGGTGCGCTGTTTCCAGATGCGGTTGTCAGTCAGCAGGGTTTCGTATTCGTCGACGCACTTGGGGAAGCGCTGCGTAAAGTCGTCAATGAAGTCCAGCAAAGAGCCATTGCGGTTGCTGTTGAGCTGCTCGATGGCCTTGGCATTTTTGATCTTGCTGACCTTGTATTGGGGCATGCTGTCAGGCAAATCGCGGTACACGCCACCTGGACGGAAATACGCGGCGTGCATGCGCGCACCAGAGACGGCCTCGTACATGTCAAACAGGTCTTCACGCTCGCGGAAGGTGTATATCAAGATGGTCGAGCTGCCGCAATCGTTACCGTGCGATCCCAACCACATCAGGTGATTCAGGACACGGGTGATTTCCGAAAACATCACGCGGATGTACTGTGCGCGCATCGGCACTTCAAGGCCCAGCATCTTTTCGATGGCCAGACAGTATGCGTGCTCGTTGCACATCATTGACACGTAATCCAGTCGGTCCATGTAGGGAAGCGACTGGATGTAGGTTTTGCTCTCAGCCAGCTTTTCAGTGGCACGGTGCAACAGGCCGATGTGCGGGTCAGCGCGTTGCACCACCTCGCCGTCGAGCTCCAAAACGAGGCGCAACACACCGTGCGCGGCCGGGTGCTGTGGACCGAAGTTCAGCGTGTAATTCTTGATTTCGGCCATATCAGTTCAGGCCTCCATAGTTGTCTTCGCGAATGATGCGCGGTGTGATTTCGCGTGGCTCAATGCTGACCGGCTCATAAATCACGCGCTTGCGCTCAGCGTCGTAACGCATTTCGACATGTCCTGACATGGGGAAATCTTTGCGGAACGGATGCCCAATGAAACCGTAATCCGTCAGGATGCGGCGCAGGTCGTTGTGACCTTCAAACACGATGCCGAACAAGTCAAAGGCTTCGCGCTCGTACCAGTTGGCCGAGTTCCAGATCTCGTTGATCGAAGCCACCAGCGGCAAGTCATCATCGGGGCAGAGCACCTTGATACGCACGCGCTGGTTCAAGCTGACCGACAGCAAGTGCACGGTCACACCAAAGCGGGGGCCATCGGTGCCAACTTCACGGTAGGCAGAATAATCAACGCCGGCAAGGTCGATCAGTTGTTCGAATTGGCAGCCTGCTGTGTCGCGCAAGGTTTGCATGACGCCCAGGTAATTGGCGGCATTCACCTGCACTGTCACCTCACCCAAAGCGATGGTGATACCGCTCACGCGGTCACCTAAGGCGCTGGCCAAGTTGTCTTGCAGTTCTTCGGGGCGAATGGCGAAATCGGTCATCGTCTTCTTTCCCTTAAGCACGCGCAATGGTGTGGGTGCGGCGAATTTTTTGCTGCAACTGGATGATGCCGTAGATCAGCGCTTCAGCAGTCGGAGGGCAACCCGGCACATAAACATCCACCGGCACAATGCGGTCGCAACCACGAACCACGGAATAGCTGTAATGGTAGTAACCACCGCCATTAGCACATGACCCCATCGAAATCACCCAACGGGGCTCAGACATCTGGTCATACACCTTACGCAAAGCAGGTGCCATCTTGTTGCACAAAGTGCCGGCCACGATCATCAAGTCGGCCTGACGGGGGCTGGCTCGGAACACCTCGGCGCCAAATCGAGCCAAGTCGTAACGGGCTGTCGCCGAGTGCATCATCTCAACCGCGCAGCAAGCCAGACCAAAGGTCATGGGCCAGAGCGAGCCGGTTTTGGCCCAGTTCACCACCGAGTCGTAGCTCGTGGTGATAAAGCCTTCCTTCATCACGCCTTCAATCATTTTGAATCCTTAAGCAGGCTGAATGCTGTTGTGTTTGGCACGATCATTCCCAATCGAGGGCGCCTTTTTTCCACTCGTAGACAAAGCCCACGACCAGAATGGCCAGGAAAATCACCACGGCCACAAAGCCCGCCACACCCACCTCCTTGAGCGCCACAGCCCAAGGAAACAAGAAAGCGATTTCCAAATCAAACAAGATGAACAAGATGGCTACCAAGTAGTAGCGCACATCAAACTTCATGCGAGCGTCTTCGAAGGCTTCGAAGCCGCATTCATAGGGGGAATTTTTTTCCGCATCAGGTTTGTTGGGGCCAAGGATGTAGCCCAAAACCTGGGGAATGATGCCGACAGCAATGCCGACCAAAATGAACAAGAGAATGGGAAGGTATTGTTCGAGGTTCATCTTGAGGCTGACGGTATCACCGAATGAGTAGCCCAGACCTTGCAGTCTGGGCTAATCTGTTTGTCTGGTGCCGTCGGCGAGACTCGAACTCGCACAGCTTTCGCCACTACCCCCTCAAGATAGCGTGTCTACCAATTTCACCACGACGGCTGGATACTTTTGACCGGGTTGCATGAGGCGCATCAAACGATGCATTTAGCTCTCCGGGCAATCCCATAGTTTACTCTGAAAACCCTGCCATTTCCTTTCGAAAAACAGGAAATTTATGCAGGGCAACAAAGCTGAATGGCAAATTACTTGACTGGTGCAGGTGGCACACTGTTGTCCGTCTTTGTGGCGGGTGCATTGCCAGGAATCTGTGCAGCCGTGCTGCTGTCAACAGGTGCGGATGGCGCGGCCGGCGCGGTCACAGTGACACCTTCCAGAACGCTGCCTGTAGGGGCCGCTGGGCGAGCGTTGCTGAAATAAGCCAGCAACAAAGTACACACAAAGAAAACCGCAGCTAAAACAGCCGTGGTGCGCGACAGAAAGTTGGCACCCCCAGTGGCACCAAACAGGCTGCCAGAACCACCACTGCCAAAGGCGGCCCCCATGTCAGCACCTTTGCCGTGCTGAATCAGGATCAAACCGATCATGGCCAGGGCCGACAACATCTGCACTACCAAAATCAAAGTCAACACCATGCTCATCTGTATCTCCAAGAATCAATAAAAAAGTTGGCCAAAAACTCAGCGCGAAGCGGTCTTCAGCATGGACAAAAAGTCAGGCGCTTTCAGCGCAGCGCCACCAATCAAGCCACCATCCACATCGGGCTGGGCCAATAATTCAGCGGCATTGGCGGCATTCATGCTGCCACCATACAAAATAGAAATCAGATCCGCATGCGAAGATGCCGCTTGCAACTGCGCACGCAAAACAGCGTGCACTTGTTGCGCTTGCTCAGGAGTGGCCGTCAAACCGGTGCCGATAGCCCAGAGGGGCTCGTAGGCCACCACAATTTCGCTGATGCAATGGCCGTTGGCATGAATCACAGCAGCCAACTGACGCTTCACAACGTGCTCTGTTTGTCCTGCATCGCGCTCTGCCAAGCTTTCGCCGACGCAAACAATTGGGGTGATGCCTGCAGCCAAGGCTCGCTGCGCCTTGATGGCCACCAGCGCATCCGATTCGGCATGGTACTGACGGCGCTCCGAGTGGCCCACGATGCAGTAACGCACCGCGAAGTCACGCAACATATCGGCAGACACCTCACCCGTGTAAGCACCCGAAGCATGGGCAGACACATCTTGTGCACCCAAGCCAATGCAAGAGCCAGCAAGCAAGGCTTGCAACTGGGCCAGAAAAACCGCAGGCACACACACCGCAGCACGGCAATTCACGGTTGCAATGTCGTCCAAAATAGCATTCACCAAAGAGGCATTGGCAACCAGGCTGCCATTCATCTTCCAGTTGCCGACCATCAACTTGCTGCGCATTGTCATCACCAAGTCACCACCAATTTGCCCACATGTTGGTTGGACTCCATCAAGGCATGGGCTTGCGCCGCACCCGATGGCAAGCCACCGCCTGCATCCGCCGCGCCAAACACGCTGTGGATGACCGGTTTGATGCGGCCCGACTCAATCCAGGGCCAGACCGTTTTGCGCAACGACTGTGCAATGGCTGCTTTGAAAGCCACTGGTCGTGGACGCAGTGTAGAGCCCGTGATCGTCAAACGACGACGCAACACCATGCCGGCATTGAACTCGCTCTTGACACCACCCTGAACCGCAATGATGACCAAGCGACCATCTTCGGCCAAGGCTTCGACTTCGCGTGCCACGTAGTCGCCTGCAACCATGTCCAAAATCACATTCACACCCAAACCACCCGTCAGGCGCTTGGCCTCGGCCACGAAATCGGTGGTTCTGTAGTTGATGGCATGGTCTGCACCCAAAGCCAAGCAAGCCTGGCATTTGTCGTCAGACCCCGCCGTGACGATCACGGTAGCGCCTGCCGCCTTGGCCATCTGAATGGCCGTCACGCCAATGCCGCTGGTACCGCCTTGAATCAACAAGGTCTCGCCCGCTTGCAAATGCCCACGGTCAAACACATTGCTCCAGACGGTGAAAAACGTCTCGGGCAGCGTGGCGGCCTCGGTGTCAGTCAAGCCCTTGGGGACTGGCAAACACTGGGCCACAGGGGCGACGCACAACTGCGCATAACCACCACCAGAAACCAAGGCGCATACACGGTCACCCACCGCAAAACCCGCTTCGGCCATGGCTGCTGCATCACCGGAAACAACCACGCCGGCCACTTCGAGGCCAGGAATATCCGAGGCACCAGGTGGCACGGGATAGTTGCCGGTACGTTGCAGCACATCGGGGCGGTTGATGCCGCTGGCCGACACGCGAATCAGCAACTCTCCAGCCCCGGCCACGGGGTCGGGACGGGTCGCGGACACCAGCACCTCGGGGGCACCGTAGCTCTGGATTTCAATGACGTTCATAGTGAGTCGACACCACGGACTCGGGTGATCGTTGACCACCCGAAGTACCCAGGATTTAGCCCTGAGCTGGACGGTCCAACAAGGCCTTCATCGACAACTTGATGCGGCCTTTTTCATCGGTTTCCATGACCTTGACTTTGACAATCTGGCCTTCGCTCAGGTAGTCGGTCACTTTTTCGACTCGCTCGTGCGCGATCTGGCTGATGTGCAACAAACCGTCTTTGCCAGGCAGCAAGTTGATCAGAGCACCGAAGTCCAAAATTTTGGTCACTGGGCCTTCGTAAACCTTGCCGATTTCGACTTCAGCAGTGATCTGCTCGATGCGCTTCTTGGCGATTTCGGCCTTGTCGCCATCGGTTGCCGCGATGGTGATCGTGCCGTCTTCAGAGATGTTGATCTGGCAACCTGTTTCTTCGGTCAGCGCACGGATGGTCGAGCCACCTTTGCCGATCACGTCACGAATTTTCTCGGGATTGATCTTCATGGTGAAGAGCTTGGGCGCAAAGTCAGACACTGCGGTGTTGGCTTCGCTCATTGCTTCTTGCATTTTGCCCAGAATGTGCATGCGGGCTTCTTTGGCTTGAGCCAAAGCGACTTGCATGATTTCTTTGGTGATGCCCTGGATCTTGATGTCCATCTGCAAAGCGGTGATGCCGTTGGTGGTACCGGCCACTTTGAAATCCATGTCACCCAGGTGGTCTTCGTCACCCAAGATGTCGGTCAACACGGCAAAGCGGTTGTCTTCCTTGATCAGGCCCATGGCAATACCGGCCACGTGGGCTTTCATCGGCACACCAGCGTCCATCATCGACAAGCAGCCGCCGCAGACCGAAGCCATGGACGAAGAACCGTTCGATTCGGTGATTTCGGACACCACACGCAGGGTGTAAGGAAATTCTTCTTTGCTTGGCAACACAGCGGCCAGAGCACGCTTGGCCAGACGGCCGTGGCCGATTTCGCGGCGTTTGGTCGAACCCATGCGGCCCACTTCGCCGGTGGCAAAGGGAGGCATGTTGTAGTGGAACATGAAGCGGTCTTCGAACTCACCGGCCAGCGCGTCAATGCGTTGTGCATCGCGCTCGGTGCCCAAAGTGGTGATCACCAAAGCCTGAGTTTCGCCACGTGTAAACAAGGCAGAACCGTGTGTGCGGGGCAGCACGCTGTTACGGATCTCGATGGGACGCACAGTGCGTGTGTCGCGGCCGTCGATGCGGGGCTCACCAGCCAAAATCTGGCTGCGCACGATGCGGGCTTCGATTTCGAACATCAGGCCGTCGAGCTTGACACTGTCGAAGGCCAAGCCCTCTTCTGCCAAAGCCACTTTGACCGAAGCGTAGGCTTCGCGGCAAGCGTGTGTACGGGCTTGTTTGTTGCGAATCTGGTAAGCGGCGCGCAGCTTTTCTTCAGCCAAAGAAGCCAGCTTGGCTTCGAAAGCCAAATCGCGGGCAGGCGCTTGCCAATCCCACACCGGCTTGCCCGCTTCGCGCACCAACTCGTGGATCGCGTTGATGGCAATGGCCGATTGCGCGTGTCCATACACCACACCGCCCAGCATGATTTCTTCGGACAGTTGCTGGGCTTCGGATTCGACCATCAACACAGCCGCTTCGGTGCCCGCCACCACCAAGTCCATCACGCTGTCTTTGCGCTGGGTCTGGCCAGGGTTCAACACGTATTCGCCATTGATGTAACCGACGCGAGCGGCACCAATCGGGCCGTTGAACGGGATGCCCGAGATGGACAAAGCGGCAGACACAGCGATCATCGCGGCGATGTCGGCGTCCACTTCAGGGTTCAAAGACACAGTGTGGATGACCACATGCACGTCGTTGTAGAAACCTTCTGGGAACAAGGGACGAATCGGGCGGTCGATCAGGCGACTGGTGAGGGTTTCGTGCTCGCTGGGCTTGGCTTCACGCTTGAAGAAGCTGCCGGGGATCTTGCCTGCGGCGTAAGTTTTCTCGATGTAATCGACGGTCAGAGGAAAGAAGTCCTGACCGGCTTTGGCGATCTTGGAACCCACCACCGTAGCCAGCACCACAGTGCCTTCCATGTCGAGCAGCACAGCGCCGCCGGCTTGGCGAGCGACTTCGCCCGTTTCCATCTTGACCGTGTGTTGGCCCCATTGGAATGTTTTGGTAACTTTGTTAAAAATAGACATGTTCAGTACTCCTGAAATCAAAAATGCATAAGGCTGCAAGGTGGGCCCGGAAAATGACTTGCTGAACTCGATGCCATTCCACAAAACCTGGGCTTGAAAGCCTTGTGGAATGACACAGCGCGGGTTCGTAAGGACAAATTCCGACTAAAAAAAGAATAAAGCGCCTGAGCTAGTGAACTAACTCAGGCGCTTTTCATCTGGAGAGACGATTACTTACGCAGGCCAAGCTTGGCGATCAACGCAACGTAACGGTCAGCATCACGGGACTTGAGGTAGTCCAGCAGCTTGCGGCGACGGCTCACCATGCGCAGCAGACCGCGACGACCGTGATGGTCTTTGGCGTGTGTTTTGAAGTGAGGTGTCAGCTCGTTGATACGGGCTGTGAGCAAAGCCACTTGGACTTCAGGGGACCCAGTGTCGTTGGCTGCACGTGCATTGGCTTTAACGACCTCTGCCTTGATTGAAGATGCAATCATGGTATTTCCTTGTTGTTTCGCTGTCGTTCAGTGACGAATTTCAGCGGGTGAATGACTTGCGCCAACTGCCGGAAAAGCGGCTGGCGTGCGCTTTGCAAATCGCAAAACAGGCGGATTATAGACCGAAAGCGGCTACTTTCACGGCCTTCAGCCCGGCTCGGAGTCGGTTCAGCACTGCTTTGCTGGCGACAAAATGGGAATCTATCCGCCGTTCAAAGTCATGGATACCCGCGTTCGCGGGCATGACAGCATGATTGAGGGCCACCTTATTCAAGGGCATGGATACCCGCGTTCGCGGGCATGACAGCAGCAGTTGGGGTCACAGCAATTGGGGTCAGATCCCAATCAACAATTGGCAACAATTGGGGTCAGATCCCAATTAATTTTTGGCCAGCCAATTTTTGAGCCGATCCACGCCTTGAACCAAGCGGTCCAGGTCTTTGGACGCAAAGCACCAGCGCAGCCAGCCTGCTGCTTCGGGTGCAAAGGCCTCACCGGGGGCCAAGCCCAAACCGGCCTCGGCCACCAAGCGCTTGGCTGTGGCCAATGAGTCGGGATGCCCTTCCAGCTTGAAGAAAGCGTACATGCCGCCCCTGGCCGGCACCACTTGGACGCCCGGCACGGTTTGCAACAGCGGCACCAGCGTGTCGCGGCAGGCTTTGAGGTGCGCCACCACACGGGGCGTGATGTCGCCGGTGTTTTGTAAGGCAACCACCCCGGCGCGCTGGGTAAAGACCGAAGCACACGAGGTGTTGAACTCGATCAATTTGCCCATGTGAGGGGTCATGGCCGCAGGCATGACCAGCCAGCCCAGACGCCAGCCGGTCATCAAAAAACTCTTGGAAAAGCTGTGCACCACGACCAGGCGGTCATCGGGCTCAGACACATCCAGAAATGAAGGCGCGCAGCCGTTGGCGGTGTCGGTTTCGTAATACAAGCGCTCGTACACCTCATCGGCCAGCACCCAAGTGCCGGTGCTGCGGCAGTGCGCCAAGATTTCGGCCTGCTCGGCACGGCTGAGCGTCCAGCCTGTCGGGTTGTTGGGCGAATTGACAATCAACATTCGCGTGACGGGTGTGATTGCGGCTTTGAGCGCGGCCATGTCCAGCTGCCACTGGCCATTGAGCGGCCTCAGAGACACGCACTTCAAATTAGCCCCCATGACCAAGGCCTGCGCCGTGAGGTTGGGCCAGACGGGCGTGACCGCAACCACCTCGTCGCCGGCATCCACCAACGCCTGTGCGGCCAGCATCAGGGCATTCACGCCCCCTGAGGTGATGGCCAGCCGGTCCACGCCTATCGCTTGAGTTTGACCATGCAGAGCCGACATGTAATCTGACACTGCCTGGCGCAGCTCGGGCAGGCCCAGGTTGTGCGAATAAAAGGTTTCGCCTTTTTGCATCGAATCGATGGCCGCCTGGCGCACGATGTCGGGCGTGACCTCGTCGGATTCGCCAAACCAGAATGCCATCACATCGGGCCGGCCCATACCCGCATTGGCAACTTCACGGATGCGAGACTCTTCAAGGTCCATGACCGCTTGGCGCATGAAAGGAGTGGTGTTGGGGTTCATGCCGCCATCCTAACGGCGGAACTGACCTCCAGGTGTCACCCCTTGCACAAGCGCTGCACTTGCCTATGATGGACCGCATAACAACAGACAGGGAGACCGACATGCTCACACGGCATTTGCCTTTGATGATTTTCTACGTGTTATCGGGGCTGTGTTTGCTGACCTTGTCGCCGGCCTGCGTGGCGGCAGACAACTTCACAGCCATCACCTCCGCCAGCACCGCCAACAAGCCCGCCAAGGCCAAAAAATCCAAAGCCCCTAAACCACCCAGCAGCCCCGGCAGCGGTGAAAGCCAGGCCGACCGCGACAAACGCCTTTTGCGCGAATGCCGTGGCAAAGCCAATGCCGGGGCGTGCGAAGGTTTTGCGAACTGATGCTTCGCCCCTGCCCAAGTGCATGCGGCCATTCAAGAGCGCACCCGCGCTTCGTTCAGCCCCCGGCCCACCGCTGCGCCAAACCACTGGCCCGCACACTGGGGCGCTGAACAGCCGCTTCCAGCAAACCCGCCTCGGCCTCGATCAGGGTGAACTGCTCGCGCGCGCGGGTAATGCCGGTGTAGACCAGCTCACGGCTGAGCACTTCGCCACCACCAGGTGGCAACACCAATGCGGTGTGCTCGAACTCTGAGCCTTGGCTCTTGTGCACCGTCATGACGAACGCCGTTTCGACCTGCGCCAAGCGCATCACGCTGACCGAGCGCAAGGCTTGGCCATCGAGAAACCACACCTTGTGCTTGCCCTCTAAATTGGGCAGCACCAAGCCCACATCGCCGTTGAAGACGCCCAGCTGTGCATCGTTGCGCGTGACCATGACAGGGCGCCCCGCAAACCACTCCCCTGTGATTTTGAGCAGACCTTGGCCGGCCAGCGCCTTTTGCACCGCGGCATTGAGACCTTGGGTGCCCCAGTCGCCTTGGTGCACCGCGCACAAAATGCGAAACCGCTCGAACGCCATGAGCACGCTGGACACCCAAGCGGCGTGCGTTTCAGCATCCTGCCCTGCCGGGCCCGGTTGCATAAGACGCAGGTAGTCGGCGTAGGACGGCTTGCCTGATGCGCCAAGGGCCAGGTCGCATACAGCTTGAGGGGTAGTGGGTTGCAATGCAAGCAGCGCGCCGGGTTGGCTAGGGTTGGCGTCTTCGGCAAGCATTCGTGCGAGGGCGGTAAATCCCACAAAAGAAGCCGGCAACACAGCGCGGGCCGCCACGGCATCACCCCGGTTGACGGCCAGCGCCAACTGCCCAATGGCGCCCTTGAAGCGGCGGCTTTGGCGCAGCATCACCGTCTGCTGGGCCAGCACGGGCACGGCACCCACGGCCCGGCATGACGCGGGCAAAGTCTGCCCTGCCACGGCCTGCGCAAACTCTGCGGTGCCCGCGCTGTAGCGGCCTGCGGCGGCGTCGCGGCACAGCTCCCCCAACACCGCACCGGCTTCGACCGAGGCCAGTTGGTCCTTGTCACCCAGCAGCACCAGCCGCGCCGTGGCGGGCAAGGCTTGCAGCAAAGCGTCCATCATCTCCAGATGCACCATCGAGGCTTCGTCCACGATCAACACATCCACATCGAGCGGCTGAGCGGCATGGTGTTTGAACTCGCGCGTGTCGGGCCGCGCCCCCAACAGCGCATGCAAGGTGCGTGCTGGCCCCATGCGGGCGATCAAGGCACCCAAGTCCAGCCCGCTGTCGGCAGGCACTTGCGCTTGCAGGCCCGTCAGCGCGTGGTCAATCGATTGCTTCAAACGCGCAGCCGCCTTGCCTGTGGGCGCAGCCAGCGCCACACGCAAAGGGCTTTCGCCCACGTGCAAGGCCAGCAGCAAAGCCAATAAACGTGCGGCGGTGTAAGTCTTGCCCGTGCCCGGCCCGCCGGTGATCACCGACAAACGCGCTCGCAGCGCCACTGCGCAAGCGAGCTTTTGCCAATCGGTCTCGGCAAGGGCCTCGGTGTTGGGCGCAAAAAAACGGTCCAGCCACTCGCGTGCGGTCACCTCAGGCACCGCCAAGGCTTCGCTGGCCCGCTGCAGCAGACCTTGGCCCACACGCTTTTCATAGCCCGCATAACGGCGCAGGTACAAAAGCGGCGCTGTGGCGCTGCCGCCCCACACCAGCGGCTGGCCTTGGTCGGGCATGTCGTTGTGGCGCACACTCGCATGGCCTGGTGGCCCTTGCAAAGCCGCTTGCCAGTCGGCCAGCGTGCCGGGCAAATGCGCCCACAGCGCACGCAGGCCTTGCGGCCCATCCACCGCCGCCGCAGGCCAGCCCAACAGGGTCACAGGTGGGGCGCACAGATCGGTCACTGGCAAACAGGTGTGGCCACGACCTTCCATTTGAGCCAACAACGCCGCCGCCACCAACAACGCGGGATGGGCGTGTGCATCCAAACGCAGCAACTGCCCCGCCAAAGCACTGTCGATGTGGCGCAACAGACCTTGCTCGGTCCAGCGCTGCAAACACGCCATGACGTGCGCTGCACTCAGGCCTTGGGTCGGCACATCGTTGAGCCAATCCATTTGCCCCATGGGCACAGCGGCCACGCGAGATTTTTTGTGCAAGCTCATGCCTTGTCCTCCGTGTTCAGCATGGCGTCCAGGCCCTCCAGCAGCGCCACAGGCGCAGGCAATGTGCAACAGCCTCCAGCAGGCCCGTCAATGCCGCGCAAAAACAGATACACCGCCCCCCCCAGTTGCTTCGCCGGGTCATAGGCCTGACCCAAACGGGCTCGCAACAAACGGTGCAAAGCCAGCATGTACAACGCGGCTTGCACTTCGTAGCGGTGGTGGGCCATGGCTTGGGCCAGTGCCTGCGTCGTGTAGGCCGCATCGTCTGCGCCCAAGTGGTTGGATTTGTAGTCGAGCACCCAGTAGCGGCCTTCGTGCTCGAACACCAGATCGGCAAAACCCATCAACATGCCGTGCAGCTGTGCATCGGGCAACTGCGGACGGCTCACGCCAGGCAGCAGGTGTTGCTGACACAGGGCATCCACCTCACGCGCATGCAGGCGCTGGGCAGGCAGCCAAAACTCCATCTCAGGCAACAAAGCCCCTAGCGCTTGGAGCGGTGCGTGGGGTCCGCGCAAAGGCTGTGTCACCACACGCCTGAGCCACTGCACCACATCGTCGGCCTGGGCCTTGTAGCCTGCGCGTTCGCTGCGCAGTTTCAGCCGTTCGGCCTTTGGCGCGTCGATGGCAAAGTGCTCGGTGGCCAACCATTCGAGCTGGTCGTGCAAAAAATTGCCCGCGCTGGGGCCTTTGGCAAAGGTGTGCCAAGCCGCCTGTGTGCGCTGGTTGGGGGTTGTATCCAGGCCTGTGGCCAGGGCTGCGGCGGGTGGCCATATGGGCGTGTCTTCGGGTGGCTCGTCATCGGCGGCACGCGGGCTGGCCATGTGCATGCCCATTGGCGCCAAAGGCTGCGAAGACAAGTCACGAGTCAAACGCGAGAAGCTGGCGATGGTCCACGACTTGTCGATCGCGGCTGTGCAGCGCAGGGCTGGGCGCAATGCGATGTTGTGGGCGGGCCGCTGCCAGACCGTCAGCGGCACCGTTTCAGGGGCTGCGGCCAGGTGCACCGACAAGCTGTTGCCATGCGCGTCGCTCTGCAAACTTTGCAAGGCGCTCAACCATTGGGCCGCGTCCCAGTCGGCAGCGCCGCCCAGCAAATGGCCTGCAGCGCTGTGGTGGTTGACACCGCTTTTGCCTGCCCCGCGCGTGACGGGGCTCCAGCCCACCCACAGCGCATGGCGTGCCCGCGTGAGCGCCACGTACCACAGACGCAAGTCTTCGCGCAGGCGATCGCGGTCGGCCAGCTCGGTGTCTTCTTTGTCAAAGGCCAGTGTCCAATGGCGCTCGCCATGCCCGTCATCGCGTTGCAGCACCGGGGTTTTGTGCGCCTCCATCATGCGGTGGCTGTGCGCAAAGGGCAGGCACACCACCGGGTACTCCAGGCCCTTGCTGGCGTGGATGGTGATGACCTTGACCAGGTCTTCATCGCTCTCCAGCCGCACGGTTTGTTCTTCGCTGTCGCCCACACTGCCCGAGCTCGCCTCGTCGATCTGCTGGCTCAGCCAACGGATCAGCGCCTGCTCGCCGGCTTGCTGGCTGCTGGCGGTTTGCAACAGCTCGGCCAAGTGCAGCACATTGGTCAGGCGGCGTTCGCCATCGGGCTGGCCGCGCCAGCGCCCGGCCAGCTGCAGCAGATGCAGCGACTGGCGCAGCATGGCCAGCACCCCCTGCCCTTGCCAAACCCCGCGCAAATCGCGCATCTGTTCGGCACGCTGGTCCAACAGCTCGTCTTGGGTGGCCAAAGCATGCAACTCGGTCAGCGACAAGCCCATGGTGCGCGTGCCCAATGCGGCCCGCACGCGGCGCATGTCTTGTGGCTCGGCCACGCCGCCAAGCCACAGGCACAGGTCTTGCGCTTCGTCGCTGGAAAACACCGAGTCGCGGTCTGACAAATACACCGAGGCCACCCCCCGCGCACGCAAAGCGTCGCGCACAGCGGCGGCTTCTTTGCCGGTGCGCACCAGCACCGCAATGTCTTGGGGTTGCAGCGCTTTGTCGCCTTCGCGGGTGTGTGCAAAACGCGCTTGCGGATCACTCAGCCAAGCCACGATTTGCTCGGCGCACAGAGCCGACAGGTGCGTCTGCGCATCGCGCTGGCTGCGCAGCGTGCTGCCATGCACCACCGTCATGGCCTTCACCTCGCCGTGCTGGGTGGTGAACACTTCGCTGCGGCCCTTGGCTTCAACTGGCTGAAAGGGCAAGGGGTCTTCAACGCCCTGACGGTAACCAAAAGCGTCTGGCGTGATCTGAAACCAGCGGTTGACCACATCGACCACGGCCTGAGTAGACCGGTAATTGGTGCCCAACACATGGTGGCGGCCTGCGGTGGCTTGGCGTGCGGCCAAATAGCTGAAGATGTCGGCCCCGCGAAAGCCATAGATCGATTGTTTGGGATCGCCGATCAAAAGCAGCGCCGTGTCTTGCCGGTGCTCTGAGGTGCGGTAGATGCGGTCAAAGATGCGGAACTGCAAAGGCGATGTGTCTTGAAACTCGTCGATCATCGCCACCGGAAACTGCTCGCGCAGCCGCTGCGCCAAACGTTCGCCCGAATCGGGCTCGGCCAGCGCCACGTCCAGGCGCTGCAACATATCGGCAAAGCCAAACAAACCGCTGCGGCGCTTGAGCTCGGCCATGCGTTGCAACACATGCGTGCGGGCGTGTAACCTGGCCGCTTGTGCCGGCTCTGGCAAGGCCTGCAAAGCGGTTTGCAAATCGGCAAAGGCCTGCGACTCGGGCGGCAAGTCCACCGGTGCTTCGCCGGGTTTGCGGCATTCAAGCAGGCCTTCGGGCGTGAAGCGGGTCCAGCCTGTCTTCATGTCCTCTTGCAATACCTTGGGATCGTCTGCGCTTTGTGCCCAGGCTTTGAGCACAGCCAACCATTCGGCGCATTTTTTGTAACTCAGCTTGCGGCCATCCCAGCTCGTCTTGTGCTGCTCCAGCTGCGCCTCGATCCAACCGAGCAAGTGGTCGGCTTTTTCAACCCAGCCTGGCTTGAGCGCTGCCAGTTGTGCCTCGCGCTCGGCCAGCGCATGGCCAAACACCTGCGCCAGCGTGCCGGGTGCGGCGCTGGGCAGGTTCACCGCCATCAAGGCCCGCATGTCTTTGTCGAGTGCGGGCACATTGCGCCAAACGCGCTGCACCTGCGCCACCAAGGGGGGGGCCATGGGGTAGAGCTGTTGCCGCCAGTAGTCCTGCACCGCTTCGAGGCGCAGCGCGGCTTCGTCACCGACCAGCTTTTCTTCAAACAGGCTGCCGCTGTCAAAGGCGTGTTCGCGCAGCATGCGCTGGCACCAGGCATCGATGGTGTAGACCGCCGCATCGTCCATGGCCTGCGCGGCCAGCGCCAAGCGATACGCTGCTTGTTGGCGAGGCTCGCCTTCGGAGTATTCGCTTTGGAGTTGCTTCAGAAAAGCGTCGTCGGTTTCGGCAATGCCGCGGAAAACCTGGGCCGCTTCGGTCAAGCGTGCGCGGATGCGGTCTGACAACTCGCGGGTGGCGGCGCGGGTGAAGGTCATCACCAACACGTCTTGCGGCAGCATGGGGCGCACGGGTGCGGTCGCCGCATCGCCATGACCCAGCACCAAGCGCACATACAGCGCGGCAATCGTCCAGGTTTTGCCCGTGCCTGCGCTCGCCTCGATCAGGTGGCTACCACGCAGCGGAAAGCTGTGGGGGTTGAGGGCGTGTGCGGTGCTCATGCGTCTTCCCCTTCGTCGTCTCCAGACGCATCGGGCAATGGCTCGACCTGCGCTTGCGCGGCCCAAGCTTTGAGCGGTGCGTACACCGCCTCGGCCAAGCGCCCCAGAGCCTGCGTGGCCAGCAAATCGGCCAGGGTGGGGTAGGTGCGGGCCAGGGCCGGGTCTTTGTCTTTTTCTGCGCTTTTGAAGCCGCTGCCTTCGTAGGCATCGGCCAGAGCATGGCCGTTTTCAGGGTCTTTGAGCCACTGCAAAGCCACGCCGGGCGGCAAGGGCAGCGGCCAGCGCATGCCTTCGGCCCAAGTGGCCAGCAGCACCTGCAATTGGGCGCGTGCAGCATCGGGCGATGGCGGGGGCACACGCAACACGGCATTGCGGCCCACCACCACACAGCGCAATGGCTGGTCCATGGCGGCAGCGGCCAGCGACTGCAGCCAAATGTCGATGAGTTTGTCGGGCTTGGCCACAGGTGTCTTGGATTGGAGGTCGGCCACCTCGTTGGCACGCAAGCTCAAGCGCATCGGCCCGCCCTCGCCCACCAGCACGCCGCCCAAGGCGTCTTGCAAAGCCACCTGCGGGTGCGACAAATCGACCAGCACGCGCTCGGCCGCATCGGGGCATGTCTGGCGCTCACGCAGGGCTGCGGCCAACTGGGTTTGCAACAGATAGGTGAGCTTTTGCGCTTCGAGCGTGCCCACACCCGCCAGCGGCAAGGCCCCGGCTTGGCGCAGACGCTGCACCACACGCGCGGCGTGGGCGGGCAATGCGTCTGCGCTCAGGTCGGCGGGCACATGTTGCAGTTCGTGGTCGAGCAGTTGGTACAGGTCCAGCCCACCCAAGCCAAACAGTTCTTCGTCATGCAACTCGCTGCGTTCAAGGTCCAACTGCACCTGCAGCCGTTCACGAAAAAACGCGCCCACCGGTTTTCGCAAAAAGCGTGCAAGCTGCGCCAAAGTGATGACCGGCGCCTGATCGTTGGCCGCCATGAGCGGTGGCAACAGCGCAAGGGCCATCGATGGACTGCCCGCCTGCGTGGCCCCATCGCCACGCTGAACGTCTTGCGCGGCCCGCCATTCTTTGGCATAGGTCTGCAAGGCACTGCCTTCTTCAAAGTAAGCGCGGCCAAAAGGTTGCAGCGGGTATTCGGTGGTTCGGCTTTGCGCAGTGCCTTTGCCCCACAGCAAATCAATCTCGTCGCGCAACTGCGACACCAGCACCGATGGCGGTTGATGGTTGTTGTTGCGCACGCTGCGGCCGCTCCAGCTCACATACAAAACCTGCCGCGCCGACAGCAGCGCTTCGAGCATGAGTTGGCGGTCGTCGTCGCGGCGCGATCGGTCGCCGGGGCGCGTCATGCCGGGCAGGCCCATCAGGTCAAAGTCGGCACGTGGGCTTCGGCGCGGGTAGTCGCCATCGTTCATGCCCAGCAGGCACACCGCTTTGAAAGGAATGGCCCGCATGGGCATGAGCGTGCAAAACGTCACACCACCGGCCCGAAAGCGCTGCTCCAGCCGGGGTGTTTTCAAGGCTTCGAGCCAAGCTGATCGAGCCACAGCCAGCGGCACCCCCTCGGCAAAGCCCGCATCGTCGCAGGCCCGCACCCAGTCGCTCAAGGCCAGGTCCAGCGCGGCCAGCGCATGGCGGTCGTTGTCGTCACGCGGCTTGAACAAAGCGGTCAACAACGCACGGCCCCGCTCGGCCCACTGCGGGGGCGTGGCGTCTTGCGTGCAGGTTTGCCACCAGTCGATCAGCGCCTGCAACAGGTGGGCCAGCGAGCCGGCCAGCTCGGCATCCAGCCCGCCCACTTCCGGGTAAGGCGACACGCCCGATGCAACGCCATCTGCATCAACAGGGTCGGCCCCGCAGGCATAGCCCATGAGCATGCGCTGCACGCCAAACAGCGCCGAGTTGTCGCCGCCGCACACCCCCAAGCCCATGCCTGCGCGGTGTTCTGCCGACAGCCCCCAGCGGATGCCCGAGCCCGCCATCCAGCGCGTGAGCGTGGGCAGGTTTTCGTCCTTCAGGCCAAAGCGGGCGGCAAGGGCGGGCACTTCGAGCAGCTCGACCAGCTCGCTCATGCGGCTGCGCTGCTGCGGCAGGGCCAGCAACCATTCGACCGCGTGGATCAGCGGGCTGATGGCCTGCGCCCCCAAGTCGGCGATGTCAAACGGGATAAAGCGTGCATCGCTGCGCTTGTACTGGCCAAACACCGCACGGATCGCCGGGGCCATGACCTCGATGTCGGGCACCATCACCACCACATCGCGCGGCGACAAGGGCTGATCGCCCGGCGGTGTGTGAAACCACTGCAACAGCTGGTCGTGCAGCACTTCGAGTTCGCGCACCGGGCTGTGCGCCACGCTGAAGGTGAGCGAGCGGTCATCCTTGCGCAAAGGCTGGGCTGGGGAGCCACCGCTGGACGGCTCCAAGTCGCGGATGCGCCGCTGCAACTGCGCCAGCATCCGCGTGGGGTCTTCGCCGGGCACATCGTCAAAAAAATCCAGACGCGGCCACTGCGTGAGCTGCTGGGCAGCTTGCAAGTCGTCAAAGGCATCGAGCTGGCGGATGAAGTCGCGCCCCTGCCGCCCCCAAGCGGCGAGCAGCGTGGGGGCGTGCAAGTGCATTTGCGCCAAGGGCAATGCGGCCAGCGCCTGACCTCGGTCGGCATGGCGACGGCGCTCGGCCTGCAACCATTCACGCCCATCGATGATGTCGCCCCAGTGGTATTGGCAAGGGTTGGGCACGGCCAGCATGACCTGGCTGTGCGTGGCCAGCGCGGCCAACATCTCCAGCAGTTGCCCCGGCATGTGGCTCATGCCAAACACCGACACGCGCCGCGCCACCGGGCTGGCCAGCGGCTGGCCCGACTGCAAATGCGCCAGCGCCCGCGCATGCAGCGCCGGGCGGGTGGCTTCACGTTGCGATTCATCCAGCGTGGCCAACACACGCCGCCAAAGTTCGGCCTGCCAAAGCTGGTCTTCGCCGAGCTCATCTTGCCCAGCGGACTTGCGCAGCACATTGCGCCCAGCGGCCCAGTCTTGCAGCCAGTCGGGTCGGTAAATTTGGTATTGGTCAAACAAATCGGCCAAGCGGCTGGCCAGTTGCAGCAAGCGGTCGGGCTCTGGGCTTGCATTGGCATTGGCATTGGCGTGGGCACGCAAAAAGCCCGCCACCGGCTGGAACACCGCATCGCTCAGGCAAGCGGGCAAGAGCGCCATCAGCCGCCAAGTCATGGGCAGCTTGTCGAGCGGAGAATCGGGCGGCACATTGTGCGAGCCCAGCACCTGTCGGTAAGTGCGCCACAAAAAGCGTGAAGGCAGTTCCACCCGCGTGGCTGCACACACGCCGCCTTGCCTGGCCAGCTCGATCTTGATCCACTCGGCCATGCCGTTGCTTTGCACCAGCACCACTTCGCTCTCCAGCGGCTGCAAAGGATGCGCACGCAACCAAGCCGTCAAGGTGTCGGCCAGCACCTCAGAGCGGTGGCTGTGCAAGGCGATGAAGCCAGGAGCGATCAAGGAGGTGGTCATGCGGTCAGCGGTCAGGGCATCCACCCTGAAAAACAAGGCGACAAAAGTGCGTGCGAAGCAACAAGAATAGCCGCAAAACCAGCTGGCTAAAGCGCAACAGACGAGCCTGAACGGGATAAAAACAACTGCTTGTTTTTTAGGCACATCCCGCCAAGCTAACAGGCATGCGGCTTGAACGACTTGTTCAAGGACTTATCCACAGCTTTGGGCACGGGGTTTGGGGATAGCGATGCCATATGGGTCAAGGGCTGCAAGCTATGAGGCTGCAGCTTGCAGCGGCTTGCGCCCCCCCCCACCGCAGGCCGCTGCAGGTCATCCGCCGAGCCACCCGATGCGCTGCAGGGTCCAGAACACACCCAGCACGACAATCACAACTGACCCGCCCGTCACCACCCCCCAGCGGTAAAAACGGGTTCGGCGCAGCGCCCAGGCCAGGGGCAAAAACACGCCCACAATGGCCAGTTGCCCCAGTTCCACACCGATGTTGAAGCCGCCCAACGCGGCCAGCAGCGAACTGGTGGGCAAGCCCAGGTCGAGCAGCACGCTTGCAAAGCCAAAGCCATGCACCAGACCAAACACCAAGGCCAGCCGCCAGCGCTGAAGGGCACTGAAACCCAGCAGGTTGTTCAGCGCTGCCAGCACCACCGACAAGGCAATGGCCGGCTCCACCAAATCGGCAGGTGGCGTGAGCCAGCCGGTGATGGTCAAACCCAGCGTGATGGAGTGCGCCACGGTGAAGGCGGTGACGACCGCGAGCACGTCCAGCACCACGGGCCGGGCCTGCTTGGCCGCTTGCCAGTGCACCACCCTTTGGCGTGAAGACTGCAAGGGGGCCAGCACCAACAGACTGAGCAAGAAGGCGATGTGGTCAATGCCGATCCAGATGTGCCACACGCCTTCGATGACATAGCGCCCAAACACCCGCCAGGCACTGCTGTCGGCCGCGCTGACCTGAACTTCGGGACGCTCGGGGCTGAGCAAGGCACTGCTTTGGTTGCCGGGCAAATCCACTTTCAGCAAGCCCCGGTGCAGGTTGTCTTGCGCAAAGATCAGGTCATATCGCAGCGCCAGGCTGGCCTGGGCCACATCCGTCAGTCCCATGCAAACGGGTGTCCACAGCGCACTCAGGTACATGCCGTCGGCATGGTGGCTGGCTTGCAGATCGGCATCGCCCAAGGTGCAGCCCTGGCCCGATGCGCTCAAGGCGATGCCCTGCCCCAGCCAGGTTTTCAGCTCGGCGCTGCGCGCTTGGGTCTCGCCCCAAGTGACCTGGCCATCCCGGTCATGGTCGAGGTCAAAAATCAGGTCGACATCACGCAGGTGAATGTCGGCACGCAAGCTCAGCAGCCCGTCAGGCGCAGTGAGCGAGAGGTAGCTGTTGCTGCTGGAATGGGCCACAGCAGCCGGGGCCCAACACAAGGTCATGAGCAGCAACGCCGCGCACAAGCCACGCCAACCCAAGAGCCCTGTGCGGGCGATCATGAGCGACCGCCTGTCCAGCTCGGGTGCGATTGGAGTTGCTGCATCAGCGGACCCAGTTGCGGGTCGGTGTAGCCTGTTTTTTTAGCCCAGGCCAGCACGGGCTCGGCGGCTCGGGCCTGGCCCAGTGCAAGCGCAGCCTGCACAAACAAAACCGCATCAGGCGGTTCTTTTTGCAGCCGCCAGTTCTCGATGGACAAGGCGAGGCCTGTCGCCACATCCTGACCGTAGGCAATCTGGTGAATCAATTTGGGGCGCTCAATCAACGACTCCTGTCGCAGGGCTTGCGACTGCAAACGCGCCGTCATCTGGCTGGCCAACCGGGCCTCATCCGGGTCTTTCAGGCCCCGGCTGGCCAGCAGGGCCTGCATGAGCAGCGCATCGGTCAGGCTGCCGATGTCGGCCTTGTACAAGGCGGTGGATTTGGCCTGTGCATATTGGCCTTGCTGGTTGAACAGCTCAGCCAGCGAAAGCCGGATCAGATGCGACTGCGGGCTGGCTTTGAGCCGTTGTCCCCACAGAGTGATAGCCTGCGCGGGCTGGCCGGCCACGCGGTGTGCCTCGCCAAGATGAAAACCCAGCCAGTCTTGCGAAGACGCGTCCTGGTTGTCGGGTGATCGCATCGCCCGGGTCAGCATCTGAACGGCAGGCAGCGGCTGACCGGTACGGTAAAGCAACACGGCGCGGTACACATCGGCCTCTTGCGCCCCGAACAGCCGAGCCATCTCATCGGTGTCTTGTCGGGCAGACGCCATGTCCGCGAGCAACAGGTGCAGGGCAAAGCGCCAGGACCAAAATTCGGCACGCCGGGGTTCGAGCGCAATGGCGCGGTCGATGTCCTGCAAGCCGACATCGAAAGCGTGAAAGCCTTGCTTGATCAGGCCCCGCAAAAAATACCCGTCGGCCGGCAAATCAGCGGCCGTCCACCACGGCGACAGCGCCGCCTTGGCCGAACCGAACCAGCGCAAATCGCCTTCGGTCAGGCCCAGGGTAAACACGGCTCGGGCATAGGGCAGTGCGGCATTCAATTCTTGGGGTTGGGCCCGCCAAGCCAGATCAAGGGAGCGCAAGGCCGCCTGACGTCCGCCCTGAGCGTGCACCGAAGAAGACAAAACAACCGCAGACGCGGCGGGCAAAAACCGCTCTTGCGCTGCGACAGGCGAAGCCGCCGCCAGAACACCCAGACCGCAGGCGATACCGAGGAAAAAGATGGCCGGCGTGTGTAATTTTTCGGGCGTCTGACTTTTGTCCATGTTCGACGTGTGCCTTTGATGCTTGATAGGATGTAATGGTGTTGGTTCAAACCGATACGACATTCTGGCCTCTTTTATCAACCTCATTCCCTGAAGGTGTTTCTATGAAAATCGTGATGACCGCTCTCGTTTCCGCTTTCATGTTGGTGTCCATGCCTTCCTTCGCTGGCAGCCATGGCGGTGGCAAGATGGACGACAAAAAAGTCGACTGCTCCAAAAAAGAAAACGAAACCAATTCAGCCTGCGTCAAGAAGTGATCCTTCTTGCACTCTGAGCCCAACCCCTCTTGAGGGGTTTTTTTACACCTCGACCATGATGCACTTTTACGAACCCCATCTAGGCCACGGCCTCAAGCACGATCCGTTCAACGCCATCGTTGGCCCCCGCCCTATTGGTTGGGTGTCGAGCCACAGCGCCAGTGGCGTTCTGAACCTGGCCCCGTACAGCTTTTTCAGTGCCTTCAATTACGTGCCGCCCGTGATCGGATTTTCGAGCATCGGGCGCAAAGATTCGCTGAACAACATCGAGGCCACGGGCGAGTTTGTCTGGAACTTGGTCACACGAGATTTGGCCGAGGTGATGAACCAGACCTGCGAGGCGGTGCCGCCCGAGGTGAGCGAGTTTGATCTGGCGGGCCTGACGCCCGAGGCTTCACGGGTGGTGGGCGTGCCGCGTGTGGCGCAAAGCCCGGTGAGCTTTGAGTGCCGCTGCACACAGATCTTGCAACTGCAAGACCTGCAAGGCCAGAAAATCGATACTTGGATGGTGTTTGGACAGGTGGTGGGCGTCCACATTGACCAGCGCTTGCTCAAGGCCGGGGTTTATGACACGGCCAATGCAGGGCATATTTTGCGCGGGGGTGGTGCGGCGGATTACTTCAGCATCGGGCCAGAGCAGCTGTTCAAGATGGTCCGCCCCGAAAGCGGTGCACGCGACCTGCCCAAGTGAAACGCCATGGGCTAAGACGGCTGGTCTTCGCGGGCTTCGATCTGCAGGCGCTGCACCACAGCGCCCCGAGTACCCGCCACAGCGCGGATGCGCAGAGACGGACCTGCTTCGAGCACGACACGGCAGTGGTAGTCCAGCCCATCGGTCTGGCCCGGACAGCTGCTGGCGATGCGCCGATGCCATTGCCGCTTGCCGTCAACCTCCAAAGTCAGCGCATGCCACGCCTCTGATTTGTCCTCTGGCACACGCACCAGCAGGCTGACATCGATGTCAAAGGTGCGTGCGCGCTTCAATGCACCCGGAATATGGAGCACGGCCACTGCATCGCCAACCTCTGTGCGCCACAACTCGGGCTTTTCAGGGGACGCCATCGCGCTCAGGCTTGCAACAAGGTCTTGAGTTCGCCGCTGTCGATCAGGCGGCGCAGATCATCGGCCCCGCCGACCAAGGTGCCCCGAACAAAAACCATCGGAAACGTTGGCCAGCCCGTCCACATCTTCAGGGCATTGCGCAAACGCCACTGCGAGAAGTAACTGCCAAACTCGATGTATTCGTGCGCCACACCGGCTGCGGCCAGCGCTTTGCGCGCTTTACCCACAAACGGGTTACCCGACAACCCCACCACCACCACGGGGTGCAGTCCGATGGCCGTTTGCACCTGTTGTATGACGGACAAGTGGTGTTCGGCAATGCGTTGGCGGACAGCAGGATGGATGGCCGATTCGCCAAGAAGAGGTCGAGTCATGAAATTCCTTGAAAACCAAAAAGAGAGCGCCAAGGCGCAAGCGGGCTGCCCGAGCTTCAGGGCTTGAGGGCTTTGGCTCCGTCGTGCAGGAGTTGTGCGATGTTGGCAGGCCCCAGCAGTTGCATGGGGCTTTGCTGGGCCAAATCGATCGCGGCTTGGCTGAAGGTGCCCAGACTCATGCAGGTGCACGAAAAAGCATCCCGACTTTCTCGGGCGGCCAGCAGTTCGCGCAGGTGCTCGGCACCCACGGTGGCAGCTTTCCAGCGCTTGGCGCTGACCAAAGTGACACGGCCATTTTTTTCGATCTGAAAATCAGCCGGGCTATCGGTCAGGCGAGCGACCACAAAGCCCTGTTGACGCAACGCTTCTTCCACCCGCACTGAAAAATCACGCCACCCCATGCCTCTGGCCTGCTCAAGCAGTTCCTGGATGCGGCTCGCCGATATGGCGTTTCTTTGCCGCCACGCGGCCATGACACCGATCACCAAAAACGGAAACGCCCCCAGCATGCCCGCTGTTTTGTAGGCCTCGGGCAGCAAAGCCCCGGCCACCAAAGCCACGGCCAGCATCACCAAAAAACTCACCCACCAAGGGGCTCGCAACAAAGCCGCAAACAGCGACTTCTCGGACATTTTGAATTTCATGGGCAATCAAAAAAAGAAGGAAGCCCGAGGTCAATCGGGCAGGTTCAACGCGCTGCTTTGCACAAAGGCTCGCCAGTGTAGCGGCTGCCGCTGTGGCTGGTTGAAAAAGCCTTTCCCGCATCCCCTCGGGGGCCAGCCGAACACTCGGCCCAGCCAATCCCGCCTCAGCCCGTCCGGTCAGTCCAGCGTCACGCCCGCGTTCTTGACGATCAGTCCCAAACGGGTGCTGTCTTTGCGAATGAGGTCGGCAAATTGCTGAGGCGTTCCGCCCACCACGGGCGTGCCGATCGCTTCCCACTTTTTCTTGAACTCGGCATCGTTGAAGATTGCGTTCATGGTGGCGTTGAGCTTTTGAACAATCGGCGCTGGCGTGCCTGCACGCACTGCGACCCCATGCCAGGCGGTGAACTCATAACCGGCAATGCCGGCCTCAACCATCGTGGGGACGTTGGGCAAAGACGCATGGCGCTTAGCCGAAGTGACCGCCAAAGGCTGCAGGCGGCCACCCTGAATGTGCGGCAAGCTGCTGCCCAACACATCAAACATGACCTGCACCTGTCCACCCAACAAGTCATTGAGCGCCGGGCCTGCGCCACGATAAGGAATGTGGGCAATCTTCACGCCCATTTGGGTGTTGAATATTTCGCCCGCCAGATGCTGAGGTGTGCCGTTGCCGGCCGAAGCAAACGAGAGCTTGCTGTCGGACTTTTGGGCCAAAGCCACCAGTTCCTTGACCGTTTTAACGCCCAAAGACGGGTGAACTTCGAGCACCAATGGGAAAGACGAGATCTGAATCACGGGCGTCAGATCGGTCAAGGGCTCGAAGGGCATGTTGCGAAACAGCGAAGGGTTGACGGCCATAGGACCACTGGCCGCCAACAACAAAGTGTAGCCATCTGCTGGCGCTTGTTTGGCCACCTCAGCGCTGCCCAAGTTGCCGCCAGCGCCGCCTTTGTTGTCGACCACCACCGTGACGCCCAAGCGCGAGCTCAATTCGCTTTGCAACATGCGGGCCATCAAATCGGTGGGACCACCCGGTGGGTAAGGCACCACAAAGCGGATGGTCTTGCTTGGGTAATTGTCTTGTGCCAGGGCAGGCAAGGTAATGGCGCTTAAAAGTGCTACGGACAGTGCCGTGACAAAGGTGCTGCGTTTCATGGGGTGGTCTCCGGTTGGTTTAAATTGTTTGAATGGTTTAACAGGCAAAAAAAGCTTCACGTGCTTGTTGAGCGGTGCAGAGGCTGCGGCCCAACACGCGTGCAGAGTCGGCCACCTGGCGCACCAAGGCTGCATTGTCGGGGGCAATTTCCCCATTTTTGAGCAACAGATTGTTCTCAAAGCCCACACGCGCATGCCCACCCAGCGCGACCGCAGTGGTGGCACAGGCGTGTTCTCCCGCGCCAAAGGCGCACATCGACCACGGCTCGCGACCTGTGTGGGCCAGCACAAAAGGCAGCAGGTCTTTGGGCTCTGAGGTTTGGCCGACCGAATAGCGGCCAAGTACAAACAAGAGCGACCAAGGCGCATCGGGAATCACGCCTTGCGCACGCAGGGCTTGCCAACGTTGCAGGTCGGTCACGTCATAAACGATGACCTGGGTCATCACGCGTTCTTGGGCCAGCCAGCCAAAAAATCGGGACAAACCGGCTTCGCCGATCTCGGGTTGGTCCACCTCGCGCAGGCCCACCGAGACGGCTTCGGGCTTGAGCGCGGTGACCATGGCGATTTGCTCGGGGGCTTGGTACACACGGGCCGCTTCGCTGGTGACCTGGATGATCAACTCATCGCCAACCGCCGCTTTGACTGCCTGTTGCGCATCACGGTAACCCTGCACGTCCAGGCTGTGGCGGCCTTGCGCATCACGGATGTGCATGTGCACCATCGCCGCACCGGCATCGAGGCAGTGTTTGGCCGTCTGACCCAACTCGGCAGGCGTCATGGGCAGAGCAGCATGGTCAGTTCGCTGCTTGTAAGCGCCGTTGGGCGCCACAGTAATCAACAAGGGATCTGAAAAAACAGCCATGTAAATACCTTTGAAAGATCAATCTTGGGGGTTAAGAGTGGGCAGTTCGGAGGCCAACAAGTCCAGCCCCTGGCGCAGCAAGCGGTCGTAGCGCTCGCGCTCGGCCTTTTGGGTTTCGGGGGTCCAGCTGTAAAAGCCCTGACCGGTCTTCATGCCCAAGTCGCCCCGGGCCGCACGTTCTTGCAGCACGCGGGCAGGTTCGACATTGACCGCCAAACTAGGGTACATGCTGGCCGCAGCAGCGGTGTGCACTTCGAGGCCTGCATGGTCGCGCTGCATGACCGGGCCTGCGGCCAAAAATCGGAACCCAAAACCAAAGCGCACCGCCGCGTCCACGTCTTCGGGCGAGGCCACGCCTTCATCGATCAGGGCAAAGGCCTCACGCGCGAGAGCATGCTGCATGCGGTTGGCCAAAAAGCCGGGTTTATCCTTGCGGACCAGCACTGGCACGCTGCCGCAGCCGCGCATGAAGCCACACAGCTGCTCGGCTTCTGACACGTCAGACTGCAACCCCAGCACCACCTCAACCAAGGGCACCAAATGCGCGGGCATAAAAAAGTGCAATCCCAACATGCGCTGGCCCGTCGGCAAGCCCTCGGCGATGGCGCTGATCGGAAAGCTAGAACTGTTGCTGCACAGCAAGGTTTCTGGGGGCGCCAGTTGCGCCAGCTGTGCAAACAGCGCTTGTTTGAGCGACAGTTTTTCGGGAATGCATTCGATGAGCAGGCTCACGCCAGGCCATGCGATGTCGGCCAAATCGGCCACAGCCTGCACGCGCTCGATTCGGTGTGCCATGCCCAAGGGGGTTAGGTTGTGGCGCACATGGCTTGCCAGCGCTTGCCGCTTGGCGGCGTCAGGTTCGACCACCGTGACCTGACTGCCACCACGGGCCAGCACGATGGCCACGTCCATGCCCATGGTGCCGCCACCGACGACCACGGTACGGGCTTTATACGGGTCTGCAGAAATCATGTTGAATGCCACTTACAGGATGAGATGGGTGCAGTCTAAAAAGGCCCTATTGGCCCGTCCAGCCGTTTTTTCCCATAAACTGATCTTCAATGAAGATCAATTCCACTGCCCAACTGCAATCCAACGCACAACTGAACTGGACGCCACGCGACCTGGACATCTTTTTGGTGCTGGCCGAAACCGGCAGTTTCAGACGAACGGCCGCGCAAGTGCATTTGTCGCAATCGGCCGTGTCAGGGGTCATCGTTCGACTTGAAGAAGCCCTGGTCACGCGCTTGTTTGACCGCACCACCCGCAGCGTGCACCTGACCGAAGCGGGTCAAGTGTTTGTAGAGCAAGCCAAGCTGCTCAGCGCCCAAACTCTAGAGGCCGTGCAACGGGTGCAGCACATCACTCAAATCCAATCGGGCAAAGTGAGCCTGGCCGCCCTGCCCTCTTTGGCGGCCACGTTGGTGCCTCGGGTCATGGCGCGTTTTGCAGCGCAATACCCACAGATTGCGCTGCAACTGCACGACACCTTGTCTGGCCCCGCTTTTGACATGGTGCGATCTGGCACGGTGGATTTGGCGCTGACGGCCGCCAACCCCGACTACCCCGATCTGGACTACACGCCGTTGTCGGCCGATGGCTTTGTGTTAATCATGCCCTTGGGACACCGCTTGGCGAAAGCCCAAAGCCCCTTGAGCTGGTTGACCGTGGCCGAGTTGACCCACATTTCAATGCCTCTGCCCGCCAGCGTGCGTCAATACGCCAACGCCGCATTCATCTCGCACAGCATCGCCTTTCAGCCGCGTTACGAAGTCGAACACATCGCCACCATCCACGCCATGGTCAAGGCTGGCCTGGGCGTGGCGGCCCTGCCCGAATTGGCTGCGGCCTTTGTGCAGCAAGGCGGCGTGGTCTCTCGCCGCTTGACGGGGCCGGACATCCAGCGCCCCATCGGCGTGGTCACCCGACGCCACCGCAGTCTGTCACCTGCAGCAGAAGAAATGGTGCGCATGCTACGGCAAGAGACCACCGCTTTACTGCGGTGAGACGGCGCAAACACAGCAAGCGACAAAGGGCTCATACCGTGGCGAAATCCTTGAACTGGCTCCAAAAATTACCGGGCTTTACCCGCTCAGCCCCCGGCCTGGAATGGTCGCTTTGGAAAAAGCTGCCCTGGATTGGGCTGTTGGGCACGGCCTTGCCCATGGCGTTGGTCGGCATGGCTTACCTGTGGGCACCTGATCCACCCACCCCGGCATCTGAGCGCGAACTGAGCCAGTGGCTTTACATTGCCATCGGTGTGCTTTTACTGCATTGGATTTTGATGCTGACAACAAGCATCGGTTGTGTGATCGTGATGCTGATGAAGGGTCCGGCTTTTGTGGCCGATGGTTTTGAGGTGCAGCACAGCGACCACCCCGGCAGCCCGCCCTTACCAACGGTTGAAAAACCACAAGGCACAAACTGACATGAACACACGCGTTTGCGATGTTTTGAGTGCTGCCGACGTGTCCGGCATCATCGCCATGGCTTGGTCCGACAACACGCCGTTTGAGGCCATTGAGCAGCAGTTTGGTTTGAGCGAAGCAGCGGTCATTGCGTTGATGCGTGACCAGCTGAAAACCCGCTCGTTCAGGGTCTGGCGTATCCGGGTGCGCGGGCGGCAGGCCAAGCACTCTGGCCGTAACAAGATGGACTTGCAGTCGCACATGCCCCCATCTAACGCCACGGTGCAGTCATTGGCACTGGATGATTCTCAAGAGGACTTTCCTGTGACAAGCTTTTCGCTCAACCAAGCATCACTGCGGTGAAGATGCGGTGAAAGCGCAACACCGCGGCTCCGGCAAAAAACCCTGCCTCAAGATCCCAAGTAAGTACCCCCGTTGACATGCAGCACTTGGCCTGTCACAAAACGGGCTTGTGGGCTGGCCAGCCAGGCCACCGAGTCCGCCACCTCTTCGGCCGTCCCGCGTCTGCCCAGCAAGGGCGTGTGCTTTTTGTGGTGCTGAGGCTGGGCTGAAACACTGCTGCCGTGTCGCACGGTGTCGATCATGCCGGGTGACACGCAATTAACCGTCACTTGATGAGCAGCAAGGTCATGGGCCAAAGCACGGGTCAAGCCCACCAGCCCAGCTTTGGCTGTGACCACATGCACACGGTTTTCGGCCCCCGTGTGCGCAGTCAGCCCACCGATGTTCACGACGGCACCGTCTGGTGCATTTTGTAAGTGTGGCAAGGCCGCTTGGGTGCAGTGAAAGGCGCCGTCCAAAACCACGGCCAAGGTGCTGCGCCAATCTGCACTGCTCATGTCGGCCAAGCTGGCTTCTTTGCGAATGGCTGCGTTGTTCACCAACACATCGATACGCCCGAAGCGCGCCACTATTTGGGCCACCATGAGCTGCACCGCACGGGCATCGGTGACATCGGCCACACACAACAGTGCCGGAACGCCCAATGCGGACAGCTCATCGACCACCGCTTGCCCTTCGGCTACGGAGCTGCGCACGTTGACGGCAACAGCCAACCCATCCCGAGCCAAGGCCAAAGCAATGGCGCGACCAATGTTGCGACCTGCACCCGTGACCAAGGCAACGCGGCGGGTTTCAGTTTGCGTGTGGGCGCTCATTGCGCCCCCGAGGCAGCCAAGGCTGAGAAAGACAAGGAACCGCCCAACAAGGCCGCATTGACCGTGTCCAAAAGTGCCTGCGTTTGCGCAGCGTCCAAACCACCGTGACTGCAGTTGGCTCGGAATTTTTGTTCCAGATCGGCATCACTCAAAGGGTGGGCTGCACCGCCTTTGAAGAAGGCTTGACGCTCTTCCAGCACTCGGCCGTCTTTAAGATGCACGCGCACATGCCCTGTGAATTGATGGGGATAAGGATTGGTCGGGTCCACGACGTAGCGAACTTTGGACGCGAGCGAGCGCAAATCATCGCGCTGAACCGTGGCCTCGGTGTAGGCCGACAAGCCCGCATCGTCCAGCAATAACCCTGCCGCAATGGCATAAGGAATGCTGAACTTGGCCGCATAAGCGTTGGGCGGCGACGCCTTGAGCGCTAGAGGCTCCCACAAGCGATGCACGATGCCCTCTGCGGTTTCACACTCGATACTTTGAATCTGATCAGCCGTCACGCTCTGCCTGCGCAATGCGCGCGCGCAGTCGATGTAAGGATGCGCCATGGTGCCGCAAGCGTAGGGCTTGAAGGCAATTGTGGTCCAGACCCAACGCTCGCCGAAACCATCTAGCATGGCTTCAAAGTCACCGTCCAAGGTGTTGGCAAAACCATGGAACAAACCATGCGTGCCCTCAAATACAGTGGCAGGCCCCACAAATCCGGCTTGCGCCAAGCGCACCGCCCGGTAAGCTGACTGGGCTGCCCACCCCGGATGCATGCGCTTTGTCCAGGAGCCGTCGGCCAAATATTCGATGATGCCTGCAGCCATGCTGCCGGCCAAACCAAACGCGTTGACCATTTGAGCTTCGGTCAGTTTCATGGCAGTCCCCATGCCCGCCACGGCGCCGATGACCCCAAAAATAGCCGTCGGATGGAACCCCGCTTTGTGCACACGGGTAGGCGCCACAGCACACAGGCGACAGGTGACCTCTACACCCATGGCGATACCGCGCAAAAGCGCATCGCCATGAAGTGCGTGACGCTGCGCGACCGCCAACAAAGCTGGCACGATGACCGCACCAGCATGAACCGGGCCCCCTTCGTAGGTGTCGTCAAAGTCTTCACCGTGGGCGGCGATGCCATTGACAAAAGCAGCGGCTTCGACCCCGTAACCCTGCGTAAAACCAAACACAGAGCAAGGTCCGGGCTGCTCGACTGCAGCCAATGCAGCCCGTACATAGTTTTCATGGCGTGCCGCCATGCAAATGCCGGCCACATCCATCAACAAACGCCGGGCCACGGGCAACGCCAAGGGATCTGATTCGGGCTTGGACAAGGCCATGGCATTGGCCAGTCTTGTGGCAACTGATGGACCAGAAAGGCTTGCTTGACTCATTTCTTCGACTTTCTCTCAGTGAATTCTTTGATGCCGGTGTAAAGCGCCAAGACCAAAGACAAGGCCAACAAACCAGCAGAAACCCAGTCCGTCATAAAGATACTGTGATCTCCCCCCGAAATCAGCAAACTTCTGCGGTAATTGGACTCGACCATATAGCCCAGCACCAATCCCAAAACCATGGGCAACACAGGGATGCGCAACAAACGCATGCCATAACCCAAGACGCCGACAAACAGGGTCATGGCGATGTCAAAAACACTTTGGTGCAGCGCGTAAACACCGGTCATGACCAAGGCCAAAATGCCAGCAATCAGGTAAGGCTTGGGACGGTTCACCAGCCAAATACAAGGATTGAGAATGACCAAACCAATCAAGAGCATCGCGATGTTGGCGACGAACAAACCCCCATACAGGCCATAAACCACATCTGGGGCTTTGGTGAACAACATGGGGCCTGGCTGCAAACCATGGATGAGAAAGCCTCCCATCAAAATGGCGGCCGAATTGGAGCCCGGAATGCCCAAACTGAGCAAAGGCACCAGCGCCGTGGCAGTCACCACGTTGTTGGCGGCCTCGGGTGCCGCCACCCCCTCAGGCGAGCCATGACCATACTCTTCGGGATGATTGGACCAGCGCTTGCTTTCTGAATAAGCCATAAAGGCAGCCACCGTTCCACCCGCGCCTGGGGTCACCCCCTCAAACGTACCCACAGCAGCGCCAATGGCCTGAGGCCTGAACAAGCGCTTGGTCATGGCCCAATCGGGCAATTTCAAACGAGACGTAATTTTGTCGGCCTTGGCCCATGCAGGCTCACCAATTTGCACCAACATTTCAGTGACAGCAAACAAGCCGACCATGATGATGATGGGTTTCACACCGTCCAGCAGATCAGAAGAACCAAAAGTGAAACGAGATACCCCAGAGACGGGATCACTGCCGATGAAGGCGATCATCAGACCCAAGCAAGCGGCAATCAAGCCCTTGAGCAAGGTGCCGCCAGACAAGCTGGCAATGACAGAAAGCCCCAAAATACCCAAAGAAAAATAAGCAGCGGGTGTGAAAGCCAGTGCCACTTTGGCCAGACTTTCGGTAGCAAGCACCAAGACCACCAGTCCAAAGAGCCCGCCCACCAAGCCAGACATCAGTGAAATGCCAAGCGCCTCGCCCGCTCTGCCTTGCTTGGCCATTTCATAACCATCAATGACCGTGGCCGATGCGGAATTGGTGCCTGGCGTGCGAATCAAAATAGCGGGGATAGAACCGCCGTATTCAGCACCAACATAAACGCTGGCCAACAAAACAATCGCAATGGTAGGCGACATACCGACGGTGAACGGCAGCAACAAAGCCATGGCAATCGAAGGAGAGATGCCAGGCAATGCGCCCCCCAAAATGCCCCACAAGACACCCGCAAATGCCGCTGCGATAACCCAAACCCAGGCAAAACCACTGAGAGAATGCAATAAAGCGTCCATAAATTAACCTGCAAGAAATGCGGCCCAGATGCCCGTTGGCATTTTGACTTTGAGCGCGTAGTCAAACAAAAACCAAAGCAATGGGCCTGTGAGCAAAACAAAACCCAACAGCACTTTGGATTCACGTCCACCCGCGAACCAAGCCACTGCAGCCGAAAGCAGACCAATGGACACCACGTAACCAAGCCAAGGCAGCAGGATCAAATAAGTGGCCAAAATCAAGAGCAAACCCAAGGCCAATCGGTGCGGATTTTGGGGCACCTCATCATCGGCAGTTTCATCTGGATCCGACAGCAAAGCGGGTGACTGCTTTTGCTTGAACGCTTTGATCAGCAACAACGCCGAAGCCAGCGCCATCAAAGCACCAATCGATACCGGAACGCCTGAGGCCCCGACCTCGTCAGCCAACAAACTGTCCTCAATGCCACTGGCAAATCGAATGTAAGCCAAGGAAAAAACCAAGCCCACTGTGCCAGTGATCAGGTTGGAATGGCGCTCACTGATGCTCATTTCAGCAGCCCCAACTCTTTGAACGAAGCCACAGTTTCAGCAGCGACTTCTGCCGTGAATTTGCGTGCAGCCTCACGGCCTAGCAGCATGGGCGTGAGGTTCTCGCGTGTGTACTCGGCTTTGTATGCGGGTAACTCCATGACCTTGCGGGCAGCATCTTCCCAGGCCTTGGCCACACTGTCTGGCACGCCCTTGGGGCCAGCCAGTCCACGAAATTTACGCACCACCACGTTGAAGCCTTGTTCTTTGGCCGTTGGCAACTGGGGCAAACCTTGCAAGCGGGTTTCGGACAAAGTGGCCAACAAGCGGATCTTCCCGGCTTCAAGCTGACCTTGCAATTCCTGCATTTCGCCAATGCCCAAGTCATAGGTGCCATTGAGCACACCGATCATTTGGTCTGCGCCGCCTTCATGGCTGACGATAGGAACTTTCACGCCCGCTGCGCGCGAAAGACGCTCCATGGCGATGCGCTCCAAAGAGGCCGGATTGGACGCGCCCCAGCGGGATTTGCCTGGATTGGATTTGGCAAAAGCGATCACATCAGCCAGTGTCTTGTGCGGCGAATCTGCGCGGGTGTAAATCAACTCGGGGTCCAAAAAAACGATCAGCATGGGGTCCAAACCGTCATAGCCGACGGGGGGCTTGGACAGCAAAGTGGTTTGTATGTAGGTGGGCGTAGTCCCGTAAAAAATAGAACCGTCTGGAGCCCCTTTAGCAACGGCCGCCACAGCAGTAGCGCCACTGCCACCGCGAATGTTTTCCACCGAGAAACTGGTCTTCATCACCCCACTCAACTGCTTGGAAAAGTCACGCAAAAAAACGTCGGTCCCGCCTCCAGGGCTGGAGTGGGTGACCAATGAAACACGCGAAACGGGGTAAGGCGCTGGTTGGGCGTGAGTCAAGCTGCTGACCGCCAAGAAAACACTGAGGCCGGTGAAAAAATGTTTGATTTTCATGTCGTGTCTCCAAAATGAATTTGATCCGTTCAAGACATTCTTTGATGCCCTTTCTTCTTCTCTCATTTTTATCGTATACGAAAATGCAGACCTGTCAACATTGCTAAAAACCCGAATAGCTTGCCTTCGCGCTCTCGAAATACACATGGCACGATCTGAGATCGGCCGTCGCGATAGGGAATTCCCGATGACACACAAACAGGTGTTTCGTATACGATAAAACCATTCGCATCTGACAAGACCTTTTTTTCAAACCATCGCATGCTCCCCTGGCTTTCAGAAAACCCGGCTGTTCAGCCGCATGACGCGCACACCACTTCTTTGGCAAAGCTGGTACGCGATGACGTGTTGGCTGGCATTCTCAATGGCAGCTTGACGCCGGGCCAACGCATCAACGAGCCCGATGTGGCCGCACGGCTGAATGTTTCTCGCGTCCCCGTTCGAGAAGCACTGAGAGAACTCGAAAGCTCTGGCGTGGTGATTTCACGCAAACACTCTGGTGTGTTTGTTCGCCAATTGGGCATGGTCGAAGTGCGAGACCTGTACCAACTGCGGGCCCTGCTGGATGGTTTTGCCGGACGCACCGCCGCGCAGTTGCCCAAAAAAGAGCGAGACGGCTTGGTCAAGTTTTTGGTCAACAGCACCAGCAGCATGAAAGAGGCTCTGAAATGCAGCGATGCCAACCGTTATTACGCTGAAAACTTGCGTTTTCACTGGGCCATCGTGGAGGCCGCTGGCAATTTGCAAATGACCGAAATCTACCGAGGCATCGTGCAAAAACTCCACATTTCGCGCCTGAAAAATCTTTCCGGCAACAGCGGCAGAAAGGCATCAATTGCCGAGCACCAAACCATTGTTCGGTCTTTGCGGCAAGGCGACTATGCGCAGACCGAGTTACTGATGGCGCGCCACGTCAACGACGCTTTTGTTCGACTCGAAGAAACATCCCAATTGGAGACCACCCCATGAAACGCCGCAACCTGCTTCAAGCTGCCTCGGCCTTGAGCCTGCTTCCTGCTTTGGCCCACGGGCAAGCGGCTTATCCCAACAAGCCGATCCGCTACATTGTGCCGGTCGTGGCCGGTGGTGGCAGTGACATGGTGGGCCGCACCGTCACCGAGCGTTGGGGCGCTTTGCTCAAACAATCTTTCATTGTGGACAACCAAGCGGGGGGTGGCGGCGTCATCGCCTGCCAAGCGGCCGCCCGCGCGGCCCCCGATGGCTACACCCTGCTGCAAGGCTATGTCGCCACCCATGGCACCAGCCCTGCGACACGCAAAGTGCCGTATGACCCGATCAAGGATCACACCCCCATCGGCATGATCGGCGCCACCCCCAATGTGTTGGTGGTCAACGCCTCACTGCCTGTGCGCAATCTGCAAGAATTTGTGGCTTATGTCAAAGCCAACCCCGGACGTCTGAGCTATGGCTCTGCGGGTCAAGGCTCGTTGACCCACTTGACCATGGAACTGTTCAAGCAACAAATCAACTCCTTCATGGTGCACATTCCCTACCGAGGCGTGGCATTGGCCTTCACCGACCTGATGGGTGGCCAGACCCAGGCCATGTTTCCCGGCTTGGCGGCAGCCGTTCCCCACATGAAATCGGGTCGTGTGCGTGCACTGGCGGTCACAGGCCCCAAACGCCACCCCCAATACAAAGACATCCCCACGCTCGACGAATCTGGGTTCAAGGGCTTTGACGCTCAGCAGTGGTACGGCGTGGTCGGACCTGCCGGCATGCCCGCGCCCATCGTCAAGCAACTCAACGACACCTTGGCCACGGTGCTCAAAAGCCCAGACTTGCGCGACAAACTCTCGGTTGAAGCCATCGAGCCCATTACCATGTCACCCGAAGAATTCGGCACCTTCATCAAGGCCGAAATTGGTCGCTGGTCCACCATCGCCAAAGCCCGCAACATCCAACTCGACAACTGAACACCATGGCACGCAATACCCAAGTCACCGCTGACCACAACGCCCCTGCAGTCACCCAAATTTTGGCCAAATTTGTGGCCACACACCCCTCCAAGGGCTGGAGCGACGAGGTCGATTTAGAAGCACACCGCACCTTCATGAACTGGCTCGGGTGTGCCGTGGGCGCTACCGGCCACGAGGCGGCAGATGCCGCGCTGGCCGCCGTGCAAGTGCTGCAACCCGCTGCGCAAGCCAGCGTACTGGGCCGCGCCACCAAGGTGGACATGGCCAGCGCTGCATTGCTCAACGGCATCACATCGCACACTTTTGATTTTGACGACACCCACCTCAAAACCATCATCCATCCAGCAGGACCTGTGGCCTCGGCCATTTTGGCTTTGGCCGAACACCAGAATTACAGTGGCCGCGAAGTGATCGACGCGCTGGTCATCGGCATCGACGTGGCTTGCCGTGTGGGCAACGCCATGTACCCCGACCACTACGACCGGGGCTGGCACATCACCGGTTCCACGGGCACCTTGGGTGCAGCCGCTGCCTGCGCACGCCTGCTCAAACTGAATGAACAGCAAACCGCCATGGCTTTGGGCATCGCGGCTTCGCAGCCCATCGGCATGCGCGAGCAGTTCGGCACCATGACCAAACCCTTCCACCCTGGTGCAGCGGCGCGTGCAGGCCTGATGTCGGCACTCATGGCTCAGCAAGGTTTCACGGCCAGCCCCAAAGCGCTTGAAGCGCCGCGCGGCATGATGCAAACCGTTTCAATCAAGAACGACTGGCGTGAAATCACGCACGAGTTAGGTGAGCGTTTTGAAATTTCGTTCAACAGCTACAAGCCCTTTGCCTGCGGCATCGTGATTCACCCCAGCATCGACGCTTGCGCCCAATTGCGTGCCAAGGGCGTGCGCCCAGAACAAGTGCAACGCATTGACCTGCGCGTGCACTCCTTGGTGCTGGAACTCACTGGCAAAAAAGAACCTGTCGATGGACTGCAAGCCAAATTCAGCGTCTACCACGGTTGCGCTGCGGGCTTGACCTTTGGTTTCGCCGCCGAAGAAGAGTTCTCTGACCACATCGTGACCCGCGACGACATGGTGGCCTTGCGACGCAAAGTGGTGGCAACCGTTGACGACTCCATCGACGAAGCAAGCGCCGATGTGACGGCCACCTTGACCGATGGCAGCAAAGTGCACGTGTTTGTGGAGCACGCCATCGGCTCGCTGCAAAACCCCATGACACAAGCACTGCTCGAGGGCAAGTTCCACGGGCTGAGCGATCCGGTTTTGGGACAAGAACAAACCACTGCGCTGATCAACGCCTGCTGGGCGATTGGCAACGCGGCGAATGTGCAGTCCATCGTCCAATTGGCTACGCCCAAAGCCCCATGACCACAACGGCCTGCACGCATTCAACACAGCGCCCACGCATTGCTTTGCTGGGGGATAGCGAGCAGGCCCTTCGCCGTTTGGGTGACTGGCAGACCGTCGATGCGGCAGCTGACGTGACCGTGCACCCTTACCCCTTGAAGGGTCCTGCGCTGGTGCAGGCCATTCAAGACGCTGACGTGGTGGTCCTGGTACGCGATCGCACGCCCTTTTCAGCGGAGCTGCTGGCCCAACTGCCCCGCCTGAAATACCTGATTTTCACAGGCACCCGCAACACCACACTCGATCTGGAAGCCCTGTCAGCACGCCAAATTCCTGTCAGCCACACCGAGTGGGGGCCCTCCAAAGACAGCACCTGCGAAATGACATGGGCCTTGATTTTGGCGGCCCGTCGGCAACTGCTGGCGCAAGCAGCTGTTTTGCGTGCGGGCCAATGGCGCAGCACTCGCCCCGAACCACTGGCACACGTACTGAAAGGCCAAACACTGGGCTTGGTGGGACTGGGCGAAATTGGCGCGCGGGTGGCCAAAATTGGTTTGGCCTTTGGCATGAATGTGCTGACCTGGAGCCCCAACATGACACCTGAACGTGCCGCTGTGCACGGCGTGCAGTCGGTGGGTCTGGATCATTTGCTGCAAGCATCGCATGTGGTCAGCCTCCACTTGGTTCCGTCTGAGAAGACCCGGCACCTGCTGAACGCGGAGCGCCTGGCCCAAATGCGGCCCGACTGCCTGCTGGTCAACACATCACGTTCTGCACTGATCGACAGCGAAGCTTTGGTGCAGGCACTGAAGCAAGGCCGTCCCGGCTTGGCCGCATTGGACGTGTTTGACACTGAGCCTTTACCCGCAAATTCACCTCTGCGCGACCTGCCCAACGCGCTGCTGACGCCCCACCTGGGCTTTGTGGCCGAACCGGTCTTCCAGCGTTTTGCCGATGGCGTGATCGCTCATCTGCAAACTTGGCTGAACGCACGCGCATCCGCCCACATTTAAGTTCATTCGCGCTCAGGCCCTTTTTTGAACCACAAGTGCCTTGGCCGCATCAAGCGGATGGCACTTTTGCAAATGCCCTTGCACATGCATTTGCGGCGCTGTTGCAGTCTCGCTGACTGACGCGTTTTCAAACCCCGAAGGCACAGGCAACATGCCCTGCAGCACCGTCAGTACATTCTGCAAACGCGGGTCATTGGTGTGTGCATCGTCGGTGGTGTCGTTGATGCAAAAGAAATCTAGGGCACCGAACTCGGCCACCAAGGCTTGCAATTGCGCGTTTTGATCGGCTTCGCCCGTAGAAACATAACGGTGGCGGTAGGGCCGGATGCTGGCCACGCCATGCGCCAAAGCCCAGCGCAACACAAAGTCTGACACGATGGTGGGCTTGTCCCAGCTGCGAAACACGGTCGAGCGCACAGCGGCAAACAACTCGGGCGCGGTGTCCTCCAGCTCCAGCAAAATCGACTTCAGCATGGGCCGAGGCGAATGCGCAAAGGTGCGGAAGGTGCTTTGGTACAAAGGGTCTTGCTCGCGCAGCGCAGCTGCCCCCAAGCGGGCTTTGTCGGTGAGCCACTGGATGGACAGGCGACACGCATTTTCGAGCGAAGTGGCGTCCATGCGCATGGCTTCGTCGGTGACTTCGGGGTCGTCGGACCACGTCACATGAAAGCCCCCGGGGCGGAACCAGTCGGCCACCGTCACCGGGGCACCAAAGAACACATCGTCGTTGAGGTAGAAGTAGCGCTCGGACAAATCGGGGATGTGGTGAATCCAGGACTCGATGTGCCCAGAATCAAAAGTGGGCAAAGACGCCTCGGGCATCAGGTCGCGGTGGTCGACCAAGGTCAGTCGGTCCGATGAGCGCAGCCAGTCGGGGGCCTGGGCGTCGGTGACGATGTACACATGCCCATGATGGGGGAAGAACTTTTCCAACGCACGCAGGCTGTAACGCAACTCGTGGTTGTCCCGAAAACGCCCTTCCACATTGCTGTAGCGGGCCATGGCGGCGCTGGAATCGCTGGGGAGTTGCTGCAGGGCCGCTTGGCGTTTAGCGCGCCAGTTCGAATCGTTCCCGTCAACCCACAAGTAAACGATGTCGATGGGCGAATCGTGGGGCATGTCTGCGTTGGATTTTTTGTAGGCGCTGAGTCTAGCAGCGCAGAGATGTCAGCATTTCCAATACCCGCCCTGATGTAAGGGCCACTGCACAAGTGCGCCTTGCGCGGACAACGTCCAGCCAATTTAGGTCGTTACAAGGCTTGCACTTGCACGCTCTGCGTGAGCAAGGGGCGACACAAAATTTTGTAGCCATCGGCGTCAAATCCTGCGGCCACGGTGCTCAGGCGGCGGGCCTCTTCGACCGTGGCTGCGCTGCCCAAATAGCACCAGTGGTTAACCACATGGATTTGCACCAGGTCGGCATCGCGCTCAACCAGGCCCACCGCGCCAGCAAAGGGCCAGCATGCCACACGCAGTGCCAGCAAGCTGCTGAACAGCCGCTCACGGTGTGCTTCGGGGCTTTCGTCACCCCGGCACACGCCCGCGCATTGGCGGATCGCAGCCCTGAAACAGGCTTTGCCGGGGGACAGCTTTTCGAGGCCCAAGGGACCGTAGCAAAGTTTGTGCTGGTCGGCCATGGCCCGCAGCGCATCGAGTGCGGCGTGGCGACTGGCAAACAAGCCGTGCAAATCGGGCTGGGTGGCGAAGTCAATGTCTCGGGCATAGACCACTTGCGGCACGCCGCCCACCATTTGCAGACTGCACAGTTGTTGGTTGCGGCGCAGTTTTTGGTTGAACAGCGGATGTTGGGCCTTGATCATTTGCGCTTCGAGCAGCAGCGCCCCGATCTCGCCCGCCGTGCGGATGTGACTGATGCGCTGGGTTTGGCGCAGCATGCGGGCCTCTTCGGCCGTGCGCAGGTGCGACAGCAAACGGGCCCGGATGTTGATGCTTTTGCCGATGTACAGCGGCAAATCGCCCTCTTGGCCATGAAAGGTGTAAACGCCCGCACCAGTGGGGGCGTCTTCGATGGCTTGGCGCAGGTGCTGCGGGTATTCGAAGACGCGGCTGTCTTCAAAGTCGGCGCGACGGCGGCGGCGCGCAGAGTCCATCAGCCTGGGCGCACCATCTTGCAGCTGCTGGGCAACTGGGCCTGCTCGGCCTTGAGCTGGCGCACCACCTTGAAGCCGTAGCCCGAGCCCTCCACATCAAAAGGCACGCCCGGCGCACCCTGGCGTTGCATCACACCCACCGCCAAGGGCTGCTGGAACTGGTGATCTTCGGCGCGCATGAAGCCGGTTTGCCCGGCCATGCTGACGCGGGCTTTTTCAAGGGCCAGCGCCACCGCCACGGGCTCGGTGCTGCCGGCTTTTTCGACCGCTTGGGCCAAAGCCTCGACCATGAGTTGCATGCGCACATGAACGTAATCTTCGGATGGTTTGGTGAAACGCTGGCGGAACGATTGGTAAAACGCCTCACTGGCCTTGCCCGGCACATTGGGCAGCCAGTCAGCCACAGCGATCACGCGGTCCAAACCCGCATCGCCCAAGGCCGCAGGAGCGCCAAGGGCATTGCCATAAAAGGTGTAGAACTTGCCTTCGTAGCCTGCCTCACGGGCAGCTTTGACCAAGAGCGTCAGGTCATTGCCCCAGTTACCAGTGATGACCGCTTGGGCGCCGCTGGCCTTGATTTTGGCGGCGTAAGGCAAAAAGTCTTTCACGCGGCCCATGGGGTGCAGCTCGTCACCCACCACTTTCACATCGGGGCGTTTGTCAGCCAGTTGGCGCTTGGCTTCACGCAGCACGGCTTGGCCAAAGCTGTAGTCTTGGCCAATCAGATAAACCGACTGGACTTTTTTGTCTTCGCGCAAGACTTGCATCAACGCGGTCATGCGCATATCGGCGTGGGCGTCAAAACGGAAATGCCAAAAGCTGCACTTTTCGTTCGTCAAGATCGGATCGACTGCGGAGTAGTTCAAAAACAGCACGCGCTTGGCCGGTTCGCGGTCGTTGTGTTTGTTGATGGCATCGATCAAGGCCGCGGCATTGGCCGAGGAGTTGCCTTGCAACACCACCTGCGCCCCATCGTCGATGGCCGACTTTAGTGCCGACAAAGCTTCTTCGCTTTGACCTTTGCTGTCGTAGCGCTCCAGCACCATGGGCAGTGGGCCTTGCGGGGTTTTGACGCCACCGCGTGCGTTGACCCGCTCCACCGCCCAAGCGATGTTGCGCACCACGGCCTCACCCGTGTTGCCAAATGGCCCGCTCAGGCCTTCGATCAAGGCGAGTTTGATGGGGGCGGGCGACTGCGCCCAAGCGGGCGCCAAGCAAAGAACAGCGGCCAAAGACACGAGGGCGCGGCGAGAAGACACGAGGGTGAAACGCATATWAAAAACAGAACCCGCCGCAAGGCCGAGTGGTACTTAAAAAGTGCGCAGTGTAACGGGTCAGACTGGGCCCATCCAACTTGCCCAGCGTTGCCCAAGGTTTTGCCCAAGGTTTTGCCCAAGGTCTTGCACTTGGCGTGCAACTGGGCCGTGTTGCAAAGCGCGTGTAACTCGGACGTGGACTCAAGCGAGTTCGTGCAGTGGCCAGCGCGGCTTGACATCAAAGCTGTAACGGGCCTCGGCTTGCTGCGCTCCGGCTTGCAAGCGCATGGCCGCTGCCATGGCGATCATGGCGCCGTTGTCGGTGCACAGGTGCAGCTCGGGGTAGTGCACGCGCACTTGGGCTTTGGCACAGGCGGCGTTCAGTTGCGCCCGCAGTTCGCGGTTGGCCCCCACGCCACCGGCCACCACCAGGCGTTTCATGCCGCTGGTTTTGAGGGCGTTCATGGATTTTTTGACCAGCACTTCCACAATCGCCGCTTGCGTGGATGCGGCCAAGTCGGCCCGCTCGGTGGTGCCCTCGGTGTGGGCAGCTGGGCCAATTTTTTGGCTTTGCGTGAGCACAGCGGTCTTGAGGCCCGCAAATGAAAAATCCAGATCGCCACTGTGCAGCAGCGGACGCGGCAGTTTGTAGGCCGCCGGGTTGCCCTGCTCGGCCAAGCGCGACAGCCCCGGGCCGCCGGGGTACGGCAAACCCATGAGCTTGGCCGATTTGTCAAAGGCCTCGCCCGCGGCATCGTCAATGGTTTCACCCAAGAGCGCGTATCGGCCCACGCCATCGACCCGCATCAATTGCGTGTGACCGCCCGACACCAGCAAGGCGATGAAGGGGAATTCGGGCGGGTCGGCACTCAAAAACGGCGAGAGCAAATGTCCTTCGAGATGGTGCACACCCAGCACCGGCTTGCCCAAAGACGCGGCCAGTGCGCAGGCCACGCCCGAGCCCACCAACAGCGCCCCGGCCAAACCTGGGCCGCGTGTATAGGCCACCACATCGATGTCGGCCAATGTGGCACCCGCCTCGGCCAAGACCTGGCGCGTGAGCGGCAGCACGCGGCGGATGTGGTCGCGGCTGGCCAGCTCGGGCACCACACCGCCATAGGCCTGGTGCATGTCGATCTGGCTGTAAAGCGCGTGAGACAAAAGGCGCGGCAAGGCCTCGCCCGTGGTCTGCACCAGAGCCACGCCGGTCTCGTCGCAAGATGATTCGATACCCAAAATTCGCATAACAGGTAGTTTAAGCGGGGCACGGGCGCTGGCCCTGCCCTTGGCCATAATCTGGGCAAGAGCGACGGCAGCGTCGCGTAAGTCCGCAATCCATCGCAATAAGAGCGTCGCGGCCACAACCCTCTGCATTGCAAAGCCCACACCATGACCACACTCCGACTGATTTCCTCCATGGCCACAAAACCGCTGCTGGCCGATCTGGTGGCGCTGTACAAGGCACAAATGCCTGATGTGCAGGTGCTCGTTGAGTCGGTGGGCGGGGTGGACGCGGCCAAACGCGTGCAAGCGGGCGAAGCCTTTGACGGGGTGGTGTTGGCCAGCGACGCCATCGACAAGCTGATCGCCAGCGGCCATGTGCTGGCCGGCAGCCGTGCCAACCTGGTGCGCTCGGGCGTGGCGGTGGCCGTGCCAGCCGGTCAGCCCGTGCCCGACATCTCGACCGAGGCCGCGCTCAAGGCCGCCGTGTTGGCCGCGCCCACGCTGGGCTATTCAACCGGCCCCAGCGGCGTGCAACTGGCCAAACAATTTGAGGTCTGGGGCATCGCCGAAATCATCGCACCCCGCACCGTGCAAGCCAAACCCGGTGTGCCGGTGGGCTCGCTGGTGGCCCAAGGCCAAGTGGCGCTGGGCTTTCAACAGCTGAGCGAAATGCTGGGCGTGCCAGGCATCAGCATTGTGGGCGGCCTGCCCCCAGCGGTGGAGATCATCACCACGTTTTCGGGCAGCGTGGCCAACACCTGCGCCCAACAAGACACCATGCGTGCGCTGCTGGCCTTTTGGCAGTCGACGGCGTGCGATGCGCTCAAACGCCAGCACGGCATGGCCCCGGCCTGAAATTGGGCGCTCCGGCGCGCTTCTTGCATGACACCCTGCATGCAAGAAGCCTTGAGAATCGTCGTCATCATTTCCGACCCCGCCCTGGTCGCCGAGGGCGATGCGCAGGCGCAAGCCATTGAGGAGCGCTCGCGCCTGTTGCGCATTGGCCTGCTCGAAGCGGGCTACAACCTGGTGGCCACCCTGCCCGCCGATGTGTTTCTGACCGAGCGCCTGGCCCAGCTGCAGGCCGACATGGTCATCGTGGACGCCGAGAGCGATGCCCGCGATGCGCTGGAGCATGTGGTCATGGCCACACGCGACGAGCGCCGCCCCATCGTGATGTTCACCAATGACAGCGACACGCGGCCGATGAACGAGGCCGTGGCCGCAGGTGTGACGGCCTACATCGTGGCGGGTCTGGCCCCTGAGCGCATCCACCCCATCCTGACGGTGGCGATGGCCCGTTTCAAACACGAGCAGGCCCTGCTGGCCGAGCTGGACAACGCCCGTGGCGAGTTGCAAGACCGCAAACTGATCGACCGCGCCAAGGGTCTGTTGATGCAGCGTCAAGGCTTGAGCGAACAAGACGCCTACGCCCGCCTGCGCAAAGCAGCCATGAACAAAGGCATGAAACTGGTTGACATGGCGCAGCAGATGGTTGAAATGGCTGAATTGCTGGGCTGAACGCCCTGGCGCACCAGGCAGGTGCGCGCCATCGCACCCTAAAGGTGCCCGACCCCCCAAACCAGGGGATTTCAGGGCATTCAATCCAGGAAAACCCTGGCACGTGGCTTGCAATACCTGAAGCAAGACCAAAGAAGGTCAACCGTGAGATCACCCAATGGCGGGTGAACCCACACCGGACAAAGGCGTCCCCATGCTTTCACGCCCTGCACTGCAGGCGTGAGCGACATGAGGACGCCTTTTTTGTTTTTCAAAACCGCACCAGGAGTTTCGCCATGACCGACCTTCTCAAAAACAGTTTGACCCGCCGCAACGTGTTGCAGGCCGCAGCCGTGGGCGCAGCCGGCATTTCGCCCGCGCTGCGTGCTGTGGTTTACGCCGCAGGCTCGGATGCCCCCGAGAAAAAAGAAGTCAAGATCGGCTTTATTCCCCTGACCGACTGCGCCAGCGTCGTCATGGCCTCGGTGCTGGGCTTGGATGTCAAGCACGGCGTGAAATTCGTGCTGAGCAAAGAAGCCAGTTGGGCCGGCGTGCGCGACAAGCTGGTCAACGGCGAACTGGACTTTGCCCATGTGCTCTATGGACTGGTCTATGGGGTGCACTTGGGGCTGTCTGGCCCCAAGAAGGACATGGCTGTGCTGATGACGCTCAACCACAACGGACAGGCCATCACGCTGTCCAAAAAGCTGGCCGACAAAGGCGCGGTGGACGGCGCAGGCCTGGCCAAGCTGATGCAAAGCGACAAGCGTGAATACACCTTTGCCCAGACCTTCCCGACGGGCACACACGCCATGTGGCTTTACTACTGGCTGGCGTCTTATGGCATCAACCCGATGAAAGACGCCAAAGTCATCACCGTACCGCCGCCGCAGATGGTGGCCAATATGCGCGTGGGCAACATGGACGGTTTTTGCGTGGGCGAGCCCTGGAACCACCGCGCCATCATGGACGGCATCGGGGTGACAGCCACCACCACCCAGGACATCTGGAAGGACCACCCTGAAAAAGTGCTGGGCACCACTGCCGACTTCGTCAAGAAATACCCCAACACCGCCCGTGCCGTGACGGCCGCCATCATTGAAGCGGGTCAGTGGATCGACGCCAGTTTGCAAAACAAACTCAAGATGGCTGAGACCGTGGCTGACAAATCGTATGTGAACACGGGGGTGGACGCGATCAACCAGCGCATTTTGGGCCGTTACCAAAACGGCATGGGAAAAACCTGGGATGACGCCAACCACATGAAGTTCTACAACGATGGCGCGGTGACCTTCCCCTATCTGTCTGACGGCATGTGGTTCATGACCCAGCACAAACGCTGGGGCTTGCTCAAGGACCACCCCGACTACCTGGGTGTGGCCAAACAGATCAACCAGATCGCCATCTACAAACAAGCCGCCACGGCGGCCAAGGCCCCGGTGCCCAAGAGTGACATGCGCAGCCACAAGCTGATCGACGGTGTGGTCTGGGATGGCAAAGACCCCATGAAATACGCCGACGGTTTCAAAATCAAAGCGTGAAGGAAAACACCATGGTCAGCGCCGTTTTCCATTCACCCACCGGAGGCAAAACCGTGTCAGCACCGGTCGCGCCTCTCACCGCCGCGCAAGTAGCGAATGCCGCTGCCACTGCAGCTGCGCACATGCAACGTGCACGCCAGTGGCACAACTTCTGGATGGCGGTCTTGCCGCCGCTCATGGGCTTCGGCCTCTTGATCGGGTTGTGGGCCCTGGTGTCCATCACGACCAAGGGCAGCATTCCCAGCCCTTACGAAACGGGTGTGCAGGCCATTGACATCTTCAGCGACCCGTTCTACCGCAAAGGCCCCAACGACCAAGGCGTGGGCTGGAATGTGCTGATGTCGCTCGAGCGCGTGGCCGTGGGTTTTGGCTTGGCGGCGTTGGTGGGCATTCCGGCTGGGTTTGTCATCGGGCGATTTACCTTTCTCTCGCGCATGTTCAACCCGCTCATCAGTCTGCTGCGCCCGGTGTCGCCGTTGGCTTGGTTGCCGATCGGGTTGTTGGTGTTCAAGGGCGCCAACCCGGCCGCCATCTGGACCATCTTCATCTGCTCCATCTGGCCCATGATCATCAACACCGCCGTCGGTGTTCAGCGCGTGCCGCAGGACTACCTGAACGTGGCGCGGGTGCTCAACCTGTCGGAATGGAAGATCGCCACCACCATCCTCTTCCCTGCGGTACTGCCTTACATGCTGACCGGCGTGCGTCTGGCCGTGGGCACAGCATGGCTCGTGATCGTGGCCGCCGAAATGCTCACAGGCGGTGTCGGCATCGGCTTTTGGGTGTGGGACGAATGGAACAACCTGAACGTCAAGAACATCATCATCGCGATTTTTGTGATTGGCGGCGTGGGTCTGATTCTCGAATTCGCCCTGATCCGAATCGCCACCGCCTTCACCTTTGAGGATGTCAAATCATGAACAACGACAGCAAGTACATCCAGATCCAGAGCGTCGAGCAGACCTTCAAAACCAACAAAGGTTTGTTCCCGGCGCTGCGTGACATCCACCTGGACATCGCCAAGGGCGAGTTCGTGGCCCTGATCGGTCATTCGGGTTGCGGCAAGTCCACCCTGCTCAACCTGATCGCCGGCTTGACTACCCCCACAGCCGGTGTGCTGCTGTGCGCCAACCGCGAGATCGCGGGCCCCGGCCCCGAGCGAGCGGTGGTGTTCCAGAACCATTCACTGCTGCCCTGGCTCACCTGCTTTGACAATGTGCACCTGGGCATCGAACGCGTGTTTGGTGCGACCGAAAACAAGGCCCAGTTGCGCGCGCGCACCGACGCGGCGCTGGCCATGGTGGGCCTCACCCACGCCGCGCAAAAGCGCCCCGGCGAAATCTCAGGCGGCATGAAGCAACGCGTGGGCATTGCCCGCGCTCTGGCCATGGAGCCGAAAGTGTTGTTGATGGACGAACCCTTTGGCGCACTCGACGCGCTGACCCGAGCCAAGCTGCAAGACGAACTGCTGGAGATCGTGGCGCGCACCCAAAGCACGGTGGTCATGGTCACACACGACGTGGACGAAGCCGTGCTGCTGTCCGACAAGATTGTGATGATGACCAACGGCCCCGCCGCGACGATTGGCGAGGTGCTGAGTGTGGATCTTCCACGTCCGCGCCAGCGCGTGGAACTGGCCGAAAGCGCCGAGTACCAGCGTTACCGCAAAGCGGTCATCGACTTCCTCTACACGCGCCAGGCGCATGTGGAAAAGACAGCTTGAAACCTTGTGAGACAGACCCGGCGAAGACCTGCTTTGCCCTCAACTGACTGAAAGAACACCATGGACATGCGTACCCCATTCACATCCGGTGCCAGAGAAAAAATGAAACTGGTCATGGTCGGCAACGGCATGGCCGGGGTCCGAGCCATCGAAGAACTGCTGAAGCTCGCGCCCGAGCTGTACGACATCACCGTGTTCGGTGCCGAGCCGCACCCCAACTACAACCGCATCCTGCTGTCGCCTGTGCTGGCCGGTGAACAAACGCTCGAAGAGATCGTGCTCAATGACTGGGCTTGGTACACCGACAACAACATCACCTTGCACGCAGGCTGCAAAGTCACGCAGGTCGACCGCGTCAAGCGCGTGGTCATCGCGCAAAACGACGCAGGCGAAACCGTCTCAACCCCTTACGACCGCCTGGTGATCGCCACCGGCTCCAACCCTTTCATCTTGCCCTTGCCCGGCAAAGACCTGCAAGGCGTGCTGGCGTATCGCGACATCGCCGACACGCAGGCCATGATCGACGCCGCTGCGCAGTTCAAGCACGCGGTGGTTATTGGTGGTGGCCTGCTGGGCCTCGAAGCAGCCAATGGCTTGATGAAGCGCGGCATGCAAGTGACGGTGGTGCATGTGGGCGACTGGCTGATGGAGCGCCAACTCGACAAGGTGGCCGCGCAGATGCTTCAAGCGTCGCTTGAAGCGCGTGGCATGCAGTTCCGCATGAGCGCCCAAACGGCGGCACTGGTCGGCAACGACAGTGGCCGCGTGAGCCAAGTCGAATTCAAGGATGGCAGCCATGTGACGGCCGACTTGGTCGTGATGGCCGTGGGCATCCGCCCCAACACCGCGCTGGCCGAAAGCATGGGCCTGCATGTGAACCGTGGCATCGTGGTCAGCGACACCCTGCAAACCGTGACCGACCCACGCATCTGGGCCGTGGGCGAATGCGCGGCGCACCGGGGCATTGCCTACGGTCTTGTAGCCCCGTTGTTTGAACAAGGCAAAGTGCTGGCCAACCACTTGGCCGAATTCGGCATTGGCCGCTATCTGGGCTCGCAAACCTCAACCAAACTCAAGGTCACCGGCATTGACCTGTTCAGCGCAGGCGACTTCATGGGCAAGGCTTCGGGACGTCCAGAGGACGAAGACTGCGAAGAAATCGTGATGAGCGATCCGGCTGGCGGCGTCTACAAAAAACTGGTGCTCAGGGGCGACCAGCTGGTGGGCGCGTGCCTGTATGGCGACACGGTGGACGGCAGCTGGTATTTCAAGCTGCTGCGCGATGGTCGCAGCGTGGCCGACATCCGCGAGAAACTGATGTTTGGCGAATCCAACATCGGCGACGTGGGCCACCAGGGCCAAAGCAAAGCCGCCGCCATGGCCGACACCGACGAAGTGTGTGGTTGCAACGGCGTGACCAAAGGCGCAATCTGCAAGGCCATCAAGGACAAGGGCCTGTTCACGCTTGACGAGGTGCGCAAGCAGACCAAGGCCAGCGCCAGCTGCGGCTCGTGCACTGGGCTGGTCGAACAGATTTTGATGTTCACCGCTGGTGGCGACTACTCAGCCACGCCCAAGCTCAAGCCCATGTGCGGCTGCACCGAGCACGGTCACCAGGCGGTGCGCGACACCATCCGCGCGCAAAAACTGCTCACCGTGGGTGGCGTCTTCAAGTTCATGAACTGGCGCACGCCCAACGGCTGCGCCAGCTGCCGCCCGGCGGTCAACTATTACCTGATCAGCACCTGGCCCAAAGAGGCGCAAGACGACCCGCAAAGCCGCTTCATCAACGAACGCAGCCACGCCAACATCCAGAAAGACGGCACCTACAGCGTGATCCCGCGCATGTGGGCGGGCGAGACCACCGCCGCCGAGCTGCGCCGCATCGCCGATGTGGTGGACAAATACCAGATCCCCACAGTCAAAGTCACCGGTGGCCAGCGCATCGATTTGCTGGGCGTCAAAAAAGAGGACTTGGTCGATGTCTGGAAAGACATCGGCATGCCCTGCGGCCACGCTTATGCCAAAGCCCTGCGCACGGTCAAAACTTGTGTGGGCAGCGAGTGGTGCCGCATGGGCACGCAAGACAGCACGCAGATGGGCAAAGACCTCGAAAAAGCCATGTGGCGCATGTACGCGCCGCACAAAGTGAAGTTCGCCGTGTCGGGCTGCCCGCGCAACTGCGCCGAAGCCGGCATCAAGGACGTGGGCATCATCGGTGTGGACTCGGGCTGGGAGATGTATGTGGGCGGCAACGGCGGCATCAAGACCGAAGTAGCCCACTTTTTTACCAAGCTCAAGACCGCCGAAGAAGTGCTGGAATACACCGGCGCCTTCATGCAGCTGTACCGCGAAGAAGGCTGGTACCTGGAGCGCACGGTGCACTACATCAACCGTGTGGGCCTGGACTATGTGAAGAAAAAAATCCTGGAAGACGCGCCCTTGCGCCAGTCCCTGTGGGCCCAGCTGCAAGCCGCGCTCGACGGCGAACCCGATCCGTGGTTCGAGCTGCAGGAGGCCAAGGTGGACACCCGCCAGTTCGTGCCGATCACGACCGCATAAGCCGCCGACGAAAAACAAGGAAACAAGATGACTGCATGGAAAGAAATCTGCCGGGTCGAAGATATCCCGGTGTTGGGCTCGCGCCGCATCGCGCGGGACCAAGGCCTCGATGTCGCCGTGTTCCGCAACGATGCTGACGAGGTGTTCGCCTTGCTCGACCGCTGCCCACACAAAGGCGGGCCGTTGTCGCAAGGCATCGTGTTTGGCACCAGCGTGGCCTGCCCCATGCACAACTGGACGATTGGCCTGTGCGATGGCCAGGCGCAAGCGCCCGACGAGGGCTGCACACCACACTTTGAAGTCAAAGTCGAACACGGTGTGGTGTTCCTGAACGCCGACGAATTGGTGGGACACGCCACCGAGTTGACGCGGCCGATCGCCGGACCCGTTTCGCGCAAAACGACAACAAACCCGTAGGTCGGACCTGAAGGTGCGACCTGCAAAACACCCCAACCCCAACGCCCGAACGCCATGATTCCGGTCACCAACGAAACCAAATCCACCTGCCCCTATTGCGGGGTGGGCTGCGGTGTGGTCATTGAGTCTCGTGGCACCCAGATCACAGGCGTGCGCGGCGACCCGGATCACCCGGCCAACTTCGGACGCTTGTGCACCAAGGGCCAGTCGCTGCACCTGACCGCCGCGCCACAGGTCAACCAGCAAACCCGTTTGCTCACGCCCCAGTGGCGGCCCGTGCGCGGCCAACCCCCTCAGGCCTTGGACTGGAACGCGGCCATGGACATGGCCAGCCAACGCCTGGCCGCCATCGTGCAAAACCACGGCCCCGACGCTCTGGGGTTTTACATCTCGGGCCAGCTGCTCACAGAAGACTATTACGCCTTTAACAAACTGGCCAAGGGTCTGCTGGGCACCAACAACATCGACAGCAACTCGCGCCTGTGCATGAGCAGCGCGGTAGCGGGCTACAAGATGACGCTGGGTGCCGATGCGCCGCCCGCTTGCTACGACGACATCGCGCAAGCGCAATGCCTGTTCATCGCGGGCAGCAATGCAGCCTGGGCACACCCCATTTTGTTTCGCCGCATCGAAGACGCCAAGCGTGCCAACCCGACGCTCAAAATGGTGGTCGTTGATCCTCGCCGCACCGACACCGCCGACATGGCGGACCTGCACTTGTCCATCCAGCCCGGCACCGATGTGATGCTGTTCCATGGCTTGCTGCACATCATGCTGGCCCAATCTTGGACTGCGCCCGACTACATCGCCGCCCACACCTCGGGCTTTGAAGCCCTGCAAGCACGGGTGGCCGAGTACACACCACAACATGTGGCGCAGATTTGTGGCGTGCCCGAGGCAGACCTTTACACCGCAGCACGCTGGTTTGCGGGCGTGCAAGAAGACAGCCACGAGGTCAGCCACAGGATCGGCTCTAAGCGTGCGCCCACCCTCAGTTTGTATTGCCAAGGCCTGAACCAGTCCAGCAGTGGCACGGCCAAAAACGCAGCCCTGATCAACCTGCACCTGGCCACCCATCAAATTGGCCGCCCCGGCGCGGGCCCGCTGTCTCTGACGGGTCAGCCCAACGCTATGGGCGGGCGCGAAGTCGGCGGCATGGCCAACCTGATGTCGGCGCACCGCGATCTGGCCAATCCACAGCACCGCGCTGAAGTGGCCGCGCTGTGGGGTGTGGCCGATGTGCCTGCCAAGCCAGGCCTGACCGCCGTGGAAATGTTCGAAGCCGCCGCCGACGGGCAAATCAAAGCCCTGTGGATCGCCTGCACCAACCCGGCGCAGTCCATGCCCGACCAAACCACCGTGCGCCGCGCCCTGCAACGCGCTGAGTTCGTGGTGGTGCAAGAGGCTTTTGCCACGGCCGCGACCTGCGACTGGGCCGACCTGCTTTTGCCCGCCACCACCTGGGGCGAAAAAGAAGGCACGGTCACCAACAGCGAGCGCCGCATCAGCCGAGTGCGCGCCGCCGTGGCAGCCCCTGGCCTGGCCCGTGCCGACTGGGCAATTGCCGCCGATCTGGGCCAGCGCATGGCTGTGGCGTTGGGACGCCCGCAAGACGCCCGCCTGCTGAACTACGCCACACCCGAAGCGATCTGGAACGAACACCGCGCCAGCACAAAGGGCCGCGACCTGGACATCACCGGCCTGAGCTACGACCTGCTGGAGACCGCTGGCCCTGCCCAATGGCCGCTGCCCGAAGGGGCCAGCACCGGCCAGCATCGCTTGTATACCGACGGGCAATTTGCCACCGCCGATGGCCGTGCCCGGTTTGCCGCTGTGAGCTGGCAACCGGTGTCCGAAGAGCGCGTGTCGCAATTTCCGTTTTCGCTGACCACAGGCCGCCTGCGTGACCAATGGCACGGCATGACGCGCACCGGCACCGCAGGCCGGCTGTTTGCCCACAGCCCCGAGCCTTGCGTGCAAATCAACCCCCAAGACGCGCTGCGCCTGGGCCTCCAAGATGGCGAACTGGTGCAAGTGCGCAGCAAGCGCGGCAGTTTGGTGCTGCCCGTGCAGGCCAGCGCGCAAGTCGCCGCCTCGCAAGCTTTCATCGCCATGCACTGGGGCCCCGAGGTGCTGGGCGGGCGGGGTCAAGTGGGTCAGGAGGGTCAGCAAGGCCAAGCCGGTCTGGGTGTGAACGGGCTCACCACGTCCAGCTATTGCCCCAGCTCCAAGCAGCCCGAGCTCAAACACGCTGCCGTGCAGATCACACGCGCCGCGCTGTCAACCCCTAGCGCTTGGCATCTGTCGGCCATGGCCTGGTTGCCCAGCGACACGGTCTGGACCGTGCGCCAGACATTGCAAAAACTGCTGCCGCAATTCGACTTTGCCTACCTCGTTCCTTTCACCGACCCGAGCGCCGCCCTGACCGATCCCAACCCACGCACCGGCTTGCTCCTGCGTGCGGCCTGCACCCAAGCCGCTGATGCGGGCTTGCTGAACAGCGTAGCCGAGGCCCTGGGGCTGAACCGCGCAGACACCCTGCATTACCAAGATGCGGTGCGTGTGCAACGCCGATCGGTGCAACTGAGCGCCCCTGACGAAAACGCCTCGACCAGCCCAAGCCTGCGCCAACTGCAAGGGTTTTTGACGGCAGGCGACAGCCGCTCCGCCCGCTGGCTCAAAACCTTGCTGCAAGAAGGCACTCGGCTCAACTGGCCCGCCCGCCAATGGCTGATGGCGTCTGACGCACCGCCCGAAGGCGCGGCCCCCGTCAGCCGGCAAGTATGCAGCTGCCTGAACGTGCGCGAAGACGCCATTGCTGCCTGCCTGCAAAGCCAAACCGGCAGCGAAGACCAGCGCTTGGCCGGGCTACAAAGTCAGTTGCGCTGTGGCACACAGTGCGGCTCTTGTGTGCCCGAATTGCGCAAAATCATCCGGCTCGTACCCCAAAACGCCTGAAGCCTGAATGCGCATACCCATATAACGAACAGTTATCTGACTTCCTTCACAATCAAATACATGGCCATCAGTCACTACATCAAGGACATCGGACGCGGTAAAGACGGCGCGCGTGCGCTCAGCCGAGCGCAAGCGGCTGACCTGATGGGCCAAGTGCTCGACCAGCAAATCAGCGACCTCGAATTGGGTGCTTTTTGCATCGCCATGCGCATCAAGGGTGAGACGCCCGAAGAGATGGCCGGTTTTCTGGACGCCACACACGCTAGGCTGAACAAGGTCCACACTGGCCAAGTGCCCACTGTGGTGCTGCCCAGCTACAACGGCGCCCGCAAGCTGCCGGTGCTCACACCGCTGCTGGCTTTGTTGCTGGCCCGCGAAGGTGTGGCGGTGGTGGTGCACGGCGCAGCCACCGAAGACAAGCGCGTCAGCAGCCAGTCGGTTTTTGCACACCTGGGCGTGAACGCAACCGAACACATGGGTCCGGCGGCGGCCGGGCAAGTGCAATTTATTGCCACGGGCGTGCTGAACGCCGGGCTGGATCGCTTGCTGGCCGTGCGCCGCGTGGTGGGCCTGCGCAACCCGGGCCACAGCATGGTCAAACTGATGAACCCGTGCGACGGCGCGGCTTTGGTGGTGAGCAGCTACACGCACCCAGAATATTTGTTGTCCATGTCGGCCACTTTTGCCCTGATCGGCCAACACGCCCTGCTGCTGCGCGGCACCGAAGGCGAGGCCGTGGCCGATGCCAGGCGCACCCCCGCGATGGACGTGTTCAAAGACGGTCAAACCCTGCGCGTACAGGCCCCACAAGAGGGCTCTTTGGTGCAAGTGCCCGAACTGCCCGCCACAGACGCAGCCACCACCGCTGTGTACATCGAACATGTCTTGCAAGGCCTGCTGCCCGTCCCGCAAGCCATCGCACTGCAAGTGCAACACATCCTGAACGAGGTGAAGCCATGAACACACACAAGCAAGGCCGTTGCACCCTGGTCGGCGCAGGCCCCGGCGACCCGGAACTGCTCACGCTCAAAGCCGTGCGCGCCATTGCCAGCGCCACCCTGCTGCTGGTCGATGACCTGGTCAATGAGGCTGTGCTGGCCCATGCCTCGCCTGCCGCGCGCATCGTGCATGTGGGCAAGCGCGGCGGCTGCAAAAGTACGCCACAGGCCTTCATCGACAAGATGATGATTCAGGCCGTGCAAGACGGCGAGCAGGTGGTGCGCCTCAAGGGCGGCGACCCGTTCATTTTTGGCCGGGGCGGAGAAGAAGTCGAACACCTGCGCCAAGCCGGTGTTGACGTTGAGGTGGTCAACGGCATCACCTCGGGCCTGGCCGGCATGAGCAGCTTGGGCGCACCGCTGACGCACCGCGAACACGCGCATGGCGTGGTCTTCGTCACCGGCCACGCCAAACCCGGCGACAGCGGCACCGACTGGGCGCAACTGGCCACCACAGCGCGCCAAGCCAAATTGACCTTGGTGATTTACATGGGCGTGAGCAGCCTAGACCACATCAGCCAAGGTTTGCTGCAAGGCCTGCCTGCTCACACCCCCGTGGCCGTGGTTCAGCACGCCAGTTTGCCAAAGCAGCGCGAAGCCTTGACCACGCTGGGCGAGCTGGTGAACACCGTGCAGCGCGACCAGTTGCAAAGCCCCAGCATCATCGTGGTGGGTGATGTGGTGCAAGGCGCACGGGCATGGAACACACACCTGTCCAGGCCAGAGCCCAGGTCTCTGCAGGCCTGAAACGCGATTACAAATTCGAACAAGTTCCTTCTTGGCGCGATCGGCATGGCCGAATCTGCACACTAGACTTGATTTGCGGCGACTTTCCGCCGCAACCAAGGGAGGAATTCATGGGACTTTTTGATTCAATCGCAGGCCAAGTCGTTCAACAAGCCACGTCTGCACTGTCGGGCCAAGGTGGTACAGATGGGGGCAGCTTGACGAAGATGTTGACGGGCTTGCTGAACAACCCTGAGCTCGGCGGCATCAGCGGTTTGGTCACCGCCTTTCAGAAAAACGGCCTAGGCGATACCGTGGCGTCCTGGATTTCCAACAACGCCAATTTGCCGATTTCTGCTGAACAGATTCAGACTGTGATCGGCCAAGGCCCTTTACAAGATATGGCGACCAAAATGGACCTGTCCACCGCGGATGTGGCCAGCACCTTGTCCGAGCATCTGCCAGGTCTGGTGGACCAACTGACGCCAAACGGCCAACTGCCCAGTGCCGACCTGATGTCGCAAGGCCTCGGCCTGCTGCAAGGCTTCATGAAGTCCTGAGCCTCAGTGCCCTGTCATGAAAACGCCCTTCGGGGCGTTTTTTGTGCCTGTCCCTAACCTACACTTCCGGCTATGAATACATGGGATGTCGTGATCGTGGGTGCCGGGGCTGCCGGTTTGTTTTGTGCTGGTGAGGCGGGCCAGCGCGGTCTGAAGGTGCTGGTGATTGATCACAGCGACAAGATCGCCGAAAAAATCCGCATCTCGGGCGGCGGGCGCTGCAACTTCACCAACCGATTGCTCGATGCATCGGCCCCGCAAAAGCACTTCATCAGCCAGAATCCGCACTTTTGCCGCTCGGCCCTGTCGCGCTACACACCGCAAGACTTCATTGATCTGGTGCAAAAACACGGCATCGCTTTCCATGAAAAGCACAAAGGTCAGTTGTTTTGTGACCATTCGGCCGAAGACATCATCCAGATGCTGCTGGCTGAATGTGCGACTGGAGGTGTAGAAATTCGCACCGGTTGCAGCGTGAAGTCTGTCAGTCACCAGAAACAAGACGCGCAAGCCACGCACTACGTTTTAGAAACCGACAAAGGCCCTGTGCAAACCACCTCGCTGGTGGTGGCCACAGGCGGCCTGTCCATCCCCAAAATAGGGGCTACAGGCTGGGGCTATGAAGTGGCGGCTCAGTTTGGTCTGCGCTTGGTCGAACGCCAGCCGGGCCTGGTGCCATTGACTTTTGACGGTACCGCTTGGGCGCCTTATGCCCAACTGGCGGGACTTGCGCTGCCTGTCGGCATCGAGACGGGCGAGAAAAAAAACCGCACGCACTTTGACGAAGATTTGCTGTTCACGCACCGGGGTTTGTCAGGCCCAGGCGTGCTGCAGATTTCAAGCTACTGGAAAGAAGGCACCCCCATACGGCTCAACCTGGCCCCCGAAATCAACTTGCCTGCAAGACTGCAAGAAGCGAAGTTGCGGTCAAAAAAGCTGTTGGGCAACGAATTGGCCATGCTGGTGCCCAACCGCTTGGCCGAGGCATGGGTCAGCCAAGACCCTGCCTTGCAACGCACATCGGCAGAGGTGCCCGACAAAGCGCTGAGCCAATTGGCGCAAACCTTGTCCAGCTGGAGCCTCACACCCACCGGCAGCGAAGGGTACAAAAAAGCCGAAGTTACTTTGGGCGGAATCGACACGCGCGATCTGTCTTCGCAGACCCTGGAGTCCAAACAGCCCGGCTTGTATTTCATTGGAGAAGTGGTGGATGTGACCGGTTGGCTGGGCGGCTACAACTTCCAATGGGCCTGGGCCAGCGCCCACGCCTGCGCGCAGGCTTTGCCAGCGACGGTCAAAAGCTAAAGCGCCTGCCCAGCTGCAAAAACAGGTTGTAAGAGTCGCCAGTGCCTCTGGAGGCCCCCAGATAAATGTCACCGATCTTGCTGTCGACCGCCACAAAGAGCGTGCCGCTGTAGCGCCAGCGTATGCCCTCGCCCTTGTACCAAGCGTCGCCTGCTTCCAGCACCGCACCTACATAGGTTTTTTGGTTGAACAAACCGCCACGGGTCAAGCGGTACATGTACGTGGACTGCAGGTGCGCCAACTGGTCCCCGGCCAATTGGCCCATTCGGTACGCGCCCATGTTCTGAAAACCACCCAGAATCAACTGGCTGGGGGAGCGGCAGTTGGCGCAATCGAGCGTGACGCGGTCCTGTGCCAAGTTAAGGCCCAGATTGACAATGTGCGGCCCCTGCGAATGGGCCCATTTGGCGGACAAGCGCCCTCCGCTGTAAATGGCCCCCGAAACCCCTCGCTCCAGGCTGGCGCCCAGAAAATACCCTCGCGTTGGGAAGCTCAAGGAATCGAGTTGGTCAATCTGCAACTGTGCCTTCAGGCCCTTGTATTTGACCAATTCGGTGTTCGATACCTCCGTCAAATCGACCGTCGTGTCAAAGGTTCTGCGTATCGCACTGGAGGTGACGCCCAGCTTGATGTTCGCCTTGCGCTCAAAGTCATAGACCCATTGCGCGTCCACACTTTGAACCGTCTGATTGAAGTACGCCAGCTTCTCGTTGCCCACTTCGTTTCGGAAAATCGCGGTTCTGTACAAGGGCAAATAGTTGCGGTCCCATGACGCACCCGCTTCCAGGCTCCAGCCACCCGTCAAGGGCTGGTACAAACGGGCGGCCAATTCAGACTGCGTACCCATTCGGGCATCGAGCGAAAACTCCAGACCCGAAGGGGTCAGCCAGGGCCGCCGGTAGCCCACGCCCGCTGTGAATTGCGTGACACCGTCCACCTCGGCAGAAAAGCCCAGGGTGGTCTTGAAGAAATGGGGGCTGTAAGGCTTCTCACGCACCTTGACGATCAGTGTGTACCGATCGCCCCGCTGTTGCTCCAGGGTGTAACTGACCAGATCAAAGTAGCCACTGGTGTAGAGCTCATCCATGTAACGTTCGGCCTGCACAGGCGAAAACTCTTGCCCCAACATGGGCGACAACATGGTCTGTATGTAACGCTCCGACACGTCCTTGTGGCCTTGCGCCTCTATGGCCACGATTCGTTTTTCACGTTGGTCAAACGCCAGGCGCGTGGCCGTTTGCACTGCGGGCAGTGCTGCAAAAGCCGTGCGCAAGGCAGACAGTTGGGCCTGCACGGGGATCAGGGCCTGCTCGCCACGCGCCACAATTTCAGGGGCTCGGCTGAAGTCGGCAAAGCCGATGTCCTGCAACGCCGGCTGCACCAACACATCTTGGGGGCGCAACAAGGCCAGATTGCGTTTTTCGTTTTGACGAATCAGGATGTCCAGCATGCGGTTGGCCACCACCAGCGCATGGCTGGCTTGTTCGGTCTGCGCTTCTTCAACCCCACCGCCCAAAAAGGAGGCCACGATCACATCGGCACCTTCTCGCAGCGCCACCTCAACAGGCAAATTGGCCACAAGCCCGCCATCCACATAGGTCTCACCATCAACCTCAACCGGCGCAAAAACCGCAGGTGCCGCCATGCTGGCCCGAATCGCCAAGTGCAAAGCGCCTTGGTCAAAGACTTTTATTTCCCCATCCCGATAACGGGTGGCCACAGCACGAAACGGGATTTTCAGGTCATCGAAATCCACATTTGGCGGCACATGCACCGTCAAAGCCTGAAGCAAAGCCAAAAACCTCTGCCCGTCACTCACCCCACGGGCAAAGCTCACACCGCCATTTTTGATGCCGAACTCCAGTTCAACCGGGTATTTTTGCTGGTAAGCACGGGTACGAGACGGTAGTTCCAAGCGATTGAGCTGGTCCAGCGCCACCTTGGATGGGTCCAAGCCACCGACCACGCGTTCAATGTCGTCGGTGGACATGCCACTGGCATACAAGCCCCCAATCACGGCCCCCATGCTTGTGCCCACGATGCGGGCGATGGGAATGCGGTCTTGCTCCAACTGCCTCAACACCGCCAAATGCGCAAAGCCTTTGGCACCGCCACCCGCCAAAACCACCACAACCGAAGGCGTTGCAGGCCTGGCGTTGACAGGCCCCTGTGCCCAGACCCCGCCGACCCACAAGCTCAATGCAAGTACCAAAATGGCAGGAATCCAGAACGCATGGGCATGATGGGAGGGCTTTAAAGAATGCATTTGTATGGCATTTTAGGGATTCACCCCTTGTAACGGCTGACAGCAAACATCACGGTCATGCGGGCCGTTTCAATTTTGCGCAAAGATGTGCTTTGGACCACGCAAAGTCTGTCAGCACCGGTTTCTCTGGCGTTATAATCGCAGGCTTTGCTGGCAAACCCCCGTCTGCCAAATACTAGTTCGTGACGGGGAACCGCCGAAACTGGGTTTCAAGGGCCCGATCTCCCTTTTGACTGCAGCCGGCACATTTTTTGGAAAATTGATTCAATGACCACCATCCGCGTGAAAGAAAACGAGCCGTTTGACGTTGCCCTGCGTCGCTTCAAGCGCACCATCGAAAAACTCGGCCTGCTGACAGACCTGCGTGCCCGCGAGTTCTACGAAAAGCCAACCACTGAGCGCAAGCGCAAGAAGTCGGCTGCAGTCAAGCGTCACTACAAGCGCGTTCGCAGCATGCAATTGCCCAAGAAGATGTATTGATCTTCTTTTTGTATGACCCGCAAGGGTCTACAAACAAGCCCGCTGGAGGACGCTCAGGCGGGCTTTGTCGTTTATGCCTCCCCACTTTCAACCACGCCAGGAGCCGCTCATGAGCCTGAAAGAACAAATCACCGAAGACATGAAGACCGCCATGCGGGCCAAAGATGCCGAACGTCTGGGCACCATTCGCTTGCTGCTGTCGGCCATGAAGCAAAAAGAAGTCGACGAGCGCATCGAACTCGACGATGTGGCCGTGGTGGCCATCGTGGACAAGCTGATCAAGCAGCGTAAAGACTCGATTACCGCCTTTGAACAAGCTGCCCGCCAAGATTTGGCCGACAAGGAAAAGGCCGAAATGGCGGTTTTGGTGGGTTATTTACCCGCTCGCATGTCGGCCGAAGAAGTGGCCGCGGCCGTGCAGGCCATCGTGACCGCGTTGGGCGAAGAAATGGGCAAAAAAGTGGGCCCCGGTGACATGGGCAAGGTCATGGGTGCTGTCAAAGCGCAACTGGCCGGCAAAGCCGACATGGGCCAAGTGTCCGCTGCGGTGAAGGCTGCTTTGGCGGGCTGATGCCCTGAAAGGGCGTGACCTGCACGCCTGTACTCCGCTTGGGCTCAGGTCTGCAAGATGAGCGCCGCCCCGGCTACAGCCAGAACGGCCCCGCCCCAAGCCCCCCAAGCCGGGCGGCGGCGGTACACGCCCCACAGCAGCGGCAGCAGCAAAATGGGCGTGAGTGACGAAAAAATGCCGACCAAATTGGCCTGCCCGGTTTGCAGGGCCTGCAAGATCAAGGTCATGCCCAACGCCATGGCCACTGCCGCACTGGCCCACGTGTTGAACAAGGTTTTGACGTTCAGAGGGTTTTGCACACGTGCAACCTGCGCCCCGGTCCACAACAGCGCCAGATGCGCCAAAAAACTCGCCGATGTGCGCACCGCAGATGCTGCCACCGCATCCACACCCGAAGTCATCAAGGGCTTGATCATCAAGGTGGCAACCGACTGACACACGGCGGCCAGCAGACCCAACAACACGCCGGTCATCAAGGCACCACGCGTGCTTTCCCAAGCATGGGTTTCGCTCTCGCGACGTCCCCATACGATGGCCACCATGACGCCCGAAACCAGCAAACCGCCGCCCAACAAAGTCCAGCCCCAGAGTGTTTCGCCCAAAACCAGCCATGCCAGAAAAGTGGAAAAAATGGCATGCGTGGCAAACAACACGCCACTGCGACGTGGTCCGAGCCGGTTCATGCAGGCAAACAACGCCGTGTCGCCAATGAATATCCCGATCAGACCAGACAGCGCCAGCAAAGCGATGTTCGAGCCATCCAGAGTGCGCCATTGCCCGGTGAACACCGCCAGCGTCCAGAGCAGTGTCAGCGCAAAAAAAAGGCGCCAGCGGGTAAAAGCAAACGCCCCCATGCGGCTGGATGCGGCGGCAGAAAACAGACTGCCCACCGCCCACGACAATGCGGCCAGTGCCGCAAGGAGTTCTGCCTGCACAGCGCAGCAGGCCTCAGCTGCCCGCCACCTTCATGCGGTTGACCAAGATGGAACCGGTGGTTTTGGCCCCCATGTTGTAGGCATCCGAGCCAATCGCTTCGATGCCCATGAACATGTCCTTGAGGTTGCCCGCAATGGTGATTTCATGTACCGGGTAAGCAATCTGGCCGTTCTCGACCCAAAAGCCACTGGCCCCGCGCGAATAGTCACCTGTGACGTAGTTCACGCCCTGCCCCATCAACTCGATCACAAACAAGCCCGTGCCCAACTTTTTCAACATCGCGTCCAGATCATCGCCTGGCTGCGTCAGGCGCGAGGTGAGTGTGAGGTTGTGCGAACCACCGGCATTGCCCGTGGTCTTCATGCCCAGCTTGCGCGCTGAATAACTGCTCAAAAAATACCCCTCAACACACCCACCCTTGACCACTTTGCGGCGCACTGAGCGGACACCTTCATCGTCAAACGGCGAGCTGCCTTTGCCGCGCAAAAGAAAGGGGTCTTCTTCAATGTCGAGGTGCTTGGGAAACACCTTTTTTCCAAGGCAATCCAACAGAAAACTGCTCTTGCGATAAAGCGCTCCGCCGCTGACGGCTTGCACAAAACCGCCCAACAAGCCAGCAGCCACAGGTGACTCGAACAACACCGGGCATTCGGTGGTAGCGATCTTGCGGGCACCCAGGCGCGACAAGGCACGTTCTGCGGCGTAGCGACCGACGGCTTCAGGCGAAGCCAATTCGTCCGCCGAACGCATGGAGGTATACCAAGCATCGCGCTGCATTTCGGCGTTGCGGCCCGGCAGCTTCGCAATTGGGGCCACCGACACACTGTGCCGCGAGCTGGCATAACCACCCCGAAAGCCATGGGTGTGGGCGCTGAAAAAGTGGCTCTGCTGGGCCGACACAGCAGCGCCGTCGCTGTTGGTGATGCGTCGGCTGGTTTTAAGGGCTGCAGCTTCGCACTGCAGCGCCAAGCGGGCCGCCTCTTCGCTGTTGATGGACCAGGGATGGAACAAGTCCAGATCGCGGTGGTGGGTTTCAATGTCGGCCTCGTCGGGCAAACCCGCCGTGGGGTCTTCGGCCGTGAAACGGGCAATGTCGTAGGCAGCTTGCACGGTGCGCTCAATCGCCGCTTTGGAAAAATCGGACGTACTGGCGTTGCCCCGGCGGTGGTCCACATAGACCGTCACACCCAATGATTTATCGCGGTTACGTTCCACGTTTTCCAGCTCACCCTTGCGCACGCTGACCGACAGGCCACAGCCCTCGGAGGCTTCGGCACCTGCGTTGGTGGCGCCCAGCTTTTTGGCATGCTTCAAGGCGATGTCGACCAGGTCCTCAAAATGGTCACGCGAATAGCTGAAGCCGTCGTGCGGTTGTGAGGAAGGGGCTTTGTCAGAGGCGGTTTTTTTCACGGAATGGTTCTCGCAGCAGAGGGCGAACGCGCAGCTCGCAGTGGCCGCTATGATACTTGCCACCCAGCCCTTGCGCTGCATCAGAGAACGAGTTCCCCCAGTCATGTCCCGTAAACCCAAAAAAGGCTATTTCGTCCGTGGTCAATTTGTTGCCGAAGGCAGCGAACTCGACCTGGAATACAAACGCGAGCTCAAAGGTGGGCTCGACGGCCCCAGCCGCACCGAACTCAAACGCGAAAGCACCGAACTGCAAGATCTGGGCACAGACCTGCTGACCCTGCGCAAAGACCTGATGGAGGGTTTGAGCCTGCCTGACAAACTGGTCGACGGCCTGGCCGAGGCCAAGCGCATCACCAACTTCGAAGGCAAACGCCGTCAGATGCAGTTCATCGGCAAGCAAATGCGCCTGCTCAGCCCCGAAGCATTGCAGTCCGTGCGCGAAGCGCTGGACATCCAGCGACTGGGCAGTGCCAAAGACACGCAAGCCCTGCACTTGGCCGAAGCCTGGCGCGACCGCCTGATCGCAGACGATGCCGCCGTGGGTGAGTGGATTGCGCACTACCCGCAAACCGACATCCAGCAATTGCGCGCCTTAGTGCGCCAAGCCCGCAAGGACGCGGTGCCAGTGACCAACGCCGATGTGTCGCAAGGCCTGGCCCCACGCCAAAGCCGCGCTTACCGTGAAATGTTCAAACTGGTGCGCAGTGTGCTCACAGACGGCCAAAGCGACGAAACACCCGACGAGACCGACGATGAGTGAAACTTTGTTTGATCCGATCAAGATTGGCATCGTGTCCATCAGCGACCGGGCCAGCACCGGCGTGTACGAAGACAAAGGCCTGCCCGCGCTGCAAGACTGGTTGTCCAAAGCGCTACACAACCCCATCACTTTTGAGCCACGCCTGATCCCAGACGAAAAAGCGCGCATCAGCGCCACCCTAATCGAGCTGGTCGAGGCGGGTTGCAGCCTGGTGCTGACCACGGGCGGCACAGGCCCTGCCTTGCGCGATGTAACGCCCGAAGCCACGCTGGCCGTGGCCGACAAGGAAATGCCTGGCTTTGGCGAACAAATGCGCCAAATTAGCCTGAAATTCGTACCCACCGCCATCTTGTCGCGTCAGGTGGCTGTCATTCGGGGCCAGAGCCTGATCATCAACTTGCCTGGTCAGCCCAAATCAATTTCTGAAACCCTCGAAGGCCTGAAAGACGCCGATGGCAAATCCGTGGTGCATGGCATTTTTGCGGCCGTGCCCTACTGCGTCGATCTGATCGGTGGCCCCTATATGGAAACACGCGACGAAGTCTGCAAAGCCTTCCGTCCTAAAACAGCGATACGGCCTGCTCGCTGAAGCAGACTGACAACGCGCGCTGATGGCAGTCTGCACGCGTCTGATATCTGTCTTTGGGTATAATCCGTTTTTTCGGCAAGAGCGACAGCAGCACCTCCGGCTAGACCAACGCCATCAGCGCGACGCCCCCATGTGGGCCGGTCACCGTTCCGCAAGGACTGCATTCCAAATGTTCGCCCACCATCTTGCCATTGCAGATTTAACGCCCATATAGGGTGTTGATTTGTGTCCTACAAGCCCGCGCCGGGATGTATTTGGCGCTGACTGTGTCCGTTTCCTTGTCTGTTTTGATGTTCTGAGGTGTTCATGCCTGCTCAAAAGTCGAAGAAGCCTGCCCAGGCCCCTGCCCAATCCAAAACCGTTGCCAAAACCGCCGTTGCCAAAAAAGCCCCCGCGCCCAAGCCCAAAGCAACCAGCCCAGTGTCTGTAAAAGCACCTGCCAAGAAGCCCGCCCCCGTGGTGAGCAAGGCCAAGGTGCCTGCCAAAGTCGCTGCCAAACCGGCAGCAAAACCAGCAGTCAAAGCAGTCCCCAGCGCGGTCAAGACAACGGCAGCCCGGGCGACTCCCGCCCAGCCTGTGAAGAAAGCCGCCTCCGTGCCCGCCAAGAAATCTGAAGTGATCGTTAAAAAACCCACGGCTAAAGCCAAAGAGGCAGTTGCCGAAGTGGAAGTGAAAAAAACCACCAAAGTGGCCAAAACCGCGGCCCCTGCTGAAGACAAAAAACCCGCCGCCAAAAAAGCCGTGACCGGTGCCAAGCGCGGCCCCAAGAAAAAAGGCAGCATCGCCGAGCCCAGCCTTGACGATGATCTGGACATCGAAGCCGACCTCGAGGGAGAACCCGTCGTTGAAGCGGGCTCCGAGACCGCCGAAAAGGTCAAGCCCCTGCGCATGAAGATCAGCAAGGCGAAAGAGCGCGCCTTGATGAAGGAATTCGGTCTGGACGAAACCGTCCTCACCGAAGCAGAGATGAAGCAGCGCCGCGACCGTCTGAAAGCCCTGATCAAGCTGGGCAAGACACGCGGCTACCTGACCAACGGCGAGATCAGCGACCACCTGCCCGACAAGTTGGTCGATGCCGAAACGCTGGAAGTGGTGATCGCCACTTTGAACGACCTGGGTGTCGCGGTGTACGAGCAAACGCCCGACGCCGAGAGCATGATCATCACGGACAACGCGCCCACGGGCTCGACCGAGGAAGAAGCCGAAGAAGCCGCTGAAGCCGCGCTGTCCACCGTGGACAGTGAATTCGGTCGCACCACCGACCCCGTGCGCATGTACATGCGTGAAATGGGCACCGTGGAACTGCTGACCCGGGAAGGCGAGATCGAAATCGCCAAGCGCATCGAAGGCGGGCTGATGGACATGATGGCTGCGATCAGCGCATCACCTGCCACCATCGCCGAAATCTTGCGCATGGCCAACGAAATCCGCGAAGGCAAGGTCGTCATCTCCACCGTGGTGGACGGTTTTGCCAACCTGAACGAAGCCGACGACTACGTGGCCGAAGAAGACTTCGACGAGTTCGATGAAACAGACGACGACGACGGCAAAGGCGGCTCAAAGGCCCTGACCAAGAAGCTCGAAGAGCTGAAAAACCAAGCACTCGAACGCTTCGACCGGATCACAGAATATTTCGAAAAAGTGCACAAGGTGTACGACAAGGAAGGCTGGGGCACGCCCGCTTACGTCAAAGTGCAATCGGCATTGTCCGAAGAACTGATGACGATCCGCTTCACAGCCAAGACCATCGAAAAATTGTGCGACCTGGTGCGCAGCCAAGTCGACGATGTGCGCAAGAAAGAACGTGAACTGCGCCGCATCATTGTGGACAAATGCGGCTACCCTCAAGACAACTTCATTGCCGATTTCAGCGGTCGCGACAAAAACGGCAAACGCGTGGAATCTCAGCTGCTCAACCTCAAGTGGATCGAGAAACAAGCCGCCTCAGGCAAGAGCTGGTCTGCGGTCATGGGTCGCAACATCCCGCCCGTGCAAGACTTGCAACAAAAGCTGATGGACCTGCAATCGCAGGTGGTCGTGCCGCTCGACGAATTGAAAGACATCAACAAACGCATGAATGCCGGTGAGCGCTCTTCACGCGATGCCAAGAAAGAGATGATCGAAGCCAACCTGCGCTTGGTGATCTCCATCGCCAAGAAATACACCAACCGCGGTTTGCAGTTCCTCGACTTGATCCAGGAAGGCAACATCGGCTTGATGAAGGCGGTGGACAAGTTCGAATACCGCCGTGGCTACAAGTTCTCAACCTACGCCACCTGGTGGATCCGTCAGGCCATCACCCGCTCGATTGCCGACCAGGCCCGCACCATCCGCATCCCGGTGCACATGATCGAGACCATCAACAAGATGAACCGCATCTCGCGTCAGCACTTGCAGGAGTTCGGCTTCGAGCCTGATGCCTCGATCCTGGCCGAGAAGATGGAAATCCCGGAAGACAAGATCCGCAAGATCATGAAGATCGCCAAAGAGCCGATCTCGATGGAAACGCCGATCGGTGACGACGACGACAGCCATCTGGGCGACTTCATCGAAGACAGTACCCACACGGCGCCGATTGACGCGGCCTTGCAAGCCGGTCTGCGTGACGTGGTCAAGGACATTTTGGACAGCCTGACACCGCGCGAAGCCAAAGTGCTGCGCATGCGTTTCGGCATCGAGATGTCCACCGACCACACCCTGGAAGAAGTGGGCAAGCAGTTCGACGTGACCCGCGAACGCATCCGCCAGATCGAAGCCAAGGCGCTGCGCAAGCTCAAGCACCCCAGCCGCAGCGACAAACTGCGCAGCTTCATCGACACGATGTAAAACGCCTCAGGGGCCTCCGCAGTGGAGGCCCCCATTGCATCACCAAGGGCGATTGGTTAACAGATCACCCCGGTTTTGAGAAGGCTCCACACCTTGAGAAGGTGCAATCATGTGCAGAAAATCAAACCCTTAGTTCAGCAAGCGGAGCAGATCCGTGGGTTTTCCATCTTCGATGCGACTCAAAACCGCGAGGATGACGTCAAAATCATGTGCGGTCAGGTGGAACAGCAACCGGCTTCGAGAATTGGCCCTAAGGTGGGCGTATCCCGGACTGACAAGCCCACAGCGAAGGCGTTGGCCCTGGGCTTTACCGGCCCTGTGCGTGGGGTGGCCGCAAATTGGCGTCCAAAAAAGTTTGGACCTGCTCAAGGCCTGTCTCGGGTTGCTCCTCCTGCAACACATGCCCCAAGTTCGGCAGCACAACGGTCTGCGAACGCGGCAAGACCTGCGCATAGTTACCGGCTTGGCTACTGGGAATCATTTGGTCGTTCCCGCCCCAGAGCAACAGCGTCGGAGCCCGAATCCGCTGTAAATACGGCATTGGGTTGATAGAGACGGTTTGATCGGCCCTGTCCAAAATAGCCTTGCGCACCCCCGGTGCCCGCAGCATGTCGTGGTAACGGTCCACCATGGGCTCGGTCACGCTTTGTGGTTGCGAGAATGCGGTGCCGAGAAACTCACGGACCAGAATTCTAGGCAGGCTGTATGTCATCAAGCGCATCACAGCCGACACGTCATAGGGCTTGGTCCCCCATTGCGCTGGCGTAGCAAACCCGTCAGGAGCGATCAGCACCAGCGCCTCAACGCGCTCAGGCTCGACAGCTGCCAGTGACCATGCGATTTTTCCGCCCAAGGAATGACCAATCACAGAAAAGCGGCTTAAACCCAATCGGTCAGCAAATTGCACCAAGGTGGCCACATCCCTGGCTTCGGAGTAGTCTCTGGCGGGTGACGCACCGGTCAAGCCGAAGCCAGGCAAATCCAGGCGAATCACCCGATAGTGGTCCGCCAGCACAGGTATCCAGGCGTTCCAAGTTTGCAAACTCGAACCGAAGCCGTGCAACAAAATCAGCACTGGCGCCTCGTGCGGCCCAATGTCTTGGTAATGAATGCGAAGCCCATCGACTTCCAACACCTGTTGTCCTGGTACGCCATAGCGCTTTTGCAACTCACCTGGAGACAGATCTGGCGTCCACAGACCATATAACCCGGCGGCAAGGGCGATAACACTGAGCTGCAGCATGAGCACACGAACAGAGGGAGGGAACTTCATCTCGGACTGAGGCTTCTCACCGTTCAGTCGTTTAAAAAGAATTGCTTGACCGCCACCAGAGATTTCTCGCGCTGGTCACTGCTGGGGTGGTTCAATTCGCGCAAGGGTCCGTTGAGCATTTTTTTCACCAAGCCCATGGACAAGGCCTCCAGCACGCTGTCCACTGAATCGCCCTTTTCCAGGCGTTTTCGTGCGCGGCTAAGCTCGGTTTGGCGCCAGGCATCCGCCTGGAGATTCAATTCCTGAATCAGGGGCACATGGCTGCGTTGCTCCAACCAGGCCATGAATTTATGGACGCCCTGGTCAATGATGATTTCCGCTTCAGCCACCGCCTCTTGACGGTAGGATTGTCCGCTTTGAATGACCTGTTTCAGATCGTCAACCGTGTACAAGTAGACGCCCGATAAGTTTTTGACTTCCGACTCAATGTCGCGTGGCACCGCCAGATCCACCATGAACATGGGCCGGTTTTTGCGTGCACGCAATGCCCGCTGAACAGCACCCAGACCGATCAAGGGCAACGTACTGGCGGTGCAACTGATCACCACATCAAATTCCGGCAACCGCGCCGGCAAATCGGCCAAAGCGATGCTGCGTCCCCCATGCATGGCCGCCAATAAGTCTGCCTTGTCTGCCGAGCGGTTGGCGATCGTGATCGAGCGTGGCGATTTGGCCGCAAAGTGCGCGACGCACAATTCAATCATCTCACCGGCCCCAACGAAAAGGACATGGGCATCTTTGATGTTCTCAAAAATCTGACTGGCCAGGCGAACGCTCGCCGCAGCCATGCTGATAGAGTGCGCGCCGATGTCCGTGGCTGTGCGCACCTCTTTGGCCACCGCAAAGGAACGTTGGAACAACTGATTCAAGGTGGTGCCCAAGGCACCAGAGTCAGCCGCCAAGCGGACTGCATCCTTGAATTGGCCGAGTATTTGCGACTCCCCCAAGACCATGGAATCCAGCCCGCTGGCCACCCTGAACGCATGCCTTGCCGAGGCATCGCCTTCCAATCGATAAATGTGAGACTGCAAGCTGTCGACCTGTGACTCGCCGATGTCAGCCAACCATTTGAGCGTTTGCCGCCACTGCACTTGTTCTCCCGCACAGTAGATTTCTGTGCGGTTACATGTGGACAAAATGGCCACTTCTTTGTGTGTCTCCAGACTGCGACGCAAGCCTTGCAGCGACGTCACAAGGTGATCGGAAGCAAAGGCGAAGCGTTCACGCAGGTCGATGGGCGCAGTGCGGTGGTTCAGGCCCAGAGTCCAGACTGCCATTCAGACCACCTTTCTGAGCACAGGCTTGACGTAGAACTCTGGCCAAGCCTTTGCCATGCGTTGGTGAATACCTGTAGCGGTCAGTCCGTAGTGCTGCATCAACTCCTGGGGATCACCATGCTCTGTGAACGCGTCTTCAAACCCCATGACCAACACAGGTTTGTGAATACCCATGTCCTGCAAGGCCTCCAGCACAGCGGCTCCGGCACCGCCCATGCGTGCGCCGTCCTCCAGCGTGACGAAGCGCTCGTGCTGCTGTGCCACCTGCCGCAATAATTCCAAATCGAGTGGTTTTGCCCAGCGCATGTTCACGACCGTAGCGTCCAAGGATTCGGCCGCTTTAAGTGCTTCATGCAGCAAGGGGCCAAAGGCGAGGATGGCCACGCCCTGTCCATGGCGGCGAATTTCAGCCTGCCCAAAAGGCAAGGCCTGCAAATCTGCTGACACCTTTGCACCAACCCCGGCTCCCCTGGGGTAGCGCACAGTGACCGGATGGTCCTGAGCGTAAGCCGTACTCAGCAATTGACGGCATTCATTTTCATCGGCCGGACAAGCCACGCTCATGTTCGGAATGCAACGTGTGAAGGCGATGTCAAACATGCCTGCGTGCGTCGGACCATCGGCACCCACAAGTCCTGCACGGTCCAGCGCAAAGACCACGGGTAACTTTTGCAAGGCCACGTCATGGATCAGTTGGTCGTAGGCTCTTTGCAAGAAAGTCGAGTAAATAGCCACCACCGGTTTGAGCCCTTCACAAGCCAATCCTGCGGCGAAGGTCACGGCGTGTTGCTCGGCGATGCCCACATCGTGGTACCGATCAGGAAAGCGTTGACTGAAAGCCACCATTCCCGAGCCTTCACGCATGGCCGGGGTGATCCCGACCAGGCGACGATCGTGCGTGGCCATGTCGCACAGCCATTGACCAAACACTTGGGTAAACGTCAGCGGACTTGCTGTCGACGGCTTCAAACCAAATGCCGGATCGAACTTGCCCGGTCCGTGGTAACTCACAGGGTCCGCTTCGGCTCTGGCGTAGCCTTGCCCTTTGCGGGTGACCACGTGCAAAAACTGGGGGCCTTTTGCTTGTGAAATTTTCTGCAGGGCTTGCACCAAACCAAGAACATCGTGCCCATCGATCGGCCCGGTGTAAGCGAAGCCAAGTTTTTCAAAAATGGTTGCAGGCTGGATGAATTGCTGCGCTTGCTGCTCCAACTGTTGGGCCAAAGCAAACAAGGGCGGCGCATTGCGCAAGAGTTGCTGGCTCAATTTTTTGGCCTGCGCATAAAAGCGGCCAGACATCAGTTCGCCCAGGTAGCGGTTCAAGGCCCCGACCGGCGGGCTAATGGACATGTCGTTGTCGTTCAGCACCACCAACAGATCGCAGTCGCTGGCGCCGGCATTGTTCATGGCCTCATAAGCCATGCCGGCTGTCAACGCGCCGTCACCGATGATGGCCACCGATTTTTGTGAACTGCCGTTGAGCTTGGCGGCCATGGCCATACCCAAGGCAGCTGAGATGCTGGTGGAGGAATGCGCCGTGCCAAAAGCATCGTATTCACTCTCTTGGCGGTGCGGAAATCCGCTCAGACCGCCCCTTTGACGCAATGTAGCCATGCGCTCCATGCGACCCGTCAACATTTTATGGGCGTACGTTTGGTGGCCCACATCCCAAACCAATCGGTCTTGCGGCGTGTTGTAAACACGGTGCAGGGCGATGGTCAATTCCACGGCACCCAAATTGGAGCTGAAATGACCACCGGTTTGTGACACCGACTGGATCAGACGCTGCCGCAATTCATTTGCCAGGCCAGGCAAGCGCTCGAGCGGTAGCGCTCTGAGTTGAGCTGGAGATTGAATCCATTCCCGCAAGGCATCCATGGCTGGCCTTCATATTTGCTTGACTGAACTTGAATCTACAGGCATTTGACAAAATGTCAAGTTGGATTGACACTTTGAAAAATACAAAAATTGACACCCTCCATCCCCTATTTCATCCCAACCCAGCGGACGCTGAAATTAAGCCCTCTCCATGACCCACCCAAACGACAGCTTCTTGCGTGCCTGTCTGCGCCAGGCCACCGACCACACGCCCGTGTGGCTGATGCGCCAAGCGGGCCGTTATCTGCCTGAATACCGTGACACCCGCGCCAAAGCCGGCAGCTTCATGGGCCTGGCCACCAATGTCGACTACGCCACCGAAGTCACCCTGCAGCCACTCGAGCGCTACCCGCTCGATGCNCCCGTGTGGCTGATGCGCCAAGCGGGCCGTTATCTGCCTGAATACCGTGACACCCGCGCCAAAGCCGGCAGCTTCATGGGCCTGGCCACCAATGTCGACTACGCCACCGAAGTCACCCTGCAGCCACTCGAGCGCTACCCGCTCGATGCCGCCATTTTGTTCAGCGACATCCTCACCGTGCCCGACGCCATGGGCCTGGGCTTGAGCTTTGCCTTGGGCGAAGGCCCCAAGTTCGCCAAAAACGTACGCGACGAAGCCGCTGTGGCCCAACTGGCCGTGCCCGACATGGACAAGCTGCGCTACGTGTTCGATGCCGTCACCAGCATCCGCAAAGCGCTCAATGGCCGCGTGCCGCTGATTGGCTTTTCGGGCAGCCCCTGGACGCTGGCGTGCTACATGGTCGAAGGTGCGGGCTCGGACGACTACCGTCAGGTCAAGAGCCTGATGTACAGCCGCCCCGACCTGATGCACCGCATTCTGGAAATCAAYGCCGACTCGGTGGCGCAATACCTGAAYGCCCAGATCGAAGCCGGTGCCCAAGCCGTGATGATTTTTGACAGCTGGGGCGGCGTGCTGGCCGAYGGCGCGTTCCAGCAGTTCAGCCTGGCCTACACCGCCCGCGTGCTGGCCCAACTCAAGACCGAGCACGAAGGCCAACGCATCCCCAGCATCGTTTTCACCAAAGGCGGTGGCCTGTGGCTGCCCGAAATGGCRGGYCTGAACTGCGACGTGCTGGGCCTGGACTGGACCATGAACCTGGGCCGTGCCCGCGCCCAAGTGGGCGGCCAGGTGGGCGGGCCGGGCAAAGCGCTGCAAGGCAACATCGACCCCAATGTGCTGTTTGCCCCACCCGAGCAAATCGCCACCGAGGTGCGCCGTGTGCTGGACAGCTTTGGCGCACCGCACACCGACCCGACCACCACCGGGCCAACGCACATCTTCAATCTGGGCCACGGTATCAGCCAATTCACACCGCCAGAGCATGTGTCGGCCNCCCCACCCGAGCAAATCGCCACCGAGGTGCGCCGTGTGCTGGACAGCTTTGGCGCACCGCACACCGACCCGACCACCACCGGGCCAACGCACATCTTCAATCTGGGCCACGGTATCAGCCAATTCACACCGCCAGAGCATGTGTCGGCCCTGGTCGAGACGGTGCACAGCCACTCACGGGCTTTGCGCCAAAAATAAAGTCAGCGACCGAAGCACAAAGTCAGGCCGTTAGCATAAAAAACCCGTATTTCCACGGGTTTTTTGCAAAATAAATGGGCTCAAACGCTTGACTTATGCACAAAAGTAAACACTCCCTCAAGGCCGCTTGATTTGTTGCAAAGCAGCAAGCGTGGCGCACAGGCAAAATTGCAAGTTGTTGATTTCATTGAACTTTTAATCTTGCACATTGAATGGGCACTTTGACGGAAAGCTTGATTTTCAAGGCTTCCAGCGCATCCAGACCGAGTTTTCAACAAAGTTATCCACAGATTTTCTGAATCAAGGCCAAAGTGCTGATAAATCAATGACTTACACCTTTTTCCAAGAATTCAGCTAACTTTTACATTGCGTATTTCATTTAAAACACCGGGAAAAATGTGAGCACCCACCGCTGGATTGACGTCGCTGTCCAGACCCCCGCCCACAGCCAAGTGGGGGGGCTGCTGAGCTACCGCTGCCCCTTTGAGGTGCAAGCGGGCCAACTGGTGCGCGTGCCTTTGGGCAAGCGCGACGTGTTGGGCGTGGTCTGGGCCGTGCAAGACGCAGCGCCCAGCGACATGCCCGCCTCGGCCATGCGCGACGTGCTGGGGGTGCTGGACGGCGTAGCCCCGCTGGACCACGCTTGGCGGCAGCTGGTGCAGTTTTCGGCCCAGTATTACCAGCGCTCTTTGGGCGAGGTCGCTTTGTCGGCCCTGCCACCGCAGCTGCGCGACCTGACCCACGAACAACTGGCCCGCCGCCTGAAAAAGCAAAACACCGAGCGCGTCGTGCAGACCACGCCCGGCCCCGCCTTGTCCGACGAGCAAAGCCAAGTGCTGGCGCAAATGGCCGCAGGCACAGGGCCGTTCTTGTTGTTTGGCAGCACCGGCAGCGGCAAGACCGAGGTGTATTTGCAAGCCGTCGAACGCATGTTGGCGGCCGACCCGCAGGCCCAGGCGCTGCTCATGGTCCCGGAGATCAACCTCACACCCCAGCTCGAAGAACGTGTACAAGCGCGTTTTGGCGCAGACGCCGTGGTCTCCATGCACAGCGGCATGACGCCCGCTCAGCGCCTCAAAGGCTGGCTGGCCGCCCATGCCGGCCACGCCCGCATCGTGCTGGGCACGCGCATGGCCATTTTTGCGTCCATGCCACACCTGAAGCTCATCGTGGTCGATGAAGAACATGACCCCAGCTACAAACAACAAGAAGGCGCGCGCTACTCGGCCCGCGACCTGGCGGTGTACCGAGGCCGTTTGCAAAACACCACCGTGTTGCTGGCATCGGCCACGCCCTCGCTCGAAAGCTGGCACCTGAGCCGCCCCGCAGAAGAAGGCGGGCGCTACCTGCGGCTGCACATGCCCTCGCGCATTGGCACCGGCCAACTGCCCAAGGTGCGCCGGGTCGACATGAACAAACAAGCACGCCGCGCCGTGCTGTCAGCGCCCTTGGTGGCAGCCTTGCAGGAGCGGGTGGAGCGCGGCGAGCAGTGCATGCTGCTGCTCAACCGACGCGGCTATGCCCCGGTGCTGCATTGCGCCGACTGCGGCTGGAAAAGCGAATGCAAACACTGCAGCGCGTTTCGGGTATTTCACAAAATCGACCGCACCCTGCGCTGCCACCACTGCGGCTTGACCGAGCGTGTGCCACGAGCCTGCCCCGAGTGCGGCAACGCCGACATCGCCCCGATAGGCCGAGGCACCGAACAGCTTGAAGAGCATTTGGGCGAACTGCTGGCCCATGTGAAGCGACCCGATGGCGGCCCCATCCGCATCGCCCGCATCGACGCCGACACCACGCGCCTGAAAGGGACGCTGGAAAGCCAATTGGCCTCGGTGCATTCTGGCGAAGTGGACATCTTGGTGGGCACACAGATGATTGCCAAAGGGCACGACTTTCGGCGCATCACCCTGGTGGCTGCCGTCAACCCCGACACCGCGCTGTTTTCGAGTGACTTCAGAGCACCTGAGCGCCTGTTTGCCCTGCTCATGCAAGCGGCTGGCCGCGCCGGACGCGACGCCGCCCAAAGCGCCACCAGCGAAATGTGGGTGCAAACCTTTCACCCCCAACATGCGCTGTTTGAAGCGCTCAAACAACACGACTACCCGGCCTTTGCCGCCAGCGAACTGGCCGAGCGCACCGCCGCCGACCTGCCCCCCATCAGCCACCAGGCCCTGCTGCGCGCCGATGCCCGCACCCAAGAGGCCGCCCAAGCGCTGCTGAACGCGGCGCGTGAAGCACTTGAACTGCACCTGAGCGCCGACCCCGCCACCGCAGATCTGGTCATGCAAGTCAGCCTGTACCCGGCCGTGCCCATGAGCATGCAGCGCGTGGCTGATGTGGAACGTGCCCAAATGCTGCTGGAAAGCCCCACTCGCATGGGGCTGCAAAAAGTGCTGTGGCACCTGCACGGGGTGCTGCACCAAGTGCGCAGCCAGCCAGAACACAAAGGGGTGATTCGGTGGTTGGTCGACGTGGACCCGCAGGCGATTTGATCGCGAATGTGCGCCGTGGCGCTCAGGGCTTGAGCAAAGCCACCGCACCCGAAAAGGTCAAAAATGCAGCCGAAGTGGTGACCAAAATGATGCGGGCAATGCGGCCGTTGTCGGCCCCCAAGCGCTCGGCCAACAGTGACACGTTGCTGGCGCTGGGCAAAGCCGCCACCAACACCATCACCATCAAGGCAAACGGCGCAATCGGCACCCCCATTTGCACAGCCGTGCCCGCCACCAACAACACCAACACCGGGTGCAACAGCAGCTTGGTCAAGGACACCGGCAAATAATCCGCCCACTTCAACGGGCCATGCGGGCGTTGATGGGCCAGCATTTGTGACCGGGCCAATACCGCGCCAATGGTGAACAAAGCCACGGGCGAGGCCGCATCGGCCAGCAAACCCACGGTTTTGGCCACGGGGCCGACCAACTCAAGGTTCCAGAAAGAAAAAGCGCCGCCCAAAGAAATCGCCCAAGGCATGGGGTTGCGCACCACACCAGCCAAGGCTTTGCGGGCCGCACCGGCCACGCCGTGCTCGCCCGCCGCGTCCATGCGTGACAAGGCAACACACAGCGACGACGTGATCACCATGTCCACCAAAATGGTGACGATGGCCGGGCCAGCGGCCTCCGGCCCCAACAAGGCCACCAGCAAGGGCACGCCCATGAAGCCGGTGTTGGGAAAAGCGGCCACCAAAGCACCCAAGGAAGCATCGTTCCAGCGGATGCGTTCATTCAGGCTGATGGCCACACTGAACGCCACCATCAGCAAGGCACACAACAAATAGGTGAAAAACACCCCGGCATCGAGCAACTGGGCAATCGGCGTGCTGGCACCAAAGCGGAACAACATGCACGGCAGCGCAAAAAACAGCACAAAACCATTCAGGCCCGGAATGGCCTGCAAAGGCAACAGACCTTTGCGGGCCGCTGCGTAGCCGCACAAAACCAAGGCAAAAAACGGAAAGGTGACGCGCAAAACTTCAAACATGTGCCAATTGTCGGGGCATTTGGGGCGGGCTTCGGGTCACAAGGCTGACAAGCGGTGCATGGGGAGCGCGCCAACTGGCCGGTTTGACGGTCACACCATCTCAGGCCGCTATGATGGCCCGCTTTGCTTCGCTTCCTCGATTGGCCTCCATCCCCATGTCAGCCGGACTCAACAACGCTCAACTCGAAGCCGTGAACTTTGTCTCGGGGCCCTGCTTGGTACTGGCCGGAGCGGGCTCGGGCAAGACGCGGGTGATCACGCACAAAATCGGGCGGCTGATCGAAGCCGGGCTGGAGCCCAAGCGCATCGCGGCCATCACCTTCACCAACAAGGCCGCTGCCGAAATGCGCGAGCGGGCCAAACAGCTGATTGGCCGGGCGGCCAAGGATGTGCTGATTTGCACCTTTCACGCCTTGGGCGTGCGCATCATGCGCGAAGACGGCGCGGTGTTGGGCCTAAAACCCCAGTTCAGCATCATGGATGCGGACGATGTGACCAGCATTTTGAAGGACTGCGGCGGCACCACCGATGCGGCCACAGCCCGTCAGTGGCAGTGGACCATCAGCCTGTGGAAAAACATGGGCCTCAATGCCGAACAGGCCGCCGCCCAAGCGCCCGACGACAACGCGCGGGTAATTGCCCGCATCATGGCGCTTTACCAAGAGCGGCTCACGGCCTACCAAAGTGTGGACTTTGACGACCTGATCGGCATGCCTTTGAAGCTGCTGGCCGAGTTTCCCGAGGTGCGCGAGCGCTGGCAGGCCAAGATGGGCCATGTGCTGGTGGACGAATACCAGGACACCAACGCCACCCAATACGAAGTGCTCAAGCACTTGGTGGGCGAGCGGGCACGCTTCACGGCAGTGGGCGACGACGACCAGTCGATTTACGGCTGGCGCGGCGCGACACTGGACAACCTCAAGCGGCTGCCGGTGGATTTTCCGAATTTGAAGGTGATCAAGCTGGAGCAAAACTACCGCTCCACCAGCGCGATCTTGCGGGCCGCCAACAACGTGATCCAACCCAACCCTAAGCTGTTTCCCAAAACGCTGTTTTCGGAGTTGGGCGAGGGCGAGCCGGTGCGCGTGGTCGATGCCGTGAACGAAGAGCACGAGGCCGACCGGGCCATTGCCCGCATCCAGTCGATTCGCGGTGGGCAAATTAACCCGTCCAAGCACCGCGAATTCAAGGACTTTGCCATCCTTTACCGCGCCAACCACATGGCCCGGCCGTTCGAGCAAGCGCTGCGCCGCGCCAACATTCCCTACAAAGTCTCAGGCGGGCAGAGCTTTTTCGACAAAGCCGAGATCAAAGACCTGTGCGCCTGGTTTCGCCTGTGGATCAACAACGACGACGACCCGGCATTTTTGCGCTCAGTGACCAGCCCCAAACGCGGCATCGGCCACCAGACACTGGGCCAGCTGGGCACCTTTGCCACCCAGTACAAACTGAGCCTGTTTGAGGCGCTTTTTGCGGGCAGCCTGCCCAGTGCGGTGAACGCACGGGCGGTGGCGGGCCTGCACGAGTTTGGCCGCTACATCAACGATCTGGAGCACCGTGCCCGCCACACCTTGGGCAAAACGGATGCACTGGCTTTCTTGCTGGAATGGCTCAAAGAGATTGGCTACGAATCTCACCTGTACGACGGCGAAGACAACGAAAAAGTGGCCTCGGCCCGCTGGACCAATGTGCTGGAGTTCTGCGACTGGATGGCCGGACGTTGCGGTGGCGAAATCGATGACACCACGGGGGCACAAAGCACCGAGACCAAAAACCTGCTCGACGTGGCACAAACCATTTCTCTGATCTCAACCCTGAGCGAGCGCGAAAAAGACCAGAACGTGGTCACGCTGTCGACCTTGCACGCCTCCAAAGGGCTGGAGTGGCCGCATGTGACCTTGGTGGGAGTGAACGAAGGTTTGCTGCCCTTCAAGCTGGGGGACGATGACACCCATTCGGGCCGCAGCGATGGCCCGATGAGCGAGGGCATTTTGCTGCGTCTGCAAGAAGAGCGCCGCCTCATGTATGTGGGCATCACCCGCGCCCAACGCAGCCTGGCCGTGAGCTGGACCAAGCGACGCAAAAAGGGCCGCGAAACCGTGGCGGCCCTGCCCAGCCGCTTCATTGCCGAAATGCGCCTGGACGAAAACACCATCAAGGAAGACCCGCGCGAAAAACTCAAAGCACTGCGGGCCGAATTTGCCAAGCGCGCAGCCGACGCGGCAGCAGAAGCCAAACCATGACACCCACACCGCATTCACCGCCCTCTCAGCGCATCGCTGCCCTGACGCATCGCGCTGTCGCCCAGCCAAGCTTGGGCCTGGCCATGTATGTGGCTCGGTATGTGGCCCTGTGTTTGGCCCTCAGCTTAGGCCTGAGTGCCTGCCAGCAGCTGCCCACGCGCAACGCCTGCCCAACGGGCCAAGACCTCACGCCCGAGATGCTGAACGGCCAATGGACCGCGCAGATCGCTGGCGAAGCGCCCTGGACATTGACCCTGGGGCCACACCCAGAACATGCAGGCAGCCTGCGTGGTGAATTGACGCAAGGCCAGCAGCGCCATGCGGTGGTGGCCGACTTGGACGATGGCGAATTCACGCTGGAAGAAACACACGATGGCCAACGCATTGCCGCCACCTGGTTGGGCAGCGTGACAGCGTCAAGTTGTGGACGGCAAATTCAAGGGCAAAGGGCCTTGATGGGCCAGAGCAGCCGCGACTTCCTGATCAGCCGCACCCCTTGAGCACCCCGCTGGCGCGGGTGAATTGCCCGGCCCAAGCCGGGAACACCGCTTTTCTCACGCAAAATACAGACCTCCACTTTCAGGCCATTTGACCGATGAACGCGTCCACTTATCTTCAAGCACCACCGAAGCGAAAGCTCATCGGTCTGGCTGGGGTGGTGGTTTTGCATGCCCTGCTGTTTTGGGCCATTCAAGCGGGACTGACCCGCACGGTCTTGCAAAAAATGCCCCCGGTGGTGCAAGCCCTGTTGCTCGAAGAAAAGCGGCCTGAATTGCCACCCTTGCCGCCCGCAGCACCTCGGCCACCGGCGACGCCAGCGGCCCCCAAAATGCCGCCTGCGGCCTATGTGCCACCCGCCGACACACCGGTCGTTTCTGCCCCCAACGCCATCGCGGCGGTCAGTGCCACAGCGCCGCCCTCAACGGCCACCACTTCGCCTGCGCCCACAGCAACCGCGGCACCTGCCACGGTGCCGCGTTCATCGGCCCCGGTGCGCACAACAGCAGGTGTCAACATTGCACAATGCGACAAGCCCGAATACCCCCGCGCCTCTCGGGGCCTGGAGGAAGAAGGCACCGTGGCCTTGCGCTTTTTGGTCGGACCCGATGGCAAAGTCTTGCAGTCCGAAGTCGAAAAAAGCTCCGGGTTCAAGCGTCTTGACGAAGCGGCACGGGCCGGTTTGTCCAAGTGCCAATTCAGACCGGCCACGGTCGACGGCAAGCCTGAACAAGCCTGGACCACCATCCGATACGTCTGGCGTCTGGAATGACCCGCCGCCCCAACACAAAGAAAGTTCACCCATGTCTCATGTTCTCAAAAAGTCCCTGATGGGCGCTGCTTTGCTGATCAGCCTGGCCCTCAGCAGCCACAGCCTGGCAGCCCCCGCCAACGAGGCGCCCCCTGCGCCAGTGACCGCCCAGGCAACGGCCAATCCAGTCGCACAAGTCGCACCATTGGCACCTGATGCCACCGCAACGGCCGCCACGGCCGCCACGGCCGAAGGCAACCCTTACGGCCTAGGCGCTTTGTGGGTACAAGGCGATGCCGTGGCCAAAGGCACCCTGCTGATTTTGGTGCTCATGAGCATGGGCAGTTGGTACGTGATCTTCAGCAAATTCACAGCGCAAGCCAAGATGCAACAATTTGCCAAAGCCGCACAGGCGGACTTCTGGAACTCTGGCTCGGTGCGCCAAGCCACCGATGCACTGGACCCGGCAAGCCCGTTCCGCTTCATTGCCGAGAAGGGCCTAGAGGGCGCGTCCAAGCACGGGGGTTTGCTGGGCGCGGTGGACCTCAACACCTGGGTCACCATGAGCATTCAACGGGCCATGGGCACGGTGCAAAGTCGGCTGCAAGACGGCTTGGCGGTGCTGGCCACGGTGGGTTCGACCGCGCCTTTTGTGGGCTTGTTTGGCACCGTGTGGGGCATCTACCATGCCTTGGTCAAGATCGGCATGTCGGGCCAAGCCAGCATCGACAAAGTGGCAGGTCCCGTGGGCGAAGCGCTGATCATGACCGCCATTGGTTTGGCCGTGGCCGTGCCTGCGGTGTTGGGCTACAACTGGCTGGTGCGCCGCAACAAGGCGGTGATGGAAGAGGTCAACGCCTTTGGCGCTGACTTGCACGCCGTGCTGCTGGCTTCGGCCCCCAAATAATGGCCATGAACCTCGGCCCCACGCTGGGCACCCAAGACGATGACGAGGTGATGGGCACCATCAACACCACGCCGCTGGTGGATGTGATGCTGGTGCTGCTCATCATTTTCTTGATCACCATCCCCGTGGTCACCACCTCCATCAAAGTGGACTTGCCCAAAGAACAGAATGTGGTGCGCCAAGCCAAGCCCGAGACCGTGGTCATCTCGGTCAACCAAGCTGGGCAGATTTACCTGTATGACACCCCGGTCAAAACCCCGGCAGAACTGGTCGAACGGCTGAAGAAGTTTGCCGCCATGAAGCCGCAGCCAGATGTGCAGATTCGGGGCGATGCGCAAAGCGCTTTCGAGTCTGTGGGGCGCGTCATGTACGCAGTGCAACGTGCAGGCATCACCCAGGTCGGGTTCATCACCGACCCGGCCCGCTGAAACCGTCAAGGAGCCCAACATGGCCATGCACCTGAACACCGGCAGCAGCGACGAACCCGAAGTGATGATGGACATCAACACCACGCCCCTGATCGACGTGATGCTGGTGCTGATCATCATGCTGATCATCACCATTCCGGCCCAACTGCACTCGGTCAATCTGGACATGCCGGTGGCCACGAACGCGGCGAGAAACACCGAACCCATGGTCGTCAAAATCGACATCGAAGCCGACGCCCGTGTGCTCTGGAACGGACAGGCGCTGGCCAATCGGCAAGCGCTGGAAGCCAAGCTCGCCGAGGCCGCCGCCTTGCAAACCCAACCCGAGCTGCACATCCGCTCGCACGCCAAAGCCAAGTACGAAGCGGCCGCTGCCGTGTTGGCCGGGGCGCAGCGCGCGGGCTTGACCAAGCTGGGCATCGTGGGCAGCGAACGGTTCGCCAACTGAAGATGACGCCGCTGCAACGGCAGGCGGCTCAGTCGGCCTTTTTGGGGCGCATCGTGCGCAGGGTTTGGCGGGCATGTGTCAGCCAGCCTCGGCGATGCCAGCGCCACCACATCAAACCGCCGCGCAAACATTCATCGACGATGTAGGCCAGCCAAATGCCGCTCAGGCCCCAGTGCCGCCCCAGCCAATACGCGCCCCCACCCAAGATCAAGAGCAAAGACAATGCGCTGGCCAACACCGGGTAATGCACATCGCCGCTGGCCCGCAAAGCGCCAATCACCACCAGATTGAAGACCCGCCCCAACTCCAGGGCCACCGACATCCACAGCAAGGTGCTGGCCATCGCGATGATGACCGGGTCGCGTGTGAAAACCCGCATCAACCACGGCGCACTCGCCGCAGCCAAGACCGCCAAGCCACCGCTGGCCAACAAGCCCACGCGCACCCCTTTGCGAACCACCGCATCGGCCTGCGCCAATTGCCCAGCCCCCACCAAGCGACCAACCATGATTTCGCAGGCCCAACCCACCGACAAACTGATGAGCAGCACGTACTTGAGGATCTGCAACAAATAGGAATGGGTGGCCAAGGCCTCAACCCCCAAACGCGCTGTGGCCGCCAATGAGACCATGAAGCCCATGCGGTAACAAAACTCCAAGGCCGCACCCGGCAACCCAATGCGCAGCACCGGCGTCATCACCCGCACCGGCACACGCCACCAATGCCGCCACTGCGGCCTGAGCCCCAGGCGCAAGCGCCAAAACCGCAAATGCAAAGCCACGCCCACCGCGCGGCTGAAAAACCAGGCCACCGCATAACCATTGAGGCCCCAACCGGCCCAATCGTCCAAGCCGCGCATCAGCAACCACGCCCCCGCCAAATGGCTGCCGTGCATAACGAGCATGACCATCAGCGATTCGCGGGCCAAAAAGTGCGCCCGCAGTGTGGCCGCCATGCTGAGGTTGTAGACCTCCAGCACCATCGCCGGGGCCAACAACATCATGTAGACCGTGGCAATGGGCCGAACCGCTTCGGGGGCATTGAGCCCGTCGAGAGTGATCTGCGCGCCCGCCAGCAACCACAGCGCCGCCAGCGCCCCGACCCAGGTGCTGGCCCCCAAACCCGCAAAGGCGGTTTCACGGGCTTGGTCGTGCCGCTGACCGCCCAGATACTGGGTCAGCAGCACCCCCAAACCGATGGCCAAAATGCGGAACAAAACCGCCAAACTCTCTTGCACCTGCTGCGCCAAGCCAAAGGCCCCCGCCGCCGCATCAGAGGTGTGCGAGGCCAAATACAGGCCCGCCATCGCCACGCTGATGCCCAACAAAAACTCGCCCACGATGGGCAAGGCCACCGTGTTCAAACGGGGCCGAGACAGGCTTGGGTTGTCGGTCATGGTGTGCCGCTCAAAGGCCCAAGCGGCTCATCTGCACAGCAGCATCAAGGCCTCAAACGGCTGCAAGTGCAGCGCCCTGCCCCACGCGTGATCGGCAGGGTCTAGGTTGGACAGCAGACAGTGCACCTGCGTGAAAGGCACGCCCTCGGGCCATGGGGCTGTGGCGCTTTGGCCGCTCATATTGCTGACCACCAGCAAGGTCTGCTCTGCGCCAAGCCGCGCATAGCCGCACACCTGCGGGTCTTCGGCCCAAAGCAATTGGAAACGCCCATCGCGCAACACCGGCCATTGCCGCCGCAAAGCGATCAATTGCCGGTAGTGGTGAAAAACAGAATTCGGGTCGGCCTGCGCCGCTTCGGCGTTCACCTGCGGACAGTCGGGGTTCAAGCCGATCCAGGGCTGGCCGGTGCTGAACCCCGCGTGCGGGCCGCTGTTCCAGGGCATGGGGGTGCGGGCATTGTCTCGACCCACCGCATGGATGGAGGCCATGACATCGGCGTGGCTTTGGCCGCGTGCTGTGGCCACGCGGTAGAAATTCAGGGTCTCGATGTCGCGGTAGTCTTCGATGCGGTCAAACGCGACATTGCCCATGCCCAGCTCTTCGCCTTGGTAAATGTAGGGCGTGCCCTGCATGCCATGCAACCAAGTGGCCAAGGCTTTGGCCGACCTTTCGCGCAGCGTCCCCATGGTGCCAAACCGCGAGACCGAACGCGGCTGATCGTGGTTGCAAAAATAAAGGCTGTTCCAGCCCGTGCCGTGCAAAGCCTCTTGCCAACGGGCCATGCACGCTTTCATGTCGCGCCAATCCAGCGCTTTGCGAGCCCACTTGCCATTGACATGGCCCCCCACGCTGTCCAAGTCCATGTGCTCAAACTGAAACAGCATGTTGAGCGAACCGGTTTGCGGGTGCGTGATGTCGCGCCCTTGCTGCACCGTGGCCAGCGGGGCCTCGCCCACGGTGATGGTGTCGTAATGGTCCAGCACTTCGTTGCGCATTTCACGCAAAAACTCATTCAGGCGCGGCCCATTGCAAGTCATGGCAAATGAGGGTTGCAAAAACCCTTCACGCACCACCGGGGCCTGCGGCAAACGGCCTTGCGCATCCCAAGGCTTGCTGATCATGTTGATCACGTCCATGCGGAAACCATCTACGCCTTTGTCCAGCCAAAAACGCATCAGTGCATGAACTTCTTGGCGCACTTTGGGGTTTTCCCAATTCAGATCGGGTTGCTTGGCGCTGAACATGTGCAGGTAGTACTCGCCCGTGGGCTCATTCCATGTCCAGACCGAGCCTTGAAAAGCGGCTTCCCAATTGGTGGGGGGAGAGCCATCGGGCAAAGGGTCTGCCCAAATGTAGTGGTCGTGAAAGGGATTGCTTCGGCTGCTGCGGGCCTGCACAAACCAAGGGTGTTCGTCAGACGTGTGGTTGACCACCAAATCCATCATCAAGCGAATGCCCCTGACATGCATGCCCGCCAACATGGCATCGAAGTCGGCCATGGTGCCGAACTCGGCCATGATCTGGCGGTAGTCGCTGATGTCGTAGCCGTTGTCGTCGTTGGGCGAGGCGTAAATCGGCGACAGCCAAACCACTTGCACGCCCAGTGCCTGCAAATAATCCAGGCGCGAAGTGATGCCAGGCAAATCCCCCACACCATCGCCATTGCTGTCGCAAAAGCTGCGCGGATAAATTTGGTAAACAACGGCGTTGCGCCAGTCGGCGCGTTCAGCAGCGAAGTGCATGGGTTCGGCAGCTAGGGAATAGGCCAAAGTGAGAAGGGGGCAAGAAACTCAAACTGGCAGCGTCACCGTCCGCTCGTAGGCATCGCCCTGCGCATTGAACAGATGCAGCAACTCGGGCGCAATGTGCACGCACACCGCAGCACCAGTTTGCTCTGTGGTGGTGCCCTCCACCTTCAAGGTCACCAGCTCGGTGTGCCCTTCGGGTTGGATGTAGAGCATGGACGACTCGCCCAGCTTTTCGATGTGCGCGATGGTGCCGGCGAAGGTGTTGGCTTGCTGGCAGTTGGACACCAAGCGCATGTCTTCGGGACGCAGCCCCAAGTGCACCGCTTGCCCGGCATTGCCCGTGGCGGCATCGACTGCCGCGCTGAACACCCGGCCTGACACCGACACCTCGGTGCGCTGGCCGTCCGAGGACAGCCACTGCGCGGGCAGGATGTTCATCTTGGGTGAGCCAATGAATTCGGCCACAAACAAGCTGTTGGGTCGGTAGTACAGCGCCATGGGCGAGCCCACTTGCGCCACGCTGCCGTGGGTGGCAATGCGCTCACCGGTGTTGAGCAAGACGATCTTGTCGGCCAGCGTCATGGCCTCCACTTGGTCGTGCGTGACGTAAATCATGCTCGCCGTGCCGATGTCGTGGTGCAGCTTGGCGATCTCCAAGCGGGTCTGCACGCGCAGCGCAGCGTCCAAGTTGGACAGCGGCTCATCGAACAAAAACACGCGAGGCTCTTTGACGATGGCACGGCCAATGGCCACACGCTGACGTTGACCGCCCGAGAGGGCTTTGGGCAAACGGTCGAGCAAGGGCGTGAGCTGCAAAATTTCGGCGGCTGCACGCACTTTTTTGTCGATCTCTGCCGCATTCGAGCCCAGCACTTTGAGGCCAAAAGCCATGTTCTCGCGCACCGTCATGTGCGGGTACAGCGCGTAACTTTGGAACACCATGGCCACCCCACGGCGGGCGGGCGGCAAGTCGTTGACGCGTTCACCGCCGATGAGCAAATCACCTGCGGTGATGTCTTCCAAGCCCGCCACCATGCGCAGCAAAGTCGATTTGCCGCAACCTGACGGGCCGACGAAGACGCAGAACTCACCGTCTTCGATGACGAGGTTGGCATTGTTGATGGTCAAAGCGGCAGCGGCGTTGTAGCGTTTGCTGACGTTGCGAAATTCAATTTTGGACATGGCAAGCCTCGGATCGTGTCGGTGAAATGGGTTTCAAAGGCCCTTGGATGGGCTCAAGAAGGCGCAGCCCCAAGGCTCAAAGCGCAGGCGCTGTGCATCGACATGCACACCGCTGGTGCCGCTGCCGCTCAAGGCCTGGGCACCCGCCCAGTCTGCGGGCAGACTCAGCTCGGCAACCTGGTCGCTGAAGTTGAAGGCACACAGCACCCGCTGGCCCGCGTGCTCGCGCACAAAGACCAAGGTTTGCGCGTGTGCAGCCCACAGCTGCATGTCGCCGTGGATGAGTGCAGGCTGGGTTTTTCGCCAAGCAATGATTTGCTTGAAATAGCCCAACAAACTGTCTGGGCCGGTTTGTTGGTCCACCGCCAAGGCGGTGTGGCGTGCGTCCACGGGCAGCCAGGTTTTGGCCGCACTGGAAAAGCCCGCGTGCGGCGCAGCGGCTTGCCAGGGCATGGGGGTGCGGCAACCGTCACGGCCTTTGAATTCGGGCCACATGGTGATGCCATACGGGTCTTGCAAATCCTCAAAGGCCACTTGGGCCTCGGGCAAACCCAGCTCTTCGCCTTGGTACAGGCAGACGGTGCCGCGCAAGCCCATTTGAAAGGCCGCCGCCAAGCGCAGCAAGCGGGCATCGGGCTGGACACCGCCCCAACGCGTGGCCGAGCGCACGCAGTCGTGGTTGGACAAAGCCCAGCAAGGCCAGCCATCGCCCACCACTTGGTTAAAGCGCTGCAGCACGCCGTGCAAGAACGGGGCGCTGTGGGCTTCGCCCAAGAAGTCAAAGCAGTAGGCCATGTGCAAACGGCGTTGGCCTTGCGGTCCGCTGCTGGTGTATTCGGCCACGCGGGCCAAACCGTCGTCGTCACCGATCTCGCCGACCATGGTGGTGTCGGGGTATTGGTCGAGCAATGCACGCAGGTTTTCCAGGAAAGGCAGGTTTTCTGGGCGGCTTTTGTCGTAGACGTGGGCTTGCCACGCGTAGGGATTGAAGGGGTTGACCGCCGGGTCAGGGTTGTCGCGGCTGGGGGCACCTCGGCCCGGGTTGTCACGCAGCAAAGCGTCATGAAAGTAAAAGTTGGCGGTGTCCAGACGGTAGCCGTCCACACCCATGTCGAGCCAGAACTTCACGGTTTGCAACAATGCCGCTTGCACCTCAGGGTGGTGAAAGTTCAGATCGGGTTGGCTGCTCAAAAAGTTGTGCAGGTAGTACTGGCAGCGGCGCGTGTCCCACTGCCATGCGCTGCCCCCAAAGATGGACAACCAGTTGTTGGGGGGCGTGCCGTCTTCGCGTGCATCGGCCCAGACAAACCAGTCGGCCTTGGGGTTGTCGCGGCTGGCGCGGCTTTCCACGAACCATGGGTGCTGGTCGCTGGCGTGCGAGAGCACTTGGTCAATCATGACCTTCAGGCCCAAGCTGTGCGCGCGTGCGAGCAAGGCTTTGAAGTCGGCGATGTTGCCAAACATCGGGTCAACGTCGCAGTAATCGCTCACGTCGTAGCCGAAGTCTTTCATCGGGCTTTTGAAGAAGGGCGAGAGCCAAATGCCGTCGGCCCCCAGCTCGGCCACATGGGCCAAGCGCTCGGTGATGCCGGGCAGGTCGCCAATGCCGTCCCCGTTGCTGTCTTGAAAGCTGCGGGGGTAGATTTGGTAGATGACGCCACCGCGCCACCAGCCATTGTTGGGTGCTTTTTCAATCATGGGTATGAACAAAGAGGGTTTAACCTTTGACCGCACCGGCCGTCAGGCCAGAGACGATCTTTTTCTGGAACGCCAGCACCAAGGCCAGCAGTGGCAAGGTCACCAGCACCGAGGCGGCCATGATGTTGCCCCATGGGATTTCGTATTTGCTGGCACCGGAGATCAACGAGATCGACACGGGCACCGTGCGTTCGTTGTTGTCGAGCACAAAGGTCAGTGCGAACAAAAATTCGTTCCATGCGGCAATGAAAGCCAGCAAGCCTGTCGACACCAAAGCGGGCCACAGCAGCGGCATGAACACGTCTTTGATGATGCGCCACGGGCTGCAACCGTCCATGATGGCCGCCTCTTCGAGCTCTTTGGGCAGCTGCTTCATGAAGGTGGTGAGCACCCAGACGGTGAAGGGCAGCGTAAAGATCATGTAGGGCAACACCAAACCCAGCGCCTTGTTGTACAGGCCCAAAAACCGGATCAACTCGAACATGCCGGCCAGTACCGCCACTTGTGGGAACATCGACACCCCCAAAATGGCGGTCAACAAAAGGCCCCGGCCTTTGAAGGTGATGCGGCCCAGCGCATACGCAGCCGAGATGCCCAAAAAAAGTGAGAGCGTGACCACCACGATCGAGACCATCACCGAGTTCAAGATGTGGCGGCCAAAGGGTTGCTCGGCCAAGGTGAACAAAGAGCTGTAGTTGCGCCAAGACACGCTGCTGGGCAGCAAGCTGCTGTCAAACAGCGAAGCGCCGGTTTTGAACGAGGTGGCCAAGGCGTACAAAAAGGGGAACACCGAGACCAACACCAGCACGGTGGCGGCTACGTAGAGCGCAATGCGCCCAAGCAATGGGGTTTTCATCAGTCGTCTCCCAACTTCATGCGACTGGCTTTGATGGCCAGCACAGTGCACAGGCCAATGATGAGGAACAGCGCGGTCGACGCGGCAGAGCCGTAACCCATGTACCCGTTATCGATCATTTCGCGGCGCACAAAGCCCGACATGGAAATGGTGGTGTTGTTGTTCGAGGTCAGCACATAGATCAGGTCGAACACGCGTAAGGCGTCGAGCAAGCGGAAGATCATGGCGACCATCAACGCGGGTTTGATCAAGGGCAGCGTGACTTTCCAGAAAACGCGCAAGGGGTGCACACCATCAACTTGCGCAGCTTCGTAGCAGTCTTTGGGCAAGGTTTGCAAAGCGGCCAAGATCAGCAGGGCCATGAAGGGCGTGGTTTTCCACACGTCAACCGCCACCACGGTCCACATGGCGTATTCGGGCTGCGCGGTCCAAGCGATTTTTTGGGCAATCCAGCCCAGGTCAAACAGCCACTGGTTGATCACGCCAAACTGGTCGTGCAGCATCCAGCCCCACATCTTGGCCGAGACGATGGTGGGAATGGCCCAAGGCACCAGCACCGCGGTGCGCACCAAGGTGCGGCCTTTGAATTCTTGGTTGAGCAACATGGCCACGGCCAGGCCCAGCAGGGTCTCCAAGGTCACCGAGACGATGGAAAACTTCAATGTATTGAGGATGGAGATGCCCCAATCGCCGGCAAAAAATCCATCGGTGTTGTTGGGGTTGGCAAACAGGCCAAACTCACCAAAGTAGTTTTCTAGGCCAATGAATTTGCTGGCTTCGAGGTTGTTGATGTTGGCGTCGGTGAAGCTGAACCAAATGGTCCGCCCCAAAGGCCAAACAGCCACCAACAACAGCACCACCAACATGGGGGCCAAGAACAGCCAGGCTGTGCGCGTCTTGTTGTTCATGAGTTTCCAAGAGGGGTCGTCAAACGATAAAGTCCGGATGCAAAGCACCCGGACCTTGGCGGGCACTCAGTTCAAATTACCACTGGTTGCGCTTGACTTGCTTGAGCTTGCCGTCCAGGCGCTTCAGGCTGTCTTCGGCAGTGGCTTTGCCCGACAACACGTCGTGCGTCGCGTTCCAGAAGGCAGCGCTGACTTCAGGGTACTTCAAGCCTGTGGCGGTCGCTGGGCGTGGCACGGCGCTGGTGAACACGTCAAACAAGCTGCCAAAGAAGGGGTTGGCGGCCAACACTTCTTTGTCTTTGTACAAAGCAGCGATGGTGGGGTTGTAAGAGCCTTTGATGGCGCGCTCTTTTTGCACTTCTGGGCTGGTCATGTACATCACCAAAGAAGCGGCGGCATCAGGGTTCTTGGAGTACTTGGAAACAGCCAACTGCCAGCCACCCAAGGTGGCGGCGTTTTGACCGTCAGCGCCACCTTTAGGCAGTGCCGCCACACCGATCTTGTCTTTGATCTTGGAGTCGGCGCCATTGCCCAGCGACCAGGCGTAAGGCCAGTTGCGCATGAAGGCGGCATTGCCGTTTTGGAACACGCCACGGGCTTCTTCTTCGGCGTAGTTCAACACGCCTTGAGGTGCGATGGTGCCAATCCAAGAGGCAGCGGTCTTCAGCGCCTTGACAGCGTTAGGGTTGTTGACGGTGATGTTGCCTTTGTCGTCAACGATGTTGCCGCCTTTGTAGCTGTGGATCCACTCTACGGCGTCGCAGGTCAGGCCTTCGTAGGCTTTTGCCTGGAAAACAAAACCTTGGAAATCTTTGTTGCCAGCGGCACGCTCGCCGTCTTGAATTTTCTTGGCAGTCGCGGCCAGATCTTCCCAAGTCGCAGGGGCTTTAGCGCCGTATTTTTCGACCAGGTCTTTGCGGTAGAACAGCAAGCCGGCATCGGTGAACCAAGGCATGGCCAGCAGTTTGCCGTCAGCACTGTTGTTGGCCACGATGGCTGGAAAGTGGGCCTTTTCAGCGCCTTTGCTGTAGGGCTTGAGGTCCAGCAAGTGGTCTTTGATCACACCAGGCCAGACCACGTCAACGTTGATGACGTCGAGGTCTGTCGATTTGGCGGCGAACATTTGGCGGAACAAAGCCAAGATGTCGGTGGTGCTGTTGGGAATGGTGAAGAGCTTGACTTCGTTGCCGGTTTTCTGAGCCCACTCGGCGGTGTGCTTTTTGCAAAACTCAAAGTCTTGACCGACCGAGCCGCAAGAAATGGTGATGGTGGCCGCTTGAGCCGAAACGGCCATCAAGGGCGCTGCGACCAATGCAGCAGCCCATTTAACCGCTGTGCTTCGTGATGTGAATGTCATCTGATTGCCTCTGTAAATTTAGGTTGTACACATCGCCCCCGTACCCTTTCAGCGGTGAGCGCAAGCGTATTTGACCATTCGTGCAATCGATTGCATTAGCGGGTTTTCCCTAAAACGAAGTCGTTTGATTGCGGTACGTAACTTCAGCGCGTCCTGTCGCGCTGGACCTGTTCAACGCGTGCTGTCGCGCTCGATCAGTTCGGTAGGCAAGATCACCGCGCGTTTCGGCATGCCCGACTGCGCCTCATTGAGCAATGTCACCAGCGCATGGCCGGCCAGTTTGGTCGGCTGCCTGATAGAAGTCAGGCTAGGAAAAACGTGCCCGGCCATGTCAATGTCGTCGTAGCCAACCACCTTGACATCGCGCGGCACATCGATCCCGCGGGCGTTGAGCGCACTGATCAAGGCAATGGCAGCCACATCGCTGGTGGCAAAAACACCATCAAAGACCAGATCTTGTGACAGCCACTCTTGCACTACATGGAGCAACCTAGGCTCGCCAAACAACACCGATTGCCGCAGCCGCTCGTCGGGCGTGACACCCGCCTCGCGGTGCGCACGCAAATAACCGGCGTAGCGCAAACCCGCCTCTGGGTGGTTGATGTCACCGAAGAAGGCAATCTTTTTGCAGCCGCGCGCAAGCAAATGCGAAGCAGCCAGGTAACCGCCTTGCTCGTTGTCGCCCCCCACCACCGGGTAGGCCGCATCGGGCAATGCAGCACCCCAGACCGAAAACTTCAGCCCCGAATGCTGCAAGCGATTCAGGTGTTCGTGCCAGGTCAGCTGGCCAATCACCACCAAGCCAGAAACTTGGCCGCTGGTGACCAAGGATTGCATGCTGGCATTGCGAGTTTCGTGCAGCCTTGTCAGCAAAACGCTGCTGCCTTGCTCATCTAGGGCATCGGCCACGCTGCCAAACAAATTCAAAATGAAAGGGTCCGAAATGGATTGCATGCTGTCGCCCAGCACCACCACACCCACCGTTTGCACCGACCGTTTGCGCAAATTGGCCGCGCCCACATTGACTTGGTAGTTCAGTGAGCGCGCCAACTCCAAGATGCGCTCACGCGTGGCTTCGGGGATCAAGGCGCTGCCACTCAAGGCCCGCGAAACGGTGGATGAAGACACCCCGGCCATGCGGGCAATATCGACCATTTGGGTGCGGCGAGGGACAGATGAAGCAGGACTCATGGCATTGATTATTTCACGCGCGCTGAAGCCGTCATGGCCAACAGGAGGTGGCATTCAAAAGACCACAAAAAAACCGTCCAAAGCTTTGCAGCTTTGGACGGTATCAATGAAACTTTGAAGAAACGATTACAACGTTCAGAAAGCGTAGTTCAAACGCACCTTGAACGCATTCAGGTTCTCGACGCCAGTGGCTTTGGATGTGCTGAGAGCCGGGGTGATGGTTGCACCCTTCACGCCCAACAAGGGGAAGCTGTAAGCCGCGTAGTAAGTCGTGGCTTTGTTGGCAGCTGTTTTGTCCTGAACCATGCCGACGCCAGCATCACCGAAAACGGCGTTCAGGCCCAGCGAGCTAGAGTTGTTCAGATCGCTGTTTTTGCCGTAGTTCGCATTCACCGAAGCGCTGCTGCTCAATGCATAACCCACCGACACGCCGGTACCGGAGTAGCTGACGTTGTTCTTTTTGTAGGACTCGACACCAGCACGCAAAGTCAAAGCACCTGCGGTGTAAACCAAGGTGGGACGCAGGCCATAAGCTTGTGTTGCGTCAGCCGATTTTTCAGTCACCAAACCCAATTCAACGCGCAAACCAGGGGCTGCATTCAAACCAGCCACGGCGTGCAACTGGCCTGTCTTGAAGCGACCGCGCAAGGCATTGGTACGGTAGCCGTAGGCGCCTGCAGCTTCAACCACCACATCTTTGCCCAATGGGAACAAATCAGCGGCTTCGTGGCGGCCAATTTTCAGATCGGCGGCACTGTTGCCAAACTGAATCCAGGCGTCGTCGATGCCCACGCTGTCACCACTGCCTGTGGGAACGGTGACTGTGGCTTTTGCGTTGACAAAGTTATCACCCGACTTGACCAAGGCGGCGTTGGCATTCAATTCCACACGGCCACCGTTGGTTGTCGCGCTGCTGGTAGCGCCTTGCTTGCCCTTGAACAAGACATCGTGTTCCAGGTTGGCATCAAAAGACACACCAGCTTGTGCAGCACCAGCGGCAACCAATGCCGCAGCAACGGCCACGAGACGAATTTGAGTTTGCATGTTTTTCTCCAAAAAATTAAGGATGTGATCAGGTTTGATTGACCCGCTCCGATCGGCTCTTCACGGTGTTCAACGTTCCCAATTAAACAAATCATGCAAACGATTGCAACTCATGGAAAACCCTATTTTTGGTTACCAAACAAGTACGAAACATCGTTTTTTGCTTGAAAACAACAAAACCTTGCAAACGCTTGCAATTTGAGCACCGATTTTTTGCATTTGAGCCCTCCAGCAAGGCGTCCCTTGCAAGGTCCAGACGGGGATGAAAAAAGCCCGATGGGTCACATCGGGCGTTGAAACCAGCCTGAATCTTTGGTCATAGCAGAGGCAAAACGCGCGAACTTGACCCCGCTGCGCGTTGTGGGCAGCGAAGGATTTACGCATTGATCTGACCCTCTGCCTACAACCTAAGTTCCATTGAAAATAACCCTTACAAGAGTAGTATTCAAGGCCTATGAATGCTTCAGCCACAAGTCAACATGCACTGCTCATCATTGACGATCACCCGGTGTACCGCGAAGCATTAGGCGAAGCCCTGGCCAAAGAGTTCAGCACTTTGGGTGTGGCCGTGAAAACAGCCAGCAACGCCAGCGAAGGCATGACTTTGGTAGACGAATCAAACCATTCGTGGATTGTTTTGTTGGACATGTTGATGCCGGGCCTGAGCGGATTGGCCGGCATCAAAGTGTTCAGCAGCAAACCCAACGTTGCGCACGTCGTGTCCATTTCTGGCCTAGACTCCGATGCTTGGGAACCGCGCTCCGTCTCAGCAGGCGCGGCCTTGTTTTTATCAAAAAACAACACATCAGCCGCGATTTTCAAAAGAATCAAAACGCTTTACAACGATACCCAATGGCACGAACCCCAAAGCCCATTGAACACCTCCAGTGAGTACCGGTTAACCCAGCGGCAACTGGAAGTTTTGACTTTGATTTCGATGGGGCACCCCAACAAGGTCATTGCCGATTTGCTGGAGATCAAAGAGCAAACGGTCAAAATACACATCAACCAAATTTTCAAAGAGTTGCGGGTTTTTAACCGAACCCAAGCCGTCTTGAAGGCTCAAAAACTCTTGATCCCGACCGTCACCCCTAAAGACTTATGACGGCATGAACCCTTCTGAGCATGGCCGTTTACCGATGAATGGAGGGCCTCAAGATCAGCAATTGATTGCCATTGAAAAATTGCAATACATGCTCGATTACTCCAAATCCAGCACCATAGCAACCGTATTGGCGCCATTGTTGTGCATCCCTTTGTATTTGGACGTCACAGAACCGCTTCGCTTCGGCGCCTGGTTTGCGGCCATGACCGTGGCAGTCATTACACGGTATGTGTTGCTCAGATCGATCCGCACTTTGTCTAACCCACCCCAAAACGCCAATGTACTGAACATTGCTATTGGCTTGGTCACGCTCACGTGGGGAATGGGTTGGTTTGTTTTTGTGCAGCCCGCCGACATGGTGAGCTATTTGCTGTACCAAATCATCAGCCTCACTGTGCTGTTTGTCGGGATGGTCGGCTATTGCATCAACTGGAAAACTTTTTTTGCTTTTGTCGTGCCCCTCAAGGCCCCTGAACTGATTTTTATCGCCCTGAATTTCAGCCAAATCGTTTGGCCCATTGCCATGGGCTCCATGGTCGCTTTTTATTTGGCTTTGAAGATGGCTTTTCTATTTTCAAGCTCCTGGGAAAAATCATTTGCACTGCGTATGAAAAACGACGCGCTCATTGATCAATTAACCGAAGAAAAAAACGCCTCTTTGGCCGCCAATGTCGCCAAGTCAGAGTTCATCGCTACCGCCAGTCATGACTTGCGTCAACCGATGCAGTCCATCAACATTTTTATTGAAATGATTGACGCCGCGCAGTTGAACGAAAACTACAGCGCCATATTCAACCGCATGCGAAAGAGCGTCACCGTATTGAACCGGATGTTCAACACTCTGCTGGATATCAGCAAGCTAGATTCCAGCTTTGTGGTGCGTGAACGTGAGTTCAATCTGATTGAAATCGTTCACAGCCTAGAGGACAGCTTCAGCGATCTCTGCACTGAAAAGAACATCAAGTTGTCCTTCAAGGGGAGCGCGCACCAGATCCGTGGAGATCTCCATTTGCTCGAGCAAATCTTGAGAAACTTGCTGGCCAATGCGATTCAATATACCGACCGTGGCCGCATCGAAGTGGCTTTCGGCGCCACCTCAGATTCACTGAGCTTTTCTGTTGAAGACACGGGCTGTGGCATTCCGGAAGTGGATTTGCCCTTGATTTTCAACGAGTTTTATCGCTCTGACCATTCCCGATCCCAATGTGATGGTTTAGGTCTTGGATTGGCCATCGTTCATCGCATCGTGAAGAAGATCAACGGTCAATGCAAGGTGCAATCGGAAATTGGCAAAGGCTCTGTATTCACGGTTCACACCCACTTTCCCGTCATTCCAGCCCAGAGCATCGGTCAGCTGCCTTCTCGCCTTGAACCCAACACAGCGGCAACAGCATCAAGTACCCCTACGCGCGAACAAAGGGCATCTGCCTCAAGCCGCCATTTGGGTATTCTTGAAAACGATGAAGCACTGTTACAGGCTTACCGACAGTACTTCACCCAAGCCGGCTACTGTGTTCACCTCTTGCCCTATGAACAAGAAGCGTTTCACGAGTGCCTGGCCTTGCTACCCAAACTGAACTTCATCTTGAGCGACTTCCGTCTGGGCAAAAAAGATGGGCTTTATTTCATCCAGCAATTGCGCGAAGAATTCAATCACGACATCCCTGCGTGCATCGTCACAGCAGACACATCTCCTCAACATTTGGAATTGTTCAGCCAGCACAATATCGATGTCATGTACAAACCCATTGATATACAAAGCGTTGAGAAATTCATCTCGACCCACATCTGATCCTGCGAGGGGGTGCGTGGCTTGTAGATTGGCGCAGCCCGTTAATGTTCATCACTGGCAATTTCGGCCATGGCAATGCAGACCCTGCTGACCATCACTTTGGGTACGGTTTTTGTTTTGACCGTACCCGCCCCAACAGGGCCTTGGTAGTCATAAAAGGACTTCCACATCCCACCCACCTGTTTCTCATAGGAAACCAGGCGAAAAGCCTCCCCATTACGGCATAGCCCCGTCATGGTAATGGCCGCATCTGACTGGGTGGCCACCTTCTCGGCAGAATCCCCATTTTGTGAAGCAGCGTAGGACGTGCCAGCCATCACCAAGAACAGGGCGGTTATCCCATAGCAAGCGGTGTAACGGATATAAATGTTGCGCATGGTGTTGGTCGTGCTGGCCTGCGTGATGTTGAATCTGAACAAGTGCGTTCATCCTAGGGTTGCACACCCGCCTGTTCAATAACAAATTAGACCTAGAACAAAAGACCAGACGTTGCAAACTCGACAAATGCGCGGCGTTACAGCCAAAGAAAAAGCCGCTTTAAAAAGCGGCTTTTTCGTGGGGCAGGCTGATGATCAGTCAGCGTACTTGCCTGCTGCATCCACAGCAGCCTTGATCTTGATCATCTCGGCGGCCACAAACTTCTTGTGTTCAGCCGGATCGGTGCGGTTGTCCGTCACCACCAAAGCACCCAAGCCTTCGTTCTTTTTGATGAACTCGGGATCTTTCAAGGCTTTCTTCAAGGCATCGTTGAGTGTCTTGGTGATCGCAGCCGGGGTGCCTTTGGGGGCATACAAACCGTGCCAGATGGTCAGGTTGAAGCCCTTCAAACCCATCTCTTGCAAGCTGGGGTAGTGCTTGAGCACAGGGTGACCGGCCAAGGGCTTGGCCGTGGTCACAGCAAACGCCTTGACACGACCGCTTTCGATCTGGGATGTGGTGTTGGTGGTTTGGTCACACATCACGTCGACCTGGCCCCCCATCAAGGCAGTCATGGCGGGACCTGTACCGCCAAACGGGATGGTGGTCATGGCGTCTTTGGTCTGCAAGTTGGTCTGCCACAGCAAGCCACAGATGTGCGACGCAGAACCCAAGCCGGCGTGGGCAATGTTCAACTTGCCCGCGTTGGTACGGATGTAGTTTTCAAAATCCCGGTAGGTGTTGGCGGGCAACTGGGGCTTGCCGATCAAGGTCATGGGCACATCATTGACCATGCCCAAATACTCAAAATCTTCCAGCGGCTTGTATGACAGTTTGCGGTAAAGGGCTGGCGTTGCAGCCATGCCGATGTGAAACAACAGCAACGAGTGGCCATCAGGGGTGGCTTTGGCCACTTTGTTGGCACCGATCGTGCCACCCGCACCCGCGGCGTTTTCGACCACAAAATTGCTGCCAGGAATGTGCTTGCGCATGGCTTCTGCCAAATCACGGGCGACACGGTCAGTCGGCCCGCCGGCAGCAAAGGGCACGACGATGGAAATCGGTTTGTTACCAGGAAAAGTCTGGGCCTGAGCACCCACCGAAACAGCGGCCAATGCGGCCAAGGCAAACAGTTTTATCATTTCAAGACCCTAAAAATAGCACTTAGTCTAGAACCAAAGTTAAGGCTTGTCATGGCGGAAAATACTTAGACGATTTCCCTAATTTCTCCATCCGAAACAAAGTCATGGACCAGCCTGAAGGCCCAGTCAACCTTTATTCGTAACTGCGGGCGTCCTCGATCACCTTGCCGTCATTGGCCAAACTGCCGAGCACCACCAAGTGCACCTCACCACGCAACTTGGTGACATCGCGCACAGCATCAGACAAACGCGACTTCAGGCCCGCGTCCGTCAAGGCGGTGGTTTCGACGTGTAACGCCATCTGGTCGTTGGCCATCTCTCCGGTCACGACCAAACGCGCTTTGGTCACTTCAGGAAACCGTTTGACGATCTCGGCCACCTGACCGGGGTGCACAAACATGCCCCGGATTTTGGTGGTCTGATCGGCCCGGCCCATCCAGCCTTTGATGCGCTGACCGGTGCGGCCGGTCGGGCAGGTGCCCGGCAAAATGGCCGAGAGGTCGCCTGTGCCAAAGCGAATCAGCGGGTAGTCGGGGTTGAGCGTGGTGATCACCAGCTCGCCCACCTCGCCTTCGGGCACCGGGTCGCCGGTGCCGGGGCGCACGATCTCGACGATCACCCCTTCGTCCAACACCAAGCCTTGACGCGAGGCGGTCTCATAAGCGATCAAGCCCACATCGGCAGTGGCGTAGCACTGGTAGGCATCGACGCCGTGCGCCGTCATCCAATCGCGCAAACTGGGCGGAAAGGCCTCACCCGAGACCAGCGCCTTGCGCAAGCTGGGCAGGGCCACGCCCATCTCGGCGGCTTTTTCAATGATGATTTTCAAGAAACTGGGCGTGCCGATGTAGCCCGCAGGCTGCAACTCGGCCATCGCGCCCACTTGCTGTTCGGTCTGCCCAATGCCCCCCGGAAACACGGTGCAACCGAGCGCATGGGCCCCGGTTTCCATCATGGAGCCTGCGGGCGTGAAGTGGTAGCTGAAGCAGTTGTGAATCAATTCGCCCGGGCGAAAGCCGGCAGCAAACATCGTGCGCGCCATGCGCCAGTAATCCGGGCGGGTGCCTTCGGGCTCGTAAATGGTGCCGGGGCTGGCAAACACGCGGGGCATGGTTTTGCCAAAGCCCAGGGTACTGAATCCCCCAAACACATTGCCACTGGCCGCACGCGAAGCCTTTTGGCGCTCCAGCAACTCGTATTTGCGAATCACCGGCAACTTGGCCAGCGCGGCGCGGCTGTTGACGCTGGCCGCATCCACGCCTTGCAGCAATTCGGCAAAGGCGGGCGCATGGGCTTTGGCGTGCGCCACCTGCGCGGGCAAAGCGGCCATCAAAGCGGCTTCACGGACTTCGGGGGCACGTGTTTCAAGGGCGTCGTAGTGCTTCATGGGTGATGGACTGATCGAGGAGAACGCGCGCCCCTGCGCACGAAAAACGGAGGTGAGGATGACTCATTCGCGTGCAGGGGCATGCGCTCACCCAAATCAAGTTTGGCTTGCGGGCCTTCAAGCCAACCAGCGCTTGCGGCGCTTGTAGCTTTTCACGTCCTTGAAGCTCTTGCGCTCACCACCGCCCATGCCCAGATAAAACTCTTTGACGTCTTCGTTGGTGCGCAGGTCTTCAGCGGCACCGTCCATCACGATGCGGCCCGACTCCATGATGTAGCCGTAGTCGGCGTACTTCAGGGCCATGTTGGTGTTTTGCTCGGCGATCAAGAAGGTGACTTTTTCCTTCTCGTTCAAATCCTTGACGATGTTGAACACCTCTTCGACGATCTGCGGGGCCAGGCCCATCGAGGGCTCGTCCAGCAAGACCATATTGGGGTTGGTCATCAGGGCGCGGCCAATCGCGCACATCTGCTGCTCACCGCCCGAGGTGTAGGCCGCCTGCGAGGTGCGGCGCGTTTTCAGGCGCGGAAAATAGGTGTAGACCTTGTCCAAATTGGCCGCCACCTCGCCCTTGTCGGTGCGGGTGTAGCTGCCGGTCATCAGATTTTCTTCGATGGTCAGGTGGGCAAAGCAGTGCCGCCCTTCCATGACCTGCACCACCCCCCGGCTGACCAAGTCGGCAGGCGAGAGTTTTTCGATGCGTTCACCGCGCAGCTCGATGCTGCCCTTGGTGACCTCGCCGCGCTCGCCTTGCAGCAAGTTGGAGATGGCCCGCAGCGTGGTGGTTTTGCCCGCGCCGTTGCCACCCAGCAAAGCCACGATGCCTTGCTCGGGCACCTGCAGGGAAACCCCTTTGAGCACCAAGATGACGTGGTTGTAAATGACCTCGATGCCGTTGACGTTCAGAACAATGTTTTTGTCGCTCATGGACTTTGCCTTTTTTAACTCTGGGTTCAAGCCAAACCAAACCGCTGCACGCAAGGGTTTGGTTTGGCGGCTGCAGACGGGCCGTGCCCGTTGCAGCGACAGCCCACCGCTTGCGCGGCGGGCTTGGCAACGATCAGGACTGGCAATCCGCAGGGGTGCGGCGTGTCAGTTTCTTTTCGGCGGCGTAACGGTCGGCAGCGGCTTTCACCATGGGCTTGATGATCTGCTCGTCGGCCTGGTACCAGTCGCTGGAGAACTCCCACTTGCTGCCGTTCCATGTGTGGATACGTGCCCAGTTGGCACCCATGTGGTCAGCACACGAAGTGGACACGGGACGCAACACACCCTTGAAGCCCAGTGCATCGAGCTTGGGCTGAGTCAGGTTCAGGTTTTCATAGCCCCAGCGCGCTTGCTCGCCGGTCATGACTTTGCCCTTGCCGTATTTTTCTTGCGCTTGGCGCACGCCTTCAACGGCAAACATGGCGCTGAACAAGCCGCGCATGTACAGCACTTCGCCCACTTCGTCCTTAGGACCGGTGCCTTGGCCTTTGGCGTGCAACTTGTCCAACACTTCTTTCACGACAGCGGAACCTTTTTCGACACCATGCTGCATGGTGATGGCGTTGTAGCCTTTGGCGCCCATGCCCACGTCTTTCACGTCAGGCTCGGCACCGGCCCACCACACGCCATAAATGTTCTCGCGGGGATAGCCTGTGGCTTGCGCCTCTTTGAGCAAGGTGGAGTTCATCACGCCCCAGCCCCAGTTGACCACGTAGTCAGGGCGGTCACGGCGAATTTGCAGCCAAGTGGACTTTTGCTCCACACCAGGGTGCGTCACAGGCAGCAGGCTCAACTTGAAACCGTGCATGGCCGCACGCTCTTGCAAAATGGGAATGGCTTCTTTGCCAAATGGGCTGTCGTGGTAGACCAGTGCAATGTGCTTGCCTTTGAGTTTGTCAGCACCGCCGAGCTTTTTGGCGATGTCCTGGATGATGACGTCACCGGCCACCCAATAAGTACCGGCCAAGGGGAAGTTCCACTTGAACACGCCGCCGTCAGCCGATTCGCTGCGGCCATAGCCTGCGGTGATCAATGGAATTTTGTCGCCGGGTGCTTTTTCGGTCAGCGCAAAAGTGATGCCCGTCGACAGCGGCTGGAACACGGTCGCGCCGCCGTTCTTGCCCTTCAGGCGCTCGTAGCACTCCACGCCGCGATCGGTGGCGTAGCCGGTTTCGCACTCTTCAAAGCTGAGCTTGACGCCGTTGACACCGCCACGCGCATTGACCAGCTTGAGGTAGTCGACATAGCCGTTGGCAAAGGGCACGCCATTGGGGGCGTAAGCGCCTGTGCGGTACACCAGAACAGGGAAAAACTGTTCTTTGGTTTGAGCCGTGGCGATGGTGCTGACCAAGGCGCTGGCAAGGCCGGCAGCAACCACTGTCGTGGCGAGTGCAAGTTGACGAAGTTTCATGGTTTGTCTCCTGTTAAAAATAATTGAAAGCACTTGGGAAAATCGTTTTGACATCAATGCGGGAAGGGCCACAGACGCAGCTTTTGCTTGGCCACCGACCAGAGCTTGGCCAGGCCATGCGGCTCCACGATCAGGAACCACACAATCAAGGCGCCAAAGATCATGAACTCGGTGTGCGAGACCGTCGCAGTCGAAATATGGACACCGGCCAGATCACCCGCCCAAGGCAGGAACTGGTTCAGAAAAATGGGCAAGATCACGATGAAGGCAGCACCAAAAAAGCTGCCCATGATGGAGCCCATGCCACCAATGATGACCATGAACAGCAGCTGGAACGAGCGGTCGATCGAAAATGCCGCGGGCTCCCACGAACCGAGGTGCACAAAGCCCCACAGGCCACCTGCCACGCCCACAATGAAAGAGCTGACCGCAAAAGCACTGAGCTTGGCGTACATCGGTCGAATGCCGATCACGGCTGCGGCCACGTCCATGTCGCGAATGGCCATCCACTCACGGCCAACGGCCGAGCGCACGAGGTTTTTAGCCAACAAGCCAAACACCAGCAGAAATGCCAAACAGAAGAGGTATTTTTGCAGCGGCGTGTCGATGGACCAGCCAAAGACATTCAAGTTGGACACCGAGACCGAGCCCGAGGCGTTGTTGTTGGTAAACCAGCCGATGCGCAGAAAAGCCCAGTCGCAAAAGAACTGCGCCGCCAAAGTGGCCACCGCCAGATACAGGCCTTTGACCCGCAAACTTGGAATACCGAAAAACACCCCCACCAGGGTCGCAAAAAAGCCCCCCGCCAGCAGTGCCACGATCAAGGGCATGCCCTCGATGCGGATGTAAGTGTTGTAGGCCATGTAAGCCCCCACCGCCATGAACGCGCCCGAACCCAGTGAAATCTGGCCGCAATAACCCACCAGAATATTCACACCCAAAGCTGCGAGGGCCAATATCAGGAACGGAATCAAGATGGCGCGGAACATGTATTCATCGGCCAGCAGGGGCACACCGATGGCGGCGAAGGCGATGAGTGCAAGGATGGCCCAGCGGTCTTGCGCAATAGCGAAGATTTGCTGGTCACTGCGGTAAGAGGTCTTGAATTGACCGTTTTCTCTGTAAAACATGTTTTATCTCCTTACACGCGGTCGATGATTTTTTCGCCGAACAGACCCTGTGGCCTGAACAACAGGAACACCAGCGCCAGCACGTAAGCAAACCAGATTTCGATGCCGCCGCCCACATAAGGGCCCAGATACACCTCGGACAACTTCTCACCCACACCGATGATCAGGCCGCCGATGATGGCACCGGGCACCGAGGTCAGTCCGCCCAAAATAATCACAGGCAAAGCCCGCAAAGCCACTGTGGTCAGCGAAAACTGCACACCCATCTTGGAGCCCCAAATGATGCCGGCCACCAAGGCTGTGATGCCCGCCACAAACCAGACGATCACCCAAATGCGGTTGAGCGGAATGCCAATCGACTGGGCGGCCTGATGGTCATCGGCCACCGCACGCAAGGCCCGACCGGTGCTGGTTTTCTGGAAAAACAGCGACAGCACCACCACCAGCAAGGCCGCAATGCACGCGGCATACACGTCTTCCAGATTGACCAAAACACCACCAGGAAAAATCGAGTCAAGCAAAAACACCGGATCCTTGGGCATGCCCACATCGATTTTGTAAATGTCGCTGCCAAAAATGGTCTGGCCCAAACCATCCAAAAAGTAAGTGATGCCCAGCGTGGCCATCAGCAAGGTCACGCCCTCTTGGTTGACCAAGTGGCGCAACACCAAGCGCTCGATCAGCCAGGCCAGCACAAACATGACGCTGGCCGACAGCGCAAAGGCCAACAGGTTGCCCAAAAACTTGTCCTCCAGACCCAACCAGCCAGGAATCCATTCTGAAAAACGCGCCATGGCCAGAGCGGCAAACAGCACCATCGCGCCTTGCGCAAAGTTGAACACGCCAGAGGCTTTGTAAATCAGCACAAAGCCCAGCGCCACCAGCGCGTAAAGCATGCCGGCCATCAGTCCACCCAAAAGAGCTTCCAGGAAAAATGCCGTGTCTTTTTCTCCTTAGTGACTGGTGCCCAGATAGGCACTGATCACTTCTTCGTTGTTGCGCACTTCTTCGGGAGTCCCGTCGCCGATTTTTTTGCCGTAGTCCAGCACCACCACACGGTCCGAGATGTCCATCACCACGCCCATGTCGTGCTCGATCAACACGATGGTCGAGCCAAATTCGTCGTTCACATCCAGAATGAAGCGGCACATGTCCTGCTTTTCTTCCATGTTCATGCCGGCCATGGGCTCGTCGAGCAGCAGCACTTGCGGCTCCATGGCCAAAGCGCGGCCCAAGTCCACGCGTTTTTGCAAGCCATAAGGCAGCTGGCCCACGGGCGTTTTGCGAAAGGCCTGGATCTCCAGAAAGTCGATGATGTGCTCGACGAACTCGCGATGCTCTTCTTCCTCGCGTTGGGCCGGGCCAAGGCGCAAAGCCTGCATGAACAAATTGCTTTTAATGCGCAGGTTGCGACCGGTCATGATGTTGTCGATCACGCTCATGCCCTTGAACAAGGCCAAGTTTTGGAATGTGCGGGCAATGCCCATCTCGGCCACTTGGCGGCTGTTCATGTGGTCAAACTTTTGGCCACGGAAAGTGATGCTGCCTTCTTGCGGCTGGTACACCCCGTTGATGCAGTTGAGCATCGAGCTTTTGCCTGCCCCGTTGGGGCCAATGATGGCGCGGACCTCGTGTTCGCGCACGTTGAACGAAATGTCGGTCAGCGCTTTCACGCCACCAAACCGCAAACTGATGTTGCTGACGTCCAAAATGACGTCGCCGATTTTTTTGGTCATGCTGCTGCCTTCACGGGTGTGAATGTTTTGGCGTCGGAAATTTTGAGCGTGGCGCTCACGCTGCCGGTGCGGCCGTCTTCGAACTTGACCACCGTCTCGATGTACTGCTCGGTTCGGCCTTCGTAGAGGCCATCGACCAACGGTTTGTATTTGTCGGCGATGAAGCCACGGCGGACTTTGTTGGTGCGGGTCAACTCACCATCGTCGGCGTCCAGCTCTTTGTGCAGGATCAGGAAACGGGACACTTGGCTGCCGGCCAACATGCTGTCTTCGGCCAGATCGGCATTGACTTTTTCAACGCACTCTTTGACGAGCTGGTACACCTCGGGCTTTTGCGCCAGGTCGGTGTAGCCGGCATAGGGCAAGTTGCGGCGCTCTGCCCAGTTGCCCACGGCGTCAAAGTCGATGTTGATCATCACGCACACTTTTTCGCGCTGGTCGCCATAGGCCACCACCTCTTTGATGTGCGGGAAAAACTTCAGCTTGTTCTCGACATATTTAGGCGCAAACATCGCGCCATCGTTGGCACCGCCCAGAATACGGCCCACGTCTTTCACACGGTCAATGATCTTGAGGTGGCCATGGCTGTCAATGAAGCCCGCATCGCTGGTGTGGTACCAACCATCGGCCGTCAGCACCTCGGCTGTGGCCGCCGGGTTCTTGTAGTACTCCTTGAGCAAACCGGGCGATTTGACCAAGATCTCGCCGTTGTCGGCCACCTTGATTTCCACACCCTTGCAAGGCACACCCACGGTGTCGGCACGTGCTTCGTTGTCGGGCTGCAAACAAACAAAGACCGCCGTCTCGGTGGAACCGTAGAGCTGCTTGATGTTCACGCCAATGGATCGGAAGAAGGTGAACAAGTCAGGGCCAATGGCCTCGCCCGCGGTGTAGGCCACACGCACACGGCTAAAGCCCATGTTGTTGCGCAAGGGGCCATACACCATGAGGTTGCCCAGGCCATACACCAATCGGTCGAGCAAGCCGACCGATTGGCCATCCATCAAAGCCGGGCCGACTTTTTTGGCCACGCCCATGAAATAGTGGAACAGCTTGCGCTTGAAACTGCCCGCGTCTTCCATGCGGATCATCACGCTGGTCAGCATGCCCTCGAACACGCGGGGCGGCGCGAAGTAATACGTCGGGCCAATCTCTTTCAAATCGATGGTCACCGTGGCCGCCGACTCGGGGCAATTGACCACATAGCCACACACCAACCATTGGGCGTAGCTGAAGATGTTTTGCCCCACCCAAGCAGGCGGCATATAGGCCAGCACATCTTCGGCGCTGGTCAGTTTGTCAAACTCGGCACCCGCATCGGCGCGGTCGATCAAGGTGCTGTGGGTGTGCACCACGCCCTTGGGGTTGCCCGTGGTGCCCGAGGTGAAGAACATCGCCGCCACGTCGCCATGCTGGACTTGATCGACTTCATCGGCAAAAAACTGTGGATGTTGCGTGGCAAACACAGCGCCCGCCGCGATCAGCTCTTCGAGCGAGCCCAAGCCCTCTTCGGTGTACTTGCGCAGGCCCCGTGGGTCGTCGTAATAAATATGGCTCAGCTGCGGGCACTGCTCGCGCACTTCCAGCATCTTGTCAACCTGCTCTTGGTCTTCCACCACGGCAAAGCGCACTTCGGCGTTGGTGATGGGAAAGACGCATTCGGCCGCCGCGGCATCTTGGTACAAGGGCACTGGGATCGCACCCAAAGACTGGGCCGCCAACATGGTGGCGTACAGCCGTGGCCGATTAGAGCCCACCACGATCAGGTGCTCACCCCGTCGCAAGCCCGCCTGGTGCAAGCCACAAGCGACGGACTGAACCAAACGGGCCAGATCAGACCAAGTGGTGGTCTGCCAAATGCCATATTCTTTCTCTCGCAATGCGGGCGCGGTGGGGCGCTCGGCAGCGTGCGTGAGCATCAAACGGGGAAACGTTGTTTGCATGACCTGACCTGTCTCCAAAACGGTGCATTGAATGCAATGCGACTGAACTTGTGCAGATCGTAGGGAGTCATTTGACGTTGAGTTGTCATTTGGACGACAATTCAGGGAAGACCCCTAGCGCGACTGACCGCAGCCTGACAAGCCCCAAACACCCTATGCCCAAAGAAATCAGCGTACACCAACGCCGCCGCGCCCCCACCGGGGCCGAGCTGCAAGAGATTCCGTGGTTGGGCTTGTTGAGCGATTCAGAGCGTCAGCAAATCGTGCCGCAACTGGTGGTGAGTGACCCCCAAACAGGCGACTACGTTTGCCGCGTCGGACGGCCCGTGACCTATTGGTTTGGCGTGATCTCGGGCTTGCTCAAAATGAGCAGCGACAACGAAAGCGGTCAGACCATGACCTTCACCGGCGTGCCGCCCGGCGGCTGGTTTGGCGAAGGCACTGCGCTCAAACGCGAAATCTACCGCTACAACATCCAGGCCCTCAGGCCCAGCGTGGTGGCGGGCATGCCGCTGGACACCTTTCATTGGCTCATTGACCACTCGCTGGGCTTCAACCGATTCATCATGCAGCAGCTCAACGAGCGGCTGGGCCAGTTCATCGCGGCGCGAGAGATGGACCGCATGACCAACCCCGAACTGCGCCTGGCCAGGCACCTGGCCGCGCTGTTCAACCCGGTGCTGTTTTCGGGTGTGGGCGAAGTGCTGCGCATCACCCAGCAAGAGCTGGCGTATCTGGTGGGGCTGTCACGCCAACGGGTGAACGAGGCGCTCAAAGTACTGCAAGCGCAACAACTGATTCGCATCGAATACGGCGGCCTGCGCATCCTGGATATGCAGGGCCTGCGCACCGTGCAATTCAAGTGAAATGACGCGCCAAGACACAAAAACAGCGGACAATCGGGCAACTTCTTTTCACCCCCTGACCCCATGACCCAGCCCCCGGCTTTCAAACGTGCCCCTCGACCCGAAGGCAAAGGCGATGCTGCCGCAGCCAGCGGCACCTCGCGCCTGAACAAACGCATGGCCGAGTTGCGCATGTGCTCACGCCGCGAGGCCGACGCCTGGATCGAACAAGGCTGGGTTTTGGTCAACGGCCTGCCCGCCAGCATGGGCCAACAAGTCACGCTGTCTGACCGCATCACCATCGACAAAGCCGCCGAACAACAACAAGACCGGCAAGTGACCATCTTGCTGCACAAGCCCATGGGCTATGTCAGTGGCCAGGCCGAAGACGGGCACGAGCCCGCCATCACCCTCATCAACCCGCGCAGCCACTGGATGGGCGACCCTTCCAAGCTGCGCTTCACGCCACCGCACCTGCGCGGCCTGGCCCCGGCGGGTCGGCTCGACATCGATTCCACAGGTCTGTTGGTGCTGACGCAAGACGGCCGCGTGGCGCGTCAGCTGATCGGCGAAGACTCGGAGATGGAAAAAGAATACCTGGTGCGCGTGGCCTACACCGGCCACGAAAACACCGCCGCCGCCTCTGCCGCATCGGCCACCTATGGCGGCAAAGCCAACCAGCTCACTGTGATTGGCGACTTTGACCGCGTCAGTGCCAACGTGCAAGCCGTGTTCCCGGCCGCCCAACTGGCGCGCCTGCGCCATGGCCTGAGCCTGGACGGCAAACCGCTCAAGCCCGCCAAGGTGGAGTGGCAAAACCCTGAGCAGCTGCGCTTTGTGTTGACCGAAGGCAAAAAACGCCAAATTCGCCGCATGTGCGAGCAGGTTGGCCTGAAGGTGGTCGGCCTCAAACGCATCCGCATGGGCGGCGTGCAACTCGGGCAAATGCCTGCGGGGCAATGGCGCTACCTGGGGCCTCACGAATCGTTTTGACAGCGACCGCTGCATGTCGGGGCTGAAACCTCCGACAAGCTCACCCATCAACTCTGGAGACGCCAAATGCCCCTGAAGTTCACAGTCACTTTTGTCATGGCAGCCGCTTTGTCTGCAGGTGCCGCATCGGCCCAAACTGGCAGCCTCAACGCGATTTGCAGCACCGACCAAAGCTGGTGCGAAATGGCTGCCAAAGAGTTCACCAAGGCAACTGGCATCACCGTCAACCAAACCCGCAAAGCGACTGGTGAAGCCTTGGCCCAATTGCGTGCCGAAGCGGCCAACCCCAAGACCGATATCTGGTGGGGAGGCACAGGTGACCCGTTTTTGCAGGCCGCAGAAATCGGCCTGCTGACCCCTTACCGACCCGACTACCTGAACGACCTGCACAGCTGGAGCGTGCGCCAATACGCCATGACACAAAACATGGTGGGCGGTTTTTACACCAGTGCCATTGGCTTTGGCTGGAACACCGATCTGCTTAAGAAAAAGAAATTGCCCGAGCCCAAGTGCTGGTCGGATGTGGTCAAGCCCATCTATAAAGGCGAAGTCGAGATTTCGCACCCCGCATCCAGCGGCACGGCATACACCATCTTGGCCGGGCTGGTGCAGTTGATGGGCGAAGACGAGGCCTTTGACTACATGAAAGCCCTGCACAAAAACGTGACCCAATACACCCGCAGCGGTACAGCGCAAGCGCCCAACGTCGCCAAGGGCGAGGTGGCGGTAGGCATCAGCTTCATCTTTGGTTTTGACGGCTGGCGACACAACAAATACCCGGTGGCCACCGCAGCACCCTGTGAAGGCACCAGCTATGAAATCGGTGGCATTGCGCTGGTCAAAGGCGCACGCAACACGGCCAACGCCAAGCGCTATTACGACTGGCTCATGAGCCCTGCAGGCCAAAGCATTGGTGCCAAAGCCGACAGCCTGCAGAGCCCGGCCAACAAGACCTTCAAGCCCGATCCACGCATCCCGTCTATGGACAATGTGCGCCTGATCAAATATGACTTTGAAAAGTACGGCAAATCCGCCGAGCGCCGGCGCTTGCTGGAGCGTTGGAACAAAGAAGTCAGCAGCTTGTCTAAATAACCCACTCTTGAAATTCCGCCTCAACGCCCCAAACTGTGGGGCGTTGTTGTTTTTTGATCTTTTTTTACCCCTCGAATCGATATGAGCAAGCAAACCCATGCCTTTCAGGCCGAAGTCGCACAACTGCTGCACCTGGTCACCCACTCGCTGTATTCCAACCAAGAGATTTTCTTGCGCGAGCTGATCTCCAATGCCTCGGACGCCTGCGACAAGCTGCGCTTTGAAGCGCTCAACAACACCGCCCTCTACGAAGACGCGCCTGAATTGCAAGTGCGTTTGTCGTTCGACAAAACAGCCAAGACGCTGACCATCTCCGACAACGGCATCGGCATGACGGCGCAAGAAGCGATTGACCACTTGGGCACGATCGCCAAGAGCGGCACCAAAGACTTCATGAACAAGTTGAGCGGCGACCAGAAATCGGATGCCCAGCTGATCGGCCAGTTCGGCGTGGGCTTTTATTCCGGCTTCATCGTGGCCGAAAAAATCACGGTCGAAACCCGCCGCGCAGGCGCACCAGCCGCCGAAGGCGTGCGCTGGATCAGCGGTGGCACGGGCGACTTTGAAGTTGAGACCATCCACCGCACCGAACGCGGCACCAGCGTGATCCTGCACTTGCGCGAAGAAGCGCTGGATTACGCCAACAGCTGGAAATTGAAAGAAATTGTCGGCAAATACTCCGACCACATCAGCCTGCCCATCCTGATGGAAAAGGAAGAGTGGAAAGACGGCGAGCTGATCGACCCGAACAACGAAGAAGGTGGTCGCCAGCCCGGCGCCATGGTCAAGACCGGCGAGTGGGAAACCATCAACAAGGCCAGCGCCCTGTGGACCCGACCCAAGAAAGACATCACCGACGAGCAATACGCCGACTTCTACAAACAAATCAGCCGCGACTTTGAAGCCCCACTGACCTGGACGCACAACCGCGTCGAAGGCAGCACCGAATACACCCAGCTGCTCTACATCCCCAGCAAAGCCCCGCAAGACCTGTGGAACCGCGACAAAAAAGCCGGCATCAAGCTGTACGTCAAGCGCGTCTTCATCATGGACGAAGCCGAAGCGCTGATGCCCAGCTACCTGCGCTTTGTGAAGGGTGTGGTGGACTCGGCCGATTTGCCGCTGAACGTGAGCCGCGAGCTGCTGCAAGAAAGCCGCGACGTCAAAGCCATCCGCGAAGGCTGCACCAAGCGCGTGCTGTCGATGCTCGAAGACCTGGCCAAACACGACAAAGCGCCTGAAGCCAGCGAAGGGGCTAGCGCCGCGACGACCGAAGGGGTCTCTGATGTCTTGAGCGAGGAAGACAAAGCCAAACTCGGCCAGTATTCCAAGTTCTACGCCGAGTTCGGCGCGGTGCTGAAAGAAGGCCTGGGCGAAGACTTTGGCAACCAAGGTCGTTTGTCGAAACTGCTGCGCTTTGCCTCGTCCACCAGCGACACCGTGAGCGTGAGCTTTGCCGACTACAAAGCCCGCATGAAAGAAGGCCAAGACGCGATCTACTACATCACCGCAGACACTCTGGCCGCCGCTAAAAACAGCCCACAGCTCGAAGTCTTCAAGAAAAAAGGCATCGAGGTTTTGCTGATGACCGACCGCGTGGACGAGTGGGCACTGAACTTTGTGCACGAGTTCGACGGCACCCCGCTGCAAAGCGTGGCCAAAGGCGCGTTTGACCTGGGCAAACTGCAAGACGAAGAAGAAAAGAAAGCCGCCGAAGATGCCGCCGAAACCTTCAAGCCCGTGCTGGCCAAACTGAAAGAGGCGCTCAAAGACAAAGCCGAAGACGTGCGTGTGACCAGCCGCCTGGTGGACAGCCCCGCCTGCCTGGTGGTGACCGATGACGGCATGAGCATGCAACTGGCCCGCATGCTCAAGCAAGCCGGGCAGCAAGCCCCTGAAGTCAAGCCCGTGCTCGAAGTCAACCCCGAACACGCGCTGGTCAAGAAGCTCGACGGCTCGGTCCACTTCCACGACCTGGCCCACATCCTGTTTGACCAGGCCCTGCTGGCCGAGGGGGGCTTGCCGGCCGACCCTGCGGCCTATGTGAAACGGGTCAATGCGTTGCTGAGCTGATCACGCTCCGCCCCAGTCAAAAGCCCCGCCGGACTTGCGTCTGGCGGGGCTTTTTCATGCGCGACGCTCACAAAAGGCGCTGGCTTCTTGGCTTCAACCCGCGGCTTCTGAGGCCTGCTTGCCATCGGCGCGGTAGCCTTCCAACACATCATCCCAGGGCACCACACCGACTCGGCGGGCCCAAGCCGCCCATTGCACGGCCATGTCCAAAACCATGTCCGGTCTGAGCGTTGCCAAATCTTGGGTTTCAGCACGATCGGTCTGCATGTCGTAAAGCTCCCAGGGCTTGGGGTACTCACGCACCAGTTTCCATCGGCCCAGCCGAATGGCCGCATTACCTGTGTGTTCCCAAAACAGTGGATGATCCGTTGGCTGGCCGCCACGCAACGCAGATAAAAGACTGTTGCCCTCACAGGGCGGAATGTCGCACCCCCTGTAGCGCTCAGGGTATGAGGACTGCGTTGCCTCCAGGATGGTGGGCAACACATCCGTGAGTTGGGATGGCGTCCGGACAATGGCACCATTGTCCAAACCCCCGGCGGGCCAATGCACGATCAATGGCGTGGAAATACCGCCCTCGTGCGTCCAACGCTTGTAGAGCCGAAAAGGGGTATTCGACAAATTGGCCCAGGCACGGCCATAGCTCGCGTAAGTGTCTTCCGGCCCCGGAACGATGGCAGGTTCATTGCCCACTTGCAAATCGCAGCCGTTGCGTGGCTTCAAGCGTTTCAGATCGGGCCGACGCTGAATGAATGCTTCGGCGCTGCCGTCCAGGGGCAGCACTTCGGCACAGGCGCCGTTGTCCGACAAGAAAAATACGAGTGTGTTTTCAAGCTGTCCTGTTTGCTCGAGCGTGTCAAGGATGTCGCCAATACCCTGATCCATTCGGTGCACTTGGGCTGCATAAACCTCCATGCGGCGGGCTTCCCAAGCTTTGTGCTCAGCTTGCTCCCACGCGGGCTCTTCAGGGTCGCGTTCGCAATCGTGGACGGCATCCGCCAGCAAACCAGATTCGCGCAGACGCTGCATCCGTCGCTCACGCAGCACATCCCAGCCCTCGTCGTAGCGGCCACGGTATTTGGCGATGTCCTCTTCTCTCGCCTGGAGTGGCCAGTGGGGCGCGGTGTACGCCACGTACATGAAAAATGGCTTGTTGGCCTGCGACTGCTCCCGCACAAAAGCGCAGGCTTCCTGCGCGATCGCATCAGTGTAGTAGTAGTTTTCCTGGGCCTGAGCTTCGGCTTCTGCGTTGCTTTCTCCGCGGGTCAGCGAAGCCGGTTGGTAGTAGGAACAAGACCCTGCGAGCGTGCCGTAAAAGTGCTCAAACCCCCTCCGCGTGGGCCAAGCGTCGTTGACTTGCCGAATGTTCGAGGCCAAGTGCCACTTGCCCACCAAGGATGTCGCGTAGCCTGCCCCAGACAAGATTTCGGCCACGGTGACGCAGCCGTCGTTGAGGGCGCCCGGGTAACCATGCGGGCGGTCGTCCTTGGTGAGGATACCAATCCCTGTCTGGTGCGGGTGCAGGCCAGTCAGCATCGATGCCCGAGATGGGCTGCAGCGGGCTGTGTTGTAAAACTGGGAGAAGCGAACACCTCCAGCGGCCAGCCGGTCGATGTTCGGGGTGTCAATCTCGCTGCCGTAACACCCGATGTCGGAGAAGCCCATGTCATCGGCCAGAATCAGGACGACGTTGGGTTTGCTCGCCATAGGTCTTGAATGAAATGGGTCATGCGGCTTGGTCACGATCAGTCGAAAGTGATCTTGGATTTTTTGACGATTTGACCGATGTGCTCGTAGGATTTTTGCAGCGCCAGGCCGTACTCCGATGGTGTGGAGCCCAGCGAGGCAAACCCTGCGTTTTCCAACTGCTGCCGGATTTCGGGCTGCTCTGAGAGCTTTTTGATCTCGGCATGGATTCGGGTCACAGCCGCCTCAGGCGAGCCCATCGGCATCAGCAAGCCCCAGTAGTTTCCAAACGAAAAGCCCGACACGCCTGATTCACCGATGGTCGGCACATGAGGCAGCACCGAGATGCGTTCGGCAGTGACCGCCAAGGCTTTGAGTTTGCCGGCCTTGACCTGCGAGAGCGCACTGCCGTCGATCAGCAAGTCGATGTGCCCACCCAGCAAATCATTGAGCGCTGGCGCACCCCCACGGTAGGGGATGTGGACAATGTCGACACCGACTGCAGCCTTCAGGGCTTCAAGGCACAAGTGGCCCATGGTCCCGTTGCCGGCGGTGCCGCATTTGTATTTACCGGGATGGGCTTTGGCCAATGCCAGAAATTCCTGAAAGTTCTTCGCGGCAAAGGTGGGCAGGCAGGTCACGACGATGGAGACCTTCGCCAAGGTGGCCACCGCGACAAAGTCTTTCGCGGGGTCGTAAGGCACGTTGGCTTGGGCGTATCGGCTGACCACCAGGTCGCTCAGGTTGCCCAACCCCAGGGTGTGGCCATCCGCTGGGGCACGGGCCGCAGCCGTCATGCCGATCACGCCACCCGCACCCGCGCGGTTCTCCACGACCACAGCTTGTCCGAGTGCCTTGGCCAAGGGGACAGAAAAAATCCGGGCCAATATGTCCGTGTTGCCCCCCGGCGGGTTTGGGACGATCAGCGTCACGGCCTTATTCGGGTAGGTGGCTTGCGCCCACAAGGCTCCAGGCATCAAGGCCGCTGATGCAGCGCCAAGCAAGGTGCGGCGATGGAAAGCCGCTTCAAATAAGGGATTGTCCGAAAGCAGTGAGGGGCCCGTCATGCGTTTCACATGGTTCTCCGGTCTGGATGCGCCCGACCGACGCTCCGTTCAGGCTTGTGTACCGAATCTAAGGCCTGGCGTCTGATGCTGGTATCCCGCGGGGAAGCACGGGACCCTTGCCTTTGGAGATATACCTCGTCAAGACTCGACTTCGGGCAGCCATTGGGAGAGGCTCGGAAAGCCCCTCTCCACATGTCGGCGAACGGTGTCATGAACCACTTGGCAAGCCTGTGTGGGCGCGGCATGCGAAGAAAGCCGGAGCACGATGTGACGGTCCAAACTGGGCTGAACGATGCGGGCCGCTTGCAACTCATGTCGGGCGACTTCCTCACGCACAGCGCTCAGACCGACGATGGCATAAAGTCCACCCGCTTTGACCAGTTTCTTTTGCAGGTTCAGGCTGTCGCATTCCAGCCGAATGTTCAGCTCAATACCGCGCCGGCTGGCCCAATGCTCCAGGACATGGTGAAAAGCATAGGGGCGGCCTGGAACGATCAGGGGAATGCGGTGCAAATGGTCAAAGGGAAGCGTCTGTGCCGCGGTCAAGGCATCGCCGGGCGCACCGATCAGCACATGCGGCATTTTCGCCAGACCATCGCCTCGGCCACTGCGGCCTCGGGTATTTTCAGAAAACAGCGCCAAATCGATCTCGCCACGTTCGAGGCCTTCGGACACTCGCCCGCTCATGCCACTGACCCAATGCAAGCTGACCTTGGGAAACAAGCGGGCTATTTCCTCGTAGATCGGCCCGCAAAGTGCGTCGGCCAGTGAGTCGATGATCCCCACGCGCACAAGACCGGCCGGCTCCCGAAGCAGGCCGCTGGCGTCCTCCGTCAGGTGCTGCCCCGCCTGCACCCAAGCCTTGACGCGAGGATAAAGACGCTGTCCGATGTCGTTGAGGCGCACACCACGGGCTGTTCGCTCGAAAAGTTGGCCACCGCAGCTCAGCTCGATCGCCCCCAGCTGGCGGCTGATCGCCGACTGGGCCACATCTCTGGCTGCGGCGGTGTCCGTCAAACTGCCACACTCCGCAATCTGAAGAAACAATTGCCATTGTTCGATGGAGAGTGGCGAGGTCATTTCAAGGGATCTATCGGTAGGTGCTGCGGCGTGGTGCTGCGGCGATGGGGGTAAAGCCTGCGCGTCGGATCGACGGCGATGCACTCGACGTCGAATCTTATCGTCTTCGTCCGACTTGTCATCTCAGACGAACCCTTGGTCGTTGGCCTGACCATCATTGCGCCCACATGAGCAGTAACCCACAAGACAAACCAACACCACGCCATCGGCTAAATTTCCCTCTATGAAAACCCTCCCCGCCGACCCGTCCCTCATCGATTCTCGCCAAGCCGCTTGGCGCTTGCTCGTCACGCTGGGGCTGGTGGTGCTGGGCAACAGCAGCATGTACATCGTCTCGGTGGTGCTGCCGGTGGTGCAGACCGAGTTTGGCGTGGGCCGGGCCGATGCTTCACTGCCTTACACGCTGATGATGATCAGCCTGGGCTTGGGCGGTCTGATCACCGGGCGCATGGCCGACCGGCATGGTTTGATGCCGGTGCTGTGGGTGGGCGCGCTGGCCGTGTGCGGCGGCTTTGTGTGGGCGGGCCTGTCGGGCAGCATCTGGGCTTTTGGGTTGGCGCATGCGCTGATGGGCTTTGTGGGCAGTTCGTCCACCTTTGCGCCCTTGATGGCCGACACCGCCTTGTGGTGGAACCGCCGACGCGGCATTGCCGTGGCCATTTGCGCCAGCGGCAACTACATCGCGGGCACCATCTGGCCGCCCATCGTGCAACACGGCGTCGAGACTTTGGGCTGGCGGCAGACTTATATCTGGCTGGGCATTTTTTGCGGTGCAGGCATGTTGTTGCTGGCCACTCGCATGCGCCAGCGTCCACCGCTGGTGACCTTGACGCCAGCCCATACCGCAGCGACTTCAGTGGACCGCAGCCGCCCCTTTGGTTTGAAAGCGGCCCATGCCCAAGGCTTGTTGTTTGTGGCGGGTGTGGCGTGTTGTGTGGCCATGTCCATGCCCCAAGTGCACATCGTGGCCTATTGCACCGACCTGGGTTTTGGTGCGGCACGCGGCGCAGAAATGCTCTCGCTCATGCTGGCCAGCGGCATCGTCAGCCGATTGGTGTTTGGCCTGATCAGCGACCGCATTGGCGGCATTCGCACTTTGCTGCTGGGCTCGTTTTTGCAAGGTGTGGCGCTGCTGATGTTTTTGCCTTTTGATGGCATGGTGCCGCTGTACCTGGTGTCGGCCATGTTCGGCTTGTTCCAAGGCGGCATCGTGCCGTCTTACGCGATCATCGTGCGCGAACACTTCGCCCCCCAAGAAGCCGGTGCCCGCGTGGGTGCGGTCATCATGGCCACCTTGCTGGGCATGGCTTTGGGCGGCTGGATGTCAGGCTGGGTGTTTGATGTGACGGGCAGTTACCACGCGGCTTTTTTGAACGGCATTGCGTGGAATTTTCTGAACCTGTGCATTGCCAGCTGGCTGTTTTGGCGGGTGCGCAAGGCTGAACGCCTCGGCACCCCCTGATCAGACAGAGGCGGTCAGCCGTGCTGGCTGGCCCCTCAATCCGTCAACCATTTAGCCCACCCGCACCCCACTGGCGCGGTCAAACAAATGCGACTGCTCGGCCGACCATTGCAGGTGCACCGCGTCACCTACGGCCGCTTGCAACACGCCGGGTACGCGGGCGGTCAGCTTGCCTGCGGCGGTGTCCACCGTGGCATAGGTTTCAGGGCCGGTCGGCTCGATCATGCTGAGCTTGCCGGGCAAGCCCGTGGCGGCAAAGCCGATGCTTTCGGGGCGCAGGCCATAAACCAGCTCGGCGCTGCCATGGGCTTGCAGGGCGGCGCGTTGTGCATCGGTCAGTCCCAGGTCCACACCGTGGGCCGTCAAGCTGCTTCCAAGCCATTGCGCGTCGACCATGTTCATCGCGGGTGAGCCAATGAACTCGGCCACAAAGCGGTTGGCTGGGCGGTTGTAGATCTCGTTGGGCGTGCCGAACTGTTGCACCAAGCCGTCTTTCATCACGGCGATGCGGTCGCCCAGCGTCATGGCTTCGACTTGGTCGTGCGTCACATACACCGTGGTGGTTTGGGTGCGCTGGTGCAGCAGTTTGATTTCGGCGCGCATTTCCACGCGCAGCTTGGCGTCGAGGTTGGACAGCGGTTCGTCAAACAAAAACAGTTTGGGGTCACGCGCCAAGGCCCGGCCCATGGCCACGCGTTGGCGCTGGCCGCCCGACAGTTGGCCCGGCTTGCGGTCGAGCAAGTGGCCGATTTGCAGCATGGCCGACACGCGGTCCACGGCGGCTTTGCGCTCGACCTTGGGCACCTTGCGGATCTCCAGGCCAAAGGCGATGTTTTGCGCCACCGTCATGTTGGGGTAGAGCGCGTAGCTTTGGAACACCATGGCAATGTCGCGGTCCTTGCTGGGCAGGTTCGTCACGTCGCGGTCACCAATGTGGATGCTGCCGCTGGTGGGATGGTCCAGGCCAGCGATCATCGACAACAAAGTCGATTTGCCGCAGCCCGAAGGCCCGACCAAGATCAAAAATTCGCCGGCTTCGATTTCGAGGTCGATGCCTTTGAGGATGTGGACCGTCTCGTTGTAGGTCTTGTGGATGTTGCGAATGGCGAGTGCGCCCATGATTTACCCCTTAACTGCGCCAGCCGTCAGGCCGCGCACAAAATATTTACCGGCCACCACGTACACAAACAGGGTGGGCAATGCCGCGATCAGCGCGGCGGCCATGTCCACGTTGTATTCCTTGACGGCGCTGGAGGTGTTGGCCAGGTTGTTCAGGCCCACGGTGATCGGTTTGCTGTCGGCACCCGAGAACACCACACCGTACAAAAAGTCGTTCCAGATGTTGGTGAACTGCCAGATGAGCGTGACCACCAAAATCGGCAAAGACAGTGGCAACACGATGCGGCGAAAGATCATCCAAAAACCCGCGCCATCGAGCTGTGCGGCCTTGATCAACTCATCCGGCAGGCCGATGTAGTAGTTGCGGAAAAACAGCGTGGTTGATGGAATGCCCGCCACCACGTGCACCAGCATCAGGCCCCAAATGGAGCTGGCCACGCCCAACCAGCCCAGCACCTGGCTCATGGGCAGCAGCACCACTTGCATGGGCATGAACACGCCAAACAGCATGAAGGCAAACAGGGTCTCGCTGCCACGGAACTTCCACTTGGAGAGCACATAGCCGTTGAGCGAACCGATCAGGGTGGACAACAGCACCGCAGGCACGACCATGACCATCGAGTTCCAGAAAAAGGGCTTGAGGCCTTCGCACTGCACACCGGTGCAGGCACTGCCCCAAGCCTTGAACCACGCGTCCAGCGTGGGGGCGGTGGGCAGGCTCAGCAGGTTGCCTGCGCGCAGCTGCTCTGCGTCTTTCAACGACGTGGTCAGCATCACATACAAGGGCACCAGAAACCAGGCCGCAAACAACAGCAACATGCTCCACAGGATCAGGCGATGAAAGTTCAGGCGGTTCATCGTTTGCCTCGCAATTCAGAATAAAGGTAAGGCACCACGATGGCGGCCACGGTGGCCAGCATCACGGTGGCGCTGGCCGCCCCTACGCCAATCTGGCCGCGTGTAAATGCAGTGGCGTACATGAAGGTGGCGGGCAAGTCAGTGGCATAGCCGGGGCCGCCCGCAGTCAAAGCCATCACCAGGTCAAAGCTCTTGATGGCCAAGTGCGACACCACCAGCAAGGTGCTGAAAAACACCGGCCCCAAGCTGGGCAAAATGATGCGCCAGTAAATGGTCGGCAAGCTCGCGCCGTCCACCTGGGCGGCTTTGATGATCGAGTCGTCGATGCCGCGCAGGGCGGCCAAAAACAGCGCCATGACAAAGCCCGCGCTCTGCCACACACCTGCAATGACCACGCAATAAATGGCCATGTCCTGCTGCACCAGCCAGCCAAAACTGAAGCTGGTGAAACCCCAGCTGCGCATCAGGTGTTCTAGCCCGAGGCCGGGGTTCAAAATCCACTTCCAGGCGGTACCGGTGACGATGAAAGAAATCGCCATCGGGTACAAATAAATGGTGCGCAAAACGCCTTCGCCGCGCACCTTTTGGTCCAGCAGGATGGCCAGCAACACGCCCAGTGCCATGGCACCGCCGATGAACAAAACGCCAAACACGGCCATGTTGCTCATGGCCACTTGAAAGCGATCGCTTTCCATCAGGGCAGCGTAGTGCTGCAGGCCGACAAATTCGTAGTTGGGCAAGATCCGCGAGGCGGACATGGACAGGTAGCCGTTCCAGGCCATCAGGCCATAAATGAACAGCAGCGACACCACAAAGCTGGGCGCAATGACCAGCTTGGGCAGCCACGCGGCTTGCTGGGGGGATGATGCAGACATGGGTGATCCAATCAGAGGCCGACGCGGGCTGCAAGCTTGTGACCTGCAGCCCGGTGGCAAAAGAGACAACAAACCCCAAGGGTTTGTTCTGGCCACCCTAAGGGTGGCTCAAAGACTTACTTGACCTTGGCTGCCGAAGCGATCTTGGCCTGAGCGTCTTTGCTGCTCATCTTGTCGTCGTTCCAGAACTGGCTGACGGCGTCCTGGATCGCACCCGATGTGGCCGAGCCGATGGCCATGCCGTGCGCCACCGATGGCACCAAGCCGCCGTTTTTGGCAGTGGCCACGAAGTCGTTGGCGCTGAGCTTGGCGCAGTCGTCAAACTTGGCCAGGTTCATGTTCAAACGCACAGGGATAGAGCCCTTGTTCAGGTTGAAAACTTCTTGGAAATCGGTCGACATGATGGCGGTCGCCAAGTCCTTTTGGGCCTGGCTATTGGCTTCGTTTTTCAGCTTGAACATGGCAAAAGAGTCCACGTTGAAGGTGAAGGACTTGGCAGTGCCAGGTGCGGCTGCGCAGGTGAAGTCAGCGCCGGGCTTTTTGCCAGCGGCGACGAATTCGCCTTTGGCCCAGTCACCCATCAACTGCATACCGGCTTCGCCCTTGATGACCATGGCAGTGGCCAGGTTCCAGTCACGGCCAGGTGCGTTTTTGTCGGTGTAGGACTTGACCTTTTTGAAGGTGTCGAGCACCTTGGTCATGGTCGCGCCGGTCAAAGCGCCTTGGTCCAGTTGCACCAAAGCTTGCTTGTAGAAGTCAGCACCGCCAACACCCAGAGCCACGCTCTCGAAAGTGGTGAAGTCTTGCCAGTTTTGACCACCGTGGGCCACGGGGATGATGCCGGCTTTTTTCAGGGCTTCAGCGGCCACAAAGAACTCGTCCCAGTTGGTCGGCACTTTGGCGCCGGCCTTCTTGAACGCAGCGTTGCTGGCCCACAGCCAGTTCACGCGGTGCACGTTGACAGGGGCGGCAATGTAGTTGCCCTTGTATTTCATGACGTTGGCGACCACGGGGGGCAGCAGGCTGTCCCACTTTTCGGCCTTGGCCACATCGTCGATGTTGGCCAACACGCCTTCACCGGCCCACTCTTGCAAAGCGGGGCCTTTGATTTGCGCAGCGGCTGGGGCATTGCCCGACACCACGCGCGACTTGAGCACGGTCATGGCGTTGTCACCACCGCCACCTGCCACGGCGAAGTCTTTCCAGACATGGCCTTTGGCTTGCAAAGTGGCTTTCAGGGCTGCGGCCGATTTGGCTTCGCCGCCGCTGGTCCAGTAATGCAGAACTTCGACTTCGCCAGCATGGGCAGCAAAGGCCAGCACTGCGGCTGTGGCCAGAATCGAACGTTGGAACAATTGAGTAGATTTCAAGAGAGTCTCCTTGTAAGGGCCACTGAGGACCTGAGTGGTTGTGCGAGGCGGCGAAATAGCCATGTGAACCTCGACGGATCGAATATTAATATTCCATTAATTAATTAACATCAGGTTAAACCCTAAGCCAGAATTTGCCGATTTAAGGGCCGAAGACTGAACAATCCATTAAGCTTCGGGCATGAAATTGCTGCTTGCCGAAGACGATGCCATGCTCGCCGACGCCCTGACCACCCAACTGGGCGGCGCTGGTTTTGAGGTGGAACACGCCCCCAACGGGGCCGTCGCCGACTATCTGCTCCAAAAGCAGCATTTCGACATCGCTGTGCTGGACATCGGTTTGCCCATGATGGACGGCTTGGCCGTGTTGCAGCATGTCCGCCGAACCCACCCCAGCTTGCCCGTGCTGCTGTTGTCGGCCCGCGATGCGCTGGACGACCGGGTGGCCGGTCTGCAAGCTGGCGCGGACGACTACGTGACAAAACCCTTTGACTTTCCCGAGCTGCTGGCCCGTCTGCAAGCCCTGCTGCGGCGCACGCAACCGGCCAGCGCCTCAGCCCCCTTTGGTCGCCTGTCACTGGATGCCACATCGCGCCGCGCAGTGGTGAGTGGCGAGCCGCTGGAGCTGAGTGGCCGCGAATGGACGCTGCTGGAACTGCTGGTCAACCAGCGCGACAAAGTGGTTACCAAAGAACAAATCAACCAGGCCTGGAGCGACGAGGGCGGCGAAACCGGTGGCGGCAACTCGATCGAGGTCTACATCCACCGCTTGCGCCGCAAGCTGGAAGATGCGGGGCTGGTCATTCGCACGGTGCGCGGCCTGGGCTACCTGCTGGAAGCCCAGGCGTGACAGGCCGTCCCACATGCTGAGCCATCGCGCATGACCGCAAAGGCCCATGAACCCTCGGCACAGGCAGGTCAAGCGGGCGTCTCGCTGGCTCGCCAGTTGCTGCTGTGGCTGTTGTTGCCACAAATGGTGTTGTGGATGGCGGGTGGTGTGGCCACCTACCGATTTGCAGCGGGTTACGCCAATCAAGCGATTGACGCGAGCTTGTTGCAAGCCAGCCGCTCGCTGGCACGGCAGCTCAAACCCATTGGCAACGGGTTGCTGATCGACTTTCCGCGTGCCGCGCAAGATGTGCTCGAGGCCGACCCGGCGGACAAACTGCTTTACATGGTGAGCTCGCCGCCGGGGCAGTTCATTTTGGGCAACCAATCTTTGCCGGCCCCCATCTTGCCCACACAGGATGCAGCGCCCGTCGAGCCCGCATTGAACACCCCCTATTTTCACGATGGCACCATGCCAATGCAGGGCCGCGCTGCACTGCAAGCGCCCACGGGACAGCCCCTGCGGTTGGTGGCGTTGTACCTGCGCTTTGGTGACGAAGCCAACGCCCCGCAAACCATGCTGGTGCAAGTGGCCCGCAGCAGTGCCAACCGCGAAGAGCTGGCCCGTCGCATCTTGGTCGACATGCTGCTGCCCATGTCGAGCTTGGTGCTGCTGATGACCTTGATCGTGTGGCTGGGCATTCGTGCAGTCCTGTCGCCGCTGGCCCGTCTGCGCCAGCAAGTCGAAGGCCGTGCGCCCACCGACTTGGCCCCGCTGCAACTGGCATCGGCCCCGCGAGAGCTGTGGTCGCTGGCCACGGCCATCAACACCTTGCTGGCCGCCGTGCAAAACACTGTGGCCACACAAAAGCGCTTCATTGGCGATGCGGCGCACCAGTTGCGCACGCCTTTGGCGGGCCTCAAAAGCCAAACCGAAATCGCCTTGCAATCGACCACCGACCCCGAGCTGCGCGCGCGGCTGCAACGCGTGCACGACAGCGCCACCCGCAGCGCCCACTTGGTCAACCAACTGCTGACCTTGGCACGGGCCGAGCCCGAATCGGTGATGGCCCACGACCGCAAGCGCTTTGACTTGCACCGCATGGCCCAAGTCGTCACCGCCGAATGGGTGCCCCGCGCCTTGCGCTTGCGCATTGATTTGGGGATGGAACAAACCGGCGACGACGATCACCCCGCCACCGCCGCCCCGCCGGTCTGGATCGAGGCCAATGAACTGCTCATGCGCGAAGCACTGAGCAACCTGATTGACAACGCCTTGCACTATGCCGGGGCAAACAGCCAAGTCACGGTGCGCGTGGCCCACATGGCGCACAAACCCGAGGTGGCCCTGCTGGAGGTGATCGACAACGGCCCCGGCATTGCCACAGGCGATCTTGCACGCGTGTTCGAGCGTTTTGTGCGGGCCACCGATGCGGGCGAGGGCTGCGGGCTGGGCTTGGCCATCGTCAAGGAAATCGTGGAACGCAGCGCCGGGCACGTAGAGCTGACCCCGGCCCTGCCCCATGGCTTGTGCGTGCACATCGAACTGCCGCTGGCCCAGACCAGCCCCAAGCACGCGCCAGCTTGAAATTGGGAACACATTGGTAACTTGGAAGCCCCGAACCGCACACCCACGCTGATACGCTTGGCGCCCACACACCACACAGCCATGAACACCCTGCACACCCCCAACACCACCCCAAGCCTGCTGGGCGACATTGGCGGCACCAACGCCCGCTTTGCCTTGGTGCACGGCGACGGCACGCCCATCACCCAAGAGATCACTTTGCCCACCGGCCAGTTCGCCGACTTGGCGGCAGCAGCGGCGGCTTATTTGCAGCAAGTGGGCCAGCCCCGTGTGCAGCAAGCGTGCATCGCCATTGCCAACCCGATCGACGGCGATGTGCTGAAGATGACCAACAACCACTGGCAGTTCTCCATCGAGGCCACGCGCCAAGCGCTGGGGCTGGACAGCCTCTTGATGCTCAACGACTGGGAGGCCATGGCCATGGCCGCCCCGGCCTTGCAAGGCAACGACCTGCAACAAATCGGTTCGGGCCAGCCCGTGCCCGATGCCCCCAAAGGCCTGATCGGGCCGGGCACGGGCTTGGGCGTGTCGTCGCTGGTGCGTTCACGGCGGGGCGACTGGGTGCCCATTGCGGGCGAAGGCGGGCATGTGAGCATGTCGCCCACCTGCGAGCGCGAGGCCGACATCTTGCGCATCTTGTGGCGCACACACCCCCACGTTTCTGTCGAGCGCGTGGTCTCGGGCATGGGCCTGGAAAATTTGTACCGTGCCATTTGTGAACTCAATGGAACCGAGGCCGAAGCCCTGGTGGCTGCACAAGTGACCGAACGCGCACTGGCCGCCCAAGACGTGGCCTGCGAAGAAGCGCTGGCGTGCATGTGCCGTCTGCTGGGCAACGCGGCGGCCAACCTGGCCGTGACGCTGGGCGCACGCGGTGGCATCTACATCGGTGGTGGGGTGATCGGGCGCTTGGGCGACTACTTTGAGCAATCGGGTTTCAGGGCGGCGTTTGAGGCCAAAGGCCGTTTTGAAAACTACATGAAGCGCATCCCCACCTACGTGATCCGCGCCGAACAACCGGCCTTGATTGGCTGCGCCATGGCGCTGGGCGTGCAGCCTGCGCGGCGCTGAGCACACACGCTCAGTTCACACGCTGAGCGGCGCTTCCTGCATTTGTTCCACCTGCTCTTGCAGCATGAGCACCTGCCCGCGCCAATAGTCGGGCGTGCCAAACCACGGAAAATTGATCGGGAAAATCGGGTCTTGCCACCGCCGCGCCAGCCAAGCGCTGTAATGGATCAAGCGCAGCGTGCGCAGCGCCTCGATCAACTGCAACTCTGCGCGGTCAAAGTCGCGCACCTGTTCATAACCGTCCAGCAGCGCCGACAACTGCTGCGTGCGCTGACGGCGGTCACCCGACAAGAGCATCCACAGGTCCTGCACCGCTGGCCCCATGCGGGCATCGTCCAAGTCCACAAAGTGCGGGCCACCTCCGGGCAGCTCGGCTGGTGTCCACAAAATATTGCCGGGGTGGCAGTCGCCATGCAGGCGCAGCAAGCGTCGCTCTGACGCGCCTTGCGCAAACGCCGCTTCGATCAAGGCCAGCGCAGGCACCAGCGCATCGCGCCATTCGCGCTCGACTTCCAGCGGAATCATCTGATGGGTTTGCAGCCATTGGGCAGGCTCCAGCGCAAAGGTCTGCACATCGAGCGTGGGCCGGTGTGCAAAAGGCTTGACCGCGCCCACGGTGTGGATGCGGGCCAGAAAGCGGCCAATCCACTCCAGCACCTCGAAGTCATCCAGCTCGGGCGCACGCCCCCCACGCAAAGGGCTGACCGAAAAATCAAAGCCTGCCGTTGGGTGCAAGGTCTGCCCATTCAGGGTCATCGGTGCGACCACAGGCACCTCGGCGGCCACCAGTTCGGCGGCAAAGTCGTGCTCTTCCTGAATCTGCACACGACTCCAGCGGCCAGGCCGGTAAAACTTGAGCACCACCGCCGACGCGCCTTGCACCGGTTCGTCCAGGTGGGCGCGGTACACGCGGTTTTCGTAAGAGCTGAGCGCCAGCAAACGGCCATCGGGCCAAAGGCCCAAATCGGTCAAAGCGTCCATCACGCGGTCCGGGGTGAGTTCAGCGTAAGGGTGCAAAGCGTTCGTGTCGGTCATGCGCCGATTGTGGCGCACGACCGAAGCCGCGGCCCGAGGCTTCGAACCAAGGCATCAGTAGGCGTAAACGCCCTGTCCTGTCTTGCGGCCCAAACGCCCGGCAGCGACCATTTCTTTCAGCAAAGGGCAAGGGCGGTATTTGCTGTCACCGAACTCCTTGAGGTAGACCTCCATCACGGCAAGGCAAACGTCCAGGCCGATCATGTCGGCCAGCGCCAAGGGGCCGATCGGCTGGTTGCAGCCGAGCTTCATGCCCGCATCGATGTCTTCGGGCGTGGCCAGGCCTTCGGCCAGCACAAACAGCGCTTCGTTGATCATGGGCACCAAAATGCGGTTGACCACAAAGCCGGGCGCGTTTTTGACGGTGATCGGGGTCTTGCCCAAGGCGGTGGCCAGCGCGTGCACCGCGTCGTGGGTGGCGTCGCTGGTTTGCAGGCCGCGAATGATCTCGACCAAGGCCATCATGGGCACGGGGTTGAAGAAGTGCATGCCGATGAAACGGTCGGCACGCTGCGTGGCAGCGGCCAGCTGGGTGATCGAGATCGACGAGGTGTTGGAGGCGATGATCACGTCGGCAGGCAACATGCCATCGAGCTGCTTGAGGATTTTGACCTTGAGGTCCTGGTTCTCGGTGGCGGCCTCAATGACCAACTGGGTGGCCTTCAGGTCGTCATAAGAAGTGCTGCCCTTGATCAGGCCCAACGCCTTGGCCTTGTCGGCCTCGGTGATCTTTTCTTTTTTAACCAAGCGGTCCAGACTGCCCGATACGGTGGCGATGCCCTTGGCCACGGCCGCCTCAGAAATGTCCACCATCACCACCGGAATGCCCGACACAGCACACGCCTGTGCGATGCCATTGCCCATGGTGCCTGCGCCAATGATGCCTACGGTTTGGATGCTCATGTTCTGTCCTTCAAAACGGGTAAATGGGATTTGCAAACATCTTAACGGGGCTGTTTCACACGGGCCTGACGGCCGAGATAGGCCCAACCCGGGTTGCGGGCATGGGGTTATCGAGGATGTCGCCTTGTCGTTTCTACCCGCTAACATTCAGTGCTTTTTGGGAGTTCATCCATGCACATCGGCATGATCGTTGGCATTGGCCCTGCTGCCACGGACTATTACTATCGGCAACTGATTGCGACCATGGCCAAAGCAGGTGTGGATTTGCAACTCACGATGGCCCATGCTGACACGCCCTCACTGCTGCGCCATCAAGCAGCGGGCGACCAGTCTGCACAAGTGGCTATTTACATGGAACTGGCCAAACGCTTAAAACAGTGCGGTGCAGAAATGATCGCCGTGACGTCGATCGCCGGACATTTTTGCATTGAGGCTTTCAAAAAAATTTCTCCAATCCCAGTCATCGATCTTCTTGAAACAGTCAAGGCAGAGGTTGATCGCCGAGGCTTAAAAAGAGTAGGCTTACTGGGCACGCGCGTGGTCATGGAGTCGCAGTTTTACGGCGTGCTCAATGGCGTCCAAGTGCTTGCACCAACCTCCAAGTTGACGCAAGTGCACGAGGCCTACGTGTCCATGGCAAGCCAAGGCGTGGCGACAGAACAGCATCGCGCGGTATTTCTGAGCGCCGCCAATGCCTTGATAGACGAAGAAGGCTGCGAATCCATCCTGCTGGCAGGTACCGATCTGGCACTGGTTTTCAATAAAAATTCCGACCCGGGCTTTCCATTTTTGGATTGCGCTGAAGTGCATGCTGCGGACATTGCAAAATACGCCATGAAGGCTACTACGCCATTCACTGACTCCCGCGTCTTTCATGCGCCTGGCGTTCACAGCGCCAATATTTGAGATTTTTAATGCAAGAAGCCTACGTTAGCCATGGCCCATGGTGGCCACCTTTCGACGTCTCTGCACTGTCATGGATATCCAAATCATTGATGGTCTACGGCGCATTGATGTGGCTGGCCTGCGGGCTGACTTACCTCTTTTCGCTGAGCGATGTGCGGACCCTGCGCGAGGTGGGCATCTGGGTCAAGCCCATGAAATTCATGGCGGCCACCGCCTTGTTTGTCTGGACCACCGTGTGGGTTGCCGAACTGGCTAACTCAGCCATCACGCAGGGGCAGGCATACCTGGGCGTTTGCGCATTGATCGTGCTCACATCACTTTTCGAGGTGGTGTACATCACCTACCAGGCGTCCCAAGGGGCTGCATCCCACTACAACACCAGCGATTCTTGGCATGCCTTCATGTTTGGTCTGATGGGCTTTGCGGCAGTCGGACTGACTTCATCTCAAGCCTGGTTGGCTTGGGAAATATGGGCAGCACGGGGCGCTACCCCACTCACAGTGACGGCATGGGCCGTCATCGTTGGATTGGTGCTGACCTTCGTGCTTTCCACGATCAGCGGATTCATGTTGGGAGGACACCAGCCCCCTGCAGGGTCAGGCCTGCCTATTGTCGGCTGGCATCTTGACAGGGATATTCGCCCATCCCATTTCTTGGGTGTACACGCCCAGCAATTTATACCGCTGTGGGGGTTGTTCACAGAACGGTTCATGGGGACGTATTCGTCACAAGCTTTGACTGCGGGGTCGTGTCTGTATGTGGTGCTCTGGGGTTATTTGACCTGGGCAAGCGTCAGTCACTGAAACCACGTTAAATCTAAAAACCTCATTCGGCCTTAGCTATTCAACTCCTGAACCGCTTCCTCGTCAGCGCCAGCGCCACCCAAAAGGACACCACCGCAAACCCCGCCAGCACCAGCACATGGCGCAGCGGCTGGTCGGGCCAGTGGTCCATGAAGAGGGGGCGCACCAAATCCACCGCCACCGACAGCGGCAGCCAATCGGCGATCACACGCACAAAGCCGGGCAGTTGTTCACGCGGGAAAAAGATGCCCGAAAGGAACATCATGGGCGTGAGGAACAAGGTGAAGTAATAGGTGAAGAAGTCGTAGCCTTTGGCCAGTGCGTTGAAGATCAGCGCCATGCAGCTGAAGGTGATGCCCACGCCCAACAGCACGGGCCAGGCCACCAGCAGCTTCCAGCTGTGGCTGATGCCCAAAGCGAGCATCACGCCCAATATGGCGGTGACGGTGAACAGCGCCTTGAAGGCGGCCCACAGCATTTCGGCCAGCACCACGTCATCAAGCCGCACTGGGGCGTTCATGATGCCGTCCCAGGTTTTTTGCACATGCATGCGCGAGAAGGCCGAGTACAGCGCCTCAAAGGTGGCCGCGTTCATGGCGCTCATGCAGATGCTGCCGCTGGCCAAATACAGGATGTAGGGCACTTTCTCGCCCCCCAGTTCAATTTGCCCGACCAGCGAACCCAGGCCATAGCCAAAGGCCACCAGCCACATCAGCGGCTCGGCGATGTTGCCCACCAGGCTGGGGATGGCCAGTTTTTTCCAGACCAACCAGTTGCGCAGAAATACAGGCCACCAGCGCATGGACAGTTGGGGCGCGGCCCAGATGTTGTTTTGAATCTGACTCATGGCTCAACCTTCTTCGCGGATTTGGCGTCCGGTCAATTTCAAGAACAGGTCTTCCAAATTGGAAGGACGGTGCAGCGTGCGCAGCGCAGGCCAGGCTTGCAAGGCCGCCAGCAGCGAACGGCTGTCGTGGGTGTAGAAGAACACGGTTTCGCCGCTGACTTCGATGCGGCCCGCCAGCGCTTTGAGGTCGGCTTCTTGCGCCAGCGCCACCGCGCCTTGGCCAAACACCTCGACCACTTCGGGCTCCAGGTGCTCGGCGATCAGGTCGCGAGGTTTGCCTTCGGCGATCTTGCGGCCTTGGTCCAGCACCAACAGGCGTGAACACAGGCGTTCGGCCTCGTCCATGAAATGCGTGGTGAGCAAGATGGATTTGCCTTCTTGCAGCAGCACTTGCAGGCGTTCCCACATGAGGTGCCGCGCCTGCGGGTCCAGGCCGGTGGTGGGCTCGTCCAGCATGAGCAGTTGCGGGTGGTTGATGAGGGCGCGGGCCAGGCTCAGGCGTCGCTTCATGCCGCCCGACAATTCGCCGGGTTTGGCTTTGGCTTTATGGGTGAGCGCGGCAAACTCCAGCAGCTGCGGAATGCGCTCGCGGATGGTGGCGTCGGGCAGGCCAAAGTAGCGGCCAAAGACCAGCAGGTTTTCTTCCGATGTGAAGTCAGGGTCCAGCGTGTCCATCTGCGCGACCACGCCCAGCTGCGACTTGATGGCCAGCGCGTCGCGCGGCATTTGCTGGCCGCCAAAGTAGACGATGTCGCCGCCATCGGGCTGCGACAAGCCTAGGCACATGCGCAGTGTGGTGGTTTTGCCAGCCCCGTTGGGGCCGATCACACCCAGGCATTCGCCGGGGTTGATGTGGAAAGACAGGTCATTGACCACGGTGGCGTCGCCGTAGCGCTTGACCAAATGATCGACCGAAAGCAAAGGGGTGTTCATGCTGGGATTGTGCCTGCTGCCCCACGGGGAAACCCGTGGCCATCGCCCGATAAAATCAAGGCCTTCTCTTGAACCGCCCTGGCGGCCTCTTCATGTCCCCTTCTTTTTCTGACCGCTTGGCGGTCTTGCCGCAATACCTGATTCCCAAACAAGCCCTGACCGCTTTTGCGGGTTGGGTGGCGGGCAGCCAGTGGGGGGGCACGACCACCCGCATCATCGACTGGTTCGTCAAGCGCTACAACGTGAACATGGCCGAAGCGGCCAACCCCGACACAACCAGCTACAAAAGCTTCAACGAATTTTTCACCCGCCCGCTCCAAGCCAGCGCACGCCCATTGGCGGCGGCGGCTTTTGTCAGCCCGGTTGACGGGGCCATCAGCCAGTGCGGCCCCATCGCGGGCGATCTGGTGTTTCAGGCCAAAGGCCACAGCTACAGCACGCAAGCGCTGGTGGGCGGTGACGCGGCCTTGGCGGCGCAGTTTCAAGATGGCGAATTTGCCACCCTTTACCTGAGCCCCCGCGACTACCACCGCATCCACATGCCTTGCGCGGGCCGCTTGACGCGCATGATTTATGTGCCCGGCGATTTGTTTTCGGTCAACCCGACCACGGCGCGCGGCGTGCCCGGCCTGTTTGCGCGCAATGAACGGGTGGTGTGTGTGTTTGAAGGCGAGCACGGCCCCTTTGTGATGGTGCTGGTGGGCGCGACCATTGTGGGCAGCATGGCCACGGTGTGGCACGGGGTGGTCAACCCACCGCGTCCAGGCACGGTGCGCGAATGGGCTTATGAAATGGGCAACATCAGCCTGGCGCAGGGCGAAGAGATGGGCCGCTTTTTGCTCGGCTCTACCGTGGTGATGTTGTTCCCCCAAGGCGTGATGCAGTTCAACAAGGACTGGACGCCCACCCGCCCGATCGTGATGGGCGAGGCGATGGGCTTGTTGGATTAATCGGGGGGTTTAAATCAGCAGGCCGTTCAATGCGGCATGGGGCTTGTGCGCAATGACCTGCTGCTGAATGGCAGCAGGGGTGACCTCAAACACCCGCTCAATCACTTTCGCATAGACCGCCGCCACATCGATCGTTGGCGGCAGGTCGCGGCCTTCAAACAATTGGTCTTTGTGCAGGCCACGCCAATCGGCATAGACCTTCGAGCGACCAATCAAACCGCCCGCCAGCATGCAGCAAGTGCCCACGCCATGGTCTGTGCCTGTGGTGCCGTTTTCAGCCGCTGTTCGGCCAAACTCGGTCACGGTCACCACCAGGGCATTGGCCCACATGGGCCCCATCGCGGCTTGAAAGTTCTGGACCAATTGATCGACCTTAAGCAATTGGTCAGCGTGCCCGCCTTGATCGGCACCCTGGCTGGCGTGCGTGTCAAACCCGTGTGTGAAATCGATGAGGCCCACACGGGGGCCCTGTGGTTGACTCATTTCTTGTCCGGCCAGGCGGCCCAGCTCTGGCAAAGAACGTGCGCTGGAGAAATCCTGTCGATTCATGGCACTTTGCCGCTGGGTTGCCGCCTCGGCTCGGATGATGGACGCATAGGGTGACATCAGTCCGTCTTTCGACCACAAAGCTTCCAGAGAGTCTGCGACGGTCGGCGTCAAGGGAGGCATCCAGTTGGGAAATTTCGTGGAAGATTCTGGGTTGCCCCGGAGAATCAAAGGCATGGGTATTGAAATCGAAACGCCGCCTGCCACCCGCGCCACCTGCATCGCCCGACCCAGCCATCCTGACGCCGAGGTGTAGGGCTTTAGCATGCCCGATTGCATCACGTCCTGCCCCTCGAAATGCGACCGCCCGGCATAAGTAAAGCCGGTGCTGTGAACCACCGCCAGTTGCTCTTGACCCCACAACTGGTGCAGGTGCTTGAGCGATGGGTGCAGGCCAAACGAGCCATCCAGCCGCAAACTGTTCTGGACCGCGATGGTGGGCCGAATGGCGGCGTAGTTTGCATCGCCGATAGGCGGAACAGCGGCCAATCCGTCCATGCCACCTCGCAGCAGCACGACCAGCAGCCGGGGTGCAGTGGCAGCGCCATTGGCCCACGCAGACGGGATGCCTGCAAAACTCAGTGCAGCCGCACCAGCACCTTTCAACCATTGTCTTCTTTGCATGGTGATCAACTCCAAAGCAGTGTGGGGCTGGCGTGGAACAAGGTGTGTGCAGAGCGCACATCGCCTTTGGCTATGACGTTTTGAATCAAAGCGAGCTCTGGGTTGTCAGGTGAGAAATGCTTTTCGCACAATTGATTCAGGGTTTGACGGGGTTGTGCCGCCTGTTGCAACCAATCCCTGGTGACCACTGACATGAAGCGCACCCGACGGTCCAGCATTTCCTTGGAGATCCAGTCGCTCGACCGAATAGGCCACCCGTTGGGTTGTGGGCAACGTGGCAATGGTTGCCCCAAGTCGCCCAAAACATTTTGAGTTTTGAGACCGCCTCGGTCATCCAACGGAGCTGTTCTGGGTGGGGTAACGCCCATCAAATTCCAGGTCTGTAAAAGCCATGTTTCTGGCGACAAAAATTTGCGCGTGGTCTCCAAGTGCGCCCAACACATCTCGAGCACGGCATCGTGAACGGCAGGCAGATGCCCTTTGGTTTGCAAGAAAACTTGCTCAACGTGGCGAATCGCCGCAGCAGGTGGGTCGTCGTCAAGAAAATAAACACACATCTTCCGGGCCAAATGCCTTGCCGTTGCCGGATGGACGGCCAAGTCAGCAATCAAATCTTCCAACTTGGCTGATGGGCGGAACACGGCCGAGTAGGTTTTTCCCATCACCACTTGAGAGCCCGGTTCATGGTGATTGAAATCAAAAAATGTACCCAGCGGGACTCCAGCCTTGTGGTGCTTGTCTGGCCGCATGTCGCGCCACCCGGTCAATATCAGGGTGACCGCCTCCACATCTTTTTGGGTATAGCCGCTCTCTGGGCTCAATGTGAACAGTTCCAACAGTTCACGCCCCAGGTTTTCGTTGATGCTGTGGGTGGTCCATTTTTCGCGAGCAGCACGCGAACGGGGCCCCGTGTTGGTGTTGTTGTCCAGATAGACCAACATGCCGGGATGGGTCGTGGCATGCCAAAGCAGGGCCTGAAAGTCCCCCGTCATTTTTTCTCGCAGACTGCGTTGGAAAGGCCCCACCAAAGTGTCGTTGTTCTGGTTGCCTGGCGCCACCATGAAGTGGTTGGACCAAAAATGCCAAAACCTTTCAAAGACAGGTGCTTGGCCATACAAGGCGGTGGTCGCGCGGGCTTGGACTTCTTTCCAGTGCTCCATCTGCCAATAGGGTGTCCCAATATCGCGCTTGCGCTCGGCTTCGTACTGCTCTTTGGACATGCGCTTGGCCTTGTCAAAAGATTCGGCTTCGAGTCGACGGTGCTTTTCAAACGCCTGCATCACATCGTCCATGCGCCAAAGCAATTGGACCCAATCGGGCAGATCGGTGCGCCGTGTGCCATCCCGCTCCAGAATGTCCATCGGTGGCACACGTTTCAACTGGGCTTTTGCCCATGCCAAAGGGTCATCCGGCATGGCTGCATCGTGCGGCAGGCCAAACGCCACACGTCGCGTGAATTGATGGGCTAAATGCAAAGACCGCTGCATGGCACTCCCCTCTTGTATTCAACACGGCGGTGCTTGGGGTATCCACACACCGCACACCGCCAAGGCCGCTGCTTGCGCTCAAATTTCGATTTTTGAGCCCAATTCGACCACGGCATTGGTGGGTAGGTTCAAAAACTCGGCTGCTGCGCTGGCGTTGTGGTGCATCTGGGCAAAGAGTTTTTCGCGCCACGTGGCCATGCCGCCACCAATGGTAGGAATCACGATATCGCGTGACAGGAAATAACTGGTCATCATCGGGTCGAGCTTGCAGCCCTCGCCCTCGATGGCAGACAGGGCCGATGGCAAATCAGGGTTGTCCTTGAAGCCGTAATTGACAATCACCTGCCAGCAGTCGTGGCCCAGCGACTCAATTTCGAGGCGTTTGCCTGCTTCCATGCGCGGAATTTCGTGGCTGCGCACCGTGACAAACAGGTTTTGCGCGTGCAGCACCTTGTTGTGTTTGAGGTTGTGCAGCAGCGCGTTGGGCACCGCACCTGTTTCGGCCGTCAAAAACACGGCTGTGCCTTCCACGCGGGTGGGCGGCGCGATGAAAACCGCTTCCAGAAAATCGTTCAGCTTCAGCGCATCCGAACGCAAGGAGTCGTTGAGCAAGCGGCGGCCATCGTGCCAGGTCAGCATGAGGGTGAAAACCGCCGCACCAATGAGCAAGGGGAACCAGCCGCCGTCAAACAGCTTGAGCAGGTTGGACGCCCAAAACGCCAGATCGACCACAAAAAAGAAACCCGTCGCACCGATGCACAGCGCCAATGGCAGCTTCCAGGCGTAACGGATCACAAAGAAGGTGAGCACCGTGGTGATCAGCATGTCGGTGCACACGGCGATGCCGTAGGCCGCCGCCAGGTTGCTGGACGACTTGAACATGATCACCGCCAAAACGATGGCCACAAACAGGCCCCAGTTCACAAAGGGCATGTAGATTTGGCCCGTGTCTGTTTCGCTGGTGTGCATGACCTGCAAGCGTGGCAAATACCCCAGCTGAATCACTTGTTTGGTCACGCTGAAAGCGCCTGAAATCAATGCCTGCGAGGCGATGACCGTGGCCATGGTGGCCAAGCCGACCAGCGGCACCAGCGCCCAGTCAGGGGCCATCATGTAAAACGGATTTTTCACGGCCTCGGGCTCAGACAGCAACAAGGCACCTTGACCAAAATAATTCAACACGAGACAGGGCATGACCACGCTGAACCAGGCCAGGCGGATCGGCTTTTTGCCAAAGTGGCCCATGTCGGCATACAAGGCCTCGCCGCCTGTGACGCACAAGACCACCGCACCCAAGATGATGAACGTGGTGCCCGGCTCGTGCCACATGAAGCTCAAGGCGTAATGCGGGCTGATGGCGAACAGGATTTCAGGGCGCTGAACAATGTGGGAGACCCCCAGCACCGCGATGGCGACAAACCAAACCAAGGTGATGGGGCCAAAGAACTTGCCGATGCCTGCCGTGCCGCGCTTTTGCACCCAAAACAGCAGGAACAGGATCACCAAGGTCAGCGGAATCACTGATTTTTTGAAGGCTGGCGAGATGATCTCCAGGCCTTCCACCGCCGAGAGCACCGAGATGGCCGGGGTGATGACGCCATCGCCATAAAACAGGCAGGTGCCAAAGATGCCGACCACCAGCAAGACTTTACGCAACTGGGGTCGGTCTTTGACCGATTGCGAGGCCAGCGCCAGCATGGCCACCAAACCGCCCTCACCATGGTTGTCGGCACGCAGCACCAACACCACGTACTTGACCGACACGATGGTGGTCAGGGTCCAGAAAAAGATTGAAAGAATGCCATAGACATTGCCCGGCGTGAAAGGCACATGGCCGGAGCCAAAAACCTCTTTCATCGCATACAGCACGCTGGTGCCGATGTCGCCATAAACCACGCCAATGGCGCCCAAAGTCAATGCGACGAGTGAAGAACGGTTGGAAGACACGGGCTAGGACCTGACCTGCGTCAAGCCGGATAAGAAACAAGTCGGCTATTTTGCGCCTGATTTCAGCCCCGTGTCACCGTCCTTTTGGGGATTTTGTTGCGGTGCAGCAACTTTAGTCGTAAACCTCGGCTTCGGGGTCGGTCGCTTCCAGCTCGTAACTGGCCGCCAGCATGGCCAAGCGGCCAATCACGCCATACATATAGAAGCGATTGGGCACGCTGGCACCCGGTTTGACGCCGGGCTGGGGCAAGTGCGGGGTATCGGCGAAGGCCAGTGGCACAAAACTGGCGCCGGGTGCATTCAGGTTCTCGTCCACACCGCGCTCGGCGTGCACGCGGTAAAAACCACCCACTACATAGCGGTCCATCATGTAGACCACCGGCTCGGCCACCGCGTCGTTGATGCGTTCGTTGGTCAGCACGCCCTCTTGGATGATCACATCATTCACGGTCTGGCCGTCCTTGATGACGTTCATCTTGTTGCGGGTCTTGCGGTTCAGAGCGTCCAGGTCGGCCACATCGCGCACGGTCATGATGCCCATGCCGTAAGTGCCGTTGTCGGCCTTGACCACCACAAACGGCTTCTCGTTGATGCCGTATTCCTTGTATTTGCGCTTGATTTTGGTCAGCAGCGCGTCCACGTTGCTGCGCAGGCATTCCATGCCCGTGCCTTCGGCAAAGTTCACGTCGCCGCACTGGCTGAACATCGGGTTGATGAGCCAGGGGTCGATGCCCAACAGCTTGCCAAAACGCTTGGCCACTTCTTCGTAGTTCTGAAAATGCTTGGTTTTGCGGCGCACGCTCCAGCCTGCGTGCAGCGGTGGCAGCAGGTATTGCTCGTGCAGGTCTTCCAGAATGCCCGGGGCACCCGCCGACAAGTCGTTGTTAAGCAAGATGGTGCAGGGATCGAAGTCTTTCAGGCCCAGACGGTGCTTGCTGCGCACCACCGGCTCCAAGGTGACGCTTTCGCCGTTGGGCAGCTCGATGGTGGTCGGTTCCTTGATCTCAGGGTTGATCGAGCCGATGCGCACGTTCAACCCCGCCATGTGAAAGATGCGCTGCAACTGCACCACATTCGTCAAATAAAAGGTGTTGCGCGTGTGGTTCTCGGGAATGATCAGCAGGTTTTTGGCCTCGGGGCAGATCTTTTCGATCGCTGCCTGGGCTGCCTGCACGGCCAAAGGCAGCATTTCAGGCGTCAGGTTGTTCCAGCCGCCGGGGTAAAGGTTGGTGTCCACCGGGGCCAGCTTGAAGCCCGCGTTGCGAATGTCAACCGAGGTGTAAAACGGCGGTGTGTGCTCCATCCATTCCAGACGAAACCAGCGTTCAATTGCGGGCATGGAGTCGAGGATGCGCTGCTCCAGCTCATTAATAGGGCCGGTCAGGGCAGTGACAAGATGGGGAACCATGGGCGACCTTTATGGGGCTGAAACGACAAAAACAAGATAATCATATGGGGCCAGTCAGCGCGTTTGCAAGCACTGACCCGACAGAAGCCAAGGGCATGTGAACCCGGCCACCCAAGACAAACAGATCAGGTGCGGACTTCGCCTTCACCCAACACCACATATTTGAGCGACGTCAGCCCTTCGATGCCGACCGGGCCCCGGGCGTGGAACTTGTCGGTGCTGATACCGATCTCGGCACCCAAACCAAACTCAAAACCATCGGCAAAACGGGTGCTGGTGTTGACCATGACGCTGGCCGAGTCCACCTCGCGCAAAAAGCGCTGGGCGTGCATGTGGTCACGCGTCAGGATGGCATCGGTGTGGTGACTGCTGTAGTGATTGATGTGGGCAATCGCCTCATCCACCCCGTCAACCACCTTGATGCTGATGATGGGTGCGAGGTATTCCTCGAACCAATCCTTCTCGGTGGCATCCTTCAATTGAGCGCCGTCAACTTGACTCAGAATGGCCTTGGCCTTGGGGCAGCAACGCATCTCGACGCCTTTGACAGCATAAATGGCACCGATTCTGGGCAAAAACTCGGCGGCCACGCCCTGTGCCACCAGCAAGCCTTCGCTGGCATTGCAGGGACTGTATTTGTTGGTTTTGGCGTTGTCAGCCACCTTAACGGCCATGTCGATGTCGCACGGATCGTCCACATAAGTGTGGCAATTGCCGTCCAGGTGCTTGATGACGGGCACCTTGGCCTCGGCGCTGATGCGCTCAATCAGGCCCTTACCGCCGCGTGGAATGATCACATCCACAAACTGTGGCATGGTGATCAGCTGGCCCACGGCGGCGCGGTCGGTGGTTTGCACCAGTTGCACCGCGTCGATGGGCAAACCGCTGTCGGTGAGCGCCTGCTGCACCAGCTTGGCCAAGGCCTTGTTCGACTCGATGGCTTCTGAGCCACCACGCAAGATGCAGGCGTTGCCGCTTTTGATAGACAGGCTGGCCGCTTCGATGGTCACATTCGGACGGCTTTCGAAGATCATGCCAAACACGCCAATCGGCACACGCATCTGGCCCACACGGATGCCGCTGGGCACTTGCTTCATGCCAATGATCTCGCCGATCACGTCGGGCATGGCCGCCAACTGCTCGCAGCCTTGCGCACAAGTTTCCAGCACTTTGGGCGTGAGTTTCAGGCGGTCCACCATCGGTTCGGCCAGCCCGGCAGCGCGGGCGCGCTCCAGGTCTTTGGCGTTGTCCAGCTGCAAAGCGTCGGTGTTCTCGCGCAACAAGGCAGCCAAATGGCGCAAAGCCTTGTTTTTGGTAGCAGCCGATGCCTTGGCCATCATGGCCGAAGCATTTTTGGCCTGTTGGCCCAATGCTTGGACGTGTGCGGCGGTGTTCAATTCAGTCATTCAAACATTTTCGCAGATGCGGACCGGGTTTTTGTGGGAGGCTGCCCCAGCGGCCGAATGGCTGTAATGGAACTGCACACATTCGCGAGCAAGGGGCTCGCGCTCAGTAGAGCCGTCACCCGCGACTCGATTGAGGGTCAATGCCTTCGGCCGTGATGGATACCCGGTCAAGCCGGGCATGACAAGGACAGGCCGGGCACGGCCGCGGCGGGCCGAATCAACGGACGATGCAAAAGCGCGAGAAGCGCATGGCCAGCCGCTGCAGTGCCTGCCAGCCGTCGGTGGGCCATTCAGGCACTTTCAGACCCTTGACGATGCCATCCACCTGGTGCGCCGCTTGCAGCAAGCCATTCAGACGGGCTTCGGTCATGCGGGGCAACACGCGTTCAAACAGGCGTTCACGCGGGCCCCACACACGCTGTTCGCGCAAGGCCAAGGGCATGGGCTTGCCGCTGGCGATGGCGTCTTTGACACGTTTCAAGGCGCGGATGTCTTCGGCCAGCGTGTAGTGCACCAACACAGCGGCCTCGCCTTCGGCCTGCAGACCGTCGAGCATGCGCTGCACCCGCGCCACCTGCCCCGACAACACGGCCTCTGATAACTTGAACACGTCGTAACGGGCCACATTGACCACCGCCGACGCCACCTGTTCCTGGCTGAGTTCGCCTGGCGGGTGGAGCAACCCGAGTTTTTGAATCTCTTGGTGTGCCGCCAGCAGGTTGCCTTCTACGCAGTCGGCAAAAAACTGCAAGGTGCGCTGACCTTCTTCGCCCGCCACCACGCGCTGGCCTTGCTGTTGCAGGCGCTGCGCGATCCATTGAGGCAAGGCAATGCGGTCAACTGGATCGACCTGAATCGAAACGCCCCCATTTTCCAGCGCGGCAAACCAAGCCCCTTTGCGGGTGGCCGCGTCCAGGCGCGGCAACAAAAACAAGGTCAAGGTCGTGTCATTGCCTTGGGCAGACAAGGCCAGTTGCTGAATGGCCGTGCTGCCTTCCTTGCCTGGCTTGCCAGAGGGCACGCGCACTTCCACGATTTGTTTGTCGGCAAACAGGCTGAGAGAGCCGCCTGCGGCCAGCACTTCGCTCCAGTCAAAATGCGCCCCCGAGACGGTGTGCACGCTGCGCTCGGTGTAGCCCTGGGCGCGGGCGGTGGCGCGAATGGCGTCGGCCGCCTCCTGGATCAGCAAGGCCTCGTCGCCATGCAAAACATACAGGCTGCGCAAGCCCTTTTGCAGGTGTGCCGCCAACTGTGGAAGAGCCAATTGCATGGGCGCGTTCAGGCAGGTTGCGGTGTATTGCGCGGCTTGACGGCCGACAAGCGGCGCATGATCTGCTGCACGATGTCGGTCTGCATGTCACGGTACAAAATGCCGATCTCGATTTCTTTGGACAGCGCCGCAGTTTCGTTAAAGCTCAAGTCACGTTGCTGAAACAACTCCACCGACTCGATCAACTCCACACCCTGTGGCGTGCGCAGGCGAAAGCGCACTCGCAGCCGCAATTGCAGCTCGCGCACTTGGCCTGTCGCGCTCACGCCCACGGCCACCTGCTGGCGCTCTTCGCTCAGAATGTCAAGAATCGCATCGGCCTTGAGCATCTGCTTGGGATCGGTCCCTAACTGAATACGGCCTGAGCCCAGTAAATTGCGGCGCAGTTCCACACCCAAAGGCGATGTGGTCGAGAAATTGGCATACAGGGTTTTGAACGCAAAGTCCTGGGCTTGCCGCAGCTGAAACCCACAGCCGGCGAGCCACACAGGCACGGTGCCCAAGCCCAAAGCGGTCAAAAAGAGTCGGCGTGAGGGTGTCATCGGGCGCGTTCTCAGATCACCACGTTGACCAAGCGGCCAGGCACCACGATGACCTTTTTGGGTGCAGCACCTTCGGCTTGCTTGACAAACGCCTCACTGGCCAGTGCGGCAGCTTCGATCTGCGCCTTGTCTGCCGCAGCAGGCACCAAGATGGCCCCACGCAACTTGCCGTTAATTTGCAGCATCAGCTCGATCTGATCGCGCTCAAGTGCCGACTCGTCCACGATGGGCCACGGAGCATCCAGCAACTCGCCCACGGCCTTGGCATAACCCAGCTGCTGCCAGACCTCGTCCGTGATGTGCGGGCAGGCAGGGTAGAGCATGCGCGTCAAAAGCGACACGCCTTCACACAGGGCGGCAGTGTCACCCGCGCTGCCATCGGGCTTGAAGTCTTCCAACGCGTTCAACAGCTTCATGCAACCGGACACCACGGTGTTGTATTGCATGCGCTCGTAGTCGTAGCCCACTTGCTTGAGCACCAGGTGCATTTCGCGGCGCAAGGTCTTCGCCGAATCGCCCAAAGCCGCTTGGCTCAGGTCCTGGCCCGAAGCGGTGCGCAGCAGCTCGTGGTGCTTGAACGCGAAGTTCCAGACCCGGCGCAAAAAGCGGTAGCTGCCCTCCACGGCCGAGTCATTCCACTCCAAAGTGACCTCGGGCGGCGCAGTGAACATGGTGTACAGACGCGCCGTATCAGCGCCGTATTTTTCGATCAGGTCTTGCGGGTCCACGCCGTTGTTTTTGGACTTGGACATGGTGCCCACGCCCTCGTAGTCGATGGCGGTGCCCACGGGCAACTTGCCATCGCCGCTGTCGGCTTCATTCTTGAGCTTGGCACCGACGACTTTGCCGGTGTCGTCGAGCACATGCTCCACGTCGTGCGGCCAGAAATAATCTTTGCCCCCTTTGGCGGTGCGGCGCGAATAGATGTGGTTGAGCACCATGCCCTGCGTCAGCAGTTTGGTGAAGGGCTCATCGACCTTGACCAACCCCAGATCACGCATGACCTTGGTCCAAAAGCGGGCATAAAGCAGGTGCAAGATCGCGTGCTCGATGCCGCCAATGTACTGGTCCATGCCGCTGCCGCCAGTGGCCTTGTGCTGGTCCCGCATCCAGTAGTCGGTGCCGCCAGCCACCATTTTTTCGGTGTTCTTCGGGTCGCAATAGCGCATGAAGTACCAAGACGAGTCCACAAAGGTGTCCATGGTGTCGGTCTCGCGGCGGGCGGGTTTGCCGCACACCGGGCAGGTCACGCCCGCGTGAAAACCTTCATGCTTGTGCAAGGGGTTGCCTGAGCCATCAGGGATGCAGTCTTGCGGCAAGACCACGGGCAGGTCTTTTTCGGGCACGGGCACGGCACCGTGCTCGTCGCAATGGATGATCGGGATCGGCGTGCCCCAATAGCGCTGGCGGCTCACGCCCCAGTCACGCAAACGCCAGGTGATTTTTTTCTCGCCCAGGCTCACCCCGTTGTGGGTTTTGGCAGCCAGCAGCTCGGCCACTTTGTTGACAGCGGCTTTTTGGGCCAGGCCGTCGAGTTCACCGGAGTTGACACACACACCGTCTTTGGTGGCATACCACTCGGACCATGCGGTCGCATCAAACACACGCGCGTCGGCTGAGGCAGCCGGCACCAAGCCCACGACCTGTCGAATCGGCAAGGCGTATTTCAAGGCAAACGCAAAATCACGCTCGTCATGCGCAGGCACGCCCATCACCGCACCGTCGCCGTAGCTGATCAGCACGTAGTTGCCCACCCACACCTCAACCTGCGCACCGGTCAATGGGTGCGTGACAAACAGGCCAGTGGCCATGCCCTTTTTCTCTTGCGTGGCCAGCTCGGCTTCGGTGGTGCCACCGCTCTTGCACTCTTCCAAAAACGCCGCCAACGCAGGGTTGCTTGCGGCCGCATGCAGCGCCAGCGGGTGCTCGGCCGCCACCGCGCAAAAGGTCACGCCCATGATGGTGTCAGCGCGGGTGGTGAAGACGTACATCTTGCCGTCGCCAATCAACTCGCCAGAGGCATCGCGGATGTCGTGGGGGAACGCAAAGCGCACGCCTTCGCTCTTGCCGATCCAGTTTTCCTGCATCAAGCGCACTTTGTCAGGCCAGCCGTTCAGCGTGGCCTTGTCGTTGCCGATCTGCACATGGTCCAGCAACTCTTGAGCGTAAGACGTGATGTTCAGGTAATAGCCCGGAATCTCACGCTTTTCAACCGGGGCACCGGTGCGCCAGCCTTTGCCGTCGATGACCTGTTCGTTGGCCAGCACGGTCTGGTCCACCGGGTCCCAGTTGACGACTTGGGTCTTGCGGTAAGCGATGCCTTTTTCGAGCATCTTGAGGAACAACCACTGGTTCCATTTGTAGTAGGTAGGGTCGCAGGTGGCCACTTCGCGCGACCAGTCCACCGCCAAACCCATCGCCTGCATCTGCTTTTTCATGTAAGCGATGTTTTCGTGCGTCCACTTGGCCGGCGGCACGCCGTTTTTCAAGGCCGCGTTTTCGGCAGGCAGGCCAAAAGCGTCCCAGCCCATGGGCATCAAGACGTTGTAGCCCTTCATGCGCAGGCTGCGCGTGAGCATGTCGTTGATGGTGTAGTTGCGCACATGGCCCATGTGCAGCTTGCCGCTGGGGTAGGGCAGCATGGAGCAGGCGTAGAACTTCTTTTTGCTTGCGTCTTCGGTGACGCGGTAGGCATCGCGGGCCGTCCAGCGGGACTGTGCTGCGGGTTCGACTTCGAGGTGGTTGTACTTGTCTTGCATAGCCTGCGATTGTAGAGGGGCGGTCTCCCCCGGAGAATGTCAGCGGGCGAGCGCTGGGGCTGTTTGCGCCACAAAACCGATGCGCGACAGACCGGCTTTTTGGGCCAAGCCCATGGCCTCGACCACCCGGCCATAAGGCACCGATTGGTCGGCGCGAAGTTCCAGCTCGGTTTGGGGGTTGTGCTTGGCCACCTCTGACAGGCGCTGACGCAGGGCTTCTGGCGTGATGGGTTTGTCGTTCAAAAACAAGGTGCCTTGGGCATCGACCACCAAAATCACGGCCAGCGGGGCAGCCCCGGCCTGAGTGCCCTCGCTTTGGGGCAGGTCCAGTCGAATGGCGCTGGTCATCAAGGGGGCGGTGAGGATGAAAATGACCAGCAAAACCAGCATCACGTCGACCATGGGGGTGACATTGATCTCGCTCATGGGGGCGGCCGGTTGGCGCGATTCCAGGCGACCGAAGGCCATGGCTCAGTCCTGTGGATCGGCCAGCAAGCCAAGCAGATCATGCGCAAAGCCTTCCAGGTCGGCCTCAATCTGGTTCACTTTTCGGCCCAACACGTTGTAGCCCAGCACCGCCGGGATGGCCACCGCCAAGCCTGCGGCGGTCATGATCAAGGCCTCGCCCACCGGGCCAGCGACTTTATCGATGGTCAGCTGCCCGGCTTCGGCCATGCCCGTCAAGGCATTGAAGATGCCCCAAACCGTGCCCAAAAGTCCGACAAAAGGCGAGATCGACCCTGCCGTGGCCAACCACACCTGGCCCCACTGCAAGCGCCGCAGCACGCCATGAAGGGCATCGCGCAACACCCGCGTCAGCTGGGGGCTGCGGTCTCCGGCCGTGGCCAGGGTGCCGCCCACGGGCAGCAAGGTCGCTTCGAGCAAGGGGGTGATGCAGGCATCGCGGTCAAACTGGACCACGCGCTGGCGGGCATCGTCAAAGGCGGTGGCTTGCCAAAACGCCGCGATGCTGCGGCGCATGTCCAGGCCAACACGCGACAGCAAGCGCCATTTCCAAACCATCACCACCCAGCTGCCCACCGACAAGACCAACAAGGCCAAGGCCAGCACGCGGCTGACGAGGTCGCTGTGCAGCAAAAAATCGTTGAGGCTCATGGCAATGGGCTTGGGGACGTCAGCGCAGGTTCAACACGTCAAACATGTCGAACAGGCCGCGCTGTTGAGTGGCCAAATAGCGCACGGCGCGCAGGCTGCCCTGAGCGTAGGTGGACCGACTGGAGGATTTGTGGGTCACTTCGATGCGTTCGCCAATGCCCGCGAACAACACCGTGTGATCGCCCACGATGTCGCCGCCCCGAATGGTGGCAAAACCGATACTCGACGGATCGCGCTCACCCGTGTGGCCGTAGCGCTCATAAACCGCGCAGTCTTTCAAGTCGCGCCCCATGGCTTCGGCGATAACTTCGCCCATTTTGAGGGCGGTACCCGATGGCGCGTCCACTTTGTGGCGGTGATGGGCTTCGATGATTTCGATGTCGTAGCCGGTCGACATGGCCTGCGCCGCCATTTGCAGCAGCTTGAGCGTGACGTTGACACCCACACTCATATTAGGGGCCATCACGATGGCAATGTCTTTGGCAATTTCAGCGATTTCGGCTTTTTGCTCGTCCGTGAAACCGGTGGTGCCGATCACGGCTTTGACACCCAGTTCTCGGCAAACCTTCAGGTGCGCCAAGGTACCTTCAGGGCGTGTGAAATCGATCAGACAAGCCGCATTCTTCAAGCCAGCATGCAAGTCCGACGTGACCAGAACGCCACTGGATTTGCCCAAAGGGGCTGCGGCATCCAGGCCCAGTGCAGGGCTGGCTGCGATGTCGAGCGCACCCGCCAAGTGGCAGTCGGCCGAGGCCATGATGGCTTCGATCAGCATATGCCCCATGCGGCCAGAAGCCCCGGCAACGGTGATGGGCAAATCGGTCAATTGAGTCATATCATGTTCAAAATGAAAGGGTCGCACGCCATCGGGCACAAGACCCGAACAGACACCCGTTAGCGGGGTGTTGGCTCCAAGGGAGGGTAACTGGCGGGCAACGGCGCTGCGCGCTCGGCACCGCCTTGTGCTTTTTGCACAGGGAACTTCTTCAGGTCTTCTTCGCTGGCCTGCAAGTTGGGCGCACTGGTGGCCTTGCGCTGAATGACCAAGCGCTCCACGAACTCGGCCTCACTGGGCAAGTCGCCCCCTTCAATAGATTGCAGCACATCGCCTTTGAAAAACACCGTGAGCTGGAAAGTCTGAGGAGGCACACCTTGACGGCGAATGCTGAAAGCATAGTCCCAGCGGTCTGCGTGAAAAAGACTGGTCACCAAGGGTGTGCCCAAAATGTCACGAACCTGTGCCCGCGCCATGCCCGGGGTCAGGGCCTGGCGCTGCTCTTTTGAAACGAAATTGCCTTGCACCACCTCTGGCACGTAAGGCTTGAACGTGTCGCCGGTGAAGCTGGCCATGCTTGCGCACCCCGCCAAACTGGCGCACACAAAGAGCATGGCCAGGCGGTTGCCTGTCAAGGGAAAAGTCAGGAAAGCTGTCATGGTTGAAGGCAGGCCGATATGATCGAGTCATTGTAGCGGCAGCTTCATGCCGGTACCGGTTTTGCATACCCAGATACCCTTGACCATGACCCAAATCGACGAACTGAAAAACAATGGTCTAAAAGCCACCCTGCCCCGCCTGAAAATTCTCGAAGTTTTTCAAAGCGGCGCACAGCGCCACATGACGGCTGAAGATGTGTTTCGCCAATTGCTGCTGGAAAATACGGACATTGGCTTGGCCACGGTGTATCGGGTTTTGACTCAATTTGAGCAAGCCGGCATTTTGAGCCGCAACCACTTCGAAAGCGGCAAAGCGGTTTATGAACTCAACGAAGGCCAGCACCATGACCATGTGGTGTGTCTGGACTGCGGTCGGGTTGAAGAGTTTTATGACCCGGAAATCGAGGCCCGACAGCAAGCCGTGGCCGAAGCCAAGGGTTTTGTGATCGCAGACCACGCTTTGAGTCTGTATGCGCACTGCACGCAAACCCCTTGTCCCCACCGTCAGCGTTGAGCTGAAGCGAGGCATTTACTCCATGGCTCGCCGCTGTCGATCGATAAAGTCCTGGTAGGTGTCAATACCGCGCATGTGCAAAATGGTGTTGCGCACTGCCGCCTCCACCAACACAGCGATGTTGCGACCCGCTACCACCTGAATCACGACTTTGCGCACCGGAATGCCCAGCACGTCCTGCACCAAGGGTTCTGAAGGCAAGCGTTCGTAGTCACGCTCAAGCGTTTCACGGCGCACCAAGTGAACAATGAGCTTCAGGCGCATCTTGCGGCGCACCGCCGTTTCACCAAAAATGGCCCGAATATCGAGCAAGCCAATGCCACGCACCTCCAGCAGGTTTTGCAACAAGTCAGGGCACCGCGCCTCAATGGTGGTCTGGTTGATGCGGTACAAATCAACGGCGTCGTCAGCAACCAAGCCATTGCCACGAGAAATCAGCTCCAAGCCCAATTCGCTCTTGCCCAGCCCAGACTCGCCTGTGATCAACACGCCCATGCCCAAAATGTCCATGAACACGCCGTGCATGGTGATGCGATCGGCAAAGTGCTTGGACAAATAAGCACGCAACACATCAATGACAAACGCCGACGACTGATCGGTCGAGAACATCGGAATCTGGGCACGTTCGCACATTGACAACAAGGCGTCAGGTGCAACCTGGCCATCGGCCAACACCAAGACAGGCGGCTCCAGCGTGACGATGCGTGCGATCCTGCGAGCGCAGTCTTCGGGCGTGTCATTGCTGAGGTAAGTCACCTCACGCGGACCCAGAATTTGAACCCGGTAAGGGTGAATGTAATTGAGGTAACCCACCAGATCTGCACCGGATCGGGCTTCGCGCACGGCGACTTCGTCAAACCTGCGCTCTGAGGCCCCCAAGCCAGCAACCCACTGCCACTTCAGCTTGCTGCGGTGGTCCTCGAACAAGACATCGGCGCTGATAACGGAAGGTTTCATCGCTAAAACACCGGCTTTCGCTCACTCAGGCGGTTTGGGCCGATTGCCACTGGGCAATCAGTTGGTGCAAGTTTTCCTGGACCGTGCTGTTCTTGATGTTTTCTCTAAGGGCTGTGTCACTCAGCAACTCGGCGATCTCTGACAGGATTTCCAAATGCTTTTGGGTAGCCGCCTCAGGGACCAGCAAGAAAATCAACAAGCTGACAGCTTGCTCATCGGGTGCATCAAAACCAATCGGCTGGGCCAACTGGAAGACGGCGGCCATGGGGGCTTTCAAGCCCTTGATACGGCCATGCGGAATGGCCACGCCGTGCCCTAAGCCTGTCGAGCCCAGTCGCTCACGGGCAAACAAGCTGTCGGTCACCAAAGCGCGGGAAAGCCCATGCAGGTTCTCAAAGAGAAGTCCGGCTTCTTCGAATGCGCGTTTCTTGCTGGTGGCTTCCACCCCGACAAGAACTTGGGCAACAGGCAATATGGAGGAGAGGCGATTCATGGTCGAGGCCGGATTATGCACCTTGCGCGAGCACCCCCGTCTTTAACGTGTCCGGCGGACTGTCAAGGGTCTTATGGCCTGGCAATGGCGGACACAGCACGGCCATGAAAAAGGGCCACTTGAAGTGGCCCCGCTTTGTACAAAAAACTAACCCGGTCACATCATGCGCTTGGGCGCACTGTGGTGGTGGTCGGTGATGCGGTCTTTGTGTTTGACCACTTGGCGGTCCAATTTGTCGACCAGTTCATCAACGGCGGCATACAAATCTTCGTGCGCGCTTTCTGCAAACAAGTCATTGCCTTTGACATGGATATTGCATTCTGCCCGCTGGCGTTTTTCTTTCTCTTTCTGCTTTTCGACAGTCAGCAGCACTTTGACATCGACCACCTGATCAAAATGTCGCGTGATGCGATCGAGCTTCCCCGTGACGTACTGACGCAAGGCCGGGGTCACTTCCAGATGGTGTCCGCTGATGGTTAAATTCATAGTCGTCGCCTCCATAGATGCAGGGTAGAAAAAGCCCCGCCGAAGCGGGACTCCGAAACCACCCTTTCGGGTGATTCAGCTCCACTATGCGCCGCCAAGAATTGAAAAGCAAGGCGCCACAAGGTAAACCCCGATTGGCCTGGACAATTGCCTCGAAACAGACTTTTCGGTGCTATCGTTCCAGTTGAACTCAATTCGAAGCGCTTGGTGCGCCATGCAAGCGCAAACGCCCAGCCAGCCAAGCACTGAGCAAACTGGCCACCACCCCCAACAAACCCGCCACCCAGTAAAACGTGAGGTGCCCCTGTTCATCACGCCCGATGATCAGGCCCGCCAGCAGGGCCGCCAAGCCCATGCCCGCCGACTGCACCGCCGAATTGAGGGTCATGAAGGTGCCGCGCAAACGAGGTTCCACCGCCGATGAAATCATCGCCATGCCAGGAATCATGCGTCCACTCATGACCGTGAAGAGCAAGGTCGATATCACCAGCAAGCCCCACAAGGGCAATCCCTGCGAAAGCGTGGTGGCCATCAATGGCACCGCCACAGCCAGCGCCAGGCGCTGGAACACCCGGACTTTGCCTACCCGGTCCGTCAATCGCCCAAAATAACGCGCACTCAGCAAGGTGGCTAGGCCGCCGCACAGGTAAATCCAGGGCACTTCAGCGGTTTGCATGCCGGCATTGGACTGCAAGTAAATGGTGATGTAAGGAATGACCGTAAAACCGGCGAACATCATCAAACCCGACACGCCGAAGGCTTTGAGGTGGTTGCCCTCGGACAGCACCTGCCCAATGCCACGCCAGACACCCGTCCGTTCTGGGTGATGCAGGTGTGCATCGAGCCGGGGCAAGGTTTGCCAAGCGCCGAGTGCCAATAGCCCCACCAGCAAGGCGATGCCAAAAAAGGGCGCATGCCAGCTCAAGTGCGCTGCCAAAAACAAGCCCAAAGGTACCCCCGCCACGGTGGACACAGAAAACGAAGTCATCACCACGCTCATGGCCCGGCCTCGGCGCTCGAAGGGCACAACATCGGCCACGATGGTCTGGGACAAGGCGGACAAAACACCGCCAAACAAGCCAGCAGCCACACGTGCCACCATCAACCCCAAATAGTCAGGGGCCAAGCCACAGGCCAGCGTAGCCAGCCCAAACAGCGTGTACATCACAAGCAGCAAGCGTTTGCGGCTGAAACGGTCTATGTACGTAGACGCCATTAGCCCGGACAGGCCTGCCGATAAGGTGTAGGCCGAAACCAACAAGCCAAACTGGGCATTGCTGATGCCGAACAGGGCCGTGAACTGCGGCCCCAGCGGCATCATGATCATGAAATCAAGAATATGGGTGAACTGGATGCCGGCCAGTGTAAAAAGCAGCCAGCGTTCACGCCGAGGGGTCAAATGGGGTGTCATGGAACAATGCAATAAAGTTGCCTGAATCTAACACTCCCCGCCCAACATCCGGTGCGATAATCCGCCGATTCATTCTGGAGACACATTGCCGTGGAAACTACCCCGAGTTGGTAGCTTTCGAACGACTTGAGCACCCTGCCCATTGTTCGAAAGCTGCAAAAACACTTCGCCGCCCCTTTGAACTTTTGGCACTTGGCCATTTTTGGATTCGCCATGCTCAACATCTTCACACTCGCCAACGGCCGCCTCTTTCAGGAAGAGATCGAGTCGCTGGAAGAACTCTCCCGCTTTCAGCCCATCTGGGTCGACCTTGAGTCGCCCACACTGGATGAAAAGCGCTGGATCAAACAGTACTTTGGACTGTCCATCCCGGAAGATGCGATGGACGAGGACATTGAGGAATCAGCCCGTTTCTACGAAGAAGACAACGGTGAGCTGCACATTCGCTCTGACTTTTTGATTGCAGACGAAGACGAGCCCCGCACCGTGCGCTGCGCCTTTATTTTGAACCAGCACAACGCCAACCTGAAAAGCCAAGGCGTACTGTTCTCTATCCACGACGAAGACGTGCCGGTGTTTCGCCTGCTGCGAATGCGGGCACGACGCGCCCCGGGCCTGATTGAAGACGCCAAAGAAGTGCTGCTCAAGCTGTTTGACGCCGACGCCGAATACTCGGCCGACACGCTGGAGGGCATTTACGACAAACTCGAAATCGCAGGCAAAAAAGTGTTGTCGGGCGATGTGACCGATGCCATGGCCGGAGAAGTGCTGGGCGCGATTGCCAGGCAAGAAGATTTGAATGGCCGCATCCGTCGCAATGTGATGGACACACGCCGCGCCGTGAGCTTCATGATGCGCTCCAAGATGCTCAACGCCGAGCAGTTTGAAGAAGCCCGCCAGATCCTGCGCGACATCGACTCGCTGGACTCACACACGGCCTTTTTGTTCGACAAGATCAATTTCTTGATGGACGCCACGGTCGGTTTCATCAACATCAACCAGAACAAGATCATCAAGATTTTCTCGGTGGCCAGCGTGGCCTTGCTGCCGCCCACCTTGATTGCCAGCCTGTACGGCATGAACTTCCAGTACATGCCCGAGCTGTCGCAAAAGTGGGGCTACCCCTACGCACTGACCCTGATGGTGGCCAGCGCCGTGGTGCCCATGTGGTATTTCCGACGTCGCGGCTGGCTCAAGTAAGCCGCCATCAATCGGGGGGCCTGTTGGTCAACCATTGCGACAAAATCGCCAGGCTATAGCGGCTGGCGACTTCACGAATGAAGCGATTGAAGTCGGTGTGGGCGGCATCGTCAGCCCGGTCTGAAATGGTGCGTACAGCGGCAAAGGGCACCGCGTAATCGTGGCACACCTGCGCCACTGCCGCTCCTTCCATCTCCACAGCCAAAGCATCGGGCAAAGCCAGACGCAAGGCCTGGCTTTCGGTCGAGGTTGCGACAAATCGGTCGCCACTGATGACCAGTCCCTGGTGCACGCGGGGTGAATCCAATTGAAACTCAGCCAAAGTGCCCGCACCCAAGTGCTGCGCAGCTTGCGCCAGCACCTGTTGGCCAGCCTCCGCCAGTTGTGCCGAGAGGTTTGCATCGGTCTCAAAACGGGCTCGGCCATACAGCGGCACTTCATGACGGGGAAACAGCGGGGAAGCGTCCATGTCGTGCTGCACAAACCCGTTGGCCACCACCACATCGCCCACACGCACACCCGAGCCCATCCCCCCGGCCACACCCGTGAACACGAGGGTGTCGACATGAAAGCGTTCGATCAACACCGTGGCCGTTGTGGCCGCTGCCACCTTGCCAATACGCGACAGCACAGCCACCACTGCATGACCTTGCCAGTGACCCAGCCAAAACTCCCGCCCGGCCACCGCAACGCGCTGCTCGTCTGGCAGGCAAGCCAGTACAGCCGCCAATTCTTCGTGCATGGCGCTCATGATGCCGATCACGGCCATGGATCACCCCTTGTGCAATGCGTCAAAAAGAAAAACGGCCACAAGTGAACGGTGTGGCCGCTTGGCAGTGTGTCGGGATACAAACCCCGCAGGTCGGCGATCAGGCCTTGTTGCGCAACTCGCGCCGCAAGATTTTGCCGACGGGCGTTTTGGGCAATTCGTCGCGAAACTCGACCACACGGGGTTGCTTGTAACCGGTCATGTTCTCGCGGCAATAGGCGATGACTTGCGCATCGGTCAGCGCAGGGTCTTTTCTGACCACCACCAACTTGACCGCCTCGCCGGTTTTCTCATCAGGCACACCAATGGCCGCGCACTCCATTACGCCCGGACAAGCAGAAGCGACTTCTTCTACTTCATTAGGGTAGACGTTGAAACCACTGACCAGAATCATGTCTTTCTTACGATCGACGATCTTGAAATAACCCCGCTCGTCCACGATGCCGACATCACCCGACTTGAAGTACCCCTCAACCGTCATGACCTTGGCCGTTTCATCGGGACGCTGCCAATAACCCGCCATGACTTGTGGGCCCTTGATGGCGATTTCGCCGGCCATGCCGGGTGTAGTCACATCGTGGCCCTCATCGTCAAGCAGCTTCATGAACGTGCCCGGAATCGGCACGCCAATCGTGCCCGTGAACTCGGTGCTGGTGGTCGGGTTGCAGCTGGCCGAAGGACTGGTTTCTGACAAACCGTAGCCCTCGCAAATCGGGCAGCCGGTTTTCTCGAGCCAGAGCTTGGCCACATTGGGCGTCACGGCCATGCCCCCCCCCAGCGACACCTTGAGGTTGGACCAGTCAACGGTGTTGAAATCCGGGTGGTTGGCCAAGCCATTGAACAAGGTGTTCACGGCCGGAAAGCTGTGAAACGTGTGCTTGGACAGCTCTTTGAGCACAGCGGGCAAATCGCGTGGATTGGGAATCAGGATGGTTTTGCCACCGGAGCGCATCGACAGCATCATGTTCACCGTGAAAGCAAAGATGTGGTACAGCGGCAAAGCGCATACCGAAGTGGGTTGTTGACCCACAGGGATGCGTTTCATCACCGGTTCATTCCAGGCATCGGATTGCAAGACGTTGGCAATCAAGTTGCGGTGCAGCAGCACTGCTCCCTTGGAAACGCCTGTGGTGCCTCCGGTGTATTGCAACACGGCAATATCTTCGGCCAACAACTCGGGCCGAAGGAACGCCATCTGCTTGCCTCGGGTCAAGGCATCGTTAAAGCGGACAGCCTGGGGCAGGTTGAAGGCAGGCACCATTTTCTTGATGTTCCGCACCACATAGTTGACCAAGTGGCCCTTGAACCAACCCAGACGGTCACCCATAGAAGCCAGCACCACATGCTGAACCGCGGTTTGAGCGATGCATTTTTCGAGCGTGGCAGCAAAATTCTCGACGATCACAATCGCTTTGGCACCAGAGTCTTTGAGCTGGTGTTCGAGTTCGCGCGGGGTGTACAACGGGTTCACGTTGACGACCACAAAACCTGCACGCAAGATGGCGGCAACGGCTACCGGATACTGCGGCACGTTGGGCATCATGATCGCGATGCGATCTCCTTTGTTGAGTCTTAAAGATTGCAAATACGCCGCCAAGGCCAAGCTTTCCCGGTCGGTCTGGGCATAGCTGATGTCCTTGCCCATGAAGCTGTAGGCCGGACGGTCTGCGTATTTGGCAAAGCTCTCCTCAAGCAAAGCCACCAAGGACCTGTATTGGGTTGTATCAATGTCGGCTGGAACGCCTTCGGGGTAACTTTTCAGCCAAACGGGATTCAAGTTCATGTCAAGTTCTCCTGAGGATCAGTCTAACGTAGATCTGACGGCAGACTGACATGCAAGGCCTCAGGGTTTACGCGAAAAAATGCACCTTGGCGCAGGTCATCCGCCCCTTCTTTTTGCTCAAGAAAAAAGGGCGGAAGAATTGATTCTTCCGCCCTCTTGACGCAAGGCTTCCGCCCTCTTGACGCAAGGCTTCCGCCCTGTAAGGCGACCTTATGCCCTCAATGCGACCAGCACTTCGTCGAGCATTTTTTTGGCATCGCCAAACAGCATGCGGTTGTTGTCCTTGTAAAACAGCGGATTGTCCACACCCGCGTAGCCGCTGCCCATGGAGCGCTTCATGACAATGCTGGCACGGGCCTTCCAGACTTCGAGCACAGGCATGCCGGCGATCGGACTGGTCGGATCGTCTTGCGCGGACGGGTTAACAATGTCGTTGGCCCCGATGACCATGACCACATCGGTGTCAGGAAAGTCGTCGTTGATCTCGTCCATCTCCAGCACGATGTCGTAGGGCACTTTGGCTTCGGCCAAGAGCACGTTCATGTGGCCCGGCATTCGGCCTGCCACGGGGTGAATGCCAAACCGCACCGTCACACCACGCTCACGCAAAGTCTTGGTGATCTCGTTGACCGTGTGCTGGGCTTGGGCAACGGCCATGCCGTAACCGGGCACGATGATCACGCTCTTAGCCTCGCGCAGCAACTCAGCTGTCTCTGTGGCACTCACGGGCACCACTTCGCCTTGCGGCTCGGCTGCGGCGCCGTCGGCTTTGGGTGCAGCAGGGGCGCCACCACCAAAGCCACCCGCGATCACGCTGATGAAGTTGCGGTTCATGGCATTGCACATGATGTAAGACAAGATGGCCCCGCTGGAGCCTACCAAGGCACCGGTCACGATCAGCAAGTCGTTGCTGAGCATGAACCCCGTGGCCGCAGCAGCCCAACCCGAGTAGCTGTTGAGCATGGACACCACCACCGGCATGTCGGCACCGCCAATGGCCATGACCATATGGATGCCGAACAGCAGCGCGATCGCGGTCATCACCATCAGCGGCGTCATGCCGCTTTGCACATCGTGTGCATTGACAAATTCACGGCCAAACCAGACCACGGCCAACAAGCCGAGCAAGTTCAGCCAATGGCGTGCGGGCAACAGCAAAGGTTTGCCACCGATCTTGCCGTTGAGCTTGCCAAACGCAATCAACGAGCCCGAGAAAGTCACCGCACCGATCAGGATGCCGACATAAATCTCCACTTCGTGGATGGCTTTTTCTGCTCCCTGGTACTGCACCGAGGTGTCCACATAACTGGCAAAGCCCACCAAACAGGCCGCCAGGCCCACCAAGCTGTGCATGAGCGCCACCAGCTCGGGCATTTGGGTCATCTTGACGGTTTTGGCGGCATAAAGACCCACGCTGCCGCCAATGAGCAAAGCAGCGATGATCCAGGGAACGCCTGCAGCAGCCACACGTGGCCCCACAATGGTGGCCAGCACAGCCAGTGCCATGCCCACCACGCCATACAGGTTGCCCCGGCGCGAAGTTTCTGGGTTGGACAAGCCCCCCAGACTGAGGATGAAGAGGATGGCTGCGCCCAAATAGGCGGTCGTGGCCAGGTTAAAGTTCATGGGTGTGTCTTTTCTTGATCGGCTGAGGGTGGCGCTCACGAGCCGCCCCCAAAATCCTTATTTGCGGAACATATCCAACATGCGGCGGGTGACGGCAAAGCCACCGAACATGTTGACAGCGGTGAGCACGATGCCGGCAAAAGCCAGCCACTGAATGAGCTGATCAGGTCGTCCATTGCTGCCTGCCTCGGGTGGCAAGATTTGCACCAGCGCACCGATCACGATGATGCTGGAAATCGCATTGGTCACGCTCATCAACGGCGTGTGCAGTGCGGGGGTCACGTTCCAGACCACCATGTTGCCGATGAAGCAAGCCAGCACAAACACCGTGAAATGGCCCAAAAAGGCCGCCGGGGCGTAGGCACCAATGGCCCAAAACGCCAGTGCACCCAAACCAAATACCATGGCGAGGGTTTTGACGGGCATCGGGCCGCTGCTGCCGTGGCCATGACCGCTTTTCTTCTCGGCCACCGCTGCCGTGGGCTTCGGCGCAGGTTTGGGGGCCACGACCAGCGGGGGTGCGGGCCAGGTGATTTCGCCATCTTTGATGACCGTCAGGCCCCGAATGGCGTCATCTTGCATGTTGACGTTGATCACACCGTCTTTGGTTTTGCACAGCTCTTCGGTCAAGCGGAACAAGTTGGTGCCGTAAAGCGTGGACGACTGACGCGCCATGCGCGACGCTAAATCGGTGTAGCCGACGATGGTCACGCCGTGTTTGACGACGGCCTTGCCGCGCTCAGTCAGTTCGCAGTTGCCGCCTTGCTCGGCCGCCATGTCGACGATGACGCTGCCGGGCTTCATGCTCTTGACCATTTCGGCGGTGATCAGCTTGGGCGCTGGTTTGCCAGGGATGAGCGCAGTGGTGATGATGATGTCCACCTCGCGGGCCTGCTGCGCATACATCTCGCGCTGCGCGGCCTGAAAGCCCTCGCTCATGACCTTGGCGTAGCCGCCACCGCCTGAGCCTTCTTCTTCGTAATCCACTTTGACAAATTCACCACCCAGCGACACGACCTGGTCGGCCACTTCAGCACGGGTGTCGTTGGCGCGCACGATGGCCCCTAGGCTGGAAGCGGCACCGATCGCAGCCAAACCGGCCACCCCGGCCCCGGCGATAAACACCTTGGCGGGTGGCACTTTGCCTGCGGCCGTGATCTGGCCGTTGAAGAAACGGCCGAAGGCATTGGCCGCCTCCACGACGGCGCGGTAGCCACTGACACCCGCCATGGAGGTCAGTGCGTCCATCTTCTGGGCTCGACTGAGCGTGCGCGGCAGGGCGTCGATCGACAACGCCGTGACCTTTTTCGCTGCCAACTGCTGCATCAAATCGGGGTTTTGGGCGGGCCACAAAAAGCCAATCAGCGTCTGACCTTCGTGCATCAGCGCCACCTCTTCCGACGTGGGAGCACGCACTTTGAAGACGATGTCGCTGCCGCTCCAGAGGGCTGCGGCGCTCGGCGCGATGGTCGCACCAGCCTCAATGTAAGCACCATCGGACAGGTCGGCAAGCTCACCTGCACCCCGCTCGACCACCACGGCAAAGCCGAGTTTGATCAACTTGGTCACCGAATCGGGCACCGTAGCTACCCGTTTTTCGCCCGAAAAAATCTCTCGCGGCACGCCAATGCGCTGGGGCGTGGGGGCGTTTTCGCCTGTCTGCATGAAAGTCTCCTCACTCAATTCACTAAAAATAGCCGATTCGTCAGCTTAACCCAAGTCAACATTTTCAAAACCCGTACAAGCCCTGCTTTTAAGCAACTGACGCGCCCAGAAGCAGAATATCAGCAGCCTCTTATATTAAACGAAACATGCCATTTGTTTGCCGGAAAAACCCGCATCAAGCCCGCCCGTGTCCAGCGGGCACTTCATAATCACCGTCATGGACAAACGCTGGAAACCCAATGTCACCGTCGCCGCCATCATCGAAAAAGAAGGCCGCTACCTGTTGATCGAAGAGCACACCCAAGAAGGTTTGCGCCTGAACAACCCGGCCGGCCATCTGGACGAGGGCGAATCACCCGCCGATGGCTGTGCACGCGAAACCCTGGAAGAAACGGCCCACCCGTTCACACCAACGGCATTGGTTGGCCTCTATTTGTCGCGTTTTCAGCGCCCGAGCACTGGGGAAGACATCACCTACGTGCGGATGGCTTTTTGCGGCGACATCGGTGAGTTGCAGCCCCACTTGAGCCTGGACGAAGGCATTGTCCGCACTTTGTGGATGACGCCTGAAGAAGTGCGCAACAGTTCAGCTCGTCACCGCAGCCCGCTTGTCTTGCGCTGCATTGAAGACCATCTGGCTGGGCAACGCTTTCCGCTGGAGGTGATCTACACCGATCAGGCCGTGACTCAGCGGCCTGTCTTGCCAACCTGAGCGCTCAAAGGCCTACTGATGGCCGTAAGCCATCGAATGGTCATCTGCCAGCGATGGGATGATCTGCAGATTTTGACCAAAAGCAATAAACAGCCCGCGCACTGACTGCAAGGTCACAAGAAAAATTCATTGGACAGGCGGTTTTTTGCCTGCGGCGACTTGGTCCAACTGCGCCTGCTCGGCGAACACTTTGGCCACATAGCCACCATCTTCGGTCAGGCCGTAGCCCCCCAGATAGAACTTCAAACCCTCTTCTTGAGAGCCATCCCGCATCTTGATGGCGTCAGACAACACCGCTACGCCCACACGCAAATTGGAAATAGGGTCAAACGCAGCAAGACGGCCCCCATAGGCCTCATAACGCTTGACGTGAATATCGGTCATCACCTGCATCAGGCCCTGAGCTCCCGCCTGGCTTTGCACGTAAGGATGGAAATTGGACTCAATGGCCATCACCGCCAAAATGAAATGCGGCGCCAACTTGGTTTTTTTCGACAAGACATGAGATTCGACCACCAAAGCCGCCAAGGGCTCTGGTGCAACCTTGTATTTGCGCCCCAACCACTCGGCCACAGCGGCTTGAGAAGGGGGCAATTCCTGCAAGTTCAGGGCTGTTGCGCGTTCCGCCGTGTTTTCGGGCAACCATGCAAACAAGACCCTGCGCTCTCGCAGCCAGTTGAACATTTCACCTTCGGCGCTGTGCAGCCACTGCGGGTTCAACCACAAAGCCAATCCCAGACTGACCGCAGTCAAGCCCACCATGGCCAGACCACTGTGGGTGATGATGAACATGCCATGCGCGACATCGTGCAGAAATGTTCTGAAGTGTTGGCACCAAGTGCAAGCTCGGTTCATGAATTTTGACCCATTTGGCATTATAAATTCATGACCTCGGCGGACATCGCAGGCAGTCACGGGATAATTACGGCATGTCCCAACTCCCTCGTGTGGTCGTCGGCTTGTCCGGCGGCGTCGACTCAGCTGTCACCGCCTATTTGCTCAAGCAACAAGGCTATGACGTCATTGGCATCTTCATGAAAAATTGGGAAGATGACGATGACAGCGAGTACTGCTCTTCCAACATTGATTTTGTCGATGCCGCCGCCGTGGCCGATGTGCTGGGCATCGAGATCGAGCACGTTAATTTCGCAGCCGACTACAAGGACCGCGTTTTCTCTGAATTCCTGCGTGAATACCAGGCCGGGCGCACCCCCAACCCCGACATTTTGTGCAACGCGGAAATCAAGTTCAAGTCATTCCTGGACCACGCCATGCGGCTGGGGGCCGAAAAAATCGCCACCGGCCACTACGCTCGCGTGCGCCTGAACAGCGCAACAGGCCGGCACGAACTGCTCAAGGGCCTAGACGCGTCCAAAGACCAAAGCTATTTTTTGCACCGACTAAATCAAGCGCAATTGTCCAAAACATTGTTCCCTGTCGGCGAACTGCACAAGACCGAAGTGCGCCGCATTGCCGAAGAAATTGGCCTGCCCAACGCCAAAAAGAAAGACTCCACCGGCATCTGCTTCATTGGCGAGCGACCTTTCCGCGATTTTTTGAACCGATACATCTCCAAAGAGCCCGGCCCCATCAAGGACCCTTCGGGCCGCACCATCGGGCAGCATGTGGGGCTGAGCTTTTACACGCTGGGTCAGCGCCAAGGCTTGGGCATTGGCGGCATCAAAGCCAAAGGCGCACAACGTGGCGGTGGCGAACACACGCCCTGGTTTGTGGCGCGCAAAGACACCGAGAAAAACACGCTGTGGGTGGTGCAAGGCCATGACCACCCTTGGCTGCAATCACCCACACTGCAAGCGACCGATGTGAGCTGGTGCGCAGGCACCGCGCCCGAGCCTGGCCGCTATGCCGCCAAAACACGCTACCGACAAGCGGACGCTGCCTGTGAATTACAAAACATGCGCATGACCGATGGTCAAGCCGGTTTCGAACTGAGCTTCAGGGAACACCAGTGGGCCGTCACACCCGGCCAAAGCGCCGTGGTCTATGACGGCGAGGTGTGCCTGGGCGGCGGCGTGATCCACTCTGCGCCCACCATGCACATGGTCTGAAGCCCTGAAGCGCCCATCTCAGGAGCGGCTTTATTCACCGCCCAGAGCCAAACGGTTGGGCTCGCGCTTTTCGACCGCAAAACGCAACAAGGCCGCCGTGCGGAAAATGCCGTGGGCAAACTTGCCATAAGGCAAAGTCAAAAACAAGGCCATCACCGCCCCCAAGTGGACGGCCAGCAGCACAGGCATGGCTGCGGTAGCACCCCACCACCACAACAACAGGCCACTCAAACTGATCAAGGCCAGCAAGGCCATGAAGCCTAGGTCCATTGGCTTTTGTGCACGGTCACCATGGTCAGGGTGCCGCTGGATGTTCAACCAAGCCAGACCGCACGTGCCGCACAGCAAACTCACCCCTCCCACCACACCCAACAACTTGGGCAAACTGGGCAAGGCGTAAGGGGCCGGCCAACCCAACAGGTAGTGATAAACGGTGGCCACGCTGGTGGCCGCAAAGCACAACATGAAACCGTAAAACGTGAGGTGGTGAAAACGCCGACGGGCATGCGTCCAGGCATCGTCTTCGTTGTGGCAACCTTCGCCATGTCCGCCATCCAGGTATTTCAAACGCAATGCGGCATCGGTCGCTTCTGCGGCCGCTGGTGCACTCAATGGTGCCCCGCTGGTAGCCGGGGTCACTTCTCGCCAAAAGCGCTGTACACCGAGGCCCAAAGCCAGAACGGCAAACAGAAAAATCGGGGCGAACAAACTGACCATCAGGTTGTGCGGGAACACGGCATAAAACCCACCCGCGACCGGCGCACCCCACAGCGTGCCTTGCTTGAGCATGGCCAGCACCAAAAACAGGCCCAAGCCCAGCGCCAGCATCAAAGAAATCGTCAAGCCATTGCGCTGGTAAAGCCGCCCCAATGCAGGAGGCCAGGCGTAGTCGACATAAGTCTGGCCACGCACCTGCGCCATGGCTTTGGGCACATTGATGGCAAATTCATGCGGCGGCGCGTACTGGCATGCATGCAGGCAGGCACCGCAGTTGTGGCACAGGTTGGCCATGTAATGGATGTCGGCCTTGCCGAATTCCAGACGCCGCGTCATCGCAGGGAACACCGCACAAAAACCCTCGCAGTAACGGCAGCCATTGCAAATCTGCATTTGCCGCGCCACTTCGGCCTCGGGCGCCGTCATCTCACCACGCGCCAAAGCACGGGCATCACGGGTCAGGGCTTCAAGCGTTTGCATGGCCTGCTCCTTGTTTTTGTGCTTTGACGGCCTTGGCCGCCTGCTCGCCTGCGATGCGCCCAAAGGCGGTGCCGATCGTCATGCCCACCCCGGCGGTGTAGCCTTTGCCCAGCACATTGCCTGCCATCATTTCGCCCGCCACAAACAGGTTGGGGCTGGGTTGGTTGTTGAAACGCACAGCAGTGGTGTCATCGGTTTTGAGGCCCAGATAAGTGAAGGTCACGCCAGGCCGCACGGCATAGGCGTAGTAGGGCGCGGTATCCAGTGGCCTGGCCCAATGGGTTTTGGCGGGGCTCACGCCTTCGGTATGACAGTCGTCCAGCGCCGTGTGGTCAAAAGAGCCTTCTCGGCAGGCTGCGTTGTAGTCGTTCAGGGTCTGCATGAAAGTAGCTTCATCCAGCCCCAGCTTGCGGGCCAGCTCGGGCAGGCTGTCCGCCTGGGTGCCTTCAAACACGGGTGGCATGAAGCGGCCCACGGCTTTGGCGTCGATGATGGAATACGCCACCTGCCCCGGCTGCTGCGCCACCAATCGGCCCCAAATGGCGTAGCGTTTGGGCCAGAAGTCTTCGCCTTCGTCGTAAAAACGACGGGCTTCGCGGTTGACCACCACACCCAAAGACACGCAGTCAATGCGCGTGCAAATGCCACCGTCGTAGAGTGGGGCACGGGCGTCAATCGCCACCATATGGGCTTGGGTCGGGTCACCGATGAGGTCGGCACCTTGGTCCAGCATGTGCTTGAGCAACACACCCTGGTTGTAACGCGTGCCACGGATCAAAAACTGATCAGCCGGGTATTCACCGCGCTCGTTTTGGCCCCAGGCTTCGCGCAGCCATTCGCGGTTGGACTCGAAGCCTCCGGCGGCCAGCACACAGGCGCTGGCCTCAAGGCGTTCACGCCGCACCGAACCATCCGGGCTTTTGTGCATGACCGACGCCGACACAAAGCGGCCCGCATCCAACTCGATCTGAACGACCTCGGCGTTGTAATCGATCTGCACACCGAGTCTCTCGGCGCTGCGGTAATAAGCGTTCATGAGGGCTTTGCCACCCCCCATGAAAAAGGCGTTGGTGCGGGCCGTGTGCAAAGCCCCCGACAGCGACGGCTGAAAGCGCACGCCGTGCTTGAACATCCAAGGCCTGCAGGTCGCCGAGTGGCGAATGGCCAGACGCGCCAGATGCTCATCGGTCAGGCCCCCCGTCACTTTGAGCAGGTCTTGCCAGAACTCTTCTTCGGGGTATGCGTCTATCAGCACATCCTGTGGTGCATCGTGCATGCAGCGCAGATTGCGGGTGTGGCCCGAATTGCCGCCGCGCCATTCGCGTGGCGCCGACTCGAGCACCCGCACGGTGGCGCCGGCTTCACGGGCCATCAGCGCCGCGCACAAGGCGGCATTGCCTCCGCCGATCACCAAAATATCCACGGTCATGAAACTCTTTCAGTGAGGACAGTTGAAGCCAAACTCAGAACTGGTATTTGCGCAGGCCACCATCAACCGGGATCACCGCCCCGGTGATGTAACTGGCCAAAGGCGATGCCAGAAACGTCACCAGATTGGCCATGTCTTCAGGCTCGCCGTAACGGCCCATCGGGATTTCGTTGTCACACTGCCACTGGCGGTATTCCGGTGTGTAGTTGCGAAAAATCTGCTCGGAGTGGATGCGCCCGGGCGGCACACAGTTCACCGTCACACCATGCTTGCCCACCATGCGCGACAAACCCTTGGCCCAGCTGTGCATACCGGCCTTGGCGCAAAACGCGCCATTGGTATGTTCTGGTTCACTCTTGCCCGTGATGTTGATGATGCGCCCCCACTGCCGCGCGATCATCTGGTCAATCAGGGCATCGGCCACCTGACGTGGCCGGTGAAAGTTCAAGGTGATGGCTTCTTGCCAGGCTTCTTCGCTCACATGCAGCTCTTTGAAACTGCGCGAGCCACCGGCGTTGTTGACCAAAATATCAACACTCCCCAACCCTGCCAAGGCCGCTTGCGACAGACGGGCGGCCGCATCTTCGGCATACAGATCGGATTCGATGATCACCGGCGCATGGCCACCGGCCGCCACAATTTCGGCGGCCAACTCTTGAAGTTTGTCCACGCGTCTGGCCGACACGGCCACCCGCACCCCTTCAGCCGCCAGTGCTTTGGCAATGCCTCGGCCAATGCCCACACTGGCACCCGTCACCAGGGCGGTTTTGTCTTTGAGCTGCAAGTCCATGTTGTGTCTCCATTGGGATATCTGAAAGTGATACTTTAGACACCCGAGCCCTGTTTGTGCAGCAGGGTACGGGGATGGGGGCATCACATTTCGTGATACCCCTAAAACCATGCCGACCCTAGCCCAACGGGCTGATGGACGCGCCTTGCCAAGCGCCACTTTGCACCAAGGCACGAACACAATCACCCATCACCACACGGGTCGCCAAAGCGGCAGGCGACAACTCATCATCGGACAATCCACACAACAAATTCACGCGGGTCACTTGATGGTCGGTGATGCGCGCCATGTACAACGATTCGCCCTCTTGCGCCATGCGTGACACGGCCGCCCAAGGCTGCAAGGTTCCGCCTAGGCCCGCGCGCACAGCATCCATCAACATGGCCAGAGAATCGATCTCCAGCGTCACTTGCGGCGTGACATTGGCACGGGCAAATGCCGCATTCAAGGCACTGCGCAAACCGTGCGGCCCCGTCGGCAATATCAACGGCTCGTGAGCCAGCTGGGCCATGCGCAAACTCTCGGGCGCTTTGGCCTTACGGGTCTGGCGCGATGCGATCAAAAAGATATCTTCCTCGATCAGAGGCAAGACGCTCCAGCGCCTGGCGGTCTGCAAATGCTGACTGGCACGGATCGGCGAGTCGAACAAGACCGTCAAATCCAGCTGCCTTGCATTCAGCATGGCCGACAAATGCCCAGACAAACTTTCAACCATGTGCAAACGCACATCCGGATAACGCTCGCGCATGGCCTGCATCAAGGGCAAACCCAAAACAGCCGCCGTTGTGGGTGCCAGCCCCACGCTGACCGTCCCCGTGAGCCGGGACTGTTGGGCCGAACGCACCGCTTGCTCTGCATGGCGCAAGGTCAATTGGGCCTCACGAAAAAAAGCCACTCCGGCTTCAGTGGGCGTGACACCTTGCGGCGTGCGCTGCAACAAACGGGTCGACAACTCGCTCTCCAGCCGCGTGATTTGCTGGCTCAACGCGGACTGCACCAAATCCAGGTCCAGGGCGGCACGGCTGATACTCCCCGCCTCGACCACCTTCACAAAATAACGCAGTTGCCGCAATTCCATGGTGTCAATCCGGCGTTTGGTGCAGCCGGGCATGGATGCGGCGAGTGGTCCGCCAAACGCCCCACAACACCACGGGCACCATCACCCCTGCCGCAACTTCGGGCTGAATAGGCACACCCGCTGCCTTCAGGGCCTTGGCGCCATACAGCACCAAGCTGACCACGTAATATGAAATCGCCGCAATCGACAAACCCTCCACCGTGCTTTGCAGACGCAGTTGCAGGTCCTGCCCACGGGTGAGCTTTTCCAGCAAGACCTGGTTTTGAGTCTCGGTGGCAATATCAACACGGGTCCGCAGCAAAGCACTGGTGCGCGACACCCGCTCTGACAGTGCCGACAGGCGCTGCGACGTGGCCGCCACCGTGGCCATGGCGGGCGACAAACGGCGCTGCATGAATTCACCCACCGTCTGGGTGCCGGCAATCGGTCGTTCACGCAACTCGGCAATGCGCTGGCTCACCAAAGTGTCATAAGCCCGTGTGGCCGAAAAACGGTAACCGTGTTCCGCTGTGGCCCGTTCGATTCGGGCAGCCAAAGACACCAGCACATCCAGCAAAGCCTGGTCACTGTCTTCTTTGCGTTCCAGCCGAGCCGTGATTTCGGCCAGTTGGGCTTCGGCGTCAGACAGCACGGGCGACAAGGCTTTGGCCACGGGCAAGCCCCGCAAGGCCATCAGGCGATAGGTTTCCAGCTCCAGCAAACGCTGCGAAATGCGCCCGGCACGGGCCTCGCTGGTGTCCGCCGGCGCCAGCACCAACATGCGCTCAAAGCCATCGGCCCCCAATCTGAAATGGGTCAGCACACAAGAGTGTGGCAAGCCTTCGGTGGTGTTGCCCATGCGCGAGCCCACCACAGCACCCTCGCCCAACCAAGCCTGCGCCTGAGCGACGGTGTTGGGCGCATCCACCGCAGCGGCCAGCATGCCCAAATGGATGGCGGCCACGGTTTTGCCCGGTATGTCGCGCAACCACGCGGCCCCCGTCACCAGATGCGCGGCCAGCTCGGGCGAGACCGAGCCCCACCCCGCATGCTCAGGCAAGGGCTGAACGATCGAATAGCGCGTGAACTCGGTGTGGCGCTCCCATTTGACGGTGAAACCGTCGCAACGCAGGCGTAAAAAATTGCCATTCAAGCGGTCCAGCGCCAAGTCGGCATGACCGGGCAAGTTTTTCAGGTGTTGCCACTCTTGCTCGCGCGCTACACCCTCGTTCAGCACGGCCACATAAACAATCAAAGCGGGCAATCGAACCCGGGCCGATGGTCGGGCATGCACTTCGTTGTGAAGTTGACGACGCTGCTCATCGTCCAGCGGCAAATAACGGGCGTTCATTTCATTCATCAGTACATTGTGAATTAAGAAGCTCAGGACGGGTCATTTGAAAATGCCCGGATCCATGAAAAAAGCCCACGGCACATGTGCGGCGGGCTCGAATGCAGACATCTGCGCTGGATCAGAACGGAATATCGTCGTCCATGTCGTCAAAACTGCTGGCCGCTGGCTTGGGTGCAGCCGCTGGCCGCTGGGCAGGAGCTGCCGCCGGGCGTGCAGCCGGTGCCGACGATCGAGGCGCATAACCGCCGCCACCGCCGTCATCGGACGGGCCGCCCATGCCTTGACGGCCACCCAACATTTGCATGGTTTCGCCACGGATTTCGGTGGCAAATTTTTCGACGCCGTCTTTGTCTGTGTACTTGCGGGTGCGCAAACTGCCTTCCACATAGACTTGCGAGCCCTTTTTCAGGTATTGGCCTGCAATTTCGGCCAATTTGCCGAAAAAGCTGATGCGGTGCCACTCGGTGGCCTCTTTCATCTCGCCGGTCGCTTTGTCCTTGTAGCGGTCGGTGGTCGCCACGTTGATGTTGCTCACAGCATCGCCAGAGGGCAAGTAGCGGGTTTCGGGATCGCGGCCCAGATTGCCGACGATGATGACTTTGTTGACGGATGCCATGAAAACTCCTCGATAAGACTCGGATTATGCGGCTTTTACTCTGCAAGCTGGGCGGATGCAGCACGCCCCGGCGTCTGCATGGGCAACGCGACCAGCCACCACACCAACATGGCCAAAGCGCAGCTGGCAAACAAGGCCGGACTGCCCCAGCTTTTCACCAACCAACCGCCCAGCCAGCCACCGACAAAGAAGCCCAGCGACTGCAAAGTGTTGTAAACGCCCAATGCCGTGCCGCGAACCGCAGAGGGCGCCATGCGGGAGGCCATGCTGGGTTGCGTGGCTTCCAGCACATTGAAACCACAGAAAAAAGCGAACAACAGCCCGGCCATGACCACCACGCTGGACGTGCCGGATGACTGGACCAGCAAGCCAACTTGAACCAGCGCAATCAGGGCAATTGCAGCCAAAAACGCTTTTTTGAGATGCCCCCGCCGCTCCAAAGCAAAAACACCGCCCATCAAAACAAACGACCCCAGCACGGCAGGCAAATAAACCTGCCAATGCGCGGCCTTGGGCAAACCCGATTGCACCAGCAAAGCGGGCACCGCCACCCACATGGCCAATTGCACCGCATGCAGTACGAAGACCCCAAAATTCAGGCGCATCAAGCCCGCATGGCGCAGCACATCCTTCAGGCTGCCCCGGGCTTGGCCCTTCATCCGGGCCGGTGCCGGGGGCGCACCCCAAACCACCACCGCAATGCCCAACAGGGCCAACACGCCGGTCAAGCCGAACAGGCCTGACAAACCCATGACGGCGACCAGCATTGGCGCCACCACCAAAGAAAAGGCAAACATCAAGCCGATGCTGGCACCCACCAAGGCCATGGCTTTGGTGCGGACTTCGTCGCGGGTCAAATCGGCCAGCAAAGCCGTCACGGCGGCCGAAACAGCACCAGCGCCTTGCAAGCTACGCCCCACCAGTAAACCCGTCAAATCGGTCGCGCCCGCAGCCCAAAAACTGCCCAAGGCAAAAATGACCAGGCCCAAAACAATCACGCGTTTGCGACCAAAGCGGTCTGAGGCCATGCCAAAAGGCAACTGCAACAAACCTTGCGTTAAGCCATAAATGCCCATGGCCAAACCCAGCAGAGCAGGGTCATCACCCCCCGGGTATTTGCGCGCCTCAAGGGCAAACACGGGCAATACCAAAAACAAACCCAACATGCGCAGCGCAAAAATGCCGGCCAACGAGGCACTGGCGCGACGCTCCATGGGTGTCATGGACACAGACGAGGAAGCAAATTGCTTTTCAGGGGTTTCGGTCACGCGGAGCAGCCAGGGTCAGAGAGTCAGGGAAAAAGGGTGATTGTCCCTGATTGGTCAGCCCCGGCGCCAAAAAAAGCGCCGACAGGGATAATCAAAGGTTTTGCTGATCTGGCCGTCCACCGTGAACCTTGTTGACTCCCCTTACTTGCCCGACGAACCCGAACAAGCGCGGTATCTGGCGTCAGCCCTGCGGCAAACCCACATCAGCGTGCGCGGTGCCCGCACCCACAACCTGAAAAACATCGATCTCGACATCCCGCGCAACCAGCTGGTGGTGATCACCGGGCTGTCGGGCTCAGGCAAGTCCAGCCTGGCCTTTGACACGCTCTACGCCGAAGGCCAGCGCCGCTATGTCGAAAGCCTGTCGGCCTATGCACGGCAGTTTTTGCAGCTGATGGACAAGCCCGATGTGGACCTGATCGAGGGCCTTTCGCCCGCCATCAGCATCGAGCAAAAAGCCACCAGCCACAACCCGCGCTCCACTGTGGGCACGGTCACCGAGATCCACGACTACCTGCGCCTGTTGTATGCCCGCGCAGGCACGCCGTATTGCCCCGACCATGATCTGCCGCTGCAAGCGCAGACTGTGAGCCAGATGGTGGACGCCGTGCTGGCCCTGCCCGAAGACACCAAGCTGATGATCCTCGCGCCCATTGCCCGCGAGAAAAAAGGTGAGTTTGAAAAAATCTTTGAGCAAATGCAGGCACTGGGCTATGTGCGCTTTCGCATCAATGGACAAACCGTTGAAGTGGAAGACCTGCCTGCGCTCAAGAAAACCGAAAAACACAACATCGACGTGGTGGTGGACCGCATCAAGGTTCGCGCCGAGGAAGATGCCAAGGCACGCGATGCCCTGCGCCAGCGCCTGGCCGAGAGCTTTGAGGCCGCGCTGCACCTGGCCGAACACCGCGCCGTAGCCCTAGAAATGGACACCGGCAAAGAACACCTGTTCAACGCCAAGTTCTCCTGCCCGGTGTGCACTTATTCGATCAGCGAGCTGGAGCCGAGGTTGTTCTCGTTCAACTCGCCCATGGGCGCTTGCCCGACCTGCGACGGCATTGGCACCATGGCATTTTTTGACCCGGAGCGGGTTGTGGCTTTCCCTTCGCTCAGTCTGGCCAGCGGTGCCATCAAGGGCTGGGACCGACGCAACGGCTTTTACTTCAGCATGCTCGAAAGCCTGGCCAAGCATTACCAGTTCGACATCGAAACCCCATTTGAAAAGCTTCCCACCAGCGCACAACAGGTGCTGCTGAATGGCTCAGGCGACGAAGAGATCAAGTTCAGCTACGTCATGGAGTCCGGTGCCTCGCAGGGCAAAAAGGTCAGCAAGAAACACCCGTTTGAAGGGATCATTCCCAACATGACGCGGCGCTACCGCGAGACCGACTCGGCCGTGGTGCGCGAGGACTTGGCGCGCTACCGCAACATGCAGGCCTGTACCGATTGCCAAGGCACCCGGCTGCGGCGCGAAGCCCGTCATGTGCGCATTGGCGAAGGTGCGCAGTCGCGCGCCATTTACGACATCAGCCACATCACTTTGGGCGAATCACAGCAGTATTTTCAGAGCCTGAAGATGCACGGGGCCAAGGCCGAGATTGCCGACAAGGTGGTCCGCGAAATCGCCTTGCGTTTGAAGTTTCTGAACGACGTGGGCCTGAATTATTTGAGCCTGGACCGCAGCGCCGACACCTTGTCGGGCGGCGAATCGCAGCGCATCCGACTGGCCAGCCAGATCGGCTCGGGCTTGACGGGCGTGATGTATGTGCTGGACGAGCCCAGCATCGGCTTACACCAGCGCGACAACGACCGCCTGATCGGCACGCTGCAACACCTGCGCGACATTGGCAACAGCGTGCTGGTGGTGGAGCACGATGAAGACATGATCCGCGTGGCCGACCATGTGATTGACATGGGGCCGGGCGCAGGCGTACACGGCGGACGCGTGATGGCGCAAGGCACCTGCGCCGACATTTTGGCCGCGCCCGATTCGGTCACTGGCCAGTACATGTCGGGTCGTAAAAAAATCGCTATCCCTAAGCGCCACAAAGCAGGCAAGGACTTCATCGAGATCGTGGGCGCATCGGGCAACAACCTGAAAAACGTGAACGTCAAATTCCCCGTGGGCTTGCTGACCTGTGTGACCGGCGTTTCCGGCTCGGGCAAATCCACGCTGGTGAATGACACGCTTTATGCCGCAGCGGCGCACCAGATCCACCGCGCACACGAAGAGGCCGCCAAGCACGAAGAGATCAAAGGGCTTGAGCATTTCGACAAAGTCATCAACGTGGACCAGTCCCCCATTGGCCGCACACCGCGCAGCAATCCCGCCACCTACACCGGCTTGTTCACCCACATCCGCGAGTTGATGGCCGAAGTGCCCGCTGCACGCGAGCGCGGCTATGGCCCCGGGCGCTTTTCCTTCAACGTGACCGGGGGCCGCTGCGAGGCCTGCCAAGGCGACGGCGTGGTGAAAGTGGAAATGCACTTTTTGCCCGATGTTTACGTGCCTTGCGACGTGTGCCACGGCATGCGCTACAACCGCGAAACACTGGAAGTGCAATACAAGGGCCAAAACATCGCACAGATCCTGAACATGACAGTGGAAGCCGCGCACCAGTTCTTCAGCGCCGTGCCCAACATTGCGCGCAAACTGCAGACCCTGCTGGATGTGGGCCTGACCTACATCCGCCTGGGCCAAAGCGCCACCACGCTGTCGGGCGGCGAAGCGCAGCGCGTGAAGCTCGCGCTGGAGCTGTCCAAGCGCGACACCGGCCGCACGCTCTACATCTTGGACGAACCCACCACCGGCCTGCACTTTGCCGACATCGACCTGCTGCTCAAAGTGCTGCACCAGCTGCGCGACGCGGGCAACACCATCGTCATCATCGAACACAACCTCGACGTGATCAAAACCGCCGACTGGCTGATCGACATGGGACCGGAAGGCGGTGCAGGCGGCGGCACCGTGCTGGGTGAAGGCACGCCAGAGCAGTTGGCCAAAAACAAGGCCAGCTTCACGGGCCACTATTTGGCACGCTTGCTGTGATGTCGCTTTATTGAACTGCCCCGTTGGCCATCCACACCCTTTTTGATTTTTTGAAGACCTTTATGAAAACCGTGATCCGTGCCTTTTTTAGAACCCTGCGCGTCGTGCTCGGCCCCTTCATGCTGCTCAAAGAGCGCCAAACACAACCGGTTGGTGTGCAGCGCGCGCCAGCGGCGCAAGCTGCAGTTGACTTGCAGTGCCAAAGCCTGGCGCTTTACCAATTCAGCACCTGCCCGTTTTGCATCAAAGTGCGTCAGGAAATGCGCCGCTTGTCATTGCCCATTGAAAAGCGCGATGCACAGCACCACGCAGCCAATCGCAATGCCTTGCTGGAAGGCAGCGGAGCCACCAAAGTGCCTTGTCTCCAAATCACCGACGCCAATGGGCAAACCCGTTGGCTGCAAGACTCGGGGGCGATCGTGGCTTATCTGCGGGAGCACTTTGCGACACCCGCCGCTTAACAAACCACAACCGTTGTGCCACACGGGCCAGGCAGGGTGGTGAGCTTGGACCCATCAGACATGCGGTCACTTGATGCGCCTCAACGAAGGCCAACGATCAATTCACAAAGCGTTCATATTCACCCTGCACAATGGCGTTTTTCAGGGAACAACAATGAACACGCCAAACACCCACTACGACACCTTGAGCCGCGCACTCCATTGGCTCACGGCCATCGCGGTCATCGCCGCCTTCATCCTCGGCCCAGAGCACTTTGGCCGCGAAATGCGCCAAGGGCTGGACCCAGCCACCCGATGGGACATCGTGGTGCACGAAACATTGGGCCTATTGGTCATGACCTTGACTTTGCTGCGTTTGGTGTGGGTGGCGGTGCGCCCGGCCCAACCGCGTTTTGACATGCCCGGCTGGATGCACCTGACAGCCCGCGCGACTCACGGCTTACTCTGGTTGATGCTGCTGGCTGTCCCAATGAGCGCCTTGTTGGCCTTGGGCAGCGAAGGGCACCCACTGACTTTGTTGGGTGGCCTGCGAATCAATGAAATGCCCGTCATCGCACAGTCACCCCTTGCCAATCTGGCCGATTGGGGCGATGTGCACGGCATGCTGGGTGACATGATCTTATGGTTGTCGGGCCTGCATGCTGTCGCCGCGCTTTACCACCATTTTTTCCTCAAAGATGGCGTCTTGATGTCCATGCTCCGTTCACGCCGCTGAACGCCCTAGCTCGCCTTGGAAACCGAACTCAAACTGTCGCTGACCGACGCAGACCTGCCGCGCCTGCTGGCCCACCCGCTGCTGGCGGGGGCGAGCAAAACGCAGCGCCTGCTCAACACTTATTTCGACACACCGCATCTGGCCCTGCAGCAGCGCCGCATGGCGGTGCGCGAACGGCTGGCGGGCGACCAGTGGCTGCTGACCGTCAAGACCGCTGGGCAAAGCCAAAACGGCCTGTCGCGCAGATCAGAGTGGGAAGGCCCGACCACACCGGGCGCCCTGCAATTCGACACACTGGTGGACGACGCCGCACTGGCCGCAGACTTGATGGCGATGCGGCCAAATCTAAAAGCCCTGTTTTGCACCGACTTTGAACGCCAACGCTGGGTCATCGAGCACGATGGTGCACAAATTGAAGTGGCCCTCGACCAAGGCCGCATCCATGTGCCCGGCACCGACTTGAGCGAACCGCTGCTGGAGTTGGAACTTGAACTGCTCAGCGGCCCCGAGTCCGCCCTGATGGCGCTGGCCGATGTGCTGCGCCAGACGCCGCAAGGCCCCGTGGCGCTAACGCCCAGCGATGCCAGCAAGGCGCAGCGGGGAATGGGGCTTTGGCGGCGGGCTTGAGCAGGCAACCGCATTCACATCCACATCCGCATTCGCATTCGCATTCGCAACTGCACCCCGGTTGCTTTAGGTGATACCCCCTCGTCGGTCGCTGGTGTACAAAACACCCTTATTCTGGAGCGCCGATGACCCCCCATTTTCCTTTGCCCCACGCCCGCCCCGCCGATGTGGGCCTGTGCCCCGACCGCACACAACGGCTGATGGACGTGTTGCGCCGCGAAGTGGACAGCGGCCGTCTGCCGGGCGCGGTGGCCATGGTGGCCCGCCAAGGCCAGATCGCTTTGTTCGAGGCGGTGGGCCAGCAAGACCCCGCCAAGGGCACACCCATGCAGACCAACAGCATCTTTCGCATCTATTCGATGACCAAACCGGTGGTGTCGGTGGCGGTGATGATGCTGGTCGAACGCGGTCAGTTGCTGCTCTCCGACCCGATCAGCCGCTGGTTGCCTGAATACGCTGCACAACAAGTAGCCACCGCCCACGGGCTGGAGCCGGTGCGCAATCCGGCCACGGTGCAAGACCTGCTGCGCCACACGGCCGGGATGACCTACGAATTTCTGGGCACATCGCCCGTGCAGCAGCAATACGGCCAAGTGAAGATCGCCTCGCGCGATCGCACCAATGCCGAGTTTTCGCAAACGCTGGCGGCGCTGCCTTTGCAGTTTCAGCCTGGCAGCGTGTGGGCCTACAGCCGCGCGACCGATGTGCTGGGCAGGCTGGTCGAGGTGGTCAGCGGGCAAGGCTTGGGCGCTTTCTTGCAAGCGGAGATCTTTGGCCCCCTGGGCATGGTGGACACCGGCTTTGCCGTGCCGCCCGATCAGCAGCACCGCATTGCCGAGCCCTTTGCGCACGACCCTGACGGTGGCGTGCCCATGAAGGTGCTGGAGCCACGCCAGGTGCCCGCCATGGAAGGCGGTGGCGGTGGCCTCATGTCCACCGCCATGGACTACGCCCGCTTTTTGCAGTGCCTGCGCAACCGGGGCGAGCTGAACGGCGTGCGCTTGCTCGGCCCCCACACGGTGGACTTCATGACCGCAGACCATTTGGGCGGCATCCCGGTCGATGGCACCTTGCTGCCACCGGGCCACGGCTTTGGCCTGGGCTTTGCCGTGCGCACGCATCTGGGCCTGTCGCCCGTGCCAGGCTCGGTGGGTTTGTATTACTGGGGCGGCATCGCGGGCACCACCTTCTTTGTCGACCCGGCACTCGACATGGTCGCCATGCTGATGATCCAGGCACCCAACCAGCGCGATGACTATCGCCCCCTGTTTCGCGACATGGTGTACGCGGCCATGCTGTAAAAAACTCAAAAACACTGGAGACAAAAACATGCCCCAAACCGGCCTCATGATGAACCGCCCCCTGCTCATTTCGGGCATCCTCGAACACGGCGCAGCGCAGTTTGGCGATCAAGAAATCGTCTCGCGCGAAACGCATGGCCCGCTGCACCGCACCACCTATGCCGATGCGGCCAAGCGCGCCCGCCAATTGGCCCATGCACTGGCCCAGATGGGCCTGAAAGCGGGCAGCGCGGTCGGCTCGATTGCCTGGAACAACCACCGCCATCTGGAAGCCTATTACGCCGTCTCGGGCAGCGGCATGGTCATGCACACCTGCAACCCGCGCCTGCACCCACAGCAGCTGATCTATGTGATCAACCACGCCGAGGACGAGGTGGTGTTGTTTGACGCCACTTTCGCGCCGCTGGTCAAAGGCATTGCCGCGCATTGCCCCAAGGTGCGCGCTTGGGTCTGCCTGGCCGATGCCGCCAACACACCCGCCATCGAGGGCGTGGCCAACGTGATGAATTACGAGGACCTGATCACCGGCCACAACGACAGCTTTGATTGGCCGGAGCTCGACGAAAACACCGGCGCGGCCCTGTGCTACACATCGGGCACCACCGGCAACCCCAAAGGCGTGCTTTACACGCACCGCGCCATCGTGCTGAACGCCACCACCGCGGGCTTGCCCGATGTGCTGGGCCTGTCCACGCAAGAAACCATCTTGCCCGTGGTGCCCATGTTCCACATCAACGCCTGGTGCATCCCCTATGCCGCACTGCTGGCCGGCACCAAGCTGGTCTTGCCCGGCCCCAAGCTCGACGGCCACAGCCTGTTTGAGTTGATGGACAGCGAGCAAGTCACCATCAGTGCGGGCGTGCCCACGATCTGGATGGGCCTGATCCAGCACGTCGAGCAAAACAACTTGCGCTTTGCCCACATGAAGCGCACCTGTGTGGGCGGCTCGGCCATGCCCATGGCGCTGATCGCGAAGTTCATGGACAACTACGGCGTGGAAGTGCGCCACGGCTGGGGCATGACAGAGACCACCGCCGTAGCCACCATGAGCAACTTGAGCCGCATCGACCGCCTCAAGCCCGCTGCCGAGCAGCACGCCATTGTGGCCAAACAAGGCAAAACCGTCTCGGGCATTGAGATCAAGATCGTCGATGAAAACGGCACCACCTTGCCCCGCGACGGCACATCGCAAGGCGAGCTGATGGTGCGCGGCCAGTGGATCGTGGAGCGCTATTTCAAAGCCGAGAAAACCGCGTTGGTGGACGGCTGGTTCCCCACCGGCGACATCGCCACCATCGATGCGCACGGCACCATGCAAATCCGTGACCGCACCAAAGACGTGATCAAAACCGGTGGCGAGTGGATCAGCTCGATTGATCTGGAAAACGCCGCCATCGGCCACCCCGCCGTGGCCATGGCGGCGGTGATCGGCGTCAAGCACCCCAAGTGGGACGAACGCCCGCTGCTGTTCATCGTGCGCAAGCCGGGGCAGGCGCTTGAGAAACAAGAGATCCTCGACTTTCTCGCCACCAAGGTCGCCAAGTGGTGGGTCCCCGACGATGCGGTCTTCCTCGAATCGTTGCCCGTAGGTGGCACCGGCAAGGTGCAAAAAAACGACCTGCGCAAAGACTACGGCGGCGTGTTCAGCTGAAGCTTGTCATGCTGGACTTGATCCAGCACTTAGCCCTGTCATGCCGGACTTGATCCGGCATCCATGGTTGAACCGGCATGGACCCCGGATCAAGTCCGGGGTGACAGATGGGAGCGGGGTGACAGAGAGAAGCACGTGACAGATGGGAGCGGTTGGCGCCTACCCCTAAACCTTGGCGCTGGGGCGCTCATAGACCCGGTCGCGCCAGGCTTGCAAGGCGCTCATGCCGTCATCGCCGGGCACAAACTTCATCAAGCCGCGTGCAAACTCCAGTGCGCAAAACGCGGTGATGTCGGCGATGGTGAAGCGCTCGCCAGCGATCCAAGGCTGGCTTAGCAGGCGCTGGTCAAAACCCCTCGCCACCTCGCGCACCTTCTCGGCTTGCGAGCGGCCGAACTCGGGGAACTGCGGTTTTTCCAAAGCGGCCAAGCCCGGGTGACTGTGGCGAATGGCATTGGCAATGCCGCCCAGCAAATACAACTCCACCTGCCGGTCGGCCATCTCAATAAAGCCGCGCTCGTCACCATCCACGCCCATCAGGTTAGGCTCGGGGTAACGGCCTTCGAGCAAGGTGCAAATGGCGCGGGTCTCGGTGATCACGCGGCCGTCGTCCAGCTCCAGCGCAGGCACTTTGGCCAGCGGGCTCTTGGCCAAATAGTCAGGCTGACGGTGCTCACCGCCGTTCAAGTCCAGGTTGACCATCTCGATGCCGGTGATATTTTTCTCGACCAAAAACATCAGCACTCGGCGGGGGCTGGGGGCGCGGTGGGCGGTGTAAAGCTTCATGGCTTGTCCTTGTGGTTTTTAAGCTGCTTACCTTGGCGGCATAGCGACAAACAGCATCGCAGCCAGCCCATACGTTCAGCACAGGCTATCACCTCACCCTTGATCAGACAGCCGCGCAGATGACAGCCCTGCACTCAGCTTCGCACAGAACTAACCCGAATGCGACAGTGAGTCACAGGCCGGACAGCGCAAGCATGTTCCCGCCTTTCCAATCGGTTCATGGCCATTGGTTTCACCCTTTTTTCAGAATCACCTATTCCATGAACTTTGACATCCCCCCAGACTTGCAAGCACTGCGCGAGCGCACCCGTCAATTCATCGCCGAACAGGTCATCCCTCTGGAAAACGACCCGCGCCACGGTGTGCACGGCCCTTCCGAAGAGCTGCGTCGCGAATTGGTGGCACGCGCACGCGCTGCGGGCCTGCTCACCCCGCATGCCTCGGTCGAGATGGGCGGGCTGGGCCTGAGCCACATCGCCAAGGCGGTGGTGTTTGAAGAGGCCGGTTACTCCAACCTGGGGCCGACCGCGCTCAATATCCACGCACCCGACGAAGGCAACATCCACTTGATGGAGGAGGTGGCCACCCCAGCGCAAAAAGAGCGCTGGCTGCGCCCTCAGGTGGCCGGGCTCACCCGCTCATGTTTTGCCATGACCGAGCCCGACCCGGGCGCGGGGGCGGACCCGTCGATGCTGACCACCACCGCCGTGCGCGATGGCGATGACTACCTGATCAGTGGCCGCAAATGGTTCATCACCGGGGCTGATGGGGCCGATTACGCCATCGTCATGGCCCGCATGGAAGATGGCACCGCCACCATGTTTTTGACCGACATGAACCAATCGGGCATTCGGCTGGAGCGCAGCATGGATGCCATGGACAACTGCTTTACCGGCGGGCATGGCGTGCTGTGCTTTGACCGTTTGCGCGTGCCGGCCAGCGATGTATTGGGTGAGGTGGGTCAAGGCTTTCGGTATGCGCAAGTGCGACTGGCCCCGGCACGGCTGACTCACTGCATGCGCTGGTTGGGCCAGGCCCGCCGGGCGCATGACATCGCGCTGGATTACGCCAGCCGCCGCAAGGCGTTTGGCAAACCGCTGGCCGAGCACGAAGGTGTGGGCTTCATGTTGGCCGACAACGACATCGACCTGCACACCGCCCGCCTGCACATCTGGCACACCGCCTGGCTGTTGGACCAGGGTCAAAAAGGCGGCTTTGAATCCAGCCGAGCCAAAGTGGCCTGCTCAGAAGCCGAGTGGCGCGTGGTGGACCGCTGCGTGCAAATTTTGGGCGGCCAAGGCGTGACGGCCGAGACACCGGTGATGCGCATCTTCATGGACATGCGGGCCTTCCGGATTTATGACGGCCCAAGCGAAGTGCACCGCTGGAGCATGGCGCGCAAGCTGGTGCACAAGGCGCAAAAAGCGGCAAAGGGCTGAGGGTACGCACCCAGTAAACCAGCCCCCTTGCGCTAGGGGTCTGGTTCAGTGTCAAGGCTCAGGCCTTGGCTGCTTCCAGCGTCTCACGCGTTTGCATCGCGACCTTGCGGGCAGCCGCTGCAAAGTCGTCACCGCTCGATGCATACAGCACCGCCCGCGATGAGTTGACGATGATCGGCCCGGCGCTGCTGCCGTCGGCGTTGGCACGCCAACCGGCTTTGACCGTGGCCACTGCATCGCCGCCTTGTGCGCCCACGCCGGGGATCAGCAAGGGCACGGTGGAGGCCAATTCGCGCACCCGTTCGATCTCTTTGGGGTAGGTTGCGCCCACCACCAAGCCCAGCTGGCCGTTCAAGTTCCATGGGCCTTGGGCCAAACGCGCCACATGCTCGTAGAGCAGCGGCTGGCCTTCGACCGAAGCCAGGCGTTGGTTTTGCAGATCGTCACCGCCGGGGTTGGAGGTGCGGCACAGCAAGAACGCGCCTTTGCCGTGGTACTTCAGATACGGGGCCACCGAGTCCCAGCCCATGAAGGGCGAGAGGGTCACGGCATCGGCACCATAGCGCTCAAAGGCTTCGATGGCGTATTGCTCGGCGGTTGAGCCAATGTCGCCGCGCTTGGCGTCCAAAATGATCGGCACCTGGGGGGCCACGCGGCGCATGTGTTCCATCAGGCGTTCCAGCTGGCCTTCGGCGCGGTGGGCTGCAAAGTAGGCGATTTGGGGTTTGAAGCTGCTGACCAGATCGGCTGTGGCATCCACGATGGCGGCGCAAAAGTCGTAAATTTTGTTCGAGTCGCCCTTGATGCGATCCGGGAACTTGGTGGGCTCAGGGTCCAGGCCCACACAGAGCATGGAGCCGTTTTGGCGCTCGGCGGTGCGCAACATGTCGAGAAAGGTCATGCGGGCATTTTAAGCGGCGACAGGGCAGGTCGGCGCAGGCGCTGGCGGCAACACCCAGACACACACGGCCACAGCTAAGATGGCCGCCATGCACAAACTCTCATCCCGGCAATGGACTGTTTTGATCTTGCTCACTCTGGTCTGGGGTATCAACTGGCCGATCATGAAAATCGGGGTCACGGGGTTTCCGCCGCTGACCTTTCGTGCTTTGTGCATGTGGCTGGGCACGCCGGTTTTGGCTTTGGTGCTGGTGGTGCAGCGCGTGCCGTTTCGCATCGGGCGAGAACATTGGCGCGAGTTGCTCTTGTTGGCGACCTTCAACATGTTTTTCTGGCATGGTCTGATCATCGTGGCGGTGCAGTCGCTGTCCAGCGGAAGGGCGGCGATTTTGGGCTACACCATGCCGATGTTTTCGGCCGTTTTGGGGGCCTTGGTGTTTGGAGACCGTCTGGCCAAACGCGCCTGGGGCGGCGTGGCGGCCGCGTCAGTCGGCGTGGTCTTGCTGCTCTGGCACGAACTGTCCAACCTGAGCGGCAAGCCCATGGGCGTGCTGCTGGCCTTGGGCGCTGCCAGCACCTGGGCCTTGGGCACACAGCTGTTGCGCCGCACAAAAATGCCCGTGCCCACCTTGGCCATTTCTTTCTGGATGGCGTTTTTGACGACCGGGGTCATGACTGTGCTTGCGGTCTTGTTAGAACGTGACCAGTGGCATGCCCCGTCTGAGGCCACTTGGGGCGCCATCGCCTTCAATGCGGTGCTGGTGTTTGGCTTTGCACAAGCCGCCTGGTTTTATTTGGCCCGCAGCCTGCCGCCCGTGGCCTCTACCCTGAGCGTGATGCTGATCCCGGTGCTGGGTGTTTTCAGCGGCGCAGTGGGGCTGGGGGAGGTCTTGCACTGGCAAGACTGGGCGGCTGTGGGTTTGATGATGTTGTCGATCGCGGCCGTGCTCTGGCCCAAGCGCCAGACGAGCTGACGCTTCAACATTCGGTCACTGGGGCGACTTGCCACAAAGACGGTTCAAACCTGCCTGCGTGGGCAGCGAGCCGCTGATCGTGAATGGCTGCTCAGCCTTGAACCGTCTTGAGCGCCAGCAACAGATCGACCCAGGCTTTGGCTTTGTCTGCCGGCGTGCGCAGCAAGCTGCTCGGGTGATAGGTCGCCACCACAGGCACGCCTTGGTAAGTGTGCAACTGCCCGCGCAGCTTGCCCAGAGGTTCCGAGCTTTGCAACACCGATAGAACGGCAAATCGGCCCATAACCAAAATGACTTTGGGTTGAACCAAGGCCACTTGTCGTGCCAAATAAGGCGAGCAGGTGCTCAGTTCTTGCGGCGACGGATTGCGCCCAGGCGGGCGACACTTGACGGCACTGGTGATGTAAACGCCGCCAGCGCCTTGCGCCTTGCGTGCCAAGCCCACCGCTTTGAGCATGTTGTCGAGCAACTGTCCGGCCGGACCGGCAAAAGGCTCGCCTTGTTGCTCTTCGTCTTCACCCGGCGGGTCGCCAATGACCATCCAGTCGGCTTGCACATCGCCCACGCCAAACACCGATTTTTTGCGCTGACCACACAAATCGCAGGCTTGGCAGGCGGCGGCTGTGTCTTGCAGCGTGGTCCAGTCCATGCGGTCCACACCTTCGGCCAATGGCTGGCCTGTCACGATCACGGCAGGCTGCGCCGAGACTACAGGGGCAGGGCGCGTGCTCGGTGGCGTCATGGCGGGCACGACGGCTGCGGGCGTCTGATGCAGTGCAACGGAGGGGCTGACTTGGGGAGCGGCAGATGGCGCATCGTCTGCACGCTGTGGCCACCACACGCGCACACCCATTTCGGCCAGCATGGCGCGTTGGCGGTCGTCTAGGTCAAATCGGGTGGGGTCGCTCATGTTCGGGCTCACAGTTTCAAACTCATCACCACCGCATGCTCACGCTGCTGGCGGCCTGCCGGATAGTAATCCTTGCGGATGCTGACTTGCCGAAAGCCATAACGCTCGTACACCTGCAAAGCGCGCAGGTTGCTTTGGCGCACCTCTAACCAAAGCCATTGGGCACCCTCGTGACGCGACATGAGCGACAAGGCGTCCAGCATCATGTGGCCCCAACCTTGGCCTTGGCGCGCGGGTGCCACGGTGATGTTGAGCAAGTGCATCTCTTCAAAGCCGCGCATGGCCAAAAAGTAAGCCAGCAATTCACCTTCGAGCCACAGGCATTGAGCATCGAAAAGCGGGTTCAGCGAGTCGCGAAAATTGCCCCGCGACCAAGGGTGGCTGTAGGCCGTTTGCTCGATGGCCATGACGGCGTCCAGATGGTCCAAGGTCATGGGGGCCAGGGTGACCGCATTGCGCACCGTTTCGGAGGGTTGGACGCGTGCAGTGGTGTCGGGCTTCGTGGTCAAACTGGTCATGGCTGAACTGCCGCCTTCGCCTGCGCGGCCTGGGCCTTCAGGGCCTCGCGTTCGGCGGTGGTGTTGGCCACTTTGTCACGGATATACAGCGGCATGGCCTGATCGGCCGACACCGCCAGCCCCTGCGCCCACAAGGCCGGTGCCAAACGCAACAAGGCCGCTGCGGTGGGCAAGGCCACACAACGCTCGCCCACGGGCAGGCGCTCGCCATAAACGGCAAACGCATTGCCGGCCAGCAGCACCCGCGCCCCCTCGGGCATGGCCATCTTTTCAGGCGCACCGACCTGCAAAGGTGCCACCTCTTGCCAGCGCCCCTCGGTTTGACCGGGCGCCACCTGCCAGCGGTAGGCGGCGCTGTACACCTCGTCCATGCGGGCATCGAGCAGCGCCAGCACCGTCACATCGGTGTCGGTTGAAAGCACACCTGCTTGCACCTGCGCCCACCGCGCCTCTTCGGCCACAGCCAGCAAAGTGTCCACGGGCAGCACCGGCAAATCGGCACCAAACGCGAGGCCTTGCGCCACGGCACAGGCCGTGCGCAAACCCGTGAACGAGCCCGGCCCACGGCCAAACACAATCGCGTCTAATGAGGCGAGGGGCATGTCGGCTTCGGCCAACAGGGCCAGCACCGCCGGGATCAGGCCACTGGAAGCCTGAGCGCCACCGGGCAGGGTTTGCGTCCAGACCCGATCTCCTCGGGCCACGGCCAAAGACAGCACATCGGTGCTGGTGTCAAAAGCCAACCAACGCCCTTCTTTTGCGACAACGCTCATGGCTTGCCTCCGGCTGTGGCCACGTTGGGCAAAACGACCACCGGCTTGGCTTGGCGAACGCCCAACAAAATGCCGCCGGTCACCAGCGCCAGCCCCGCCAGCAAATTCCAATGCATCGGCTCAGCCAAAAACCAGACCGCGCCCAAGGCCGACAAACCTGGCACCAAGGCCGTGATCATGGTCGAGCGCACAGGGCCAAAGTGGCGCACCATTTGCGTGAAGGTGATGCCTGATATGACGACTGAGCCCACCCCTTGGAAAACCGCTTGGAACAAGATCTCGGTCCACGGCACCTGCATCAAATGGGTGGGCACCATACCGGTGGCGATCAAAACCAGATACACGGGCACAAAGCTCACAAAAGCAAAGGCGGTGATGGCCATGGTGGCGCGCACCGCGTCCAGGCCATGGCGACGCACGGTCACGCTGTAACCCGCCCAGCAACAAGCCGCCGTCATGAACAGCAAATCGCCTTTCCAGACCTCGCCGCCTTCAAACGCTTTGAGCAAACTCGCGCCGCCCACCAACACATCGCCCAGCACGATGAAGCCCAAACCCACCGCACGGACCGTTGAGATTTTTTCGCGCAACACCAGCCAAGCCAACAAGGTGGTCCACAAGGGCAAGCTGCCGGGCATCAGCACCGAGGCGTGCGTGGCGGGTGCAAAAAAGAAACCGTTATAGGCCAGCACGGCATAGAGCAAGCCACCCAAAAAACCCGCCTGCACCGTGGGGGCCAAAGGCAAAGGCGACAAGCCGTAAAGCGAGCCCACCTTTTGACCCGCTTGCCGGGCTGGGCGCATGAGCCACCAAGCCCAAGGCAGCAAGATGGTGCTGGCCCCCAAAACGCGCGCCAACGCGATGTCCAAAGGCAGCAAGCCCCGAGACGCCGACGCACGCGCAATGACGATGAAGCCCGTCCAGATGAGCACCGTGATGACCGCCGAGGCCAAGCCCACGGTTTTTGAAGAAAATCGCATGGCCCGAATGATACGGCCCCGCCGTGCCAAGCCCTGACCATTAGACTCACTGAATGAGCTTCTCACGCGCAACGCGCCCCCTTTTTCCTGTGTGGTCGATGGCCGTGTGCGCTGCGTTGACGTTGACGTTGGCTTTGACCAGCACACTGCCGACACCCGCCAGCGCAGAAACTGCGCCCACACCACACAAACAAGGCCCCTTGGCGCAGGCCCACCCCACCGCGCTGCCCCCTGCCCTGCTGAAAGCCCTGCGCCAAGCGCAAGTGCCTGCCTCGGCCTTGAGTGTGCTGATCGCCCCTTTGCCTGCCTCGGACACACCGGGCAAGCGGGCCAATGCGCAGCCCCCGCGCCTGTCGCATCGCCCACAAGCGGCCAGCAACCCGGCCTCGGTCATGAAGCTGTTCACCACCTATGCGGGCTTGAGCTTGCTGGGTCCAGACTATGTCTGGCGCAACCGCGTTTATGCCGATGGCCCGGTGCGTGACGGCGTGCTGCAAGGCAACTTGGTGGTGCGCGGCAGCGGCGATCCCAAATTGGTGCTGGAGCGCCTGCAAGATCTTCTGGGCCAGGTGGTCGCAGCAGGCGTGCGCGAGGTGCGCGGTGACATCGTGCTCGACCGCAGCGTGTTTGATGTGCGTGAACGCAGCGAGCCCTTTGACGACGAACCACTGCGCCCTTACAACGTGTCGCCCGACGGGCTTCTGCTCAACTTCAAAGCCGTGGTTTACAAGTTCACACCCGACGCGGCCAACGGGCCAGTGCAGGTGCGCTTCGAGCCGCCCTTGGCGGGCATGGACGCGCCCACACACGTGCCTGCCAGTGCCGCGCCATGCAGCGATTGGCGCAGCCAGCTCAAAGCCGACTTCAGCCAGCCTTTGCAAGTGCGTTTTACGGGCAGCTACCCCACCCGCTGTGGTGAACGCGAGTGGCCCGTGGCCTATCCGGACCCCGAACAATATGCGCCCCGCGTCATGCAAGCGATGTGGCTGGCCGCAGGCGGGCGTCTGAGTGGTCAAGTGCGCTACGGGCTGCGCCCTGCATCGGCACGCTTGCTGGTGGACGCCCCCTCGTTGACCTTGGCCGAAGTCATTCAGGACATCAACAAGTTTTCCAACAACGTGATGGCGCAGCAGTTGTTTTTGACGCTGTCCAGCGAATTGGGCGCACCCGGTCGCTTTGAAGCCTCGCGTTTGCGCATGTCCCGTTGGTGGCGCGAGGGGTTCAGCGAATTCGACGAGCCCGCGCTGGACAACGGCTCGGGCCTGTCGCGCACCGAACGCAGCAGCGCGGCGACTTTGACGGCTTTGCTGCAAGCGGCCCACAGTGGCCCGCACGCCCAGGCTTTTGCCCAATCGCTCTCACTGGCCGGGGTCGATGGCACCACCGCCCGCCTGAAAGAGCGCAACCCGCAGTCCCCAGTGATCGGCAAGGCTTGGCTCAAAACCGGCTCGCTGCGCGACGTGGTGTCGGTTGCCGGTTATGTGCAAGGCCAAAGCGGCCAGCGCTACACCGTTGTCGCCATCGTCAACCACCCCAACGCCAACCAAGCCCGCCCCGCCATCGACCAATTGCTGGAATGGGCGGTACGTGACCAGAACAACTTTGAAAGTGCGCGAACAGCCGTTCGACCCAGCACCAAAGGCCAACGACAATAAGCCCATGACCTTGATTGACTGGATCGGCTCCTTAGCCGCATTGATCACCACAGCCAGCTTCATTCCGCAAGCTTGGCAAACCTTCCGCACACGAGATGTGAGTGGCATTTCGCTGGGCATGTACAGCCTGTTCACCGTGGGCGTAGCGCTGTGGCTGGTCTATGGCATTTTGTTGATGGCTTGGCCCATCATCATCGCCAACACCATCACCACAACCTTGGCGCTGATGATTTTGGTGATGAAGCTGCGGTACCGCTGAAACCTTTTTCAGGCCGCAGCGCGTTGCAAGCGATCGCGCACACCTTCCCAATCAGGGGTGTCGGGCGGCAGTTGCACCCAAATTTGCTGCACGCCACGGGCATCCAAATCGCGCAGCACACTGAACAGCGCATGTGCAGCTTCCTCGGCCATTTGCGGCTGGGCACGCCACACCACACCGGCACCCAAGCCTGCGCCGTCATCAGGGCGCACAGCCGACCACACCCCCAGATTGTGGGCATGCGGCCCCAGGGCCTGCAGCTTGGCAGCGATGTCTTGCGCTGACATCAAGCGCACTTTGGCTCGGGGCGCGTAATGTGATTCGAGCGTGCCCGAGGCGCGGGGCGCGGCTTGGGCCAACGCGTCTTTGTCACGCAGGGCGCGTGCGCAAGCTGCCTCGATTTGGGGCCGGGTGATGTGTCCGGGACGCAGCAACACCGGCTCGCCTCGCGTGCAGTCCACGATGGTGGACTCGATGCCCACTTCGCATTCACCGCCGTCCAAAATCAGCAAGTCAGGCCCCAGCTCAGACTGCACATGCACCGCGGTGGTCGGGCTGACGCGGCCAAAGCGGTTGGCACTGGGGGCCGAAACGCCTTGCACGCCGAGCGCCAAGCCCGCCTTGAGCAGCGCCTGGGCCACCGGGTGCGATGGGCAACGCAAACCGATCGAGTCTTGCCCCCCGGCGGAAGCCGTAGCCACACCGGGCTGGCGCGGCAGGATCAGGGTCAGGGGGCCGGGCCAAAAAGCCTGGATCAGGCGCTGCGCAAAGTCAGGCACCTGCGCGGCAAACACCGGCACTTGGTCAGCGCTGGCCACATGCACGATGAGCGGGTGGTCGGCGGGGCGACCTTTGGCCACAAAGATGCGGGCCACGGCTGCGTCGTCGGTGGCGTTGGCCGCCAAGCCGTACACGGTTTCGGTGGGCAAGCCAACCAGCTGGCCGCCTTGCAAGGCTTGCGCGGCTTGGGCAATGGCCGCGTCGTTGGCACTCAGGATCATGGTCGCCTTGCTGCTGAAGTCAGAACGCTTCAATGCCCAGCAGCGCTGCCGCTTGCAAGGCGGTGGCCCGCACGGCCTCGGGTGTGGCCCCTGTGATGTTCAGGTGCCCCATCTTGCGACCAGGTCGGGCCGACAACTTACCGTACAGGTGCAAATGCGTGCCGGGCAAAGCCAGCACACGCTCCCAAGCAGGGCTGGCACCTTGGGGCCACAGGTCGCCCAACAGGTTGAGCATGATGGCGGGCGAATGCTGACGCGGTTGGGTCAGCGGCAAACCGGCCAAGGTGCGCACTTGCAGCTCAAACTGCGACTGGTCGCAGGCGTTCATCGTGTAATGGCCGCTGTTGTGCGGGCGCGGGGCCATTTCGTTGACAACCAGCTGACCGCCTTCGAGGATGAAAAACTCCACGCACAACACGCCCACGTAGTGGATGCCTTCGGCAATGGCGCGTGTCGCGGCCACGGCTTGTGCAGCCAACTCGGCAGGCACGGCGCCTTCGTACACGCTGGTCACCGCCAGGATGCCTTCGCGGTGCAGATTCAGCTGCACCGGAAAGTTGACGATCTGGCCATCGGCCCCACGCGCCACGATGACCGAGCACTCGGCCTGCAATGGCAGCATTTTTTCGAGCACACAGGGCACGTTCTTGAGCTGGTCCCAGCCCGCCACCAGTTCTGCGCGGGTCTTGACGCGAATCTGGCCCTTGCCGTCGTAGCCCATGCGGGCCGTCTTCAAAATGCCGGGCAACAAGTCATCGCCCACGGCTTCCAGTTGTGCGGGCGTGGCGATCACCGCGTGCGGGGCCACCGGCACGCCGCAGCGCACAAAGTGGGCTTTTTCTGCCGCGCGGTCTTGCGCGATGGCCACGGCGTCGGCGCTGGGCGCCACCGGGCGTTGAGCGCCTAAGGTCATGAGGGCAGGCGCAGGCACGTTTTCAAATTCGGTGGTGATGGCCGCGCAGCACTGCACCAACTGCACCAGGCCCTGCTCGTCCATATAGTCGGTCTGCACATGGTGGTGGCTGACTAAGCCCGCTGGGCTGGCCGGGTCGGGGTCGAGCACGGCGGTGAAATAACCCATGGCTTGCGCCGCGTGCACAAACATGCGGCCCAACTGGCCACCGCCCATCACGCCCAGCGTGGCGGGCTGGCCATTGACCGTGGCCCCCGGCAAGATGGCCCGGCTCATGCGCTGCCCACAGGTGGCAAGGTCATGGCGCGTGCCGCTTCGGTCTGCGCGGCGCGGAAGGCGTCGAGCTTTTGGCGCAGCGCCGCGTCGTGGTTAGCCAGCATGGCCACGGCAAACAGGGCGGCGTTGGCCGCACCCGCCGCACCGATCGCAAAGGTGGCCACCGGCACGCCCTTGGGCATTTGCACAATGCTGTGCAACGAATCCACGCCCGACAGGGCCTTGGTTTGCACCGGCACGCCCAGCACAGGCACCACGGTTTTGGCCGCGATCATGCCGGGCAGATGGGCCGCGCCGCCTGCCCCCGCGATGATGGCCTGCAGGCCCCGTTCGGCAGCGCTCTGTGCATAGGCAAACATATCGTCCGGCATTCTGTGGGCCGAAACCACGCGGGCGTCGTGAGGGATGCCAAACTGTTGGAGAATCTGGACTGCGTGCTGCATGGTGTCCCAGTCGGAGCTGGAACCCATGACGACGCCGATGAGCGCTTGAGTCATTGGGTGCTTTTCGTGATCAATGTCGAATTTTAAGGTTTCACCCGCACGGGTCCGAAACACAACCCGGAACACTGCCCGCCATGATGGACGTCACGATACAAAATTTTGAAGCCGAGGTCATCGAAGCCTCCATGACCACACCCGTGCTGGTGGACTTTTGGGCGCCGTGGTGCGGCCCCTGTAAATCGCTGGGCCCCGTCCTCGAAAAGGTAGAAACCGCCTACGAAGGCCGCTTCAAACTGGTCAAGATCAACTCCGACGAAGAACAACAACTGGCCCAGGCCTTTGGCATCAAAAGTATCCCGACTTGCGTCTTGCTGATGAATGGCCAACCGGTCGATGGTTTCATGGGCGCTTTGCCCGAAGGCCAAGTTAAGCAATTTCTGGACAAACACCTGCCCGCAGCCGAAGCACTGCAGGCCCAAGCGGCCGCCGAAGAAGCCCACGAGCCAGTGCAAGCGGGTGACGAGCCCAGCGCCCGCGCCGCCCTAGAGCAAGCTCTGGCCACCGACCCCGGCAACGACGACGCCCGCTTTGACTTGGTCAAACTGCTGATCGGACTGGGTGAGCTGGCCGAAGCCGCTGCCTTGCTGGCCCCGACCATGAGCCGCATCCCGGTGCCCTTGCGCTTTGAGGCCCAAACCCAGTGGCTCAATGCACTGGAGTTTGTGAGCCAAGACCCACGCGGCCAATGGGAACTGGCGAAATTCGACGAACTGATTGGCCATAACAAGCGCGACTTTGAAACCCGCTTTGCCAAAAGCCGCCTGCTGATCGCCGTGGGCCAGTGGGAAGCGGCCATGGACGAGTTGCTGGAAATCATCATGCGCGACAAAAAGTGGGACGCCGAAGCGCCGCGCAAAACCTTTGTCGCCCTGCTGGAGCTGATGACCCCACCCAAATCCAAGGCACAAGACGCCACAGGCAAATCGGCAGGGGGCATCGAGCTGATGGGCAAAGCCGCCCTGCAAGAAGACCCGCTGCTGGCCATGATCTCCAGCTACCGGCGCAAGCTGAGCATGATGCTGAACTGACGATCCGCGTTTTCGCGCTACAAAGGCCCGGACAAGCTGCACCCTGTGCAGGCTTTCCGGGCTTTTTTCATCGCCGTCGACTGAGACGCATGACTCAAAACGTCAATGCGAATTGATTCAAATGGCATTTTCAATCGCGAGGTCATCCCTGGCGTTACAGACACTTACGGATTTGCAAGGCCATGACCCCATGCCGAAGACAGTCCAAGGATCTACGCACCTAGAATTCAAAACACCACTTTGTGATTCATTTTCATATGCCGCGTACTCAACCCTTGGTCACCCCTGAAGAGCTGCAATGCCTGCTCGGTTCTGCACAGGCACCTGCGCATGGTGCGGGTTGGGGCGCCGGCCTCTGGCAGCATGTGCTGCATGTGGGAGCAGCGCTTTGGTTGGTCAAAGGCATTTTTCTGTATGGCGTGCTCATGAGCACAGAAACCGCCAGCTTGATGGGCAGCAGCCGCTACTTTTGGCTGCGCGGCAGCCTGGAACTGGTGTGCCTGTCGGCCTTCTGGGGGGCCGCACTGCACCCACGGGGCCGCTCTGTCGCCTTCGCCAGCATGCTGGTGGCCAGCACCACTTTGCTCATGGACGCCATGACCCTGCTCGCTTTCGCTGGCTGATTTCGCATTCCCCCATGTCAAAGGCGCTGCCATGCAGCGCCTTTTTTGTGGGTTTCAAAATGCCTGAATGGGTTCAGGCCATCAGCTTGTTCATGGCTTCTTCGTATTTGGCGGCCGTTTTCTCAATCACCTCACGCGGCAAACGGGGTGCTGGTGGGGTTTTGTCCCAGGGCTTGCCATTGACCTGCGCCGTTTCCAGCCAGTCGCGCAAAAACTGCTTGTCGTAGCTGGGGGGATTGGCCCCTTCCATATAGCTTTCGGCAGGCCAGTAACGCGAAGAGTCGGGTGTCAGCACCTCGTCCATCAACACCAGCGTGCCGTCGGTGTCCAGACCAAACTCGAACTTGGTGTCGGCAATGATGATGCCTTTGGTCGCGGCAATGTCGCGGGCTGCCTTGTACAGCTGGATGCTGATGTCGCGGATACGGCCGGCCAAATCGGCGCCAATCATGTCCACCGTTTGCTCGAAGGTGATGTTTTCGTCGTGCTCGCCCACCGCCGCCTTGGCTGCAGGTGTGTAAATGGGTTCGGGCAACAAGCTGGCGTTTTTCAGGCCCGCAGGCAACTTCACGCCGCACACCGCCTGGTTGTCTTGGTATTCCTTCCAACCGCTGCCGGCCAAGTAGCCGCGCACCACCGCTTCGACCGGGATGGGTTTGAGGCGCTTGACCAGCATGGATCGGCCTTTGACCTGGGGCACCTCATCGGCCGACACCACGCTCTCGGGGGCATCGCCTGTCAGGTGGATAGGGCAGATGTTCAAGCCCTTGGGGCCGAGTTGGTCAAACCAGAACAGCGCCATTTGCGTCAGCAACACGCCCTTGCCGGGAATCGGCTCGCCCATGATCACGTCGAAGGCGCTGATGCGGTCAGACGCCACCATCAGGATGCGGTCGTCGCCCACGGCATAGTTGTCGCGCACCTTGCCACGGGCCAGCAAGGGCAAGGAAGTCAGGGCCGAGGTGTGAAGCGCAGAGGTCATGGCAAAAACAGTCAAGCAACAACAAAAAAGAAAAAGGCCCGTTGAACAGGCAACGGGCCATTCGGGTCAATTATCGCAGGACCGGCCGCACACTTTCGGTGCCACAGGTCACGCGAATCAGCGGACCACCTGGGCCAGTTCGCCCTTGGCGTAGCGGGCAGCGACCACTTGCAAAGTCTCACCCTTGATTTTGGGAGCCTGGCCTTCGCAGCCGAACTCCAGGTAGCGCTGTTTGCACAACTGTTTGGCTGCTTCGCGGGCGGGCTTGAGCCATTCGCGGGCATCAAATTTGTCGGGGTTTTCAAACAAAAACTTGCGGCAAGCGGCCGTCATGGCCAAGCGGATGTCGGTGTCGATGTTGATTTTGCGCACACCAAACTTGATGGCTTCCTGGATTTCCTCGACCGGCACGCCGTAGGTTTGCTTCATCTGACCACCGTACTGGTTGATCATGGCCAGCAACTCTTGCGGCACGCTGGACGAGCCGTGCATCACCAGATGGGTGTTGGGGATGCGGGCGTGGATTTCTTTGACGCGCGAGATGGCCAGAATGTCGCCCGTGGGCTTGCGACTGAACTTGTAAGCCCCGTGGCTAGTGCCAATGGCGATGGCCAACGCGTCCAAACCCGTGGCTTTGACGAACTGCGCGGCTTCTTCGGGGTCGGTCAGCATCTGGCTGTGGTCGAGTTTGCCCGCCGCGCCAATGCCGTCTTCTTCACCGGCCTCACCGGTTTCGAGATTGCCCAAGCAACCGAGTTCGCCCTCGACCGAGACGCCCAACTGGTGCGCCATCTCGACCACACGGCGCGTCACATCAACGTTGTAGGCGAAGTCGGCCGGCGTTTTGCCGTCTTCGAGCAAAGAGCCGTCCATCATCACCGACGAAAAACCGAGGTTCATGGCGCCTTGGCAAATGGCCGGGCTTTGGCCATGGTCTTGGTGCATGACCAGCGGGATGTGTGGCCACTGCTCGGTTGCGGCTTGAATCAAATGTTTGATGAAAGGCTCACCCGCATATTTGCGAGCGCCCGCGCTGGCCTGCAGGATGACCGGCGCACCGACCTCGTCGGCAGCGGTCATGACGGCCTGGACTTGCTCCAGGTTGTTGACGTTGAAAGCTGGAATGCCGTAGCCGTTGACGGCTGCGTGGTCCAGCAGCTCGCGCATTGAAACGAGTGCCATGGTGGTATATCCCGGGAAGTTGAAAATTCAGGCTCGCCGGCATGTAACCGGCTTGTAACTAGGCCTGATTTTATAGGTTTCGATCTGACACAAGGCTGAACCACCCAGCCGTCTGAAGACCATCGACTGTCGAACTCAGGGTCTGCGCGAGCAGCCCGAAGGGCCCAGCGCTTGACTGGCGCGCCCCTCGAGAAGGACCGTTTGAGGCCCTCGCTGTCAGGCGACCTTGCAGATTTTGAGCATGTTGGTGCCGCCGGGCGATCCCATGGGCTCTCCGCAGGTGATGGCGTACACATCGCCCGAACCCACAATGCCCCGGCTTTTCAGGTGCGTTTCGGCTTCGGCCAGGGCCGTGTCACGGTCGGCGCTGGTGTCCATCAACAAAGGCCGCACGTTGCGAAACAAGGCCATCTTGCGCTGCGAGGTCAATTTAGTGGTCAGGGCGTAGATCGGGATGTGCACCCGGTGACGGCTCATCCACAGTGCAGTAGAACCCGATTCGGTCATGGCCACGATGGCTTTTGCACCCAGGTGGTGGGCTGTGAACAAGGCCCCCATGGCGATCGACTGGTCAATGCGGCTGAAAGACTGGCCGCGGAAATCGGCGTCCAGCAACACATCTTCAGCGCCTTCGGCAGCCAAACAAATCTTAGCCATTTCTTCCACCGTTTCAAGCGGGTATTTGCCCGCTGCGGTCTCGGCACTCAGCATCACGGCGTCGGTGCCATCCAGCACAGCGTTGGCCACATCGGACACCTCGGCGCGGGTGGGCACCGGGTTGGTGATCATGCTTTCCATCATCTGGGTGGCGGTGATCACGACCTTGTCGTGCACCTTGGCCAGCTTGATCATGCGTTTTTGCAGCGCAGGCACGGCGGCGTTGCCCACCTCGACGGCCAAATCACCCCGAGCAACCATGATGCCGTCGCTGGCCTTGAGGATGGCTTCGAGGTGGGGGATGGCTTCGGCGCGTTCAATCTTGGCGATCAAACCGGGCTTGTGACCGTATTCGGCCCCCGCCACGTTGCACAGTTGGCGGGCCATTTCCATGTCGGTGGCGTTTTTGGGAAAGCTCACCGCCACATAGTCGGCACGCAGGCTCATGGCGGTCTTGATGTCGTCCATGTCCTTGGCAGTCAGCGCCGGGGCTGTGAGGCCGCCACCTTGTTTGTTGATGCCCTTGTTGTTGGACAGCTCGCCCCCTAGCTTGACGGTGGTGTGCACCTGCTCGCCCCTGACGGCATTCACCGTCAGCACGATCAGGCCGTCATTGAGCAAGAGCACGTCGCCCGCTTTCACGTCACGGGGCAGCTCCTTGTAGTCCAGGCCAACACCTTGCAGGTCGCCGGGTTCGGTGCGCGAGGCGTCCAGCACAAAAGGCTCGCCCGGCTCCAACATCACTTTGCCTTCGGCAAACTTGCCCACGCGGATCTTGGGGCCTTGCAGGTCGGCCATGATGGCCACTTCGCGACCGGCACGCTGAGATGCTGCACGCACCAAGATGGCGCGGTCCACATGGTCCTGCGCCTTGCCGTGGCTGAAGTTCAGGCGCACCACGTTGACCCCGGCGCGGATCATGGCTTCGAGCAGGGCAGGATCGCTGGAAGCAGGGCCTAAGGTGGCAACAATTTTGGTGGCACGACGTGTCATTCGAGAGATCTCCATGTAATTTGATTTCAATTTTCACACGAAATCGGTTACATGACGGGTTCTTTTGGCTGCGCTGCCCCAGACGCCGGGTGGCAAGGGCGGGGCGACGCCCCAACCCAGAGATCCAGGGATATAGGCCGATTCCCCCCTTCTGAGGCCCCTCAATTGATCCTTGTCAGCCCAACAAGATGTCAGGGCGACTAAACTTACGCTCAAGCTATTTAAACAGAATCGTCATGACCGCATTGCACACACCGACCACTGACCAGCCCATTTCTTTGGACCAGCCTTTGCCGCACCGCAAAACTTTGCGCGAATGGCTGATCCCCTTGTCCGAGCGCAGCACCGTTCGGGCCTTTGTGCTGTTGATCCTGGACTACGCCCTGTTTTTCAGCCTGATCACAGGCACCATCGCCCTGGATGCCGTCTGGGCCAAAGTGATTTGCGCGCTGGCCGCCGGTTTCGTGATTGGCCGCCTGTTCATCATCGGCCACGACGCTTGCCACCAAAGCCTGACGCCCCACCGCGAACTCAACAAGGTGCTGGGCCGCATCGCATTTTTGCCCTCGCTGACGCCCTACAGCCTGTGGGACACCGGCCACAACGTGGTGCATCACGGCTACACCAACCTCAAGGGCGTGGACTTTGTCTGGACACCCCTGACAGCGACAGAGTTTGAGGCCCTGAGCCCCATGCAGCGCCTGCTGCAACGCGCCTACCGCAGCGGCTGGGCACCGGGCCTGTATTACATGATCGAGATCTGGTGGAAGCGCGAGTTCTTCCCCAACAAGACCCACATGCCTACACGCCGTCCGATTTTCTTCAAGGACAGCATGCTGGTCAGCCTCTTTGGCGCCTTCTGGATCGCCACCATCGCGGCGGCGGCCGTGTACACCGGCCAATCGGTTTGGCTGTCTGTGTTGCTGGGTTTTGCCGTGCCCTTCTTCTTCTGGAACACCATGATCGGTTTTGTGGTCTATGTGCACCACACACACGTCAAAGTGTCTTGGCATGACAACAAGGCCGCCTGGACCAAGGCTGCGCCCTTTGTGTCCACCACCGTGCACCTGACCTTTCCGTTCAACATCGGCGCACTGATGCACCACATCATGGAGCACACCGCACACCATGTGGACATGAGCATCCCGCTTTACCGTTTGAAGCAAGCGCAGTCCAAGCTCGAAGAAATGCTGCCCGGCCGCATCATCGTGCAGCGCTTCTCTTGGAAGTGGTACTTCGAGACCGCCAAGAACTGCAAAATGTACGACTTCACCCGCGAATGCTGGACCGATTTCAAGGGCAACATGACCAGCCCGGTGCGCGGCAATCTGCCCGCCGGAGCACAAGCCTGAACGATCATTCGTTTGAAACCACAAAAAACCCCGCCATGCGGGGTTTTTTGTTGGGCGCATGCAGCTCATGTCCAGCTTGGTCACGGGCACCTGGTCTTGTCATACCCACGAACGCGGGTATCCATGGCCACCGAAGGCATGGACCCCCGATCAAGTCGGGGGTGACAAAAAGACCCATGGGCCCAATTGGCTCCTGGCTGTCCCGACGGCAACTTCAGCCCGCAGCGCGCTTGGCCAAGATCTCAAATGCGGGCAAGGTCTTGCCTTCGAGGATTTCGAGGAACGCGCCGCCACCTGTCGAGATGTAGCCCACCTGCTTTTCAATGCCATATTTGGCAATCGCCGCCAAGGTGTCACCACCGCCTGCGGGGCAAGGTCTTGCCTTCGAGGATTTCGAGGAACGCGCCGCCACCTGTCGAGATGTAGCCCACCTGCTTTTCAATGCCATATTTGGCAATCGCCGCCAAGGTGTCACCACCGCCTGCGATGCTGAACGCGCTGGACTCGGCAATCGCCTGTGCAATCACCTTGGTGCCGTTTTCAAAGGCCGCAAACTCAAACACGCCCACCGGTCCGTTCCAGACAATCGTGCCCGCCTGCTTGAGCTGAGCGGCCAGCTTGGCCGCCGTCTCGGGGCCGATGTCCAAAATCATGTCGTCATCAGCCACCTCGGTGGCTTTTTTCACCGTGGCCACTGCGTCCGCCGCAAAGGTCTTGGCCGTGACCACATCGGTTGGGATCGGCACTTCGGCCCCACGGGCTTTCATGGCCTCGATCACCGCCTTGGCCTCGTCCACCAGATCGGCTTCGGCCAGGCTTTTGCCGATCTTCAGGCCTGCAGCCAGCATGAAGGTGTTGGCAATGCCGCCGCCCACGATCAGTTGGTCCACGTTTTGCGACAGGCTTTTGAGAATGGTCAGCTTGGTGCTGACCTTGCTGCCCGCCACAATGGCCGCCAGCGGGCGCTTCGGCTTGGCCAGGGCTTTGCCGATGGCGTCGATTTCGGCGGCCAACAAGGGGCCAGCGCAAGCGATGGGCGCAAACTGCGCAATGCCGTAGGTGGTGCCTTCGGCGCGGTGGGCCGCCACAATGGCCGCCAGCGGGCGCTTCGGCTTGGCCAGGGCTTTGCCGATGGCGTCGATTTCGGCGGCCAACAAGGGGCCAGCGCAAGCGATGGGCGCAAACTGCGCAATGCCGTAGGTGGTGCCTTCGGCGCGGTGGGCGGTGCCAAAGGCATCGTTCACATAGATGTCGCACAGCGCGGCCATCTTGCGGGCCAGCGCTTCGTTGTTCTTTTTCTCGCCGGGGTTGACGCGGCAGTTTTCCAGCAACACGACTTGGCCGGGGGCCACGGTCACGCCATCGACCCAGTTGGCCACCAGGGGCACATCACGGCCAAGCAACTGAGCCAGGCGCTTGGCCACCGGGGCCAATGAGTCTTCGGGCTTGAACTCGCCTTCGGTGGGGCGGCCCAAGTGGCTGGTCACCATGACGGCGGCACCGGCGGCCAGCGCCATCTGGATGCAGGGCACGCTGGCGCGCACACGGGTGTCTTCGGTGATGCTGCCGTCGTCGGCCTGCGGCACGTTCAGGTCGGCACGGATGAAAACGCGTTGGCCTGCGGCTTGGCCATTGGCACACAGATCAGAAAAGCGGATGACGTTCATGATGGGGCTCGGTTGAGAAAATGACTGTTTGTGATTTTAAAAGCGGGCATGAACAGCGGCTGACACCTTGGCCGGTACGAACCCCGAACAACGCCGGGATGGCCCATGAATCACCAGCCCAGGCCAAGATGCAAAGGCAGGTACACGGCCATGCCCGCGATGATGGTGAACAGCACATCGCGCCGCCAGAAAAACACGGCCGCACCGACCACGGCCGAAAACAAGCGCGCGTCTTGCCAGGTGGTGATCAGCACGCCTTGCACGGTGACGATTTCGGGAACCACCACCGCCGACAAAGCGGCAATGGGTGCGTATTGCAAGCCGCGCTGTGCCCAGTGGGGCAACTGCCAGCTCTTGCTGGAGATGAAAAAGAAACTGCGCGTGAGCACGGTCACCAGTGTCAGCCCCACGATGACCGCCAAAGTCCAAAGATCGGTGTCACCCCATTGCAAGCTCATGCGGAAGCTCCTGGGCTAGGCCGAATTTTTTCGACCGTCAGGCACAAAACCACGGCCACGGCAATCGCCACCACGATGTTGAGCTTGAGTGGCAAGCTGTAAGCCACCACCGCCGCCACACCCGCCACCGCAGCCGACAACATGCGCATGCGCGAACTGGCCAAGGAACACTGGATGCCCAACAGGCACAAAATGCCTGCAAAGCCCAAGCCCCAGCTGGGCGGGATCAGGTTGGCCAATGCGATGCCCACAAAACTCGCCACGATCCAGGACAACCAGTTGAGGAAATCGTTGCCCGCCAAGTAAGCCTCTTGCTCGTGCCGCTCTGGCGCTGTCTGGCCCGGTTGCGCGTATTTGCGGGTGAACAGCACGTAACTGATGTCGGCCGTCAGGTAGGCGTGGAACATGCGCTGCCAACGCGGCAGGTGGATGAGGAAAGGCCGCAAGTGCAGGCTGAACACCACAAAGCGCAAATTGACGCAAAACCCCGTGGCCAAGATCACCCATGCGGGCGCACCCGCCACGATGAGCGGAATCGATGCCAACTGCGAGCTGCCCGCAAACACCAGCAGCGTCATGGCGCTGGCTTCGAACACACTCATGCCCGACTTGACCATGGCCACGCCGGTCATCAGGCCCCAAGCGGCAATGCCCGGCGACTGGGGCGATACCTCGCTCATGCCCACCACAAAGGCGGGGTGACGGTACAGACGCGAAAGGAAAAACATCAAGCCACCACCAAGCGCTGGCCAGCCTGCAAGGGGCAGCCGCGCAAGAAATCGGCGGCACTCAATCGTTTGCCGCCTGGGCGCTGCAACTGCGTCAGGCACAACTGGCCTTGCCCGCAGGCCACACGCACTCCGCTGTCATCGGCCTGCACCACCGTGCCCGGCTCGGCCCAAGTCTGCAAGGGCTCGGCCACAGCCTGCCAGAGCTTGAGGGTTTCTGTGCCGGATGCCGTCGTCAAAGGCGCTGTCATGCCCGGGAAGGGATCGAACGCGCGGATGCGCCGGGCCAACACCTCAGCGCTCAAGGCCCAATCCAGCGCGGCTTCGGCTTTTTCGATTTTGTGCGCGTAGGTCACGCCCGCCAGCACTTGGGTTTCGTGCGTCAAGGCATCGAGCGAGGCCAGCGCTTGCACAATCGCCTCGCCGCCCAAAGCAGCCAGTCGGTCGTGCAACACGGCGGTGGTGTCGGTCGGCAAAATGGCCTCGTGGCGTACCAGCAGCATGTCGCCCGTGTCCAGGCCCGCGTCCATCTGCATGATGGTGATGCCGGTTTGCGTGTCACCGGCCTCAATGGCGCGGTGAATGGGCGCCGCACCGCGCCAGCGCGGCAGCAGCGAAGCGTGGATGTTCAGGCAGCCCTTGGGCGGCAGGTCCAAGGTCCACTGCGGCAAGATCAAGCCATAAGCGGCCACGATCATGGCATCGGCCTGCTGGTCGACTTTGGCGGCCAGCAAGGCCTCGCGGGCGGCTGCGGCGTCTTCGGGGTATTTGCCGTCCAAGCGCAAGCTGCGGGGCTGGGCCACAGGCACAGCGTGGTCCAAAGCCCATTGCTTGACAGGCGAAGGCTGGAGTTTCATGCCGCGACCAGCAGGGCGGTCGGGTTGCGTCAGCACCAGCACGATCTCGTGCCCTGCGGCGTGCAAGGCGGCCATGGCCACTTGGGCGAATTCGGGCGTGCCCGCAAAAATCAAACGCATGCGGTGCTCAGCGCTCGGCTTTTTGGGCTTTGACCAGCTTGGTCTTAATGCGGCCTTGCTTGAGCGGCGACAGGTATTCGACAAACACTTTGCCCAGCAAGTGGTCCAGTTCGTGCTGAATGCAAATGGCCAGCATGCCCTCGGCCTCCAGGCTTTGCGGCTTGCCGTGGCGGTCCAGCGCCGTGACCTTGACCGCGGTGGCGCGTTCCACGCCGTCGTAAATGCCCGGCACCGACAAGCAACCCTCTTCGCCTTTGACGCGTTCATCGCTCATCCAGGTGATTTCGGGGTTGATCAGCACCAGCGGCTGGTTGCGCTCTTCAGACACATCGATCACCACCAAACGCTCGTGCACATCGATCTGCGTGGCCGCCAGGCCAATGCCGCTGGCGTCGTACATGGTGGCCAGCATGTCGTCGATCAGGGCGCGAATGCGGTCATCGACCGTTTGCACGGGCTTGGCCACCTTGTGCAGGCGGGCATCGGGGTAGCAAAGAATGGGAAGCAGGGCCATGAGGTGCTCAAAACGGAGAGGAAATCAGGGCCGTATTGTCCCCAATTTCCAAAGCATCTGCCAAAGTCGGCCATCTCAGTGGCGGCGTGCAAGCTCAGCGGGTGGCTGAACAGGCCGAAAAGATGTCCAACTCCGGCTGGGCCAGGCTGGTTTTAACTTGGGTCAAGCCCAGCAGCGAATGGAACAGGTTGTCGTGCGTCAAGGCCTTGCCGCTTTGCGCCTGCAAGCACGACATGCTCCAGCCACGTTGACGCTGCATGGGCTTGGACAGCCACACCACCATGGGCACATGGGTTTGCTCTTTCGGGGCCATGCTGTAGGGCATGCCATGCAGGTAAAGCCCTTTTTCGCCCAAAGACTCGCCATGGTCAGACATGTACATCAAGGCGGTGGGGCGTGGTTGGGCTTGCAGCCAATGCACAGTCTTGGCGATGAAATGGTCGGCGTAAAGGATCGAGTTGTCGTAGGCATTGACGATCTGCTCGGGCGGGCAGTTTTGCAAAGCGTGGCTGCTGCACTCGGGCTTGAACTGTTTGATCGCGTCTGGCGAGCGCTTGTAATACGCCGGGCCGTGGCTGCCCATCTGGTGCATCACCACCACCGTGCCTTTGGACCGCTTGGCAGGGTCCAGCGCGGCGAGCTGTTTGGGCAACTCGTGCAGCATCACCTCGTCCAGACATTCACCGTCTTGGCAAAACTCGGCCACCTTCAGCGCCGTGGTGGACACCGTCGGCACGCGTTCACACACGCCTTTGCAACCGGACTGGTTGTCCAGCCAAAGCACCGCCAAACCGGCCCGCTGCAAGACATCGAGCACGCTCTCAAAACGCTGGTTATTACCCTCATAAGCCGCCTTGCCCAAATGCGAGAACATGCAAGGCACCGAAGCTTGCGTGCTGGTGCCACAGGATTTCACATCTGAGAAATAGGTCAGGTCGCCCTGCGCCTGCAATTGACGCAACTGTGGCGTGGTGTCGCGGGCATAGCCACTCAAGCCAAAGTTGGCGGCTCGGGCCGTCTCGCCCAAGACAAACACCACCAAAGGCGCTTGGTCTGGCGTCGAAACGGGGGCCACCACTTGGGCGTCTTCGCCAATTGTCTGCAAGGGCTGGCTGGCCTGAGCCGCTTGCCCCACAAACAGCCGGGCGATGGCATACACGCTGTTAAAAGGATTGATCATGTAGCGCAAAGGCTTGTGGTTGCGCGTCAGTGAGGCGATGTCCTGGAACGACATCCAGAACAAGCCCAAGGCCACCAGCAAGGCCAACATGGCCACGCCCAATTGCCGCAAGATCAGCGGCTTGGCGCTCACGGCCCGAACAGGCTGACGCCACAACCAAGTGGCAGGCACAACCACCCCGACCATCAAGGCCGCCAGCATGGGCCACGACAACAGGTCACGCACCTCGCGCACATCGGTTTGCACCACGTTGGCCAACATGCTGGGGTCGATGACCACCCCATAAGTGAGCATGAAATAACTGCTGGAAGTCGCCGTCAGCAACATCACCATGGCCGCAGGCTTGAGCCAGCGTGGCCAGACCCAAAGGCACAAGAACCAGCCCACCAAGCCCAGCAAAATCAGCCACAGGCTGGTCATGGTGGTCAGCGCACGAAAACCCTGTGTTTCTGGCAGATTCCAGATGGTCATCCAGAACGGGAAATTGCCCACGGTGCACAACCAGACGGTCAAGACCGCCAACAAGGTCGTGGGGTGCCAATCAGTACGCGCAGAGAGAAGCTTTATGGGGGCCGTCACAAGATAGATCCAGGATACAAATGAGCTCGATTCTAGACACGGCCTATGAAGTTGCGCTGAAGCGCCTGGGAATGTCATGACAAAACCCAGCTGACTGTCTACACGCAGTGCAAACCCCATTACATTCTGGGCTGCAGCTTTTTTAGCGTTTCACGACACATGACCCCAGCAACCGCTTACGCCACCCCGGGCGACCTCAGCCCTTCCAGGCGCCTAGGACAGTTCACCTGGGTCAGTTTGATGTGCTTGTTGGCCTGGGATTTTTCCGGCCTCGACAGGACGGTGATGCACTGGATTGCCGACAGCAGCGGCTTTGGCCTGCGCGACAACTGGTGGATGGAAGAAATCTTGCACACCCGGGCCAAACAACTGGCCATCTTGGTCTACCTCGGCCTGCTGGGCATGGTCTGGTGGCCGCAAGGCGCAATGCGCCAGTTGACCCGCTTGCAACGCAGCGAAATCATGGTGGGCATCACGCTGGGGCTCATCGCCATCAGCACCCTCAAGCACTTCAGCCTGACCAGTTGCCCATGGGATTTGCAGGATTTTGGCGGTGCAGCCAGCTATGTATCGCACTGGCATTGGGGCGTGCTGGACGGTGGCGCAGGCCATTGTTTCCCTGGTGGACACGCTTCATCGGCTCTTGCTTTTGTCGGCTTGGCTTTGCCGTGGCTCGGTTCAGGGTTGACGGCTCAACGCGCACTGGGGCGACGCATCCTGGTCAGCGTGCTTGTGATCGGTTTGGTTTTAGGCCTCACACAAACCTTGCGTGGCGCGCACTACCCTAGCCACACCTTCTGGACAGGCTTTATCTGCTGGGCCGTGGCTGTGGCCAACCACCTGTTGTTTGGCTGGCTGGCACACCAACGGCAAAGCCGCCGCCCTTAAGCACCCACCCGCACCCACGCCCACGCCCTCAGCCAAAGCCCTAGGCAGCACACCGGGTTTGGCACACAATGCCTGCACAGACAGCCAACAAGGCTGCGCAGGGAGACATGATGGTGAACACCCCCCAAGCCTTGGGCTTTTGGCTGCGCCTTGCGCTCACGCCCGGTATCGGACCTGACGCTGCCAGGCGCTTGCTGGCTGCATTTGGCGAACCCGATGCGATCTTTGGTCAAGCCGAGTCAGGCTTGCGCCAAGTGGTTTCGGCACTGCAAGCCAAGGCGTTGCGTGAAACGCCCATGGGCTGGTCCGAGCTGACCGACGAAACCTGGCGCTGGCTCCAAGCCACCCCAGAAGCAGGCATTGGCCGGGCCGTGGTCACGCTGGGCGATGCCGACTACCCCGGCGCTTTACTGGACATCCCCGACCCCCCCATGATGCTGTACGCCATGGGCCAGATCCATGCCCTCTCGAAGCTGCAAGTGACGCGCACGGTGGCCATGGTCGGCAGCCGCAACCCGACACCCCAAGGTCTGATCAATGCCCGCGAATTTGCCCGAAGCCTGATCGGCAGCGGACTGACCGTCATCTCCGGCATGGCGCTGGGCGTGGACGGCGCGGCACATGAAGGGGCGCTGTTGGCTGCGCATGAGGTAAGCGCACTGGATGGCCGCCTGCCCACCATCGCCGTGGTCGGCACCGGGCTGGACCGGGTTTATCCGCGCCAGCACCGCGACCTGGCACACCAGATTGCCCAAAGGGGACTGATCCTCAGCGAATACCCTTTGGGCACACCCCCACTGGCCCCCAATTTTCCGCGCCGCAACCGGCTGATATCGGGCTTGGCGCAAGCCACACTGGTGGTTGAGGCGGCCTTGCAATCGGGCTCACTCATCACCGCCAAACAAGCACTCGAACAAGGTCGCGATGTGATGGCCATCCCGGGCTCCATTCACTCGGCCCAATCCAAAGGCTGTCATTGGCTCATCAAGCAAGGGGCCAAGCTGGTGGAATCCGCACAAGACGTGCTGGAAGAGTTGCACCTGCCCGACACGATGCGGGCAGTGCCCTTGGCACTGGACAGCGCTGCAGACAGCGAAACGCGGGGCACGCACTCCGACAAGTCCGAGGATGCGCTGCTCCACGCTTTGGGCCATGACCCGGTGAGCCTGGACGCCCTGCAAGCCCGCTGCGGCTGGAGCACCGCACAACTGCAAGCGCAATTGCTGGAACTGGAACTGCTGGGGCAAGTAGGGCGCTTGCCGGGTGGGCTGTTTCAGCGGGTAGGGGCGGGATAAGCTGACAGGCTTCGTCACCCCCGACTTAGGACGCTGTCACCCCGACTTAGGACGCTGTCACCCCGACTTAGGACGCTGTCACCCCCGACTTGATCGGGGGTCCACGCAGTCGTTGCAGATAGATACCCGGTCAGGCCGGGCATGACAGCATTGATGTCAGGTGCGGCAACAACACGGCAAGGTGTGCAGACATTTACGCCGGGCATGACGACGATCCAGCCCGGCTTGGCGAGGTCAGACCACTGCGCCTGAATTTTCGTCGCCGGGGTCGTTGTCTTTCTTGAGTGGCTTGATCAGGTCTTCGCGCTGGATGCCCAGCCACATGGCAATGGCGGCCGCCACAAACACCGACGAGTAAATGCCGAACAAAATGCCAATGGTCAAGGCCATGGCGAAGTAATGCAGCGTCTCGCCACCGAACAGCAGCATCGACAGCACCATGATCTGGGTCGAACCGTGGGTGATGATGGTGCGGCTGATGGTCGATGTGATCGCGTTGTCGATGATCTCGACGGTGTTCATCTTGCGGTAACGGCGAAAGTTCTCGCGGATTCGGTCAAAAATCACCACCGACTCGTTGACCGAGTAACCCAGCACCGCCAGCACCGCCGCCAAAACCGCCAGTGAAAACTCCCACTGAAAGAAGGCAAAAAACCCCAAGATGATGATCACGTCGTGCAAGTTGGCGATGATGGCCGAGACCGCGAACTTCCACTCAAAGCGCACGGCCAAGTAAATCATGATGCCCAGCACCACAAAGCCCAGCGCCTTCAAGCCGTCTTCGGCCAGTTCGTCGCCCACTTGAGGCCCGACAAACTCGGTGCGGCGCAGCGTGACATCGGGGCTGTCGGCTTTCAGGGCCGCCAACACCTTGTCGCTTTGCTGTGCCGAGCTCACGCCTTTTTGCGCGGGCAAACGGATCATCACATCGCGTGCCGAACCAAAGTTTTGCACCTGCACTTCGCTAAAACCCAGCGTGCTCACCGTGCCGCGCACCTTTTGCAAGTCTGCGGGCTGGCTGTAACTGACTTCCATCAGGGTGCCGCCCGTGAACTCCACCGAAAGGTGCAGGCCACGGCTGAACAAAAAGAACACCGCCAGCGCAAAAGTAATGAAGGAGATCGCGTTGAACACCAACGCGTGCTTCATGAACGGGATGTCTTTTTTGATTTTGAATAATTCCATGGTCCTGTCCCCTTAGTCGGCTTTCACCGCAGTGCCAGCCTCAGGCCGCCACACGGTGCCGATCGACACCGATTTGAGTTTCTTTTTGCCGCCGTACCAAAGATTGACCAAACCCCGCGAGAAGAAAACCGCCGAGAACATGCTGGTCAAAATGCCAATGCAATGCACCACCGCAAAGCCGCGCACCGGGCCAGAACCAAAGGCCAACAAGGCCACGCCCGCGATCAAGGTCGTGATGTTGGAGTCAAAAATCGTGGCCCAAGCTCGGTCGTAACCGGCATGAATGGCCGCTTGCGGGCTGACCCCGTTGCGCAACTCTTCGCGCACACGCTCGTTGATCAACACGTTCGAGTCAATCGCCATGCCCAAGGCCAGCGCCATCGCGGCCATGCCGGGCAAGGTCAAGGTCGCTTGCAGCATCGACAAAATGGCCACCAAGAACAGCAAGTTCACGCCCAGCGCAATGCCCGAGAACAGGCCGAACATGGCGTAATAAACCATCATGAAGGCCACGATCACCAAGAAACCCCAGGTCACGCTGTTGAAACCCTTGGCGATGTTTTCGGCACCCAAGCTGGGGCCAATGGTGCGCTCTTCGATGATCTCCATCGGCGCGGCCAAAGAACCTGCACGCAAAAGCAGCGCCGTGTCGTTGGCTTCTGCTGTGGTCATGCGGCCAGAAATCTGCACACGGCCGCCACCGATCTCGGCGCGAATCACCGGTGCCGTCACCACTTCGCCCTTGCCCTTTTCGAACAAGATGATGGCCATGCGCTTACCCACGTTGTCGCGCGTCACGTCTTTGAAGATGCGTGCACCCTTGGCGTCCAGCGTCAGGTTGACCACCGGCTCTTGGGTCTGTCCATCAAAACCCGGCTGGGCATCGGTCAGGTTGTCACCGGTGAGCACCACTTGTTTTTTGACGATCAAGGGGCGGCCATCGCGCTCCAAGTAGCGTTCAGCGCCAAACGGCACGATGCCGCCCGCTTGCTCTGCACCGCGCGCTTCGGTGCTCTCGTCCACCATGCGCACTTCGAGGGTCGCGGTGCGGCCCAAAATGTCTTTGGCCTTGGCGGTGTCCTGCACACCGGGCAACTGCACCACGATGCGGTCCAGTCCTTGCTGTTGGATCACCGGCTCGGCCACGCCCAGCTCGTTGATTCGGTTGTGCAGTGTGGTGATGTTTTGCTTCAAAGCCTGCTCTTGCACCTTGCGCGCCGCTTCGGGCTTGATGTTGGCGCTCAGGCGGAACTCGCTGCCGTCTGCCGCGTCTTGCGTCTGCAAATCCGGAAATTGGGCCGCCATCACGCGCTTGGCCGCTTCGAGCTGCTGCGCGTCGCGCAAACGCACTTCGATGGTCTGGCCATTGCGGCTGATACCGCCGTGGCGTACGTCTTTTTCGCGCAGCATGCTGCGCAGGTCGCCCGCGATGGCCTCCACCCTTTGCGTCAATGCGGCCTGCATGTCAACCTGCAACATGAAGTGCACGCCACCGCGCAAGTCCAAGCCCAAATACATGGGCGAGGCGTGCAAGGCAGTCAACCAAGCGGGCGAGCGCGACACCAGATTCAAAGCCACCACAAACTGGGGATCGGCCCCGTCAGGGATCAAGGCTTTTTGAATCGCGTCTTTGGCCTTGAGTTGCTGGTCGGTGTTCTCGAAGCGGGCCCGGATCGAGCCACCCTCCAGAATCACTGTTTGGGGGATGACCGAAGCGGCCTTCAGGGCGTCTTCGACCTTTTGCAGAGCCTGGGTGTCAACCTTGATGGTCGCCTTGCCCGAAGACACCTGCACCGCAGGGGCTTCACCAAAAAAGTTGGGCAGGGTGTAGACCACCCCCAGCAACATGGCGATCACGATGATCGCGTATTTCCAGACCGGGTAACGGTTCATAGTGACTCGCGTGCAGGATGAAAAATCGGGGCCGGCAACGGCCAAAGCCCCATGGATGAGCCCGGGTAAATTACTTCAGGGTGCCTTTAGGCAAGACCTGAACCACCGCGCTGCGCTGCATTTGCACTTCGACGCCAGCCGTCAATTCCACACCAATGTAGGCGTCACCGATCTTGCTGACTTTGCCCAGCAAACCACCAGCGGTCACGATTTCGTCGCCTTTAGCCAAGGCATCGATCATGCTGCGGTGCTCTTTTTGCTTTTTCATCTGGGGGCGGATCATGACGAAATACAACACCGCAAACATCAGCAACAAGGGCAGCATGCTCATCAAAGTGGACTGCATGTCGCCACCAGCGGCAGCGGCGGGTGCAGTTTGGGCAAAAGCGGAAGAAATGAACATGAAAGCTCCACAAAAAGGCAAATTCGGGTTTGATCGGGTGACGCGTGCGCGCCCCGCGGACGAAGCCGCCATTGTATGCGGCGCTATGATGCCGCCTAAAAGCCTTTTGACACGACGGAATGCCCTCGCAAACCGCGCCCCACGGAAAGAAACACCCCCTTGAATTCGCGTTTGTGGGCCATGCTGGCCTTGATGGGCAGCTTGGTGTCTTTGTCGGTTGGCACCTCGTTTGCCAAAAGCCTGTTTCCCGCCTTAGGGGCCGAGGGCACCACGGCTTATCGCCTCGTGTTTGCCATGCTGATGCTGATGGCCGTGTTCCGACCCTGGCGTCGCCGCTGGGTCTGGGCCGACGCCCTGCCGCTGGGTCTGTATGGCGTCACTTTGGGCGTTATGAACTTGCTGTTTTACAGCGCCATCAAGACCATTCCGTTTGGGGTGGCGATTGCCATCGAGTTCACCGGCCCGCTGGCCGTTGCCGTCTGGACCTCGCAAAAGGCCAGCGACTGGCTGTGGGTGGCGTTGGCGGCGCTGGGTTTGGGATTGTTGCTGCCTTTGCCCGGCGCCCAAGCGGCCACGACACTGGACCCGCAGGGCATGGGTCTGGCTTTGGCAGCAGGCATTTGTTGGGCGCTTTACATCGTCTTTGGCCAGCGTGTGGCCATGCGCTACGGCGGCATGGCCACGCCGCTGGGCATGTTGGCCGCCGCGCTGGTGGTGGCACCTATTGGTGTGCTTCACACAGGCAGCGCCTTGTTTGATCCGCAGTGGCTGATGGCAGGCCTGGCCGTGGCGCTGCTGTCGAGCGCCATTCCTTATGCGCTGGAAATGTATGCGCTGAACCACCTGCCCAAAAACACCTTCAGCATCTTGCTCAGCCTAGAGCCCGCCGTAGGCGCACTGGCCGGTTGGTTGGTGCTGTCCGAGCGCTTGACGCTTTTCCAGGGTATGGCCATCGCGATGGTGATGGCCGCCTCGATGGGCACGGCATGGTCAGCCGGTCGCTCGGCCTCAACGTCCAATTAACAAAACAGCCATTCGCGAGCGGGGGCCCGCTCCTGCACGCGGCGCACCTTATTTGGGCTTGGGCTCTTCGGACTTCACGTCGCTGGTGGCAGCATCCTTCGGCTTGACCTGTTCAGCCTGGGCTTCGGGTGCCTTGCCGTCGACAGGTTTGGCGTCTGACTTGGCGTCGGCCTTTGGGTCACTCTTGAGCTTTTCCAGCTGCTTGAGCATCCAGCTGCGCTTTTCCAAGCGCTCTTGCTCGCGCCGTTCCAGTTCTTGCAAACGCCGGGCGTGGTCCGCCTCGGCCTTGGCTTTGCGTTCACGGGCTTGAGCCGCGATGGCCTCTATTGCCATTTGCTCTTCACGCTCTCGCGCTTCGATGGCCGCCTTCACTTTGGCTTGTTCTTCGGCCAACTGCTGGTCTTTCAGGGCTTGTTCCTGCTTTTGACGGGCCACTTTGGCACCCGCGGTTTCTCTCATGCCCGTGCCCCAAGGCTGCTTGTCCAGCTGCCTGCGAATGGCCGCCTCAGCGCTGATAGGCCGGTTTTTGCCGTTTTCAGTCACGCTGTAAAAGCCCTCGCACCGGGTCTTCACACCGGATTGCACACAAGGGAAGCTCTTGGGGTTTTGCTCGCCCCATGCTTTTTTCTGTGCCAAAAAGGCATCACATTGGCCCATCGCGCGCTGGATTTTCCAATCCTCGGGGCTCGACTCTGGGCTGTTCATGTCGAACCACTCGATGCGCACACGGTCCAACTGCAAAGCCGTTCGCACGCATTCGGCTTTGGCCTGCCCCATGGCGGCCAAACCACTGAGCCACGCGGCACGCAAAGCCACGTTGTCATTCACGACTTGAAACTGGGTGCGGCCCAGCGTGGGGCAGGCGTTGACCACCTCGTCGTTGACCCGCTTGGATTTGCCGCGCCAAGTGACAACAACCGATTCGGCGTCTTTCGGCGTGATGTCGATGCGGGCCTCAAAGTGAGGGGCACGCACTTCGCGCTCCAAACTGGCTTGACCCTGGATCGAGATTTCCAGATTGCACACTTGCTCGGCGTTTTGCACACGCGCAGCCACGACCACGGTGTTGGCTTGCTCTGCCAACAACTGGTATTGCCCAGCTTTAACCGGCACAGCCAAGGCCAGCCCCCCCAAAAGGGCGGCCACAAAGCCCCCGAGATTCAGGGCGCGTCGACAGATTGAATTTGATTGCATGACAGATAAGAATCGGCTCGAGCCGACTGATCTTGAGCGCCCCAGGGCGGCCCCATCCTCGCCCCATCTCTGCCCCATCATCGCCCCACAAAAACCGGCTTGCGACGCTCGGCAAACGCAGCACGCCCCTCGGCAAAGTCGGCGCTGCGGCTGGTCATGTGCTCGCGCTCGCGCAAACGGGCGGTGTTGGCCTGGCCGGTTTCGATCTCGCGCAGCGACTTTTTGGTTTCTTGGACGGCCAGCGGGGCCAGGGCCAAAATGTCCTGCACCAGCGCCAGCAAAGTGGTGCGCCATTCTTCTGGCGTCGCCAGCGCTTCAAACAAGCCCATGGCATCCAGCTGGCTGGCCGTGAAAGGCCGCGCCGTCAAAAACGCGCGCTTGGCCCCCGCCAGCCCGAACCGACTCACATAACGCTGCAAACCGCTGGGGTAGTAATGCAGGCCCAGCGCCGTGGCGGGCATGCGCCACTCGATGCCCTGCAGACCGATGCGCAGATCACACGCCAGCACCACATCGGTGGCACCGCCATACACACTGCCGTTCAGGGCGCAAATGGTGACGGGGCGCAGCGCGGCCAACGCATCGGGAATTTCTTCAAAGAACGACGACCCATGACCGGGCTCGTCGAAACCCCCAATGTCATAACCCGCGCAAAACACCGGCTTGGGCTGCCCCGCCGTGTTGGCGGTCAGCACCAGCACACGCACATCGGGCTGCTGGTTGACGGTTTCAAAATGCGCCAACAAAGCCTTGAGGTCACCGTTTTCCAGACGGTTGCGCTGGGCCGGACGGTTCAAGGTGATGGTGGCCACGCCGCCTTCGATGTGCAAAACAGGGGCAGAGGCTTGGGCCAAGGCAGATGACATGGGTGAATTCCAAAACAAAAAGGGTGCCCGAAGACACCCTGATTGTAGAAAGCGAGCGGCAAGCGCCCACTTATTGAGCGGCAGCTCAGGCCTTGGCTTTGGCCTTGGACATGGCGGCTTTGACCGAAGCTTCGGCTTGGGCTGTGGCAGCCTTGAGGTTGGTCTCGGCTGTGTCAGCGGCTTGCTTGGCCACTTTTTTCAGGCTCTCAGCAGCAGTCTGGCTGGCTTCGAAAGCAGTCTTGAAGACGGCAACCGCAGCGTCAGAACCGGCTGGGGCGTTTTTCAGGCTGGTCTCGACCAAGCTTTTGACGGCTTTTTCGGATTCGGCCATTTTGCTTTCGACAGCTTTGGTGAACTCGGCACCTGTGCTGTTGGCGATGTCAGACAGGTGACGGCCATAAGACACCGACTTTTCGAAAGCAGGCTGCACCAAAGCGGCTTGCACGGCCATCATGTCTTGAGGTGTTTTGGCACCCATCAAAGCTTGCATGTTGGACAGTGTTTCGCCCACAGCGGCTTTGCCAGCGGCCATGTTCAGCTCAACCAGACGCTCGAAACCAGCGAAAGCGGTTTGCGACAGGTCGGCAGCAGAAGTCAGGTTGGCTTGCTGGGCGGCGGCGAATTGTTCGGCATTGAAGTTCATGGTGTGTTCCTTGGAAAGGTTTGTTGCAATGCAGCAATTTGAACAGTTCACTGTGCCCAACACAAGGGAAAACCCGCACTTTAGAGTCCACTCTCCAATTGGCCCCCAATTTGCCTCCAAATGGCCATCTGTGTGCAACAGCGCCCTGACACAGCGGGCAGAAGGTGTTTCAAGCGCCGCTGGGCGACGCAGCACCCGACCTCACTACACTTGGCGCAACGGCCATTCCGGTCAAGACACACTGTATTTATGGAATTTCTCAGTCTGCTGTTCTTATTGGCCACGGCCATCCACTGGCTCAACACCCAAGGCCAGCGCAAACGCACCGCCCTGCTGGCCGAGCAATTGCGCCCGTATCAAATTGAAAAGCACATGGAGCAACTCACGGGTGCTTACATGCGGGCACTGGGAGAAAGTGACCCCGAGCGGCAGCAGCAAATTTTGCAACTGCAAGAAGCCGCCGAGCAGCAACTGGCCACCGAGTTCCAGAATTTGGCCCTCGGATTTGCCAAACTACCGGCGCCTGTCACACGGGGCCTCAAGCTAGCGCTGCCCTTTCTTGACCAACTCTCGCCGAAAGCCTGCTTTGACATGCGCCGCATGCTGACAGTGCACGCCCAAGGCATCGAGCGCACTGTGACCAACCGTCAAGGCCTGACCCCCAAAGCACGCGCTTTCCGCATGATGGGCGAGATGTTTTTGATGCAGCACAGCTGCCACTGGTTTTGCAAATCCAAAACCATCGCCTCGGCCCGCATGTTGACCCAACACCAAACCCGCTACGAACAAGCCCTGAGCGCCGTCAGCCCCGAAACGCGAGAGGCTTATCTGGACGTGGTGCAGGTTTGAAAGACGCCATCATGCGGCGGCATAGGTGTCAAGCCTGCGCTTCGGCCTCGGGCCACAAACTCGGAAAATAAAAACGCAACGCATGCTGCGGCACGCCCAAGCGCAGCTTGCCGTGGGGTGAATCACTTTCCAATAAGCCCCTTTTGAGCAAGGCAGAAACCTGTGCCGTGGCCAAGCGATCGCCCAATCCCAACATGGCCTTGAAATCGGCCCGGTCCAGCTCGGCTTGCGAAGCAAACAAGTAGTGCAGCGCCCGCAAAGCCTCGGAACGCACGCCTTGCTTGACCACATTTTGTTCGTAGGCCAAGCACGCTGCCATGCGGTCCTTCATGCCATCGAGTGACAGCAAGCCTGCCATGAAGTCGACTTGATCAAGGCACACACCCAACACGTAATCAATCCAGCGGATCAAGCCCGCCTCGGTCAGGTTGCCCCGGCCATCCAGATCGCCTGCCCGGGGTTCATCGGCTGCAGCCAAGTTGGCGTAATACGCTTCGTGTGTGCGGGCAAACCCCCGCAAAGGCGACCACAAATCGTTGGTCAAGCCCATATGGCCCAACACCAAATGGCTATGCAGCCGCGCCACACGCCCGTTACCGTCAGCAAAGGGGTGAATCCAGGCCAGCCGCTGGTGCGCTGCCGCCATGGCCACCAATTGCAGCTCGCCTCGGCGCAAGCCCGAATACACAGAAGACCACCGCGCCAAAAAAGCAGGCAAAGCTGCCGCAGCGGGTGCAGCATGACGCCCCACACTCACCTCGCGTTCACGCAGGGCACCAGGTTGCAAGATTTGCGGGCCAGCGGGGGATTCGATCTGGCGATCGGATTCGGGCAAGCGGGCAAACAAATCTTGGTGGATGTCGCATACGGTCTGCACCGACCAGACTTGGGCGCTGTCCCACGCAGGCCACAACGCCTCCAACTGCGACTCAGTGGCCATGTGAGCCAGTGCCATGCGTTGACGGCGGGCCTTGTCGGCGTCCTGTGCGTAATCGTTGCGCAGGGCTTGCTCGATTTCCAGCGGCAAGGTGTGCTGCCCCTCGATCTTGTTGGAGTAATACGAGTTCATGGCCCGCAAAGATGACCGCAGCCCCGGCAGTGCCCCACGCGGGCACCAGCCCGACAAACGGTCCGCCTTGCGTATCAGGTCATGCGCACGCTCAAGCAGAGGCCCCATGCGATGCTCGGTGGGCAGCAAAGGCTCCATCTGTGTGGGATGGTCATAAAGCTGGAATTTTTGCGACTTCGACATAGCATGCAAGTCTATGTCATATAAAGGTTTTTAACAAATTATGCGTGGATTTTTGCGACTTTTAATGCGGCTTTTATTTTGCCCCCGCCCGCTGCTTCAAATACGGCCCCACCAAGTGGCGGCTGGTGCGCTGCAGGCCCATCAACAAAGCGTGGTCGGGCTGCTGGCAGCCGTAGCGGGTTTTCAGGTCGTGCTGCATCTGCGCCAGCAAATGCGCGGCCATTTCGGCATCGGCCAGCGCACGGTGGGCACGGCCTGACGACGGCAAATGGTGCAGCGCCGCCAGCGTGCCCAGCTTGTGGTTGGGCGCTTGCGGGTACAAGCGGCGCGACAACAGCAAAGTGCAGGCAAAGGCGTGTGAACCGTCTTGGCCGCAACGGGCCAGCTCGGCCTGCCAGAACTTTTTGTCAAAGGCCGCGTTGTGCGCCACCATGGGCCGCCCGCCCACAAAGCGGGCCGCCTCGCGCATCACCTGCTCGGCCGGCGGCGCGGCCTGCACCATCTCGTTGGTGATGCCTGTGAGTTGGGTGATGAAACTGTTCACTCGCACCCCGGCGTTCATCAGGCTTTGATAGCGGTCCACCACCCGGCCACCTTCGAGCATGACGATGGCCACCTCGGTGGCGCGGTCGCCCATATTGGGCGAGATGCCCGTGGTTTCGAAGTCGATGATGGCGATGGGGGTCATGGTAAGTTGGCCGATGCACAAACGGGTCTCAGATTAAAACCCGCTTTCACAGGCTTGCGCCATATTAAAGAAGGTTTTAATATGAAAGACCTGTATTCAAGCACCCTTTAATATCTCGCCATGCGCGTCACCGGAACCTACGTCACCTCAACCACTCTCGGCGAGAGCGTGCGCGCTTTTGTGCCCCATGCGCTGCCACCTGCAGAGCCCGAACTGGACGCTGCTTGCTATGCAGAACTCAACCGCACGGCTGAACTGGCCCTAGCACGTCTGGCAGGGGTGGCAGGCTTGGTACCTTCGATCGACTGGTTACTCTACAGTGCCATCCGCAAAGAGGCTCTGCTCACATCCCAGATTGAGGGGACCCAAGCGACACTGGTCGACCTGTTTGACAAAGAGGCGGGGCTGGTCGTCAGCAACACAGACGATGTGGAGGAGGTCACCAATTACCTGCGTGCCTTTCGCTGGACAGAACAAACATTGCGGGACCCCAACGGCCTACCCATGAGCGTGCGCCTGATGCGGCAAGCCCACCGCATGCTCATGGATGGTGCCCGTGGCTCAGGTCGACAACCGGGCGAATTGCGCCAATCTCAAAACTGGATCGGCGGCACTCGGCCCGGCAACGCTGCATTTGTCCCCCCGCCGCCCACGCAAGTACCCGCCCTGCTGGCCGATCTTGAACGCTTCATTCACGACACACGGCCCACCCTGCCCCCTCTGGTGCGCATTGGGCTTGTGCACGTTCAGTTTGAAACCATTCACCCCTTTTTGGATGGCAACGGACGCATTGGGCGATTGCTGATTGCCGCACTCATGGAGCAATGGGGCTTGTTGTCAGAGCCCTTGGTCTACGTGAGCGCCTACCTCAAGCAGCATCAAACCGAATACTACCGACGACTTTCTGCAGTCCGCACGGATGGCGATTGGGAAGGCTGGGTGGTTTTTTTCCTGGAAGGTGTTGCCCGCGCAGCAGACACCGCTGAGCGTGGCATCGTCGCATTGGCCAGCCTGATCAACACCGACCGGCGTCGCCTGCTCCAAGAGCCCAGAATCACGCCAGCCAGTCTTCGTCTATTTGAACTCTTGCCACTGATGCCCACTTTTTCCATCGATCAAGTCTGCGAACGACTGGGAACCACGTTCCCCACAGCCAATGCAGCGGTCAAAACACTGGAAAAGCTCGGCATCGTGGTCGAGCAGACCGGGCAAAAAAAGAACCGTCATTACAGCTACCAAACCTATGTGGAATTGCTGAGCACTTGATCAACCCATGCACCCCGGCCCCATCCTCTTCTGCGGCGACCCGCACGGCCAATGGCAGCACATCATCGATGCGACCGAGCAAACCCACGCCCGTGCCGTCATCCTGCTCGGCGATCTGGAGCCGGCACGGCCGCTGCACATCGAGCTGAAAGCCATTTGGGATCGCGTCTGGTTCATCCACGGCAACCACGACACAGACCACGCTGACAACTTTGCCAATGTGTGGCACCCCGAGCTGACCGAGCGCAGCCTGCATGGGCGCGTCATCACGCTGCCCTGCGGCACGCGCATTGGCGGGCTGGGCGGCGTGTTTCGCGGTGCGGTGTGGTACCCCAAAGACGCACAAGCGCCCAGGTTTCACAACCGCGAAGCGCACGCCAGCGTCACCCCGCGCCAAGACCGCTGGCAAGGCAGCGTGCACCTCAAGCACTGGTCCAGCATCTACCCCGACGAGGTGGAGCAACTGGCCGCGCTGCAAGCCGACATCCTCATCACCCACGAAGCGCCCGGCTACCACGAACACGGCTTCAAAGCGCTGGACACACTGGCCCGCCGCATGGGCGTGCGCATGACGGTGCACGGCCACCAACACGACTGCATTGACAGCAGCGCCCACTGGGCTGAGCAAGGCTTTCAGAGTTTTGGGGTGGGGCTGCGGGGGGTGATGGCGGTGGGGGGTGATGGCGGTGGGGGGTGATGGCGGTGGGGGGGGAATTGACCGTTAACTGACATCAACAATACAATAAATTGATTAAATATATACAATGTAAAGATAAAAACTCACATACAGCGATACAAATGGTTGACCCTAACGATGCAATCATCCTCGCTTGTGCCGCCCAAGGCGGGGCCATGGCCAGTGTGGCGACCGAGCAAACCGGCCTGACGCGGGTGGCCGTGTCACGTCGCATCAAGAAGCTGGCCGACAGTGGCTATTTGCAGCGGCACGGCACAGGCACGCGGCAAACCTACAGCCTGGGCAACAAGCGCTTTTGGCTGGGCTTGCAGCAGCGCGAAAGCATTTTGCAGCGCGGCGGCGAAATGGCCGTTTGGGAGCAGCGCCTTGCTCCCCTGCTGACCGACCTCAAGCCCAACGTCAAAAGCCTGGTGAACACCGCATTCACCGAAATGCTCAACAACGCGCTGGACCACTCCAACGGTTTGCAGGTGCTCATGGGCATGCACATGCAAGACGGACAGTTGGAAATGTTGGTGGCCGATGACGGCGAAGGGATCTTTTACAAAATCGCCGGATCGGCACACCTTTTTGATGAACGCTTGGCCATTTTGGAGTTGGCCAAAGGCAAGTTCACCACGGCTGCCCAAGGCCATTCGGGCATGGGCATTTTTGTGTCGTCCCGCATGATGGACGGCTTCGTCATCGAATCGTGTGGCCTGCGTTTTGACCCCAACGAGGCCAGCACCCCCTTGGCCCGTTTTGACTGGATCGACGTGAACGCCGCTCTGAAGCCGTCACAGGTGCAAACCGTGGTGCGCATGTCGCTGGCGGTGGACAGCACCCGCACCTGCAACGATGTGTATTTCAAATACTTTGAAGCCAGCAACGTGGGCGAGGCAGAACCCGGTGAAGCCTTTCACACCACAGAAATCCCGGTGCGTCTGGCCCAACTGAGCAGCGAGCTGGTCTCGCGCTCGCAAGCCAAATGGGTCATGAACCGCGCCACACAGTTCAAGACCGTGGTGCTTGACTTTGAAGGCGTGGCCCACGTCGGCCAAGCCTTTGTGGATGAAGTTTTTCGCGTCTTTGCCACCGCACACCCCCATGTTCGGCTCAAGACCATGGGCATGACACCCGAGGTGGCCAAGCTCGTGAGCTTGTTTGGAGGGGCCTGATTCCACAGGCCTCGTGCCCGTGGCTCAATCGATTGACGCCATCCCGCACCGAAGCCAGATCTTGTTGCCCCACCTGCCGCGTGGAAATCATCAGGACAACAGAGTCGATCACGCCTTTGCGCAGGTCGCGTCTGGGAGGAAGCATGGGCAGGTATTTGGACGCATGCTGGCACGTCAACCCAGGCAAAGCCCTGGTGCACAAACGCGTCGCCAATTTTTATGCTGAACGCCTTCTTCCACTGGAGGCAGCATGCACACCGCACCCGACCCAAGCACCACACCCATTTATGGCGTTCGCCCCAGCAAGCCCGGCTTGTATCTGGGCTTGTTTCATGGCCGCGACACGCCCAATGAAGCCATGAACGACTGGGGCTTTGATGGCCCGACCATTGGGCCGCTCAGGTACTTTCACACCACCTATGCCTGTTCGGTGAATATGGAATTTGTCTGCCCCACAGATGCCCAACTGCTCACAGGCACCCACGACACGCTCATGGACTTGGCCATCAATGGCGACCTGCTGTGCTTTGACGGCAAGCTGTACGGCGACTGGACGGTGTATTGGGTCTCGCCCGAAGAGTGCTTCAGGCCACCCGACACCTTTCGCCAAAACAACAGGCCCAATGATTTGCGCAGGCAAGCAAAACCGGTCCCGTGGGACGAGGACAGCTAATATCCGCATTCTGGGAGAACCATTCATGCCACGATCCACCGACTGGACACGCCAAGAGACTTTGGCCGCATTTCACATTTACCTTCAGTTGCCATTTGGTCAGCTACACCGCAGTCAACCCAAAATTATCCAACTGTCACAGTGGCTGGGACGCACTGCCAATGCCGTCGCGCTCAAACTCGTGAATCTGGCCAGCCTCGACCCTCAAATTGTGGCAAGTGGGCGGCGCGGCATGGGCAATACGTCCAAACTCGACGGGCTGATCTGGCAAGAGTTTTTGAGAGCCAGTGATAGCGTGATCACAGAAGCATCCACTTGCTATGCGGCCTATGCTGAACAAAACGGCCTCCCTGCTTTTGTGGACGTCATCGACGAAGTGCCCGAAATCGCCGAAGGCAAAACTACTACCGCCATTGTTCAGGTGCGCGTCAACCAAGCCCGGTTTCGACGTGCCATCTTGGCCAGCTACAACGCCACTTGCTGCATGAGCGGACTGCGCGTGCCCAAGTTGCTGGTGGCCAGCCACATCGTGCCGTGGAGCATGGATGCCAAAAACCGCTTGAATCCCAGCAACGGCTTATGTCTGTCTGCTCTGCACGACCGTGCTTATGACATTGGGCTAATGACCGTTCTGCCCGACCTGACGATCAGAGTGTCAAAAGACTTGAAAGATGCCACAGCCGATGCCTTCACACGTGACACTTTGGCTGCGTGCGATGGGCGGGTCATCACACTCCCAGAGCGCTTTCGACCTGCGCCGAAGTTTCTGGCGGCTCACGCTGAACGGTTTGGTTATTTGTAAGCACTGCGCGCATGGTGAAGCTTTAGGTTGCCTAAGTCGCACGCGATCTCATTCAATGACGGTGTGAGGTACGCGGAGCAAAAATAGCTCCAGCACTTTTTGGGGATACATTCAACCCGGCAATTGGAATGTCGGCCATGTGGTGCTGGCCCAGAAAAAGGCGCACATCCTGCTGGTCACGCTCAACAAACAAGGCCGGGCTGACAAGCACAAATACATGGACCACTGGATCGATGGCACGCACTTTCACTGGCAAAGCCAGAACGCCACCGACCCGAGCAGCAAGCGCGGCGACGAAATCATCCGTCACGCCGCTTTAGGCATCGACATCCATCTCTTTGTGCGCGACACCAAGCTGGCCGCTGGCAAGGCCGCACCGTTCACGTACCACGGCCGGGTGCGCTACCAGTCGCACCAGGGCAGCAGGCCCATGAGCATTGTGTTTGGGCTGACCGCCTAGTACGCTTGAAATTCGTTGCTATCGCGGCTGATCAATTGCATCAGTTTGGGGTGGATGAAGAGCTTTTCTTTCCCATAGGTCATCTCGCGCAGCACACCCAAGGCCACGAGCTCTTTCAAATACCGCGATGCGGCTTGCCGTTGCCCAATCTTCTTGTCCACGAGGTTGCCAATTCGGCAGTAGGGCTGTTCAAAGATCACATCCACCAGCTCGCGGCTGTAGACTTTGGGCAAGCTCAGGCGAATGTGTTCGGTGGTGTGTTCAGCCAATTGTCGGATGGCCGCGATCTTTCCGGTGGTCCATCGCGATGTTTCTTCCACCGCTTTGAGCATGAACAAGACCCAAGGCTCCCAAGCCTGGTCCCGCGTGACTTCCAGCAAAAGGCGGTAATAGTCGGCTTTGTTCGCGATGATGTGCCGACTCAAATAGAGGATGGGCAGGTTCAGCAGCTCTTGCTGGATCAAAAACAGGATGTTGATGACACGGCCTGTGCGTCCGTTTCCGTCCGTGAAGGGGTGAATGGCTTCAAATTGGTAATGCCCAACGGCCATGCGTATCAATGGGTCCAGTTCGGTTTCGTTGTGCAGAAACCGTTCCCAGTTGGCCAGCAAGGTCCGCAACCGGTCTTCCCCTTCCGGCGGTGTGTAGATCACTTCTCCCGTCCGGTCGTTGGCCAGTTGGGTGCCGGGTGTTCGCCGGATATCCATGTCTGCACCTTTGAGGGTGCGACACACCTCGACCGCAGTAGCCGTGCACAGGGGCCTGGATCGGAGTGACCGATAGCCATGGTGCAGTGCGGTTCGGTAACGTAAGGCTTCTTTGGTGGCGTGATCGGCTTGCCCATCACCATCCATATGTTGAAACAGTTGGTCGGTGGTGGTGACGATGTTTTCGATTTCCGAGCTGTCTTTGGCCTCCAACAGCGGAATCGTGTTGATGAGCATGGTCTGGTTGGGGATCAGCTCGGCGGCTTGTTTCAACTCTGCCAATGCAACGCGGGCCGCAATGCAGGCACGCAGCACTGCTTTGCTTTCCAGGTCGTGCCCCGGAGGCAGTGTCGGTAACTGGTTGTGCGCCCGGTCTGGCTGCCAAACGGTTTCGATATCGTACATGTACTTGAAATTTAATTATTGAAACATGTTCGAAGAATATGTTCTCAAGAGCGACACGTCAAGCAAATGTGTCGCAATAATTCAATTTTTCAAACATGAGAGAAGCCTCATGTTCTTGGTGAGTACACGTCAACCCTGTCATGTCGCCAAAATATGATTTTGACAACATGGGGGTCATTAATCGATCAAATATCGATATTCCCCGCCCGCAGCGCGTTGCTCTCGATGAAGTGGCGACGTGGCTCAACCTCGTCGCCCATGAGCATGGTGAACACGCGGTCGGCTTCGATGGCGTCGTCGATCTGCACGCGCAGCAGGCGGCGCACGGTGGGGTCCATGGTGGTTTCCCACAGTTGGGCGGGGTTCATCTCGCCCAAGCCTTTGTAGCGCTGGCGGCTGGTGGTGCGTTCGGCTTCGCTGATGAGCCAATGCATGGCTTGGCGGAAGTCGCCCACTTTTTCTTCTTTCTGGCGCTCGCCTTCACCGCGGCTGGCTTTGGCACCTTCGCTGAGCAAAGCACGGAAGGTCTCGGCCGCTTCGGCCAGTGCGCCATAGTCGGCACCGTGCACAAAGTCTTGCGTGATGATGCTGCTCTTGATGTTGCCGTGGTGGCGGCGGCTGATGCGCAGAATCGGTTTGTCGCTGCGCACGTCGAACTCGGCGGCCACTTCAGCTGGGATGCCCGTGGTGTTGAGTTCGCGCAGCTTGGCTTGCAGCGCGGGGGCGCATGCGGCGGCTTGCTCCAGCGTGTCCAGGTTCAGTGACACACCGTCGGCCATGGCCCGCAGGGCTTCGGCGTCCATGAAGTTGGACAGGCGGGCAATGACGTGTTCAGCCACTTGGTGTTTGCGGGCCAGCGCTTCGAGTGTTTCACCCGTCAGCACTTGCGGCGCAGCGCCACCGGTGGTGATGCTGGCGTCTTTGAGCGCGATGCGCAGCAAGAAGCCGTCAAGCGCCGGGCCGTCTTTGAGGTACAGCTCTTCTTTGCCGGCCTTGACTTTGTAAAGCGGTGGCTGGGCAATGTAGATGTGGCCACGCTCGACCAAGTCGGGCATTTGGCGATAGAAGAAGGTCAGCAACAAGGTGCGGATGTGCGCGCCGTCCACGTCGGCGTCGGTCATGATGATGATGCGGTGGTAGCGCAGTTTGTCGACGTTGAAGTCGTCGGTGCCGCTCTTGCCAGATTCGGCGCTGGCCTTGCCAATGCCGGTGCCCAAGGCGGTGATGAGTGTGATGATTTCGTTGCTGGTCAGCAACTTTTCGTAGCGGGCTTTTTCGACGTTCAGGATCTTGCCGCGCAGGGGCAGGATGGCCTGGAATTTACGGTCGCGACCTTGCTTGGCCGAGCCGCCGGCGGAGTCGCCCTCGACGATGTAGATTTCGCACAGGGCCGGGTCTTTTTCTTGGCAGTCGGCCAGTTTGCCGGGCAGGCCCATGCCGTCCAGCACGCCTTTGCGGCGCGTCATTTCGCGGGCTTTGCGGGCGGCTTCACGGGCGCGGGCAGCCTCGACAATCTTGCCGCAGATGATTTTGGCGTCGTTCGGGCGCTCTTCCAGATAGTCATTCAGCGCCTTGGCCACGATGTCTTCCACCGGGGCTCGCACTTCGCTGGACACCAGCTTGTCTTTGGTCTGGCTTGAGAATTTGGGCTCGGGCACTTTGACGCTCAACACGCAGCACAGGCCTTCGCGCATGTCGTCGCCGCTGACTTCGACTTTTTGCTTTTTGGCGATCTCGTTTTTCTCAATGTACTTGCTGATGACGCGGGTCATCGCCGCACGCAGGCCGGTCAGGTGGGTGCCACCGTCACGCTGCGGGATGTTGTTGGTGAAGCAGAGCACCGATTCGTTGTAGCCGTCGTTCCATTGCATGGCCACTTCGACACCAATGCTGGTGCCAGGAATGCCGCCGTAGCTGTCGGCCGGGCGTTCGCCGTTGGCGTGGAAGGCGTTGGGGTGCAACACTTTTTTGTTGGCGTTGATGAAGTCGACAAAGCCCTTGACGCCACCAGCGCCAGAGAAGTCGTCTTCTTTGCCGCTGCGCTCGTCTTTCAGGCGAATGCGCACGCCGTTGTTCAAGAACGAGAGTTCACGCAAACGCTTGGCCAGGATTTCGTAATGGAAATCGGTGTTTTGCGTGAAGATTTCAGTGTCGGGCAAGAAGTGAACTTCGGTGCCACGTTTGTCGGTGGCACCCGTGACGCGCATGGGCGAGACTTCAACGCCGCTGACGGTTTCGAGCAAGCGGTTTTGCACAAAGCCTTTGGCAAAGTCGATCTGGTGAACTTTGCCTTCGCGGCGCACGGTCAGGCGCAGCCATTTGCTGAGCGCGTTCACGCATGACACACCCACGCCGTGCAAACCGCCCGAGACTTTGTAGCTGTTTTGGTTGAACTTGCCGCCTGCGTGCAGTTCGGTCAGGGCGATCTCTGACGCACTGCGTTTGGGCTCGTGCTTGTCGTCCATCTTCACGCCGGTGGGGATGCCGCGCCCGTTGTCGGTCACGCTGATGGAGTTGTCACTGTGGATGGTGACGACGATGTCATCGCAATGACCTGCCAGCGCTTCGTCAATCGAGTTGTCCACGACCTCGAACACCAAGTGGTGCAGACCGGTGCCGTCGGATGTGTCGCCGATGTACATGCCGGGGCGTTTGCGCACCGCTTCCAGACCTTCCAGAATCTGGATGGAGCCTTCGCCGTAGCCTTCGGATGCGCCGGCCTGATGGGCGTCGATCTTGGGTTGAGCGGTGGTGAACGCTTCTTCGCTGGGGTTGATTTCGTCGGTCATGTGAATTTTTCTCTGTCGCTTGAATGGCCGAAACCCGCGAGAGGTCGCGGGTTTCGATAAGGTCTATCGCCTGCTGGCTCGGGCCTCAAATGCGCATCGGCATCACCACGTATTTGAAGTTATCGTTTTCGGGGATCGTGATCAGCGCCGAGCTGTTGGCATCGGCCAGATCAATGCGGACCATGTCTTGGCCCATGTTGCTGAGCACATCGATGATGTAGGTGACGTTGAAGCCGATTTCAATGCTGTCGCCACCGTAGTCGATGTCGAGTTCGTCTACCGCTTCTTCTTGTTCAGCGTTGGTCGAAGCCACGCGCAGGCTGCCGGGGTCGAGGTTCAGGCGCACGCCCTTGAATTTGTCGCTGGTCAGGATGGCGGTGCGCTGCAAGCAAGACAACAGGGCTTGACGGCCCAGCGTCAGGTTGTTGCTGTGGCCTTTGGGGATCACGCGGTTGTAGTCGGGGAACTTGCCCTCGACCAGCTTGGTCACGAACTCCATGCCGTCAAAACTGAACTTGGCTTGGTTGTTGGCAAACTGCATGTCGATCGCGCCGTCGGTGTCGGACAGCAAACGCTGCAACTCGAGCACGGTCTTGCGCGGCAAGATGACTTCTTGTTTGGTGGGCACTTCCACGTCGAGCGTGGCGGCTGTGAAGGCCAGGCGGTGGCCGTCGGTGGCGACCAGGCTCAGGCGGTTGCCTTCGGCCACAAACAAAATGCCGTTGAGGTAATAACGGATGTCGTGCACAGCCATGGCAAATGAAACTTGCCCCAGCAATTGCTTGAGGGTTTTTTGCGGCACGCTGAACACGGGTCCAAAGCTGGCGGCTTCTTGAACCAGCGGAAAGTCTTCTGCAGGCAAGGTCTGCAAGGTGAACTTGGATTTGCCGCCTTTCAGGATCAGCTTGGCTTGCGACGATTCGAGGCTGACGGTTTGGTCAGCGGGCATGGTGCGCAGGATGTCGATGAGTTTGCGGGCACCCACGGTGGTGGTGAAGTCGCCCGGGTCACCTTCCATCTCGGCCGTGGTGCGAATCTGGATTTCCAGATCGCTGGTGGTCAGCTGCACGGCGTGGCCCGTTTTGCGGATCAGCACGTTGGCCAACACGGGCAGTGTGTGACGGCGCTCGACAATGCCGGACACGGATTGCAGGACCGACAACAATTTGTCTTGGGTGGCCTTCAGGACGATCATGGGTGTCTACCTTTGGTGGTTCTTTTGAGGCGTCAGCCCGCGATGGGCAGATGGATGCAAACAGAGTACATTTTCGCCGTTTTTTAGCTGTTTTACCGGCCGCAGACCCTTGATTGGGCATTCTTTTGCCAGGAATCGGGCTTGGACTTTGCAGGAGCAAGCCCCCGCTGAAAAAACACGGGCGCTCATCAGCCCTTCAGGGTCTGTTCCAGCACATGCAGTTGCTGGTTGAGTTCGGTCAGCTGCAGACGCTCGGCGTTGATTTTGCGCACGGCGTGCAGAACGGTGGTGTGGTCACGCCCGCCAAACAGCTCGCCGATCTCGGGCAGGCTCTTTTGGGTCATTTCCTTGGCCAAGTACATGGCGATCTGGCGCGGCCGGGCAATGCTGGCGGGCCGCTTTTTGCTGTACATGTCGGCGACCTTGATCTTGTAATAGTCGGCTACCGTTTTCTGGATATTTTCGACGCTGATCTGGCGGTTTTGAATGGACAGCAGATCGCGCAAGGCATCTCGGGCCAGCTGGATGGAGATTTCTTTCTGGTTGAAACGCGAATACGCCAGAATTTTGCGCAAAGCACCTTCGAGCTCGCGCACGTTGGAACGCACGTTTTTGGCCACGAAAAATGCCACTTCTTCGGGCATTTCGCTGCCCTCACTGATGGCCTTGTTGATCAGAATGGCCACTCGCATCTCGAGTTCGGGCGGCTCCATGGCCACCGTCAGACCAGAATCAAAGCGCGACACCAAGCGCTCGTGAATGTCGGCCAGCCCCTTGGGGTAGGTGTCGCTGGTCATCACGATGTGGGACTTTTTGGCCAGCAAGGCCTCGAACGCGTTGAAGAATTCTTCTTGGGTGCGGTCTTTGTTGGCAAAAAACTGAACATCGTCGATCAGCAGCAAATCGAGCGAGTGATAGTGGTGCTTGAACTCGTCAAAAGTCTTGCGCTGATAGGCTTTAACCACATCCGACACAAACTGTTCTGCGTGGATGTAGAGAACCTTGGATTCAGGACGGTCCGCCAACAACTTGTTGCCGATGGCGTGCATCAAGTGGGTCTTGCCCAGACCCACGCCGCCGTAGATGAAAAGCGGGTTGTACAAGTGCCCGGGCGAACCCGATACATGCATGGCCGCCGCACGCGCCATCCGGTTGGCCGTGCCCTCGACAAGGGTGTCAAAAGTCAGGGCGGTGTTGAGCCGACTGCGGAAGGTGTTGGTGGCGGGCTCTTCGGGCAAGTCGATCGGCTCGGGGCCATTTTCCATGGACGATGGCGTGGACTGACGCACAGGCCTTATGCCGCCATCACGAGGAGTAAGCACTAACTCGATTTGAACTGGGTGCCCTTGCAGGCTTTCCAGCATGGCGGCCAGACGGCCTGCGTATTGGGCACGGATCCAGTCGAGCTTGAAGCGGTTGGCCACAAACAAAGTGAGGCGTTGCTGGTCGTCCGAGATCTGTGCTGTCAGGGGTTTGATCCAGGTGTTGAACTGCTGCTCGGGCAGCTCGCGGGACAGCTCGTCCACGCAAGCCTGCCACAAAGCCTGACCGGCATCCATCGAAAATTCTGGGGTGAGTCCCTCGGACATGTTGTATTTATTTTTTGTGGACAGTTGAGAGAAAAAACGGTAGCGGAATCCGGCTTATCAAGAGCTTATCCACATGCCAGTTCGCATTCGAAGCGGGATCATAAACCACATCGTTCCGGTTTTGCACCGGGAACACCCGAAGGTTTAAAAGATGGTTTATTTGCCGAGTGCCCGAAAGTTTGCGATAATCTTGGGTTTCGCCCAACGCTGATTCATGGCATTGGGCACAAAGGAAGAGTTATGAAACGCACCTACCAACCATCCAAGACACGTCGCGCCCGTACCCACGGCTTTCTGGTTCGCATGAAAACCCGTGGCGGTCGCGCTGTGATCAATGCACGCCGCGCCAAAGGCCGCAAGCGTCTGGCTGTCTAATGCCTTTTCGACCGTCTGGCTGTGGCCGGATGCCACTGCGGGCGGTTGATTCCAGGGTTTGGCCATCGTGCAGCGTTTGAAAACACGCCCACAATTTCAGGCCGCCCTGGCGGGTGGAACAGTCTCGCGGACAACGCATTTTGTGTTGCACCGACTGACCTTGACCCATCCCACAGACAAGCCATCGGCTCCTGCTGAACAAGTTGGGCCTGCACCTTCACCGGAGCAGGCCCTTTTTGGCTTGTTTGACGTTTGGCTGGGTGCCATGGTGCCCAAACGCTGGGCGCGTCGCGCTGTGACACGCAATGCCATCAAGCGACAAATCTATAACGTGAGCGAGCGCTTTGGCGATCGCTTGCCTGTGGCCGCCCATGTGGTGCGTCTGCGCACCACTTTTGACCGCAAACAATTCATCAGCGCCACCTCTGAGCACCTGAAGCTTGCTGTCAGGCAAGAGCTGGAGCAGTTGTTTGAACGTGCGGTCAGGCCGGAGGTTCGCGCATGATCGTTCAGCGTTTGTTGATGGGTGTGGTGCGCGGTTACCGTTTGTTGCTGAGCCCATGGCTTGGGTCGTCGTGCCGTTTTGAACCCACTTGCTCGGCTTATGCCTTGCAAGCACTGGAGCAGCATGGCGCAGCCAAGGGCGGCTATTTGACTGTTCACCGCCTGGTGCGCTGCGGCCCCTGGTGCACGGGTGGCCACGACCCTGTTCCCGCACAAGCCCCTCGCTTGTTCTCTGATTTGTTTTCCCCTACTTCGTCAAAGAAGACCCCATGAACGATATCCGTCGCACCATCCTTTGGGTGATTTTTGGTTTTTCCATGGTCCTGTTGTGGGACCAGTGGCAGATCTACAACGGCCACAAAGCCACCTTCTTCCCCAAGCCAGAAACAGCGGCGGCTGCACCAGCAGCGTCTGCGGCCTCTGCGGCCAGCGCCAATGGCGTGCCTTCTGCCGCGACAAAAGCGGCAGCAGCCACACCAGGTCAGGTGCCAACGTCTGCCCCGGTCGCTTTGGACGCACCGCGCGAAAAGATCGAAGTGGCCACCGATGTGCTCAAGCTCAGCTTTGACACCGAAGGCGGCACCTTGGTGCGCTCCGAATTCACCCAGCACGCTGACTTTGTCGACAGCAGCAAGCCCTTTGTCTTGCTGGACCAAAGCAGCAGCCGCGTCTACACGGCTCAGACTGGCTTGATCGGCGGTGATTTCCCAACGCACAAGTCACCCATGAAGTTCAGCGGCGAACGCAGCTTGAAAGACGGCCAAAACGAGCTGACCTTGCGCTTCGAATCGGACGTGCAAAACGGCGTGAAACTGGTCAAAACCTACACCTTGCAGCGTGGCAGCTACGCCATCGGCGTGAAGCACGAGGTGATCAACTCCGGCACCAACAACGTGTCGCCCCAGTTGTATTTGCAGCTGGTGCGGGATGGCAACAAGCCCGCTGGCGAGTCGTCTTTCTACTCCACCTTCACCGGCCCGGCTGTTTACACCGATGCCAAGAAGTACCAAAAAGTGGAGTTCAGCGACATTGAAAAGAACAAGGCCGAAGTCGACAAAACCTCGCCCAATGGTTATGTGGCCATGGTGCAGCATTACTTTGCGACCGCCTGGTTGTTGCCCGACGGCATTCAGCGCGAAAACTTCGTGCGCAAAGTCGACACCAACCTGTACGCCGTGGGCATGATCACGCCTTTGGCCGACCTGGCACCTGGCCAATCCAAAACCGTGAGCACTCAGTTGTTCAGCGGCCCACAAGAAGAAAAAGTCCTCGAAGCCTTGGCTCCTGGCCTGGACCTGGTGAAGGATTACGGCTGGCTGGCCATGCTGTCCAAGCCTCTGTACTGGTTGCTGGACAAGCTGTTCAGCTTCATCCAGAACTGGGGCTGGTCGATCGTGGCGCTGGTGCTCTTGCTCAAGATTGCTTTTTATTGGCTCAACGCCAAGGCCTACTCGAGCATGGCCAAGATGAAGGCCATCAACCCCAAGATCATGGAGATGCGCGAACGTCTGAAGGGCGATCCGCAGAAGATGCAGCAAGAAATGATGAAGATCTACCGCGAGGAAAAGGTCAACCCCATGGGTGGCTGCTTCCCGATCATGATCCAGATCCCTGTGTTCATCGCTTTGTACTGGGTGCTGCTGTCCAGCGTCGAGATGCGCAACGCACCTTGGGTGGGTTGGATTCATGACCTGTCGGCACCCGACCCCTTCTTCATCTTGCCCGTCGTGATGACCCTCACCACCTTGCTGCAGACGGCGCTCAACCCCGCGCCACCAGACCCGATGCAAGCCAAAATGATGTGGATCATGCCGCTGGTGTTCAGCGTGATGTTCTTCTTCTTTCCTGCGGGCTTGGTGTTGTACTGGATCACCAACAACGTGCTCTCGATTGCACAGCAGTGGGTCATCAACACCCGCATGGGCGTGCCACCGCAGTTCAATCTGCCGAACTTCAAGTAAACCCCCAAGGGCCGCGCAAGCGGCCTTTTTTTGCCTTCACCACGACCGTTGACGCCATGCTCGCCAGACACCAGGAACCCATCGTTGCCATCGCCACCGCACCCGGTCGCGGCGCGGTGGGCATTGTGCGTGTCTCTGGCCGCAACCTCTCATCGCTGATTCAGGCCCTGTGCGGGCGCAGCCTCAAGCCCCGCGAAGCGACCTACCTGCCATTTGCCGATGCCGATGGCAGCCCGATCGACCACGGCTTGGCGCTGCACTTTGTGGCCCCGCATTCGTTCACAGGCGAAGACGTGCTGGAGCTGCAAGCGCATGGCGGGCCGGTGGTGTTGCAGCTGCTGGTGGCGCGCTGCCTGCAAGCTGCGGCAGAGGCCGACACGGTCACGGGGCAGCCACGATTGACGGGCTTGCGTGTGGCGCAACCGGGCGAGTTTTCTGAACGCGCCTTTTTGAACGACAAGATCGACTTGGCCCAAGCCGAAGCCATTGCCGACTTGATCGATGCCAGCACTGAAGCCGCCGCCCGCAGCGCCAGCCGGTCTTTGGCGGGCGACTTTTCCAAAGAAATTCACCTGCTGCGAGACGCCTTGATTCATCTGCGCATGCTGGTCGAGGCGACGCTGGATTTTCCAGAAGAAGAAATCGACTTCCTGCAAAAAGCCGATGCGCAAGGACAGCTGACGCGCCTGCAATCGGCCTTGATGACGGTGCTGGGCAAAGCCAAGCAGGGCGCGTTGCTGCGCGAAGGCATCAAGGTGGTGATTGCAGGCCAGCCCAATGCGGGCAAAAGCTCACTGCTCAACGCCCTGGCCGGGGCAGAGCTAGCCATCGTGACCCCCATTGCAGGCACCACCCGCGATGTGGTGCAACAAACCATCCAAATCGAGGGCGTGCCGCTGCATGTGATCGACACTGCGGGTCTGCGCGAAGGTGAAGGGGTGGACGAGGTCGAGCAAATCGGCATTGCCCGCGCTTGGGGCCAGATTGAAAATGCCGACGCGGTGCTGTTTTTGCACGACCTGACACGCACAGGCCAGGCCGATTACGACAACGCCGATGCCGACATCGCCGTCGCACTGAAAGCCCGCCTGCCCGCCAGCGTGACCGTGATCGACGTGTGGAACAAGGCCGATGCGGCCACCCAGTCAGATGAGCGCACCGGCTTGACCTTGTCGGCACGCACGGGCGACGGCTTGCAGGCGCTGCGCCAGTGGTTACTGCAGCAAGCCGGTTGGCAGCAAGCCAGCGAAGGCCTGTTCATTGCACGCGAGCGCCATGTGCAAGCGCTACACCGGGTGCGGGAGCACCTTGAAATCGCCGATGCGCACTTGGCCGCACAAGCGCAAAACCTCGACCTGCTGGCCGAAGAACTGCGTCTGGGGCAAAACGCCCTGAATGAGATCACGGGCGAGTTCAGCGCAGACGATTTGCTGGGCGTGATCTTCTCGAGTTTTTGCATCGGCAAGTGAATCGACCAAGGTCAGCCCCAAAAGCTCACGCTGGGATTGATGCGATCAAATCGCCCTGGCCCTCAACCGCGCAACAGCTTTTCTTCGGCCACCGCCAACGTTTGTGATTTGCCTGACAGCACCAAGGTGTCACCTGGGTGCAACTCAGTTTCATCGGTCACGTCTTCGGGCTGCCCATTGGCTCGGCGCAAATTGACCACGCGCACCCCCATGGCATGGAAAGCCAGGTCCTTGACCTTCTGACCCAACCAAGGCGAGGCGAGGGGCAAGCCCACAGAGGTCAAGCGCTCATGGTCAATTTCGTCCAGCGTGTCGTCGTCCGCACCATGAAAATAGCCCCGCAGCAGGTTGTAGCGGGCATCGCGCTGGTCCTGCACGATGCGGATGACACGCCGCATGGGCACGCCGACCAGCGCCAGCGCATGACTGGCCAGCATGAGGGAGCCTTCCAGCGCTTCGGGCACCACCTCGGTGGCCCCGGCCAGTTGCAGCTTTTCCAAGTCCAGGTCGTCTTGTGTGCGCACGATCACCGGCACCTGCGGGGCATGGCTATGGGTGTGGTCCAGCACCTTCATGGCGGCAGGAACGTCGAGATAGGTGATGACCACGGCACTGGCACGGGCCAAGCCCGCGGCCATCAGCGACTGCAGACGCCCGGCATCGCCAAACACCACCGAATCACCAGCCGCCGCCGCTTGGCGCACCCGGTCCGGGTCCAAGTCGAGCGCCATGTACGGAATGTTTTCTTTTTCCAGCATGCGCGCCAGGTTTTGCCCGCAGCGACCATAGCCGCAAATGATCACATGCTTGCTGGTGTTGATCGACTTGCGCGCAATCGTGGTCATTTGCAGGGACTGCTGCAACCATTCACTGGCGACCACCTTCATGACCATGGCGTTGCTGTGCATGATGATGAACGGCGTCGCCATCATCGACAAGACCATGCTGGCCAACACCGGGTTCAACAAGGCGGGCGGAATCAGGTTGTTTTGCGATCCCAGCGTGAGCAACACAAAACCAAATTCACCGGCTTGCGCCAGATACAAACCCGTGCGCAAGGCCACGCCATTGGGCGCACCCGTCATCTTGGCCAACGCAGTCACCAGCACCAATTTGAAAATCACCGGCAAGGTGGTCAGCAACAAGACCAGTGGCCACCGGTCGACCACAATGTGCCAGTCGAGCATCATGCCAATGGTGATGAAGAACAGGCCCAGCAACACATCGTGGAAGGGGCGGATGTCCAGCTCCACTTGGTGTTTGTATTCGGTCTCTGAAATCAGCATGCCGGCAATGAAGGCGCCCAAGGCCAAGCTCAGGCCCGCCAACTCGGTGATCCAGGCCAAGCCCAGCGTCACCAGCAAGAGGTTCAGCACAAACAACTCTTCGCTTTTGCGACGCGCCACCAACGTGAGCCACCAGCGCATCACGCGTTGCCCACCCGTCATGAGCAGGGTGATCAAAACCGCCGCCTTGGCACCGGCCAGCATCAAGGCAGAAAACATCTCTTCCGCGGGCGCACTCAAAGCCGGAATCATCACGATCAGGGGCACAACGGCCAAATCCTGAAACAGCAGCACCCCGATCACTCGCTTGCCGTGCTCTGATTCCAGCTCCAGACGATCTGCCACCAGTTTGATCACGATGGCCGTGCTGCTCATGGCCATCGCACTCGACAGCACCAGGGCGGTTTGCCATTCCATCTTCCACAAGGTCGGTGCCATGGTAGCCAAGAACAAGGAAAACACCGTCACGATCACCAACGTCAGCAGCACCTGCAGCAAACCCAGACCAAACACATGCTTGCGCATCGAGCGCAGCTTGGGCAGATTGAACTCGAGGCCAATCACGAACATCAGAAAGACCACGCCGAACTCGGCCAAGTGCTTCACCCCATCCGAATTTTGTGCCAACGCCAACGCATTGGGGCCAATGACCACGCCCACGGCCAGATAACCCAGCATGGGCGGCAACTTGAGCATGCGGCAGCCCACCACACCCAACACGGCAGCCAGCAAATACAGCAGGGTCAACTCCAAAGCACTCATGCATCGATGGTAACAAGCACTTGTGACAAAACGGGCAGTTCACCCAAGCAAACAAGTGCCTTGTGTGGGCTCGAGCGCCATCTGCGCAGGCCATTGCACGGTGCCCGATAAAATGCAGCCATGCTCGCCAATACCGCCCAAACCCTGCAACTCGCCCGTGAGACCCTCGACATCGAGGCCTCGGCCTTGTTGCAACTCAAAGCCCGACTTGATGATCGTTTTGTCAATGCCGTGAACATGGTGCTGGGTGTCAAAGGCCGCGTGGTCGTCACCGGCATGGGCAAGAGCGGGCACATTGGCCGCAAGATTGCCGCCACTTTGGCCTCCACCGGCACACCCGCCATGTTTGTCCATCCGGGCGAGGCCAGCCACGGCGATCTGGGCATGATTCAGACGATCGATGTCGTACTGGCGATCTCCAACAGCGGTGAGAGTGATGAACTCGTGGCCATCCTGCCGGTGTTGAAGCGCCAAGGCGTGCCACTGATTGCCATGACTGGCGGTTTAACCTCTTCATTGGCCCGTCATGCGGATGTGTTGCTTGACTGCTCGGTCGAAAAAGAAGCCTGCCCCTTGAACCTGGCGCCCACAGCCAGCACCACAGCCCAACTGGCCATGGGCGATGCCTTGGCCGTCGCATTGCTCGATGCGCGGGGTTTCAAGCCCGAAGACTTTGCCCGCTCACACCCCGGCGGCTCTTTGGGCCGCAGACTGTTGACGCATGTGTCAGATGTCATGCGCAAAGGCACGGATGTGCCGCAGGTCGGGCCTGACGCCGAGTTCACCACGCTGATGCGCGAGATGAGCAGCAAAGGCCTGGGGGCGACATCAGTGACCGACGCCGATGGCCGCGTGCTGGGCGTGTTCACCGATGGTGATCTGCGTCGTTTGATCGAAAAAGGCGCCGACCTGCGCAGCCTCAAAGCACGCGATGTGATGAACAGCCAGCCGCGCACCATTCGCGTCGATGCGCTGGCCGTCGAAGCGGCCGACATCATGGAGCAATACCGCATCACCAGCATTCTGGTCATCGACGATGCCGGGCACTTGTGCGGTGCCATCAACACCAACGACCTGATGCGGGCCAAAGTGATCTGACATGCAAACCCTCATCCCCGCCTTGAACTACCCGCCCGAGTTGCTGCTGCAAGCCCAGGGCATTCGCGTTGCTTTTTTTGACGTGGACGGCGTGTTGACCGATGGCGGCCTTTATTTCTCTGAAGCAGGTGAGGCCCTCAAACGCTTCAACACGCTGGACGGGCAAGGCCTTAAATTGCTGCAACAAGCAGGCATCACACCCGTGGTCATTACCGGCCGCGACTCGCCTGCACTGCGCTTGCGTCTGAAGGCTTTGGGCATTGCACACGCGCGTTTTGGCACAGAAGACAAGCGTCCTGCTGCCGAAGATTTTTTACAAACTCTGGGGCTCAGCTGGTCACAGGCTGCGGCCATGGGGGATGACTGGCCCGACTTGCCCGTCATGCAACGCGCCGCATTTGCTTGCGCACCCGCCAACGCGCACGCACAAGCCAAAGCGGTCGCGCACCACATCACCACAGAACGGGGTGGCGAGGGTGCTGCACGCGCATTTTGCGATCTGCTGCTGGTGGCCAGCGGGCATTACGCCAAGCTGTTGGCCCAGGTCGGAATCAGCGCACACACAGGCCCATCCGCATGAACTGGGGACGCCGCTTGCTCGACAAACTGAGCGTTTACCTGCCTTTGATCGTGATGGCTTTGCTGGCATCGGGCAGTTGGTGGCTGGTCAGAAGCGTGCCCGAACTGTTGACTGCAACAGCCAACAAACCTGTGCGCCAAGACCCCGATTACCGCCTGGCTGATTTTTCGGTCACATCGTTCGATGCCCGCGGCCGTATGACGCGCGAAGTCAGCGGCACCCAAGCGCAACATTACCCGGCAACCGAAGCCTTGAACATTGAACAAGTGCGCATCTACGCCGAAAGCGAAACCGGCACACAAATGAATGCCCGCGCCACACAAGGCATCGCCACAGACGATGGCAAAAAAGTCACGCTGATAGGCAGTGCCTACGCCATCCGCCATCCGCACGACAGCAGCCCCAAGATTGAACTCCGGGGTGAACGCTTGGTGGCGCTGCCCGACGAAGACCGCGTGGTGTCATCTGACCCTGTACAGATCACCCGCGACACCGACGTGTTCAATGCCGAATCCATGAACTTCAACAGCAACACAGGGGAATACCTGCTGCAAGGTCGCGTACGCGGCATGTTGATGCCCAAACCTAAAAACTGACGCTGGGCTCAAGCGCCACAAACAACAAAGCCCTGCAGAGCAGGGCTTTGTCAAATTCATTGGCCAACCGTCAGATTGGCCAGACGCGTGAATCAGTAACCGCCGCCGTAGCCGCCGCCACCGCCTTCGCGGCGACCGCCACCGCCAGAACCGCCGTTGCCGCCACGAGGACCTGCGCCGTAGGGGCTGCGGAAACCGCCACCACCACCTTCGCCGCCGCCGTAGCCGCCACCGCCTTCGCGACGACCGCCGCCGTAACCACCACCGCCGCCGCCTTCACGACCGCCGCCGTAGCCACCGCCACCGCCTTCGCGGCCACCGCCGTAACCGCCACCGCCGCCGCCGCCGCCTTCACGGCGGCCACCGCCAAAGCCACCACCGCCACCAAAGCCGCCACCACCTGTGCGGGGAGGACGTGCTTCCATGGGGCGGGCTTCGTTGACCACCGCATTGCGGCCACCCAAAGGCTGACCATTCATGCCGTTGATCGCAGCTTGAGCTTCGTCGTCGCTGCCCATTTCCACAAAGCCGAAGCCTTTGGAGCGGCCAGTGTCACGTTCCATCATGACTTTGGCGCTGGTGACCACACCGAATTCACCAAAAGCTTGTTCAAGATCGCTGTCGCGAACCGAGTAAGGCAGGTTGCCGACGTAAAGTTTGTTGCCCATGAAAGGGACTCCTCAAAACACAGAGATAAAAGCGATGAAGCTCCGAAAACGCATTCAACAAACCTGAAAACTTCGGATGGAAAGCGAAACTGATCTGGTCACCGCGAACATGACTTCGCTGCTTCTGACAGTGAAGTGTGGCAATTATGAGCGAGAAAACAAAAATAAATGCAAGTGATATTCCCGGGAAAATCAACAGAATGTGCGTTGCAGCACATTTCCGTTGTTTTACCAACTCACTTCGCGGTCGGGCGTGGCACTGATTTTGTGAACGGTCAAATCGGCGCCATCAAACTCCTCTTCGGGGCTGAGTTTCAAACCCAAAGTCAATTTGAGGACACCATAGACCAAAACCCCACCCACCAGCGCCCAGCCCACGCCCATGGCGGTACCGATCAATTGCGCGCTCAGGTTGACGCCACCCAAACCACCGAGCGATGTCGCGCCAAAAATGCCTGCGGCAATGCCGCCCCAAGCGCCGCAAATGCCGTGCAAAGGCCAAACGCCCAGCACATCGTCGATCTTCCATTTGTTTTGGGTCAGGGTGAACATGACCACAAACAAACCACCCGCCACAGCGCCGACCACCAATGCACCAAACGGGTGCATCAGGTCCGATCCGGCACACACGGCCACCAAACCGGCCAAAGGGCCGTTGTGCACAAAGCCTGGGTCGTTTTTGCCCAAGACCAAGGCGACCAGCGTGCCGCCCACCATGGCCATCAGCGAGTTGACCGCCACCAGGCCCGAGATTTTGTCCAGTGTTTGGGCGCTCATCACGTTGAAGCCAAACCAGCCCACGATCAAGATCCACGAGCCCAGCGCCAGAAAAGGAATGCTTGACGGGGGGTGCGCCGAAACCACGCCGTCTTTGCGGTAACGGTTGTAGCGAGCGCCCAAGAGCACCACAGCCGGCAAAGCGATCCAGCCGCCCATGGCGTGTACGACCACCGAACCGGCAAAATCGTGAAATTCATCGCCCGTGGCCGCCTTGATCCAGGCTTGCACGCCAAAGTGCTGGTTCCAAGCGATGCCCTCAAAGAAGGGGTAGACAAAACCGACAATCACAGCAGTGGCGATCAGCTGGGGCCAGAACTTGGCACGCTCGGCAATGCCGCCCGAAATGATGGCGGGAATGGCCGCAGCAAAGGTCAGCAAGAAGAAAAACTTGACCAGGTCATAGCCATTTTTGGCCGCCAATTGCTCGGCACCGACAAAGAAGTTCGTGCCGTAGGCCACGCTGTAGCCAACCACAAAATAAACCACGGTGGAGACAGAGAAGTCGACCAAGATCTTGACCAGCGCATTGACCTGGTTCTTTTTGCGAACTGTTCCCAGCTCCAAAAACGCAAAACCGGCGTGCATGGCCAAGACCATGATGCCGCCCAACAATATAAATAGCGCGTCCGCGCCCTGTTTCAGTGCTTCCATAGCCATCTCTCAAGGTTTTTTGAATTGATTTGGTGCATAAAGGGCCTAAAAACCCTTGGCGCACCAAACGAAAGCAAGAAATAGGCCCAAATTGATGCACGACACCCTCATGCCCGAAAGTGGGTCACGTAAGATTCGTTCTTTTATAAACTGCGCAGCGTATTGATATGGAAGCATTCCTCGTCTCGACCGGCATCGTGGCCTTGGCTGAAATGGGTGACAAAACCCAACTCCTGTCACTGGTTTTGGCCGCCCGCTTCCGCAAGCCTTGGCCCATCGTTCTGGGCATTCTGGTCGCCACACTGGCCAACCATGGTTTGGCGGGCGCAGTGGGCAGCTGGGTCACGACCATGATGGGCCCCGACATGTTGCGCTGGGTGTTGGGCGCCTCGTTCATCGCCATGGCGGTGTGGATGCTGATCCCCGACAAGCTCGACGACGATGAAGGCGACAGCGCACCGCGCATGGGCGTTTTCTTCACCACCTTGGTGGCCTTCTTTTTGGCCGAAATGGGCGACAAAACCCAGATCGCCACCGTGATGCTGGCGGCGCAATACAACGCCTGGTTTTTGGTCGTGGCAGGCACCACACTGGGCATGATGCTGGCCAACGCCCCAGTGGTGTGGCTGGGCGACGCCATCACCCAGCGCGTGCCTCTGCGACTGGTGCACCTGATATCGGCGGGCATATTTGCCGTCTTGGGCGCTGTGGCCCTGCTGGGCTGGGGCTGATTTATACTTGCATCGCGCCGATTTGCTCCAGCTTGCGGGCGCAGGAACCTCAGGGATTCCAAAATGCAGCTAAAGAGGCCGATCCAACCCGGTACCGCTTCTTGAGTGTTATCGGGTTTTTTCATTTGCACCATGAATTTGATCGCCACGCCCCAGTCGATGACCTTTGAAGCCCCTTTGCCTTTGCAAAGCGGCGCGTCCATCCGTGGCTATTCACTGAGCTACGAAACCTACGGCACGCTCAACGCCGACAAGTCCAATGCGGTACTGATCTGCCACGCCCTGAACGCCTCGCACCATGTGGCGGGCGTGTATGCCGACCAAGCCCACAACCTGGGCTGGTGGGACAACATGATTGGCCCGGGCAAATCACTCGACACCAACCAATTTTTCGTGATCGGGGTGAACAACCTGGGCTCGTGCTTTGGCTCGACAGGCCCCATGCATGTCAACCCCGACACAGGCCGCGTATACGGCGCAGACTTTCCGGTGGTCACCGTGGAAGACTGGGTCAACGCGCAAGCCCGCTTGCTGGATGCATTGGGCATCGAACAGCTGGCCGCTGTGATGGGTGGCAGCTTGGGCGGCATGCAAGCCTTGAGCTGGACACTGCAATACCCCGAGCGCGTCAAGCACGCGGTGGTGGTGGCCAGCGCCCCCAACCTGAACGCCGAAAACATCGCCTTCAACGAAGTGGCCCGCCGCGCCATCGTGACCGACCCAGACTTCCATGAGGGCCACTTTTACGAACACGGCGTGGTGCCCAAGCGCGGCCTGCGCATCGCCCGCATGATCGGCCACATCACGTACCTCAGTGACGACGTGATGAACGAAAAATTTGGCCGTGAACTGCGCGAGGCCGTCACGCACAACGCCACTGGCTACAAATACTCCACGCAAGAAGTGGAGTTTCAGATCGAAAGCTATTTGCGCTACCAAGGCGACAAGTTCAGCGAATACTTTGACGCCAACACCTATTTGCTGATCACCCGCGCACTGGATTACTTTGACCCGGCGCGCGCCTTTGGCGGTGACTTGTCGGCCGCACTGGCCCGTGCCAGCTGCCAGTTCCTGCTGGTCAGCTTCAGCACCGACTGGCGCTTTTCACCCGCCCGCAGCCGCGAAATGGTCAAGGCCCTGCTGGACAACCGCCGGGACGTGAGCTACGCCGAGATCGACGCCCCACACGGGCACGACGCCTTTTTGCTCGACGACGCGCGTTACCTGAATGTGGTGCGCTCCTACTTTGACAACATGGCCAAAGCCCTGAACCAAGGAGGTGCTGCATGAGCGATCCCCTGATCATGCAAGCCATTGCCCGCTTGGTGCCGCACGGCGCCCGCGTGCTCGACCTGGGCTGCGGCGACGGTGCTTTGCTGGCCCATTTGCAACAGCACAATGGCTGCACCGGCTACGGCGTGGAGCTCAGCGATGCCAATGTGCACGCCTGTGTGCAACGCGGCGTCAATGTGCTGCAACTGAACCTGGACGAAGGCCTGAGCCTGTTTGCCGACCAATCGTTTGATGTAGTGCTGCAAATCGACACCCTGCAACACCTGCGCAATGCCGAAACCATGTTGCGCGAAACGGTGCGTGTGGGCCGCGTAGGCATCGTGGCCTTCCCCAATTTTGGGCACTGGTTCAACCGTCTGAGCGTGCTGCAAGGCCGCATGCCCGTGACCAAGCGCCTGCCCTACCAGTGGTACGACACGCCCAACATCCGCGTGGGCACGTTTGCTGACTTTGGTGATCTGGCCCGCAAAAACCATTTGCAAGTGGTGGACGCTTTTGGCCTGCAAAACGGCCATGAAGTTCGGACATTGCCCAACCTGATGGCGGGCACCGCCGTCTACAAATTGCAGCGCAGCTGAACCCCATGACGGGGATGGCCTGTGTGGCCAAATCTCCGGGGTGACGGACTGACAACGCGCGCACCCGCGAACGCGGCGGCTGCCCAGAACGCAAACCTTGATCAACATCAACGCCTGTCGCGTGGCGGGCGTGCCACCGCCTGTGGTTTCGGTGTAGGCTGAAAATCATGGCCACAACAACACCCACAGCCCCGTCCCAAAGCCCGCCCGAGCGAGCATCGCCCTTGTCCTTGCGCCGTGTGGCCATCGACACTTACCGAGAAAACGTGGCCTACCTCAACCGCAACTGCGCCGTGTACCGCGCTGAGGGTTTTCAGGCACTGTCCAAAATACAAGTACGCGCCAATGGGCGGCATGTGCTGGCCACGCTGAATGTGGTGGACGATGACAGCATCGTGGCCTGCGGCGAAGTGGGTTTGTCCGAAGACGCCTTTCAACATTTGGGCATTCCCGACGGACACACCGCGTCGGTCTCGCAAGCCGAACCTCCGGCGTCAATGGAAGCGCTGTTTCGCAAGATCGATGGCGAACGCCTGAACCAGGACGACTTCCATGCCATCGTGCAGGACATCGCAGCGCACCACTATTCCAAGATCGAACTCACGGCGTTTGTGGTGGCCACCAACCGGGGCGAGATGGACCGCGAAGAGGTGTACTTTCTGACCGAAGCCATGGTGGCTGCCGGTCGCCGTCTCGACTGGCGCGAGCCCCTGGTGGTCGACAAACACTGCATCGGCGGCATCCCCGGCAACCGCACGTCGATGCTGGTCATGCCCATCTTGGCGGCCTACGGCATTCTTTGTCCCAAGACCTCATCGCGCGCCATCACCTCGCCCGCAGGCACGGCCGACACCATGGAAGTGCTGGCCGATGTCGAACTGCCGTTTGAAAAACTCTCAGAGATCGTGCGCACCCACCGGGGCTGCCTGGCCTGGGGCAGCACAGCCGATTTGTCTCCGGCCGACGACGTGCTGATCGCGGTCGAAAGGCCGCTGTCGCTGGATTCACCCGCCCAGATGGTGGCCTCTATCCTGTCCAAAAAAATCGCGGCCGGTTCCACCCATCTGGTGCTGGACATTCCTATCGGCCCCACGGCCAAAGTGCGCTCCATGCCCGATGCGCAGCGCCTGCGCAGGTTGTTTGAATACGTGGCCACGCGCATGCACCTGTCTCTCGAAGTGGTCATCACCGATGGACGCCAACCTGTAGGCCAAGGCGTAGGCCCCATGTTGGAGGCCCGCGACGTGATGCGCGTGCTCGAAAACGACCCGCGTGCACCCAACGACCTGCGGCAAAAATCGCTGCGACTGGCCGGGCGTTTGATCGAAGCCAGCCCCGATGTGCGCGGCGGTGACGGCTTTGCCATCGCACGCGACATCCTCGATTCGGGTCGAGCCCTCAGCCGCATGCAAGCCATCATCGCCGCACAAGGCGCACGCCCGTTTGACCACAACCACCCGCCGCTGGGGGCGCTCACACTGGAAATATGTGCACCCACCGACGGCGTGGTGATCGGCATCGACAACCTGCAAATCGCCCGCGTGGCCCGCATGGCCGGAGCCCCCAAAGTACAAAGCGCCGGGGTGGACCTGCTGCACAAACTGGGCGACAGCGTCACGCAAGGCGAGCCGCTGTACCGCGTGCATGCCGCCTACCCGAGCGACCTCGAATTTGCCGCGCAGCTGTGCCACAAAGCCAGCGGCTACACACTGGGCCAGGCCGATGAAGTGCCGCGTGTGTTTGTCGAGTTTTGACCGCCAAATTGAAGCGCTGGAGTTGTGATGCCCAAACCCGATACCGCCGATGCCCCCGGTGCCCTGCTGTATTTTGAAGACGAAGCCCCCGCCGCCTTGCGCCTGGCCAATGCCACGGGCCTGGCGCCACACCGGGTGGAAAGCCACCGCTTTCCCGATGGCGAAATCCAGCTGACACTGCCCGCGCACTTGCCGCCGCGTGTGGTGTTGCTGCGCAGCCTGCACCAGCCGGGCGACAAACTGACCGAGCTGCTGCTGGCCGCGCCCACCGCTCGCCAGCTGGGCGCACAACACATCAGCCTGGTTGCGCCCTATCTGGCTTACATGCGGCAAGACATGGCGTTCGCCCCAGGCCAGGCGGTCAGCCAACGCATCGTGGGCGCATGGCTGGCCACGCTGTTCGATGCGCTCATCACCGTAGACCCGCACCTGCACCGGGTGGCCACTTTGGCCGAGGCCGTGCCGGCCCGCCAAGCCATCACGCTGAGTGCGGCACCACTGCTCGGCGACTGGATTGCGCAGCACCGCCCCGGCGCATTTTTGCTGGGGCCAGACAGCGAATCAGCGCAATGGGTCACACAAGCCGCTGCCGCCCACGGTCTGCAACATGCGGTGTGTAGCAAAGTGCGCCACGGCGACCACGCCGTGGCCATCACGCTGCCGCCGTGCGATCTGCGCGGCCAAGTCGTGGTGCTGCTGGACGACGTGGCCAGCAGCGGCCACACCCTGGCGACAGCCGCAGCGCTGGCCTTGGCCGCAGGCGCTGCCAGTGTGGACGTGGCCGTCACGCACGCCCTGCTGGCAGGCGATGCGCTGCAACGCATTCACGCAGCAGGTGTGGGCGAGTTCTGGAGCACAGACAGCATTGCGCATGCGAGCAATGTGGTGGGGTTGGCGTCATTGCTGGCGGGGGCGCTCAATGAGATTCAAGTCGGGCATGACGGTGCCCTTCTGTCACACCCGGCTTGATCAGGTGTCCATGCCAGCTTGGCAGTCAGATTGACAAAAAACAGGTCTTTATGAGCAACTGCAACCGGTGCGAGTCTGTCTTTACAGCACCCTCCTCAGGCGCTTTCCCGAGCCTTCCCCAGCGCCTCCCGCAACACCTTCAAATTGCCAATGTGGTTGGCCAACAGCAAGATCAGGCGGGCGTTGAGTGCTTCGCTTTGTTCGTCGCTCAGGCCGTTGTGGGCGTCGATCAGGTGTTCATAAAACTCGTCGCCGGGTGAGAAGTCACGGAAAAATCGGCGGCCAGCTTCGTGGAAGTTGGGGTCTGTTTTCAAAGCGGTGTTCATGTCGGTGCTCATGTCAGTTCTTGCTGCGGGTCAGGCCTGGCCCATGTGGCCACCCACATTGAGACCTGTTGCGCGGGCCAAGGCGGCTTGCACGGCGTTCGCGTTCAGACTGCGCCAGCGGGCCACCACATGCTGGTCGGGGCGCAGCAAATACGTGGTGCCGGGTGTGGCGTCGTAGCGCTTGGCCACCAAGCCTTGGGTGTCAACGATGACGTCCATGCCGGGGATGCTCAGCAAGCGCGGCGCCACGATGAGGATGGTGGGCTTGAGGGGCTGTGCATGCGCGCCCGCGCCTGGACGCGCGCAGTCAGCCTGCACGCCCACATCGGCGAGCTGCGCCAGTTGCGCGGGCGAGGGCGGTGCATCCACAAACCACAAAATCTGAAAGCCCTTGCCCACTTGGTCGAGCAGCCAGGCGTCTTGCCCAGCCACTTGCACCGGCGCGTCGTCCATCGGGGCACCGGGCACCATATTGCCCTCAAAGGCGTCGGCATCGGGCGTGTTGAGCACCGAGCCAGTCAAGAACGAGGGCACCGACAAGCGGCCCGAATTCACCAACTTGCGGGCAAACGGGTAATGCTTGGCCAGCGCCAGCACCTGGTTGCGAAAGGTCTTGCTGGTGCGGCTTTTGGGCGTGATGAAGTCGGTCGAGCGGGTCGAGTTCATGATGTTCTCGTCAGCGGCAAACTGGCGATCGTGCGCGTAGGTGTCGAGCAGTTTCTCGCTGGCCTGGCCCTTGATCACCAGCGCCAGTTTCCACATCAGATCGTCCGCATCCTGAAAGCCCGAGTTGGCCCCGCGAGCGCCAAAGGGCGAGACCTGGTGCGCCGCGTCGCCCACAAACAACACGCGGCCATGGCGAAAGTCGGTCATGCGGCGGCACTGGAAGGTGTAGATGCTGACCCACTCCAACTCAAAGGGCCGGTCGTCGCCCAACATGGCTTGCAGGCGCGGAATGACTTTTTCGGGCTTCTTTTCTTCTTCGGGGTCGGCGTCCCAGCCAAGCTGAAAATCAATGCGCCAAACGTTGTTGCTTTGCTTGTGCAGCAGCACGCTTTGGTTGGGGTGAAAAGGCGGGTCAAACCAAAACCAGCGCTCAGCGGGGTAGTCGGCTTTCATGATCACGTCGGCGATCAAAAAGCGGTCTTGGAACACGCGGCCTTCGATGTCAAGCCCCAAGTGGCGGCGCACCGGGCTGCGTGCGCCGTCGGCCACCACCAGCCAGTCGGCTTCGATGTCAAACGTGCCATCGGGCGTTTCGACCGTGAGGGTAGCGTGGTCAGCAGACGGCGTGACGGCGGTCACCTTGTGTTGCCAACGGATGTCGGCACCCAGCGCCAAGGCCCGGGCAATCAGCATCTCTTCGACGTGGTACTGCTGCAAATTGATCATGCCTGGGCGCTTGTGGCCTGCGTCGGGCACCAAATTGAACTGATAGACCTCGGCTTCTTCCAGAAAGGTGCGCCCAATGTTCCAGCTCACGCCCATGTCGCAGGCTTGCTCGGCAATGCCCAAACGGTCCAGGATTTCAAGCGAGCGCTTGGCATAGCAAACAGCACGCGAGCCCACCGAGACGGTTTTGTCGTCGTCCAGAACCAGCACATCCAAGCCCTGCAGTCGGGCGTCGATGGCCGCCGCCAAGCCCACTGGCCCGGCACCGATCACGATCAGCGCTTTGCGCTGGGGCGGGTTCGACATCAAGTCGGCAGGCCCTTTATAGGGATAAATCGGGTTGACGTAAGCACCCATGTGAAGAGCTCCAGAATGGTCAAAAGCACCTCTCGGTGCGACAGGCCGTAATTTACTATAGATAAATTAGTTTACCTATCCGTAATTTTAATGGGCCGGATTTCACCCACACCAAGGGCCTGAATCGGGTCGACAGCCAGGGGCACGAAGTCAGGCTATGCTCGGGACTTGTCTTTTTGTATGACAAGCTCATGACTCAAAACTTCACCCCCGTGACCAGCGGTGCCCGCCTGTCGGACCAAGTGGCCGAGCAACTGGCCACCGAGATCAAACAAGGCCGCCTCATGCCGGGCGACAAACTGCCCACAGAGGCCCGTTTGGTCGAGCAGTTTCAAGTCAGCCGTACGGTGGTGCGCGAAGCGGTGTCGCGCCTCAAGTCCTTGGGCTTGGTCGACTCGCGCCAGGGCAGCGGGGTGTTTGTCAACCAAAAACTGCCCTTCGCGCCGCTCAACTTCGAGGCTCGCCATGCGGCCTCGCAAGAAGCGGTGATTCAAATGGTCGAGGTGCGCCGGGCACTGGAAGCCGAAGTGGCCGCATTGGCCGCCCAGCGGCGCAACGCCCGTGACATTCGCGCCATTCAACAAGCCGTCAAAGCGCTGGACACTGCCGTGAAAGCGGGAGGCAACGGCGTGGCCGAAGACGTGAAGTTTCACCGGGCCATTGCCGACGCCACACGCAACCCGTTTTTGATCCAGACGCTGGAATACCTGGGCCAGTTTTTGCACGGGGCCACGCAAGTGACGCGGGCCAACGAAGCCCGACGCATCGACTTTGCTGTCGAAGTGCAAACCGAGCACCACGCCATCTTGCAAGCGGTGGAGGCAGGCGACGCAGAAGCCGCCCGGCAAGCAGCGGCCACACACATGGGCAACGCCATTGTGCGCATTCAGGGTGCGCCCGCTGACTTTTGGCAGCATGAAGGCGAACGCCTGGCGCAGCCCTTGGTCAAAGGGCTGCGCAACTAAGCCCGTTACGGACATGAAACACACCCCCATGAAACAAGCTTTGCGCGCAAGCGCTCTTTCTGCACTGGTCTGTCTGGGCACTTGGGCTGCGGCCTGTCACGCCCAGAACGCCGTGACGCCACTGGCCACAGTGCCCTCGGTGGACGTGCCGCGCTACATGGGCACTTGGCATGAGATCGCCAAATACCCCAACTGGTTTCAAAAGCAATGCGTGAGCAGCACACAAGCCACTTACAGCCTGCAGCCCGACGGTCGGGTGCAGGTGCTCAACCGCTGCAAAACCGACAAGGGCGAATGGCGCGAAGCGCTGGGCGTGGCCCGTCAAATCGGCGGACCGACTTCGGCCAAGCTCAAGGTGCGCTTTGCCCCCGAATGGCTGTCCTTCATTCCCATGGTCTGGGGCGATTACTGGATCATTGACCTAGACCCGCAATACCAGTGGGTGGTGGTGAGCGAGCCCAGACGCGACTACCTGTGGATCTTGTCGCGCACACCGCAATTGCCGCCTGCGACGGTCCAGCAGTTGCTGGACAAATTGGCCACTGCGGGCTTTGACCTGAAACGGCTGGAAATCAGCCCACCCTGAAACCCCGCGCCATCAAAGCGCAAGCCCTTTGGCGTTCAAGGCACCTGCACCGTTTCCAGGTACATGAGCAAGGACACGATGCGGTTGCGTGCGGACCACTCTGCCGTGCGTGGCGAGTCGCCAGTTTGGGTCATGGCGCGGGCCTTGAACTCATTGCCCCACACCGGCATTTCGCGCGAGCCGTGCGGACCGGATTCGCCCGACCAGCGGCCGTCGATCACCTCCCACATGAGCTCTTGCGGAAACTTGCCGCCGTTGCGTCTGGCAACCGTGGTCAGGTCCGATGGTGGCTTGACCAAAAAGGAATGCACAGGACCATCGCCTTTGGCCGAAACGCCGTGGCAGCTGGCGCAATTGTCTTTGTAGTCAGCACGCCCCAAGCCCACCGATGTTTGTGCCCACGCTGTGGCCGTGACGCTCAGGATGCTGGCGATCACGGCCTGGCTGATGGTGTTGCTTTTCATGTTGGCTCCTGTTGTCTTGAAGGAACCTCATGATCCGAAAATCACCATGTCGCGTCTGTGTGCTGTCGCGCTAAAGCACGCAGATCGGTTCAGGCGTTGAAAATCGACACCGTCTTGGTGGTCAGATACGCCTCCAGCGCCTCAGGGCCACCTTCAGAGCCATAGCCCGAGTCCTTCATGCCGCCAAAGGGAAGCTCGGGCCAAGGTGCTGCGGGCTGGTTGACCCAGAGCATGCCCACTTCCAGGCGCTGACTCAGCAGGTGCGCGGTTTTCATCGAATTGGTGAAGGCGTAACCCGCCAGGCCGAACGGCAAACGGTTGGCCTCGGCAATCGCGTCTTCGATCTTCTCGAAAGTGCGAATCGCGGCAATCGGGCCAAAGGGCTCGTTGTTGACCACGTCGGCATCCAGCGGCACCTGCGACAACACCGTAGGCGCAAAAAAGTGCCCTTGCGTGCCGATGCGCTCACCGCCGGTGAGCACCTTGGCACCTTTGGCGCGGGCATCTTGCATGATGGCCTGCATGGCCAGCAGGCGACGCTCGTTGGCCAGCGGGCCCATGCTGGTGCCTGCCACCAGGCCGTCGCCGACCTGCAGCGACTCGGCGTGCGCGGCCAACAGCTTGGCAAATTCGTCTGCAATCTTGTGGTGCACCAAAAAGCGGGTGGGCGAGATGCAGACCTGGCCCGCGTTGCGGAACTTGGCAGCGCCTGCGGTCTTGACGGCCAGCGCAATGTCGGCGTCTTCGGCCAGGATGACCGGGGCGTGGCCGCCCAGCTCCATGGTCACGCGCTTCATGTGTTGGCCCGCCAACGCGGCCAGTTGCTTGCCCACGGGCGTGGAGCCAGTGAAGGTGATCTTGCGGATCAGCGGGTGCGCGATCAGGTAGTTTGAAATGTCTGCGGGCGTGCCATAAACCAGACCAATCACGCCAGCGGGAACGCCCGCGTCGTGAAAGGCGCGGATCAACTCGGCAGGTGCGGCAGGCGTTTCTTCGGGGGCTTTGACGATAATCGAGCAACCCGTGGCCAAGGCAGCGGACATCTTGCGCACAGCCTGGTTGATGGGAAAGTTCCAGGGCGTGAACGCCGCCACCGGCCCCACAGGCTGCTTGAGCACCTGTTGCTGCACGTTGATGTTGCGCGGCGGCACGATGCGGCCATACACGCGGCGGCCCTCTTCGGCAAACCACTCGATGATGTCGGCCGCCGACATGGCCTCGACCTTGGCTTCGCCCAAAGGTTTGCCTTGCTCTTGTGTCAGCAATTCGGCGATTTGCGGGGCGCGTTCGCGCATCAGGACGGCGGCTTTGCGCATGATGGCGCTGCGCTCGTTGGCCGGGGTATCACGCCACAACTCAAAACCTTTTTGTGCGGCTTGCGCTGCCCGCTCCAGATCGGGCACGCCGGCATGGGCCAAGCGACCGATCTCGGTGCCGGTGGCGGGGTTGAACACAGGCAAGGTGCGGCCGTCTTGGGCATCGCACCATTGGCCGTTGATAAAAAGTTGGGTGTTGGGGTAGGTCATGTCGTTGTCCGTCAGTCGGGGTTTGAAATGCAAGAAAAAGAGGCGGGAAAAGGGGTGAATGCAAGCGTGGGCAAATTGTGTCTGGATTTCGGGCCAGCCCCGTCAACCACGGGACAGGCGGGCGCATTCACACCGGACGCAAAAAAGCGGCCAGATGCTCCAGCAGCACATTGACCCGGTGCGGGATGTAGCGGTTGCTGGGCAAGACCGCATAAATGCCCAAAGGCGGCGGGGCAAAGTCGTGCAACAGTTCAAGCACCTCGCCACGCGCCAAATACGGCTCGGCAATGAAGTCGGGCTGCAAGGTGATGCCCATGCCTTGGGCAGCGGCGCGGGTCAGGGCCAAACCATTGTTGGCCCGGATGCGCCCGCGCACCGGGAATTGCTGCAACTGGCCAGCCACCCGGTAAGGCCAGGTCGCCGAATTCATGGACATCGAATACACCAGACACTCGTGGTGCGCCAAGGCCTCGGGGTGGCTGGGCTCCCCGTGCTCCGACAGATAAGCGGGCGAAGCCAGCGTGAGCAAGCGCACCTGGCCCAACTGCCGCACGATGTCGCCGGGCTGCAAATCGGCGGTGATGCGGATCGACAGGTCAATGCCTTCTTCGATCAGGTTGGCGCGCTGGTCCGAAAAATCCATCATCAACTCGATGTGCGGCTGCGCCTTGGCAAAGGCCAGCAGCGCGGGCATGAGCCGCTCCAAACCAAAACTGATGGGCAAACCCAGCCGGATGCGGCCACGCGGCACGGCCTTTTCTTCGTCCAGGCTGGACTCGGCGGCATCGACCATGTTCAAAATGACCCGGCACTTTTCCAGATACGCCGAGCCCGCAGGCGTGAGCGTCAGGCTGCGGGTGCTGCGCGTGATGAGCTTGACGCGCAGGTGCTTTTCCAGCGCAGCAATCTGGCGCGTGATCGCCGAACGCGCCACCTGCAGTTGGTCGGCCACGGCGGTGAAGCTGCCCGCTTCGGCCACGCGCACAAAGATTTGCATTGCATCGAGTTTGTCCATTGTTGCTGATTCTGCAACAAATATTTGCTCATTGGCTACTTTTTCAATGCAGCTGAACCCCCTAAAGTCCCCCCATCGACAACGCCCAAATCCCTTGGGCCTTCACGCCGTTCAACCCTGACCTTCAAGCCCCCAGCCATGACCGCCCGCCGCCCTGTTCTTTTTGTGCCTCACGGCTCGCCCATGTTTGCCCTGCACCCCGGTGCGGCAGGTGCGGCCATGAGCCAGCTGGCAACGCAACTGGGCACGCCCCGCGCCATCGTGGTGGTCAGCCCGCATTGGGAAACCACGGTGCCCACGGTGGGCTTTGCCACCCGGCCCGAAACCATCCACGACTTTGGCGGTTTTGACCCGCGCCTGTACCAGATGCAATACCCCGCCACCGGCTGCCCCGAAGTGGCCGCGCAAGTGGTCACCGCTTTGCAAAACGCCGGCCTGCCCACGGCGCAAGACGCCCAGCGCGGCCTGGACCACGGCGCATGGATTCCACTGCGCCAGATGTTCCCCGATGCCGACATTCCGGTGGTGCCCCTGTCGGTGCAAAGCCACCTGGGGCCTGAACACGCTTACCGGGTCGGGCAAGCGCTGGCCTCGCTGGCCGCGCACAACATCTGGGTCATTGCCTCGGGCAACGTCACCCACAACCTGCGTGATTTCATGTTGGTCAGCATGCAAGGCGGGGCAACGCCCCCGTATGTGCAGGCCTTTGCCGACTGGATTCACACCCACATGACGCAGCACGACGTGCCCGGCCTGCTGGCGTATCGCCAACAAGCCGAAGGCCAGCGTGCCCACCCGACCGACGAACACCTTTTGCCCCTGTTCACCGCCTTGGGCGCTGCGGGCAATGGCGCACAGCCAGAGGCGTTTTTTCGCGGCATCAGCGACCATGTGATCGCCATGGATGGCTACACCTTTCACTGATCGTTTTCAACAGATACACCATGAACACCCACTACACCCGCACCGCCAAAAGCCTGCATTGGCTGATGGCCCTGATGATCTTCGGCCTGCTGGCCCTGGGCTTTTACATGAGCGACCTGCCCTTGTCGCCCGACAAATTGCAGTACTACGCTTGGCACAAATGGGCGGGCGTCAGCGTGTTCGCCCTGGTCTGGCTGCGCTTGGCCTGGCGCATCACGCACCGCCCACCCGCGCTGCCCGCCAGCATGCCCGCCCACATGCAATGGGCGGCACATGCGGGTCACTTTGCGCTGTACGCCCTGATGATCGCCATCCCTCTGAGCGGCTGGCTCATGAGCTCGGCCAAGGGCGTGCAAACGGTCTGGTTCGGCGTGCTGCCCATCCCCGACCTGCTGAGCAAAGACAAAGAACTGGGCCACACTCTGGCCGAATTACACGAAGCCCTGAACATCGGCTTGCTGCTGCTGATCGCAGGCCACGCTGCTGCGGCCTTGTTTCACCACTTTTTTCACAAAGACGACACGCTGCGCCGCATGCTGCCAAGCCGCTAGCGTCTTGCCCATTCGCGTCTTGCCCGACACTGAAACCCCGATCGTTGCCCTGCCATTTTGAGGAACACCATGAACACCGTTTTGAAAACCCTGCTGGCCCTGACCGCCACCGCACTCGGTTTGCAAGCCCAAGCCGCGCCTTACCAGTCCATCGTGCCCGCCAAGAGCAGCGTGACCTTCAGCTACAAGCAAATGGGCGTGGCCATGGATGGCCGCTTCAAAAAGTTTGCCGCCCAAGTGAACTTTGACCCGGCCAAAGCCGAACAGGCCAAAGCCAGCTTTGAAGTCGATCTGGCCAGCGTGGACGCAGGCTCCAGCGAAGCCGACCAAGAGGTGGTGACCAAGTCATGGTTCAACGCCGCGGCCTTCCCCAAGGCCAGCTTTGTCGCCAAACAAATCAAACAAACTGCACCCAACCAATACGAAGTGCAAGGCACGCTCAGCATCAAGGGCCTGAGCCGCGATGTGAAGTTCCCCATGAAACACACCGCCCAAGGCAAAGACGGCCTGCTGACCGGCAGCTTCACCCTCAAGCGTGCCGACTACACCATCGGCGAAGGCATGTGGGCCAAGTTCGATGTGGTGGCCAACGACATCCAGGTCAACTTCTCGCTTGCCACGACGCTCAGCAAGTAAGCCCCCCAAGACATGGACCCCTCTTTCAACCCCCCTCAACCTTTCTTCATCAACAGGAGCTTTCCCATGACATCTTTCAAAAAAATCGCAGCTGCTTTGGCCTTCGCATCGGTGGCCGCAGGCTCGGCCCTGGCCGCGCCCGTGACCTACAACGTCGACGGCTCGCACACCTTCCCGCGTTTCTCGTACTCGCACTTTGGCTACTCGACCCAGCTGAGCAGCTTCAGCAACACCACCGGTAAAGTCGTTTTGGATACCGAAGCCAAAACCGGCGCGGTGGACGTCGTGATCGACATGAAATCGGTCAACACCGGTTTTGCAGACTTCAATGGCCACATCCAGGGCGAAGACTTCCTCGACACCGCCAAGTTCCCCACCGCCACCTTCAAGTCCACCAAAGTGGTGTTTGAAGGCGACAAGCCCAAAGCCATCGAAGGCCAGCTGACCATCAAAGGCGTGACCAAGCCCGTGACCCTCACGGTCACCAGCTTCCAGGCCATGCCCCACCCCATGATGAAAAAGCCAGCGCTGGGCGCCAACGCCTTCACCACCATCAAGCGCACCGAGTTCAACGCCGGCAAATACGCGCCTTACGTGGGTGACGAAGTTCGCATCGACATCGCCATCGAAGCGGTTGCACAGTAAGCCATTGCCCCTGCGCTTTTGAAGCGCACATACAGCGCACTTGCAGCGCAGTTCATCCAGGCCACGCCGGCTTACCGGCGTGGCTTTTTTGCGGGTCAGGCCGATGCCTACACAGTTCGGTATAGCCCATCTCGCTGCCTCAAATTGACCGGTCGATCACTGGCAGATCGACGGCTGCTTTTCTAACATGGGGGCTCTTTTCATTCAGAAGCCGATCAACCCCATGCGCCCGGAAACACGCCCCCTGATGGGACGGTGGTCGCATTCATTTGTGGAGACCACGATGTCTTTGTTCAAAAAAATTCTGGTGCCCATTGATGGCAGCAACACGTCCAACAAAGCGCTGGACTATGCCCTCAAGTTGGCACAGGCAGACCAAGCCGAAGTGCGCCTCATCTACTGCATTGACGAGTTGTCACTGCTCAGTAGCCACGCCTATTCAGGCGAGATGGTTCAACTGGCCCGCGAAAGCGGCCACACCATTTTGCAAAGCGGCATGGCGCTGGCCAGTGCAGCCAAGGTCAAAGCAGACACACGCTTGGTGGATCGGGTCGGCCAACGTTTGGGGGAATCGGTGGCCGATGAGGCGGGCAACTGGGGTGCCGACTTGATTGTGCTGGGCACGCACGGCCGACGCGGCATTGGCCGCGTCTTGCTGGGCAGCGGCGCAGAGCAGGTGATGCGCATGTCGCCTGTGCCTGTGCTGATGGTCCGGGGATTTGACTGAGCCACGCGACAAGCCAGCGCCTATGGCAGGCGCTGGCCCTGTGGGTGATGGGATGGCTGCGTCAGGCCCCGTGTTCTCCCTGATGTCAGGCTCTTTCAAAATTTGTATGATGACCTGATTAATCTGAATCAGGAGACACCTCATGCAACGCAGAAACTGGATTGCGGCAGCCGCCGCCTTGGTCGCGGTATCGCCTTTGCTGACCACATCCGCGTTGGCTCAGGCATGGCCTGCACGCCCCATCAAATTGGTAGTGCCTTTTCCACCGGGTGGTCTGATCGACAACATGGCCCGATTGGTGGCGCCCAAACTGGCACAAGAACTGGGCCAACCGATCGTCATCGACAACAAGCCCGGTGCCGGTGGCAACTTGGGCGCAGCCGAAGCGGCCCGCGCACAAGCCGATGGCTACACGCTCTTGATGGCGTCACCACCGCTCACCATAAGCCCGGCGCTCTACACCAAACTGCCTTACAAACCCGAGCAAATCGTGCCGGTCGGCCTGCTGGGCCGTGTGCCCAATGTGCTGGTGGTCAACCCGGCGTCGGGCATCCAGTCGGTGGCCGACCTGAGCAGCCGCATCCAAGCCAAGCCCGGCCAACTCAATTACGCGTCCAACGGACAAGGCACTTCTTTGCACCTGAGCGCCGAACTCTACAAAAGCCTGTCCGGTTTGTTCATCACGCACATCCCCTACCGGGGTGCAGCGGCAGGCCTGACGGCCGTCATGGCCGATGAAGTCAGCATGATGTTTGACAACCTGCCCTCGGCTTTGGGCCTGATCAACGGAGGCAAGCTCAAGGCCATTGCCGTGACTACGCCCCAGCGCAGCAGCGCGCTGCCCAACGTGCCCACCATGGAGGAGGCGGGCATCAAGGGCTATCAGGTTTTTGCATGGTTTGGCTTGGCCGCACCTGCAGGCTTGCCTGCCCCGGTGCAGCAAAAGCTGGAACAAGCGCTCGAGCGCGTAGCCAACCAAGCCGAAGTCAAAGCCGCAATCCAAAAAGCCGGGGCCGAGCCCACTTGGGTCAATGCGCAGGGCATGGCCAGCTTCATGCAAGCCGACATGGCGCAGTGGAAAAAGGTGGCCAGCTACGCCAAGATCAACCTGGACTGACTACCGCCTCTGGCATGCTCAATGGCCCGCGCTGGGTTTTTTGTTCCAGCCGCTGGGCCACGGCATAACCAGAAATGAACTCTGCGTTGATCATGCCCGGCACGAACAGCAGATCAGGGATGCGCAAGAAAGGGCTGCTTTCAGGCAACACCTGGCTGTTGTAGATGAAAAACTTGTACTTTCTTTGCAAGCCCTCGATCATTCTCTCGTGCATCGTTTGCTGCAAGACGTAACGCGCATCGATGAACAACACGCTGATGTGGGGCTCAATGCCCAGCAATTCCAGCGGATGCAACATCAATTGAATCGCATCAGGGTCCAGGCTTTGAACCAGCAAAGGGTCTAGGTCATCGCCTTGGTGCAAGATGCAAATCTTGCCGCTGTTGGGACGATCTCTGTAGTTGTGGGCTTTGCGGTACGCATCAATTGAATGGGTGTCAATCCGCCAGTGGCCACCCTGTGTTCGCATGGCTTTCAATTCACCACGCGTCACCATGTTTTGGATCGACCCAATCGACAAAGCCAAATCGGCAGCCGTCTTGGCTGCGCTCATGTATTTTGTGATGTCATTCAGCATGGTTTATCTGTCGCTGTTACGCGAACGTTGCTCAGTTATGTCATCTTTGCAAAAAAATGGCCCGTGCCCAAGGGGTGTCAGGTCTTGGGCCAGGTCGACCGTAAAAACGATCAGGGCGCTTGTAAAGCGCGGGTTGATCAACACCTGATGCTGCGCGTCGAAAAACACCCAAACTTCGGCCACAGGCCGAAGTTCAGATTCAAAGTTCACATCTCAAACTTCAAAAAATGCACTTTGTGCACAACAAGCATCACAACACCTGAAACGCCACATAGACGGGATTTTCATCAGCGGAGGCAAAGGTCTGATTGCCGTTAAGCAGAGATACAAAGCCGTGCTGGTTTAGAGACGAAAGCGTCGCAGACCAGTAGTTTGCGCTCATCCAGCCCGGTGGCGGATTCGACAACGGATCGTTGTACAACGCAAGCAACTCGGTCATGGTTGGCAACACCAAGGTGTACCCATTTACCAAAACGGTGCGGGCATCGTCAACACCCTTGACCGCGCCAGTGGTTTGCGTATTCACAGTATCAGGACCGCCATTGAGCAAGGTATCCAGCAGATTGTGGGTGATGCCATCCCCAGCTGCAGCAATGCCATCACCAGAATTGTCAAGGAAATAGTACACCTTGCCGTTGGCCGTAGTGACCTTGTTAATGAGGTTCAAGTTGACGCCGGACACTGTTCCTAAATCCAAAGTATTGGTTTCCACAGTGACACTGTAAGGCGTGCCTGCCGCAGTTTCGTTCATGACGCTGTCTGCCACGCGGGCGGTGTAGCTCACGGTCTGGGCATTGGCCAGTGTCCGGGTGTCGGTGTAGCTCCAGGTGCTCTGTCCACTGCCCACCACGCTCACGCTGGCATCGCCCAGATAAGTGGCACCGTCATAGATGCGCACGGTCTCGCCTGCGGCCAAACTGGCCCCAGCTGTCGCACCGCCAAATGTACCGCTCAAACTCAAGCTGCTGTCATCGGTCGTGCCACCCGAGGCCACATTGCCTGTGACAGCGCCTACGTTGTCAGCCACGCCTGTCACGGCTGCGCTGTTCAATGGCGGGGCAGTGTCCACCGTGATGCTGTAAGCCGTGCCTGCCACGGTTTGGTTCAAGGCGCTGTCTGCCACTTGGGATGTGTAGCTCACGGCCTGGTTGTTGGCCAGCGTGCGACTGTCGATGTAACTCCAGGTGCTTTGGCCACTGCCCACCACGCTAACTGTGGCGTTGCCCAGATAGGTGGCACCGTCGTAGATCCGCACAGTCTCGCCTGAGGCCAAGCTGGCCCCAGCTGTCGCGCCGCCAAATGTACCGCTCAAGCTCAAGCTGGTGTCATCGGTCCTGCCACCCGAGGCAACGTTGCCTGTGACACTGCCTACGTTGTCCGTCACGCCGGTCACAGCGGCGCTGCTCGCTGGCGCAGTAATGTCCACCGTGGCGGTGTAGGCCGTGCCTGCCGCGGTTTGGTTAAAGGCCGCATCGGCCACTTGGGCTGTGTAGCTCACGGTCTGGTTGTTGGCCAGTGTGCGGGTGTCGTTGAAGCTCCAGGTGCTCTGGCCACTGCCCACCACGCTCACCGTGGCGTTGCCCAGATAAGTGGCACCGTCGTAGATCCGCACGGTCTCGCCTGAGGCCAAGCTGGCCCCAGCCGTCGCGCCACCCAAGGTGCCGGTCACCGTCAGAGATTGGTCATCTGTCGTGCCGCCCGAGGCCACGTTGCCTTGATAGGCACCGATGTTGTCCACCAAGCCGGTCACAGCTGCGCTGTTCGCTGGCGGTGCAGTATCCACCGTGATCGTGTATGCCGTGCCTGGTGCGGTGTGGTTCAGTGCCACATCCACCGTTCGTGCCACATAGCTCAGGGTCTGGTTGTTGACCAGTGTGCGGGTGTCGATGAAGGTCCAAGTACTTTGGCCACCAGCCACCACAGTCACCGTGGCGTTGCCCACGAAATTGCCGTTGTCTTGAATGCGCAAAGCTTCGCCTGCGGCCAAGCTGGCCCCAGCTGTCGCGCCGCCAAATGTACCGCTCAAGCTCAAGCTGGTGTCATCGGTCCTGCCACCCGAGGCCACGTTACCTTGCAAGACACCATAGTTGTCCTGCACGGCGGTCACAGCTGCGCTGTTTGCTGGCGCCTGGGTGTCCACCGTGACGGTGTACGCCGCTCCTGCTGCAGTTTGGTTCAAGGCCGCATCGGCCACTTGGGCTGTGTAGTTCACGGTCTGGTTATTAGCCAGCGCGCGGGTCTCTGTGTAGCTCCAGGTGCTTTGGCCACTGCCCACCACGCTCACCGTGGCATTGCCCAGATAGGTGGCACCGTCGTAGATCCGCACGGTCTCGCCTGAGGCCAAGCTGGCACCGGCTGTCGCACCACCGAAGGTGCCGCTCACACTCAAACTGTTGTCATCGGTCACACTGCCCGAGGCCAAGTTGCCTTGGTAGGCACCCCAGTTGTCTTGCACGCCAGTCACAGCTGCGCTGTTCGCTGGCGCAGTAATGTCCACTGTGGCGGTGTAGGCCGTGCCTGCCGCGGTTTGGTTCAAAGCGCTGTCGGCCACTTGGGCTGTGTAGCTCACGGTCTGGTTATTGGCCAGTGTTCGGTTGTCAATGAAGCTCCAGGTGCTTTGGCCACTGCCCACCACGCTCACCGTGGCGTTGCCCAGATAAGTGGCACCGTCATAGATGCGCACAGTCTCGCCTGCGGCCAAGCTGGCCCCAGCTGTCGCGCCACCCAAAGTGCCGGTCACCGTCAGAGATTGGTCATCTGTCGTGCCGCCCGAGGCCACGTTGCCTGTAACAGTGCCAACGTTGTCCACCAAGCCGGTCACAGCGGCGCTGTTCGCTGGCGCAGTAATGTCCACTGTGGCGGTGTAGGCCGTGCCTGCCGCGGTTTGGTTCAAAGCGCTGTCTGCCACTTGGGCTGTGTAGCTCACGGTCTGGTTATTGGCCAGCGTGCGAGTGTCGATGTAACTCCAGGTGCTCTGGCCACTGCCCACCACGCTCACCGTGGCGTTGCCCAGATAAGTGGCACCGTCATAGATGCGCACAGTCTCGCCTGCGGCCAAGCTGGCCCCAGCTGTCGCGCCACCCAAAGTGCCGGTCACCGTCAGAGATTGGTCGTCTGTCGTGCCGCCCGAGGCCACGTTGCCTGTAACAGTGCCAACGTTGTCCACCAAGCCGGTCACAGCGGCGCTGTTCGCTGGCGCAGTAATGTCCACTGTGGCGGTGTAGGCCGTGCCTGCCGCGGTTTGGTTCAAAGCGCTGTCTGCCACTTGGGCTGTGTAGCTCACGGTCTGGTTATTGGCCAGCGTGCGAGTGTCGATGTAACTCCAGGTGCTCTGGCCACTGCCCACCACGCTGACCGTGGCGTTGCCCAGATAAGTGGCACCGTCATAGATGCGCACAGTCTCGCCTGCGGCCAAACTGGCCCCAGCTGTCGCGCCACCCAARGTGCCGGTCACCGTCAGAGATTGGTCGTCTGTCGTGCCGCCCGAGGCCACGTTGCCTGTAACAGTGCCAACGTTGTCCACCAAGCCGGTCACAGCGGCGCTGTTCGCTGGCGGTGCAATGTCAATGTTGATGCTCAGGCCAGCGCTTTGCTGGCTCTCGTTTCCAGCTGCATCGCTCACGGTGTAGGTGAAGACGCGGTTGCCGCCCGGCGTGAGGGCCACATCCGGTGTGAGCGTACCCGTGGTCGCGTTGTAGGTGGCCGCCACTAAGACGCCGTCCACGTAAAGCTTGGGCGTAGTCAGGCCAGTGCCCACGACGATGCCAGGCGTAGTGTCGTCGCTGGTCAGCGCTGTGCTGTTGTCGTTGGTCAGGGGGCCAGCGTTGTCGGTGTAAGCCGTAGGCGCTGCCGGTTGTGCCGGCGCCATGATGTCCACCGTGGCGGTGTAGGCCGGTCCTGCCGCACTTTGGTTCAAAGCATTGTCTGCCACTTGGGCTGTGTAGCTCACGGTCTGGCTGTTGGCCAGTGTGCGGGTGTCAATGTAGCTCCAGGTGCTTTGGCCACTGCCCACCACGGTCACCGTGGCGTTGCCCAGATAGGTGGCACCATCGTAGATCCGCACGGTCTCGCCTGAGGCCAAGCTGGCCCCAGCTGTCGCGCCACCCAAAGTGCCGGTCACCGTCAGAGATTGGTCATCTGTCGTGCCGCCTGAGGCCACGTTGCCTTGTAAGGCACCGTAGTTGTCGGTCAGGCCAGTCACAGCCGCCAGGGTAGTCGGTACTGTGGTGTCCACCGTGACGGTATAGGCCGTGCCTGCAGCGGCTTGGTTCAGTGCCGCGTCGGTCACGCGAGCGGTATAGCTCACGGTCTGGTTATTGGCCAGTGTGCGGGTGTCGTCAAAACTCCAGATGCTTTGGCCACCGGCATTGACGGTGACCACAGCGTTGCCCAGATAAGTGCTGCCATCGAACACGCGCAGGCTTTCGCCAGAGACCAAAGCAGCCCCGGCATTCGCGCCGCCCAGAGTGCCGGTCACGGTCAAGCTGGTGTCGTTGGTCGTGCTGCCCGAAGCCACGTTACCTTGGTAAGTGCCTTCGTTGTCGGCCACACCAGTCGCCATGGCGGTGATGACGGGCGCGGTGGTGTCCACTCGGTAGTCCTGCGGGTTGGTGGCGCTAGAGCCTGCATGCGTCAGGATGGCCACGTTACCTGTGCTGTCCTTGATGCTGCCGCCGTTGAAGCCCAAGCTGTTGGCTTCGATGCTGACGCCATCCGAGTCGTTTTGAGTCGCTTGGATGGTGTAGTTGAAAGTCAAGGCCATGCCACCGGCGCCGCTCACATAAGAGGCTTGCACCAGTGTGCCGCCTACGTTGAGCTGCAACTGAGGTGTGCCCGTGACAAAAACGTTTTCATTGAAGTTAACGGTGAAGGTGACGGTGTCGCCCTCATTCAACCAGCCACCGTTTGCGCCGGTGGTGCCGTTAAAGGCCACAGAAACCACGGTTGGCCCAGCGGTGTCCACACTGTCGATGATGGCTTGCAGTTCAAGCAGGCTGTCGGTTTCGCCGCCGCCGTTGTCCTTGCCTGCAATGGCCGCCAGCACAGCAGTCAAGTTGGCCGGCGTCAGGCTGGTGGTGGACAACCCGATCTTGGTCAAGTCTTCTACGGTGAGCGCTGGGCTTGCTGTGCCGCCTGCGGCCACAGTTTGGATCGCGTTGGCAATCCGGGCCAACTCGTTGATCTCGGCGATCGTGTCCACGTCTGCAAACTGCTTGCCGCCCACGATGTCGTTGAGCAAGGCCAGGTTGTCTGCGTCTGTCGCCGCTGCACCAATGTCAGCACCGATGACAGCGTATTGAGCTGGTGTCGGGTCAACGGTCGGGGTGGCATCTGTTGTGCCATCACCTGCTGTGTTGTCGGCGTCGTTGGCTTCGGCCAAGATCGCTTTGTACGCGTCCACAATCGCTTGCAGCTCTGCAGGGGTGTCCGCCTTGGCACCCGTCACTGCCGCGCTGGCCAGTGCGTCGTTGATCGCGCTGATGTTGCCGTTGGCACCATCGGTCACGCCCGTCACACCTGCGGCGGTGTAGTTGGACAATCGCTTGCAGCTCTGCAGGGGTGTCCGCCTTGGCACCCGTCACTGCCGCGCTGGCCAGTGCGTCGTTGATCGCGCTGATGTTGCCGTTGGCACCATCGGTCACGCCCGTCACACCTGCGGCGGTGTAGTTGGCCAAGACAGGCACGGTGCCTGTCGGTGTAGCAAGGCCCTGGGTGTTGGCTTCGGCGAACACGCCCAGGTTGGCTGCAGCGGTGTTCAAGCCGTTGATCAGCGTTTGCAGTTCACCCAAGCTGTCGGTTTCGCCGCCGCCGTTGTCTTTGCCGGCAATGGCCGCCAGCACGGCGTCCAAGTTCTCGGGGGTCACGTTGGCCAGGCCAATCTTGCCCAAGTCTGCCGGGCTAAGCGCTGGGCTTGCTGTGCCGCCTGCGGCCACAGTTTGG
>NZ_FBYA01000001.1:0-280094 GCF_001517545.1 Limnohabitans sp. Rim47 | reverse complement strand
GCCACAGTTTGGATCGCGTTGGCAATCCGGGCCAACTCGTTGATCTCGGCGATCGTGTCCACGTCTGCAAACTGCTTGGCACCCACGATGTCGTTGAGCAAGGCCAGGTTGTCTGCGTCTGTCGCCGCTACACCAATGTCAGCACCGATGGCAGCGTATTGAGCTGGTGTCGGGTCAACGGTCGGGGTGGCATCTGTTGTGCCATCACCTGCTGTGTTGGCGGCGTCGTTGGCTTCGGCCAAGATCGCTTTGTACGCGTCCACAATCGCTTGCAGCTCTAAAGGGGTGTTCGCCTTGGCACCCGTCACTGCCGCGCTGGCCAGTGCGTCGTTGATCGCGCTGATGTTGCCGTTGGCACCATCGGTCACGCCCGTCACGCCTGCGGCGGTGTAGTTGGCCAAGACAGGCACGGTGCCTGTCGGTGTAGCAAGGCCCTGGGTGTTGGCTTCGGCGAACACGCCCAGGTTGGCTGCAGCGGTATTCAAACCATTCACCAGCGTTTGCAATTCAAGCAGGCTGTCGGTTTCGCCGCCGCCGTTGTCTTTGCCGGCAATGGCCGCCAGCACGGCGTCCAAGTTCTCGGGGGTCACGTTGGCCAGGCCAATCTTGCCCAAGTCTGCCGGGCTAAGCGCTGGGCTTGCTGTGCCGCCTGCGGCCACAGTTTNGCTGTCGGTTTCGCCGCCGCCGTTGTCTTTGCCGGCAATGGCCGCCAGCACGGCGTCCAAGTTCTCGGGGGTCACGTTGGCCAGGCCAATCTTGCCCAAGTCTGCCGGGCTAAGCGCTGGGCTTGCTGTGCCGCCTGCGGCCACAGTTTGGATCGCGTTGGCAATCCGGGCCAACTCGTTGATCTCGGCGATCGTGTCCACGTCTGCAAACTGCTTGGCACCCACGATGTCGTTGAGCAAGGCCAGRTTKTCTGCGTCTGTCGCCGCTGCACCAATGTCAGCACCGATGGCAGCGTATTGCGCAGGTGTCGGGTCAACGGTCGGGGTGACATCTGTTGTGCCATCACCTGCTGTGTTGTCGGCGTCGTTGGCTTCGGCCAAGATCGCTTTGTACGCGTCCACGATGGTTTGCACTTTGGCTGGCGTATCGGCTTTGCTGCCGTCAATGCTGGTCGTGTTGAGTGCACTGTTGATGGCGGCCACGTTGTCCGCATTAACCCCTATCACGCCAACGAGGTCGTACAAAGTGACGCTGGGACTGTTGTCTGTGGCAGTGTTGTTTTGGGCAGCGTCACGGATGTCATTCATGGCGGTTTGCACCGTGGCCGTGACACTGTCCAAGATGCTTTGCAATTCGCCCAAGCTGTCGGTTTCGCCGCCACCGTTGTCTTTGCCGGCAATGGCCGCCAGCACAGCAGCCAGGTTATCAGTTGTCACCTTGCTGGTGTCGAGTCCGATCTTCGCCAAGTCTTCGACCGTAAGCGCTGGGCTTGCTGTGCCGCCTGCGGCCACAGTTTGGATCGCGTTGGCAATCCGGGCCAACTCGTTGATCTCGGCGATCGTGTCCACGTCTGCAAACTGCTTGGACAATCGCTTGCAGCTCTGCAGGGGTGTCCGCCTTGGCACCCGTCACTGCCGCGCTGGCCAGTGCGTCGTTGATCGCGCTGATGTTGCCGTTGGCACCATCGGTCACGCCCGTCACACCTGCGGCGGTGTAGTTGGCCAAGACAGGCACCGTGCCTGTCGTTGTGGAAAGGCCTTGGCTGTTGGCTTCGGCGAAGGCACCCAAGTTGGCCGCTGCGCTGTTCAAGCCGTTGATCAGGGCTTGCAGCTCAGACAAGCTGTCTGTCTGCCCGCCTGCGTTGTCTTTGGCGTTGATGGCCGCCAACACGGCGTCGATGTTGTCTGCCGTCACATCGGCCAGGCCAATCTTGACCAGATCAGCCGGGGTGAGCGCGGGGCTTGCGGTGACGCCTGCGGCCACGGTTTGGATCGCGTTGGCAATGCGGGCCAACTCGTTGATCTCGGCGATCGTGTCCACGTCTGCAAACTGCTTGGCACCCACGATGTCGTTGAGCAAAGCCAGGTTTTCTGCATCTGTGGCCGCATCGCCAATGTTTGCACCGATGGCCGCGTATTGCGCCGCTGTCGGGTCCACGTTCGGTGTGGCGTCTGCCACGGTGTCGCCAGCAGTATCGGCCGCATCGTTGGCTTCGGCCAAGATCGCTTTGTACGCGTCCACAATCGCTTGCAGCTCTGCCGGGGTGTTCGCTTTGGTACCCGTCACTGCCGCGCTGGCCAGTGCGTCGTTGATCGCGGAGATGTTGCCGTTGGCACCGTCGCTTACGCCCGTCACGCCTGCTGCCGTGTAGTTGGCCAAGACAGGCACCGTGCCTGTCGGTGTGGCGATGCCTTGGGTGTTGGCTTCGGCGAATACACCCAAGTTGGCTGCAGCGGTGTTCAAGCCGTTGATCAGCGTTTGCAGTTCACCCAAGCTGTCTGTCTGGCCACCTGCGTTGTCTTTGCCGGCAATGGCCGCCAAAACGGCGTCGATATTGTCTGCGGTGACATCGGCCAGGCCAATCTTGCCCAGATCAGCCGGGGTCAGCGCTGGGCTTGGTGTGCCGCCTGCGGCCACACTTTGGATGGCGTTGGCGATGCGCGCCAACTCGTTGATCTCTTCCACACGATCCACACCCGTGGTTTGCTGTCCGCCAATGATGTCGTTGAGCAAAGCCAGGTTTTCTGCAACTGTCGCCGCTGCACCAATGTCTGCACCAATGGCCGCGTATTGCGCCGCTGTCGGGTCCACGTTCGGTGTGGCGTCTGCCACGGTGTCGCCTGCTGTATCGGCCGCGTCGTTGGCTTCGGCCAAGATCGCTTTGTACGCGTCCACAATCGCTTGCAGCTCTGCCGGGGTGTTCGCTTTGGCACCCGTCACTGCCACGCTGGCCAGTGCGTCGTTGATCGCGCTGATGTTGCCGTTGGCACCGTCGCTCACGCCCGTCACGCCTGCTGCCGTGTAGTTGGCCAAGACAGGCACCGTGCCTGTCGGTGTGGCGATGCCATGGGTGTTGGCTTCGGCGAATACACCCAAGTTGGCTGCAGCGGTGTTCAAGCCGTTGATCAGCGTTTGCAGTTCACCCAAGCTGTCTGTCTGGCCACCTGCGTTGTCTTTGCCGGCAATGGCCGCCAAAACGGCATCGATATTGTCTGCGGTGACATCGGCCAGGCCAATCTTGGCCAGATCAGCCGGGGTCAGCGCGGGGCTTGGTGTGCCGCCTGCGGCCACCGTTTGGATGGCGTTGGCGATGCGCGCCAAGTCATTGATTTCAGCAACAGTGTCCACGTCTGCAAACTGCTTGCCGCCCACGATGTCGTTGAGCAAAGCCAGGTTTTCTGCAACTGTCGCCGCATCGCCAATGTTTGCACCAATGGCCGCATATTGCGCCGCTGTCGGGTCCACAGTAGGAGTGGCATCGGCAGTGCCGTCACCAGCAGTATCGGCNTGCTTGCCGCCCACGATGTCGTTGAGCAAAGCCAGGTTTTCTGCAACTGTCGCCGCATCGCCAATGTTTGCACCAATGGCCGCATATTGCGCCGCTGTCGGGTCCACAGTAGGAGTGGCATCGGCAGTGCCGTCACCAGCAGTATCGGCCGCGTCGTTGGCTTCGGCCAAGATCGCTTTGTACGCATCCACAATCGCTTGCACTTTGGCAGCGCTGTTGGCACCGTCACGATCGTTGGCGTTGCCCAATGTGGTGTCACTGCCCTTTTGGTTATTGATTGCGTCGTTGATGGCGTTCAGGTTGGCACCTGCAATGCCACTGGTCACGTCGCTCACACCGGCATTCAAATAATCTTGTGCGGTCGGTGCTGTGATGCCGTTTTCGGCGTATTTTGCGATTTTTTCAATGGCAGTAGCGTAGTTGGTCGCCGTCGCATCCACAATGGCTTGCACTTTGCCTGCAATGCCACTGGTCACGTCGCTCACACCGGCATTCAAATAATCTTGTGCGGTCGGTGCTGTGATGCCGTTTTCGGCGTATTTTGCGATTTTTTCAATGGCAGTAGCGTAGTTGGTCGCCGTCGCATCCACAATGGCTTGCACTTTGACCAAGGTGTCGGTATCGCCGCCACCGTCGGCCTTGCCCGTAATCGCGGCCATCAATGCGGGCAATGTATCGGCAGTCAAGTTGCTGGTGTTGATGCCGATCTTGGCCAGGTCATCCACTGTCAGCGCGGGATTGGGTGTGCCCCCTGCTGCAACAGCCTGAATGGCGTTGACGATGCGGGCCAAGTTGTTGAGTTCAGACACAGTGTCCACACCCGTCGTCTGCTGTGCACCCACGATGTCGTTGAGCAAAGCCAGGTTTTCTGCATCTGTCGCCGCAGCGCCAATGTCTGCACCAATAGCCGCGTATTGCGCCGCTGTCGGGTCTGCCGAGGTTGTATCTGCAGTGCCATCGCCTGCTGTGTCGGCGGTGTCGTTGGCTTCGGCCAAGATGACCTTGTACGCGTCCACAATCGCTTGCACTTTGGCCGCGGTGTCTGCACCAGCGCGGTCATTGGCGTTGCCCAATATCGTGTCACTGCCCTTTTGGTTGTTAATCGCGTCGACGATGGCCGCAAGGTTGCCAGTTGTGGTCCCCGTGACACCTTTGATGCCTGCGTCCACAAAGTCTTGCAGCACAGGCACGACTGTGCCTGTTTCAGCGTAGTCCGCAATCTTGTTAATGGCCGTGTTGTAGTTGTTCTCCGCTGTGTTGAGAATGCCCTGGAGCTTAATCAAATTGTCGGTAGCGCTACCGCTATCGTCTTTCGCAGCAATGGCAGCCAACACAGCCGGCAAGCTGTCACTGGTCAGACCTGTGGTGTCAAGTCCGATTTGAGTCAAATCGGCCAACGACAGCGCGGGGCTTGGTGTGCCGCCTGCGGCCACCGTTTGGATGGCGTTGGCGATGCGCGCCAAGTCATTGATTTCAGCAACAGTGTCCACATCGCCTGCTTGCTTGCCGCCCACGATGTCGTTGAGCAAAGCCAGGTTTTCTGCAACTGTCGCCGCATCGCCAATGTTTGCACCAATGGCCGCATATTGCGCCGCTGTCGGGTCCACAGTAGGAGTGGCATCGGCAGTGCCGTCACCAGCAGTATCGGCNCTGCAATGCCACTGGTCACGTCGCTCACACCGGCATTCAAATAATCTTGTGCGGTCGGTGCTGTGATGCCGTTTTCGGCGTATTTTGCGATTTTTTCAATGGCAGTAGCGTAGTTGGTCGCCGTCGCATCCACAATGGCTTGCACTTTGCCCAAGGTGTCGGTATCGCCGCCACCGTCGGCCTTGCCCGTAATCGCGGCCATCAATGCGGGCAATGTATCGGCAGTCAAGTTGCTGGTGTTGATGCCGATCTTGGCCAGGTCATCCACGGTCAGCGCGGGATTGGGTGTGCCCCCTCCTGCTGCAACAGCCTGAATGGCGTTGACGATGCGGGCCAAGTTGTTGAGTTCAGACACAGTGTCCACACCCGTCGTCTGCTGTGCACCCACGATGTCGTTGAGCAAAGCCAGGTTTTCTGCGTCTGTGGCCGCTGCACCAATGTCTGCACCAATGGCCGCGTATTGCGCCGCTGTCGGGTCCACGTTCGGTGTGGCATCTGCCACGGTGTCGCCTGCTGTATCGGCCGCGTCGTTGGCTTCGGCCAAGATCGCTTTGTACGCGTCCACAATCGCTTGCACTTTGGCCTGCGTATCGGCTTTACTGCCGTCAATGCTGGTCGAATTGAGCGCACTGTTGATGGCGGCAACGTTGTCCGCATTCACGCCGAGCACACCAATCAGGTTGTACAAGGTGACGCTGGGGCTGTTGTCGGTGGCAGTGTTGCTTTGGGCCGCATTACGGATGCCGTCCATGGCACCTTGCACCGTGGTCGTGACGCTGTCCAAGACGCTTTGCAACTCACCCAGGCTGTCGGTTTCGCCGCCGCCGTTGTCTTTGCCTGCAATGGCCGCCAAGATGGCGCCCAAGTTGTCCGTGGTCACATGGCTAATGTCCAGGCCAATCTTGCCCAGATCAGCAGCGGTCAGCGCGGGGCTTGGTGTGCCGCCTGCGGCCACCGTTTGGATGGCGTTGGCGATGCGGGCCAAGTTTTCAATCTCGGCGATCGTGTCCACGTCAGCAAATTGCACACTGCCCACGATGTCGTTGAGCAAGGCCAGGTTGTCTGCGTCTGTGGCCGCGGCTCCAATGTTGGCACCGATGGTGGCGTATTGTTCCTTTGTCGGGTCAATTGCGGGGGTGGCGTCTGCCACGGTGTCGCCTGCTGTGTTGGTCGTGTCGTTGGCTTCGGCCAGGATCACTTTGTACGCGTCCACAATCGCTTGCAACTTAGCTGGGGTGTCCGCTTTGATGCCCGTCACTGCCGCGCTGGCCAGTGCGTCGTTGATCGCCTTGATGTTGCCGTTGGTCGCTTCGGTCGTATCTGTAGCGGTATCTGTAGCGGTATCTGTAGCGGTAGCGGTAGCGCTTGGCAGAATGCTTGCCGCCATAGGGCTCGCCTGACCGTTAATGAGTCTGCCATCGGTCACGCCCTTTACGCCTGCGGCGGTGTAGTTGGCCAAGACAGGCACCGTGCCTGTCGGTGTGGCGATGCCTTGGGTGTTGGCTTCGGCGAAGGCACCCAGGTAGGCTGCAGCCGTGTTCAAACCATTGACCAGGGCTTGCACTTCAGGGGCCGTATCGGCACCCAATAGACCTTGCGCCAGCACCTGCGCGTTGACCGCTACCAGGTTGTCGGCGGTGACGCCAGTGATGCCAGCAGCGGCGTAATCGGCAGGCGTCAAAGCGGCAGGCGTGGTGCCGTTGCCGTTGTTGTAGGCCTCGATCTTGGCCAGCGCTGCGTTGGCAGCTGTGACCGACGCTTGCACTTCACCCACGGTGTTGGCTCCGCCCTCGACTTGCTTGAGCACCTGTGCGTTGACAGCCGCGATGTTGTCGGTCGTAACCCCGGTGATGCCTGCAGCCGTGTAGTCGGCGAGCGTCAAGGCAGCCGGAGTCGTGCCGTTGCCGTTGTTGTAGGCCTCGATCTTGGCCAGCGCCGCGTTGGCGTCTGCGACCAACGCTTGCACTTTAATTTGAGAGTCTGCACCGCCTGCAACCTGCTTGAGCACTTGTGCGTTGACCGCTGCGACGTTGTCAGGCGAAACACCGGTGATGCCAGCGGCGGCGTAGTCGGCAGGCGTCAAAGCGGCAGGCGTGGTGCCGTTGCCGTTGTTGTAGGCCTCGATCTTTTCGAACAAGTTAGTTGCCGCGGGCGGCGTTGTTGGGCCCCCGCCACCGCCGCCTGCAGCGAGGCCGAGACCTGCGGCCGCAGCACCAATCACCGCAGGACTAAAGCCACTTGCGGCAACCCCGATCAATGCGCTGCCCACTGCTGGCTGCGCCGGCATTGCCAAAACGACCACACCATCATCAAGGGTCTGCAACTGACTTCCCTGATCAAAGACCCACTCATTGCCGGTCAAGACGATGTCTTTTTGATCAAAAAAATCACTCAGCTCAACAATTTGCTCTGTGCCATCCTCGGTTTCGACGACTAAGTTTTTACCCGATTTAACCAGTTTGAGCTTGTGTGAGTCGACGACCTGGCCACCGTTCAAGGTCACACCATCGACAAGCAAGGTGATTTTTTGTCCGGGTTGAACAATGTGCTTCGCCGCTGCTTGCCCCGCCTTGTGTTCGGCTACAGCCAAACGGGTGACATTTTGAGAGTCTGCGGAAATGATTTGGATTTGCATGGCTTAAGGGTGATTAAAATTTGTTCTATCAACTTTAGCTAATAAAAAGTAAACAAACTGTTAAGAATTGTTATTCGATAATTTTAACACTGTGCATTGTTTAAGTTTTCAAATTCACAACAAATGTGGTCTCGCCTGGCTTGCTGACCACCGTCACAGTTCCGCCGTGTTTATGAACTGTGGTATTAACAAAATACAAACCCAAGCCAACCCCCACGCCAACGCCTGTCTGCAAACTGGCGGGCCTGGGCTCCAAACGGCTGAAACGTTTGAACAGCCGTTCGATGTCTTGCGGGGCGATACCCGGGCCTTGGTCTGTGACGCAAATGTGGACCTGCCCGTATCCAAGCTTGGCGCTCAATCGGACAAGCCCTGCTGGCGGCGAGAACTTGAGGGCGTTGCTCAGCAAATTGGCCATCGCACGGGACAAGGTGTCGACGTTGCCTTGAATCCAAACTGGCTCATCGGGCAGGTCAAGCACCAACGTCAATCCCCCGGCCATCGCCAAGGGGTAGATGTCATCGGCCACCTCGTGCAGCAGGGCCATCACATTCAGCTCGGAAAAGCTGTCGGGCCGCAACATTTGAGCGCGCGAGGTTTGCAAGAAATCTTCTGTCCAGGCCAAGGCCCGCACCATTTGCTTGTGGGTGGGGTGGTGTTCACCCAGCTCACTTTTGATTTGGGCTGCGGCACTGGCCAGCGGCACGCGGATGTCATGCGAGACAAAGGCCAAGGTTTCGCGTTGGGTTTGATCCCAATGCTGCAACAGGGCCGTGGCCGCTCGGACTTGGTCAATGCGGCGCTGAAATGGGTCTGCATCAGGATGCAGCGTTTGGGCATCTGTGCCAAGCGCGGTCTGGCCTGCAGTGCCCAGCTCTTGTTGCAAACGGCTCAATTCTGAGTCGAGAAACTGACTGGCCGATTCAAGCTTGCGCCAGGACCAGATGGGATAAGCGCACAACAGCCCGAGCAGCCCGGCAGACATGGGCACCCAAACACACCACCACACCGGCAAGGCCATGGCCGCAGCCAGCACCAGCACGGCAAAAGCGATGGTGGCCACCAGCCCAGTGCGAGTGCGGCTGTAAGGCAGCCACAGCATGGGCAGCAAGGCCAAAGTGCAGGCCAGCAGAGTGCTGAGCCAAAAAGGGGCACGGGTGATCAGCGTTTGCGACCGAATGGAGACCATGGCGTTGGTCAAAAACTCCACGCCCGGCATGGGTTGCCTTAAACCCGAGACCGGCGTGGGCAGGCTGTCGGCCATGCCGGAAGCGGTGGAGCCCACCAGCACCAGCTTGTCCCGAAAGGTGTCGGGCCTGAACTCGCCGCGCAGCACTTGCAGATAGGACAGGCTGTGCAAGTGGCGCTGGGCAGTTGAAAAGTTGATGTACCGCTGATCGTGCTTGGTCAACATGGCCACTCCACGGCTCGGGACTTGGGGTGCGCGGCGGGAAAACGGGCCGGGCAGCTGTCCGGCCACGGTGAGCATGGCTTGCGCAAAATGCGGCCAGACCGGCTGGTCCAAGCCCTCCCACAGGGTGATGCTCCGGGCGATGGTGTCGGCATCCAGTTCGGCATGTACGCGGCCCAAAGCGGCAGCATGCTTGACCAGCGAAGACAACGGCAATGTTTCGACCAACTGCCCATTGCTGCGGACTTTTTCGATGACCACGGGTAAAACCACATTGCCAGCCCGCGCCATGGCGTCGGCCAACAAGCGGTCTGCCGCCAAGTCTTCTTTTTGGGGTTCACTGAACATCACGTCAAACCCGATGGCCTTGGCACCATCGGCATGCAAGCGATCGATCAACTGAGCGTGCATGCGCCTTGACCATGGCCAGCGGCCCAAACTGGACAGGCTTTGCTCGTCAATGGTGACCAACACCACATCGGTTGGAATGTCGCGATCGGTGTTTTGCTGCGCAGCGTCGTAAATGACATTGTCGATGCGCGATAAAGCGCCCGTGATGCACAGCACCACAGTGATGCACACCAGCCATAAACCCGTGAAGGTGCGGTCAGTCAGCGGGGGCCATTTCACATCAATAGATCCAGATCCACAGGTGATATGGATGATCTTGTGCAGGCAGCTGGGGCAAAGACAGCACCACGCCGGCATTGGCTTGGTACCAAACAGGTTGGCGGCCCTCTGCATCCCGGGTGACTTGCACCAGATAGCGCTGCCCTGAGGGCAAAGGCCCCAAATTGATCGTCATAGAACCCTTGCTCACATAGTGAGAGGCCAGTTGAATGACGGCACCTTGCAGTTTGCGGGGAATGTCCACTTCGAAGGGGTGCAACACGGTTTTGCTCGGCATGCCCTTGTCGTCGAGGGTCCAGGCGCGCAAGTAATAGTGGCCATCGGCCAGGCCGCCAGCATCAAAAAAGGGACTGTCGGCCTGGTGCGTCAAAACCAATTGGGCCATTTGCGGGTCGCGGCCCACTTGCATGACCCAACCCTTGACTTCGGTTTGCGCCCCCCATTTGAAAGCCATCGGGAAATCGACAAAGCGGGACGCGGGGCTTTGAAAGACGGGCGCAGGTTTGATGACTTCGGGGGCGATGGGGTTTTCTCCGAGCTTGACGGCACTGCCAAAACCCTCTTGCACCAAAACATGACCCTGGGTCGTTTGCAAGGCAACTTGCCCTTCAAGGGTTTGTTGAAGTGTTCGGCCACCTTGTGCATCCACCACAAATTGGGTGCCCCTCACCGAGGCCACCGCAGCAGGGGTGATGATCTCGAATTTTTGGCCTTGTCGGCCTTGCGGGTTGGCATGCACCTCGACACGGCCCCCTTGCAAACGCAATTGGGTATCGGCCATATAGCCGCCAGCGTAAGCACTGAGGGCATCCATCGCCACGGACGATTGGGGTTGCATGACCAGTTCGGAGGCATCGGCAAATTGCAGTCGGGCACTGCTGTTGATGCCTACCTTGATTTGTTGACCGGTTTGCACAGCCTCACCCTCTTGGGCCTGCCGCCAACCACCTTTGAGATCTTGAATCTGCACATCACCCGAAATGGCCGTCAATTTGGCCTGCGCCTGCTTGACTGCCAACCAGCTCAAAGGCATGCGCAACTGTTCGCCGACCCTGATAACGCCGTCATTGGACAGCCGGTTGTATCGAGCCAACTCTTGCCAGGTGAGCGAGGGTTTGAGATATCGAAGCGCCAAGTTGGACACGGTGTCTTGTGGCCTGACGGTGTAACGCCAATCGACGGTGGTGCTGGTCTGCGCAGGCGCGCTGAAGGCAAGCAAACAGCCTGCCAAAGCGAAGCAAGCCATGAACAGTGGGCCCTGAAACAGGCGAAGCGATGTCATTTTGATGGGCCCTCCAAAAACTCAAGTCGATAGCCGCGTTGGTAAATAGATGTGAGCTTCCAGCCGTTGGCGGCATTCAAGGCCAATTTGCGGCGCAGATGGCTGATGTGCACATCCAGGCGGCGCGTATCGATGGCCACGTCTTCAATGCCCAGCAGTCCGTAAAGATGTTGCCGGCTCACGACGCGGCCACGCTGCATAAAAAGATCAAATGCAAGAGTGGCCTCTGTTCCGGTCAAGGCCACAGGTGCACCGTTGAGCAAGATCACTTTGTTGTGGTAATCAATAACCAGACGCCCGATTTCCTCTCTTTGCACAACGGTATCTCGCGGCCTGATACGCCTCAGCAAGGCTTGAATGCGTGCATGCAAAACAGCGATCATCGGCGGCTTGATGATGTAGTCATCAGCCCCGGCCATGAGGACTTGCGTCACGTCTTCCTCGGCATCGTTGCCCGTCATGAAAATCACGGGCGGCATGCGGTTGATATTTTTCAAGCGCGCCATGACTTCGGTGCCCGCCATGTCCGGCAGATGCCAGTCAAACAAACACACATCATGGTCGTGATTGACCAGATGGCTGAGGCACTCTTGCCCGGTCGCAAAGTGCGTCACGGTGTAGTGCCGCGCTTTAAGCTCTCGGCAAATGTCGGCCGCAAAAACTGGATCGTCCTCTAAGAAGGCAATCTTGACCGCTGTATCGGGAGAGAAAGTGTAGGAGGACATGGCCTTTGTGAGTTGCAAGATCAGTGCGTGGGCACCGGTGGCAAAAGCAGATGCGCTGTTGTCGTGATCAGGTCTTTTGGGAACAATTGTTACAAGTCAATTCCGCGAATTATTTAATTTATCAATAAGTATAAATTAACAATTAAATAAGCAAAAAATCAATTTTCAAAACCCAGAATTCTTGAAAATTTTTTGCGTGAGATGAAGCCTGCCAGACCGCATTACGCCAAGGGCTGCCACCCGGGTTAACACCCGATACCTGAGGAAAGTAAAAATTTGTATGATGACCTGTTGAATTTACGGGTGAACAGAGATGACAACAGTCGGATTGATTGGCTTAGGGGCGATGGGCTCGGGCATGGCGGCTTCGCTGCGCCGGGCTGGGCACAGCGTGCAGGTGTTTGATGTGCGGCGCGAGGTGGCTGAAGCTTTTACCCACGCCGGGGGCACGGCGCACGACACGCTGGCCTCGTTGGGCGCGGCGTGCGACGTGATCGTCTCGGTGGTGGTCAATGCGGCGCAGACCGAAAGCGTGCTGTTTGGCGACACCACAGGGCCGACGCCCACGCCCGGATGTGCCGCCAGCATGAAGCCCGGCAGCGTGTTTGTGATGTGTTCCACCGTCGACCCCAACTGGTCGGTGAGCCTGGAAGCCCGGCTGGAAGCCATGGGCCTGCGCTATGTGGATGCCCCGATTTCGGGTGGCGCGGCCAAAGCCGCCAGTGGCCAGATGACCATGATGACGTCAGGCAAGCCCGAAGCGTATGCGCTGGCCGAGCCGTTTTTGAACGCCATGGCCGCCAAGGTCTACAAGCTGGGCGACAGCGCGGGCGCGGGCAGCAAGGTCAAGATCATCAACCAGCTGCTGGCGGGCGTGCACATCGCAGCGGCCGCAGAAGCCATGGCCTTGGGCCTGCGCGAAGGGGTGGACGCGGCAGCGCTGTACGAAGTCATCACGAACAGCGCGGGCAACAGCTGGATGTTTGAAAACCGCATGGCCCATGTGCTGGCCGCCGACTACACACCGCTCTCTGCCGTGGACATTTTTGTGAAAGATCTGGGCATCGTGCTCGACATGGCACGGGCCAGCAAGTTCCCGCTGCCGCTGTCGAGCACCGCGCACCAAATGTTCATGCAAGCCAGCACAGCCGGCTTTGCCAAGGAAGACGACAGTGCCGTCATCAAAATATTCCCAGGCATCGAATTGCCCAAGGGGACGGCATGAGCGCGTTGAAGCAGGGCCATCTACCGGACCTGAAACTCGGTTGCATTGCCGATGACTTCACCGGCGCGACCGATCTGGCCAACAACTTGGTGCGCTCGGGCATGCGGGTGGTGCAGACCATCGGCGTGCCCACATCGCCACTGGCCGCTGGCGTGGACGCGGTGGTGGTAGCCCTCAAGTCGCGCACCCTGCCCGCAGCCGAGGCCATTGCACAATCGCTTGAAGCATTGCGGTGGCTGCAAGCGCAGGGGGCGCAGCAAATCTATTTCAAATACTGCTCGACCTTTGACAGCACGCCCGAGGGCAACATCGGCCCGGTGACCGAGGCCTTGATGGACGCGCTGCACACCGACTTCACCATCGCGACCCCGGCCTTTCCAGACAATGGCCGTACCGTGTTCAAAGGCTACCTGTTCGCGGGCCATGTTTTGCTCAACGAATCGGGCATGCAAAACCACCCGCTCACCCCCATGACAGACCCCAATCTGGTACGCGTCATGCAAGCGCAAACCCGGCGTAAGGTGGGTTTGATCGACTACAAAACCGTGGCGCAGGGCGAGGCGGCCATCCACGAACGCATCGCCGCGCTGCGCGCTGAAGGTGTGGGCGTGGCGGTGGTGGACGCCACCAGCAACGACGATCTGCACCGCCTCGGGCCCGCATTGAAGGGCATGCCTTTGCTCACCGCAGGCTCGGGCGTGGCCATCGGCCTGCCCGCCAACTTTGGCCTGCAGCCCTCGGCGCAAGCGAGCCAGTTGCCAGCAGCCAAAGGCTTGCAAGCGGTGGTCTCGGGCAGCTGCTCGGTGGCCACCAACGCACAAGTGGCGCACTTCAAGGCCAACGGTCAGCCCGCCCTGGCGATTCACCCCGGCAGCCTCATGCACGGCCAAAGCAATGCGGTGGTGCAACAGGTGCTGGCCTGGGCCGCGCCCTTGTTGAAGGATGGACCGTTGCTGGTGTATTCGACCGCCGAGCCCGAAGCCGTCAAAGCCGCGCAGGCGCAGTTGGGCGTGGCCGAGGCGGGCGCTTTGGTGGAGCACGCGCTCGCCGCTGTGGCGCGTGGCCTGGTCGATTTGGGCGTGCAACAACTGGTGGTGGCGGGCGGCGAAACCTCGGGCGCTTGTGTGCAGGCGTTGGGCATTGCACAGCTGCAAATCGGCCCGCAGATCGACCCGGGTGTGCCCTGGTGCCATGCGCCCAGCCCAAATGGGGGCGTGCACATCACCCTCAAGTCGGGCAACTTTGGCAGCGAAGACTTCTTCACCAACGCCTTTAAAGTGCTGGCATGAACACAACCGAATCCCAAGCCCGCGAAGAAATCTGTCGCGTGGGCCGCAGCTTGTTTGAACGCGGCTATGTGCACGCCACGGCGGGCAACATCAGCGTGCGACTGGATGACGGCTTTCTCATCACGCCCACCGACGCGTGTCTGGGTTTTCTGGACCCGGCCCGCCTGGCCAAACTCGACCTGCAAGGTCAACAAATCAGCGGCGACAAAGGCAGCAAAACCATCGCCTTGCACCGCCAGATTTACGCCGCCGCCTGTGAACACGACACCCACACACGCTGCGTGATCCACACCCACAGCACACATTGCGTGGCACTGAGCCTGAACGCGCACGGCCCTGAGCTGCTGCCCGCCATCACACCCTACTTTGTGATGAAGGTCGGCCATGTGCCGCTGGTGCGCTACCACCGCCCCGGCAGCACGGACGCGGCGCAGGAAGTGGCCGCACTGATCCGCCAGTATGCGGCCCGCGGCACGCCCATCCGCGCCGTGATGCTGCCGCGACTGGGGCCCAATGTGTGGCACGACACGCCCGGCGCAGCCATGGCCACGCTCGAAGAACTGGAAGAAACCGCCCGGCTCATGCAATTACAAGCCAACACGCCCCCACTGCAAGCCAGCGATCTGGACGATCTGCGGCAAACATTTGGCGCACGCTGGTAAACCTGAAGGCGCGGCCCCCTCGCCACGGTCCGCCTGTTGACACCCCGAAAGAAACCCATGCCCCGCTTTGCCGCCAACCTGTCAATGATGTACCCCGATTTGCCGTTTTTGGACCGCTTTGAGGCTGCGGCCAAAGACGGTTTTAAGGCGGTGGAATATTTGTTTCCCTATGCCTATTCTGCGCAAGAGCTGGCCGCCCGTTTGCAGGGCAACGGCTTGCAACAGGTGTTGTTCAACACCCCGTCCGGCGGCACCGACAGCGCCAGTTTCACCCAAGCCTGGGAAACAGGCAGCCGGGGCACGGCCAGCGTGCCCGGTCGCGAAGGTGAATTTCGCACCGGTTTCGCGCAAGCCCTGATTTATGCCGAGGCGCTGAACTGCCCCCGCATCCATGCCATGGTGGGCCTGCGGGCCGAAAGTGCAGATGCCAAAACCGCAGACGCAACGCTGGTGGCCAACTTGACATGGGCCGCCGCCGAAGCCGCCAAGGCCGGGCGTGATGTGTTAATCGAGCCCATCAACACGCGCAGTGTGCCGGGCTTTCACCTCAACCGGCAAGACCACGCGCACCGCATCGTGCAAGCCGTGGGCGCGGCGAATGTGAAAGTGCAACTGGACCTGTTCCACTGCCAAATCGTGGAAGGCGATTTGAGTTCAAAAATAGCGCAGTACCTGCCCACGGGCCATGTAGGGCATTTTCAGATTGCCGAAGTTCCGCACCGCCACGAGCCGGGCACAGGCGAAGTGAACTGGCCGCACATCTTCCAGACCATCGACAAGGTGGCCGCTGAATGCGGCTGGGACGGCTGGATCGGTTGCGAATACAACCCGGCCGATGTCAGCGTGGGCGGTACCTCGCGGGGCCTAGGCTGGGCTCGGCCTTACCTGTAAACCACCGCGCCCCTGCTTGGCAACACGCACTTGGGGCCGCAAACCCCAGCAAGTCACACCATTGGCAAAGGCAAAGCGCGCAAACGCTTGCCGTTGAGCGACGCGATCGCATTGGCAATGGCCGGCGCCAAAGGGGGCAGAACCACTTCGCCAATACCGCCGGGGTGGTTGTCGGTGGGCATCACCTTCACCAACACTTCGGGTGCTTCGTTGGCACGCAGCACCTGGTAAGCGTTCAAATTGGTTTGCTGGGGTTCACCGGCCCTGAAGTCCATGCGCTCGTGCAGCGCAGCCGACAAGCCAAAGATCACCGAGCCTTCGATTTGCGCCTGCACATTTTGCGGCTGTAGAGCGTGGCCGCAGTCCACAGCGGCCCAGACTTTGTGCACCTTGGGGCGGCCTTTTTCGATAGAAACCTGCACGACCATGCCGCAATAGGTGTTCCATGCATCGGAAAATGCCAATCCCAGTGCGTGTCCATTGGGCAACTTGGCTTTGCCCCATTGCGCCATGTCGGCAACCGACTGGAGCACGGCCTGGCCACGCGGATTTTTCTTGAGTAAGTCCATGCGGTAAGCCAGCGGATCGGCTTTCACGCCACGCGCCACTTCGTCGATCAGGGTTTCGATGGCGAACTTGGTATAGCCCGGACCTACCGCACGCCAAAAGCCGGCGTGGATGCCACGGTCTTCGAGCATGAATTGCACGCTGTGATCGGCAATGTCGTAAGTGATTTCGGTGCCCTCCATCACGGGCGCATCTTTGCCGCCCGAGGCTTTGAAAGCCGGTGGCACCACGCGGGCATACACGCCCTCGGACACCACGCGATGCAACAAACCGACGATCTTGCCCTGCGCATCCACACCGGCCACCAAATGCTGCCCGGTCATAGGGCGGTACTTGTCATGCACCATGTCGTCTTCGCGGGTCCAGATCACCTGGATAGGGGTGCCCGGCATGGCCTTGGCCACCAAAGCCGCATCCGCCGAATAATCGGCCTCAACGCGACGTCCAAAACCACCGCCCATCAAGGTGATGTTGACGGTGATGTTTTCAGGCTTGAAGCCCGCAGCACCCGCCACCGTACCGGTGACAAACGAGGCCGATTGGGCCGGGGCCCAGAGTTCGATCTTGTCGCCATCCACACGCGCGGTGCAGTTCATCGGCTCCAGGCAAATGTGGCTGACCATCTCGCTGGTGTAAGTGGCGCTGAAGGTGCGCGTGGCCCCAGCCAGCTGCTTAGCCGCATCACCGTGGTCAATGAAGGCCACGCCTTTGTCATACAAATCCTCAGCGCGCTTGGCGTACTCCACGCGCATTTGATCGGTGTATTGAACTCGGGCCTTGGATTTTTGGCTCCAGACGACCTTGAGTTTGTCGCGCGCCATTTTGGCGGTGTAAAACGAATCGGCGACCACGGCCACGCCATAAGGCAGGCGCACCACGTTCTTAACCCCCGCTACAGCACGGGCAGCGGTGTCGTCCACGCTCTCAGGCGTTTCGCCCTGCACCGGGGCACGCAGCACCGAGGCCCAAAGCATGCCGGGCAAACGCTGGTCAATGCCGTACAGCGCCTGGCCGCTGGATTTGGCGGGCACGTCCACACGGGGGATGACCTTGCCAATCAGGCGAAACTGCGCCATTGGCTTGAGCATGCTTTTGTCGACCTTGGGCAACTCGGCCGGGGCCACCGCCACTTTGGCGATCTCTGCATACGTCATGGCGCGGCCACCACTGTGAATCACGCGGCTGGCCTCGGTGCGCAGCTCGGCAGCGGGTACGCCCATGGCCTGAGCCGCCGCGTTCACCAGCACCAAACGCGCTTGTGCACCCGCCAGACGCAGCGGCTCGTAATAGCCTTGCACCGTGCGCGATGCGCCCGTGGTCATGCCACCACCAAAGCGGGGGTTGCCAAAACGCTTGGGGTCGCTGGGCGACTGCACCACGCGCACCTGGCTCCAGTCCAAGTCCATTTCTTCGGCCAGCAACAAGGGCATCGCGGTCATGGTGCCCTGGCCCATTTCTGCGCCGGGAGACATCAAGGTCACCACGCCATCCAGACCCATGTTGATCCAGTGGTTGGGGCCAAAGCCGGCTGCAACCGGGGTTTGGGCGAGCGCCAATTCAGATTGCGTCAGGCCAAAAGACAGCCCCAAAGCCAGGCCGCCCGAGCCAAGCATGAAAGAGCGACGCGAGACGCTGCCGTGCGTAGGCACAGGTGTGGTGTTCAACGGGTTCATGCCTTGCCTCCTTTGAGGGTTTTTTGGGCGTGCGAGACGGCGGCGGCAATCTGGTTGTAAGTGCCGCAGCGGCAAATATTGCCGCTCATGGCCTCCAAGATTTCGGTGCGGCTCAGGTCTTTTTTGACCACGCTGATCACCTTGGCCGCCGTCATGAGCTGACCCGACTGGCAATACCCGCATTGCGGCGCTTGGGCCTTGACCCAAGCCGCTTGCAAAGCTTGACCGGTGGGCGTCTTCATCAGGCCCTCCACGGTGGTGATGTTTTTGCCGTCCACCGCCGACACGGGCAGTGAGCAAGAGCGCACTGGCTCACCATTCAAATGCACCGTGCAGGCGCCGCACTGCGCAATGCCACAGCCAAACTTGGTGCCCGTGAGGTTGAGTTTTTCGCGGATGACCCACAGCAAAGGGGTCTCCGGCGTGGCATCGACCGACACGGCCTCGCCATTGACTTTGAATCGCACCATGTTCTCTCCTGTTGGTCACCGAACTGCCAAGGGGCTGTGCCCCTCCCAAACTGCACACGGTGTGCATTCACAAGCCGTGCTCGAAAATTCAAGGCCTGAGCTCAACGTTTGACGCTAGAGCCGCCTTTCGAAAGGCTTATGGGCTCAGCCCGCACACCGTCTTGGAGCCTTCCCAGCTGCTGAGCGCTTGGCTCAAATCCGTGCCTCGGCGCAAGGCCGTCATTTCGGCCACGATGCTCATGGCGATTTCGGGCGGGGTCAGGGCACCGAGGTTCAGGCCCACCGGGCCGTGAAGTTTCGCGGCTTCGGCTTGCGACACCTCAAAGTCGAGCAAGCGCTTGCGGCGCTGCGCATTGTTGTGCTTTGAGCCCAAAGCACCCACATAAAAAGCGGGTGTGCGCAGCGCTTCCATGAGTGCCAGATCGTCCAGTTTGGGGTCGTGCGTCACAGCCACCACGGCGCTGTTGTGGTCCAGGCGCATGGCCAGCACCAGGTCGTCGGGCATCTGGGTAGACAAGGTCACCCCGGCCATCGCGTCCCAGCCTTCGTGGTATTCCACACGCGGCTCGCAGACCGTGACCTGGTAGTCCAGCATGACGGCCATGCTGGCCAGATAACGCGAAAGCTGCCCGCCGCCAATGACCAGCAAGCGCAAGCGCGGGCCGTGTACCGTGGTCAGGCTTTGACCGTCAAATTGCAACTTGTCGCCCTCGGTGGCTGCACCCATGCGCACCAGCCCAGTGGCCATGTCCAAACGCCGCTCGACCCGCTGGTGTTGCTCGATCAGCACCAGCAATTCACGCAGTTGTGACTGAGAAGACAAAGGCTCGAGCACCACCTGCACCGAACCGCCACAGGGCAGGCCAAAGCGGCGAACTTCTTCGGCCGTCTGGCCGTAGGTCGTGATCTCAGGCATGCGCAGGGCCAACTCGCCAGCGGCCACGCGGCGAATCAGGTCGTCTTCGATGCAGCCGCCCGAGACCGATCCGGCCACTTGCCCATCGCCCCGGATGATCATGAGCGAGCCCGGTGGACGCGGGGCCGAACCCCAAGTGCGCACCACCGTCCCCATGACCACACGGTGCCCCCGGCTTTGCCAATCCAAGGCGGTTCGGATCACGTCGATGTCAATGCTGTTCATGGTGTTTTGTCTCCGTTAGGGGTATCAACTTACAGGCCGATCAAAAATCATCAAGGGCTGAACCAGGCCGGTTGCAGTGCCGGTCTGCGCCACCACAAAAACAAGGCTTGCAGCGCCGCCAATCCGCCCAGCAACGCCATGGCCATTTGCATGGCCGCAGGGCCGTATGTCGGGCCGAAACTACCCACCCACAGCAGCAAACCCGGCCCCAACAACAAGGCCGTAGTGCGGGCCAACCAAGGCGGCAACTGACTCAAGGCACCCTTGCCGTCGCGGGGACGGGCGCAGTGCACAGCCCAAGCCAGCGAGGGCAGCAGCATGGCCAACACGCCATGCACAGCACTTTGGCCCAACAGCATCAGGGCCCCCAAGGCCAGCAAAACCAAGCTCACGCAAAATCCCAGATGCGCACGTTTTTCATGCCATGCCGGTGACTGCTGGCCTGCTGGTGTCTTCCAGCGCCATGTCCAAGCGACCAGCGTGGGCGCACCTGCCATCAAGGCCAAGTGCCACACCACCATGGTCTCTGTGCGCCAACCCAGGCCCGCGCACCAGACATTGCCCAGCCACAAACTGCCCATCATCAAACCCATGGCCGAGGGCGTCAGCAAAACAGCCCAGCCAACGCGTGGGCCCAAACAGGCCGACATCGGCTGCACAGTGCAGCGGTCACGCGCATGCAACATCGCAGCAGCCAGGGCCAACAAGAGGCTCACACCCCATGGCATGTCTGACTCGCCACCCGACAAGCGCCAGGCCAGCCCCACCAGGCAACCTGCCAACACGGGATGCCAAGCCAACAGGCCCATCTGAAAAGTGCTGACACGGCTGCGCGTCTCCACCAAGCCGCTCCATGCGCCCCACAGCAACGCCACCAGCAACAAACCCCCATGGGCCATGTCCCCAGCAGCCAGCATGCTGGGCAGCCACACACCGCAGGCCGTGAGCAGGCCGCAAACGCCCATGCGCACAGCACCGGCTTGCAGCGCCCACGCACTGCCCCGACACATCAATCGGGCCGCCCACCACAGCACCACAGCCAGCACCCCGCTGGCCACGGACCAGCCCAGCCGCATGCCTTGCTCGCCCAACCAGAGCCACCCCAACAGCATCACGGCCCATTGCGCGACCTCGCCCGCATGGGCCAGCGCATCAGGCTGGACCTCTGAGGCGTTTGGCCGCTCAGACATGGGCATACCCATGCAATTGATCCGAACCACCGGCCGCGTGCACGCTGACGTTGAAGGACACAATCACCCGGTCTGCTGTGCCGTGGTACGGCATGGCCTGGTGCGGCAACCAGGATGGAAACACCACCAACTGACCGGGCAGGGGATCGATGTCGAGGTGGGCGTTTTGCAAATACGCGTTGCCAAAGTCCATGGCCGCACCGCCCAAGTGGTTGAAGTGCGGACCATAAAAACGTGTCACGCCATTGGCCGCACCCAACACCGGGTGCATGCGGCGTTGCTGAGGTGGATCCACCTGCAGGCAATACACACCAGACCACGAGCAGTTGCCGTGCGTGTGCACATCGTGGTGGCTGCCCTGACTGGAGATTTGAAACCAGATGCCTCGCACGGCAATCTGAAAGCCCGGCTTGGCTTCGGGCCACGCGCCTTGGTTGGCCAGCACCACGGTCTGGCGCACGCTGTCGACCATGAAGCGCACCAGCTGCTCCCACTCGGACAGACGAATGCGCTGCAGCAAATCATCGCGACTGGCATAAAAAGCCTTGGGTTCACCCGCTGTGGACGCATCGGTGGCGCGCATGGTTTGAAACACGCGCACCAGCACTTCATTGACCGCATCGGCTTGTTCAAAGCGGTGCACGCCCACGGGCGTGTGCCAGAACTGGTGAAGGGGATCGGGCTGAATCATGGTCAACTCAAGGGCAACGATGAAGGCAAAACGCCTCAGGCCGTGACGGGAAAATCTGCCGGCCACTTCAGCCGGTGCCCGGTGCGCTGGGCCAGCGCCTCGATGTCTTCGAGTGTGTCCACATCGGTTCGGTAACGGCTGTTGGTGCTCACCCAAGCATGCACTTGCTCGGGGTTGGCCGACTGCCACTGGCGGCAACCCACATGGGCATCGCCCGCCAAAATTTGATCACGCACCTCGGTGCTGAACATGACCGGGTTGCCGGGTAAACCATCGACAGTGGGCTGCACCACCTGCGCACCCGCAGGGCGTTTTTTGTAAGCCCCGATCAGGTCGTTGATGTCCTGCGAGTTGATCAGGGGCTGGTCGGCCAGCGCCACCAGCACCGCGTCGAGTTTGGGCGACAGCGCTTGCAAGCCCAGCCGCAAGGACGAAATTTGGCCGGCATCCGGATCGGGGTTGCGCACCAACGTCACCGGGAATTCCTTGACCGCTTCTTCGATGCGGTCGGCGTAGTGGCCCAGCACCACCACCACTTCGTCAACACCGGCTCCCGACAGCGCAATCAACTGGCGACGGATCAGGGGCACGCCCCCCAGCTCCAGCAGGCTTTTGGGTCGGTGCCCCATGCGCGAGCCCGAACCTGCGGCCAACAGCACAGCCCCCACCGTCACACGGCTGTAAAGCCCGCCACCGCCTTTGAGAATACAACCCATGTCAGCCTCCGCAGCAAGATGATTTACCAGATGCTGCCACAGCCGCTGTGGCTTCCACCGCCACAGCTGTCAGGGCCGGGACTGTCGCCGCATCGGCTTGGGCAGAGATCACCGCTTTGGGTGCGTGCCCACGCCGGGCCGCGACCACCGAGGTCAGCACCGACAATGCAATTTCTTCAGGGGTTTGCGCACCAATGAATTCACCCGCAGGGGCCACGATGCGGGCCACAGCCGCCGGGTCTTCGCCACTGGTGACCAAGGTGTCCAGCAGCACCCCCGCCTTGCGGGCACTGGCCACAAACCACAGCCCTTGGGGTTGCAAAGCCAATGCGGCTTTCAGGCCTTGCAGGTCGCGACGGCCTTGCGTGGCCACCACCACAAAGGGGGTAGAGGCCAACTGCGCAGCAACCACAGGCGCATCGTCCGTGCCCAAGACCGTATCGGCATCGGGGTAATCAGCGACCTGCGCACCGTGCGCCACCACCGCCACGCGCAGGCCCACGCGAGGGGCCAGACTCACTAACGCGCGGGCCACCGGCGAATCCCCCACCACGGTCAACAAGGCCGAAGGCATGACCGGGTCGATGAACAACTCCAGCGTGCCGCCCGAATGGCAGGCCATGCCAAATTCGAGCACGTCGCCAAGATCGCGCTCGGCGCTTTCATCGGAAGGCGCAATGCGGATGGTGCGTGGCTGGCCATCGAGCAGGGCGCGGCGCACGGTCTTGATAACGGCCGGTTGCGCGCAGCCGCCACCGATCCAGCCATGGATCTGGCCATCGGCCGTGACCACGGCCTTGTCGCCGGCTTTGCCAGAAGTGGGGGCTTGGGCACGCAGCACAGTGACCAAAGCAAATGGTTGCTCGGCCGCCTGCAGTCGGGCCGCTTGGGTGATCCATTCATTGCGGTTCATGGCGTTCTCCTTGGGGTCTATCCTGGGTTCAAAACAGCTCAGTGCAACACTGGGCGGGCGGCGGCCAAATCAGCCAGGCTGGCCAACGGCACAAAGCGCTCAATGCTGCGACGCGCGCGCTGCAAAGCGGTCGCGGCAGGCACCTGCCGAGTCGGGTGAAACCAGGTGATGCGGGCACCTCGCGCGCGCACTTCTTGCAGCGCAGCGGCCAACAGCTCCGGCTCGTCGGTGTCAAAGCCGTCCGAAAACACCCACACGCGCGAGCCCCGGTTGAGCTGCGCACGGGCATGGTGGCGGGCAAAGTCCTGCAAGCTGGCGGCAATGCGCGTACCGCCACCAAAACCGGCGGTGACGGCGTTGACTTTTTCCTGAATGGCCGGGGTATCACGGTGCATGTAAGGCGTGACTTCGGCCAACCGGGTGTGGAACACAAAGACCCGCGCGTCGGCCTCCAGCGCAAAAGCACGTGCCACACGCAAAAACAGCGCAGCGTGAGACTCCATGGAGCGGCTCACATCGGCCAGTATGAACAGGCGGGGTGGCTCGACACGCTTGACTTTCCAGGCCGGTTGCAACAGCTCACCACCCCAGCCCACACTGCGGCGCAAGGTCTGGCGCATGTCCAAGCGCTGGCCGCGTGGTGCCACGCGCCAACGGCGGGTGGCACGTGGCAACAATTTGGCGGTGATCTGGCGTGCAAGGCTCTGCAGCGCGCTGAGCTCTTGCGGCATCCACATCTGGCCATCGCGCTGGTGCAAGGCCTCGGTGCGGCTGGCACCCCCTTGGGCGCGGGGTGCGCCTGCGTCGTGTTCGTCTTGCCCCACCGAGGGCATATCGCCTGCTGTCTGGGGTGCTGATTTGGGGCCGCCGGGTTGGCTCGCGGCATTCATTTGTTCGTGCAGGGCCTGCATGCTTTGGCGCAGGTTGCGGCTGGGCCGGGTCTGGCCGCTGACTTTGACACCACCGCGCAATTTTTCGGGGTGCCAAAAGCGCTCATAAACATCAGGCCAAAGCTGCCATTCGCGGTGACTGTGGCAGGCAATGGCTCGCCAAGCCGCTTGCAAGGGCCGCTCTTGCAAGGGGCCAAAGTGCAGGACCGCTTGCAGCATGGCTTGCTGTTCGGCCACCCCCACCGTCAGACCGTGTTCGCGCAACAGCGCGGCGAAACCCGCCAAACGCTCGGAAGGCGTGCTGGCGGGTTCGGTGTTCATGAACTCACCTGATGAAGACCGGGCGTTTTTTCGGCCACGCCCACAGAACGTCGTCCTTCGACCAGTTGCCGCAGCCGGTCAGGCCCCATCACAAAGCGGTCCTCGCGGGTCTTGAGCAAGCAGCCCAAAGTGCCCAACACCGCAGCCATGTCTTCGGGCAAGCTGTGGTGGCCCAACTTGAACAAGGCGCTGACCCAGTCCAAGGTTTCGGCGATGCCGGGAATCTTGGCCAGGTCTTCGCGGCGCAGGGCTTGCACAAACTGCACGGCGTCTTCGACCAGCCGGGTGTCTGCTTCAGGCAATGCGGTTTTGACGATGGCGATCTCGCGTGCCAAGGTCGGGTAATCGAGGTAGTGGTACAGGCACCGGCGGCGCAAGGCATCAGACAACTCGCGCGTGCCGTTGCTGGTCAAAATCACTTGCGGAATGTGCGTAGCCCGAATCGTGCCAATTTCGGGCACGGTGATTTGGTAATCGGCCAGCACTTCCAGCAGGAAAGCCTCAAAGGCTTCATCGGCGCGGTCGATCTCATCGATCAGCAGCACGCAAGGGCCACTCTGGCTGATGGCGCGCAGCAAGGGCCGTTCCAGCAAATAGTCACGGCTGAACACATCTGACTCACGCACCCGGCCCAAGCCCTCTTTGTCCGCTTCGTTGAGACGGATCGCCATCAATTGGCGCCCGTAATTCCACTCGTAAGCGGCTTGCGCCAAATCCAGGCCTTCGAAGCATTGCAGGCGCACCAAGGTGGCACCTTGCTCTCTTTGGGATTGGGCGAGCGCCGTCGCCAAAGCGGTTTTTCCGACACCCGCGTCACCCTCGATCAACAGGGGACGCTGCAATGCCGACGCCAGCCACACGGTGGTGGCCAGGTCGGCATCGGCCAGATAACCCGCGCGCTGCAGCCGCTCGCGCAACAAGCGCTCCTCAGTGGCAGGACGTCCGGCTGGGTCTGGCGTGGTCATGGTCATGTCAGGCTCAGGCTTTCTTGCCCAACAAACCACCCAACCAGCTCTTGAGCAAGGCCCAGAAGATGGCCAGGCCATTGATCTCGCGAGCCACCACGGGGGCAGCAGGTGCCGCCGCCGCAGTGGCACTGGCACCAGCCGCGGCACTCGCAACACCCGCCGCTGATGAGCCATCGGCCGCAGGCAGCGTCAGCGCAGTCTGGCGGAAGTTTTCAACAAACTGCGCCAGCAGCATGTCGGACACCTGCACCATCATGCGACCGCCGAACTGCGCGAACTTGCCGTTCACGATCACAGCCGCCTGCCCATTCAGCACGCAGTGCGCCGGGTTGGCCGGGTCGGGCGTGATGATGGCGGTCAGGTCCATGGAGGCGGACGAGCCGCCTTTGTCGGCACCTTTGCCACGCAAGACCATCTTGCGCTCGGCGGCCACCGCTTCGATCACGTCGACCGTGCCGCCAAACTGGGCCACTGCCGGGCCAACCTTGACCTTCACGCCGCCTTTGAACGACGTGTCAGACAGTTGCTCGGTGATTTCGGCACCGGGCATGCAACTGGCCGTGGCCTTGAGGTCGGTGAGCAAGGCCCACGCCCGTGCCGCGTCCACATCGAGTGGGTATTGTTTGTCGAGTTTGACTTCCATGGTGGTTCCTGATTACAAAGCCGCGCCGTGCTCGCGCAGCGCTTTCCAGGTGCGGAATGCGTTGTGCGGCATGTCCAGGTGCGTGACACCCAGGTGAGAGAAAGCATCCACCACGGCAGAAGTGAAGGTGGGGATCGAGCCCACGTGCGGCGATTCGGCCACGCCTTTGGCACCCAGCGGGTGGTGCGGCGAAGGCGTCACGGTGTGGTCGGTTTCCCAATGTGGGGTTTCCACAAAGGTGGGCAAGAAGTAGTCCATCAGCGTGTTGCCCAGCAAGTTGCCCTGCGCATCGAATGGCATTTGCTGGCCCATGGCCACGGCAAAGCCTTCGGTCAGACCGCCGTGGATCTGGCCGTCGATGATCATCGGGTTGATGCGGGTGCCGCAGTCGTCCAATGCATAGAAACGGCGGATCTTGGTCTCACCCGTGGCACGGTCGATGTCGACCACACACAAGTAGATGCCGAACGGGAATGTGAAGTTCGGTGGGTCGTAGTAATGCACAGCTTCAAGGCCTGGCTCCAAACCGTCTGGTGGTTGGTGGTAGGCCTGCCATGCCACATCGGCCATGGTTTTGAACTTGCTGTCGTCGCCCTTGACCTTGAAACGGTCGACTTCCCAGTCGAGGTCGTTTTCGTTCACTTCGAGCATGTGGGCGGCGATCTTGCGGGCCTTCGCGTGGATCTTACGAGCGGCCAACGCGATGGCGGCACCCGCCACCGGTGTGGAACGCGAGCCGTAAGTGCCCAGGCCGTATGGCGCGGTGCTGGTGTCGCCTTCTTCGACCTGAATCACTTCAGACGGAATACCCAACTCAGTCGCAATGATCTGCGCGTAGGTGGTCTGATGGCCTTGCCCTTGTGTGATCGTGCCCATGCGGGCGATCGCGCTGCCGGTGGGGTGAATGCGGATTTCACACGAGTCGAACATGCCCACGCCCAAGATGTCGCACATCTTGGATGGACCGGCACCCACCACCTCGGTGAAGGTGACCAGGCCAATGCCCATCAAGGTCGGGCTGTTGGGATCGCTGCGTTTGAGCGCTTGCTCGGCGCGCAGGCCTTTGTAATCCACCGCCTCCAGCACCTTGTCGAGCGCGGTCTGGTAATCACCCGAGTCGTATTCGAAACCGAAGGCGCTGGTGTAGGGGAACTGCTCTTTCTTGACGAAGTTCTTGGCGCGAATCTCGGCCTTGTCCATGCCCAGTTTTTGCGCCAGCACATCGACCATGCGCTCGATCAAATACACCGCTTCGGTCACGCGGAAAGAGCAGCGGTAAGCCACGCCACCGGGGGCTTTGTTGGTGTAAACGCCCTTGACGCTGGCGTGCGCGGCGGGAATGTCGTAACTGCCCGAGACGATGTGGAACATGCCGGCCGGGAACTTGGTCGGGTCGGCGCAGGCGTCGAACGCGCCGTGGTCGGCCACCACATTCACGCGCAGGCCGGTGATCTTGCCGTCGGCGGTGGCGGCCAATTCGCCGTCCATGTGGTAGTCACGGGCAAAGGCGGTGGACGAGATGTTTTCAATCCGGTCTTCGACCCACTTGACGGGGCGACCCAGCACGATAGAGGCCACGATGGCGCACACATAGCCGGGGTAGATGCCGACCTTGTTGCCAAAGCCGCCACCGATGTCGGGGCTGACGATGCGCACTTTGGACTCAGGAATGCCCGAGAGCATGGACACCACGGTGCGCACCACATGCGGCGCTTGCGAGGTGATGAAGGTGGTCAGGTCGCCCTTGATCGGGTCAAAGCTGGCCACGCAACCACAAGTCTCCAACGGGCAAGGGTGCACGCGGGGGTAGTACATGTGCTGCGACACGGTCACTTCGGCTTTGTCAAAGGCCGCATCGGCAGCAGACTTGTCGCCCGCATCCCACGTGAAGATGTGGTTGTGGTGCTCACGCTTGCCATGTGCGCCTTCGGTCTTGCCGGCCAGGTCTTCGCGAATCACCGGGGCATCGGGTTGCAGGGCGGCATACGGGTCGAGCACCACGGGCAACTCTTCGTATTCGATCTCGACGGCTTCGACCGCGTCAGCGGCGATGTAGCGGTCGTCGGCGATCACGATGGCCACTTCCTGCATCTGAAAATGCACTTTGCCATCGGCCAGCACGGCGGCCACGTCACCCGCGAGAGTCGGCATCCAGTGCAGCTTGAGGGGCTTCAAGTCGTCAGCGGTCAACACGGCGTGCACGCCAGGCATGGCCAGTGCCGCCTCTTTGTTGATCTTGACGATGCGGCCGTGGGCAATCGGGCTGCGCACGATGTCCATGTGCAACATGCCGGGCATCTTGATGTCATCGACGTAGTTGCCCTTGCCTTGGATAAAACGGGCGTCTTCTTTGCGCAGGCGCGAAGCGCCCATGCCCGCCAACGCGAGTTCGCGGGCTTCTGCGGTTTGTACCGGTGCGTTCATGTGTGTCTCCGATCAAATGGTTTTCGCATCAAGCCGCAACGGGCTCTTGCAGTTTTTTGGCGGCGTACTGGACGGCTTTGACAATGTTCTGGTAACCGGTGCATCGGCACAGGTTGCCGGCCATGCCGTGGCGAATTTCGTCTTCGCTCGGGTTGGGGTTCTCCTGCAAGAAGCGATAAGCGCGCATCAGCATGCCCGGCGTGCAAAAACCGCATTGCAGGCCATGCTCTTTGTAAAAACCTTCCTGCACTGCGTGCAGCACGCCCTTGTTGGCCAGTCCTTCGACGGTGAGCACTTCAGAGCCGTCGCATTGCACCGCCAGGTGCGTGCACGCCTTGACCGAGCGGCCATCAATGTCCACCGTGCAAGCGCCGCAGTGGCTGGTCTCACAACCGATGTGGGCACCGGTCAAGTTGAGTTCTTCGCGCAAAAAGTGGATCAGCAGGGTGCGCGGTTCAACGGCTTTTTCTTCTTTTTTGCCATTGATGGAAACAGTGACGAGTTTTTTGGACATGTTGTTCTCCTTTGTTTATGCGCAGCGCGACCAGGCTTTGTTCAAGGCGCGCTTGACCATTTCTCCGGCCATGGCGGTTTTGTATTCAATGTCGCCACGCAGGTCTTCGGCCGGGTCGCAAATTGCGATCGCAGCGTCCACTGCGGCTTGCACATTGGCGGCGTTGAAGGGCTTGTTCAGCAAAGCGGCTTCGGCAGCCTCGGCACGCAAAGCCGTCGGGGCCACGTTGGTCAGTGCAATGCGCACATGGCTGACCTGGTCGCCGCTTTTGCGGATGACCACGGCACAACCGGCCGTGGCCCAGTCACCGGTCTTGCGCTTGAGTTTTTCGTAGGCCGATCCTGTGCCGGGCGCGAAGGCGGGCACACGGATCTCGCACATGACTTCGTTTTCTTCGAGCAACGTCATGTAAGTGCCCAGGAAAAATCCGTCAGCGGCCACGGTTCTGCGGCCATTCGGGCCTTCCAACACAAATGAAGCATCGATCACGATGGACAAGGCAGGGTGATCGTTGCCGGGATCGCCGTGGGCGATGTCACCGCCAATCGTGCCGCGGTTGCGCACTTGGGGGTCGGCGATCAGCTTGGCGGCTTCGCACAACAAGGGCACTTTGGCCTGCAAGATGGGCGAGGTGATCAGGTCGTTCTCCACCGTCATGGCCCCAATGACCACGGTGTTGCCCTCTTCACGAATGCCCTTGAGTTCAGGAATGCGGTTGATGTCGATCAGGTGCTCGGGCTGCGCAAATCGCAGCTTCATCATCGGCAACAGACTGTGGCCGCCCGCCAGCAGCTTGGCGTCTGAGCCCAATTGGCCAAGCAAGGCTACAGCCTCGCCGACGGTTTTGGGCGCGTGGTATTCAAAACGCGGTGGAATCATCAAGGTCTCCTGAGTTTTGTTGGAAAACAGAAGCTCAGTATTGGCGAGAGCCCTTTTCCTACTCAATAGTCAGGTTTTATTCAAATACGTCACTCTTTGGTCGATTTATTGCACGAAATGCACTTTATCGAGCACGAAACGCATTGGTCAGACTTTTTGATTCTTTCAATCAGGGAATGTCCTAGGGGCAAAAATGCATCGGGAATACCCTTGAAAAAGCGGGCCCACTGGCGCTCAGCAGGCGTTCAGACAAAAAGGCCCCGCAGGAATCAGCCGAGACCCAACGCCTCACGCAAGCGAGACACCACACCCCGCGACACCGGCACCTGCTGGGTGTTTTTGCCCTTCAGCACAACGTGGGTTTTGCTGCCTTCACGGCCCAGCTCATGCACCGCCTGCAAATTGACGATGAAGCACCTGTGCACGCGCATGAACTGTGCAGGGTCCAGCCTCAGTTCCAGATCACCAATGCTCAGGTTGCAAAAATGGTAGCCCTCCCGGGTGAGCACACGGGTGTAGTGCGCCTGCGACTCCAGACTGAGCACGTCGCGGGTGTCCACAAAAGCCACTTTCTGGTTGGCCACCATCGGGATGCGCGACAAACGCATGTTTCTGGCAGGCGGTTCGACAAGGGGCTGCTCTTGCCCAACCACTTGCGTGACGTCATAGAACACCAAGGCAAAGCCCGTGGTCTCTCCCGTGGCATTGCCCAGGCGGCTGACCTTGATGAGCAAGACCTGCTCGGGGATGTTGATGATCATGGTCATCGGCACCGCATTGGCCATAGGGCAGCCCGAGGCCTCGTCCAGCAAAAACTTGACTTTGGGTTTGGAGCGCTCGGGATGAAAAGACGTGACGAGTTTGCCAAACGGCTGTTTCTCGTCCACAGGCAAGACGCGCCGCGCGTAGTCGTTCATGGCCAGCACGTTGCGCTGGGCATCCAAATGGATCACCCCCGCCTCGAACTTTTCAAACAAGTACAGGCCCGGGTTGGGTGCGGTCTTGGAATCCGTCATTTTGTCTCCTGGGCACTGTGCCAAGTGGGCCCTCTTGTGCACCTCTTGGGATGCACTGATGTTTAGGGCGCCTCAGAAATGATTTGGCAAGTCTGCGTCGCCACAAGCGAAGAAATTGCTAAAACCATTTTCAAAGCGGGCCCATTCTGCCACCGATACCGCACCTGCCGTGGTCAACCGTCCAGTACACCTGCAGTCTGTACGGCACCCACGCGCAGACCAGCGGTCACACCCAGCGCCCATCGCAAAACCGCTACAGTCATTGGTCTTGTTGTTGCCTTTTTCCGGAGTTTGCCCATGAACGCCCCCTTGCACCGCGAAATACCCGCTGAGCTGCTCGACAGCGCCCGCGCCTTGAGTGAAGTCACCCAGACTTGGGACAGCCGCATCTTGCCCGAGCTGAAAACATACATCGAGATCCCGGCCAAGTCACCGGCATTCGATGCCGCCTGGGCCGCCAACGGCCACATCACCACCGTATTGCACCGGGCCGCGCAATGGGTCGAAGCGCAAAAAGTAGACGGACTGACGCTCGAAATCATCCAACTGCCGGGGCGCACACCGGTCCTGTTTTTTGAGGTGGCCGCCACGCGTGCGGCCAGCGATGGTTCGGGCCAAACGGTGCTGATGTATGGCCACCTGGACAAGCAGCCCGAGTTCAATGGCTGGCGCAATGACCTTGGCCCTTGGACCCCAGTTTACGAAGACGGCAAGCTGTATGGTCGCGGCGGCGCCGATGATGGCTATGCGGTCTACGCCAGCATCGCAGCGGTGCAAGCGCTCAAGAGCCAAAAGACACCGCACCCGCGCATCGTGGGCCTGATTGAGACCTGCGAAGAATCGGGCTCGTACGACCTGCTGCCTTATGTAGACGCGCTGCGCACCCGATTGGGCGATGTCGGTCTGGTGATTTGCCTGGACAGCGGCGCTGGCAACTACGACCAGCTGTGGTTGACCACCAGCCTGCGCGGCATGGCCAGCGGCACGCTCAAGGTGCAAATTCTCACCGAGGGCATCCACTCGGGCGACGCCTCGGGCCTGGTGCCATCGAGCTTTCGCATCATGCGCCAAGTGCTCGACCGGCTAGAAGACAGCACCACCGGGCGGCTGTTGCCGGCCAGCTTCCATTGCGAAGTGCCCGCTGAGCGGCTGGCACAAGCCCAAGCCACCGCCGCCATATTGGGTGATGAGGTGTACAAGCGCTTTCCCTGGGCGCACTACGACTGCGGCGGCTCCACCAGCTTTGCACTGCCCACCACGACCGACCCGACACAGGCCTTGCTCAACCGCACCTGGACCCCCACCTTGAGCGTGACCGGTGCCGACGGCTTTCCGGCCCTCAAAGACGCGGGCAATGTGCTGCGGCCTTACACCGCCTTCAAGCTCAGCCTGCGCCTGCCTCCGTTGGTGGACGCCGCGCAGGCCGTGGCCGAGATGAAAGCCTTGCTCGAAGACAACGCCCCCTACCAAGCCAAGGTCACCTTTGAGGCGGGCGGCGGCGCCACCGGTTGGAATGCGCCCGACACCTTGCCGTGGTTCGAGCAAGCGCTCAACCGGTCAAGTCAGGCGCACTTTGGTGCCCCGGTGGGCTACATCGGCCAAGGCGGCACCATCCCACTCATGAACATGCTGAGCGCCGGTTTTCCCAAGGCGCAAATGATGGTTTGCGGCGTGCTCGGCCCCAAGAGCAACGCGCACGGACCGAACGAGTTTTTGCATGTGCCCTACGCCAAAAAACTCACGGCTGCGGTAGCCGAAGTCATGGCACGGATGCCTTGATGTTTCCGCAGAAACTTTCCATCTCGCGCCCAGCCGTTTCAGCCCTGCAAGGCGAAGCGGGCCAGCTGGCGGTTTATGACTGGGACTTGCCTGCGCACAAGCCCCTGGGCACTGTGCTTTTGGTACATGGCTTGGGCGAGCACGCCGGACGCTATGGCGAAGTCGCGGCGAATTTGCACCAGTGGGGCTTTGCGGTGCGGGCTTACGACCAGCAAGGCCACGGCCGCTCCGATGGCGCTCGCGGCGACCTGCTGCGCCCCGGCAGTTTGCAGGCCGACTTGTGCCGCGTGGTCGACGACACACGGCAACACCCGGCTTTGGCCCATGCCCCGCTGATCTTGCTGGGCCACAGCATGGGCGGCTTGGTGGTGGCACGCACCTTGGCCGAACAACGGTGCTCGGTGGATGCAGCGGTTTTGTCATCACCAGCACTGGGGGCGTTTCCGAATGTGTTCCAGAAAATGCTGTTGGCCACTCTGCCCCGCGTGCTGCCGCACCTGCGGGTGGACAACGGCCTGAAAGCCGAGTTTGTGTCGCGAGACCCCGATGTGGTCAAAGCCTACCTGGCCGACCCGATGGTGCACCGCCGTATTTCTGCAGGCCTCGCCGCCTGGATTTTGGACAATGGTGCTCAAACCCTGGCCGATGCGGCGCAGTGGTCCGTGCCCACTTTGTTGCTCTATGCAGGGCAAGACCATCTGGTCAACGCACACGCCAGCGCCGACTTCGCGCAGACTGCACCGCAGGCCGTGGTGCAGTCCCAGTGCTTTGAGGGCATGTACCACGAGATCTTCAACGACCTCTACCGCGCCCAGGTGTTCAACGCACTCAAGCGCTGGTTGCTTGCACGCTTTTCTGTTTGAGCGCCATCCAAACCAAGGCCACACCGGTCAGCGCCACGGGCAGCAATGAGCCGATGTTCAGCCAAGTCCAGCCCTGCGTGGTGACCAAGGCCCCCGAGGCAAACGAGGTCACCGCCATGGTGGAGAACACCAAAAAGTTGATGGCTGCCTGACCCCGGTCTTTTTCGGCAGGTGTCCAGGCTTTCATGGCCAGTGTGGTGCTGCCGGTGAACAAAAAGTTCCAGCCCAAACCCAACAAGAACAGCGCGATCAAGAACTGGTGCAACTCGACCCCCGTCAGCGCGATGGCGATGCACGCCAAGTTGATCACCACGCCCACGCCCATGATCTGCAGCGTGCCAAATTTCTTGATCAAGTGGCCCGTGAAAAAGCCCGGCGCAAACATGCCGATCACATGCCACTCCAGCACCAGCGCCGCATCGTCAAAACTGAAGCCGCACACCTGCATGGCCAGTGGGGTGGCCGCCATGAGCAAGTTCATCACGCCATAGCCCAAAGCCGCGGCGGCGGCGGCCACGATGAACACCGGTTGGCGCATGATTTCAGACAAAGGCCGACCCGCGCTGTCACCGGGTTTTTTGACAGGCACCGCTGGAAAGTGGATGAAAGCCATGCAGACCATGGCCAAAACGGCCACGATGCCCAGCGCCATGTAAGCGCCCAAAAACGGGGTTTCGTACAAAGTGCGGGTGCGCGAGGCCAAGTTGGGGCCCACGATGGCCCCGATCAAACCACCGGCCAAGACCAAAGAGACCGCTTTTTCGCGAAAGCCGTCAGCGGCCAGTTCAGCGGCGGCAAAACGGTAGAGCTGGCCGTTGGCGCTGTAATAACCCGCGATCACCGTGGCGGCCACCAGCAACCAAAAGTTGTGGCTCCAGGCCGCATAGGCGGCGAGCAATGCCGAAAACAAAGCCACCCCCAAGCCCAGCTGGAACGACACTTTGCGACCCCAGCGCGACTGGCTTTTGGCCACCAAGCCGGTGGACAGCGCACCCCCCACCACATAGCCCATAACGGGCAAGGTCGCCATCCACCCCAGCGGGGCCATGGACAGGCCAACCAAGCCATTGATGGCAATGAAGGTGACGTTGTTGGTGAAAAACAGGCCCTGGCAGAGCGTCAGGAGGATCAGGTTGGCATTCATACCGGGCAGTGTATCGCTTGTTGCTTATAAAGGCCGCTGGCTTGGCCCGCGCAAATGCTGCGCTCATTGGCGTCAAAGGCATCGTCATGGCGACGCCGCGGGTGCGCAAACGCCCTCAGGCGCACACCGCGAGCACGGCCAAAGGCGCGGTCTCGGCCCGCAACACCCGAGGCCCCAAAGTCACCGGCACAAAGCCCGCCGACAAAGCCGCGGCCTCTTCAGCGGGGCTCAAGCCGCCTTCTGGGCCGCTGAGCACGGTCACGCCCGCGCTGCCCGTCATCTGCGCCAGCGGCTGAGTGCCTTGCGACAAAGACAAGACCCAGCGCTCACCGGCTGGGGCTGTTTGGAGCCATTGCCCCAGCGTCACCGCCGCATGGACCACAGGCACCCGGTTGCGCCCGCATTGCTCGGCGGCGGCCACGGCCACGCCTTGCCAGTGCGCCAGCTTTTTCTCGGCCCGCTCGCCTTTGAGCTTGAGCACGCTGCGCTCGGCCACCAAGGGCGTGATGCTGGCCACGCCCAACTCGGTGGCTTTTTCGACCAACCAGTCCATGCGCTCGTTGGCGGTGATGCCCGCCAGCAAGTGGACAGCGCGGGCGGCTTCACGCTCCACCGGATGGTGCGCACCCACCTCGACCTCGACATCGCTGCGGCCCATGCGGGTCACGGTGGCCTCAAACTCGCCGCCCTCGCCATTGAACAAAGTGATCACATCGCCCGGCTGCATGCGCAGCACCTGCACATGACGGGCAGCGCCAGCAGGCAGACTCAGGGCGAGGCCAGTGGCCAGAGGGGTGGGGCAATAAAAACGCGGCATGCTCACATGCGCCCGTAAGCAAAGCCCACTTGCGGCGTGGTGCCCTCGATCTCGTCGATCACCTTGAGCAAGGGGCCCAGTTCACGGTAGCGGTCGCAGGTGGTGCGGATGTAGTGGATGAAGCGGGGCGCATCGGCCAGGTATTTGGACTTGCCATCGCGCAAGGTCAGGCGGGCAAAAATACCGGCGACTTTGAGGTGGCGCTGCAAGCCCATCCACTCAACGGCGCGGTAAAACGCGCCGAAGTCACTGTGCCAGTCTTCAAAGTCCATCAGGCCAGCTTTGCGGGCTTTTTCCCAATAGCGGATGGTGATGTCGAGCACGAAGTCTTCGTCCCAGCTCAAGAAGGCATCGCGCATCAGGCTGGCGATGTCGTAAGTGATGGGGCCATGAACCGCGTCTTGAAAATCCAGCACACCCAGTTGCGCGCCCAGTGGCCCAGCGCCGTGGGGCATCATCAGGTTGCGCGGCATGAAGTCGCGATGCACATACACGCTGGGCGCGGCCAGGTTGCGCTGCACGATCAGGGCAAAGGCCTTGTCCATCGTCTCTTTGTCTTGCCCTGCCATCTGCACTTTTTTGTGCTGGGCCAAGTACCAATCAGGGAACAGGCTCAGCTCGCGGTGGAGCAAGGCCTCGTCATAGGGCGGCAACACGCCGGGGCGCGAGGCCAGCTGCCACTGCACCAGCGCGTCCACGGCCTGCATGTACAGGCCATGGTTGGCTTGGGGGCGCTCGGCGTCGATGGCCGACATCATGGTGGCATCACCCAAATCACTCAGCAACATGAAGCCATGGGCTGCGTGCCAGTTCAGCACTTCGGGCGCATGCAGGCCAGCGGTTTTCATCAAGGCGGCAATGCGGACAAAGGGCTCCGAGTTTTCTTTGTCAGGTGGCGCGTCCATGACGATGCGGCTGTCACCTTGTACGGTGTCCACCCGCAAGTAGCGGCGAAAGCTGGCATCGGCCGATGCGATGCGCAAAGTTTCGGGCAAAAGCCCCTGCTCAGCAGCGATGCTCGCCATCCATTGATGGCATAAACCCTGGCGGGCAGGGTCTGCCCAGCTGACCTCAGAAACAGGCACAGACGGGGAAAAGGGGGATGAAGAGGGGTGGCTCATGGATAATCGCATTCTACAAAGCCTGTTGCTGCCTTTGACGGGTCAGGGCAGGCTGATTCTTTTGCAACTTCCCCCATTTTGTGGCCTCATATTTCGCAATTTTCTGTTTGCCGATGAAACCAACGGCTGCCTTTGCCTGCCGCAACCCCGTTGCGGCACTGCTGTTGGCTTTGAGCGTCAGCGCGTCTTGGGGTCAGCCGGCCCATTTGTCCTTGCGCAGCAGCCCTTTGCTGGAGGAAAAGGTTTCGGAACGTCAGCAATCTGAGGGGGCCGTATTTGTAAAAGGTGCACAAATCACCGCCCGCCCCGACATGGACTTGGTGGTTGAAGGTCAGGCCAGCATCCGACGGCCAGGGTTGGCTTTGCGCGCCGATCGACTTGACTACGACCAGACGCAAGACGTGGTGGATGCCACAGGCCACGTGCGTGTCAGCACGCCGACCAGTGTTTTCAGCGGCCCAAGACTGAAGCTCAAGGTCGACAGCTTTCAGGGCACCTTTGAAAAACCGGACTTCGAGTTGTACGGCAGTGGGGGTTACGGTCAAGCCGCCGAAGTCGAATTTGTGGACAACCAGCGCACCATCGTTCGCCAAGCCAACTACACGACATGCCGGCGTACCCCGGGCCCCGAGTGGCTGCCCGAATGGCTGCTGAAAGCCACACAACTGACCATTGACGAAGAAGAGTCGAGCATCGAGGCCAGCGGCGTTCAAATGCGCTTTCAGGATGTGCCCATCTTTGCTGCGCCCTCCATCAGCCTGCCATTGACCAATGAACGCAAATCCGGCCTGTTGCCGCCACTGTTCAGCATCGACACAGTCAACGGCGTTGAAGTGGCTCAACCGTATTACTTTGACATTGCACCCAACCGCGATGCCACCGTCACTACGCATGTGATGAGCCAGCGCGGAGTGGCGGCAGACACCGAATTTCGTTATCTGGAGAGGGACTACAGCGGCTTGCTGCGCTTGAACCTGATGCCCAGCGACAAACTGCGCTCACAAACCCGCTGGGGCTTGTCCAGCCAACACAACGGGGGCATTGACACGGGACTCGACAGCGTGGGCCGCATCAACCTGGGTTTGACCTTGAACCGGGTCAGCGACAACAACTACTGGCGTGATTTCCCACGCTCTGGCTTGGTGCTGACGCAACGCGCTTTACCGTCCACCGGCGTCTTGTCTTGGGGCAGGGGTGACTTCAGCATGAGCGCCCAAGTGCAGCGCTGGCAAAACCTGCAAGAAGCGGCCCCCCCTTACGACCGGGCGCCACAGATCACCATGCGTTACGGCCAATGGAACGCCGAAGGTCTGGATTGGTCCGTGGTGGGAGACACCACACGGTTTGAGGCCGACTATTCACGTGTGGCCAGTTTGGTCACTGCGGGCACCTTGCCGCGCAACGGTGAACGCAGCTTCATACAAGCCCAGGTGAGTCGCCCCTGGATTCGCCCTTGGGGCTTTGTGACACCCAAACTGCAATTGCACGCCACGCGCTACCAGATGGACCGGCCTTTGTCGAATGGCGAAAGTGCGGTCAACCGGGTCTTGCCCACCTTCAGTCTGGACTCCGGTCTGGTATTTGAACGCGAGACCCGTTGGTTTGGACGCGATGTTGTGCAAACACTGGAGCCTCGCGTTTTTTACGCCCGCACGCCCTACAAAAACCAAGACATGTTGCCGGTCTATGACAGCGGTGCCACCGACTTCAACTTGTCCACCATTTACAGCGAAAACACCTATGTGGGTCAGGACCGACTGGTGGACAACGACGCCCTGACGTTGGGTGTGAACAGCCGCTTTTTTGACGCTGCCAACGGCGCTGAAATGCTTCGGGTGGGCGTGGCCCAACGCATCCGGTTTTCAGATCAGCAGGTCGTCTTACCTGGCCAAGTCGCCAACTCGGCGGGCCTGAGCGACATTTTGTTCGGTGCAGGCATCCGATGGGACGATCGCTGGTCATTCGACGCCACCATCCAGGCCAACAACCAAACACACGACATCAGCCGAACCACCCTGCAAGGGCGCTACAGCCACAGCCCTTACCGGGTCATCAATATGGCCTACCGCGCCAACAACCAAGTGACCCCAAACTCTGAGTTTGTGGATTTGGGCTGGCAATGGCCTTTGAGCGACCTGATCGGCCAAACCGACCGACAGGCCGAGACCGCCTGGTCGCGTACCCCAGGGCAAGGCCTTGGGCCCGACCGCTGGTACACGGTGGGCAGGCTCAATTACAGCCTGAAAGAGCGCAGCCTCGTGGACACTCTGGTGGGCATGGAATACGATGCCGGCTGCTGGCTGGGCCGGGTTGCCTTTCAGCGCCTGCAAACCAACACCTCCAGTATCAGCGCCACCAGCGCCACCAGCCGCATTCTTTTCCAACTTGAATTCATTGGCTTTGCACGCGTAGGCATCAGCCCCTTAAAGAGCCTCAGTGACAACATTCCCCGCTACCAATACCTGCGTGACAGCACGGTTCAACCCAGTCGGTTCCAGCACTATGAATAAACTGTTTTTTCCTGCCCGTTCAGCCTGGCGGGCCGCCATCCTGGGTGCGATCAGCCTGATCTGCTCAGCCGGTTCTTGGGCGCAAACCCCCAATGATTCCCCTGCAAAAGCCGCCACCGCCCTCATTCGCCAGGCCGATTTCATCGTGGCGGTTGTCAATTCAGAGCCGATCACCAACCGCGATGTGCAAGTGCTGCGTCAGCGCCTGGCCAGCGAAGCGGCTGCTCGCGGCGGCGCACAACCCGACACCAACGAACTCAATCGCTTGGCCGTCGAGCAACTGATCAACGAAAAAGCCCAATTGCAGCAAGCGCGCGATGCGGGCATCAAAATTGAAGATGAAGCCATTGAGCAGGCCGAGCTGAATGTGGCGGCCAGCAACCAGTTGACGCGTGAGGAAATGCACAAGCGCTTGGCGCAAGAAGGCATCACCGTGAGCGCTTTTCGCACACAACTGCGCACCCAACTCACCCTCACCCGTTTGCGCGAGCGCGAGGTTGAAGGCCGCATCCGCGTCAGCGACGTCGAAGTCGAGCAATTCCTGAGCGAACAGCTGAAAGCACAGGCTGAGCAAATGCCAGCCCAGTTGAATTTGGCCATGATCCTGATCTCGGTGCCTGAACAAAGCACCGCATCAGACGTTCAAGCTTTGGGCGAACGCGCGACCGACATTGCACGCCGTGCACGCGCGGGCGAAAACTTTGCCGAGCTGGCCAAGGCTTTTTCTCAAACCACCGACAAAGGGGCCAATGGCGGCAACATGGGTCTGCGCCCTGCCGATCGCTACCCCGACTTGTTTCTGGACGCGACGCGCAGCCTGAATGTGGGTGAAGTGGCTGCACCTGTTCGATCTGCCGCAGGCTTTCACATTCTCAAAGTAATTGAGCGCCGCCAAACCACCACCCTGATGGTGACGCAAACGCGTGCCCGCCACATCTTGCTGCGGCCTTCCGCACAAATGTCGCAAACCCAGGCCGTGGCCAAGCTCACCGAAGTGCGCAAAGCCGTGGTGTCCGGCAAAGCCGATTTCGCAGCACTGGCCCGCGAGATGTCGCAAGACGGCAGCGCACAACAAGGTGGGGACTTGGGCTGGGCCAACCCCGGCATGTTTGTGCCAGAGTTTGAACAAGCCATGAACCGCCTGCGTCCAGGGCAATTAGCAGAACCGCTGGTGTCCCGCTTTGGCGTTCACTTGATCGAAGTCACCGACCGCCGCAACGCGCCCATGAGCGATCAGGAGCAACGCACCCTGGCGCGCAATGCCTTGCGCGAAAAGAAACTCGATGAGGCTTATGCCACCTGGGTCGAAGACATCCGTGGCCGGGCCTATGTCGAGATGCGAGAGCCACCCCAATGAAACACATCGCACGCAAACGGTTTGGTCAGCACTTTTTGACCGACGGCGGCATCATCGATGCCATCGTGGATGCGATCAACCCCGAAGCGGGCCAGCCCATGGTCGAAATTGGTCCTGGCCTGGCCGCGCTGACGCAGCCTTTGGTCGAGCGTTTGGGTCACCTGACGGTCATCGAGCTGGACCGCGACCTGGCGGTGCGCCTGCGCGAGCACCCGCACCTGTCGGTGGTCGAGTCGGATGTGCTCAAAGTCGACTTCAGGGCTCTGGCGACGCAGATGCTGGCCAAGACCTCGCCTTTAGCCAAGCCCAAAATCCGGGTGGTGGGCAACCTGCCGTACAACATCTCCACGCCCATCCTGTTCCATTTGCTGGCGCAAGTGGACGTGATAGAAGACCAACACTTCATGCTGCAAAAAGAAGTGATCGACCGCATGGTGGCCAAGCCCAGCACATCTGATTACAGCCGTCTGTCGGTCATGCTGCAATGGCGCTACGACATGGCCAATGTGCTGTTTGTGCCCCCTGAAAGCTTTGACCCACCCCCGCGCGTGGACAGCGCCGTGGTGCGCATGGTGCCGTTGGCCCAACCACCCGAGGTCAACGTCAAGACGCTGGAAACACTGGTGCAAGTCGCCTTCAGCCAGCGTCGCAAAATCTTGCGCAACACCTTGGGCAAATGGCTCGAAGAAAAAGGTTTCAGCGGCACCTTTGATTTGCAACGCCGGGCCGAAGAAGTACCTGTGGCCGAGTTTGTGGCTTTGGCGCAAGCGGTCTGAAATCGTCAACAAAGTCAGCAACCACAAAAAAGCCCGTCAATGACGGGCTTTTTTTACTTTGCCGCATACAGCAGCTCAACGCGAGATCAGGCGGCTGCGAGCCAATAACCTGCATTGAATGGGCTGCTCATGCGCAGCGCCAAGGGCGACACGTCCACCAATTTGTCGGTGGGCATTTTTTCGCCTTCTTCGACCGATTCGGCCATCACGGCGTCCTCGGTTTGTGCCTCAATCGCCCGTCCTGCTTGGCTATTTTGCGCAGAACGGGCTACAGAAAAGAATAGAAGCATCGGAAGGGTATCTTCCTGTCTCCCCAGTAATCGGCCGTGTCACGGAAGATGTCCAGCAATTGCTCGCGGGCTTCCTTGTCAAATTTGACGTGTGCCGGAATTTGCTCCAGCACCACGATGAAGCCTGGCTGTGGACCCGACTTGTGCAAGGGGTCTGTCATGCAGTCGTACAAGGCATCAAAGTTCTTGCCAAAGTGCGAGGGCAGCGTGAATTGCGCACCAATAAGGTCCAGCACGTCTTGTTTGCTCTGGGCTTCGGCCAAGTTGGCATACAAAAAGTGGTGGCCCAGGCCTTGGGCGGCCTCTTGCAAGTCGCTCACGCGGTAAGCGCGAATCGACTGCACGATGTTAGACCGCACGCCCTTCAGGGGCGCCTCTTGGTCGTGACGAATCGGCGTGTCCATCTCCGTGGTCTTTCTCTAAAGTCTAAAAATCAAGGCTTGTCGACAATCATGCGAAAACTCGCGTAATGGTCTTGTGTGTAGTAACAGGTCTGTGGATTTCGGGAAACCTGGCCACCGCAAACGATGCGCCGTGCTCCGCGATGCTTCACTCCAGGTGTTCTGACGGTGTATTCACGGTAAAACCCCCGCGTCTCACGGGGCAGAATCCGCTCGCGATTGCCAAAAACCGTGCCGTCCTTTTCATGAGGAAAAGGACCCCCCTTGCGGATGAGTTGGTACGTTTCTTGGCCTTCTCGCGGCAAATCTGTCACCGACAGAGTCGGTGAAGTTTGGGCAGAGGTGGCCGGACTGGCCTGCACCCACAGAGTGCAAATTGAGAGCACCAACCCCAAAAGCACCGGCATCCAGCGCTGCAGGGCGGCAATTTGTCGCGCCACCTTCATGAAAACACCTTTCAGAAGCCCCCGGGTAAACCCGAAAACTCGAAGGCGCTAGTGTGAGGCAAACGACATAAAAAAGCAAGCGAATGCCCAATAAACAGGCAAAACCTGTCTGGGCATTCAAGGCTTAAGTTAGCGCTTGCTGTCTTTTTATGGCTTAACGCGCCGCGTTGGCGTCGGCCACAGTGAGGGCAGTCATGTTCACAATCCGGCGCACGGTGGTGCTGGATGTCAAGATGTGAACCGGCTTGGCGGCCCCCAGCAAAACAGGTCCCACGGCGATGTTGCCGCCCGCAGCCGTCTTGAGCAGGTTGTAAGCAATATTGGCGGCGTCAATGTTTGGCAAAACCAACAAGTTCGCATCGCCAATCAAACTGCTGTTGGGCATGATGGCCTGCCGCGCTGCCGCGTCCAGCGCCACGTCACCGTGCATTTCGCCGTCCACTTCAAGCCATGGCGCGTTTTTACGCAGCAACTCAAGCACGTCACGCATTTTGACGGCGCTGGGCTGGTTGGAGGAGCCAAAGTTGGAATGCGACAGCAAAGCCGCCTTAGGCTTGATGCCGAAGCGGCGCATTTCTTCGGCCGCCATGATGGTGAATTCGGCCAACTGATCGGCCGTAGGGTCGTAGTTGACGTGGGTGTCGACCATGAAAACCTGGCGGCCGGGCAACATCAAGCCGTTCATGCAGGCGTAGGTGTTGACACCAGCACGCTTGCCGATGACCTGGTCGATGTAGTTCAGGTGCATGGGATTGGTGCCCCAAGTGCCACAAATCATGCCGTCCACGTCGCCTTTGTGCAGCAACATGGCGCCAATGAGCGACAAACGGCGGCGCATTTCAATCTTGGCGATTTGCTCGGTGACGCCCTTGCGCTCTGTCAGGCGGTGGTAGGTCTGCCAGAAGTCGCGGTAGCGGTGGTCCAACTCGACGTTGACCACGTCATAGTCCAGCTCTTCTTTCAAGCGCAAACCAAATTTTTCGATGCGCTCGGCAATCACCGCCGGCCGGCCAATCAGGGTTGGGCGAGCGATGCCTTCGTCCACCACGATCTGGGATGCACGCAGCACGCGTTCTTCTTCGCCTTCGCTATAGGCGATGCGCTTTTTCAGGGCGCGCTTGGCGGCCGTGAAAATCGGTTTCATCATCGTGCCCGAGGCATAGACAAAGCCTTGCAACTTTTCGCGGTAAGCGTCCAGGTCTTTGATGGGGCGCGAGGCCACGCCGCTGTCGGCGGCGGCTTGCGCCACGGCTGGGGCGATCTTCATCATCAAGCGCGGGTCAAACGGCTTGGGAATCAGGTACTCAGGGCCAAAAACCAAAGGTTCGCCCACATAGGCGGCGGCCACGACTTCGCTTTGCTCGGCTTGCGCCAACTCGGAAATGGCGTGCACGGCCGCGATTTCCATCTCCAACGTGATGGTGGTTGCACCGCAATCCAAAGCGCCGCGGAAAATGTAGGGGAAACACAGGACGTTGTTGACCTGGTTGGGGTAATCGGTGCGACCGGTGGCCATGATGGCGTCGTCGCGCACGGCCTTGACGTCTTCAGGGTCGATTTCGGGATTGGGGTTGGCCAAGGCAAAAATCAGCGGCTTGGCCGCCATGGACTTGACCATGTCTTGCTTGAGCACGCCACCGGCTGACAAACCCAGGAACACGTCGGCGCCATCGATGACCTGCGCCAGCGTGCGGTGCTCGGTTTTTTGCACAAACTGAATCTTGTCTTCGTCCATCAGCTCGGTGCGACCTTCGTAGACCACACCCGCCAAGTCGGTGACCCAGATGTTTTCACGAGGAATGCCCAGCTTGACCAGCAAGCCCAAGCAAGCCAGGGCGGCAGCGCCCGCACCCGAGGTGACCAGTTTGATCTTTTTGGGGTCTTTGCCCACGATTTTCAAGCCGTTCAAAATGGCTGCGCCCACCACGATGGCTGTGCCGTGCTGGTCGTCATGGAAGACCGGGATCTTCATGCGTTCGCGCAACTTGCGCTCGACATAAAAGCAATCGGGTGCCTTGATGTCTTCGAGGTTGATGCCGCCAAAGGTCGGCTCCAGTGAAGCAATGATCTCGACCAGTTTGTCCGGGTCTTTTTCGTTGATCTCGATGTCGAACACATCGATACCCGAGAACTTCTTGAACAAGACGCCCTTACCTTCCATGACCGGCTTGCTGGCCAATGGGCCAATGTCGCCCAAGCCCAGAACGGCGGTGCCGTTGGTCACCACGCCCACCAGATTGCCTCGGCTGGTGTATTTGAATGCGTTGGCCGGGTCTTTGACGATTTCTTCGCAAGGTGCGGCCACGCCAGGCGAATAAGCCAGCGCCAGATCGTGCTGGTTGACCAACTGCTTGGTGGCCGCAATGGCCACTTTGCCGGGAGTCGGGAACTCGTGGTATTCGAGTGCGGCTTTGCGCAATTGCGCGCGTTTTTCTTCGGCTTGAACCTTGTTGGTCATTGTTGTGCTCCGTTTTAGGAAAGTGCCGCGTGGCTGTTGGCGTTCAACAGCAATTCTTAATATTGTTGAATTTATCAAGTCGCTAGGCGACAGATCGGCGTAAGTTTCATTGTAGACCCCGGATTAACGCGTTTTGACCGCGTCAATCTGCGTAACAAGTGAGTTGGCTTTTGACTTTTGCACACAAATGCCCGCCGTCTCAACGCAAATGCTTCCACGCTTTGTGTAGCAAGGCATCGGCCACGCTGGTGGAACGAGGCCCCGGAATGACTTCAAAAGAAGCACCTGCTTGCAAAATGCCCGGCTGGTCCACCGCCAGATAAAAGCCGCAGCGCCCGCTTTGCACCATGTCCTTGGCGGCCAGCGCGTAGCCCATCACCGCGTTGAACTTGCCGCAAGGCTCACGGGGTTGCGTCACGCGCAAAACCACATCGCCCAACTTCAAGCCATCGCCGATGAACACGTCGTGTTCGGACAGCCCTTGCAGGCTGAGGTTTTCGCCCAGATAACCGGGGTTTAGGATTTCATCGAACATCGTCACGCCCCGAGCCTGACGCTGCGCTTGCCACCAAGGCAGGTGTTCTGACGGCAAGGCATAAACCGCTTTGCTCAGGCCGCCGTGCACAGACAGGTCGGCCTGCTCATCGCCCATCAAGCCCAAAGGGCCCAGCGCCACCGGGCCTGCCACCGCTGTTTTACCGATGGCCGACATCAGCTTGCGCTCGCCCACCATCAAGGGGCGCACCCGCCCAATCTGGATTGACAACACACGACCAAAACGAGCTGCCCGTGCAGGCGAATAGACGGCCTCAGACATGGCTCAACCCTTCATCAGGGCTTCGATCTCGTCGGCCTTGACCGGCACACCGCGCGTGATCAGCTCGCAACCAGTCTGGGTCACGATGGCGTCGTCTTCAATGCGGATACCGATGTTGTGGAACTTTTCAGGCACGCCCGGCGCGGGCCGCACATACAAGCCCGGCTCAATGGTCAGCACCATGCCTGGCTGCAAGATGCGGCTCGGGCGGTCTTTGATCAGCTCGCCACTCAGCGGGTCTTTGCGTTCGCTGATTTGGCCCACCTGCGAGGGCTCGACATAGCTGCCGCAATCGTGCACATCCATGCCCAGCCAGTGGCCGGTGCGGTGCATGTAAAACTGAAAGTAACTGCGGTTGGCGATCACGTCTTGCGCGTGGCCCACCTTGTTTTTGTCCAGCAAGCCCACATCGAGCAAGCCCTGCGCCAATACGGCCACCGTGGCCTCGTGCGGGTCCACAAAACGGGCGCCGGCCTTGGTAGCGGCCACGGCAGCGTCTTGCGAAGCCAGCACCAGCTCATACAAAGCGCGTTGCGGCCCGGTGAATGTGCCGTTGGCCGGGAAAGTGCGGGTGATGTCGCTGGCATAACCATCCAGCTCGCAACCCGCATCGATCAAGACCAAATCGCCGTCGCGAATCAAGGCCGTGTCGGCGCGGTAATGCAGCACACAGGCATTGGCCCCGCCCGCCACGATGGAGCCATAGGCCGGGTACTGCGAACCGTGCTGACGGAACTCATGCAACAACTCGGCGTCCAAGTGGTATTCACGCACCTCTTGCCCGGCGCGCAACATGGCGGCACTGCGCTGCATGGCGCGGATGTGGGCACCGGCGCTGATGGCGCTGGCGCGGCGCATGACGGCCTGCTCGTGCGCGTCTTTGACCAAGCGCATCTCGTCGAGCAAGCTGCACAGATCGCGCTGCTGGTCGGGGCACAAAGCACCATAGCGCACACGCGCACGAACCGACTGCAGCCAACCATCGACACGGCCTTCCAGCCCAGAATGGATGGCAAACGGGTACCAAACGGTGCTGCGGTTTTCCAGCAGCTTGGGCATTTGCGCAGCCAGATCGGCCGAGGACAAGGCCCGGCTGAGCCCCAAGGCGGCGGGCGCGGCCTCTGGCCCCAAACGGATGCCGTCCCAGACTTCACGCTCCAGGTCTTTGGGCTGGCAAAACAGCGTGGTCTCGCCGTCGGCCGTGATCACCAGCGTGGCGTGCGGCTCGGTGAAACCGGTCAGGTAATAGAAGTAGCTGTCGTGCCGGTACAAAAAGTCACTGTCGCGGTTGCGCGGGCGCTCTGGCGCAGTGGGGATGATGGCAATGCCGCCAGTGCCCAATTGGGCAGCCAGGCGGGCGCGACGGTCGGCGTAGAGGGTATTGGAGCTCATGGGCGCATTGTAGGAGCCGCCCCAAACACCTGCATCACGTTCATACCTGACCGCCGTTCAAGTGCGCCAGCCGCTCGGGCGTGCCCACATCGGTCCAGTCACCGGCATACACCTCGCCGGTCACTTGTCCCCGGTCCATCGCCGCCCGCAGCAAGGGGGCCAGTGCCAGCGCCACACCTTGCGGGTTGCCTGCGGGCAGGCCGCAGTCGGCAAAAAAAGCGCGTTTGTACAGCGCGATGGTGCTGAAGGTGTGGTCGCAGCCCGCCGCGCCTTTGGACAGATTGAGCACCTGGCCTGTGGCCGAGAGGCCAAAGTCGCCGCTCGGGTTGTGCGTGGGGTTGGGCACCAGCCACAGATGGGCCAGCGCCGGGCTGGCGGCAAAGCGCTGCACAGCCTCTTGCGTAAAGACAAAGTCGGGGGCAAACACATCGCCCGCCACGACCCAAAACACCTCGGCCAACTGGGGCAAGGCACGCACAATGCCCCCGGCGGTTTCAAGCGCTTGGCCAAAGTCCTGGGCTTCGTTCGAATAGGCGAGGCTCACCCGCGGCAGACCGGGCCAGTTCACCTGAGCGCCAAACTGCGCGCTGATTTTTTCACCCAGCCAAGCGGTGTTCACCAATTGGCGACCAAAGCCGCCACGGGCCAAGGCCTGCATGGGCCACTGCATCAGGGGCTGGCCGCGCACGGTCAGCAAGGGTTTGGGGGTGGTGTCGGTGAGCGGGCGCATGCGTTCGCCACGGCCAGCGGCCAAGACCATGGCCTGAGCTTGCAAGCGGTCTGTCGATTCATCAGGTTCGGCGGCGGTCGGGCCAACGTCAAAGCTGGCTGGGGGGATCGAATTCATGCACCGATGTTGCCATGTTCCGTACGCCTGTTGTTCCTGTTCAAGGCGCAAGAGGCGTGCTTGCGGCGGCTGGGGGCGTGCTTAACCGCTAAAATCCCGGGTTTTCCCGAATTCATCACCGGAGTTGCCCACATGGCCAATCAACAACAAATGGCAAACGCCATCCGCGCCCTCGCAATGGACGCTGTTCAACAAGCCAACTCGGGTCACCCCGGTGCCCCCATGGGCATGGCCGACATGGCCGTGGCATTGTGGGGCGAGCACCTGCAACACAACCCCAAAAACCCGCACTGGGCCAACCGCGACCGCTTTGTGTTGTCCAACGGCCACGGCTCCATGCTCATTTATTCGGTGCTGCACCTGACGGGCTACAAGCTGTCGGTCGATGACCTGAAAAACTTCCGCACGCTGCACAGCAAAACCGCTGGCCACCCCGAAGTGGGCGTGACCCCTGGCGTTGAGACCACCACCGGCCCCTTGGGCCAGGGCATCACCAACGCCGTGGGCATGGCCTTGGCCGAAAAAATGCTGGCCGCCGAGTTCAACCAACCCGGCCACGTCATCGTCAACCACCACACTTATGTGTTCATGGGTGACGGCTGCCTGATGGAGGGCATCAGCCACGAAGCCGTGGCCCTGGCCGGGGCCTGGAAGCTCAACAAACTGATCGCCCTGTACGACGACAACGGCATCTCGATCGACGGCAAGGTCGCGCCTTGGTTCATCGACAACACGCCCCAGCGCTTTGCCGCTTGCGGCTGGAACGTGATCGACGCTGTGGACGGCCATGACGCCGCCGCCGTGTCGGCCGCAATTGCCACCGCCAAACACAGCGCTGACAAGCCCACCTTGATCGTTTGCAAGACCGCCATCGGCAAGGGCTCGCCCAACCGCGCAGGCACCTCCAAAGCCCACGGCGAGCCTTTGGGTGCCGAAGAAATCAAGCTGACCCGCGAAGCCCTAGGCTGGACGTCTGAACCCTTCAATATCCCCAAAGAAGTCTATGCAGACTGGGATGCCAAGGCCGCAGGCGCGGCCCGCGAAGCCACCTGGAACACCAGTTTTGCAGCGTACAAAGCCGCCTTCCCGGCACAGGCTAAAGAGTTTGTGCGCCGCATGAAGGGCGACTTGCCCAAAAACTTCAACCAAGTGGCTTTTGACGCCGTGGTTGCCGCCCACACCAAGGGCGAGACCGTGGCCAGCCGCAAGGCCAGCCAACTGGCGCTGGAAGCCTTCACGGCCGCCCTGCCCGAAATGCTGGGCGGCTCGGCCGACCTGACCGGCTCCAACCTGACCAACACCAAGAGCACCCCCGCCTTCCGCGTGGACTTGGCCGGTGACGTGGTCAAGACGGCAGACGGCTCGGCTACCGAAGGGGCCTCCAAGATTGGCCGCCACATCAACTACGGCGTGCGCGAATTCGGCATGGCCGCCATCATGAACGGCGTGGCCCTGCACGGCGGTTACATCCCTTACGGCGGCACTTTCCTGACCTTCTCTGACTATTCACGCAACGCCATCCGCATGGCCGCGCTGATGAAGCAGCGCGTCATCCACGTCTTCACGCACGACTCGATTGGCCTGGGCGAAGACGGCCCCACCCACCAGTCGATCGAGCACGCCGCCAGCCTGCGCCTGATCCCCGGCCTGGACGTGTGGCGTCCTGCCGACACGGCCGAAACCACCGTGGCCTGGGCCGTGGCCCTGCAAAACGCAAGCCGCCCATCGGCTTTGCTTTTGAGCCGCCAGAACCTGGCCTATTCGCCCAAGAGCGATTTGGGCGACATCAGCCGCGGCGCCTATGTGCTGTCCGAGCCTGAAAGCGTCGGCATCAAGAAAACCCACGGCGTCATCATCGCTACCGGCTCTGAAGTGCAGCTGGCAATGGCCGCGCAAAAGCTGCTGGCCGAGCGCAAGATTGGTGTGCGCGTGGTGTCCATGCCCAGCACCAATGTGTTTGACCGTCAGGACACTGCGTACAAGCAAAGCGTGCTGCCTGCAGGCATCCCCCGCGTGGCGGTCGAAATGGGCTCCACCGATGGTTGGTGGAAATACGGCTGCGCTGCCGTGGTCGGCATCGACAGCTACGGCGAGTCGGCACCTGCGCCTGTTTTGTTCAAACACTTCGGCTTCACCGCCGAAAACGTGGCCGACACCGTCCACGCTGCGCTGCTCAAGGCCTGACCTTAGCGCCGCCTGCAGCGCCCTTCGGGGCTCTGCGGGGCCTGTCTGCCATTGACCGGGGACATCTTCAACGCCCAAGAGCGTTGAAGCCTTGTCCGGGAATCAGGCCCATGCAAGGGTCTTGGTTTCAAATCCGGTTACGTAACGGTTTCGTAACTTTCTCCTGAGGCATTCAAATGACCATCAAGTTGGGTATCAACGGATTTGGCCGCATTGGCCGTCTGGCTTTGCGCGCAGCGCTCAAGCACGGCTATGACGACATCCAGATCGTTGGCATCAATGACCCCAAGCCCGCCGACTACCTGGCCTACATGCTCAAGTACGACAGCGTGCATGGCCGCTTTGATGGCACGGTGGACTTCACCGAAGACACCCTGATCGTCAACGGCAAAAAGATCAAACTCTCGCACGAGCGCGATGCGCACAATCTGCGCTGGGGCGAGATGGGTGTGCACACCGTGCTCGAATGCACCGGCCACTACCTGACCGAGCCCACCAGCCAGATGCACATCGCAGCGGGTGCCAAAAAGGTTGTGATCTCGGCCCCATCCAAAGACAGCATTCCCATGTTTGTTTATGGCGTGAACCACAAAAAATACGCGGGCGAGGCCATCGTATCGAACGCATCTTGCACCACCAACTGCCTGGCCCCCGTGGTCAAGGTGCTCAATGACAAATGGGGCATCAAGCGCGGCCTGATGACCACCGTGCACGCCGCCACGGCCAGCCAGATGACGGTGGACGGGTCTTCACGCAAAGACTGGCGCGGCGGTCGCGGCATTTTGGAAAACATCATCCCCAGCAGCACCGGCGCGGCCAAAGCGGTGGGCGTGGTGATTCCTGAGATCAAAGGCAAGATCACCGGCATGGCCTTCCGCGTGCCGACCTCTGACGTGTCGGTCATTGACCTGACCGTGGAGTTGAGCAGCGATGCCAGCTACGCCGAAATCTGCGCCGAGATGAAGGCGCAAAGCGAAGGCGCACTCAAAGGCGTGCTGGGCTACACCGACGAAAAAGTGGTCTCCACCGACTTCCGTGGCGAGCCCTGCGCCAGCGTGTTCGACGCGACCGCAGGCATTGCGCTCGACAAAAGCTTCGTCAAGATCGTCGCTTGGTACGACAACGAATGGGGCTACGCCAAGCAGTGCCTGGAGATGGTGCGGGTGGTGGCCAAGAAGAAGTGAGTTTCTGCTGGGTCTGCCGCAGGTGCCTGCGGCAGACTCAGATGCCAATGCCCCGCCAGGGGTCAGAGGCGCTTCGCTTTGCCACATCGCCCCGGCGGGGCATTGGCATCTGAGTCATGGTGTTCACACCAAAGCGCCTTCGGGCGCTTTTGTCATGGGCATCGAACATGCGGGAGCGAGCCCCCGCTCGCAAATGGCTGTGTCGGCTTTACAGGTGTTCAAGCACGAAGGTACACGCCCACAAAACACTTAACGCGAAGACGCCCGAATCCAATCTGCCGCCTTCTCGGCCATCATGATCGTGGGCGCATTGGTGTTGCCGCTCACGATGCGCGGCATGACCGAGGCATCGACCACGCGCAGCCCTGGCACGCCATGCACGCGCAGTTGCGCATCCACCACCGCCATCGCGTCTTGGCCCATGCGGCAAGTGCCCACCGGGTGGTACACCGTGTCGGCATTTTGGCGAATCCAGTGCTCCAGCTGTTCATCGGTGCGTGCATCGGCAGATGCCGCCCACTCTTTGCCATATGCGGCCAAAGCGGGCTGGGCCAGAATGCGCTGAGCTTGGCGTACGCCATCGCGCAAGCGCTGCAGATCACGCGGTTCGCTCAAAAACTGGGGGTCGATCAGCGGTGCGCCATGGGGGTTGCGGTCAGTCAGTTGCACCCGACCACGGCTGTCCGGTTGCAACAAACACACATGCAAAGAGTAGCCATGCCCCAACGTCAGTTGGCGGCCATGGTCCACCAGCTTGGCCACCACAAAGTGCAGCTGGATGTCCGGGTGCGCTTCTTCTGGTCGACTTTTGTAAAACGCGCCGCCTTCGGCGAAGTTGGTGGTCAGGCGCCCCTTTCTGTGCTGCCGCCATTCCCACAAGGCTTGCAAGGTGTGCCACATGCCTTTGGGTGACACACCGATCAAATCGGTCTGCCCCGGTGCATCGGCCACCAGCACCGCGTCAGGATGGTCGTGCAGGTTTTCACCCACGCCGGGCAAGTCGCGCAGCACCTCGATGCCAAGGCTTTGCAAATGCGCAGCTGGCCCGATGCCCGAACGCATGAGGATGGCAGGGGATTGGAAAGCGCCCGCGCTCAAAATGATCTCGCGCCGAGCGGTCAAGGTCTGCGACTGGCCACCCTGCAAGGTGTGAACCTGCCGCGCCACGCCATCGACCAAGCCAATCCGGTCCACGGTGACGCCGGTCATGACGTGCAAATTGGCACGCGAGCGATTCGGCGTGAGGTAGGCCTTGGCTGCACTGAAACGCTCGCCCGCACGCTGGGTGACCTGGTACAAGCCCACGCCTTCTTGTGTGGGACCATTGAAGTCGGTGGTGTGCGCCAAACCCGCTTGCACACCCGCCTCGACAAAGCATTGGGCAAACGGATTGGGGCTTTGCAGGTCGGCCACATTCAAAGGGCCGTTCTGGCCATGCCATTCGTTGTGGATGCGTTCGTTGTGCTCGGCCTTGAGGAAATAAGGCAACACGTCGGCCCATGCCCAGCCTTCACAGCCCATATCGGCCCAAGTGTCGTAGTCGACCTGTTGACCCCGGATATAGGCCATTGCATTGGTCGAGCTGGAGCCCCCCAAAGTTCGGCCACGCGGCTGGTAGCCAGTGCGCCCCAACAAACCGGGCTGCGGCACCGTGTTGAAGCCTTGCGAGACGATTTCGGTGCGGGCCATGAGCGCAATGCCCGCTGGGCAATGGATCAAGGCGCTGGTGTCGGGCGGCCCGGCCTCGATCAAGGCCACCTGCACCGATGGGTCTTCGCTCAAGCGGGCCGCCAGCACACAACCGGCCGAACCTGCACCCACCACGATGTAGTCAAAATTCAAACTGCTCATCTCTCCCTTTCACAGACGCTGACGCTCTTGGGTCATCGCCGCAACGCAAATCAAAAAGGCTTTTTACCCGGTTTGTTGAATTTGACGCACCGGGTTTGCACGGGCATGGGCACAGGCATGGGCATCGTTCAAAGGCCCACGTACACCGGGGCAAAGCCGCCACCGGGTGTTCTGAAGTTGGTGGTTTGCCCTTGGTACAAACGCGCCGCCAGCGATTGCACCTGCCCGTTGTACGTGTAGTTGCGTACATCGAACTTAAGCACTTGCGCCGATTCACCCCCCGATATGGTGCGCTCGCCCGGGGCCACCAAAGCTTGCGCGATGTAATCCCCAGCCAAGATCTCCGCCCAAACGCGGTGCGTCAATTTGTCGCCCCGGTACGCCGCCTTGCCGCCATAACCCGCAAAGGGCTTGAAGAAATGGTGCTTGCGCTGCGCCCACAAATGCTCGGCGTTGGACGGGGTCATCACCACGGTCTGCGGAATGCCGTCCAGCAACACGGCTTGCGTGGCCGCGGGTACACCCATGGCCGTCAAGGTGTCTGCGTTGCACAGCAAGGCCAGGTTGCGCTTGTCGGCCAGCAATGCGTGGGCCTGCGGGTGGGGCGTCAAGACCACGGCGTCCTGCAAATAAGCTTCACGCAGATGAGCGTGGGCTGGCACACTCAGTGCGAAGTCGGTCAAGCGGTTGTAGACCAGATCGATCGCGGTGTTGTCGAACCAAAGCCGGTTGTCGCGCCAGACGAGTTGCGATGGGTCGGCAATGACCGCCTGCACGCCGTGGCGTTTGAACAAACTCTGGAACAGCAAGAACTCCGGGTACAGGTATTGCTGCTCAGGAGACACATCGACAATGGCCACCGTCTGCAAAGGGCGGTCAGGCTGGGCCAGTCGCCACTCGTTTTGAAACATCGCCACAAAGGCCGACTCCAACGCGTCGACCTGCGCCGCCGTGGGCACCATCGCTTCGATCTCTGGACAGCAGGCACGCTGCGCCCGCGCCAGCAAAGCGTTGAGCAGCGCCCCGCCCGCATTGGTGTTCACCTCGATCAGGCCAAAGCCCTGGCCAAGTTCGTTGCCGTGGACATGAAAGTCATAGCCCATGAACACGCTTTTGGCACGCGTCGGGTGGCGAGCAATCGGGTCCGAGCGGGACAGCACTTCTTCGCGGTAAGCCGGCAAGCAGGCCACCGACTCCACCGCCGCGATCAGACGGGCCATGCGCTGCACTTGCGCCTGCGAAAGCACCACGGGTCGCGCCGAAAAAAGGGACGGCAAGCGGTCGCGCACCAAGTCAAACAGTGCCGGGTTGCCAATGTCTGCCGCCATGGTTTGCGCCAAGGCCTGGTCGTCCAGGCTGATGCAAAAACATTCGCTGTTGAAGTTGTCGGTGTTGATGTGTGCTGTGTTCACTGGGCAAATCCTGGCTGCGGGCTCAATGGCATCTTATAGCCAGGGGGTCTGCGAACTTCAGCAGGAGTTTCGGAGCAGGGCGCAGACACCTTCCGCAGCGTGGCTTTATGGGGCTGCTTTGCAGCACATTGCGGCCCATCATAAAAACCTGTCTCTCGGCATGCCAGGGTGCCGGGCTGACATAGACACCCGGTCAAGCTGGGTGTGACATCAGGGCGTCGTTATGCCCAACTGGATCGGGCATCCATCTTGAAAAATGAGTTACAAAACCAGAACAAACCAGCCGACAGGCGGGGTTTTGTAACAAAGTTTCATGATTTCGCATAGGATGGTTACATGTCAGGCCCACCCGTTGCGGGTGGGCTACAGCCTAAACCTCCAACGAAAGTGAGACAGACATGACCACCAAAATCGGCATCAACGGATTTGGCCGCATCGGCCGCATGGTGTTCCGCGCAGCGGTGCAAAACTTCAACGACATCGAGATCGTCGGCATCAACGACTTGCTAGAGCCCGACTACCTGGCCTACATGCTGCAATACGACAGCGTGCATGGCCGCTTCAAGGGCACCGTGGCCGTCGAGGGCAACACCTTGGTCGTCAACGGCCAAAAAATCCGCCTCACGCAAGAGCGCGACCCGGCCAACCTGAAATGGAACGAGGTCGGCGCCGATGTGGTGATCGAATCCACGGGCTTGTTTTTGGACAAAGACAGCGCAGGCAAACACCTGGCCGCAGGCGCCAAGAAGGTCGTGATGTCGGCACCCTCCAAAGACGACACCCCGATGTTTGTGTACGGCGTCAACCACGGCACGTATGCCGGACAAGCCATCATCAGCAACGCCAGCTGCACCACCAACTGCTTGGCCCCCATCACCAAAGTGCTGAACGACAAATGGGGCATCAAGCGGGGCCTGATGACCACGGTGCACGCGGCCACCGCCACGCAAAAAACCGTGGACAGCCCCAGCAACAAAGACTGGCGCGGCGGTCGCGGCATTTTGGAAAACATCATCCCCAGCAGCACGGGCGCGGCCAAGGCGGTGGGCGTGGTGATCCCCGAGATCAAGGGCAAGCTGACGGGCATGGCGTTTCGGGTGCCCACGTCGGATGTGTCGGTGGTGGACCTGACGGCCGAGCTGAACAGCCCAGCCACCTATGCCGAGATTTGCGCCGAGATGAAGGCACAAAGCGAAGGTGCACTCAAAGGTGTGTTGGGCTACACCACCGACAAAGTAGTCTCAACCGATTTCCGTGGCGAGGTGTGCACCAGTGTGTTCGATGCCGATGCGGGCATTGCACTGGACAGCACCTTCATCAAGGTGGTGGCGTGGTACGACAACGAGTGGGGTTACTCGAACAAGTGCCTGGAGATGGCCCGCGTGGTCGGGCGCTGAACTGGCCTTCACCGGCCATGCCGGTAACACCCTGCCAAAGGACCGTTCTGTGAAGGATCGGTCCTTTTTTTACAGGGCAACTACTGAAGCAGATGGACCATGGCCGATGCTATGCTCAAGTCCAGCACCAAAGTTCGCAAACGCAGTGCTTTTTAGCGCTTGCTGGCATCCGCCAGCACAGCAACACAAAACTCAGGGAGATCTGTCCATGTTCAAGAAATCATTGCTGTTGGGCTCCATCATCATGGCCGCCAGTTTGTCTGCATCGGCCAAGGACTGGAAAGAAATCCGCGTCGCCATTGACCCCACCTACAAGCCGTTCACTTACAAAACAGCCGACGGCAAACCAACCGGCTTCGATGTGAAGATCGCGCAAGCCCTGTGCGACAAAGTCAAAGCCAAGTGCGTGTTTGTAGAGCAGCAATGGGACGCGATGATTCCCGGCCTGTTGGCCAAGAAGTACGACACCATCATCTCCTCGATGTCGGTCACCGAAGAGCGCTTGCGCCAAGTGGCCTTCACGGGCAAGTACTACAACACCCCGTCCAAAATCGTGGTGCGCAAAGACATCAAAACCGATGGCAGCCCTGCCAGCCTGATGGGCAAAAAGATCGGCGTTTTGAAGGGCTCGACCCAAGAAAAATTCGCCAAGGGCGAATTGGCCAAAGCAGGCGTGAACGTGGTGGGCTATGACGCGCAAGACCAGGTGTATCTGGACATCAAGGCCGGTCGTTTGGACGGCACGGTGGCCGATGTGGTGGAAGTGCAAGGCGGCTTTTTGGACACCCCAGATGGCAAGAACTATGTCTATGTGGGCCAGCCTCTACGCATGAAAAAGTACTTTGGCGAAGGCGTGGGCGTGGCCATGCGCAAGGGTGACAAAGACCTCAAAGATGCGCTGGACAAAGCCATCAAAGACATCCGTGCTGACGGCACTTGGAAAAAAATCGCCGACGAATTTGTCCCTGGTGTGGACATCTGGGGCGAGTGATCGCGCAGCGCAAGCGCCTGCATGACGCCTTACCTCCTCAGCATCCTTGAAGGTTCGCTGCTCGTCCTTCAGGTCGGGCTGGCGTCTTTGGTAGTGGCTGTCGTGTTGGGCATGGCCGGGGCTTTGGCCAAAACATCGGGCCGCCCCGTGGCCATGTGGATGGCCGATGTTTACGCCACGGTGATCCGTGGCGTGCCCGATTTGGTGTTGATGCTGCTGCTGTTTTATGGCGGGCAGATGGGGCTCAATGCCTTGCTCGAAGCGCTGGGCGACTGGCCCGCCATCGAGATCGACCCCTTTGCCGCAGGCGTGCTGACCATCGGCTTCATTTATGGGGCCTACATGACCGAGACCTTTCGCGGGGCGATTTTGGCCATCCCCAAAGGTCAAATGGAAGCGGCCATGGCTTTTGGCATGCGGCCTTGGCAGGTTTTTTGGCGCATCACATTGCCGCAAATGGTCCGCCTGGCCTTGCCCGGTTTCACCAACAACTGGTTGGTGTTGATGAAGTCCACGGCCTTGGTGTCTTTGCTGGGTTTGCAAGACATGACCTATCTGGCCAAACAAGCCGGGGCTGCTGCCCGTGGCGAAATCACCAATGCGCCACTGCTGTTTTTGGCCTTTGCGGCTTTGCTGTATCTGGCCATGACCTCGGTGTCGATGTGGGTGCTCGGTTGGCTCGAAAAGAAATACAGCATGGGCGTTCGGCTGGAGCGCGACTAGATGGAATTTGACGTCATCTTGCGCCCCGAAAATCTGCGCATGTACTGGGAAGGCAGCGTCAACTCATTGGCGCTGTTGCTGGTGTCTTTGTGCGTGGGGGGCTTGCTGTCTTTGCCCATGGCGCTGGCCCGCGTGTCTGCGCGGGCTTGGTTGCGCGGGCCGGTGTGGTTGTTCACTTATGTGCTGCGCGGCACGCCCTTGTTGATTCAGGTCTACCTGATCTATTACGGCTTAGGCCAGATGGAATACATCCAAGCGCGTTGGGACGATTCTTGGCTTTGGCGTGGCTTCAAAGAGCCGTTTTTTTGCGCTGCTCTGGCGTTTTCATTGAACACCTGTGCCTACACCACCGAACTGTTGGCCGGCGCCATCCGTCATGTGCCTGCGGGCGAGCTCGAAGCGGCCCGCGCTTGTGGCCTGAGCGAGTGGGCTTGCATCCGCCGCATCGTCTTGCCATCGGCCCTGCGCCGCAGCTTGCCGGGTTATTCCAACGAAGTGATCATGATGCTGCACAGCACCTCGCTGGCCAGCACGGTGCCTGCCTTGCTCGACATCACAGGCGCGGCTCGTTCAATTTATGCCGATTTTTACCTGCCGTTTGAGGCCTTCATCAGCGCAGGCCTGATTTACCTGTCACTCACCTTGGTGTTGGTGCAGTTGTTTCGCTGGGCTGAACAACGCTGGTTGGCCCATCTGCGGCCACGCCAGAGCGTTTGAACGCCCCCGTTTTTGAGCACCCCACTGTGGACACCCGCCAACACCACCTGATCTCGCCCGCTTGTGGCACCGCACGCAGCCTGTGCAGCTGGCATTTTGGTGCGCCGGGCGCTGGCCCCAAGGTCTACCTTCAGGCCAGCCTGCACGCCGACGAGTTGCCGGGCATGCTGGTGATCCAGCACCTGCGCCAGCATTTGCAACAAGCCGAGGCCGCAGGCCAGTTGCGTGGCCAAGTGGTGCTGGTGCCCATGGCCAACCCAATCGGGCTTGACCAGACTTGGCTGCAATTGCAAATGGGGCGCTTTGAGATGGCCAGTGGCCAAAACTTCAACCGCCATTACCCGGTGTGGGTCGATTGGCTGCGCGAAAGCGGCCACGATGTGGCCACGCAGTTGGGGCCCGACGCGCAGGCCAATGTGCGCACCGTGCGCCAAGCCATGCACCACGCTTTGCTGCGCCACCCGCCCACCACCGAGCTGGACAGCCTGCGCCACACGCTGGTGGGCTTGGCCTGCGATGCCGATGTGGTGCTCGACCTGCATTGCGACTTTGAAGCCGTTGTGCACCTGTACATGGAGCCCGAATGTGAGCCAGGCCTCAGGCCCCTGACCCAATGGTTGGGGGCGCAAGCGGTGCTGCTGGCGCGTGGCACGGGCGCGCACTGTTTTGATGAATCGCTCAGCGGTGTTTGGTGGCAACTGCGCGAATCGCTGCTGGCCAGCCACGGCAGCGACTTTGTGGCCACGCACCCGCTGCCGCAAGCATGCCTGAGCACCACCGTGGAGTTGCGCGGCCAAACCGATGTGAGCGACGCGCTGGCCTCGCGTGACAGCCAAGCCTTATTGGCTTTTTTGACCGACCTGAAAGTGCTCGAAGGGCCCGATCACGGCCCGGCCCCACAGCCGCTTTGCCAACCCACACCTTTGTCGGGCTCGCAATACCTGCACGCCCCCTGCGCCGGGGTGGTGAGTTTTCAGCGCCAACCCGGTGACTGGGTCAAGCCGGGCGATGTGATCGCTCGGGTGGTCAACCCGATCACTGCACAAAGCCAGCTGGTTTGCAGCGACACCGACGGCCTGCTCTACACCCGGCACCACTTGCGTTGGGCCACCACGGGCATGGAGCTGGCCAAAATTTCGGGCGCCAGCCCCAGGCGCACAGGGGCCTTGTTGGGCCCTTGAACCTCAGCATGCCTTTTGCCCTTTTTTCGGAACACACCCCATGAGCATCAAGCTCCAAGTTCAAGACATCTACAAACGCTTTGGCTCCCACGAGGTGCTCAAAGGCGTCTCGCTCACGGCCAAAGCAGGGGATGTCATCAGCATCATTGGCTCCAGCGGCTCGGGCAAGAGCACGTTTTTGCGCTGCATCAACCTGCTGGAGCGCCCCAACAGCGGCAGCATCAGCGTCGCGGGTGAAGCGCTGTCGCTCGGCCCAGGGGCTGATGGCCTGCTGCACGCAACACACCCTCGCCAACTGGAGCGCTTGCGCACCCGCTTGGGCATGGTGTTTCAGCATTTCAATTTGTGGAGCCACATGACGGCGCTGGAAAACGTCATGGAAGCGCCCATGCAAGTGCTGGGCTTGAGCAAAGCCCAGGCCCGCGAGCGCGCCGAGGTCTACCTGGACAAAGTGGGCCTGAAGCACCAAGCCATGCAACACTACCCGGCCCATATTTCGGGCGGCATGCAGCAACGCGTGGCCATTGCACGCGCACTGGCCATGGAGCCCGAGGTGATGCTGTTTGACGAGCCGACCTCGGCGCTCGACCCTGAACTGGTGGGCGAGGTGTTGCGCGTGATGCAAGCGCTGGCCCAAGAAGGCCGAACCATGGTGGTGGTGACGCACGAAATGGGCTTTGCACGCGAGGTCTCCAGCGAAGTGATGTTTTTGCACCAAGGCCGGGTCGAAGAACAAGGCGCACCCCAAGACATCTTGCTGCAACCGCGCAGCGAACGCCTGCAACAGTTTTTGTCTGGCCACCTGAAGTGAGCGGGCGCACGCGCCCCGAAAACGCAGGCCCTTGACGATGCACACCTTGGAACAACTGCGCAGCGGCGCTTTGGCGGGCACGCGCCGCCTGGACTTGGCCTGCGGCCTGACCGAGTTGCCCGACGACATTTGGGCGCTGGCCGATACGCTGGAGGTGCTCAACCTGAGCGGCAATCGACTGCGCGATTTGCCGCACCAACTGACGAAGCTGCACAAATTGCAAGTGCTGTTTGCCTCGGACAACGACTTTGAGGTGCTGCCCGAAGTGCTGGGCGACTGCCCTGCGCTGCAAGTGGTCGGCTTCAAGGCCAACCGCATCGCACAACTGCCGCCAGCGGCGCTGCCACCCGCTTTGCGCTGGCTGATCCTGACCGACAACGCACTGGCCAACTTGCCCACCGAACTGGGCCAACGCCCCGCTTTGCAAAAACTGATGCTGGCGGGCAACCGGCTGCAGGCCTTGCCCGACAGTCTGCAGGGCGCACAGCAACTGGAATTGCTGCGCATCTCGGCCAACCGCCTGAGCGAAGTACCCGCTTGGCTGACCACCTTGCCCCGGCTGAGCTGGCTGGCACTGGCGGGCAATGCCATGGGCTGGACTTTTGCCCATGAACCGGCCTTGCCCGAAGTGTCCTGGGCTTCCATCACCTTGGGCCCACTGCTGGGCGAAGGCGCTTCGGGCCACATCCACCGCGCGCAGGCTGCTGGCTGGCCGCAAGCGCTGGCGCTCAAGCTGTTCAAAGGCGAAGTGACCAGCGATGGCTTGCCTGAAGACGAACTGGCCGCGTGCCTGGCGGCAGGTAACCACCCGAGCCTGACCACGCCCGTGGCCCGGCTGACCGACCACCCCGGGCAGGCCCAAGGTTTGTTGATGCCCCTCATTCCGCCAGCGCACCTCAACCTGGCGGGGCCCCCGAGTTTGCAGACCTGCACACGCGATGTGTATCCCGCCGGATTCAGTTTTCCTGCACCTCTGGCGCTGGGCATCGCCCGTGATGTGGCCCATGCGGTGGCGCACTTACACCGGCGTGGCGTGATGCATGGCGATCTGTATGCGCACAACATCTTGATCGACCCGGTGCATGGCCAAGCGCGGCTGGGCGACTTGGGCGCAGCCACCCGATTGCCTGGCCATGCAACCGAACTGCGCCGCCGCTTGCTGGCGCTCGAAGTGCGGGCCATGGGTTGTTTGCTCGAAGAACTGGCAGCCCACACGCCAGCGCCGACAAGCCAGGCCGTTCACAGGTTGGCGCAGACCTGCCTGTCGCCTGTGCCGGGTGACAGGCCCAGCATGGCCGAGGTGGCAGCGCAATGCGAGGCGTTGGCCAAGGGACTCGTGGCTTGACTCGCCCAGCTCAATCCAGAAATCGCGCCTTCACATCGGGCGGCGGGACCATGCAAGTTTCTGTCCGCCCAAAAATCCGGTAACGGTGGCGAGCCACCCAGCGATAAAGCCCATCGCGCAGCACGGCAGGCACCAGCCAGCCCGCCCAAGCCGCACGCCAAGGCCAGCCCAGATGGTGCAGGATGCGCAAGATCGCACCGGTGTGCTGCCAGCTGGTGGTGCCGTCCACCAGCAACAGGGTTTGCAAGCCTTCGACCTGCAAGCCCGCTTGCTGCAGCAAGGCCTGACCGGTGCGGCCCTGAATGGCGGCAAAACGGAACACACCGCGCTGGTCGTGCCTGAGCAAAAACCGCACCCAGCCGTTGCACAGCAGGCACTGTCCGTCAAACACCACGATCAGCGGGCTGGATGTGGTGGGCATGTTCACAACGCCAACGCCGTTGTGTTTTTGACTTCTTCCATCACCGCATAAGTGCGCGTCTCGCGCACGCCAGGCAGCTGCCACAGCACCGTGCCCGCAAATTCGCGGTAGGCATTCATGTCGGCGGCGCGGGTCTTGAGCAAATAGTCAAAGCCCCCGGCCACCATGTGGCACTCCATGATTTCGGGGCGCACCTGCACCGCCGCCTTGAACTGCTCAAACACATTGGGGCTGGTGCGGTCGAGCAGGATTTCCACGAACACCATCATGCCCGCGCCCAATTTGAGCGGGTTCAGGCGCGCTTCGTAGCCCAGAATGAAGCCCTCTCGCGTGAGGCGTTGCACCCGCGCCAGCACGGCCGTGGGCGACAGCGCCACAGCTTCGGCGAGCTTCAGGTTGCTGATGCGGCCATCGCGCTGCAACAAGTCAAGGATGCGGCGGTCGATACGGTCGATATCCGGTGTTTCGATGCTCATGCTTCATATTATTCATTTAAATCAAATAATTTCAGTGAAATATTTGATCTTTAATCCGGATGATGGCGATTCATGTCAATCAAGGACGCCACATGAACATCGCCATCACCGCCCCCGCTTTGCCCACAGGCGCCCACTTCAGTGCCGGTGGCCCGCTGTCCGAACGCAGTGCCCTGCGCGAGGCCATGGCCCGCGCCACCCGCCTGCCCGAAGCGCAGGCCCTGGCCCCCTTGCTGACCGCAGCCCGCATGAGCCCCGCACAAGCCGAGCGCACCGACACGCTGGCCCGCCAACTGGTGACGGGCATGCGCGAAGGCCCGCAGCAGAGCGGGCGTGCAGGCCGCGTGCAAAGCCTGATGCAGGAATACGCGCTGTCCAGCGAAGAAGGCGTGGCCCTGATGTGTCTGGCCGAAGCGCTGCTGCGCATCCCCGACGCGGCCACACGCAACGCGCTGATCCGCGACAAGATCGGTCAGGGCGACTGGCACCAGCATGTGGGCCGCAGCCCATCGCTGTTTGTGAACGCCGCTTCGTGGGGCCTGCTGCTCACGGGCAAGCTGGTGGCCACGCACAGCGAGGGGGCGATGCTGGCCTCGCTCACACGGCTGATCGGCAAGAGCGGCGAACCGCTGATCCGCCAAGGCGTGCAGTTGGCCATGCAAATGCTGGGCGAGCAGTTTGTGACGGGCGAGACGATTGACGAAGCCCTGCACCGTGCCCACGACATGCAGGCGCAAGGCTTTCGCTATTCGTACGACATGCTGGGCGAAGCCGCCCTGACCGAAGCAGACGCGCAGCGCTACTTGAGCGCGTATGAAAACGCCATCCACGCGATTGGCAAAGCAGCGAACGGGCAGGGCGTCATCCACGGCCCGGGCATCTCGATCAAGCTGTCGGCCCTGCACCCACGCTACTGCCGCGCCCAGCACCAACGCGTGATGGATGAACTGCTGCCACGGGTGTTGCGGCTCACCGAGCTGGCCCGGCACTACGACATTGGCCTCAACATCGACGCCGAAGAGGTGGACCGGCTCGACTTGTCGCTCGACCTGCTCGAAGCGCTGTGCCTGGCCCCCAGTTTGCAGGGCTGGCACGGCATTGGCTTTGTGATCCAGGCCTACCAAAAGCGTTGCCCCTATGTGATCGACTTTGTCATCGATCTGGCACGCCGCACAGGGCACCGCTTGATGGTGCGTTTGGTCAAAGGCGCGTATTGGGACAGCGAGATCAAACGCGCCCAACTGGACGGCCAAAGCGACTACCCGGTCTACACGCGCAAACATCACACCGATGTGTCTTACCTGGCCTGCGCCCAAAAGCTGCTGGCCGCGCCCGATGCGGTGTACCCCCAATTTGCCACGCACAACGCACACACCGTGGCCGCCATCGCGCACATGGCGCAAGACATTGGCGGCGACTACGTGCCAGGCCAGTACGAGTTTCAGTGCCTGCACGGCATGGGCGAGCCGCTGTACCGGCAGGTGGTCGGGCCAGCGAGCGCCGCCGGGCCGTCCCAAGGCCCGAGCACCCCCTCGGGGGGCAGCGGGCTACACGAAGTGAGCCTGCGTGGGGGTACACAGTTTCAGCGGCCTTGCCGCATCTACGCCCCCGTGGGCACGCACGAAACCTTGCTGGCTTATCTGGTGCGCCGCCTGCTCGAAAACGGGGCCAACAGCTCGTTTGTCAACCGCATGGCCGACGCCAGTGTGACCATCGACGATTTGGTGCAAGACCCGGTGGCACGCGTTGACCAAGACGCCGCGCGTGAAGGCACCCTCCCCGGCCAGCCGCACCTGCAAATCCCGCTGCCCGCGCAGCTGTATGGCACAGACCGCCTCAACTCCAGCGGCTCCGATTTGGCGCACGAACCCACGCTGCGCCAACTGGCTTTGGACATGCAGGCCCACATGCTGTCCTTGGATGTGAAGCCTCTGACCGCACACGCATTGTTGGCCACGGGCACGGGCGAAGAAACCCACACCCTGCGCAACCCCGCCGACCACAGCGACGTGCTGGGCACCGTGCAGTTCACCCAGCCAGCCGATGCTGAAGCCGCGCTGCAATCGGCCGCACAAGCGGCGGCAGGATGGGCGGCCACACCACCTGCACTGCGTGCCGCATTGCTGGAACGCACCGCCGATCTGTTGCAAGCCGACGCACCGCGCGTGATGGCGCTGCTGGTGCGCGAAGCAGGCAAGACCTGGGCCCACGCCGTGGCCGAGCTGCGTGAAACGGTGGACTTTTTGCGCTACTACGCCGCGCAAGTGCGCCGCGATTTTGACCCCCGCACCCACACGCCTTTGGGGCCTGTGGTCTGCATCAGCCCTTGGAACTTTCCGCTGGCAATTTTTGTGGGCCAGGTGGCTGCCGCGCTGGCCGCAGGCAATCCCGTCTTGGCCAAGCCCGCAGAATCCACGCCCGCCATTGCGGCCTTGGCGGTGCAAACCCTGTGGCAAGCAGGCGTGCCCCAAGCGGTTGTGCAATTGCTGCCAGGCCATGGCGCTGAGGTGGGCATGCAACTGGTGCGCGATGCCCGTGTGCAAGGCGTGATGTTCACCGGCTCCACCGAGACCGCGCGCGTGCTGCAAGCCGCGCTGGCCGAACGCCTGAACGCACAAGGCCAACCGGTGCCTCTGATCGCCGAAACGGGCGGGCAAAACTGCATGGTGGTGGACTCATCGGCCTTGTTGGAACAGGTCGTCACCGACGCCGTGGCCTCGGCTTTTGAGGCCGCTGGCCAGCGCTGCTCGGCCTTGCGCGTGCTGTGCGTGCAAGACGATGTGGCAGACCGCCTGATCGAGATGCTCCGAGGTGCGATGGCCCAGATCCAAATGGGTGCCCCTGCGCACCTGGCCGTGGACATGGGGCCGGTGATCGACGAACGGGCGCGTGCCCGCATCGAAGCGCATGTGAGCGCCATGCAGCAACGCGGCTGTAAAGTCCACCGTACCAGCGGCAGCGCGCCGGACACCTTGCACACAGGCACCTATGTGCAACCCACGCTGATCGAAATCGCGCACATCGCCCAACTGGAGCGCGAGGTGTTTGGCCCGGTGCTGCACATCGTGCGCTATGCCCGTAGTGATCTGAACAACTTTCTGAAAAGCATCAACGACACCGGTTATGCGCTCACATTGGGCGTGCACTCGCGCATCGATGAAACCATCGCCCAAGTCATCGACCACAGCCACGCGGGCAATGTCTACGTGAACCGCAACATGGTCGGTGCGGTGGTGGGTGTGCAGCCCTTTGGTGGCGAGGGCCTGTCGGGCACCGGCCCCAAGGCGGGTGGCCCCTTGTACCTTTTGCGCCTGCTGACGCACTGCCCGCCCGATGCGGCCTTGCGCAGTGTGCAGGCCAGCGGTGCAGCGGCATTGCCGCAGCCCACGCCTGCGCTGCAAGCCCTGCACGACTGGGCGGTGGTGCAACACCGTTTGCCGCTGGCGCATGCCTGTGCGCAGTTTGCAGCGGCCAGCCCGGCGGGCCTGCAAGCCACCTTGCGCGGCCCCACCGGCGAGCGCAACGTCTACCGCGTGCAGGCCCGTGCGCGGGTGCTGTGCCTGACGGGTGAGCACGCCCATGCCGATGCTGACCGCCTGACCCAGCTGGCCGCGGTGCTGGCGGTGGGCAGCCACGCCGTTTGGCCGCTGTCTGCGCAAGACTTGCACGCGCAACTGCCCAAAGCGGTGCAAAGCCACGTGACGCTGCACGACACGGCACACGCGTCGCCGGTGGATGCCGCCTTGTTGCACGCCGACGCAGCCACCACCTTGCAATGGCAAGCGCAACTGGCACAACGCCCCGGCGCCATCGTCACCCTCATCGCCATGCCCCCCGGCGATGCCGCCGTACCACTGGCCCGCTTGGTCAGCGAGCGCAGCATCAGCACCAACACCGCCGCGGCAGGCGGCAACGCCAGCTTGATGACCTTGGCCGCTTGAAGTCCCCCGTGCTTTGCCACCTGCGTGACAAAGCACGGGCCGAGCGGTGGCTAACATCACGCATGCACCTGACCGTCTCAACGCCCGTTCAATCCCTCGCCGACATTCAACGCATCGAGGCCACACCCTTGGCCCAAAGCACGCCATGGGCCAGCACCTATGCGCTGATTCGCGCCAGCTGCGAAGCCCACCCCGACCGGCCCGCACTCACCTTTTTGGCCACAGGCCAGCCCGGCGGTCCAGCCACCTGCTGGACATACCGCACCTTGCTGCAAGGCATTCACCAAACGGCCAATGCGCTGCACAGCCTGCACATCGGCCCGCAAGACGTGATGGCCATCTTGCTGCCCGGTGGACTGGCCTACCACTTGGCCCTTTGGGGTGGCGAGGCGGCAGGCATTGTGCAACCGCTCAACCCCTTGCTGAGCGAAGAAAAGCTGCTGTCCCTCTTGCAGGCCAGCCAGGCCAAAGTGCTGATCGCCCACGGCGTGGACGACGACAGCCAAATGCGTGACAAAGCACTGCGCCTGCAAGCCCAATTGCCCCAACTGCACACCGTGCTGCTCGTGCACCCCGATGGCCACGCTCTGGCGTCTGACTTACCGCGCGGCACACACGACTTTCATGCCCTGCGCCAGCAACAGATTAGCGACCGCCTGCAAAGCGAACGCGTCATTCAGGCCAGCGACATCGCCGCGTACTTCCACACCGGGGGCACCACCGGCGCACCCAAACTGGCCCGGCACAGCCATGGCGCACAGGTGTTCACCGCTTGGGCCAACGCCACGATGCAAGGCTTTCAAACCAGCGATGTGACGATCAACGGCTACCCGCTGTTCCATGTGGCGGGTGTGCTGCCCGGCGCATTGTGTTCGCTGGCCGTGGGCATGCACATCGTCATTCCCACCGCTGCGCTGTTTCGTCACCGCGACGTGGTGCAAAACTATTGGCGCTTGGTCGAACACCACGGCTGCACCCTCATGTCGGGTGTGCCCACCGTGCTGGCGGCACTGGCGGGCGTGCCGCTGAACGGGGCCAACATCTCACGCCTGCGTGCGGTGCGCACCGGTGCTGCACCGCTGCCGCCCGAACTGGCGCAACGCTTTGCGCAAAGCTTCGGCTTGCAGATCAACGAAAGCCTGGGCATGACCGAAACCGCGGGCCTGAGCACCGTGGCCCCACCGGGCCTGAGCGCCCCCGCAGGCTGCGTGGGCTGGCCGCTGCCGCACGCGCGGGTGCGAGTGGTGGCCTTGAACAGCGACGACCAAGCCACCGGACAAGATCTGCCAGCGGGCGAAAAAGGCATGGTGCTCTACCAAGGACCCAACCTGTTTTCAGGCTACCTCGATGCCGCCGAAACCGCCCGCAGCTTCACGCCCGAGGGCTGGCTCATCACAGGCGATGTGGGCTTCATCGACGAGCAAGGCCGACTGCACCTGTCGGGCCGGGCCAAAGACTTGATCATTCGAGGTGGCCACAACATCGACCCCAAAGTGATCGAAGACGCACTGGGCGCACACCCCGCCGTCGAACTGTGCGCCGCCGTGGGCGCACCCGACGCCTATGCAGGCGAATTGCCCGTGGCCTTTGTCACGCTCAAGCCCGGCAGCGTGGTGAGCGAAAACGAGTTGCTGGCCTTCACCGCCCAAGGCGTGGACGAAGCCCCAGCCCGCCCCAAATCCATCACCGTGCTGCAGCGCATGCCTGTCACCAACGTCGGCAAGATCTACAAACCCGAACTGCGCACCCTGGCCACCGCCGCGGTGGTGCAAGGCCTGGTCGATCGGGTGTTGACGCCCTTGCAAACGCCCGCCACACAATGGCCCGAGGTCAAAGCCATGGGCGATGCCCCAGTAGAAGTCGATGCAAGGGCCACGCCCGAAGCGGCTTGGGCGGCCTTGAAACCTTTGCTGGTGGCCTTGCCCACCAAGATCCGGTTCAGCGAGAAATAGTCACTTCTTTTTAAGCTGATCGCGCAACTGGGTCTGCTCCTGCTCTTCGGTCTTGAGCTGGTCGCGAACCTGGGTCAGGCTTTGCTCTTGGGTTTTCAGGTGCGTCAACAGGCGCTCCTGGGTTTGCTCTTGCTTGCGCAGTGCGTCCAGCAGCTCGGGCTTGTCTTGCGCGTGGTCCTGAATCTGGCTGCGTGTACGCGTCAACATCTGATCTTGTCGCTTGATTTGGTCACGCGTTTGCTTGAGCAAATTCTCCTGCGCCTTGATCTGGCCGCGCGTGTCCGTCAGGTTTTTTTCCTGCGTGCGGATTTGCGTCTGGTGGTGGATGGCTTCTTTTTGCCGCTCCACAAACTGCTCTGTCTTGGCACCGAAACCGGTAGCGGGACCTGCGCCCGAGCCAGGCCCAACGCCAACGCCAACGCCAACACCGGCACCAGGCCCAGCTCCCGGACCGGAACCTGTGCCTGTCCCTTGGGCAAAGGCGGCGAGACTGGAAGACGCCAGCACGATGGCAGCGGTCATTGAAGAGATTTTGACGAATCGTGGCGACATGAAAAGGTCCTTGGTTATTGCAGTTGAAAGACAAGAACAGTCTGCAAAAACCGGGATGAACCGTGAAGCCATCCAATGGTCAATTTTCATCTACCCAAAGAGCTATACCGCCGTCAAAACGCCAAGGCGGCCATGCCTGTCGCCAAAGAAAAAAGCCACGACCCGCGTGGCGTTCAAAACCTCAATTCAGTCAAAAATCAGCTCAGGTGCTTGCCGATGATCCCGGCCAGCTCGAACATGGTGGCGCTGTCTTTGCCAAACACGGCTTGGAGCTTGCCATCGGCGCTGATGCTGCGTTTGTCTGCTGGGTTTTGCAGGTTGTTGGCCTTGATGTAGTCCCAGATTTTTTTGACCACTTCGGTGCGGGCATAGGTGCCGTCGCCGATCACAGCGGCCAAGGCGGCGCTGGGCTTCAAGGTGCCCACTGCGGCTTTGCGTGGGGCTTTGGGCGCGGCGGCCTTGGCCACTTTTTTGGCCGCTGGTGCTTTGGCGGCGGCCTTTTTGACAGCGGGCTTGCCGAATGGGGTCTTTTTGGCTGCGGTTTTGCGCGGGGGGTATTTCTTGCCGCCTTCGCGCTGCTCGAACTCAAACGCGACTTTGCCCTCTTCGGGGTTCCAGGCCAGCATGGCCTTGAAGCTGCGGCGGGTGCGGTTGCTCACAAATTTGTCGAGCAAATCGGTTTTTCCGGTGCTCAGCAATTTGACGACCTGTTCACGCTCCACCGGCTGCTGCAAGATGATCTTGCCGGTCTTGAAGTCGCAGCTGGGCGTGGGTTGTTCGTGTGTGGGTACGGCTTTGCTACACACGTAGTTGCTGCCGTGCTCGTGCACCGCGCTGGCGCATTTGGGGCAAACGCCCAGCGACTCATCGCTGAACTCGACGATCTCGCCGCTGTCTTCGTTTTTCTTGTCGTCGCCAAAGTCGAATTCGAGCTTCCAGTTCTTTTCTTCTTCGTTGTACTTGAGCGCCATCTCGGCCACAAAGGGCCATCCGGCTTTGGAGCGGAAGCCGTCCAGGGGGCCGATCTTTTTGTCGCGCATGAATTGCTCGACTTCGGCGGGCTCAAAAGTGCGGCCTGCAGGCGATTTGCCAAACGAGAAGCCGCAGCCTTCGGCAGCGCCTTGCGCACCGGTGCAGGTGTACCTGCGGTAGTTTTCTCTGACCACACCGCCGCAGTTGGGGCAGGGCGTGGTCAGCGTCGCGTAGTCGCCGGGCACGGTGTCGCGGTCGTATTCTTTGGCTTTCTTGACGATGTGCTCGGTCATGGCCGCGATCTCGGCCATGAAGGTGGCGCGGCTCAATTTGCCTTGCTCCATCTGGGCGAGTTTGTATTCCCACTCGCCGGTCAGCTCGGGCTTGGAGAGTTCTTCGACCTGCAGGCCGCGCAAGAGCGTCATGAGCTGGAAGGCCTTGGCCGTCGGGATCATCTCGCGGCCTTCGCGCAGCATGTATTTCTCGTTGATCAGGCCTTCGATGATGGCGGCGCGGGTGGCTGGCGTGCCCAGGCCTTTTTCCTGCATGGCTTCGCGCAACTCGTCGTCGTCCACCATCTTGCCGGCACCTTCCATGGCGCCCAGCAGCGTGGCTTCTGAATAGCGGGCAGGCGGGCGGGTTTTGAGGCCCTTGGCTTCGACCGACTCGACACCGACCTGCTCACCCGGCTGCACCGGCACCAGGTTTTGGCCTTTGTCGCCGTCTTTGGCGTCGGCCACTTCTTCAGCGGCTTCTTTGCCATAGATGGCCAACCAGCCGGGTTTGACCAGCACCTTGCCCACGGTCTTGAAGCTGTGGCCCGCAGCCACGCTGATGCGGGTGGTCACCTGGTATTCGGCGCTGGGGAAGAACACCGCCATGAAGCGGCGCACCACCAGGTCATAGAGCTTTTGCTCGGCCTCAGACAATCCGCTGGGCGCTTGCAAGGTGGGGATGATGGCGAAGTGGTCTGAGACTTTTTTGTTGTCGAACACGCGCGGGATTTTGCGCACGTAGTTGTTGTTGAGCGCGGTGAGGGCGTGCGGGGACAGGTGGCGCATGCCGCTGTCGGCCAGCATCTCGAAGGTTTGTTTGGCCACGGGCACATAGTCTTCGGGCAGGTGGCGCGAATCGGTACGGGGGTAGGTCAGGGCCTTGTGGCGCTCGTACAGGCTTTGGGCCAGCGCCAACGTGGTCTTGGCCGAAAAGCCAAACTTGCCGTTGGCTTCGCGCTGCAAGCTGGTCAGGTCAAACAGGCCGGGGCTCGCTTGCGTGGTGGGGGTGGCCTCTTCGGTCACGGTGGCGGTTTGGCCGCGCACGGCGTCGACGATGGCTTGCGCCTCGGCAGCGGTCCACTTGCGGTCGGCTTTCTTTTCGGCGTCTTCTTCTTTCTTCCACTTCGGGTCGAACCACTTGCCGGGGTAAGTGCCTGCAGCAGCGCCGAACTCGGCGTGGATTTCCCAATAGTCGCGGCTGATGAACTTGCGGATTTGTTCTTCACGCTCGACCACCACGGCCAAAGTAGGCGTTTGGACGCGGCCCACGGTGGTAAGGAAGAAGCCGCCATCGCGCGAGTTGAACGCGGTCATGGCGCGGGTGCCGTTGATGCCCACCAGCCAATCGGCCTCAGAGCGGCTGCGGGCCGCATCGGCCAGGCCTTGCATTTGGCTGTTGCTGCGCAGGTTGTCAAAGCCGTCGCGGATGGCTTGTGGTGTCATGGACTGCAGCCACAGGCGCTGCACGGGTTTGTCGAGCGTCTTGGTGCCACCGGCGTACTGCTCGATCAAGCGGAAGATCAGCTCACCCTCGCGGCCCGCGTCACAGGCGTTGATGAGGGCATTGACGTCTTTGCGCTTGGCTTGCCTGACCACGGCGGTCAGGCGGCTCTTGGTTTTGTCCACCGGCTTCAAGTCAAAGTGCGGTGGGATCACGGGCAGGTTGGCAAAGCTCCACTTGCCGCGCTTGACGTCGTACTGCTCAGGGGCCTGGATCTCCACCAAGTGGCCCACGGCGCTGGTGACGACGTATTGGTCGTTCTCAAAATGGTCGTCGTGTTTCTCGAACTTGCCGGAGGTCGGCGTCAAGGCTTTAACGATGTCTTGAGCCACAGAAGGCTTCTCTGCAATTACCAATGTTTTCATGTCATTACAATCCGTTGTCTCGCGTGTACGCACGCGCCCGGGCACGCGCTCACGCGCACGCCCACATGAATTCACCATAACAAATTTTTAACGCCGTGGCCAAAACCCCAGTTTCATCCCCCAGCCGCTCATCCGCCAGCCGTTCGACTGCAGGCACTTCCGGCAAGCGCATTCAGGTGCGTCGCTCTGGCGTGCATGGCAAGGGCGTGTTTGCGCTGCAAGACCTTGCAGAGGGCGAGACACTGATCGAATACGTGGGCGAGATCATCAGCTGGGATGAGGCACAAGACCGTCACCCGCACGATCCCAATGACCCGAACCACACCTTCTATTTCCATGTGAACGAGGACCGGGTGATCGATGCGCTGCATGGTGGCAACTCTTCGCGATGGATCAACCACAGCTGCGACGCCAACTGCGAAGCCGACGAAGACAACGAGCGCATTTTTATCAAGGCGATCCGCAACATCAAGGCCGGTGAAGAACTGAACTACGACTACGGCCTGATCATCGACGAGCCCTACACCAAGAAGCTCAAGGCCGAATACCCTTGCTGGTGCGGCAGCGCCAATTGCCGTGGCACCCTGTTGTCGCCCAAAGAGCGCAAGGACACGCCCAAAACGCCCAGCCAGAAAAAGGCCAAGGCGAAATCTAAAGACAAGCCTGCGAAAGACAAGTCAAAGGCCGATGCCAAGGTGAAAGAACAAGCCAAGGCGAAAACCAAAAGCAAAGCGCCCAAAGCGGCCGAGCCCGTGAAAGCGGAGAAAGCCAAAAAGCCGACCAAACCCAAGAAGGCGGGCACCCCAAAAGGCTGACGCATGCTGGCCTCCAGCGTTGACACTGTAGGAGGCCGCCCCTGCGGCCGAATGCGGACAAAGCTGCGCAGACCTTGTCGAAGTGCCACCATCCGCGAGCAGGGGCTCGCGCCCACCACAAGCAAGCTGAGCCACCGTCACCATGATCTCGTCCACACGCTGGCCTGCTGAAACGGTTTGGGAACAGGTGTTCCCCCTGCTGCCCGATTTCACGGTCGAAGTGCTGCCCGAAATTGATTCGAGCAACAGCGAGCTCATGCGCCGGGCACGCGCAAGTCAGCACGAAGCCACGCTGCTGGTGGCCGAGCGCCAAACCGCAGGCCGCGGTCGCATGGGCCGCGTCTGGCAAAGCCAGCCCGGCGACTCGCTCACTTTCTCACTCAGCTTGTCCCTCACACCCAAAGACTGGTCCGGCTTGTCGCTGGCCGTGGGCCTGAGCCTGGCCGAAAGCCTGCACCCCGATGTGGGCCTGAAGTGGCCCAACGATTTGTGGTTTCAAGACCGCAAGCTCGGCGGCATTCTGGTCGAAGCGGCCAGCATGGGCGGGCGCAGCCAGGTGGTGGTGGGCGTGGGCCTGAACATCCGTGCGCGGCCTGCAGACGGCCTGAACACCGCGCCAGCAGCCCTCACCGAGTTGTTGCCTGACTTGACCGCGCCAGCCTGTCTGGCGCGCTTGAGCCTGCCTTTGGTACAGACCCTGTTGGCGTTTGAGCGCGAAGGCTTCGCCCCGCTGCAAAACAGATTTGAATCGCGCGATGTGCTCAAAGGCAGGCGCGTGCACACCAGCGATGGCCTGCTCGGTGCGGCGCTGGGTGTCAGCGCCAGCGGCGCTTTGCGCCTGCAAACCGACACGGGCTTGCAAGAGATTCACAGCGCCGAAGTCAGCGTGCGCCCCTTTCCTGTCGAGGACAAATTCAGATGATGCGTTGGTTGATGGCCCTTTTGCTGATCCTCAATGCGGCCACGCTGGCCTGGCAATGGGACGCTTTTGCCCCTTGGGGCTGGGGCTCGAACACGGCACGCGAGCCTGAACGCCTGACGAACCAGATTCGCCCTGACGCGCTGAAAATCGACATTCCGACTGCCGCACAGCCGATCGCTGCTGAAACAGCGCCCACAGAAAATGGCCCGACAGCGGCAAAGCCCTGAAAGCCACCAACCCTTAACCCATTTGGAGATTTGACCGATGAGCCTGAAACTTTACTTCGCCCCTGGCGCCTGTTCTTTTGTGCCCCATGTGCTGCTGGAAATGAGCGGTGCCAAGTTTGAACCCAGCATGGTCAAGCTGCACAAAGGCGAGCAAAACAGCGACGACTACAAGGCCATCAACCCGCGTGGCCAGGTACCCGTGCTGGTAAACAACGGCCAAGCGGTCACGCAAATCGTGGCCATCGTGCTGCATCTGGACCAGCTGTTTCCCGAAGCGGGCTTCTTGCCCTCCGAGCCTCTGGCCCGTGCACAAGCCCTCTCGACATTGGCCTGGATGAACAACACCGTGCACCCGACTTTCACGCACATCTTCATGCCGCAAAAATTCTCGGACCTGCCCGAAGTGCAAGCGGCCCTCAAGCCTTACAACACGCAGTTGTTTCGCGGCATGCTGGGCGAACTTCAAGCGCTGGTGAAAGCCGCTGCAAGCAAAGGCCAGACCTGGTTGACTGGTGAGCGCTTCGGCCCGCTGGACGCCTACAGCCTGACCCTCACGCGCTGGGGCACGATTGCCGGCATCACGCCCGAAGAACACCCCGAACTGTGGGCCTTTGTGCAAAAAGTGGCCGCAGAACCCGCCGTGGCCCGCGTGATCGAGCGTGAGCGCTTGCAGCTGAACATGGGCAAGCCCGCTTAAGGCGGCCAGCCCCTGCGCTCAAGCGGGTGCGTTGAAGCGCAGCGTGAAACACGCCCCAGGTGGCGTGTGGCCGGGGTGGGTGGCATCCACCGTGACCGAAGCCCCGTGTTGCTGCGCGATCTCCTTGACGATGGGCAGGCCCAAACCCGAGCCGTCCACGTTGGTGCCCAAAGCCCGATAAAACGGTTGAAACACCAAATCGCGCTCAGCCACCGGAATACCCAGACCGTTGTCTTCGACCTGCATGACCAATGCTTTGCTGTAAGGATCGACCAACACACGCACCGTGACCACGCCCTGACGTTCGGGCGTGCTCGGCGTGTAATGAACCGCGTTTTCAACCAAGTTGCGCAGCATTTCTTTCAACAAAGTCGGGTTGCCTTGCACCTGCACACCCGGCGTGCCAGCGTCCACGCCTTCGTAGCCCAGGTCCAGGCCTTTGTCCATGGCGCGGGGCAGACAGTCTTGCAGAACTTCGCTGGCCAGGGCCACCATGTCGCAGCGCTGCTGGGGCACATGGGCGCCGCCGCCTTCTGCGCGGGCGAGTGACAACAACTGGTTCACGGTGTGCGTTGCCTGCATGCTGGCCCGGCCAATTTGCTTGAGTGATTTTTTCAGGTCCTCTTCGCTGGAGCCTGATCGCTGCGCCAAATCGGCCTGCATGCGCAAGCCCGCCAACGGTGTTTTGAGCTGGTGCGCCGCATCGGCCAAAAACCGTTTTTGCGTGACGATGGAGTCTTTCAAGCGCTCCAGCAAGTCGTTCACCGACACCACCAAGGGGGCCACTTCCATCGGCACCGCCTTGTCGTCGAGCGGACTCAAATCATCGGGTTTGCGTGCACGGATGCGCTCTTCCAATTCAGACAAAGGCTTGATGCCACGCACCAGCGCCAGCCAAACCAAAAGCACCGCCAAAGGCAAAAGCGCGAATTGGGGCAGCATCACGCCCTTGATGATTTCTGCCGCCAACACAGAGCGTTTTTCTCGCGTTTCGGCCACTTGCACCAAGGCCGGATTTTTGCCCTCGGCATCCAAGCGTATCCAGGTGTAGGCCACGCGCACCTCAAGGCCACGCATCTCGTCATCGCGAATGTGCACCTCGTAGCTGCTGCCTTTGTCTTGATCGGCGGGCGGCATGGGCAAGTCACGCTCGCCACTCAGATGCTCTTGGTGCGCACCACGAACCTGGTAATAAACCAGATCGGTCTCGTCGGCACGCAACAACTCGCTGGCAGGCTGTGGCAGGTTGAATTGCACGCGTTTATCAGGCCCCAGCTTGACCTGCTGGGCCAGCGCTTGCACGTTGTAGACCAAGGCACGGTCAAAGGGCTTGTTGGCCAGCCCTTGCGCCACCAGCCAGGTCAAGGCCAGGCTGATGGGCCACAGCAGCAGCAGCGGCGTGAGCATCCAATCGAGGATCTCACCGAACAAGGAACGTTGTTCGCGTTTGAAAAGACGTGCACTCCAGCCGCGGGACTTCATGGCGGCGTTGTCCTGAATCGGGTGGCGATGGGGATCAAATCACCAGGCGCTCAGCCCGGGATTTTTTCGAGGCAATAGCCCAGACCACGCACCGTGGCGATGCGAATCGGGCCTTTTTCGATCTTCTTGCGCAGGCGGTGGATGTACACCTCGATCGCGTTGTTGCTGACCTCTTCGCCCCATTCGCACAGGCGCTCGACCAGTTGGTCCTTGCTGACCAGACGGCCTGCACGCTGCAAAAGCACTTCCAGCAAACCCAGCTCGCGGGCCGACAACTCGACCATCTTGCCGTCGATGGTGGCCACGCGGCCAGACTGGTCATAAATCAAGGGGCCATGCTTGATTTGCGATGTGGCACCGCCCATGCCGCGCCGCGTGAGGGCGCGCACGCGGGCTTCGAGTTCTTGCAAGCTGAAGGGTTTGGCCATGTAATCGTCAACGCCATAGTCCAGCCCTTTGACGCGCTCCTCCACGCTGTCTGCCGCCGTGAGAATCAACACCGGCAAAGTGGAGCCTCTGGCACGCAAGCGCTTGAGCACTTCCAGGCCGTGCATCTTGGGCAAACCCAGATCCAAGATCAGCAAGTCGAATTCGTTGTTGGTCATCAAGGCCGCATCGGCCTCGCTGCCACTGGCCACATGGTCCACCGCCGCACCAGCACTGCGCAAGGTGCGCAACAGGCCGTCGGCAAGCACCTGGTCATCTTCGGCTATCAGAATTCGCATGTCTGTCTCCTGTTATTGTGGGTGCAGCTCGGTCGGGCCTGTCTGTACCGAGCTGCTGCAATTCTAGTGTCTGGCACGGGCGCTTCAGAGGTGGCCGCGCGATCTGTTTGAACAGCCATGACGGCTTTCTCGTGTTCTGTCAGTGCGCATAAGCCTCCAGACCCAAGGCGACCACGGTCGCCACATCCTTGCCCACCGCATCGCGGAACTCCGCCTCGGCTTGCGCGACCGCATCCTTGAATGCCTGCAACCAAGCCAGGCCAACAGGCGTAAACACCACGCGCCGCGCTCGGGCATCGGTCAAATCCGGCTCTCGTTCCACCAGGCCCCAAGCGGCACACTGGTTCACCAAATCCCCCATGGCCTGCTTGCTCATGCCTGCGGCTCGGGCCAGATCGGTCAGGCGCGAACCCTCCAGCGCCAAATGCCGTGTGATGTGAATGTGTGCAGCGCTGATTTGATCGCGTGACGCCAGATTGGCCAAGGCCAATGGCACACCCTCGTTACCAGCCATTAAGTACAAGACGCGTTCGTCAAAGCGGCGCATGGCATGCCCAAACAAGCGGCCCAAATGCGTTTGTCGCCATCGGTCATCGGCCCAATCGGGCTGTTCGCTGGGCGTTGATTCGAGGGGCTGGCTCATCATGCGAATGATAAGGCAAACTGACCAAAAATAGTGTTCACAGGTTTATACAGTTCGTTTACAGTACTGTTCAAGCATCCAGTCAACAGCGCATCCCCGCTGAGCCCGGTGCCCCAAACCATTGATATTCAAGGAGATTTCCATGAGCGACGACAACAGCGAAAAGTCCAAAGCCCTGCAAGCCGCCCTGGCCCAGATTGAAAAACAATTCGGCAAAGGCACCATCATGCGTCTGGGCGAAGGCGAAGTCATCGCCGACATCCAGGTCGTCTCCACCGGCTCTTTGGGCCTGGACATCGCGCTGGGCGTGGGCGGCCTGCCCCGTGGCCGCGTGATCGAAATCTACGGCCCAGAGTCTTCGGGCAAAACCACCCTGACCCTGCAAGTCATCTCGGAAATGCAACGCCTGGGCGGCACCTGCGCCTTTGTCGACGCCGAACACGCCCTGGACGTGCAATACGCGCAAAACCTGGGCGTCAACTTGCAAGAGCTGCTGGTCAGCCAGCCCGACACTGGCGAGCAAGCGCTTGAAATCGTGGACAGCCTGGTGCGCTCCGGTGCGGTCGATCTGGTTGTCATCGACTCGGTGGCCGCCCTGACCCCCAAGGCCGAGATCGAAGGCGATATGGGCGACAGCCTGCCCGGCCTGCAAGCGCGTTTGATGAGCCAAGCCCTGCGCAAACTGACCGCCACCATCAAAAAGACCAACTGCACGGTCATCTTCATCAACCAGATCCGCATGAAGATCGGCGTCATGTTTGGCAGCCCCGAAACCACCACCGGCGGCAACGCGCTCAAGTTCTACGCTTCTGTCCGTCTGGACATCCGCCGCACTGGCACCATCAAAAAGGGTGACGACGCAATCGGCAACGAGACCAAGGTCAAAGTGGTCAAGAACAAAGTGGCGCCGCCCTTCAAGACGGCCGAATTCGACATCCTGTTTGGCGAAGGCATCAGCCGAGAAGGCGAAGTCATCGACATGGGCGTGACCGCCAAGATCGTCGACAAATCGGGGGCCTGGTACGCCTATCAAGGTGAAAAAATCGGCCAAGGCCGTGACAACGCCCGTGAATTTCTGCGCGAAAACCCAGCGCTGGCCCGCGAGATCGAAAACAAGGTGCGCGAATCGCTGGGCATCCGCTTGCTGGAATCGGCCATCGCCACCGTCAAGGCCGACTGAGCCCACGCCACAACAGCCCCGCATGAACAAGCCCGGCTTTCAACCCTCGCTCAAGGGGCGCGCATTGCGCCTTTTGAGCCAGCGCGAGCACTCGCGCGCCGAGCTGCAACGCAAACTGGCACCCCATGAAGAGGTGCCAGGCGAGCTGGCCAAAGCGCTTGATGAGCTGCAAGCGCGGGACTTCATCAACGAGGGCAGGGTGATTGAGTCGGTCGTGCACCGCCGCTCTGGCAAGCTGGGGGCAGCACGCGTCAAGCAAGAGCTGGCGGCCAAAGGTTTGTCGGGTGAGGCGGTGGCTGTCGCACTAGAGGGGCTGCGAGAAACCGAGTTCAGCCGCGCACTGGCCGTTTGGCGCAAAAAATTTGACCGCCCTGCAGCCGACCCGAATGAACGGGGCAAACAAATTCGCTTTTTGATGACCCGTGGTTTCAATGCCGAGGTGGTGCGCAAGATCGTGCAAGGCGCCGACGAAGACTGAGCGAGAAAAGCCGCCAAAAGGCGCTGTCGATGGTTTCAGTATCTTGAAAACTACAGGGCGTGACCCTGTGCTGGGTGACACGCTTTGCAAATCGCCCGTCACAAACCCAGCATCAACTGGATGTTTTGCACCGCCGCGCCGCTGGCGCCTTTGCCCAAGTTGTCCAAGCGGGCAATGACCACCGCCTGGCGATGGGCCTCATTGGCAAACACACGAATTTCAAGTTGATTGGTGTCGTTCAGCGCCAAAGCATCCAGCTTCAGGTTGTCGGTCGCAGGCTCTACACGCACCCAGCCGCCCGCTGCCTGACTGGCCGCATAGTGCGCAGCCAAGGCGGCGTGCAGATCGGCCCCAGTGGGCTTGCCGGGCAAGCTGTCCAGATGCAAGGGCAGTTGCACCAGCATGCCCTGACGGAAGTTGCCCACTGACGGCACAAACAAAGGGCGGCAAGTCAGTCCCGAATACCGCATGATTTCTGGGATGTGTTTGTGCTGCAGGCCAAGGCCGTACAACTCAAACAAGGGGGCTTTGCCCGCTTCGTAGTCTTCGATCATGCTGCGGCCACCGCCAGAATATCCGCTGACCGATGGCAAACAGACCGGAAAGTCGACCGGCAACAAACCGGCGTCGATCAAAGGCCGCAAGATGGCGATCGCGCCCGTGGCATAGCAGCCGGGGTTGGCCACGCGTTCGGCCTGCTGCACAGCAGCCGACTGGTCAGCCGCCAGTTCCGGGAAGCCAAACACCCAATTGGGGTGGCAACGGTGCGCGGTCGAGGCATCCACGATGCGGGGCTTGCGCCCGGGCAGGCTGTCGATCATGGCCACCGACTCGATGGCGGCATCGTCGTGCAGGCACAGCACCACCAAGTCGGCGGTGGCCATCAGCTCGCGCTTGGCTTCAGGGTCTTTGCGGCGAGCGGGGTCAATGCTCAGCACGTCGATCTGGGGCATCAACGCCAAGCGCTCGCGGATTTGCAAACCGGTCGTTCCCGCTTCGCCGTCGATGAATATTTTGGCCATGGCTCCTACTTTCTCAAGAATTCCAGCTGCCAGCGTCATGTCAATGTAAGACGCAAGGCTCAGGATTGGTGCATTGCAGCATGATACAGTCGCAAGCTGCAGTGTCCAGAGCCTGCTGGCGGGCCTAAATTGATTCAGGCATCCCGGCGGACCTGTCGAATTTCCACCCCTCTGAGAGAAGACCTCATGAAGATTCACGAGTACCAAGGCAAGGAAATCTTGCGTCAATTCGGTGTGCCAGTTCCACGCGGCATTCCGGCGTTCACCGTTCAAGAGGCGGTTGAAGCCGCTCAAAAACTGGGCGGCCCGGTTTGGGTGGTCAAGGCCCAGATCCACGCGGGTGGCCGTGGCAAAGGCGGCGGCGTCAAGGTTGCTAAAACCATCGAAGACGTCAAGCGCATTTCCGGCGAAATCCTGGGCATGCAGCTCAAGACCCACCAGACTGGTCCAGAAGGCCAAAAAGTCCGTCGCCTTTATATTGAAGACGGCGCTGACATCAACAAAGAATATTACGTGTCTGTGGTCACCGACCGCGCCACACAAAAGATCGCTTTCATTGCTTCGAGCGAAGGCGGTATGGACATCGAGGAAGTGGCTCACAGCACCCCCGAGAAAATCATTACCGAGTTTATTGATCCCTTGACCGGTCTGGGCGATGCCCAAGCCAAGAAGATCGCTGACGCCATCGGGATGCCCGCAGATTCCACCGCTCAAGCCGTGGACATCTTCAAGAAGCTGTACCAGTGCTACATGGAAACCGACGCTTCGTTGGTCGAAATCAACCCACTGAACCGCGACAGCAAGGGCAACGTGATGGCTTTGGACGCGAAGTTCAACTTCGATGCCAACGCTTTGTTCCGTCACCCCGAAATCGTGGCGTACCGCGACTTGGACGAAGAAGATCCCGCTGAAGTGGAAGCTTCCAAGTTCGACCTGGCCTATATCAGCCTGGACGGCAACATCGGTTGCTTGGTCAACGGCGCTGGCTTGGCCATGGCCACCATGGACACCATCAAGTTGTTCGGCGGCGAGCCTGCCAACTTCTTGGACGTGGGCGGCGGCGCAACGGCTGAGAAAGTCACCGAAGCCTTCAAGATCATGTTGGCCAACAAGAATGTCAAAGGCATTTTGGTCAACATCTTCGGCGGCATCATGAAGTGCGACACCATCGCCACTGGCGTGATCACCGCTTGCAAGGCCGTGAACCTGTCCGTGCCGCTGGTCGTGCGCATGAAGGGCACCAACGACGAGCTGGGCAAAAAAATGCTGGCCGAATCCGGTCTGCCGATCATCTCTGCCGACACCATGGCCGAAGCCGCGACAGCCATCGTCGCAGCCGTTAAGTAATGACTTTGCTGAACGGTGCTGAACGCGCCGTTCGCAACTGATTAGGAACAAACATGTCCATCTACATCAACAAAGACACCAAAGTCATCACCCAGGGCATCACTGGCAAAACCGGTCAATTCCACACTGAAAAGTGCCAGGAATACGCGAACGGTAAAAACTGCTTCGTGGCCGGCGTGAACCCCAAGAAGGCTGGCGAGTCCATCTTCAACATCCCGATCTACGCCTCGGTCAAAGAAGCCGCGACGCAAACTGGCGCAACCGTGTCCGTGATTTACGTGCCACCCGCAGGCGCAGCCGCTGCCATCTGGGAAGCCGTTGAAGCCGACTTGGATCTGGCGATTTGCATCACCGAAGGCATTCCAGTGCGTGACATGCTCGAAGTGCGCAACAAGATGAAGGCCAAGGAAGCCGCTGGCGGCAAGAAAACCTTGCTGCTGGGCCCCAACTGCCCCGGTCTCATCACCCCTGACGAAATCAAGATCGGCATCATGCCCGGTCACATCCACCGCAAAGGCCGCATTGGCGTGGTGTCCCGTTCGGGCACTTTGACCTATGAAGCCGTGGCGATGTTGACCGAAGTGGGCCTGGGCCAGTCCAGCGCCGTTGGTATCGGTGGCGACCCGATCAACGGTTTGAAGCACATCGACGTGATGCGCGCTTTCAACGACGATCCAGACACCGACGCCGTCATCATGATTGGTGAAATCGGCGGTCCAGACGAAGCCGAAGCCGCCATGTGGTGCAAAGCCAACATGAAGAAGCCCGTGGTTGGCTTCATCGCTGGTGTGACTGCCCCTCCCGGCAAGCGCATGGGCCATGCGGGTGCTTTGATCTCTGGCGGTGCCGACACGGCCGATGCCAAGCTGGCCATCATGGAAGAGTGCGGCTTCATCGTCACACGCAACCCCTCTGAATTGGGCAAACTGCTCAAAGCTCAGCTGAAGTAATGACTTTGGGGACAGATCTTCGGGTCTGTCACCAACTGATCAAGACAAACCCAGGCAGGGCCTCTTGAGGTCTGCCCATAAGGGCAATTACGCACGCCATTGCAAGATACGGCCCGTTAAACTCGAGCACCTGCATTTCAAAGCGCTGTCAACGCAGGTTGCCAGCGCTTTGGCTTTTTATAGCGACGGAGAACAACAATGGAACTGCTGCAAAACCCCGAATTCTGGATCGGTCTGATCAAGATCATCTGGATCAACATCATCTTGTCAGGCGACAACGCGGTCGTCATCGCGCTGGCAGCCCGCTCACTTCCTGCCGAACAGCAAAAGAAAGCCATCATTTTTGGCTCAGGCGCCGCCGTGGTACTGCGGATTGGCCTGACTGTGGTGGCGGCCAAACTGCTGGAACTGTCTTACCTGCAAATCGTGGGCGGCATCTTGTTGCTGTGGGTGGGTACGCAACTGCTGCATGGCGATGACGAAGGCGACGAAGGCGGCAGCGAAAAGGCCGGTCTGTGGGTCGCCATCCGTACCATTCTGATTGCCGATCTGGTGATGAGCCTGGACAACGTGATCGCCGTGGCTGCCGCAGCCAAGGGCAGCATGACCTTGTTGATTCTCGGCTTGGCCATCAGCATTCCTCTGGTCATTTTTGGCAGCCAGCTCATGATCAAGCTGATGGACCGCTTCCCGATCATCATTTGGTTCGGCGCAGGCCTGATCGGCTGGGTTGCAGGTGAAACCATCGTCAGCGACGTTGCACTCAAATCCATCGTTGAAGCCAATGGCTGGTTGCACTATGCAGGACCGGCACTGGGCGCTGCTTTGGTTCTGGGCATCGGCAAAATGGCCTCGGCCAAGAAACCCGAGCTTTCGGCTGAGTGATCTGTTTGGACGTCTTCATGGTGGAGTTCGTCTGGTGATTGAATTACCATCGAAACCCATTCACCAGGGAGAAAAGCCATGAATAAAAACCAAAACGGTTTGACATTGATCGAGTTGATGATCGTGATCGCGGTCATCGGTATTCTGGGTGCGCTGGCGCTGCCGGCCTACCAGGACTACGCCATTCGGGCCAAGGCCTCTGAGATGCTGCTGGCCACCAACGGTTGCAAAACTGCGGTCAATGAGGCCGTCAGCTCATCCTCCGATGCCAACGTGTCTGCGGCTTTGCCCAGGGTTTGCGAAAGCCAAGACAGCAAATACGTGGCCAGCGTGACTGTGGATGGCAATGGCGTCATCACCGTGGTCGGCAAGCACGAAGCCTTGCGCGGCAGCACCAGCGCATCGGCGAATGCCATAACACTGACGCCTTTGCAAACCGGTGACACGCCCATCAACGGCAGCACCGATGGCGGCAAAACCATCTCGGGCTGGCGCTGCGGCCCTGCCAGCAGCAATGGCTTGCCTGTCAAGTACCTGCCCGCATCCTGCAAAGCGTCCTGAACGTTTTTTGCACGCCCCAACGCCCTGCTGAAACCAGGGCGTTTTTCATGGTGATAACCGCATGTTGTTGAGCCCAACACCCACAAGCCCTGACAGGAAAGCGACTTCGCTTCCAAGTTGGCTCATGGGCGCATGGATGGTTCTGCCTTGGATCGCGCCATGGTCACCTTCGCCGCAAGCCAATACGGTGCCGTTGCTGGTCAGCTGGGCCTGCATTGGCCTGCTGTTGGTGTGGGGCCAACGCATACAGCCCCTGGACATCGCACGCGCATGGGTTGTCGCTGCATTGATCAGCAGCGTGATGGGCCTGATCCAGTACTTCGGTGCGGCGTCAGCCTTCAGCGCCTGGCTGCATGTGCCCGGCTTGGGCGAAGCCAACGCCAATTTGCGCCAACGCAATCAGCTCGCCACGCTGCTGGGCATCGGCATTCTGGCCCTGCTGTGGTGGCAGGCCTATGGGCTCAAAACCCTGCATGCGCTGTGGATGCTCGCGTTGCTGGCCATTGGCAACGCGGCCACCACATCGCGCACAGGCTTGCTGCACATGCTGTTGGTGTGCGGCTTGATCATCTTCTGGGCCTGGCGTAGCCGATTGCAAACGTCAAAACTGTCCCCACGCCTGGCCTTTTGGGCCTTGGCGGTGTACCTGCTGGCCAACTGGGCATTGCCTTGGGGCTTGAGCGTGTTGTCGGGGCAAGACGTCATCGACGCCTTGACCCGCATGGGCCACAACGAAGGTTGCAGCAGCCGACGCGTACTGTGGGCCAATGTGCTGACGTTGATCAGCCAACAACCCTGGACGGGTTGGGGTTGGGGCGAACTCAAATACGCCCACTACATCACGGCCTACGGTGGTGGTCCCGAAAAAAGATTCTGTGAAATTCTGGGCAACGCCCACAACCTGCCTTTGCACCTCGCGGTGACTTTGGGTGTGCCTTTGGCCATCGCTTTGGGCTTGGGTTTGCTGGCCGCCTTGGCTTGGGCGCGCCCCTGGTTGAGTCGCGTACCCGCGCACCAATTGGCTTGGTCGGTGTTGGCCGTGATCGGCTTGCACAGCTTGCTGGAATTTCCGCTTTGGTACGGCCCCTTCCAGATGGCCGTGTTGCTGTGCGGGGTGTTGTTGCTGGCCCCCGCATCGGGTTTCAAGGCGGTGCCATCGCGCGGCTTGCAACTGGCAGGTGGCCTGATTCTGACAATCGTCTTTCTGGTGGGCGCGGACTATGCCCGCGCCAGGCAGATTTACATGCCCGCCGCTCAGCGCTGGCCGGTGTGGCGTGACGATCCGCTGGGTACAGCGCACAGCAGCTGGTTTTTCAAACGATCCGCCGTTTTTGCCGAGCTGACCATGACCCGCATCACCCCCGAAAACGCGCCTTGGGTGCTGGCCACCAGCCAAGAGATGCTGCACTACTCACCAGAACCCCAGGTGGTGCGCCAACTGATTTTGAGTGCACACAGGCTGGGCAGGCAGGATTTGGTGGACCTGCACTCGGCCCGGTGGCGTGCGGCGTTCCCGGCGGAGCCGCTGCCAACACGCTGAAGATGTGCTGGCGTTCACTCTGCCTTGATGCCGGCATGGGCAGCCACACGTGACCAACGCACCAATTCAGAGCGCATAAAGTCGGTGGCCTGGTCAGGGGTGGTGTAAACGATATCGAACCCCATCCCTTCTAGCTTGTCTTTCATTTCTGGCTGTTTTAAAACTTTGGTAAAAGCGGCATGCAAGGGCTTGACCACCGTCGAAGGTGTTGCTGCTGGAGCGTAGAGCGCAAACCAATTCGAAACCTCGGCGCCCGGATAGCCCGACTCACCCAAGGTGGGCACCTGAAGCAAATCGCGGTGCCGCTGTTTAGCAGCCAAAGCTACCGCACGTATACGGCCCTGCTTGATGAAGGGCAGGGCATTTTGCAAAGGGCTGAACATGTAATCCAATTGGCCACCGACCAGATCATTCATGGCTTGCGACTGGCCCTTATAGGGAACGTGGTTGGCGCTGGTTCCAGCCAACTGGTTGAAGTACTCTGCCGTCAGGTGCTGAGAGCTGCCCATGCCTGCCGAACCGTAGTTAAGAGCCCCCTGCTTGCTGCGCGCAAGCTCTACAAAATCCTTAAGTGTGTTGACCTTGATTGAAGCGTTGACCACCAGCACTACATCGGTCTGCCCAACCAGGGCAACGGTCTGAAAATCCTTAAGCAAGTCATACGGTAGCTTGCGATAAACGGCCACATTGGTGGCGATGGTGCTAGGAGAAAACAGCAGGGTGTAACCGTCGGCCTTGGCCCTGGCCACGTACTCGACACCGATATTGCCGCCCGCCCCCGTTTTGTTCTCCACCACAACGGACTGCCCCAGCAACTCGCCCACCTTTTGGCCGACAGCCCTAGCCATCACATCGGTGCCTCCACCCGCCGAGACAGGCACGACCAGCTGGATAGGCCTTTGCGGAAAACTTTGCGCCATGGCTTGCAATGACAAAATCATCCCAAGTGCCAAGCTGGCGAAGGTATGTGGCCGTGGTTTCATGATTTTCCTCTTTTTGCTGAAATTTCTTTTATGACGATAATCATTTCCAAAATAAATGCAATTCAAGAAAACACTGAGACGACGGGAGACATGAAATGAACCTTAACGCCAATCCATCTGTGATCGACGACCTCGTCATCGCCAACCACATTCTCGTCAACGAAGGCGTGCTTGACGGCTTTGGACACATCAGTGTGCGCAACGACCGCGACCCTGGACGATTTTTGATCGCTCGCAGCATGGCTCCGGGCTTGGTGACTTCGGATGATATTTTGACCTGTGACCTGGACGGCAACGTTCATGACGATCAGGGCCGTAAGACCTATGTTGAACGTTTTATCCACAGTGAAATTTACCGCTGTCGGCCTGATGTGATGGCAGTCATTCACAGTCACTCACCTGCGGTCATTCCTTTTGGTGTGACGGGTACGCGCCTGCGGCCAATCTGTCATATGAGCGGTTTTCTTGGCGCACAGGTGCCGGTGTTTGAGATCCGACATGCGGCGGGTGAGAACAGTGACTTGCTGATCCGCAACCAGGCTCTGGGCCAGGCGTTGGCGCGGGATCTAGGCAACTCTGCCGTAGCCCTGCTTCGGGGGCACGGCAATGTGGTGGTGGGGTTTTCTATTCAGCAGGTGGTATTTCGCGCGATTTACACCGAAAGCAACGCTCGCCTGCAAAGTGAGGCCATGCGCTTGGGGGAGATCAACTACCTCACACCTGAAGAAGCCCAGTCAACGTCGGACATGAACGACGAGCATCTGGGACGCCCATGGGAAGTGTGGAAGAGACGAGTGCAAGCGCGAGGCTACTGACCCCGGCCGGCACACACCCGCTAAAGCGACCGCTCCACGTCATGGGTTTAGCCAAGTTCATCGGTCAGCCACAAAACTCCCCGACTTGCCCCCGTGCTTTTCCAGCAAGGTCACTCCGTTGATGGTCATGCCCCGGTCCACGGCTTTGCACATGTCGTAAATGGTGAGCAAAGCCACTTGCACAGCGGTCAGAGCTTCCATTTCGACGCCGGTTTGGCCGATGGTTTCGGCCGTGGCGGTGCAGACCACCGCGTTATCTGCGGTCAGCACCTCAAACTCGACCGCCACACGGGTCAAGCCGATCGGGTGGCACAGAGGAATGAGGTCGCTGGTTTTCTTGGCGCCCTGGATGCCGGCGATGCGGGCGATGCCCAGCACGTCACCTTTCTTGGCGGTGCCCGATTGGATCAGCGCCAGCGTGGCGGGCAGCATCTCGATGCGGCCGGTGGCCACCGCGATGCGGCGCGTGCTGGATTTGCTGCCCACGTCCACCATGTGGGCCTGGCCTTGGGCGTCAAAATGGGTCAAGACATCGCTAGAGTGGGTCATGGCTGAGATGGGTTAAAACCATTTACAAAAGGTTGACAAGAATGGCGCATCATACGGCCACCAACCGGTCAATCCACGGACGTCGATCACCTTGAAAAACACCTTCCGCCCTTCCAAACTGATGCTGGTCTTGCTGTTGGGGACCTTGGGCTTGCAACCTGGCTGGACCCAGACCAACGCTTTGCCGTCCTTGGGTAACAGCGAAGGCATTTCACTCAGCGCCGAGCGCAAATTGGGTGACCGCATTGCACGCGAGCTGTACCGCGACCCGGATTATCTGGAAGACCCGGTTCTGGATGAGTACATTCAGCGGCTGTGGGCACCGTTGGTCAAAGCGGCTGCGGCCCGTGGCGAGCTGTCGCCCGATTTGCAGGCGCGTTTTGCCTGGCGCATTTTGCTGGGCCGTGATCGGTCGGTGAACGCGTTTGCCTTGCCCGGCGGCTATCTGGGTGTGCATTTGGGCTTGATCGCGGTGGTCGGCTCTAACGACGAACTGGCTTCGGTGCTGGCGCACGAGTTGAGCCATGTCACGCAACGTCACATTGCACGGTCGATGGACGAGCAAGGCAAGATGACGCCCTTGGTCATTGGCTCGATGATTCTGGGGGCGCTGGCCATCAGCAAGAACCCCCAAGCCGCACAAGGCCTGATCGTGGGCGGGCAAGCAGCGGCAATCCAGTCGCAGCTGAGCTATTCACGCGACATGGAGCGTGAAGCCGACCGGGTGGGCTATGGGGTACTGACCGACGCCGGTTATGACCCACAAGGCTTTGTAGGCATGTTCGCCAAGCTGCAACAAGCCGCAGGCGTGAACGACAACGGCGCTTTTCCCTACCTGCGCAGCCACCCCTTGACCACCGAGCGCATCGCCGACATGCAGGCGCGCCTGCAGCTGAGCAGCAGCACTTCGCGTGTGCCAGCGGACTTGGTGCAAGCTATGCTGGCCGCCCGTGCCAAGGTGATGTCGCAAAACAGTGTGGAGGCCTTGAGGGCTTGGACACAAGACAGCAAGGCCACTTCGGCACAGGCCACACCGGCTCAAAAAGCCGGGGCTTTGTACGCCGCCACACTGGCGCACCTGCAGCTCAGAGACACGGCCTCCGCCGAACGTCAGTTGCAAGCTCTGTCCGCGTTGGCAGCCAGCACACCTGAGGCCAAGCGTCTGGTGACTTTGCTTCAAGCCGAGGTGGCGGCCAAGCAAGAACGGTTTGACCACGCCTTGCAAGTGCTGGACACCTTGAACAACAACAAGCCGCTGCAACGCCCGGAATTGATGGCCACAGCCGAGGCTTTGCTGCGGCTGCCAACGCACCCGGCACGCAACAGCATCACGCAACAATTGCGCGAGCAAGTCACACAAGCGCCTCACGATGCGCAAGCCTGGAACACCCTGAGCCGCATGTTGGCACTGCAAGGCCAAACCCTGCCTGCGCTGCGTGCCGAGGGCGAAGCCCAAATGGCCCGAATGGACTGGACCGGTGCGGTTGACCGTTTCAGGGCCGCACAAGAGTGGGCCAAAAGCAACCGCTTGCAAGCCGGTGACCACATCGAAGCCTCGATTGTGGACACCCGGCTGCGGCAGGTGCAAGCGCTGGTGCGAGAGTCACAGACCGAGCGCTGACCCGTCAAGCGTTGGTGGTCGCCTTTCGACTGGTCAGCCAACCCGCACCCAAGACCGCCACAACAGACACGACATAAGTGGCCCAGCGCCAAACGGCCTGCGAAGGTGCGTCAAAGAAGCTGTCGAGCAAAGGCTCAGTCACCACCATCTTGGCAGCGGTGAAAGCCAGCACGGCGGCACCCAACTGAATGATGATCGGAAACCGCTCCACCAGCTTGAGCACCACAGAGCTGCCAAACACCACAATCGGCACGCTGATCAACAAACCAATGATCACCAGATCCCACGCACCGTGTGCGGCACCGGCCACGCCCAACACGTTGTCCACGCCCATCAGCGCATCGGCCACCACGATGGTTTTCATGGCACCCCAGAAAGTACTGGCGACAGGGCCGTGGTCATCGTCATGGCCCGTGTCGGCCAACAATTTGTAAGCCACCCACAACAAGCCCAAACCACCGGCCAGCATGAGGCCGGGAATTTGCAAGAGCCAGACCACGCCAATGGTCATCACGCCGCGCACGGCAATGGCCCCCACGGTGCCCCAAAAAATGGCTTTCTTTTGCAGGTCGGCAGGCAGGCTGCGCGCGGCCAGGGCAATGACGATGGCGTTGTCGCCCGCCAACACCAAATCAATCAAAATAATGGCCAGCAATGCCGACCACCAGGGTGCAGATAAAAATTCCATGAGAAACTCCGGTTCGAATGTCGTGAACCTGCTCGAGATAAGTGGGAAGTGTGCAAACAGCAAAAGTGCCGTACGCAGCAAGATCAACCCGCCCCTTGACAGGCTTGGATCGAAGGTCTTGCTCAGCAACAAGCGTGGCTTGTGCCTGATAAACCGGAAGCTTGCGCAACGTATTGACGGCTTATCAAAACCGGGTCCATTTGCAGACCTCGGCGACAGGGAGCTACTCCCCTTCAGGCCCGGATTAAACCTTGTTTTGGTTTCACCCTGAAAAGTTTGGGGGCATTGAATGTTCGTTTCATGCCCTTTTGGTGACCGTGAAGGCGCTATGATCGCCGTCCTGCTCCACACACACCATGGCCGGAATCCACATCACCGACATCGAAGCCGCCATCAACCACTGGCGCGTCAAGAACCCCTCGCCCGATGGGGTTTCGTTGCCGCGCGAGCTGCGTGCCTTGGCCGAGGTGTATGCGCTGATGGTCTATTACAAGCACGAGCTGGCGGATGAATTCACGCTGCCGTTAGCGGCGGCCGAAGCCTGGCAAGACTGGTACATCACCACACCCGACACGCCTTGCATCGCCATTTGCTCAACCAGCCAGGGCGACGAAACCTGCAAAGGCTGTGGCCGCAGTTTTGAAGAAGTGCAGTTGTGGATAGAAATGACACCCGGTGAGAAACGCGGCATCTGGCAGCGCATCACAGCCGATGGCACCTCGTGGCGCTTCAACAGATATGCCGAGCGGGCTGCCGAAGAACGGCAATGGGCCAAGGCAGCCGCAGAGGCACAAACCAAGCTGGATTTGTAGGTCGAAACCTCGACTCGTACTGGCCAAGGCACAGCACCCGCATGGACCGCGTGGCCAGCACGCGGCCGGTTTTACTTCCAGCGAATCAACTCAATGTGCACGCTGCCTTTGTCGCTGCTGAAGGTGACAGAACCTTCTTGCACCGTGGCTTGCAATTGCATGCTGCGCTCGGCCAGTTTGGCCAGCTCTTGTGAGCCCTCGGTCGGCACACGCCAAACTTGCAGCTTGTCCAAGCGAGTGAGCTTGGTCTCGATGCCCTTCCACCAGACTTCAGCCGCGTGGTTGAAGCAATACAACAGCACTTCATCGGCCTTTTGGCAGGCTTTCATGATGGGCTTGTCTTCGGGCTGGCCGACTTCGATCCACACGCGCGTGCGGCCCGTGAAGTCGCGCAAGCTGCAATCCGGGTCGTCCGGATCAGACAGGCCCGCGCCAAAGGCCAGCTTGCCATCGCCCTTGCACACCGCCTGCAATTTGTAGGCGTTGATGGCCAGCGCCAGCAGGCGGATCATCATGCGCTCGTCGGTCTCGCTGGGGTGGCGGGCCAAGGTGAGTTGGTGGTCTTCGTAACAGCTGTGATCGATGTCAGCGATCGACAAGTTGGCTTTGTAGATGGTGGATTTGAGGGCCATGTGAACCCATCAGACCCGGCGGGCCAGCTCAGCGGCCTTACCGATGTAGCTGCCCGGCGTCATGGCCAGCAGACGGTCCTTGTCGGCTTGCGGGATCTCCAGGCCCTGAATCAGACCATGCAAATCGGCGGCGGTGACGGTCTTGCCTCGCGTGACTTCCTTGAGCTTTTCGTAAGCGCCTTGCACGCCATAGCGGCGCATCACGGTTTGAATGGGCTCGGCCAGCACTTCCCAAGCGGCGTCCAAGTCAGCGGCCAGCGCTTCTTCGTTCAACTCCAACTTGTTCAAACCGGTCATCAGCGAGGCATAGGCCAGCGCGGTGTAGCCCAGGCCCACGCCCATGTTGCGCAGCACGGTCGAATCGGTCAGGTCACGCTGCCAGCGGCTGATGGGCAATTTTTCGCTCAGGTGCTTGAGCACGGCATTGGCCAGGCCCAGATTGCCTTCGGCGTTTTCAAAGTCGATCGGGTTGACTTTGTGCGGCATGGTGGACGAACCGATCTCACCGGCCTTCAAGCGCTGCTTGAAATAACCCAGGCTCACATAACCCCAGATGTCGCGCGACAAATCGATCAAGATGGTGTTGGTGCGCGCCACGGCATCGAACAACTCGGCCATGTAGTCGTGCGGCTCGATTTGAATGCTGTAGGGCTGAAAGGTCAGGCCCAAGCCCCATTGGCTGCTTTGGGTTTCGCTCAGCTCGGGGGTTTCGACCACGCGCTTGGCAAAGGCTTCCCAATCAAAATCGGGCCAAGCCGACAGGTGCGCGTTGTAGTTGCCTACAGCGCCATTCATCTTGCCCATGAGCTTGACGGCAGCGATCTTCTCGCGGCAACCGTTCAGACGCATCACCACGTTGGCCATTTCCTTGCCCACGGTGGTGGGGCTGGCGGTCTGGCCGTGGGTGCGGCTGAGCATGGGCACCTCGGCAAAGGTGTGCGCCATCTCGCGCAGCTTGGTGATCAAACCGTCCAGACCGGGCAAGATCACTTGGGCGCGGGCACCCTTGATTTGCAAAGCGTGGCTGGTGTTGTTGATGTCTTCGCTGGTGCAGGCAAAGTGCACAAACTCGCCCACATGCTCCAACTCAGGGCGGTCTTTGAACTTGGATTTGATCCAGTACTCCACGGCCTTCACGTCGTGATTGGTGACCTTTTCAAACTCTTTGATGGCCACAGCATCGGCCTCAGAAAAGTTCTTCACCAGTGCTGTCAGGTAGCTGCGTGCGCCTGGCGACAAGGGTTTGAATTCTGCAAACCCGGCATCGGACAAGGCAATGAACCAAGCGATCTCGACCTGCACGCGGCGGTGCATATAGCCTTGCTCGCTCATCAGAGGACGCAGGGCGTTGAGTTTGCTGGCGTAACGGCCATCCAGCGGCGAGAGAGCGGAAATAGGTGAGAAATTCATCCTTTGATTGTAATTCCCAGCGCTGCCATGCCCGGTCCACGGGTATCCACAGGCTTGTCAGGGGGAGCACAACTGAACCCTCTAGAATCGACAGCCATTCTGCTCAGACTTCCCTCAACATGAAAATCATCGGCTCCGTCACCAGTCCCTATGTCCGCAAGGTGCGCATCGTCATGGCCGAGAAAAAACTCGACTACCAGTTTGTGACGGAAGACGTTTGGTCCAACACCACCCACATCCACGCGTCCAACCCGCTTGGCAAGGTGCCTTGTTTGGTCATGGAGGGGGGCGAGGCGGTTTTTGATTCGCGCGTCATCGTGGAATATCTGGACACTTTGTCGCCCGTGGGCAAGCTGATTCCCACCGGAGGCCGTGAACGCGCTGAAGTCAAAACCTGGGAGGCCTTGGCCGATGGCCTGTTGGATGCCGCTTTGCTGGCCCGCATGGAAACCGTCTGGCCCGACCGCAAAGACAGCGAACGCAGCCAAGCCTGGATTGACCGCCAACTGGACAAAATACAGCACGCCTTGCAGGCCATGAGCCATGGTCTGGGCGAGAAAGCGTTTTGCTCGGGCATTCACCTGAGTCTTTCTGACATCGCTGTAGGCTGCGCCGTGGCTTATCTGGATTTCCGATTTCCACAAATCGATTGGCGCACGCCTTACCCGAACCTGCACAAGCTGCACGACAAACTGTCGCAGCGGCAGAGCTTTATGGACAGCTTGCCAGGCTGACGGACCCGCACCGGGCTCACAGGCCCACAGGCACAGGGCTCGCACGGGCGCATGGCGTTCAGCTATTCGCCCGTTTTTTGAGCCAGCGCATCACACCGCCCAGTACCGGCAATTTTTCGTACAGCTCTTCTGCCGCGTCCCAATAATCGCGGTGCAAGGTCACCAGCCCTTGTTCGTTGAACACCACATGGCTTGCGCCGCGCACGGTTTGCAAGGTGGTGGTGTCAAAGCGCTTGAAGTGAAAGCGAAATTCCCAAGTCAAAAAAGCCTGCGCCCCATCGACCAACTGCCCGGTGATGATGAAATGCGGCTGGTCCAGCGCCACGTACATGTGGCGAAAAATTCGCTCGATCTCGGTCAGGCCTTGTACCTCGTTGAACGGGTCTTTGAACGTGGCTTGCGCGTCATAAAGCGTGTGCAACTGCGACACGCTTTGCGGTGACAACGATTCAAAAAATATGGCCAGTTGGTGTGTGGCTTGTCGGGTGTCCATGAGAGGCTTTCAATGCAGGCTTACAGGCCCGTGAACTTGCGCACCAGTGGAAAGTACAGGCGGTAGGGCAACAAGCGCAGCAGCTTGAGCCACAGCGTGAAGCGTTTGGGAAAGTGAATGTCGAACTGGCCTTGTGCCCAGCCCTGGAGCATCTCGCGTGCAGCTTGCTCAGGGCTGATGAGCGCGGGCATGGTGAACTGGTTTTGCGCCGTCAGCGGCGTGGCCACAAAACCGGGGTTGACCACGCTCACGCCGATGCCCTGGTCTTGCAAGTCCAAGTAAAGCGTCTCGGCCAAGTGGGTGAGTGCTGCCTTGGTCGGGCCGTAGGCCAAGCCATTGGGCAAGCCGCGCCAGCCCGCCACGCTGCTGAGCAAGCTGATGTGCCCGCTTTGCCGCGCCAACATGCTGGGCAGCACCGCATGGATGACCTGCAACGCACCTTGATAGTTGACCTTGTCGTGCTGCAACAAGTTATCAATGTCCATGGCTGTGGCGCGTTGCGCTTGGTAATAACCAGCGGCATAGACCACCAAGTCAAGCGGGCCTTGAGCCAAGATGGCGCGCGCTGTGGCTTGCACTTGCAAAGGCTCACCCACATCGAGCGCATGCCACTGCACACCCACATCTTGTGCGGCCCAGTCTTGCACGCCTTGCGCGTTGCGGGCCGACACCACCACCTGCGCACCGGCCGCTCGCAGGGCCTGCGCACAAGCCAGTCCAATGCCGGTAGACGCCCCCACCAACCAGACCCGACGGCCTTGCCAATCGGTGATGGGCGTGTTCAATTGCAGCCAGCTGCGCACGGCGGCGGCAGGTGCGGGCTGCGGGTTGGAGCTCATGCGCATCAAACCGCTTGGGCCGCCAAAGGCGTGCGGCGTGTGAACGACAAAGTGACTTCGCCCAGCTTCACGCCCCACTTGCTCATGGTGGCTTTGTTCAGCATGACGCGCTCGTCCATCAGGTACATCCAGTCGTCAAAGTCGACATGCCAGACACGGCCATCAACCGGCAGCGCCAGCGTGTAGCCCCAGCGGAACGCGTTGCCACTGACTTGGCCCTTGGCCTCGCCCACCACATCATCGGCATGGCCGGTGTAAGTGCCGTTGGGCCCGGCTTTGAGCCGCCAAATGCGCCGCTGTTTTGTCCCGTCTGAGTACACAAAGGCCTCGTCCAAAACACCTTCGTCGCCTTGCCATGTGCATGTCATGACCACCGTGAAGCGCTTGACCACCTGGCCACCGCGGTCGGTAAAAACGCCCCAAGCGTCCAGCGTGCCATTGAAGTAAGTGCGCAGGTCCAATTGCGGCTTTTCATGCGCATAACTTTGCACCTGAGGCCCGGCACAACTGGCCAAAAAAGGTGTGGCCGCCACCGCTGGCAAAACGGCCAGGCGGGTCAAGGCGGTGCGGCGGTGGATCGTGGCGTTGTTGTGGCTCATGGAGGGCTCCCGTTGTCGAATGTCAAAGCGGCTTCATGCCGAAGGGTGGGCCGTTTCAGGCCCCAAAATCAAATCCGGGCGACGCATCAAGCACCCGTACAAAGCCAGCCCGGCCAAGAGCTTGAGCACGCAGGGCAGCAAGCCATAGGCCAAGCCCAGCGCCAGCACAGCGTCGGCACCCTGCTGGCCCGGGGCATAGCCCCACAAGCCCAAAAGGGGCAAGGACAAGCCTGCAGCCAGTGCCAGATTGAGTTTGGTGGCCAGATTCCACCAGCCCATGAAAGCGCCGTCCGTGCGGCCACGCTCACCGCAGCGATCAATCAACTGGTTGAGCAAGGCACCGGGCACCGTGAGGTCTGCGCCCAAAGCCATCCCCGACACCGCGCAAACCACCAAAAAGCCTGTGGTGTCGCCAGCGCCCAGCGTGACCACGCTGACAAAGGCCAAGACAGACACGGCCATGCCAGTGGCCCAAGTGCGCAACAGCCCAATGCGATCAATCACCTTGAGCCACAACGGAAAAGACAAGGCACCGGCGGCAAAGTACAAGCCCAAAAACAGCGGCTCCATGGCCTTGGGGGCCTGCAAGCGGTCTTGCACAAAAAACAGCACCAAAGTGGCCGGCACCGCACTGGCCAAGCCATTGAGCATGAACACCAGCAACAGACGGCGAAAGCCCGCGTGCTTCCAGGGTTGCCACAGACTTATGGCTTCGCGGGCACCGTGATCGTGATCGTGATCGTGATCGTGATCGTGATCGTGAGCATGGGCGACACGCCCTGCCGGGGTTGCGGCCAACCTGGCTGCCTGGTGTGCCGTTCGTTGCCAGCTGAGCAAGCCCAGCGCCAGCATGAAAACCAGCAAGGCGGTCGTCAACGTCCAACCCCAAAGTGCAGGCAGCGCCGAGGCCAGCAACACGCCGACCAAAGCAAAGCCTTCGCGCCAAGCGACCCAGCGGCTTTGCGCCACGCCACCGCCACCCTGCCGTGCGGCCCACGCCTGGTGCAAGATGCCCAAGCCGCTGTAGGCCAAGTGGCTGAGGGTGAGCGCTGCGGCCATCCAGACCAGCAAGCCTGCAGGCGACAGCGCCGATGCAGGTGGAAAAAACAAGGCGGCAAAACCCAGTGCCACGGCCAAGGCCAACAACACAGCCGTCAGCCAAACGGCACGCCATGAATGGCGATACAAGCGATCACCCCAACGACCAAGCCACGGGTCAACCACGGCATCAATGCTGCGACTGAGCAGCAGCACCGCCCCCAACGCCGCCAGCGGTACGCCGTGTTGTTGGGCATACAAATTGGGCAAATGCACATAAACCGGCAAGGCCACAAAGGCCAACGGCAAGCCCAGCAAACCGTAGGCTGCCGCGGCATGGCGCTGCGCAGCACCATGCCAGATTGCGCTTGCTGTGCTCATGGCTGCAGACCTTGCAGCAGCTGCGCGCGCATCTTGGGCTCAGACGTTCGTTCATCGAGCCAGATGCCAAAAAACAAGCGTGCAAAGGCGGGGTCTTTCACCGCGCCCACTCGCTGACCATTGACCCAAAACTCTGCCCCTTCGCCCGGCAAATTCACGCCCGTGATGCGCTCCCCGGCACTCACGTTGGGGAAAAACTCGCGCATGGCCATCAACCAGCTTTGTGCCTGGGCATCGGTGAAGAGGCCCACACGCCGCATTTCGTCAATCGAGCGGCTGGCGATGGCCGCGCCTTCAAGGCGGCGCAGGTATTGCAGCTCCAGCGCAAACGGAAACTGCGCGGCTTGGCTGTGCCGAAAACCCAGTGGCGTCCACAAGCGGGCGTCATAGACCTCGAACCCCCAGACACGCAAACGCACAGGTGCTGTGGGCACGGCACCTCGCAGTGCGGCAACTTCGGGGCGGCTGTACTGGGCATTCGAGTTGCCCAAGGGGGTGGCTTGGGCCTCGGCCATGTTGGCGTTGGCGTTGGCATGGACGTTGGCTGGGGCTTGCGCCTGCGCAACACCCGTCACCATCGCACATGCTATTGCCCATGCCATTGCCCATGCCATTGCCCACGCCATTGCCGTCACAAAGGCACCCTCGCAACAACGCAGCCACAGCGCCTGCCTGCGCAGCATCGCTTTAAAGGGCGTGGTCTGCGCGTGCGCGTGCGCGTGCGCGTGAGTTTGCATGTGCATCAGCCCGACTTGACCAAGGTGAACTGCACCACGTCGATATTGGCCTCATCAAAAGCGGCCTCGCAATACGCCAGGTAAAACGCCCACAAGCGAATAAAGCGCTCGTCAAAATTGAGCGTTCGCACAGTATCAAGCTGCGCCATGAAACCCTCGCGCCAGCGGCGCAAAGTCTCGGCGTAATCGGGGCCGAAGTTCAGCTCATCGACCACCTGCAAACCCGCGGCCTGCGCCTGCTTGCGGAACTCACTGGGGCTGGGCAAGCAACCGCCCGGAAAAATGTACTGCTGAATAAAATCGGTGGAATTCACATAGCGCTCGAACAGCGCGTCGTCGATGGTGATGCTCTGGATGCAAGCGCGGCCACCGGGCTTGAGCAAACGAGACACCGTCTGAAAGTAGGTGGGCCAATACGCTTGCCCGACCGCCTCGATCATCTCGATCGAGCAGACCGCGTCATAAGGGCCGTCATTGATGTCGCGGTAGTCTTGCAAACGCAAGTCAGCTTGGGGCTGAACGCCATGGGCTTGCATGCGGGCTTGGGCAAAGGCCAGCTGCTCGGTCGACAAAGTCACACCGGTGATGTGCGCGCCAAACTCGGTGGTGGCCGACTCGGCCAGTGCACCCCAGCCGCAACCGATCTCCAGCACACGGTCACCCGGCTGCGCGTTGACCATGCGCAAAGCGCGGCGCACTTTGGCCTTTTGCGCGTCGGCCATGTCTTGCGTGTGATCACCGTCGAACCAGGCCGACGAGTAGTTCATCGTGCCGTCCAGCCACAGCTCGTAAAACGCATTGCCCAGGTCGTAGTGGGCGTGGATGTTTTTGCGGCTGTTGGTCCGGTTGTTGCGGTTGAGCAGATGCTTGATGCGGTAGGCCAGACGCCCCAGCCAATGGCCATAAATTGCCCCCTCGATTTGCGTGCGGTTGGCGATCAACAAGCGCAGCAACGCGGCCAGATCGGGCGTGTCCCAATCGCCCGCCATATAGCCTTCGGCAAAACCAATGTCGCCCGACTTGAGCACCTCGGCGCACAGGTCCCAGCGGTGGATGTGCAAGGCCGCAAACGGGGCTTCGTGGGTGCCAAAGACCTGAAAGTTGCCGTCCGGCGCATGCAGAGTGAGCGTGCCGATTTTCAGACGGGTCAGCAGGCCCAGCAAACGCGTGGCGGCTTTGGGCAAAGTGGCGTGCGAAATCTGCGCAGCCGCGCTCAGGTCTCGCTTTGCAGTGGCGGGGTCAGCGGTCTTCATGGTGGGCATCCGGTGGGGTCCAGTGTTCATCGGGTCACAAAATCACGGGGCAGTTCGGGCTTGCGCCAGAACGGTACTTTTTTCAGCCAAAGCAACAGCGCATGCCAGTGGATGCGCGCCACCACGCCAAAAGTCAGCAGTGGAAAGCGCCACATCACGCGGCGCAAAGCAGCTGCGGTGGCGGGCTCGAGCACACCGCTCCAGCTGGTGTCGATCAGGGGCCCGTCGGCATCGGTGTGGTCCACGCGGGCCACGATGCGGTCTTGCCCAGCATGGTGCGTGCGCATGAAACGAAAGCGGTACTCGCCCTGTACGTCGCAAAAGGGCGAGACATGGAAAACCTTGTGAGCCGACAGCGTGTGGCCATATTGCGGTTCGGGCAGCAGGTAGCAATGGCGCTCGCCAAAGGTGTTGTTCACCTCGGCCACGATGGCAGCCAAGCTGCCATCGGTGCGGTGCGCGTACCAAAAACTCACGGGCTTGAAGGCATGGCCCAGCACGCGGGGAAAGGCCTGCAGCCAGACCTCGCCTGTGGCATCGTGAATGCCTTCTTGGTGCAACAACTCATCGAGCCAAGCCAATGCGCCACCTTGTTCGACTGAGCGGCCATCGCCATGGTCTGCGTCATGGAAAGCGAACCAAGCGCGGCGGTTGATGGCCAAATCTTGTGCGCCCTGGCCTGCTTGCAAACAGCGCATCGGCAACATCAAAAACGCCGTGGGGTAAACAAAGGCGTGGTGCGCCGGGCGATGGCGCGTGTGGCGCACCTGGCCCCAACCGATGAGCGCGGTGGCTGGCTTCATGCGGTCAACTTGTCCGGGTCAACTTGGGCTTGCTCGTGAATTTGCTTGAGCAAGGCGCGCCCGACTTGCAGGCCCGACTTGAGGCCGTCTTCGTGAAAGCCATAACCTGTCCAGGCCCCGGCGTACCAGGTGTGTTGCTGGCCTTGCAACAAAGGCAAACGCTTTTGCGCCTCGATGGCGGCCACGTCAAACACCGGGTGCGCGTAATCGTATTCGCCCACGATGGTGGTCGGGTCAATCGCTTGCAACGGGTTGAGCGACACCACCACGGGTTGCGCAAACGGGATGCGCTGCAAACGGTTGAGCAAGTAATGCAAACACACCCTTGAAGATTCGCGCTCGTGGCTGGCGGCGCGTTCGTAGTTCCAGGCGGCCCAGGTCTTGGCGTTGGCGGGCAGCACGCTGGCGTCGGTGTGCAGCACAGCGCGGTTGTCCTGGTAGCGGATCGCACCCAACAAGCTGCGCTCATAGGTGCTGGGCTCGCGCAACAAACCCAATGCCTGGTCGGTGTGGGTGGCGATGACCACTTGGTCAAAACGTTCGGCATGGCCGTCGGTGACGATGCGCACACCCTGCGCATCGCGCTCGATCAGGCGCACGGGCGTGTTCAGGCGTTTGTCATGCACACCCGCCAAAATTTTCTCGACATAGTGGCGTGCACCGCCCACCACGCTGAACCACTGCGGGCGGTTCGTCACCTGGATCAGGCCGTGGTTGTGGCAAAACCGGATCATGGTCGCTACCGGAAACTGCAGCATCTGGTCGGTCGGGCAACTCCAGATGCAACCCAGCATGGGCAAGAAATACCAATCGCGAAACGGTTCGCTGAACTTGTGGCTGCGCAAAAATTCAGACAGCGGTTGCTGCAACTGCGCTTCGCGCTGCTCTTGGGCAATGCGGGTGCACAAAGCGTTGAAGCGCATCACATCGGCCAGCATGCGCCAAAAGCGCGGGTTGATCAGGTTGCGCCGCTGGGCGAACACGCTGTTCAAGTCGGTGCCGCTCCACTCCAGAGTTTTGCCATTCAATGCGCCCGGCACCTTGACCGAAAACGACATGTCCGACGGCGCCGTCTCTACGTTGAGATCGGCAAACAGTTGGATCAAGTTGGGGTAGGTGCGTTCGTTGAACACCAAAAAACCCGTGTCCACCCCGTGCGTGACCATGCCCTGCGGCGTGGGCAACGTGACATCCACCGTGTGGGTGTGGCCGCCAAAATAATCGCCCGCCTCGAACACGGTGATGTCGGCATGGTCTTTCAGGGTGTGGGCCACAGCCAAGCCTGAAATGCCCGAGCCCACGATGGCCAGTTTCATGCGTCGGCTCATGGCTTGGCTTTCAGGGCCTTGTCGATCGCCGAGAGCAACGTTTTGCTGTCCGGACCGGTCATGCTGCTGTACTGGTCGATGACTTTGCCGTCACGGCCGATCAGGTATTTGTGAAAATTCCAGCGGGGCTTCTGACCTGTTTGTGCCGTCAACTGTTTGAACAACGGCGCAGCACCATCGCCCGTGACTTGGGTTTTGGTGAACATCGGAAACTTTACCCCAAAGGTGCTTTCGCAAAAATCGGCAATCTCTTTGTTACTGCCTTTTTCTTGCGCAAAGTCGTTGGACGGAAAGCCTAAAACCACCAAGCCTTGGTCTTTGTATTGGGTGTTCAGGGCCTCCAGGCCTTTGTATTGCGAAGTGAAACCGCAAAAACTGGCGGTGTTGACCACCAACACCACCTTGCCCGCGTACTGGCACAGCGACTGGGGTTTTTCGTCTTGCAACCTTTCAACGGTGTGGCTGAGGATGGCAGGGCAGGCCGCTGTTTTTGTAGCTGTTTGTGCCGCTGTTTGTGCCGCTGTTTGCGGGCTGGCCTGCGCCGCGTCCAGGCCCAAGCCCAGCACAGCGGCCAAGACGGCCATCAGCAGGCTGGCGCCCCATTGTTTTACCCAAGAGTGATTCATTTGCACTTTTAAATCTATTTTGTGACTGGTTAGTTTAAACTTGTTTTTCTACGCTGTCACGCCAGCCCTATTTTCATTGGAGGAGCGCATGCCCAAACCCTCGGGTTTTAAGGGGAACAAGCAGGATTTACCGCAAAAACCCTGCGCCGTTTGTGGCCGCCCCATGAGCTGGCGCAAAAGCTGGGCCAAGAACTGGGACAGCGTGCTGTATTGCAGCGACCGCTGCCGCGCCGCCAAAGGCACGGCCCCGGCCAAGGCCTATGACGTCACCCGCTGAAACATCAGTGACTCAAACCGCAGCACCATGACTCAAAAAAGACACCGCATGACACGCCACCTGATTTTGGTGCTGGGCGACCAGCTGGGCTGGGACAACCCAGCTTTTGAAGACTTTGACCCGGCGCAAGACCGACTGCTGATGATCGAGGCCGACAGTGAAGCGGACGAGGTCTGGAACCACCAAGCCCGCATCGCGCTGTTTTTGTCGGGCATGCGCCACTTTGCCAACGAGGCGCACCGCCGCCACTGGCCCTTTACCTACCTGCGGCTAGACGACGAGCACTTGCCCGCCGACTTCGCCGGACGGCTGACCCATGCGCTGCAAAGCCACACACCCAAGGCCTTGGTGGTGATGGAAACCGGGGCTTGGCGCATGGACAGGCTGATCGAAGCAGCGGCCGAACAAGCCCAGGTGCTGCTGCGTTGGGTGGGCGACACGCATTTCATGTGCAGCCGCGCCGAGTTTGCCCGCTGGGCCGGCGACAAAAAAGAGCTTCGCATGGAGTTTTTTTACCGCGAGATGCGCAAACGCCATGGCGTGCTGATGGAAGGCAAAGAGCCGATCGGGGGCCAATGGAATTTTGATGCTGAGAACCGAAAAGGCTTTGGCGCCAAAGGCCCCGGCACCGTGCCACCACCGGCCCGCTTTGCGCCCGACCGCGTCACGCAAGACGTGATCGCGGTGGTGCGCCAACGCTTTGCCGGACACCCCCGCACGCTAGACCACTTTGCCTGGCCCGTGACCCGTGAAGATGCCTTGGTGGCGCTGCAACACTTCATCGACCAACGCCTTGAAAATTTTGGGGCCTGGCAAGACGCCATGTGGACCACGCTGCCTTTTGGCTGGCACGCATTGGTGGGCAGCAGCCTGAACCTGCATTTGTTGAACCCGCGCGAAGTGATCGCCGCCGCCGAACAGGCTTATCACGCCCGCGGCCTGCCATTGGCCAGCGTAGAAGGCTTCATCCGACAGGTGCTGGGCTGGCGCGAGTTCATTCGCGGCGTGTACTGGCTCGACATGCCGCACATGGCCCAAGCCAACCACTACGGCCACACACGCGACCTGCCGCCTTGGTATTGGACGGGCGACACGCACATGGCCTGCATGCAAGCCACCATCGGCCAAACCCTGCAACACGGCTACGCGCACCACATCCAGCGGCTCATGGTCACCGGGCAGTTTGCGGTGCTGGCCGGACTGTCACCGCAGCAAGTCAGCGCCTGGTACCGCGCGATGTATGTGGACGCAGTGGAATGGGTAGAAACACCCAACACGCTGGGCATGGCGCTGCACGCCAACGGCGGGCGTTTCACCAGCAAACCCTACGTGGCCAGCGGCCAATACATCAGCCGCATGAGCAACTACTGCAAAGGCTGCCGCTACCAGCCCGATGTGCGCACCGGCCCCAGCGCCTGCCCCATGACCACGCTGTACTGGGACTTTTTGATCCGCCACGAAAAGGACTTTTCAGGCAACCCCCGCACAGCACTTATGGTCAAGCATGTGGCCAAGATGAGCGACGAAGACCGGGCACAAATTCGTGCGCAAGCCGATGCCACGCGAGAAGGGCTGGCTGGGGTTTAAAAGGCGTTCGTCGATCCTGCAAATGCGGGAATCCACAACCGCCGAATGCATGGATCCCCGCCTTCGCGGGGAAGGTGCAAGGGGCTCCGGTCGTCTTTGCCAGATGACGGACAGGCCCCCAGCTCAGTGGGTGCGCCACTTGCGCAGCATGCGCCCGGCCCACAGCCCCAAATCATCGAGGTAAGTGAACACCACCGGGATCACCAGCAAGCTCAGCACGGTGCTGGTGAGCAGGCCGCCGATCACGGCAATCGCCATGGGCGAGCGGAAACTCACATCGGCGGCGCCCCAACCCACGGCAATGGGCAACATGCCCGCACCCATGGCGATGGTGGTCATCACAATCGGACGCGCCCGCTTGTGGCAAGCGTCCAAAATGGCGTCCCAGCGGCTCATGCCGGGCACGGCGGGGTGGCCGTCGGTGGCGGGGCGGCCCCGCCGCGCTTCAATCGCGTATTCCACCAGCAAGATGGAGTTTTTGGTGGCGATGCCCATGAGCATGATCAGCCCGATGAGCGAAGGCATGGAAAAACTCTTTTGCGCGATCAGCAAGCCCACGAAGGCACCACCGAGCGACAGCGGCAAGGCCGCCAAGATCGTGACGGGCTGCAAAAAACCTTTGAACAGCAAGACCAGCACGATGTAGATGCACAGCACACCGATCAGCATGGCCAGACCAAAACTGGCAAACAGCTCGCCCATGACTTCGGCATCGCCCACCTCTACCACCTTCACGCCCGGCGGCAGGCTTTGCAGGGCGGGCAGTTTTTGCACCGCCACCGTCACATCGCCCAGCGGCATGCCCGACAGCTCGATCTCGAAGTTGATGTTGCGCTGGCGGTCGTAGCGGTCGATCACAGCGGGGCCTCCGGCCACCTCGACGCTGGCGACCTGGCTGAGCATGACGGGGCCACGGCTGCCCGGCACCATCAAGCGTTCGAGCGTGCCCAGGTCTTGCCGGGCCTCGTCGCCCAACTTGACGACGATGGGCAACTGGCGCTCCGACAAATTGAGTTTGGGCAGCGCCGCGTCGTAGTCGCCCAAGGTGGCCACGCGCAAGGTGTCGCTGATGGCCGCGGTGGTCACACCCAAATCGGCCGCTTTGGCAAAGTCAGGGCGCACCGCGATCTCGGGGCGCACCAAGCTGGCCGTCGAGGCAATGGAGCCCAGGCCTTGGATGGTGCGCAAGTCACGCTCGACCGCCATGGCGGCGGTTTGCAGGGCCTGCGGGTCATCGCCCGTGAGCACCAGCAGGTACTTCTCACCCGAGCCCCCCAAACCGACCTTGGTGCGCACACCGGGCACTTGCTGCAAAGCAGTGCGGATGTCGTTTTCAATCACTTGTTTGCGCGGGCGCGTGCCGCGCTCGGTCAGCTGGATGGTGAGTGTGGCTTTGCGCACCTCGGCGGCACCGCCGCCCGCAAAGGGGTCGGTGCCCGCACTGCCGCCACCGATGGTGGTGTAGACGCTTTTCACGTCTTTGACCGCCATCAAAAGCTGGCGGGCGTGTTCGGCGCTGGCCTGGGTTTGGGCCAAATTCGAGCCGGGCGGCAACTCCACATACACCTGGGTTTGCGAGTTGTCGTCGGGCGGAATAAAGCCCTTGGGCAGCAAAGGCACCAGCATGATGGAGCCGATGAAAAACAAGGTGGCCAGCACCATGGTGGCGAAGCGGTGCTTCATGCACCAAGTGGCCCAAACCATGTAGCGCTTGAGCCAAGCCGGCTCGTGCGCCGCGGTGACGATGGGCTTCAAGATGTAGGCCGCCATCATGGGCGTGAGCACCCGTGCCACCACCAACGAAGCGAACACCGCGAGCGACGCCGTCCAGCCGAACTGCTTGAAGAACTTGCCCGGAATGCCGCTCATGAAGGCCGTGGGCAAAAACACCGCGATCAAGGTGAAGGTGGTGGCGATCACGGCCAAGCCGATCTCGTCTGCCGCTTCCATGGCCGCTTGGTAGGGCGACTTGCCCATGCGCAAATGGCGCACGATGTTTTCCACCTCGACAATCGCATCGTCCACCAGCACACCAATCACCAAAGACAGCGCCAGCAAAGTCACCACGTTGATGGAAAACCCCAAATAGGCCATGCCAATAAAGGCCGGAACGACCGACAGCGGCAAAGCCACCGCCGAGACAAAGGTGGCCCGCCAGTCGCGCAAAAACAGCCACACCACCAGCACCGCCAAAATCGCGCCTTCGTACAGCAGCGTCAATGAGCCGTCGTATTCCTCTTGCACCGGGGTCACAAAGTCAAACGCCTCGGTGATCTCGATGTCTGGGTTTTGCAAGCGGTAGTCGGCCAGCGCTTGGCGCACCAAGCGGCCCACGGCCACTTCGCTCTCGCCCTTGCTGCGCACCACCTCAAAGCCCACCACGGGCTTGCCATCCAAGCTGGCCGCCGAACGCGGATTGGCCAGCGTGTCGCGGATGGTGGCCACCTGGTCCAAGCGCACGCGTGCGCCGCGCGAAGTGGCCAGCTCAATTTGCCCCACCTCTTGCGCCGTCTTCACGGTGGCCAAGGTGCGCACCGGCTGCTCGCCCGCGCCCAAGTCCATGCGGCCACCGGCGCCTTCTTGCTGCACCTGTTTGAGTTGGCGCGACACTTCAGCAGCGGTGATGCCCAGCGACTGCAAACGGTTCACATCGAGCGAGACCTGCACCTCGCGCGTCACGCCGCCCACGCGGTTGACAGCGCCCACACCGCGCAGCGACAAGAGCTTGCGGGTGATCTCTTTGTCAACCAACCAAGACAGGGCTTCATCGTCCATGCGCTCAGAGCGCACGGTATAGGCCAGCACCGGGGTGCCCGCCAAATTGATTTTTTGCACCACCGGGTCGCGCAGGTCTCCGGGCAAATCGGCGCGCACCCCTTGAATGGCCGAGCGCACATCGTCCACCGCTTCTTGCGTGGGCTTTTCCATGCGGAACTCGGCGGTGATGGACACCACGCCGTCTTGCACTTTGGTGGTGATGTGCTTGAGACCTTGCAGCGGGGCCAACGCGTTTTCGAGCTTGCGGGCCACATCGGTTTCGAGCTGCGAGGGCGCCGCGCCTGGCAAGCTGGCGGTCACACTGATGGTGGGCACGTCCAGGTCTGGAAAGTTCTGCACTTTCATAGACCCAAAAGCGATAAAGCCGGCCAGCGTCAGCAGCACAAACAGCATGACGGCCGGGATCGGGTTGCGGATCGACCAAGAAGAGACGTTGAGCATGGCGTCCCTTTGTTTATTGGGCGGCGGGTTTGGCCGCGGCATCGACCACGCGCACCGTGTCGCCGTGGTTCAAGAATGCACCGCCACCGGTCACCACACGGTCGTCGGCCTTCAGGCCCGCCGTCACCTCCACACGATCGCCACTTTGGCGACCGGTTTGCACCTTGATCTGGCTGACCTTTTGCTCAGCACCCACGGTGTAGACGTAGCTGAAACCATCACGCACCACCACCGCGCTTTGCGGCAAAGTCAAGGCCTGGCTTTGGCCCAGCGTGATCTCGCCTTGGGCAAACATGCCGGCGCGGGCGCTGCCGGTTTGAGCGGGCAAATCGACATAGACCAAGGCGTTGCGGGTTTGCGCATCGACCGAAGGCGCCACCATGCGCACCTTGCCTTGCAGCACCTGGCCACTGGCGGCCTTGACTTGCACCGGAGCGCCCGGTTGGATGCGGCCCAACTCGGTGGCCGTCACTTCGGCACGCCACTCGATGCGGCCTTGACGGATCAAGCGAAAGAGTTCCGTGCCCGCGCCCACCACGCTGCCCACGGTGGCTTGACGCGCCGAGATCACGCCCGCATCGGGCGCACGCACCTGGGTTTGCGACAAGCGCACGTTTTGCAACTGCACCACGGCACGCGCCGACTGCACGCGGGCGGCAGCAGACGCCTGGGTGGCCAGGGCTTGGCTCAGTTGCGCATGGCTGAAAAAGCCTTGCTGCTGCAAGCTGCGGGCGCGCTCGGCCTGGGCCTGGGCTTCTTGCGCACTGGCTGTTGCTTCGGCCAGCGCGGCTTCGGCCTGTGCCAACTCGGCCCGCAAGGCATCGGCCTGCAAGAGCGCCAGCACATCGCCGCGCTGCACCCGGTCGCCCACATTGACCCGCACTTCGGTGATCTTCAGCCCATTGGCCTCCGACCCCACCACGGCTTCTTGCCAAGCGGCCAAAGAGCCGTTGGCCTTGATTTTTTGGGCCATGTTGGCCGTTTGCGGGGTGGTCACGGTGACCGTGAGAGAGGGTTTGCTGGCCATCGGGGCTTTGCCGTCATCGGCAGCACAAACCGCACTGGCCATACCCGCCAAAACCCAAGATCCTGCCCACACCCGAACACCGCTTTTTTTCATGACGCTTCTCTTTGCTGCACGCCTGGCTGGCGCGCGATGAGTTTAGCGGTTGACCCCGCTTAAAAAAGCCGTGTCATTGCATGACGAACTGCCACACCGCCAAAACCGCGTCACGCTCAGTGGCCAGTGCCTCCATAAGCACATCGGTAGGCTCTTCGTTCAGACGGGCTCGGTGCTGAACCCGGCGCATTTCGCGGTAGGCGTTGGCGGCAGCTTGCCCCATGCCCAATGGCAACAAACCCACCTCTTCGGCGCGGATCAACAAGGCGATGTTGCCCACATTGTCGGCCAGCTTTGGGTGGGCAGCGGTGTGCAGCAGCACCAGGTACTGCACGGCAAACTCGGCGTCGACCATCGCACCGGGGCTGTGCTTGACATCAAAACGATCGGCCTTGACCGGGTGGCCCTGGCGCACACGCTCGCGCATGGCCACGATTTCAGCCTTGAGGCTGGCTGCGTCTCGCGGGGCGCTGATGACGGCGCAGCGCACCGCATCAAAACGCGCGGCCAAAGCAGGCAGGCCCATGACAAAGCGGGCACGCGTCATGGCCTGGTGTTCCCAAGTCCAGGCGGTGTTGCTGCCGCGCTGTTGCTGGTAATCGGCATAGGCTTCAAAGCGGGTGACCAACAGACCCGAGTTGCCGTTGGGGCGCAGGGCGGTGTCGATTTCGTACAAATCGCCGTCAGCGGTTTTGACGGTCATCCAATTGATCATTTTGCGCACGTAAGCCGCATAGATTTCCTGGGCGCGTTCGTCCTCATCGTCGTAGACAAACACAATGTCCAGGTCGCTGCCGTAACCCAGCTCTTTGCCGCCCAGCTTGCCGTAACCAATGATGGCAATCGCCGGTTCTTCGCGGTGACGGGCCTTCAGGCGGTCCCAACACCAGCGGGCGGTCACTCGCAGCACGGCATCCGCCAAGGCGCTCAGGTCATCGGCCACTTGCTCCACCGTGAGCACGCCCTCCACGTCCCTCGCCAGCGTGCGGAACTGCTCGGCGTGATGGGCACGGCGCAGCAAGTTGAGCAGGCTTTCTTCGTCGTCTTCGCCAGTGCGCTGCAGGGCCTGCCGCCGAGCCTGCAGTTCGGCCTCAAATTCGGCAGCATCGAAACGGCTGACGAACAAGTTGCCCCCAGCCAACTCGTCGATCACACCGGGATGTTGCAACAAATAACGTGCAGGCCATTTGGCTGCGCCCAACAAGCGCAACAGCCGTTCATGCACAGAAGGGCGCTCCAGCATCAGTGCCAAATAACTCTCGCGACGCAGCAGGGGTTCGATCCAGTCGACCATGCGCAACACGGCCTCTTCGCTCACGCGGCCGTTTTGCAACCATTGGGCGGTGCGCTGCAGCAGGCGCATCAGGCGGCCACGTGCATCGTCGCGCAAAGCTTGCACACGTGGGTTGGCTGGCCATTGCGCCAAGCGCTCGCCGATGCGGCCCGAGAAAATCCCGGCCATGTCGTCCAGTTCGGTCGGCTCGCGTTGGCCATTTTTGCCATTGCAGCCTTTGCATTCACGGTCACCGCCCAGCAAGGTGTCGAACTCTTGTGCCACCACTTCTCGGTGTGCGTCCAGATCGGACAAAAATGTACAGCTGCCGGAATAACCCAAGGTCCGGGCAATCCAGACCAAGTCGTCGTCGCGGGTGGGCAGCACATGGGTTTGCTGGTCGTCCAGGTACTGGATGCGGTGCTCAACCTGGCGCAAAAACACATAGGCCGCAGCCAAAGCATCGGCTGTGGCCTGTGGCATGAGCCCTGCCTTGGCCACGCGTTGCAGCGCGTCCAGCGTGGGGCGGGTGCGCAACTCAGGAAATTGCCCTCCGCGCACCACCTGCAGCAGTTGCACCGTGAATTCGATCTCGCGGATGCCGCCACGCGACAACTTGACGTCGTTGGCGCGTTCGGGGTGCCCCGCGCTGCGTTTGGCCGCATGGTCGCGGATTTGCTGGTGCAGCGTGCGCAGCGATTCAAAAACGTTGTAGTCGAGGTAGCGGCGAAATACAAAGGGCAACACCACGCCGCGCAAAGCCTGCGCCGAGCCGTTAAGCACGGCGCTGCGCGGGGCCACGACCCGGCTTTTCATCCAGGCAAAGCGCTCCCACTCGCGGCCTTGCACCTGCAAATACTCTTCCAAGGCATCGAGAGAGACCACGCTCGGGCCCGAGTTGCCGTTGGGCCGCAGGGCCAAATCGACCCGAAACACAAAGCCGTGCTCAGTGGTGTCACCGATCAAGGCGTACATGCGCTTGACGGCGCGGGTGAAATAGTCCTGACAAGAGACTTTGTTGCGGCCTTCACTGTTGCCCAAGGTTTCGCCGTCCTGGTCGTACACATAAATCAGGTCAATGTCACTGGACACGTTCAATTCGCGGGCACCCAGCTTGCCCATGCCGATGATCCACATTTCCGCGCGCTGCCCATCTGACTTGGTGGGCACGCCATGCAGCACATCCAAGTCGGCCATGACCTGTTGCCAGGCGATGTCGAGGGTGACCTCAGCCAGCCAGGTCATGCCGTGGGTCACCACCTCCAGCGCGGCCTGCCGGGTGCAATCCAACTGGGCCAGGCGCTCCAGGGTGAGCTGTCGCAACACGCGCAATGCGGCGCTGGTGTCCAGGCCCCGGGCCTGCAAGGCGGCATAAGCGGCAATCAGGCTGTCGCGGTTGGGCTCGCCGGGCGGCAAAAGGGGCAAAACATCGGCATAACGGCGGTGCAAGCGTTGCAAGAAACGTGAATACAGGGGCCCATCGGCGGGGTTGACATCATTTGCGGCGGGTGCCTCGTGCATAGGCTGGCTGCGGGTCATAATTCCTGCTGACTTTCTGATTCAAATGTTTGTGCCCACTTTGCCCCCTTTTCCCCGCCTGACCCTTGTGCTGTCCCGTTTGATGCGGGCCATGGCATGGGTCTTACTGGTGCTGGGCATTTTGTTGGGCTTGGCCTGGGGCGCCTTGCATTTTTGGATTGTGCCGCGAATTGGCGATTTCCGTCCCACCCTGGAACGCTTGGCCCAGCAAAGCATCGGGGTTCCAGTGCGCATAGCCCACATCTCAGCCGAGTCCACGGGTTGGGCACCTTCGTTCGAGCTGCGCGAGATCGAATTGCTCGACCCCGAAGGCCACACAGCTTTGCGACTGCCCAAGGTCTTGGTCGCCATCAGTGTGCGGTCGGTGTTGGGCCTGAAACTGGAACAGCTGGTACTGGATGCCCCCGAACTCGACATCCGACTCAACGCCGATGGCAGCTGGCGCGTGGCAGGGCTCGATTGGGCGCAGAGCGGTGGCGGTCAGAGTGCCGCGGCCGATTGGTTGTTTGGGCAGCGCGAAGTCATTGTGCGTGGGGGCACGCTGCGATGGACCCACGAGCGCGCCCTGAACGCGCCCTTAAAAGGCTTGTTGCCACCGCCGTCAGCCCAAACAGCGTCTGATTTGCCCGATGACCCTGCAGCACCGCCAACACTCGCCTTGCGTGATGTGGACCTGCTGCTGCGCAATTCTGCTCGGCACCACGATGTGCGCCTGGACGCCACGCCTCCCGATGAATGGGGACAGCGCTTCGTGACGATGGGGCGTTTCAAACGCAGCCTGCTGTCAATGCACCCCGGCGCATGGCCCGACTGGACGGGCCAGGTTTATACCTACTTTCCACAGGTCGATGTGGCGCAATTGAGTCAGCACGTCCCTTTGGGCGTGAACATCGCCAAGGGACAAGGTGGCCTGCGTTTGTGGAACGATGTCACCAACGGACAGTGGGTCGGCGGGCTGGCCGACATCCAACTGACAGGGGTTAAAACCAGCGGCACCACAGATACGCCACCACTGGCGTTCGAGCAGTTGTCTGGCCGTTTAGGGGCCAAAATCAACCCGCTCGGTTTTGAGGTGTCCACCCAACATCTGACGTTCACCAGCGACCAAGGCCTGGCCTGGCCGGGCGGCAACCTCTCACTGGCCTACACCTACCCCCAAGGCAAAAACACGGCACGCGGCCACCTTCAGGCCGATCATTTGGACCTGTTGGCGCTGCGAGAAGTGGGTTTGCGCATGCCCTTGCCCGACGCTTTGCGCCAGCGCCTGCACGAGCAAGAAGTCAGTGGGCAAGTCGAAACTTTGCAATGGCGCTGGCAAGGCGACTGGCAATCGCCCGACAAATTCGATACGCAAGTCACCGTGAATGGCCTCACGCTGCCGCCACAAACCAGACCCGCTACCGACACCCGCGCCCGCTGGCCCGGCGTAAAAAGCGCGCAAACCAAACTGAACCTCAACCAGGATGGGGGCCGCATTGAAGTGGACATGAGCGCTGACGGTGCCCTGTTTTTACCGGGCGTTCTGGAAGATGCCGAAGTGCGTGTACAGGCATTGCGGGCGCATGCCGTTTTCAAGCGCGACGCCAAGCAATGGCAAGTGCCCGAATGGAAACTCAAACTGAGCAATTCAGATGTGCAGGGCGAATGGCAGGGCCAATGGCATGCGGCATCCGACGGAGGCGGTCCCGGTGTGCTGGATTTGCAGGGTCAAATCAAACAACTCAACGCATCTCGCGCTTACCGATACCTGCCCTTAACACTGCCTGCTGGCGTGCGTCAATTTGTACGCGATGCCGTGGCCAAAGGCGTCTATTCAGACGTGCAGGTCAAGATCAAGGGTGATCTTGCAAAAATGCCTTTTGCCGATCCCAAAGAAGGTGATTTCAGCTTCGCCGGACGGGTGCGGGATATTGAGCTGGATTACATCCCTGCTGCCCTGCTGCCATCGAAAAGCCTGCCCTGGCCTCGCCTGCACAAGCTGACAGGTCAGTTGGTCTTTGACCGTCTGGGCATGAAGTTGACCGATGCCTCCGCGCGGGTGGGCGATGCACGCACAGGTCTGAGCCTGACGGCAGGCCAGGTCGACATAGCAGACATGGCGCACAACCCTGTACTGAACGTCAGTGCCGAAAACAAAGGCCCTGCCACGCAAGTGCTGACACTGGTGCAGAAGTCTCCCTTGGACGCGCTGCTGTCGGGGGCTTTGCGCCAAACGCAAGCCACGGGCAACGTGCAAACCCGGTTCAAACTGACCGTGCCACTGCTGACGCCGCAGGACACCAAAGTGCAAGGGCTTGTCGTGCTGGCGGGGAACGATTTGCGCATGACGGCCGCAACCCCTTTGTTGGAAAAAGCCCAGGGCACGCTGCAATTTACAGAATCGGGGTTCACCTTGACCGGCATGCAAGCGCGTTTGCTGGGCGGCCCTGTTCGCATTGAAGGCGGCCTGTCTGTAACGGCGGGCACAAGCAACGGCGCCAAACCCGAGACGGGCCTGCAACTGCGTGCCCAAGGCCAAGTCACCGCTGAAGGCCTGCGCCAAGCCAAAGAGTTGGCGCCGCTCAACGCACTGGCGCAACACGCCAGCGGTGCCACCGCTTACAGTGCGCAGCTGGGCTGGCGGCAGGGCCAACCCGAGCTGTCTGTGCAAAGCCAACTGGACGGTCTGGCATTGAAGTTGCCAACGCCATTGGGCAAGCCCGCAGGCAGCAGCGCCCCTTTGTCTCTTCGAATGCGCGTGCAAAGCACGGGCAGCGGTTTGCGTGATCAGGTTCAGCTGGAATGGGGCAACATCGCTTCAGCTAACTATGTGCGGGATTTGGCAGGCCCGGCACCTGTCGTTTTGCGCGGCAGCTTGACCCTAGGCTTGCCGAGCACGCAAGCGCCAACTTTGCCCGACGCAGGCGTTTCGGCCTCGGTGGCTCTGGACCATTTTTCTGTAGACGAATGGCAAGCTTTGTTGCCCGCCAACGTGGTGTCGGACGCCGAAAAAGTCAGCCCAGGCCAAGCCGCTTGGCAAGCCTATTTGCCCACACGCATCGGCCTGCAGGCCAACACCATCACCGCCGATGGCCGCACCCTGCACCAAGTAGTGGCAGGCGCCGTTCGCGAAGGGGCGACGTGGCGCACCAATGTCGATGCCCGTGAGCTCAACGGACATGTGGTCTATCGCCAACCCGGCAGCGAGCAATTGGGTCATCTTTATGCACGGCTGTCGCGCTTGAACTTGCCACCCTCCAGCGTGGCCGAGGTCGAGGGCCTGCTCGAAGCGCCCCCGGTCAATTTGCCCTCACTGGACATCGTGGTCGAACAGCTGGAGCTGCGTGGCAAAAAACTCGGCCGCATCGAAATCGAGGCCATCAATACCGAGCAGCAAAGAACACGCCTCAAAACCGCACCCGAATGGCAGCTGAACAAGTTCAACATCGTCTTGCCCGAAGCCACATTGCGCAGCACGGGGCGTTGGCTTACTGCTGGCGACGGCGGGCAGCAACGCAAAACCGAAATGAACTTCAAGCTGGATGTCTCCGATGCCGGGACCTTGCTCACGCGCTTGGGCACACCCGACGCCTTGCGTGGAGGCACCGGGCAACTCGAAGGATCGGTGCGCTGGCAAGGCTCGCCTTTGGCCCTTCATTACCCCAGTATGTCCGGGCAGTTCAGTGTCAAGATGGGGCGCGGCCAGTTTCTCAAAGCCGATGCAGGTGCCGCCAAGTTGCTGGGGGTTTTGAGCCTGCAAGCCTTGCCGCGTCGTTTGTTGCTGGACTTCCGTGACGTGTTTTACGAGGGCTTTGCCTTTGACTCGGTGCTCGGTGATGTCACCATCACACAGGGCATCGCCAACACCCGCAACATGCAAATCAAGGGCGTGAACGCGCTGGTCCAACTCGATGGCTCGGCCGATATCGCACATGAAACCCAAAAGCTGCGGGTGGTGATTTTGCCCGCACTGGACGCCGGAACAGCCTCTTTGGTCGCCGGTATCGCAATCAACCCGGTGGTGGGTCTGACCGCGTTTTTGGCCCAGCTGTTTTTACAAAACCCTTTGGCCAAAGCCAATACGCAGGAATTCTTGATCGACGGCAGCTGGGCTGAACCACGGGTCACCAAAGTGAACAGCAGCAACGGGGACAGCAAAAAATCGCCCCACCTTGACGCACCATGAAACGAACAGGCACCTCTCGCATCGCTTTGGCGTGGCAAAAGATCTGGTCGCCTTGGCGTTCAAAACTCGATGAAATGCTGCCCTGGGGTTCGGGGCGAAGGTCCTTGTGGGCAGCCCTGATCGCCTTGGTGCTGGCGGTGCTGGTCACACTGGTCTGGCTGGCTGGCCGCTATGAGGCCAGCCAGGTGCAAGCCGAGCTGGAACGCGACACCGCCGATGCCGTGTCCGACTTGCGCAACAGCCTGTCACGCCACGTACAGGCCTTACAAGCACTGCAATCGGGGCACTACATGCCCGCCACTTGGCAGCCCGAAGCCCAAACTTTGTTGCGCGACAACCGCGATTGGCTGCGTCTGGAATGGCGTGACAAAAATTGGCAGCTGCTGTCTTTTTCCGACTCGCCCTTGCGTGCGCCCGCGTTTGAGCGAATCGCACGCGCCGAGGTGCTGAACGAAGCCGCCCAAGCCTGCCAACGCGCCAAGCGCCTGAATGGCCCGGCTTACTCCAGCACCTACTTTTTGCCACAAGCCGATGGCTTGGGCATGGAGGTGATGGAGCTGTGTTTGCCCGTGACGCAGGCTGGCGAATTCATGGGCTACACGGTGGTGACGTACAGCCTGCAAGAGCTGCTGACGGAACGGCTGGGGCCCACATTTGGCCGTCGCAACGAGCTGTCTTTTGTCGAGCCTGACGGGACACGGTTGGCCATTGCCGGCACCCAACGCCGGGAGCGGCGCATTTTCACCACGCAACAACTGGTTGACTTGCCTGGCAACACCTTGCTGCTGCGCATGGACGGGCGGCGGGGTGAGCCCGATTTGTTCCCCAATGTGCTCACGGCCTTGGTCACGGGCATGTCGATCGCGCTGATCACCGTGATGGTGTTGCTGGCCAAAGATGCCCGACGCCGCCTCAAGGCTGAACGCGACCTGGCCGACGCCCTGGCATTTCGCAAAGCCATGGAAGACTCGCTGGTCACCGGTTTGAGAGCCCGCGATCTGCAAGGGCACATCACTTATGTGAACCCCGCGTTTTGCCAAATGGTGGGCTGGGAGGCCGAGGCACTGATCGGTCAAAACGCCCCGATGCCTTACTGGCCACCCGAAATGGTGGATGAATACCAGCAACGCCAGGCCATTCGTCTGGCCGGCAACGCCCCGCCCCGGGAAGGTTTTGAATCGGTCTTCATGCGACAAGACGGCACGCGCTTTCCGGTACTGATCATCGAAGCGCCGCTGATCAGCGTGCGAGGTGAACAGACGGGCTGGATGGGCGCGGTGATCGACATCAGCGAGCAGCGCCGCATCGAAGAGCTGTCGCGCGCCAGCCAAGAGCGCCTGCAAGCCACCGCCCGACTGGCTACCGTGGGCGAGATGGCGTCATTGCTCAGCCACGAATTGAACCAGCCTCTGGCCGCCATTTCGAGCTATGCCAACGGCTCGCTCAACCTGCTGAAAGACCCACAGGCCGAACCGCAAACCCTAGACGATGTGCACATGGCGTTGCGGCGCATTGCCGAACAGGCCGAGCGGGCGGGGCGTGTCATCAACAGCGTGCATGACTTTGTGCGACGCCGCGACCAGGCCCGCGAGGCGGTGGCGCCGCAAGCCCTGCTCGACGCCATATCGCCACTGGTCAGTCTGCAAGCACGCAAACTGCATGTTCGGGTGCACATTCGGGTGGAGGGACGCTTGCCCCTGGTGTGGTGCGACCGCACCATGGTCGAACAGGTTTTGCTCAATTTGGCGCGCAACGGCATGCAAGCCATGGACCTGCCGGAGTGCCGCGATCGGGTGCTGGTCTTGCACGTCAAACGCGCCGCGTCCAACCCTGAAAATGCTTGGGTCGAATTTGCAGTGACCGATGTCGGTGCTGGCATCGCGCCCGAGATCGAAACCCAGTTGTTCAACCCCTTCTTCACCACCAAAGTCGAAGGCATGGGCTTGGGCTTGAGCCTGTGCCGCACAGTGGTCGAACAACACGGGGGGCATTTGGCCTTCGAGCCGCTTGCGCCCAAAGGCACTGTTTTTCGCTTTACCCTGCCGGCCGCGGACGGCAATGCCGCCACAGGCACCGCCTAGAATCGCCCCATGCACCTTCCTTTTGACAGCATGGTCTACATCGTTGACGACGACATTGGCGTGCGCGAAGGCATGGCCTGGTTGCTGCGCACGCGGCGCTTGCTGAGCGAGCCTTACGACAGCGCCGAAGCCTTTTTGGACATGCTGCAACAAGCCGCCCAAGTGCCCCATGCCACGCCATTGCCCCAACAAGCCGGGTGCATCCTGCTCGACGTGCGCATGCCGGGCCTGAGCGGACTGGCCTTGTTCGAACAATTGCAAGCCAACGGGCTCGCGCAGGCCTGGCCTGTGATTTTTCTGACCGGGCACGCCGACGTGCCCACAGCGGTGGACAGCGTCAAGCGCGGGGCTTTTGACTTTTGCGAAAAACCGTTTTCTGACAACGCCCTGGTGGACCGCGTGGAACAGGCCTTGTTGCTGTCGCAAGAGCGCTTGGTGGCACGCACGCAGCAAAATTTTTTGCAATCGCGCCTGGGCGAACTGACCGACCGCGAACGCGACGTGATGCGCCTGGTGGTCGAAGGCCTGCCCAACAAGCTGATCGCGGACCAACTGGACATCAGCGTGCGCACGGTCGAGGTGCACCGCTCTCGCGTGTTCGACAAGATGGAAGTCAAGTCGGCCGTGGAATTGGCCAACCTGATGCGGGCCTTGACATGAGCCAAGCGCCAGGTTCGTGGGCAGGATGGGCGTGCGGCGTGCGGCACACCCTCGCGCTGGGAGGGCTGGGCTTGGCACTGGTGTTGACGGGTTGCTCATCGCCGGGCCCGCGATCGGCCACGGCGTCGCAATGGCCCAGCACAGCGCCGGCGAGCGATCCTGTCACAGGCCACACCGCCTACGACCCCAAACGCAACGACTTGGCCTTGTTTGCCTTGTCCTTGCTGGACACCCCTTACACCTGGGGCGGCAGAGGCCCTGCCACCGGTTTCGATTGTTCCGGGCTGGTCTCGCATGTTTACCGCGAAGCGGCGGGGCTGCCGGTCAAGGGCACATCAGCCGACCTGGGCCAAAAATCTCGCCCCATTGACCGCACACGCCTGCAACCCGGCGATCTGGTGTTTTTCAATACCCTGGGGGCACGTCACTCGCATGTGGGCATTTATGTCGGCGATGGCCGCTTTGTGCATGCCAGCAACCCCCGCACTGGCGTGCGCGTGGACCAGTTGAACAACCGTTACTACGCACAGCGGTTTGAAGGGGCGGGAACGCTGCTGGATTGAGAACGGCCGGCGACCGGGGTCAAGGCGTTTTGTCGTCCTGCTCGGGGTTTTTGGGGGTTTCGGGGTTTGCGGGCGGCGGCAACTCGCCTTTGGATCGACCCGAAAACATGGTCCACCACACAATCAAGACGAAGACCGCCAAGGCCAGCAAGGCTTCCAGCAAAATAAGGGCCATGAGCACAATTCCGTTTCTTTTGACAACCCGGCTGCGTTCGGGCTGGGCGTTGGCTGCGATTGTAGGCAGCCTGGTCGGCTGCTCGGTCGCCCCAGTGCGCGATGAACCTGGCCAAGCCAGCCCATCGGCCACGCCACAAACACGCGAGACCGGGCCCTTGCCGCCCGCGATCATGCAAGCAAAAAGCCGATGGGTGCCGGTGCCTTGGTCGGATCTGCCCGGTCTGGACACTGACGCACTGCACGAAGCTTGGCCCGCCTGGCTGCAAAGCTGTTCGCGCCCAAGCAAACCCTGGGTCGCCCTGTGCCCACAAGTGCGGCAACTGGCCAGTGCCTCGGCACCCGTTCAGCGCAACTGGATACGGCAAAACTTGCAAGCCTACCGGGTGGAATCGCTCAGCCAACAAACCGAAGGCTTGCTGACCGCTTATTACGAACCCGTGCTGAATGCCGAGCGCCAGCCGCGACCCGGCTTCCAGGTGCCGCTGTATGCCCCCCCCGCCGACTTGAACAAGCGCAAGCCCTGGTACACCCGGCAAGAGATGGAAACCACGCCAGCGGCACGCGCGGCACTGCGGGGCAAAGAACTGGTTTATCTGGCCGACCCGGTTGACGCGATGGTGCTGCACATTCAGGGCTCGGGGCTGGTGAATGTGACCGAAGCCGATGGCCGCCAGCGCATGGTGCGTCTTGCCTTCGCAGGAACAAATGATCAGCCCTACAAAAGCATTGGTCGCTGGCTGCTCGACCAAAACCTGATCCGCGACGCCTCCTGGCCCGGCATCAAGGCCTGGATTGAGCGCAACCCGACACGCGTCAACACCTTGTTGTGGCAAAACCCGCGCGTGGTGTTTTTCAAGGAAGAAGCCTTGCCGGTCGGTGCCGTGCCGCCCGGCCCCAAGGGCGCACAAGGTGTGCCGCTGACAGCCGAACGCTCGATCGCAGTGGACCGCAGCAGCATTCCGTATGGCACACCCGTTTGGCTCAAATCCGTCGGCACACAAACCACGCTCGACCGCCTAGTGTTGGCCCAAGACACCGGCACGGCAATCGTGGGTGCGGTGCGCGCCGACTACTACGCCGGATCCGGCCCCGCAGCGGGCGAGCTGGCCGGCCGCATGAAGCAGCCTTTGCAGCTCTGGGCGCTCTGGCCCCGATGAGTTCACCCCACACTCACGCGGCGCACTGCCGTCCTGGCTGCGCAGCCTGCTGTATTGCGCCGTCCATCTCATCGCCCATACCGGGCATGCCGGACGGCAAACCTGCGGGCGTGCCCTGCGTGCAGCTGGACGAGCAACGGCGTTGCAAGATCTTCGGCCAGCCGGATCGCCCGGCGGTATGCGGACAACTGCAGGCCTCTTGGGAAATGTGCGGGCCGCAGGACGACGGCGGGCAATTTGCACTCAGGTTTCTGACGCGACTGGAACTGCTGACACGGCCAGCGTGAAGGCGGTGAAATTCAAAACGCGTAAGCCACTCTGACGCCACCCCAACTTGGCAACTAAGCCACACTGATAGGCCAAAGGCCCCAAGCAAAGACGTGTCTAAAAAACACCCACCACGGGATGAAGGTGACAAGCCTCAACAAAAACACAGTCACCAAGACGTCAATCCATTGCACGGCCTGTGGTTAAGCTGAAGCTTCCTTTTTAATGCTCCGGAGCACGTTCATGGCGTTTGAAATTCCCTCCCTGAAAGACAGCGTTCACCCCGATGAATGGCAGTTGCGCCTGGACCTCGCAGCTTGCTACCGGCTGGTGGCGCTGTATGGCTGGAGCGATCTGGTGTTCACCCACATCAGCGCCAAGCTGCCGCACTCGGTGGCAGGCGATGCGCACCAGTTCCTGATCAATCCCTATGGCCTGATGTTTGACGAGATCACCGCCTCCAGCCTGGTCAAGGTGGACATGCAGTGCAACAAATTGCATGACAGCCCCTTCCCAGTGAACCCAGCGGGCTTTGTGATCCACAGCGCAGTGCACGAGGCCAGGCCCGATGCGGGCTGCGTGCTGCACACACACACCCGTGCCGGCGTGGCCGTGAGCGCGCAACAGCACGGCGTGCTGCCCATCAGTCAGCAAAGCACCTTTGTGCTGGCATCGCTGGCCTATCACGGCTATGAAGGCGTGGCGATTCGCGACGACGAAAAAACGCGGCTGCAAACCGATCTGGGCGAGGCCAATTTTTTGATGCTGCGCAACCACGGCCTGCTGACGGTGGGCAAGACCATTGCCGATGCTTTCTTGTCGATGTACACGTTTGAAAACACCTGCCGCATTCAGGTGGATGCGCTGGCGGGCCAGTCCGGTCCGGCGGACCTGACGGCCGTGGACCCGCAAATCCTGACGGGGGTGGCCCATGCCTCACGCGTGCAAACCGGCGGCCTGGGCGGTGCGTTTGTCTGGCCGTCGTTGCTGCGAAAGTTGCAACGCGAGAGCCCAGATTACGCTCACTGAAACAGGCCCTCAATGTCCTTTTTTGTTTGAACCGCACACATGACCTCTTTGTTTGAACCCTGCCAAGTCGGTGCCATGCACTTAGCCTCACGCATTGTGATGGCCCCCTTGACACGCAACCGCGCACCCGGCGCACTGGCCAACGCACGAATGGCCACCTATTACCGCCAACGCGCCAACCCGGTCACGGGCGCGGGCCTCATCGTCACCGAGGCCACGGCCATCAGCCACCAAGGCCAAGGCTATGCCGATGTGCCCGGCATCTGGAGCGAAGCGCAAGTCGCTTCTTGGAAACAGGTCACAGACGGCGTGCACGCAGAGGGCGGCAAGATCGTGATGCAGCTGTGGCATGTGGGCCGCGTGTCGCACACGAGTTTGCAGCCGGGCGGCGCCGCGCCTGTGGCGCCGTCAGCCATCACGGCAAAAACCAAAACCGTGTTGCTGGTCGATGGCCAGGCCAAGTTCATGGACACATCAACCCCTCGTGCGCTTGATGCACGCGAATTGCCCGGCATCGTGCAGGATTACCGCCGCGCTGCGGCCAACGCCATCGCCGCCGGTTTTGACGGGGTCGAGGTGCATGCCGCCAACGGTTATCTGATCGACCAGTTTTTGCGCTCTGGCAGCAACCAGCGAACGGATGCTTACGGCGGCACGGTTGAAAACCGCGCCCGTTTTTTGAACGAAGTCATGGCGGCGGTGGTTGCCGAAATTGGCGGAGACCGAACAGGCATCCGCCTGTCACCCGTCACGCCCGCCAACGACGCCTGCGATGAACAGCCTCAGCCCTTGTTTGAGCACGTGGCCGGTTTGCTGGGCCCGATGGGCCTGGCCTATGTGCATGTGATCGAAGGATCGACGGGTGGGCCTCGTGACCACCAGCAAGGGCCCCTTGCTTTTGATTACGCGGCACTGCGCCGCGCCTACGCGTCTGCAGGTGGCCAAGGCGCCTGGATGCTCAACAATGGCTACGACTTGCCGCTGGCCGAACAAGCCCTGTCGCAAGGTGCCGATTTGCTGGCGTTCGGCCGACCCTTTATAGCCAACCCCGATCTGGGTCTGCGCTTGCGTCAGGGCGGGCCGTTCAACACAGCAGACCGCGCCACGTTTTACGGCGGAAGGGACGCGGGCTACACCGATTACCCGCATTTGTCACCGCCCTGACAGTTGCGCGCAGCACCTCAACCCAAACCAATCGGTGAAGGTGCGCGGGTCACGATCAAGCTGAAAAGTTTTTCGTATTCTTGAGCAGGCGGGTAATGCCCTGTAAGAGGATCGGCGTTTTCTGCAAACGCCGCATTCAGCACACGCCAATCGTCTTCTGAAAAACACCGCTCTGCCTCGGGCAGGATCACTGTTTCTTCCAGGTTCATGTGCTCCAGATAAAAGTTGACGTAGTTTTCAAACGCTTCTTCAAATGCCTGGCGGCGGCCTGCCCCCAGCAGCTCCCAAGCCAGCAGCAAATGCTGCATGTCGCGAGCGGCTTTTTCACTGGCCATGTGATCGCGTTCCAGCTTGTCAATGGCCCCCATCACTTTGGGGGCCAGCTTCACGACTTTGGGAAACAACAGGTTGGATTCTTTAGGGTGATGCAAGCGCTCTGGAAATTCGTCGATGTAAAACAGCATGCCGCGCACGACGTCAAAAAAGTTACGCCGATCTTCTGCAGGACCGCGCTTGACCATCATGCGCATGGACTGGAGCATGGCCGCCAATGAGGCGTGTTCGTCTCGAATGATTTGAAGCGCACTGTGCTGTGTCATGAAAACAACCTCCGGGTTCTGAATGGATTCAGTCTGCCGGTTTGTGCACAAACGCACCATGACGAATGTCAAAAACAGGTGATCTGGCCCTGCTCACATTTGGCCGAAGGGCTTGCCTGCCGCAAACTCAACGAGCCGTCTGTGTGCATCCCATGCTCAGGGTTTCCAGCGCTTGAGCAGCAGGGCATTGGCCATCACACTCACCGAGCTCAGCGCCATGGCCCCCCCGGCAATCACCGGGTTCAGATAGCCCAGCGCCGCCAGCGGTATGCCCGCCACGTTGTAGGCAAAGGCCCAAAACAGGTTTTGCCTGATCTTGGCCACGGTGTGGGCCGAGATGTCGAGCGCGGCGCCCACCAATGCCACATCGCCGCGCATGAGGGTGATGCCCGCCGCGTGCATGGCCACGTCGGTGCCATTGCCCATGGCCATGCCCACATCAGCGGCAGCCAGCGCCGGGGCATCGTTCACACCATCGCCGACCATGGCCACGATGCGCCCGCCCTCGCGCAGTTTTTGCACCTGCGCAGCCTTGTCGCCGGGCAACACGTCGGCCAGCACTTCGCCCTCTTCGGGGCGCAAACCCAAACGACGCGCCATGGCTTCGGCGGCGGCTTGGTTGTCGCCGGAGATCATCACCAGTTTCAAGCCGCGCCCGCGCAACGCCAGAAGGGCCTCGGCAGCGCCCACCTTGGGCTCGTCGCCGAAGGCCAGCAGCAGCAGGCCTTGCACACCCGCAGCGGAGCGTTCGGCCAATGCGGACAAAGTAGCGCCTTGCGCTTGCAAGGTGGCCACCTCGCTGGCCCACAAAGCGGTGTCCAGGCCTTCTTGCTGCAGCCACCGCAGACTGCCTAAAAGCAAGTGGTGCCCATCGACTGTGGCCTGCACACCCCGACCCGGCACAGCGGCCAAGTCGGCAGGGGTCAACAACTTCAGACCTTGTGCCTGTGTTTGAGCTTGCGCTGCCGCTAAAACGGCACGGGCCAGCGGGTGTTCGCTGCCGCTTTGCACGCAGGCAGCCCAGTGCAGGGCGATGCTTTCGTCTTGCCCCGGGGCGGGTACTTGGTGTGTCAGCCGTGGTTGCCCCACCGTGAGCGTGCCGGTTTTGTCAAAGGCCACTGTTTGCACGCGGTGGGCCATCTCGAGCGCCTGCGCGTCTTTGATCAAAATGCCGTGTTTGGCCGCCACACCCGTGCCCGCCATGATGGCCACAGGCGTGGCCAGGCCCAGCGCGCACGGGCAAGCAATCACCAGTACCGCCACTGCGTGGATCAAGGCGGTTTCAAATTGCGCGCCTTGCAGCATCCAAACGCCCAAGGTGACCAGCGCCACCAACAGCACCACAGGCACAAAGATTTCAGCCACTTTGTCAACCAGCCGCTGAATCGGTGCTTTGGCGGCTTGCGCATCCTCGACCAATCGGATGATGTGTGAGAGCACCGTCTCATGGCCCACCGCCGTCACGCGCATCAACACGCGTCCGTCACCGTTGATCGATCCCCCGGTGAGCTGTGCGCCTGCGGTTTTGGACACGGGCAAAGGCTCTCCTGTCAGCATCGACTCATCGACCTGCGTCTGGCCTTCAATCAGTTCGCCATCAAGTGGAAAACGCTCGCCTGGCCGCACCACGATCAGATCGCCCTTCAAAATTTCGTCCACCGGCACATCGACTTCGCCGTCTTCGCTGATCCAGTGCGCCTTGTCGGGCCGCAACGCGTGCAAGGCGCGAATGGCTTCGGTGGTTTGCCGCTTGGCTCGGGCTTCGAGCCACTTGCCCAGCAACACCAAAGTGATGACCACGGCCGAGCCTTCGAAATACAAATGAGGTGTGTGACCTTCATGCGCAGTCAGCCACAGCCACACCGACAACAACCATCCCGCCGTGGTGCCCAAAGACACCAGCAAGTCCATATTGCCGGTCAAAGCCTTGAGGGCGTGCCAGCCTGCTTTGTAAAAACGCGCGCCCAAAATGAATTGCACGGGCGTGGTCAACGCAAACTGCACCCAGGCGGGCAGCATCCAGTGCTGGCCCCACAGATCGCCCAACATGGGCATCACCAAGGGCGCGGACAACACCAAACCAAAGCCCACGGGCGCAAAACCTGTCCAAGGCGAGTTGTTGTTGGCCTGCGCCTCGGCTGCTTCCACTGAACGGGGTTCGTAACCGGCATCGCGCACCACTCGGCGCAAGCGGGCGTCGGTCAACGCCGGATCGGTTACGACAATGCGTGCTGTTTCGGTGGCCAGATTGACCGAGGCCGACGCCACGCCGGGCACTTTGTTGAGTGCTTTTTCGACCCGTGCCACACACGAGGCGCAGGTCATGCCACCAATGCCGATGTCCATCACGGTGTTGCTGGCAACGGGTTCGGTCTTGATCTGTGTCATGTTGTGCGATTTGTTTTGAACTATGCTTCAACAAACCCCTGAGGGCTTGTCTGAAAGGTACATCATGAACCAGATTTTCACCGTTGAAGGCATGACATGTGGCCACTGCGAAAAGGCCGTGACCAAGGCATTGTTGGCACTGGATGCCCAAGCCAAAGTCACGATTGACCGCACACAAAACAAAGTGCAAGTTGAATCTGACCAACCCCGCGCTGCGCTCGCCAAGGCGGTTGCCGATGAAGGCTACCGCGTCATCACCTGATTTTTTAACCCAAGGGAGAACTCACCATGAACAAAAATATCGGCAGTATCGAACGCATCATCCGCATCCTTGCAGGACTGGTTTTGATCGCATTGGCTGCCACCAGCACCGTTGGCTGGTGGGGTTGGTTGGGCTTGGTACCACTTGCCACAGGGCTGATGGGCTGGTGTCCACCTTACAGCTTGCTGGGCATTAACACTTGCAGAAACCGCAACGTCTGACTCACCCGTTTTAACTCGGCACAAAGCTTCATCTGTCTTTACAAATCACTGCATAAACCGCACTGCGCAGCAACACAGGCCACGCACACTGACGACATCCCATCACTGAAAGGATGTTTTCCATGAAATCGATTCGTACCACCTTGATTGCTGCTAGTTTGTTGGCTGGCCTGAGCGGTTTGACCTTGGCGCAAACCGCCCCTGAGATCAAAACCAACAACCCCCGCGCTGAACGCATGGACAAAATGCACGCCAAAATGGGCGAACGCCATGCCAAACATTTGGCCGATTTGAAAGGCAAACTGAAACTCGAAGCCGGTCAAGCATCTGCTTGGACTGCTTTCGAACAAGCCATGCAGCCCCCCACTCAGCCCATGGCGCATCCTGACCGGGCCGCCATGGAAAAAATGACGACTCCTGAGCGCATCGACCAAATGCAAGCCCATAAAGGCCAACGCGATGCACAAATGCAGAAGCACGCCAACGCCACCAAAACCTTTTATGCCGCGTTAAGCGACACACAAAAGAAAGTGTTCGATGCAGAAACCGCACGCGGCATGAAAAAAATGGGTGAAGGCATGCGCGGTGGCAAGGAGCATGGCGGGCACCACGGCCAACATTGACAACACTGGCAAGCCCGACTTGTCATAAGCACCAGGCCGCTCCATGAGCGGCCTTTTTGTTGCACTTTTAGACTTGACCCACATCAAGGTGGAGGCCGCCTTGTCTGGTTAAGCTTTGTGCATGCCTCAAAAATTCCATTCCGATGCCACACAGACACGCTCTGGCGTTTTTTTACCGCCCATTCGGCCCATCGCAGCCGATCAGCCCATGCAATGGTTGGCCTTGGGGTTCAAGGACATGGCTCGAGCGCCTTTGCTGAGCACCATGCACGGCCTTGTGCTGGCCGGTTTCGGTGGCTTTATCGCTTTACTGGCGCACGACCAATTTTGGTTGTTGGTGGGTTATTTGTCGGGTTTCATGGTGGTGGCACCCGTGCTGGCCACCAGCCTGTATGCCATGAGTCGCGCCATGGAACGAGGGGAAAAGGTCGATTTTGATTTGCTGGTGCAAACCTGGACGCAGTGGCAAATGCGCTTGCAACACCAACCTGACAGCTACTGGAGCCTGATTCGCTTTGGCTTGTTACTGGGCCTGGCTGCCACTGGCTGGGTCATCACCTCAGCCGCCCTGATCACCCTGTTGGCACCCAGCCCCATTCACACGCCTGTCGACTTCATACGCCATGTGGTGTTGGCCAAAGAAGGCTATTTATTTGAACTTTGGATCGGCCTGGGCGGCATGATGGCCGTGCCCGTGTTTGCCTCCAGTGTGGTGTCCATGCCCTTGTTGTTGGACCGCCGAGTCACCGTGTTGCAAGCGGTACTGACAAGCTGGAAAACCGTGCTGACCCACCCTTTGCAGATGACTTTGTGGGCTTTTTTGATCATTGGCTTTTGCATGCTGGGCATTTTTTCACTCTTTTTGGGCCTCATCCTGGTCATTCCCATGCTGGGGCATGGCAGCTGGCATGCTTATCGGCACCTTGTGGATGTCTCTGATCTGGAAGAACGCATCACCGAGCAAGGTGAACGGTGATGTTGGGCTTCAACGAAGAACAATTCGCCTGGTTTGGCCTGACGATCGGTGTCGGAGCTTTCATGCTCTACATGCTGTTCATCATTGGTCAATTGGCGTGGGAATCCAAAGCCGGGAAATTTGGCACATTTGTTATTTTTCTGGGACTGGCATTTGGCATGCTGGGTTTCGTGGCCAAAGGCGTCATCCAATGGCTGCTCGAAACATGACATCCTGTTCTGGATAAGCCTGTGGATAAAAAAATAACAAACCCTAGGTTATCCACAGCTTGAAGTCCGATCTAAAAGTTGTTCATTTTGGCGAAACACCAAAAAAGCGCTGCAGTGCACACCTTCACATGCGACGCAAGTTGTTGTCATTGCTGAGAAAAAACAGCTTGTCCACACACAAGTGGCTTCCTTATCTACTACCACTATTTAAAGATATAAATCTATAGAGAAAGAACAAAGAACAACTGCGCTGTTAAGATTTGCCACTTTCCTCCCCCTGATGGCACCATGGCGATCGTTTCAGAAACACCTCTTTCAAACTGTTACGACATCAAAAGCGCTGATTTGTCTTTGGTCGCCTTGGTACTTAAAACCACAGACATACAGGCCATTTCGCAGTCTTTGAAGCAACAACTGGATGACAGTCCCGGGTTTTTTGACCAGGATCCTGTGATCATTGATGTCAGTTTTTTGAATTTGGAAGAAAACGACGCTTCAATTGATCTTTCCAGCTTGCTCCCCCTTTTGCGTGAACAAGCTTTGTGGCCTTTGGCCATTAAAGGCGCTCAAGGGCCTCTTTTGGAGCAAGCCAAGGCCTTGGGCTTGGTCGATGCCAGTGATGCGCGCATTCGGCGTTCTGTGCAGCTTGCTGCGGTTGTGCAAGAGTCACCTAAGCCTGAACCAGTGACCACACCCACCGCACCTTCTGCCGCATTGGGCCCGATGGTGATCGACAAACCATTGCGTTCAGGTCAGCAGGTGTATGCCAAAGGGCGTGATCTGATTGTTTTGGCCATCGTGAATGCGGGCGCAGAAGTGATTGCCGATGGCAATATTCACATTTATGCTGCTTTGCGTGGCAAGGCCATCGCAGGCGCACGTGGCAACACAGAGGCACGCATCTTTGCGCAGGCCATGGAGCCTGAATTGATTTCCATCGCTGGCATTTACCGCACCAGCGAAAATGCATTGCCCAAAGACGTTTGGGGGCAAGCCGCCCAAGTTTCTCTGCAATCAGGTCCGGAGGGTGACAAGTTGTTGGTGTCGCCCCTGAAGCTCTGATCATCGAATTTATATTGATATCTTGTCAAAGAAAGAAAATCCCATGGCAAAAATCGTTGTTGTGACTTCTGGCAAAGGCGGCGTGGGCAAAACCACGACCAGCGCCAGTTTCGCCACTGGCCTGGCGCTCAAAGGCTTCAAAACCGCCGTCATCGACTTTGATGTGGGCCTGCGCAACCTGGACCTGATCATGGGCTGTGAGCGCCGTGTGGTGTATGACCTGATCAATGTGATCCAGGGCGAAGCCAATCTGAATCAGGCTTTGATCAAGGACAAACAGTGTTCCAACCTGTTTGTGTTGGCGGCATCGCAGACTCGCGACAAAGATGCTTTGTCGCAAGAAGGCGTTGAAAAAGTGCTCAAAGACCTGAACGACATGGGTTTTGAGTACATCGTCTGCGATTCACCTGCGGGCATTGAAACCGGTGCTTTGATGGCTATGCATTTCGCCGACGAGGCCTTGGTAGTGACCAACCCTGAAGTGTCTTCGGTGCGTGACTCTGATCGCATTTTGGGCATGCTGGGCAGCAAGACCAAACGCGCCATTGAAGGCCTGGAGCCCATCAAAGAGCATTTGCTGATCACGCGTTACAACCCCAACCGGGTCGAGGACGGCCAGATGCTGTCGCTGCAAGACATTCAAGACATTTTGCGCATCAAATTGCTGGGTGTGATCCCTGAAAGCGATAACGTTTTACAAGCGTCTAACCAAGGAACACCCGCCATCCACATGGCTGAAAGCGATGTGTCCGAAGCTTACAAAGACGTGATCGACCGCTTTTTGGGCGAAGACAAACCCATGCGTTTCACCGAAGCTGTGAAGCCTGGTTTTTTCAAACGCATGTTCGGAGGCAAGTGAACCATGTCGTTTCTTTCCTTCCTCTTGGGCGAAAAGAAGAAAACCGCCAGCGTAGCCAAAGAACGCCTGCAAATCATCCTGGCGCACGAGCGCAGTGGTCGCAATGCCGCTGAGCCCGATTACCTGCCTGACTTGCAACGCGAGCTGGTCGCCGTCATCAGCAAATACATCAAGATCAATCCGGACGACATCAAGGTGAACTTGGAACGACAGGACAACCTGGAAGTGCTGGAAGTCAAGATCGAGTTGCCCGACGCACGTTAACTTGATGTGATCTTGTCACACTCTGCCTGATCGGGTGTCTATCAATTAGTAAGAGATGGACACCCGCATGCGCGGACATGACAAAACTGTCACACCCGACTTGAATGGGTGTCCATGTCTTTTGTTTTGTATGAACACCCGCATGCGCGTGCACGACAAATCTAAAATTTGTCGCGGTTCATTGTGTCGTCAATGAATCCCACAAAGTCCGCGCTGCTTTGATGTTTCGTTCTTTGACATGGCCAAAGCCTTTGATGGTTTCGGGCACATTGGCGACGCTCAAGGCGTGGGCGTGGTTTTCAGGGCTTAGGTTTTGAATCGCCTGTTCGATGTGTTGCATGTATTCACCGATCAAGGCTTGTTCTGTCCTGCGCTCTTGGGTGCGGCCGAACACATCGAATGTGGTTCCTCGCAAGCCTTTCAATTTGGCCAACAGTTTGAATACCGTGAGCATGGCCGAACCGAATTTTTGCTTGACCAGTTCACCTTTGTTGTTGCGTTTGGCCAAGAGGGGTGGTGCCAAGTGGTAATGCACTTTGAAGTTGCCTTCAAAACTGTTGGCGATGCGGTCCAAAAACGCTGAGTGGGTGTGCAAGCGGGCCACTTCGTATTCGTCTTTGTAGGCCATCAACTTGTACAGATGGCGCGCCACGGTTTCTGTCAGAACGGTTTTGCCCAATGGCGCTTCGGCCCCTTGAACACGCTGCACAAAGGCTTGGTACCGGGTTGCATAAGCCGCGTTCTGGTAATCGGTCAAACGCGTCATGCGGTCAGCGATCAGGCTTTCCAGTGTTTCGCGTTTTTTGAACTGCACCACCTGTGCGGGCTGGATCATTTGCATCAGTGCCTCTAACTGGTGAGCGGCATGTCGACCCCATTCAAAAGCAGCCAGGTTATTTTTGACTTGTACATCGTTGAGCTCGATCGCCCGCATCAGAGATTCGTGTCGCAGAGGCACCCAGCCCTTTTGCCAGGCGTAACCCAAGATCATTGGATTGACGTAAATGGTGTCGCCCATCAGTTGTTTGGCGAGTGTATCGGCGTCAAAACTGCCCACACCTTCAACGCCCACTTGGGCCGTGATTTCGGCCACACATTGCTCGGCTGGGTTTTGCCAGTTGCCGTTCTTCACGAATGCGGCTGTAGGGGTGCTGTTGCTGTTCAGTGCCACATGTGTGCGGCCTGCGCGCATGCGAAGCGTGGTTTCCTTGGAGGCACTGACGATGGGGTCGCAGCCCATGATCAGGTCGGCCGCTGCCATGCTCACGCGGGTGGTGCGGATCTCGTCTTGCGTGTTGGACACCAAAATGTGGCTCCAGGTGGCACCGCCTTTTTGCGCCAATCCAGCCGAGTCTTGCGTGACGATGCCTTTTCCTTCCATGTGCGCCGCCATGCCCAGCAGTTGACCGATGGTGATGACGCCAGTGCCTCCCACACCCGCCACTACCATGCCCCAAGGCTGTGTGATGACGGGCAGTTCGGGTTCTGGCAAAGCGCCTAGGTTGGCGGGGCTCAGTGTGGTGGTGCTGGCCGATGATTTTTTCTTGAAGGTGCCGCCTTCGACCGTGACAAAACTGGGGCAAAAACCCTTGAGGCAACTGGTGTCCTTGTTGCAAGTGCTTTGGTTGATGGTGCGTTTGCGGCCCAGAGGCGTTTCCAGTGGCTCGACCGACAGGCAATTAGATTGCACGCCGCAATCGCCACAGCCTTCACACACTTCTTCGTTGATCATCACGCGCACAGCAGGGTCAACCATGGTGCCGCGCTTGCGGCGGCGGCGCTTTTCGGTGGCGCAGGTTTGGTCGTAAATGATGACGGTGGTGCCCTTCAGCTCGCGCATTTCGCGCTGGATACGGTCCAGCTCGTCGCGGTGGAATACGCGCACCCCTTCGGCCAGCGCCACGCCATCGTATTTTTCGGGCTCATCGGTCACCACGTCGATGCGTTGAGCCCCTTCGGCCCGCATGCTCATGGCAATTTGCACCACGCTGTGACCCTCAGGGCGCTCGCCCACTTGTTGGCCACCGGTCATGGCCACGGCGTCGTTGTACAAAATCTTGTAGGTGATGTTGACGCTTGCAGCAATGCTTTGGCGAATGGCCAGAATGCCGCTGTGAAAGTAGGTGCCGTCACCCAGGTTGGCAAAGACGTGTTGTTCGTTGCTGAAAGGCTGTTGGCCTGTCCATGGCACGCCTTCGCCGCCCATTTGCGTGAAGCCGATGGTGCTGCGGTCCATCCAGATGCTCATGAAGTGGCAGCCAATGCCTGCCATGGCACGCGAGCCTTCAGGCACCTTGGTGGAGGTGTTGTGTGGGCAGCCCGAGCAGAACCAGGGCTGGCGTTCGGCCGCTGTTCCCAGCGTCAGCGTCTGCATGGCCCTTTCCTTGCCGTCGAGCACCGCCAAATGGGCGTCGATCTGAGCGGAGGTATCCGCATTGACCCCCAGTTTTTTCAGGCGCTTGGCAATGGCTCGCGCAATGATGGCCGGCGTCAAATCGGCGTTGGCGCGAAGCAAAGTGCGCTCGGTGGGGTTGGGAATGGACCATTCGCCGCCCGACACATCGCCGTCGGCTTCGTCGAATTTGCCCAAGATGTTGGGCCGCACATCGTCTCGCCAGTTGTAGAGCTCTTCTTTGAGTTGGTATTCGATGATCTGGCGTTTTTCTTCGACCACCAAGATTTCGCGCAGGCCTGTGGCAAATTCGCGTGTCGCTTGCGCTTCGAGCGGCCAGACCACGGCCACTTTGTGCAAACGGATGCCCAATTGTCGGCAACGGTGGTCATCCAGTCCCAAATCCATCAAAGCTTGGCGAGTGTCGTTGAAGGCCTTGCCGCTGGCGATCAGGCCAAAACGGTCATTCGGACCTTCGATCACGTTGTGGTTGAGTTTGTTGGCCCGGATATAGGCCAACGCCGCATACCACTTGTAATCGAACAACCGGGCCTCTTGCTCCAGTGCGGTGTCGGGCCAGCGGATGTGCACGCCACCGGGTGGCATCACGAACTCGGGCAGGACGATTTGCACGCGCTCGGGGTCGATGTGGGCGGTGGTGCTGGATTCGACAATCTCTTGGATGGTTTTCATGCCCGACCATATGCCGGCAAAACGGCTCATGGCGATAGCGTGCAAGCCTTGGTCCAGGATGTCTTGCACATTGGCCGGAAAGAACACGGGCAGGCCACAGGCCTTGAAGATGTGGTCGCTCTGGTGCGCGGCCGTCGAGCTTTTGGCCACATGGTCGTCACCGGCCACGGCCAGCACACCGCCCCAGGGCGTGGTGCCCGCCATGTTGGCGTGCTTGAACACATCGGAACAGCGGTCCACGCCAGGGCCTTTGCCGTACCAGATGCCAAAAACGCCATCAAACTTATTCACACCAGCGGGCGCAAAGCCCAGTTGCTGCGTGCCCCACAAGGCGGTGGCGGCCAGTTCTTCGTTGACGCCGGGCTGGAAGACGATGTTTTGTGCCTTCAGGTGGTCTTTGGCTTTCCACAACGACTGGTCGTAGCTGCCGAGCGGCGAGCCTCGGTAGCCGCTGATGAAGCCCGCTGTGTTCTTGCCCAGCAAGGCATCGCGCTGGCGTTGCAGCATGGGCAGTTTGACCAGCGCCTGCACACCGCTCATGAAGGCACGGCCCACATCGAGGCTGTATTTGTCGTCCAAGGTCACCGTTTCTAAAGCCTGGCGAATCGATTCGGGCAAAGGGGCGTTCATGGTCTGTCCTGCGGCTGAAATTGAAAGCACAGTGTAGGACGGTGCAGCGGACAGGTGCTTGCTTTCGGTGACAGGATTTGCCCTATGATTTGAAAGAATCTTGCTTAAAAAGGTTTGTTTTGGAAACAATGGATAAATTCGACTGGGCCATATTGAATGAACTGCAGCGCGATGGGCGATTGACGAATGCAGAACTGTCGCAACGTGTGGGCTTGTCGGCAGCGCCATGCTGGCGGCGCGTGCGGGCATTGGAGGAGTCGGGGGTCATCAAAGGCTACCGCGCCGAAATTGACCGTCAAAAGGTAGGGCTGGACGTCTTTGCCTTTGTGCGTTTGGATGCAGAACGCAACCGGGGCGATGTGACGCGCCAGTTGGAAGAAGCGATCCTTAAGATCCCGGAAGTGATTTCATGCCACTACATCAGCGGTACGGGCACGTTTGAGTTGCAGGTGGTGTGCCGTGACCTCAATGCTTTTAGCGTTTTCGCCCGCGATGTGCTGTTGAATTTGCCCAACGTGAAAGACCTGCACACCAGTTTTTCGCTGGGTGAGGTCAAGGCCGCGGGGGCCTTGCCACTGCGGCCTTGAGCCCATGGCGTGGGCTCAAGGCGGGGCCGAGGGCGCCCCATGTTGGCCCTTATCGGCCCACTTCAGGGGTAGAGGCCGCGCAATTCACGCGCATGCAAAATGCGTGAGCAAGCCACAATGAACGTGGCTGTGCGCAGACTGATTTTGTGCTCGTCGGCCACTTGCCAGATGGCAGCAAAGGCCTCGCGCATGATGCGCACCAAGCGGGTGTTGATGTCGTCTTCGCTCCAGAAGAAGCTGGAGAAATCTTGCACCCATTCAAAGTAGCTGACCGTCACGCCCCCGGCGTTGGCGATCACATCGGGCACGACCAGAATGCCCCGCGCGTGCAGGATGTCGTCGGCTTCGGGCGTGGTGGGACCATTCGCGCCCTCAATCACCATGCGGGCTTTGATTTGTTGGGCGTTGGCGGCGGTGATTTGTTGCTCCAGAGCGGCCGGGATCAGGATGTCGCAATCCACACCCCAAAACTGCGCGTCGGGCAGGGTCTCTGCGGGCGCAAAACCTTGGACGCTGCCGTGCTCGGCGACATGGCGCAGCAGGGCCGGCACATCCAGTCCGGCGGCTTTGTAGACTGTGCCGCCGTGGTCTTGCACCGCGACCAAAGTGGCCCCAGCCTGCGCGAGCAGCTTGGCTGCGATGCCGCCCACATTGCCAAAGCCTTGCACAGCGATTTTGGCTTTTGAGATGTCCAGACCGATGTGTTGCGCGGCTTCCTGGCCCACGGTGAAGACGCCACGCCCGGTGGCTTCACGTCGACCCAATGAACCCCCCAAAGCAATGGGTTTGCCGGTGACCACGCCCGAGGCGGTGGCGCCTTCGTTCATGGAATAGGTGTCCATCATCCAGGCCATGATTTGCTCGTTGGTGTTCACGTCAGGGGCCGGAATGTCTTTGCTTGGGCCGATGATGATGCCGATTTCGCTGGTGTAGCGGCGTGTCAGGCGTTCCAATTCACCGCGCGAAAGTGTCTTGGGGTCGACCCGGATGCCGCCTTTGGCGCCGCCAAATGGCAGGTTGACGGCGGCGTTTTTCACCGACATCCAGGCCGACAAGGCCATGACTTCGGACAGCGTGACGTCTTGGTGAAAACGCACACCCCCTTTGCCGGGTCCTCGGCTGGTGTTGTGCTGCACGCGGTAGCCCTCAAAGTGGGCCATGGTGCCGTTGTCCAGCTCGATGGGAACGTCGACGATCAAGGCGCGTTTGGGCCGCTTGAGTGTTTCGACCCAGCGCGACAGCGAGCCCAGGTAGGGTGTGACGCGGTCGACTTGCTGCAGGTAAATGCCCCAAGGGCCAAGATGCTCAGGGTTCAAATAAGAGGGCAGTGCATGGGGGCTTGTGGCTTGGATGCCTGCGTGTGAATTGGACATGTTTCGTCGCCTTTCTTGAAACTGACGGGGTGTCAGTGGCGCAAATGGTAGAGCGGGCATGCGCTGCCGTCCAAGGCCGCTTGGCTGTGAGGTCATGCGCGTCATGCATAACCTGAAGGTTGTCGGCTAGTTTGCGCTCGCAAAATGCAAAGCCCACTTCTGGCTTGCGCATGGGATGCCTGCTTAAAGTACAGCTGCCTGTAAAATAAGCAGCTTCAGCCGACCCCGTGGCAGGGCGGTTCATGGCGCAGGTGGTGCCCTTTTTGGCCTTCATTCGAGGCGGACTTTTCATGCTTTACCCTCAAGAATTCGATGTGATCGTGGTCGGTGGCGGCCACGCCGGAACAGAAGCGGCGTTGGCGGCTGCACGCATGGGCTGCAAAACGCTCTTGCTCAGCCACAACATCGAAACGCTGGGCCAGATGAGCTGCAACCCCTCGATCGGGGGCATTGGCAAGGGGCATTTGGTCAAAGAGGTCGATGCTTTGGGCGGGGCCATGGCGTTGGCCACCGACGAAGGCGGCATCCAGTTTCGCATCCTCAACAGTTCCAAAGGGCCGGCTGTGCGGGCCACGCGGGCGCAGGCCGATCGCATTTTGTACAAAGCCGCCATCCGCCGCATGCTTGAAAACCAGCCCAATTTGTGGCTGTTCCAGCAGGCGGTGGACGACCTGATGGTCGAGGGCGATCGGGTGGTGGGCGCGGTCACGCAGGTGGGCATCCGTTTCCGTTCGCGCACCGTGGTGCTGACCGCGGGCACCTTTTTGGACGGCAAGATCCATGTGGGCCTGCAAAACTACGCGGCGGGCAGGGCAGGTGATCCACCCGCTGTCAGCTTGTCGGCTCGGCTCAAAGAGCTTCAGTTGCCGCAAGGCCGTTTGAAGACGGGCACGCCACCGCGCTTGGATGGCCGCACCATCGACTTCAGCCAGTGCACCGAGCAACCCGGCGACGGCATGCCCGGTGGCATGAACGAAACCGATGGCGTCCCGGTGTTCAGCTTCATGGGCCGAGCCGACATGCACCCACAGCAAGTGCCGTGCTGGATCACGCACACCAATGAACGCACGCACGAGATCATCCGCTCGGGCTTTGACCGCAGCCCCATGTTCACCGGCAAGATCGAGGGCGTGGGTCCGCGCTACTGCCCCAGCGTGGAAGACAAGATCAACCGTTTTGCCGACAAAGACAGCCACCAAATTTTCTTGGAGCCCGAAGGCCTGACGACGAACGAGTACTACCCCAACGGCATCTCGACCAGCCTGCCGTTTGACATTCAGTACGACCTGGTGCGCTCGATGAAGGGCCTTGAAAACTGCCACATCTTGCGTCCGGGCTACGCCATCGAATACGACTACTTTGACCCGCGTGCCTTGAAAAACAGTTTTGAAACGCGCCAGATCAACGGCTTGTTCTTTGCAGGCCAGATCAATGGCACCACCGGTTACGAAGAGGCCGCCGCGCAAGGCTTGTTTGCCGGCATCAACGCTGCGCTGCAATGCCGGGGCGAAGTCGCTTGGACGCCTGCGCGTGACCAAGCCTACCTGGGCGTACTGGTGGACGACCTGGTGACCCAGGGCGTGACCGAGCCTTACCGCATGTTCACCAGCCGCGCCGAGTTCCGCTTGCAGTTGCGCGAAGACAATGCCGACGCCCGATTGACCGAAGTGGGCCGCCAGATGGGCTTGGTCGACGATGCGCGTTGGGACGCTTTCAGCCGCAAGCGCGACGCTGTTTCACGTGAAACAGAGCGCTTGAAGTCTGTTTGGGTGAACCCACGCAACCTGCCTGCCGAAGAATCGGTGCGCGTACTGGGCAAAGCCATTGAGCACGAGCACAACCTGTTTGACCTGCTGCGCCGACCCAACGTGTCTTACCAGGCCTTGATGTCTTTGGACGAGGGCCGCATGGCCAGCGCCGATGTTTCACGTGAAACATTGGGTGAGTTGAGCGCTACGGTCATTGAGCAAGTCGAGATTGCCGCCAAGTATTCCGGCTACATCGATCGGCAAAAAGGCGAAGTGGAGCGCGCTGCTTTTTACGAACACTTGCGCTTGCCCGAAAGCCTGGACTACATGCAGGTCTCGGCTTTGTCGATCGAAGCTCGGCAAAAGCTGGCCAAACACCGCCCTGAAACTCTGGGTCAGGCTTCGCGCATTTCGGGCATCACGCCCGCCAGCGTGTCCTTGCTGTTGATCCACCTGAAAAAGGGCGGATTCAAGGGTTTCATGCAGCCGACTGAAGAAGGTCAATCCGCATGAGTGTGAATTTGGCCTCCGGCCTCAATGCTGGCATTCGGGCCTTGGGCCTGGACTTGTCCGATGATCGGCAAAAGCTTTTACTGGACTATGTGGCCTTGATTCAGAAATGGAACAAGGTCTACAACCTGACGGCGTTGCGCGACCCGGCAGACATGCTCACGCACCACCTGTTGGACAGTTTGACGGCCGTAGCCCCCTTGGCTCGGCATACCCAAGGCCAAGCCATTCGGGTGTTGGATGTCGGTTCGGGTGGCGGCTTGCCTGGCGTGGTGTTGGCCATTTGCATGCCCGAGCTGAATGTCACTTGTGTAGACACTGTCGCTAAGAAAGCCGCGTTTGTGCAGCAGGTGGCGGTGAGCCTGAAGTTGCCCAATTTGCGTGGCATTCATGCGCGGGTCGAGTCTTTGACCGATCCTTACCGGGTGATTTGCTCCCGCGCGTTCGCATCGCTGCCCGACTTTGTGACCTGGTCACGTTCGGCTTTGGCGGAGGGCGGTGTTTGGATGGCCATGAAGGGCAAGCATCCGCAGGATGAAATCAAGGCATTGCCCTCTGATGTGAAGGTGTTTCACGTGGAACCATTGGCTGTGCCTGGGCTGGACGTTGAGCGCTGCATGGTCTGGATGAAGCCCGAGGCTGCTTGCTCGGTCTGATCTTGGGGCTTGCCCCTTTGGGCTGGTGTTGCCCTTTGTGTGCGGCCTGAGCACCCCAGACACACAGCATTTTGCCGCGCATGAACAGTTGTTTCACGTGAAACACATGGCTGTCTTACTTGCCTTGGGGGTGGCCGGGCAGGCATCACTTACACTCAGCCCATTCCCTTTAAAGAAAACCCATGTTTGGCATCTCGGATTACGGTGCATTTGCCGCAGCTTTTGTCTTGCTTTTGTTCTTGCCTGGCCCCGGTAACCTGGCCTTGATCAGTTCGGCCAGCAAAGGGGGTTTGTCGGGCGGTTTGGCCTCGGTGTTGGGCTTGCTTGTGGGGGATCAGATTTTGTTGTGGCTCACGGTGGCGGGTGTGGCGGCGGTGCTCAAAACCTTCCCGACATTGTTCATGGTTTTGCAGTGGTTGGGCGCTGCTTATCTGGCCTGGTTGGGCTACAAAATGATCACGGCCAAAGCGGGCGAGGGCCCCAGCATCCAGATCACTCTAGGGCATTACTTTCGTGAAACCATGTTCATCACCTTGCTCAACCCCAAGGCGATCATGTTTTATTTCGCGTTCTTTCCGCAGTTCATTGACCCGGTGAATCACCAAGGCTGGATCACCTTTGCGGTGATGGCCTTGACGATTGCGGCACTGGGCTTTGTCTATTGTTTTGGTGTGGTTTTGGTCACCCATTTCATGGCCGAGCGCATCCGGGCCAATCCCCGGTTTTCAGGTTTTTTGCAAAAGCTGGCGGGCCTGTGCCTGATCGGCTTCGGCCTGAAGATGGTGCTTGCCAAATGAGTGATCGCTTGGCCCTTATTTTTTACCCATGAAAGTTGCTGATGTTCTTTGGTATCTCTGACTACGGCGCGTTCGTGGCCGCCATTGTTTTGTTCTTGGCGATTCCCGGCCCCGGCAATTTGGCGCTCATCACCTCCACCAGCAAGGGCGGCGTGGCGGGTGGTTTGATGGCCACTTTGGGCGTGATCATGGGTGACCAAGTGCTCATGTGGTTGGCTGTGGCCGGTGTGGCTGCCGTACTGGCCACTTACCCGACTGCATTTGCCGCCATCCAGTGGTCGGGTGCTGTGTACCTGGCTTGGCTGGGCTGGAAGATGCTGTCGGCTAAACCGGGTGACGCGCCGGTGATGAACATCCGGCCTCGTCAGTATTTGCAGCAAGCCTTCGCCATCACCTTGCTCAATCCCAAGGCGATTGTGTTTTACATGGCGTTTTTCCCTTTGTTCGTTGACCCTCAAACCCATTTGGGCCTGCTCAGTTTTGGTGTCATGGCTGCCACCATTGCGGCCTTGACCTTGCTTTATGGCGTGGGCATGACTTTGCTCACCCACCACTTGGCCGAACGCATGCGCGCGAACCCCGTGATCGGGCGCGTTCTGGAGAAATTGGCGGGCATTTTTCTTGTGGCTTTTGGCATCAAGTTGGCCATTTCCAAATAACCTGGGCAGATCCTCATGGCCAAAATTTTCTGCGTTGCAAACCAAAAAGGGGGGGTGGGCAAAACCACCACCACCGTGAACCTGGCCGCTGGTTTGGCCAAAGTCGGGCAACGTGTGCTGTTGGTGGATTTGGACCCGCAAGGCAACGCCACGATGGGCTCGGGCATCGACAAACGTGCGGTTGAGTTGAGTGTTTACGATGTTCTGCTCGAGTCAGCCACCATTGCTGAAGCCGTGATCAAGGCCGATAAATGCGGTTATGACGTGCTGAGCGCCAACCGTGAGCTGGCCGGTGCCGAGGTCGAGTTGGTGCAACTGGAGCACCGCGACCAGCGCCTCAAAAACGCCTTGGCCGTGGTTGATGCCGATTACGACTTTGTGCTGATCGATTGCCCGCCATCGCTGTCCATGCTCACGCTCAATGGCCTGTGTTCGGCCCACGGCGTGATCGTGCCCATGCAGTGCGAGTACTTTGCGCTTGAAGGCCTGACCGACCTGGTCAACACCATCAAGCAGGTGCACGCCAACCTGAACAAAGACCTCAAGATCATTGGCCTGTTGCGCGTCATGTTTGACCCGCGCATCACCTTGCAAATGCAGGTCAGCGAGCAGCTCAAGGCCCATTTTGGCGACAAGGTTTTTGACACCGTGATTCCGCGCAACGTGCGTCTGGCCGAAGCGCCCAGCTATGGTTTGCCCGGTGTCGTGTTTGACGCCTCGGCCAAAGGCAGTCAGGCCTATGTCGATTTTGCGCAAGAGCTGGTGCGGCGCGCGCCCACGCTCTGAGCCGCGACAACGACCTCACCACAGAGATGACCGTTTTGGCCCCATCTGCAAACTTTGACGCCACTTTGGCTCCGCCCGCAACAGTGTTGATCCTGCCGGGCTGGCAAGGCAGTGGCGTGGACCATTGGCAAATGCACTGGGCGCGTGTGCACGGCTATGCCGTGGTCGAGCAAAACGACTGGATGAGGCCCTTGCGCGGCGACTGGTTGGCACGCGTGGATGACACCGTGATCGATGCTCCTGGCCCGGTGGTTTTTGCAGCGCACAGTTTGGGCTGTATTTTGGTGGCCGCTTGGGCGGCTGTGTCGCGGCACACCGCCCGTGTGCGCGGGGCATTGCTGGTGGCGCCCGGCGACACCGAAGACCCTGAGCTGAACAACCGCTTGCCCGGTTGGTCGCCCATCGTGCGCCAAGCCTTGCCTTTCAAAAGCATTCTGGTGGGCAGCCAAAATGACCCTTATTGCACGTTGACTCGGGCGCAAGGGTTAGCCCAAGACTGGGGCGCACGCTGGGTCGATTTGGGCGCCGCCGGGCACATCAATGCCGATTCATCGCTGGGCGATTGGCCTATGGGCCATGCGCTGTTGCAAATATTACTGAAGGATTGACCATGGTCACCAAAAAACCCAAAGGCCTTGGCCGTGGACTCGAAGCCCTGCTGGGCCCCAAAGTGCAGGACGCCCCTGCGGCCGACATGACCCCTGATACGGGCGTGTCCACCCAACTCCCACTCGACCAAATGGTGGCCGGCATGTACCAGCCGCGCACCCGCATGGACGAGGGCGCTTTGTATGAGTTGGCCGAATCCATCAAAGCGCAAGGCATCATGCAGCCGATCCTGGTGCGCCGGCTCACCGAGGGCGACAACGCGGGCAAATACGAGATCATCGCGGGTGAGCGCCGTTTTCGGGCCAGCAAACTGGCCGGTCTGAGTTCTGTGCCGGTGTTGGTTCGCGATGTGCCCAACGAGGCCGCTGCGGCGATGGCCCTCATCGAAAACATCCAGCGCGAAGACCTCAACCCACTCGAAGAAGCACAAGGCCTGCAACGCTTGATCAAAGAGTTTGGACTCACTCACGAAACGGCAGCCCAAGCGGTGGGCCGTTCGCGCAGCGCGGCCAGCAACTTGCTGCGTTTGCTCAATTTGGCGGATCCGGTGCAGACCATGTTGATGGCGGGCGATCTCGACATGGGCCACGCCCGTGCTTTGCTGTCGCTCGACAAAGCGGCGCAAATCACCGCCGCCAACCAAATCGCCGCCAAGAAATTGTCGGTGCGCGAGGCCGAAAGCCTGGCCAAAAAGCTCAGTGCTGAATTCAATCTGGTCACGCAACAGCCCAAAAAAGAAAAGTCGCGCGACGTGCGCCGGGTCGAAGAGGAGTTGTCCGATTTGTTGATGGCGCAAGTCGAGGTGCGTGTCAAAAAACGCGTCAAACGTCTGGGCAAGATGGAAGAGATGGGCGAACTGAGCATCCAGTTCGGCTCGCTGGACGAGCTCAACGGTCTGATCGACAAGCTGCGCGGTTGACCCGAGCTGCCACCATGCCGCTTTTCGCCACGGCTTCCAATCGCCCCAAGCAGAAGCGTTTTCTGGGCCTGATCCTGACCCATCGGCTGATTTTGTCCATTTACCTGGGTCTGTTGGGGCTCATCTCGCTGCTTTATTGGCTTTTTCCAGCGGGGGCGTATGACACGCGGGTCAACCTGGTCGTGACCATGTTGGCCTGGTCCATGTGGTTGGGCTTGGGTGTTCCAAGGTGGTATCCGGTGATCGTGCACACGACCACCGCCTTGGCCGTGGGCTCGGCGCTGCACATTGCATGGCACACCGGGGGCCTGAACTCGGGTGCCATGGAGTGGTTGGGCGTGTTGTCTGTGCCGGTGTTGCTGATCTTGGGGCCACGCGCGGCGTTTGCCTGGATCGTGATCAACCTGTTGTGTCTGTTCGGCATGTACCTGGCCGCCAGTGCGGGTGGGCCGACGCCTCTGCCGGACGATTTAAGTACTATTTTTGTACAAACGCTGGTGAACCATTTGTTGGCCTTGAGCAGCCTGATGCTGGGGGTCTTTGTGGGTGAAAATATGCACGCCAGCCAGTTGTGGGATGTGGAAAACCGCAACCATGAATTGCGCGAGATCCATGACGCCTTGATGCAGGCGCAAGCCCAAAAGGACGAGTTCACAGCGGCAGTGGGCCATGAGTTGCGCACGCCCATGAATGCCATTTTGGGTTTCAATGGCGTCTTGCGCCAAGAGTTGGCCGACCGGCCCGAGCACACCGAGGTGGTGGACCACATTCGCCATTCCACCACGCATCTGTTGCAAGTGGTCAACGACATTTTGGATTTCTCGCAATTGCAAGCGGGCCAGTTGCAGCTGGTGCCCGCAGACGTGGATTTGCGCCAACTGCTGGAGGAGGCCGTTGCCGCCCCTCGCAAGCTGGCCGCCGAAAAAGGGCTGAGTTGCGAGCTCTTGCTGCATTCGGCCATGCCCGCCCATGTGCAGGTGGACCGTCAGCGTTTGCTGCAAATCTTGGGCAATTTGCTGGGCAACGCCATCAAATTCACAGACAAAGGTCACGTCGTTTTGCGGGTCATGCCCGCCTTGCCGCGTTGGCGCTTTGAGGTCGAGGACACGGGCCGAGGCATTGCGCCCGAGCAGCAAGCCCATGTGTTTCGGCAGTTCGAGCATGCCGACGTGCAAACCAACCGGGCGTTTGGCGGCACAGGTCTGGGTTTGACCATTTGCGAGCGGCTGGTGACCCTGCAAGGGGGCGAGATTCGTGTGCGCAGTAGCGTGGGCCAAGGCTCGGTGTTCTGGTTTGAGTTGCCTCTGGAAGACGTGTTGCCTGACCACCCTGCCACGGTACCGGTGCCAGCTTTGTTGGCCAGTGAGCCGTTGCGTATCTTGCTGGTGGATGACAACACGGTCAACTTGATGGTGGCGCGGCTGCAGCTGCAAAAAATTTGGCCCAAAGCCAGCATCACCCAGTTCACCGATGGCGCTCAGGCCTTGCGTTGCCTGGAGGCCCAGGCCTTCGACGTGGCCCTGATCGACATGGTCATGCCCGAGATGGATGGCATGCAGTTGACCGGCCAAATTCGGCGCCACTTTCCGACGCAGACCGCGCACATGCCGATCCTTGCGCTGACGGCCAATACCCAATCGCACGAGCGCCAGCAGTGTCTGGATGCCGGCATGAACGACGTGCTGAGCAAGCCCATGGACACTGCCAAATTGGTGGCTGCCGTGAGTACGCATGTGCGCCGAGCACGAGGGTTGCTGGCATGAACATGCCCAAGCTGTTCACAGACCTGGCGGACGGCGTGGTGGCCTGCCTGCCTTCGCGTTTTCGACCGGGGCGCATGCCCTACGCCTTCTTTTTTGTGGCGTTGATCATTGGGGTGTTGCTGGGGTATTCCTTGTACCCGGCGCTGCCTGTGTTTCGGTGGATGTACCTGATCATGGTGGTTTTTTTAGTGGCCTTGTTGGCCGCTTTCCAGAAAGGCTTGCCATTGCCGTGGGCCGTCAACCTGGGCACATCGATCGGCACGCTGTTGCTGATCGTTTTGGTGTGGTTCACAGGCGGCATCTATTCAAGGAACATCGCATGGTTGATGATTTTGCCTTTGACGCCGCTTTACATGGTCAGTTGGCGGGCGGGTGCGGCTTGGTACGTGGCGATGTTGTTGGTCATTTCCGGCTTTGGGCTGGGCAGTTACATGCAGTGGTTGCCGGCGTACGACGTGCAGCAGTTCAGAGTCGGACAGGCCTACACCACGTACAGCATTTTGACGATGGTCATGATTGTTGTGCCCATGATCTACGACCGCATGTACGTCAATGCCTTGCGCGTCATCCGGGCCTACCAGCAAGAGCTGGAAACCAAGCGCCTTGAGCTGGAGCACGCGCTGCGCATGCGCGAACACTTTATTGGCATCGTCAGCCACGAATTGCGCACCCCCATGAACGCCATTGTGGGCTTCAATGCCTTGCTGCTGTCGCGTGTGCAAGACCGGCCCGAGGCGGTCAAGGCCTTGCAACACACCGGGCGTGCGGCCGATCACCTGATGACCGTCATCAACGACATCCTGGACTATTCGCAATTGCAGGCCGGGCAATTGATGGTGCAGCGCGAAACCTTTGTCTTGCGCGATGTGGCCTTGCATGCCTTTGAGTTGTTTTTGTCGCGCGTGCGCGGCACCTCACTGGACTACCGCATCGAGCAAGACGATGCCTTGCCGACGTGGGTGAGCACCGACCGCCACCGCCTGATGCAGGTCTTGGTGAACTTGCTAGGCAATGCCCTCAAGTTCACGCATCAGGGGTCGGTGGTTTTGCGGGTGCAATGGGAAAACCCGGGCGTGCTGTTTTCGGTGCAGGACACCGGAATCGGTATTCCCAAAGAGCAGCAAGACCGCATCTTCCGTCGCTTTGCGCAGGCCGACGCCAACATCCAGGCTCGTTATGGCGGCAACGGCTTGGGTTTGGCGATTTCGCGTCAGTTGGTCGAGTTGCTGGGCGGTGAGATGGGTTTTGAAAGTGCGCCGGGTCAGGGCTCGCGTTTCTGGTTTCGTCTGTCTTTGCCCGCGTGTGAATCGCCAGAGCGCGCATTGCAGGCAGAACAGACGCCTGGCCCCACGCAAACCGCGCAGATGGCTTGGCGTTTTTTGGTGGCGGACGATCACCCGATCAACCGCTTGCTGGTCAAGCAGGTCTTGAAAAATGCCTGGCCCAATGCGCAAGTGCTTGAGGCCGTGAATGGCCAGCAGGCCCTCGACTTGCTGGTGCAGTCCAGCGTGGACTTGGTGCTGATGGACATGGTGATGCCAGAGATGGACGGCATCGAAGCCACCCGTCGCCTGCGCCAAAATGAGGCTTGGCGAACATTGCCGGTGATGGGCCTGACGGCCAACGTCAACCCGGTAGACCTTGAGACCTTTCGGCAAGCGGGGCTGAACACCGTCATGCTCAAACCGTTTGAGCCCGTCCAGCTGTGCAACCGCGTGGAGCAGTTGTTGCTGCAGCGCCTGTGAGCCTTTAGGGGCGCATCACATCGAGAAAATCTTCCCCGGGTTCATGATGTTGTGCGGGTCCAGCGCCCGTTTGATGGTGCGCATCATGTTCACCGCGCCTTCGCCGGTTTCGGTGCGCAAAAAATCCATCTTGTGCAGGCCGATGCCGTGCTCGCCGGTGCAGGTGCCACCTAGGCGCAGGGCGCGGTGCACCAGTTGCTTGTTCAGGGCCTCGGCGGTTTCGCACTCTTGCGGGTTATTCGGGTCGATCAAATAACCAAAGTGGAAGTTGCCGTCGCCCACATGGCCCACCAAAAAGTAGGGCAAGCCGCTGGCGTCGGTTTCGGTGATGGAGTCCAGCAGGCAATCCGCCAGCTTGCTGATCGGCACGCAGGTGTCGGTGCTGATGGCGCGGCAGCCGGGCTTGCTCTGGATGGCCGCAAAGTAAGCGTTGTGGCGCGCTGTCCACAGGCGGGTGCGCTCTTCGGGCGTGACCGCCCATTCAAACGCGTTGCCACCGAACTCGCTGGCAATCTCTTGCACCGTCTGGGCCTGCTCTTTCACGCCCGCAGGCGAGCCGTGAAACTCCATGAGCAACATGGGCTCTTCGCGCAGGCCCAGCTTGGCGTAGGCATTGACCATGCGCACGGTGTTGTGGTCGATCAACTCAACGCGGGCAATCGGCACGCCCAGCTGGATGGTCTGGATCACGGTGTGCACGGCCGCTTCGATGCTCGGGAAAGAACAGATGGCCGCTGAAATGGCCTCGGGCAAAGGGTACAAACGCACCGTGACTTCGGTGATCACGCCCAGCGTGCCTTCGCTGCCCACCATCAGGCGCGTCAGGTCGTAACCAGCGCTCGACTTCTTGGCGCGGGTGCCGGTGCGGATGATCTCGCCTGCCGATGTGACCACTTCCATGGCCAGTACGTTTTCGCGCATGGTGCCGTAGCGCACAGCGTTGGTGCCGCTGGCCCGCGTGGCGCTCATGCCGCCGATGGTCGCGTCCGCGCCCGGATCAATCGGGAAGAACAAACCGGTGGACTTGATCTCTTCATTGAGCTGCTTGCGCGTCACGCCCGGTTGCACCGTCACCGTCAGGTCTTCGGCGTTGATCGACAGCACCTTGTTCATGCGCATCAGGTCGATGCTGATGCCGCCTTGCACCGCCAACAAATGCCCTTCGAGCGAAGAGCCCACGCCAAATGGAATGACGGGCACTTTGTGCGCTGCGCACAGTGCCACCGCATCGGCCACGTCTTGTGTGCATTCGGCAAAAACCACGGCGGCGGGTGGCGGCACATGGGTGAAGGCCGACTCGTCACGCCCATGCTGCTCGCGCACCACCAAAGCGGTGGAACAGTTGTCTTTGAAGCGCGTTTTCAGGGCGGTCAAAAAGGCTTCGGGCACATTGCGCTGAGCGATTTCGGGGGCCAGATGGGCTGCGGGTGTCGGGGCGTTCATGGGGGGTCTCCTGAGGTGGCGAGCAGACCCCGCCAAACTTGCGAAAACGCAGTTTACGCCGCAAACCCGGGGCTTGTTGTCCGGTGTCAGACAAGCCAAGGGGTCTTGCTCGACAATCTGGACACAAAATTTGCGCTACAAAAAAGGACAACACCATGGGCAACCGACTCACACAAATCGCCACCCGCACCGGCGACAACGGCACCACCGGCTTGGGCAACAACCAGCGTGTGTCCAAAAACAGCTTGCGCGTGCACGCCATGGGCGAGGTGGACGAACTCAATTCCCACATCGGCTTGTTGCTGTGCGAAGACATGGCGCAGGGCGTGCGCGATGTCTTGGTGGAAGTGCAGCACCAGTTGTTTAACTTGGGGGGCGAGTTGTCCATTCCTGGTTTTGAGCTGTTGAAAGCCGAAGCCGTGGCCGCGCTCGACGAGGCCTTGGCCACTTACAACGCGCAGCTGCCCAAGCTCGAAGAGTTCATCTTGCCCGCAGGCACACGCGGGGCCTCTCAAGCACACGTTTGCCGCACAGTGGCCCGCCGTGCCGAACGCGCTTGCGTGGCCTTGGGCAACGAAGAAGCCATTAATGAAATGCCTCGGCAATACCTCAACCGCTTGTCTGACCTGATGTTTGTCTTGGCCCGCGTGCTCAACCGCATGAACGGTGGCGATGACGTGTACTGGAAAAGCCAGCGCATGAATCAGAGCGACAAACCCGACGCGTCGGTCTGAGCCGCCATGTCTTGGTGCCGACGCATCGCTGGCCTGCGCACGCTGACGGGTCTGGGGCTTGCCCTCGCAGCGCTTGGCCCGACTTGGGCCGCACCGTCTTCGGTGGTCTTGAGTTGCGCTGTGGTGTACATGCCGCAGCGCAGCACTTGGGTGCGTGAGGTGCGCATCGACTGGGACCGCAAAGCCGTTCGCCGATTGCGCATTGACGGGGTTGAACCGTATGGTTTTTCGCTGTTGCCGGGCGGTGTCATGACGGCGGTAGACAACGAGCGCATCCAGATCGACTGGGTGACGCTGCAATGGCAAAGCGATTTTCGGGGACAAGCCACGGGCCAGGGCCGCTGCGAAACGGCCCCGGGATGACGGTGGTGGATGCTGTCACCTAGGTGCATGTTTCAGGGTTGTTGCGCGTGACAGCGCAGCATGGCCGCTGCTACGCTGCACGGCATGAACACAGCGACAAAACCCTCAGGCACTGCCCCCTATCTGCCTCAAATCAGGCTGTACCAAAACTGGTTGCGTGATCAACGCGGTCTGAGTTTTGCCACCTACAACGACCTGTGGCGATGGTCTGTGACTGACCTCAATGCCTTTTGGCAGAGCATTTGGGACTACTTTGAGTTGGTGTCGCCAACCCCGCACACCGCTGTGCTGGCGAACAATGTGATGCCCGGGGCGCAGTGGTTTCCGGGAGCCAAAACCAACTATGCCTATCAAGTGTTGCGGCATGTCAAGCCAGCGCACGAGGCGGGGTTGCTGGCCGTCATCAGCCACAACGAAAAAGGCTTACGCCGAGAGATGAGTTGGCCCGAGCTGCGCCGCCAGGTGGCCGCTTTGGCCCTGCACTTGCAAGCCCAGGGGGTGCAGCCGGGCGACAGGGTGGCCGCGTATTTGCCCAACATTCCCGAAGCCATGGTGGCTTTTTTGGCCACGGCCAGCGTGGGGGGTGTCTGGAGCATTTGTGCGCCCGACATGGGCACCCACGCCGTGCTTGACCGCTTCAAGCAAATCGAGCCCAAGGTGTTGATTGCGGTGGATGGCGTGAGCTACGGCGGGCGCGACTTTGACCGCATGACCGTGGTGCAGGAGCTCAAGGACGCGTTGCCCAGCGTGCAGCACGTCATCGTCCATGAAAACCTGGGTACGCTCGACCTGGCCAGCTGCGACGTGGCAGCCAGCGTGCAACTGTCGGCCATCACCGCGCGTGACGATGCCGAGGTGCAAGCTTTCGAGCCGCTCAGTTTGCCTTTTGATCACCCCTTGTGGATCGTCTATTCCAGCGGCACCACCGGCCTGCCCAAACCCATCGTGCACGGCCACGGTGGCACCGTGATCGTCGCCCTGGCCAACAAGATATTGCACAACGACGTGGGCTGCAGCTACCACCCCAACAGCTTTGGCGAGCGCTTTCATTGGTACAGCTCTACCGGCTGGGTCATGTGGAACGCCCAAGTGGCTGGCTTGCTCAATGGCGTCACCTGTGTGATTTATGACGGCAACCCAGGTGGCAGCAAGGACAAGCCCGACTGGGGCATTTTGTGGCGCATGGCGGCGCAAGAAAAAGTCACCTTCTTTGGCGCTGGCGCAGCTTACTTTGCCAATTGCCAGAAAGCCAATCTGGACATTGGCCGCTGTGGCGATCTGTCGCGGGTGCGTGCTTTGGGCACCACCGGCTCGCCTTTGTCCCCCGAGACCCAAAGTTGGGGCACGGAACAATTCAGGCAGATCGGCACCGACATCTGGTGGTGCAACATTTCTGGTGGCACCGACTTTGCTGGCGCCTTTGTGGGCGGCCACCGCGAGCTGCCGCAAGAGCCCGGCGTCATGCAGTGCCGCATGCTGGGCGCGGCGGTCGAGTCGTGGAACGAAGCGGGTGAACCGGTCAAGGGCGAAGTGGGCGAATTGGTCTGCACCCAGCCCATTCCGTCGATGCCGCTGTTCTTCTGGGGTGACAAAGAGAACGCCCGTTACCTGAGCAGTTATTTCGAGATGTACCCCGCAGGCCACGGCCGCCAGCCCGGTGGCGGTGACGGCCCGGCCAGCATGGGCGGCGTCTGGCGGCATGGCGACTGGCTACGCATCGGCAGCGGCAACCCCGAAACAAAAGGCGAGGGCGAAGGCTGCGTGATATTTGGCCGCAGCGACGCCACCATCAACCGTTATGGCCTGCGCATGGGCACCAGCGAGCTGTACAGCGCCGTCGAAGCCCTGCCCGAAGTCATGGACTCGATGGTCGTGGACTTGGAGTACCTGGGCAAAGAAAGCTACATGCCGCTGTTTGTGGTGTTGCGCCCCGGCACGGTGCTGGACGATGCGGTCAAAGCCAAGCTCAATAACGCCATCAAAGTGGCGCTGAGCCCGCGCTTCATTCCCAACGAGATTTTTCAGGTTGACGAAATCCCGCGCACCTTGTCCGGCAAAAAGCAGGAGCTGCCGATCAAGAAACTCATGCTGGGCCAGCCGCTCGAAAAAGTGGTCAACAAGGATGCGATGGCCAACCCGGCTTGTCTGGACTGGTATGTGGAACTGGCCAAACAGCATCTGGGCAAGGCCTTGTCCGTTTGACAACAGTCGGGCAAGCAACGGGCAGTGAATGGCTTGATGGAGGTCGCCTGCACAGGCCGTATTGGTCGTCTGAAGGCGAAGCGCCATTTCAGCAAGCGCTTTTGAAACTGGAAGCCGGTTGCCGTCAGGCCGATGTGCCGGTGGTGCATGTTTTTCACATCGACAACGATGGGCCTTTTCGTGCCGAGTCTGGCTTGATCCAGCCCATGGATTGGCTGCCGGGCCAGCCCGCCGCACGCTTTGACAAGCATGTGCACAACGCTTTCACCGACACCGGACTCGATGTGTGGTTGCGCAGGCGCGGTGTGCAAAAGCTCATCATCAGCGGCATCCGCACCGAACAATGCTGCGAAACCACGGCCCGCGTCGGCTCAGACCTGGGCTATGCAGTGGACTTTGTGTCCGAGGCGACGCTGACTTTTCCGATGACCCACGCGGGCACCGGCCAGACCTTCAGTGCGCAGGACATCACCACGCGCACGGAGCTGGTTTTGGCCCATCGCTTTGCGCGCATCGTGAACGTGGATACTTGCCTGTCCAGCCTTTGAAACCTTGAACGGCCACACCATGCTCGAACTGCGCCCCAACCCGGCATCCACTCAACGGGTGTTCAAGCCACAAGGCTGTGCCACACAGGTCTGATTGCCGTGAACATCGATACGCAACTGACGGTTTGCATGGTTGTCACGCCCGGCGTGCTGCTGCTCGACTTCGCTGGGCACGCAGTTGGCGGGGCTGGGGCCTTTGCCCGAAAGCTTGCCCCCGAACTCTCTGGTGCTGATCACCGGCAACAGCCACGAGCGCGAAGACTACGCCACACCCGCCGCACAAGCACTGCTCGCGCAGCAACCCGCGCTGACGCAAGAACAACTGGCCGAAGCTTGTGGTTTTGGCTCGGCACGGGATTTCAGGCGGGTTTGGGCCAGATGCTTGTAGACAGTCTATATCCTTGTATTTTGAATATGACATGTTTAAAATGCAAGGATGTTCAAACGTATTGCTCAAAGCACACTGGCCTCACACCTCACATGGAGTCCAGCCGTTGCCATTTTGGGACCGCGCCAGATTGGCAAAACCACCTTGGCCCGTGCTCTGCTGGACACCCATCCAAATGCCATTTACTTGGACCTTGAATCCCCACAAGATCAGGCACGTCTGGGCGAAGGCCCGCTGTTTTTAAAAGCTCACGCAGACCGGCTGGTCATCTTGGACGAAGTTCAAAATGCACCGGGACTTTTTTCGGTGTTGCGCGGTGAAATCGACCGCATCCGTCGCCCCGGACGTTTTGTCTTGCTGGGCTCGGCTTCGTTTGAATTGCTGCGTCAATCCCAATCCTTGGCTGGAAGGCTGAGTCTGATCGACATGTTCCCGCTCCTCGTCAATGAAGTCGGCTCGGACCTCAACACCGTGCAGGACTTGTGGGTGCGCGGCGGCTTTCCACCCAGCTTCACCGCCGTCGATTCGCACGCTTCTTGGGCCTGGCGTGATGCGTTCATCCGCCACCTGCTGCACACCGATTTGCCCGCTCTGGGCTTGCGCGTAGATGCCGAAAGTCTGCGCCGTTTTTGGCGCATGTTGGCGCATGTGCATGGTCAGCTGTTCAATGCATCGGCCATCGCCAATTCACTGGACGTGAGCGCCCCCACGGTCAGTCGCTGGCTAGATCACATGGTGGGTGCCCTGCTGGTCAGAAAACTCGAGCCCTATCACGCCAACCTGGGCAAGCGTTTGGTCAAAGCGCCCAAGGTCTACGTCCGTGACAGCGGTCTGCTGCACAGCCTTCTGGGCTTGAGCCATCCGGACGACCTGCAAGGCCACCCCATGACGGGTGCATCCTGGGAGGGCTTTGTCATCGACCAGATTGCCGCCCACTTGCCCGCCGGGGCCAGCCTGTCGTTTTACAGAACAGCGGCGGGTGCCGAGCTGGATGTGGTGGTGGAAGCTGGGCAGCGAAAAATCGGTTTCGAAATCAAGTTCAGCGTTGCGCCCAAAGTCACCAAAGGCTTCTGGCAATCCCTGCAAGACGTACAACCCGAAAAAACCTACATCGTGGCCCCCGTGCAGCACCGTTGGCCGTTCGCCGAAGGGGTTGAGGTGATTTCCGTTGGTGACATCGCAGGGGTTCTGAATCGGTCATTCACACCCCAAAATTGAATACAAGCTAATTTTTTTTGTTTCTGTGCGAACTTCAAGACTTGAGCCGAATCGCCTGATCCACCAACTCCACCCAATGCCGAACCGGCAGGCCGCTGCCGCTTTGCAGGTGGGTGATGCAGCCGATGTTGGCGCTCAGCACGCCTTGGGGCTCTAGCGCGTTCAGGTGGCCCAGCTTGCGGTCGCGCAGCTGCTTGGATAGCTCGGGGTTGAGCACGCTGTAGGTGCCCGCGGAGCCACAGCACAGGTGCGATTCATTGGCGGTGACCTTGATCTGAAAACCCAGATCACCCAAATGTTTTTCGACGCCGCCTTTGAGTTGCTGGCCGTGTTGCAGCGTGCAAGGTGGGTGGTAGGCTTGTAGACCTGCGGCTTGCAGGGCTTCGGGCTTGAGTTTGTTTTTGAGCAAGGGCACCAATTCGGGCAGCAGCTCGCTCAGGTCTTTGGTCAAGGCGCCGATGCGGTCGGCTTTGTCGGCATAGGCAGGGTCGTCTTTCAGCACATGGCCGTAGTCTTTGACCATGACGCCGCAGCCAGAGGCGTTCATCACGATGGCTTCAACTTCGCCACTTTCCACCAGCGGCCACCAAGCGTCGATGTTGGCACGCATGTGGTCTTTGCCGCCTTCGTGGTCGTTCAGGTGAAACTTGACCGCGCCACAGCAACCGGCCTTGGGCGCAGTCACGGTCTGGATGCCTGCCGCATCCAGCACGCGGGCGGTGGCGGTGTTGATGTTGGGGCTCATGCTCGGCTGCACGCAACCGGCCAGCATCAGCACCTTGCGTGCGTGTTGCGCGGTGGGCCACGCGCCCGCGTTTTGCGGCGCAGGCACTTTGGCCTTGAGGCTGGCAGGCAGCAGGCCGCGCACCATTTGGCCCATCTTCATGGCGGGCGCAAACAGGGGCGAAGGCAAGCCTTCTTTCAGTGCCCAGCGCACCAGCTTTTCGCCCACGGGGCGTTCCACTTTGGCGTCGACCAGCTTGCGGCCAATGTCAACCAAGTGGCCGTATTGCACGCCGCTGGGGCAAGTGCTTTCGCAGTTGCGGCAGGTGAGGCACCGGTCCAAGTGCATCTGGGTTTTGCGGGTGGGCGTTTCGCCTTCGAGCACCTGCTTCATCAAATAGATGCGGCCACGCGGGCCGTCCAGCTCGTCGCCCAGCAATTGGTAGGTGGGGCAGGTGGCGGTGCAAAAACCGCAATGCACGCACTTGCGCAAGATGGCTTCGGCCTCTTGGCCTTCGGGGGTGTTTTGGTATTCGGGGGCGAGCTGGGTTTGCATGGTTTTCGTCCCGGATCAAATGGCTGACGTGTGGGGGTGCATACGACCTGTGGCGAACACGCCTTTGGGGTCGAACTGCTTTTGCAGTTGCTGCTGAATGCGTTGTTGCACTGCATCGAGCGGGCTGTTGACGCCAGCGGCTTTGTCCACTTCGGCATGGGTGGCACTGGCGCGGAACAAGGTGGCATGACCCCCCACCGTTTGTGCCAACTCACGCAAAGCCACGGTCGCCGAGGCCGGTGCCCACAACCAGCGCTGCGCACCCTGCCATTCAATGTAAGCGGGGTAAGGCAAATCCAGTGCGGGTGCGGTTTGTGGCACCGACAAGCGCCACAGACAGGCGTCTGGGCTCGGGGCATCAAAGAACGGCAACGTTTGCTCACCGCTGGCGCGCCAGTCTTGCGCGGCTTCGGCGTTGTCCATCTGGTGAACTTGGGCACCCAAGGCCACTGCATCGGCGCTCATCTTGCCAATGGCCGACTGCACAGCCGCCACCGCGCCGCGCAAACGCACAAACAAATAATCCGCCACGGGCAGGGCCGTGGTGTCGCGCACCCAGGCGCTGGCGTTCAGCGGCAGCGGTTGACCGCCCCAGCGGTGCAACAAATCAAGCGCCACTTTTTGCGCCAAGCCCGCGACCATCAAAGTTGCTTCAGCCGGGGCCACAGGCAGCACTTTCAGGCTGACCTCGGTGATCAAGCCCAGCGTGCCCCAGCTGCCCGCCATCAGGCGGCTCACGTCGTACCCGGCCACGTTTTTCATGACCTGACCACCAAAAGTCAGGTGTTCGCCCAAGCCGTTGATGAAGCGTGCGCCCAGCACATAGTCACGCACAGCGCCTGCGGTGGCGCGGGCCGGGCCGTTCAGGCCAGCGGCGACCATTCCGCCTACAGTGGCCCCATGGAGCCCATTGACCCCATTGACCCCATTGACCACAGTTGGCGCATTTTGGCCAAAGTGCGGCGGTTCAAACGCCAGGCATTGGCCTTTCTCTGCCAACGCAGCTTCCAGCTCGGCCAGTGGCGTGCCACCGCGCACCGTGACCACCAATTCGCTGGGCTCGTAACTCACGATGCCCCGGTAAGCGCGGGTGTCGAGCACATCACCTGTGAGGCTTTGGCCCCAAAAGTCTTTGGTGCCACCGCCGCGCAAGCGCAGCACACGGCCATCTGCAGCCGCCTGGCGCACGGCATCGATCAGGGTATTGAGTTGGGCTTCCATGGGCAATGATGGTAACCCCCGCCTTTTGGCGGCTGCGTGAATTTTTTGAACGGTAGGGTTGTGGGAAATTCGCGAACGGTCAACGGTAAAAGTTCACAGGCAACCCTGCCACCTCCACCCGCACCGCAAAGATGCAACCCGACAGTGGGTACAGCGCCAGCTCTGCGGCGCTGCGCCCTTGGCGCGAGCTGGTGATGAACAGAGTCTTGAGGTCTGCGCCGCCAAAACAAGGCATGGTTGGGCATTGCACAGGCGTTTCGACCACGGCCAGGACTTCGCCTGCAGGCGATAAGCGCACCAGGCGCTTGCCTTCATATTGGGCGGACCAGTAAGCGCCTTCACTGTCCACCGTGGCGCCGTCGGGGCGTCCGCCATAGGCGGGGGCCGCCGCATCGCCCCAGACCCAGCCTGCGGGTTTGATCGGAAACTGCTGAAACATGCGCTCGTGCGACAAAGTGGCCGTGGCCGGGTCAAAGTCCCAGGCGCGCACGCAGTGTGACGCGGTGTCTGACCAATACAGGGTGCGGCCATCGGGTGACCACGCCAAACCATTGGCGGTGGTGGCACCGTGGGCCTTGTCATGCAAAGCTTGGTCCTGCAAAGCATACAAAACGCCCAGCGCCTGATCGCGGGGCTCGTACATGCTGCCCGCCCAAAAGCGCCCTTGCGCGTCGCATTTGCCATCGTTAAAGCGCAGTTTGCTTGTGTCGTAGGGCGCGGCTGCCAGCGCTTGCAAAGGCCCACCCCATTCACGGGCCAGGTAAATGCCATCGCGCAAGGCCATGACCAAACCACCACCTTGCACAGGCGCGATGCAGCCCGGCTCTTGCGTGAGGGGCCAGTATTCAACCGCCCCTTGGGGCTGCACGCCTTGTACCCGCACTCGCCCGATGCGCCGCCCCGGAATGTCGACCCAGTACAGCCGGTTTTCTTGCGCGTGCCAAAAGGGCGATTCGCTCAGGCCGTCGGGTTCGGTGGTCAAGGCTTGCCACTCAGGTGCCAGGGTATGGGTCATGCGGAACTCAGGCTGAAAAAGATGTCTTGGATTGTGCCCCGCAGGCGAAGTGCTTGCTTCGAAAAGCGCCAATTGGTAACCCGAAAGAACCAGCCGTTTTCGTTTCCATGATCCGCGCTGCGCTTTTGGGCGTTGTTGGGTGGCACACAGGTGACAGATTTCAAGACAAAGAGGGCTCAAAACCGGCCACATCAGGGTTTACACGAAGCACAAAACAAGGGCCTTTCGCCGAAGGTACTGGTGTCCGTTACAAACCCGCTTTGAGGAGACTTTGATGAGCGTGAATTTCCAAGTCAATGGCAAGCCTGCACAGGCCAATGCCGAAACCGATACACCCCTGTTGTGGGTCTTGCGCGATGAACTCGGCATGACCGGCACCAAATTTGGCTGCGGCGCAGCCCTGTGCGGCGCCTGCACCGTACATGTCAATGGCGAGGCTGTGCGCTCTTGCCAAACGCCCCTGAATGCGGTGGCCGGCAAAAAAGTGTCCACGGTGGAAGGCCTGTCCAAAAACAACACCCACCCCTTGCAAGTGGCTTGGATCAAGCACGATGTGCCTCAGTGCGGCTATTGCCAATCGGGCCAGCTCATGAGCGCCGCCGCTTTGTTGAGCAAAAACAAAAACCCAAGCGACACCGACATTGACAACGCCATGAGCGGCAACATTTGCCGTTGTGGCACCTACCCCCGTATCCGTGCGGCCATCAAAGATGCCGCCACCATGATGCGCAAAGCCTGATCCGCCGGAGAACACACATGAACGAAATCCAAACCTCCCGCCGTTCCTTCCTCAAAACCAGTGCAGCGGCTTCTGGCGGCTTGCTGATGGCCTTGCATCTGCCCGGTTCCTTGGGGCAGGCCATGGCCGCTGGCACCGTGCACACACCCAATGCATGGGTTCACATTGCCGACAACAACACCATCACCATCTTGAGCGCGCACTCCGAGATGGGCCAAGGCGTGCACACCGCCATGCCCATGCTGGTGGCCGAAGAACTCAACGTTGAACTCAGTCAAATCAGGGTCGTAGATGCGCCTCCCGGCGCGGTGTATGTGAACGCGCTGCTGGGCGCTCAGATCACTGGCGGCTCGACCTCTGTTCGCGGCAGCTGGGAAAAGTTGCGCATCGCTGGTGCCCAGGTTCGTGAAATGCTGATCACCGCCGCCGCCGCTCACTGGGGCGTGGACCGCGACTTGGTTAAAGCCGAAAAAGGCATGCTGTTGGGCCCCAAAGGCATGAAGGCTACCTACGGTGAGTTCGCAGAATCGGCATCGCGCCTGCCCATGCCCGAAAAGCCACCGATCAAAGACCCCAAGAATTTCCGAATCGTTGGCAAACGCACCAAGCGCGTCGACACGCCGGCCAAAACCAACGGCACCGCTGAATTCGGCATCGACGTCAAGTTGCCGGGCATGGTTTACGCCACCGTTCAGCAGTGCCCGGTGATTGGCGGCACGGTCAAGAGCTTTGATGCTGCGCAAGCCAAGGGCATGCCCGGCGTGCAGGCCGTGGTGCAGATCAGCGACGGCGTGGCCGTGGTGGCCGACTCGTGGTGGCGCGCCAAGAAGGCCAGCGAAACCGTCAAGGTGCAGTGGGACGAAGGTGCGGGTGCTGCTTTGAGTGATGCCGGTGTCATTGAGGGCACACGACAAGCCGCCAAGTCCGGCAAAGTGATCGAGATCACCAAGCCGCAGGGCGATGTGGGCGCTGCACTCAAAGGTGCCGCCAAGGTACTCGAGGCCGAATACGTCTCGCCCATGCAGTCGCATTCACCTTTGGAGCCCATGAACTTCACGGCCCATGTGCAAGGCGACAAGGTGCTGCTGATCGGACCAACCCAGTTCCAGCAAGGCGCTCAAGGTGCCGTGGCTGCTGCGCTGAAGGTCAAGCCCGAAGACATCACCCTGAAAACCACTTACCTTGGCGGTGGTTTTGGTCGTCGCCTGGAGCTGGACTTCATTGTGCAAGCGGCCGAAATTTCCAAAGCTGTGGGCAAACCCGTCAAGCTGTTATGGACCCGCGAAGAAGACATGATGCATGACTACTACCGTCCTGCCGGCGTCAATCAGCTCAAGGCCGGACTGGATGCCAACGGCATGCCGACCGCTCTGCATTTCAAGGTGGCTTCGCAATCGGTCACGCAACGCGCCTTCGGCTTGCCCAAAGACACGCTGGACCCCTTCATGGCAGAAGCCGCTGTGATGGGCTACAACATCCCTAACACCCAACACGATCTGGTGATCCACGACACCGGCGTGCGTGTGGGTTATTGGCGCGCTGTGAGCCACAGCATGAACGCCTTCGCCAACGAAAGTTTTGTGGATGAGATGGCCAAGGCAGCCGGGCAAGACCCATACGCCTACCGCATGAAGATGCTGGCGGGCAAACCCCGTTTTGCCAATGTGCTCAAGCTCGCAGCCGACAAGGCCGGTTGGGGCAAGGCATTGCCCAAAGGCCGTGCCCATGGCATTGCGCTGATGGAGGGTTACGACAGTTACTTGGCCCAGGTGGCCGAGGTCAGTCTGAATCCCGATGGCAGCGTCAAGGTTCACAAGGTCACCGTGGCGGCAGACGTGGGCCACATGGTCAACCCTGATACCGTCGAGGCCCAGTTGCAGTCGAGCATCGTCTTCGGTGTGGGCGCTGTGCTCAAGCACCAGATCACCATGAAGAATGGCCGCGTGCAAGAGACCAACTACAACAGCTACGAGCCTGTGCGCATGCACGAGTCGCCGCAAATCGACATCGTGCTGGTCAAGAGCACTGAAAAGCCCGGTGGCATTGGCGAGCCAGGCACTGCGGTGGCCGCACCTGCGATTGCCAACGCTGTGGCGGCACTGACCGGCAAGCGCGTACGCCGTTTGCCCATCACCGCCGACGCTTTGCGCGCAGCCTGAACACGCATTCGCGCCCAAAGAAAAACCCCGCAGTGTGAAAACACTGCGGGGTTTTTCGTGGATGGTGTTTTCATCACCACCCAGCGATCAAGGGGAGATCAGCCGTGGTAGGCCGACTCGCCGTGCGAGGAGATGTCCAGACCTTCGCGCTCTTCTTCTTCGGTGACACGCAGACCGATGGTCAGGTCAACGATCTTGAAGGCGACCACCGAGACCACGCCCGACCACACAATGGTCAGCAACACAGCCTTGGCCTGGGTCCACACTTGAGCAGCGATCGAGTACGCGTCAGGGGTGATCATGGTCACAGTCACCCAGTCGCCGACGGCGCTAGGGCCACCCAAAGCAGGCGAGTTGAACACGCCGGTCAACAAGGCACCGACGATACCGCCAACACCATGCACACCGAACACATCCAGCGAGTCGTCCGCGCCGAGCATTTTCTTCAGGCCATTCACACCCCACAGGCAAGCGAAGCCACCGATGAAGCCAATGATCAAAGCACCACCCAGACCCACGTTGCCCGCGGCTGGCGTGATGGCGACCAAGCCGGCCACAGCACCCGAGGCGGCACCCAACATGGAGGCTTTGCCGCGCATCAGGGCCTCACCCACACACCAGGCCAACACAGCAGCGGCCGTCGCGATCAAAGTATTGATGAAGGCCAGGGCGGCGAAACCGTTGGCTTCGAGCGCAGAGCCGGCGTTGAAACCGAACCAACCCACCCACAGCAAGGATGCACCCACCATGGTCAACGTCAGGCTGTGAGGGGCCATCGATTCACGGCCATAACCCACACGCTTGCCAACCATGAAGGCACCGACCAAGCCAGCTACAGCGGCGTTGATGTGCACCACAGTACCGCCAGCGAAGTCCAGCGCGCCCCACTGCCACAACAAACCGGCTTTGCTGGTCATCTCATCGGCCACTTCTTTCGAGGCGTAAGCGTCAGGACCCATCCAGAACCAGACCATGTGCGCCACAGGCAGGTAGCTGAAGGTGAACCACAGCACCATGAAGGCGAGCACGGCAGAGAATTTGATGCGCTCAGCGAACGCGCCGATGATCAGAGCGCAAGTGATGCCTGCGAACGTGGCCTGGAAGGCTGCGAACGAAATCTCAGGGATGTAAACACCCTTGCTGAAGGTGGCGGCGTTGGCAAAAGTGCCCGCGACGTTGTCCCAGATGCCCTTCATGAACAAGCGGTCAAAACCACCGATGTAGGCATTGCCTTCGGTGAACGCCAGGCTGTAGCCGTAAACGAACCACAGCACAGTGATCAGCGAGAACGTGACCACGACTTGCATCAGCACCGACAACATGTTTTTGCTGCGCACCAAACCGCCGTAGAACAAGGCCAGGCCCGGAATCACCATCAAGATGACCAAGATCGTGGACAGCATCATCCAGCCCGTATCGGCCTTGTTGGGCACGGGCGCTGGGGCTGCTTCTGCCGCAGCAGGGGCTGCGGCCGCAGGGGCCGTAGCCGGAGCAGCTGCATCGGCTGGTTTGGCTTCGGCAGCAGGTGCCGTCACGGCGGCGGGCGCGGTTTGCGCGGTGGCGACAGAGGCCGCACCGAACACACCCCAACCCAGACTCAGGCCCAAGGCCAAAGTAGCGAGTAGCTTTTTCATTTTTTGACTCTCTTTCTTGTCTGTCAAAGGGCTTCGCCGCCGGTTTCACCGGTGCGGATGCGAACCACTTGTTCGAGGTCGTACACAAAGATCTTGCCGTCGCCGATCTTGCCGGTGCGGGCACCGGATTCAATGGCTTCGATCACGCGCTCGACCAGGTCGTCAGACACGGCCGCTTCGATCTTCACCTTGGGCAAAAAATCGACCACGTATTCAGCGCCACGGTACAGCTCGGTGTGGCCCTTTTGACGACCAAAGCCTTTGACTTCGGTCACGGTAATGCCCTGAACGCCGATGCCCGAAAGTGCTTCACGCACTTCGTCCAGCTTGAAGGGTTTGATGATCGCGGTCACCAGTTTCATGATGGCTCCTTGTGTTGTTGTGTGGGAATCAGAAGGCGTATTTCAGGCCAGCTGTCACGCCGGACTTGCCGTTGAACTTGTCTTTCAAGGTGTAGAACACTTTGTCAGCGTCTGTGCCAACGACTGCAGCTGAAGCAGACAGGCCATTACCCAAATCTTTGTTGAGTGTCAGTGCGTAATCTGTATAAGTGCCTGCATCTGTGTTTTTGACCATCTGGTGGCCCAAATGCGGCACCAAAGTAAATCCATTGCCCAGATCAAATGCAGCACTCAGGTCAAGGTAGTAGCTGTTTTTGCTGTTGGGGGTTCCAAACACATTGGTCAAAGAATGGGAATATTTGGCAGTCACCAGACCGATAGTCGCTGCACCATATATTTCAGTGGTGTTGGCATTGGCAAAGCCGGGAACAGTTTGAAGGTTGTTGCCAAGGTACTGGTAGCGCAAAGCACCCAAGTCATAAGCCACATCGCCAACGGCACCTTTGAAACCTGCGTAAAGGTCCAATTCGGTGCTGCCCTTGACGCCAGTAACAGCGTTGGTCGTACCTGTGTCCTTGATGAACTTGATCGAAGAGCCCCAAGCACCCACATAAAAACCGTTCTTGTCTGCGTAATCCACGCCACCTTGCAAAGCGGGTTTCAGGCGCGACTGGGAAATGCCGCGGTAACGGTAATCGCTGACAGCCCCCACGTTGAAAGACAAGCTGCTCTCAGGCGCTGCTGCTTGAGCTTGTGCCAAACCGCTCAAGGAACCCAAAGCCAAGGCGATCAGGGAAGGAACGAGGATTTTTTTCATGAGTAACTCCAATAAAGTGAAGAATGGACAAGCCACTTAAGCAGAGAGCGTGCCAACAAGCCATTCATACGGTTTTTGCGGGCATTTACCAGTGCTTTATGACTCTGTGCATGGTTGAATGGCATTCAAACAAGTTCTGTATGTCGAGTCGGCGTGCAAGAACATCCACCATGCACCAGCATGGGGCACGGAGGAAATATGAGTCTCAGTTTGGTGCGCAGTCGCGCCTTGATGGGTTTGCAGGCGCCGCCGGTCACCGTTGAGGTGCATCTGGCCAATGGCCTGCCCAGCTTCACCTTGGTGGGGCTGGCCGATGTCGAGGTCAAGGAGGCGCGCGAACGGGTGCGTTCCGCCTTGCAAAACAGCGGCCTGGACTTTCCCCACAACAAACGCATCACTGTTAACCTGGCCCCGGCCGACTTGCCCAAAGACTCAGGCCGCTTGGATTTGCCCATCGCATTGGGCATCTTGGCGGCCAGTGGACAAATAGACGCCAGCAAACTCGCTGACTACGAGTTTGCTGGTGAGTTGTCTTTGTCGGGCGAGCTGCGGCCCATACGCGGTGCACTGGCCATGAGCCTGGTGCTGCGCCAGCAGCAGGTGCGCACCCGCTTGGTGTTGCCGCCGGGCAGCGCCGAAGAAGCGGCGTTGGTGCCCGATGCCGAAGTTTTCCGGGCGCGGCATCTGTTGGATGTGGTGCAACAGTTCTTGCCCCCGTCGAACGAGCCCCCGCCCGAACCCAGTGACGGCTGGGCGCGCATGGCCCCCAGCACACCGTCTTCGCCACCGCTTTATGCCAATCTGGCCGATGTCAAAGGCCAAGCGGGCGTGAAACGGGTGCTCGAGATCGCGGCCGCTGGCGGGCATTCGCTCTTGATGGTCGGCCCTCCGGGTTCGGGCAAGTCGATGCTGGCCCAACGTTTTGCGGGTTTGCTGCCGCCCATGGGCATTGAAGCCGCATTGGAATCGGCCGCCATCGCCAGCTTGGCCGGGCGCTTTGACCTTGCTCGCTGGGCGCAACGCCCCACGAGCCAGCCGCACCACTCGGCAAGCGCAGTGGCGCTGGTGGGCGGCGGCTCTCCGCCTCGTCCGGGTGAAATCTCGTTGGCACACCACGGCGTGCTTTTTTTGGACGAGCTTCCGGAATTCCCAAGAGCCGCATTGGAGGCCCTTCGCGAGCCACTGGAAACAGGCACCATCACCATCGCCCGGGCAGCAAGGCGGGCCGAGTTTCCGGCGCGGTTTCAACTGATCGCGGCCATGAACCCCTGTCCTTGCGGTTATTTGGGCAGTGCCACGCGCAGCTGCCGTTGTTCGCCCGATCAGGTCAGTCGATACCAGGGCAAGCTCAGCGGCCCATTGCTTGACAGGATTGACTTGCACATCGAAGTGCCCAGCCTGCCCGCACAAGACTTGCTGAATGCCCCACCCGGTGAAAGCACCGAAACCATGGCGGCCCGCAGCTGGGTCGCCCGTGAACGAGCCCTGGCTCGCCAAGGCTGTGCCAACGCCGACTTGCAAGGCCAAGCCATTGACGCCCACGCCCGATTGGACGCCAGCGCCACGGCCTTGCTGCAAAAAGCGGCGGCCAAACTGGGCTGGAGCGGCCGCAGTGTGCACCGCAGCCTGAAGGTCGCCCGCACCATCGCCGACTTGGCCGGCAGCGACACCATTGAGGCCATGCATGTGGCCGAAGCGGTGCAATACAGGCGGGTGCTCAAAGAGCAATGACGCCCCTCACAGCCGGTTACACCTGCGCGTCGCGTGGCCGATGAATTGTCAACTTGGACGGCAAGACGGCGTTAAAGGTGGACTTTGTTCGTTATGAGGCTTTTGATGAAAAAAATGATCAGCACTTTGGTGGTGGCGCTTTCAGTGGGGGCCTTGAGCACGCAGGCACTGGCTGGTGGCCCCCATGGTCATCAGCAGCGCCCTTCCATCGTTTACCAACAGCGTTCGTCTGACTGGCTTGGCCCACTGATCGTTTTGGGCATTGCAGGCGCGGCCATCAGCGTTGCTGCCAGCCAGCCCAGCTACGCACCAGCCCCGCAGGTGACTTACGTGACGCCGCCCGTCACATACATTCCGCCACCTCAACCCGCAGGCGGGAGTTACTTTTGCAGCTCTGTCGGGCAGTTTTATCCGAACACGCCTTATTGCCCTGAAGGCTGGCAATTGGTTTATCCGGTGCGTTAAAGGGCACGGACAAAACAGGGCTGTTAACAGCCCGACTCCAAGATAAAAACGTCACCCTTTAAGTCGGTAAATGCGGCGCGCGTTGCCACCTAAAACAGCGGTTTTTTCTTGTTCAGGCAAGTGGGCCAAGACACTCAATGACAGCGCCCGCCAGGTGGCGTAGCTGCCAGCCAGCTCCAGCACAGGCCAGTCGCTGCCCCAAAGCAGTCGCTGCGGCCCCCAGATCGTCAGCAGCGCTTCGCACCAGGGGCGCACCACCTCCACCGGCTGCCCCGCCGGGGCTTCGGTCCACAAGCCCGACATTTTGCAAACCACCTTGGCCGTATCTGTCTCGCGTGCCAGCTGCGTCATCGCCAGAGCCCAGTCATCCATTGCCGCTGTATCGATCACGGGCTTGGCACCATGGTCGACCACCACGGTCAAATCCGGGTGGGCCTGGGTGAGCGCCAAGATGCGCGGGATGTGAACAGTTTGGATCAAGGCGTCGAACACCAGACCGCAGCGCGCCATGGCCGACAACACGGGTTGGATGGCAGGTTGCAGGATCCAGTCGGGATCGCTCAGGTCTTGCAACATGGGGCGCAGGCCCTTGAGCAGGGGCTGCTCAGCGCAATACGCGACCTGCTGTGCCGCGTCCGGGGCCAGCATGTCGATCCAGCCGACCACGCCGAGCACCGACGGGTTGGCCTGTGCTTGTTGCAACAAAAACTGCGTTTCTTGTGCTGTGGGTGCGGCTTGCACCACGATGCCGCCGCCCACGCCCCAAGCATCGGCTTGTTGCCGCCAGTCGGCCACCGCCACATCGCGGTAAATCGGTGCCAGATCGGGCGTGAGCCAGCCGTAGTCGGCCCGCGCCAATTGCCAGCAGTGAAAGTGCGCGTCAATCATGCCGCCTCTACCGGGATAGGCGCCTCGGCGGGAATCAAGTCTTCGTGGCGCAATTGCTGCCAAAAATCGGACGGAATCACTTCACGACCGGCTTGCCGGGCCGCTTGCCACTGAACGGCACTGCGCACACCCAGCATGACGATCTGCGTGGCCGGGTGCGCCAGGGCGAATTGCAAGGCGGCAGCGGGCAAACTCACACCATGCTGGTCGCACACGGCCTGCATGCTCAAAGCCTTGTCGACCCAGGCTTGTGTGGCGGGGGCATAGTTGAAGGTCATGGGCCGATCCGCCGACACGCGCGTGGCCAGGATGCCGGAGTTGAACACCCCGCCCAGCGCCAGCGCCACTTGCCGTTTGACCAATTGCGACATGAGCGTAGGCAAGGCCGCTTGGTCGAGCAAGGTGTAGCGGCCCGCGAGCATGAGCACATCCAGATCGGCGTGGCGCAGCACCTGCTCGACGATTTGGTGGTCATTCACACCCAAGCCGATGTGGCTGATCAAACCTGTTTGTTTGAGCCCGGCCAGTTCGGGCAAGGCCTCGTCCAACACCTGGCGCAGCACACCGGCAGCGCCGGGGCCATGCGTGGCGGCATCGATGTCATGGATATAGACCGCATCAAGCTGGGCCAGACCCAGGCGCTGAAGGCTGTCCTCGACACTGCGGCGCACGCCGCTGGCCGAAAAATCCCAATGCTGAATAAAGGGCAAGGTGTTCACATAGCTGTGTTGCTCGCGTGGCACCTGGGCCTGCGGCATGAGCAAACGCCCCACTTTGCTGGACAGCCGCCAGGTGTTGCGGGGATGGCCGCGCAAAGCATCGCCCAGACGCCGCTCCGACAGGCCGTGACCGTAATGCGGTGCGGTGTCAAAGCTGCGGCAGCCGTCGGCCCAAGCGGCATCGACCACGGCCCGTGCTTGCGCATCGTCCATGGCTTCAAAAAGATTGCCCAGCGGCGCGCCGCCCAATCCCAGGCGGGCGCCGTCGGTGCAAGGCAAAAAAGCAGGTGTTTTCATAAAGGGTGATCACGGGACATGGCGGCCATCGTAGAGGGCAAAGAACCCGCTGACCAGTGCTGTGGGCAAAACGCCAAAACACGGGTAATCACGGGGGCCGTTCTTTTCAATCATCGCTAACATGTTAGTCAGTCATGCTAAAAAACATCTCACCCCTCCTGACCCCAGAGCTGCTGTATGGCCTGGCCAAACTGGGCCATGGCGACGACGTGGTGCTGGTCGATGCCAACTTTCCGGCCGACCGCATTGCCGAGCAAGCCCACGCGCGGCTGGTGCAGTTACCGGGTTTGACCACCACGCAGGTTCTGCAGGCCGTGCTCAGCGTGTTGCCACTGGACAGCTTTGACAGCCCCTGCGCCTGGACCATGCAGGTGGTCGGCGATGCGCAAGCGGTGCCCACGCCGGTGGCCGAATTCAGGCAAGCCCTGCAAGAAGCGGGCGAAGCCGCACCGGGCAGCCTGGAGCGTTTTGCGTTTTACGACCAGGCGAGCGCGGCCCGCTTGGTGGTTCAAACTGGCGACTTGCGCAAATACGCCAACATCATGCTGCGCAAGGGCGTGGTCTCGACCGACTGACACCATGGCCATCTCGCCCAACCCCCAGTCTTTGCGCGCCCGCGCTTATGAAAATTTCCGCCAGCAGATCTTGCAGGCCAATGTGCAGCCGGGCCAGTTTGTCTCGCAGCGAGAGCTGATGCAATTGCTCGACATGCCGCTGGGCGCGGTACGCGAGCTGATCCCGCGCCTGGAGGCCGAAGGGCTGCTGCGCACCGTGCCGCAACGCGGTCTGCAAATTGCGCATGTGGACCTCAAGCTGATCCACAACGCCTTCCAGTTGCGCAGCATGCTGGAGCGCGAAGCCGCGCTGCATTTTGTGCAGGCCGTCAGCGATGCGGATCTGGCCAGCATCGAACAAGCGCATCTGAGCATCGTGCAGCGTGCCGTGCAAGGACCCATTACCGATGAACTGTTGACCGAAGCCACCTCGGTGGATTGGGGCTTGCACGACCTGATGATCGACACACTGGGCAACGACCTGATTTCGCAGACCTACCGCATCAACAGCCTGCGTGTGCGATTGATTCATCTGGAGCGCTCGACCTTGTCGGCCGAAGTTTTGCTGCCGGCCATGCAGGAGCACCTGAACCTGATCGCTGCGCTGAAATTGCGTGACCCTTTGGCGGTGGCCGAGCATGTGGCCTTTCACATCCACAGTGCCCACCAGCGGGTGCTGGGTCAGGACCGCCGCGTGCTCTCAACACCTGCCCGTCTGGACAGCCCCTCGCCTTCCACATCAGTGACTTCTATCACCACCCTCACGGAGTTCTCTTGACACACTCGCTCACCAACAGCCGCAATGGTTTTCAGGGCATCTGGCCCGCGATGCTCACGCCACTCGATGCACAACTGAACATCGATCACCCCAAACTGGCCGCACACGCGCTGTCGCTGATTGGCGCAGGCTGTGGTGGTGTGACCATTTTTGGCACCACGGGCGAAGGCCCCTCGTTCTCGTTGCAAGAGCGCAAGCAAGCCGTTGAACAACTGATTGCCAACGGCGTTCCCGCCGAACGCATCATGGTCTCCACCAGCTGCGCTGCCGTGACCGAAACCCTCGAACTCACCCGCCACGCGGTGGATTTGGGCGTGCACGGCTGTCTGGTGCTGCCGCCCTTCTTTTTCAAGGGCATCAGCGACGAAGGCATCCTGAACGGCTATGTGCAGATCATCGAAGGCGTCAACAGAAAAGACTGGCGTCTGTACCTGTATCACATTCCGCAGGTCATCGGCGTGAGCCTGTCGCACGGCGTGATCGCCGAATTGCTCAAGCGCTACCCCGGCATCATCGCGGGTATCAAGGACAGCAGCTGCGACCGGACGCACTCGGTTGCACTCGCCCAAGCCTTCATGCCGCCGCTCACGGTGTACGTGGGTTTTGAACCTGATTTGCCCACCATGGGGCCGCTGGGCAGCACGGGCGCCATCAGCGGACTGGCCAACTTCATGCCGCGCATCGTGCACCGCATGGTGCTGGAATCTACCGCCCCCGGCACGGCACACGATGCACAGCGCGTGCAAACCATTCTTGACTTGCTCAAACCCCATTCGCTGATGCCTGCCCTCAAAAGCGTCATGGCCACCTTGCACAGTGACCCCAGCTGGTTGCGCGTGCGTGCACCGCTGGTGGCCATGACGCCCGAGGCCCATGCGGCCTTTGCCCAACAAGTGCAGCAGTTCAGCATTGACCGCACGCGCGAATAAGTCGTTTCACACTTTTCCTTTCACCCACCACAACTCCAGGAGACAAGCATGAAAAACACATCCACCCTGCGTCGCGGCCTGTTGGCCGCCAGCGTTTCGGCTCTGGCCATTGGCAGCATGCTCGGCATGAGCACGCAAGCCTTGGCACAAGCCAAAATCCCGATGCGCATTTCTACGCCCGCAGTGCCCGATGACTGGCACGCCAAGATGTGGACCGTGTTCAAGGATGCGCTCGACAAATCCTCGCCCAACCAGTTCGACACGCAGATCAACCTGAATGCCACCTTGTTCAAGCAAGGCACCGAACCTGCCGCCATGGCCCGTGGCAATCTGGAACTGTCGGCCATCTCCGCTTTCGACATGGCCAAACTGGTGCCCAAGTTCTCGATTTTCACCGCCGGTTATGTGGTGCGCGATCCGGCCCACCAGCAAAAGGTGTTCAACGGCCCCATCGGTGAAGGCTTGTTCAAATCTGTGTCTGAAAAAATGGACGTGACCGTGTTGTCCACCGCTTATCTGGGCACCCGCCAGGTCAACTTGCGCGAAGCGCGCAACGTCAAAACGCCGGCCGACCTCAAAGGCATCAAATTGCGCATGCCTGGCACCAAAGAATGGTTGTTTCTGGGTGAAGCCCTGGGCGCAACCGCCACACCGCTGGCCTTTGGCGAGGTGTATCTGGGCCTCAAAACCGGAACCATCGACGGCCAAGACAACCCACTGCCCACCGTGCGCGCCGCCAAGTTCTATGAAGTGACCAAGCAACTGGTGCTGACCAACCACTTGGTGGACAGCATCTTCATTGCGATCTCGAACAAAACCTGGAATGCCCTGACGCCTGCGCAAAAGCAAAACGTCAAGGCCGCTGCGCAAGCTGCTGCCCAGTTCAACAACGAGAACCGCATCAAGGAAGAAGCCCAGATCGTGGACTTCTTCAAGCAGCAAGGTTTGCAAGTCACCACGCCCGATCTGGAGGCTTTCCGCAAGTCGGTGCAGGACACCTATGCCAAGTCGGATTACGCCAAGGTCTGGCCCGCAGGCATGCTTGAGCGCATCAACAACACCCGCTGAACATGCGTTGGTTCAAAAAAGCTGCCGACACGTTCGGCGGCCTTGTTTTCCTCTGCCTGTTCCTGACCTTTTTGGTGCAGATCACGGCCCGCTTCGGCTTTAACAAGCCGTTGCCGTGGTCAGACGAGTTGGCTGTGATCCTCTACCTCTGGGCCATCTTGTGGGCTGCGGCCTTCATGGTGCCTGAGCGGGAGCAGGTGGTGTTTGATCTGCTTTGGAACAGCGTCAGTGTGGGCACCCGCCGCATCATGCGCATCGTGGGCAACCTCATGATCGGCGGCTTGGCCTTGGTGGCCATTCCGGCCAGCTGGGACTATGTGCACTTCATGGCGCGTGAGTCATCACCCGTGCTGGACATCTCGTTTCAGTGGGTGTTTTTACCGTTTGTGCTGCTGCTGGTGGCACTGGTGTTGCGCAGTGCCTTTGGCATCTGGCAAGCCATCAAAGGACAGGGCCTTGATGCCCAAGGACTTCCGACATGACTCTGGCTTTGTGGGCCCTTGTGGGCGTGGTGGTGATCGGCATGCTGCTGCGCATGCCGATCGGGTTTTCAATGCTCATGGCGGGTGTGGCCTACCTGTTGGTCAAGGGTCAAGACCTGGGTCTGGTGGCCGAGCAGGTGAGCAACGGTCTGTACAACAGTTACGTGCTGTTGGCGGTGCCGCTGTTTGTGTTTGCCGCCAACATCATGAACGCGGGCACGGTGAGCGAGCGCATTTTTGACTTTTGTCGTATCCTGGTGGGCCGCATGCGTGGTGGCCTGGCGCAGGTGGATATTTTGGTGAGCGTGATTTTTTCAGGCATGAGCGGCAGTGCGATTGCCGACGCCGCTGGGCCGGGCCTGGTCACCATCAAGCAAATGCTCAAAAAGCCCGAATACACGCCCGGCTTTGCCGGTGCGGTGGTGGTCGCCAGCGCCACGCTGGGGCCGATCATTCCGCCATCCATCCCGATGGTGATTTATGCGTTGGTCTCAGGCGCTTCGGTCGGTGCCTTGTTTTTGGGCGGCGTGGTGCCGGGTGTGTGCATGACCATCCTGATGATGAGCGTGGTGCATTACATCGCGCGCAAACGCAACATGCCGCGTGAAGAACCGATTCCATTCAAGGAATGGCCTGCTATCTTGTTTCGTGGCGCTTTGCCCTTGTCCATGCCGATAGTCTTGCTGGGGGGCATTTATTCGGGGGCCTTTACCCCGACCGAAGCCGCTGCCGTGGCGGCCTTGCATGCCTTGGTGTTGGCGGCCTTTGTTTTTCGTGCCTTGAGCTGGAAGGCATTTTGGGGCGTGGTGCTCGAATCGACCCGCTCCAGTGCGGTGATCACCATCATCTTGGCAGGTTCGTTCATGCTGAACTACGCCTTCACCTCAGAAGGCGTGCCTCAGGCCATGGCCGCGTGGGTGGACAACCTGCACCTCAGTCGTCTGCAGTTTTTGTTCATGGTCAACGCTTTGTTTTTGATCCTAGGTTGCTTTCTCGACGTATCGGTGCTGCTGCTGGTGTTTGTGCCCATGCTGCTGCCTGCGGCCAAACTGCTGGGTGTGGACTTGGTGCACTTTGGCGTGTTGGTGGTGCTGAACATGATGATCGGCTTGATCCACCCGCCTTTTGGCATGCTGCTGTTTGTGACCAAGGCGCTGACCGGCATCCCGATTGGCGACATGATGCGCGAAGGTTGGCTGTTCTTGGTCATGCTGCTGGGCCTGTTGGTGGCCATGACCATCTTCCCTGAAATTGTGTTGTGGCTGCCGCGAACCATGGGTTATGGCACGCCAGGAGCCACCTGATGGCTGTCGACGTCGTTTGCGTGGCCAGCTGGAATGTGGACCTGATTGCCCACATTCCCCAGCCGCTTGAACGTGGCCAAACCCGCATGGCGCAGGCGTTTGATCGCCTGCCCGGCGGCAAGGGCAGCAACGCGGCGATCGCCGCTGCGCGCCAAGGCGCACAGGTGGGCCTGATCGCGCGCATTGGCGGTGACGATTTTGGGCAGATGGGCCTGGACCTGTGGGCCCGTGAAAGCATTGACAGCCAGCATGTGTTGCGCGGCGCAGGCGAAACCAATGGCACCGCACTGATTCTGGTGTACGAAGATGGTGACAACTCGATTGCCGTTTACCCCGGTGCAGGTGCTGGCCTGACCGCTGCCCATGTGCAAGCGGCCACGGGCATGCTGGCTCAAGCGCGGGTGGTCATGGCCTCGTGCGAAGTGCCGCTGGCGGCCACACTCGCGGCATTTGAAATCGCCCGAGCGCATGGCGTATTGACGCTTTTAAACCCGGCACCGGCCACGCCCTTGCCCGATGCCCTGTGGCCTTTGGTCGATGTGCTCACCCCCAACGAAGGCGAGTTGCTGATGCTGGCCGATGCGCCAGACATCGAGACCGCGGCATTGTGTCTGTTGCAACGCGGCGTGGGCGCGTTGGTGGTCACGCTGGGTGAACGAGGCTGTGCCCTGTTCCGCCCTGATGCCGCGCCCTTGTGGGTGCCCGGTCATGCCATGCAAGTGGTGGACACCATTGGCGCAGGCGACACTTTCACAGGTACTTTGGCTGCGCAATTGGCACAGCAAAGCCCCTGGCCTCAGGCCTTGCGATGGGCCAATGCGGCAGCAGCGTTGTCGACCCAAGCGCAGGGGGCGGTGACGGCCATGCCTGCACGTTCCCAAGTTCAGGCGTGGCTACATTCCGGCTAACGGCGGTGCTCAAAAGGGCGCCACGATAATGCGTTGATGCGTTTTTTTCGCCCGCCTTCTTCCAACGCCCCTGGAGCCTTCAGTTTCTGGCTGTCCCTGCCCCAGCTCATCACTTGGGGCAGTGTTTTTTATACCTTCTCGTTGCTCATGGCGCCGCTCGAGGCCGAGTTGGGCATGAGCCGTGCCCAGTCGTCGCTGGCCTTCAGTTTGGCGCTGCTGGCCGAAGGCTTGATGGCTTATCTGGTGGGCCGCTGGATTGATGCGGGGCATGAGCGTTGGGTGATGAGCGTGGGCTCGGTTTGGGTCGGTTTGGGTTTGCTGGGGCACAGCTTTGTGCAATCCATTGCGGGGTTTTATGCCGCCTGGATCTGGCTGGGCTTGGGTCTGGCGGCCACGCTTTACACCCCGGCATTTGCGGTGGTCACACGCCGTTTTCCACAAGACTTTCGCCGCGCCATCATCACGCTGACTTTTTTGGGCGGACTGGCCAGCACGGTGTTCATCCCATTGTTTGCCTGGTGGATGGACTTGTGGGGCTGGCGCCATGCGCTGTGGGCTTTGGCGGTGCTGCAGTTTGCAGTGTGTTTGCCCTTGCACGCTGGGTTGTTACGTGGGGCACCGCGCCCGCCAAGCCGCCTGAAGCAGGCCAGCACCTTCGTTGACCAGATGCCTCCCGTGTCGGTGCGCGAACACCTGCGACGCGCGCCGTTTTGGCTGCTGGCCCTGTTCATGGTGCTGATGATGTCGGTGACTTCTGCCTTGCCCGCACACATGATCGCTTTGTTGCAAGAGGCGGGTTTTTCACCGACATGGGTGATTGCCGTGCCCGCAGCCATTGGCGTGATCCAGGTGGTCGGGCGCTTGGTGCTGTTTGTGTTTGAACGCCACTGGGATGTGCACACCGCCAACCGCTGGATTCCGGGCTTTATTCCCTTGGGTTTGCTGGCGCTGTTGCTGGGCGGCTTTCACCCTTTGGGGGCCTTGGTGTTTGTGCTCCTGTTCGGCTTGGGCAACGGCATGATCACCATCGTCAAGGGCACTGCCCTGGCGCAGTACGTGAGCCGTGACCATGTCGGTCAACTCAACGGCTTGCTGGGCATGCCGATCGCGCTGGCCCGCGCGGCCGCACCCTTGACTGTGGGTTTGCTGTGGTCCCCGGCGACAGGCTACCGTGTGGCGCTGGCTTGGCTGCTGTTGGCCAGCGTGCTGAGCACGGCAGCGCTGTGGGCTGCGCAACGACAAGCTCTAGAAACGCGTGATTGAAACGCGGCATTTAAAAAGCATTGAGACCGCGCGTGATGGCCTGTCGTCAAGCCTTTCGTCGCGCAAGTTCAGGCACCGAAGTTCAGGTTGTTGCACTCTTCGCACTCTTCTTGCAGCCAGCCCAACTTGACGAAGAGCGCGTGCAGTTTGCAGCCCACGCAAAAGCCCAAAATAGCCTCCAGCCACATGAAGCCCAAGCACACCCAAACCATCAGCAAGGGCAACCAGCGCGGCAAATACTGCTCGGTGGTGGGCAGCAGCGGCAAAGTGGTCACCGTGTTGACCATGGCGGCAAATTTTTCAGGGTGAAAAAACACCAAGCACAGTGAGATCATGCTGGCCCCGATGCCCCAGGCAAAACGTTTGGGGGCCAATGGCTTCCAGACTGCAGGCGAACGCCGGGCCAGCCAGGTAGACAGCCAGATCGTGGGGGAAAGGTAAGAGGTCTTGACGCTCATGCCCGCCAGCATCTCGAACAGGGCATAAAACAAAAACCAGGTCTGCACCGTGTAATCGTAGGTGCGTCGCACCGCTTCCACCATGTACAGAATCCGGCCATCAAAATCGGTCTCAAACGTGTCGGTGATGACATCGCCCGTGACGTTCCACCGCCCACCAAACACCACATCGACCAAGGTAAAGGCCATGTAAATCGGAATCGCCAACATGATGCCTGCACGGATGCGCACGGCCGTTTCGTTCAAATACGGCTGCACATCATCTCGGCTGCGGAACCACACATAACGGGTGTCTCGCGGACTGACTGCAGGGGCTGCAGAAACGGTTGCTGTGTTCATGGGGCATCTCCTTGGCACTGTTCGAGGTCTGATGAATATCAGAGCGCGCTTATAAAGAGGTCATTATGCAAAAAAAGTGGGCTTGTGCGGCATTGGCGCAAGCGATTGATTTTTCAAAATTGCACACTCCGACAAGGCCACACATGGGTGGCTGCACTAACATGTGGCGCATGTCCGAGCCACAATTTATCCAGCTGTACCAGCACAACGCCACTGCTGTGGCAAAAGAACTCTTGCTGGGCCTGAGTGCCCCGCAGGCCTTTACATCCCCTAAATACCTGTACGACGCGCTGGGTTCGCGTTTGTTCGAGGCCATCACCGAACTGACCGAATACGACCTGACCCGTACCGAAGCTCAGCTGATGCGTTTGCACAGCGCCGACATGGCAAAGCATTTGCCTTCAGGCGCTTGCTGGATCGACCTGGGTGCGGGCAATTGCGAAAAAGCCGGGCGCTTGCTGGGCCCCATGCAGGCCGGTCGTTATGTGGCGGTGGACATTTCGGTGGACTTTGTACGACAAGCTTTAGACAGTCTGCAGCGCCAGCACCCCGGCCTGAGCATGGCGGGCTTGGGGACCGATTTTTCGGGCGGCCTTGATTTGCCAGAGGCACTGGCGCTGGCCCCTGCTCAGCCGCGTGTGCTGTTTTACCCCGGATCCAGCATTGGCAACTTCACGCCCGAGCAAGCCTTGGACTTTTTGCAAAGTCTGCACCGCGCTTGCGGCACGGCGGCTGGCAGCGGTTTGTTGATCGGGGTGGACTTGATCAAGGACGCGGCCGAGCTGGAGGCGGCCTACGACGACATGTTGGGCGTGACGGCAGCCTTTGACCTGAACTTGCTGCTGCACATCAACCGCTTGGTGGGCAGCGACTTTTCGGTGCGCGACTGGCGGCACCTGTCACGTTTCAATGCCGAACAATCGCGTGTAGAAATGCACTTGCAGGCGCGCCAAACGGTGCGGGTGCAATGGCCGGGCGGCGAGCGCTTGTTTGCGCAGGGCGAGACCATTCACACCGAAAACGCCTGCAAATGGGCGGTGCCTGGCTTTGAGGCCCTGTTGCTGTCCGCAGGCTTTGCCTCGACCCGTGTCTGGACCGATACGGCCCAACGATTTGCGGTGCTGTGGGCCGCCGCTTAATCCCGCTTGATGCCGCTTTAGACCGCCACCGAGCGAAAGCCCGCAAAAATATCGCGCCGGTCGGGCACAAAGAAGTTGCGGTAGCGCACATCCACCACATTCTCCGAGGTAGCGGCGCAGGCCCCGCGCAGTACGCGGTGGCCATGCCACCAAGGCTCTGAATAATCGCGGTAAGGGTGCACCTCAAACCCAGGGTAAGGCAAGAAATTGCTGGCCGTCCATTCCCACACCTGGCCCCACGCAAAACGGGGTTGCTGCGCGGCACATTCCCATTCGGCCTCGGTCGGCAAGCGCCGGCCAGCCCATTGGCACCAGGCCTGGGCGTCGAGCGCGTTCAGGTGAACCGCCGGGGCCTGCAGATTAAGGGCTTGCCACTGGCCAAACTGCCGCACTTGCCAAGTCTCATGCTCGCTGCGCACCAACCGCACATGGGGCGGCAGGGCGTGGCCCGTGGCTTGCACAAAAGGCAGGTATCGAGCCCAGCTGACGGCCGCTGCGTCAATCTCGAACGCAGCAACCGTGACAGGGTGGGCCTGGCGTTCGTTGTCAAAAGCGAAACCCGACCCCGAGTGGCCCAAAGTGTGGACTTGTGCAGCCACCTGGATGGACTCATTCAGCCCCATGGCACTTTTTTGGGTGCCCGCATGAATCGGCGCACCCTCGCGCCAGCAAAGGGTTTGTGGCAAAGCCAGCCCCAAGTCTTGCGCCATGTAGACCGAGGCTTCGTTGTGCATGTCTTCGTGTTGCAGCACCAAGCGCCAAAAATACAAGTCGTCATCGCTCGTGGTCCGCCCGGCCAAGTGCAGGGCCTGCAAGTGGTCCAGACTGCGCTGAAGTGTCTGCGCTAGATAAGCCTGCGTCTCGGCCAAGTTTGGCAGTGCCAGAGTCCAGCGGCTGTCGTGAGCGACTTCGCTGGAGTTGTAAAGTGCATCGGCATTGGGCAAGTGCGATGCCTCAAACACAGCACCGCTGTGGGCACTGCGCGTGCCCAGGTGGCGCTGGCGGTTGCGCACCGTCCACCACTCCTGAAACCAGGCGATATGGCCCCATTCCCACAGCGGTGGGTTCATGCCGGGCAAGGGTGGCACTGACAAATCAGGCAAGGCCATTTGCCAAGCCTGCATCAAGCCTAGGGTGCGGGTACGGCTGGTTTTCAGGGCTTGGGCCAAAGCCTCAAGTCCAGCGGTGCGCACGGCACTGTGCACAGGACCCAGGCAGCCGCCAAAAGAATGGGCCAAAGTTGAGCATGAAGCGCTCGGCCCTGCCCCTGCCCCGGTACTGTCATTCATGTATAAACCGCCCATGCAAAAACTTCGTGTGGTCATTGTCAGCCCCGCTTTGGCCGACGCCAACAACGGCAACTGGCAAACCGCGCGTCGTTGGCAACAAATGTTGTCGGGGCATTTTGCCCGCATCGTGCGGCAGTGGCCCGATGCGCAAGCCGAAGATGACGATGTGATGCTGGCCTTGCATGCCCGTCGCTCGGCCGATTCGGTTCAGGCCTGGCACGCACGGCACGGCGAGCGCGGCCTGGGTGTGGTGCTCACGGGCACCGATCTTTACCGCGACATCGCGCATGACCCCATAGCCCAGCGTTCCTTGGCCCTGGCGCAGTCACTGGTGGTGCTGCAAGGGCTGGGCATTGCAAGCTTGCCGCACGCGCACCGAGCCAAGGCCCGCGTGATCTTCCAGTCCACCGGCACGCGCCAGACCTTGCCCAAAACCGTACGCCATTTGCGCGTGGTGATGGTGGGCCATTTGCGTGAAGAAAAAGACCCGCTCACCCTCATGGCGGCTGCGCGCTTATTGCCCCAAGGCAGTGGCGTGTTCATCGACCACATCGGCGCAGCACTGGACCCTGCGTTGGGCTTGGCTGCGCAAGCTACACAAGCGCAGTGCCCGCAATACCGCTGGTTGGGCGCTTTGCCGCACGCCCAAACCCTGCAACGCATCCAGCGTGCCCACTTGTTGGTGCACACCAGCCGCATGGAAGGCGGCGCGCATGTGCTGATGGAGGCGATTTGCAGCGGCACGCCCGTGTTGGCTTCGCGCATCGACGGCAATTTGGGCTTGCTGGGCGAGGACTATGCGGGCATTTTTGAGACGGGTGACGCACAAGGCCTGGCCGATTTGTTGCTGGCTTGCCGAGATCAACAAAGCAGCGCGGGCCTGGTGGCACACTTAGGCCATCAGTGCGCCTTGCGCGCACCCTTGTTTGAACCCCAGGCCGAACGCGCCGCCTTGTACCGTTGGGTGCAAGACCTCTGGACAACTCGATGAAACCCTTAGATCAACCTGTGCTGCGCGACCTGGTGCTGGTCGGCGGCGGCCACAGCCATGTGGGCGTGCTGCGCATGTTTGCCATGAAGCCCGAACCCGGCGTGCGCATCACCGTGATCTGCACCGACATTGACACGCCTTACTCCGGCATGTTGCCGGGCTACATTTCTGGCCACTACAGTTTTGACGAGGTGCACATCGACCTGGGCCGCCTGTGTGCCTTTGCCGGGGCGCGCCTCTACCACGATGCAGTGGTGAGCATCGACCGCAAAAACCAGAAAGTGATTTGCAAAAACCGACCCGCCGTGGCTTACGACCTGTTGTCGATCAACATCGGTTCGACCCCCCAGGTGCAGCAGGTTGAAGGTGCGCAAACGCTGGTCGTGCCGGTCAAGCCGATTGCACAGTTCAACCAGCGCTGGCTGGCGCTGCTGGACAAAGCACGCCAGTGGCCGATGCACCGGGGCCGCATGACGATCGCGGTGGTGGGGGGTGGCGCGGGCGGGGTCGAGCTGCTGCTGTCCATGCAATACCGTTTGCGCAACGAATTCAAGGCGCTGGGGCGCAGTCCCGAAGATTTGAAGTTTGTGCTGCTGACCTCGGGCGAGACGATCTTGCCCACGCACAATCCGGGCGTACGCAAGCGTTTTGTCCAGGTGCTGCAAGCGCGCAACGTCGAGGTTTACAACCAGGCCGAGGTGGTGCAGATCTCGCCCGGCTGTCTGCACACACGCGATGGCCGCACCTTCGATGCCGACGAAACCATGTGGGTCACGCAGGCCGGTGGGCCCGCCTGGCTGCAAAGCACGGGCCTCGCACTCGATGACAAAGGCTTCATCCTGGTCCATCCACAGCTGCAATCCCTGAACGACCCGCTGGTGTTCGCGGCGGGAGACATCGCCTCGTTTGCAGAGCGCCCGCTGGAAAAAGCCGGCGTGTTTGCGGTGCGCATGGCCAAGCCTCTGGCCGACAATTTGCGACGCAGCCTGCGTGGTCAAAAGTGTGTGGCTTACCAACCGCAGCGCCATTGGCTGGCCTTGATTTCGACGGGTAACCGCCACGCGGTGGCATCGCGCGGCCCTCTCGGTTTTGCGGGCGATTGGGTGTGGCGCTGGAAAGACCGGATCGACCGCCAATTCATGCGCCGCTTCACCGAATTGCCCGACATGGCGAATGCCCGCGCTGCGCTGCAACCCGGTGCCAACCTGCGCGAGGCCCTGCGGGCTATGGGCCAGTTGCTCAAAGACATCCGGGCCAAAGGCCAAGCGCCCACAACCCGCTTGACGCTGACCGCTGAAGAGTCCTTGCAAGCCATTTCGGCGATTGCCATGCGCTGCGGCGGTTGCGGCGCCAAAGTGGGCGCCAATATTTTGTCTCGCGCTTTGGGCAGCTTGCAGCCAGTCGAGCGGCCTGATGTGCTGATCGGTTTGCATTCGCCAGATGACGCGGCCGTGGTGCGCGTGCCGCCGGGCATGGCCGTGGTGCAGACGGTGGACTTTTTTCGGGCCTTCATCGACGACCCCTATCTGTTTGGCAAGGTGGCGGCCAACCATGCTTTGGGCGATATTTTTGCCATGGGGGCCGAGCCACAAACGGCCACCGCCGTGGTCACCGTGCCGCCTGGCCTGGAAAGCAAAGTCGAGGACTTGCTCACACAAATGATGGGCGGCGCGATCGAAGTGCTGAACGCCGCAGGCTGCGCCCTGGTGGGCGGCCACACGGGCGAGGGCGCAGAGCTGGCCCTGGGCTTTGCCATCAACGGCCTGATCGACGAGAACATGACGGGCGTGATGTGCAAGGGCGGCATGCAGCCTGGCGATGTGCTGCTCTTGACCAAGCCCATGGGCACCGGCACGCTGTTTGCTGCGCACGCGCGCCATGCCGCCAAGGGCCGCTGGATCGCTGCGGCACTGCAGTCGATGCTGCAGTCCAACCAAGCGGGCGCGCAGATTTTGCGCACGCATGGCGCCACCGCCTGCACCGACCTGACCGGCTTCGGCCTGCTGGGTCACCTGGTCGAGATGACACGTCCGTCCGGCGTGGATGCCGAACTGCAATTGAGCACGCTGCCCCTGCTGGACGGTGCGGTGGATTGCGTTCAGGCGGGCATTGTCAGCTCTTTGCAACCGGCCAACGTGCGGCTGCGCCGCGCTCTGCGCAACGCCGATGAATTCATCAACGACCCACGCTACCCCTTGCTGTTTGACCCGCAAACCGCAGGCGGTCTGTTGGCCAGCGTGCCTGCAGCGCAAGCGGCCGCCTGTGTGCAGGCCTTGCAGGCCGCGGGCTACACGCACACCGCGGTCATCGGTTGCATCACCGCACAAGGCGAAGCCATTGAGCCCGTGCTGTTGAAAACCTGAACACCATGAACACAGCCTTTGCTGCAAGCACCACGCTCAACGCCGACCTGACCCAGCGCTGCGTCATTCACAGCCCCTCGCTCGATTGGGTGGACTCACCCGCTTCGGGTGTCTCGCGTCGTTTGCTTGAACGCGATGGCGGCGAAGTGGCTCGGGCCACTTCCATCGTGCGCTATGCACCGGGTTCGGCCTTTGCAGCCCATACACACGGTGGGGGCGAAGAAATTCTGGTGCTCGAAGGCACGCTGCACGACGAGCATGGGGTGTACGGCCCCGGCTCCTACATCAAGAACCCGGTGGGCACAGCGCACGCGCCGTTCTCACCCGAGGGTTGCACCTTGTTCGTCAAGTTGCGCCACCTGGACGCGCGTGATGACGAACGCGTGGTCATCGACACGCGCCGCAGTGCATGGCATCAAGGCATGGTGGATGGCCTGCAGGTGTTGCCGCTAGGCACCTTTGAGAGCCAAAACACCGCCTTGGTGCGTTGGGCTCCGCAGACGTTTTTCAACCCGCACCGGCATTGGGGGGGCGAAGAGATCTTGGTGCTCGAAGGCGTTTTTTCGGACGAGCACGGCGACTACCCTGCAGGCAGCTGGCTGCGCAGCCCACACATGAGCCAGCACCAGCCTTTCAGCCGCGAAGGCTGTTTGATTCTGGTGAAAACCGGGCACTTGGTGTGAACACGAAACCCTACACCCACCATGAGCCGCTGTCTGCGGACATCACGCGCGCCCCGCTGCGTGACCAGCTTTGTGACCAGCTTCGTGTTGCGCTGCAGCGTCAAGACCACCAGCGCTTGTAAGCCCCTAACACGGCATTCAGGGGGCTTCGGTGGCACCAGCAGGCTATCTTGCACACGACTGAAAAAGACGCGGGTCGGTGCTAAATTGCGACGGAACTTCTTTTCCGCCATCCACAACGAGACACCCCATGAGCATGCCCAAAAACGACCGTTTGCCCGAAATCCCCCGCGATCAAATGACAGGCGCCCAACGGGCCGCAGTGGATGAGTTGATCAGCGGGCCACGAGGCAAACTGAGCGGCCCCTTTGTGCCCCTGATGCGAAGCCCCGAGCTGATGCGGCGTCTGCAAAAAGTGGGCGAATACCTGCGCTATGACAACACCGTGGGTTTGCACAATTCTGAGTTTGCCGTGCTGGTGGTGGCCCGTCATTGGTCTCAGCCTGTCGAGTGGCATATCCACAAACCGATTGCCATGAAAGCGGGCGTGAGTGAAGAAACCTGCAACGCCATTGCCGAAGGCCGTCGCCCGCCGCACATGACGCCGGAAGAAACCGTGGTGTACGACTTTCTGCAAGAGCTGTTGCACAACCAATCGGTCAGCGATGTGACTTGGGCCGCTGCGCAAAAAATGTTTGGTGATCAGGGCGTCATCGACATGACGGCGCACTGCGGCTACTACAGCTTGCTGGCCATGGTGATGAACACCACACGTCGGGGTTTGTCCGACAATGCCGCGCCTGGTCTGGCCCCGTTTCCGCATTGAGGCCACCGCTACGGAACTGACCCTTTCAGACCCGATACCCAGCCCACGCTGTGGCTCGCTGTGTTGTCGCTGTCGGCGCCGATCACCACCGCACGTACTTTGGGCACGGGTTCGTCAAAGGGCATTTCGTCTGCAAACAAACGGCCAAAGTCGGCGGCCACATCGCGGCTCTCGGCTTGCCATTGCCCCAGCGGCGCACCCTGCCCTTGCAGCGTGATGAAGCGCACACGCCGGGTGTACGGGTTGGCCCCTTGCAAGCCCGCGGGATGCACGCTGTCCCATACATAGCACAGCGTGGCGGCAGGCAGGTCTTCGGCACTGACCTTGCGGGCAATGCGCAGCAAGGTGCGCTCGACAAAAGGCACGCGGTCCAGGGGGTGGTCAAACATCACACACACCTTGAGAGCGGCGTCGTCACCGGCTTTGGTCAAAATATCAGCCACCGCTTTGCCGCCTGTCAGCGGCTGGTCCAGACGCCAGCGCCATTGCAGGCGCATGGCATTGACCTTGGGCAGATCGTGTACCCAAGTGCCATATGACGCCTCGGTGCTGACCTTCAAAGCCCGCTCGCCTTGCACCTCGGCTAACTCAAAGCGCGTGGCCGGGATAGCGGCTTTGGACTTGGGGAAACCCACAAAACGCCAAGTGCTGGCCGCTGCGTTATCGGCAGGTACCAAGGGCGAAAGGCCTTGCGCCAAGGCAGATGCGGTGCCACTGACCATGACCCACACCAGCAGCGCTAGCCGTGCCCAAGCGGCTTTGCCCAGCCCCTTCATTCGCGCCGCCAGTCGTGAAACTTCTCGACCCAAGCCAGCAGCTTTTGCGGCGCGTGTGCCCGCTTCCATTCGCCTGCCGCGTATTTGTTGGCCTCGGCCAAGGTGGGGTAGGTGTGGATGGTGCCCAAAATTTTGTTCAGGCCCAAACCGTGCTTCATGGCCAGCACGTATTCGGCCAACAAGTCGCCCGCGTGCGTGCCCACGATCGTCACACCCAAAATGCGGTCTTTGCCGGGCACGGTGAGCACCTTCACAAAGCCGTGGGCTTCGTTGTACGGCCCTTCATCGCATATCGCCCGGTCCAAGTCGTCGATGCCGTACTTCGTCACCTCGTAAGCGATGCCTTGGGCTTGGGCCTCTTGTTCGTTCAGGCCCACACGCGCCACCTCGGGGTCGATGAAGGTGGCCCACGGGATCACGCGGTAGTCGACCTTGAAGGATTTGAAGTCGCCAAACAGCGCATTCACCGCCGCATACCAAGCCTGGTGTGCTGCCGTGTGGGTGAGTTGGTAAGGCCCCGCCACATCGCCTGCGGCGTAGATGTTGGGGTAGAGCGTTTGCAAATACTCATTGGTCTCCACCGTGCGGTGTGTCGGCACGCCAATGTCTTCAAGCCCATAGCCTTGCAAGCGGGCCACGCGGCCCACGGCGCAGACCAAGGCATCAAAAACCAACTCGACCTCGTGCCCTTGCGTGGAGAGCACCAAAATTTTGTCTTCTCCTCGGCGCTCGCAGCGCAAGGCCTGGTGCCCGGTCAGCACCTGCACGCCGTCGGCCTGCAAGGCTTCACGCGCCATGGCCGAGACTTCTTCGTCCTCGCGCACCATGATGCGCTCGCCCATCTCGACCTGCGTGACCTGCGCACCCAAGCGGGCAAAGCTTTGCGACAGCTCACAGCCAATCGGCCCGCCGCCAAGCACCACGATGCGCTTGGGAATGTCATCGAGCTTGGCGAACGCGTCCCACAGCGTGTCGCTGGTGACATAGCCCACATCATCGAGTCCCGGCAAGGGCGGCACGATGGGCTGAGCGCCCGCCGCGATCACAATGGCCCGCGCGGTCAGCCGCTGCACTTGGCCATCGTTCAAGGCCACCTCCACCGTCCACGGGTTCACCAATTTGCCGTAGCCCTGCAACACCTCGACGCCCAAGCCGGTGTAGCGTTCCACGCTGTCGTGCGGCGCGATGGCTTTGATCACATCGTGCACACGCTGCATCACGGCCTTGAAACTGAAGTTGGGCGCGGTGTCGCTCAGGCCATATCGCGCACCGTGACGCATCTGGTGCGCCAGCTTCGCGCTTTTGATCAAAGCCTTGCTCGGCACGCAACCGTAATTCAAACAGTCGCCGCCCATTTTGTGCGCCTCGATCAAAGTCACTTTGGCTTTGACAGCCGCCGCAATGTAGGCCGACACCAAGCCCGCTGCACCGCCACCGATGACGATCAAATTGCGGTCAAAGTGCTTGGGGCGCACGCTGGCCCAACGCGCATAAACCTGCCGCTTTTGAATGGCGGCCACCCCGCGCCGCGCCAACAAGGGGAAGATGCCCAACAACACAAAACTGCCCAAGAGCGCCGGGCTCAAAATGCCCTGCACCGAATCGAGTTGCGCCAACTGCGTGCCCGCATTCACATACACCGCTGTACCCGCCAGCATGCCGAGCTGACTGACCCAGTAATACGTCCAGCTCTTCATGCGCGTCAGGCCCATGAGCAGGTTGATCAGAAAAAAAGGCACCACCGGGATCAGGCGCAAAGTGAAGAGGTAAAACGCACCCTCTTTGTCCACACCCACGTTGATGTCGGCTAGGCGCTGGCTAAAACGGGATTCCACCCAGTCGCGCAACACAAAGCGCGAGGCCCAAAATGCCAAAGTGGCGCCGAGGGTGGACGCGAACGACACGATCAACAAGCCTTGCCACAAGCCAAACACCGCGCCCCCCGCCAGCGTAATGATGGTCGCACCCGGAAACGACAGCGCCGTGGCCAAGACGTACACCCCAAAGTAAACAGCCGCCACCGTGAACGGTTGCTGCGCGTAGAGCTGGTTAAAGCTGGCTTGGCTGGCCTTGAGTTGCTCAAAGCTCAAGTAGCGCCCCAAGTCCAGCACCGCAAAAGCGCCGATGACCAAGGCCAGCAAGAGCAACAACACGATTTGACGAAGGCGCATGAAAGGGGAACTCCTGATGGGGCGATGACTTGGTGGATGGTGCGAGATGTGCGCTGCCCAAGGCCGTGAACGATAACGCCGATTAACTTGCAGTTCGTTACGGCGCGGCAGAAAGTGACAGGTGATCGGCACCACCCGAGCAAACCAACTGCCAGGCCAGGTATTCAGAGCGACGCAGCCGGTAGCGGGCCACGCTGCCTTCGTGCAACTGCTGCAGCGCCTCGGCCAACATGCGGGTGAACGCGTCTTGGTCTGCTGCGGGCACCTGAAAACGCGCTACCACTTGGGCCAGCACCTCTGGGCTGGGCGCTTGCAGGTCCTTGACCACCGTCTGCACGGCCTGAATCAGCGCTTCGCGGTATTTGATTTTGAGAGGGTCCGGCTCGACCATGGTTTGGGGGATGGCCAGATAACGCTGGCACGAGCGTTCATAAGCCCACACAAAAACGTCGCGCAACAAATCAACTTCGTTGAGCTCATACACCCCCAAAGTCCCTTCGATGTAAGCCCGTTCGGGCACGTCAATGAACGACAAGGGGCACAGCTTGTGCTGGATCAGCGGCATGTTGGCGGCAATGCGCGACACGCGTTTGTTCACATCTTCAAACGGCTGCAAATACGGCAGCTGCACCATGAGGAAAAAAGCCTGCTCAAACGGATCGGGAATGGCGGCAGCTTTGCGCAGCAGCAGCTCCAAACAATCTTCAATCACCTGGGGCATGGCGACGGGGTGAAACACCGTGCCCGAAATCTCCACCAAGCGCCGACGCAGACGGCCACTGGCCTGCGGGTCGCGCATCAAATCTTGCGACAACACGGCATGCAAGTTTTTGAATGTGAAGGCATCAAAGCCTACTTCGTTCGTATCCTCGTCCGTGCCCTCAATCAGCATCTCGATGGCGGCTTTGTGGTTCAGGATCATCTGCGTTTCGATGGCGTCCTTGCCCTGCGCAGCCTGACCATGCTCGATCAGGTTTTGCGTGTCCAAGCGGCTGTAAGTGTTGCCCTCCAGCCGCGATGAAGCCCACGACAAATCCACCAACAAACGGCTCAAGATGTCGCGGGCGTAGGTGCCTGCGGGTCGCTCATGGGCAGGCGTGCGGCCCATCTCGTGCAGCTGGCTGCGCAGCTTGGCTGGCAAATAAAACGTGACGCCCGGCTGATACGACTCCAAAAACTCACGCCGATAACCCACCGGACGGCGATGTATCAGCGGCTGGCGAACCCGATCACGGATGCTGGCACCTGCGGGCGAGACCGGCAAATCGGGCTCCGCCTCAGCCACGCCCACTGCGGCGATGACGCTCCCGCCCCCGCCCGCAAGTTGCGCCCAAGCCTGCGCCACCGGTTTGTAGACCAGCGCAATGCTCTGCCCCTCAGATGCGATCCGCTTCGCATCGATCAGTTTGAGCAAGCGGCGCTGCAAAGTGCGGCGGTTCAGTGCCCCACCCTGACGCTGCGCCATGGCCTGCTCGATTTCGGCAATGCCGATCCCGCCGGGGTGCGCGTCCACGATGGATTCGATCAATTGCAATTCGTCGGCGGGGGTGATGCGGGGCATGGGGTGGCCTTTTCGGGCAATTTGTCGCGCTTAAGGGGCGAAAGCGCGACTAAGAGCGACAGTATTGATGGCTATTATGTCGCTCAATGTGTCGTGCTTGCAAGCCATAGTGTCGTGGCAGTCTTGCTGTTTAGGGTGCAGAGGCCGCTTATTCACTGCAAATATTGCGGTGAATAAGCGGCGTATTCGCCGCAATCGCGCGTACCCGTTTGTGCTTGGAGTGGGTTAGGGGCTGGTGACGATGGAGCGCCTTAAAGTTTTTGTAGCTATTTTTTCGTATTTATATGGGTATAGTGTCACGCTTCATACCTGCTGCGCTGAAAGGTGCGGGAGGGAAGTTGCAAGGAATTGGATGCCGGGTTTGGTCTTGAAATTTATATCTGCATGCACATACAGCGCTTGGCCTGAACCCCATGGCGTGAGCCATTTACAACGATTTCAACAAAAAGATGTATCGACACGGCCCGGGTGTATCAACCGGGTTTCTCGGACTACATCACGTTAGGTGTCTCAGAAACTGCCCCGCGACTACATTGCGACAATATGACATTTTCAGCATACAAAGATCATCCAATTCGCGCACTGGTCGCTCAACTTTTGGACTTCCAGGGTCGAGAGGAGTTCGCAGATCCAGCGGTAGCGGATAACGAGACCACCGCCTTTGCTCGCGACAAAGTCTTCGCAATTGCAAGGCTGGTCTCAGCCTTGCTTGAACAGACACCAGCAACACTGGCAAGCACCGCAGCACTCTCGAATCTTCAAGCCAACCTGCAAGCGCCAATCAACGAGTTGAGCGCCTACGTTTCGAACAAGAACGTCGGCCACATCACGAATGCTGCCGCTCAATGCGAACAGAACATATTGCCTTTGCTCTGGGGCCTGCCTCAGCAAATTCCCGGCCTGACCGAGCCGTCGTTCTCGGCTCTAGTCAAGATGCAGGCGGATGGCGCACTGCAAACCATGCAATTGCTTGTGAAACAACGCGATGCACTGGCGACCAGCTTAGCTGACGCTCAAGCGAACGCTGCGGCACTCAGCGTGCGGCTTGACAGCCTGCAAGAGACAACGGTCCGAGACCGCGCGGAAGCAGCTGCAGCCGTCGCCAACTTGCAAAAAGCATTTGCCGAGAAGGAAGTTGAAAGAACCACCTTATTTGATGCTGCGATCCTTGCGTACAAGCTGGACTACGATGCGCTTCGAGTCGACCTCTCATCCAAGGCTGTCCTAGCGCTTGGCGATCTTGAAGATCAACGCGGCAAAGCAGCACGAATTGTTCAGGTTGTCGGCAACATCGGGGTCACGGGCAACTACCAGCAGATTGCGAACTCGGAGGCCTCGGAGGCAAATTTTTGGCGCTGGGCCACGGTTGCAATCTTTGGTGCAGGCATATCCGTGGCCGCGGCCACATTCATCAAGTTCTGGAACCAGCCGTTCTCGGCGGAGAACACATGGTCGGTGGTTATTCGGCTTTTGTACGCCATCGCGATAACTGCCCCAGCTTGGTACACAGCACGTGAGTCGGCGCGCCACAGAACAAACTCAGACCGCGCTCGGCAGACCGAGCTTGAACTCGCCTCAATAGGCCCATTTATCGAGTTGATGCCTGAAGGAAAGAAAGTTGAAATTCGGGAATCACTAACCAAGAACTATTTCGGACGTCCAGTCGAAGCCCACAATGTTCAGTCTCCAATGGACATAGGAAACATAAAGGACTTGGTCGTTGAACTTGTCAAAGCAATCAAGAAATAGCGCCCTGGCCGCAGAGACGCCTAACCCCTCGCTCAAGCGGAGCATCAACGGCAGGCCACCAAGCCCGGTCTGGCGGCTCGCGGTACATTTTCGCCAGCCCGGGCTTGGTGGCCTGCCGTTGGCGCCCGCTTAGCTCGAACGTTAGGCCACAAGGAACCAATGTCGCAACTCTGTCTCGAAATTATCAAAGGCTTGTTTACTCTCGCAGCCGTCGCCCTTGGGTCGTATGTAGCCCTACGCGTCTACTTTCGCCAAAAAGAATACGAACTTGTCAAACAAAGGTATCTCGAAGGCGGTGTCGACATCGTCGCCGCGCAACTCGAAACCTCACTTGGTGTGGTCAGCCACAACTGGGCTCGCTGTCTGCAGGTCTGCAAATCGTTCCGAGACACCGGCGAAGACTTTGATGTCAAGGAGTTGGATCGAGGCTTTCTCGTACTTGATGCCTCAAAGTTTCAGCATGTCGCGCATCATCGCGTAAGCTCATTGCTTCATTCGCAAGTTGTCTGGGACAAGTTTCAGTCCGCAATGGCGTACGCTTCGTCTGCGAATTCGATGATTACGCAAGAAGTTCCGGAGGCAATGCGCATGCGTTGCACCACCAATAGAAATCTTCCAGACCATGCAAGCATGGGCCGAAAGATGATTGAGGATCTGAGTCGAGTTCACGACAAGAGCTTTAAGTTCGCCGTTCTGGCTCGAGAGCTTCATGCCTTGAGCCTCATGCTTGAGCAAGAGAAACTGAACTTGAAGGCGATTGCAACCTTCTCTCAGCGCGTGGAAGTGCAACAACTCATCCAGCGTCTCACTACTCAAGTCCCGGAGGCAAGTGAGTTGGAGCATGCGCAAGATGTGGTCTAACCCATCCCCTCATGTCAAACGTTAAATGACCTTGCTTATTTGCCCCATCCCAGCTGATCACATGGCAGCTTGACCTCACCCCAACCGCCGATACCCCCACCAAACCCGCATCCCCGTCGTCACCGCACACAAGCCCGCAAACCCATAAGCCAACACCGCAAAGCATTCAGGCCAGATGCACATCGCGGCAAACACGGTGATGGTCTCGGTGGCTTCGGTCAGGCCACCCAAGAAGTAAAAACTTTTGCCAGGTAAGGCGGTGTCCGTCAGGCCGCGTTTTTCGGCCAGTGCGGCAAAGGCCAAAAAGCTGCTGCCGGTGCCGATGAAGCTGGCCAGCAAGGCTGCGGCGGGCAGCGCGTTGGCGCTGGGGTTGGCCACCGCAAAAGCCAGGGGAATGGCCGCATAGAAAACGAAGTCGAGCGCGATGTCCAAAAAGCCGCCCGCGTCGGTGGGCTGGGTCAGGCGGGCCACGCTGCCGTCCAGGCCGTCGAGCAAGCGCGAGGCCAGCAGCAGCGCCAAGCCCCACCACCACGCTTGCAGCGCTATGGCCACGGCGGCGGCCATGCCGATGGCAAAGCCCAGCCAAGTCAGCGCGTCGGCGCTGATGCCTGCGCGCACCAAGCCGCGTGCGGCAGCGTTTAGCGCGGGGCGCAACAGCGCTTGGGCTTGGCGGTCAAACATGTGCCACTGCGCCCATGTCGGTGCCCATTGGGCTGAGTTGCACCACGCGCTGCGGATCGGCCACATCTTGTTCGTCGTGCGTGACCAGCACCACCGGGATGCCGCGTTCGCGCACATGCGCAAACACCCAAGGGCGCAACTGGGCGCGCAAGGCCGCGTCGAGTTTGGAAAACGGCTCATCGAGCAGCAGCGCTTGTGGCTCGGCCAACAGCGCCCGCATGAGCGCCACACGCGCCCGCTGCCCACCCGAGAGTGTGGACGGATCGCGTTCACCGAAACCGCTCAAGTCGGCCTCTTGCAGGGCTTGTTGCACACGCGCCTGGCGCTGTGCAGGTGGCAAGCGGCGAGGCACAGCAAACAGCAGGTTTTCAGCCACCGTCATGTGTGCAAACAGCAGCGCATCTTGAAACACCAAGCCCACCCCGCGCAGGTGTGTGGGCAGGTGCGTGAGGTCGCGCCCATTCAGTTGCACGCGGCCCGCCCACTGCAAGGGCTGCAGGCCTTCGGGCACGCAGGCCAAGGTGCCCGCTATGGCGGCCAGCACCGCGCTTTTGCCGCAGCCGCTGGGGCCCATCAATGTGAGGATCTCGCCCGCAGGCACCGCCAAGCGAAGGCCCTGCACCAGCGTGTGGCTGGCACTGCCCAAGCGGTCAATGGTGACGTGCAAACCTGTGTTCATGGCGCGGATGTCATGTGGGGTCTTTCATGGTCCCGATCTTCTCAAATTGTCGGGGCCTGCCCAAAGCTGCCGCGACCGCGAAGGCCAGCAAGGGCAAGAGCATTTGCAAAACCGCATAAGCGCTCATGAGCGTGCGCTGCCCACCGGCCGCCAATGTGACGGCTTCGGTGGTGACGGTGGCATAGCGGCCTGCGCCCACAAATTGCGTGGGCAGGTACTGCGCCACACTGACCGCAAAGCCCACCGCCCAAGCCGAGGCGATGGCGCGTTTGAGCAGCGGCCATTTGATGCGCAGCCAATACCGCCATCGGCCATGGCCCAAGCTGGCCACCAAGGCCGCTTGGCGCGGGTCTACCGCGCGGTAAGCGGGCTCCAGCGCCAGCAGCACATAGGGCAAGACCATGACCGCGTGCGCCAAGCACAAGCCCAGCCATTGCCCCTCCAGCCGCCACTGCAACGCCAGGCTGTACAGCCCCAGCACCCACAACACCGATGGCAGCACCAAGGGCAGCAAGCAAGCAGGGCGCAGCAGCTGTTGCCAGCGGTGGCTGGCGGTTTCAAGCCAGGCCATTGACCAAACCAGACACAGGCTGGCCGAAGCTAAGGCCAAACCCAAAGTGGTCCACACCGTGCTGGCGCTGGCCATCACCTGTGCCCAGGCATCGCCCGTCCAAAGCGATGGCCACACTTGGGGAAACGGCCACACCCCTGACACACTGCCCACGGCCAGCGCAAACCAAACGGCGCCATAGGCAATGCCGATGGCGCTCCAAAGCCAAGACGGTCGCCTGGGCCAAGGCAAGCCCGCTCGCAAAACAGCCACAACGGCCAGCGCCAAAACCGCCACGCTCGCCGTGAGCAAGCCCGCAGCCGCGACCCCTTTGGACAGCACCGCCAAGTCGGCATCGCCCAGCCATTGCCAAGCCAGCACCGCCAAAGTCGGCGGCGATGCCGGGCCGATGATGAGGGCCATGTCGACCACCGTCAGACCATAGGCCAACACCGCCAGCAAGGGCCAGCGCAAGCGTGACGCCAACTGGGGCCAAACCACCTGGGCAAAGGCTTGCATGGGCGTGTGGCCCAAAGTTTGGGCCAAGGCGTATTCGGTCTGCCAACGGCGGCGCAGGTCTTCGCGCTGCATTTGTGTGGCGGCCACCCACAGCAAAAACGGCAGTTCTTTGAGCCACAGCGCCAAGATCAAACCCAAGCCCCACGGGTCTTGCGTGGTGGGCCAAGGCGGTGGCGCTTCAAACCCTGTGAGGCCCGGCGACACCCAGCGCAATGCCCAACCGCTTGGCGAGAGCCACAGCACCAGGCCAATGGCCAAGGCCGCGTGCGGCGTGGCCAACAAAGCGGGCACATGGCTCAAGCATTGGCCCAGTTTTTGGCGCATGAAGCCGCTGGCCAATACGCGCGCCATCGACCACCACACCAGCCCTGTAGAAGCCAGGCCAGTCCAGAGCGTCATGCCCCAAGCACGCCAGGTTTGGGGGTCGGCCCACAGGGCTTGCCAAGCAGTGGCATCGGCCATTTGCACCAGTGCGGCCCACAATGCCCAGCCCATGGGCACGGCGGCGACCAGCGCCAGCAGCGCAGGCCACAGCAAGCTCACAGCCTGTCGGTCGGTGGCTGGTGCCCCGACGTGCAAAGACAAAGGGCAGGCATCTCACACGCCGTAGCGGCGAATCCACTCTTTTTCGAGCGCATCGACCCACGATGCATGCGGCTCCGGCAAGGCGGGTGACGACTGCGCCAATTGCCCGGCACGCGGTGCCGACTGAAACAAGGCCCGCTCGGCCGCTGGCAAACGGGCCACATCGAGCACCGTGGGGTCGCCCCACACGTCGATGTCCGCTTTGCGAGCTTGTGCAGCAGGCGACAGCAAAAAGTTGGCCACCACTTGCGCAGCGGCTTTGCTGGGCGCGTTGTAGGGGATGGCGACAAAGTGGGTGTTGCCAATCGTGCCCTTGGCCAACTGCCAGCTGTACACCGTGGCGGGCAAGCGCTTGGCCGCGATCTCGTTGGCCGCTTCGTTGGGGTTGAAGGTCAGAGCCAGTAAGAGTTCACCATCGGCCAACATCTGACGCACAGCAGCGTGGTGTGGCGGAAACTGTTTGCCCCCACGCCACAAGTGCGGGTGCAGCGCATCCAAAAATCGCCACAGCGGTGCCGCTTGCAACTGCAAGGCCTCGGGCGTCACCGGCTGGGCCAGCGCTTTCGCATCGGGGGCATGCTCCAGCAGCGCCTGTTTGATGAAGGTCGTGCCATGGAACTCGGGGGGGCGGGGGTAGGTGATGCGTCCCGGCTGTGTGCGGGCCAGCGCCAACAACTCGGCCATGCTTTGCGGTGGTTTGGGCAAGCGCTGGCGGTCGGCCAAGAAGGTGAGCTGGGCCATGCCCCAAGGCGATTCAAGGCCCTCGGTGGGCACCGAAAAATCCACTAAGGTGGTGGGCTTGCCCACCGTGTCCACCCATTGAAAGTGGGGCAGCGTTTTGGCAAACGGTGCCGACAACAAACCCTCGCGCTTCATGGCGGCAAAGTTTTCGCCGTTGATCCAGATCAGGTCCACCGTGCCCTCGCTGTCCTGTCGGCCCGCCTGTTTTTCGGCACGCACACGCTTGACCACATCGGCCGCGTCACTGATCTTGACGTGCTGCAACTTGACGCCAAAGTCACGCTGCAATTGGTCTGCCGCCCATTGCAAATAGGCGTTGATGCGCTCGCTGCCCGCCCAAGCATTGAAGTAAACGGTTTGGCCCCGCGCAGTGCGCAAAGTGTCGGCCCAGCCCGTGGGAATGGGTGTGGCGGCCTGCACAGGGCACACCGCTGTGGCAGCGAACAAACCCAAAGCGTGGCGACGCGTGATTGAAATCAAGGGTGTCATCAAAAATCCGATCAAATATTTGCCTGGTCCAACAAAACTCAGACTTCACTGGCCAAGGGCAAATTGAGCAACAGGTTTTGCGGTTTGAGCTTGAGCAAGCCTTGCGCATTCATGGCCAGCCCCAAATAAACCGGCTTGCCCTGCACATCGGCACGCATGTCTTGCGGGCTCTCAAAGCGCAGCTTAAACAGACTGATGAGTTGCTGCTGGCGTTGGGTGTCCAGTTCATGGCCCTGATACAGGTCGTTGAGCAAGGCCGTGGCCGTGACGTCCAGGCCCACATGCCAGCGCCAAGCCGGATCGTCCACTTTTTGAACCGGCTCGATCTGCACCGACACGCCCAGAAAGTGCTGCACCCAGCGGGCCAGCACCACCGACAAGGCTTTCAGGCCCGATCGCGCATTGACCATATTCAAAATCAAACCGTGCGGCAGTTCGTTTTGAATTTCGTGCGTCATGTCGAGCAAAAAAGCAAAACGGCCCAAGCCTTCACGTTGCACAAAGTAACGCTCGGCGTTGTCCTTGTGCAGCACCTTCACATCGACCGCCTTGAGCGGCGCCCCGCCTTCGATCAGCAGCCGGCCCATCTCGCCCAAGCCACCCGTGGCTTGCAAACTGTCCAGTGTGTCGCTGTCGCCCGACAGCACACGGCCACCCTCGACGGTGATGCGCTGACGGCGAAACAGCAACTCGGCGGCACGCCAAACCCAGGCGTCTTGTTCATCGCTCAGCAGATGGCACACGATGGCCTGCACCACCAGATCAATGAACAGCGGAGGCCATGTGTTATGGCCGCTGCGCATCCAGCCGATGTAGGCCGACTCGAGGGAGCCCGCCTTTTGCACATCGTCACGAAAGCTTAAAAATAACGCGTAGTTGGCCCGTGCATCCGCGTCTTTGATCGCCTTTAAATCACCGGGCGCGACTTGCAGCAAAGGCGCGTCCAACAAGGCCTGATGCAAACGCTTTTCGGCTTTGCACGACTCGGGCACCAGCGCCAACTCGGGGCGTTGCAACCACAGACGCCAGTAATCGGGTGTGGGGCTCAGCCAGCCGCGTTCGTTGCGGGCCAGGTGTTGGTGGCCGCACGCGGTCCAGAAGTTGTGCATGGTGTTTACAGGTTGGGAGCCAGCAAGCGCTGCAAGGCGTTGACCTCAAGGCCGCTGCGTTGCGCCAAGTCTTGCACCTGGTCGTCGCCCACTTTGCCCACGTTGAAGTACTGCGCCTCTGGGTGCGCGATGTAAAACCCACTCACGCTGGCCGCAGGGGTCATGGCCAGACTCTCGGTCAGGCCCATGCCAATGTCTTCGCATTGCAGCAAATCGAACATGGCTTTTTTGGCGCTGTGGTCGGGGCAAGCCGGGTAGCCGGGCGCGGGGCGAATGCCTTGGTACTTTTCTGCAATCAGATCTTCGTGGCTCAAGCCTTCTGACGCGGTGTAGCCCCACAGGTCGGTGCGCACTTTGTGGTGCAGGCATTCGGCCAGCGCTTCGGCCAGGCGGTCTGCCAGCGACTTGAGCATGATGGCGCTGTAGTCGTCGTGCGCGGCTTCAAAGGCAGCGGCGCGTTTGTCAGCGCCAATGCCTGCGGTGACGGCGAACACGCCCACATGGTCTGGAGCCGTGCCTTGCGGTGCGACGAAATCGGCCAAGCAACGGCTAGGGCGCATCACCCCTTCGATCCTGTGTTTTTCGGTCTGCTGACGCAGGCCGCGCCAGGTCATGGCGACTTGGCTGCGCGATTCGTCGGCATACAGCGCGATGTCGTCGTCGTTCACGCTGTTGGCCGGGTACAGGCCCAGCACGGCGTTGGCCGTGACCCATCGGCCTTCGATGATTTTTTGCAGCATGGCCTTGCCGTCGGCCAGCACCTTGCGGGCTTGCTCACCCACGATCTCGTCATCCAGGATGGCAGGGTAAGGTCCGGCCAAATCCCAGGTTTGGAAGAACGGACCCCAGTCGATGTACTGTGCGATTTCGGCCAAGTCGAAGTTCTTGAACACGCGGCGGCCAATGAACTTGGGCGCGGCGGGCACGCCTTGGGTCCAGTCGATTGGCGTTTTGTTGGCGCGGGCCTGCGCCAGCGTCCACATCGGGGTTTGTTTTTTGTTGGCGTGCTGCTCTCGCACCTTGGCGTAGTCGGCGTTCAGTTCGCTGATGTATTTGGCCGCCTGATCTGACAGCAAACCCTGCGCTACGCTCACGCTGCGCGAAGCGTCGGGCACATAGACCACCGGACCGCTGTAGTTGGGCGCGATTTTCACGGCGGTGTGCACTCGGCTGCAGGTGGCACCGCCAATCAACAGCGGCATCTGGCGCTCACGGAAGTACGGGTCTTTTTCCATCTCGGCCGCCACGTATTGCATCTCTTCGAGGCTGGGGGTGATCAGGCCCGACAGGCCGATGATGTCGGCGTTTTCTTCTTTGGCTTTGGCCAAAATTTCGTGGCAGGGCACCATCACGCCCATGTTGACCACTTCGTAGTTGTTGCACTGCAAGACCACGGTGACGATGTTTTTGCCAATGTCGTGCACATCGCCCTTGACAGTGGCGATCACCATCTTGCCCTTGGCCTTCACGTCCTGGCCCGCAGCCTCTTGGGCCAATTTTTCGGCTTCGATGTAGGGCAACAAATGCGCCACGGCCTGCTTCATCACGCGGGCGCTCTTGACCACTTGCGGCAAGAACATCTTGCCCTGGCCAAACAGGTCACCGACCACGTTCATGCCGTCCATCAGTGGGCCTTCAATCACATGCAAGGGGCGGCCACCTTGGGCCAACACGTCTTGGTAAGCGGCTTCGGTGTCTTCGTTGATGAAGTCGGTGATGCCCTGCACCAGCGCGTGACTCAAGCGCTGCGCCACGCTTACCGGCGCTTCGGGCGTGCCGCGCCAAGCCAACTTGGTGCTCTCGTCTTTGGCCGCACCTTTGGCGCTGTCGGCAATCTCCACCAGTCGTTCACCCGCATCAGGGCGGCGGTTCAGCACCACATCTTCCACGCGCTCACGCAGCACAGGCTCCAGGTCGTCATACACCCCGACCATGCCCGCGTTGACGATGCCCATGTCCATGCCCGCCTGAATGGCGTGGTACAAAAACACGGTGTGAATCGCTTCGCGCACCGGGTCGTTGCCCCGAAAGCTGAACGAGACGTTGGACACGCCGCCCGACACCTTGGCGCCCGGCAGGTTTTGCTTGATCCAGCGTGTGGCGTTGATGAAGTCCACCGCGTAGTTGTTGTGCTCTTCGATGCCGGTGGCGATGGCAAAAATGTTGGGGTCAAAAATAATGTCTTCGGGCGGAAAACCCACCTCATCGACCAGCACCCGGTAAGCGCGTTCGCAAATTTCGACCTTGCGCTCGTAGGTGTCGGCCTGGCCTTTTTCATCGAAGGCCATGACCACGGCAGCCGCCCCATAGCGCTTGACCAGCTTGGCCTGGCGCTTGAATTCGTCAAGGCCCTCTTTCATGCTGATCGAGTTCACGATGCCCTTGCCCTGAATGCAGCGCAGACCGGCTTCGATCACCGACCATTTGCTCGAATCCACCATCACCGGCACGCGAGCGATGTCGGGCTCTCCGGCCATCAGGTTCAAAAACCGCACCATGGCGGCTTGGCTGTCGAGCATGGCTTCGTCCATGTTCACGTCGATCACCTGGGCACCGTTTTCGACCTGCTGACGCGCCACGGCCAAAGCCTGCTCGTACTCGCCGTTCAAAATCATGCGGGCAAAGGCCTTGGAGCCGGTCACGTTGGTGCGTTCGCCGACGTTGACGAACAGTGAATCGGTGCCGATCAGGACAGGCTCCAGACCGGACAATTTCATGGGAGGAACAGACAGGGTTTCAGACGCGACAACGGACACAGGCTCACCTTGGGCTTACAGGTGAGCGTCGTTGTGCAAAACAATCAGGAATTGAAGGCCCCAAGCCTGACCCGCTGCACCTGGACGGTGGCGGGCTGCAACGCTCCTTGGGGAGGCTGAATTTTAACCGGAGGCCTGAAAGCGAACGCCGAACCCCTCTTTGCGCCAACATGACAAGTTCTGCGGTTTGAAAACCGCACAATGAGGCCATCACCATTGAATACCCCATGACCCTCGCATCCAACCCATTCGCCCTGCTGCAAGGCGCTTCCAACTTCCGTGACATCGGCGGCTACCGCAACACCGACGGCCGTCAGGTTCGGCGTGGCCAGGTGTTCCGTTCGGACCATCTGGCGGGGCTGACGACCGACGATGTGGCGCGCCTGCAGTCGCTGGGTATCGCCCACAGCCTGGACTTTCGGGGCGTGGCCGAATACACCGCCACGCCCTATGCGATTCCCGGCGTGCAACGTGTGGCGTTGACGATCGAGCCCACCGTGATTGCCCGCATGCGGACATTGGTGGCGCAAGGCGTGGTGCCCACCACCGAAGAAACGGTGGAGTTGATGCGCGAAACCTACCGCGATTTTGTGAACCGCAATGCCGGAATTTACGGGCAGTTTTTGAAGCATTTGCTGGAGCAGCCTACGCCACAGGTGTTTCACTGCACGGCGGGCAAAGACCGCACAGGCTTTGCGGCGGCGCTGTTGCTGTCTGCGCTGGGCGTAGACCGCACCACCATTGAGCACGACTACTTGTTGACCAACCAGCTCTACAAGCGCGATGCGCGCCTAGAAGGCCAGGGGCACCCGCATGTGATGAAAGTGCTGTGGCAGGTGCAGCCCGAGTTTTTGCAGGCGGCCTTTGACGAGGTCGACGCGCAGCATGGCGGCATGCGCGATTACCTGCATGGCGCGATTGGCCTGAGTCCGCAAGAACTGGCCGAGCTGCAGCGGAGGCTGCTGGAGAATTAAGGGCCGCTTGTCGGCGCTTCAGCTCCGACACAGCTTGAAAGCCTCAGGCCGCTTCTTTGTAAAAAAACCCGCCATGCACATTGCGCGGAGCCAGCGGTGCAACGGCCTTGCTGATCGCACCGATGTGATCGGGCGTGGTGCCGCAGCAACCGCCCACGATGTTGACCAGGCCTTCGGCCGCAAATTCGTGCAGCAAGCGGCTGGTCACGTCGGGGGTTTCGTCAAAGCCGGTGTCGCTCATGGGGTTGGGCAGACCGGCGTTGGGGTAGCAGCTGATGAAGGTGTCACCCGCGACTTTGTTCAGCTCTTGGATGTAGGGACGCATCAGCGTGGCCCCCAAGGCGCAGTTCAGGCCAATGGCCAGTGGCTGCGCGTGGCGCACGCTGTGCCAGAAAGCGGTGACCGTCTGGCCACTCAAAATGCGGCCTGAGGCATCGGTGACGGTGCCGCTGATGATCAGGGGCAGACGCTGGCCGCTGGCTTCAAAGAATTCTTCGATGGCGAACAAGGCGGCTTTGGCGTTGAGCGTGTCAAAAATCGTTTCGACCAGCAACACATCTGAGCCGCCCTCGACCAGGGCTTCGACCTGTTCGTAATAAGCGGCACGCAGTTCTTCAAACGTCACGTTGCGGGCGCCAGCGTCGTTCACGTCGGGGCTGATGCTGGCGGTCTTGGGTGTGGGGCCAAGTGCGCCCACCACATAGCGGGGTTTGTCGGGCGTGGAGAATTTGTCGCAGGCGGCGCGGGCCAGTTTGGCCGATTGCAGGTTCATCTCGCGGGCCAGGTGCTGCATGTCGTAGTCGGCCTGGGCCACCGTGGTCGCGCCAAAGGTGTTGGTCTCGATCAGGTCGGCCCCGGCTGCCAAATAGCCTTCGTGGATGTCGCGGATCACGTCGGGGCGGGTCAGGCTCAGCAACTCGTTGTTGCCCTTGACGTCTTTGGGGAAGTCCTTGAAACGCTCACCCCGGTAGTCGGCCTCGGTCAACTTGAAGCGCTGGATCATGGTGCCCATGGCCCCGTCGAGGATGGCGATGCGGGTTTTCAGGATCTCGGGCAGTGCCTGGGCGCGGGTGTAAGCAAGGGTTGTCATGGGGTCTATTGTAGAAAAAGCGCATCAGGGTTTTGCGTAACGCGCAAACCCCGAAGCCCTGAGTTGGCACGCCGGGCATTGGCCGCAGCCATAGCCCCAGTCGTGGCGCTGGGTGCGGTCACCCAGATAGCAGGTGTGGGTGTGTTCCACGATCAAATCGAGCAAGGCCTGGCCGCCTTGGGCCGGATCGGCCTGTTGGCCCAGATCATGGGCCAGCTGCCAGGTTTGGGCCTTGTCGATCCACATCAGCGGCGTTTCGATCAGCAGCTTGCGGTCCATGCCCAGCGACAGGGCCACTTGCATGGCTTTCATGGTGTCGTCGCGGCAGTCGGGATAGCCCGAAAAATCGGTCTCGCACACGCCGGTGACGATGACCTGAAGTCCCCGGCGGTAAGCCAAAGCGGCCGCCAGCGTGAGGAACAGCAGGTTGCGCCCCGGCACAAAGGTGTTGGGCAGGCCCGAGCTTTCCATTTCAATCGCGGTGTCGCGGGTCAAAGACGTTTCGCTGATCTGGCCCAGGATGCCCGCGTCGAGCAGATGGTCTTGGCCCATCTTCGTGGCCCATTGCGGAAAGCGGGTCTTGATCGCGGTCAGCACGTTCAGGCGGGCGGTCAGCTCCACTTTGTGTCGTTGGCCGTAGTCAAAAGCCAGGGTTTCGACGCGGTCGTACTTGGCCAAAGCATGGGCCAGGCAGGTGGTGGAGTCCTGACCACCAGAAAACAGGACAAGGGCGGAAGTGTGCATGGGCTGCGATGGTAACGCTGTCTGCGTTCGGAAGTTGTCATAGGAGGTGCGCGTTCGGAGGGGGCAGGCGGCGGGCTCCTCATGAGGCGGGGTACGCCAAAATCGTCGCCCACCGCCTGCCCCTTCCAAACGCTGGTGGTGATCGTCAGCCTTGCTGGCGATGGCAGCGTCCTAACTGGCGATAAATGCTGGCCTTGGTGTTGCGTGCCGCGCAGCCCATGGTCTTGTGAGGGTGGGAGAGGGCGGGCAGAGGGTGACGATTTTGGCGTACCCCCGCAACGATTTGAATTTTTCACCGGGAACGATTTGAATTTGTCACCAGGAACGATTTGAATTTGTCATCGGGAACAATTTGAATTTGTCACCCCCGACTCGATCGGGGGTCCATGTCTTCGTTTGTCATGGATACCCGCGTTCGCGGGTATGACAAGCCCAAAGTGTCTCCACTCACCCCTCAATCATCCACGTCTCAATAGCGGACAATCAAGCCTTCAAAAAATCATCAAACCCCAGTGTCCCCCCACCTCCCCATCCTGCGCGAAGTTTTTGGCTACGAAGCCTTTCGCGGTCCGCAGCAAGCCATCATCGACCATGTGGCGGCTGGGGGCGATGCACTGGTGCTGATGCCCACGGGTGGGGGCAAATCGCTGTGCTACCAAATTCCGGCCATCGCACGCCAACGCTCGGGCCTGGGCATCACCGTCGTGGTCTCGCCGCTGATCGCGCTGATGCACGACCAAGTCGGTGCGCTGCACGAGGCGGGTGTGAATGCCGCCTTCCTCAACTCGACCCTCACCAGCGAAGAAGCCAGCGACATCGAGCGGCGTTTGCTGCGCGGCGAAATCACCTTGTTGTACGCGGCCCCCGAGCGCGTGACCAATGGCCGTTTTCTGGCGCAGATGGATTCGCTGCTCGAACGCGGACTGCTGAGCCTGTTTGCGATTGACGAAGCGCATTGCGTGAGCCAGTGGGGCCACGACTTCCGGCCCGAATACCGGGGCCTGACGGTGCTGCACGAGCGCTACCCCAGCGTGCCGCGCGTGGCGCTCACCGCAACGGCCGATGCGCTGACCCGCGCCGACATCGTCGAGCGTCTGCAACTGGAAAGCGCCGAGTTGTTCATCAGCAGCTTTGACCGGCCCAACATCCGCTACACCATCATCGAGAAAAAAGATGCCAGCACCCAACTGCTGCGCTTCATTGAACGCGAGCACCCTGAGGAAGCGGGCGTGGTGTATTGCCAGTCGCGCAAGCGCGTCGAAGAGATCGCGGCCATGTTGGTCGAGTCGGGCATTCACGCGCTGCCCTACCACGCAGGGCTGGATGCCGGCATGCGCCAGCGCCACCAAAATGAATTTCTGCGCGAAGACGGTGTGGTCATGGTGGCCACCGTGGCCTTTGGCATGGGCATCGACAAGCCCGATGTGCGCTTTGTGGCGCACCTGGACATGCCCAAAAACATCGAAGGCTATTACCAAGAAACAGGCCGCGCAGGGCGCGATGGCTTGGCCTCTGACGCGTGGATGGCCTATGGCTTGCAAGACGTGGTGAACCAGCGCCGCATGATTGACGAGAGTCCGGCGGGTGAAGAGTTCAAGCAAGTCATGCGCGGCAAGCTCGATGCGCTGCTGGGCCTGGCCGAAGCGACCGATTGCCGACGGGTGCGTCTGCTGGCTTATTTTGACGAGACCTACAACAACCCATCGGCCAACCCATCCGACAGTGTGCAAGGCGTTTATATGCCGTTTTGCGGCAATTGCGACAACTGCCTGAACCCGCCCGAGGTCTGGGACGGCACCGACGCCGCACGCAAGCTGCTGTCGACCGTGTACCGCTGCCAGCAAAGCAGCGGCCACAGCTTTGGCGCAGGCCACACCATGGACATCGTGCGCGGTAAAAAAACCGAAAAAGTCGTGCAACGCGGTCACGAGAGCATCAGCACTTTTGGCTTGGGCGCCGATTACAGCGAACAACAATTGCGCGCCGTGATGCGGCAGTTGATCGCCATTGGCGCACTGCATGTGCACACCGAAGACGGTTTCAGCACCCTGCATCTGACCGAAGGCTCACGCGCTGTGCTCAAAGGCGATGTGCCGGTGCAACTGCGCGAAAGCACCAGCCAACGCGCCGACAAGCGCAGCCGCACACGCAGCGCCCCCTCACCCGCCGCCGCCAATCTGGGGCAAGACGCGATGGTGCGTTACATCAACCTCAAGGCCTGGCGTGCCGAGGTGGCCAAAGAACACAACCTGCCTGCGTATGTGATCTTCCACGACGCCACCTTGGCGGCGATCGCCGAAGCCGCCCCGCAAAGCCTGAGTGACCTGCAAGGCATCAGCGGCCTGGGCGTGAAAAAGCTCGAAGCCTATGGCGAGCAGGTGCTGCGGGTGTGCAAGGGCAGTTGAGCCCTTGCCATGCGGGAGCGAACTCCTGCTCGCGAATTAACGGTGATGGACCACCACCATTCGGCCGCAGGGGCGGCCTCCTGCCAATTTTGAGCAGAACGACAACTCAGGGGGTGTCCACCTGAATCGCCCCACGCCGGATCTGGTCGCGCTCCAGTGATTCGAACAGCGCTTTGAAGTTGCCTTCGCCAAAACCTTCGTCGGCTTTGCGTTGGATGAATTCAAAGAACACGGGGCCGAGCAGGGTTTGGCTGAAGATTTGCAGCAGCAAACGCTTTTCGCCATTGGCGGTGGAGCCGTCCATCAAAATGCCGCGTGCTTGCAACTCGGGCACGGGCTCGCCGTGGCCCTTGAGGCGTTCTTCGAGCATCTCGTAATAGATGTCGTTGGGCGCGGTCATGAGCGGGATGCCGGCCATCTGCAAGGCATCGACGCTTTTCAAAATGTCGTCGGTCAAGAGCGCGATGTGCTGGATGCCTTCGCCATTGAATTGCATCAAGAATTCTTCGATCTGGCCACCGGTCTTGCCCGACTCTTCGTTCAGCGGGATGCGGATCATGCCGTCGGGCGCGGTCATGGCGCGGCTGGTCAGGCCGGTGTGTGCGCCCTTGATGTCGAAGTAGCGGATCTCGCGGAAGTTGAAAATCTTTTCATAGAACTGGCCCCAAAACGCCATGCGGCCTTTGTACACGTTGTGCGTGAGGTGGTCGATGATCTTGAAGCCGTGGCCTTCGGGGTGGCGGTCGACGCCATCGATGAATTCAAAGTCGATGTCGTAGATGCTTTTGCCGTCTTCAAAGCGGTCGATCAAATACAAAGGCGCACCGCCAATGCCCTTGATGGCGGGCAGCCGAAGCTCCATCGGGCCGGTGGGGATTTCCACCGGTTGTGCGCCCATCTCCAACGCACGTTCATAGGCCTTGTGCGAGTCTTTGACACGGAAAGCCAGCGCGCAGGCGCAAGGGCCGTGCTCGGCGGCAAAGTAGCCCGCCAGGCTTTTGGGTTCGCGGTTGACGATGAAGTTGATGTCGCCTTGGCGGTAAAGCACCACGTCTTTGGAGCGGTGTTTCGCCACCAGCGTGAAGCCCATTTTTTCAAACAAGGGCTCTAGGGTATTGGCGATGGGGGAGGCGAACTCGACGAACTCGAAGCCGCACAGGCCCATGGGGTTGTCAAACAAATCGGTCATGTGAATCTCCAGCAGTGAACGGGACCGCACTGCACACTGGCGCACGGCCCGAATTGAAATCGGTCAAACAAAAAGAGGGGGATGTTTAAAAACCCTGCGGCGGTGCGCAGGGCTTGCCCCGCGTGCTGCGCGCGAGGTGGATGCCGAAAATCAAAACCTGGATAGACATGGGCCGATGGTCGCCGCCAGACTGCCAAATGTCAAGCAGGCGACCGTGTGCCTTATTGCGGCTCGATGCCGACTTTCTTGACCAAGGCCGCATAGCGGGCCATCTCGCTGCGGAAAGCTTTTTGGGCTTGTTCGGTGCTGCTGATGTGGATGGTGTTGCCTTGCTTGGCCATGGTGTCTTTGACGGTGGCGTCGCTGAATGCGGCGGTCACGGCGTCGTGCACTTTCTTGACTTGGGCAGGGGCCATGCCTTTGGGGCCGACCACGGCAAACCATGCTTCCATGTTGTAGCCACTGAGGCCTTGTTCAACAAACGTCGGAATGTCTGGTGCCGCCGGGGTCCGTTTGTCGGCGCACATGCCAATGGCACGCAAGGCGCCCGATTTGATGTGCTGGGCCACACTGGGCAAGGCCACCACACCAAAGTCGATTTGGCCCCCCAGCAAGTCGGTCACCATGGGGCCTACGCCTTTGTAGGGAATGTGGCGGGCTTTGACCCCGGCTTCATCGATGAACATTTCACCGGCCAAATGCAAGATGGTGCCGGTCCCGCCAGAGCCAAAGTTGTAGCCGTCGGGCTTGGCCTTGAGGGCGGCAATGAATTCGCGGCTGTTGGTGGCCGTTACTTTTTGCGGGTTGACCACCAGCACCATTGGCGTGCTGCCCACCACGGCAATGGGCGTGAAGTCGCCGGGCATGTCAAAGGGCAGGTTCTTGATGACGCTCGGGAAAATCACCACGTTGTTGGAGACTACCGACAAGGTGTAGCCATCGGGTGGGTTTTTGGCCAAGGCTTGCAAGCCAATCACACCACTGGCGCCGGCTTGGTTTTCGACCACCACGTTGGTGCCCAGCGCCTTGCCGAGAGCCGGTGCGGCGGCACGCGTGATGGCATCCACACCCGAGCCGGTGGCATTGGGCAAGATGAATTTGACGGGGCGGTCCGCTTGCGCCAAGGCCATGCCGGACCATGGGGTCACGGCGGCACAGGCCAGGGCTGTCAATGCGCTGCGACGGCTCAGGTGAAAGGTGGTTTGTTTCATGGTTTGTCTCTCTTTGGTTTTGGAGGGGTGAAAATTTAAAACAGCCAAGAATGGGCGCCAACCACACGTGATCAGGCGACGGCCTTGCGTGCACGCAATTGTGCGATCTCGGGTGCACTCAGACCCAGCGCTTGCAACAGTTCGTCGGTGTGCTCGCCTTGTTGGGGTGGTTGGCAGCGCACCCCCAGACGCTGGCCGTCCATGGTGAAAGGAAACAGTGCCGCGCGGGCGGTTTGTCCAGCCTTAGGGCCATCGCTCAGGCGCACATCGGCCAGGCCCCCTGTGGCGTTCAAGTGCGGATCGTCAAACAGTTCTTCGGGCTTGACGATGGGCGCAAAGGGCAGACCGGCCTTTTCAAAAATGGCGGTCAACTCGGCCGCGGTGAATGCCGCAAGGCGGCTGCGCAACTCGGGCAGCAACACGGCACGCAGCGAAACACGGGCGTTGTTGTCGCTGTAACGCGAATCTGCTTTCAGGTCTGCAAAGCCCAGCACATCGCAGAAGGTGGCCCACTGCGCATCACTGACAGCCGCCAAGAAAATTTGCTCGCCGTTTTTGACGGTGAACACGTCGTACACCGCCCAGGCCGAAATGCGGTTGGGCATGGGCTCTGCCGCTTGGCCGGTGATGGCGTATTGCAACATGTGCTGGCCCACCAAAAACACGTTGTTCTCAAACAGGGCCGACTGGATCTCTTGCCCACGCCCGGTGATGCCGCGCTGGATGAGCGCGCCCAACACGCCGATGGCGCCAAACATGCCGCCCATGATGTCGTTCACGCTGGTGCCTGCACGCAGCGGGTCGCCAGGGCGGCCGGTCATGTAGGCCAGCCCGCCCATCATTTGCACCACTTCGTCCAAGGCCGTGCGGTGGTCATAAGGCCCCGGCAAAAAGCCCTTGAGGCTGGCGTAAATGAGCCGTGGGTGTTTGGCCGACAAACTGGCGTAGTCCAGACCGTACTTGGCCATGGAGCCGGGCTTGAAGTTCTCGGCCACCACATCGGCAGTGGCACACAGGCGGCGCGCCATCTCGGCCCCTTCGGGGCTTTGCAAGTTGAGTTGGATGCTTTTTTTGTTGCGGTTGAACATGGGGAAAAACCCCGCGCCCGAGCCCAGCAAATGCCGGGTGCGGTCACCCTCGATGGGCTCGACCTTGATGACTTCGGCCCCCATGTCGGCCAACACCATGCCGCAGGTGGGGCCCATGACCATGTGGGTGAACTCGACGACGCGCAGGCCTTCGAGCGGGAGTTTCTTGGCGGTAGGGTTCATGCCGTTTGCAAAGCGTGAGAGGGTTTCAAAAACGTCTTAGGCAGCCCCGCTTGGGCGATGCTGCCATGCAGACATTCTCCCGCAAGCCATTGGGCCACTTGGCTGCGCAGTGTCATCAAAGCGTCCCAGTCAATGCCAGTCGCGATGCCCATGCTGCCCATCAGATAAACCAGGTCTTCGGTGGCGACGTTGCCACTGGCCCCCGGCGCATGCGGGCAGCCGCCAATGCCAGCCAAGCAGGCGTCAAAACGGGTTTCGCCCGATTGCAGCGCGGCCATGACGTTGGCCAGCCCCAAGCCCCGCGTGTCGTGAAAATGCCCGCAGGCCAACTTGTCACCGGCCACCTCACGCGCCTTGGCGTACAACTCGCCCACTTGGCGCGGGTCGGCATAGCCCACGGTGTCGGCCAGACCCACACGGTCAACCCCAAGGGCCACGACCGCTTTGAGAAGGCGCAGCACCTCCTCCACCTCGACCCGTCCTTGGATCGTGCAACCCAGCGCGGTGCTCATGCCCACTTCAATGCGGATGTTCGATCCCCGTGCGCGGCGTGCTTGGACGATGGCCCCGATTTCGGACACCACCGCATCAGGCGTTTTGCGCAGATTGGCCAGGCTGTGTGCGTGGCTGGCCGACAGCGGCAACAGCATCCAGTCGGCACCGCTGTCCATGGCCCGCTCGGCCCCTTTGAGGTTGGGCACCAGCACCGACACCACCAAGCCCGGCAGGGTTTTGGCAAAAGCCACCAGCTCGGCCGTGTCGGCCAACTGCGGCAAAAGTTGGGGCGGCACAAAGGAGCCGACCTCGATCTCACGGATGCCCGCGTCGTAAGCGCCTTGAATCCATTGCAGTTTTTGCGCGGTGGGCAGCGTACGGGCGATGCTTTGCAAGCCGTCCCGCAGGCCCACTTCGCGGACTGTCACGCGCTGGGGCCAGTGAAATGCGTTCATGCCAAATGTCCTTGTCTCTGTTCTGGCAGCGAGTTTAATGTTTCCAATCGATCATACAATTCAATTTTGGAACCAAATTTGTTCCGGTATGGAATAGCTTGATGCGAGACCTCGACCTGACTTCACTGCGCTTGTTTGTGACCGTTTGCGACACAGGCAACATGAGCCGCGCCGCCGAAAAAGCCAATATGGTGGCCTCGGCAGTCAGCAAACGGCTGGCCCAACTGGAGGCCACCGTGGGCGCGAGCTTGCTGACCCGGCGTCGGCATGGCGTGGTGCCCACCCCGGCGGGCGAAACGCTGCTGGAGCACGCCCGCAGCATGCTGCTGAGCGCCAGCCGCATCGAGCGCGATATGGCCAGCCATGCAGCGGGCATTCAAGGCCGGGTCAATGTCTTGGCCACCGCCTCGGTCATGGCCGAATCGCTGGCCGACGAGATTGCCGAATTCTTGAAAATGCCGGAACACCAGAACATCCAAATCGATCTGGAAGAACGCATCAGCCCCGAGGTGGTGCGTGGCATCCGCGATGGTGTGGCCTCGATCGGCATTTGCTGGGACGCGGCTGAAACCGGTTGGCTGCACACCCGCACCTACCGGCATGACCACCTGAGCGTGGCCGTGCCCCAAGGCCACCCGCTGTGCGCCTTGCCTGCTGTGCGTTATGCCGACACGCTCGACTTCGAGCATGTGATCATGCCCATCAACTCAGCGGTCGAGGTGATGCTGCAACGCGAAGCGGGCTTGCTGGGCAAACGGCTGCAACACCGCGTGATCGTGACCAACTTTGAAGCCGCGCTGCGCGTGGTGCGCGCTGGGCTCGCGATTGCACTGGTGCCCCGTGAGGTAACGGCGCTGTATGCCGAGGCCTATGGGCTGGAGATCTTGCCGCTGCACGAAAGCTGGTCACGCAGGCGCTTCATCGTGTGCCATCGGGGCGAAGACGTGCTGAGCCCGGCGGCGCTGCTGCTGCTGAACAATCTGTCTGCCGCACACCCCGACCACTGAACTGTTGACCATGTCCGATCCTGCATTGCAAGCCCTGTTGCCCAAGGCCTTGAAGACACCGCTCAAGGTCTTGTACCTGTGCCAAGAGGCCGCGTTGATCCGCCGTCAACTGGCGGGCGAGACCCTCACACGGGAACAAGCCGGGGCACTGCGTGACGATGTCTCGACCGACGAGATCACGCCCGTGCACATCCTCAGCCATTACGACGACACGCTGGGCGACTTTGCCCACACCGGGCTGCGCTGCCAAGGCGTCAACCCGATCGGGCCGAAGGCGCTCAGGCAAGCGGGTTTTGCGGTGCTGGTGGCGGGCCGTCGCTATGGCAAAGGCTCGTCACGCGAACACAGCCCCACCGCCGAAAAACTGGCGGGCGTGCAACTGGTGATTGCCGAGAGCTTTGAGCGCATTTATCGCCAAAACGCCGACAACATCGGCCTGTTCACCTCGACCGACTGGGGCCTGCTCGAACGCATCGAACGCGGCGAATCCATCACACTGACCGATCTGGTGGCCGGCCGCGACGCATTGGCCACCTCGATCTTGTTGGCCGGTGGTTTGCTGCGTTGGGGTCAGCGTTTTTTGGGGGGCACGCCCACCTTCACGGATCGGGTTGGACCGCAAACGCTGTTTGAAAAAATCTTGCACCGCCACCGCCTGCCCGCGCCACACACGCCCGAGCAGCCACAAGCGGGTGAAGGCCTTTTTGTGCGGGCCGACTGGCGCTTCATCCACGAGTACTACACCGGCATGGCCGACACCTTGCTGCGCGGGGCACTGGGCCAGCACTTCCGTCTGCAACGGCCCGAGCAGATTGTGGTGTTTGAAGACCACACCTCTTACGTCGATGAAAGCCCGGCCCATGTGCGCGGCGGTTTGATGGCCAACATGCGGGCCATGAGCCAAGCGCAGCGCGACTTTGCAGCCCGACACGGCCTGCGCATGCACCGCACCCTGACCGAAGCAGAGGTCTTGCTGGACGACGGCAGCAACGTGGCCGGCATCTCGCACGCCATGGTGGCCGAGCATTACGCACTGCCCGGCCAGTTGGTCGTGGGTACCGATTCGCACACACCCCACAGCGGGGCACTGGGCTGCGTGGCCTTTGGCGTGGGCACCACCGACATGGCCAACGCTTTTGTGACCGGCGCAGTGCGTGTGACATGGCCCGAAAGTGTGCAAGTGACTTTGCACGGCGCACTGCCTGTGGGCGTGACCGCCAAAGACCTGATGCTGCACCTGCTGGCCACGCCTTGGATCCGCGCGGGACATGGCGTGGGCAAGGTGTTCGAGTTCACCGGTGAAGGCATCGCCCCAATGGACACCGACGAACGCGCCACCTTGACCAATATGTGCGCGGAGCTGGGGGGCTTGACAGGCATCGTGGCCCCCGACGCACAAACCCTGCGGTTTTTGAAAGAACGGCGGGGCGTGGACTTCCAAATTGAAGACTGGATGCACAGCGACGAGGGTGCCCACTTCGTGCACCACATCGCCGTCGACCTGTCAGGCTTGCGCCCCATGGTGGCCCAACCCGGCGACCCCGGACAAGGCCTGGCCGTGGCGGATTTAGCAGAACGCGTGCGCATCGACATCGCCTATGGCGGCTCATGCACAGCGGGCAAACGCGAAGACTTTGACCATTACCACGCGGTGCTGGCCTGGGGCTTGAAACAGGGCCTGAAGATCCCGCCAAGTGTGCAAGTGTTCTTGCAATACGGCACCACCGCCGTGCGGGACTACTGCATCGCACAAGGCTATGACAAAACTTTCGCGGCCATGGGGGTGCGCATCTTGCAACCTTCTTGCGGGGCTTGCGCCAATTGCGGACCGGGTTCATCGACCGATGCGGCGCAAGTCACCGTGAGCGCCATCAACCGCAATTTTCCGGGCCGCTCGGGGCCCGGCCAAGTCTGGCTGGCCAGCCCGCCCACGGTGATGGCCAGCGCGTTGGCGGGTGAGCTGCTGTCGTTTGAAGAGTTGCAGCGGCGCACGCGCCAGTCCGCTGACTAAGCGGAATGGGAAAGACCGCAACCGCTGCTTACGAAGCGGGTGTGCTCAGCGGGTGTGCTCAGCGGTAAAACGCCTCGACTTGGCCCTTGAGTTTGATCAGCAGCGGCTGGCCTTTGCGGTCCAGCGTTTTGCCAGCGGGCACGCGCACCCAGCCTTCGCTGACGCAGTATTCCTCGACATCGCTGCGCTCTTTGCCATTGAAACGGATGCCAATGTCGTGCTCAAACACGGCGCGGATGTGAAAGGGGCTGCGTGGGTCGATCGACAGGTGATCGGGCAATTCAGGGCGAGAAGTGGCTGGGGCTGGGGTATCGGTCATGGGATTGGGCTTTTTAAAACCACTCGAATCTATACCAAAAGCGGGTGAAATTTCGGATTTTGTCTTGCCGGGCCCCCAAGCGGACGTCAATGCACAAAGTTGATCCTGACGCACAGCTGGTAACCGACGCCCCACACCGATTTGATCGCCGGTTCATCGCCTTCGACCTGCACACTTTTGAATTTCTTTCGCAAACGGGCAATCATTTCTTCCAGCGCGTGCTTGCTCATCAAGGCTTCGTCGTTCTCGTCTGCGAACAAATCGCACAGCACGGCCGATTCCAAGGTGTTGTCCTTGGCCTGCACCAGGGCCAGCAAAATCGTTTTTTCTTTGCTGGTCAAACGCAGCTTTTGCGTTTGATCCGGACCCAGCAAAGTGCGGTCACGCAAACTCAGCGACCACTCTGGTGCCATTTGCGCCTGCTTGAGGCGTCGCCCCAGACTCAACAACACCAAGACCAGTTCATCCGGTGCCACAGGTTTTGTCAGGTAAATGTCTGCGCCACCTTGCTTGTAACCGGCAATTCGGTCATTCAATGCGACGCGGGCGGTCATGATCACAATGCCTGCATCTGGACGCGACTGCCGCACACGACGGCACAGGCTTAAGCCATTTTCGCCCGGCAAATTCAGGTCAATCAGGTAAAGATCAAAAGCGATGCGGGCATTCAGATCGTCTAGCCCCGATGCACTGTTGGCCGCGTGCACCTGGAAACCGTGAGCCGTCAGGTGCACTTCGATCTCCTCGCGCAGCAGGCGATCGTCTTCCACCAGTGCCAACATCAGTGGCCGATGAGCATCTCTGGATGCAAGGGTCAGGGCGGAGTTCAGCAGGGGATCCTCACTTCAAAAAAGACTTCTCCGTCCACTTTTCGGTAGTGGACCGTGGCCCCCATTTTCTCGGCCGCCGAATGCACCAGGCTCAGACCGATGCCCATGCCGGGATGGTTTTGAAAATTAGGGTGCCGGTAATAGCGTTCAAACAAACGGTGTTCGTCAGGCAGGCTTCCCTCGGCAACGCGGTTGCTGATGCGAAAACAGGTCTCGGACGGTGTTTCGTTCGTGATGGTGATCTTGATCTTGCCATCGGCGGCGTATTTGACAGCGTTGCTGACCAGGTTTTCCACGATCAAGGCCAAAAAATGGGGGTCGGCATAAAAAGATGCGCCCTCCTGGATGCTGACTTCAAACCGGTCTTCGTCCCGGTATTCCTGCATGACCACGTTCATCAACTCTTGCGCTGAAATGGCTTCGGCTGCATCGTGGGCATCATGGCGTTCAATTTTGTTGGACAGCGCCACATGTTCGATCATCGCGTCCATGCGGTTCACCGAAGCATCGATGTGTTGAACCCGTTCCAGGGATTCCCCCTGTGATTTGGCGGCTCTTTTGAGCGAAGCCAAGGCAAATTTGATGGTGCCCAAAGGGGTTTTTAACTCGTGGGTCAGCATGTCAATCAGATCTCTGCGTTCTTTGAGTTTTTCTTGGTGGGCCTTGGACTGGGCGGCTTCTATCTGCAAGTCTTGCAGTTCTTGCAACTTCTGAAGTTTCCGGTTGGATTTTTCACTCGCCACAATCCAGAACACCACGATGCCAACCGGGACGCCATTGAGCCGCCAGTCGGCAATCGACTGAAACAGCCCCATGTGGTCACGCCACCAGACCAGCCCGAGGCTGGCATACAAGCCCAAGCTGACAAAAAACAGGAAGATCAAGAAACTGGACAGCAAAATCTTCTTTAATTGAGGTGCAATGTGGCCCGCCGACCAAACGCCCAGCACCAGCACCAGCGTGTTCAACCACAACACAATGGCGTTGAACTTCAAAGCCCAAACCGCATGTTCCGTCAAAACCCCGTACAGGTTGACGCCACAGCCAGCCAGCATGAGCACGACGGCTGCGCGATAGGCGGCTACCGGTTTCCACGGCTTCAAGACCACCCAGCCCAACAGCACCATCAAGGCGACCCGCACCACCTGAGCCATATTGGCCAAGTCATTGCGCGTTTCTGCAGACACAAAAGGCAGCCATTGCGCCAGTAGGCCCGTGGTCGCGGCGATCGACAAAATCACAGATGCTTGAAACCAGCAATAAAGATGCAACAGACGGGATCGTTCGATCAGAAAGAATGCGAGCGACAAAACCAGCAGTGCTGCCGCCAGCGTCAAAGACACGGTCATGCGCTTGATGCGGACAATCGCAGAGGGGATGACCTCGTCAGCTGTCATGACAAGGGTCTCCACCATCCTGACGCTGGTGGTCTGAACTTTCAAATAGACCGTGGTCGCTGCCCCATCGAAAGCAGACAGCCCGAAGCAGTACAAATCGTCGGGGCAATTTGGGGTCTGTTCGACATGGCGGTCGCCCCCTTGCTGCGTGATCCAGCGCCCGCCCCGCTGCTCGTAAAAGGTCAAATCGTCCAGAAAGTAAGGCCCCACCCTGAGCACTGTGCTTGTGTTGGCTTGGGGCGCTGTTATCTGAAGCCGAACCCAAGTTTCCCCTTTTGTGAAACCCAGACGCAGAGTGCCCTCATACGGGGTGAACGCCAATGATTGAACGTCGTTGATCGTGTGCTTAGAGGTGTCGCTGTGGTAGTAAGCGGTATCGAGCCGATAGCCCACCGCTGCGGCGTGCACAGACACCTGGAAAAGCAACAACAACAGCAAACACAACAAGCGCTTCATGATTGAGTCAAATCATAGAAGTTTGAAATCCCAAAAACCGACCTCGCGCAAATTGATCATCAAATTAACGCTTTAAGTGAGAGCAATTGTGAGCTTTTGCCGCGCCGCAACCACGGGTGTCGCCATCACTGTGAGGATCTGTGTGTTTGCATGAAGTTTGATGTGAAAACCCACAGTGGGCGCTGTTAGATTGCAGCCGTCCTGCAACACATCTTCTTTTGGAATGACGCCATGTCTTCACTTAAACAACTGCAACAACAAAAAGCCGATCTGGACCTGAAAATCGCGCAATCGATGGAAATTGCGAAAAAGATATCTCTCGATTTGGAGCAAGCCCAAATTCGGCAGGAGGAAATCGAGATTGGCACCGCCAAAATCAGAGACTTGATGGAAAAGTACAACCTGAGCCAAGAAGATATTTTTCCTGGCGCATCCTCATCCAAGGGGGTGTCCATTGAGCACAGAGAGTCCAAAACTCTGGCAGAGATGCGTCAATATTTCAATCGCCGATGAGCAGGCGCCTTCTCGGCCCAGATGATCACTTTCAGCTGTACAGAAAACCATGTTGGAATACCGTGACGAGCCATTGATCACTGCCCAAGAACTGGCTGCACTGAATGCTGGCGCATATCAAAATCCGGCAGAAAGTATCGACACCTACTTTCCACTGAAGATGTGGTTCATGAGTTGGTTTTGTGGTGTGTCCGGTACAACCTTGCTGTTGCAAAGCCATGAGTTGGCGACCCTGTTGGTCAAGGATGTTGCCTTGGTTGAATGGCTGGATAGCATTCTTTATTTCAGGGGCTGGTTCGTTTTGGGTAGCATGTCACTTGCGCTTTATGCGTACCTGAAGAACTGGCACCTCACCTTTGTTTTCAGTGTGCTGTTAAGTGTCGACGCCATGAATTGGGTGTTGGACTTGTTCATGGTTTACCAAGAACATTTGAGTGATTCCACTTTTGTTCTCGCTGCTTCATTTCTGATCCGCTTCTTCGCACTCACCTGCCTTGTTTTTTGCGCTAAAAATGCCAGCCGCGTGCCAGCCACGACCGACCGGCTGAACCTCTTTTTGCACCTCAGAACCAGCGTTCCCAAGTAGGTCTTTGCAAGCCGATGGTTCGTGCAGGGCTCACCCATCTGCACAAAACGCATACCCGCGTCAAAGCGCTGCACGCTAAATGGCACAATCGCCGGTCTTGTAAAAGCAGGCTCTATAAGCCTGTTGCGCCACCACCGAACTGCCGCCTTGGCAGGTTGCACCCGCTTCTTCTCATGACTCTTTCCCCCGCCGGCACGCTCGGCATCGATTTCGGCACTTCCAACTCGGCCATGGCCTGGCTCGGCCCGCAAGGCAGCGCCCGCCTGATACCGCTGGAAGGTGAGGCGCTGGTCATGCCGACAGCCGTGTTTTACAACGCCGAAGACCACAGCACCCACTTCGGGCGCGATGCCCTCAAACACTATCTGGAAGGCACTGAAGGCCGCTTGATGCGCTCGCTCAAAAGCCTGCTCGGCAGCCCGTTGTTGATGGAAACCACGCAGATCGGCCACCAGCAGATCAGCTTTCAGGACATCATTGGCACCTTTTTGGCCACCCTGCGCGAACGCGCCACCCAAAACCTGGGCACCGCCCCCCGTCGCGTGGTCATGGGGCGGCCCGTGCATTTTGTGGACGACGATGCGACGCGCGATGCGCAAGCCGAGGCCTCGTTGCGCCAGGCGGTGCAGTCGGTGGGTTTTGACGAAGTGTCCTTCCAACTGGAGCCGATCGCCGCTGCGCTGGATTACGAGCAACGCCTGAGCCAAGAAAGCACCGTGCTGGTGGTCGATTTGGGCGGCGGCACATCGGACTTCACTGTGGTGCGCCTGGGGCCAGACCGCATGCAGCGTGCCGACCGCAGCCTCGACATTCTGGCCACGACAGGCGTGCACATTGGCGGCACCGACTACGACCGGCAACTCAACTTGGCCCAGGTCATGCCCTTGCTGGGCTACAAGCACATGGGGCCCGAGCAGCGTGAAGTGCCCAGCCGAGTGTTTTTTGACTTGGCCACTTGGCACCTGATCCATTGGCAATACCAGCCCAAGGCCATCAGCCATGCCAAAACCCTGCGCAGCAATTACAGCGATTCGCACCTGCACGAACGCCTGATGCGCGTGTTGACCGAGCGTCACGGTCACCACATGGCGCACGAGGTCGAGCAAGCCAAGATCCGCTGCTCGGTGCAAGGGGCCGATACCGGCATTGGTCTGTCGGTGATCGAGCGCGACCTGCAAGCTACTTTGGGCGTGAGCGACATGCAAGACCATTTGCATGACCTGTTGGCCCGCACGGTGGCCTGTGCGCGTGAGTGTGTGCAACGCGCAGGCTTGACCGACGATTCGCTGAATGCCATCTACCTCACGGGCGGTTCATCGGCCTTGCGCACCTTTCAGCAAGCCTTGCAGGCCGAGTTTGCGGGCGTGAAACTGGTCGAAGGCGATTTGTTTGGTGGTGTGGCTTTGGGACTGGCCTACAGCCGCTGAGCGGACGGCACCTGCCGGGCAGCGCGCCCGACTGACCGTTGATGAGCGCAAAAAAAGCCACTCAGGCAGAACCTGAGTGGCTTCGCGCCAAAGCGCCATCCAAGGCGCATCAGCGATCAGACTTTCACTGCGCTTTCACTGTGGCCAGTGCGGCATTGAAGGTGGCGCTGGGGCGCATGATGGCGGCCAGCTTGGCTTGGTCAGGCATGTAGTAACCACCAATGTCCACAGGCTTGCCCTGCACGGCATTGAGTTCTTCCACGATCTTCTTCTCGTTGTCGGTCAGTTGCTTGGCCAAAGGCGCGAACTGGGCGGCCAGTGCGGCGTCTTCGGTTTGCGCAGCCAACTCTTGTGCCCAGTACATGGCCAAGTAAAACTGGCTGCCACGGTTGTCCAACTGACCTGTCTTGGGCGACGGGTTCTTGTTGTTGTCGAGCAGCTTGCCTGTGGCGGCGTCGAGCATCTTGGACAACACGGTCGCCTTTTTGTTGCCGGTCTTCAAACCCAGGTCTTCCAGCGAAACGGCCAGCGCCAAGAATTCGCCCAGCGAGTCCCAACGCAGGTGGTTTTCTTCCACCAACTGTTGCACATGCTTGGGCGCAGAGCCGCCGGCACCGGTTTCGTACATCCCGCCACCGGCCATCAAGGGCACCACCGACAGCATCTTGGCCGAGGTGCCCAACTCCATGATCGGGAACAAGTCGGTCAGGTAGTCGCGCAAAATGTTGCCGGTCGCGCTGATGGTGTCCAGACCGCGCACGACGCGCTCCAGGGTGTAACGCATGGCACGCACCTGGCTCATGATCTGGATTTCCAGACCCGAAGTGTTGTGCTCGTGCAGGTACATCTTGACCTTGGTGATCAATTGGGCTTCGTGTGGGCGGTACTGGTCGAGCCAAAATACCACCGGCATGCCCGAGTTGCGGGCACGCGTGACAGCCAGCTTGACCCAGTCACGGATGGCGGCGTCCTTGACCTGGCACATGCGCCAGATGTCACCGGTTTCCACGTCTTGCGACAGCAGCACTTCACCGGTGTTGATGTCGGTGATGTTGGCCACGCCGTCTTCGGCGATCTCAAAAGTTTTGTCGTGCGAGCCGTACTCTTCGGCTTGCTGGGCCATCAGGCCGACGTTGGGCACGGTGCCCATGGTCTTGGGATCGAACGCGCCATGCCACTTGCAGAAGTTGATCATCTCCTGGTAAATGCGGGCAAAAGTCGACTCGGGCATCACGGCCTTGACGTCTTTCAAACGGCCATCGGCACCCCACATCTTGCCGCCGTTGCGGATCATGGCGGGCATGGACGCGTCCACGATCACGTCGTTGGGCGAATGGAAGTTGGTAATGCCTTTGGCCGAGTCCACCATGGCCAGCTCAGGGCGGTGCTCATGGCAAGCGTGCAGGTCGCGCTTGATTTCGTCTTGCTTGGATTGGGGCAGCGCGGTGATCTTGTTGTACAGATCGGCCATGCCGTTGTTCACGTTCACGCCCAATTCTTCAAACAATTTGGCATGCTTGGCAAACGCCTCTTTGTAGAAGATCTTGACGCAGTGACCAAACACGATGGGGTGCGACACCTTCATCATGGTGGCCTTGACGTGCAGCGAGAACATCACGCCGGTCTTGTGTGCGTCTTCGATTTCTTGTTCGTAGAAAGCCTCCAGCGCTTTCTTGCTCATGAACATGCTGTCGATGACTTCGCGGTCGAGCAAGGCCACTTTGGGCTTCAGGACGATGGTCTTGCCGCTCTTGGTGATCAGCTCCATCTTTACTTCGCGGGGGCGGTCCAGTGTCAAGGATTTTTCGCCATGGTAGAAATCGCCCGCGTGCATGTGCGAGACGTGTGAACGCGAGGCCTGGCTCCAATCGGCCATGCTGTGGGGGTTCTTGCGGGCAAACTCTTTCACGGCGCGGGGTGCGCGGCGGTCTGAATTGCCTTCGCGCAGCACGGGGTTGACGGCAGAGCCGGTGCACTTGGCGTAACGGGCCTTGAGCGCTTTTTCTTCGTCGGTCTTGGCGTTCTCGGGGTAGTCGGGCAAGGCGTAGCCCTTGGACTGCAATTCCTTGATGGCCGCAATCAACTGGCCCACCGAAGCGCTGATGTTGGGCAGCTTGATGATGTTGGCGGTGGGCTTGAGTGTCAGTTTGCCCAGCTCAGCGAGGTTGTTGGGCGCACGTTGCTCCGCGGGCAGCAAATCCGAAAACTCACCCAAAACCCGGGCTGCGACTGAAATATCGCTTTCGGCCACTTCAATGTCGGCAGGTGCCGTGAAGGTGCGGATGATGGGCAAAAACGAGGCAGTCGCCAACAAAGGGGCTTCGTCTGTGAGGGTGTAAATGATCTTGGATTTGTCTGTAGCCATGGGTACTCTCGTTTCTCGTTATCGGGATGTGTCGAACAGATTCGAAAAACCGCCCTTTTAAGGTGGTTTAGCCCGTGACTTTATCTCAAAAGAGCCCCTGTTTGACTGACGAAAGGGCGTGCCCGACCTATCCCGGTCAGGCCATGAGAGGCTGGGTGTACACGGGCGATTAAACTGAGGCCCCTTCTGAGTTGCGTCAAGCCCCTGTGTTTGGCGCTTGATTGACCCGGCCCGTGCCTTGAATGCACCGGCCAAAACCTAGGAAATTCCCATGGGCGCGCAATGGAAAGCAAAAGGCAAGGCACAGGCAGCAGACGCCCGAGGCAAATTGTTTGGCCGACTGGCCAAGGACATCATGATTGCGGCGCGCAACGGCCCAGACCCGGCCGCTAACTCTCGCTTGCGCCTGGTGGTCGAGCAGGCCCGGAAAGTCTCTATGCCCAAGGAAACACTGGAGCGCGCCATCAAGAAAGGCGCCGGCCTTTTGGGCGATGCCGTGAGCTTTGAGCGTGTGATTTATGAGGGCTTTGCCCCGCACCAGGTGCCTGTGATGATCGAGGTGCTGACGGACAACGTGAACCGCAGCGCGTCCGAGATGCGTGTGCTGTTTAGAAAAGGCCAGCAAGGCTCGTCAGGTTCCGTGTCGTGGGATTTTGACCATGTTGGCCTGATCGAAGCCGAACCCACCCAAGCCGGTGCCGACCCTGAATTGGCCGCGATTGAAGCGGGTGCACAAGACTTTGAGCCCGCCGACGAAGACGGCATGACCGTGTTCATCACCGAAGCCGCTGACCTGGACTTGGTCAGCCGGGCCCTGCCCGCGCACGGCTTTACGGTGGTCGCGGCCAAACTGGGCTACAAGCCCAAAAACCCGGTGGACCCAACCAACTTGAGTGCCGAACAACTGGAAGAGGTTGAAGCCTTCTTGGGGGCCATCGACAACAACGACGACGTGCAGAACGTGTTTGTGGGGCTGGCAGGCTAAGACCCGCCCACGCCAGCCAAGGGCCTGACGGGAGATTCCCGTCAGGCCCTTTCGTTTTGGAGTCGGCCCACACACAATGCAAATTGGTGCGCGTGCACGCACCAAGCAAGGGAAATCCATGAGCCACAAGTAATTTGCGCACACCTATGATGCACAAATCTTGCATACAAGATGCCAAAACAACTGGCACGGTATTCGCTAGAGGTTCAAGCAAAGGAATCCCTGGTTGTGAACTCCAAAGACATTGCCCATCGGATCGTGGAAGCGATCCTGGCCCAAAAGTTGATGCCCGGTGCGCGCCTGGGTGAGCAGGCTTTGTCGATGCTGTTTGACTGCAGCCGCACCCTGGTGCGCGAAGCGCTGATGCAACTGGCCGCACGCGGCATCGTGCAGGTCAGCTCGCGCCGGGGCTGGTTTGTGGTGCAACCCTCCAAGACCGAAGCGCGCGAGGCTTTTGAGGCCCGCCGGGTGATTGAGACGGGTCTGATCCGCAGCGCCGGGGCCATGGACAAGACCACGCTCAAACGCCTGAAGCAACACATCCAGCAAGAAAAAACCGCGCTCAAGCAAGACGATGTGGGGCGTCGCAGCTTTTTGCTCGGAGACTTCCATGTGTGCCTGGCCGAGTGCCTGGGCAACCAGTTGCTGGCCGATACGCTGCGCGACTTCACGGCGCGCACCACCCTGATCGCCATGCTCTACCAGTCCAGCCACGATGCGGTGAAGTCCTGCCAGGAACACATCGAGATCGTGCAAGCGCTTGAGCGTGGCGACAAGGAAACTGCCGAGCGGCTCATGGCCGAGCATATTGGCCAGGTGCAATCGGCCTTGCAGATCAACGCCGCGCCCGCAGACCCACTGGCCGAATTGCGTTTGGCACTGGCCCCCATGAACCCAGCTAGCGCCGTGGCCAAAAAGCTGGCCAAGAGCGCAGCCAGCCCAACAACTTCAATCACCTCACCTTCCACTTACCTAGGAGCCTTGCTATGAAACTCTCGAAACGCCTTGTGTTGTCCACCGCCGTGGCCGCCAGCCTGTTGACGCTGGCAGGTGCCAGCCACGCCCAAGCCGCGCTGGACAACATCCAGAAAGCCAAGCTGATCAAGATCGCCATCCCGACCGACTTCCCGCCTTATGGTTTTGTGGGCATTGACCTCAAGCCCCAGGGCTTGGACATCGACATGGCCAATTTCATTGCTGCCAAGATGGGCGTGAAAATCGAGCTGATGCCAGTGACCAGCGCCAACCGCATCGCCTACCTGCAGACCAAGAAGGCCGATCTGGTCATTTCCACGCTGGGTAAGAATGCCGAGCGCGAGAAAGTCATCGACTTCACATCGGCTTATTCGCCTTTCTTTCAGGGCATTTATGGCCCCAAAAACATCAGCGTCAAATCTATGGCCGACTTGGCCGGTAAAACCGTGGCCGCCACGCGCGGTGCTTTGGAAGATCAAGAGTTGACCAAAGTCGCCCCTGTGGGCACTGACATCAAACGCTTTGAAGACAACAACGCCACGGTCTCGGCCTTCGTTGCGGGCCAAACCCAATTGCTGGCCACGGGCGTGTCGGTCGCAGGCGTGATGATGCAAAAGAATCCACAGCTCAATACCGAATACAAACTGCTCCTCAAAGACAGTCCCAACTTCATTGGCGTGGGCAAGGGAGAAGACGCGCTGCGCACCAAGGTCAATGCCATCATTGCCGATGCCAAGAAGTCGGGCGACATCGACAAGATGGCGCAAAAGTGGTTGGGCCGCCCCGCTGGCCAGTTGCCTGAATAAGCGCGCGGAGGGCTGAGACCATGGCCATCGAGCTGGACTTTGCAGCGGTTTTGACCGAATGGCCCTTGTTGGTCAAGGGGGTGGCGTGGACGCTCGGCCTCACGGCCGTGTCTGCGGTGCTGGGCGTGCTGCTGGGCATTGGCTGCGCCTGGGTGCGCACCCAAGGGCCCGGCTGGAGCCGCCCCGGCGTAGCCGCTTATGTGGAGCTGATCCGCAACACGCCTTTCATCGTTCAGCTCTTTTTCCTGTTCTTTGGCTTGCCGGCCATGGGCGTGCGCCTGAGCCCCGAGTGGTCTTCGGTGATCGCCATGGTGATCAACCTGGGGGCCTATTCGGCCGAGATCGTGCGGGCAGGCATCCAGACCACGCCTGCAGGGCAGATCGAAGCGGCCATGAGCCTGGCGCTGTCGCGCATGCAGACCTTCATCTGGGTGGTGCTGCCACCCGCCTTGCAACGAGTTTGGCCTGCGCTGGTCAGTCAGATCATCATCGTGATGCTGGGCTCGGCGGTATGCGGTCAGATCTCGACCGAAGAGCTGAGCTTTGCCGCCAATCTGATCCAGAGTCGCAATTTCCGTGCCTTTGAGGCCTTCATCGTCGCCACAGCCATTTACCTTTTGCTGTCGATCGCCGCACGCGCCACGCTGAACTGGTTCGGCCAGCGCTTCTTGTTCGGAGGCCGCCGTGGTTGAGTTCTCTCTCTGGGACATCGTCAGCAATCTGCTGTTGGCTGCGCGCTGGACGATCGTGTTGTCGTTGATCGCTTTTGTGGGTGGCGGCTTGGTGGGCCTGGCATTGCTGATTGCCCGCACCACGCCCATCCGCATCCTGCAAAAGACGGTGGCGCTTTACGTTCAAATTTTTCAGGGCACACCTTTGCTAATGCAGCTGTTCCTGGCCTACTTCGGCATGGCCATGCTGGGTGTGGAAACCTCGGCCTGGACCGCCGCAGCCGTGGCTTTGACGCTCTACAGCAGTGCCTTCCTCACCGAAATATGGCACGGCTGCGTCAAATCAATTGGCAAAGGCCAGTGGGAAGCGGCGCAAAGCCTGGCGTTGAACTTTGGCGAGCAACTGCGCTACGTGATTTTTCCGCAGGCCGCGCGCATTGCAGTCGCGCCTACGGTGGGCTTTTTGGTCCAGGTGGTCAAGGGCACGGCGCTGGCTTCGGTGATTGGGTTCATTGAACTGACCAAAGCCGGCACCATGATCACCAACGCCACCTTCAAACCGTTTGTGGTCTACAGCTGTGTGGCCGTTTTGTATTTTCTGATCTGCTACCCGATCAGCCTGTATGCACGCTCTCTCGAAGGCAAATTCCATGTCCAACGCTGATTCTTCTACCGCCGCTGTCGCGATCACCGGGCTGCGCAAGTCCTACGGCAGCAACGAAGTCCTCAAAGGCATCGACCTGCAGGTGCAGCCGGGCGAGGTGATCGCCATCATCGGCAAAAGCGGTTCGGGTAAAAGCACGTTGCTGCGTTGCATCAACGGGCTGGAGACATTCCAGCACGGCAGCTTGACAGTGCAGGGCCAGCCCTTGGTGTACGACGATCCGGCGGCCATGCGGACCTTGCGCCAGCAAGTGGGCATGATCTTCCAGTCCTTCAACCTGTTCCCGCACCTCACGGTGGGCAAAAACATCCAGCTCGCGCCCGGTCTGGTCAAGCAGCTGACCGCGGCCGAGACCGAGGCCACGGCACGCCGCCTGCTGGCGCGCGTGGGCCTGGCCGAAAAGTTCGACGCTTTCCCCGATCAACTCTCAGGAGGACAGGAGCAGCGCGTGGCGATTGCCCGGGCGCTGGCCATGTCACCCGGCATCTTGTTGTGCGACGAAATCACTTCGGCGCTCGACCCCGAACTGGTCGGCGAAGTGCTGGCCGTGGTGGAGTCATTGGCGCAAGAAGGCATGACGCTCTTGATGGTCACGCACGAGATGAACTTTGCCCGCAAAGTCAGCGACCGCGTGATCTTCATGCACCAAGGTTTGGTGCACGAGCAAGGCGCACCGACCGAACTGTTTGCCAACCCAAAGACGCCCGAATTGCAGCAGTTTTTGTCTTCGTTGCACTGAGGCAAAATCGCGAACATCCTCTCGAAGTCATTTGATGAAACGTCGGCTATTGGGTTGGCTGTTGTGCATGTGCGGTTTGGCTGTCTATGCCGAAGAACAAATGGTCAAACTCGACATCGGTCGAGGCGATGCGCATTTGCCGATTTACGTGATGACGCAGCCGCAGGTAACGGCCACCTTGGTGCTGCTGCCTGGCGGCGATGCCAACACAGGCAAGATCGTGGATGGTCAGCCTTCCAGCAAGAACTTTCTGGTGCGCAGCCGCGCGTTGTTTGCAGCCCAGCAATTCAATGTGATCGTGGTCTTCAGAGCTTCTGATTTGCAACGCCTGGACTACGACTACCGCATCAGCGCCACACATGTGCAAGAGCTGGCCGCGGTGGTGCGCCATGCCAAACAACTGAGCGATGCGCCCGTGTGGCTGGTGGGCACCAGCCGCGGCACCGTGTCCGGCACGGCGGCCACGATTGCCTGGCCCCCAGGCACGGTGCAAGGTCTGGTCCTCACCTCCAGCGTGACATCCAAGAAGGTCGGCGCCATTGCCACACAAGCCATTGGTAAATTGGCAGTGCCTACGCTGGTCGTGCACCACAAGCAAGATGCCTGCAAGATCTGCTTGCCCCACGAGGCGGCCCGCATCACCGAGGGCCTCAAGTCGGCACCCATCAAAAAGTTCATCATGGTCGAAGGCGGCTCAGACCCGGTGGGAGACCCCTGCGATGCACTGCACTGGCACGGCTTCATCCACCATGAAAAAGAAACCGTTGAGTTGATCAGCAACTGGATCCAGTCACCCCAAAACTGAAGCGGTGAACTGGCGCACAGAAAAGATCCGGCCTGCCGATTAAGGTGGGTGGATCTTTTTGGGGGAGAGATCCATGAATCTGGCCAGTCTGTGTCGACGCGACATCATTTCTGTCAGCGCACAAGCTTCGGTAAACAAAGCCGCCGAGCTGATGCGCGTTCACCATGTCGGGGCGTTGGCCCTGACCGATCCTGAAGACCCAGCACAAGTGGTGGGGGTGGTGACCGACCGGGATCTGGTGGTTAATTTGCTGGCACAAGGACGTTCACCGGAAGAGCAATATGTGGGCGCATTCAGCAGCGTGCATTTGATCCGGGTGCCTGGAACCTCCAGCGTGTACGAAGGCGTGCAAGCCATGCACCAACACGGCGTGCGGCGTATTTTCGTAACCGAACCCAGTGGTCGCCTCATGGGCTTGCTGTCAGTTGACGATTTGCTGGTCAGCATCGCCGACGAACTGAACGGCTTGTCGGAGGCCTTGCGCATCGGCATTGACATGGAAAGTGGCAGAACTTCACCCATGTTCAAACCCGGTGAACTGCCAGGGGGCATGTACCTGGCACAGCATGAGCCTTGAGCCTTGAGCCCTGAGCCCTGTGCCCTGAGCCCTGTGCCCTGTGCCCTGTGCCCTGAGCCCTGTGCCCTGTGCCCTGTGCCCTGTGCCTTGCGCTTTGGTGGCTAGGGCACCGGACGCTTTTTGGGATGTGTCTGGGCGCGGCCCCGTGGCTGGCCGCCAAGAAAACGGTTTCCCAAATGACAAGCCCGACCAGCGAACTGGTCGGGCTGATGGGTCGTCACGAGAGGATCGTCCCAAAGTTTGCCCAAAAGAAGCTTCATCGTTCTGATGGGCGGGGCGCATGAATGCGCCCCAGAGGATGCTTCGGTCAGTCGCCCAACGTCAGCGATGCCACTTTAATCCTGCCCAGTAATTTCGGTCAAGCCACTGTTACATTTTTGGCGTTGAATCAAGCCCGGCCGCGCCGCTGCTGTACCGCCAGCGCCAGCGCATCCAGCACGGGCACCGTCTGCGAAAAGCTGATGCAGGCATCGGTGATCGAGACGCCGTGCGACAACGGCTGGCCTTCTTTCAGGTCTTGCCGGCCTTCGTTCAGATGGCTTTCGATCATCAAGCCCATGATGCGGCGGTCGCCGCCAGCCACTTGCGCGGCCACGTTGTGCGCCACCTCGATTTGTTTGCTGTGCTGCTTGCTGCTGTTGGCGTGCGACACGTCCACCATCACTTGCGGGGCGATGCCCGAAGCCTCCAGCGTTTTGCAGGCAGCGTCGACATCGGCAGCCGAGTAGTTGGGCGACTTGCCACCGCGCAAGATGATGTGCACGTCTTGGTTGCCGCGTGTCTCAAAAATCGCCGCTTGCCCCATCTTGGTCATGCCCATGAAGGCGTGTGGCGCCTTGGATGCCACCACCGCATCGGCGGCCACTTTGACGCCGCCGTCGGTGCCGTTTTTAAAGCCCACCGGGCACGACAGGCCACTGGCCAGTTGGCGGTGGCTTTGGCTTTCGGTGGTGCGCGCGCCGATCGCGCCCCAAGTGACCAGATCGCTGATGTACTGCGGGCTGAGCAAATCTAAAAACTCAGTGGCCACAGGCAGGCCCAAGTCGAGGATGTCCAGCAAGAGTTTGCGGGCCATCTCCAGCCCTTGGTTCATGGCAAAGCTGCCGTCCAGGTGCGGGTCGTTGATGTAACCCTTCCAGCCCACGGTGGTGCGGGGCTTTTCAAAATAGACGCGCATGACGATCTGCAGGTCTTTGGCGTGCTTATCGGCTTCGGCCTTGAGCAGCCGGGCGTAGGCGATGGCCTGGTCGTGGTCATGGATCGAGCAGGGCCCGACCACCACCACCAAACGGTCGTCCTGGCCTTGCAGCACGTTCGAGATGTCTTGGCGCGAGCGCTCGACCAGCGCCAAGTGCGCTGAAGATGCGGGCAGCCGCTCTTCGAGCAAAGCCGGAGTCATGAGCGGGCGCACCGAAGCGATGCGGGTGTCGTCGATGCGGGTTTTGTCTTGGGTAGAAAGCATTTGTAAAGTCACCTGATAATTCACAACCAGTTTAAAGGGATCTTTCATGACGCTACCCCCGCCGCAACTTGAACACCTGTGCGACTTGGCTGTGACTATCGCTGCACCCGTTGAAGTGGGCCAAACGCCTGCGGGCTTGCGCCGCATGATCCCCATCACAGGCGGCACCGTGAGTGGTCCTCGGGTGAATGGCAAAGTGCTGGCGGGTGGTGCTGACTTTCAGCTGATTCTGGGCGGCGGCACACAAGCGCACCTGGACGCGCGTTATGTGATCGAGCTCGACGATGGCAGCAGGGTGTTTGTGCAAAACACGGCCTTGCGCGTGGCCTCGCTGGAAAACTCGCAGCGCATCATGAACGGCCAGCCGGTCAATCCCGACGACATTTACTTTCGCTGCCAACCCAAGCTGGAGGCCACAGCGCCGCAGTGGGCCTGGCTGAGCGAGAGCCAGTTCATTGGCACCGGGCGGCGTGCGCCCGATGGGGTTTTCTTGAGTTTCTACCGAGTGCTGTGAGCGGTCTGACCCTGATGGCGGCTGCCGACTCGGCAAAAGCGTTTTCAGGGCCATCACGACCTGCGCTTTGATGTGATCCAGTGCCGTCAGGCCCATGCCAGTCCAGCTTGGCTACAATACGGCCATTCTTGTTTTGAGGTTCCCCATGTCTGCTCACAACGACACACACACATCTGACGATCCCGTTGAAAACGTGGTCAAACACATTCCCGTGATCATTCCGGCCGCTGGCGCCGTGTTGATTTTCTTGCTGGCTTTCATCGCCGTGTTCATGGCCTGAGGCTTTTTCGCAGTTTGAGTGCCTGCCTTTGTGGCGGCACCCCGTCATCACCCGCAACAGCCTTGGCTTTGCGGGTTTTGTTTTTGGGCGTGTGGTTTTGTCTGGTCGGCACACTCGGGAGCCGACGGGACGTTGTCGGTCAGCCGACTTCGCGCACCGGCATGATGTGCAACGCGCCTGGCGCAATCAAAAGCTGAACCCAGCCTCCGGCCTTGACGTCCAAACGACCCAATAACCGCGTGGTCAGGTTCAGGGTGATGGTTTGGCTGGTCAATGCCTCTGGCGTGAGCGTGCACAAACTGATTTCACCCAATGCCAAGACTTCGACCAGTCGGCACCGCAAAAGCGTCGCGCCCTTTTCTGGCTGATGGGTCGTGCTCCCATCGGCCAGCACATCCACCTGCTCGCCGTTGAGGACCCAGGTCACGGGTGTGTCGTCGTCGATCTTGTTTTTGTCCACCACCGTCAAATCGATGGCTTCGTGTCCATGCCCCGCTGGCGTCCAGCGCAAGCGCGCCCAACCGGGCGTGTCTTTGTAAAAACGGCCCTCAAAGTGGTTCTGGATGCCCACCAGCTCTGCCACGCGGGCGTTGCGTGGGCTGGCAAATACCCGTGCGGGCGTGCCTGTTTGCAAGGTATGGCCTGCATCCACAATGACCACCCGGTCAGCCAGGCGACGGGCTTCAGCCAGGTCGTGCGTCACCAGGACCATCGGCATAGACACTTTTTGACGCAAAGCGGCGAGCTCGCGGTAGAGCGTTTGCCGCGTGGGGGCATCGACGGCAGAAAAGGGTTCGTCGAGCAGCAAAACACCTGGCAAAGGGTTGGGGATGTCTGGCACATCCGAGGCGGACTGCGGCGTGGGCATGACGCGCACCAAAGCCCGGGCCAAGGCCACGCGCTGTTGTTGACCGCCTGAGAGCTGAACGGGTCTGCGTTGGCTGAGCGCTGCCAAACCCAATCGACTGAGCAAGTTCTGCACATCGGCAGCCGTCCAGCCGGGGCCAGCGGCCAGCGCCACATTCGCGTGCGCCGTCATGTGGGGGAACAAGGCGTAATGCTGAAACACCAAGCCCGCTCGGCGCTGCTGCGGACTGAGCTGAACGCCTGTGGCCGTATCCAGCCAGTCTTGCCCTGCCACGCGGATGTGGCCCCGCACATCGGCTGGCGTCCATAACCCAGCAATGGCACGCAACATGCTGGTTTTGCCGCTGCCCGAGGGACCCACCAAAGCCACCAGTTCACCCGCACCACAGTCGAATTCGGCGTCCAGCCGGATCGGGGTCACTGAGTGCAATTGCACTTGCAAGCCTGACATCAGCGCTCCTGCAGGGCTCGCCCGCGCTGGCCTACCCGGTCAAAAGCCAGCACCAGACTCAGCGCCAGCAAAGACACGCCCATCAGCGCCAGCGCCATCACATGGGCAGACTGCAAATCCATGCCTTGCACCTTGTCGTAAAGCGACACCGACAGGGTGCGGGTCTCGCCCTCGATGTTGCCGCCCACCATGAGCACCACACCAAATTCGCCCAGCGTGTGTGCGACCGTGAGCGCCATGCCCGCCAACAGACCTGGCCAAGCCAAGGGCAGTTCAATGCGCCAAAAGGTTTGCCATGGCGACAGGCCCGAGACCCACGCAGCCTCTCGCAAACTGTGCGGCACTGCTGCAAAAGCGCGCTGAATGGGCTGAACCATGAAGGGCAGGTTAACCAGTACGCTCACCAGCAAGAGGCCCTCCAGTGTGAACACCAAGCGCACACCCGAAGCCGCCAGCCAGGTTCCCAGCGGGCTGCCCTGGCCGAAAGCCACCAAGAAGTAAAAGCCGATCACGGTGGGCGGCAAGAGCAAAGGCAGCAACAACAAGGCCTCGATCAAAGGGCGTCCGCCCCAAGCGGTGACCGCCAGCCAGCGTGCCAGTACCAAGCCCAGTGGCAGCAAAACCAAAGTGGTCAAAGCCGCCAAAGTCAGCGATACGGTAAATGCGGGCCAATCCATGGGGTGATCGCTGGTTTTGCCTGTATAGGTTGAGGGGAGTCCGTGATCCCGATTATTGCGGCAAGGCGTAGCCGTGCCGCACAAACACCGCTTGCGCCTGCGGGCTTAGCAAAAAACGGTGCCAGTTCATGGCGGCCGGGCTGGCCTCTTTCAAGAGAACCATGCGTTGGTGCAAGGGGCCGTGCAAGTGCTCTGGCAAAGGCAATACCCGCAGGGTATGCGCGATTTCAGGTGCCGTGGTCAACGCCAATGCGGTGATGCCCGCCTGTGCAGCCCCAGTCGCCACAAACTGTGTTGCTTGGCCGATGTTCTCACCCAGCACTTTTTGCCGCGCAGCCAGTGCGCCCACGCCCGATCGTTGCAATGCCTCTTCAGCGGCCAATCCATAGGGCGCCAATGCGGGGTTGGCAATGGCCAGTTTGTCGCCCGGCTTCATGGCCTGCACCACCGCGGCCAGCCCTTGCGCCAAGGGCAACGCTGAATTTTTAGGCACGATCAGCGCCAATCGCCCTGTTGCATAGCGTTGCCCGGCATCCCGTGTGCGGCCCGCTTTGACCATTTCGGCCACGCGATCTTCGTCCGCCGAGATGAATTGCTCGACGGGAAGCCCTTGCAGGATCTGCCTGGCCAAATTGCCGGAAGCCCCCAGATTTACATCCACCTGGACCCCAGTTTGTTGCTTGTAGAGGCTTGTCAAGTCAGCCAGTACAAACTTCAAATTGCTGGCAGCTGCAATTTTGATGTGCTCCCCCGACTGAGCTTGGCTGGACAGCGGCGTCAAAGTCAGGGCCGCCAAGGAGACCATCATCCACTGACGTCGACCCCAGGAACCGTGGGACAGCCCCATGGCCTGCATAACGTGATGCTTTTTTTGCATATATTTAAGCGCGTTTTTTGTTCGAATTGACAGGCAGGGACAAGGCGGGCTCCCTAAAATCGAGGCCGCTTGGTTACCAAGCGATTACGGCCACCGATTTCAGTCCATCAAGCTTGCCAGTATCTCAGCCCATCAACCGTTTTTTCAAAGCCTCCGTTCAGGGATTTTGAAAAAACGATTTTTAAACTTGGAGCTAGTCATGAACTCACCCGTGATGCAGGGCCTGAACCTGAACACACCCGCGTACGTCAAGAACGCGAAACTGATCGCCTGGGTCGCCGAAATGGCCGCCCTGTGCAAGCCGGCCAACATTTATTGGTGCGACGGCTCTCAAGAAGAATACGACCGCTTGTGCGCTGAGCTGGTCGCCGCAGGCACCTTCAAAAAACTGAACCCCGCCAAGCGTGCCAACTCTTACCTGGCTTGCTCCGACCCATCGGACGTGGCCCGTGTGGAAGACCGCACCTACATCTGCTCGGCCCAAAAAGAAAACGCCGGCCCGACCAACAACTGGATGGAACCCGCGCAAATGCGCGCCACCTTGAACCCGCTGTTTGACGGTTGCATGGCGGGCCGCACGATGTATGTGGTGCCGTTTTCGATGGGGCCGCTGGGCTCACACATCAGCCACATCGGCATTGAGCTGACCGACAGCGCCTATGTGGCCGTCAACCAAAAAATCATGACCCGCATGGGCAAGGCCGTGTTTGACGTGCTGGGCACGCAAGGCGAGTTCGTGCCCTGCATGCACACTGTGGGCGCACCTTTGGCTGCCGGCCAAAAAGACACGACCAGCTGGCCTTGCAACCCCACCACCAAATACATCGTGCACTTTCCTGAGACCCGCGAGATCTGGTCTTATGGTTCGGGCTACGGCGGCAACGCGCTGTTGGGCAAAAAATGCTTTGCGCTGCGCATCGCCTCCAACATGGGCAAAGAACAAGGCTGGCTGGCCGAACACATGCTTATCCTGGGCGTGACCAACCCCCAAGGCAAGAAGTACCACATTGCAGCGGCCTTCCCTAGCGCTTGCGGCAAGACCAACTTCTCGATGTTGGTGCCCCCCAAAGCCTTCGAGGGCTGGAGCGTGACCACCATTGGCGACGACATCGCCTGGGTCAAGCCGCACACCGACGGCAAGATGGTCGCCATCAACCCCGAAGCGGGTTACTTTGGCGTCGCCCCCGGCACCAATATGAAGACCAACCCCAATTGCATGCTGAGCCTGCACAAGGACGTGATCTTCACCAACGTGGCCCTGACCGACGACGGCGATGTGTGGTGGGAAGGCATGGAAAAAGACACCGGCAAGCTGCCCGACCATTTGATCGACTGGCAAGGCAAGGACTGGACGCCGCAGATCGCCAAGGAAACCGGTGCCAAAGCCGCCCACCCCAACGCCCGCTTCACCGTGGCTGCGGCCAACAACCCCGCGCTCGACCCCGCTTGGGACGACGCTGCCGGTGTGCCGATCGACGCCTTCATGTTCGGTGGCCGCCGCTCGACCACCGTGCCCTTGGTGACTGAAGCACGCAGCTGGACCGAAGGCGTGTACATGGCCGCGACCATGGGCTCTGAGACCACCGCCGCCGCTTTTGGCGCACAAGGCGTGGTGCGCCGCGACCCCTTCGCCATGCTGCCGTTTTGCGGCTACAACATGAGCGACTACTTCCAGCACTGGCTGGACACGGGTGAAAAAGCACAGGTACAGGCCCAGGCCGCTGGCCACAAGCTGCCCGCCATGTACTGCGTCAACTGGTTCCGCAAGGGCGAGGACGGCTCGTTTGTCTGGCCCGGCTACGGCGACAACATGCGCGTGCTCAAGTGGATGATTGACCGCCTGGAAGGCAATGCCACAGGCGAAGAAACCATGTTCGGCGTGGCGCCCACTTATGCCGAAATCACTTGGACGGGCCTGGACTTCAGCGCCGAGCAGTTCAAAGCAGTGACCAGCATCGACAAAGCCGCATGGCAAGCCGAGTTCAAGCTGCACGACGAGCACTTTGCCCAACTGGCTTTCCACCTGCCCAAAGCGCTGCTGGACACCAAGGCCGCACTGGAAGCGCGCTTGGCTGCTTAAGTCATGGCTGCCCGATCAATTCGGGCATGACTCAGGCGACGACCTGACAGACCCACCGCCCCGGCCGCAAACCAGGGCGGTTTTTTTTGGCCTGCACAATGGGCACATGTTTACCCGTGCTGTTTCCGAATCCCGCGAACGCTTGGCCCTTTGGCTCCTTTGGATCACGCCCGCCCTGTGGTCCGTCAATTACATCGTGGCACGAACCGCGCCCGGCGTGGTCGCGCCCCACATGTTGGCCCTGGGGCGCTGGGCTTTGGCCGGCGTGATCTTGAGCTTCATCGCCCGCAGTGAACTGTGGCACGAGCGCCGCAGCACCTTGCGCGCGGCTTGGCAATACCTGGCCTTGGGGGCTTTGGGCATGCTGGTCTGTGGCGCCTGGGTCTATCAAGGTGCGCAAACCACCACCGCCATGAACATTGCGTTGATTTATGCGGCTTCACCCGTTCTGATCGCGCTGGGTGCCGTGCTTTGGTTGGGTGAGCGGTTTTCGTGGCGACAAGCCTTGGGCGTTCTCGTTGCCATGTCGGGCGTGTTCCATGTGGTGGTCAAAGGGCAATGGGGTGCGCTGGGCCAGGTGCAATGGGTGGTTGGGGACGGCTGGATTGTGCTGGCCATGGTGTCTTGGGCAGGATTTGCTTTGTTGCAAAAGAAATGGCCCACGCCCTTGGGCTCAACGGCGCGGCTGGCCGCCATTTGCATGGGCGGTGTGCTGGTCTTGCTGCCTTTTGCCACATGGGAATGGCTGCAGGCCGACACCCCGCCCTGGAGCGCCCAAGCCACTTGGCTCGTGCTGGGTGCGGGCTTGGTGCCGGGCATTGGCGCTTATTGGGCGTATGGTTTTTGCCAGAAAGTGCTTGGGGCCAGCCGGGTGGCCGCCAGCTTGTACTTGGGGCCTTTGTATGGCGGCCTGACGGCTTGGCTGGTGCTGGGTGAGTCTTTGGGCTGGCACCATGTGATGGGTGCGTGCCTGATCTTGCCGGGCATTTACCTGGCTTCGCGCAAAACAACACCAACTTCCGAACCCTGAGTTTTGCACCCGCCAAGCAAAAGGCCTCCCGAAAGAGGCCTTGTGTTTTGGCAGGGGCCAGCGCCCCAACGCCAGCGATCAGATGTAGTACATGCGGCTTTGCAGCATGCGGGCCGTGCGGCGGGTCATCAGCGTGGCGATGTCTTTGGCAGGCTGCGTCTCATTGCTTGCGCGGTCTATGGCCGTTTGCAGGTCGTTCATCAGGCGGCTGTCGGTCTGGGCCATGGCCCAAAGACGCTCGTCGGCGCGGCGACGCGCTACATGGGCAGACCACGCATCCAGGCCGCTCATCAGGTTTTGCGCCAGCGCACGGGTCACGCCGCGCAGGACGCCAATCGCCACAGCAGCTACAGCCCACAGAGCCAGCCAGGCAGCCACAACATGAGATTCGGCCCAGCTGTCGATCATTTGATCCGTCAGCACAACCAAGGCAGCCACACCAGCGGCCAGCATGAGTGTGGCCAAGGCTTTGGTTGAGGTCGCGGGGGCAGCCGCAACAGCTGTTGGAGTGGGCATTTGACCCAGAATCGATTTGGTAGCGGTGTTCATTGTGTGTTCCCTTGAATTGATTTTGGTTAATTTGGCAACCCAAATAATCAAAACCATGTGCGCATCATAGGGTTTTTACGGATGATGTCCAACTTTATATTCATGATGTTTATCATTCACAATGGTGATACAAAAGGAATATTTGCATGCCTCACGCCATTCCAGCCGCCTTCCGCACCTTGGACCTGAACCTGCTTCGGGTCTTTGACGAAGTCATGGCCGAGCGCAGCCTGACCCGTGCAGCGCGTAACTTGTCGCTGACCCAGCCCGCTGTCAGCAACGCCCTGCGCCGCCTGCGCGACGCACTGGACGACGAATTGGTGCGTCGACACGGCCACGGCATCGAGCCCACGCCCCGCGCACTGGCGCTGTGGCCCAACGTGCGCGAGGCGCTGCGCCAGCTGCAAGAAGCCATCGTGCCCAGCACCTTTGTGCCCCACGACGCCACCAACACCTTCATCCTGGCCATGGCCGACGCCACTGCCGCCGAACTGATGGGCGGGCTGGCCCGGCAACTGCAAACCGAAGCGCCGGGCATTTCGTTGCGCGTGGTGCCCCTGACCACCCGCGATCCGCGCAGCCTGCTGAGCGACGGCACGGCCGACATGGCGATGGGCTACTTTCCTGCTGTATTGACCGATTTGACCGGGCGTGCACAAGCTGGCGAAGCGGTGTCTTTTGAACATCAGCGCCTGTATGCGGGTGAATATGTGTGCGTGATGCGCCAAGGCCACCCCTTGGCCGAGCAGCCCATGACGCTCGATACCTACTGCGCAGCCCGCCATTTGCTGGTGAGTTTTTCGGGGCGGCCTTATGGTTTTGTCGATGAGGCCCTGGCCACGATTGGGCGGCAACGGCGGATCGTGCTTACGGTGAACCAGTTTTTCACCGCAGGGCAGGTGGTGGTCAATTCCGACTTGCTCACGGTGTTGCCACGCCACTTTGTACCGACCACAGGCATGGGCGATCAACTGGTGCTGCGCGAGCTGCCCCTCGACGTGACACCTGTGCACGTCGAAGCGTTGTGGCACCGGCGCTTGCAACACGACAGCGCGCACCAATGGTTGCGAGGCCAGTTGTTGCAAGTGGCCCAAGCCGCATTTGCCAAAGAGGACATGGCATGAAGATTCAATTGCTCTCGGACCTGCACCTGGAGTCCAACCCCGGCTTTGTGCCCACACCCGCGCCGGGTGCCGACGTGCTGGTGCTGGCCGGCGACATCGGCTCTTACCAAACCAACTCGGCGCTGGCCGCTGCCGGTGACACCGACTTTGGCTTGAAGCGCTTTTCGCCGTTGCACGGCTGGCCCACCCCGGTGCTGTTTGTGCCGGGCAACCACGAATACGACGGACTCGACTTTGACGAAGCCCACACCCGCCTGCACGAAACCTGCACGCGGCTGGGCATTACCTGGCTGGAGCGCGAAGTGCTGCACCTGAACGGCGTGCGCTTTGTGGGCACCACGCTGTGGGCCGATTTTGATGCGATGGGGCCACTGGCGGGCAAGCCACTGCCCGAGAAGATCCCTGCCCACTTCAGCCACCCCAACAGCCAATACACACGCCAACTCAAGGCCCGCGACAAAGCCTTCCGCGCCGCCAACTATTACCTGCGCAAAACCGGCACCACCCGAGGCACACAAGCCTGGCTGGCAGAGCCCGTGCGCGAACAAGCCTTGCTGTGCCAAAGCTGGTTGAGCGCCGCGCTGAGCACCCCGTTTGACGGCCCCACTGTGGTAGTGACGCACTTTGCCCCCAGCCTGCGCAGCGCCGACCCGCGCTATGGACTGGTGCCGGGCACCGCAGGCTTTTGCAACGCACTCGACGCCTTGCTGCCCCAAGCCCAACTGTGGCTGCACGGCCATCTGCACTGCCCGGTGGACTACACCTACAACGGCTGCCGCGTGGTGGCCAACCCGCTGGGCTATGCCCACAAAAAAGAGCAACTCACGTTTCAGGCGCAGCAGGTGATTTGTGTGGATGGCGCTTCTGCTCGGGACTGAAACCAACACGCCTTGAGGCCACGCTGGCACGGCACGGCACGGAATAGCGCCAGCACAGCCGACACGCAAGCGCTTCAGCGTCGGGCTTCTCGTGTCAAAAGAGCGGCGACACCGCCCGGTAAAGCGCCTGAAAACGGGCATGGCGCAAAGCCAGCGCCGCGTGCTGCATGGCATCGGGCTCAAAACTGCGGCTGACCGCGGGTGTGGTGCACACCGCCTCGACCGAAGCCCCGCAGGCCAACCAAGCCAAACGCGCCGCGCCCAAAGCCGCGCCGGTTTCAGCGCCTGCGTGCAAGGTCAAAGGCAAGCCCAAAGCATTGGCCAACAACTGCGCCCACCACGCATTGCGTGCGCCACCGCCCACCAGCGACAGGCTTTGCAAAGTCGACTCGGGTGAGCTCAAAGTCTGCAAGCCATCACGCAAGCCCAAAGCCACGCCCTCGGCCACGGCATAGGCCATGGCCTCGCGCCCATGCGCCGCCGTCAAGCCAAACCAGCAGGCGGTGGCCAGCGGCTGGTTGTGTGGGGTCCGCTCACCACTGAGATAGGGCAAAAACAAGGGCGCATTGCACCGCTGCGCGTCAGGCAATTGCGCCGCTGCGGCCAGCAAACTGGCCTCGTCGGCAAAAGCCAGTTGTTGGGCGGCCCATGTGAGCGCACTGGCCGCACTGAGCATGACCGACATCTGGTGCCAGCGGCCCGGCAACGCATGGCAAAACGCGTGCAAGCCCTGCGCCGGTTTGGGCGCAAAACGCGCACCACTGACAAACACCACCCCTGAAGTGCCCAGCGACACAAAGCCCTGCCCTGGCCGCACCAAGCCCATGCCGACCGCGCTGGCCGCGTTGTCACCCGCACCACCGGCCACCGGCACCCGCTCGGGCAGGCCCCAGTGGCGGCACAGTTCAGGCTTCAAAAAAGCCGACACGTCGCTGCCCTCCACCAAACGCGGCATGTGGCTGCGGTCCAAGCCACAAGCGGCCAGCAAGGTGTCGGACCAATCGCGCAAACCGGTGTCCAGCCACAGCGTGCCTGCGGCGTCCGACATCTCGCTCACGGCTTCACCCGTGAGCTGCCAGCGCAGCCAGTCTTTGGGCAAGAGCACGCGCGTGGTTTGCGCAAACAAGGCGGGCTCATGCGCACGCACCCACAGCAACTTGGGCGCGGTAAAACCCGGCATGGCCAGGTTGCCCGTGATGCGGGGCAAGTCGGGCACCTGCGCCATGAGTTGTTCGCACTGCGCCCCGCTGCGCCCGTCGTTCCACAAAATGGCCGGGCGCAAGACATCGCCTTGCGCGTCCATCAAAACCGCGCCGTGCATCTGCCCCGACAAGCCCACGCCTTGCAAACGCGCCAAAGCCTCGGGCTGCGTGGCTTGCAGGGCGTCCATGACCTGCTGCAAAGCCTGCCACCAACTGGCCGGGTCTTGCTCAGACCACAGCGCCTGCGGGCGTTGCACCGTCAAAGGCGCTCGCGCCGTGGCCAACACCTGGTGTTGGTCGTTGAGCAACAGCGCTTTGAGCTCCGAGGTGCCCAGGTCCAGACCCAAAAACATGTCAATGGCTTTCAAAAAACGCCCGGCCAACACACCGCGCGATGCGCACGCACGCCCTTTGGAGGCGGGCCGAAAAAATCAATGTGCCCCGCTGAAACGCGTGAGCGATTGGCGGCGGAAATCAGAGGGCTTCATGCCTTTGATTTCAAGAAATCGGCGGTTGAAATTGGCCACACTGTTGAAGCCAACGTCGTAACAGATGTGGGTGATTTGCTGGTCGGTGTCCATCAGCAACTGGCAAGCACGGCTGATGCGCACGCGGTTGACAAAGTCGGTGAAGGTGTTGCCTGTGGCCTTGCGGAAAAACCGGCTGAATCGGCTCTCACTCATGCCCAATTCGGCGGCCCATGCGGCGGCTGAATGGGCTTGCCCCAACTGCTCGGTGATGCGGCTGACCACGTCGTTGATGCGGTCCAGCGAGTTGTCGTCATCGTCGCTTTGCAACTGGACACTGGACAGCAAACGGTAATCGTTGCACGCGGCCAGGTCGGTCAGAAATTCGCAAAAAGCGGTGAAGCGGCGCAGGCCATGGGCACCCTTGACCTTGTGCCAGTGCGCGTGGGCCACTTCGGACATGCCAAAAAATTCAATGCCATGGCGAGCCCGCTCCAACAAGGGCAACAGCTCGGCCAATTCCGGAATGGTTTGGCTGGCCTGCACGAGGGGGTCGTGCGCAAACTGGATCACCAGATCGCGTTCGGCCACACCGCCTTCGGGCAAATCCATGGTGACCCAGTTGTGCGGCAAGCGCGGGCCTGTGAGCACCAGTTGGCCGGGCTGAAACGGCCCGATCCAATCGCCCACAAACACTTTGCCCGAGGTGGCGGTGATCAGGTGCAGCTCGTATTCGTCGTGGTAGTGCCAACGCGCCAGCGGGGTGGGAAAGCCGTGCGCCAAGCAACGCACAAACCCCACATCGCTGGACGCCTCATAGCCCATATTGGGCGAGCGCACCAGTTCATGCTCCAGCTCGGGCTTGATTTGACGAGGGACAGTGCGGGTTCGGACGGTCATGGTTTGGCGCTGAGGATAACGAGACAGTCCGTCAGTTTGGCACAGCCGTTTGCGCCGCCATGTGGGCCTGTACAAAGCGCCCAACGCGATCGTGGGCACGGCGCACGGCATCCCGCAATCGGGGGTCTTCGGCCAACTCGCCCCACAAGGTGGGGTCGGCACAAAAGGCGGCCACCGGGTCGGCGGCAGCGCACATGGCGTGCGCCACCTCGGGCTGCATGGCTTGGTCTTGGTAGGTGTAGGGAATTTGCCCAAGATGCCAGCGCTGCAAATACGCCAAAAACAGGGCGGGCAGCATGGCCACGCTGTCGATGCTCTGGCCACGCGCCAGCCGTTCGCGGATGGTGGGCGCAATAAAGCCGGGCACCTTGCTGAAGCCGTCCATGGCCACGCGCTGGTTGGTGTCGCAAATGGCCGGGTTGCCAAAGCGGTCGAGCACCACATCGCGGTAACGCGGCAAGTCGAGCGGGCAGGGCTTGTCGGGTGTGTCCAGCACGGGGATCACATCATCGGTCACGTAGTCGTAGGCCATGCGGCGGATCTGCGCGTCGTGCGTGCCTTCGTGGATGTATTGGTAACCCACCAGCGTACCCGCCCACGCGATGCAACTGTGTGTGGCGTTGAGCAAACGGATTTTGGCTTCCTCATAGGCGTCCACCGAATGCACCATCTCCACGCCCACGCGCTCCCAAGCGGGCCGGCCAGCGATGAAGCGGTCTTCAATCACCCATTGGATGAAGCTCTCGGCCATCAGCGCTGCCGCATCGTGCTGGCCCGTCGCGGCCTTGACCCGCTCGGCCACATCGGGCGTGGGCCGGGGCGTGATGCGGTCCACCATGGCATTGGGGCTGGTGGTGTGGGTTTGCACCCATTGCAGCAAAGCGCTGTCGCCCAGCGCTTCGATGAATTGCAGCAAGCCGCTGCGCGAACGCGCACCGTTGTGGCGAAGGTTGTCGCAGTTCATCAGCGTGACAGGGCCGCTGCCTGCCTGCATGCGCGCCCGCAAGATGCAGGCCAGTGCGCCATAAATGGTGTGCCCGGCTTGGGCCGCCTTGAGCGCCTGTAGGTCCTTGCGCAAGTCCTCAAAACCGTCCCAGTCCAGCCGGTTGTGCGCGTCCAAGTAATAACCGGCCTCGGTCACGGTGAAGCTGATGATGCGCGTGGCGGCATCGGCACCCACCGCCACCAGCGGGGCCAAATCGTCTTGGTACGGAATGACACGCTGGATGGAGGTGATGCGGGTGTAGGTTTTTTCGCCCTGTGGCGTCACGGTCTCCAGCGTGTAGGCCCCGCCTTGTGCCTGTAACGCAGCGATGGTCTCGGGCATGTCGGGGCGCAGATGGCCTGCGGCGATGGCCCAACTCGAATCGCCCAACTGCTGCAGTTGGTGCACATAGACGGCTTGGTGTGCGCGGTGAAAAGAGCCCAAGCCCAGGTGCAAGATGGTGTTCATGGTCAACAAAGGATGAAGGGGTTTTTGAACGCGGGTGTGCGGCCGCTTGTGCTTAAAAGTGCCGGACTCAGAGGTCGAAATTGGTGGGCATCATGACCACGTCGCGGATGGTCATGCCGCGCGGGCGCGTGAGCATGAACAACACGACCTGCGCCACCTCATCGGCTTCAAGCAAGCTGCCATTGGCCTTGGCCTCGGCCAATTTGTCGGCGGGCCAGTCGGCCAACAGCCCGGTGATGACCGGCCCCGGCGAGATCGCGCCCATGCGTATGCCGTGCTTGAACACTTGGCGGCGCGTGGTCTGCACAAAGCAGTCAATGGCCCATTTGCTGGAGGCATAGACCGGCTCCCATGGTGTGGGGAAATGCGCGGCCAACGAGCTGGTGACGATGATGTCGCCCGCACCCCGCGCGATCATGTGCGGCAACACGCCTCGCACGTTTTTCATCACCACATTCACGTTCAGGTTGAGCATGCGGTCAATGGCTTCGTCTTTCGCATCCACCAAGTCACCGCCCACATACAGGCCCGCATTGGCGTGAAAAATGTCCAGCCGACCGGTCAGCGCCAAGATGCGTTCGGGCATGGCGGCGCATTGCACCGGGTCGAGCAAATCCAGCACCAGCGGCACCGCCTGCGGACCCAAAGTGGCACAGGCCTTCGCCAGCGCCTGGGGGTCGCGGTCGACCAGCACCACCGTGGCACCCGCATGGACCATGACCTGTGCACTGGCAAAACCAATGCCCGATGCCGCGCCGGTGACGGCGGCCACTTGGCCATTCAAAGGGTGTGAGTTGTTCATGGTGTCTTGGTGTTGAATGAAACAATGGCTCAGGCTTGCGCGGCTGCGGTGCTGGTGTTGTGCGTGCGGTGCACCATACGGCCAGCGGCGTCAAACCAATGGGCGTGCTCGGTCGCCACATCGAGCGTGACGCTCTGGCCTGCGACCAGCGCGGTGCGCTCGCTCAGGCGGGCCACCAGCGTGGCCCCTTCGGGTGTGCTGACGTAGACCAAGGTTTCGGCCCCCAGCGCTTCGACCAAGTCCACCTGGCCAGCCATGGCGCCTTGCCCGCCTTGGCGCAGCAACACGTTTTCAGGGCGCAAACCCATCGAGCCACCCGCTGCCCCTGCTGGGGCCAGGTGCTGGACCACAGGCGGCAGTTGGTCCAGCGGCACCACATTCATCTGCGGTGTGCCGATGAACTGCGCCACAAATTGGTTGGCCGGGTGGTCGTACAGCTCCAGCGGCGTGCCCACCTGTTCGACCTGGCCGTCGCGCAGCACCACCACGCGGTCGGCCAAGGTCATGGCCTCCACCTGGTCGTGCGTCACATAGATGGTGGTCGCGCCCAGGTCGCGGTGCAGCTTGGCGATTTCTACACGGGTCTGGCCACGCAAGGCGGCATCGAGGTTGGACAGCGGCTCGTCAAACAAAAACACTTTGGGCGCACGCACGATGGCGCGGCCAATGGCCACGCGCTGGCGTTGCCCGCCCGACAGGTCTTTGGGCGTGCGGTTCAGGTAAGCACTCAGGTTCAAGATGGCCGCGGCACGCTCGACTTTTTCCTTGATCACTTCGGTGGCCACTTTGGCCAGCTTGAGCGCAAAGCTCATGTTCTCGAACACGCTCATGTGTGGGTACAGCGCATAACTTTGGAACACCATGGCCAAATCGCGTTGGCTGGAAGGCAGGTGCGTGATGTCACGCCCTTGCAAACTGAGCTTGCCGCCGTCGATCTGCTCCAAGCCTGCGATCAAGCGCAGCAAAGTGGATTTGCCACAGCCAGACGGCCCGACAAAGACGATGAATTCACCCGGCTCGATGGCCAGGTCAATGCCTTTGATGGCGCGGTGCTCGCCAAAGAATTTTTCAATGCCCTGAAGTTGAAGGTAAGCCATGGTGTGTGATCGCAAAAAAAGGGTTTACTTGACGGCGCCAAAGGTCAGCCCTTGCACCAGTTGTTTTTGGCTGAACCAGCCGAAGATGACGATGGGCGCAATGGCCATGAGCGAGGCGGCCGACAACTTGGCCCAAAACAAGCCCTCGGGGCTGGAGTAACTGGCGATCAAGGTGGCCAGGGTGCCGCCCTTGGCCGCAGTGAGGTTGAGCGACCAAAAGGCTTCGTTCCAACTGAGCACCAGACACAGCAAACCGGTGGAGGCCAGGCCCCCCATGGCCAAAGGCAAGAGCACCAAACGCAGTTCTTGCCAAAGCGTGGCACCGTCCATGCGGGCCGCTTCCAAGATTTCGTGCGGAATGTCCTTGAAGTGCGAATACAGCATCCACACCATGATGGGCAAATTGCTCAAAGTGAACACGATGATCAGCGCCAGTTGGGTGTCGAGCAACTGGGCTTTTTGCGCCATCACATACACCGGCACCAGCGCGCCCACAGCGGGCATCATCTTGGTGGACAGCATCCACATCAAGATGTCTTTGGTGTACTTGCCTTTGAAAAACGCCATGGCGTAAGCCGCAGGCGCGGCGATCATCAAGCCCAGCAAAGTGGACACCACGCTGGTGATGACCGAGTTTTTCGCGTACAGCAAATAGTCGCTGCGCTCTTGCACTTCGTGGAAGTTCTCCAGCGTGGGCGTGAAGAAAAGTTCGGGCGGCACGGCAATGGCTTGCAACTCGGTTTTGAATGCGGTGAGCAGCAGCCAACCCAGCGGGAAAAACAGCAGCAGGGCCACGCCCCATGCGGCCACCGTGCGCACGGCATAGGCGGGGGTCAGTGTAGAAGTTCGGGACATGGTTCAGGCCTTATCTATCGGTCTCATCGGTCGAGGTTTTTGCCGACCATGCGGATCATGAACACGGCGGCGATGTTGGCCAGCACGACCGCAAACAAAGCACCTGCCGAGGCCACGCCGGCGTCAAAGTTGAGCAGCGCTTGTTTGAAGATCAGAAAAGCCACGTTGGTGCTGGCATCCCCCGGACCGCCGCCGGTGGTGGTGTAAATCTCGGCAAACACGCTGAGCAAAAAGATCAACTCGATCATGACCACCACGGCCACCGATCGGGCCAGATGCGGCAGGTACAGATAACGCAGTTGCTGGCCATAGTGGGCACCGTCCATGCGCGAGGCTTCGAGCTGTTCGCGGTCCATGCTTTGCAGCGCGGTCATGAAAATCAAGGTGGCAAACGGCAACCATTGCCAAGCCACCATGATGATGACGCTCAGCAGCGGCAAGTCGGTCAACCAGTCGATGGGCGTCAAGCCAAAGAAGATCCAGACCTGCGCCAGCACGCCGTAAATCGGGTTCATCATCATGTTTTTCCACAGCAGCGCATTGACCGTGGGCATGACAAAGAAAGGAGAAATCAACAGCACCCGCACCAGGCCGCGCCCGGCAAAAGGTTCGTTGATCAGCAAGGCAATCGCCACGCCCAGCACCACGGTGATGGCGATCACGCTGCCCAAGAGCAGCAAGGTGTTGCTCACCGCCGAGCCAAACGAGGGGTCGGTGATGAAGTATTCGAAGTTGTCGAGCCCGACAAAACCACTCTGGTCAGGCTGCAGCAGGTTGAAGCGGATGACGCTGAAGTAAATCGTCATCACCAAGGGCACGATCATCCACAAAAACAGCGTGGCGATGGCGGGCGTCAGCAACAAACGAGGGAGCAGGCGATTCATAGGGGGTATCTCTCAACAGGTGCGAAGGCGGCAGCTTGGCATCGGGTCTGACAGCCCCTTGCACACAAGGCTCAAGCAGTACGGGTTTGATGAAAAACGGGCAGGCCCACCGCTGTGGTGCCTGCCCGTGGTCCGCATCGGCCGTTTACTTGTAGTAACCGGCTTTCTTCATTTCACGATCGGCCGCCACTTGGCTGGCTTTAAGGGCTGCGTCCACGGTGGACTTGCCCGCCAAAGCCGCGCTCATTTGCTGACCCACTGCGATGCCAATGGCCTGGAACTCGGGGATGGCAGCGAACTGCACACCCACATACGGGCTCTTGGGCAAGGTGGAATCGTTGGGGTTGGCCGAGTCGATGGCGGTCTTTTCAGCCTTGGCAAAACGCGCAGCCTTCAAGAAGTCGGCGTTGGCGTAAGTGCTCTTGCGGGTGCCGGTGGGCACTGCGCCCCAGCCATTGGTCTTGCCCACCAGGTTGATGTAGTCCTTGGAGGTGGCCCAGGTCACGAACTTCTGTGCGGCGTCCACATTTTTGGAGCCAGCCGGGATGGCCAGCGACCAGGCCCACAGCCAGTTGGCACCTTTGGGGGTGGCCATGGTGGGGGCTTGGGCAAAGGCCATTTGGTCAGCCACTTTGGACTGCTTGGGGTCGCTCACGAACGAGGCGGCGATGGTCGCGTCGATCCACATGCCGCACTTGCCGGAGTTGGTCAATGCCAAGATTTCGTTGAAGCTGTTGGCAGACGAGCCGGGTGGGCCGTAGTTTTTCAGCAAATCAACGTAGAAGTTGATCGCGTCTTTCCAAGGCTTCGATTCGAGCTGCGGTTTCCAGTTCATGTCAAACCACTGACCACCAAAGGTGTTGACCAAGGTGGACAAGAAGGCCATGTTGTCGCCCCAGCCCGGCTTGCCACGCAGGCAAATGCCGTACACGCCGTTTTTGGGGTCGTGCATTTTGGCAGCCAGGTCTTTGATTTGTGGCCAAGTAGGACGCTCGGGCACTTGCACGCCGGCTTTGTCGGCCAGGTCCTTGCGGTACATCAGCATCGAGCTTTCGCCGTAAAACGGTGCGGCAAACAGCTTGCCGTCCACGCTCAGGCCATTGCGCATGGCGGGCAGCAAATCGTCCGCGTCATAGGCGGCGTCGGTTTTGAGTTCTTGCAACCAGCCTTTTTTGCCCCAGATCGGGGTTTCGTACATGCCGATGGTCATCACATCGAACTGGCCGCCTTTGGTGGCGATGTCGGTGGTCACGCGCTGACGCAGCACGCCTTCTTCAAGGGTGACCCACTTGAGTTTGATGTCGGGGTTGGCGGCTTCAAAGTTTTTGCCAAGTTTTTGCATTTCGATCATGTGGCCGTTGTTGACGGTGGCAATCACGAGTTCGGTGGCCGCTTGGGCCATGCCGGCGCTGAACAGCGCGGCGCAGAGGGTAGAAGCGAGGCGGAATTTCACGGTTGTCTCCTGAAAGATGAATGTTGTTGGCACACGGCTGTACTCACCGTGGGATGAATTTTGATGATGTCTTGCCTCGCCATTTATACAAATTCGCCCCAAACCTGTACTTATTTGCAAGATATGCCTAGGACTTTCCCCTGTATCTGCTTGAAAGTTTGTGAAAACCGACATTTCGCCTCCACATTTCACCTGCGCAGTCGCCCGTTTTTCCAACCTGCCATTGATGAGCGTGTGCCCCTCGGTGCTGCGGGCTTGTTCGTGAACTTCATGACCTAAGTCAAAAACCGTAACCAAGAGCTGACTACATTCAAAGCTTGTTTGATCTCAATGAGGAGCACCCCATGAAAATCTTATTGGCCGTTGACGGCAGCGACTACACCAAAAAAATGCTGGCTTATCTGACCACTCACGACGAGTTGTTCAGTGCCAACAACAGCTACACCTTGCTCACGGTGAACCCCCAATTGCCGCCCCGCGCTCGCGCCGTGGTGGGCAAAGAAGCGGTCGAAACCTTTCAGCGAGAAGAGTCAGAAAAAGTGCTCAGCCCGGTCACCAAATTCTTGCTGCGTCACGGCATTGATGCCAAAACCGTGTCCAAAGTGGGTCACGCAGGCGAAATCATCTCTAAAACCGCCGACAGCGGCAAATTTGACTTGGTGGTGATGGGCTCGCACGGCCACGGCACCCTGGGCAATCTGGTCATGGGCTCTGTGGCCACCCAAGTGTTGGCGCACTGCAAAGTGCCGGTGTTGCTGGTGCGCTGAACACCCAAACAGCTTGAGCGCTTTGGGTGAGAGGGCGCCCCTGCAAGCCAGGGTGCGCCTCAGGGTCAGCGGGCGCTCAGCCCGTCAAAACAGGTGCTCATGACCAAATCCAGGATTTGCTCGTCGGTGTGCTGCTCGCCCATCTTGAGGAACTCCAGCACCGGGTCGCAGGCCCGCGCAAACAAGGTGTAGAGCACCGCGACCGCGGGCAGGGCTTGGTTGATCTGGCCTTGGGCTTGGGCTTTTTCGATCCAGCCCCCCAGCGAATCGCTGACTTCCATCAAGCCGTCCATGTAATCCTTGTTGGTCATCAAGGTCGCCCGCAGGCTGGAGTTCTGGCTGGGCAAGGACGGCATCAGGCCGTCCAGCTTGAGGGTCATGGTCCAGCGGGTCACCGCCTTGAGCTGGTCGATGGCCGCTTGTTCGGCCGGCAAAGACTGGATAAACGCTTGCGCCTTGCGCATGGCGGCCACCATGGCCGCACAAGCCAGTTCTTCTTTGCTGGTGAAATGCTTGTACAGACTGGCTTTGGCAATGCCCACCTCGGCGGCCACTTCGTCCACCGTCATCGCGTCAAACCCTTTTTCGGCCAGCAGGCGGTTGACCGACTGAATGATCGCCGTCTCTCGTGCGGCCAACATTTGGATCTTGAAAGACTTTTTGGGCGGGGTCTGGGCATGGGTAGTCATGGCCAGATTCTAGTCCCGCATATCGAGAAAATGACTACTTGGTCACTCCCAAGCCTGAAGAATGCAAAAGGTGGGAGCTGCGATTGTTTTGGCGCCTCAGCTGTCCATCAGGCTTTTTGCAGACCCGCCACGCCAGCGCGAACCAGCCATTGCGCCTGTGCCTTGAACACACCTTGGGCCTGCGCCGGGTTGGGCGTGGTCATGAACTCGGCACGCATGCCCTCGGGCTTGATGTCCAGCAAGGTGTAGCCGCGTTCGTCCGAACGGGCATGCAAGATGTCCGGGTTGCTGTCGCGGATTTGGGCCAACAACTTCTCCCCCAAGCCGCGTGAGGTGACCGAGGTGGTCACGATCTCGCTGGCGACCACGGGCGAGCGCTCGTCGTTGGGCTGCACCCGCAACTGGGCCGCCACGTTCATGTGCACATCACCACCCAGCACCACCACGTTTTGCAGCCCGGCTTGGGCCACGGTGTCCAGCCACCTGGCCCGGGCTTGCGGGTAGCCGTCCCAGCCATCGGTGAACGCACTTCGCCCCAAAGGCGTGTTCACACCACTCGAACTCATTTGGGTGGACTGTGCCACCAGCTTCCAGCGTTTGGTGCTGCGCGTCAGGCCCTCGGTGAACCACTGCTCTTGCGCCATGCCCAGCATGCTGCGCGACGGATCGGCCAAGGCGTCACAACCCACCACCACACGGCCACCGCCACGCATCGGGTCAGGGCAGGCGTGGTGGTCGCGGTATTGGCGGCAATCGAGCGTCCACAAATCAGCCAGCCGCCCCCAAGCCATGCGGTCGTGGATGCGCATTTGGCTTGGGTTGGCCGCATCAGGCCCCAAGCGCACCGGCATGTGTTCAAAGTACGCCTGATAGGCCGCCGCGCGGCGGCGCAAAAACACCTGAGGGTCGGTGAAGTTTCGGTCCAGGTCGTTGGCGTAATCGTTCACCACCTCGTGGTCGTCCCAAGTCATCAGCCAAGTGTGTGCGGCGTGGCAGGCCCGCAAATCGGCATCGCTCTTGTACTGGGCGTGACGGTCCCGGTATTCGTCCAGCGACTTGGGCACGCCGCCCAAGTGCTGGCGCAGCATGTGCTGTGGGTTGGAGCTTTCGTAAATGTAGTCACCCACAAACAGCACCAGGTCCAGGTCGCGCTGGGCCATCTCGCGGTGCGCCGCAAAGTAGCCCTGCTCGTAATGCTGGCACGAAGCCAACGCGATACGCAGGCGGTCGACCGCGTCGTTGACGCCCGGACTGGTGCGGGCGCGGCCCACCGGGCTGCTGGCGCTGCCGCACACAAATCGGTACCAATAAGGCCGCCCCGGCTGCAAACCCGTCGCCACCACATGCACGCTGTGGGCTCGGGCTGCGTCGGTCTGCACGCGCCATTGGCGCACGGGCTGGCGCAAGGCGGCATCGGCAAACACCTCGCACACCAGCGCGATGGTTTGCGCTTTGAGCGGCGCGTCGGCCTCTGCGATGTGCAAGCGCGTCCACAGCACCACGCTGCCCGGTTGCGGCTGCCCACTGGCCACGCCCAGGCTAAACGGGTCGACTTGCCAACGCGGCCCTTGCGCTGCACCTGACGCGCTGCTCAGCGTTTGCGCTTGGGGGGCAGGCGCCAGCCAAGGTGACAAAGCCACCGCCAAGGCCATGCGGTGCCAGTCGCGCCGGGTCAGCGCAGACGGGGGATCGTTGCGCGTCAAAGTTGCAAGGTGTTCAAGTGGGTTCATGGCAAGTCGGTGCGCTGCTGGGCATGCGTTGTTGGCATGTTAACTGCCGCATGTCACGGCGCTCGGCGCAGTCACTGGCGACAGCTGAGCGCACTGGGGCACGGCACAATGCGGGCATGAATTTGCGCAAAGACAATCTGGACGGTTTGGCCGTGGGCATGCTGCTGGCGTGCTGTATGTTTTGGGGGCTGCAGCAGGTGCTGGTCAAGGCCATCATGTCGGAGGTGGCACCGCTGTTTCAGGCCAGCCTGCGCTGCATTGGCGCCTGCGCACTGCTGCTGATCTGGTGCCGCGTGCGCGGCGTGCGCCTGTTTGAGCGGGACGGCAGCCTGTGGCCCGGTCTGCTGGCGGGCGGGCTGTTCGCCGCCGAATTTGCCTGCATCTATTTGGGCTTGCGCTACACCTCGGCATCGCGTCTGACGGTCTTTCTCTACACCTCGCCGTTTTGGGTGGCCGCGCTGGTGCCGCTGTTCGTCAAGTCGGAGCGTCTGCGTCCGCTGCAATGGCTGGGCATGGCCTGCGCCTTTGTGGCGGTGGCCTTTGCCATGCGCGAAGGCTTGGGGGCGGGCAGCTACGGCAGTGGCAACAACAGCCTGAACAACAGCGCGAGCCACGGTGCGAGCCACGGTGCTTTGGGCGACCTGCTGGGCCTGGCCGCCGGGGCCTTGTGGGGCCTGACCACGGTGACCATCCGCGCCAAAAACCTGACCCGCATCGCCCCCGAAAAACTGCTTTTCTACCAAATCGCCACCACCGCAGTGGCCGTGCCCTGGATCTCGCTGGCGCTGGGCGAAAGCTGGAACCTGCAGTGGAGCGCCCTGGCCTGGGGCTCGATGTTGGCGCAAACCGTGATCGGTGCGTTTGCCAGCTACCTGGCCTGGATGTGGATGCTGGGCCGCTACCCGGCCACCAAAATCTCGGTATTCGTATTTTTGACGCCCCTGTTTGCCCTGCTGTTCGGCACCTGGCTGCTGGGCGAATCCGCCACTCCCACACTGCTGGCCACCCTGGGGCTGGTGGCGGTGGGCATTGTGCTGGTCAACCGCAAACCCACTTAAGGAAAAACCCATGACCTACCAAGCTCTGCAAATCAACAAAGACGACAACGGTTACCACTGCGCGGTGCAAACGCTGGACGACAGCGCCTTGCCCGAAGGCGATGTGACGGTGCAAGTGGACTACTCCACCGTCAACTACAAGGACGGCCTGGCCATGACAGGCAAATCGCCCGTGGTGCGCAAGTTCCCGCTCACACCCGGTATTGACCTTGCAGGCACGGTGACCGACAGCCAGCACCCGCTGTTCAAAGCGGGCGACCAAGTGGTGTTGAACGGCTGGGGCGTGGGCGAAAGCCACAGCGGCGGGCTGGCGCAAAAAGCACGCCTGAAAGGCGACTGGCTGGTCCACCTGCCCAGTGCCTTCACCCCCCGCCAAGCCATGGCCATTGGCACCGCAGGCTACACCGCCATGCTGTGCGTGATGGCGCTGCAAAAGCACGGCGTCACACCCGACAAAGGCGACATTTTGGTCACCGGCGCGGGCGGTGGCGTGGGCAGCGTGGCCATTGCGCTGCTGGCCAAGCTCGGTTATCGCGTCGTGGCCAGCACTGGCCGCCTGCAAGAGGCCGACTACCTGCGCCAGCTGGGCGCGGCCGACATCATGGACCGGTCCGAGTTGAGTGCGCCGGGCAAACCGCTGGCCAAAGAGCGCTGGGCGGGCGTGGTCGACACCGTGGGCAGCCACACCCTGGCCAATGCCTGCGCCAGCACCAAATACGGCGGCGTGGTCACGGCCTGTGGTCTGGCCCAAGGCATGGACTTTCCCAGCTCAGTTGCGCCCTTCATCTTGCGTGGTGTGACGCTGGCGGGCATCGACAGTGTCATGGCACCGCGTGCCCTGCGTGAAGCCGCCTGGGCTCGTCTGGCCACAGACCTTGACCCTGCGCAACTGGAACGCATGACCCGCGAAGTGGGTCTGGCCGATGCCCTGGCGCTGGGCAGCGAGATCCTGGCAGGTCAGGTGCGCGGGCGGGTGGTGGTGAATGTGAACGCCTGAAGCGGCGGCCCGGTCAACGCAAACGGACAAAAGGCCAATTGCTCATGTTGCAGGAACCATGAGCTCATAAAAGAGAACTTATTAGCTTAAATAAAAGACAATGTTGAATTATTGATTCAACATGGTCTGACGTGAGCCTCTACACCCAACTGCAAACCGCCAAGAGCGAAGAGGACGTCAAGGACGCTTACATCAAGGCCCTGGGCCTCAAGCAATACACCAAAGGGCTGATCGACATCCAGACCCGCGAGATCTGGTTCGAGGCCAAAGACACCGACCGCAACTCGAGTTACGCCATGTTCACCCAGCTGCTGCATTACGTGCAGGTGGCGCTGAACAAAGGCGAGCCGGTTCCGCCATTTCTGGCGGTGATCGACACCGAAAAAGCCGCCATCATGAAAAGTGCGGATGTGTTGCCCTTTTTGGCCAAGAAAACCATCCAATGGGGCAAGTCTGCCAGCCAATACACCCCAGAGGCGCTGGACGAAATCTCGGCCCACATCGGCACTTACTTTGTGTCGTTCAAGATGTCGACGCACGAAGACGAATTCATCAGCACCGTCAAGGCGGCCATCAAGTCGGGCGACATCATCCGCACGCAAATCACGCCGGACAACCTGAAGCAGGTGTTCGACAAATGGGTGGCCATGGTGGGCCGCGAGATCGTGGGGGTGAGCGAAGAAGATTACGCGCTGCTGTTTTTTGCCGACATCATGCACGACGGCACCGTGTCCACCCACGCCAATTTGCCTGCTGAGTTGATGCACAAAAACGGCGCTCCGGTGTTCTCGCTGGGCGGCAAAAACTTTGACTTGGGCAACAAAGAAGGCTACCGCCAGTTTTGGGCCATTTACCACCGCCCGCCCAAAAGCGAATACCGCGACTACCTGCTCGAGCGCCGCGACAGCCTGATTCCGCTGGACGAGCGCAGCTTCAAGGGCGCGTATTACACGCCCTTGCATGTGGTCGACAAAGCCTATGACAAGCTGACCGAAACGCTCGGGGCCAACTGGCAAAAAGACTACATCGTTTGGGACATGTGCTGCGGCGTGGGCAACCTCGAAGTCAAGCACAGCAACCCGCGCAACCTCTACATGAGCACGCTGGACCAGGCCGACATTGACGTGATGAAAGCCACCAAAACCTGCGTGTCGGCCACGCGCTTTCAGTACGATTATTTGAACGACGACATCACCGACGACGGGCGCATTGATTACAGCCTGAGCAACAAAGTGCCGCAGGGCCTGCGCGATGCGATTGCGGCGGGGAAGAAGATCTTGGTGTTGATCAATCCGCCTTATGCGGAGGCGGCGAATTCACAGGGTAACGAAGGCAAAACCGACGTGGCCAAAACCCGCATGGGTGCGCTGATGAACAAGGCCAACTATGGCTACGCAGCGCGCGAGGTGTTTGTGCAATTTTTGGCGCGGATGGCACAAGAAATACCGACAGCCACCTTGGCGATGTTCAGTACGCTCAAGTACGTGAATGCCCCCAATTTTGAGCAATTTCGCGAAAAATGGAATAGCAAATATTTGGGCGGTTTTGTAGTCCACAGCAAATCGTTTGATGGGTTGAAGGGGGATTTCCCGATTGGTTTTTTGGTCTGGAAAACTGACCAAAATGCATCGCAAAAACTGCCACTTGTGAAATTGGTTACAGACGTGTTGGACAAAAATGCCGTGCCAATTGGAGCAAAAAGCTTTTATCCTGTCTCTTCAAAACTGTTGTTGAGCGAGTGGATTGATCGGTTGAAGAAAAACGATGTTGATGTCATTCCTTTGATCAACGCTGTAACACCCATCAAAAAAATCAGCCATGTGAGAAACACCAAATGGTCTGCAAATGCCATAGGTCATTTTTTTTGTAATGGCAATGATCTTCAAAACGCAGGAACCATGACTGCATTGTTCTCTTCGGTGCACTCTATTGGTCATGCAGGTGGGTACTTCGTTACAGCAGAGAATCTTTACCAAGCAGCCATCGTTTTTTGTGTCAGGCGAATCATCAAGCCCACTTGGCTCAACGACCGCGACCAATTCCTCCAACCCACCGAACCGCTGACCGACGAATTCAAAACCGACTGCCTGTTGTGGATGCTGTTCAACGGCAGCAACCTGACCGCCAGCGCCAACGACCTGGAATGGAACGGCAAGAAGTGGTCCATTGTCAACCACTTCATCCCTTTCACCGAAGCCGAAGTCAACGCCCCCGACCGCTTCGAGTCCGACTTCATGGTGCAGTACCTCGCGGGCATGACCTTATCGACCGAAGCCACCGCCGTGCTGGATGCCGGGCGAACCCTGTGGAAAGCCTACTTTGCCCACACCGACGTGCGCACCGTGCGTGACCAATACAAGCTCAACCGGGCCGATGTGGGTTGGTACCAGATCCGCAACGCCCTGGCCGAGCGCAACAAAAGCGGCGACACCGCCCCCGTCAACTTCTCACCCTTCGAGGCGGCCTACCAAGCCCTGACCGCCAAGCTGCGCCCGCAAGTTTTCAGCCTGGGTTTTTTGCGGTGATGGCTGCCGTGATTCACCTTGATTTACCGTTTTTGCCAAGAGTTTGTGCAAAAAAGTGCACCCTAAGCCCTACAATGCACAACAACAATCCCTTTGCAGTGCCATTTAGTTGGCTCAGCCTAGGGCGAAAAGACCACCTTTCAGGGTGGTCTTTTCACGTCTGGATCACCCATTGACCAGAACCACCATCTACGTTGACGGCTACAACCTGTATTACGCCCGTCTCAAAGGAACGCCCTACAAATGGCTGGACCTTGTGGCCTTGTATCGCGACCGCATCTTGCGGGCACAAGACCCGAATGCCCAGGTTGTTGCGCTCAAATATTTCACAGCACCCGTCATGGCGCGCTATGCCCGGCATGGGGCGGAATCCACGAATGCACAAACGCAGTACCACAGGGCGCTTGAGTCGGGATCTTCTGGTTTGGTCGAAATCATCAAAGGCTTTCACATCTTTGAGCCGACTCATTTGCCGACATTCAATGAAAACGCGCCCCCCAGCAAAGACCGCGTATCGCATGTTTGGATGATTGAAGAAAAGCAGACCGACGTGAACATCGCTTTGCACGCTTACCGAGACGCCGTTCAAGGCAAGACAGATCAGGTGGTCATTTGCTCTAACGACAGTGACATGGAGCCAGCCTTGCGCATGATTCGGGAGGATGTGCCTTCGGTCAGAGTCGGCCTGGTCATGCCGCTCAGAGAGGACAGCTCTCCAAGCAGGGTGCACCCTAACAAACGCTTAACTGAACTTGCGCACTGGGTTAGACGGCACATTAGAGACGACGAACTCGTTCAGTCGCAGCTCGCACGTAACGTTCCGACAAAGCGCAAGCCAGCCAGCAAACCCGCGCATTGGTGATCCATAGCTAGGGAACTGACCGATGGCCTGCACTTTTCGGCATTACTTGGTTGGCTTGGCAGGCAGTGGGCCAATCGAGCCAAGTATCACTATCCCCGATAATCACGCCTTCAGATCCCCCACCCGTCCCTTGCAACATCACGGCGGGTTTTCATCTTCGGAGCACCCCATGAGCACTTTCCAAACCACAGGCGCACGCGCCACGGGCCTGGCCACCATCGCCGCTGACGGCACCGTGTTGGACACCTGGTTTCCTGCCCCCGAACTGGCGGGCGACGTGGCCGCCAGCGGCAGCACCCACCTGACCGAAGCCGAAGCGGTGGCCGCTTTGGGCGCTGATGCGCTCCACGCCATGACCGCCTGCGCTGTGCGCGGCACTTTCGTGGTGGCTGTGCGCACCGAGATCAAAAGCCTGGCCGACGCGCCCGCCGACACGCACGACGCTTACTTGCGCCTGCACCTGTTGAGCCACCGTCTGGTGTTGCCACATGGTGCCAACGTGACCGGCATCTTTGGCTTGCTGGCCAACGTGGCCTGGACCAACTTTGGCCCTTGCGCCGTGAGCGAAGTGCCCGCCGCCCGCCTGAAGGCCCGTGCTGCTGGCCGCATGCTTGAGGTCAAAGGCGTGGACAAATTCCCACAAATGACCGACTACGTGATCCCGTCGGGCGTGCGCATTGCCAACGCCGACCGCGTGCGCTTGGGCGCACACCTGGCCAGTGGCACCACCGTCATGCACGAAGGTTTTTGCAACTTCAATGCGGGCACGCTGGGTGCCAGCATGGTCGAAGGCCGCATCAGCGCAGGCGTGGTGGTGGACGATGCCAGCGACATCGGTGGCGGCGCGTCCATCATGGGCACGCTCTCAGGTGGCGGCAAAGAAGTCATCAAGGTGGGCAAGCGCTGCTTGCTGGGCGCGAACGCCGGAATCGGCATCTCGCTGGGCGACGACTGCGTGGTCGAAGCGGGCTGCTACATCACCGGCGGTAGCCGCGTGCAGCTGCCCGACGGCAGCCTGATGAAAGCCAAAGAGCTGTCCGGCAAAAACGGTATTTTGTTCCGCCGTGATTCTCAGTCCGGCGCCTTGCACGCCATTCCGCGCAACAAGAGCTGGGGCGAGTTGAACGCTGAGCTGCACAAGAACTGATTTCGGTTCTTTTTAAACAGAAACGGCGCACCAGTTCAAATGTGCCAGCTGCTTCGCTTGCGGGCCATACCCTCAAGCAGCCAGCCCATTCAAAAACTCATGGGCCACCGCGATCTGGATATCGCCCAAGGTGTAGCTGTGCCGGGCATTGCGCACCAACTGCACGGCTTTCACCGGGGCTTTTTCCAGCGCAAAGCGTTGCAGAGCACGGTGTGGTTTTTCGTCGGTGAGTTTGCATTCGACCAGCTGCGTGAGTTGGTTTTTTTCACTCAGGGCAAAGTCCACCTCGGCGCCGTCTTTGGTACGGACATAGTGCAGCCCGGCTTCTTTGCCCTGCACGTCGTGCTGCCATTGCACATGTTTGAGCAAAGCGGTGGCCACCAGGTTTTCAAAGCGCAGGCCTTGGTCGCCTTCGACCAAGCCCGTATCGTAAAAATAGACCTTGGGGGTTTGCAGCACCGAGCGCGCAATGTTGTCGTGCCAAGGACGCACCACAAACACGATGTAAAGCGCCTCCAAAATGTCGAGGTACTTTTTCAGCGTCACGGGCGACACGGCCAAGTCCCGCGCCATGCTGGCCAGCGACAGCGGGGAGCCCACACGCGAGCGCAGCATTTGGGCAAACAGACGGATGGCGTTGACCTCCTGAATGCGCGAAAACTCCAGCACGTCGTTGCGCACCAGGCCATCAAAGTACTGCCTGCGCCAGCGCTCGGCCTGTTCGTTGTCGGGCGCGAGGCAAGGCTCGGGAAAGCCGCCGCGCTCGAGCAAGTGCGTCAGAGCAGCGTCTGGCGCAGCGCCGGTTTGCTCGCACCATTCGCGCACCGAAAGTGGATGTAGCCGCAACCCAAAAAAACGCCCCGCCAAGGATTCGCCACCGTGCCTGAAAGTGTCCATGCGGGCGCTGCCCGTGACCAACAGCTGCTGGCTGGCAGGTTTGCCGTCATAAACGCCTTTGAGCCAGGCTTTCCAATCGGGCATTTTGTGGATTTCGTCCAGCACCAGCAACGGCGCTTGCGTATTCCAGCGCTGGTGGATGATCAGCGCCCGGTCGGCGGGGATGTCGTAATTCAGGTATTGCCCCCCTTGCTGGGCGATCAACTGGCGGCTGAGCGTGGTTTTGCCGACCTGACGTGGGCCTGTGAGGAACACCATTTTTTGAGCCAGATCGGCCCGTACACGGTCATCAAGGTAGCGTTTCATGCCGCTATTTTGCGACTTTTCTGAAGCACTTTGTAATTTAGTCGCGACTTTTTTTCAAAGCCATGAACGAAAGTCGCTTGGCGACCCCTGTCTGGTGGCCAACACCGCCATCAGCAGCCACGCAGTGGCCTCACCCCGCCAGCGCCGCTTCAATGTCTTTGGCGATTTTTTCGGGGGCATCCTGCGGCGCGTAGCGCTTGATCACGCGCCCGTCCTTACCGACCAGAAACTTGGTGAAGTTCCATTTGATGGCTTTGCTGCCCAAAATGCCGGGGGCCTCGGCCGTGAGCCATTGGTACAGCGGGTGCGCGCCCTCGCCGTTGACTTTGACCTTGCTCATCATCTGAAAGCTCACGCCGTAGTTCTTTTGGCAGAAGTTGGCGATTTGGGTGTCGTCACCCGGGTCTTGGCTGGCGAACTGGTTGCACGGAAAACCGAGCACGGCCAAGCCTTTGTCGCCGTAGGTTTGGTGCAGTTTTTCAAGCCCGGTGAACTGAGGCGTGAAGCCGCAGGCGCTGGCGGTGTTGACGATCAGCATCACTTGGCCCTTGAAACGCGACAGCGCCACGGGCTGGTTGTCGATGCTCAGGGCTTCAAGGTCATAAAGGCTCATGGGGTGGCTCCAGTTCAGTCGTGTTGTGCGGGGCCGACCACCGACAGCAAAGCCGCCAGCAAGATCAAGACACCGCCGATCAGTGTGCGGCTTTCCCAGTCGGACGCACCCAGCATGACGGAGGATACGCTGGCAAACAGCACCTCGGAAAGCATGACCAAGGCCGTGGTGTGGGCCGCCAGTCGGGCTGCGCCGTATTGCAAGGCCAGGTTGCCCAGCAAGAACGACAGGCACAGCAGGCCCACATAAGGCAGCCAGCCCCAGCTGAAGGCCTGTCCGGCATGAACGACTCCGATGGCCAGACCGATCAGGGCCGCCAATGTGGCCATGATGGCGCCACCGCCAAACATGGCCAGGGTGCGCGATGAAGCGGGCGTGTCTTTGAGTTTGAGCAGCAGCGCGTTGGTCACGGCAAAGGTGAAGCCGCTCATGAGCGCCAGCATATCGGCCAGACTTTCGGGCACGGGCCATGGGGTTTCAGGGGTTTTGAGCACGATGAACAAACCCGTGAGGGCCAGCAGCAAACGCAGCAGCGCCATGCGGCTGGGCTTTTCACCCAAAAGCCACCAGGCCACCAGCACAGACCAGGCGGGCATCAGGTAAAACAGCAGCACCACGCGCACCACATCGCCCACCGTGACGGCCCAGTTGAAGCCCACATTGGTCAGGCCCGAAGCCAGCAAAAGCACCCACAAACCAGGATGCGGCCCCCAGCCGACCAGTCGGCCCGTGCGCCAGAGCCACAAGGCGATCGACACAAATACCAAGCCATAAACCAGCGCAGTGGCCCACAAGGGGTGCAGGCCTTGGGCTTCGAGATGTTTGAAGGGCCACCAACACACGCCCCAGACAAAGGCGTTGAACAGGAGTCCGGCCACCGCCAGACTTTTGGGAGAGGTTTTGCCCATGGGTGGGCGTGTCAGGACGGGTCGCTGGGCGCGTCAGTGGCTGCTGTGCTGTGGCGCTTGCGCCACCAGCGCCAGCCCAGCCAGGCCACGCCCAAGCCCAGCAGAGCAAAGATGCCGTGCTGGAATTGGCGCAGCACCGCAAACATCCAGTCCCAGTTTTGGGCACCAAAGTAACCCAGGTACACCCAGATCGGCACGCTGATCAGGGCGGCAAAGCCGTCCATCAAAAACCAGGTCGGGAAAGTCACGCGGTGGCTCATGCCCGCCGAAAAGAACACAGGGGTGCGCAGGCCCGGCAGAAAACGGGCCACAAACATGACCCATTTGCCGTATTTGTGAAAAGCGTCTTGTGCGCTGGCAAAGCGCTCGGGGGTCAGGATTTTTCGGAAACCGGGCAATTGGGAGATGCGTTGGCCGTACAGGCGGCCCAAGGTGAACATCAGGCCGTCACCCAGCAGCACGCCCGCCATGCCCACGGCAAACATGGTGTGCACATCGGCGTGGCCCAGACCGGCGATCACGCCGCCAGTGACCAGGGTCACGTCTTCGGGAACGGGAATGCCAAAACCGCAGATCAAAAGCATCACGAAAACGGCCAGGTAGCCGTATTCGGTGAAGATGGGCATCAAAAACTGAAAAACTTCCATGGATTACAAGGTTCAGCCAGTGCCTGAACGGTTCAGGCGGAATGCTCGGGGTTAGCAGGCAGCGGGCCAGTGTAAAGCATTTGAATGACCTCTTTGGGGCATGGTCAGGCGGGTATTCCCGAGGAGAGAAGTCGGCTTTTTTCGGGTGCCGAAGCGGCGTGATTTGCTGTCACACTTGATGGGTCTTATTTTGTTTGCAGGCGTTTTATGCCCCGTCCGATCCAGGCCACCATCCACACCCAAGCCCTGCGCCACAACCTCGCGGTTGCCCGGCAAGCCGCGCCCGATGCTCAGGCTTGGGCCGTGGTCAAGGCCAATGCCTATGGGCACGGCATTGAGCGGGTGTTTGAAGGCCTGCGCGGGGCCGATGGCTTTGCGCTGTTGGACTTGTACGAAGCCGAGCGGGTGCGTGCGCTGGGCTGGCGCGGCCCGATCTTGTTGCTCGAAGGCGCTTTTGAGGCCCGCGATCTGGAGTTGTGCTCGCGTCTGCACTTGTGGCACACGGTGCATTGCGATGAGCAGATTGACATGCTGGCGCTGCACAAGACGCACGAGCCGCACCGGGTCTTCCTCAAGATGAACTCGGGCATGAACCGGCTGGGCTTTGCGCCGCAGCGCTACCGTTCAGCCTGGACCCGGCTGAATGCTTTGCCCCAGGTGGACGAAATTTCATTGATCACCCATTTCAGCGATGCCGATGGCCCCAAGGGCATTGCCGCGCAAATGGCCTTGTTTGAAGAAGCCACCCGCGACCTGCCCGGCGAACGCAGTGTGAGCAACAGCGCCGCCACTTTGCGCCATGCGCAGGATGCGGCGGTTAAAGCCGACTGGATTCGCCCCGGCATTGCCGTCTACGGCAGCGCGCCCGATTTTCCGGAGCACAGCGCCGCGCATTGGGGCTTGCAGCCTGCCATGAGCTTGAACGCCCAAATCATTGCTGTGCAGCAGCTGCAAGCTGGCGACAGCGTGGGCTATGGCTCCTGTTTTGTGGCCGACAAGGCCATGCGCATGGGGGTGGTGGCTTGCGGCTATGCCGATGGCTACCCCCGCGTTTGCCCCACGGGCACCCCGGTGCTGGTGGACGGTGTGCGGGGCCGCACTTTGGGGCGGGTCAGCATGGACATGCTGACGGTGGACCTGACAGACTTGCCGCAAGCCGGAATGGGCAGCCAAGTCACGCTGTGGGGGCAGTCGGCCCATGGCGCCGTGCTGAGCATCGACGAGGTGGCCCAAGCCGCTGGCACTGTGGGTTACGAGCTGATGTGCGCGCTGGCGCAGCGCGTGCCCGTGGTGCTGCAAGACTGAAGACTTGCTGCCAGCGCGACACGGCCGAGGCATGTGTGAGCCCACAATCAACCCATGCCTGACCGCGCTCCCCTGCACCGATACGACCACCGTGCCTTGCTCGTCGCTTTGGTTTTGGTGGTCATCTGGGGAGGCAACTTCACACTGCAAAAGTACCTGTTTGGTCTGATTTCGCCGGGTGGATTTTTGTGGGCCCGTTACTTGATCATGCCGGTGTGCGCCTTGTTTTTGATGCGCTGGCGTTTTGGCCGTTGCTTGCCACCTTTGCCGCGCAAGGACTGGATGCACATGGCCTGGTTGGGGTTCATTGGCCATTCTTTGCATGTCGGGGTGGTGACTTACGGCATCCATTGGTCAACTGCGTTTTCCAGCTCGGTCATTCTGGCTTGCGGGCCGATCTTCACCCTGCTGATCTTGCGGGTGCAGGGTCTGGAGCGGCTCAGTTTGCCGCAAATGGCCGGGGTGGCTTTGGCTTTTGGCGGCGTCTTGATGTTCTTGTCAGACAAATTGCTGGGCGGCCATTGGCGGGCGGGCGGGGGCGATTTGGTCTTGTTGATCGCAGCAGGGCTGTTCTCTTATTACACCGTGGCGGTCAAACCCGTGATGCAGCGCCACGGCCCGGTGCTGACCATGGGTTACGCCACGTTGCTGGGGGGCTTGCCTGTGATGCTGCTGTCTGTGCCCGCAGGGCTGGAGGCAGACTGGTCTTCGCTCGATTTTTGGGCTTGGGTGGGCTTGCTCTGGTCGGTCATGGTGTCGGCTTTCATCGGCTGGTTGGCTTGGGGCTGGATCAACAATGTGCGCGGTGTGGCTCGCACCGCTCCTTTGATGTACCTGATGCCGCCGATGGCCGGATTGTTTGCTTGGGCTTTGTCGGGCGAGCATTACACCTGGGTCAAGATCGCCGGGGCCGGCGTGACCTTGCTGGGTGTGGCGCTGGCGCAGTTCGCCGGACAAATCAAATGGCGCTTGCGTTGACTTTCGGGTCGTTCAGACATTCGCGAGCAGGGCCTCGCGCCCATAACTGACAAATCAGCCTTTGAGCCAGGTGTCGTAGGCGGTCTTGCAGATCAAGGCCAGCACCACGAAAATGAACACATGGCGCACAAAGCCTGCGCCGTGTTTCAGGGCCAGCCGTGTGCCGATCAGGCTGCCCACGATGTTGGCCAGCGCCATGGGCAGCGCCAGATGCCACCAGACATGGCCCTTGAACGTGAACAGGGCCAGCGCGGCCAGGTTGGTCGCCACGTTGATCATCTTGGCCGCAGCCGATGCGTTCAAAAAGTCGTAACCCAGCACCCGCACATAGGCAAACACCAAAAAGCTGCCGGTGCCGGGGCCAAAAAACCCGTCGTAAAAACCAATCAGCAGCCCGATGCCTGCAGCGATCCAGGCCTCTTGTGCCCCGGCAAAGCGCGGCGCATGGCTGCGGCCCAGGTCTTTTTTGACCAAGGTGTAAAGCAAAAGCACCGCCAGCAGCACGGGCAGCAATTTGCGAAACAAACTGGGGTCGACCTGCGTGACGAACCAGGCACCGGCCAGCGAACCCAACAAGCCGGCACCCGCTGCAGGCAACAAAGAGCGCCAGGGCATGTCCACCTTGCGGCTGTATTGCGCGGTGGCAAAAGCCGTGCCCCAGATAGAAGCGCTTTTGTTGGTGCCAAACAAGGTGGCAGGTGCTGCGCCGGGGAATGTGGCAAACAAGGCGGGCAGCAAGATCAGGCCACCGCCGCCCACGATCGCGTCTACCAGGCCGGCCAGCAGCGAGGCCAGCGAAACAATCAGTAATTCCATGCGGGCGATTGTGGCATTGAGGCTTTTGGTGCCCAGAACACAGCGGGCAAAAAAAAGCGCCGCTTGCGCGACGCTTTGGAAAGTTACACCTCGTTCGGATGTTGGTTCATGTTCGAGTTCTTAGGCTTGAATGTCTCCTCGGCCCTCGGGATGCAGATACTGCTTTGCATCGAGTGGGTGAAATGTAATGGAACAAATCACCGGTTTCTCTCAGGGATTTCCCGATCCCGTGGGAAATCCCTGCCTCGAACTGAACGTGAATTGGCGATAAAGAATGATTTGGATTGCTTGCGGTCGTTCAGGCCGCCATGCGCCGCGCGGCATCTTCGCCAATCCACTGCGCCGCTTTCTCGGCAATCATCAGCGTGGGGCTGTTGGTGTTGCCGCTGGTGATGGTGGGCATCACGCCCGCATCGACCACGCGCAGGCCCGCCACGCCACGCACTTGCAAGCGCGAGTTGACCACCGCCATCGGGTCGTCATTGCGGCCCATGCGGGTGGTGCCCACGGGGTGAAAGATGGTGCTGGCAATGTCGCCAGCCAACTTGGCCAGTTCGGCATCGGTTTGGTATTGCACGCCGGGCTTGAACTCTTCGGGTGCAAAGGGCTTCATCGCGCCTTGCGCCATGATGCGGCGCGTCACGCGCAGGCTGTCGGCGGCCACCTTGCGGTCTTCGGCGGTGGCCAGGTAGTTGGGCGCAATGGCGGGGGCGTCTTCAAAACGGGGGCTGGTGATGTTCACGGTGCCACGGCTGGTCGGGTTTAGGTTGCACACGCTGGCCGTGATGGCTGGGAAGCTGTGCAGCGGCTCGCCAAATGCGTCCAAGCTCAGCGGCTGCACGTGGTATTCCAAATTGGCGTGCGGCTGTGACGGATCGCTCTTGGTAAAAGCCCCCAATTGGCTGGGTGCCATGCTCATGGGGCCGGAGCGTTTGAGCGCGTACTCCAGGCCGATTTTGGCTTTGCCCCACCAGCTGTTGGCCAAGGTGTTGAGGGTTTTGGCCCCTTTGACTTTGTAGACCGAGCGGATTTGCAAATGGTCTTGCAAGTTGGCCCCCACGCCCGGCAAGTCATGCTGCACGTCGACGCCTTTGTCTTGCAGCAAAGCCGCTGGACCAATGCCTGAGAGCTGCAAAATTTGCGCCGAGCCAATGCTGCCAGCGCTCAAAATCACCTCGCCTGTGGCTTTGACTTCAACCATCTCTTCACCCGTCCACACCTGTGCCCCGGTGCAGCGCTTTTCGCCATTGGCTTGGGTTTCAATCGTCAGCTTGGCCACCTGGGCCTTGTTCCACAACTCGAAGTTGGGGCGCGAATAGCAGGTGGGGCGTAAAAACGCCTTGGCTGTGTTCCAGCGCCAACCGTTTTTTTGGTTCACATCGAAATAGCTCACACCTTCGTTGTCGCCCCGGTTGAAGTCGTCGGTGGCCGGAATGCCCGCTTGTTGCGCGGCCTGCGAAAACGCGTCCAGCACGTCCCAGCGCAGGCGCTGTTTTTCGATGCGCCATTCGCCGCCGGTGTTGCGCCCACGCAGGGTGTGCAAATAGCCGCCCTTGGGCAAATCGGTCGGGGCCAGCAATTCGGACTTGGCGCCTTTGGCACCATGAAATTCGTTGGCACCGTTGTAATGGTCTTCGTGCAGCTTGAAGTAGGGCAGGGCCTGGTCCCAGCGCCACTCGTCGTTGCCGGTGATCTGAGCCCATTGGTCGTAGTCACGCGACTGGCCACGCATGTAAATCATGCCGTTGATGCTGGAGCACCCGCCCAGCACCTTGCCGCGCGGGTAACGCAGGCTGCGGCCATTCAGGCCTGCGGCAGGTTCGGTTTGGTAAAGCCAGTCGGTGCGCGGGTTGCCGATGCAATGCAGGTAGCCGACCGGAATGTGCACCCAGTGGTAATCATCCTTTCGGCCCGCCTCGATCAGCAGCACGCGCTTGCTCGCGTCGGCCGACAAGCGGTTGGCCAGCAAGCAGCCCGCCGTGCCGCCGCCGACGATGATGTAGTCAAAGGTGTTTTCGTTCATGTTGTGCACTGTCTCCTGAGCAGGCGATTGTGCCTGTGGATTCTTGGGGGTCAGACCTTTAGTGTCGACCTGGCTGGCTTCGGTGGCGTGCCATGCTGGGGCTGAAGCCATTGATCTGCAGGCGGAGTGTCTCCGTTTGGCGCGGTCGATGCGATTCAGCCAGAGCAGCGAGGGTGACTGGCCGGGGCCGTCGGGCCGATTTGCTGGCGCGAAGCGACTGATGAGGTCCGGTGGCCCAGGCCAGTCGACTTCGCGGAAAACGCCAACGGCGTTCTTAAAGGCCAATCACTTGGCCGTAGGCATCACAAATTCAGCCCCCTTGCCAATGCTCTCGGGCCAGCGCTGCATGATGGATTTTTGCTTGGTGTAAAAACGCACGCCTTCTTCGCCATACGCGTGCATGTCGCCAAACAGCGAGCGCTTCCAGCCGCCAAAGCCGTGCCAGGCCATGGGCACCGGGATCGGCACGTTGATGCCGACCATGCCCACCTGGATACGGCGCGAAAACTCGCGGGCCACATTGCCGTCGCGGGTGAAGCAGCTCACACCGTTGCCAAACTCGTGGTCGTTGATGATCTGCACGGCCGTGCCGAAGTCGGGCACGCGCACACACGACAACACTGGGCCAAAGATTTCTTCCTTGTAGATCTTCATGTCGGTGGTCACGTGGTCGAACAGGGTGCCGCCCAACCAGAAGCCTTGCTCGCAACCGGCACCGGCTTTCGCGCCGTCAAATTCGCGGCCATCGACCAGCAGCTTCGCGCCTTCGGCCACGCCCGCGTCGATGTAGCCCTTGATGCGCTGACGCGCTGCATCGGTCACGATGGGGCCCATTTCTGCGGCCAGGTTTTCGCCATTGAGGACTTGCAGGGACTTGGTTCGCTCGATCAACTTGGGCAAGATTTTGTCGGCCACATCACCCACCAGCACCGCCACACTGATGGCCATGCAACGCTCACCGGCCGAGCCATAGCCTGCGCCGATCAGCGCGTCCACGGTTTGGTCGATGTCAGCGTCGGGCATGACCACCAGGTGGTTCTTCGCACCACCCAGGGCTTGCACGCGCTTGCCGTGGTGAGCACCGGTCTCATAAATGTAGTTGGCAATCGGGGTGGAGCCCACAAAGCTGATGGCTTTCACATCGGGGTGCTCCAGCAGCGCGTCCACGGCTTCCTTGTCGCCTTGCACCACGTTGAACACGCCGTCGGGCAGGCCGGCTTTTTTCAGCAACTCGGCCATGAACAGCGAGGGTGTCGGGTCGGTCGGGCTGGGCTTCAAGATGAAGGTGTTGCCCGCTGCAATGGCGACCGGGAACATCCACATAGGCACCATGACCGGGAAGTTGAAGGGGGTGATGCCTGCGACCACGCCCAAAGGCTGGCGCAGGGTCCAGTTGTCGATGCCGGTGGAGACTTGGTCGGTGAAATCGCCCTTGAGCAGCTGTGGAATGCCGGTGGCAAATTCAACGATGTCGATGCCGCGCGAGACTTCGCCCTGCGCGTCGGTGAACACCTTGCCGTGCTCGGCGGTGATCATGTGGGCCAACTCGTCTTTGTGCTGGTTGAGCAACTCCAGAAACTTGAACATCACGCGGGCGCGGCGCAGCGGTGGCGTGTCTGCCCAGGCGGGGAAGGCCGCTTGCGCTGCGGCCACGGCCTTGGCGACCTCGGCGCTGTTGGCCAGCGCCACGCTGCCGGTCACGGCGCCGGTGGCGGGGTTGGTGACGGGCTGGCTGCGGCCCGAAGCGCCTGCGGCGGTCTGGCCGTTGATGTAGTGACCAATCTGGGAAATGCTCATGTGGGACTCCTAGTAGCTTATGGATGTGTGTGTTGTAGGTGCCCACCCTGTGGGCGATTGTTTGACCGGGCGGTCATTCAAAAATCGCCCAGAGGGTGGTGCTCCTACATGGCGCTTTGCAGTTTAGGCACCACCACCACCCTGTACAAGAGCTTAAAACTGAATTGATTGTTCAATATAGTGAACAATGCACGCATGAATGAGCAAAAAATCAACACCCTTTGGACACATCTGCACTGGCTGAGCGTGCTGGCCCAGCAAGGCAGTTACACCGCCGCTGCTGCCCGGTTGGGGGTGAGCAAGGCCGCCATGAGCCAGCGCATTGCCGAGCTGGAGCGTGCCGCCAAAGTCACCCTGGTTCAGCGCACCACCCGCAGCCTGCGCCTGACCGAAGCCGGGCAGCGGCTGGTGGACGACACCCGGGCGGCGTTCGAGCAAATCGAGCAGAGCTTTGCCCAGGTGCGCGATCTGGCCGAGCAGCCGGGTGGTTTGCTCCGGGTCACGGCGCCGGTGGCTTTTGCGCGTCAGCAGCTGGTGCCGCTGCTGGCCGACTTCCTCAAGAATTACCCGGACGTGCGGATTGAACTCGATTTGTCGGATCGCCTGAGCGCTTTGGCCACCGAAGGCTTTGACTTGGCCATTCGTCATACCGCCCGACCGCCCGATACCCATGTGGCCTGGGCGTTGTGCGACACCGAATCGGTGCTGGTGGCCACCCGCGCTTATCTGCGCAAACAGGGCGAGCCACAAACCCCCGCCGACCTGCAAGCGCACAACTGCTTGCATTACCCGCGCTCGCAAGACACCCCGGCCTGGACCTTTGAGCCGCGTGAAGGCGGTGGTGCCGCGTCAGAAACCCGTGAACGCGTGACGGTGCCCGTGAACGGCAACTTGGCCGCCAACAACAGCGAAGCCCTGCGCGAAGCCGCCCTCACAGGGGCGGGCATTGCCCTCTTGCCCGATTTCAGCGCCCAGGCCGCGCTGCGCCAAGGCAAGTTGGTGCGCGTGCTGCCGGGTTGGAAGCCTGTCGGTGCGTTTGCCGAAACCATTTATGCCATTCGCCCGTATGCGCCACATGTGCCCCGGGCCGTGGCGGCGTTGGTGGGGCATTTGAGGGTGGGTTTGGCGCAGGGGTTTGGGGTTTGAGCGCAGGGTGTCAAACGCTGAGTTGGATCAGGCCATCAAAAATTCAGGGCTTGCATGCGTTTTGAGGGGGCAGGCTCGATGCGCTAGGCTGATGGCTGCGCTGCTCAGTCCGGACCTTGGTCTTTCAGCAGCATCTGACGGGAATACGCCAGAAACTCATCCAGATGCGATTGGATGATGTTGACCGTGATGGGCAGTTGCAAGGTCTGGTATTCGTGCACGGCTATGTTTCGGAAACCGACCATGTGTTTCATTGACTCTGCCAGTTCGGGTTCGAGCCAGTGGGCGCTCACCAGCAGGGCAAAGACATCGCGTGAGCTTTGTGGCAGACCCAGACTTTCCCTGCGGATGATGTGGTGGCCCATGTCAAGCGCTGCTTCGCAAGCCCGCTGAATGTTCAGGATGGCCGCGTCTTGTCTGGTGAAGTTGGTCGCAAAGGTCTTTGGGTCGGCGGTGTACTCTTCCCGCGCGCGGCCAACGCAGCGTTCGATCGTGGCTGCTTTGTTCAGCAAAACGTCATCGGCCATACACGCTTCCTCTTTGTGACACATCACGGATCAAGCCAGCGCGGGCTTCGTTGAGCGCCATTTTTTCGCTGAGCATGGCCGCTTCAAACAAGCCAGCTCGGACATCTTTGCGCCACCAGGCAGTGCCCAGGGTCAGAATTTGGTATTGCATCACGGTGGACGCCGCACGGATGTCCAGCAGATCCACCGGGCAGCCTGCCATGTCGGCCAATGAACCTGACAGATGGAACAGCGTCATGGGGTCCCCGTAGCCTTCGAGCAAAACGGCCAGATCGAGGTCGCTGTCAGCTCGCGCGGCTTGCCCTTGATTCTGAATGCGGCTGCCAAAAGCATAGACCGCCAGCAGACCGGGCAGGTTTTGCTCAAGCAAGGCGATCAACGATTCTTTGTGCATGTCGGGATTGTGCCTTGACGGCATCAAACCCCTCTTGCCAGCACCGGAAACAACTTGTGCAGCCCGTCGGTCATCACCTCAACCGCCAGTGCGGCCAAGATCAAGCCCATCAGCCGGGTCATGACGTTGATGCCGGTTTTACCCAAAATGCGGGCAATCGGGGTGGCCAATGAAAAGCACAAGGCAGTGGCCAGAGCGATGACCACGCCGTAGCCGACCAAGGTGCCGAGTTGGGCAAAGTTTTTGGCTTTCTCGGCGTAAATCACCACGGTGGACATGGTGGCCGGGCCGGTCAAGAGCGGGATGGTCAGCGGCACCACGGCGATGCTGGCCCCTACGGCGGCTTTGGCTTCGGCGTCGTGCACTTCTTCGGCGTTGGCGCGGGCTTCGGCCGGTTGGGCGTTCAGCATCGACAGCGCAGAAGTCAGCAACAACATGCCGCCACCCACCTGAAAGCTGGCCAGCGAGATGCCGAAAAATTCCAGAATTTGCAGGCCCAGCAAAGCACTGGCGGCGATCACGATGAAGGCGGTCAGCGAAGAAACCAAAATCGTGCGTTTGCGCTGAGCCCGGCTGAAGCCTTGGGTGTAGTGGATGAAAAACGGGACGATGGCCAAAGGGTTGACGATGGCCAGCAGGGTGATGAGTGGTTTGAAATCCATCGCCCGATTGTGCCCCGCCTCAGGCGGCCGAGGTGCGCCTTCTGAACATGCCCCAGCCTTCCATGTGCAGCACTTTGTCGCCGTGCTGGTTGAACATTTCCCACAGATTGCGCGTCATGCCCACGTCGGGGCGTTTGCCCATGGGTTTGGTCTCCAGCATGGTGCTTTGCAGGCGCAGGGTGTCGCCGGGGTAGACGGGTTTGAGCCATTTGATGCCTTCCAGTCCAGGCGAGCCCAGGCTGGAGGTTTCGCACAGAAAATTGGTCACCATCAGCCGCATGGCCATTGAGCAGGTGTGCCAGCCGCTGGCTGACAAGGCACCAAAGACCGAGGCCTTGGCTGCCTCGTCGTCGAGGTGAAAGGGTTGTGGGTCGAACTGGGTGGCGAAGGCGATGATTTCTTCGCGGGTGGGTGTGATCGTGCCCAGGTCGCGGACCTGGCCAACCGCAAAGTCTTCCCAGTAATACGTGATGCGTTTGGGCGTGTGTGGCATCAGCGGCCTCCTGAAACGTCCAAGAAACTCATGGTGGTGTAGCTGGCGCTGTCACTCAGCAGCCAGACGATGGCCTCGGCCACTTCTTCGGCGGTGCCACCACGCTGGGCGGGCACCAGGTGCTGCAGGTCTTTCACGCGGTTGGGCAGGCCACCCGAGGCGTGGATGTCGGTGTCGATCAGACCCGGGCGCACCGCATTGACGCGGATGCCCTCGGCCGCCACCTCTTTGGACAAGCCGATGGTGAAGGCGTCGATCGCGCCTTTGGCCGCGGCATAGTCCACGTATTGGCCAGGCGAGCCCAGTCGCGCCGCAGCGCTGGACACGTTGACGATGCTGCCGCCTTCGCCACCATGCCGGGTGCTCATGCGGCGCACGGCTTCGCGCGCGCAGATCAGGCTGCCGATCACGTTGATGTCGAACATGCGCTTCCAGCGGGCCACGCTCATCTCGTCCACACGGGCCGCCACATCGACCACGCCTGCGTTGTTGACCAGCCCGGTCAGGCGGCCGAATTTGGCGTCGATGTGCGCGAACATGCGCAGCACTTGCGCTTCGTCGGCCACATCAGCTTGCACCGACATGGCTTGCCCGCCCGCAGCGCGGATCTGGCGCACCACCTCGTCGGCAGCCAAAGAGTTGGCGGTGTAGTTCACCGCTACGGCCCATCCCTGCTGGGCTGCCAAAAGCGCCGTGGCGGCCCCAATACCCCGGCTGCCACCGGTCACCAACAAGACCTTGTTCATCGTGAGTCTCCTGCAAAAATCGCGCACTGCGGTTACAACCGCTACTTCGTTGAAATATTAGACAACACACAAGGAGACAGCATGGGTCGCACAGTGGACTATTACTTCGCCCCGCAAAGCCCGTGGGCTTATTTGGGCCACCAGCGGCTGGCTGACATCGTGCAGCGCACTGGCGCTACCGTGCGCGTGATGCCGATCGATTTGGGTGGCAAGGTGTTTCCGATTTCGGGGGGCTTGCCTTTGGGCCAGCGTGCGCCCCAGCGACAGGCTTATCGCTTGGTAGAGTTGCAGCGCTTTAGCCAGCACTTGAACATGCCATTGAATCTGAAGCCCAAATACTTTCCGGTCGGAGGCGATGACGCGGCACGGCTGATCATCGCGGCCGATCTGGCCCAAGGCGCCCAGGCGGCCATGGCGATGGCCGGCGCGATTTTGGCGGCTTGCTGGGCGCAAGAGCGCAACATGGCCGATGACAAGGTATTGGCCGAATTGCTGAGTGAGCAGGGTTTGCCGGTCCAGTTGATGGACGCTTCGCGCAGCCAAGCGGTGCAAGAGCGCTATGAGGCCTGCACCCAAGCGGCCATTGATGCCGGAGTGTTTGGCGCCCCCAGCTTCGTGATCGATGGCGAGATTTTCTGGGGTCAAGACAGACTCGACTTTGTTGAGCGTGCGCTGGCCCGCTGAGCCGGCCATGTATTTTTGTGCCACTTGAATTTGCAACACATGCGAAGGAAAACCATGGGAACGATGATTGAACTCCAGGCTGCCGATGGCTCGCGTGTGCCCGCCTACGAAGCCCGCCCAGCAGGCAAGCCCAAAGGGGCGGTGGTGGTGATTCAGGAGATTTTTGGCGTCAACAGCCACATCCGTACTGTGGCCGATGGCTATGCCGCTGAAGGTTATCTGGCCGTGGCGCCGGCCGCGTTTCACCGCGTCAAACCCGGTGTTGAGCTGGGTTATGCCGAGGCCGACATGGGCGAAGGCTTTGGCTACAAAACGGCGGTAGAGGCGTTGCCCGCACCCGGCGTGATGCAAGACATCCAGGCAGCCATCGACCACGCAGCGCAGGCGTCCGCAGGCAAGGTGGGTATCGTGGGTTATTGCTGGGGCGGTTTGCTGACTTGGCGTTCCGCTTGCATGCTGACGGGCCTGAGTGCTGCCGCGCCGTATTACGGCGGTGGCATGACGACCGAATCCGAAATCGCCCGCCAGCCAAAAGTGCCGGTGTTGGCGCACTTTGCCGAAGACGACAAGTGGATTCCAGAGGACACGGTGGAGGCCTTCAAGAAGGCGCATCCCGAAGTCGAGGTGCACACCTACGCGGCGCACCATGGCTTCAACTGCGACCAGCGCGGCGCTTGGCACGCACCATCGGCCCACCTGGCCCGTGAGCGGACCTTGGCGTTCTTTGCCAAACACTTGGACTGAACCGGCCCCCGCTGTGGCCCCGAACGCCACACCTTGATGTCACACCCGCTTCTAATGACATGCCCGTTTGCGATGTCATGCCCGCGCAGGCGGGTATCCATGGTGGGCGGAGGCGCAAGGCATGGACCCCCGATCAGGTCGGGGGTGACAAATGCTATTTGACTACGCGGCACAAAAACCAACCGCCTCCGGCACCACAAAACCAACCGCCTCCGGCATCACAAAAATCAACCGCCTCCGGCACCACAAAAGCCAAACGCGCTTGGGGCAAAAAAGCGGATCGAGCCAGGGTGATGGCTAAAGTATGTGCAATGCTTATTCGCCTGCCCTTGCCAGGTAGCGCTTGCGCCAAAACACCAGGCCCATGACCAGCGCAATGATGCCCATGCTGCCCAATGTCCACCAAAAGGCAGATGCCTGATGCAGCCAAGGTATGAACTCAAAGTTCATGCCGAAGATGCCTGCGATCAGGTTCAGTGGCAAAAAGATCGCGGTCAACGCGGTCAGGGTGCGCATGATGTCGTTGGTCCTGTTGCTCTGCACGTTGAAGTGCATTTGCACAGCGGTCTCGGTGTTTTGCTCTAGCCGGCGCACATGTTGCACCACCCGGTCAATGTGCTCCAGCACGTCGCGGCTGCGTATCTTGAGCAGTTCATGCTCCCGTTCCGCGGCTTTGTCCTGGCCCACACCCCAGGTGTCCAGCGACTCGGTCCAGGTTTGCACGGCGGTGTGTTGGTCGTCGCACAGGGCTTCGAGTTGGTGCAGTGCCAGCCGCGCTTGCAGCAGCGCGTCCCAACGGTTAAAGCGCGCGCGTGGGTTGAGCAGTTCGGCTTGCCAGTGGTCAAGCTGTCGGCTCAGTTCGCGGCGCAAATCCAGGTAACTGTCGACCATGTGGCTGACGATGCGCAGCATCATGTCGGCAGGGCTGCTGGGCACGCCCCTTGCGCCTGCTGAGCGCAGGTCGGCTGTTTCAGTGGGTTGCGCAGCGGCGTGCGTGCTGGCCAACAAGCGGCTGGCGTAGGCTTCCCGCACGGCGCAGTCGGCAGGGTGAACGCTCAGCAGAACCCGGTCAAACACAGCAAAGCCGACCGGGCTGGTGTCGATGCGGTTCAGCACGGGTGGGCCAGGGCGTTTGCCGTGAGTGCCCATGCTCGCTGCATCGGGGCTGCGTTGAGCCAACCGCCGGAACACCATCAGGTCGTAATGCGAGCTGTAGTCAAAGCGCGAGGGCAGTTGGGCGTTCAGCAGGTCAGACACGTGCAAGTCCACCAGACCGCGCCCGGTGAGGTGTTCTAGGGCGTCTTGAAGCGATGCCAATTCGGCTGAAAACCGTTCACGTGAACACGCGATCCAGACAAAACCTTGTTCTGGCAGTTGCCGGGGCAATGCCAGTCCGTCGTGAACCTGTGTGCCTGAAACGGTAAAGACCCGCATGTTGGGCTCAGCCTTGGCGGATCAAACGGGCCGCGTCGCGTGCGAAGTAGGTCAGCACGCCATCAGCGCCGGCGCGCTTGAAGGCCAGTAGGCTTTCCATCATGACCAAATCGTGGTCCAGCCAACCGTTTTGCGCGGCCGCCTTGAGCATGGCGTATTCGCCCGACACTTGGTAGGCAAAGGTGGGCACCTTGAATTCGTCTTTCACGCGGCGCACGATGTCCAGATAAGGCATGCCCGGCTTGACCATGACCATGTCAGCTCCTTCGGCCAGGTCCATGGCGACTTCGCGCAGGGCTTCGTCGCTGTTGCCCGGGTCCATTTGGTAGACCTTTTTGTTGCTCTTACCCAAATTGCCCGCCGAGCCCACCGCGTCGCGGAAGGGGCCATAAAAGGCGCTGGCGTACTTGGCGCTGTAGGCCATGATGCGGGTGTGGATCAGGCCGCGCGCTTCGAGCGCCTGGCGGATCGCGCCGATGCGCCCGTCCATCATGTCGCTGGGCGCCACCATGTCCACGCCGGCTTCGGCTTGTGTCAGGGCTTGCTGCACCAGCACGGCGGTGGTTTCGTCGTTCAGGATGTAGCCGGTTTCGTCCAGCAAGCCGTCCTGGCCGTGGCTGGTGAAAGGGTCTAGCGCCACGTCGGTCATCACGCCCAGTTCGGGAAAGCGTTTCTTGAGCTCACGCACCACACGCGGCACCAGGCCATCGGGGTTCATGGCTTCTTGGCCTGTGGGGTCTTTGAGGCTGGCGTCGATCACCGGGAATAGCGCCATGACCGGGATGCCCAGCTTGACGCAGTCTTCGGCCACCGGCAACAGCAGGTCCAGGCTCAGGCGTTCGACGCCGGGCATCGAGCCCACGGCTTGGCGTTGGTTCTGCCCGTCGAGCACAAACACCGGGTAAATCAGGTCGTGCGGCGTGACCTGGTGTTCGCGCACCAGATTGCGGGTGAAATCGTCACGGCGCAGGCGGCGTGGGCGGCTCAAGGGGAAGGGGGCAACGGGGTTCATGTTGAAAATTGTGCCTGAAGTCCAGGCCAAGCCAAAAGAGACCTGTTCGCCAGTGGTGGGGTCGTGGCTTGCAAGCGACAAATAGCAAAAACAACATAAAAATCAAAATTGAACTTGTTAATGGTTTTGTTATTTGATAAATTGAACCTCGGACAGCTTGCTGTCTCCCGCTTTTCCTCCCTGAGCGGGGCCTTGATGCGGTAACGCGGAAGGGCTTGCCACCCTCGGCCTCTGGCCGGGGGTTTTTTTTGCCCTTTGCCCCCAGTTTGTGCCCTGCTGGCGCTGTCTGACTACACTTGCACCATGCTCTGGATCAAAGCCCTTCACATCGTCTTCATCGCCAGCTGGTTTGCCGGCTTGTTTTATTTGCCGCGCATCTTTGTCAATCTGGCCATGGTGGAACCTGGCTCGGTGGCTGAGCGGGCGCGCTTGCTGCTGATGGCGCGCAAGCTTTATCGCTTCATGACCATTTTGGCGATCCCGGCTTTGGCGCTGGGTTTGTGGCTGTGGCTTTATTACGGTATTGGCCGAGGCCCCGGTCAGGGCTGGATGCATGCCAAATTGGCCATTGTGGTGGCCTTGATGGGCTACCACCATGGCTGCGGTATTTTGTTGCGCAAGTTCGAAAACGGTCAGATGCAGCGCAGCCATGTCTGGTTCCGCTGGTTCAATGAAGCCCCGGTCCTGATGATGCTGGCGGCGGTCATTTTGGTGGTGGTCAAGCCGTTTTAAGGCACAGGCATGCGCACCCACCTCATGCGCAAAACGGCCGCCTGGCCTTTGGTTTGGATTTACGCGATCCTGATCGTCTATGCCAGCCTGTACCCTTTTGACAACTGGCGCGTTCAAGGCATCGCCCCCTGGGCTTTTTTGACCGCGCCCTTGCCCCGCTACTGGACGGGGTTTGATGTCTTGTCCAACGTGGTGGGCTATGCGCCACTCGGATTTTTGCTGGCTTTGGCATTGCACCGAACGCACCGCAACTGGCCCGCGATCGCATTGACCACCTTGGCCGCTGCGGCGCTGTCCTTGACGATGGAGTCTTTACAAATGTTCTTGCCGGTGCGTGTGCCCTCCAATGTGGACGCAGCGCTGAACATTTTGGGGGCTTTGGCCGGGGCCGCCACCGCGCGCGCGATGGAGTGGGTGGGTTTGCTGGACCGCTGGAGCCGGTTTCGTGACCGTTGGTTTGTGCCGGATGCCAGTGGTGCCCTGGCTTTGCTGGCCGTGTGGCCCTTTGCGCTGTTGTTTCCGGCACCCGTGACCCTGGGTTTGGGCCAGGTGCTGGAGCGGGTCGAGGCGGCTTTGGCGCATGTGCTCGAAGACTCCACCTTGCTGGAATGGTTGCCTTTGCGTGAGGTGGAGTTGCAGCCTTTGTTGCCCATCAGCGAAATCCTGTGCGTCGCCATCGGCTTGCTGCTGCCCTGCTTGTTGGCCTTTGGGGTGCTGCGTGAATGGCGTCAGCGCATCATCGCGGCGGTGCTGTTGGTGTTGGTAGGCTTTATGGCAATCGCCTTGTCGGCTGCGCTCACTTATGGGCCCGCGCATGCCTGGGACTGGGTCAGCACCGAGGTGTTAGCGGGCTTGGTGTTGGCGATGGTAGGCATCGTGGTGATGTCTTTCAGCCCAGCGCGGGTCGGCTGGGTGCTGGCACTGGCCGCCTTGGTGTGGCAGCTCAGCTTGCTCAACAACGCTTCGGCCGATGCTTACTTTGCCTTGACCTTGCAAACTTGGGAGCAAGGCCAGTTCATTCGTTTTCATGGCCTGATTCAGTGGCTGGGATGGTTGTGGCCTTATGCCTTGTTGCTGTATTTGGTCAACCGTTTATCGTCGTCAAGCCTTGCGGCCGATGCGTGATCAGGTCCCGACCTAAAATTCGGGCATGACCATTGAAAATTCCAGCCCCTACTTCAAGCAGCACATCTTTTTTTGCCTGAACGAACGCAAAAACAACGAGGCCTGTTGTGCCCAGCAAGGCGCGCAAGCCGCCTTTGACCATTGCAAAAACCGAATCAAGGAGTTGGGGCTGTCCGGGCCGGGCCAGGTGCGCGTCAACAAGGCCGGTTGCCTGGACCGTTGTTCAGGTGGCCCTGTGGCAGTGGTCTACCCAGAAGGCGTTTGGTACACCTACGTGGACAATGCCGATATCGATGAAATCGTCGAGTCGCATTTGAAGAATGGCCAGGTCGTTGAGCGGCTGGTCACGCCAGCAAACCTGGGGCGCTGATGAACGCCGCCACCCAGTCCTTGACATTGCAAGGGTCGGCCGGGGTCATTGAGGCCTTGCTCGACACACCTTCTGGCGGTGTCTTCAAAGGCACGGCGGTTATTGCGCACCCGCACCCCTTGTTTGGCGGCACGATGCAAAACAAAGTGGTACAAACTTTGGCCCGGGCGTTCGTGCAGTGCGGCTGGCAGGCTGTGAGGTTCAATTTTCGGGGCGTGGGTGCCAGTGCTGGCACGTACGATGAAGGCCTTGGCGAAGCCGCCGATATGCTGTCCGTGATCGAGCAAGTGGCCCCGGCTGGACCATTGGCCTTGGCCGGTTTTTCCTTTGGTGCTTTTGTCACCAGCCATGTGGCACAGACCGTGGCACCCGTACGCAGTCTGGACAAGCTGGTGCTGGTGGGAACAGCGGCTTCGCGTTTTGCAGTCGCCCAGGTCGCCCCCGAGTTGCACGAGCAAACCTTGGTGTTGCATGGCGAGCAAGACGAAACGGTGCCGCTGACCAGCGTGATGGACTGGGCCAGGCCCCAATACCTGCCCGTCACGGTGATTCCGGGTGTCGAGCATTTCTTTCACGGCCAATTGCCACTGCTCAGAAGCTTGGTGGCGCGCCACCTTCGCACCTGATTCAAGCCCGCCCCTGAACAGAGGGCACGACGAAAAGACAGCCATGAGCGCAACATTGAAAACCCTGATCTTGATCTTCTGGGGGACCTTGGCCTTGAGTGCCCAGGCGCAAATGCCCCAGCCTCCCGAAGTGGCGGCCAAAGCCTATTTGCTGATCGATGTCACGGCCAACCAGTTGTTGGCGGCCAAAGACCCGGACATGGCGGTCGAACCGGCATCGCTGACGAAGTTGATGACGGCTTATCTGGTGTTCGATGCCCTGAAGTCACGCAAAATTGACCTCAAACAAACGCTGCCGGTCTCGGAGAGGGCCTGGAAGATGCCGGGCTCTCGCATGTTCATTGACCCCAAAATGAGGGTGCCCGTCGAAGACCTGATCAAAGGCATGGTTGTTCAGTCGGGCAACGATGCCACCGTGGCTTTGGCCGAAGGGGTGGGCGGCAGTGTCGAGCGTTTTGTTCAGATGATGAACGACCAGGCCCGTGTTTTGGGCATGAAAAACTCCAGTTACCGCAATCCCGAGGGCTTGCCGGAGGCGGGACACACCACCACAGCGCGTGACTTGGGGGTTTTGGCCGCCCGTTTAATGAGGGACTTTCCGGAGTTTGTTCCTTATTACGCCATCAAGAAGTACCGTTACGAAGGCACGCCCGCAGCCAATGACAGCAACCGCAATTTGCTGTTGTTCCGAGACCCCTCCGTCGACGGACTGACAACAGGGCAAACCCATTCAGCGGGTTATTGCTTGGTGGCTACCGCCAAGCGAGAGTTCGCCAATGTCGGCTCGCGCCGTCTTTTGTCGGTTGTTTTGGGCGCGGACAGTGAAAACACCCGCGCCAACGAAAGCCAGAAACTGCTGAACTGGGGCTACACCGCTTTTGACGCGGTCAAACTCTTTGAAGCTGGACAGCCCGTGCTGAGCCCTGCGGTCTGGAAGGGTAAGACGCCCGTGTTGAAGCTGGGGTCTTTTCAGCCCTTGGTTGTGTCAGTGCCTGCCGGCACCGCTGCGCAAATCAAAACCCAAGTGGCCCGTCCGGACCCCTTGGTGGCACCTTTCAGCAAAGGGCAGTCCGTGGGATCACTGAAAGTATTGCGCGGGGACCAACCCTTGTTTGAAGTCCCCTTGGTGGCGCTTGAGGCGGTGGAACAAGCTGGCGTCTTGGGGCGGGCATGGGATGCTCTGCGCTTGTGGATCAAGTGACGGCGGGCCGCTTGGCCTGGCTGATTTACCGATAATTTGCCACCAGCCCACCAGGCGGTTATACTGGCGGGCTTTTCCGCTTTTGGGGCGGAGAAGTTTCTTTTGTCAAATTCAAACGTTTAGGGACGTTACAAACAATGCCAACCATCAATCAATTGGTGCGTCAGGGGCGCGAGGTCGAAACGATCAAGTCCAAAAGCCCTGCGATGCAAAACTCTCCACAGCGTCGTGGTGTTTGCACCCGTGTGTACACCACAACGCCTAAAAAGCCTAACTCCGCCCTGCGTAAAGTTGCCAAAGTGCGCTTGACCAACGGTTTTGAGGTCATCTCCTACATCGGCGGTGAAGGCCACAACCTGCAAGAGCACTCTGTTGTTCTGGTGCGCGGTGGTCGTGTCAAAGACTTGCCAGGTGTGCGTTACCACATTGTTCGTGGTTCGCTCGACTTGCAAGGCGTGAAAGACCGCAAGCAGTCTCGCTCCAAGTACGGCGCGAAGAAGCCAAAGGCCAAGTAAACCCTTTTGGGTTGAAATTTTTCGGTGCTGTTTCCCGCGTGGCGCGGTGATCCAGCGAAGTGACCCGAAGCCCGGAATTGTCCTGGTGGGTCGAGTAAGTGAGTTGTTTTGAATAACGCTCGCGGTGTCTGAAAAGATGCCAACTGAAGCAATATGAGGTGAAATATGCCACGTCGTCGCGAAGTCCCTAAACGTGAAATCCTGCCGGATCCCAAGTTCGGTAATGTCGAATTGTCCAAGTTCATGAACGTGATCATGGAAGGCGGCAAAAAAGCGGTTGCCGAGCGCATCATTTACGGTGCCCTCGAAAACATGGAAAAGAAAACAGGCAAAGACCCTGTGGAACTCTTCTCCATCGCCATCAACAACGTCAAGCCCATGGTGGAAGTGAAATCCCGCCGCGTGGGCGGTGCGAACTACCAGGTGCCTGTCGAAGTGCGTCCTGTCCGTCGCTTGGCCCTGTCGATGCGTTGGATCAAAGAAGCCGCACGCAAGCGCGGTGAGAAGTCCATGGCGCTGCGTTTGGCCAACGAGTTACTCGAAGCCAACGAAGGCCGTGGCGGTGCCATGAAAAAGCGTGACGAAGTTCACCGCATGGCCGAAGCCAACAAGGCGTTCTCGCACTTCCGCTTCTGATGCACAAGGGTTTCACAAAGAAGCCCGACACTGCCAGAAGCCAGCCCGCTGGCCCCATAAGGGGTGGCGGGCTTTAGTACATCATCATCGGAGAAATTTATGGCTCGCATCACCCCCATCGAGCGGTACCGCAACATTGGCATCTCGGCGCACATTGACGCCGGTAAGACCACCACGACTGAACGTATTCTTTTTTATACCGGCGTGAACCACAAAATTGGTGAAGTGCACGACGGCGCTGCCACCATGGACTGGATGGAGCAAGAGCAAGAGCGTGGCATCACGATCACTTCTGCTGCGACCACCTGCTTCTGGAAGGGCATGGACGGCTCTTTTGAAGACCACCGCATCAACATCATTGACACTCCCGGCCACGTTGACTTCACGATTGAAGTTGAGCGTTCCATGCGTGTTCTGGACGGTGCTTGCATGGTTTACTGTGCTGTGGGTGGCGTTCAACCGCAGTCTGAAACCGTGTGGCGTCAGGCTAACAAATACAAAGTGCCACGTTTGGCCTTTGTGAACAAGATGGACCGTACCGGTGCCAACTTCTTCAAAGTCGTCGAGCAAATGAAGTTGCGCCTGAAGGCCAACCCTGTGCCCATCGTGATCCCAATCGGTGCTGAAGAAAACTTCACTGGCGTGGTTGATCTGCGCAAGATGAAAGCCATCATCTGGGATGAAGCTTCTCAGGGCATGAAGTTCACTTTTGAAGAGATCCCGGCCGACCTGGTCGAGGTGGCCAAAGAGTGGCGCGAGAAAATGGTTGAAGCTGCGGCTGAAGCCTCTGAAGAACTGATGAACAAGTACCTTGAAGAAGGCGACTTGACAGAAGAAGAAATCACGCAAGGTCTGCGCGTTCGTACTATCAACAGCGAAATCCAGCCCATGCTGTGCGGCACGGCCTTCAAGAACAAAGGCGTTCAGCGCATGCTGGATGCGGTTCTCGAGTTGATGCCTTCGCCATTGGATGTGAAAGCCATTAAAGGCTTTGACGAAGATGAAAAAGAAATCATCCGCAAAGCCGACGACAACGAAAAGTTTTCTGCGCTGGCTTTCAAGTTGATGACCGATCCGTTTGTGGGTCAATTGACTTTCGTGCGCGTTTATTCCGGCGTGCTCAAAAAAGGCGACACCGTGTTCAACTCGGTGCGCGGCAAGAAAGAGCGCATTGGCCGTATCGTTCAGATGCACGCCAACAACCGTGAAGAAGTCGATGAAATTCGTGCAGGCGACATCGCTGCTTGCGTGGGCTTGAAAGACGTGACCACAGGCGAAACCTTGTGCGATCCAAACGCAGTCATCACATTGGAACGCATGGTGTTCCCCGACTCGGTGATTCGCCAGGCTGTGGAACCAAAGACCAAAGCCGACCAGGAAAAAATGGGCATCGCTTTGTCACGTCTGGCTGCTGAAGATCCATCTTTCCGTGTGCAAACCGACGAAGAATCGGGTCAGACCATCATTGGTGGCCAGGGCGAATTGCACCTGGAAATCATCGTGGACCGCATGAAGCGCGAATTCGGTGTCGAAGCCAACGTGGGCAAGCCTCAAGTGGCTTACCGCGAAACCATCCGCAAGACCGTCGAAGAAGCCGAAGGCAAGTTCGTGCGTCAGTCCGGTGGTAAGGGCCAGTATGGTCACGTGGTTCTGAAGGTTGAGCCTCAAGAGCCAGGCAAGGGCTTTGAATTCGTCGACGCCATCAAGGGCGGTGTGGTTCCTCGCGAATACATCCCTGCAGTGGAAAAAGGCGTGATCGAAGCTTTGGGCCAAGGCGTGTTGGCTGGCTACCCAGTCGTCGACGTCAAAGTCACACTGCACTTCGGTTCGTACCACGATGTGGACTCGAACGAGATGGCCTTCAAGATGGCCGCCATCTTTGGTTTCAAAGAAGGTTGCCGTAAAGCACAACCCGTGATTCTGGAGCCCATGATGGCTGTGGAAGTCGAAACACCTGAAGACTACGCTGGTAACGTGATGGGCGACTTGTCCTCACGCCGTGGCATGGTCCAGGGTATGGACGACATGGTCGGTGGCGGCAAGGCCATCAAGGCCGAAGTGCCCTTGTCCGAAATGTTCGGTTACTCGACCACATTGCGCTCTATGTCGCAAGGCCGTGCAACCTACACGATGGAATTCAAGCACTACGCCGAAGCCCCGCGTAACGTGGCCGAGGCCATCGTCGCTTCACGCGCAAAATAAAAACCTGTGTGCCTGACCAAATTCGCCTGCGAATTTGCTCGGGCAACTCTGACTAAAAGCAAGCAAAACGCAAGCGATAGTCAGACCTGAAAGTTCAGAAACTGTCTGCGATCAAGTGCCACTCTGTGCCCGTGCTGAGTGAACAAGCAACCTGATGCAAACATTAAACCAACACACGGGCATTGCTCTTTTTAAGGATTTGAAAAATGGCTAAAGAAAAATTCGAACGGACCAAACCCCACGTCAACGTGGGCACCATCGGTCACGTTGACCACGGCAAAACCACACTGACAGCGGCCATTACGACCGTGTTGGCAGTTAAATTCGGTGGTTCGGCCAAGGCGTACGACCAGATCGACGCAGCACCNAAATTCGAACGGACCAAACCCCACGTCAACGTGGGCACCATCGGTCACGTTGACCACGGCAAAACCACACTGACAGCGGCCATTACGACCGTGTTGGCAGTTAAATTCGGTGGTTCGGCCAAGGCGTACGACCAGATCGACGCAGCACCCGAAGAAAAAGCCCGTGGTATCACGATCAACACTGCGCACGTCGAGTACGAAACCGCAAATCGTCACTACGCTCACGTTGACTGCCCAGGCCACGCTGATTATGTGAAAAACATGATCACTGGTGCTGCTCAGATGGACGGCGCTATTTTGGTTTGCTCSGCTGCTGACGGCCCAATGCCTCAGACCCGCGAGCACATCTTGTTGGCTCGTCAGGTGGGCGTGCCTTACATCATCGTGTTCTTGAACAAGTGCGACATGGTGGACGACGCTGAATTGCTGGAATTGGTTGAGATGGAAGTTCGCGAACTCCTGTCCAAGTACGATTTCCCAGGCGACGACACACCGATCATCCARGGTTCTGCCAAGTTGGCTCTCGAAGGCGACAAAGGCCCATTGGGTGAAGAAGCCATCATGAAGCTGGCTGACGCRCTGGACACCTACATCCCTACGCCTGAGCGTGCTGTGGACGGCGCCTTCTTGATGCCTGTGGAAGACGTTTTCTCGATCTCTGGTCGCGGCACTGTGGTGACTGGCCGTATCGAGCGCGGTATCGTCAAAGTTGGCGAAGAAATCGAAATCGTCGGTATCAAAGACACTGTCAAGACCACTTGCACAGGCGTTGAGATGTTCCGCAAGCTGTTGGACCAAGGTCAAGCTGGCGACAACGTCGGTATCTTGTTGCGCGGCACCAAGCGCGAAGATGTCGAGCGCGGCCAAGTGCTGTGCAAGCCAGGTTCGATCAAGCCACACACTCACTTCACGGGCGAGATCTATGTCTTGTCCAAAGACGAAGGTGGCCGTCACACGCCTTTCTTCAACAACTACCGTCCTCAGTTCTACTTCCGTACGACCGACGTGACCGGCGCGATCGAATTGCCAGAAGGCAAAGAGATGGTGATGCCTGGTGACAACGTGTCGATCACTGTGAAGTTGATCAACCCCATTGCGATGGAAGAAGGCTTGCGCTTCGCCATCCGCGAAGGTGGCCGCACCGTTGGCGCCGGCGTTGTTGCCAAGATCATCGCTTAA